>NZ_JANLNY010000021.1 GCF_025465995.1 Pseudomonas sp. 5P_3.1_Bac2 | reverse complement strand
TCGGTCGGCTCACTGATATTGCCGCTTGGATCGGTGATGGTGACGCTGCCAGTCTCGCCGTCTTCCAGCGGGTTAGGCTCGATGGCCCACTGGCCGTTGTCGTCGACCACGGTGGTCAGGGTGCTGCCATCTGGCAGCTCCACCACGATGGTGCCGCCCGGCTCGCCGCTGCCGCCCAGACCACTCTCGTTGTTGTTATCGACAACCGGTGGCGCAGGTGGAGTGACGTCAGCCTTACCGGT
>NZ_JANLNY010000012.1 GCF_025465995.1 Pseudomonas sp. 5P_3.1_Bac2 | reverse complement strand
AGCTACGCCGGTTGGGGTTTCACCACTGAGGTTGCCGTCGGCATCGCTGGCCGTAACCTGCCCTTCGTCACCATGGCCCAGAGGGTTAGGTTTAAACGCCCAATGGCCGGAGTCGTCGACTTGGGTTGTCACGGTGCTGCCGTCGGGTTTGGTCAGAGTGATAGTGCTACCGGCTTCACCAGTACCCGTCAGGCCTGCCAGGTTATTGCTGGCGACCTGCGGAGCATCTGGCGCATTCAGGTCAGCCTTACCGGTA
>NZ_JANLNY010000010.1 GCF_025465995.1 Pseudomonas sp. 5P_3.1_Bac2 | reverse complement strand
GACCTGGTGGCGCCAGATAAACCTGTGGTCGACACCAATAATGAGCTGAGCTTGAGCGGCAGCGCCGAAGCCGGTGGCACCATTGTGGTGAAACTGCCTGATGGCACCAGCCTGACTACGACTGTGGATGAGGCCGGCCGCTGGGCCATTACGCCTAACCCACTGGATGATGGTGAGAGCGCTACGGTTACCGTTAAAGATCCGGCGGGCAACATCAGCCGTCCGGTGAATACCGGTGGCTCGGATATCGTTGCTCCGGATGCACCTATTGTTGAAAGCAACAACGGCGCGGGTATTGCCGGTA
>NZ_JANLNY010000003.1 GCF_025465995.1 Pseudomonas sp. 5P_3.1_Bac2 | reverse complement strand
ACTTGAAGATTTACCTATATCTCCACGGCCGGCATCTGGTGGATGGATAAAGCGCCATCCACCCTACGCTCTACGACTCGCCGTGGTGCAATCGCCGCACAGGCGCTTGCACCACGGCAGTCATCCTTCCCAACGTAGGGCGGTCAACGGCCGCGCAGCGGCCTTGGCCACCATCGCCACAGCGCCCTCAGGTTTAACGATTTACCGATATCACCTGGCTGGGCACCCGGTGGATGGATAAAGCGCCATCCACCCTACGCTCTACGACTCGCCGTAAGATGCAATCGCCGCACAGGCGCTTGCACCACGGCAGCCATCCTGCA
>NZ_JANLNY010000011.1 GCF_025465995.1 Pseudomonas sp. 5P_3.1_Bac2 | reverse complement strand
GCCGACCCAAGCGGCAATTGGACCTTCACCCCGTCCAGCCCGCTGGCCGATGGCGCCGTGGTCAGTGCAGTGGCCAGCGATGCTGCCGGCAACCCGAGCCCAAGCAGCAGCGTGACGGTCGATGCCTTGGCCCCGGCAGCGCCGACTATCAACCTGAGTAACGGCAGCAGCTTGAGCGGTACTGCTGAGATTGGCAGCACCGTGCTGATTAGCGACGCCAGCGGCAACTCGATTGGCGAAGCGCTGGTGGGCCCGAGCGGCACTTGGAGCTATACGCCAAGCCCGGCTCTGGCCAATGGCACTGAAGTGAAGGTGGTGGCCAAGGATGCGGCGGGCAACACCAGCCTAGAAGCCAGCGTCATTGTCGACTCCCTGCCTCCGCCTGCACCGACCATTAACCCAAGCAACGGCCAGACCATCAGCGGCACCGGCGAAAATGGTGCGCTGATCACCCTGACTGACAGCAGCGGCAACCCGCTGGGCACCGTCACCGTGGTGGGTGGTGTGTGGAGCCACACCCTAACCCCGAGCTTGGCCAACGGCACTGTGGTGATCGCCAAAGCCAGTGATGCTACTGGCAACGTCAGCGGCCCGGCTGCGGTTACCGTAGACAGCATCGCCCCTAATGCGCCGGTGATTGCACCGAGTAACGGTGAGCAAATCAGTGGTACCGCTGAGGCCGGTGCGACTATTACCCTGACCGACGCTGGTGGGACCGTGCTGGGTGAAGTGACC
>NZ_JANLNY010000015.1 GCF_025465995.1 Pseudomonas sp. 5P_3.1_Bac2 | reverse complement strand
CGAGTCGATGCTGGAGATCGAGGTCACTCGTGAGGCCTTGCGAAAAAAGTGGTGAGCGCCCCCTCCCGTCGAGAGCTGGTGCGCCACATGACGGCACGCGGCTTGAGTGAGCGTCGAGCGCTTCAGGTGATTCGCATGAGCGCCAGCGCTCTGCGCTACCAGCCAAGAGCGGATCGCAACCAGAACCTGCGTGAGCGTATTGTGGCCTTGGCTCATCGGCATCGCCGCTATGGCGCCGCGATGATCTATTTGAAGCTGCGCCAGGCTGGCGAGGTGGTCAACCACAAGCGGGTGGAGCGCCTGTATGCCGAGGCTCACTTGCAGGTGAAAAGGCGTAAGCGCAAGAAGATCCCGATTGCAGATCGACAGCCGCTAGGGCGCCCAAGGGCAGCTAATCAGGTCTGGTCGATGGACTTTGTTTTTGATCGCACGGCTGAAGGGCGTGTCATCAAGAGCCTGACCGTGGTGGATGATGCTACCCATGAGGCTGTCGCCATCGTGCCGGAACGATCGATTGGCGGACTTTTGTTGACGCGCATTTTGGATCGTCTGGCCATGTCACGCGGGCTGCCCAAATCCATCCGCACGGACAATGGCAAGGAGTTCTGTGGTCGCGCCATGCTGACATGGGCTCATCAGCGAGGTGTGCTGCTGTTTCTGATTGAGCCCGGCAAACCCAATCAGAATGCCTACATCGAATCGTTTAACGGGCGCTTTCGTGATGAATGCCTGAACGAACACTGGTTCGCCAGTCTGCCGCACGCCAAGGTGGTGATTGAGTCTTGGCGGAGGGAATACAACGAAGAAAGACCGAAGAAAGGGCTCGGTGGGTTAACCCCATCGGCCTATGCCGAGCAACTGACCTCGCAAGCCGTTATATTGAACTAGGACTCTAAAGCCAGCTGCTACTGAAGACGGGGAGACGTC
>NZ_JANLNY010000020.1 GCF_025465995.1 Pseudomonas sp. 5P_3.1_Bac2 | reverse complement strand
CGAAGAATTCAAAATCGAAGCAGTCAAGCAGGTGACCGAACGAGATCTGCCGGTGGCTGAGGTAGCTGCTCGTTTGGGCATTTCGACACACAGCCTGTATGCCTGGGTGAAGCGCTACAGCAAACCCGCAGAGCAACGCCTGCAAGAGGATGATCAGCAAGCTGAGCTGCGTCGTCTGCGTGCTGAACTCAAGCGCGTGACCGAAGAACGAGACATCCTAAAAAAGGCCGCCGCGTACTTTGCCAAGGAGTGCGGCTGAAGTACGCCTTTATCAGTCAGCTATCCGAAGACTATTCGGTTCGCCGCCTGTGCCTGACTCTGAAAGTACATGCCAGCGGTTACTACGCCTGGCTGGCTGAACCGAAGTCGGCACGAGCCAACGATGATCAACGCCTGCTTGGACTGATCAAGCACGCGTGGCTAGAGAGCGGTGGTGTGTACGGCTACCGCAAAATCCACGACGACCTGCGTGAGCTTGGAGAGGCATGCGGTAAGCATCGTGTTGCTCGACTGATGCGCCTGGAAGGGCTGCGCTCGCAGACAGGGTATCGTCGTCGACCGGGCCGCTATGGTGGTAAGCCTCCAACGGCCTCACCGAATCATCTTGAGCGTCGATTCAATGTCACCGAACCCAACAAGGTCTGGGTTACGGACATCACCTACATCCGCACCTATGAGGGCTGGTTGTATTTGGCAGTAGTGCTTGATCTGTTCTCGCGGCAGATAATCGGTTGGTCAATGAAGCCGCAGATGACCAGCGACCTGGCTATTGATGCCTTGCTGATGGCTGTTTGGCGCCGTAAGCCAAAGCAGGAGGTGATGATTCACTCAGACCAGGGTAGTCAGTTCAGCAGCGGCGACTGGCAGAGCTTCCTGAAAGCCAACAACTTGCTTGGCAGCATGAGTCGGCGCGGCAATTGCCATGACAACGCAGTAGCGGAAAGCTTTTTCCAGCTGCTGAAGCGGGAACGGATCAGGCGAAAAATCTATCGCACTAGGCAGGATACTCGCGCTGATGTGTTCGACTACATCGAGATGTTTTACAACCCAAAACGCCGACACGGTTTCAACAATCAGCTGTCACCTGTAGAGTTTGAAAAACGCTATTCCCAGAGTCTGGAAAGTGTCTAGAAAACCTGGGGCGATTCA
>NZ_JANLNY010000018.1 GCF_025465995.1 Pseudomonas sp. 5P_3.1_Bac2 | reverse complement strand
GTGTCTAGTCCTGAATTAGGTTTACACCGTTTCAGCTAGATTTTGCGGTACCTACGACGCCCGATGCACTGCATCGGGCGTTCTGTATTTCAGGGCCAGATGTGGCCGCTCCGTGTTATAGATCCTGACTGCATCGCTGACCATCGATCTGGCCTGCTGCAAATCATCGGGACTGTGCAGCAGCAGTTCGTTCTTCAGAATTCCATTGACCCGCTCCGCCAGTGCGTTCTGATAGCAATCGTAGCCATCGGTCATCGAACACTGCACGCCGTGGTGTTTGTGCAGTGCCTGATAGAGCGCCGAGCAATACTGGATTCCACGATCGGAGTGATGGACGAGTGCCTGGCTACCCTGGCGTCCTTTTAGCGCTTGTCTGAACGCGACTGCCACGGACTCTGCATGCAAGCCCTCATGGACGTGATGACCGACGATTTTTCGGGAGTACGCATCCGTAACCAGGCTCAGATATAGCGGGCCGCTTCGGGCCGGCAGATAGGTGATATCCGCCACCCAGACATGATCGGGCGCTTCCGCCGTAATCTGTTCGGCTCCAGGCTTAAGCAGGTTCGGGTGCCGATAAAAACGGTGAAAGCTCTGCGTGGTCTTGTGATACGCGCGCTTGGGCAGTACCAGCAGGCGGTACTCGGCCAATATCTTGAATAACCGGTCGCGCCCGACCTTTAGGCTGTCATTGGGCTGGCAATGCAGAAGGTAATGCAGTTTTCGCGTGCCGATCCTCGGCTGGCGAAGCCTTAGCCGCTGGACATAACACGCGATCAACTCACTCTGCGTAGAGCGTTGATCCATCGCACGGTTGTGCTTGTAGTAAGCCTGGCGACTGATAGAAAGAAACTGGCAAGCCCTGACGACGGTCAGCTCTTGGATTTGCCCTTGCGAGACGACTTGCCGGGTCGCTTTTTTACGATTGAAACACCGTAATCCTTCTTCAGCACATCGACTACCGATTCGAAGAACTGGGCCTTCTGGCTCATGAACTGCAGTTGCTGCTCCAGTTCCTTGATGCGTTGCTCAGGCGTCAGGTTTTTGGGGGCGGTCACGGCGCGGCTCCTGCCGGCTCGAATCGAAGCCCCCTGGCTCCAGTCCTGCCGACCATGCTTACGCAACCATACCAAAACAGTGGACCGGCCCTGGATGCCATAGCGCTCTTGAGCCTGCTTGTAAGTCAACTCGCCTTTTTCGATCTGATCGACCACCGCCAATTTAAAAGTCAGCGAGTAATCACGCTGCGTACGCTTAACACCTTGCTCCATCGGAATCTCCAGACTCTCGGGCAGAAGGTGTAAACCTTATTCAGGACGGGACACAG
>NZ_JANLNY010000001.1 GCF_025465995.1 Pseudomonas sp. 5P_3.1_Bac2 | reverse complement strand
CTGACGCCGGCTGCCATCGGCCCGTACTGCGTACCGCCGGTCAACCTCAAAGCCAACCTTGAGTCCGGCGCCATGAACGTCAACATGGTCACCTGCGGTGGCCAGGCCACCATTCCGCTGGTGGCTGCGGTGTCCAGCGTGCAGCCCGTGAGCTATGCGGAAATCATCGCCACTGCCGCCTCCAAATCGGTCGGCCCCGGCACCCGCAAGAACATCGATGAGTTCACCCGCACCACCTCCAGCGCCATCGTCAAAGTCGGCGGCGCTAAAGAAGGCAAGGCGATCATCATCATCAACCCGGCAGAGCCGCCGCTGATTATGCGCGACACCGTGCACTGCCTGACCGAGGGTGAACCAGATCAGGCCGCCATCACTGCCGCGATCCACGCCATGATCAAGGAAGTGCAGAAGTACGTGCCCGGCTACACCCTGGTCAACGGCCCGGTGTTCGACGGCAACCGCGTGTCGATCTTCATGGAAGTCGAAGGCCTGGGCGACTACCTGCCCAAGTACGCCGGCAACCTGGACATCATGACCGCCGCCGCTGCGCGCACGGCGGAAATGTTTGCCGAAACCCTACTCAGCCAATCGAACGCAGCGGCTATCGCCTAAGGAGCGCAGCATGGATCTTCGCGGCAAGAAAATCACCGTCCACGACATGTGCCTGCGTGACGGCATGCACCCCAAACGCCACCAGATCAGCCTTGATCAGATGCGCTCGATCGCATCCGGCCTCGACGAAGCAGGCGTTCCCCTGATTGAAGTGACCCACGGTGACGGCCTCGGCGGCCGCTCGGTGAACTACGGCTTCCCTGCGCACACCGATGAAGAGTATTTGTCCGCGGTGATCCCGCTGATGAAGCAGGCCAAAGTCTCTGCTCTGCTGCTGCCGGGCATTGGCACGGTCGAACACCTGCAAATGGCCCACGACCTGGGGGTGAACACCATCCGTGTTGCCACCCACTGCACCGAGGCCGATGTCTCTGAGCAGCACATCACCTATGCCCGCAAACTGGGCATGGATACCGTCGGCTTCCTGATGATGGCCCACATGAACAGCCCCGAAGGGTTGGTCAAACAAGCCACGCTGATGGAATCCTACGGTGCCAACTGCGTGTACATCACCGACTCCGCCGGCTATATGCTGCCGGAAGACGTGAGCGCCCGAGTCGCGGCTATCCGCGCGGCACTGAAGCCTGAAACCGAAATTGGCTTCCATGGCCACCACAACCTGTCCATGGGCGTATCCAACTCAATTGCCGCCATCGCCGCCGGTGCTACCCGCATCGACGCGGCCTGTGCGGGCCTCGGCGCTGGCGCCGGCAACAC
>NZ_JANLNY010000014.1 GCF_025465995.1 Pseudomonas sp. 5P_3.1_Bac2 | reverse complement strand
GGCTACGCCGGTAGCCGTTTCGGCACTGACGTTACCGTTGGCATCGCTGGCCGTAACCTGCCCCTCGTCACCATGGCTCAGAGGATTCGGCTTAAATGCCCAGTGACCAGTCTTATCGGCATGGGTAATAACGGTGCTGCCGTCCGGCTTGGTCAGGGTAATAGTGCTTCCTGCTTCGGCGGTACCGGTCAGGCCAGCCAGGTTGTTACTGGCGACGTCGGGCGCCGGTGGCGCAGTCAGATCGGCCTTGCCTGTATTGGCGGGCTCACTGATGTTGCCCGCTGGGTCGGTAATGGTCACCCAGCCCTGCTCGCCTTCACCCAGTGGGTTCGGTTCGATTGCCCACTGACCGTCTGTATCCACAGTAGTGGACACAGTGGTGCCGTCTGGCAGTTCCACCACGATGGTGCCGCCCGCTTCGCCGGAACCTGCCAGACCTGCGTCGTTGTTGCTCTCGACCACAGGCGCTTCTGGAGCGGTGACGTCGGCTTTACCGGTGTTAACCGGCTCACTGGTGTTGCCGGCCGGGTCAGTGATTGTGACCGTTCCGCTCTCACCGTCATCCAGTGGATTAGGTTTGATCGCCCACTGCCCGTCGGTATCGACAGTGGTGGATACGGTGCTGCCATCAGGCAGCTTGACCACGATATTGCCGCCAGGCTCGCCAGTACCGGCCAGGCCGGCTTCGTTGTTGCTTTCAATCACAGGCACTTCTGGCGCAGTAACGTCGGCTTTACCGGTATTAGTCGGCTCGCTGGTGTTGCCCGCGGGGTCCGTGATGGTGACCGTTCCGCTCTCACCGTCATCCAGTGGGTTAGGTTTGATCGCCCACTGACCGTCGGTATCGACAGTGGTGGATACGGTGGTGCCGTCTGGCAGCTTGACCACGATATTGCCGCCAGGCTCACCAGTACCGGCCAAACCTGCGTCGTTATTGCTCTCGGCTACTGGCGCTTGCGGCGCGGTGACGTCGGCTTTACCGGTGTTAACCGGCTCACTGGTGTTGCCGGCTGGGTCAGTGATGGTGACCGTTCCGCTCTCGCCGTCTTCCAGTGGGTTCGGTTTGATCGCCCACTGACCATCTGTATCCACAGTAGTGGATACGGTGGTGCCGTCCGGCAGCTTAACCACGATATTGCCGCCAGGCTCGCCAGTGCCGGCCAAACCTGCTTCGTTGTTGCTCTCGACCACAGGCGCTTGCGGCGCGGTGACGTCAGCTTTACCGGTGTTAACCGGCTCGCTGGTGTTGCCGGCTGGGTCAGTGATAGTCACTGTGCCCTGCTCGCCTTCATCCAGCGGGTTCGGTTTGATCGCCCACTGCCCATCGGTATCCACAGTGGTGGATACAGTGGTGCCGTCTGGCAGTTCCACCACGATGGTCCCGCCCGCTTCGCCGGAACCTGCCAGACCTGCGTCGTTGTTGCTTTCAATCACAGGCGCTTCTGGAGCGGTGACGTCAGCTTTACCCGTGTTAACCGGCTCGCTGGTGTTGCCGGCTGGGTCAGTGATAGTCACCGTGCCCTGCTCGCCTTCATCCAACGGGTTAGGTTTGATCGCCCACTGACCATCTGTATCCACAGTAGTGGATACGGTGGTGCCATCCGGCAGCTTAACCACGATATTGCCGCCAGGCTCGCCAGTACCGGCCAGGCCTGCTTCGTTGTTGCTCTCGACCACGGGTGCATCGGGGCTGAGCAAATCGGCCGCGCTGGTGATGGTCTCAGCACTGACGTTGCCACTTGGATCAGTCGCCGTGACCTTACCTACCTCACCATTACCCAGCGGGTTAGGTTGCAGTGCCCAGTTACCCTCGCCATCCGTTTGTGTGATGACAGTGCTGCCATCCGGCTTGGTCAGAGTAATGATGCTGTCGGCCTCGGCTT
>NZ_JANLNY010000004.1 GCF_025465995.1 Pseudomonas sp. 5P_3.1_Bac2 | reverse complement strand
ATCCCCAAATTATGCCCCACTCAAAACCAGAGTTTCTCCCTTAACTGTCTTGATTTTAATTTTTGGGCGAACGATTGATGTCATTTTCCCGAGCGAGCCATGGGACAATAAATGTTGTAATCAATACCCCATGCATCGATATTAAAATCTCATCAAAAAAATGAAGAAAAAGTTTCATCGCTTTCGATAAATAAGGGTAAAACTCTGGTCTAGCCCGCCAAAGCATATCATGTTCAGAGTTTCCGCTGCATAAGGGCAACGTTTCTTACCCGAATGTCTTTGCAAGCGGCCGAATTATCCAGATCGACTCTTATACCTTTCAGGCGCTTCAAAGTCAGCCAGCGTGGAGAAGCATCAAGTGGAACGATCAGAGTTCCATTCTCCGGGCTAAAGTGAATGCTTGAGTTCTCGTTAGGCCCCGGGCTGACATCGCCCCACCAGAACACCTGAAGACGCGTGTCGCCAATCCTCCCAGAACATTCAAAATCGAACCTGAGCAACCCCGCATCACTCCCGGAAATATCCAAACCAGCAAGGTCGAAACTCAAGTATGGGTCAATACCACTAACTTTGTAGCGTCCATTTTCCGTAATGAGGTCATGAAGAGTAGGCTGCAAGCCGTCAAGAGACTTGATTAGATTCATCCTTTTGGCAAGGGACTTCTCCGACCTTCCCCACGCCACAGGAATCTTACCTAGCTCTGATTGCGCAAAGGATTTCTGCAACAGAGCTAGCTTGTATTCAGAAACGACCTCGGGACTGGCAATCAATTGCACACTGTTCACAGGCTGAGCATCTGAGGGAGCGAATGACGAACCCTCTAGCCACAACGTCTGGTTTTCACCTGAAACCCTCTGAATACGACGGATTTCACCATCGGCGGTACGGATTTGGTCGCCAACCTTTATGAGAGAAAAAAGTATTTGATCATCGACGAGTAACGCAGGCGCAGAGCGATAAATACCCTGGATCCAATTCGAGTCGGTAATCTCCTTGAGTGAGATTTCGATGACTGAGGGCTGGACAGCTGCGGGCGAGCCTTTCTTTTTGTAGCCTAGGATGAAGCCTTTTTCATAAGCTGGATCATAGTTTTCAACGATAAATCGATACAAATATGGGTTACGTAACGCAAGCCCGCCGCCGTCGTGAATGATGTTATTTCCTTCCAACAGTGCTATGTCCGGCGCGTATTCTCTTAAAATATCAACAGCGCGCCGCTGCTGGGCCGGCGACACCATGTTGTATGGCGCCGTTACCGGTAGAGGCGGTCTGTACCCGAGGTAAAAGTATTGTGCGTTGCGCGATGTCAAGTCGAGATAGGTTTGCCCTTTCGGTACTTTTTCTGCCAACACTCTTGCGAGCTTTGTGAGCCTTTCCCAATGCTCGTCCTGCACGGAGGCCCTACCAATATTAGGCAACCCGGCACTTCTACCATCCCGTAGTGTAGATGTCATAACCGAAGCGGAAGCGGAAGCGTAGAGGTTACTAAATGACAGAGAAGGGAACCCAAGGGCTGCACTCATACTGGCCGCAAGAACAATTAGTATCACTCTGCCACTATGACTTAGGACTCCCCATGCGGCGATGGGCAGCAGAATCATCCAGCTAAAACTCGCAACCAACCCTGGCCGCGAAACGTTTCCGATGTCGATGCGCCCCATAGAATAAGGAATCAATAATAAGGTGAACAGCAGAACAACAAGTAAGGGGAAAAGTGTTTGTATACGTCGATTACAATCTTTGCTCCAGTTAAGAATAAACAGTAAACAGCCGAGGGGAACGGCGATCCAGGACATACGAAGAGCCTCAAAAATGAAGCCACTCTTTCCCGTATAACTCCAACTCATGCTCCATGGAACGCCGTAGGCAACCTGATTCAAAGGTCCATTTTCCAACACATAGCGGACAGCCCCGAGCAGCATCGACCCAAGCGGAGAGGCAAATCCAAGTACGACGAGTACAGCAACAGCGATTAAAGTTCCGGTGAATTTTCTCTCCTCAGGTTTTCGCCACATTTGCCAAGCGTAGTAGGCCGCGACAATGCCAGAGGCCACCACAAGCAACAGCCCTTGTGCAGGCAATCCCAATATAACGATAGGTGCGGTGATAGCCCAAGCGAAAAACCATTGCGCAGGACGCTTAAGTAACCTACGACTCAGCCATAGACACAGAAATGGCGTTAGGAATAACCAATTAAAAGTCCCGACTAGGAAAAAGATCGATACGAAGCCTAAGCCAATGCTGGATGAAAAGTAAAAGATGGAAAGGAAAGCAACAAAAGCTAAAATTGCAAAACTAAGACGCCCAGCCTCTGCCATGCTGCCAGCCGAGCCATCATAGAATAAGAAAGATAAAAGCTGAGTAAAGTCATCGCCCATTATCCCGTGCGCCGGCATATAACCTACATAGGGAATCACACCTTGAAGATAGGACCACCAACCGAGGATAATTTCGCCAAAATGATAGTCATCTGGATTTATGCTAGGAGAAGTTGTAACTCCCGCTTTCAATCCGATCAATAAACCGAAAAAGGCTATAGGGGATAAAATTTTTGAAAAATCTTTTGACGCTGAATAAATCCGAAAGCGCCGAACCACGTCAACAATACCCCATACAACCATCCCAATTACCAGAACTTTCAACCAGACCGTAGTTTCGTAATTTGACAAGGAGGCATCCGGCTGTCGCAGATGGGCAGGGTACAATGTCAAATAAAATACAGTAATCCCCAACTGACTGGCCAGAAGCAGCCAGGACATTTTTCGTGCAAAAAAATCAGGTTTAAAAAAAACATACAACAGACCTGCAAACCAACCAAACAAGGCAATCGAATAAAATGGCCCGGCATAGTTTGATAGATCTAAATGCCCAAACATCGAAATTGGCGCCCGGCCTATAACCAGCGAAATCTCTAAATTTACAAGCGACAACAATATAATACTGAGCGCAACAAGACTAAATACACGAGGGTCAATTTCAAAACTCTTAATTGCGCTAGCTATGGCTGCAATAGCAATAAATCCAATCCCAAACACCGAAAATTGCAATATTCTTTCGTCTAGCGGCGCGCCGAGAATCAAAGAAGAAATTGCAGCAATAGAGGGAAGCGACCACCAAATTAACTGACTTGAGAGCTCCGCTGCCGGTCCGATGCCGAATAGTCTTTTCTGCCATTTAATTAGACTCGAAAAAAATAGCAGCACGCAAAAAAACACGATAACAAAAACAGGGGCAACAACGATATCTTGCAACTTCGTTCCGGCATACCACGTTAAATTACCGACAATGAAGTCGGAGTAAGCCTGATCCTCTTTCAAGCTGAGACAAAGAAATAATGCTAAAGCCGCTATGACTACAGCGACCAACATCACAGATATTCTCTCATTGGTTTCAAGTTGCTTGAACATTTCAACACCAGAACTTTTAGTTGTATAGACCTAAGCAAGCACGCAATAAGACTGCTAGAACCGACAGATTTCCCTTAACGCTACTAATTTTGGTTGGAACCTCTCCTTTTGGATAACGCCGTATAGTTGCCAGCTCTAGACAGCGAAAACCCAGCCTTGGGGCTCTATAGGAAAGGTAAGCAAGTAGTTCGTAGGTTTTAAATACATCGCGGAACGGTGCGACTTTCGAGTCAAGCAACATTCTTCGACTATAAGCACGAAACCCTTGAGTCGTATCGGTCCACTTAAACCCAGAGAAAAAGCTCAGCATCGGCGCATGGATAAAACGAATCGCAAAGTCTCGCAGTTTAGGCGTGTTCTCAGCCACTCCGCCTGCCACAAAGCGTGATGCCTGCACAAAATCAACACCTTGTTCGAGCGCTTCGATAAAGCGAATAATGGCCTCAGGATCATCTTTATCGTTACCATCAATGGTCACGATCCCCTCATAACCTTGGTCTAGTGCAAAGGCATAAGCGCAGCGAAGTTGGGCACTGAGTTTCCCGGGACCCGTTTTGACCAGCAACCCTCGCACGCCGACCCGTTGCAAGGCTTGCAACTCCAGCGAGCTGTCCGTAGTGCCGCCATCGACAATGATAATGTCAGCAATATTTTCGATTTTGAGCGTCGCCATTCTGGCCAGCAGGTTCTTAATTCGCTCCCCCTCATTGATGACAGGAACCACTACGCACCAAGAGTGCTGACGGCCAAGCCAGAGTTGAGTGTCAAAGGAGGGTACTTGCCATGTTTCGCGGTCGGTGGGAGCAATATAAGAAGAGGTCATCATGTTTACCATCAAGCAACGCGAGCTGTAATCAGCCCTACGCCAGCGATTACCAGTACGATCCCTGCCCCTGTAGTCCAGTGGAAGGATTCACGAAAAAACACGACCGAAAACAGAGCGACAGTCGCCACCGCTCCGGCGGTCAAAACCGGGTGTGCCACATTCAGCGGGAGACGCGCCAACGCAGCAGCATAGAGCACAAATGCCGCGCCATATAACCCAAGTCCCAGCCAAAATGGCCAGTTACTCACTGCACCTATGGGGTCGCTGAGGGAGGGAAACTTGCGCGGGGGCAGCATGGCCAACTTCACCAGTACACTGGCGGATGCATTGGAGAGAATGCCGAGAATGAGGATTAGCCATTTCATGCTCATGCGGTCACCTCACGCCAGCCAAGCGGTAATGCTGCGTCGCCACCTGAAGGGCTCGTTCAATCGACACAACATGCGACTCATCCTTAGTAGCCACCATCTCGATGGTGACCACATGCATAGGCAGGTACTGCCTCAGGGCGGCAGCCATTTGTCCATGCTCAGTTCCACCATCCCCCAAAGGCAGCAGGTCAGGTTCGCTGGCGTGTACATGCCCGATCAGTGGGGCACAGTCGTTTAAGACCACCAAAGGATTCTCGCCGTTAATAGTGAGCGCGCCAGTGTCAAGCTGCATCCGGATGGACATATGCGCAACGCGCTTCACCACGTCGGCGGTTTCCGCGTTGGTGGTCATAAAGTTGGCGCCATAACAGGCTGGATTAGGCTCAAGACAGATAATGACCCCACAAGCCTGAGCGATATCTCCTAACTGCCGGAAAAAAGAAATCGCCATGTCCAAAGCCCTTGAATCACTCAACCCACTGCGATCACGATTCTTAGGTGAGCCAAAGACCACCCGAGTCGCCCCCAGGCCTGCGCCGATACGGCATATCGCCGCCAAATGCGTTAGCAGGGCTGCCTGGCTTTCAATAGAACCAAAGACATTTAGTCCCGTGGTGCCAAACAACAGCGCCTGCATGCCGGTGATCTCGATCCCGCGCTCAGCCCACCAGTCTTTGACTTGCGTAATATCACCATTCGTAGCTTTGGCTGGCTCTGGAAAATACTTGCCTGGTGCGATATCTATAGCATCAACCGCAAACCGCTGAAGCAGCGCAGCGACCGCTTCATCTTCGGTGGTGTCCCACGCGATATTGGAAATCGCCAACCTCATGCGCTCATCCCCGTATCGCCTTTAATCGTCAGCGGCTCGGACTGCGCGTAGGCCCTGACCGCCAGAATTGTTTCGCGGGCGCTGTATTGATAGCCGCCCGCCGTACCAAATACTTGCGCGTGCTTGGTCCGTAGGTCATAGCTCGCAGCGGGGTTTGCCAAGGCATTGGTGAAGGATTTACCGAACCCCTGTAGGGAAATGTTCTCTACACTAACGGGCTCTGCCGTGAGGTGAACCAATTTCAAACCGGCCTTGAGTGCCGTTTGAATGTCATACCAAAGGTTAACCATCGGGTAGAACTGGAACACACCCCGACTATCAATTGCCTGTAGGTTATTGTCATTAAGAAAATCGAAGATGACGTTCTTGCGCAGACCTGGGCCAACCAGCCCTGGCAGACGAACAATCAGATGGTTCGGGAAATGCTCTTCGATGAATGTCTCCAGCAATCGACGATGCAGACCGTAGGCATGCAGGCCCGACTCATCGACAGGGGTGTCCTCGTCAACGCCTATGGGACTCTTAAACACATCAACAGTACTGATCAAAATAAAGGTTTTGCACTGGATAGTTTTGAGGTGTGCGATAAGTTTCTCAATTTTTTGCCGATCCGCTTCTGGCTCCCGGTTGGCGATCCATTTCTGCGCCGGAGCACCCGCGCACACTACCGTGTCAAATGATTGATCATCGATATCACCAATATTGGTTGAGCGATAAAGCGATGTGAATTTTTCCTGTTTAAGAAGGGTGCCGCCCACGTAGCCTGAATATCCAATAAGCGAACTAAACATTCACCGCTCCAAATTTAGATTTTTCTTAATCATCAATGCCGATAATGTTCTCAGCTTCAAGCTTTTCAAGAACGTCATAAATATTGTCAATTTTACCGCCAAGCACCGAATAACAACCTGGCAACTCTGCATGCTTCTCAAAAAGGATTGGCCTTCCGTCATCGCCCTCGTTCTTCATCAAAACTGTTTTAATCTCGAACAACGAGTCTATGTGCTTGGCTTTCAATACTTCAGGAATATACCGTCCGACGTCTCTGACCATCCGATCCACGCGGGTGTCGCGTGCGTAACAGAGCAGTTTTTCGTAAGGGTCAACCTCTGGCTGGTCATTCCAGTGCATGTGCGGTGTATAGCGAACATGGGACAAGGTATGCATTCCGCGCGCCGGAAAAGGCATCATCGAGAAGAACGGACCATCCATCACAGTGATGCCCAAATCATTGAGTGATGGGGGCATCTGCATCAGGGCCATTTCCGTGATTTCTTGCTTGAGGCCGGTACTGACACCGGGGAAATCACCTTTGAACTGATTGAGGCCGCTATAGGTGCAGTTGAATACATAGCGACAGGTGATTACCTCCTGCCCCCCCCCCTTCTTCTCGGCTACAACCTGCAACGGCCCCCGTGTTCCTTTCGAGATCGCAGTCACCCGTGTGTCGTAGTGGATCTGCACACCGTTTTCCTCCAGCTCGCGCACTACCCAGTTCGCGAGCTGAGTGGTGTCGAACGCATATTCTTTAACTAGATACACATCTTCGATCAAGCGGGGTTCAAATAAGGCCCGCAAGACGGGATCTGCCGGCTTAATCTCCGCCCCAATTTCCCGACAAAAGCGTTCAAATTGCTTGGCCGTGACTTTCGAGTTTCGTCGGGCGATAGCGTATAGCTTGGTGAAGTCTTGCTTCACCGCGAGCGGCCAATCCCGTACAAATCTTGGTAGGTTTACCCGGCTTCGATAAGCGGTCGTGAAACTACGTGGGTAGTGATAGCCGTTATGCACGCGCGCCTGATTGTTGTAAGAGGCACGCATCAGCAACGCTGGCTCACGTTCAATCAACAGGATGCGCTTAATACCACGTTGCTTGACCAGATACGTAGCGATAGCTGCGCCGTAGAACCCACCTCCAATTATCACGGCATCCTGACTGGGTCGGCTTGGATCGAGACACGACATCAGGAAACACGTTCAATGGTCGGGGGTTTCGCCTTGGCTGAATCTGAAACCACCTCTTCGATGTTCAGTTTTTCAAGCCGGGTCATGCGGGCACTGGTGAACTCCTGGCCTACATGATAAAGCGGGCCCTCATTCGACAGGCTGGCCATATTTAGAATGTATTCACCTAAGACCAGCAGAACGAGCGAGATCAGAAAGAACATGCCCGACTGTTGCAGCGAAAGGCTGATCCAACCCGGCGCAACATCGGTTTCTAAAAGGCCAATCGCGAGGACATAAATGCAGTACACCAGGTTGGCAACAGCACCAAACAGGGAGAGCGAGGTAACCAAACGCATCGGCGCACGCGTGGTCGAGACTAGCAAGCGCATGCCTCGGTCGATGCTATCGCCCAATCGCTTGGGCCGAGATGTCAGCGGCGCGGAGCTGTAGTTAAGGTACGCACGCGCAAATCCACCCGTTGCAGGAAGGTGCCTATAGGTCATCGCTGGTTGAGGGTGCTGCAATATGAAATTAATCACCCGCTTGCTTAGAATGCGGTATTGCGGCGCTTCCTTGGCCAAATGGACACCATTGAAGCGATTGTAGATGCCATGAAAAACGACATTAGCCCCACGATAAGCAAGGCTCTGCACGGGCTTTTGCGCATTATTAGCAAACACCACATCAGCACCACTGAGCGCTTGATCGAGCATCTTGGGGACAAAGCTAATGTCATCAGCCAACGGATCGACAACGACAACGAAATCACCAAGCGCATTCTCCAGCCCAACCCACGAGGCGGTATCAGCATCCACCTCTTTGGTCAGTGCATACACTTGTAAATTGGCCAATCCGTTTTCAGCGGTCAGCCGCTTCAACACTAAAATGCTGTCGTCATCCGAGGCGTTATCCACCACGATCAGTTCATAATCACTGACGATGTTCGCAATGACAGCTGCCGCATCAGAAAGAATGTTTTCAATACTTGCTGACTGGTTTCGCACCACAAATACGACAGACAAAAAACAGGGAAGGGAGGACATTCTTGTACTCTTAAAATGGTTACCTGAAAAACTGCCCCATTCAAACAAAAACCCGAGCCATTCTAGCGAAAAAATGCGAAGTCGAGCTCGGATGAAAAAAATTATTTCGCTGATCCTGGGCACACTGGCAAACGTGATCAAACCCAGCATGAGCGACTCGGTAATCGCCCCATTTTTAATCTCCACCAGAAGTAGATTACAGGCCACGAGTGACGCCTCCGAGGACCTGAAAATAAAAACGCCCGATGCAGAGCACCGGGCGTTTTGCGTAACCTCGCTCTAGCTCGAACGCGGCAGCGCGTTCAAGCTAGATTAGCGGCTGCCTTAGAAGCGCTCGATATCCGCACCTACTTCCAGCTGCTTACGGAATGCCGCGAAGTCTTGCTGACCTGCACGGGACCCCAGGAAACGCGCATACATGGCCTTGTCTTCATCCGACAGGGCTTGCTGCGGCTGGCTCACGCCATTGAGGCGCAGCAGCACGTAGTCACCGTTGGCCAGGCTGATGCCGGTGAAAGTCGGCTTATTCGCCGCCTCAGGCTTAGCCATGCGGAACAGCGCCTGCAGGATCACCGGCTCGACGCCCTCTTGGCTACGGGTAGCCGCTTCGACGACCTTCCAGGTTTGCTCAGCCTTGGCTTGCTCAACTGGGGTCTTGCCTTCGCGCAGGGCTGCCAGTTGCGCCTCCCCCTTGGCTTTGGCCGCTTCACTGGCACGCACTTTAGTCAGTTGCGCACGGATGCTATCAGCAACTTGCTCAAGTTTGAGTTGCTCAGGCTTGTTGTGCTCTTTCACCCGAACCACGGCTACGGTGTTCGGATCCAGCTCAATCACGCCACTGTTGCTGCCGTCTTCCAGCACTTCAGGACTAAAAGCAGCCTGAATCACTTGGCGATTAGCCGTGATGCCAGTAGCACCGCCTTGGCGCCCGAATGGCTCGGAGGTCTGCACCTTGAGGCCCAATTCCTGCGCCGGCTGGCTCAGGTCAGAAGCTTCAAAAGCGGCATCTTCCAGGTTCTTCGACACATCCACAAAGCGCTGCTCAACCTCACGGGTCTTCAGGTCGCGCTCAAGCTTGTCTTTCAGGCTGGCCAAGGTCGGAATTTCCGGGGCCTGGACGTCCAGCAGCTTGATCAAGTGCCAGCCAAACTGGCTGCGCACTGGCGCCGATACGGCGTTTTTGTCCAACGCGTACAGAGCATCTTCGAAGGCTGGGTCATACACGCCACGACTGGCAAAACCGAGGTCGCCACCTTCAGCTTTAGAGCCGGCGTCATCGGAGAACTCTTTAGCCAGTTTGGCGAAGTCTTCACCTTGCTCAAGACGCTTTTGCACTTCCAGCAACTTGGCCTTGGCCTGTTCGTCGTTAAGCTTGTCGTTAACTTCAATCAGGATGTGCGCAGCGCGACGTTGTTCGGACAGAGCGGCGATTTCGCTTTGATAAGCGTTCTGCAGGGCTTCATCCGTTATTTTGACCTGATCAAAGAACGAGTCCTTGCTCAGCTCCACGTACTCCAACACCACTTGCTCAGGGCTCATAAACTGACTGGCTTGGGCATCGTAGTAAGCTTTGACGTCATCATCGCTGAGCTGCACCGCTTTCGCGTCAGCGGCAATAGTCAGGCTGGCGAAGTCGCGGGTTTGTTTCTCCAGCGCGGCAAAAGCCTGCACCTGAGCATCAGTGACGAAACCGCTGTTGCCGATACCGGCGCGCAGTTGGCCAATCAGCATTTCCTGCTCAAGCATCTGGCGGAATTGCATACGGCTGTAGCCCAGCTGACGGATCACCTGATCGAAACGCTCAGGGCTAAATTTTCCGTCAACGAGAAATTCCGGCGTATTAAGGATGACTTGGTCCAACGCCTGCTGAGAGAACGAGAACTTAGAATCTTTAGCGCTACTGAGCAGCAGCGTACGTTCGATCAGGCCGTTCAGAGCGGAGTCACGCAGCAGCTTTTCATCCAGCTGCGATGCATCAAAATCACGACCTAATTGCTGCAACAGTTGCCGACGTTGCATTTCCACAGCTTGGCTGAGATCCGCCGAGCTGATTTTTTCGCCGTTAACCTCAGCAGCATTCTGACTATTGCCGGTAGTGGTAAACAGCGCATCAACGCCTGTCAGCGCAAGCAGCGCGACGATGATGCCGATGATGGTTTTGGCAATCCACCCCTGTGAATTGTCCCTAATGTTCTGCAGCATGCGTCCCCCAGAACGACCGTAAAATCTCAGCCGCGCAGTGTGGGTAAAGTCCGGATAGAAGAAAGGCGCATCACAAGATGCGCCTTCTCGTCACTGGTGAAGCGGCTCGAATCTAGTTGGAGAGTTCGAGAACCTAGCAAGAACATCTGCTAGGTCTTACACCTCACCTCAGATCAGTCAGTGACCGATCCGCAGAGCAAAACCTAAAGAGCCTTAGTTAACGGCGTCTTTAAGGGCCTTGCCAGCTTTGAAGCCTGGGATCTTGGCGGCAGCGATGCTGATTGGCTTGCCAGTTTGTGGGTTACGGCCAGTACGAGCAGCACGCTCTTTAACCGCGAAAGTACCGAAACCAACCAGTACTACGGAGTCACCGGCTTTCAGAGCGCCAGTAACGGATTCAATTACTGCGTCCAGCGCACGGCCAGCAACAGCTTTCGGGATATCAGCAGATGCAGCGATGGCATCGATCAGTTCCGACTTGTTCACTCTTAAGTCCCCTTAATTTCTGTGAGTTTATTTCTTGCTTTTGAATGTAAGCAAAGCCAGTGCTAGAGAGCCCGCTGACACGATTGAGCCGCTTTATAACAAGGGCTCGGAAAAAGTGTCAAGAAAGCCCTCCGGCTAATGCGTGCTAATTCGCTCCTTGGAATCAGACTCGCGTTTCTCATCCTTTGCAACCATGGGAGCCGCATCGGGCAAGGGCTCCGGGGCGTATTGCAGCGCAATTTGCAGGACCTCGTCAATCCATTTAACCGGTTTAATCTGCAGGTCGGCTTTTATATTTTCAGGAATCTCCTTCAAATCGCGCACATTCTCTTCAGGAATGATCACTGTCTTGATTCCACCGCGATGAGCGGCAAGCAGTTTTTCCTTCAAACCACCAATGGCTAGCACTTGGCCACGCAGGGTGATTTCGCCGGTCATGGCCACGTCAGCACGCACTGGAATTTGGGTCAAGGCTGAGACCAGCGCCGTGCACATGCCAATGCCTGCGCTAGGGCCATCTTTAGGGGTAGCCCCTTCCGGCATATGGATGTGGATGTCCTGCTTCTCATAGAAGTCCGCAGGCACTCCCAGGCTCTTGGCACGGCTACGGACCACGGTCTGCGCGGCTGTGATCGATTCGACCATCACATCGCCCAGGGACCCGGTTTTGATCAACTGACCTTTACCCGGCACCACAACCGCCTCAATGGTCAACAGCTCACCACCGACTTGGGTCCACGCCAAACCGGTCACCTGGCCAATTTGATCCTGCTGCTCGGCCAAACCGTAGCGGAACTTACGCACGCCCAGATACTGCTCAAGGGAATCGGCCGTCACGCTGACTTTGAATTTCTTCTGCGTGATGTTTTCCTTGACCACCTTACGGCACACCTTAGCGATCTGCCGCTCAAGGCTGCGCACCCCGGCTTCACGGGTGTAGTAACGAATGATGTCGCGGATCGCCTCCACCTCGATCTGCACTTCGGTCTTTTTCAGACCGTTAGCCTGGATCTGCTTCGGCGCGAGGTATTTGGTGGCGATATTGATCTTCTCGGCCTCGGTGTAACCCGGCAGGCGAATGACTTCCATCCGATCCAGCAACGGGCCGGGAATATTCATCGAGTTCGCGGTGCAGAGGAACATTACGTCGGAAAGATCGTAATCCACTTCCAAATAATGGTCGTTGAAGTTGTGGTTCTGCTCGGGATCAAGCACCTCAAGCAAAGCCGAAGCAGGATCACCGCGCATGTCCTGGCCCATCTTGTCGATTTCATCGAGCAAGAACAGTGGGTTGCGCACCCCAACCTTGGTCATTTTTTGAATCAAACGACCCGGCATCGAGCCGATATAAGTGCGCCGGTGACCACGGATCTCTGCCTCATCACGTACGCCGCCCAAGGCCATACGCACGAACTTACGGTTGGTCGCAGTGGCGATGGACTCCGCCAGCGAGGTCTTACCCACGCCAGGTGGTCCAACCAGGCACAGCACCGGGCCTTTGAGCTTCTTCACCCGCTTTTGCACGGCAAGGTATTCGAGGATGCGCTCTTTAACCTCATCCAGACCGTAGTGATCCGCATCGAGGATGCTCTCAGCCCGCTCCAGATCCAGGCGCACTTTGCTCTGCGCCTTCCACGGTACATTCACCAGCCAATCGATATAGGAGCGCACTACAGTGGCTTCTGCGGACATCGGCGACATCTGCTTAAGCTTGTTCAGCTCAGCCGTAGCTTTAGTGTGAGCCTCAGTGCTCAGACCGGCATTCTCGATGCGCTTTTTCAGCTCATCCAGCTCGTTGTGCCCTTCTTCACCGTCGCCGAGTTCCTTCTGAATGGCCTTCATCTGCTCATTCAGGTAGTACTCGCGCTGGCTGCGCTCCATTTGTTTCTTCACGCGACCGCGGATGCGCTTCTCAACTTGCAGTAAGTCGATTTCCGCATCCAGCAATGCCAGGACGTGCTCAACACGCGCGCCTAGATCGGTGATCTCGAGAATTTCTTGCTTCTGCTCAATCTTCAGCACCATGTGCGCGGCCATGGTGTCGACCAAGCGCCCAGGCTCATCAATGCCGTTGAGTGAAGCCAGCACTTCAGCAGGGACTTTTTTACCCAGCTGCACATACTGTTCAAACTGGCTCAGCAAGCTGCGGGTGAAGACTTCCGACTCGCGCTCAGCCGCATCAATCTCGTCGATCAGCTGCACCTCGGCGCGGCAATGGCCGTCCACCTCGATAAAGCGCTCAATCTCACCACGCTGCTCGCCTTCCACCAGCACCTTGACGGTGCCATCGGGCAGCTTCAGCAGTTGCAGCACGGTGGCCACCGTACCGACGCGGTACAGCGCATCCTCGCCCGGATCATCATCGGCGGGGTTGCGCTGGGCCAGCAGCAGAATCTGCTTCTCGCCAGCCATCGCGGCCTCGAGGGCCTCGATGGACTTTTCGCGCCCAACAAATAAAGGGATGACCATATGCGGATAGACCACAACATCGCGCAATGGCAGGAGAGGCAGTTCGATGGTTGTCTTCATAATTTCGGCTCTACGGCGGCCTTACGGCCGTTAAAGATGGGATAACCCTTGCCCCTAAGATGGGGGCTGCCCAAACAAAAAACAAGCGCAGCAGTAGGAAAAGAAAAGGGGCCGTTAGGCCCCTTTTTTTACATCATATAACCGATGCGTTACGCATCCGGTGCCGCTTTAGCCGGCAGCTCGGTATTTTCGTAAATCAGCAAGGGTTTGGAGGTGCCATCGATAACGCTTTCGTCGATAACCACCTTGCTCACGTCGGACTGCGACGGGATCTCGTACATAGTGTCGAGCAGCACACCTTCGAGAATCGAGCGCAGACCACGAGCCCCGGTTTTACGCTCCAAAGCCTTAAGGGCCACAGATTTCAAGGCATCCGGACGGAATTCCAGCTCAACGCCTTCCATCTCGAACAACTTGCCATACTGCTTAGTCAGGGCGTTCTTCGGCTCAGTGAGGATTTGCACCAGAGCGGCTTCATCCAGCTCATCCAGAGTCGCGATCACCGGCAAGCGGCCGACGAACTCTGGGATAAGGCCGAATTTGACCAGATCGTCAGGCTCCACCGCACGCAGCGATTCACCGACTTTCTTGCCCTCTTCCTTACTGCGCACTTCAGCACCAAAGCCAATGCCGCCTTTGGTCGAGCGCCCCTGAATGACCTTTTCAAGACCAGAGAACGCGCCACCACAGATAAACAGGATATTGCGCGTATCGACTTGCAGGAACTCTTGCTGCGGATGCTTACGGCCACCCTGCGGCGGCACCGAGGCCACTGTGCCTTCGATTAGCTTAAGCAACGCTTGCTGCACGCCCTCACCCGAGACATCGCGGGTGATAGATGGGTTATCCGACTTGCGCGAAATCTTGTCGATTTCATCGATATAGACAATGCCCATCTGAGCTTTTTCTACGTCGTAGTCGCACTTCTGCAGCAGCTTTTGAATGATGTTCTCGACATCCTCCCCCACATAACCGGCTTCGGTCAGGGTGGTGGCGTCGGCAATGGTAAACGGCACATTGAGCAAGCGTGCCAAGGTTTCTGCCAGCAAGGTTTTACCCGAACCAGTAGGACCGATCAGCAGAATGTTGCTCTTGCCCAGCTCGACTTCATCTTTCTTGTCGCGCTGATTGAGACGTTTGTAATGGTTATAGACTGCGACAGCCAAGATCTTCTTCGCGCGCTCCTGACCGATTACATATTGGTCAAGAATGCCGCTGATTTCCTTGGGTGCTGGCAATTTGTGCGCGCTGCTCTCAGCCTGTGCCTCCTGCACCTCCTCACGGATGATGTCGTTACACAGGTCAACGCACTCGTCGCAGATAAAGACGGAGGGACCGGCAATCAGTTTGCGCACTTCATGCTGGCTTTTGCCGCAGAAGGAGCAATAAAGCAACTTGCCGTTGTCCTCGCCGTTGCGGGTGTCAGTCATTCGTTCAATCCAATACGGGTAGGCTTAAAACACAAGATGAAGGCAAATACGAGCATTTTCAAGGGCGCACCGCCTACTTAATCGCAGCACACGACTGCGCCCTATCTATATAGCTGTTAAACCGGCATCTGCCGCTTTTCCAGAACAGCGTCAACCAGACCGTATTCCTGCGCTCGTGTGGCACTCATGAAGTTGTCGCGATTGGTATCGCGCTCGATGGCTTCAAGGGTTTGCCCGGTGTGATGAGCCAGCAACTGGTTCAGGCGCTCACGGATATACAGAATCTCGCGTGCATGAATGTCGATGTCAGAGGCTTGACCTTGGAAACCGCCCAGAGGCTGGTGAATCATCACGCGTGAGTTCGGCAGACAGAAACGCTTGCCCTCAGCGCCGCCAGCCAACAGGAACGCGCCCATGCTGCAAGCTTGACCGATACACGTAGTAGACACGTCAGCCTTGATGAACTGCATGGTGTCGTAGATCGCCATACCAGCGGTCACTGAGCCACCCGGGGAGTTGATATACAGATGGATATCTTTGTCCGGGTTTTCAGCCTCTAGGAACAGCAGCTGGGCACAGATCAGGTTGGCCATATAGTCTTCGACTTGGCCGACCAGAAAAATCACTCGTTCCTTGAGCAGACGCGAGTAGATGTCGTAGGCACGCTCACCCCGAGCAGATTGCTCTACCACCATAGGTACTAAGCCACCAGCGGCTTGGATTTCAGGCATTTGTTGCATGAAAGGATTGCGGGACATGCTGCACTCGCTCCCTAAATAGTCAAATCGCAAATGCGCATAAGCCAGCGCTAAGGCTGGCTTATGGCGTGTTCGAACGAGGTCAACAGATCAGGCGGCTTGCGGTGCTTCAACCGGCTTGACAGCTTCTTCGTAAGAGACCGCCTTATCGGTCACATTGGCCTTCTGCAAAACAGTATCTACAACTTGCTCTTCCAGCACAACAGAACGTACTTCGTTCATTTGCTGTTCGTTTTTGTAGTACCAGGCCACCACTTGCTCAGGCTCTTGGTAAGCCGAAGCCATTTCTTCGATCATGCTGCGTACGCGGGCATCATCAGGCTTGAGGTCGAACTGCTTAACCACTTCAGCCACAACCAAGCCCAGCACCACACGGCGCTTAGCTTGTTCTTCGAACAGTTCAGCCGGCAGTTGGTCAGCTTTCAGGTTGCCACCAAACTGCTGTACGGCTTGTACGCGCAGACGGTTAACTTCGTTGCTGATCAGCGCCTTAGGCACTTCAACTGGGTTAGCAGCCAGCAGACCGTCCATCACTTGGTTTTTAACCTTGGACTTGATGGCCTGACGCAGCTCGCGCTCCATGTTTTTCTGCACTTCAGCGCGGAAACCTTCCAGGCCGCCTTCTTTAACGCCGAACAGGGCGAAGAAGTCGTCATTCAGCTCAGGCAGTTGCGGAGCCGCAACACTGTTAACAGTCACAGTGAACTCAGCTGCTTTGCCGGCCAGGTCAAGGTTCTGGTAATCAGCTGGGAAAGTCGGGTTAATGACCTTCTCTTCGCCGGCTTTAGCGCCTACCAGAGCTTCTTCGAAGCCAGGGATCATGCGGCCGGAGCCCAGTACCAGCTGGGTGCCCTTAGCCGAACCACCTGCGAATACTTCACCGTCAACTTTGCCGACGAAGTCAATATTCAGTTGGTCGCCATTTTCAGCGGCACGCTCGACTGCTTCAAAACGAGTGTTTTGCTTACGCAGGATGTCCAGCATGTTGTCGACATCAGCGGCAGCCACGTCGGCTTGCAGACGCTCAACGGAGATCGACTCCAGGCCCGCAACGGTGAATTCTGGGAACACTTCGAAAGTGGCGACGTATTCCAGATCCTTACCCTTTTCGAAGGTTTTCGGCTCAACAGAAGGCGCGCCAGCTGGGTTGAGTTTTTGCTCAACGATGGCTTCGTAGAAAGTGGCTTGGATCAGATCGCCCAGGGCTTCTTGGCGAGCAGCGTCTTCGTAACGCTGACGGATCACACTCATCGGCACTTTGCCAGGACGGAAGCCAGGCACCTTGGCACGACGGGCAGTCTGCTGCAGACGCTTGTTGACTTCAGTCTCGATGCGCTCAACAGAGACACCAACGGTCATACGGCGCTCTAGAGCAGAAGTGCTTTCAACAGAAACTTGCATGAATAATCCTCGTTGCACAGACATAAGCCGGCCGTTTACCGACCCCAAATCAAGGGCATGCATTCTAGAGGGTCAATTTGCAGAAGTCACCCTAGATACAAGCGGCAAACGGGAGGGAGTTCAAAAAGATGGTGCGGACGGAGAGACTCGAACTCTCACGCCTTGCGGCGCTGGAACCTAAATCCAGTGTGTCTACCAATTCCACCACGTCCGCGGTAAAGCTTCATACGAAAACGCCAGGGGTTAACCTGGCGCCTTCTAAATATGGGGTGGACGATGGGGATCGAACCCACGACAACAGGAGTCACAATCCTGTGCTCTACCAACTGAGCTACGCCCACCATATTGCATTTGCTTGAGCCAAGACCGCCAAATGGCGCACCCGGCAGGACTCGAACCTGCGACCATCCGCTTAGAAGGCGGATGCTCTATCCAGCTGAGCTACGGGCGCTTATCCATCTGCTAGAGCAGACTTAAAGCTTTTCGGCTTCGGGAAAAAACTTTGCAGCTTCGACCTTTGCCGTCTTACCCAGCGTCTGGCTGTGCTCGACAAGCGGGGCGAATGTTATAGAGCAGCTTATTAGTCGTCAACAGTAATTTTAAAAAAAAGTTAAATATTTAAAGGGCTTACGCGAAAACCCTGGCTTGCGCCTTTGCCCCATCGCAGCACCATGCGAGAATGCGCGTCCTTTTTCTTGTCCTTCTTTATGGTTAACCAAGCGTAATGACCGCACAACTGATCGATGGCAAAGCAATTGCCGCCAGCCTGCGTCAGCAGATCGCCAAACGTGTCGACGAACGACGCCAACAAGGCCTGCGCGCACCTGGCCTGGCGGTGATTCTCGTCGGCAGCGACCCTGCGTCCCAAGTCTACGTGTCGCACAAGCGTAAAGACTGTGGAGAAGTCGGGTTTAACTCCCAAGCCTACGACTTGCCGGACACCACCAGCCAAGACGAACTGATGGCGCTGATCGACCGCCTAAATGAAGACCCAGCAATCGACGGCATTCTGGTGCAGCTGCCCCTGCCTGAGCACCTGGATTCCTCGCCTTTATTAGAGCGCATTCGCCCCGACAAAGACGTAGACGGCTTCCACCCCTACAACATTGGCCGCCTGGCCCAGCGCATGCCGCTGCTACGCCCTTGCACACCGAAAGGCATCATGACTCTGCTTCACAGCACCGGCGCCGACCTGTATGGCATGCACGCCGTAGTAGTGGGCGCCTCCAACATTGTTGGCCGCCCTATGGCCATGGAGCTGCTGCTGGCCGGTTGCACCGTGACCGTAACTCACCGTTTCACCAAGGACCTGGCCGGCCACGTAGGCCAGGCCGATATCGTGGTGGTCGCCGCCGGCAAACCAGGTCTGGTTAAAGGGGAATGGATCAAGCCGGGCGCTATCGTGATTGACGTCGGCATCAACCGCCAAGCCGACGGCAAGCTGATTGGCGACGTGGTTTACGAGACCGCTCTGCCCCGCGCCGGCTGGATCACTCCAGTACCAGGCGGCGTCGGCCCCATGACCCGCGCCTGCCTGCTGGAAAACACCCTGCACGCGGCCGAGCACCTGCACAACTAAACCGCACAGCAAAATAACAAGCCCCTTGCCGGCATCACCGACAAGGGGCTTTTTTTGTGCCCGCGCCAAACACCTAAGGCATTCGGCGCAACCTTGGCTTACTGGGTCAAACGCCAGGTAGTACCACCCTTACCGTCCTCCAGCACCACGCCCATAGCGCTGAGCTGATCACGGATGCGATCGGACTCAGCCCAATCTTTATCCGCTCGCGCCTGTAACCGCGCGGCGATCAACCCATCCACCTCCGCAGCATCGACCTTACCTGCCGCACCCGCCTGCAAAAACGCCTCGGGTTCAAGCTGCAAAACCCCCAACAATCCGGCCAACTCTTGCAAGCGCGCCGCCAAAGCCGCAGCTGCCGGCAAATCAGTTTCGCGCAAGCGGTTAATCTCGCGTGCCATGTCGAACAACACCGCACACGCTTCCGGCGAGTTGAAATCATCATCCATGGCCGCGCTAAAGCGCTCCACATAAGCCTCGCCACCGGCAGCAACCACCTTTGGCAGCCCCTTCAGAGCGTTGTAAAAGCGCTCCAAAGCACTTTTGGCTTCCCGCAGACTGTCTTCGGAATAGTTGATCGGGCTGCGGTAGTGACTGGATACCAGCAGGTAACGCACCACTTCTGGATGATATTTCAACAGCACTTCACGGATGGTGAAGAAGTTACCCAAGGATTTGGACATCTTCTCGCCATCCACGCGCACGGCACCAGCATGCATCCAGGCATTGGCGTAGAGCTTGCCAGTGGCGGCTTCGCTCTGGGCGATTTCGTTTTCGTGGTGCGGGAACACCAAGTCTGGGCCACCACCGTGGATATCGAAGGTTTCGCCCAGGCAGCAGGTCGACATCACCGAGCACTCGATGTGCCAACCCGGACGACCTTCACCCCACGGCGAAGCCCAGCTTGGCTCACCTGGCTTGGCCGCCTTCCACAGTACGAAATCGAGCGGGTCTTCTTTAATTTCATCGACCTCGATACGCGCACCGATCTTCAGCTCATCAATTTTGCGCCGCGACAGCTTGCCGTAACCCACAAACTTACCCACGCGGTAATACACATCACCATTACCAGGCGCATAGGCAAAGCCTTTGTCGATCAGAGTTTGAATCATGCTGTGCATGCCGGCGATATGGGCCGTAGCGCGCGGTTCCTGATCGGGCCGCAACACATTAAGACGACCTTCATCCTCATGCATGGCGGCGATCATGCGCTCCACCAGCGCCTCAAACGGCTCGCCGTTTTCATTAGCGCGACGAATGATCTTGTCGTCGATGTCGGTGATATTGCGCACGTACGTCACGTCGTAACCACGATGCCGTAACCAACGGGTCGCCACGTCGAATGCCACCATGACCCGCGCATGACCAATGTGACAGAAGTCGTAAACCGTCATGCCGCATACGTACATGCGCACCTGATTGGCCACCAACGGGGTGAAGACGTCTTTGCTTTTGGTCAGCGTGTTATAGATCGAGAGCATCGAGGTTCCTTGAAAAAGTCACGGGCCGCCACAGCGACCCGTTTAAACATACAACCGGTTAGGCTCGCCAGCCAAGCCCGCGCATGGCGCCAGGGCTTAGCACAGCGATCAGGTCCAAGAGTCGCGCAACGTCACGGTGCGGTTAAACACCAACGCTTCAGGCTTGCTGTCGCGGCTATCCAGACAGAAGTAGCCTTCGCGCTCAAACTGGAAGCGCTCCTCAACAGTGGCTTGCGCCAGAGACGGCTCAGCGCGACAACCTTTAAGCACCACCAAGGACTCTGGGTTGATGTTGTCGAGGAAGCTGCCGCCCTCTTCGGCTTTTTCTGGGTTTGGCGACTTGAACAGACGGTCGTACAGACGCACTTCGCACTCAATGCTCTGCGCCGCCGGCACCCAGTGAATCACGCCCTTAACCTTGCGTCCTTCGGGGTTCTTGCCCAAGGTGTTGTCGTCATAGCTGCAGCGCAGTTCAACGATATTGCCTTGTGCATCTTTGATCGCCTCATCGGCGCGAATCACGTAGCTACCACGCAGACGCACTTCGCCGCCGGGGATCAGACGCTTAAAGCCAGCCGGCGGGACTTCTTCAAAGTCGCTGGCATCAATAAAAATCTCGCGGCTAAACGGTAGCGTGCGCACACCCATGTCTTGCTTAGGGTGGCGCGGCAGTTCGAGATTCTCGACCTGGCCTTCTGGGTAGTTGGTGATGACTACCTTGAGCGGCTTGAGCACGCACATGGCGCGGCTGGCGTTAGCGTCAAGGTCTTCACGGATGGCGAACTCGAGCATGCCGATATCGACCAGACCGCCTGCGCGGTTAACCCCGATCATGTCGCAGAAGGTGCGAATCGAAGCAGGCGTGTAACCCCGGCGACGGAAGCCCGACAAGGTCGACATGCGCGGATCGTCCCAACCACTGACGTGCTCTTCATCCACCAATTGCTTGAGCTTGCGCTTGCTGGTGATGGTGTAGTTCAGATTCAGTCGGGCGAATTCGTACTGACGCGGCTGCTCCGGTACCGGCAACTGCTCCAGGAACCACTCATAAAGTGGGCGGTGATCTTCGAACTCCAGGGTGCAAATGGAGTGCGTGACGCCTTCGATGGCATCCGACTGACCATGGGTGAAGTCATAGCTTGGGTAGATGCACCATTTATCACCCGTTTGATGGTGATGGGCGTGACGAATTCGGTAGAGGATCGGGTCGCGCAGGTTCATGTTCGGCGAGGCCATATCGATCTTGGCGCGCAGGGCACGGGCACCGTCCGGGAACTCACCGGCCTTCATGCGGGCAAACCAGTCGAGGTTTTCCTCCACGCTGCGCTCACGGAACGGGCTGTTCTTGCCTGGCTCGGTGAGGCTGCCACGGTATTCACGGGCCTCTTCTGGCGACAAATCGCAGACATAGGCCTTGCCTGCCTTGATCAGCGCGACAGCCCAATCGTGCAGTTGCTCAAAATAATCCGAGGCATAGTGCTCCTTACCAGCCCACTGAAAGCCCAACCAACGCACGTCTTCTTTGATCGCGTCGATATATTCCTGATCTTCTTTCGCCGGGTTGGTGTCGTCGAAGCGCAGGTTGCACTGACCACCGAACTCCTGGGCCAAACCGAAGTTCAGGCAAATCGACTTCGCGTGACCAATATGCAGGTAGCCGTTGGGCTCCGGCGGGAAGCGAGTGATGATTTTCGCGTGCTTACCAGCGTCCAAATCAGCCTGAACGATGGGGCGGAGAAAGTTGGCGGCGGCGACGGTTTCTGGCTTGCTCATGGGGTCCTTGATCATGCTGGTGCGCGGCACAGGGTAGGCCGACTAAAACAAAGCGCTTATCATAGCCGAAGCTGTCAACCCCCTGACAGGCCTAACAACCCTTGAATGCCGTTTGCTTTGCTAACTTGCAGCCGAGTATCAGCTATTTTGGGTTTACGCAATTTACGACAGAGCGACTATTGCCATGATTAAGCTGCACACCAACCACGGCGTCATCACCCTTAACCTGTTTGAAGACAAAGCCCCGGAAACCGTGGCCAACTTTAAGCAGTACGTGAAAGACGGGCATTACGACAACACCGTTTTCCACCGCGTGATCAGCAACTTCATGATCCAAGGCGGCGGCTTTGAGCCCGGCATGAAGCAAAAGACCACCCGCACCACCATCAAAAACGAAGCCAACAACGGCGTTGCCAACAAGATCGGCACCATCGCCATGGCTCGCACCATGGAGCCGCATTCGGCTTCTGCGCAGTTCTTCATCAACGTCGCGGACAACAGCTTCCTCAATCACAGCGCACCGACCGTACAAGGCTGGGGCTACGCCGTATTCGGTGAAGTGGTTGAAGGCCTGGATGTGGTTAACGCCATCAAAGGCGTGGCGACTACCAGCAAAGCCGGCCACCAAGACGTACCGGTTGATGACGTGATCATCGAGCGCGCCGAGATCGTTGAGTGATACTGCTGATCTCCGATCTGCATCTGCAAGAGGAGCGCCCGGACATTACCCGGGCGTTTCTGCATCTGCTTGCTGGTCGCGCACGCCAAGCTAAGGCCCTGTACATATTGGGCGATTTCTTTGAGGTATGGATTGGCGACGACGCCATCAGCCCTTATCAGCGTTCAATCGCCCAAGCTCTGCGCGCCCTCAGCGACAGCGGCACAGAGATATTCCTGATGCACGGCAACCGCGATTTCTTGATTGGCCGCGCCTTCTGCCGTGAAGCAGGCTGCAGCCTGCTTCGCGACCCAAGCGTTATTCAGATCAACGCACAACCGGTACTGCTGATGCACGGCGACAGCCTGTGCACCCGCGACGTCAACTACATGAAGCTACGCCGCTGGCTGCGTAACCCGCTATCGCTGTTTATCCTGCGCAACCTGCCACTGAGCACTCGGTACAAACTGGCGCGCAAACTGCGCAGCGAAAGCCGTAGCCAAACCCGCATGAAGGCCAGCGACATTGTCGACGTCACCCCTGAGCTGGTACCCCAGGTGATGGCCGAGCATGGCGTACGCACCTTGATCCATGGCCACACCCATCGCCCGGCAAGCCATCCGCTGCTGATCAACGGCGAGCCCGCCTTGCGCATCGTCCTAGGCGACTGGGATCGTTATGGCTGGACACTGCAAGCCGATGAGCACGGCTTACACCAGCAGGCTTTTGATCTCGAAAGCGGCCAAGTCATAGATCAGGCATAAAAAAGCGCCTTTAACGGCGCTTTTTAGTGTTTCGCGGGTTATTGCGGCGGCACCCCGCTATGGAAGCGAAACTCCGTATCCGGACTTTCAATCAACTCTTGCTCCACTGCCCTCACCCGCTCGATTGCCTGATCAACGTCACGGGCATCACCATATTGATAAGCCAGTTTCAGATAACCCTGAAAGTGCCGCGCCTCGCTCTTCAGCAAACCGAAATAGAACTTAGCCAGTTCCTCATCCAGATGCGGCACCAACACCTCAAAACGCTCACAACTGCGCGCCTCGATAAAAGCCCCCACCACTAAGGTGTCGACCAGCTTATACGGCTCATGGGTGCGCACAATTTTGCGCAGGCCCGAGGCATAGCGCGCGGCCGACACCGGACGCAGGCCAATCTTGCGCCGCTTCATGATGCGCAGCACCTGCTCGTGATGCACCAGCTCTTCACGAGCTAAACGCGACATGGCGTTGAGCAAGTCAACATAGGTGCTGTACTTGGCCATCAGGCTTAACGCGGTGCTCGCCGCTTTAAATTCGCAGTTTTTATGGTCAATCAACATGGTTTGCTGATCAGCCAAAGCCGCATCGATCCAAGCCTGCGGCGTGCGACAGCCGAGGAAGTCATGGATTTCCGGCAAATTCATAGAAGCACTTCCTTAAACACAAAACGCGACGTAGGTCGGCAATAGCACTGGATTAATTCAGTTATCGGATGCATAAACTCACAACACAGCACGAGCTAGGTGCCCAAATAAAATCGGCATTATACGAATGAGCACAGCAACAGCCACAGGATTGATACTGATCAGCACTTAAGCGAAGCAACCAACCCATACTGGCTAACAATAAAAACCGCCCATGGAGATGATCATGCAAGCCATTCGCAGCATTCTGGTAGTGATGGAGCCCGCCCACGCAGAAGATTTGGCGCTGCGCCGTGCCAAGCTGATTGCTGGCGTGACGCAATCGCACCTGCACCTGTTGGTCTGCGATAAAAAAGCTGACCATCAGACCTATCTCAATGACCTCAGCACCCTGCTCAGCAGCGAGGGCTATAGCGTCTCCACACAACAAGCCTGGCAAGAGAACCCTCACCAAACCATCATTAAGGCACAGCAAGCTGAGGGCTGCGGCCTGGTGATCAAGCAGCACTTCCCTGACAACCCGCTCAAGCGTGCGCTGCTCACCCCCGATGACTGGAAATTACTGCGCTACTGCCCTGCGCCAGTGCTGATGGTTAAAACCGATACGCCGTGGAACCAAGGCGTGATTTTGGCTGCTGTCGATGTCGGCAACTCGGACGCCGAGCACCGCACCTTGCATAGCAGCATTGTCAGCCATGGTTTTGAGATTGCCGGCCTGGCCAAGGCGCAATTGCACGTGATCAGCGCCCACCCCTCGCCCATGCTGTCAGCGGCTGATCCTACCTTCCAGCTCAGCGAAACGATCGAGGCGCGCTACCGCGCCCAGTGCAAGGCGTTCCAGGAGGAATACGGCGTCGATAATGAGCACCTGCATATCAGTGAAGGCCCAGCGGACGTACTGATCCCGCAAACCGCCCGCGACCTTAACGCCAGCGTGACAGTCATCGGCACAGTGGCGCGCACGGGCTTCTCCGGCGCCCTGATCGGCAACACCGCAGAAGTCATTCTCGACTCACTGGAAAGTGACGTGCTGGTGCTCAAGCCCAATGACATCATCAGTCATCTGGAAAACCTCGTCGCCCAGCGCTGATCAATGACTGCTCGCGTCTAGATCGCCTTTAAGCGATCCAGACCGGCTTGAGCGCTGATTTAAGGCTGATGACCATCTAACGCCTCACGCAAAAAACGCGGGGCGATATAGCGCTCGTAGTGAGCTTCCGACAGCAGGAAGAATTCGCGATCAATGGCATCGCGCAGCTCCGGTAAAGCCCAGTCGCGAAACTCGGGCAGCAGTACCATGCCGTAGGCATTGAGTTGATTGATCACCCGCGCGCCCCGGGCGATTAGCTGGTAGGCCCAGCAATACGGCGACTGATTCGGCACAAAGCGAATTTGCCGCTGCTGCAGCTGCATACGCAGGCGCTGCGCATCGAACACCTCGACCTTGGCCGCCATCACCTGCACCAGCAACACCTCAAGGCGCTGCCAGACAGCATGCTTTTGCTCATCGTCATAGCCGTTCCAATTCGTCACCTCGTGGTGGAATCGCTTGCAGCCACGGCACACCAAATCCCCGTAAACAGTGGAGCACAGGCCTACACAGGGGGTTTTGATACGCTGATTGGACATAACGAATGCAATGACTTAAGCCGGACAGGCTGGCATCTTAGCCCTTTGTCTAAGGCAGATCACCCCCATATAAACGGGGCCTTTGGCTTAACTTTATCAAAGCTTTCCAGTAGAATTGGACCGCCTTGTAGAGGCAGCAACGTCCGTTGGAAGCTGTTTTCAAAGCGTCACGAGCACAGTCAATCCTGCAGGTTCGATGTTGGTGCAGCGCAAAAATAAATTGCCAAAGTAGTTGCACCAGCCCTCATCCAGTCCGTCCTGCCGGCGTAAAACTTTGAAAACAGCTTCTTCAAGAAAATAACGCAACCTAGGCTACGCAGCCCATAAAGCTGTTCAGCGCTGGGTTCGGTATTTTCTGGATCGAGTCCCAGACAAACCTCTGGGACCACTGATGAGGGTAATAACTGTGCTTGAAGCCTATCGCAAACATGTAGCAGAGCGTGCCGCTCAGGGTGTCGTGCCCCAGCCGCTGAACGCCGAACAAACCGCAGGCCTGATCGAACTGCTCAAGGCCCCACCGGCCGGCGAAGAAGCTGTTCTGCTCGATCTGATCACCAACCGTGTACCGCCAGGCGTTGACGAAGCCGCTTACGTTAAAGCCGGTTTCCTCTCCGCTATCGCCAAAGGCGAAGCCACTTCCCCGCTGATCGATAAGAAGCACGCGGTTGAGCTGCTCGGCACCATGCAAGGTGGCTATAACATCGCTACCTTGGTTGAGATGCTCGATAACGCTGAACTGGCTGAAGTCGCTGCCGCGCAACTGAAGCACACCCTGCTGATGTTTGACGCCTTCCACGACGTCGCTGAGCGCGCCAAAAAAGGCAACGCTGCTGCCAAATCCGTGCTGCAGTCCTGGGCTGACGGCGAGTGGTTCAAGAATCGCCCTGTTCTGGCTGACAAAATCAGCCTGCGCGTATTCAAAGTCACCGGCGAAACCAACACCGACGACCTGTCGCCGGCTCCAGACGCCTGGTCGCGTCCGGATATCCCACTGCACGCCCTGGCCATGCTGAAAATGGCCCGTGACGGCATCGTCCCGGACGTCCAAGGCTCCATCGGCCCGATGAAACAAATCGAGCAGATGCGCAATGACGGCTTCCCTATCGCCTACGTCGGCGACGTAGTGGGCACCGGTTCCTCGCGTAAATCCGCAACCAACTCGGTACTGTGGTTCTTCGGCGACGACATCCCGTACGTACCGAACAAGCGTGGCGGCGGCTTCTGCTTCGGCAGCAAAATCGCTCCGATCTTCTACAACACCATGGAAGATGCCGGCGCACTGCCAATCGAGTTCGACGTTTCCAAGCTGAACATGGGCGACGTTATCGACCTCTACCCACACGCGGGTAAAGTCACCAAGCACGACAGCGACGAAGTTCTGGCCACCTTCGAAATGAAGACCCCAGTGCTGCTCGACGAAGTCCGCGCTGGCGGCCGCATCCCACTGATCATCGGTCGTGGCCTGACGGAAAAAGCCCGCGCTGAACTGGGCCTGGGCCCAACCGATCTGTTCAAACTGCCAGAAGCTCCGGCTGCCAGCACCAAGGGTTTCACCCTGGCGCAGAAAATGGTCGGCAAAGCTTGCGGCCTGCCGGAAGGCAAAGGTGTGCGTCCAGGCACCTACTGCGAACCGAAAATGACCACCGTCGGCTCCCAGGACACCACTGGCCCGATGACTCGCGACGAGCTGAAAGACCTGGCGTGCCTGGGCTTCTCCGCTGACCTCGTGATGCAGTCGTTCTGCCACACTGCGGCCTATCCGAAGCCAATCGACGTCACCACCCACCACACCCTGCCGGATTTCATCCGCACCCGTGGCGGCGTGTCCCTGCGTCCTGGCGACGGCATCATCCACAGCTGGCTGAACCGCATGCTGCTGCCTGATACCGTCGGCACCGGTGGCGACTCGCACACCCGTTTCCCAATGGGCATCTCGTTCCCAGCCGGTTCCGGTTTGGTCGCCTTCGCCGCAGCCACCGGCGTTATGCCGCTGGACATGCCAGAGTCGATCCTGGTGCGCTTCAAAGGCAAAATGCAGCCTGGCATCACCCTGCGCGACTTGGTTCATGCCATTCCGTACTACGCCATCCAGAAAGGCCTGCTGACCGTTGAGAAGAAAGGCAAGATCAACGCCTTCTCGGGTCGCATCCTGGAAATCGAAGGCCTGGACGAGCTGACCGTTGAACAAGCTTTCGAGCTGTCCGACGCCTCCGCCGAGCGTTCTGCTGCAGGTTGCACCATCAAACTGCCAGAAAACGCTATCGCCGAGTACCTGAAGTCCAACATCACCCTGCTGCGCTGGATGATCAGCGAAGGTTACGGCGATGCCCGCACCATGGAACGTCGCGCCCAAGCGATGGAAGCCTGGCTGGCTAACCCGCAGCTGATGGCAGCGGACAAAGACGCCGAGTACGCCGAAGTCATCGAGATCGACCTGAACGAGCTGAAAGAGCCCGTTCTGTGCGCTCCGAACGACCCAGACGACGCGCGTCTGCTGTCCAGCGTTGCTGGCGACAAGATCGATGAAGTGTTTATCGGTTCGTGCATGACCAACATTGGTCACTTCCGCGCTGCTGGTAAGTTGCTGGATAAAGTCAAAGGTGGCATCCCTACTCGTCTGTGGCTGTCGCCGCCGACCAAAATGGACGCCCATCAACTGACCGAAGAAGGCTACTACGGCATCTACGGTAAAGCTGGCGCCCGTATGGAAATGCCAGGCTGCTCGCTGTGCATGGGTAACCAGGCACGTGTAGCCTCCAACTCCACCGTGGTATCGACTTCGACTCGTAACTTCCCGAACCGTCTGGGCGATGGCGCCAACGTGTACCTGGCCTCTGCCGAACTGGCAGCGGTCGCTTCGATTCTCGGCAAACTGCCGACTGTTGAAGAGTACATGGCGTACGCGAAAGACATCGACAGCATGGCTGCCGACGTTTACCGCTACCTGAGCTTTGACCAGATCGCTGAGTTCCGCGAAGCGGCTGCCAACGCCAAGATCCCGGTCGTTCAAGCCTAAGGCTAAAACGCACCGCGTGATGCTGTAGAAGAGCCCCGCCTAGTGCGGGGCTTTTCTTTGCCGGGTTTAAACACCCCTGCCGCTCAAAGCCCCAGGCTTTTACATAGATCTGCAAGCCCCCAAGTAAACGCCTAACTGTGCTGTTTGTGCAGCTCACAGCTGTGCTGGACAGCCGCACCCCAGCACACTTATCGTCAGCTTCAGGCCACGCATTGGCCGGCGTCGCTCGGACGGTTCCGGGCGCTTACGTACTTGAGGTATTTATGGCTGAGCAAGCTGGGCGTCGTTTCGCCCGTATCGACCGTCTCCCCCCCTATGTTTTCAACATCACTGCTGAACTGAAGATGGCAGCGCGCAGGCGTGGCGAGGACATCGTCGACTTCAGCATGGGCAACCCAGACGGTGCAACCCCACCGCATATCGTCGAAAAACTAGTGCAAGTGGCGCAGCGCGAAGACACCCACGGCTACTCCACCTCCCGCGGCATACCGCGCCTACGCAGGGCCATTGCCAACTGGTATAAGCAGCGTTATGACGTGGCGATCGACCCGGAAAGTGAAGCCATCGTCACTATCGGCTCCAAAGAGGGCCTAGCCCACTTAATGTTGGCCACGCTGGATCACGGCGATACGGTACTGGTGCCTAACCCTAGCTATCCGATCCACATCTACGGCGCAGTGATAGCCGGCGCCCAGGTGCGCTCGGTGCCATTGATTCCGGGAGTGGATTTTTTCGCCGAGCTGGAACGCGCAATCCGCGAATCCATCCCTAAGCCGAAAATGATGATCTTAGGTTTCCCCTCCAACCCCACCGCGCAATGTGTCGAACTGGATTTCTTTGAGCGGGTTATTGCCCTCGCCAAACAATATGACGTGCTAGTGATCCACGACCTGGCCTATGCCGATATCGTCTACGACGGCTGGAAAGCCCCTTCAATCATGCAAGTGCCCGGCGCCAAAGATATCGCCGTGGAGTTCTTCACCCTCTCCAAAAGCTACAACATGGCCGGCTGGCGTATCGGCTTCATGGTGGGTAATCCTGAACTGGTTAGCGCCCTAGCGCGCATCAAGAGCTACCACGACTACGGCACTTTTACTCCGCTGCAAGTCGCTGCGATTGCCGCTCTAGAGGGCGATCAGCAATGCGTCCAGGATATAGCGGAGCAGTACCGGCAGCGCCGCAATCTACTGGTGAAGGGCCTGCATGAGCTGGGCTGGATGGTCGAGAACCCCAAGGCCTCCATGTACATTTGGGCCAAAATACCAGAGGCCTACACCCACTTAGGCTCGTTGGAGTTCGCCAAAAAGCTTCTGCAGCAAGCCAAGGTTTGCGTGTCCCCAGGCATTGGCTTTGGCGATTATGGCGATGATCACGTGCGCTTCGCACTGATTGAAAACCTTGACCGCACACGCCAAGCCATTCGCGGTATTAAGGCGATGTTCCGCGCAGACGGCCTGCTTGCACAGGGCAGTAAAACAACGCTCGACCCAACCGAGAAATAGGCCGTAGATCGAGCCAACAAGGCTGAGTTCAGCAACTGCCTCAGCCTTGCTCGGACTAACTGGAATAATCCAATACGGTCCAAATCCGGCTTAAACCATCGGCAATCACACAGTTGCCCGGTAACGCATTGCTCGTAGGGCGCAACGACATGCGAGTGGTTAAACCATCCGCCGCATTGGCATGCTCACTCAACCACTGTAAGCGTCCGCAATGGGCCGTCTCAACCACATAGCTGACCGCCGTACCGCCCGAGGAGTTAGTCGACCAGAAGCTGTCGACCACCGTACCTGGCTCCTCAACCTTCTTACCATCAGCCACCAACACCACCCAAGCTTGAGTGTTTTCGATTACCAAGAAGGTGCCATTGGCCCGAGGTTGATCCAGCTGCGGCTGCGCACAACCGCTCAATAAAGCCAGTAGCACAACTGTAATAAGCATTTGTTGCATTGTTCACGTCCTCCCTGCCTAGCCTGGCCCCTGAGCAGGCCGGAAAACGGCTAGCCACGGAGCAGATGGAGTGACTATCATCGAATACTGTTTATTTGTACAGTATTTTTGTCTATTCTTAGACCAAGCTCACAAGCCCCACTCGGTGGAGCCGATTTTTTGAAGGAAGGCCAAGATGCTCGATGTGATCCAGATGAAGCACAACGTCAATCGCATGCCACTAGAGAAGGTGCGTAAAACTGTTGAAGAATTGAACCTGGAAGGGTTTGTTTGCCAACGTCAGACTCCCTTCTCCCGCGCCCACTTTAATATCTGTTTCGCGGAAATTGAGGCGTTATTACAGCGTGCGGGCTATCACAAACAAGTCGATGTACTCGGTTATGACGGCTTAACTTATGCCATGTTCGACCCCAGCCGCTGGGATGCCGTAGAAGTACTGCGCACCCTTAAACAAATTACCGAACAAGCAGTACCTAGCAGCGGCAGCCATTAATAAATGGGCCAATGCCTTTACATGTAAAAGCTAACTTTAACTTTTGCCGAGCTTTCGCCGCCCGCAGGCGATTAGATATCTGGCTAATTGCACCGCTACTTGCGGCAAATTAGCGCAGGGCAATAACTTGCCCCCTCCCCCAGCGGACTTCCATCTCCTCGAAACCCGCCAAGCGATTTAAAAACCATGCAACCTAGCCCGAAATGAGTGGCCATCGGGAAAAATTCAGCATCTTCTGAAAGATAAAATTAATCGTTATATTTCAATAGCTTATAAATTAAAGGGAACTATAGCGTTAGTTCCAAAGGCAGTCATTTAGCTAAAGGTTGATCTAGCGCATAACTCTTAATGCAAAAGCATGACAAACAGCCCATATACTGCTAACTAAGTCTTTAGTATAAAAAATGGGAAAGCCAACATGATCAGCTTTAACCATAACCGACTCCTGGGCTACGCCAGCTGCGCCCTGGCCTTTGCACTACTGACACTGCCCCTACCGACGCAAGCAGTCGCGGATGCCGACAGTCATCTCTCAGCCCAACAGCTAACCTTAGCGACCCCCAGTCATAGCAAACCAGCCCCTAATCAGTCTCGTTAGACTGCGCCCTACCTCGGCATAACAACAGCCAAGGTTTAATCGCTGAACAAATCGCAGGCAAAGAAAAACCCGGCCTAGGCCGGGTTTTTCGTGAAGCAGGTTGCTCGAATTACTGAGCTTTAACCTGAGCTTCTACTTCAGCTTCTACGCGACGGTTGATGGCGCGGCCAGCATCAGTGGCGTTGTCAGCAACAGGGCGGGACTCGCCGTAACCAACCGAGTTAACGCGGTCAGCTTCAACGCCGTACTGGTCAACCAGCACGTTACGTACAGCGGCTGCACGACGCTCGGACAGCTTCTGGTTGTAAGCATCGGTGCCCACGGAGTCAGTGTGACCTTCAACCACGGTGGTGGTTTGTGGGTACTGCTTCATGAAGTCAGCCAGGTTTTTGATGTCGCCGTAGCTGTCTTGCTTAACAGCAGCTTTGTCGAAATCAAATTTGACGTCCAGTTCAACACGGACCAGTTCCAGCGGCTCTTCAACTGGAGCTGGCTCTGGAGTCGGCTCAACAGCAGCTACTACTGGAGCTGGCTTGCCGCCACCACCGAAGTTGATACCAACACCTACGCTTGGTGCCCACTCGGTGTAGCCAGAGTCGATGTTGTACTGAGCTTCAACGCCGGTACGAGCGTAGAAGTTGTCAGTGAAGTACCACTTGAAGCCGCCACCCAGGTTAGCGAAGGTGGAACGGTCACGACCGCCGCGGTCGCCTTGACCGATGCTTTGGTCAGAGAAACCGGCCGACAGGTAAGGACGGAACCAATCACCTGGGTTGTTGAAGTGGAACAGTGCGTCAAGAGCAGTGTTAGCACCCTTGATGTTGCGACCGTTGTCACCGCGAGCGTTATGCACTTCATCGTAGCCCAGACGGAGTTCAACGTCGTCTGTTACGAATACACCAACGCTGCCACCGAACAGGTTGCCGTCGTTTTTGTAGTCGCGGGAACTGTCAAAGAACTGCTTCTTCGCAAAACCCTCGATTTCAACAGCGCCTTGGCCCTGAGCCAGCGCGCTAAGGGAGGCCGAAGCCAACAGCGAGCCAATGACTACGCCTAAAGTGTTCTTCAATTTCATTACAAGGCTTCCTATCTTGTGTGGTCAGTAAGTTGTCTGACTAACAAGACAACTCTGCGAGCTATTGTAGCACTATCTGCCGTTATCTATGACAAAAAGTTACTCAATAGTTTCACGGCTGTCTGAAAATTTCTCTCGCAAACGATCAAGAGCACGTTTATAGCGCATTTTAGTCGCGCTAAGGCCCATGTGCATAATGTCTGCGATTTCTTGGAACTCAAGCTCCGCGACAAAGCGTAGCACCAAAATTTCACGGTCAATGGGATTTACGTGAATTAACCAACGATCCAAACCGGCTTTATCTTCAATCTTCGGTGTTTTTTCTTCGGACGCCTCCTCCAGCGGGTCAAGACTCAGGGCATCAATCAAGCGGCGTTTGCGCCGCTCTTTCCGATACTGAGTTATGCATTCGTTGTAGGTAATGCTGTACAGCCAAGTTTTGAACTTTGACTTACCTTCAAAGTTCTTCAGGCCGTAAAGCACTTTGAGCATGACCTCCTGACAGACATCATCAGCATCACGCTCGTTGCCCAAATAACGCGCGCAGACGTTAAACAGTGTGCGCTGATAGCGGCGCATCAGCTCTTCGTAGGCCCGGGTTACGTGAAACAACTCTTCGTGGGCACGCGCAACCAGCTCTTCGTCCGAGAGCTCACGGGGATCGTAACGCAGAGCCAGAGGATGGGTCTTATTCAAAACGGATCAGGCCGACAGTCAGGGCGATGGCCGACGCAGCCTGCAAGCAGGCTGCAAATGGGCCGCATAAGATAGCAGATATCGGCGCGATCAGCTCTTGACCTGTTGCTCAAGTAGCGCACGATTAGGCACCGAAACCAGCTCGTCTTCGGCAGTGAGCAGAGTTGTCTTAACGGTGCCGATCTCTTCAATCTGGCCTTCGACATCCCCTACCGTGACTTGTTGCCCGACTTGATACAATTCGCGCACATAGATACCTGCCAGTATTTGGCTGGCGATATCGCGACTACCCAACCCCAATGCCAAGGCAATTGCTAAACCGACAGATATCAAAACAATGGCAATTACGTTATTCAGCAAGTCAGTTTTAACTTCAAGCTGACCAATTGCCACGGAAATACTAATAATTATCACTAAGCCTTGAGCAACTCGACCCAAGCCATGGGCATAATCCAGCCCAACTCCTTCTGCGGCGCCGCGCACTAAACTACTGACCAACTGTGCCAATAGCACACCGGCGAGTAATACCAGTGCAGCACCAAATACTTTGGGCAGGTATAACGCCAATACATCCAGAGTCGCGGAAACGCGTTGCAGACCCAGCGACTCTGCCGCCGAAACCAAGAACACCAACAACACAAACCAATAAACAATTTTGCCGATCAGGGTCGATACCGGCACCTGGATGCCCGCACGGCCGAGCAACTTGGTCAGCCCTGTACCGGCCATTAAGCGGTCTAAACCGACTTTACCGAGCAGTTTGGAGAGCAAGGTATCGAGCAGTTTAGCCACCACGAAACCCAGCAATACCAGGATCAAGCCAACAAATAGGTTCGGAATAAAACCAGCCACCTTAGTCCACAGCGCAGTCATTGCGGCGATCAAACTTTGAGTCCAGGGATCGAGTTCCATTTATTCGGCCTTATCAGTAGAACGGGGTGGTGTGGAGCGACGTGACACGGGAGCTACATGGCGGGAGCCATTGTTCAGGGCCAGCATTAATGCCCCTACCCAATTGCCCATCAATGCGAACAGATCACCTGCACCAACCTGGCGGTTGGCGGTTTTTAGAACGCGGTGCAAGCCGGCGTCATCGTCATAATCCGCAGATGGCGAATTAAGCAGCTCACGCAAAGACTGTTCAAATGGATCGTTCATGGCTCACCTCTCTGGATGTTCCCGCTAGACGTGAGGGAATAGGCTTTAGTCACATCAGATCCAGCGCAAACGGCGGAACAACCACCACTGCGCAGCCGCTACCAGCACCATCAGCGTGCATGCCACGGCAAAGCCATAAGGGCTATCGGCACCGGGAATGCCGCCGACGTTAATGCCCAGCAAGCCGGTTAAAAAGCTCATGGGCAGGAAGATTCCAGTGATGATACTGAAGCGGTACATGGTGCGATTCATCCGCTCGTTCATGTGCCGGTTCTGACTCTCCAACAGCAAGCCGATACGCTCGCGGCTGAGTTCAAGCTCTTCCAAGTACCTTGTCAGGCGGTTGTTCAGCTCGTTCCAATAGCCGCCTTCACCGCGCACAAACCACGTCAGTTGCGCAGTGCTGAGTTGGCCATAAATATCCCGCTGCGGCGCCAAGAAACGCCTGAGGCCAGCCGCGCGCTTGCGTACTTGCAGCAGTTCAACGTGCGCCAGGGGCTGACGTTTGGGGCTGTCGGCCAGTTCTTCCTGGGTGTCGACCTGCTCGGAGATGTCATCGACCAATTGCTCAATACGATCGGTCAGAACATCCGCTAAACGCAGCACCAGCTCGGCGGCGGTGGTGGGACCACGGCCCAGTTGCAGCTCTTCGATGACTTCATCGGTGGCGTGCAGTGGACGCAAGCGCAGAGAAATGACGCGCTTGGCATCGGCAAAAATGCGCACTGAGATCATGTCTTCCGGCGCGGCGTCTGGATTGAGGTTGACCCCGCGCATAAAGATCAGCACATGCTTTTCCGGCAAGTTAAGCAAGCGCGGCCGGGTGTTCTCTTCCAACAACAGATCGCAGGCAAACTCACTGATGCCGCTGCTTTTGCGCAACCATGTGTGGGTATGCGGATGACCACGGTCCCAGTGCAGCCACAGGCTTTCCTGCTCGCCCAGCTGGAGATCCTCTAGCTCTTGGCGGGTGATGCTGCGCGCGCCGCCCTGCCCGTTGAGCAGCAGAGCATGAACCAGGCCCCACTGGGCGTTGTCGTCCTCATCCAGAACACTGTCTTGCAAGGAGCTTACTCCGGCATCTGCAGTGCAGAAGGCGAAATGATCACACCGTTGTTGTCGGCATACACATACTCACCTGGACGGAAGGTCACGCCGCCGAAAGTCACCGCGACATTCAGATCACCAATGCCACGCTTATCGGTTTTCATCGGGTGACTGGCCAGGGCCTGGATGCCCAGATCAGTTTGCGCCAGCACATCAACATCACGCACACAGCCGTACACGATGATGCCTTCCCAACCGTTCTTCGCCGCTTTTTCGGCCAGCATATCGCCCAGCAGTGCGCGGCGCATGGAGGCACCACCGTCGACCACCATCACCTTGCCCTTGCCCGGCAGCTCGACTTGCTCTTTGACCAGCGAGTTGTCTTCGAAGCATTTCACCGTGACGATCTCGCCGCCAAAGGAATCGCGGCCGCCAAAATTACTGAACATCGGCTCTACCACTTGCACCAGCTCAGGGTAAGCGTCACACAGATCCGGGGTGATGTAGTGCATGCAGAGTCTCCTAGTCATTGTTGTGGGCACCTGCAGCGGCTTAAGCCGCAGGCACCGTGGAAATTAGACCGTCAGCTAAAGCGCCAGACCTGCTTCTGCCTGGGCTGCATGACTTAATTCAGCCGCCACTTGGGGGCTTTTGCGCAGCCACTGGCCAATCAATGGCCACACCTCGCGCTGCGCTTCTTTGCTAATGAGCATTTCTACATGACCGAAGTCGCTGGAGAAACCCCGTTTTTTGCCTAAGCACAGGTATTCGCTTAACTCAGAGCCGAATTGCTTGAGCATTTTTTCGCAGGCCCAAGGCGGATCTTGGTAGTCGCCCTGCGCCGCCACGACCATCACCGGCACCTGGACCTTGGCCAAACCGGCCCACCAGTCTTGTTCAGCATCGCCAAACCGGCCAAACAAACCATGCCAGCGCAGGGTTTCGATAGCCAGGCTGATCGGCTCATCCTCCGGCCCGCGCTTAAGACGCGCACCGGATAAACCGCCCATACGCTTAACAATTAAGCGCCCGAGCCACTCCACCGGAGGGATTTTTAACGGCCAATAGCCGCGGCTCACTTGGCTGCCGCACAACACAGCCGAGGCCACTTTCTCTTGTTCAAGGTAGTTGCCGCCCAACGCTGCCGCCAGGGTAACGCCGCCAAGGGAATGACCGAGCCAGTGGGCGGGCTGGGAATTTTGCTCGAAGACAAAGGCCGCTATCGCAGGCAAGTCATAACGGACGTAGTGCGCTACGGTATTGCGCTGATAGTCACGATTACGTGGCGATAGACCATGACCGCGCATCTCGGCGATCCACACATCGAAGCCGGCGCGGGCCAGATAAGGCCCCAAGCCAATGGCCTTGGGCGAGTACCAAAAGCGCCGATTGGAGAAGCTGCCCGGCAGCAGAACCACAGGGACACCACGGTTTTGCTCTTGCCCGGCGACTCCCAGGCGGGTCAGCGCCAGCTCCACGCTGATATCCGGACTGTTGGCCGGCTTGAGGCGATAAACGTCCTCGCACAAGTCGCCACGCAACTCAGCGCTGATCAAGGCGACGGGAAAAAGCTCACTGCTGCTTTGCATCTGCGCTCTTACACAAAAAAGGGCAGGATCAACCCGCCCTTGAACATGTGATTAGCCTACTGAACTCAGGCGTTTTGACCTTCAGCGAGGAAGAACCAGGTATCCAGTACGGAGTCCGGGTTCAGCGACACACTCTCAATGCCCTGCTCCATCAGCCAGCGCGCCAGATCCGGGTGATCGGATGGACCTTGGCCGCAGATACCGATGTATTTACCGGCTTTGTTACAAGCTTGGATGGCGTTGCTCAGCAGCTTCTTCACTGCCGGGTTACGCTCATCGAACAGGTGCGCGATGATCCCGGAGTCACGGTCCAGGCCCAGAGTGAGCTGAGTCAGGTCGTTGGAACCGATGGAGAAGCCATCGAAGTATTCCAGGAACTCTTCGGCCAGGATGGCGTTGGATGGCAGCTCACACATCATGATGATGCGCAGGCCGTCTTGGCCACGGGCCAAGCCGTTAGCGGCGAGCAAGTCGACCACCTGGCTGGCTTCGCCCAAAGTACGCACGAACGGCACCATGATCTCGACGTTGGTCAGGCCCATTTCGTTGCGCACTTTTTTCAGCGCCCGGCATTCCAACTCGAAGCAATCGCGGAACGCTTCGCTGATGTAGCGCGAAGCGCCACGGAAGCCCAGCATCGGGTTTTCTTCTTCCGGCTCATACAGTTTGCCGCCGATCAGGTTGGCGTATTCGTTGGACTTGAAGTCCGACAGGCGCACGATGACCTTCTTCGGCCAGAACGCCGCAGCCAGGGTGCTGATACCTTCAACCAGTTTTTCGACGTAGAAGTTAACCGGATCATGGTAACCGGCGATGCGCTTCTCGACGCTGTCTTTGATTTCAGGCGGCAGACCGGCGAAGTTCAGCAATGCTTTGGGGTGCACGCCGATCATGCGGTTGATGATGAATTCCAGACGGGCCAGACCCACGCCTTCGTTCGGCAGTTGGGCGAAGTCGAAGGCACGATCGGGGTTACCGACGTTCATCATGATCTTGAATGGCAGATCAGGCATGGCGTCGACCGAGTTGGTACGCACATCAAAGCCCAGCTCGCCTTCAAAGATAAAGCCGGTGTCACCCTCAGCGCAGGACACAGTCACGCCCTGGCCGTCTTTCAGCACTTGGGTCGCGTTGCCGCAGCCCACAACCGCCGGAATACCCAGCTCACGGGCGATGATCGCGGCGTGGCAAGTCCGCCCGCCACGGTTGGTGACGATGGCGCTGGCGCGCTTCATTACCGGCTCCCAATCCGGGTCGGTCATGTCGGAAACCAGCACGTCGCCGGCCTGGACTTTGTCCATTTCCGACACGTCGTTGATCACCCGCACTCGGCCAGCACCGATTTTCTGACCGATGGCGCGGCCCTCAACCAGTACCGAGCCTTTCTCTTTGAGCAGGTAACGCTCCATCACATTGATGTTGGAGCGGCTTTTTACCGTCTCCGGACGCGCCTGGACGATGTACAGCTGGCCGTCGTCACCGTCTTTAGCCCACTCGATATCCATCGGCCGGCCGTAGTGCTTCTCGATGATCATGGCTTGCTTGGCCAGCTCGCTGACCTCAGCGTCGCTCAGGCAGAAACGCGCGCGTTCGGCGCGGTCGACATCCACCACCTTGACCGATTTACCGGCCTTGGCTTCTTCGCCATAGACCATCTTGATCGCTTTGCTGCCCAAGTTGCGGCGCAGAATCGCCGGGCGGCCGGCTTCGAGGGTTTGCTTGTGCACGTAAAATTCGTCGGGGTTGACCGCACCTTGCACCACGGTTTCACCCAGGCCATAAGCGCCGGTGATAAACACCACGTCACGGAAGCCCGATTCGGTATCCAGAGTGAACATCACCCCGGCGGTGCCGGTTTCCGAACGGACCATGCGCTGCACGCCAGCGGACAGGGCTACCAGCTTGTGGTCAAAACCCTGGTGCACGCGGTAGGCAATGGCGCGGTCGTTAAACAGCGACGCGAACACTTCCTTGGCCGCACGGATCACGTTATCCACGCCACGGATGTTCAAGAAGGTTTCTTGCTGGCCGGCGAAAGACGCATCTGGCAGGTCTTCGGCAGTGGCCGAGGAGCGTACCGCGACAGCCATGTTGTCGTTGCTACCGGCCATTTCGGCGAAGGCCACGCGGATTTGCCGATCCAGCTCAACGGGCAACTCAGCGTCCATCACCCACTGACGGATTTGCGCGCCGGTTTTCGCCAGGGCATTAACGTCGTCGACATCCAATGCGTCGAGTGCGGCATGAATCTGCGCATTGAGGCCGCTTTGTTCAAGGAAATCACGGTACGCCTGAGCCGTTGTGGCAAAGCCGCCGGGCACCGAAACACCAGCACCTGCAAGGTTGCTGATCATCTCGCCCAGGGAGGCGTTCTTGCCCCCTACATGCTCAACATCATGATTGCCGAGCTTATCGAGGGAAACTACGTACTCAACCACAGTGATCTCTCCACAAAGGGTGTTGGAAAAGCTCATTGGAATCAGGTTTTTTCCTGCACTGGAACAACCGGTGCATTGATGACCTGACCCTGGGAAATAGGTAACAATGCAGGCCACATCGGCTCGGCATTGCGGGCCTTATAATAGCCAAGATTCGTCCTCAGCTTAAGGCCCATGGTGCAAATGAAACGAACTGCCTTTTTCATCTCTGACGGTACCGGCATTACGGCCGAAACCTTGGGCCAAAGCCTGCTGGCTCAATTCGAGAATATCGACTTCACCAAACTCACGCGCCCCTACATCGACAGCAAAGAAAAAGCGCGCGCCATGGTACAGCAAATCAATAACGCCGCGGAAAAGGACGGCGTTCGACCGATCATCTTTGACACTTTGGTAAACCAGGAAATACGTGAAGTCCTGGCTGAATCCGAAGGCTTTATGATCGATATCTTTTCCACCTTCCTCGCACCATTAGAGCACGAGCTAAAAGAACGCTCGTCTTATTCTGTCGGCAAGTCCCATTCCATCGGGCATAACTCCAACTACATGGAGCGCATTGAAGCGGTTAACTTCGCCCTGGATAACGACGACGGCGCCCGCACCCATTACTACGATAAAGCTGACCTGATCCTAGTCGGCGTCTCGCGCTGCGGTAAAACCCCGACCTGCCTGTATATGGCCATGCAGTACGGCATTCGCGCGGCTAACTACCCGCTCACCGAAGACGACATGGAGCGCCTGCAGCTGCCGGCCGTTCTCAAGCAACACCGGCACAAGCTGTTTGGCCTGACCATCGACCCGGATCGCCTCACCGCCATTCGCCACGAACGCAAACCCAACAGCCGCTACGCCAGCTTCGCCCAGTGCGAATTTGAAGTGCGCGAGGTGGAGAACTTGTTCCGCCGCGAAAACATCACTTTTATTAACTCGACCTCCTTCTCGGTGGAAGAGATTTCGGCCAAGATCCTGGTCGAGAAAGGCGTCGAACGGCGCTTTAAATAACCTCCTGCGGAAGTTTGTTATGACCCTGATGGACGCCGTTGTTTTTGCGCCAATTGCTGCATTAATCGCCTTAGGCCCAGGCCCAAACAACTTCTGCGCCCTCAACAACAGCATTAACTATGGCTTTCGCGCGGCCATGTTGGGCACCTTTGGCCGTCTCGCCTGCTACGCGCTGTTTTTGTTTATCTCCGCGATCGGTCTTGGCGCCATGTTACTGGCGTCAGAAACCGCCTTTACCGTACTCAAAGTCTGCGGTGCAGCGTACTTGGTGTATCTGGGCATCAAAACCTGGCGCAGCACCGAATTCAGCGGTTTGCAGCTCAGCGAAGGGGTTGCCGTTAAGCCGGTCAAAGCACCTATCTTTAAGCTGATGCGTAACGAGTTTCTGGTTGGCATCAGCAACCCCAAGGCGATCCTGTTGTTTGCCGCGATTTTTCCGCAATTTATTAAACCCACCGAACCGACTGCCGAGCAGTTTCTCTACCTCGGCAGCACCTATTTGCTGGCCGAATTTTTTGTCGGCTCCCTCGCCTACTCTCTGTTTGGCCAGCAGATCCGCCGCTGGGTGAAAACCGCCAAGGGCGTCAGCCGCCTGAATAAAAGCACCGGCGCTTTTTTTGTTGGCGCCGGTGGCTTGATGCTAGGCGTCAGTAACCATTAAGGCTTAAAAGCTATCGCCGGGCACCCGTACCCAACCTTCCATGAGGATGCGGGCCGAGCGCGACATCACTGCTTTTTTCACCTGCCACTGACCATTTTCCAAACTAGCCTCGGCGCCTACGCGCAAGGTGCCGGACGGATGGCCAAAGCGCACGGCGCTGCGCTCGCCACCACCGGCGGCCTGATTCACCAGCGTGCCGGGAATCGCCGCGGCAGTGCCAATGGCCACCGCCGCGGTGCCCATCATGGCGTGGTGCAGTTTGCCCATGGACAGCGCGCGCACCAGCAAGTCGATCTCCCCCGCCTTGATCGCCTTACCGCTAGAAGACAGATAATCCTTAGGCGGGCTGACAAAGGCCACTTTCGGCGTGTGCTGACGAGTCGCTGCCTCCTCCGCCGTTTTGATCAAGCCCATGCGCAAGGCGCCGGCGACGCGAATCGCCTCGAAACGTGCCAGGGCCTGCGGATCAGTGTTGATGGCTTCGCGCAGCTCAGTGCCTTGATAGCCGATAGCCTGTGCCTCGACAAACACCGTGGGAATGCCCGCGCTGATCAGCGTGGCCTTGAATGTGCCGAGACCAGGCACCTGCAGCTCATCCACCAGATTGCCGGTGGGGAACATGGCGCCGCCGTCTTCGCCATCATCGGACGGATCAACAAACTCCAGAATGATTTCCGCTGCCGGGAAGGTCACCCCGTCCAGCTCAAAATCGCCCGTTTCCTGGACCTGGCCATTACTGACCGGCACATGAGCGATGATGGTTTTATGGATATTGGCTTGCCAGATCCGCACCACACACACCCCGTTCTGCGGGATACGCGCGGGATCAACTAAGCCTGCGTGAATAGCAAAGGCCCCGGCCGCGGTAGACAGGTTGCCGCAGTTACCGCTCCAATCGACAAAGGCCTTGTCGATGGACACCTGGCCGTAGAGGTAATCGACGTCGTGATCCGGCTGACTGCTTTTAGACAGGATCACGCACTTGCTGGTGCTGGAAGTGGCGCCGCCCATGCCATCGATCTGCGCCGCATAGGGATCAGGGCTGCCAATCACCCGCATAAACAGTTTGTCCCGCGCCGCACCAGGTTGCTGGCAACTGGTGGGCAGGTCTTGCAGGCGGAAGAACACGCCCTTACTGGTGCCGCCACGCATATAGGTGGCGGGGATTTTGACTTGCGGCACCTGACTCATCACTGACTCCTAAACGAGCGGACGTGGCGACTACTAGCTGCCACGCCGCTGCATCATTTACGACTGATTGCCTTGGCTGCGGCGCGCTAGACGCCGCTACACACAACGGTCAATCAGGCCACCGTCGACTCTAAAAAGTCCTTGGCGAAACGCTGCAACACGCCGCCGGCTTCGTAGATCGAAACCTCTTCGGCGGTATCCAGACGACAAGTCATCGGCACCTCAAGGCGCTCACCATTGGCTCGGTTAATCACCAGGTGCAATTGCGCGCGCGGCTTCCGCTCGCCGATCACGTCATAGGTTTCCGTGCCGTCCAGGCCCAAGGTTTTACGCGTGGTACCTGCAAGGAACTGCAGTGGCAACACGCCCATGCCGATCAGGTTGGTGCGGTGAATGCGCTCAAAGCCTTCGGCGGCGATCACTTCCACCCCTGCCAAACGTACGCCTTTAGCGGCCCAGTCGCGGGACGAGCCTTGGCCATAGTCAGCGCCAGCAACGATGATCAGCGGCTGCTTGCGCTGCATGTAGGTTTCGATGGCCTCCCACATGCGCAGCACCTTGCCATCCGGCTCGACGCGGGCCAGTGAACCCTTCTTCACCTCGCCATTGACCACCGCCATTTCGTTGACCAGTTGCGGGTTAGCGAAGGTCGCGCGCTGCGCGGTGAGGTGATCGCCGCGGTGCGTGGCGTAGGAGTTGAAGTCCTCCTCCGGCAGGCCCATTTTCGCCAGGTACTCGCCGGCTGCTGAGTCAAGCAGAATGGCGTTGGATGGCGACAGGTGATCGGTGGTGATGTTATCCGGCAGCAGCGCCAGCGGACGCATGCCCTTAAGCGTGCGCTCACCCGCCAAGGCGCCTTCCCAGTACGGCGGACGGCGAATGTAGGTGGACTGCTCACGCCAGTCATACAGTGGGCTTTCGGCCTCCTGCACGGTGCCCAGATCGAACATCGGAATGTATATCTGCTTGAACTGCTCGGGCTTCACGCTGGAGGCGACGATGGCGTCGATCTCTTCATCGCTCGGCCACAGGTCTTTCAGGGTAATGGCGTTGCCTTGGGCGTCGTGGCCCAGCACATCCTGCTCGATATCAAAGCGTACGGTGCCGGCAATGGCATAGGCCACCACCAACGGCGGCGAAGCCAAGAACGCCTGTTTAGCGTACGGATGGATACGTCCGTCGAAGTTACGGTTACCCGACAGCACCGCCGTGGCGTACAGGTCGCGGTCGATAATTTCTTGCTGAATCACTGGGTCCAGCGCGCCGCTCATGCCATTACAGGTGGTGCAGGCATAGGCGACGATACCGAAGCCAAGCTTCTCCATCTCCGCCAGCAGGCCGGATTCTTCCAGATACAGCTTGGCCACTTTGGAGCCTGGAGCGAAGGAGGTTTTCACCCAAGGTTTACGCAGCAAACCCAGCTCGTTGGCCTTTTTGCACAGCAGGCCGGCGGCCACCACGTTGCGCGGGTTGGAGGTGTTGGTGCAGCTGGTGATGGCGGCAATGATCACGGCGCCATCGGGCATCAAGCCGGCGGCCTCTTCCTGCTTGCCACTGGCCAGCTTGCCTTCATCAGCAATGCCGCGCTCATTGAGCGCCGAAGTCGGCAGGCGCTTATGCGGGTTGGACGGGCCGGCCATATTGCGCACGACGGTCGACAGGTCAAAGCTCAGCACCCGCTCATAGACTGCGGTTTTCAGGGCATCCGCCCACAGACCGGTGGTCTTGGCATAGTTTTCCACCAACGCCACCTGCTCAGGCTCACGGCCAGTGAGCTTGAGGTAGTCGATGGTTTGCTGGTCGATATAGAACATCGCCGCCGTGGCGCCGTATTCCGGGCACATGTTGGAGATGGTCGCGCGGTCGCCGATGGACAGGCTGTCCGCACCCTCGCCGAAGAACTCTACCCAAGCGCCCACAACGCGCTCTTTACGCAGGAACTCGGTCAGGGCCAGAACGATATCGGTAGCAGTGATGCCCGGCTGACGCTTGCCGGTGAGTTTGACGCCTACGATATCCGGCAGGCGCATCATCGAGGCGCGGCCCAGCATCACGGTCTCGGCTTCCAAGCCGCCGACACCGATGGCGATCACCCCCAAAGCATCAACGTGAGGGGTATGGCTGTCGGTGCCGACACAAGTGTCGGGGAACGCTACACCGCCCCGCGCCTGGATCACCGGGCTCATTTTCTCCAGGTTGATCTGGTGCATGATGCCGTTGCCAGCGGGGATCACGTCGACGTTCTTGAACGCCGTTTTGGTCCACTCGATAAAGTGGAAACGGTCCTCGTTGCGCCGTTCTTCCACCGCGCGATTCTTCTCAAAGGCCTGCGGATCGAAACCGGCAAACTCCACAGCCAACGAGTGATCGACGATCAGTTGCGTCGGCACTACCGGGTTGACCTTGGATGGATCGCCACCCTGCTCGGCAATGGCGTCGCGCAGGCCTGCCAAGTCGACCAAAGCGGTCTGACCCAGAATGTCGTGGCAGACCACCCGCGCCGGGTACCAAGGGAAGTCCAGATCCTGCTTACGCTCGATCAGTTGCTTGAGCGAGTCGGTGAGCGCCGCTGGATCACAGCGACGCACCAGTTGCTCGGCCAACACCCGGCTGGTGTATGGCAGCTGAGCCCACGCACCGGCCTGGATGGCATCGACGGCCTCGCGGGCATCGAAGTAATCCAGTTGCGTACCCGCTAAAGGTTTGCGGAATTGGCTGTTCATCTTATTTACGGTCCTTCAGCGCAACAAACTTGAGGTCTTCTGGGCCGGTGTAATTGGCGCTCGGACGGATGATCTTGCCGTCGATACGCTGCTCGATCACATGGCTGGACCAGCCGGCAGTACGAGCGATCACAAACAGCGGGGTGAACATGGCGGTGGGCACGCCCATCATGTTGTAGCTGACGGCGCTGAACCAATCGAGGTTGGGGAACATCTTTTTGATTTCCCACATCACGCTCTCAAGACGCTCGGCGATGTCGTACATCTTGTTATTGCCCTGCTCGGCCGACAGCTCACGGGCCACTTCTTTGATCACTTTGTTGCGCGGGTCAGCCACGGTGTAAACCGGATGGCCGAAGCCGATCACCACTTCTTTTTTCTCTACTCGGGCACGGATATCGGCTTCGGCTTCATCGGCGTTGTCGTAGCGCTTTTGAATCTCGAAGGCCACCTCGTTGGCACCGCCGTGTTTCGGCCCGCGCAACGCGCCGATGCCACCGGCAATGGCGGAAAACATATCGGAGCCGGTGCCGGCGATGACACGGGAGGTAAAGGTGGAGGCGTTGAATTCGTGCTCGGCGTACAGAATCAGCGAAGTGTGCATGGCGCGCACCCAAGTCTCACGCGGCGCCTCACCGTGCAACAAATGCAGGAAGTGACCGCCGATGCTGTCGTCGTCAGTTTCCACCTCAATGCGCTTGCCGTTGTGGCTGAAGTGGTACCAGTACAGCAGCATGCTGCCCAGGGAGGCCATCAGCTTGTCGGCGATATCACGGGCACCTGGATGGTTGTGATCGTCTTTCTCCGGCGCCAGGCAACCCAGCACCGACACCCCGGTACGCATCACGTCCATCGGGTGGGCCGATGGTGGAAGTTGTTCCAGAGCGGTTTTCAGCGCGGCAGGCAGGCCACGCAGCGCTTTGAGCTTGGCCTTGTAACCAGCCAGTTCGGCGGCATTGGGCAGCTTGCCGTGGACCAGCAGGTGGGCGATTTCTTCAAATTCGCAGGTGGTGGCCACATCAAGGATGTCGTAGCCACGGTAATGCAGATCGTTACCGCTGCGGCCTACGGTGCACAGCGCGGTATTGCCGGCGGCAGTACCGCTCAAGGCAACGGATTTCTTGGGTTTGAAGCCTGGAGTGGTGGTCTCTGGGGTAGCGCTCATAGCGGTTATCTCCTCATCTGATCCAGCAAAATTATTGTTATTCAATGTCCGTTAAAGGCGTCTTGGCCTTTACTTCTTCGCGGCAAACAAAGCGTCGAGGCTTTGCTCAAAGGCGTGGTAATTAATGCGCTCATACAGCTCCATGCGCGTTTGCATGGTATCGATCACATTCTGCTGGGTGCCGTCGCGGCGCAGCGCGGTGTAGACATTCTCGGCCGCCTTGTTCATCGCGCGAAAAGCCGACAGCGGATACAGGGCAATGGCCACGTCCACCGAGGCCAGCTCTTCAGTGGTGTACAAAGGCGTAGCGCCAAACTCTGTGATATTGGCCAGAATCGGCGCTTTGACCCGATCGGCGAAGGTCTTGTACATCGCCAGTTCAGTGATCGCCTCAGGGAAGATCATATCGGCACCGGCTTCGATGCAGGCCGCCGCACGATCAAGGGCCGAATTCAGGCCTTCCACTGCCAGAGCGTCGGTACGCGCCATGATCACAAAGCTGTCGTCAGTACGCGCATCCACGGCCGCTTTAATGCGGTCGATCATTTCCTGCTGGGAGACGATCTCTTTATTGGGACGGTGACCGCAGCGCTTGGCGCCCACTTGGTCTTCGATATGAATCGCTGCCGCACCGAACTTGATCATCGACTTCACAGTACGCGCGACGTTAAACGCCGAGGCACCAAAACCCGTGTCGACATCCACCAACAGCGGCAGATCGCACACGTCGGTAATGCGGCGCACATCGGTCAACACATCATCCAGACCGCTGATGCCCAGGTCTGGCAAGCCGAGGGAGCCGGCCGCTACCCCGCCACCGGAAAGATAGATCGCCTTAAAGCCTGCGCGCTTAGCGAGCAACGCATGGTTGGCATTAATCGCCCCAACTACTTGCAGTGGTTTTTCTTCTGCCACTGCATCACGAAAACGCTGGCCTGGACTGCGGACTTGCGACTGCTGGCTCATGACTCACCTCTATGGGTTGGCTGTCTGGGATTGGGCGCTTTGGTAATGGCGCTCGATATTGCGTTTGGATGCGCCGATATGACGGCGCATGAGTAATTCGGCGAGCTCGCCATCGCGCTCGGCAATGGCGTCAAGAATGCGGTGATGCTCGTTAAAGGCTTGGCGCGGACGATTCGGCGTGGCGGAAAACTGCAGGCGATACATGCGCACCAGTTGATACAGCTCGCCGCAGAGCATCTGCACCAGGGTTTTGTTGCCGCTGCCTTGGATGATCCGGTAATGGAAGTCGAAGTCACCCTCTTGCTGGTAGTAACCCACCCCAGCTTTGAAGGCGGCGTCCTGCTCGTGCAGCTCCAGCACCCGGCGCAGCTCATTAATCTCGGTCTGGCTCATGCGCTCGGCAGCCAAACGACAGGCCATGCCTTCTAAAGATTCGCGGATTTCATACAGTTCAATCAGCTCGGCATGACTGAGCGACACCACCCGCGCCCCGACATGGGGGACGCGCACCAACAGGCGCTGGCCTTCCAAACGGTGAATCGCTTCGCGCAGAGGACCGCGACTAATGCCGTAGGTCCGCGCCAGCTCAGGCTCAGATATCTTGCTGCCCGGAGTTATCTCGCCCTGCACGATGGCCGCTTGAATGCGGCGGAAGACTTGCTCGGAAAGGGTTTCGGAATCTTCCGAGACGCTTTCGAGAATTTGCGAGCTATCAAGCATAGTGTCGACACTAGATTAAATTTATAGCGCCAAACTAACCAAATACACCGCCATAGTCAAACCAGACCAAAGAATTGTCGACAATATTTCTTACAGCTTCATTAGGGGTATGCAACACACAGCATCTATTAACGTCCATAAGCGCCTGTGCTGACTGAAAATCCCCATGATAGAATGCCGACCGCTTGTCGCCGGCTGAGGAATTACTGACCGCCTGCTAGACTCAAGAGTCAGACATTTTAGGCAGTGCGCCCCAGGCGTGGTGCTGATATCCATCCTTGCAGCTATTACCTAGGATTTATGAGACTCAAGCCCACCCTTCTTTCGCTCGTACTACTGTTAGCCCCCGGCCTAAGCCTTGGCGCTGATAAAACCGTATATGGGCTCAATGAGTACGTCAGGCTGTTTGATCTTGATCTGCAAATTGCCGCCAAACTCGATACCGGCGCTAAAACCGCCTCATTAAGTGCCCGCGACATCAAACGCTTTAAGCGCGATGGCGAAACTTGGGTGCGTTTTTATCTGGCTATAGATGGCACCCACAGCCATCCGATCGAACGACCTTTAGCGCGGATTAGCAAAATCAAACGCCGTTCCGGCGACTATGATCCAGAAGAAGATAAAACATACACCGCAAGGCCTGTCATCGAGATGGATGTATGCATGGGCCATGCACTGGAAAGTATTGAAGTGAACTTGACTGACCGCAGTGCATTCCAATACCCGTTGTTGATAGGCTCCGAGGCGCTGGTGCGCTTCGATGCCCTAGTCGACCCGAGCCTTACCTACGCAGCAGGCAAGCCAGCCTGTAACCCTGACGTAAACCCTGCCGAGTAACTTTCATGCGCGCTCTTACCCTCCATCTGAAAGTCCTGATCATACTCCTCGTGAGTTTGGGCGTTCTGATCACGGCCTATCAGATCTTTGTCCTCGGCATCCCGATGACTGAAGACGAAACTGATGACCTGTGGAACATCGACGCCAAAGTCGAATTCCAGGCCAGCTCGCGCGAGCCAGTCAAACTGCAAATGTTTGTACCGCCGCTGAGCCAGGACTACGTCAGCCTTAACGAGAGTTTTATCTCGAACAACTATGGCGTCAGCATCAACCGCACTGACGGCAACCGTAAAGTTACCTGGTCGGCGCGCCGTGCCAGTGGCAAGCAAACCCTGTACTACCGCCTGGTGCTGACCAAGCGTTACAGCGGCGAGAAGATCAAAGCTAAAGGCCCGATCTTCCGGGACAGCATTGCCGTTGAAGGCGTTGAGAAGATCGCCGCCGAAGCGCTGCTGGCGCCGATTCGCCAACACTCGGCGGACGTCGAGACCTTTATTAGCGAGACCATCAAGCGGGTCAACAACAGCAACGATGACAACGTCAAGCTGCTGCTCAGTGGCGACCCTAGCACGGCGAAAAAGGCCAAGGTCATCGAACTGTTGCTGTCTATCGCCCACGTGCCGATGGAGCGCGTACACACCATCCGCCTGGCTGCTGATATCCAGCAAAGCCCTGAGCTGTGGCTGCGCAGCTTCAACGGCGAAAAATGGCTGTACTTCAACCCTGAGTCCGGCGAGCAAGGCCTGCCAGCTGACCGCCTGATGTGGTGGACCGGCGACGAGCCGCTGCTGAACATGGAAGGTGGCAAGCAAGCACAAGTGACCTTCAGCCTGAACAACAGCGAAATGAACGCCATTCGCCTGGCCAAGCTGACCGACGAAAACACCGACGCGGATTTCCTCGAATACAGCCTCTACGGCCTGCCGCTGCAAACCCAGCAGTCGTTCATGATCATGGTCATGATCCCGATTGGCGTATTGGTCATTCTGATTCTGCGTAACTTGGGCGGCCTGCAAACCCTCGGGACCTTTACCCCGGTGCTGATCGCTCTGGCCTTCCGAGAAACCCAACTGGGCTTCGGTATCGTGCTGTTTACGATCATTACCGCTCTCGGCTTGGCGTTACGGTCCTATCTGGAAACCCTCAAGCTGCAAATGCTGCCGCGCTTGTCGGTGGTGCTGACCTTTGTCGTGGTGTTGATCGCCGTAATCAGCTTGTTTAGTCATAAGCTCGGTCTGGATCGCGGCCTGTCGGTAGCGCTGTTCCCAATGGTGATTCTGACCATGACCATCGAACGCCTGTCGATCACTTGGGAAGAACGTGGCTCGGCCACGGCCCTCAAAGTTGCCATCGGCACCCTGTTCGCTGCGACCTTGGCGCACCTGCTGATGAGCGTGCCGCAACTGAACTACTTCATCTTCACCTTCCCGGCTGTGCTGATGATTCTGGTGGGCTTCATGTTGGCTATGGGTCGCTATCGCGGCTATCGCCTGACTGAGCTGTTCCGCTTCAAAGCCTTCCTGAAGGATTGAGCCATGTTCGGACTCTGGAAAACCTGGAAGGCCCTCGAAGCCAAAGGCATCATGGGTATCAACCGGCGTAACGCGGATTACGTGTTGAAGTACAACAAACGTCATCTGTATCCGATCGTGGACGACAAGATCATCACCAAGGGTCGCGCTATCGAGGCGGGTATCGCGGTGCCGGAAATGTACGGCATCATCGACACCGAAAAAGGCATCGAGAAACTGCGCGACATCATTGGTGACCGCCCTGATTTCGTGGTTAAGCCGGCGCAAGGCGCCGGTGGTGACGGCATTCTGGTGATCGCTGACCGTTTTGAAGATAAATACAAAACGGTCTCCGGTAAGATCATCAGCCACGAAGAAATCGAGCAGCAGATCTCTAGCATCTTGTCTGGCCTGTATTCCCTCGGCGGCCTGCGCGATCGGGCGCTGATCGAGTATCGGGTGACCCCGGATCAGATCTTCAAAAGCATCAGCTATGAAGGTGTACCGGACATCCGCATCATCGTGCTGATGGGCTACCCGGTGATGGCCATGCTGCGTTTGCCTACCCGCCAGTCCGGCGGCAAGGCCAACCTGCACCAAGGCGCCATCGGCGTCGGCGTGGACCTGGCCACCGGCATCACCCTGCAAGGCACCTGGCTGAACAACAAAATCAGCAAACACCCGGACACCACCAACGCGGTGGACGGCGTGCAGTTGCCCAACTGGGATGGCTTTATGAAGCTTGCCGCCGGTTGCTATGAGCTGTGCGGCCTGGGCTATATCGGTGTGGACATGGTTCTGGACCAGGACAAAGGCCCACTGATTCTGGAACTCAACGCCCGCCCGGGCCTGAACATCCAGATCGCCAACGACAGCGGCCTGACCCATCGTGCCCATGCCGTGGAAGCCCGCCTGGCCGAACTGGCCAAGCAGGACATCAAAGAAACTCCGGAAGAGCGCGTGCGTTTCTCCCAAGAGTTATTTGGCCACGTCCCCAGCAAAGCCTGACCTAGTCAAAACCCGGCTCAGGCCGGGTTTTTTCTTTGTCCCTCCCGCCTTCACCCCGCAGCACCGCCTAGGCTGCGCGCCCAGCAGCCACTACAATCGCCACTCGCCTCGTCAATTAGAGCTTTATGTCGACCTGTCTGATTCAGGACCTGCCCTACCAGGCAGATCCCCTTAGCTATTTCCTGCGCATCGCCCAAGCCCCCGGCGCGCTGCTGCTTGATGCTGGCCGCCCGTTCGCCGAACGCGGCCGTTTTGATCTACTCAGCGCCTGGCCCTTAGCCCAGTTCAGCCCCGAACCCGAGGAAAGCGGCAGAGCCTATCTGCAGCGCCTGCGCCAAGCACTGCGCGAGCTAGGCCCCAGCACTGCGCCAGAAGGCAGCGAGCTGCCCTTTACCGGCGGTTTGATCGGCTACTTAAGCTATGACTTTGGCCGCCGCTTAGAGCAACTGCCAAGCCTGGCTCAAGCGGATCGCAACCTGCCGGATGCACGTTTCGGCCTGTATGGCTGGGCACTGATTAGCGACCATCAACTCAAGCGCAGCCATCTGGTCTTTCATCCCAGCTTGAGCAGTGCTGAACAGCAGCGCCTAAGCGCGCTATTTAGTCGCGAAAGCCCAGCTCAGCCACCTGCCTTTAGCCTGTTAAAACCCTTTAGCCCCGACCTCAGTTCGGCCCAGTATCTAGAACGCCTGCAGCGTATTGCGCAGTACATTCAGGCCGGCGATTGCTACCAGGTTAATTTCGCCCAGCGCTTTACCGCACCCTATCAAGGCTCGCCACTGGCGGCCTATCAAGCACTGCGCCAGGCCTGCCCGACGCCCTTCTCCGGCTATCTGCACCTGGGCGGCGATAACGCCATCATCAGCCTGTCGCCGGAGCGCTTCCTGCGCATCAGCCAAGGCCAAGTGGAAACCCGTCCCATCAAAGGCACGCGGCCACGCCACAGCGACCCGCAACAGGACCAAGCAGCGGCTGCGGATTTGCTGGCCAGCCCCAAAGACCGCGCGGAAAACCTGATGATCGTCGATCTGCTGCGTAACGACTTAGGCCGCAGCTGCCGTATCGGCTCTGTACGGGTGCCTGAGCTGTTTGCGCTGGAGAGCTATCCCAACGTGCATCATTTGGTCAGCGCCGTCACAGGCGAGCTGGCAGAGGGCAAGGACGCACTGGATTTACTCGCCGCCAGCTTCCCCGGCGGCTCGATCACCGGCGCCCCAAAGATTCGCGCCATGCAGATTATTGATGAGCTGGAGCCGACCCGGCGCAGCATCTACTGCGGCTCGCTGCTGTACGTAGATGTGCGGGGTGAGATGGACAGCTCCATCACCATCCGCACCCTGCTGGCCCAAGATGGGCAAATCAGCTGCTGGGGCGGCGGCGGCATCGTTGCTGACTCGCAAGCGCAGGACGAATATCAGGAGTCGATCACCAAGGTCAAAGTGCTGCTGCAAACCCTGGAGCAGTTGCCGGCCTGATCGGGCATCCCAACCCGGATTACGCACCCTGCGGGCGCTAATCCAGGCTACGGCTCCACAACTTGTAGGTTGCAATAGCCGCGCAGCGGCGTATTGCGACATCACCGTTACGGCAATGAAAGAACTCTGCCACCAACAAAAAGCCCGCTAGCACAGACGCTTAGCGGGCTTTTTTTGCGGCCTAAAAAATGCCGCGATCAGAGGCTCAGCTGGCGGTTCGAGGCTTTCAAGAACTCGCGCTTAAGATCCTCATAGGTGTGCACCGCCGGGAACTGCGGGAACTCGCGGATCACGTTGTCCGGAGCATGGAACAGGATGCCGGCGTGGGCTTCACTGAGCATGGTGGTGTCGTTGTACGAGTCGCCGGCGGCGATCACTCGGTAATACAAGCTCTTAAAGGCGATGACCGATTGGCGCTTAGGGTCTTTCTGGCGCAGTTGGTAATCCACCACACGGTTGGTTTCATCGGTGATCAGCTTGTGACATAGCAGCGTGGGGAAGCCCAGCTGGCGCATCAGCGGCTGGGAGAACTCGTAGAAGGTGTCCGAGAGGATCACCACCTGGAAACGCTCGCGCAACCAGTCGACAAACTCCACAGCGCCTTCCAGCGGCTTGAGCGTGGCGATCACTTCTTGAATGTCACTGAGCTTGAGGCCGTGCTCATCCAGAATGCGCAGACGCTGCTTCATCAGCACGTCGTAATCCGGAATGTCCCGGGTGGTCGCTTTGAGCGATTCGATGCCAGTTTTTTCGGCAAAGGCGATCCAGATTTCCGGAACCAAAACGCCTTCAAGGTCGAGACACGCGATTTCCACAGGACACTCCTACATTAGGATTTTATTTAGGAAGCGGCACTCTAGCGACTCGCCCAAGGCTCTGCAATGCACCCATATAGCCCGCCAAGGCAGAAATTACGGCGTTTGGTTATTTAGTCGCAGAACCGCCTTTTGTTACCATCGCTGCACTCGACGCTGCGCGTCACCATAACTAGGAATACAGCCTGATGAGTCACCCCTTCGATGTAGCCGAGCTGGCGGCCAGCTACGCTAACAAGTCTGCGCAAGACATCCTTAAGCTGGCCTTCGAGCATTTTGGCGACGAACTCTGGCTGTCGTTCAGCGGCGCCGAAGACGTGGTGCTGGTGGACATGGCGTGGAAGCTGAACAAAAACGTCAAGGTTTTCAGCCTCGACACCGGCCGCCTGCATCCGCAGACCTATCGCTTTATTGATCAGGTGCGCAGCCACTACAACCTCAGCATCGACATCCTCTCCCCGGACGCCGCCGCCCTGGAACCGTTCGTAAAAGAGAAAGGCCTGTTCAGTTTCTATCAGGACGGCCACAGCGAGTGCTGCGGGATTCGCAAAACCGCGCCACTGCGACGCAAGCTGGCCACGGTTAAGGCCTGGGCCACCGGCCAACGCCGCGATCAAAGCCCAGGAACCCGTAGCAGCGTGGCGGTGTTGGAGATTGACGGCGCGTTCTCCACCCCGGAGCGGCCGCTATACAAATTCAATCCCTTGGCGCAGATGAGCAGCGAGGAAGTCTGGGCCTATATCCGCATGCTTGAGCTGCCTTACAACAGCCTGCATGAGAGTGGCTTTATCAGCATCGGCTGCGAGCCCTGCACCCGCCCCGTACTGCCTAATCAGCATGAACGTGAGGGGCGTTGGTGGTGGGAAGAAGCGACGCAGAAAGAATGTGGCTTACATGCCGGCAACTTGATTGCAAAAATTTAACTGCCGGACAATAGCCGCTAATAAAAAAGGCCGGTGATGACCGGCCTTTTACTATCTATTGAGTCTTTCGCTGGCGCCGTTCCATATATCGTTCTACATATGAACACGACGGAATCACCGTATACCCCAGACGCTCAGCGTACTGAAGGGCGTGCTCAGTCAGCGCCGCAGCAATACCTTTGCCACGCAACGAGTTGGGTACAAAAGTACGGTAAATATCCAGAGTTTGTTTGCCCAGGTCCATATAGGCCAAGTACGCCCGATCACCATTTACTGTGGTTTCGAACTGATGGCCGGCCTGATCATGGCGAATGGATAGACCCTCGTTCATCGCAGCTCCTCTTGCAATTCTGACTCAGCCGCCACCGTTGTTTGTGCTGTGACCGCCCTAATAATAACCAATGACGGTGCGGCAATTGTTCGCAGCTTATCAGGCCGAAAGCTTCGAGGTCACGCAAATCAATGACTTAGCCCATCAGCGGGACGTGCCAAGTGTCACGCCAAGGCAACTGCTGCGCCGCATAATGCCGGAATAAAGCGCTTTCAGCGCAGAAGGCTGATCGGCCCAGCTGCTTATGCACAGACGTCTAGACTACCCCTCTAGGGTGAACAATCGTTACTACCTAGAACGAGAGAACTGCTTAATTTTTAATCAGATACAGGAAATTATTGGAATAATCGCAGAGTAAATAGAAAAAAAGCGCTCTAGCTTGCAATAGCTCCGTTTACTTACTAAAAGTTACAGGTAGTATGTACGCCGGCGAATTTCCTAATATCTATTAGGCAATTGCTCTTATGGAAAACTCCACCTGAAGGGGAACACGATGAACAACGTTCTGAAATTCTCTGCTCTGGCTTTGGCCGCAGTTCTGGCTACCGGTTGCAGCAGCATCTCCAAAGAAACTGAAGCTCGTCTGACTGCAACTGAAGATGCAGCTGCTCGCGCTCAAGCTCGTGCTGACGAAGCCTATCGCAAGGCTGATGACGCACTGGCTGCCGCTCAGAAGGCTCAGCAAACTGCTGACGAAGCCAATGAGCGCGCTCTGCGTATGCTGGAAAAAGCTAGCCGCAAGTAATAGCTCACAAGGCTATGGAAAAACCGATCCCCTGGGATCGGTTTTTTTATGCCTGCGATTCGAGCAAGCGATAGGCACAAAAAAGCCCGTCAGCGCATGGCATGACGGGCTTTTTACCAGCGCGGCAGCTAGATAGCCGGAACAGGAGCCTCAGCCACGACCGACGACTGATCCGGTTGGGCGATCTCAACGGGCAAGCCGTCTTCGGCGGCGACCACTTCACGCAGCATTTCCCAATCCAAACGCAGATTGGCGAACTGTTCGTTTTGCAGCAGCGCATTGATCACAGCAGTGTGCTTGTCGACGACCGAAGCATCGCCGTGATCATCCAAGGGGGTATGCGCCTCCAAGTAGACCTTGCCATTGCTGCGGCCAAACTTGTACGGCTGGTTGATGATGCGTACCGGCGTCCCCACCGACACCATGGAAGCCAAGGCCAGCACGTTGGGGTTGAGCATGCGGAAGCAGCCGTGGCTGACGCGCATACCGATACCGAACTTCTTGTTGGAACCGTGGATCAGGTAACCCGGGATCGACAGCGCCATTTTGTACGGCCCCAGCGGGTTGTCCGGACCTGGCGGCACATAGGCCGGTAGCGGGTTGCCATCGGCGGCGTGCTCTTCGCGGATCGACTGCGGCGGAGTCCAGCCTGGGTTGGGGGTTTTGGCGGTGATTTTGGCGTTGCTCACTGGCGAGCTCCAACCTTCACGACCAATCCCCAGCGGGTAGGTGTACACCACGTTCTGCCCTTTCGGGTAGTAGTACAGGCGGTATTCGGCAAGGTTGATGACGATACCTTCACGCGGACCTGGCGGCAGAATATGTCGCGTCGGCAGGATGATTTCGGTGCCAGCGCCTGGCAGCCATGGATCGACCCCTGGGTTGGCGGCAATCATCTCCAGGTAGCCCAAATCGTTGGCGACACCTAGATCAGCGAAGGTGTCTTCATATTTGGCCTTGATGACCTGCACCTCCCCCACCACATCCTCGCCGGGCGGCGGCAGAGGAAACTCAAGGGCATTAGCAGAAGCTGCAGCGACAACAGCAGCGATTGACAGGCAACGGGCGACGGCGCGCGACAACATCCGGAAATTCCTGACAGAAGTGGTGAGAAAGGGGTTTTGCCGAGTGTACACCGATTGCTCAGCCGCTGGGATAGCTCAGGGCACGGCTATTATTCGGCGCCTCACCGCGTTTTTGCGCTTCGAGGGTGGCTTTGCAAGCAGGACACAGGCGTTTGTCGCGCAACATGTCGCGTTCCAGCGAACGCCAGATCGGGTGCGCAGGCAGTAAACCGCCGCACAATGTGCGGTCAGCGAACTCACCCAACTCCAGCTGACGAGCTAATAAATGCACCCGGACTTCTCGACAGGCGAACAGGTCGAGCTGTTCGTCAGGTTCGATCAGTTGATAGGCGTGTAAGGACCAAGCAGGACGCGGCATTGAGGACTCCAGTGCGGGGCGCCACCTTAGCCGAAAGGCTTGCGTCAGAAAAGCCCGTTTAGAGCAAAGGTTGCAAGGTTTCCCAGACATTTTCCAGCAACTGCGGTTGTGCCTGCGCAGTCGGGTGAATCCCGTCGTTTTGCATCAGTTCGGGATGCCCGCCGACACCCTCTAAAAGAAAAGGCACCAAGGCAGTGTTGTGACTCTTGGCGACTTGCTCGAACACCTGGGCGAACGCCGTGGTGTACTTGATGCCATAGTTAGGCGGTAACTGCATACCTAATAACAGCACCTTAGCCCCACTTTTCTGCGACTGCTCAACCATGGCCGCAAGATTCTGTTGCAATTGCGTCACGGGTTGACCACGCAGGCCATCGTTGCCGCCGAGCTCGATAATCACCACTTCAGGCTGGTGCTCGGCAAGCAGTGGTGCGAGCCGCGAGGCCCCGCCAGAGCTGGTGTCGCCACTGATAGAAGCGTTGACCACTGGCTGGTTAAAACCGTTCTCGGCCATGCGTTGCTCAAGCAAAGCCACCCAGCCTTGGCGGGTATCCAGGCCAAAAGCGGCGCTGATACTATCGCCGACAACCAGCACGCCCCCCGCGAAAGCCGTCGGCCCCCACAGCAGCAAGCTCAGCGCTGTGCCTATCAACCATGTACGCATTGGATTCTCCATGAGCTCAACGATTCTCACCGCGCGCAACCTTAACAAAGTGGTTAGCAGCGCGGAAGGCGACCTCAGCATACTGCACGATCTGTCGCTGAGCCTGAATGCCGGTGACAGCCTGGCCATTGTCGGCAGCTCCGGCTCAGGTAAATCCACCCTCTTAGGCTTGCTCGCCGGCCTCGATCTGCCCAGCAGCGGCAGCGTGCTGTTGGCCGGCAACGACTTAAGCGCCTTGGATGAAGACCAACGGGCGCAAGTGCGCGCCGAGCACGTGGGCTTTGTGTTCCAGTCGTTCCAACTACTGGACAGCCTCAATGCGCTGGAAAACGTCATGCTGCCACTGGAGCTAGAAGGCCATGCCGATGCCCGCCAACGCGCCCGTACCCTGCTGGAGCGCGTGGGTTTGGGCCAACGCTTAAGCCACTATCCGCGCCAACTCTCCGGCGGCGAACAGCAGCGGGTGGCCATCGCCCGCGCCTTTGTCGCGGAGCCTGCGGTGCTCTTTGCCGACGAGCCCACCGGTAACCTCGACAGCCAAACCGGCGAGCGCATTAGCGACCTGCTGTTTGAGCTCAATCGCGAACGGGGCACCACCTTAGTGCTGGTCACCCATGATGGCCGTTTGGCCCAGCGCTGCCAGCGGCAGATTCGCCTGGAGCAAGGCCAGTTGGTCGATCAGGGGCACAGCTGATGAAGACGCTGCCGCTGTCTCGTCTGTTCAGTCTGGCCAAGCGCCAATTACTGCGCGAAGCCCGCAGCACGGAGCTGCGCGTGCTGTTTTTGGCCTTAGTCATTGCCGTCGCCGCCAGCACCGCGATTGGCTACTTCGGCGCCCGCTTGAATGACGGCATGCTGCTGCGCGCCACCGAGTTTCTGGCGGCAGATATGCGTTTAAATGGCAGCAGCGCCAGCACTGCGCAGCAGATTGCTGCGGGTAAACAGCTGGGTCTTGAGCACGCCCAGCTGGTCGAATTTTCCAGCGTGGTGGCCAACGACAACGGCATCCAACTGGCCAGTATTAAAGCCGCCGACAACGCCTATCCGCTGCGCGGTGAGCTGAAAAGCGCCGCCCAGCTGTATGGCGCGGAACAACCCAGTAGCGGCCCCGCGCCGGGTGAAGCATGGGCCGAGGCAAGACTGTTAGTCGCGCTGAATATCAAACCCGGTGACACCATCGAGGTGGGCCAGAAGACCCTGCGTCTGAGCCGCGTACTGACCTATCTGCCCGATGAGGCCGGCGATTTTTACAGCCTCACCCCCCATGTACTGATGAACTTGGCGGACTTGCCCGCCACCGGGGTGATCCAGCCCGGCAGCCGGGTGCGCTACAAAGACCTGTGGCGCGGCGACAGCAACGCCCTCGCCGCCTACCAAGAGCAAATCAAACCCACACTTGCCGCTAACCAACGGATTGATACGGGTAAGGATGGCAACCGCCAAGTCGGTAACGCCTTAGGCCGCGCCGAGCGCTACCTGAACCTTGCCAGTTTGGCTGCCGTGCTCCTGGCCGGGGTGGCCGTGGCGCTCAGTGCATCGCGCTTCGCCGCGCGGCGTTTTGATGCCAGCGCCCTGCTGCGCTGCTTGGGTCTGTCGCGGCGACAGGCTTTGGCTCTGTTCAGCTTGCAGTTGGCCTTACTCGGCATCAGCGCCAGTTTGCTCGGCGCCTTGCTGGGCTGGTTGGCGCAGTTGGGCTTATTCCACCTGCTGCAAGGTCTGCTGCCGGCGCAAATCCCCCCAGGCAGCCTGTGGCCAGCACTGGCCGGGATGGCCACGGGGTTAGTCGCCCTCGCCGGCTTTGCCCTGCCACCACTGGCCGCTTTGGGCCGCGTACCGCCGCTACGGGTGCTGCGCCGCGATCTGCTGCCGGTGGCGGCCAGCTCATGGTTTGTCTATGGCGCGGCGCTGCTGGCCTTGGGTTTGATCATGTGGCGCCTGAGCCTGGATCTAAAACTCACCGCCGCACTGCTCGGTGGCGGCGTGGTCACCGCGCTGCTGCTCGGCGGCCTGTTGCTGCTGGGGTTAAACAGCCTGCGCCGTCTGCTCAGCCGCGCCGCCCTGCCTTGGCGTTTGGGCCTGGGCCAACTGCTGCGGCAACCGGTGGCTGCCGCTGGGCAAGCACTGGCCTTTGGTTTGATTATCCTGGCCATGGCCCTGATTGCCCTGCTGCGTGGAGAGCTTCTCGACACCTGGCAGGCGCAGTTGCCGGCACAAGCGCCGAACCACTTTGCGCTGAATATTCTGCCTGCCGACAAAGACGCCTTCAGCGCGCAGATCAACAAGCTGTCGCCGCACAGCTCGCCACTTTATCCGGTAGTACCGGGCCGGCTGACCGCGATCAACGGCGCGGCGGTTAAGCAAAACGTCAGCAAGGATTCCGAAGGCGAACGTGCCACGCGACGCGACTTGAGCCTGACCTGGGCCGCCGAGCTGCCAGAGGACAATAAGCTCAGCGCTGGCCAGTGGTGGTCTGCCGACGCACCCAGCGAGCTGCCCGGGGTGTCGGTGGAAAGCAAACTGGCGGCCAGCCTAAAGATCAACTTAGGTGATCGCCTGACCTTCAGCGTCGGCGGCCTGCAGCGTGATGCGCAGGTCACCAGCCTGCGCGACGTCGATTGGAACAACTTCCAACCCAACTTCTACATGCTGTTCCAGCCCGGCACTTTGCAGGACTTGCCAGTCACTTACATGACCAGTTTCTACCTGCCGCCGCAGCATGAGCAGCAGTTGGTAGAATTGGCGCGCAGCTTCCCCAGCGTCACCCTGCTGCAAGTCGAAGCGCTGCTTAGCCAGCTGCGCAGCATTCTGGCGCAGGTGACCTTGGCCATTGAGTTCGTGTTGCTGTTTGTCCTAGCGGCAGGCTTTGCCGTGCTGTTTGCCGGCCTGCAAAGCACTCTGGACGAGCGTATTCGCCAAGGCGCGTTGCTCCGCGCACTAGGCGCCAAGCGCCAGATTCTCGGCCAGGCGCGGCGCGCGGAGTTTGGTTTGCTCGGTGCGGCTAGCGGCCTGCTCGCGGCACTGGGCTGCGAACTGATCAGCTTTTTGCTGTACCGCTACGCCTTTGATCTGAGCTGGCAGCCCCATCCTTGGTTGCTGCTGTTACCTGTAGTCGGCGCGCTCTTGGTCGGTGGGGCGGGTTTACTCGGCACCCGCCGCTCGCTGAATGTCAGCCCACTGACGGTGCTGCGCGAAGGCTAGCACTGCGCCCATTGCCCAGCAGAGTCACTGGCGGCTCTGCTGACGGCAAAACCCAGAACGGTCAGCACGCCCACCGCGCCCATCACCGCACAAAAGCCGACGATCAGCCATGGACTCCAGGGCGTCAGGGCCAGCAGCAGCAAAGGGGTGATACTGGCCCACAGGGCATAGGCCAGGTTATAGGTCACCGAGATCCCGGAAACCCGCACCGCCGCTGGGAACAAGCCCACCATCAGCGACGGCACCGCACCCACCACTCCGCAGGCTAAACCGGCCACGGCGTAGCCCAGCGCCAACCAGCTTTGATCAAGGATCAAACTGGCATACAGCGCCCCGGCACCCAACGGCAACAGCAGGCTATAGAGCAGTACCGCCCGCCAAGCACCAATGCGATCAGCCAAGCGCCCGGCCAGCACGCAGCCAATGTTTAAACACATAATGCCAAGGCTGCTGAGGGCAAAAGCATGGCTGGCGGCGATGGCAAAGTGGCGCTGCATCAGGGTTGGCGTTACCACCACCAACATCACCACCGCGGAGGTCAGCAGACAGGTCAACAGCAGCGCCGGCACAATGCTGCGGCGATGCTCGCGCCACACCTGGGCTAAGGGCAACGGCCCGGCCTCCTGACGCTGTTCCTGCAAGGCCAAAAACACTGGGGTTTCTTGCAGCCAGCGGCGCAGCCACACGCCCACCAAGCCAAACACACCGCCCAAGATAAACGGGATGCGCCAAGCGAAATCGAGAATCTCCGCCTGGCTGTAAATCCGTGTCAGCAAGGTGGCGGTGATGGCGCCGAGCAGATAGCCGAAGGTCAGCCCCGCCTGCAACATACCCAAGGCATAGCCACGATGGCCCTTGGGCGCATGCTCGGCGACAAACACCCAAGCGCTCGGCACCTCGCCACCCACTGCGGCGCCTTGCAGCACCCGCAGCAGCAATAACAGCAGCGGTGCCCAGTAGCCGATTTGCGCGTAAGTCGGCATCAGACCGATGACTAAACAAGGCCCAGCCATCAGCAGGATGCTCAGGCTGAATACGCGCTTGCGCCCTAAGCGATCAGCAAAGTGCGCCAGCAGAATGCCACCCAAGGGCCGCGCCAGATAGCCGGTCACGAAGATGCCAAAGCTCTGCAGCAGACGCAGCCATTCGGGCATTTCTGGCGGGAAGAACAGCTCACTTAAGGTTAGGGCGAAGAACACGAAAATAATAAAATCGTAAATCTCCAACGCCCCGCCCAGGGCGGCCAATCCCAAGGTTTTGTAGGCACTGCGGGTGAAGCCTGGGGTACTAGGGGTAGCTTGCGACATGATTAACGTCTCGCACTGTTAGCGATAACAACGCTCACCCGAGGGCAACGCGCGGCACCACAGTTTAGGGCTGATAACTGATTGTGGTGATTTCCCAGACCATCTCCCCTTGCGGTGTCTGCACCGTGGCTTCATCACCGACCTGTTTCTTTAACAGGGCGCGGGCCATGGGCGAGTCGATGGAGATGTAGTCATTACGCCCGTAGATCTCGTCATAGCCGACAATGCGAAAGCGTTTGCTTTCGTCGTCTTCATTGACGATCTCGACCCAGGCGCCGAAAAACACCCGGCCTTCCTGCTCGGGGGAGTAGGCCACCACGCGCATGTCTTCCAGGCGTTTACGCAAGTAACGCACGCGCCGGTCGATCTCACGCAGGAGTTTTTTGTTGTACTGGTAGTCGGCGTTTTCACTGCGATCACCCAGCGACGCGGCCCAACTGACCTTCTGCGTGATATCCGGGCGATGTTCGCGCCACAGATAATCCAGCTCTTTTTTCAGTGCCGCGTGGCCTTCGACGGTAATCAGTTTGGTGCTCAATGCCTCACCCTCGGCGTCAATCTCAGGCGGCATGATAAACACCTAAGCCGCGCGAGACACCCACAGCGGCCTGTTAGAATGCGCGCCTGTGCCAATCGGTGTAATCCATGACTGCTCCAACCCCCGCCACTGCTCCTGCCGCCGGCCCGGCTGATCTCGACTGGGACGCCAGCGGCCAGCCGCGCTCCAAACACTTCGCCGATGTCTACTTCAGCTATGAAGATGGCTTGGCCGAAACCCGTTATGTGTTTCTCGACAACAACCAGTTGGCGCAGCGTTTTGCCGCCCTGACGGCCCATGAGGCGCTGGTGATTGGCGAGACGGGCTTTGGCACCGGGCTGAATTTTCTCTGCGCCTGGCAGCTGTTCATCGAGCACGCGCCAGCAGATGCGCGGCTGCACTTTGTCAGCGTGGAAAAATACCCCTTAAGCCGTGCCGACCTCACCCGCGCACTGGCCCTGTGGCCGCAGCTGGCGCAATTTGCCGAGGCGCTGCTGAGCCAATATGTGGCCGTGCATCCGGGCTTTCAGCGCTTGGTCTTCGCTAACGGCCGGGTGGTGTTGACCTTGCTGATAGGCGATGCCTTGGAGCTGCTTAGCCAACTCGACGCACGTATCGACTGCTGGTTTCTCGACGGTTTTGCACCGGCGAAAAACCCCGACATGTGGACGCCCGAGCTGTTCGGCCAACTGGCGCGCCTGTCACACCTGGGCACCAGCATCAGCACCTTTACCAGCACCGGTTATGTGCGCCGCCGTTTAAATGCCGCCGGTTTCAAGATGAAGCGCACCCCCGGCATCGGCAAAAAATGGGAAGTGCTCAAAGGCAGCTTTACCGGCGCAGTGATCGACCCTGAGACCCGCGTCAGCAGCCCTGCTGAGATTCCTACGCAGCCCGCTAAGCCTTGGTTTGCCCGTCCCCCGCAAGCCACCGGCGAGCGCCATGCCATTGTGATTGGCGCCGGCTTAGCCGGCTGCGCCACTGCCGCCAGCCTGGCCCAGCGTGGCTGGCGGGTGAGCGTAGTCGAGCAACACGCGGCCATCGCCCAAGAGGCCTCGGGCAATCCGCAGGGCGTGCTGTACCTCAAGCTGTCGGCGCACCACACCGCGCTGTCGCGACTAATCGTCAGCGGCTATGGCCATACGCGCAGGCTCGCTGAAGGTTTGCTCAAGGGCCAGGACTGGGACAACTGCGGCGTGCTGCAACTGGCCTTTGACGACAAAGAAGCCCAGCGTCAGGCGCAACTGGCCGAGGCCTTCCCCGCAGACTTAGTGGTGAACCTCGACCAAGCCAGCGCTGAACACAAAGCGGGTATCGAACTCGCCAGCGGCGGTCTGTTTTATCCCGAGGGCGGCTGGGTGCATCCGCCCGCGCTGTGCGCCTTGCAGACTCAGCACCCGCAGGTTGAGCTCAAGCTCCAGCAGCAAGCGCTGGAACTGCGCCGCACGGCTGAAGGCTGGCAGGTGTACAGCGCTGGGCAACTGATTGCCAGCGCGCCTGTGGTGATCCTGGCCAATGCCGCGCAGATCAAAGCCTTTAGCCAAAGTGCTGGACTGCCGCTGAAGCGCATTCGCGGGCAAATCACCCGTCTGCCGGCGACTCAAGCCAGCCGCGCCTTAAGCACCGTGGTCTGCGCCGAAGGCTATGTGGCGCCGCCGCGTTTGGATGAACACACCCTAGGCGCCAGCTTTGACTTCCACAGTGATGACCTCACACTCAGCAGCGCCGATCAGGCTAGCAACCTGCAACTGCTGGAAGAGATTTCGCCGCAACTGGCTAGCGCGCTTAACGTCGGTGCACTAGATCCAGCCGAGCTGGCAGGTCGCGCGGCATTTCGCTGTACCAGTCCGGATTATCTGCCCATAGTCGGGCCATTGGCGCACAGCCAGGCCTTTGCCGAGGCCTATGCGGTATTAAGCAAGGACGCCCGGCAAGTGCCGGAGGCGCCCTGCCCGTGGCTGGAGGGTTTGTATATCAACAGTGGCCATGGCTCGCGCGGATTGATCACCGCGCCGCTCGCCGGCGAATTGCTCGCCGCTTGGCTGAATAATGAGCCGCTGCCTGTGCCAGTGGATGTGGCCGAGGCCTGCCACCCCAACCGCTTTGCCCTGCGCACGCTGATTCGCGGCAATCGTTAAAAAGCTATGCCCCGTCTTAAATGGCGGGGCTTAGCAGTCACTACGCAGGATTAACCACGCAGTTGCAGGCGCCAGGCGCGGTGGATCTTCTGATTACGGGCGAAGTCCGGATCGATGGTCGAAGCGCTGATTTCCTCGACCAGATAGCGCGCGGCGATGCTTTCATCCAACACAAACTTGCGGAAGTTGTTGGAGAAGTACAGCACGCCGCCCTTGGCCAAGCGGGCCATGGCCAGGTCGAGCAACTGCACATGATCGCGCTGCACGTCGAACACGCCTTCCATGCGCTTGGAGTTGGAGAAGGTCGGCGGGTCGATAAAGATCAACTCATACTCGCCGCGATCTTCCGCCAGCCAGGCCATCACATCGCCCTGCTCCAGACGGTTTTTATCGGAGAAGCCGTTCAGCGACAGGTTACGCCGCGCCCAATCCAGGTAGGTTTTCGACAGGTCCACGCTGGTGGTGCTGCGCGCGCCGCCCTTGGCCGCATGCACGCTGGCCGTGGCGGTGTAGCAGAACAGGTTGAGGAAGCGCTTACCGGCCGCCTCCTTCTGGATGCGCAGGCGCATGGCGCGGTGATCGAGAAACAGGCCGGTGTCCAGGTAATCGGTGAGGTTGACCAGCAGCTTCACGCCGCCCTCAGTGACTTCCATAAACTGGCCTTGGGTGGCCTGGCGCTGATACTGCTTGGTACCGCTCTGGCGCTCACGGCGCTTGATCACCACCTTGCTCTTGTCGACATTCAGCGCTTGCGGAATCGCCGCCAGGGCATCGAACAAACGGGCCTGGGCCTTGAGCGGATCGATGGATTTCGGCGCGGCGTATTCCTGCACGTGCACCCAGTCGCCATACAGGTCGACCGCCAGCGAGTACTCCGGCATGTCGGCGTCGTACAGGCGGTAGCACTGCACGTCCTCGCGGCGGGCCCACTTGCCCAACTGCTTGAGGTTCTTTTGCAGGCGGTTGGCGAACATCTGTGCGCCTTCACTCAGGCGCGCTTGCTCAACAGGTTCCGGCGCCGGTTTGATCGGGTTGCCATTCTTGTTGTACTGGCGCTCTTGCGGCGCGGCTTTGATCGCGGCCAGCTCGGCCTGCTCGCGCTCGCGTTCACGCTGCTCGGGGGTACGCCGCTCGCCTGTGACGAACTGCTCCGGCTGGACCTTGATCAGCAGCAGCTTGCACGGCAAGGCGCCGTTCCAGAAGGCGTATTGCTTATGGCTGCGGATGCCCATGCGCTTACCCAGATCCGGCGCCCCGGTAAATACCCCAACGTCCCAGCCCATGCAGGCCTGACGCAGGCGCTCACCCAGGTTCTGATAGAGGTACAGCAAGCTCGCCTCATCGCCCAAGCGCTCGCCATAGGGCGGGTTGCAGATGACCAAACCTTTTTGGTGCTGATCCGGCCGCGGCTCGAAGGTCGCCACTTCGCCTTGATAGACCTTGATCCAGTCGCTCAAGCCCGCCCGCTCGATGTTGTTACGCGCCGGTTGGATCAAGCGCGGATCGGCTTCGTAGCCACGAATCCACAGCGGCGGCTTGGCCAAGCCCGCAGCGGCACGCTCCTCGGCCTCTTGCTCAACCCGCTGCCACAGCGCTGGCACGTGGCCCAGCCATTTGCTGAAGCCCCACTCGATGCGATTGAGGTTAGGAGCGATATCCGCCGCGATCATGGCGGCTTCCACCAGGAAGGTGCCGACGCCGCACATCGGGTCAGCCAGTGCGCCGCCTTCTGCGGCGATCTTCGGCCAACCGGCGCGGATCAGAACGGCAGCGGCAAGGTTTTCTTTCAGTGGCGCCGCGCCCTGCTGCAGACGGTAGCCACGCTGGTGCAGGCTGTGGCCGGAGAGATCCAAAGACAGAATCGCCTCACCGCGATCCAGGCGCAGGTGCACGCGTACGTCCGGGTTGATCTTATCGACCGAAGGCCGGGTGCCGTCTTTCTGGCGCAGCTTGTCGACGATGGCGTCTTTGACTTTCAGCGCGCCAAAGTGGGTGTTATCGATACCCGAACCGTTGCCGCTAAACTCCACCGCCAAGCTGCCGCCGGGCTCCAGATGCTCGAACCAGTCCACTTCCAGCACGCCCTCATACAGGCTCTGGGCGTCCTGCACGCTGTAGCGCTTGAGCACCAGCAGCACGCGGTTGGCCAGGCGCGACCACAGGCACAGGCGGTAAGCCGTCTCCATGCTGGCCAGGCCACGGATGGCCGAAGTGTGTTCGCGGGCCTCTTCCAGACCGAGGTTTGTGGCCTCTTCAAGCAACAGGCCTTCTAGGCCTTTGGGGCAAGTGAGGAAGAGTTCGTAACGATCCGACATGGGGGGTTCCAGTGCCTTAGGCAGTCAGCGCTGCGCAGCCAACGGGGCGACACAGCCAAAGTAGACGACAGAACGGCCAACACGGCCCTTCGTCGGAATAAACAATCCAATCAATCGCAAACCATTCGCAACTGTGGACCACACAACTTTCGGTAATAGCCCCTTAGCATAGGTGCTACAGCGGCAAAACCGGATCTGGGCAGTAGAGCCTTATGGCCATACCCATAAAACCATTAAGGGCTTATGACAAAACAGTCATTCACTTGCCCCGGTGCATTGGTTAGAAATCAACCTATGCCGACGCCGCAATGGTGTCGACACAGGAGCTTCGTCACGCCGGCAACGAACTCCGCCAGGCAGTGCAACTGCATCTCGCAGTCCATCTGCATGACCTTGCCATAAGGTCTAAGGGACATACATAACAGTCAACATTGAGGGCACTACCCTATGAGAAGACTTAAGCGTGATCCGTTAGAAAGAGCTTTTTTGCGCGGCTACCAATACGGCATCAATGGCAAATCCCGCGACCTCTGTCCTTTCACCCTTCCATCGGTGCGCCATGCTTGGTTAAACGGCTGGCGTGAGGGACGCGGTGACAACTGGGATGGCATGACCGGCACCGCTGGCATCCATCGCCTTAACGAACTTCGCGCAGTCGGATAATCGCGCCACCTCCCGATTTACCATGCACGCTCCATCCGAGCGGCGGGCGCAAGCCCAGGGGCTCCCTCAGGGAGCCCTTTTTATTGCCCCCAATTAACTCTTGGCCTTAGCCGGCAACGCGGCAATGGCATCCACCGCCTGACGAATCAGCGCCGGACCTTTGTAAATAAAACCGGAATACACCTGCACCAAGCTTGCCCCTGCGGCGATTTTCTCCGCCGCATGCTGACCTTCGGTGATACCGCCAGCAGCAATGATCGGCAGGCGGCCCTTCAGCTCAGACGCCAACACCTTAACGATATGGGTGCTCTTATCGCGCACCGGTGCACCGGACAGGCCACCGACCTCCTCCGCGTGCTCCAGACCCGCCACGGCATCGCGGCTTAAGGTGGTGTTGGTGGCGATCACCGCATCCATCCCGGCTTCAACCAGAGCATTGGCCACTTCGATGGTTTCCTCATCGCTCATGTCCGGGGCGATTTTGATCGCCAGCGGCACGCGCTTGCCGTGTTCTTGGGCCAAATCTTCCTGCCGCTGACGCAGGGCTTCGAGCAACTGCTTGAGCGAGTCGCCAAACTGCAAGCTGCGCAGGCCCGGGGTGTTCGGCGAGCTGACGTTAACCGTCACGTAGCTGGCGTGGCTGTACACCTTATCCAAGCACTTGAGGTAATCGTCGACGGCGTTTTCCACCGGGGTGTCAAAGTTCTTGCCGATATTGATGCCCAGCACGCCCTGATATTTAGCCGCCTGCACCCGCGCCAGCAGATGATCGACCCCATGGTTGTTAAAGCCCATGCGGTTGATTATCGCCTCCGCTTGCGGCAAGCGGAACAAACGCGGCTTGGGGTTACCCGGTTGCGGCCGTGGCGTAACGGTGCCGATCTCGATAAAGCCGAAGCCCAACTGGGCAAAGCCGTCGATGGCGTCGCCGTTTTTATCCAGACCTGCGGCCAAGCCCACCGGGTTGGCGAACTGCAGCCCCATCACCGTCACCGGCAACGCCGCCGGCTGTTTGGTCAGCAGGCCATTAAGGCCCAAACGACCGCCGGCACCGATCAAGTCGATGGACAGTTCGTGGGAGGTTTCCGGGGACAGTTTGAATAGCAGCTCGCGGGCCAGGGTATACATGGGCAGACGTGGCTCAATATGGCGACAAAGTGGGCGATTATAGCCGTCTGCCTAGCAACTAGGCGAGCAACTAGGCACGGTACATAGCGCCGCAGGCGGTGGCTTTAAGTTAAGCGGCGCAGGCTCAGCAGCTCACCACGGCTGCTAAACTCCAGCGCAAAGCTGCCCTGCACTCCGCTGTGGCTGACAAAGGGCCGAAAATGGTGAGCCGGCACACTGATGCTGCGCCCGTCACGGCTTTTCACGAGAATTCGATTGGCCCGCCCTTGATAGACCAATTGCAGGCTCTCAGCCCCTAAGTTGATATCAAACACCAAGCTGGGCATGGTTTCTCCGCACGATTTAAGCCGCACATCTTGCCACGCAGCGCGACTAACTTGCTAAAACACGACTTAAGCCTAGGCACGACCGTGCACAGCCCGCTAGGCTCTGCCACACTGCCTGCAAGCACGTAGAGATTTTATTGGCCCATGAGTTTGAGCAAACCCACCACTCGCCGCAGTTCCCGTCTTGCCGAATGGGCGCAACGACTGGGCCTGACTGCTCGCGTGGAACGGCAAATTCTGCAACGTGCCAGCCAGCTCAAGCTGCCCTTCAAGACCTATGGCAAACCCGCCGCCAGCATCTGCTGGTACAGCGGACCGCAACTGCACCGTTTGGTCGACCTGCCCAGTAATGCGCTGTCCGGCCCGGTGCAGGAAGACAAAGCCCAGGCCCACGCCATGCTGGTGCAAATCGTCGAGCTGCAAAGCCAGCAGTTCAGCGCCTTTGACCTGCGCAAAATCAACGGCCTGAGTAATTGCACCAGGGAGCACGCCAAGCACCTGAGCTTTGAGTCCCTGGCCAGCAGCGAGGCGTGCAAAAGCATTCGCATCATCAGCTACCGCGACTTTGTCCGTGTCATTAGCCAGGCCTTGCCGGATTTCAGCAGTGGCCCGACGATTCAGCTACGCCAGGCTAGCTGGCTCGGTGAACGCACCTTCTGGGCTGGTGAACAGCAGCACGAAGCATTCGCCTGCGCCATCAGCTATGCCCGCCGGCGTGATCTCGAGGTGCGCTTACCGACCCAACTGAGCCGCTATCGACTTAGCCAAACCGGGCTGAACACCTTGCATCAGCACTACCATGTGTTCGCCATCCCCAACGCGGCATGGAACGACGCCGGCTTTATGTCGCTGTTGCTCGACAGCCACCTGCCCTACGCCCGCCTGGCCCTGCTTGGCGGCCGCCGCTCACCTGAAGTGCTGATGCTGCCCAAGCACTCCAGCAAAGCCACCGCCCTGGGGGAAGGCCTGCGGTTGGCCGGGGCGCCGGATATCATCGAATATTTGCAGCGCCTGTAACGCTCAATCAGACGCCGGCCCGTGGTTACGCGCATAGGTTTGCGCGCCCATGGCGCTGATCTGCCCCTCGATCAAAGCGTCGAACGGCTTAAGCAATGCATCAAAGTGCGCCGGCGCCTCCAACACATTCAGCGCACTGACTATCGCCTCAATGGTCGACAGCGCTCCGGGCATTGGCGCCTTGCGCAGGCGATAACGTGATTGCAGGCCCTCGGCCAACATCACGCGCGGCAAGGCCGCCAATTCGGGGTTGCAGTGCAAGAGCTTGCGCGCCTTGCGCCAGGTACCATCCGGCACCACCAGTTGCAGCGCCGCGGCTGAGCCCGCCTCTGCCAACTCAGTCAATGCCTGCGCTTGCTCGCCAGGAAACAACAGCACGCTGCGATAGCCCGGCGGGTGCAACAGCTCGGTTAAATCGCTGAACACTTCAGCCACGCGCAATTGCCCGTTAGCCAAGCCCAAGGCGGCTAAACGCGCGGTATTAAGGGCGTGATTGACCTCACTGGGGTGCTGCAAGATCAGCACCCGGGTACGACTCGGCAAGTGGGGAATCAGCGCACACAGACAGTGTGGCAACGGGCGGGTACAACGTGGGCAGTGCGGGCGGGGCATGGCGTCTCCTCAGGCCGCGCAGTGTGCCATAGGCAGCACCGCTCAGCCCAGCGCCTGTCCCGCCCCGCTCAGCTAGCGCCTAGCGGTTAAAGCGCTCGGCCAAGCTGTGCAGGTAGTCGGCCATGCCTTCTAACTCACGCCCCACGGCAGCGCCTTGGTGAGCTTGCTCGGCGCTGCGATCAGACAGCTGGGCGATCTGCGTGATCTGCCGGCTGATGTCTTCGGCGACATGGCTTTGCTCCTCGGAAGCCGAGGCCATCTGCAAGCTCATCTGGCTGATACGGCTGACCGCCTCGCTGATGCCATCCAGCGCGGTGCGCACCGCCTCCACGCTCTCGACGCTTTTCTGCGAGATCGCCTCGCCTTTGCTGGCGGTTTCCACTGCCCGCTCGGCGCCGGCGCGCAACGAGGAAATGATGCCGTGAATCTGCTCGGTGGATTCACGCGTGCGCGAGGCCAGGGAGCGCACCTCATCCGCCACCACGGCAAAGCCGCGCCCCTGCTCACCGGCGCGGGCCGCCTCAATCGCGGCGTTGAGCGCAAGCAAGTTGGTCTGCTCCGCAATCGAAGTAATCACATCCACCACACTGCCAATGGATTGCGTGGAATTGGCCAGATCATTCACCGCCTGGCCGATGTCCACCACCGCCTGAGCCATATGCTGCATCGAGCTGAGGCTGCCACTGGCCAATTGGCGTCCCTGGCGCGCCAACTGATCCGCCTGCTCGGCGGCTTGCGAGGTGCTTTGCACGTTGTGCGTGACCTCTTGGATAGTGGCGGCCATCTGGTTGATCGCCGTGGCTGATTGATCGGTTTCACTGCGCTGCTGATCAAGCATCTGCGCGCCAGAACCGGACAGCTCTGCCGAACGGGTGGCGTGCTGCTTGACGTTACCAGCGGCGTTTTCGATCCGCGTCAGCGCCGTGTGCAAGCGCGCCTCTTCACTGATCATGGCCATATCAAGCAACGCCTGAGGACCACGGCTATCGGTGTAAGTCAGCGCCACCAGGGCGCTGGTAAAGGCTTTGGGATGCTCGGCGAGGGTTTTGCGAATCAACGACCTGCGCCGATAGAGCAAGAACGAACCCAGACCAAACATCATCGGCAGCACCAGCGCCCACTGCCACTTAAAGCTGAACAGGTAATGCGAGGCCAACAGCGCTGCGGTGGCGATAATCAGCGGCCAGGAGTCGATGATGTCGTGGGTCCAATATTGCAGCAGCGGCACCGGCGATTTGCCGGCGCTCAGGCGCGCGTAAAGCTGTTCGGCCCGTTGTTTTTGCTCGGCAGTCGGCAGTGTACGTACCGACTCATAACCGGCCACCCGGCCATTTTCGTAAATCGGCGTGACGTATGCGCTAACCCAGTAATAGTCGCCATTTTTCGAGCGGTTTTTAACGATGCCCATCCACGGCTTGCCCTGCTTGATGGTGTCCCACATATGGGCAAACACAGTCGGCGGCATATCCGGGTGACGCACCAAGTTGTGCGGCTGACCAATCAACTCCTCACGGGTAAAACCGCTGATTTCGACAAATGCATCGTTGACGTAGGTAATCAGGCTATTCAGGTCGGTGGTGGAAATTAACCGATCCTTTTCTGCAAACACCCGTTCCCGTTGAGTTACTGGCAAATTCTGACGCATTACCACGGCCCCTAATTAAACTTTTTATATGACTGCCTAATTAGGTTTAGCACACGCGTACAAAACCACAGATAAATTGTTGATAAATGGTTGGCAACTAACCAGGAGCCCTCGCATAAACCCCTAACACCGGCTGCAGACCAGTAACCACACGGCCTTTGCCATTTAATTGAAAATCCGCCGAATAAGCTTAAGCATTAACTGAGGTATTTTTTGGGCTGACCAGCGGCTATCTAAATAGCAACAAACTACTAAATCAGTAAAAGCCCTTGGCACTGCACACAGTGCCTTAGTTAATTCGTGGTAATTGCCCTAGACCTAACTGCCAATATGCACCCGGCAAACGCAGCCAACTTACCCAGAGGGTATTAGCCACTGGCGCAGGCTTATTGCAAAAACTTAGCTGCGTCCGCGCAACTGACCTGTACAGCCCCCTGCAAAACCGCCTAGAAAACTGCTAAGCCCTTGCCATAGAAGGCCTGTAGCTGATACAAGCGTTTGAATTAAGCAATTGATCATCACCTGACTGAATACCGCACCTGCGCTGCCAGTGGGCAAACACAGCGGTTATAGTCAGCTCTTATCTGTCCAGCCGCAGCGCGCTGCACGACACCGTTCGAGGATTTACCGATGAAGTTCGAAGGCACCCAGTCCTATGTCGCCACCGACGACCTCAAGCTCGCGGTCAACGCCGCCATCACCTTGCAACGCCCGCTGCTGGTTAAAGGTGAGCCTGGCACGGGGAAAACCATGCTGGCCGAGCAACTGGCTGAGGCCTTCGATGCGCGCCTGATCACTTGGCATATCAAGTCCACCACCAAGGCCCATCAGGGCCTTTACGAATACGACGCAGTGAGCCGTCTGCGCGACTCGCAACTGGACTCGGATAAAGTCCATGACGTGAAGAACTACATCAAGAAGGGCAAGCTCTGGGAGGCCTTTGAGGCTGAAGAGCGGGTGATTTTGCTGATCGACGAAATCGACAAAGCCGACATCGAGTTCCCCAACGACCTGCTGCAAGAACTCGACAAAATGGAGTTCTACGTTTACGAAACCAACGAGACGATCAAAGCCAAACAGCGGCCGATCATCATCATTACCTCGAACAACGAGAAAGAGCTGCCGGACGCCTTCCTGCGCCGCTGCTTCTTCCACTACATCGCCTTCCCGGACCGCGCCACCCTGCAAAAAATCGTCGACGTGCACTACCCCAACATCAGCAAGGACTTGGTCGCCGAAGCGCTCGACGTGTTCTTTGATGTGCGCAAAGTGCCGGGCCTGAAAAAGAAACCGTCGACCAGCGAACTGGTGGACTGGCTCAAGCTGTTGATGGCCGACCATATCGGCGAAGCCGTGCTGCGTGAGCGCGACCCGACTAAAGCCATCCCGCCACTGGCCGGCGCCTTGGTCAAAAACGAGCAAGACGTGCAGTTGCTTGAGCGCCTGGCCTTTATGAGCCGCCGCGCTTCGCGTTGATCGCGCAGCGGCGCGAGGATGCTTGCCATGCATAGCGGAAGTTGCCTGTGCCAAGCCGTGTGCTACCAGATTGCGACGCCCATTGCGGCAGGTATTCACTGCCATTGCCAGCAGTGCCGCAAGGCCCACGGCGCGGCGTTTGCCAGCTACGTCAATGTGCGCCGCGAGCACTTTGTGTGGAGCCAGGGCGAGCAATGGCTGCGTCGTTATCAGTCATCACCCGGCGTCACCCGCACGTTCTGCGGGCAATGCGGCAGTACCCTGCTGTGGCTGGGTGAGCAGCGCCCCAATTGGCTGAGCGTGGCCCTGGCCACCCTGGATACGCCGCTAGACACCATGACTTGGCAACACATTCACCTCGACTCCAAGGCGCCGTGGCACCACTGGACTGACGGGCTTAGCGCCACCAACGCGGGCTGAGCCTTTACCTACAAGGGGGCGGTTATGCTGCTCAACCTATTTAATGAAATGCGTGCAGCCAAGGTGCCGGTGTCGGTGCGTGAGCTGCTCGACCTGCTCAATGCGCTGAAACACAACGTCGTGTTTGCCGATATGGACGAGTTTTATTACCTGTCCCGCGCCATCTTGGTCAAAGACGAGCGCCATTTCGACAAGTTCGACCGCGCCTTCGGTGCCTACTTCAAGGGCCTGGAAAACCTTAACCAGCATATCGAGGCACTGATCCCCGATGAGTGGCTGCGCAAGGAATTCGAGCGCTCGCTGACCGATGAAGAACGGGCCAAGATCGAATCCTTGGGCGGCCTCGACAAGCTGATCGAAGAGTTTAAGAAGCGCCTGGAAGAACAGAAAGAACGCCACGAAGGCGGCAACAAATGGATCGGCACCGGTGGCACCAGCCCGTTTGGCTCCGGTGGCTATAACCCGGAAGGCATTCGGGTCGGTGATGCTGGCAAACGCCAGGGCCGCGCAGCCAAGGTGTGGGATCAGCGTGAGTACAAGAACCTCGATGATCAGGTCGAGCTGGGCACGCGCAACATCAAGGTAGCCCTGCGGCGTCTGCGTAAATTCGCCCGCCAAGGCGCCCAGGATGAGCTGGATTTAGACGGCACCATCGACCACACCGCCAAAGACGGCGGCCTGCTCAATATCCAGATGCGCCCGGAGCGGCGTAACACGGTGAAACTGCTGATTCTGTTTGATATCGGCGGCTCCATGGACGCCCACGTCAAAGCCTGCGAGGAGCTGTTCTCGGCCTGCAAAACCGAGTTCAAGCACATGGAGTATTTCTACTTCCACAACTGCGTGTACGAGTCGGTGTGGAAGAACAACCTGCGCCGCACCTCCGAGCGTTACTCCACCTTCGATCTGCTGCATAAATACGGCGCTGACTGGAAGGTGGTGTTTGTCGGCGATGCGGCCATGGCGCCCTATGAGATCACCCAGCCTGGCGGCAGCGTTGAGCATTGGAACGAAGAAGCCGGCTATGTGTGGATCAAGCGCTTTATGGAGAAGTATAAAAAGCTGATCTGGATTAACCCCTACTCGAAAGAATCCTGGGGCTTCACTTCCTCTACCGAAATCATGCGCGAGCTGGTCAATGAGCAGATGTACCCGCTCACCCTGCAAGGGCTAGAAGACGGCATGAAGTTTCTCTCCAAGTAGCCCTCGCCCTGCGCCACCCGAGGCCACCTACGCGGTGGCCTTTTATTGCGCAGTAGTTAACCCTGCAGGCTTTGCCACAACGCGCGTTGCTCCTGCCAGGCCCAGTCCTGCAGCAGCGGCTTAAAGCGCACTGTGGCACTGGGCAGGCACTGCGCCAAACGCGCCACGGCCAAAGGTGTGAGCGCACCGACGCGGGGATAACCGCCGATGGTCTGGCGGTCATTGAGCAGCACGATGGGCTGGCCATCCGGCGGCACCTGCACGGCGCCCAAGGGAATGCCTTCGGAAATCATCGGCGGCCCTTGGTAGTGCAAAGGGCTGCCAAGTAAACGCACGCCCATGCGATCTGCACGGCTGTCGATCTGCCAAGGCTGGTTGAACAAAGCAAACAGACTCTGCCCGCTGAAGTCACCAAGCTGTGCGCCGAGGATCAGCGTAAGCGGCGCTGTACTGGCTAAGTCCGGGCGCAGCGTTTGGGGCACTTCAGCAAGCTGCACAGCCGCACCGGAGTAGCTCAGCGTCTGCCTCTGAGTCAGCGGCCCGCCACGCCCATCCAGACCGCCCAAACCTTCGCGCAGCACCGTGGCGCAACTGCCCAACACCTGCGTGGCGTTAAAGCCGCCGGGCGCTGCCAGATAAGCGCGGGCACCCAATAAGGGCTGGTTAAAACGCAATTGCTGACCCTGGCGCAGGATAAAACTGCGCCAGGGCTTAAGCGGCTGTTCATCGATGCGGGCATCCAGATCGGCGCCAGCCAGAGCCAGGCAACAGTCTTGCTGCGCCTGCACGGCAAAGCCGCCCAAGGCCACTTCGATCACCGGCGCCTTCAGACTATTGGCCAACAGCCAATTGGCCCAAGCCATGGACAGCCAGTCCAGCGCCCCACCCTGGCTAATGCCCAGATGGCGTACGCCAAAGCGCCCGCCATCTTGCAGTTGGCACAGCGCCGTACTGGCGCTGATCAGTAGCTGGCTCATAGCGCCGCAAGCGGCGTGTCATCGCCGCCCTGCTGAATAAATTCATCATGGGATACCGCCACAAAGCGCACCCGATCCCCTGGTTGCAGCAGGCTGCGGCCGGTGTCGGGATCAAACAAGGCCACGGCGCTGCGCCCCAACAGATTCCAGCCGCCGGGGGACGCGGCCGGATACACCGCGGTTTGTCGCTCAGCAATACCTACGCTGCCGGCTGCTACTCGTTTGCGCGGCGTGGGCAAACGCGGCGCCGCCAGTGCCTCTTCCACCAAGCCCATAAAGGCAAACCCCGGAGCAAAGCCCAGGGCAAACACTTGATAGTCGCGGGCGCAGTGGCGGCGGATCACTTCACCCTCGCTGATCCCTGCCTTGGCCGCTAATAACGGCAGCTCTGGACCGACACTGGCGTCGTACCACACCGCAATCGGCTGCAAGCGGCCACTGCCCTGCGGGGCGGGCTGCAGGTTGTCTAGGCTTGCGGCAATCAACTGACGGGCTTCAGCCGGACTCAACACCTCTAGGTCAAACTGCAACATCAAGGTGGTGTAGGACGGCACCAGATCAACCAGCGCCGGGCCAAAGCGGCCTCGCAACCGCTCGCTGGCGGCTAACAGCCAGGGCATATGGCTTTCGGCAATAGCATCGAACAGGCGCAGCATCAGACAGTCAATGGCGACCACCTCGATGCGGTAGTTCATGCCGCCAGGGCCGCGCGGATTTGCTTAAGCGCGGCCAGGGCGCTGGGATTGTCGCCGTGCACGCACAGGGTTTGCGCTTGGAGCTGCAATGGGCTGCCGCCGCTGCTGATTAACGCTTCACCACGGGCAATGGCCAGCGCCTGAGCCACCACCTGTTGTGGCTCATGGTGCACGGCGCCGGGCAAGCGCCTGGAGACTAAGCGACCTTGCTCGTCATAGGCCCGATCAGCAAAGGCCTCGAAGCACAGGCTGACCCCGTACTCAGCAGCCAGGGCTTGGCTGGCCCGGTTATCCGCCGTGGCCATCAGCATCAGGGGTAACTGGCGGTCGTACTGCGCCATGGCTTCGAGCACGGCGCGGAGAATCTCCGGCTGGGCCATCATGTCGTTGTACAACGCGCCGTGGGGCTTTACGTAGGCCACGCGGCTGCCCTGCACGCGGCAGATGCCGTCCAGCGCACCGATTTGGTAGTGCAAAAAGTCGCGGATCTCGGCACTGCTGCAAGCCATCGAGCGGCGGCCAAAGCCTTGTAAGTCAGGATAGGCCGGGTGGGCGCCGATCAGTACCTGATGCGCCACCGCCAGGGCGACGGTGGCGCGCATCACGCTGGGATCGCCGGCGTGGTAGCCGCAGGCGATATTGGCGCAATCGATATAGGGCATCACGGCGGCATCCTGGCCCATGGACCAGTTGCCGAAGCTTTCGCCCATATCGCAATTGAGCAGCAACCTGCCTGGGTTCAAGGGATTGGCCATCGCTCTGCCCTCCTCGGGGTTTACCGCCAGTGACGCTGCTGTACCGCTTTGGTCCGGCCCAGCCCGAACAGGCTGGCGATGCCTTGGCCGATAGCCTCCACCAACCAGGCCAACAGCAGCGCGCAGGCAATGCCCCAGGCAATCGCCTCGGGCGCCAGTAGCACTTGATAGCTGTAGGCCGCGCGGGTTTCTTCAAGCAAATCGTAATCCGCGGTGGTCAGCAGATGCCAAACCTGGCGGTACCAAGGCCCGGCCATGGCCCGGGCTTCCAGCTCCAGCAGCAAGGAGCGGTCAACCAAGTTGGCGACACTCTTGGCATCGGCACGCATAACCGCATCGCTGCTGGCCTGATAGTGGCTGACCAGCTCCTGCAAATCACCCTTAAAGAAACGCCTAGCCGTTTGCTTAAACCCAGCCAAGCTGCGCTCGGACTCCAGTCGATGGGCCTCGACGCGTTTGCTGTAATCGTCAATAAACCCCGGCACCTGTACGCCCAAGAGCAGGCCCAGGGCAAACAGTGTTAAACGCAGATAGTGAATAAACATCCTTGATCGCTCCCCAATTAATCAGCTGGCCACACCCTGTGCCAAGCACTCACCACCGCGCCATAAGCGCCACTCACCGGGCTGGTACAGAGTCCAGCTCTCGTTGTCGGTTAAAGGTTCGGTCGCCAACACAGTGACCACATCATTGGGCGTGGTCTCGGCCTGGAAGTCGACTTGCACGTCAGCATCTTTCAAATGAGCCGGGCCAAAGGGCGCACGGCGGGTGATGAAGGCCAACTTGCTCGAACAAAAACTAAACAGCCAGTCGCCATCACTGAGCAGGCAATTGAACACGCCTTGCTGGCGATACTCGTTGCAGGCGCTGACCAAGGTCGGCAGCAACTCTTGCACGCTGACCGGCCGGGGAAATTGCTGACGCAGGCGATTAAGCAAGGCGCAGAACGCCGCTTCGCTGTCGGTATCGCCGATGGGCCAGTAGTTATCTTGCTGCGGAGCGAAATTAGCCAACTGGCCATTATGGGCGAAGCACCAGTTGCGCCCCCACATCTCGCGGACAAAGGGATGGGTGTTGGCCAAGCACACCCGCCCCACGTTGGCCTGACGGATATGGCCAATAATCACTTCGCTTTTGATCGGATAGCGCTGCACCAGTTGGGCCACTTCCGATTCGCTGCTGGCTTGCGGGTCTTGGAACAACCGCAGCCCCGGTCCTTCATAGAAGCCGATGCCCCAACCATCACGGTGAGGACCGGTACGACCACCGCGCTGCATGAGGCCGGTAAAGCTGAAAACAATATCGGTCGGCACATTGGCACTCATGCCCAACAATTCACACATTTGCTAAAGCCTCGCGCAGCACTTGCGCCTCTCACAATCACCGGGCCTGCGCTGCGCAGCCCAATCGCAGATGAATAAACCCTCAGTGTCCATTGGCCTGAGTTTACAAGCGCGGCTCAACCCGGCCCTGGCTATCGCTATAACGCGAATAGCGATCCGACTCTTGCTCAGCGATGATTTCGCGCATGGTCGGCTCGTCCTCGGTCACGGCAGGCGTACCGTGACGGCTGCGCCACCAGTTCTCGATCGGCCAACGGATCACCACAAACAGCAGGTACAGGCTAAATAGAATCAAACCATACATGCTCAGATCGGCCGCCGCACGCCAAGCGTTATTGCCCACACCGAGCAAGGTATCCATGGCGCCGATGGCAATCGAGGGGGCAAAGCGCTCTTGGTTGGCGTCGATCACCGTGGGGCTGAACAGCAGCACCATAACCACCACACGCAGCGGTTCGCGCAGATAGCGCCACAGCCAACGGGTCAGACGAAACCACACCAACAAGCAGCCCAGCGCCGCCAGCAGATAGGCGCCCCACGCGAGGAGGTAATCGTTTTCACTCATAAAGCACTAAGTCTCTGACATTGGGGCGCGCCGCCTGCGCAGGTGCAAGGCAGATTTCAGCGGCCGATCGGCGAAGTGGCGCTTATGATAGCGGCTTTTCGCCGTTGCGGCGTCACAACTAAACGTGTTCCGCACCCTGGAGTAGCACATGGCCCAAGCCCCCGTCGCCCGTATCGAAGCCAATGGCGACCCTTATCGCTGGTTAGAGCAGCGCGATAGCGCCGAAGTGCTCGAGCACCTCAAGGCGGAGAACACCTACCTGGAACAGCAACTCAGCGATCAGCACGAGCTGCGCGAGCAATTATTTAGCGAGATCAAGAGCCGCATCCGCGAAACCGACCTCAGCCTGCCCTCACCTTGGGGGCCCTACCTCTACTACCAGCGCACTAACGCCGGCGACGAATACCCGCGCCATTACCGCTGCGCTAAACCCGCCGACGGCTCGTTAAGCGTGGATGAAGGCAGCGAACAACTGCTGCTGGACCCTAACGAGCTGGCCGCGGGCGGCTTTATCTCCGTCGGTGCCTTTAGCATCAGTCCAGACCACCAGCGCCTGGCCTATAGCCTCGACAACACTGGCGAAGAAACCTATCAGCTGTTCGTCAAGGAGCTGACCAGCGGCCACCTGCACCGCCTGCCCTTTAGCCAATGCGACGGCAGCATGACTTGGGCCAACGACAGCCAGACCCTGTTCTTCGGCGAGCTGGACGACACTCACCGGCCGCACAAGCTGTATCGCCATGTGCTGGGCAGCAGCAGCGCCGAGCAGGTATTGCATGAGCCGGATGAACGGTTTTTCCTGCACTGCTACCGCGCCAGCTCCGAACAACAACTGATCGCCCTGATGGCCAGCAAAACCACCAGCGAAGCCTGGGTGCTGGATGCCAATCAGCCCGAGCAAGGCTTCACCTGCTTGGCTGCGCGTGAAGAAGACCACGAATACGAGGTCGATCACGGCCAGCTTAATGGTGCCTGGACCTGGTTTATCCGCAGCAACCAACACGGCATCAACTTCGCCCTGTTTAGTGCCGACCCGCAGCAACCTGGCCGCGAACACTGGCAGTTGCTGCGCGCACATGATCCGCAGGTGATGCTCGACGGCATCAGCCTTAACCAACAGGCGCTGATTTTCAGCCTACGCGAAGGCGGCCTGCCGGTTATCGAGGTGCAGCCACAAGGCTTGCCGGCTTACCGCGTGCAACTGCCGGACGCCGCCTACAGCCTGTATGTGCAGGACAGCCTGGAGTTTGTCAGCCCGGTGATCCGCCTGCGCTACGAGGCGCTTAACCGCCCGGCGCAGATCCGCCAGCTTACGCTTGCCACCGGCGCCCAACAGGTGCTCAAGCAAACCCCGGTGCTGGGCGAATTCAATGCCGATGACTACCACAGCCAGCGCGTCTGGGCGCAAGCGCCTGACGGCACGCAGATTCCCATTAGCCTGGTCGGCACGCGCAGCGCCCTGGCGAGCCCCGCGCCGCTGTATCTGTATGGCTATGGTGCCTACGGCGAGAGCCTTGACCCTTGGTTCTCCCACGCGCGCTTAAGCCTTTTACAGCGCGGCTTTGTGTTTGCCGTGGCGCATGTGCGCGGCGGCGGTGAGCTGGGGGAAGCGTGGTATCGCGCCGGTAAGCTGGCCCACAAACAAAACAGCTTCGACGACTTTATCGCCTGCGCCGAGCACCTGATCGGTCAAGGTTTCACCAGCACCCAACAGCTGGTGATCAGCGGCGGCAGCGCCGGCGGCCTGTTGATGGGCGCGGTGCTGAATCAGCGCCCAGAGCTGTTTGCAGCAGCCATCGCCGAGGTGCCCTTTGTGGATGTGCTCAACACCATGCAGAACCCCGACCTGCCGCTGACCGTCACCGAATACGACGAATGGGGCGACCCTAGCGAGCCCGACGTCTACGCGCGGATCAAGGCCTACGCCCCCTATGAGAACGTGACCAGCCAAGCCTACCCGGCCATGCTGGTGGTGGCCGGCTATAACGACAGCCGCGTGCAGTACTGGGAGGCGGCCAAGTGGGTGGCCAAGCTGCGCGCGAGCAAAACCGACGACCACTTGCTGCTGCTGAAAACTGATCTGGATGCCGGCCACGGCGGCATGAGCGGGCGCTATCAGGCACTGCGCGACACCGCCTTGGAATACGCCTTTATCCTCAAGGTGCTGGGCCTGAGTTAAGGCTTAGCCGCGCCAGCCTTTGGCAGTTTTACCGGCGCTTGCGGCTGGCGCAGTTGCGGCAAGCCCTGATCCGTGGCCGGCGCAGGGTTAACCCTGGGCAGCGCGGGGAGCAGCGGCGCGCTGCCGGTGCTACGCGCACTCGGGCCGCCGTACACCGCAGCAGCCGGCGCCTGACCATAGGGCGCTGGAGTCGGCGTACCGGGTGCGCCGCTGGCAGCAGCGCCAGGCTGGGCAGCCAGCACAGCGGCACTAAACACGAGGGTCAATCCGGCCAAACAGATACCTTGTACAGTTCGTGTGAGCATCGGCACATCCTCCTTTACCTATGTATAAGGCCCATGGACCGAGGATTAAGTGCCGCAGGCGTAGTTCTCAGCGACCGCCGGCAGGGCTAGACTGGTCGCCATACTTGGGTTTACCCCTGCGCCTTTGTCCAGAGAGCCACCATGAGCGAACAATCCCCCACCGCTAAACTCGACCGCATCCTCGCTGAAGCCCAGCGCAGCCGTGAGGAAGGCTACCGGGCCAAAGCCCTGAAAATGTATCCCCACGTCTGTGGCCGCTGCGCCCGTGAGTTCTCCGGCAAGCGCTTAAGCGAGCTGACCGTGCATCACCGTGATCACAATCACGACAACAACCCACAGGACGGCTCCAACTGGGAGCTGCTGTGCCTGTTCTGTCACGACAACGAACACTCGCGCTACACCGATCAGCAGTACTTCAGCGAAAGCTCGACCAGCAGCCAAAAGGCCGCGCAATCGACCCACAAAGCCTTTGCTGACCTAGCCGCCCTGCTTAAAAGCAAAGGCTAAGGCCGCCCTGCACGCACCCTGCGCAGCCGGCGCTGACACCTGGGTATAATCGCCGGCTTTCTTCACTTAACGCATGTGCGTAAACAGGCCTGAGTCCGTGGCGAACAAACGATACAGCTGCATTGGTTTATTCAATCCCAAATCGCCGGAGAACGTCGGCGCGGTGATGCGCGCCGCTGGCTGCTACGGCGCCGCCTCGGTGTTTTACACAGGCAAGCGCTACGAGCGCGCCCGCGACTTCGTCACCGACACCAAACGCATCTATATGGATATCCCGCTGATTGGCGTGGAAGACCTTAAGCAGATCGTGCCCTTAGGCTGCACCCCGGTGGCCGTGGAGCTGGTCGATGACGCCCGGCCCCTGCCGCAGTACACCCATCCGGACCGCGCCATTTATATCTTCGGCCCCGAAGACGGCTCCCTGAGCCAAGAGGTGCTGGACTGGTGCGAAGAGGTGATTTACATCCCCACCGAGGGCTGCATGAACCTCGCGGCGACGGTCAATGTGGTGCTGTATGACCGCATGAGCAAAGGCCTCAATACAAAATCCGGGCCTAAGTTCAAGTAAGCCCAGGCGTGCCCTGGGCTTACTGAGCGCAGCGCCTAGCGCAGCAGCTTGTTGTCGAGAACCTTGGATGCACGCCCCATGACGTTCTCGCTGATCTCGACCAGATCCTTGGTGCTGACCTTATCCAGACGCATCAGGCCACGCGCCACGTCATCCAGCGAGCGGGGCTGCGTGCTGTCTTTGGTGGCCGCGCGGATCTCCCGATCCAGCTCTTGCAACAGCAACACGGCGCGAGCGGTAACCGGGCCGGTGGAGTGGTCGGTGCGCAGGCTCTTGACCGGCTTGCTCCACTTGATCAGCTGTTCGCGCACCTTCTGGTAGCGGTCTTCGCCCAGGCCACCGGCGCGGCGCATCAGTTCGATGGCGTAGTACTCGGCCACGCCTTCGGTGATCCAATCGCTCTTATCCTTGGCGCTAAAGCGGCTAAACACATGGACCAGCTCATGGACCAGCGAGCTGGTGCCGTTTTCGCTGACCAGCGGCCGGCTGCTTTGCATGTAATAGGAGTTGGTCGCCGACAGGCCGCCGCGCCACATCGGGTCACCGGCGCCAACGATCAGCAGTTTTTCAGGATCACGGGGAAACACTGCCTGGGCGTGGGGCCAGATAAAGGTCAGCAGGGTCAGCACGTCCATGCGGCGCATGCCCTCACCCACTGGCGCGGCTACGGCCACCGCCGTCTCGCCGAGCTTGGCGCGGCGGGTGCCGACTTTGCCGGCGACGATCCAGCCAGTCGGGCGATCAAAATGGCGCTGCGGGTTGTCGATGCGAAACTTGTTTTTGCCGATGCGCGGCCAGCCGGTTTCTACGCTCTTCCAGTCTTCTGGCAGCACGAACTGCAGGCGCGCCACCAGTTCGGTTTTATCCAGCTGATTCAGCTTGGCTGCCGGGACCAGATCATCACCGCGCAGCAGCGCCCAATCCGGGGTGATACGCGCATCGAAGCGGCCCGGCGCGCGCTCATGGTTAATCCGCACCTTGTAGCTCAGGCTGCTCTTGCCGGCGGCCGGCTGCCACACGCCTTGCTGGGGGTTGCTGAGGTTCCACTTGCCGTTGGTGGCAAAGTCGCTGTACGCGCCCTGCTCACCTAAGTTAAAGCTCAGGCTTTTAACCTGGGAGCCATCTTCCAAGGTCAGGCTGACTTCAGCCTGACCGCTCTGCGGCAGGAAACGCACTTGATAGTCCAGATCGACCTTTTTAGCCCAAGACGCGGTGCTCACAGCCAATAACACAGCAGACAACAGCAGACGGCGAATCAACATAGCAAAGCTCCACAATGCAACTCAGTGATTCAAGCATAGACGGCCTTGGCCCATGCGGTTTAGCCAGCGCGGAAAATCATATGATCTTCCCAATCATCCTCAGCCACGCTGGTTTCGCTGAGCATCCGCCCAGCTTGAGAAATCTTTTGCTTATGCACCTGCTCGCGGTCGCCGCACACCAGGTGATGCCACAGCAGCAGGTCTTTGCCCTCACTGACCAAGCGATAAGCGCAGGTCGGTGGCAACCACTGAAACTGATCAGCCGCAGCCGGAGTGAGCTGGATGCAATCCGGCACGCTGGCACGGCGATTGGGGTAATCGGTGCAGCGGCAGGTGTTCAGATCCAGCAATTTGCAGGCGATGCGCGTGTAATAAACGCTGCCATCGTCCTCATCTTCCAGCTTTTGCAAGCAGCACAGGCCGCAGCCGTCACACAACGACTCCCACTCATCTTGATCCATTTGAGCGAGGGTTTTGCGTTTGTAGAAGGGTTCAACTTTGGCGGCCATAGCGAGGGTACAGTAACCTGCGGAAAAGCCCGGCAGTCTAGCGCTTGCGCCCGCCACGGCCAAGCGCTGACAGACAAATCAACCGACTAATAACCGCGCCCAAAGTCCACTTGCCCGTGCAGTAACTGGCCATGCTGCCAACGCCGCAGGTTGTCGACAAACAGCTGGGCCATTAAGCCGGGCTCGGTGGGCGCGGCACTATGGCCGGTCAGTAGCAGATTGTCTGCCGTCCAAAAGCCATGCCCGGCGGGCAGCGGCTCTTGTTTGCATACATCAATCACCGCGCCGGCCAAGTGCTTATGGCTTAAGGCGTCGATCAGATCTTGCTCGACCACCGCGGCACCACGCCCGGCGTTGATAAACAGCGCGCTGGTTTTAAAGCCAGCCAAGCGCTTGGCGTCGTAGAGATCGCGGGTGGCTGGCGTGTCCGGCAGCAGGTTGATCACATAGTCTGCTTGCGGCAGCAGTTGATCCAATTCAGCCAAGCCCAACACCTGCTTAAACGGCGCCTGCTGCCGTGCCCTGCTGGCAATGCCGAGCAGCTCAAGGCCGAAAGGCGCGAGAAACTGCGCCACGCTGTGGCCAATATCGCCGCAACCGACAATCAGCGCGGTGCGTCCAGCCAGACTGCGCGGCAAGCGGTTGTCCCAGCGCTGCTGTTGCTGCGCCTGATGACGGGAGAACAGCTGGCGTTCATGGGCCAGCAGATGGCCCAGCACATACTCCGCCATCACCTGGCCAAAAATGCCCACGGCGCGGGTCAGCTGATAGTCGCGGGGTAAGCCCTGAGCCAGCAAGGGCGTGATGCCCGCCCAGGTGGACTGCAGCCAATCAGGTTGTAAGCCTTGCGCCAGCAAGGGCTGGAGCAAGTCCGGCTGGCCCAGCCAGATCGGGCACTGCGCCGCGTAGGCGAACAACTGCGCTGGTTGCTCACTGCCAAGCCACTGCACATCGGGCGCTAACTCAGCCAACAACTGGCCATAGCGCTGCCACTGCTGCTCGGCGATTAAGACCTGAACGGGGCGGTGCATCTGGCTCAGACCGGATCGTTACGGCGTAGCAGTTCTTCCGGCAGGTGCTCGATATATTCGTCTTCAGGCGGCGGCATTTGCAGGTGGTAGCCCTGCTCGCTGAGGTTTTCCAGCACTTTGTGGATGTCTTCACGGGCCAGGCTGCGCTCAGGCGTCAGCACCAGCTCAAAGGCCAGGGTGGCGGTGCCAAAAGCGTTTAACAACGGTTCCGGCACACGCTTGAGGCCATCGCTGCGCAGCACATAGAGGTACATCTCGTTTTTGCGCGAGCTTTTGTAGATCGAACAGATTTGCTTCATACCACTTCTCCAGCCGCAGCCAGGCAATCGAGCAGCGCCTGGCCCATCAATTCACGTCGCCAGCCGCGTAGCGACTCTGGCAACTGGTAAGGCCCGCCGGGATAACCGGTCTTAAGCAGGGCCTCGAGGGTTTTCTTGCGCAGCATCAACTCCGGCACTATGCCTAGGCGCTCCGCTTCACGCTGGCCGACGCTACGCAGTTTCTTCAGCAAGGCCGAGGCTTCCAACGGCAGAGGCTCGGCCAGTGCTGGCGGCCAGTCGGCTGGCGGTGTAGCGGCGGCTTGCTGGATCAGTTGGAGAATAAATTCGCCATCTTGGCGCACGGTTTTCGGGTGCATATCTTCGATACGCGCCAGACTCACCAGATTATCCGGCTGGCTACGGGCCAGTGGCCACAGCGAGTGCTCACGCAGAATGCGGTTGCGCGGCTGGTTACGCAGGCGGGCCTGGCATTCGCGCCAGTTGCACAGCGCACGCAGTACGGCCAGTTGTTGGCGCGACAGCTTCCAGGCCAGTTTGGCCTCGCGGTAAGCCTCTTGCGGGTCGGTTTCGCGGCCCATATTGCTGACCAGCTCGGCGCCGTCTTCCAGCACCCACTGATATTTCTGCTCCGGCAACTGCTGCTTGAGCTTGTCGTAGACCTGCGCCAGATGCAGCACGTCTTCAGCGGCGTAGCTCACCTGGGTGGCCGACAGCGGCCGCTGCAGCCAATCGGAACGGGTCTCGCCCTTGGGCAGTTCGATATCCAACACCGCCTGCACCAAGCGCGAATAGCCCATGGAGAAACCCAGATTGAGGTAGCCGGCGGCCAATTGGGTATCGAACAAGGGCGCCGGCAGGCTGCCGGTCAGACGCAAGAACACTTCGAGGTCTTCGCTGCAGGCGTGCAGCACCTTGATCACCGCGCGGTCTTGCAGCAGTGCAGCGAACGGCGTCCAGTCGCCAATCAGCAAAGGGTCAATCAGAAACACCTGGGTGCCATCGCTGACCTGGAGCAAGCCAGCAATCGGGTAGAAGGTATCGACCCGCATAAATTCGGTGTCTACCGCCACAAACGGCAAGCTGCGCCAAGTGGCACAGTGCTGCGCTAGGCTGGCGTCATCGCTCACCCACTGATTTTCAATCGCCACACGGCTCTCCCACAAATAATGGCGCGCAGTATATATCGCCAAAGGCCTGCCTGCAGGGCAGCCAAGCGACAATTGACATTTGTTCAGCAGTGCTCAGCGCAAAGGACACCGAGCTGTGTAAGCTGGTCAATCAATACACGCCCATGTGCCGCCAAAGAGATAATAACAATGCGTAAATTGCTAGGACTGCTGCTAGTTGCCTTGCTTGCCACCGCGCTGTATCTGTTCTTCACCCCCAGCCCGATTGATCCGTTGGCCTGGGAGGCGCCCACCGCGCCAGTGCTGAGCGGCCCGCTTGAACCTAATGACACCCTGATGAAGGCCGAGTTGCTGGCCCGTGGTCAGGTACACGGCCCCGAAGACACCGCCGTCGACAGCCAAGGCCGGATCTACACTGGGGTCGAAAACGGCCAAGTGCTGCGGATTAAGACCGATGGTAGCGTCGAGACCTTTGCCGACACCCAGGGTCGGCCATTGGGGATGGATTTTGATGCTCAAGGCAACCTAATCGTCGCCGACGCTTATAAAGGCCTGCTGAGCATTGCTCCCGACGGCAAAATCCAGGTGCTGAGCAAAGAGGCCGAAGGCGTGCCTTTCGTGTTCACCGATGACGTGGATATCGCCAGCGACGGCCTGATCTACTTCAGCGACGCCAGCAGCCGCTTCACCCAGCCGGACTATCTGCTCGACCTGCTTGAGGCCCGCCCCCACGGCCGCCTGCTCAGCTACAACCCGGCCACGGGTGAAACCAAAGTCCTGCTCAAAGACCTCTACTTCGCCAATGGCGTGGCCCTGTCGAGCCAGGAAGACTTTGTTCTGGTCAATGAAACCTACCGCTATCGCATCACCCGTTATTGGCTCAAAGGCGACAAGGCCGGCAGCAGCGACATCTTTATCGACAACCTGCCAGGCCTACCAGACAACCTGCAAGGCGACCGCCAGGGCACGTTCTGGGTCGCCCTGCCAACACCGCGCAAAGCCGACGCTGACTTGCTGCACCGCTGGCCGTGGGCCAAGGCGCAACTGGCCAAGCTGCCCCGCGCCCTGTGGCCCAAGGCGGAATCCTATGGCTTTGCCATTGCGCTAAATGAACAAGGGCAAATCATCCAGAGCCTGCACGACACCAGCGGCAGCCACCTGCGCATGGTCACCTCGGTCAAACCCGTGGGCGATTACCTGTATTTCGGCAGCCTCGATAACGATCGCATCGGCAAGCTGAAAATCCGTTAAGCCAGGCCCCGGTCGCGCGGATTTATCCCGCCGCGCCACTGGGGTTATGATGGCTGCCACTTACCTGGCCAAAGGATGACCGGCATGCCACTCGCCCAACTGTTTACTGCCGCCCAGTTGCAACAACGCCTGGACGAGCCTGACCTGATTATTCTCGACTGCCGCTTCGCCCTCGAAGATCCGCACTATGGCCAACGCAGCTATGCCGAAGGGCATATCCCTGGCGCGCAGTTTGCTGATCTGGACCGTGACCTGTCCGGCCCCATCGAAAAAGGCGTGACCGGCCGCCATCCCTTGCCCAACCCCGAACAGTTGCTCAAGCGTCTCCAAGCTTGGGGCATCAATCAACACAGCAACGTGGTGCTGTACGACGACGGCGCCACCGCCTTTGCCGCCCGTGCCTGGTGGTTGCTGACCTGGCTGGGCAAGCGCGACGGCGTGTATCTGCTCGATGGCGGCATTAAAGCCTGGCGTGATGCTGGCGGCGCCCTCACCCAAGATGAGCCGACAGTGCAGCCGGGCAATTTCGTCGGCACCCCGGACAACAGCCTGCTGATCAGCGCGAGCGAGCTGCAAGCGCGTTTGCACGATGCTCAACTGACCCTGCTCGACGCCCGCGGCCTGGCCCGTTTTAAAGGCGAAGTCGAGCCGATCGACCCGGTGGCAGGCCATATCCCAGGAGCTAAGTGCACGCTGTTCAGTGACAACCTCGACAGCAATGGACACTTCCTCGATGCCGAGCGCCTGCGCAAGCGCTTCGCTGGGCAAATCAGCCAGCGCCCTGCCGACCAAGTGGTCGCTTACTGCGGTTCGGGCGTCACGGCCTGCCATAACCTGTTCGCTCTGAGTCTGGCCGGTTACCCCTTGGCTAAACTTTACGCAGGCTCCTGGAGCGAGTGGATTAACGACCCCAGCCGCCCGGTCGCAACCGGCGAGTAACGCCATCTGATTAGCTCCCGCGCTGCGACAATAGCCAGAGGCTTACACCAGCGCGGGACAAAATCACACCCACTCTTAGTGCTAAGGACGTTAACCTTTAGTCCTAAAGTACTACGCGCTATTACCCCGTATAAATATTACTTATCCGACTAAGAAACGGCTCTAGATCGGGAACTAGCGCTGCCCTCTCGGGTCTAGCTGCTAGCAAGCAAGCGCCCATACAAAAACAAGGAGTTCGCCGTGCCTCGCAAAATTGTTAAAACATGTTTGTCCATCGCTATTGCCACCGCTGCCAGCCAAACGATGGCAGGCGGTTTCGCCCTTAATGAACAAAGCATCAGCGGCATGGGCACCTCGTTTGCCGGCCGTTCTTCCTCTGCAGATGACGCCACCACAGTTGCCAGCAACCCTGCCGGGATGTCGCGCCTCAAGCGCGAACAAATCAGCGTCGGCGCCGCGGTACTGTTCGCCAAATCCGATATCAGCAAAGCCAGCGGCGTCGACAACGGCACCAACCACGGCGATATGGTGCCAGTGGTCGGCGTGCCAATGGGGTACTACGTCAAACCGCTCAACGAAGACTGGACCTTCGGCCTGGGCATGTATGTGCCGTTTGGCCTGATGACCGACTACGAAGGCAGTTTCCAAGGCCGCTACCACGGCAAGAAAAGCCAGGTGCAGGTTCTGACCCTGCAACCAACGTTGAGCTATCGCTTTAACGAGCAGTTTTCTATTGGCTTTGGTCCGACCATCAACCGCGTCGATGGTGAGCTGACCTCCGCCGTGAAAAACCCGATTGCTTCGGCCGGTGATGGCGAAGTCAAGGTTAAAGGCGATGACACCGCCGTTGGCTACAACATCGGCATGCTCTACGAGTTCACCCCAGAAACTCGCGCCGGGATTACTTACCACTCCAAGGTCAAGTATCGCCTCAAGGGCCATACCACTATGAACGGCGGTGGTTTTATCTTCCAATCCTCAGCGGGTAAGTACGACGGTTCGTTGCGCTTGACCACTCCGGAGTCGGTGGACTTCTCCTTGACCCACGACATCAACGACCGCTGGACTGTCTATGCGGGCAGTACCTGGACCCGCTGGAGTCGCTTCCAAGAGATCAAGGTACAAAACGACGACGTGCAAGGCTTCCTCACTGGCCCGCTGACCACCATCACCGAAGAGCAAAACTGGCATGACACTTGGAGCCATGCTATTGGTGCTGCTTACAAGCTGAACAAGGAGTGGACCCTGCGTACCGGTTTTGCCGTCGACCAATCGCCGACCAACAACACCGATCGCGCGGCGCGTATGCCTACCGGTGACCGCAAAGCCGTCAGCCTCGGTGCAGCGTGGAGTCCTAACGACGACATCACCGTCGATCTTGCTTACTCCTACCTGCGTGAGGAAAAAGTTAAAGTAGACTCCGGTGACTATCGTGCTGACTTCCGTAACAGCGCCCATGGTTTGGGTGCCCAATTGACTTACCGTTTCTAAGCCTCTTAGCAGGCTGTTCTATACTCATGGGCGTAGCCCTCTACGCCCATCGAGGTAAACGATGCACAGCATTCATCAAGAGCTCCCACAGCAACTGAGTTTGCTCCTCGTTGATGATCACCAAATTTTCCTCGACGGTTTGAGCTTAGCCTTGGCGCCCCTGTGCCCTGAGCTAAAAATTCATACCGCCGAATCGGCCGCTGCCGCGGACGATTGCCTCAACCAGCACAACATTGACCTGATCCTGCTTGATCTCGGCCTCCCCGATATCAGCGGCTTGGCTTTGCTGCGCAACTGGCAAGAACGAGGCTTGATGGTTCCCGTGGCGGTATTGAGCGCCAGCGACTCCAACAGCGATGTGCAAGCGGCCATCACTGCAGGCGCCTTGGGTTATATATCCAAAGGCACCCGCGGTGAGGCGCTCAGGCAAGCCTTAAAGCAGATTTTGCTAGGTGAAGCCCTGCCCGCCCCGCCGGCCAACCAATCGCCCCTAAGCCTGCGTCAGCAACAGATCCTGCAGTTACTGGCCAACGGCTTACCGAATAAATCGATTAGCCGTGAGCTGGGGGTCTCCCCCGACACGGTCAAGACCCATCTCAAGCTGCTGTTCCATGAACTTAAGGTGCACAACCGCACCGCCTGCGTCAGTGCTGCCCGGGAACGGGGCTGGCTGTAGCGGGACGGTGCACACCCAGTAAAACCACCAAGGTTTGCTGCAACCGTGCCGGCAATAACGGCTTGGCCAATAACGTCACCGACTCCTCGACACAGCGTGCCTGCAATTGCACGCTGACATCGGCACTGACCAATAAGGCCGGGATCTCGGCACCACCGCGCTCACGCAAAGCACGAATAGCGAACAACCCGTCATTGTCCTCAGCCAAGCGAAAATCACTGATCAGCACTTGTGCCTGCGACTGCTCAAACACCACCTGGGCTTCAGCCAACGTTCTGCAGGCCCACACATGGCAGCCCCAGCCCTGCAACAACGTGGTCAGCGCATTGAGGCTGTCGACATCATCCTCAATCAACAGCACACGCCCCTGTAATGGCCGGGGCTTGGCCGCAGGCACTGGATGCTGGGCACTTTTACCAACGGGCAGTTGCACCACAAAGCGCGCACCGTGACCCGGCTCCGAATGCAATTGCAGGCGATGACCCAGCGCCTGAAGCAGCTGATCAACGATCGCCAAACCCAGCCCCAGCCCACGCTCGGCCTTGCGTCCGGGGTTATTCAGCTGGCGAAACTCCTCAAACACCAGCACCTGCTCATCTTCGGCCAGCCCCCGGCCATCGTCGCCCACCTCCACCTCCACCTCGCCGTCGTCGTTCTTCCCGGCGTACAGCCACACCCGTTTAGCCTGGGCATGCAACAGGGCATTGATGAGCAAATTGCGCAGTACCCGCTCGAGCAATAAGGGATCGCTGTGCACCCACAGATCGGAGCATTGCAGTTGCAACTCGATACCCTGGCTCTTGGCCTGAGCCTGCGCCTCATGACTTAAGCGCAGCAACAGCGGCCGCAGGGCGAAGTGCTCGATTTGCGGGCGCACGCCATCGGGCAAGGTCAAACGGGTGAAATCCAGCAACGACAACATCAGCCGCCCAAGCTGCTCCACTGCGACCGCCAAACGCTGACTGATATGCCGCACGCTAGGGTCTTGGTTGTGCTCCAGCAAATGCTCAACGTATAGGCCCATGGCATTCAGTGGTTGGCGCAAATCATGACTGGCCGCCGCCAGCAGACGCAGCTTGCGCCCGTCGTCATCCTCAGCGCGCAGCCGGGCCAGATCGAGTAACTGGGTATTGAGCCAAGCCTTGCGCTGCTCGTATTCCCGTGAATAAGCGCCAATGGTGCCAATCACATTGGCGCCAAAGAGAAAAATCGCCTCGTACAGCATGCCTGCATTTAAGTCCCAGCCCATCAGCGGGTAGAGCCCGACAAACACAGCGCAAAACAACAAAGACGACAGACTCACCATTAGCAAAGGCCCACCCAGCCACAGGTAGCCAAACATCATGACCAGGAACAGGCAGTCGTAATCCTGCTGGCCGCCATACAGCCAACTGATATGCACCAACACGCTCATGCACAGACCATGAATAGCGTAGGCCGACACATAAACGCGCAAGATTGTAGGTGCGGGATGACTACTACTGCGGCAATACCATAACGCGCCAAGGGCACTGAATATGGCCAACAGGCGAAGAGGCAACAGCGCCGAACTGGTTTCCAGCGGCTGCAACAGCCACTCCAAAAACAGGAACACGGCCTGTAACAGCAAGACAGTCCAAGTAATCAGCGGCAAGCGCTCAAGCACTTGCTGGAGCTGCGCCTTGGCGAACTCGGGCTCTAGGTCAGGGATAAACCCCAAACGCGCGTAACCCAAACGTAATTGGGTCAGCAGCAATGCCTCGCGGCAATCGAAATTCATTGCCCAATCCTCGGGCTATTTGTTGTTATGCACCGTCCGGCGGCCCGGTTAAAAGCCCACACAATGACTCAGTGCGCAGTTGGCAGCATCCTGAGTATGGCGAGCAAATCGACGACCACTATCGCCCAGATGGGTGAGCGAAGGCTCAGGGTTGGCTGGCAATGGCCTGCTCAATCGCGGCGATTAACTCAGGATCATCCGGTTTGGTCAGACTGGAAAAGCTCGCGATCACCTGCCCCCGGCGATCCACCACGTATTTGTAGAAGTTCCAGCGCGGTGCCTTACTTTGCTCGGCCAATACTTTGAACAACGGCAGCGCATCGTCACCACGCACCGCTTGCGCAGCAGTCATGGTGAACGTCACACCGTAATTGACGTAGCAGACCTTGGCGGTTTCCTCGCTGCTATCGGCCTCTTGGCGAAAGTCATCGGAGGGTACCCCCAACACTTCCAAGCCTTGGCCCTTGTAGCGCTGATACAGCGCCTCAAGACCGGTGAATTGCTTGCTAAAGCCACAGAAGCTGGCGGTATTGACCACCAAAAGCGGCTTGCCGGCATAGGCTTGGCATAAATCGATGGATTCGTTGCTGCGCAGCTTAGCCACCTGGCCTTGCAGCAACGGCGGGCACTCATTGGCTTGAGCGGTGCCGCACAGAGCCGTGGTGATTAAGCATGCAGCCCAGAACAGTGCGCGCATTATTTCGTCCTCATGCTCAGCACAAACCAATACCTAAGTGTAGAAACGCCAGCCCGCTCTGCCCCCAGCCCCACCAAGCGAGCCCCAGCAGCAAAGCACCAACAAATGCCAAGACAGCCTGCCAGCGATATTCCTTGCTCATGTATTCACCTGCTGCAGACGTGCTACCGGTTGCTCGCTGACCGGCCAATTGAGTAAGGCCGCGACCAGGCTCAAACCGATGGAGATATACCAGACTAAATCATAGCTGCCGGTATGGTCATACAGGTAACCACCGAGCCAGCCGCCCAGGAAGGCTCCCAACTGATGGAACAAGAATACGATGCCACCCAGCATAGACAAATTACGCACGCCAAACACGCTGGCCACCGTGCCATTGGTCAACGGCACCGTCGACAACCACAGCAGGCCCATGGCGATGCCAAAGGCATAAGCCGTCCACAACGACAGCGGCATCCACAAGAACAGCACAATCACCACGCCCCGCGCCAGATACAAGGCGCTGAGCAGGCGTGGCTTACTCCAGCGCCCGCCCAGCCAACCGGCGATATAGGTGCCAAAGATATTAAACAGGCCAACCAAGGCTAATACCGTGGTCCCGGCCATGGCCGGCAGATGCTGATCAACTAAATAGGCCGGCAGGTGCACGCCGATAAACACCACCTGGAAGCCGCAGACAAAAAAGCCCAAGGCCAGCAGGCAAAAACCGGGGTGACGACAGGCCTCCACCAAGGCCTCGCGCAAGCTCTGAGCCGGACCGTGACTGACCTGCGCCGGCTCACTAATCATGCGCGCCAGCGGCACGATCAGCCCCACCAACACAGCCAACACTAACAATGCCAGCGACCAACCCAAAGTGCTGATCAAGCCCAAGGTGCCGGGGAGCATGGCGAACTGGCCGAAGGAGCCGGCCGCCGCCGCAATACCCATGGCCATGCTGCGTTTTTCCAGGCTGACCGCGCGGCCCACCACGCCAAGAATCACTGAAAACGAGGTGCCGGACAGGCCAATACCGATCAATAAACCAGCACTGAGCGACAAGCTGCCCGGGGTATCGGCGTAAGCCATGCACAACAAGCCTACGGCATACAGCACACCACCGATGATCACCGCCTTGCGCGGGCCAAAACGGTCGGCAAAGGCGCCAGTAAAGGGCTGGGCCAAGCCCCAGATCAGGTTCTGCAGGGCGATGGCGAAGGCGAAGACCTCGCGCCCCCAGCCAAACTCCAGACTCATCGGCGGCAAGAACAGACCAAAGCCATGCCGCACGCCCAAGGACAGCGCCAAAATCAGCGAACTGCCAAGCAGTAACCCAAAGATGCTGTTAGCCGACGTTCTCATGGCGCCTCGCGCTACTGCTCAGGTGTGTTTAAAGAGGCGCTAGACTGCCGACTGACGGTGTTTCTGGCAAGTTACAGTTAGCCCTTAATAACAGGCCAAAACCAGCAGTACAGAGCACTCCACCACCTCTAGTAAAGCCCCAGCCGTATCGCCAGTGCAGCCCTCAAGACGCTTAAGCATGGCCCGGCGCAGCAGCATAAAAACCGCAGCGCCAACCAAAATCGCCAGCAGCCCCGGCACACCAAATAACAACATCAGCCCGGCATTCACTGCCAACAGCCAGGGCAACTGGCGCCTGGGCATATGCTCAGCCAAGGCCTGCCCTAATCCGCCGGCGCGCACATAGGGCGTCGTCAGAAACAACAGCGGCATCAGACAGCGCGCCAGCCACGGCACCAGTAGCAAGTACAGGCCGTGGCCCTGCTGTAACAACACCCATAAGGCGGAGAATTTCAGCAAGAGCAACAGCACCAACACCACTACGGCGATCGGACCGCTGCGCGGATCTTTCATGATTTCTAAGGTGCGCGCTTTATCGGCAAAGCCGCCAACCCAGGCGTCCGCACTGTCAGCCAGGCCGTCCAGATGCAGACCGCCACTGATGCCGACCCACAGGGTCAAGAGCAGCGCCGCCTGCAACACCAGCGCGGTATCGCCCAGCAGCCATTGGCCCAAGCACAGCAAGGCGCCAATCAGCAGACCGACTGCGGGATAAAACAGCAACGAGCGCCCTATCTGCTGTGCGCTCGGCATTGCCCCCAGAGTCACCGGCAGACGAGTCAGAAACTGCAAGGCGATCCACCACGCCGTCATGGCTGCTCCCGTAGCTGGCCAGCAGCATCACAGCTGATTACAAAGCGCTGGGCATGGGCCACCGCCACTTGCAGCAAGTCTCCGCGCGGCAGACCACGGGCGCGGGTCAGCAGCAAGCGGATCACCCCACCATGGGTCACCACCAACAGCCGTTGCCCGGCATAGCGCTGCTGCAAGCGCTGCACGGCGGCCAGCACGCGCGCCTCGAAGGCCAACAGCGGCTCAGCCGCAGGCGGAGTGAAGCCATAGGGATCGGACCAGAATTGGCCAAGGGCGGCAGCGTCACTGCGCATCAGTTGCGCGCTGGTCAGGCCTTCCCACTGGCCAAAATGCAGCTCCCGTAAATCAGGCTCGAACTCCAGTGGCACGTCATGCTGCGCCGCCAGCTCTTCGGCAAAGCGTGCGCAGCGCTGTAAGGGTGAACTGATTAGACGATCCCAACGGCTGCCGTCAGCCACAGCGCTACGCAGCTGCGCCCACCCTTCCTCTGTCAGGGCATCGTCCAGGCTGCCGCGCAGGCCACCACCCAATTCGGTGACGCCATGACGGATTAACTCAAGCTGCACGCTCATGCTGGACGATCCGCCACTGCCGCCTCAGCGAAGGTGGCCATGTCATTGTGCAGGCTGCACGCCAGCCGCAGCAGAGGCACGGCCAGCGCCGCGCCACTGCCTTCACCTAGGCGCAGGCCTAAATCCAGCAGCGGCTGTGCCTTAAGGGCCTGTAAAACGCGCTGATGGCCGGGTTCGGCGCCACTGTGGGCGAACAGCAGCCAAGCGTGACAGGCCGGATTAAGCTGCACTGCAAATAACGCCGCGACGCTACAGATAAAGCCATCCACCAGCGCCACCACACCCTGCTGAGCGCAAGCCAGATAGGCGCCGGTTAAGGCAGCAATCTCAAAACCGCCGAAATACTGCAACGCTTGGATAGGAGTTTGGATCTGCCCGTGATGCAGCGCCAGCGCCGCCTCCACCACTTGGGCTTTATGCTGTACCCCTGCCCGGCCTAACCCCGTGCCTGGGCCAGCTAAGTCCAGCGCCGGGCACTTCAGCAGCCAACAGGCCAGCGCCGCCGCCGCGGTGGTATTGCCGATGCCCATCTCGCCACCAATAAACAGCTGACAGCCCTGGGCTTTAGCGCCCAACACACTATCGCGGCCAGCGGCCAAGGCCGCCGCAAGCTGGGCAGCGCCCATCGCCGGGCCCTGGCTAAAGTTGGCAGTGCCGGGGCCCAACTGCAGGCGCTGTACGCCGGGCAAGCTCTGCCCTTGCTCGACCGTCCCCAGATCCAGCACTTCTAGACTGGCACCAAGCTGCTTAGCCAGCACGCTGATGGCCGCGCCGCCGCCGACAAAATTACTCAACATCTGCACGGTCACCGCCTGCGGATAGGCCGAAACCCCTTCGGCCACCACCCCATGGTCGCCCGCAAAAATACTGATATGCACCTGCTCGATGCTCGGCCGCTCGCGGCCTTGCAGCGCCGCCAACTGCACCGCCAAAGCCTCTAACTGCCCCAGAGCGCCGGTGGGCTTGGTCAATTGCTGCTGACGCGCCAGGGCACGCTCACGCACTGCCTCATCGGCAACTTGGCAAGGCGCTTGCCACCACGACTGGCTCATAACGCAGCTCCTTTCAGGACCATAGGTAAACCGGCCACACAGAACACGACGCGCTGGCAATGCTCAGCCAGGGCCTGATGCAACCAACCGGCTTGATCGACATAACGCCGGGTTAGCTCACCCATGGGCACCACGCCTAAGCCGGTTTCGTTACTGACTAAAATGATCCGCCCGGGCAAATCCACCAGGCAGTCGAGTAACTGCTTCAGCTCGCCTTGCAGGCGCGCCTCGTCGTCCAACAGCAACAAGTTGCTCAGCCAAAGAGTGAGGCAGTCGACCAACAGGCAGTGCTCAGGGCTGGCGTGCTCACGTAGCACGCGGGCCAGCGCCAAGGGCTCTTCAATCAGCTGCCAATGCGCCGGACGGGATTGTTGATGGTGGTCGATGCGCGCCTGCATCTCGCCATCCAAGGCCTCGGCAGTGGCGATATATCGCACGCGCAGATTCGATTCGCTGGCTAAGCGCTCGGCCAGGCGGCTTTTGCCCGAGCGGGCGCCACCGAGAATAAGCTCATACATGCTGATCACCTTGCCCCTTGAAGCGGCCCGAAGCTAAGACGTGGGCCATTGATTTTCTGCAATTAACTCAGCCAAAGGCCGCGGCTGCGCCCAGCCCTCCTCGATCAGCATGGGCTGCGCATAAAACTCAGTGACCGGGCCCAAGCACAGCACCGCTAAGGGTTTGGCGCCAGCTGGCATACCGAGCAAATCGGCCAAGGCCTGCGGCTCAAACAGCGACACCCAACCCATGCCCAAGCCTTCGGCGCGGGCCGCCAGCCAAAGGTTTTGGATGGCGCAGGACACCGAAGCCATATCCATCTCCGGCAAGGTGCGCCGACCAAAGATATGCGCCTCACGCTGCTCGGTCAGCGCCACCACCAGTAACTCAGCGCAGTCGCGCACGCCTTCGACTTTTAAGCGCATAAACTCATCGCTGCGCTGGCCCAGCGCTTCGGCGGTGCGCACGCGTTCGTCTTCGACTAAAGCGTGGATCGCGCTGCGCAGTGGCGCGTCGGTAATTCGGATAAACCGCCAGGGTTGCATCAGGCCGACACTGGGCGCTTGATGGGCGGCTTCAAGCAGACGCGCGAGCAGCTCGGGCGCCACTTCGCCACCGGCAAAGTGGCGCATATCCCGGCGCTGGGCGATGGCACGGTAGACCCCGGCGCGCTGCTCGGCAGTAAAGGCATGCTGACTCATGCGCTAACAGGGCCGAGTGCAGACAGGGGGTAACGAACAGGGATCATCAAGGGACTCCGCAGCGCAAATAACCGCAGCGGCGCCAGCAGCACTCAGGGGCCTTAACGGCCTACAAGCGCCAGACACAGCCCGCCGCGATGTCGTGGTGTCGCACAGGCCGGTCTCCGGGCTTCTAAGCAGCGCGCCTGGGTTATGCCAAGGGGCTCACTCAATAACCGTTGCGGGGGCAGCGTCGCCGTTAGCGACTTCCCAGTTTCACCCTGCGGCCAAAGCCTTGGGCACCTGTAGCAAGGGGCGCAGGGTAGAGCCTTGTCGAACAAGGGTCAAACCCGATCACGGACAAGCGTGGATGAACTGGCTAAACCGCCCCAAGCTCGCCTGTGACGGCAGGCGCTCTGTAGCTCGGGGCTTAGCGAATGAGTTAAGGGTTACGCGCCAGCTCCGGGCTAAATACCCGTTTGGCGTTGAGGTAGGCGCGCTGCCAGTACTTGTTGCTCAGGCTATCCAGGCGCACGGTGCCGCCGCTGGAAGGCGCATGCACAAAACGCCCTTCGCCGACATAGATCCCCGCATGGCTGACCTGATGACCGCCACTGGTGGCGAAGAACACCAGATCACCGCTTTGCAGGGCATCGCGGCCCACACTCGGCGCACCGATCTTGATCATTTCCCGAGTCGTGCGCGGCAGGCTGATGCCGGCAGCATCGCGGTACACGTAGCCAATCAGGCCACTGCAATCAAAACCGCTATCCGGGGTATTACCACCCCACCGATAAGGCGTGCCGACCAAGCCTAAAGCGCTGAACAACACATCATTGGCGCCGCCGTGGCCCATGCTCGGGGCTTTGACGACCCGCGGCGGAGCTTTAACTGGCGCGGGAGGCTGGCTGGAGCAAGCGGCGAGTTGCGCGGCCAGCACGATAAGGGTCAAGCGAATTACTAGTGACATTGGCGAGCCCATCCTGAGCTTGAATCCGGCTACTGTGCGCGCATCAATAGTCCAGTGCAAGCATTAGCTTTAGCTTTATCCGGTAAGTATCTGATAAGGATAGGAAAGATATTTATGAAGCGCAAACAAAAACGCCCGAGCAAGCTCGGGCGTTAGGGTCTAGCGTGAATACGGCTTAGGGATGCTGAGCGACCGCGTCGCTAGGCGCCATGGCCAAAACGCGCTTGGCTTCAATGAAGGTGCGCTTCCAGTAACGGTCACCGAGGTTGTCGACGCGCACGCCACCACTTCTGCTGCTGGAGGAGTGGATGAACTGATCATCCCCCATATAGATACCGGCGTGACTTACCCGACCACGGCCTGCAGTGCTGAAGAACAGCAAGTCGCCCGGCTTCAGATCACCACGAGCCACCAGCGGTGCCTTGATGTTGATCATTTCGCGGGTCGAACGCGGCAGTTTCATGCCGGCTTCTTCTTTAAACAGATAGCCGATAAAGCCACTGCAGTCGAAGCCGGTGCTGGCCGAACCACCACCGAAGCGGTAGCGCGTACCCACCAAGGACAAGCCATGGTTGAGGATGCTGTCCGCCAGCTGAGGCAGTTTGTAGGATTTTTCTTCGGTGAAGTCGCCAATAGCGGCGTCTTGTTCAATAGCCTCCTCTGGTTCATCTGGCTCAGCCAGCACAGCAGGAGGGAAAACCGTAGCCTGAACTTCTTCGAGTTCTACTTGCGGTGCATGGCTCGCGCAGGCGGCGAGAGCCAAGGTAAGTGCAATAGGCACGAGGGGTGCGAGACGCTTTAGCATGGGCACGACCGTGTCGGTTAATTTGGAAAGAAGGGTGGACTATGCCTTCTATAACCCACATTTGCAAATTCTATTGATCTAAAGGTGACTTACTAGTGCTGGAATTGCATCTAAGGCTTTCGTTCCAATCCGGATATCCACCTGGGCGCTTATAGCTGATCGCTCTGGATTGATCTCCACGGTGAAGCCGCCCCTCTGCTTCGTCCTTATTAATGGTTCGACAATATAAGGAAAGCTCGCACTGGTGCCGACGCAGATCACCAGCTCAAAACCTTTGGCCATTTCGCCCTGTAAACGCGCCACCGAATCTTCCCCGAGCATCTCGCCAAACAGCACCACCGGTGGGCGCAGCAGGCCTTGGCAGTGACGACAGCGTGGCGGCATAGGCGCCGTCAAATGCGCAGGCAGATCGCCATCCTCGGCGGCGCAGTCCAGGCAAAACAGAGGCGTCAATTGGCCATGAATCTCAATCAGGCGCTCAGCTGGGCTACCTGCGGCACGATGATAGCCATCAATGTTTTGCGTCAGCACCCAGCACTCTGGTTTTAGTTTTTGCAGCCGAGCGATGGCCATGTGTGCGGCGTTTGGTCGCGCCTGCAGACAAGCCCCAGCCAGCTGTGCCAGATATTTCCAACACAGGGCCGGATCGCTCTGCAGCATGCCGCCCGACAAAGCCGCCTCAATCGGCAAGCCCTCGGCCGTGTGGCCGTTGTACAGGCCGCCCAGGCCGCGATAGGTGGGCAAACCGGAATCCGCCGAGAGTCCGGCGCCGGTGATGATGAGGATACGTTGGGCGCGCTTAAGCTGCGCCACCACCCGTAGCAGTGACTGCTGCATAAGCCCGCACCTGCATTAATGATTAACCGTGTGCGCCAGCATCAACGACAGCTGACACAGCGGCCGTCCGCTCTCGGCGTGCCATTGGTTAAAGGCCGCCTGCACGGTGGCCAGATCACGCAAGCTGGTGGGGGCCTTATCGATGATCTGCTGCGCCTTTAGCGCCGCCACCAGGTCATCGGTGGGGATAAAGGTGTCTTTGCCGACCATGCGTAAAAAGCGTGGCGCCGACAGGCCACCGAGCTGGCTGGCGTGCTTGGCCAGGTATTTCCATAAGCCGACGATGTCGGTCAGTGGCCACTCGGCGATCAGCGCACCGAAGCTGCCCCGCTCCTGCTGCACATCCAAGATGAACTGGGCATTACGCGGCACGCTCTTGAGCTTGCCCAAATGACGGATCAAGGCGGTGTTCTGCATCATGCCTTCTAAACGCTCAGCGCCGATCAGCACCACCTTCTCGGGATCAAAGCCAAAGAAGGCCTGCTCAAAGGCCGGCCACTTGGCATCCACCAGGCTGTGCTTCAGGCCGGCGCGGAAGATGCGCAGGCTCATGGTCGACAGATAGCGGTCATCGCTGATGGCGCGCAACTCGGCGGCGCTACGCGGCTGCGGCAGATGCGCCTCAAGGGCTTGCGGCGAACCGAAACGATTCAGGCAGTACTCATACAGCCATTGGTAGTCGCGCATCAGCGAGTCCTTAAGCGATTACAGATTCATCACATCGAGAAAACGCGGGGTGGCGTTCTCATCGATCTTCAAGCTCTGGAAGTCGAACAGATTGCGGTCGGCCAACTGCGACGGCACCACGTTTTGCAAGGCGCGGAACATCACCTCGGTACGCCCCGGCGTTTTACGTTCCCACTCTTGCAGCATCTCTTTGACCACTTGGCGCTGCAGGTTTTCCTGACTGCCGCAGAGGTTGCACGGGATGATCGGGAATTCCTTCATGCGGCTGTAAGCCTCGATATCGCTCTCGCTGCAATAGGCCAGCGGGCGGATCACGACGTTACGCCCGTCATCGGCGCGTAGCTTCGGGGGCATGGCCTTGAGGGTGCCGCCGTAGAACATATTGAGGAAGAAGGTTTCCAGAATATCGTCGCGGTGATGCCCCAGCGCCATTTTGGTCGCGCCAATTTCATCGGCGTAGGTGTACAGGGTGCCGCGGCGCAGACGCGAGCACAGCGAACAGGTGGTTTTGCCTTCGGGAATCTTTTCCTTCACCACCGAATACGTGTCTTTTTCGATGATGTGGTAAGGCACGCCAATCGATTCAAGGTAGGCCGGCAGCACGTGCTCAGGAAAGCCAGGCTGCTTTTGGTCCATGTTGACCGCGACGATCTCGAACTGGATCGGTGCCACTTTCTGCAGATGCAGCAGCACATCGAGCATGGTGTAGCTGTCTTTACCGCCGGACAGGCAGACCATGACCTTGTCGCCATCCTCGATCATATTGAAATCGCCAATGGCTTCGCCGGCCAGGCGGCGCAGGCGTTTTTGCAGTTTGTTTTGATTGACCGAGAGGGTGCCCATGGTGCGATGGTGTCCGGATGCTGACGAAAGTGCGGCATTTTACTCACAAAGCGGCGCCTGCCCTACCCCATTGCTGATCAAATGCTAGGCTGGCGGGATGAACCCTATCAAGCAACCCCCGCCCAAACTGGCGGAGCTTCTGCTGCAACTGCTGCAAAACGCACCGCAGGGGCTCAGTGAGTACGAGCTGATTCAGCAGCTCAAACAGCAGCATGAGCTGGACATGCCGCTGCACGACCCACTGGACTTATTCCGCAGCCACTTCCAAGTGTTTAACGCCCTCTACCAATTGCGCGACCAGCTGTGGGCGCAGCAAAGCGCGACCCTGCATATCAGTGCCCTGAACATTTGCCTGCTGCCTTATCAAGCCGGTAGCGCTGAACTCAGCGAGCAAGATCCACTGCGCAGTTACTACTTGGATGCGGAGCAACTGCAAGTTACCACCGAGCAGGACGTGCAGGACCTGCTGCAGAGTTTTTATAGCCAGCAGCCCAACCGCAGTGAACGCCACGCGGCGCTGGAAGTGTTTGAAATGACGGATGATCCGCAGCTGCGATACAGCCAGATCAAGCTGCGTTACCGACAACTGGTCAGTCAGCATCATCCTGACCGAGGCGGCAGCACTACGCGGTTACAGGCGATTAACAAGGCCATGGAAGTTCTGGAACGCTATTACCAAGGTAATTGAGAGTCCGATTCGCTCTAAAGGACCCAGGCCAGCCGAGGCTTGCGCGCTTATACTGCGGCATACGGTCGCAGTAAATAGGCTTGGCACCGGATGCTGCTGGTGATGCTCATCAGGCGCTGCGTCGGGGGCGACCGTCATAACAACAGGAGGTCTGGCATGATCCATCACGTCTGGGGGCTGTTCGCCCATCCTGACCAGGAATGGCAGGAAATCCGTGGCGAAGAAGAAAGTATCAGCCACATGTATCTCACCCATGTGTTAATTCTCGCGGCTATCCCCGCAATCTCTGCTTATATCGGCACCACCCAAGTCGGTTGGTCAATTGGTGGTCGGGCACCGGTGATGTTGACCGAAGCCAGCGCCCTGCAACTCACCTTTATGACTTACTTGGCCATGCTCGCCGGCGTTGCCTTGATGGGCGCGTTTATCCATTGGATGTCGCGCACCTATCACGCCAGTCCGAGTCTCAGCCAATGCATCGTGTTCTCGGCGTATAACGCCACGCCGTTGTTTGTCGGTGGTCTAGCGGCGCTCTATCCGCACCTGTGGTTGGCTATGCTGGTCGGCACCGCAGCCATTAGCTACACGGTGTACCTGCTCTATGTAGGCATTCCCTCCTTTATGAACATCCCTCAGGACGAAGGCTTTATGTTCTCCAGCTCCGTGCTGGCGGTGGGTTTGGTGCTGTTGGTGGCGATGATCGCCAGCTCGATCCTGCTTTGGGAGCTGGGCATCGGCCCGGTTTATACCAGCTAGGCACACGCCTTTAGGCGAAACAAAACGAAACCACCTAGCGGTGGTTTCGTTGTTTTTGGGCTGCGGGCAGACAGCGGATTGGGCATAATCGTGGCCATTGGAGTATTACGACCGCCATGCCAGATCAGATCCAACGCCGCGTTGAAGAGTGCTACTTACAAGCCGAGGCCTTCTTCAAACAACCCTTCCCCCGCCCGCAAGTGTGCTTCAAATTGCGCGGGCAAAAAGCCGGCGTGGCCCATCTGAGCGAAAACAAGCTGCGCTTTAATCTGCAGCTGTATCGCGCCAACCTCGATGATTTTCTGCGCCAGACCGTGGCCCATGAAGTCGCGCATATGGTCGCCCACCACCTGTTCGGCCCACGTATTCAGCCCCATGGCGAAGAGTGGCAACTGATTATGCGTGGCGTCTATGAACTGCCGCCGCACCGCTGTCATTCCTATGCCGTCGAGCGCCGCCAAGTCAGCCGATTTATTTACCGCTGCGCCTGTGAGCCCGGCGAATTTCCCTTTTCCGCGCAGCGTCATGCCCTGGTCGCCAAGGGCCGGCGTTATTACTGCCGGCGCTGCAAAGCGACATTGAGCTTCACTGGCGAACATCGCCTTGAGTAACCCCGCAAAAAGAGAGTCAACAATGACCAGCCTGACACAACCGCAACGCCCGCAACGTTATGACAGCCTCAGCCGTGCCCTGCATTGGTTGATGGCACTTGGTTTTGCCTGGATTTTCAGCAGCGCCTTAGCGCACAAATTCTTTAATGAGTCGGCCGTGGACAATTTCCTGTGGACCACCCATAAGCCAGTGGGCTTATTGCTGTTTATCGCCGTGCTGTTGCGGGTGATCTGGGCGCTGCTGAGCCGCAATCGCCGCCCTGCACCACTGAGCTTGGGCGCGAGCCTCGGGCACCTGGCCCTGTATCTGTTGATGTTGGCCGTACCGGGCCTTGGGTTGCTCCGCCAGTACGGCTCGGGCCGCGCCTTTGAAGCCTTTGGCGTACAGGTGATGGCAGCCACTCCGCAGGCCAGCCACAAGTGGATGGTCGATCTGGGTGGCAACTTCCACAGCCTGCTGGGTTGGACCCTGCTGGTGTTGGTCGTCGGTCATATCGTGCTGACCCTCTGGCATCGCCGCACACCTGCCACTGACGCGCTGCCGCGCATGCTCGGCTAAGCCCTGCGACGGCCTGCTGCACTACAACACGTAGTGCAGTATGGCGACGTAGTGCATCACACTGCCGCCCATCACGAACAGATGCCAGATGCCATGCCAGTGACGGAAACGACTGTCATAGGCGAAGAAAATAATGCCGATGGTGTACAGCGCACCGCCGCCGGCTAACCAGATAAACCCTGCCGTGCCCAACGCAGCCAGCAAGGGCTTGACCGCGACCAGGACGATCCAGCCCATCACTGCGTAGATAAAGATCGACAACAGGCGCGCTTCGGAGCGCGGTTTGATTTCCTGCAGCATGCCAATCACCGCCAGGGTCCAGACGATCCCGAACAGCCACCAGCCCCATGCGCCGTGTAACGAGACCAAGCAGAACGGGGTGTAACTGCCCGCAATCAGCAGATAAATCGACAAGTGATCCATCTTGCGCATGATCACTTTGGCCCGCCCACGCAGGCTGTGATAGACCGTCGACACGCTGTACAGCAACACCAGGGTGGCGGCATAAATACTCACCCCGACGATCTTGCTTACATCTCCCTGCAAGCTGGCTAACACCACCAGCAAGATGCCCCCCGCCAAAGCCAACACCGCGCCGACTAAGTGTGTCCACGCGTTAAACCGTTCACCGTGATACATAAGCCTCTTTTCCCAAGGCCCCCAATAGGGGCATACAAAGCACGCTTATGCCGCAAAACACTGGCTTTGGCGAGCACTAGGTGCCCGCCGGGCATCAGGCAATAACTCGCTGCGCCCGCAGTTGCTCAATCTGCTCAGGGCTGTAGCCCAGCTCAGCCAGCACTTCAGCGGTATGGGCGCCGAGCGCCGCGCCGATATGTCGCGGCGCAGGTAGTGGCGTGGAGAATTTCAACGGGCAGGCGATCTGCGCCTGGCTGCGCCCATCTGTCAACGGTACCTGGGTGACCACACCGCGTGCTTGCAGTTGCGGATGCTGCACTGCCTCGCTGAGGTTGAGCATGGGCTCGACACAGGCATCGATGGCCGCAAAAACTTCGCTCCACTCTAGAAAATCACGCTTCTCAATTTCGATCTCGATCTCGCGCTTGAGCGCCTGCTGATCCTCAGGCTTTTGCGACAAACCGCGAGCGGCTAATTCCGGCCGGCCCAATGCCGCGCAGAACTGCTGCATAAACTGCGGCTCGAGACTGCCCACGGCAAACCAACGACCGTCGCGGGTGCGGTAGTAATCGTAAAAGCTACCGCCATTGAGCACCTGATTTTGCATGCCCGGTTCCACCCCGGCACCAAGGTAGCCGGCACCAGACATGGCATGCAGGCTGAACACACAGTCGGTCATGCTGATGTCGACATGTGCCCCCTGCCCCGTCACCTGGCGTTGGATAACCGCAGCCAGCAGGCCAATCACGCCATACAGCGAGCCGCCGGCAATGTCCGCAGCTTGAATCCCCAGCGGCAGTGGCCCGCTGTCGCTGCGCCCGGTGTAGCTGGCCAACCCCGACAGGGCCAGGTAATTGAGGTCGTGACCGGCGCGGTCCTTATACGGCCCGGTTTGCCCGTAGCCGGTGATGGAGACATAAATCAGCTTGGGGTTGATCGCCTTAAGCGCCTCATAGCCCACTCCCAGCTTATCCATCACCCCCGGGCGAAACTGCTCCAGCACGATGTCGTACTCGGCCACCAGCTGCTTGACCAACTGCACCGCTGCGGGCTGTTTAAGGTCCAGGGCGATGCCGCGCTTATTGCGGTTGAGATAAGCATGGCTGGTGGACACACCGGCAGCATAGGGCGGCAATACTCGGACCAGATCCACCCGAGTGGGCGACTCTACGCGCAACACCTCGGCGCCCATGTCAGCCAAAAGTAACGAAGCAAATGGCCCCGGCAGCAAGGTGGAAAAATCGAGAACTTTCAGTGAGGACAGCGGGCCACTCATGGCAACTCCTTAACATCAGAAACGGTTTATTCCTGCCAGCGCACCGCCTGGCTGCTATCCAGCACGCCGGGCTCCTGGGCAAAACGTTGTTCGAGGACATTACGGCGAATCTTCATGGTCGGCGTCATGCAGCCGTTGTCCACCGTCCAGGGCTCACGCACCAACAGCATATGACTGACGCGCTCATTGGGCAGCAAATCGGCATTCAGCGCCTCAAGCGTGGCGAGCAACGACGCCTCGACTTGTGCGCGAGGCAACTCACGGGCCGCGGGAGTCAATTCGAGCAGCGCCATGGGTTGATTAAGATGGCTGCCGAGCAAGCAGACCTGCTCGACCAGCAGGTTCTTGGCGATCGCCCCTTCAATCGGCGCCGGCGCGATGTATTTACCCTTGCTGGTTTTGAAGATGTCCTTGACCCGCCCGGTGATGCTGACAAAACCGTCGGCGTCGACCTGGCCAAGATCGCCGGTGTGCAGCCAGCCGTCGCGGATGGTTTGCGCGGTTTGCTCAGGATCGAGGTAATAGCCCTGCATCAAGCTCGGACAGCGCAGCAGGATTTCGCCGTCTTCGCCTAAGCGTAACTCCAGCCCCGGCATAGGCTTACCCACAGTCCCTACGCGCTGCGCACCCGGTCGGTTAAAGCAGCCGTAGGCCAGGTGTTCAGTCATGCCATAGCCTTCACAAATCGGCATGCCGATTTGCGCGTACCACTGCACCAGACTGCGCGGAATCGGCGCCGCACCACTGACCAGAAAGCGCGCACGATCCAGGCCCAGGCCCTGACGAATCTTGCGCGCCACCAACTTGCCGATTAACGGCAGGCGCAGTAAACGCTGCAACTTAGCCTGCGGCAGCTTCTCCAGCACCCCCTGCTGAAAGCGCGTCCACAGCCTAGGCACCGAGAAGAAAATGGTCGGCCGCACATGCTTTAAATCGATGGCAAAGGTCGCCAACGACTCAACAAAGGCAATCCGCCCACCGCTATACAGTGCACTGACTTCCACCAACACCCGCTCGGCCGCATGGGACAGCGGCAAGTAGGAAAAATACTGCTCATGTTCGGTAATCTTCAGCTCCCTGACCGACTGCGTGCCAGCCCAGGCAAAGGCCTGCGCCGACAACATCACGCCCTTGGGCTGGCCGGTGGTGCCTGAGGTGTAGAGGATACTCAGCAGCCCATCCGGCTGTTGCTGATGCACTTGCGCAAGCGGCTGATGGGCTGCCAACAGAGCATCCCAAGCATACTGACTGGGCAGCGTCGGATACGGCATGGCGATGCGTATAACCTGCTCGGGGATGCCCGCGACGAGCTTGTCGGCCTCATCCAGCTTGCCGAGGAAGATCGCCTTGGCCGCGCTGTGCGTGAGCACATATTCAATGCTTTGCGCCGACTGCAAGGGGTACAGCGGCACGCTAACCAGACCCGCAGCCATGATGGCTAAGTCGGCAATAATCCACTGCGCGCAGTTCTTCGATAGCAGCGCGACCCGATCCCCTGGCACGCAACCCAAGGCGCGCAGCGCACTGGCCATACGCCGAACCTGATCATCGACCTCGGCCCAGGTCAGGTCGTGCCACTTGCCATCGACCGGCTGACTCAACCAGACCTTATCGGCCCGGGTTTCCACCCACTGCGTGAAACGCTGTAAAGGCAGTAGCTCGCTCATGGTATGTCTCACCATTATTGTTCTTCTTAGAGGTCTTAAGCTTAGACCGGTAAACCGCACCATCGGGGTGATGCTGTCGGCAGTACACGGCGCTAAGCGATCACAGCCTTAGAGCTTCATGCCACGGCTGATGATCTCTTTCATAATTTCCGAGGTGCCGGCGAAGATCCGCTGAATCCGCGCATTCGCGTACATCTTGCAGATCGGGTACTCCCACATATAACCCCAGCCGCCGTGTAGCTGCACGCCTTCATCGACCACCCGGCCGAGCAGCTCAGTGGTGAATAACTTGGCTTCGGCGGCCACCTCCGGAGTGAGTTTTTTCTCGTTGTGATCCTGCACGCAGCGATCAACAAACACCTGCGCCACATCGATCTCGGTGCGCATTTGCGCGAGCTTGAAGCGGGTGTTTTGGAAGTGGCCGATGGGCCGGCCAAAGGCCTTGCGCTCACGCACATAATCGATGGTGGTTTGCAGCGCGGCCTCGGCCCCAGCGACAGCACCGCAGGCGTTGGTCAGGCGCTCTTGGGCAAGCATATTCATCAGGTAGAAGAAGCCGCCCTTGGCATCGCCGAGCACATTGCTTTTCGGCACTTTGACGTTGTTGAAAAACAGCTCGGAGGTGTCCTGACTCTTCATCCCCAGCTTCTCAAGCTTTTGCCCGCGTTCAAAACCAGGCATATCGCGCTCAACCAAAAACAAGCCCATGGCGTGCTTGTTGGCCGGGTCAGTCTTGGCCGCGACTATCACCACATCGGCCAGATGGCCGTTGGAAATAAACACCTTGGAGCCATTGAGCAGGTAATGATCATCCTGCTCCACGGCCGTGGTGCGCATGCCGGCCAAATCTGAACCGGCACTGGGCTCAGTCATGGCCACCGCCAGAATCAGCTCGCCGCTGATAATCCCCGGCAGCAGCCGGGCTTTTTGCTCAGCGTTGCCATATTCAGCGATATAGGGCCCACACAGCGCCGAGTGCAGCGGCAACATAAAGCCAGACTCGTTAATCTTGGCCAACTCCTCGCACATGATCTGCTCGTAGCGGAAGTCCTTAAGCCCTGCACCGCCATACTGCTCATCCGCCCACGGCAGTAGAAAACCCATGCTGCCGGCCTTACGCCAGACCTCCCGGCTGACCACACCATCGCGCTCCCATTGCGCCTGATGGGGCAGCACCTCTTTGTGCAGAAAACTACTGAAGGCGTCACGGAACAGTTGATGCTCAGTGTCGAAGATCGTCCGGTGCATGGCAGTACGTCCTTGGCTGGAATCGACCCGCAGGTTAGGCCCGGGCATGCACCAGCCTCAATGACCCATGCGCTCGCCGCAATTGACCCAATCAGTCATCGGCCGCTGCAATGCAAACACCCCGCCGAGCATGCTGGGCGGGGTGTCGATAGGGCTTAAAAGTTGGCTCTGGCTAGTGGGCCAATCCACTGCGCCCCTGCGCCACAAAACGCATTATCCATTCCGCTACGATGAGGCCTTGGTGAGCCTGGTGCAGGCTATCCACCGCCTTGCTGTAGGCCGGCTCGCCAATATGTTGCTGACGGGCATCGAGTAAGGCCTTGGAATAGCTCGGCTCAAACTCAGGGTGCCCCTGGAAGCACAGAACCTGATCACCGATGTAGTAAGAGGCAATCGGGCAGAACTCACTGCGCGCCAGCAGGGTGGCGTTATCCGGCAGTTTGGTCACTTGGTCCTGATGACTGATCAGCAAGGTCAGATCAGACAGCTCCGGGCTCAGCCAAGCGGGCTTGTTGGCTAATTCATAGTGATGAATACCCACGCCCCAGCCCTTAGCGGCACGCTCGGTATGACCACCGAGAAGCAAAGCCAAAAGCTGATGGCCAAAACATACGCCGAGCAGCTTCTCACCGCGCTGGTACAGCTCCAGCAGATAGGCTTTGAGGTTTTGAATCCACAGCTCGGGACCAAAGGAATCGGCTTTGCTGCCGGTCACAAGATAGGCATCGTAACGTTCGCTGGCCGGCGGATAGTCACCTTGCATGACGTTGTACTTTTTGAACTCGGCGGCAATCGGCTGACGGGCAAACAAGCGCTGGAACATTTGCCCATAGCTGTCGTACTGATCAACCAGTTCGGGGCGAAGTACATCAGTTTCCAGGATGCATATCTGCAACGGCATAACGGCGGTTACCTCTGGCGCAAGGTGCGGGGGAATATGGGGGCAGCGTGCCTGCTTGAGCCCTGCAAGGCAAGCGACAAAGCGCCATGTTGAGCGACCGCTGGTCAATATCAGTGAGCTTGATAGTCACCATAAGCCCCTTTCACTTCTGTAAGACAGCTGACGGGCAGAGTATTTGGTCAACGGGCACTGCGCCCTTGCTCACAGAGGAACTCAATCATGACTAATTTCGCTTTTATCGCCAGCCTTGCCACCGCCTCCACCTACTACACCAACAGCCACTACAACTACGCGCCCAGCAGCTCCAGCAAAGCGGCACAAACGCCAACTCTGCAAGTGCAAAACGCTAGCCTGAAAAACCCTGAACCATCGAGCAAATAAGCCTCAAGGAGAATCGCCATGAGTCTCAAGCAGTTATTGAGCCAAGCGAATGTCTACGGCGTCACCCACGCCACGGCGGCTCCAGCAGGGCTGCAGTTTGAGTCGGAGGCGGCTATCCACCTCAATGACGGCAGCGTCGCCACTGTGTCGATCCCGACCCAAGCCGGCGAACGCAACGCTATTGAGCAATTCGTCAAACGCTGTCACCTGAACCACTGAGCGTATTAGCGACAAACTTATTCTGTTTAAGCAGTACAACAGAATAAGTTTGTCGCTGCCCTCGCCAGGTAGCCGCCAAGCAGTGCCCCTAAAGCTTGGGACCCAGACTCCAAGCGCGGCTTAGCATGCACTCATGCCCACTACCTCTATTATCTAGCCTGGCCGTACAAACGGTGCCTGCGCCGCGAGCCGAACGCCCGTGCAAACAGGCGCGTTAATCCAAGCCCGCTCTAGCCGCTCGATCAACACGCGCAGCAGCCACTCTTATCCAAAGTATTCGATCAAGAGCTCAGTGAGCACTCGCACCTTGCGTGCGGGGTGCTGGCCCGGTGGACGTACCACGTAGATACCGCCATCGGGAAAGCTGTAATTGCGTAAAACCGGTACCAGCGCCCCCGAAGCCAAATGCTCCGTAATCAGAAAGTCCGGCAATGCCGCGATGCCCAATCCGGCCAAGGCGGCCACCGTCAGCGCCACGCCGTTATCCGCCTTAAAACGGCCCTGGGGATGCACATGGATAACCTTAGTGCCATCGAACAGCGGCCATGCTTCCGTACCTTGCATCAGCACTTGATGGGTCAACAGCTCTTCGGGGGTCTCTGGGTTGCCATGCTGGCGGATGTACTCCGGGCTGGCGACATAGTTGCCCCCTAGCGGGGCGATGCGCCGCGCGATCAAGTTGGAATCGGCCAAGGAGCCGACTCGCACCGCGCAATCAAAGCCTTTGGCAACGATATCAACGATGCCATCGCCATAGGACACATGCACCTGGAGCTGCGGATGGCGGCGCGCTAACTCGGCGAAGACCGGCGCCAGATGGGTAGAACCAAAGGACAGCGGCGCGGCAATGCGCATCCGTCCGCGCAGGTCACCATCGGGCAAAATGGCCTCCCGGGCGCTGTCGATCTCAGCGCAGGCCCGTGCCGCATGGTCGCGAAACGTCACGCCAGCCTCAGTCAGCGAGGCGCCGCGAGTATTGCGGGCCAGCAACTGCACCTCAAGCTCAGCCTCCAGGCGCATCAGCCTGCGACTCACAATCGACTTAGACACCCCAAGCCTGCGGGCGGCGGGCGATACACCGCCAGCATCAGCGACAGCGACAAATGTCTGCAAATCCTCAATATTCATTGTTGGCGTTCCACATTCTGCGACACAGCAAGACATTTCCTGACGCTATCACAGCAGATTGCGCAACGGTAATCTGTATTTGCCTGAGGTTTCAAAACACTGATTCGATCAGTTACGCAAAGAGTCCAAGCAATGGCGTAACGGGTATAGGAAAGCTTGCTGAGATTGCTAGTTCTTTTAGTAACTACCAGCAATAAATGTTGGACAAAACCAAGCTCAATACAACCGTAGAGCCAATCAAAATAAACGCCGCACTTATTTTGCGCTGGCGCAGATTTTAATTAACTCAAGCTCCGGAAGTTTTTCTTATTGCAGCACTGGAGCTTAACTTCCTGCATCACCACGAAGACAGGCAGCAGCACTGCCAATAGCCCATCACCAGCAACACTCGATGGCTATTTAAATGACTTACAACCAAACATATTTGTCAGACAACGCTCAACCCAACACGCAAGTTTTGCTACATAACTGATTGGCGAGTGCAAGTCTGAATTTAAACAGGGTGTTGGCAAAATCACCCATAGATTAAGGAACAGCCTGATGACTATTCACTCCACCGCCCTGACTGCTAGACCCATTATCCATATCACCAAAGGGCTTAAACACGGTCCGATAACCCGGTTAATGAGTCCCTCTGATCTAGGGCAAATCGTTAAGCCCTTTGTCTTTTTGGATCTGTTTGATGTCAGTGGCCCATCTGTCCCGGCACTAAGCGGCATGCCGCTACACCCTCACTCGGGGCTGGCCACAGTAACGGTATTGGTCGACGGCGCGATGCGCTTTGACGTACCGGAGTCGGGCACTGGCACGATCAGCTACGGCGGCGTTGAGTGGCTTAAAGCAGGTGCCGGGGTTTGGCACGGCAAGGAAATGCTCGTCGAGAATGTGCCGCGCATTCGCGGCTTCCAACTGTGGCTGGCGTTACCGGCGGAACTTGAAAACAGCGAGCCGGAGAGCCAATACCTCGAAGCCAAATCGGTACCGCAAACTGGTCCTGCCCATCTCATCATTGGTCGTTATGCCAGTGTCAAAAGCCCCGTACCGGCACCGGAAGGCATCAACTATCTGTTGGTTACCTTAGCTCCCGGAGAACGTTGGAAATACCAACCGCCGCTTGGCCACAGTGTGGCTTGGCTCGCTCTGGCGCAGGGCACACTTGATGCGGGCACACCTGTGACAGCAGGACAGATGGCGGTTTTTGCCCCTGGCGAAGCCCCCATCGTTTTCGAAAACCGTGGCAAGGAGGCTGCCGTGTTTGTGCTCGGCTCAGCCGTGCCACATGCCTACCCACTGCACCTCGGCAGCTATTCAGTGCATACCTCGGCCCAAGCCCTTGAGCTAGGTGAACGCCGTATTGCTGAACTAGGCCGCACCCTGAGGGACGCGGGAGATCGGCGCACCCCTTCCGGAACCATTCCGGTATGGCGCTGATACATAGGCTTGGCGCAGAGCGTTTCGCTGCGCCAAGCCATTACGCCCTAAGCACAGCTCAACACCAGTCAATTCAATAACCAAACCATCAACTGTCAACTTGGAAGATCAATCATGACAACCCCACTCGCCTACCTCGCTCCACTGGGCCGCTTACTGATTGCCTACATGTTTATCCCTTCGGGATTTAGCAAGCTGCTCAACTTTAACCAGACCATTGGCTATATCGCCTCACAAAATCTTCCCTTCCCAACTTTAAGTGCGCTGGCAGCGATAATCATTGAGATATTTGTCACGTTCGCCTTCTTAGTTGGCTTTAAAACCAAATGGTCTGCATTGATCCTGGCGTTGTTCACCGTCGCCACAGCCGTGCTGTTCCACAACTACTGGGCCGTGCCGCAAGAAATGAAAATGCTCACATCGTTAATGTTCGATAAAAACATCGCGATCGCCGGCGGCCTGCTGTTAATTTTCGCCTCAGGTCCGGGCAAATACAGCATCGATGAATGGATTAAAAACAAATAAAGCGAGGTAGCAGCCATGCACCCGACACCTGGCGAATTGGTCAAGCGCTATGGCCTTCATTTAAAGAAGGCCAATCTAAGCGAAATCTTAGAGCTCTATACGACTGATGCTGAAATTATCCCCGATGGTTTAGCCAGCCTGGCTGGTACTGCCAATATCAGGCAGTTCTATGAGCACACCTTCGCCAGCATTGCTATTAACGGGGAGTTGCAGGTGCTGTCCGAGCAGGTCTATCAAGATGTCGCCGTGGTGCGCTGTGAAGAACCCGCCGACATCTTGGACAAAACCAGCGGTGCTGTGCTGAAAACCTATTTCCGCGAAGTGTTTATCTTGGAAAAAACGGCTGCGGATTGGAAAATTAAAACCTATATGTTTTCGCAAAACCCTGAGCAGAACGTGGTAGCTAAAGAGCCCCTTACACCTGCTCTGTAAGCGGCTCAAGCTGAGTCAAGGGCTATGACAGCAGGTTCACCACAGTCCTTGGTCACTCTGTTTCTGCGCCTGTTCGGCCGCGCTTGCATCGATAAGTACCACGCACTTAGCCTCTTCCCCCAAGGTGGGATTACCGCCCTGGGGGAAGAGACTAATGTTAAGCAGCCCCCGCCCACACGACTCAAGGTTTAACTTGGCTTGAGCGTTTACGCTTGAATAGACCACCCCATAGCACCAACGCCCCTAGCAGCGCCACTGCGCCTGCGACAACGGCTAATAGCCAGGCGCTACCGCCTTGCAACATATGCAAACCGCCCAAAGCGGCACCGATGGCGCTGCCCAGATAAAGCGCCGACTCATTTAATGCCAGCGCTACATGACCGTCGCCTTGCTGCGTTCGCGCATTAAGCAGCGCCTGGTTCTGTGGCACCTGAAGCGCCCAGCCCACCGCGCCCCATACCGCTATCGGGAGCATTAGCAACCAGGCGCCAAACTGTGCGGCCAGCGGCAGCAGGAGCAAAGACAGGCCCAGCAGCAACAAAATCCCCAGGGTGAGCTGCGAACCTGGGTAGCGGTCTACCAACGACCCAATCAGAAAACTGCCCAGCACACCACCAATGCCCCATACCCACAGATAAACCGCAACGGGCAACAGGCCGTGGCCCTGCTCTGCCAGTAATGGCGTGATAAAGGTGTACATGCCCAGGCTGGCCACGGCCGCCAGCAGAGATACCAGAAGGATCGAGAGCACCTGAACATCGCCCAGCAGCCGCAGCTTGCTGCGCAGTGACAGCACCTGAGTCGCCGCCAGCGCGGGCAAGCGCCAGGCAAGTCCCAGCCAAGCTAAGCCGCCCAGAATGGCGACCAACCAGATTGCCGCCGCCCAACCCAAGTGCTGTGCCAACAACAAACTCAGCGGTACGCCAATGACCGTACCACTGGCCATACCGCCCATGATTAGCGCGATGGCTTTACCTTGCTGATGACTACGACAAAGCCCGGCGGCGGCCGCCATGCCCATAGCCAGATACACGCCGGCCGCCACGCCAGCGACCGCACGAGTGAATAGCAGCCAGGCAAATGTGGGCGCCAGCGCACTGGCCAGATTGGCCAAGACGAACACCAGCAGTGCCATCAGCAATCCTTCACGCTGACGCTGCACCGGCAGCACAGCGACGATCAGCGGTGAGCCCAACCCGTAAGCCAGGGTGAATGCCGTCACCAATTGCGCCGCGAGCGCCAGTGACACGCTAAAGTCCCGCACGATCAAAGGCAGCAGACCGGCCGTGACATAGGAGGCCATCCCTAGGGCAAATGCCCCCAGAGCGATCAGGTAAACAGGGGTCCAGTTTGCACGCAACATCGCCAACTCCTTGTGCCCCTATGCCTGGCAACAGGCATTTAAACCAGGGCTGACTTCCTTGGGTTATTCAGCTGCATGCATTCTTGGCAAACTTTATAACTAGTACAATTTAACTGCTTATGCTGTTACTGGAGGTAATCGGATGACCGAGTCAACGCGCATGCAGCGTACCCGTCAGGAGCTCAGTGAATTCCTGCGCAGCCGTCGTGAGCGTCTTGACCCCGCCGCTGTAGGCTTGCCCTCGGGCGGTCGGCGGCGCACGCCGGGGTTGCGCCGCGAAGAAGTCGCAGCGCTGGCTGGCGTCGGCCTGACTTGGTACACCTGGCTGGAACAAGGCCGTGAGATCAGCGTTTCAGCGGACTTCCTCGACAGCTTGGCCCGCGTGCTCAAACTGGATGCCGCCGAACGCCGCTATCTTTACCTACTGACGCAGCAGCGCCCGCCGGCCACCCCAGGTAAAACCTGGTGCGTAGTGCCGCCCCTGATTCACCGCATGATGAGCGAGCTAAGCCAGCACCCCTGCTACGTGCTCAACTTGCGCTGGGATGTACTGGCCTGGAACACCGCCGCCGACCAGCTCTTCCACTTCTCTCACTGCGCCCCTGGTGAGCGCAATCTGCTGCGCTTGTTGTTTATCGACCCAGCCATGCAGACCCTGTTTGATCCATGGGCCGAGCAGGCGTTGCAGATGCTCTCGGAGTTTCGCCGCAGCTTCGTACGGGCAACCAAAGAGCCCGACATCACGGCACTGATCAAAGAGCTGGAAAAACTATCGCCTGACTTCAAAGCCGCCTGGCAGCAGCAAGACATCCATGGCCCCGGCAGCGAACTGCGCCAACTTAATATCCCTGGCCTTGGTCGGATTGGCTTCGAGCACACCCGCCTGACCATTGATGAAGACCGCCACCTACAGCTTATTTATTACGCGGCCCAGCAAGGTGATGGGGCTGCTGAACAGTTTGCTCAATGGTTGAAGTGATCATCACGACTGGCCATGCAGCAACCCTTCCAATACGGACTACCCAGCACGAAGTCCGACGCGGGCAACGAAATCTTGGATACCGCATTGGTTGGTAAACTGCAGCGGCGGTCCAAGCCGCGAAGCCAATGCCGAAAATCGAACCGATTTGGCGCTGGCCATCGACTTGATTACGCCCGCTGAATCGCTCTTAGCCTCTCAACGGAGGCAAAGCATTTGAGTGCGCTGCGGTTGTTCCTTAGCAGATGGATAAATCAACGCCTGTTGACTGTCCCCCGGCATACAAAACTGCGCCGGGGGACGTCTTCAGTACTCACCAGCTGATGCCTTGGCAGGCCACGGACAAACAGTGAGCAGGTGTTATTCCCCACGGTCAAAGAGGCGGCGTTATTCGCGCATTACGGCCTCGAGCCGCTTCACGGCCAACTGAGGTTGAATAAAAAGAACGCCAATACGCCCCAAACCGACAGCACCAGGTGGGTCAATTGCAGCCCTTCCTGACGAATCCAATAACCGAACCACAGGCCCGACAATAGCATCGCGAAAATAAAGCCTGAAAACGCGCTCAATGCCAGATTGAGCCAAGGCCGCGCGCTCAATAGGCCATCACCGGCGATCAAGTGGTAACTGCCCGTCCATGCCGCCAGAGCCGCCGCCAGTTGCAACACCAATAAAACGAGTAATGCCAGTTGATGCCAGCGTGGTGAAGCCACAGCACGCGCCAGCAAAGGAGTCTCGATGGCCGGGCTCTCGCGCAAGCGCACCATGGCCATGGTTGCTCCCACCGCCCCTACCGAGCTGCGAAAGGCCTGTAGGTTGTTAACCAGCGCAATGCTCAGCCATAAACTGAGGCCAATGGCCTGCACCGCGAGGAACACATTCAGCGAATGGTTCAATGCCAATGTCTCTACCGTCATGCAAACCTCCCTATTTGTTTGAAGAGAAACCTCGGCCAGCGCTAACACAAGGCAACCCTTGCCTCATTGAGCGAAAGCGTGAATTGAAAAACATACGCCTCGATAAACAGATCGAGAGAATTGAAAAAGCTAACCATCACGATAACCAAAAGTAATTGTGCAAATAAAAACCGGCCCACTAGGGGCCGGTTTTTTAGTGCAGCTGGCTCAGTTCAGTCGCTTCAGAAGTTCTGCTTCTTCGCCGCCTTTTCCAGCAACAGGGCCGGGGGCAGGAAGCGTTCGCCGTATTGCTCGGCCAGGTACTGGGCGCGGGCGACGAAGTCCTGGATGCCGTATTGGTTGATAAACTGCAGCGCGCCGCCGGTCCACGCGGCGAAACCGATGCCGAAGATCGAGCCGATGTTGGCGTCGGCCACCGACTTGAGCACGCCCTCCTCCACGCAGCGCACGGTCTCGATGGCCTGGATAAACAGGATGCGATCACGTACGTCTTCCTGGGAGATTTGCGCATCGGCCTGCTCAAAACGCGCCTTCAACTCGGGCCACAGGTGCTTTTTGCCGCCAGCCGGATAGTCATAGAAGCCGCCGCCGGCCGCTTTACCTGGGCGCTTGTACTCATTGAGCATCAGGTCGATCACCGCATAGGCCGGGTGGTCGGGGATCTGTTTGCCTTCAGCGGCCAAGTCCTTGATGGTTTGTTTGCGGATGTGATCCATCAGGCTCATCGACACTTCATCGCTGATCGCCAGCGGCCCCACCGGCATCCCGGCTTTGCGCGCCTCGTTTTCGATCAACGCAGCGGACACGCCCTCGCCCAACATGGCCAAGCCTTCGTTGGTAAAGGTGCCGAACACCCGCGAGGTGAAGAAGCCGCGACTGTCGTTGACCACGATCGGGGTCTTCTTGATTTGCATGACGTAGTCGAAGCCGCGAGCCAAGGTTTCATCGCTGGTGTTGGCACCTTTGATGATTTCCACCAGGGGCATCTTGTCGACCGGGCTGAAGAAGTGCAGGCCGATAAATTTGTCCTGCTTCTGCACCGCCGTGGCCAAACCAGTGATCGGTAAGGTCGAGGTATTCGAGGCGATCACCGCATCGCTCAGCGCAGTGGCCTCAGCGGCGGCAGTGACCTTGGCTTTCAGCTCACGGTCTTCAAACACCGCTTCGATAATCAAATCGCAGCCGGCGAAGTCGGCTTCTTTATCGGTTGCAGTAATACGTGCCAGCACCGCGTCGCGTTTCTCCGCGCTCATATGGCCACGGCCGACCTTTTTCTCCAGCAGCTTGGCCGAATAGCTTTTGCCTTTTTCCGCCGCCTCCAGCGACACATCCTTGAGCACCACCTCAATGCCGGCAGCCGCAGACACATAGGCGATACCGGCGCCCATCATGCCGGCACCGAGCACGCCGACCTTCTTGGTCACGTAGGGTGCGAAACCTTGCGGGCGCGAGCCGCCAGCGTTGATTTCATTGAGTTGGAACCAGAAGGTGCCAATCATGTTCTTCGCCACCTGGCCGGTGGCAAGCTCGGTGAAATAGCGGGCCTCGATGATCTGCGCGGTGTCGAAGTCGACCTGGGCGCCTTCCACGGCGGCGCACATAATCTTCTCCGGTGCCGGGAAACAGCCCTTGGTTTTATCGCGCAGCACGCTCGGAGCGATGGCCAGCATCTGCGCCACGCTAGGCGTCGACGGCGTGCCGCCGGGGATCTTATAGCCCTTCACATCCCAAGGCTGTACAGCGGTCGGGTTGGCTGCAATCCAGGCGCGGGCCTTGGCCAGCATATCGTCGGCATCAGTGGCCAACTCATGGACCAAGCCGGCTTTGAGCGCCGCATCAGGTCGTACCTTTTTCCCTTCGGCCAAATACGGCAGGGATTTTTCCAGGCCGAGCAGCCGGACCATGCGCACCACACCGCCGCCACCGGGCAGCAAGCCCAGGGTCACTTCCGGCAGGCCAAGCTGCACGCTGGGATTGTCCAGGACAATACGATGATGGCAGGCCAGGGCAATCTCCCAGCCGCCGCCCAAGGCTGCCCCGTTGATCGCGGCCACTACGGGCTTACCCAAGGTCTCCAAGCGGCGCAGCTGGCCCTTGAGCTCAAGGATCATCTGGTAGAAGTTTTGCGCGTCGGCCTTGGTGACTTTAATCAGCTCACCCAAGTCGCCGCCGGCAAAGAAGGTCTTTTTCGCTGAGGTCAGGATGACCCCGACGATGCTGTCTTTCTCGGCTTCCAAGCGCGCCACCGTGGCGGCCATGGCCGCACGGTAGGTGGCGTTCATGGTGTTGGCGCTTTGCCCGGGCATATCCATGGTCAGCACGACAATATTGTCCTGACCTTTTTCATAACGGATGGCGTCAGTCATTTTTCATTCCTCAGTTTCGAGGAGCGATTCAGCCGCGTCGCGAGCGAAGGTCTGGCTAGGCGGAATTTGGCGAAGAAGCGCAGTTTGCTGTAGCAAATGAGCATTCTGAGCCAGATTCCAACAACGCCAGGCCGAGCGCAGCAGCGGCTGGACGCTCATCAGATACGTTCGATGATGGTGGCAATACCCATGCCGCCGCCCACACACAGGGTGGCCAGGCCGTAACGCAGCTGACGCTGCTCCAGCTCATCCAGCAAGGTGCCAAGAATGGCGCAACCCGTAGCGCCCAGCGGGTGGCCCATGGCGATGGAGCCGCCGTTGACGTTGACCTTGTCCTCGCTCACGCCCATGTCCTGCATAAACTTCATCACCACCGAGGCAAAGGCTTCGTTGACCTCGAACAGATCGATGTCCTCGACGCTCAGCCCAGCCTTGGCCAGCGCCTTACGGGTGGCCGGCGCGGGGCCGGTGAGCATGATGGTCGGATCGGTACTGGTCACCGCGGTGGCGACGATGCGCGCGCGCGCCTTCAAGCCCAGCTCCTGACCTTTAGCGGCAGAGCCGATCAGCATCAGGGCCGAACCATCGACGATGCCCGAGCTATTGCCCGGAGTGTGCACGTGGTTGATTTGCTCAACATGGCTGTAGACCTGTAGCGCTGTGCTGTCGAAGCCCATCTGGCCCATCATCTCGAAGCTCGGCTTGAGCTTGCCGAGGCCTTCAAGGGTGCTGTCGCCACGGATAAATTCATCGTGATCGAGCAGCACGATGCCGTTCTGATCGGTCACCGGCACCAGGGATTTTTTAAAGCTGCCGGTTTGGCTCGCCCGCGCCGCTTTTTGCTGAGAACGCAGGGCAAAGTTGTCGACATCGCTGCGGCTAAAGCCTTCCAGGGTGGCGATCAGATCAGCGCCAATCCCTTGCGGTGTGAAGTGACTGTGCATGTTGGTGGCCGGGTCCATGACCCAAGCGCCGCCGTCCGAGCCCATAGGCACACGCGACATCGACTCAACGCCGCCGACCACGACGAGATCCTCAAACCCGGAGCGCACCTTCATCGCCCCCAGGTTGACGGCCTCCAGGCCCGAGGCGCAGAAGCGATTGAGCTGCACGCCGGCGACGCTGACATCCCAATCCGCGACCATGGCCGCGGTTTTGGCGATATCCGCGCCTTGGTCGCCCACCGGCGTCACGCAGCCCAGGACGATATCGTCGACCTGACTGGTATCGAGGTTATTGCGCGCTTGCAGGGCTTTAAGCAGCCCGGCGACTAGGTCCACCGGTTTAACGCTGTACAGCGCTCCGTCTTTCTTGCCCTTGCCGCGGGGGGTGCGCACCGCATCGAAAATAAATGCTTCGGTCATGGCGTCCTCAGACTTGCAGTGTGTAGGTGCAACCTTGGCCACACCTGTTCTTGTTAGGTGGATCAACCATACGCCGCCGGCAAATTGGCTCAATGACCGAAGTGCTCAGGGCTATTGACTGGTCAGCTCAGACCAACGGCGCCTATCGGCTGTTGGCCAGGATTAGGGCTCTAGCTTCAGGGTTGCCTGACCATCGACCAGCGCTGCTCATAACCACAGTGCTTAAAAGCGCTATATCGATGTAATCAAGGCGTCTATGGAATTGCCCAGAACCCCCTAGAGTTCAGATTGACCCTATGCACATTAGGGTCATGCAGTCGGTGCCGTCGCTGGGTTCTGCCGGGACGGCTTGGATGCTCAACAGGAGGCAAGGCGTCGCTGCCGTTACGGGCGAGTTCTTGCCGCAAAAAACAATTAGGCCAACCGCCATGTTTATTCCAAGGAAGATGCGCCAGGCCGGCGCGATTGTCGTGGTGACGACGTTGATCTTGATCCTCCCCAACCTGAACTCCATGATCAATTGAATGGCCCATCAGACTGTCCTACCCGCGCCGCGCCATGCGCGGATAGCGGCAGTTAGGTTGCCCTTGCACAGTCTGGTCTTGTGAGACTTGCGCAACCTTGGCAGCGACCGCTAGGGTGACGGCTTTAACCGTCGGAGCCGACCATGCGTGCCCTATTGCTTAGCCTGTTTTGCTTAGTCAGCCAGCCCTTGTGGGCCGGGGAAAATGAACTGAGCGCTGCCGTAGTGACCCTGCAAGCCCCTGAAACCGTATTGATCGATGTGCGCAGCGCCGAAGAGTTCGCCGCCGGCGCCCTGCCCGGCGCAGAGCATATCGATTACCAAGAGATCGGCAGCCAGATCGCCGCCCTGGTGCCGGATAAAGACACCCCCATCGTCCTTTATTGCCGCAGCGGTCGCCGCTCCGGGATCGCCGAACAAAGCCTGCGCGAACTGGGCTACCGCAACCTGATCAATGCCGGTGGGTATGAAGAATTAAAAGCGGCTCTGGAGTCGCAAGATTGAAGCGGCTGTCCCGCTTACTCTTCTTAGCCCTCTGTGCATGCACCACGGCCCTGCATGGAGCCGAGCTGCAGATCGACCGCGACGGCCATCAACGCCGCTTAAGCAGCGCACAATTGCTAGCTGATGCCCATACGCAAGGCATCACCATCAACCTTGATGTCAGCTACCAGCGGCCCATGCATTACCGCGCCATCGCCATGAAGCAGTTGCTACCGGGACTGAGCCAGGACGACCACCTGCAACTGATCGCCAGCGACGGTTTTGTCGCTGAGCTGCCAGCGGCATTGCTGCTCAACGACAAAGGCAGCCAAGCCTGGTTGGCCATAGAAGACCCGGCCAAGCCTTGGCCGGGTTTAGGTAAAGCGGCGGATAAAGCCAGCGCCGGGCCGTTTTATCTGGTTTGGCAAAACCCTGAGGCGGCGCAGATTGGCCCCGAGCAGTGGCCATTTCGCGTGGTTGCGATCCGCCAACTGGCGCCACTGGCGCAACGTTTCAAACAACTGCTGCCCGCCGCGGATGCCAGCGCAGCGGTACAAGCCGGCTTTGCCCACTTCAGCAAAACCTGCCTGGCTTGCCACCGTTTAAATGGCGAGGGGGATGCGCAGTTGGGCCCGGATTTAAATATTCCCTACAGCCCTACTGAGTATTTCAACGGCGACTTTCTTGCCCGTTATATCCGCGACCCGCAAAGCCTGCGGCGCTGGCCGCAAAGCAAGATGCCCGCGATTAGCCAGGCAGTCTTGTCTGACGCGCAACTGGCGGAATTGATCGACTACCTGCGCCATATGGCCGGACGTAAAGTCCAGCCCCAGGCCCGATAAAGCGTCGTCCTAAACCAGAGGTTTCAGTCAGGAATATCGCTGGGCTGCGCCACCACCACGGCGAAGATGTCCCCCAGCATGGCCAACGCGGCGCGCTGCAATTGCGCCGCTGGCACCTCCTCGCCCTCGATCCCCGGCAGTGCGCGAGTGGCCGTAGCACTGCCGACCACCGTTACCCCATAACCCAAGCTGAAGGCCCCACGGGCGGTGGAGTTGATGCAGACGTGGGTCATAAAGCCGACGATCACCAACTGCTTCACCCCGGCGCTGGTCAGGTGCTTGTGCAGGTCGGTACCGACAAAAGAGTTGGGATAGTGCTTCACCACGACAGTTTCGCCGGCAATAGGCGCGACCTTAGCGGCAATAGCGCCGATTTCAGCGCTGATGTCATAGGGCGAGCCAGGCCCAGCATCATGCTGAATATGAAGCACCGGGATGCCCGCCGCGCGCGCTCGCGCCAGCAAGAGCTGGCATTGATCCAACGCCGCCTCGACACCTTCCAGCGCCATCACGCCGTGGCGATAGGTATTCTGCGCATCGACAATAATCAGCGCTGACTCGCTTAAGGGTGCCGGGGCAGCAGGCAAACCCGATAACTGACGTAACGTGACCAAAGCACTCATAGCCTCACCTCCGGGATGGTTTATGCAAAGGCCTTGATCTTCGCTCAATTTAGCTGAATGGCCATGGCTCATTAGTCGTAAAACCCTGCGCCCTTGGCCCAGCCCCGGGATTTACTGTTGCTGGGCCTTAAACACCGGCGCCACATCCACCCGTGCGTGCATCTGCTCGCTGCCGCCGCCCATGCGCATGCCACGCACCGGGCAGGCATCGAGATAATCCAGGCCTACCGCCAGTTTGAGGTGGCGCTCAGGCTTGGCCAGGCAGTTGGTCACGTCGAAGCTGTACCAAGCGTCGTCCAGCCACGCTTCGGCCCAGGCATGGCTGGCCAGATGCTCGTCGCTGTCGGCAAACAGATAGCCCGATACATAGCGCGCCGGCACCCCTAAGCTGCGCGCACAGGCCAAGAAGGCATGGGTGTGGTCCTGGCACACGCCCTTGCCGCCAGAGAACGCCTGCGCCGCGCTGGTATCCACCTGGGTGGCGCCGGGCTGGTAGCTGATATGGGCGTTGAGCGCGTGCATTAAATCAATCAGAGCGTTGCGGTCCTGGCGGTTCTTGCTCTGTAACCGGGCAAACTCGCGCAGCGCCTCGTCGGCCTCGGTCAGCCGGGTAAAGCGCAGAAATGGCAGCGGCGACTGGCTCTCGTGCTCGGCTTCACTGCGTTCATCGATCTCGACCTGGCCTTGGGCACCGATGACGATGGCTTCGTGGGGCTCGTCCAAGGTCAGCACATGCAGAATGTTGCCGTAAGGGTCGAGCTGGGACCGCACCGGTCGCGGCAAATTCAGCTGCCAGTTGAGCACCTGCTGACGCTCACTGTCGTGGGGAGTCATGCGCAGGTACTGAATGCTGCTGCGCACCTGATCTTCATAGCGATAGGTTGTGGCGTGGCTAATGGACAGTTTCATGCGACCTCCAGATAGGAGCTTTGGATGGCCTGGCCGAGTTCGCGGACCAGTAAAATCATATCGGTGAGCCAGGCATGCAGGCCCTCCTCCAGTACCTCATCAATGCTGGTGTAGTGCAGCCGTGCTTGCAGCTCGGCGCCCAAACGCTGGGCGGCGCGGCCGTTGTCGCCGGGCAAGCTGCGCAAAATCTGACTCAGCTCGTCGATGCAGGCCCGCAGCGAGCGCGGCACTTCGGCGCGCAGCAACAGCAGCTCGGAGACTTTACGGGTGCCGGGCGAGCCGCGATAAATCTCGGCAAAAGCCTCAAACGACGACAACGCCCGCAGCAATGCGGTCCACTGGTAATAGCTGCGCGCCGGGCGGCCATCGGTTTCGTCGATGTCTTCACCGAGCATTTCATAGCGCGCATCGAGCAAGCGCAGGGTGTTGTCGGCGCGCTCGATAAAGGTGCCAAGGCGGATAAAGCGATAGGGATCGCCGCGCATGATGGTGCCGAAGGTGGCTCCCCGGAACAGGTGCGAACGCTCCTTGACCCACTCGCAGAAACGGCTGATGCCGTAGCGGCTCAGGCCCATTTCGGCGATGCCGCGAATTTCCAGCCACGTGGCGTTGATGTTCTCCCACATGTCGGCGGTGATGCGCCCGCGCACGGCATGGGCGTTGGTGCGCGCCGCCTGCAGGCAGCAATAGATGCTCGCCGGGTTGCTCGCATCGAGGGCAAAAAAGTGCAGCATGCGCTCGGCATGCAGCGGCCCGTGGCGCTCTTGGTAATCCTCCAGGGTGCCGGTGATCAGCAGCGGCAAGGCCAGTTCTTCCAGGCCATCGCCACGGCCGTCTTGCGGCATCAGCGACAGCGAATAGCTGACATCGAGCATGCGCGCGAGGTTTTCCGCACGCTCCAGGTAGCGCGACATCCAGTACAGATCGGCAGCAGTTCTTGAAAGCATGGCCTTAGTCCTCCACGACCCAGGTGTCTTTGGTACCACCGCCTTGGGATGAGTTGACCACCAGCGAGCCTTCGCGCAGCGCCACGCGGGTCAGGCCGCCGGGGACGATGCGGGTTTCCTTGCCAGACAGCACAAACGGCCGCAGGTCGATATGCCGGGGCGCGATGCCGCTATCGACGAAGGTTGGGCAGGTCGACAGGCAAAGGGTCGGCTGGGCGATATAGGCTTCGGGCTTGGCGATTAAGCGGGCACGGAAATTTTCGATCTCCGCTTTAGTCGCGGCCGGACCGACCAACATGCCATAGCCGCCAGAGCCTTGGGTTTCCTTGACCACCAGCTGCGGCAGATTGGCCAGCACATGGGATAGGTCGGCGGGTTTGCGACACTGCCAGGTCGGCACGTTTTTCAGGATCGGTTCTTCATCCAGATAAAAACGAATCATGTCGCCGACATAGGGGTAAATCGATTTGTCGTCGGCCACGCCAGTGCCGATGGCATTGGCCAGCACCACATTGCCGCTGCGGTAAGTCGACAGCAGACCGGGTACGCCGAGCATGGAGTCGGGGTTAAACGCCAGCGGATCGAGGAAGGCATCGTCCAGACGGCGATAGACCACATCCACTTGTTTGGCCCCGGCCGTGGTGCGCATAAACAGCTTGTCGTCACGCACAAACAGGTCAGCCCCTTCCACCAGCTCCACGCCCATCTCACGGGCGAGAAAGGCATGCTCGAAATAGGCGCTGTTAAAGCGTCCTGGGGTTAACACCACCACGTTGGGGTTATCCAGCGGGCTGGAGGTTTTCAGGGTGTCGAGCAGCAAATTGGGGTAGTGATCAATCGGCGCGATGCGCTGCGCGGCAAACAGTTCGGGGAACAGGCGCATCATCATCTTGCGGTCTTCGAGCATATAGCTCACGCCGCTGGGGGTGCGCAGGTTGTCTTCAAGAACGTAGTAGCTACCGTCGCCGTCGCGCACCAGATCGACGCCAGCGATATGGGCGTAGAGGTTGCCATGCAGGTTGAGCCCCTGCATGGCGATCTGATAACCCTCGTTGGCCAGCACCTGTTCGGCTGGAATGATCCCGGCCTTGATAATGCGCTGCTCGTGGTAGAGGTCGGCGAGAAACATATTCAGCGCCTGCACACGCTGGATGCAGCCACGTTCGACGATGCGCCACTCACTGGCGGGGATGCTGCGCGGAATGATGTCGAAAGGGATCAGGCGCTCAGTGCCTTGATCGTCACCGTATAAGGTGAAGGTAATCCCGGCGCGGTGGAACAGCAGGTCGGCTTCCCGACGGCGCTGGGCCAAAAGCTCCTCTGGCGTGTCCGCCAACCAACGGGCAAAAGCTTGGTAATGCGGACGTATGGCGCCGCTGGCGTCGTACATCTCATCGTAAAAAGTGCGGGGCATAACGCGCTCCTTGTCACCCGGACATGGAGTCGGTATTGCAAAGCCCGCGCCAGCAAGACTAGTTATTATTTTTCAATAACTTAGATAATAAACAAGAAGCCTTTGCACCAAAATAGCGCAGCATCTGCTCGCACTCGGCGGGCCGCGGCTCATTTTATGGCGACCCCTATGAAGAAGCGCTTATGGCAAAGCCGGGCTGCTTAAGCCCGCCAGCCCCAGCCAGCGCCGGTAAAAGCCGGCGGCCAGCTGATTGAGCGCGGCCATTTTGGAGCTGACTTCAGCCAACATCTGCGCCTTGCTTTGTTGGCTCGGCTGGCTGGCGTCGAGCATCTTCGACGCGTCGCTCAGCCACCAGCGCAACAAGGCTTCATCCATTTCCGGGTGGCCTTGCAGGGCCAGTACCTTATCGCCCCAGCTAAAGCCCTGCTGCGCGCACCAGCGACTGCTTAGCAATGCTTGGGCGCCGTCGGGCAAGGCGAAGCTGTCGCCATGCCACTGAAAAATGCTGAAGTCGGCCGGCACATGGGTCAGCCAAGGGCTGGGCGCAGCTTGATCCAGGCGCCGCATGCTCTGCCAGCCACTTTCGTTGTAGCCCATTGCCGACACTTCAGCGCCCAAGGCCTTGGCCAGCAGTTGCCCACCTAAGCAGTGGCCAATCAGCGGCACGTCGCGCTTAAGCAAGTGCCTGAGGGCATCCAGCTCAGCGCGCAACCACGGCAGCGGGTCATTGACGCTCATCGGCCCACCCATGATGGCCACGGCCTTGGGCCGATCCAAATCGACTGCGCTCAGCTCGCCCTGATCGACGCGCAGCACTTGATAAGCCAAGCCCAAGCGCTGCAGCACGGTGCCCAGATGGGCCGGTGGGCAGTAGTCGCTGTGGCAAAAAATCAGAATATCGCTCATAGATCGCCGATCCTGGGCAGTCAGCGCCAGGGCAAAGGTTAACTTAAAGGGAGGATCAAGCAGTCTTACGCAGGGCAGTAGCAACATCGGCCAGCAGCCAACTGGCCGATGTCTGAGGCAACGCTAGAGGGTCTTAACCTCTTGGGTAACGCCCCAACCATCCAGCTTACCGCCGAGGGGTAACACGACTGACTCTAAGTCTTGCTCGAAGTCATCAATGCCATCGCTGGTGGCAAACATCACCTTACTCACTTGCAGGTGCCAGACCCCATCTTCACGTTCACTGACCTGGGCATGCAGCGACTCACCTTGAAAACTGCCCTTGGCCGCACGCGCCCGTTCTTCATCGGGGAAGATCGCGTAAAACTCAATGGGGTGAAAACTGGCAAAGTCAAAACCGCCCTCTTTCATACGTCGAAAAACACCGTTAGCGACGTCATCTTGCATGGCTGTGCTCATACTGTGACCTCCTCAGGCGATAGACATAAGACGCACCAAAACACAGGCGTGCAGCCCGCTGGCACGATCTGAACAGCACTTACCTATTGCCACCGCCAGCTTCAGCGGTGTTACGACCCAAGCAACTGGGCACCTAAGAATCAAGCGCAAGCACCTGATGTGACAGGGTCATTACTGGAACCCATCCATCCAGTAACCACCTACAGACAAATAACGCCGGGCTATCCATAACCTTGCGGCACCGACGTTAGTGCCAGACTAGCCGCTCTGGCGAGGATTTGCTTGACTGTTACAGCACATTCACCCTGATCGCAGCACCCTGAAACACTTATGGCATTGCAGCAAAACGGCCAAAACTGCGCTAAACGCCCTGCCCTAGGGCTGATCGGCAAGCCATAAGCCAGGCCACAGGCTCATTATTTTGGCCGATACACGGTAGTGCAATCCGTCTGCCCTCACCTGCAACCGAGCTAAGCATCATGCGCGCGGATAAACCGGGCGGCATCTGCTAAGGCCCTGTCGGCCACCTTGAGCACACCAGCATGGGCCTGGAACACATGCCACATGCCAACGTAGCGCTGCAATTGCACCGCCACTCCAGCGTCATGGGCCTTGGCCGCCAAACGCAGGCTGTCGTTGCGCAGCGACTCATCCTCGCCGACCTGAATCAGCATGGCTGGCAAGCCGCTCAGCTCGGCGTAGAGCGGCGATAAGCCGGGATCGTCGTGGGCCAGTTCCGGCGGGCAATAGAGGCGAATCGCCTGCTCCATCCACGCGGGATGCAACAGCGGATCGCCCGCCTCGGGGTCATGCAGCTGCGCGCCGGTAAAATCAGTGACGGGCGAAAACAGCAGCAGCGCCCGAGGCAGCGGCAAGCCTTGCGCCCGCAGCTGTAAGGTGGTGATCAGGCTGAGATTGCCACCGGCAGAATCGCCACCAACAACGATTTGCTCAGGCCGATAGCCTTGCTCAAGCAAGGCCTGATAAGCCGCCACGGCATCATCGCGCGCCGCCGGATAGGGATGCTCCGGGGCCAAGCGGTAATCCAGGGCGCACACATCCAGCTGCGCCCGCTTGGCCAAGTTCGCGCAAATACTGCGGTGGGTATTGGGGGCGCCAATCAAATAGGCGCCGCCATGCAAATACAGCAGCGCCCGGCCTTGGCTGGCTTGAGCCCGATGCCACTCACAAGGCCGCCCAGCCAATTGGCCATGGCTGCGCGTAACCCCCGCAGGCCGATGGCTGATCAGCGTCAGTGAGCGCAGCAGCACACGCTGTACCGGCACTGGGGTGGGCGGGCTGATCAAGCCGCGAAACAGCACGCGCAAAGCGCCACGCAAGATCTTGCGCAGCACAGCTTGCTCCGTCCCAAGGCTGATCTGTTCAACGTACCCAGTCATAGTCACTATCCTGTGGTTGGCGGGTTTGCAGGCGGTAGCTAAAGGTATAACCCGGCCAGTTATTGGTGTTTTTACCGCTGGCAGTCTTATACCAACTGCTGCAGCCCTGGGCCCAGATGGTGTGCTCGACCTGCTCTTGCAAACGCTGGTTAAAGCGCTGTTGCAATGCAGGTTTGACGTCCATATAGCGCCAGCCCTGCTGATCCAACCGCTGCACGCAGCGCAGCACATAGCGCATCTGGCTTTCCAGCATATAGATAATCGAGTTGTGGCCCAGATTGGTGTTGGGCCCATAGAGCATAAAGAAATTGGGAAAACCACTGACGCTGATGCCCTTATACGCCTCGGCGCCGGCTTGCCACTGCTGGGCCAACTGCTGACCGTTAAGCCCCGTCACCTCGATGCCGGCGAGAAACTTAGTGGCGGCAAAGCCGGTGCCGTAGATCAGCACATCGCACGGATGCTCCTGCCCATCCTGGGTATGAATAGCGTGCGCACTGACGCGGCTGATGGCCTGATTGATCACCTGCACGTTGGCTTGGGCCAGGGCTGGCAAGTAATCGTTGCTGATCAGAATGCGCTTGCAGCCCATGGGGTAATCCGGACGCAACTTGGCCCGCAGCTGCGGCGACTGAATGGCTTGGCGCAGATGCCGCTCAAACTCCCAGGCCATGGGTTTCATCAGCCACGGCAAGCTAATAAAGGCCAGGCCACGGCTTTCATGATGCAGATAGAGCAGCCCGCGCAGCAGTTTCTGCAGCCACGGCATGCGCTGCATGAGGCGCTGTTCCCAAGCTTTATAGGGACGGTCCGGCTTGCTCAGCACATAGGCTGCCGAGCGTTGGAACAACAGCAACTGGCCCACTTGCGGCTGGATCTGCGGCACAAATTGAATCGCCGAGGCGCCCGTGCCGATCACCGCGACGCGCTTGCCAGCCAGCTCGACATCGTGGCGCCAGCGCGCCGAGTGAAAGCTCGGCCCGGCAAACTCGCTAACACCTGGCAGGCGCGGATAGGCCGGTTGATTAAGCTGGCCGCAGGCGCTGATCAACACCCGGCACAGCAGTTGCCGGCCATCGACCAGTTGAACCTGCCACAGCCCCGTCTGCGCAGCGAACCGTGCGTGGCTAACCTTGGCGTTGCAGCGAATGCGTGAGCCGAGCTGGTACTTGGCGATGCAGTGCTGGCTGTATTGATGGATCTGCGCCTGCGGGGCAAAGCGGCGTTGCCAGTCGTGCTTGGGCTCGAAGGAAAACGAGTAGAGAAAGGACGGCACATCACAGGCCGCCCCCGGATAATGGTTATCGCGCCAGGTGCCGCCGGGCTCGGCGGCTTGTTCGAGCAGAAGAAAATCGGTGATGCCGGCCTGTTGCAGTTGAATCGCCATGCCGATGCCGGCAAAGCCACTGCCGATAATCAGCAGTGCATAACGCTCAGGCTGCGCATCACGCTGGGGGTCGTTATGCATTGTTGTGCCCAGTGATTAGCAATCACGGACGATGCTACTTGGCCTGCGCCCATAACGGCACGGCCTATACGGCCAAATATTGGCCTTTTTTTGCCCTTTATGCAGAAACCTTATGGCGCTTGGGTCGGGCTTCAGCCATCGCAACATAGCCTTTTGCCATAGCACCTCGCTCTTTGCTAAGTTGCCGCACGGCACCGCAACGTGCCCTTAGCCGATACATCCACAACAACAATAAATGGGGGTGCCTATGCACCAGGGATTTCTCGGACGCTTTTTGCCCCGCGACTTAACCACGCCAAGCGCTGTGATGATGGCGCGCACCGTCGCCTTTAGTGCCTTGTGCAGCATCGTGGTGGGCTTGTACAGCTGCATCAAATGGGGCCGTTTGGGCCACGAAGGACTGGTCTACGGCGCCTTGCTGCAGGTGCTCGGCATGCCCGTAGTGCTGTGGCTGCTGCGCAGCGCCGTATTGCCCCTGGCGGTGGCGGCCAATCTGTCCATGGCGATTTTCTCCGGCTACGCGATGCTGCTGATCTATCACTTGGGCGGCCTGCATTCGGCGCATATCTACTGGCCGGCGTGCATCATCGTGATCGCCTACCTGCTCGCCGGCGCGCGCAGTGCCATGCTCTGGAGCTTGGTGCAATTGCTCTTTGTGTTCTGGCTGATTCGCTTGGAGCGCAGTGGCGCCGCACTGCCGGTACTGGAGCTGAGCCCGCGGGATGCGGTGGTCAATACCTACTCCGGCTATCTGCTGCCAATCCTTACGGTGTGGTTGGCGCAGTGGTTTAACGCGCGCTTGCGCCAACAAGCGTTGACCGATGGCGAGCTCGCCTTGGCGCAATCCCACGAGTTTGGCCAGCGCGCCGCCCGTGATCAGCAGCAGTTGGCCGGCATCATCGCAGAGGTGCGCAGCTCGGCCAGCGATTTGCTGCAGATGGCCAGCCATCTGCAGCACACCCTGAGCACCATCCGCCAACGCTGCCAGAGCATCGACAGCGAGGTGCAGCAGCAGGCCGATGCCATGCAGCAGTTGGATGGCGCCGTGCATGAGGTGCTTAGCAGCCTCTCCCACAACACCGAGCAAATGCAGCAGCTCAGCCACGACACTCAGCACAGCAGTGCGCAAGTCAGCGGCTGCGCCCAACGCATGCGCGCCGCCCAATCGAGCATGGGGGAGATTCAGCAGAGTAACCAACGCATTGCTGAGTCGATGCAAATGATCAGCGCCATCGCCCAGCAAACCAACTTGCTTGCCCTCAATGCGGCGATTGAAGCGGCGCGCGCCGGCGAGCATGGCCGTGGCTTTGCAGTGGTGGCGGATGAGGTGAGGAACCTGTCGCAGCGCAGTAACTCGACGGCGGACACGGTGCAAAACGTACTCAGTCAGTCGCAGCAGATTATCGACACTGGCGCCGAGCAGGTCAGCGATGTCAGCTTGGCGTTAAGCAGTAATACCGAACTCACCGCCACCTTAGCCGCAGCGATCTTGCAACACAGCCAGGCTCTGACCCACGCCCACCGGCAACTGGCGCAGGTGCGCGACAACAGCGCCGCGCAGCGTGATGCCAGCCAACGGCAGCGCGAAGCCAGCGCCGAGTTGCTGCAATCGCAAGAGTCTTTGGTGCAGTTAGGTGAGCAACTGGAGCAGCTCTCGCACCAGTTGCATCGGCGGGTCGCCAGTTAAGCTAAACCGGCAGCCACCGCCGCGCGGTGGTTGCCGACTCAGCTCTTAAGGCTGCCACGCGGGCCGAACAAGACCCAGATGATCAGGCCGAGCACCGGCAGAATCACGATCAAGACAATCCACACCAGCTTGACTCCCAAGCTGGCGCTGCTCTTGATCACGCTCAGAATGGCCCAGATATCCAGAGCCAGAATTACCAAGCCCAGCAGGCCGCCAAATTTCGAACTCATAGTCATCACTCCTGTGTGCGGATTTGTTGAGCATAGACCTCACCCGGCACTTGGCGACTTTTAGCGGCAGGCGGCGACTGGCCCGCCTTAGTAATCGTCAAACGCGGCGGCAGTGGCTGCCAAATCCTGCTCGTGCAGGCTGAAAACCCCAGGCTCGGCGCTGGCAAACAGGCGCGCTACGGCGTAGCGCGGATGCTCGCCACCATCAAACCAATGCCCCACGCCAGCCGGAATACGCAACGCATCGCCCTTCTGGCACAGCAGGCCATACACATATTCGCCCACATGTACCGCCAGCAGGCCGCGGCCGGCTAAGCAGTAGTACAGCACGTCGCTGCTGGTGCTCTGCTCACGGCGCAGGTCTTTGCCCAGCTGGCTGCCCTCCCCACGCTCATCGAGCAGGCTCAGCACATCGGCGCTAAGCAGGTTGTGCTCGCTTTGCAGTGACTTAAGTTCAGCGGCGCTTTGCTTTAGCACTTCAGCCGCTGGCGTGCCGGCGGTCACTGGGGTTTGTACCGCCTGCTGAGTGAATTGCAGGCCTACCGCTGCCAGGGTGCTGACGATGTCCTCAACGTGGGTCAGGGACTTATTGGGTAGATCCAAGGTGTGCTGATGGTAAACGCTCAGGCTGGTCATGGTGGCAACTCTCACACTTTCAATAAGGGCCAATTATGGTTGGAATTCACGGCTTATGGCCGCTCATCCTTCAGGTAGCGGGCGATAATCAACGCCGCTGCGACGGCAATCGCACTGGCGCTGGCAAAGGTCCAAGCCGCGCCTACGGCATGCCAAATGTAGCCGGAATATAACGCCCCCAAGGCGCCGCCAACCCCGGCCAAGGCGGCATACAACGCCTGGCCCTGGCCTTGCTGATTGGCAGCAAAACTGCGCTGCACGAAATGTATGGCGGTGGCATGGAAGCAACCGAAGGTGGCCGCGTGCAGGGTCTGGGCAAACAGCAACACGGGCCAGTGCCCGGCCAAATTACCCAGCAACAGCCAACGCACCGCAGTCAGGGCGAAACTCCAAAGCAGCACACTGCGCACTGAGTAACGTGCCAACAGTTTGGCCATCAGCATAAAGATGCCGATCTCGGCCAGCACGCCTAGGGCCCAGAGCAAGCCGATCACGCCACGGGCGTAACCGAGGGACTCCAGATGCAGGCTGAAAAAGGTGTAGTAAGGACCGTTGCTCAACTGCATCAACGCCACACACAGGAAAAAGGCCAATAGCCCTGGGTGCTGCAACTGCTGGAGAAAACTACCCTGCGCGGCCAGGTGAGTTCGCTGTTGCGGCTGCGCGTTGGGCACCCAGAAGCTGCTCAACACGATGCCCGTCATGATCGTCACCAAAGCCCAAGGATAGGCATCCAAACTCAGCCACTCGTAGACCTTGCCCACGCCCACCACCGCGACGATAAAACCAATGCTGCCCCACAGACGAATCTGGCTGTAACGGGTGGCTTGCTCCTTAAGATGGGCGAAGGTGATCACCTCAAACTGCGGCAGCACCGCATGCCAGAAGAACGCGTGCAAAGCCATGATCAGCGCCAGCCAGGCGTAGGTTTGGCTGATGAAGATGCCGGCAAAGCTCAGCAGCGTACACAAGGCGCCGACGCGCACGATCAGCAGGCGCTGGCCCGTGCGATCGCCCAGCCAGCCCCAGATATTCGGCGCCACGCAGCGCATCAGCATGGGAATAGCGACCAGCTCACCGATGCGCGCCGCGGAAAATCCCAGGTGATCGAAATACAGCGAGAGAAACGGCGCGGTGCCGCCAAGCAAGGCGAAGTAGCAGAAGTAGAAACCTGACAGGCGCCAATAGGGCAAGCTGGAATCGTTCACTCAGGGTGACTCAGGCAGGGGCAAGAGGCGCGTCGGCCACCGTAGCAGCCGACTCAGCGCCGGGATTAAAGCTGCGGCAACACCGGGGTGCTGACGCGCACGTCGGCGTTCTGGCCGCGATGACGCAGCAGATGATCGAGCAGCACAATGGCCATCATCGCTTCGGCAATTGGCGTGGCGCGGATGCCCACACACGGGTCGTGGCGGCCCTTGGTGATCAGCTCCAGCGGCTCGCCGTGGATGTCAATCGAGCGCCCCGGTGTGGTGATGCTGGAGGTCGGCTTGAGCGCCAGATGAGCCACAATCGGCTGACCGCTGGAGATGCCGCCCAAAATGCCGCCGGCGTTATTCGACAGGAAACCTTCTGGGGTCAACTCATCGCGGTGCTCGGTGCCGCGCTGGGCGACAGAGGCGAAACCGGCGCCAATTTCCACCCCTTTGACCGCGTTGATGCTCATCAGCGCATGGGCCAGCTCGGCGTCCAAACGGTCGAAAATCGGCTCACCCAAACCGGGCTTCACGCCTTCGGCCACTACCGTGATCTTCGCCCCGACCGAATCCTGATCGCGCCGCAGTTGGTCCATATAGGCTTCCAGCTCCGGCACTTTGTCGGCATCCGGGCAGAAGAAGGCGTTTTGCTCGACGCTGTCCCAGCTCTTGAACGGAATCTCGATGGGGCCCAACTGGCTCATATAGCCGCGCACAGTAATGCCCTGAGTGGCCAGGTACTTCTTGGCGATAGCACCGGCCGCCACGCGCATAGCGGTTTCCCGCGCCGAGCTGCGGCCACCGCCACGGTAGTCGCGCACGCCGTACTTGTGGTGATAGGTGTAATCGGCGTGGGCTGGGCGGAAGGAGTCCTTGATCGCCGAGTAGTCCTTGGACTTCTGATCGGTGTTGCGGATCAGCAAGCCAATCGCACAGCCGGTGGTTTTGCCTTCAAACACGCCGCTGAGGATCTCGACCTCGTCCGCCTCTTGGCGCTGCGTGGTGTGGCGGCTGGTGCCAGGCTTACGGCGATCGAGGTCGCGCTGTAAGTCTTGTAGACTCAACTCAAGCCCCGGCGGGCAGCCATCGACAATGGCGACCAGCGCCGGCCCGTGGCTCTCGCCTGCGGTGGTGACAGTGAACAGCTTGCCGTAGGTATTGCCGGACATGTGCAAAACGCTCCGCGAAAATCAGCCCCGAGGCCGCGTTACAGCACGCGACATCTCACGTAAGGAAAGCCAGCGAGTATACCTGCGGTGCCTGTACAGTTCATCCTCGAACCTTAACCGGCGAGAAACGTCCAAGCCACTCACCTCTACTGCGTAGCCCACCATGTTGCGAGCCCTGATAGTGACCCTAGCGTTAAGCAGCTCCTTTGCCGCTGCCGCCACACCTGTTAAAGCGCCGGCCGTGGCCATATCCAGCAGCAGCCAACAACTGCCCATGCGCCTGCAAACCGCTGACGGCACGCTGTTTGGCACCCTGCTCAAACCCAATACCCCCGGCCCGCAAACGGTCGCCCTGCTGATTGCCGGCTCCGGCCCCACCGATCGTGACGGCAATAACCCCGAAGGCGGCCACAACGACAGCCTCAAACGTCTGGCCCTGAGCTTGGCCAAACAAGGCATCGCCAGCTTGCGCTACGACAAACGCGGCATCGCCGCCAGCCGCGCCGTCACCCCGGATGAGCGCGACCTCACAGTCGAGCACTATGTCGATGATGCCGTGGCCTGGGCCCAGCAACTGAAAGCTGACCCGGCATTTAACCGTCTGGTGTTGGTCGGTCATAGCGAAGGCGCCCTGATCGCCAGCCTCGCGGCGAGTCGCGCCAAGGCCGACGCGTTGGTATCGATTGCCGGCAGCTACCGGCCAATCGATCAGCTGCTGCGCGATCAACTGGCCGCGCGCCTGCCGCCGCCCCTGGTGCAACAGAGCAATCGCCTGCTTGATCAGCTCAAAGCCGGGCATACCAGCGATGACGTGCCGCAAGAGCTGCAAGTGCTGTTTCGTCCCAGCGTACAGCCCTACCTGATCTCCTTGCTCAGACAAGATCCCGGGCAAGCCTTCGCTCAGTTGAAAATCCCGGCGTTAATCGTGCAAGGCACCCACGATATCCAAGTCAGCCTGGCGGACGCCCATGCCCTGCAAGAGGCCAAGCCCGATGCCGAAGTGCTGATCGTACCCGGCATGAACCACGTGCTGCGCATCGTCCCGCTGGATTACCACGCACAACTGGCCAGCTATAACAACCCGAAACTGCCCTTAGCCGGCGGCCTGGCCGACTATATTGGCTTGTTCATATTACAATCTGGCAATATGCCATCCTCCAGTTAGGCAATTTGCGGTCGATATACGCAGAAACCACGCTTCATTTGTCTTTGCGTCGCAACAGGATTGCTTTATGACCGACAACACCGCCCCCGCTCCAGAGGAAGAGGTGCAGCCTGAGGATCAGCCCCATCCCTGGGCTGATCTGCCGCCGGAACATTTCCGGCTGCTGCGCCTGGCGGCCTTGCAGACCGATCGCCACACCGGCGCGCGGCCACTGCGCTTTATCCAACTCGGTCGAGTTGAACGCCACGACAAACGCGAAAGTCTGCTGCGCCTGAGCCTGCAACTGCCTGGCCAGCAAGTGCACAAAGAGAAGAACGTGCTCGAAGTCTGGGCCAACCACATCCAACGCAAAGTGTATTTCGGCCCTGAAGACGGCCTGCGCGTAGAGCCTGCCAACCGCGGCCTGGGCCGTTTTCTGCTGGCCCAAGGCGCAGACTGGGCGCGCCAGCACTACTCCCACTACCTAGTGGCCAGCGTGGCGCTGCACAGCAAAGATGCGCCCAGCGATGAAGACCGCGCCCGCCGCGACCATTGCCTAAAAGCCCAGGGCTTTAGCATTGAGTTCAGCGATCAGCTGCAAATGAAAGCAGTGTGCACAGCCGCGCGAGTGAGCGCCCTGCACAGCGACTGGAACAGCGAGAAAGTACAAATCCTCAGCCTGCTCGATACCGCCAGCATGCTCCAGCAGGCGGATCAGAACCTGCGTGAGCAGGAAGTCAAAGTGCGTAAGCTGGAGGAACAAGTCGATCGCTACAAACGCGAAGACGGCGGCCTGCGCTTCACCATCACCTGCCTGTTGCTGTTCTGCGTATTCCAAGCCGCCCTGCTGATCTGGATGGCAACGCGCTAAGCCGCCACTTCGGTTACTGGCTTCTGGCGACCATTGCCAAAATGACCTGCTCCAGCTCCGTCGCCGCCTGTTCGGCCGAGATCTCCCCCGCAGTGGCTGCCAACGCCACTGCATCAGCCGCACCGAGCATGGCCCACATAGGCGCAAGTCCGATTTCCTTGCCTCCTAAAAATGGCTGTAACAGCCGCTGACATTTATCGATAAAGACCTGCTGATACTGGCGCTTAACGACGGCCAGTTGTCTTGAACCACTGAGTGCAGCCAACACCTCGGGAATCTCTCGACACTGGGTTAGCACGCAGTCCACATAGCTGCTGGCAATCACCCGCGCCTTGGCTTCTAGGTCTGGCGCGCTGGCGGCAATGGCAGCGTCCATAAGCGCGGTTTGACGCAGATCGAAATCTTCATAAAGCGCAGCCAACAACCCCTCCCGAGTCACGAAGTGGTTGTAGACAACCGGCTTGGTGACGCCAGCCTCCTCGGCCAGCCGCCCCAACGTCAGGGCATCGGTGCCTTCTGCACGAATCAGTTGCCAGGCCACCTGCAGCAGCTGGCTTTGCCGCTCGGCACGGGGCAAGCGGCGACGCGCGGACTTTTCATTCGTTGAGCTGGTGGTTGACATCACTATATACCAAAAGTAACTTACTAAAAGTAACTTAACCGATTCTAGTCGCTCACCCTCGCGCATACAAGCCGCCCCGTCTCTCCTCCTATCCGCGCTTGAAAGGGTGGCGCTTAGAACAGCACAACGGCGCATTTCTCAAGATGAGGTTCAGGATGAACACCAAACTCAGCAGCAACACCAGGTTAGGGCTACTCACTGTACTGGCCTTAGTTTTATTAGTCGCCATGGATGGTTCAGTGCTGTATCTGGCCATGCCAAGCATCACTTGCGCCCTGCATCCCAGTGCCACGCAAACCCTGTGGATTCTCGACAGCTATGGTTTTGTCGTCGGCGCGCTGCTGATTGCTTTCGGCAACATTGGCGATCGCTATGGCCGCCTCAAATTGATCATGTTTGGCGCGTTGATCTTCGGCTTAGGCTCGCTGGGCGTCGCGCTCAGCAGCAGCGCACAGAGCATGATCCTGTTTCGCCTGCTTATGGGTATAGGCGGTGCAACCTTATTACCCTCCGGCCTGGCCCTGGTCAGCGCGCTGTTTCCCGATCCACGTCAGCGTGCTCAAGCCATCGGGGTGTTCGCGGCAACCTTCGCCAGCGGCTTTGCCATCGGCCCGATTATTGGTGGCTTACTGCTGGAGCACTTTGCCTGGGGCGTGGTGTTTCTGATCAATGTTCCAGTGGTGCTGCTATTTCTAGTGACAGCCCCCGTCTTGCTGCGCGATGTGCGTTCTGAATCAACGGGTCCTATCGACTGGCTCAGTGTGCTGGGCTCATTGGCTGCCATTGTGCTACTGAGCTACGCCATCAAAACGACTGCCTTGAATGGCTTCAACCTACCTCAACTCGCTGCCACAGCCTTGGGCCTAGCGGCAATGGCAGGCTTTTTAGTGAGACAAACACGACTCCAGTTTGCCCTGATTGACCTCAGCCTGTTCAAAGACCCCACCTTTGCACTCGCTATTGCCACAGGTCTTGTGTCGTTGCTGGTATGGGCAGCCATGGGCTATCTCAGCGGTATATACCTGCAAACTGTTTTGGGCTTCTCGGTTGTGGCATCAGCGTGGATAACCGTACCGGGGGCCTTGGCCCTGATTGTGACGTGCCTCAGTTGCAGCCGCCTAGTCGAACGCATTGGCCGTAAACGCGCCTTAATCATCACGCACTTGCTGATTGGCTTTGGCACGCTCTTGCTGCTCACCACCGATATTCATCGCGGGGCTGCCGTACTGGTGGCTTCAGCCGTGGTGGCCGGCATCGGTTATGGCTTGTCGTTTAGTTTGGTGGCAGAAGTTGCAATCAGCGCAGTACCGGCACAACGGGCAGGCGCCGCGGCAGCCATTGCAGAAACCAGCAATGAGCTAGGCAATGCCCTGGGCATTACCCTATTGGGGTCGTTAGCAGCGTGGAGTTTTAAGCGTAATGGCCCTGGGCTTGCCGACAGCCTAGGGCAGACCCTAGCTCACCCGCTTAGCAACGCCCAGACCCTACTGCAAGCACAGCAGGCCTATGTATCAGGCCTGCATCTGGCCGCAGGTGTAGGGGCGTTACTCGCATTAAGCCTGGCGTTGCTGATGTGGCGCTGCCTGCCAGAGCAAACGCCGCAATAGCCATGGAACAAGCCATGGGCTCTCAGCAATCAGCTGCGCTAAAGATACTTAACGGTTAAACCCCGCCTCCAGCTGCTGTTTAACCAAGGGCCATTCGGTGTCGGTGATGCTGTACATCACCGTGTCGTCCAGACGGCCGTCGGCCAAGCGGCGGTGGTTGCGCAGCAGGCCTTCGCGTTGGGCGCCGAGTTTTTCGATGGCGCGTTGCGAGCGCAGGTTGCTGGCCGCGGTTTTCAGCTGCACGCGCACCATGCTCCAGCTCTCAAAGGCATGTTTGAGCATCAGGTACTTGATTACGCTGTTCAGACCACTGCCGTGCTGGGCCTGATCGAGCCAGGTCCAACCGATTTCAGCGGCAGGCAGACTGTTGTTGAAGTCGGCGAAGCGGCTGGTGCCGACTAACTCATCGCCAACGCGGATGGTGAAGACAATCGCTTGCCCCTCGCGCTGTTGCAATAAGGCTTCGCGGTACCAGTCCAAGCGCTGGGTACCGTTCATGTAGACCAACTCTTGGCGGTTGGCTTCAGCCAGGGTGACCAGCGCCGGAATATCCGCATCAGCCAAAGGCTCGATACGCAGAGCGCCGCGCTGCAAGGTCACCAGTTGCGGTTTAAACATTGTTCATACACCTCAGGCACGTGCCGGTTGCGAAGTATCGTCTAACCGCCATTAAGGCAATGGGCCATCTTGAGCGCTAAAGTGCACTTTCCCGCGCAATTATGGAATGGCACATTAGTGCAGTTGCGCTCCCTTGGATCGAATTGATACGGCTGCGGTTCCCGAATTACTTGCCTGCCTGCTAATTAATCCGGCGCGGCTGATGGTGCGGCTGTGATTGGCTTCACCTGGCCTATGGGCCTTAGCCAAATAGCAGGAACGATAAGCGCTGGCAGCAGCTGGCTGACTCTAATTGCGTTTGGCCACGGCACCAGCTTTAGCGAGCGCCCGGCACGGCTGGCAGGCGTTTATGGCGGCATCAGCGTCACCTGCGGTTATCTGCCGCTGTAGATCCTGATCAGCCTGGCGCTGCCAGCGGTATAGCCTGAAAGTGTTAACTCCTTGGGTAACGCTGAAGAAGCCGGGCTACGTGACAAATAAGCGCATACGACCTTGGTCGGCCTGACCCGCAAGGGCCTAACTGCCACACTTTGCCTACTTGATAGACTAAGCTCGGCAGGAGCGCTCACCGGCTCTGCTGCTTGCCCCTTTCCAGGTTGGAGAATGCATGACCCTGTCCAGCGGGCTGATTGCCGTTGTCGCCCTGATTTACATGGCCATCCTGTTCGTCATCGCCTTCTATGGCGACCGGCGCGCCAAGCCCATGCCGCCCAAGGTACGCGCGTGGGTGTACAGCCTGTCGCTCGCGGTGTACTGCACCAGCTGGACCTTCTTCGGCGCGGTCGGCCAGGCCACCGAACAACTGTGGTCATTTCTGCCGATTTATCTGGGCCCCATCCTGATTCTGCTATTTGCGCCGTGGGTACTGCGCAAGATGGTGATGATCAGCAAGCAAGAAAACATCACCTCGATTGCCGACTTTATCGCCGCGCGCTATGGCAAATCTCAGACCCTGGCCGTGGTGGTGGCGCTGGTCTGTTTAGTCGGCGTGTTGCCCTATATCGCCTTGCAGCTCAAGGGCATCGTGCTCGGCGTTAATCTGCTGATTGGCGAAGGCGGCAGCAGCATCACCAGCAGCGCCCAAGACACGGCCCTGATCGTGTCACTGATCCTGGCGCTGTTCACCATCTTGTTCGGTACGCGCAACCTCGATGTCACCGAGCACCACCGTGGCATGGTGCTGGCGATTGCCTTTGAGTCGCTGGTTAAGCTGCTGGCTTTCTTGGCGGTCGGCACCTTCGTGACTTACGGCCTGTTTAACGGCTTCGGCGATCTGTACAGCCAAGCGCGGGCCAATCCGGAACTGGAAAGTTTCTGGAATGAAAGCATCAACTGGCCGGCGATGATGATGCAAACCGGCCTGGCCATGATCGCCATCGTCTGCTTGCCCAGGCAGTTCCACGTGGCCGTGGTGGAGAACATCGAGCCTAATGATTTGCGCCTGGCGCGCTGGGTATTCCCGGCGTATCTGCTGCTGGCTGCGCTGTTTGTGGTGCCGATTGCCTTGGCCGGGCAGATGGTCCTGCCCTGGGATGTCAGCCCCGACTCCTTCGTGATCAGCCTCCCCTTGGCCGAAGCCCATCCAGCGCTGGCCTTGCTGGCTTTTATCGGCGGCGCTTCGGCGGCCACCGGCATGGTGATTGTGGCCTCAGTGGCGCTGTCGACCATGATCTCCAACGACATGCTGCTGCCCTGGCTGCTGCGCAAGCAGACCACTGAGCGACCATTCGAGGCGTTCCGCCACTGGATGCTCAGCGCCCGCCGGATCAGCATCCTGATGATCCTGCTGTTGGCCTATGTGTGTTACCGCCTGCTCGGCTCCAACGCCAGCCTGGCCACCATCGGCCAAGTATCCTTTGCCGCCATCGGCCAACTGGCGCCAGCCATGTTTGGTGCGCTGGTGTGGAAGCAAGCGAACCGCCGTGGGGTGTTTGCCGGGCTGTTGATCGGCGCGCTGATCTGGCTCTATACCCTGGTGATTCCACTGGTCGCGCGCAGCCTGGGCTGGCCGCTGAACGCCCTGCCCGGTTTGGAAACCCTGCTCTACGGTCCGATCGGCATCCATGTCGACCCACTGACCCGTGGCGTGGTGTTGTCGCTGGCCGGCAACTTCCTGCTGTTCGCCTGGGTCTCGTACTTTTCCCGCACCCGCGTCACCGAACACTGGCAGGCCGGGCGGTTTATCGGCCATGACCTTGGCAGCCGGGCGAGCAACCGCAGCCTGCTGGCCGTGCAGCTCAGCGACTTGCTGCTGTTGGCCGGGCGCTTTGTGGGTGAAGAGCGTGCCCTGAGCAGCTTTAGCCGCTTTGCCCTGCACCAAGGCAAAACCTACGACCCCAGCCAGCCGGCCACCAGTGAGTGGATCGCCCACACTGAGCGCCTGCTCGCTGGCGTCTTGGGTGCCTCCTCCACCCGCGCGGTGGTTAAAGCCGCCATTGAAGGCCGCGATATGCACGTCGAGGATGTGGTGCGCATCGTCGACGAAGCCTCCGAGGTGCTGCAATTCAACCGCGCCCTGCTGCAAGGAGCGATTGAAAACATCACCCAGGGCATCAGCGTGGTCGACCAGTCCCTGCGTCTGGTGGCGTGGAACCACCGTTATATCGAGCTGTTCAACTACCCCGATGGCCTGATTTACGTAGGCCGGCCCATCGCCGACATCATCCGCTTTAACGCTGAGCGCGGTCTTTTAGGCGGCGGCGATATCGATGCCCACGTCAACAAGCGCCTTTACTGGATGCGCCAAGGCACCGCGCACACCTCCGAGCGCCTGTTCCCCAATGGCCGGGTGATTGAGCTGATTGGCAACCCCATGCCCGGCGGCGGCTTTGTGATGAGCTTCACCGACATCACCGAATTCCGCGAAGCCGAACGCGGCCTTAAAGAAGCCAATGAGAGCTTGGAACAGCGCGTACTGGAGCGCACCCAAGAACTGTCGCAACTCAACCAGGCCCTGATCGACGCCAAAGCCGTGGCGGAATCGGCCAACCAGTCGAAGACCCGCTTTTTGGCTGCGGTCAGCCATGACCTGATGCAGCCCCTGAATGCCGCCCGCCTGTTCTCAGCGGCGCTGTCCCATCAGGAGCAGGCCCTGCCCGACGAAGCCCGTGAGCTGGTCCGTCACCTCGACAGCTCGCTGCGTTCGGCCGAAGACCTGATCAGTGACCTGCTCGACATCTCGCGTTTGGAAAACGGCCGCATCACTCCAGAGCGCCGTGGCTTTGCCCTCAATAGCCTGTTCGACACCTTGGGTGCGGAGTTTAAAGTGCTGGCCGCCGAGCACGGCGTGGACTTCCGCGTGCGCAGCAGCCGCCTGATGATCGACAGCGACAGCAAACTGCTGCGCCGGGTGCTGCAAAATTTCCTCACCAATGCCCTGCGCTATGGCAAAGGCCCGGTGCTGCTGGGCGTACGCCGCACCGGGCAAAACCTGCGCTTAGAGGTCTGGGATCGCGGCCCCGGCATTGCCGAGGACAAACGCAAGGTGATCTTCGAGGAATTTAAGCGCCTGGACAGCCACCAAACCCGCGCCGAAAAAGGCTTAGGCCTCGGTTTGGCGATTGCCGACGGCCTGTGCCGAGTACTCGGCCACCCGCTTGAAGTGCGCTCCTGGCCCGGCCACGGCAGCGTATTTAGCGTCAGCGTACCCTTGGCCCGCCAGGCTGCGTTGGTGCTGCCAAGCGTGACGGGCGAGGCAAACGGCCAAGCCCTGGCCGGCACCCAAGTGCTGTGCATCGATAACGAGGCAAGCATTCTCACCGGCATGCGCAGCCTGCTGTCACGCTGGGGCTGCCAAGTGTGGACGGCGCGTAATCGCGAGGAATGTGAGCAACTGCTACAAGGCAACGCCCTGCCGCAACTGGCACTGGTGGATTATCACTTGGATGACGGCGAAACCGGCACCGAGCTGATGGCCTGGCTACGCACCCGCCTCGACTGCCCGCTACCGGGCGTGGTGATCAGCGCTGACGGCCGCCCGGAGCTGATCGCTCAGGTGCATGCCGCTGGCCTCGACTTCCTGCCCAAGCCGGTCAAACCAGCGGCCCTGCGCGCACTGCTGAGCCGCCATTTGCAGCTGCGTTAATCAGCCATTCAGGCGCTGTTTAAACAGCGCCTGATGCTCACGGCAAAGCTTAGCCGGCAGCAGGAACACGCCGTGACCGCCACGCTCGAACTCCAGCCAAGTGAAGTCCACTTCAGGGTACAGCGCCTCGACATGCACCTGACTATTGCCCACTTCAACGATCAGCACGCCACGCTCATTGAGGTGATCCGCCGCCTCAGCCAGCATCCGCCGTACTAAGTCCAAACCGTCTTCACCGCAGGCTAAGCCCATCTCGGGCTCGTGCTGGTATTCGGCTGGCATGTCGGCGAAATCTTCGGCATCCACATACGGCGGGTTGGACACGATCAGATCAAAACGCTGCCCCGGCAACTCGGCAAACCCATCGCCCTGCACGGTATACACGCGCTCGCCCAGCTCATGGCGTTCGATATTTTGGTTAGCCACTTCCAGCGCATCAAACGACAGATCCGCCAACACCACCTCGGCCTCGGGGAACTCATAAGCACAGGCAATGCCGATGCAACCCGAACCGGTGCACAGGTCCAAAATCCGCGCGGGCTCATCCGCCAGCCACGGAGCGAAGTGCTGATCAATCAGCTCAGCAATCGGCGAACGCGGCACCAACACGCGCTCATCGACAATAAACGGCAAGTTACAAAACCATGCTTCACCGAGCAAATAGGCGGTCGGCACGCGCTGCTCAATGCGCTGACGCAGCAGGTCACGGAGCATGGCATGCTCGTCGTCTTCTAAGCGGCAATCGAGGTAGCTATCAGCGATGGCAAACGGCAGATGCAAGGCGCCAAGCACCAGCTGCCGGGCCTCATCCCAAGCGTTATCAGTGCCGTGACCGAAGAACAGTTGTTCTTGATGGAAGCGGCTTACCGCCCAGCGAATGTAATCGCGCATAGTGCGCAGGCGAGTTTGAATGGGTGTAGCTTCGCTCACGACAGCTCTCCGCAGGGGTAAATGGGCCCATTCTAGCCTATTGCAGTGGTCAACAAGCTAAGTACGCACGTACACCTATGCCATCTCCAGCTGTCGGTTGCACGGCCCAGCCCATGGCCTTAAGCCTGTTAGATTGGCAAAGTTGCCGTGCTGAGGTTCCCAGCAGCGTCCTAGAGCGCCACAATAGAACCATCGTCCATGCCAGATTGGAGTTCCTGCCATGTCCACCCCACAAACCATGTTCGCCCTTACCGGCCGCACCCACGCGGCGGCCAGTCTGGGCAACGCCACCTTATTGGTGATCGACGCTCAGGAGGAGTACCGCAGTGGCGTGTTGAAACTGCCTGGCCTGGATGCCGCAGTGAGCGAGATCGCCAAACTGCTGGCCACTGCCCGTGAACGCGGCACCCCGATCGTGCACATCAAACACCTGGGCATTCCCGACGGTCTACTCGACCCCCGTGGCCCACGGGGTAAACACCTGCCTGAAGTGGCGCCGCTGCCCGGTGAGCGAATCCTCGAGAAGCGCCTGCCTAACGCCTTTAGCGGCACCGAGCTGCATGAGCATTTGCAGAGTCTGGGCAACCTAGACTTGATCATCTGCGGCTTTATGACCCACTCCAGCATCAGCTCCACCGTGCGCGCCACCAAGGATTATGGCTACCGCTGCACCGTGGTCGACGCCGCCTGTGCCACTCGCGACCTGCCGACCATGGACGGCCAGGTGATCAGCGCGGCAGACATGCACCGCACGCAAATGATTGCCCTCGCCGATAACTTCGCCGTGGTCGTACCTAACGCCAGCGCCTTGCGCTAAACCTTCAGGTGTGGACCCAGGGCCAGCGGCACCTGGGTCGCCAAGGTTGAACCACCACCAGCGGCGCCGGTCATACCGCGGACACCCTTAAGGAAATCGGGATGAAGTTATCCGATGGTTTTGACGCCCGCCGCCTGCGCCCACGAGGTCGCCGGACTTGGTTGGGCTTACTCGGCGCAGTGTTCGCCGCCCTCTTGGTAATCCTCGGCGTGGTGCTTGCCGCAGCCGGGATAATTTCGATCATCAGCCAGCCCAGCAGCCTCGCCAGCCTCAATCAATCCCCCATCGCTGCCGCGCTGGCGGTGCTCGGCGGCTTGCTGCTAAGCAGCGCTGGCGTGCTGCTCTGGCGCAGCTTGCGCCGCCGTCTGCGGCGTAACAGTGACCTGAGCATGGCCCCCCATCTAATGAAAAAACGCGACTGAAGCGCGCCACAGGCAGCGCGCTGACCACCACCAAGCGCTTTCGCTTCGTTTACACTAGCGGCCTTGGTGGAGGCCCCAATGCAAGACGACGATTTTTCCCTATTTAAAGCCGAGCTGCGCGGCGTTAAGCCGATCAAACACGACCGCGCCGACACCGGCAAACCGAAACCCAACCGCGCGCAATTGGCGACGTTGCGCCAAGCCGCCACCGCGCGGGTGGAGTCGGTCAAGGTCGATGGCCTGTCCGATCAGTTCGTCATCGACGTCGGCGCCGAAGACCCGCTGTACTGGGCTGCCAATGGTGTGCAAGAAGGCCAGATGCGCAAGCTCAAGCTGGGCCAGATCAGCTTTGAGGGCAGCATCGACCTGCACGGCATGAGCGTGGAAAAAGCCCGCGACATCCTCTGGGAGTTTATTGCCGAAGCCAACAAGCTGGAGATCCGCTGCGTGCGCGTGACCCACGGCAAAGCGGCGCGCAAAGACGGCCGCGCGCCCATGCTGAAAAGCCACGTCAACACTTGGCTACGTCAGCATCCACAAGTTTTGGGCTTTACCTCATGCCTGGCCAAACACGGCGGCACCGGGGCGATTTACCTGATGCTAAAGCGCACCATGATGGATGGTCGCGACGAATAAACACGCCGGCAGACGAGACGCGACACTTGCCTGTCACCGATTTGCGCCCTAACCTGCGCCCTTTGAAAGACCAACGAGATTGTCCATGTCCCTGGAACAGAACTACACCGCGATCCTCGGCCAACTTGGCGAGGATGTATCCCGCGAAGGCCTCCTCGATACCCCTAAGCGCGCGGCGAAGGCCATGCAGTACCTGTGCCGCGGTTATTCGCAGACGCTGGAAGAGGTCACCAACGGTGCCCTGTTCAGCTCTGATAACAGCGAAATGGTGCTGGTAAAAAACATCGAGCTGTATTCGTTGTGCGAACACCACTTGCTGCCATTCATCGGCAAAGCCCACGTGGCTTATATCCCGAGCGGCAAAGTGTTAGGTCTGTCCAAGGTGGCGCGCATCGTCGACATGTACGCGCGGCGCCTGCAAATCCAGGAAAACCTCAGCCGCCAGATCGCCGAGGCGATCCAGCAAGTGACTGGCGCCTTAGGCGTGGCCGTGGTCATCGAAGCGCAGCACATGTGCATGATGATGCGCGGCGTGGAAAAGCAGAACTCGTCCATGGTGACTTCGGTGATGCTCGGTGAATTCCGTGAAAACGCCGCCACCCGCAGCGAGTTCCTGAGTTTGATCAACGCCTAAACTCTGCCTTCTAAAAAACCGGCTCAGGCCGGTTTTTTTGCTTTTAGCCCGGCGAATATTCGCCGCCAGTAGCTGCCCCGACGCCGGTAACTGGCGAAAACTCGCCACAACTTACCCGCCCCCTTCCCTGCTTATCCAGCCCTAAGCCTAAGCCGCTGGCCTCAGACTGGCTCTGGCACGCTTTGTGCGATGTCTGCGGCCCGCCGCGCACCTTAAGCCCCCTGCATCTGCCAGGTAGAGCGTGACTGCCTGCTCAAACCGGCAAGCCCACCAGCAAAGCGCTGCGACTCTTCTAAACTGAGCACTGCGCTCTCGCTTCACCAAAGGAATGGTTACTTATGAAAAAACTCTTGCTGACCTTACTCTGCGTTAGCGTCGTGGGCTGCTCTAAAGCACCCGAGGCGCAACGTGAAGTGGATGTATTGCTGATCGGCGGCGGCATCATGAGCGCCACCCTCGGCACCTACCTTAACGAACTGGAACCGACCTGGAAGATCGACGCCTACGAGCGCCTCGACCATGTCGCCAGTGAAAGCTCTAACCCGTGGAACAACGCCGGCACCGGTCACTCGGCCTACGCCGAACTGAACTACACCCCGGAAGTCGCCGATGGCAGCATCGACATCAGCAAAGCCGTGGCGATCAACGAATCCTTCGAGATATCCAAACAGTTCTGGGCCTATCAGATCGAGCAGAAAGTTCTGAATAACCCCAAATCCTTTATCAATAACGCGCCGCACATGAGCTTCGTCTGGGGTGACGACAACGTTGCCTTCCTCAAGAAGCGCCATGCCGCGCTGCAAGCCAGCACCCTGTTCCGTGGCATGGAGTACTCCGAAGATCCGGCGCAGATCAAACAGTGGGTGCCATTGATCATGCAGGGCCGCGCGCCTGAGCAGAAAATCGCGGCGACCCGGGTGAGCATCGGCACCGACGTCAACTTCGGCGAAATCACCCAGCAACTGTTCAACTCCCTGAGCCAGAAGCCTGAGTTCAAGCTGCACCTCAAACAAGAAGTGCGCGATATCAAACGCAACTCCGACGGTACTTGGCAGGTGGTCGTGGCCGATCTGGCCAATGGCGAGAAACTCAGCTCGGTAAATGCCAAGTTCGTGTTTATCGGCGCCGGCGGTGCAGCGCTGAAACTGCTGCAACTCTCCAACATCCCAGAGGCTGACGGCTATGCCGGTTTCCCGGTGGGCGGCTCGTTCCTGACCACCAGCAACCCGCAAATCGTCGCCCAGCACCAGGCCAAGGTGTATGGCAAAGCCTCGGTGGGCTCGCCACCGATGTCGGTACCGCACCTGGACACCCGGGTTATCGATGGTAAGAAGGTGCTGCTGTTCGGACCTTTCGCCACATTCTCCACCAAGTTCCTGAAAAACGGCTCGCACCTCGATATGTTCGCAGCCATGACCAGCCATAACCTGAGCCCGATGCTCAGCGCCGGCCTGGATAACATGGACCTCAGCACCTACCTGATCGGTCAGTTGATGCTCAGCGACAACGACCGTCTGGCCGCGCTACGCGAGTACTTCCCAGAGGCCAAAGCCGAAGACTGGCAGCTGATTCAAGCCGGTCAGCGCGTGCAGGTGATCAAGAAGGACGCCAAGCTAGGTGGCGTACTGCAGTTTGGCACTGAAGTGGTCAGCGCCGCCGATGGCAGCATCGCCGCCCTGCTCGGCGCCTCGCCAGGCGCCTCGACCGCCGCGCCAATCATGCTCAGCCTGCTGGAAAAGACCTTCAAGGATAAGGTGAAGAGCCCAGAGTGGCAGGCCAAGCTGAAAACTATCGTGCCGACCTACGGGCAGAAACTGGACGGCAATCTGGCCCTGACCAACAGCACTCGCGCCTGGAGCAGCGAGCGCTTGGAGCTGCCGTTTGTCGAAGTGCAGCCACTGCCCGGCGAAGCCGCAGCTGAACCCGTCAGTCAAACGGGCGAGTAACCCGCCAATAAAAAACCGGCCTAGGGCCGGTTTTTTATTGCTTGTGTGGGGCCGCTTAAGGCCGATCCTTGAAGCTTTGCCGGGGCTTGCTGCGCAGTGGATCGAGCAAGCCGGATAAGCCGTTGTGATCGATCTCCTGCATCAGCGCCAACAAACGTCCGATCTCCCCCTTGGGAAAGCCTTCGCGGGCAAACCAGTTCAGGTAGTTGCCGGGCAGATCGGCGAGCAGGCGACCTTGGTATTTGCCAAAGGGCATCTCGCGGGTCACCAGCAGGAGTAAATCTTCGGGTTTCATCACTTCTCGACCTTGGCCAACCGCATCAGCGCCGCATTATGCCCGCTGCGCCGCCCAGCAACCACTGACGGTGCTCCCCCTGCCACCGCCTGGCCAAGTGGGTTAAGCTGCGCGCCCTGTTCGATTCACCCAAGGTTGTTCCCTGCATGATTATCACCGCCCTTCGCCAAGGCCTCGGCCAACTGATTATTTTCATCGACTGGGTGACCCGCCCGGCTAAGCTCAAGCGCAGCCCTGAGGCCCAAACAGCCGTGGCGCAAAGCGCAAAAAACCTGAGCCTGTATCAATTCCGTGGCTGCCCGTTTTGCGTCAAAACCCGCCGTAACCTGCACCGTTTAAATGTGCCTGTGGCCCTGCGCGACGCGAAAAACGACGCGCAAGCTCGCCAAGAATTGGAACAACAAGGCGGCAAGATACAAGTGCCGTGCCTGCGAATCGAAGAAGAAGGCCAGGTGCGCTGGATGTATGAGTCCAAGGCCATCATTGCCTATCTTGAGCAGCGCTTCGCCAACGCCTAAACGCGGCAAACGGGGCCATTGCGGCCCCGTCATAGCGTCCTTAAGGCGCTAGCACCTCAACCTGACCGCGCATTCCCGCCTGGAAGTGCCCCGCCAGTAAGCAGGCAAAGTCCACCTTGCCGGCCCGATTAAAGGTCCAGACCAACTCAGCCGTGCTGCCGGGCTCCACGCTCTGCATGGCCGCGTCGGTATGTTGCATGCCCGGCATGGAGGCCATCATTGCCGCGTGCTCTGCAAGCTCCTGCGCGCTACCCAAGACAAACTCATGGACCAACTGGCCCTGGTTGCTCAAGACAAAACGTATGGTTTCGCCCTGCTTGACCTGAATCTGCTCAGGACTAAAACGCATGTTGTCGTTCAGCGTCACAGCGATGCTGCGATCGACCGTCGCTTGCTGTGGCGCGGTCGGGGCATGATGGCCGGCGTGCTCATCCATGCTGGCTTGGGCGACAGCGTATGGCAGCAGGCTCAATAACAGGGCCAGGCCCAAGGTAGATGTACGCATCAGGGTATTCCTCACTCAATCGGTAGAGAGCCGCAGCGCTGCGGCACATTTGCAGGCTTAACCAAGCAGTGAGGACTTCGGTGGCTTATCCGGCACTTCCGCATGCCGATTGCTATGGGCTTGGGCCAGCGCTGCCAGCTGCGGCGCCTTAAACCCGGCGCCGAGCCTGCCAGTACTAGCCGGCATGCCCCCAAACGCGGGGCACAGCACACAGAAGCCGCAGTGATTGAGCTGGGCCTTAGCCGGACCTTGACTGACGCAGTGCTGGGCAGCGCTGGCCGCGCCATGCTGCTGAGCCAGTGCATCCTGATGCGAGTGCTGCACGGCCGCGCCTTCACTCGGGCAATGGCCGCTCTCCAGCGCAAGCACTGCTTGCACCGGTAAGGCGAACATCAACCAAAGGATCAGCAAAAAACGCATGGGGGCTAGATTCAATTAGGTGTCAGGCAATTATCCATTGTTGCCAGCGCTTGTCCATCCGACCAGCGCTGGACTGACTACCGCAGCGCCACTGAGCTGGCTATGATCGACAGCCATGAACCAGCCCTTAGCCATGCGCCAACCCTGCCCACCTGGTACCTGCGATTGCGGGCGCGAGGCGTTGCTGGAAGATCCTGCCGGCGATCAGCGCATCTTGCGCCTGACCCGTCACGAAGAACGCCGCTTGCTTGAGCGCCTGGAAAACCTCGACAGCCTGGAGCAGCTTGAGCACTTGCAGCGGCGCATGTTCGAGCAACTGGGCATTCACCTGACAGTCGTCCCAGGTCATAACGAAGTGCGCAGCATGCGCGGCCTGGCCATCGAGATGGCGGCGCAACCCGGGCTGTGCCGCAAAACCCGCCAGGCGCTGCCCAGCGCCATCCGCCGCGGCTTGGAAAAATGCCCAGAAATCGCCTACCGCCTGCTCGACGCCCACGACCTGTTACGCGACGCCTAAACGACAACGCCCATGCAAGAGCATGGGCGTTGTGCATGACGCTAAAGCAGCAAAGGCCTTAGTAGAACAGGAAGCTCACCGACAGGTACAAGCCCGCCGCCAAGGCCATCGAGGCCGGCAAGGTCAACGCCCAAGCCACCAAGATGGTGCGCACAGTACCGGCCTGCAAACCGCTACGGTTTGCCACCATGGTCCCGGCCACACCAGAGGACAATACGTGGGTGGTGGAAACCGGCAGGCTGAACACGTTGGCCATACCAATGGCCACTGCCGCCGTCACCTGGGCACTCATACCCTGGGCATAGGTCATACCGCCACGACCAATCTTCTCGCCGACCGTGCGAACCACACGCCGCCAGCCCACCATGGTGCCTAAGCCCAAAGCCAGCGCCACAGCGATAACCACCCAAAACGGTACGTATTCAGTGGTTTCGGTCAAGTCTTTGCGCAGTTTGTCCAAGTCGTGTTTTTCGCTAGCAGGCAGCACATCGAGCTTGCCGACCTTGCGCGCAGCATCGTCGAGGCACAGCAGATAACGACGCATGTCGATACGGTCAGAGTCTTTGAGCTGGGAGTAATCACGCACCCCGTCCAACAGCTTGATCAGGGACGCCAAAGTCGCTTCGGTTTGCTCAGGATCGCAACGGAACACTTTCGGCAGCTCAGTGCGCTGCGGTTTGCCCAAGGCCAGGTACTCGCTCAGGGACGCCGAGTTACGCTGATAGAAGTCCCCCAGGTGCACGGCAGCATCACGCGTACGGGAGATCTCATAGCTGGTGCTGTTGAGGTTGAGGGCAAACTGCGCCGGCACGATACCGATCAGCACCAACATGATCAGACCAATCCCCTTCTGACCATCGTTAGAGCCGTGCACAAAGCTTACTGCCATGGCCGAAGAAACCAGGACTAAACGGTTCCAGAAAGGTGGATGCTTCTTGCCTTTAACCTCAATGCGCTCCTCTGGCGAGCTGTGCATGGTCGACAACGGCTTCCACACTTTAAGCAGCAAGAGAATCAGGCCTGCCACCACAAAACCTGCGAGCGGCGACAGCAGCAGCGACATGCCAATGTCAGTAGCTTTTTGCCAGTTAACGCCCTCAGCAACGGTAATGTCCGTCAACACTGCGTTAGCCAAGCCAACGCCTAGGATCGAACCGATAAGGGTGTGGGAACTCGAAGCCGGGATACCGAAGTACCAAGTACCGAGGTTCCACATAATGGCAGCCGCTAGTAACGAAAACACCATCACCAAGCCTTGGCCGGTGTCGACATTAATCAGCAGCTCTACAGGCAGCAAATGGACAATGGCGTAGGCCACACCCACGCCACCTAATAGCACCCCAAGGAAGTTGAACACTCCAGAGGAGAACACCGCCAGATTGGGGGTCATGGCCTTGGTGTAAATAACGGTAGCCACAGCATTGGCCGTATCGTGAAAGCCATTGATAAATTCGAACGCCAGGACGAAGGTCACAGCGACCACCAAACTAACGATCAGCCATGCATCAAGGCCGGAAAATAAGGCGAGCATTCAATAGCACTCTGGAATTGCGGGCGCGCATTGTCACAAAACACGCCCTAAAAAGCAGCAACTTGACTTTGGATAGTTGCATTCCATTGATCGGTTAAGCCCTACAAAGCCGCTCTAACTGGGACTTTCGGAATTTTGTAGGAAAATCAATTACCAACAATATGCAAACATATAGCGACTTTTAACCACACGATTGCACCATATCGAAACATCCCTACTGCCGCGCTTTTGCTGCCAACAGCTTGGTAGCGCCTTGAGCTTTGTTACAAAACCACAACACCCGACTCACCCCACGGGTGATGGCCACATAGCCTAAACGCAGAGCTTCGTCCTGCATGGCCTGATCGTAACTGCTGGCAAAAAGCCCGGTATAGGCATACAAGGCATTGCGCAGCGGGTGGCTCAGAGGCGCTAAACAGTCATCTACAATCATCGCCACTTGCGCCTGCAGCCCCTTCGCCCGGTGGATAGTGGCGGTCTTGACCGGCAACTTCTTATCCAGCTGACTGCTGATGGCCTTCAACGGCTCGTTGCGGCGACTCAACAGCAGCACCGCAGTGCGTTCAGGCTTGGCTTGTGCGGCGGCAAAGGCGCACTGCTGGGCGATCTGCTCGATCAGCTTGGGCAGATCGGTCTTGCTGTCAAAGCCACGCACCAGCTTGACCCCGTGCTCGCCCTTTTGCGTCGATCGCTGAGCCTGGCTGGCCTTGTCTTGCTTGCAGGCGACCGGCACCAGCAGCAACTCGGCATCGCTGATGATCGGCGCAATGCTCCGGTAGTTATGCGTCAGGTTAAGCACCGCGCTGCGCTTAGCGGCGCCTTTACCCGCCTTGCAGGGGAAATGCCGATCAAAGTCGATAAACAGCTGCGGCGAGCTGCCGCGCCAACCGTAAATCGACTGCCAGTCATCGCCAATGGCCATCAAACTGACCGCCTCGCCCTGAGCAGACCGGGCGCCCTGCACCGCTTGCAGCCATTTAACAATTTGCGGCGAGATATCCTGAAACTCATCGATCAACAGATGGCTAAAAGGCTGCAGCAATTCACCGGCCAGCGGCTCAGGCTGTTTTAGGCGCTGAGTGAGCTGGGCAAAAGCGTTGTTAAAGCTAAGCAACCCTTGTTCGGCCAAAGCGCTATTAAAGCTAGCCATAAAGTATTGCAGCGCCTCGACAAAATCGCGCTCAGCGGCGCTGCAACTGAGTTTGCTCAGCTCGATCTTGGCGATATCCAAGCCCAAACTTTCGATAAACCCGGCCTGGGCGTAAAACGCTTCCGGCAGCGGCAAGGCGCTGAATTCCCCGGCCAAGGCAAAGGGCGTCAGTGGCGCTTTAGCCGTAGCGGAGGCTTTGGCCGGCTCGTTAAGCAGGCTATGCACCAGCTCGGCAAAACGCGGCTGGCTGCTGTAGCACTGCTGATAAGCCTGCTTCAGCAAACGCTGCTGCGGCGGGCGTAAACGCCCTGCGGCCAGCGGATTATCCAGCTCGGCAGCGTCCTGCTCATGCAACTGTTCAAACCAGCTGGGGCTACCCAACAGAGCCTTGGCCTGCACTGCCATGGCCGAGTGAAAAGTGCGTACCATGATGCGCGCCTGGCTTTGCTCCAACGGGTAACCGAGGGACTTGGCCGTCTTCAGCAATTGCTCGCGCAACTCAGCGCAAGAGGTATTGGTAAAGGAAATCACCGTCATCTGCTCAGGCTTAATGCCGAGTTGCGTCAGCATAAACAGCACGCGCAGGACCAAGGTGGTCGACTTGCCGGAACCGGCACCGGCGAAGATTCGCGTCAAAGGATGACTGCTTAAGATCATCGCCCACTGTTCAGGCGATGGCGCCTGCAGGCTGCCCGCCACCACGGCCTGCTCAACCTGAGCGCGCATGGCGGTAATCTGCGCCGCAGCGACTGGCAACATAGCCGGACCGTAAATACCCGGCAGCGTCTTGCTGCGCGCAGGCGCCTTACGCTTTGGCTTGTCTGCATTAGCCTCGGCCTTGCCTGCCGACTTGGCCGCTGCTTGCTTGGCCGGCGCTTTCGCCCGCGCCTTACCCGGTGCCGGCTTGGCTTTAATATGCGCCGCACGCAAGCTGGCCTGGGCCTCGCGATCCGCACGCAGGTAAGCCGTGGTATTGGGGAATAAACGCGCTAAGGCAGCGGCAAAAAGCCGTTTATAGCGCTGTACAGGAGACGGCATTCAGCGACCCGCAAACAGATAGATCATTGAATGATAAGTGTTTTAGCCAAGCTTAAGGGCGCCATGCAAGCCGCCCCGAAGAGGCTGTCAGTCATACATGCCGATGTAACCGGGCTGCTCAGCAACCTGCTGCAGCCAACGGCCAATGGCCGGATAGCCGCTGAGGTCAAAACCACCTTCGCCCGCCACATGGGTATAGGCATACAGGCTAACGTCGGCAATCGACAGCTGCTCACCGACTAAGTAAGTGGTGCGTTGCAGTTGTTCTTCCATCACTTTCAGGGCGCGGTAGCCGAGAATTTGGCAAGCCTCATACTCCTTGCGCCGCTCTTCGGGCAGGCCCAGATAGAGCTGGATAAAGCGCGCCACAGCGACGTTCGGCTCATGGCTGTACTGCTCAAAGAACTGCCACTGCAACACCTGAGTGCGCAGGCGCGGTTCGCTGGGCAAAAAGCCCGAGCCGTCGGCCAGGTAGTTGAGGATGGCGTTGGATTCCCACAGATAACTGCCGTCCTCCAACTCCACCACCGGGATTTTGCCATTGGGGTTTTTGCTTAAAAACTCCGCGGTGCGCGTTTCCCCTTTGAGGATATCAACCGCTACCCATTGGTATTCAAGACCTAGCAGATGCAACATCAGCTTGATCTTGTAGCAGTTGCCGGAACGCTCATCGCCGTAGACTTTCAGCATTATCCCCTCCCCGTTCAGACTGGATTACAGGCCTTCGACAGCCTGGCGCACCACTTGCGCCAAGCGCTTGATGCCTTCGTTGAGTTTGTCTGGGCTGACGTGGCTGAAGTTCAACCGCAGATAGCCCGGGTTGTTATCCGGATCGATAAAGAACGGCTCACCTGGCATAAACGCCACGTTTTGCGCCAGGGCTTCGTCCAGCAATGTGCGAGTATCGAGCGGCTTTTTCAGCGCCAGCCAGAAGAACAGACCACCCTGCGGCACTTGCCAATCGGCCAGATCGCTGAAGTGTTCTTGCAACACGTCTTGCATGGCATCGCGGCGCACGCGATAGAAATCGCGCAGCTGCGCCAAGTGCGCGTTCATGCGCTCACTGCCCAGCCACTGCAGCGCTTGCCACTGGCCAATGCGGTTGGTGTGCAGGTCAGCGGATTGCTTAAGGCGCAGCAAATGGGGAAACAGGTCCGGGGTGGCGATCAGGTAACCGACGCGCAGGCCCGGCAGCAAAGTCTTGGATACGGTGCCGGTGTAGATCCAGCTGGCCTTGCGCAGACGGCTAACGATGGGCGTGGCGCTGCCGGCATCAAATACCAGTTCGCGGTACGGCTCATCTTCGATCAGGGTTACGCCAAACTCATCCAGCAGCGCCGCCACGGCATCGCGCTTAGCTTCGCTGTAACGCACCGCCGAAGGGTTTTGGAAAGTCGGAATCAAATAAGCGAACGCCGGCTTGTGCTGCTGCAAACGCTGGCGCAGGGCATCGATCTGCGGGCCGTCGTTTTCTTGCGGCACGGCAATGCAATCGGCCCCAAAGAGTTGGAAGGCTTGCAGAGCGGCCAGATAGGTTGGCGCTTCGAGCAACACTTCGGTGCCCGGATCGATAAACAGCTTGCTGGCCAGGTCGAGGGTTTGTTGCGAGCCACTGACGATCAGCACTTGGCTGGCCTCACAGTTAACCCCCAAGCTGCGCGCTTCAGCGGCGATCAACTCACGCAAGGCTGGCTCGCCTTCGCTCATACCGTACTGGCCCATGCTCGCCGGCATGTCGCTCCAATCGACCTTAGGCAGCATCGGCTCGGCCGGCAAACCACCGGCAAAGGACATCACTTCCGGACGCTGCGCCGCGGCAAGAATTTCACGAATTAAAGAACTTTTCAGGCGGGCAATGCGTTCGGAAAAAGCCATGTAGATCACCAGTAGCGAAAGCTAATAAAAATAGGTCAAACTCTTTGACCGAAATTACGACGACCAAGCTGGATACGTCAATATGCTTGACCTGAAAAAAACCACCACTCAGCAGGCCACCATGGAGGCATTCTTCTTTGCCTACCAAGCATTTACTGCCAAGGCAGATGAGATGCTGGCACGCCGCGGGCTGTCACGCATGCACCAGCGCATCCTGTTTTTTATTGGCAAGTATCCCGGCACCAATATGAAAGAGCTGCTCGCCTATCTGGGCGTCAGCAAGCAGGCCCTGAGCGTACCCCTGCGACAACTGCTGGAAATGCGTCTGGTGGAAAGCCTCACTGCCGCCGAAGACAAACGCAAACGGGTGCTGGCTTTTACTGCCGCCGGCGCCAAGCTGGAGCTGAGCCTGCGCCGCGAGCAGGTCAAGCTGCTGCAACGCGCCTTTGATGTGGCCGGCAGCGACGCCGCCAGCGCTTGGCTGGAGGTCAATAAAGCCTTGGGCCAGGGCCTGTAGAGGCAACTGTACTGCTGATCCGCTGAGTCGCTGTATCGAGACGCCCTACCCCGGCTTGCCTAGTCTGGCAAATTGTTCAGGGATGCACTGTTATGACCAGCGACTTACTTCTGGCCTTTATCGCCTTCGCTTTTGTGACCTCGATCACCCCGGGGCCGAACAACATGATGTTGCTCGCCAGCGGGGTCAACTTCGGCGTGCGCCGCAGCCTGCCGCATATGCTCGGGATCAGTCTGGGGTTTATGTTGCTGGTCGCCGCCGTGGGTTTGGGCCTGGGCCAACTGTTCGCCCAAGTGCCGCTGCTGTACAGCGTGCTGCGCTATGTCGGCGCGGCCTATTTACTCTACCTGGCGTGGAAGATTGCCCGTGCAGGCGCCCCAGACAGCCGCGGCGAGAGCAGCGCCAAACCGTTCAGCTTTATTCAGGCGGCGGCGTTTCAGTGGGTCAACCCCAAAGCGTGGATCATGGCCATCGGCGCCATCACCACTTACACCCCCCAAGAGCACTTCACCACTAACGTGCTGCTGATTGCTGTGCTGTTTGCCTTGGTCAATGCGCCCAGTGTTGGGCTGTGGACCATCGCCGGCAGCTTGCTGCGGCGCTGGCTGGACAAGCCGTTGGTGCTGCGGGTATTTAATGTGGGCATGGCGCTGCTGTTGGTGGCATCGCTGTACCCGATCCTGATCGACTAAGGGAGCCCCCATGACGCAGCCGCCTAGACTTCGACCACTGGCCGATACCTCGTTATCCGCCGTAGTAGCCGGTTTTATCGCCATGCTCACGGGCTACACCAGCTCGCTGGTCTTGATGTTCCAAGCTGGCCAGGCAGCCGGCCTGAGCAGCGGGCAGATTTCTTCGTGGATCTGGTCACTGTCGATTGGCATGGCGATCTGCTGCATCGGCCTGTCGCTGCGCTATCGCGCGCCGGTGATGATAGCCTGGTCGACCCCCGGTGCGGCCTTGCTGATCACCAGCCTGCCCGGCGTGCCCTACAGCGAGGCCATCGGTGCCTACCTGTTTGCCTCGGCGCTGATTTTACTGATCGGCCTGACCGGCACCTTCGACCGCCTGATGCGGCGCATCCCGGCCTCGCTGGCGGCGGCCTTGCTGGCCGGGGTGCTGTTTAAAATCGCCCTGGAGATTTGTCTGGCCGCCGAGCAACAGCCGCTGTTGGTGCTCAGCATGTTTATCGCTTACCTGCTGGGTAAACGCTGGCAGCCGCGCTATGCCGTGCTCGCCGCGCTGATAGTCGGCAGTCTGCTGGCCGGGACTTTAGGCCTGCTGAATTTCACTGGCGTGCAATTGCAAGTGGCGGTCCCCGAGTGGACCACACCGAGCTTCTCTTTAGGCGCAATCATCAGCATTGGCATCCCGCTCTTTATCGTCGCCATGGCCTCGCAGAACCTGCCTGGCATGACCGTACTACGGGCCAACGGCTACGACGTGCCGGCCAGTCCGCTGCTGAACACCACCGCCCTGGTGTCCTTAGCGGTGGCGCCATTTGGCAGCCACGGCATCCACATGGCGGCGATCAGCGCAGCAATTTGCGCAGGCCCGGAAGCCCACGAAGACCCACAAAAACGCTACACCGCCGCCATGTGGTGTGGGGTGTTCTACGCCGTGGTCGGGATTTTCGGGGCTACCTTGGCTGCGCTGTTTGGTGCCCTGCCCAAGGCGCTGATTTTGTCGATTGCGGCACTGGCCTTATTCGCCTCAATCATCGGTGGCCTGACCCAAGCCATGCAGCAACCGGCTGAACGCGAAGCTGCGCTGGTAACCTTCCTGGTCACGGCCTCGGGCATGAGCTTGTTCTCGGTCGGCTCGGCCTTCTGGGGCATAGTTGCCGGGCTCATCACCTTGGTGATTTTGAACTGGCGCAAAGCCGCCTAAGGCTGAATAACGGACACAAAAAACGGGCCCTGGGCCCGTTTTTTTACCGCTGCAAACTTAGCCGCGCGGACGCTTTGGCAGCACGTCTTTGAGTTTGGCATGCATGCCGCGCAGGGTCTTCTCGGTGGTGTCCCAGTCGATGCACGCATCGGTAATCGACACCCCGTATTTGAGCTGGCTCAGGTCTTTCGGGATCGACTGGCTGCCCCAACCCAAGTGACTTTCCACCATCAAACCGACGATGGACTGGTTACCTTCAAGAATCTGGTTAGCCACGTTATCCATCACCAGCGGCTGCAAGCTTGGGTCTTTGTTGGAGTTGGCGTGACTGCAGTCGACCATGATGTTGGCCTTGATCTTAGCCTTGGCCAGCTCTTGCTCGCACACCGCCACACTGACCGAGTCGTAGTTGGGTTTGCCGTTGCCACCGCGCAGCACCACGTGACCGTAGGCGTTGCCTTTGGTGGTGACGATCGACACCCCCCCTTCTTGGTTGATGCCGAGGAAACGGTGCGGGCTGGATACCGACTGCAGGGCGTTGATCGCCACGGTCAGGCCGCCATCGGTGCCGTTTTTAAAGCCAACCGCCGAGGACAGGCCCGAGGCCATCTCGCGGTGCGTTTGCGATTCGGTGGTGCGCGCGCCAATCGCCGACCAGCTGATCAGATCCTGCAAATATTGCGGGGAGATCGGGTCGAGGGCTTCAGTGGCGGTCGGCAGGCCCATTTCAGCCAGATCCAACAGCAGCTTACGCCCGATATGCAGACCGTCCTGAATCTTGAACGAGTCATCCATAAACGGATCGTTGATCAGGCCCTTCCAACCCACAGTGGTACGCGGCTTTTCAAAGTACACGCGCATGACCAGATACAGGGTATCGGACAACTCCGCCGCCAGGCTTTTTAAGCGCTGGGCATACTCATGGGCCGCCTTGATATCGTGAATCGAGCAAGGCCCCACTACGATAAACAGACGATGATCCTTGCCATCGAGGATGTCGCGCACCACCTGACGACCATCCGCGACAGTACGCAGAGCAGCTTCGGTCAGAGGGATTTCGCGCTTGAGCTGCTCAGGGGTGATCAGCGTTTCGTTGGAGGCAACGTTCAGGTCATCAATCGGTAAATCAGCCATCGTGCTATTCATCTGTCAGAGTCATCAGGTCACGGGTGCTGGCCGCCAGCGTTCCCCGTGGGGCGGAGCACAGCAGTATGAGCACAGCGGGGAAGCCGAACCTTAGCGCGTAAGCCCCTGACTCGACAATGCTATTTAGAGCTAAAACGCCAGTACCAAGCTATTAGCGGGCGGTTTCAGCCCAGCCTCAACCCTGCGCAAGCGCTCAATTCAGGCTGTCGCGGGAGTAGCTGCTGGCAAATTGCTCGATCCAGTCCTGCGCCACCTCCTCCACCGTCACCTTGCGCCCTAACAGTTGCTCACGCTCACGGCGATAGTGTTCGATCTGGCAGATCTGCTCGATCATGCGCAGGCGAAACAGATTCTCCTCATCGGTAAACGTCACGCCCACCACAAAACCGTCGCCCTGGGGCTGGCACCAGGCAATCAAACCATAGCAACTGGCGTGCTCACCGCCTTGCAGGCTGCCGAGCAAGGGGATGCGAATTTCAATCGGCGTGCCATTAATGAAGGCGCGATTGCAGTTGCACGCAACACCACCGAGGCTGATATTGTGCAGCCTTTGCTTAGGCACCTGGGACGCCTGGCTGGGCACCAAGTCCACCGGCATATCGGTTGGGTGACGAAAATACTGCCGCATCGATGAGCACCTCAGAGGTCATCAATCTATATAGACAGCGATCAGTATAGTGAACGAACTGCAACTCACCGACTTCGATGCCGATCACCAGTTACTCGCCCTACCTGGCACTACGCTGCTGATTTTTACCAGCGCCGGCTGTAGCAGCTGCCGTTGGGCGCGCCGCGAACTGCCGCAACTCGACTTACCCGTAGCGCGCCTGGCCTGGATCGATGCGGGTGACAACCCCGGCCTGGTGGCGCGCTACGAAGTGTTTCATCTGCCGGCGCTGTTTGCCGTGCACGATGGCTATTTTTACGCTGCACTTGAGGCTCGCCTTGAACGCAGTGCGTTAACCGCAGCGCTCGAGCAAGCACTCCAGCGCCCTGCTGAGGAACTTCCGTGATGAACGCAACACCCCGTATTGGCATTATTGGCGCCGGTGCCATTGGCGGTTTTTATGGCGTGCTGCTGGCCCGCGCGGGCCTGGATGTACACCTGCTGTTGCGCAGCGAATACGCACACGTGGCCGAACAGGGCATTCAACTCAACAGCAGCGTGCTGGGTAACCTTACGCAGAAAGTACAGGCTTATCAGCACGCCAGCGACATGCCTAAGTGTGATTGGCTCCTGGTCTGCGCCAAAACCACCAGCAACAGTGAACTGGCGCCCCTGATCAGCCAGGTGGCCGCGCAAGGTGGCAAAGTGCTGATGCTGCAAAACGGCCTGGGCATTGAAGATGAATTGCGTCCGCTACTGCCTGAATCCCTGCATCTGCTGGCCGGGCTTTGCTACATCTGCGCCCACCGCAGCAGCCCTGGGGTGGTTGAACATCAGGCGCTGGGCAATATGAACCTGGCTTATCACTCCGGCCCAGAGCTGACGGCGGAAGATCGCCAGCAACTGCTCGAGCAGGGCGCTGAGTTGTTTAAACAAGCCGGCGTGGACTGCGGAATACTCGCCAACTTGGCCCAAGCGCGCTGGCAAAAACTGGTGTGGAATGCGCCGTATAACGGCCTCGCGGTGCTGCTGAACAGCCACACCAAGGCCTTGATGCTGCAAGCCGACAGTCGCGCCATTGCCGGCGAGATCATGCAAGAAGTGATCGATGCCGCCACCGCGTGCGGCTATCAAATGCCGAATAACTTCGCCAGTAAACTGTTAGCCGCCACTGATCGCATGCCCGACTACTGGCCGAGCATGTACCACGACTACGCCCTCGGCCGACCCATGGAGCTGCACGCCATTTATGCTGTAGCCCTCGCCCAGGCCAAGGCTGTTGGCAGCCCCATGCCTCGCACGCAGATGCTCTACCAAAGCTTGCTGTACCTCAGCCAGCAAGCAGCGCATTAACTGTTTTAAAGGAGCCCACTATGAGCAAGGGATTAGGCGACAAACTGGTCTTGGCCATCTCCTCCAGCGCTCTGTTTGATTTGCGCGCCAGCCACGAGATTTACGTCAACCAAGGCGTCGAGGCGTACCGGCAATATCAGATCGAACACGAAGACGAGATCCTCGCCCCCGGTGACGCCTTCCCCCTGGTCGAAAAGCTCCTAGGCCTGAATGACAGCCTGCAACAGCAGCGGGTCGAGGTGATTCTGGTGTCACGCAACAGCGCCGATACCGGCTTGCGGGCGTTTAACTCGATCCAGCACCACAACCTGGCGATCTCCCGTGCCGCTTTTGTTGGCGGACGCAGTCCCGATCCCTACCTGGCGGCCTTTGGCTGCCACCTGTTTCTCTCCACCCACGCCGAAGATGTGCGCAGCGCCCTGGCCGCGGGCTTTGGCGCGGCAACCATCCTCAGTGGTGGCGCACGCCGTGCGGCGAGTAATGAGCTGCGCATCGCCTTTGACGGCGATGCCGTGCTGTTTAGCGATGAATCCGAACGGGTTTATCAGCAAGGCGGCCTGCAAGCCTTTCAGACCCACGAGCGGCAATCGGCCCGTGAGTTATTAGGCGGCGGACCGTTTAAACCCTTCCTCGGCGCTTTGCATCAGTTGCAGCAAGAATTCCCCGAGGCCGCCTGCCCGATTCGCACGGCCCTGGTCACCGCCCGCTCGGCGCCGGCCCATGAACGGGTGATCCGCACCTTGCGCGAGTGGAATATCCGCTTGGATGAGTCGTTCTTCTTAGGCGGCCTGGATAAGTCATCGATTTTGGAAACCTTTGGCGCCGACGTGTTCTTCGACGACCAAGCCGGGCACTGCGAAAGAGCTCGCAGTGTAGTTGCCACTGGTCATGTTCCTCACGGCGTCAGCAACGAACCGCAGGCTTGAGGGTCACTCATCTGGCAAGTTGTTAGACAATAAATTAGTACGTTTGTCTAGCCGACCAAACTGGGCCTAATAGCCTTGCTAGAGCCTGCTACGCTCAGAGAACTCCGCTCTGGAAGTTTAGGAGGCTTGATGATCCGCTCTATTCTTTATGCAACTGATTTAGGCCTATATGGCCCTTACGTCCTGCAGCACGCTTTATCGATCACCCGAGCGTTCAAAGCAAAGTTATACGTGATCCACGTCGTCGAGCCTCTGGGCTTGTTTGCCGAATCTGTCCTGGAAACTTACTTGGACGAAGACCGCCTAGATGAACTCCATCAAAACGGTCTGGAAAATGTAATGAACAGCATTGAAAAAAGGGTATTAGAAGGATTTCGCGATGAGCTCGGAGACACCTCCGACGACTTCGCGTTAATCAATGCTGTGCGCGTGCAGCAAGGCGATCCGCCATTAGTTATCTTGGATGAAGTTCGGCAACTAGGCGTCGATTTGCTAGTACTTGGTAGCCAAAGCCACAATAACGACGCCGAAGTCCCACTCGGCCGAACCGCCAGCAGGTTATTACAGCTGTGCGACGTGCCCGTCTATCTCGTGCCGATGCTGCAGCACCGTAACCATAGTGAAAGTTGAATTAAATCTTTAAATTTACAAAATTGGTCTAGATTTAATGCTCTAATCATCATTATGGTTATAACACGCCGACACTTGAGCGGCGGCTCATCTGCTTTGAGGGATTTCTATGAAGCTCCAGCAATTGCGCTACATATGGGAAGTCGCGCACCACGACCTCAACGTTTCAGCCACGGCGCAGAGCTTGTATACCTCGCAGCCGGGCATCAGTAAGCAGATCCGCTTGCTGGAAGACGAACTCGGCGTGGAAGTTTTTGCTCGTAGTGGTAAGCATTTGACCCGCGTCACCCCAGCCGGTGAACGGATCATCAACACCGCCGGGGAAATCCTACGCAAGGTGGAGAGCATTAAGCAGATTGCCCAGGAATTCTCTAACGAGAAGAAAGGCACCCTGTCCATTGCCACCACCCACACCCAGGCCCGTTACGCCCTGCCGCCGGTGATCAGCGCCTTTATCAAGCAGTACCCCGACGTCTCTTTGCACATGCACCAAGGCACGCCGATGCAAATCGCCGAAATGGCCGCCGACGGCACCGTCGACTTCGCCATCGCCACTGAAGGTCTGGAGCTGTTCAACGACCTGATCATGATGCCGTGCTACCGCTGGAACCGTTGCGTGGTGGTACCACAAGGCCATCCACTGACCAAGCTGCCGAAACTGACTCTGGAAGCCCTGGCCGAATACGCCATCGTCACCTACGTATTTGGTTTCACCGGCCGCTCCAAACTCGACGAAGCCTTCAGCCACCGCGGCCTGACGCCCAAAGTGGTGTTTACCGCAGCCGACGCCGACGTAATCAAAACTTACGTGCGCTTGGGTCTGGGCGTGGGCATCGTGGCCAAGATGGCGGTCGATCCTAAGCTCGATCCGGATTTGGTGGTGCTCGACGCCAGCGAGCTGTTCGAAGCCAGCATCACCAAGATCGGCTTTCGCCGCGGCACCTTCCTGCGTGGCTTTATGTGCGACTTTATCGAGAAGTTCGCCCCGCACCTCACCCGTGACGTCATGGCCAAAGCCGTGCAATGCCACAACAAGGTGGAGCTCGAAGAACTGTTTGAAGGTGTTGAGCTGCCGCTGCACTAAACCGCAGCGCGATAAAAAAAGGGCGTCCACTGGACGCCCTTTTTTATTACCGGCCGCGAAGGCTTACTGACGCATCCCGCGCCCGCCGACCAGCAAGCGGATGCAGACGAAGTACAGCACCGCTGTCGCCCCCAACATAAAGCTGATGGCCACACCGATACGGATATCTGAGACGCCGAGAATGCCGTAACGGAAGGAGTTGACCATATGCAGCACCGGGTTGGCCAAGGATATGGCCTGCCAGAACGGCGGTAGCAAGGTGATCGAATAGAACACCCCGCCCAGGTAAGTCAGCGGCGTCAGGACAAAAGTCGGCACGATGGAAATATCGTCGAAGTTGCGCGCGAACACCGCGTTGATAAAGCCCCCGAGGGAGAAGATGGTCGCCGTCAGCAACACCACCAGCACCGTCACGCCTAAGTGATGCACCTGCAGCTTGGTGAAGAACAGCGACAGCCCGGTGACGATCACGCCCACGGCCAAGCCGCGCAGTACACCGCCGGTCACGTAGCCAATCAGGATAATGTGCGGCGACACCGGGGCCACCATCAGTTCCTCAATGTAGCGCTGGAACTTGCTGCCAAAGAAGCTCGATACCACGTTGCCGTAGGAGTTGGTGATCACCGACATCATGATCAGCCCCGGCACGATGTACTCCATGTACGTGAAGCCACCCATGTCGCCGATGCGGCTGCCGATCAGGTTGCCGAAGATGACGAAGTACAGAACCATGGTGATCGCCGGTGGCAGCAAGGTTTGCGGCCAAATGCGGGTGAAGCGGCGCACCTCACGGAACACGATGGTGCGCAGGGCGACCAGGTTGGCGGCGAACTCCGAGTTCAGATAAGGCGCACTCATACCGCCACCTTCGCCAAATTTTTCTCCACCAGAGACACAAACAGCTCCTCCAAACGATTGCTTTTATTGCGCAGGCTGGTCACTTCCAGCTGCTGCAGGGCCAGTTGGCGGAACAGCTCGGTAATACCTAAATCCTTATCCACCTGCACCTCTAAGGTGTGCGCATCGAGCACCTTGCTCGGATAACCCGCCAACTGCGGCGCGGCCAACAGCGGTTGCTTGATATCGAGCAAGAAGGTTTCCACGTGCAAGGTGTTGAGCAGGGCCTTCATGCTGGTGTTTTCGACGATGCGGCCGTGATCGATGATGCCGATATTGCGGCACAGCTGTTCAGCCTCTTCCAAATAATGGGTGGTGAGGATGATGGTGATGCCCTGCTGGTTAAGTTCGGTGAGGAAACTCCACATTGAGCGACGCAGCTCAATATCCACGCCGGCGGTGGGCTCATCCAGAATCAGCAGGCGTGGCTGATGCACCAGCGCACGGGCAATCATCAAGCGCCGTTTCATGCCGCCAGACAGTTCCCGCGACTGCACATTGTGCTTATCCCACAAGCCCAGCTGAGTCAGGTAATGCTCGGCACGCTCTTTAGCGATGCGTGCCGGAATGCCGTAATAGCCGGCCTGGGTGACGACGATGTCGAAGGGCTTTTCAAACTGGTTAAAGTTGAATTCCTGCGGCACCACCCCGATGCAGCGTTTAAGGGCTAAGGGCTGCTGATCAAGGTCGTTACCGAACACATTGATGGTGCCGCTGCTCTTGGTCACCAACGTCGAAAGGATGCCAATAGTGGTGGACTTGCCAGCCCCATTAGGGCCGAGCAAGGCAAAGAAATCACCCTCAGCGACATCCAGATCAATCCCGTGCAGGGCCTGAAAGCCATTGCCGTAGGTCTTGGTCAGCTGGCGTATGGACAGAGCGGTACTCATAAAAAGCGCGCACCTTAAACAGAAAAAGAGACAGCCAGCAGGGTCTAGCGCCATGCCGGCAAGCGGAGCAAGTCTAACCTGCCCGGAATTGGCCACAGAGTTTAACCAAGCCGAAGCCTTCTGTGCGCCAATGCGCGGGCAAGCCTAACAGGCCGGCGGGCAGAAAAAACCCGCAAGGTTATGATGATGGTTATCAGTCAACTCGATGGAGCCCGCGCCAGCGCTGGCTCAGGGGATTATACGCAGCGATTAAGGGCTGACTTCAGCGATAAAATCACCGCTCAACGGCCCTTGTTCAGCCTGGAAAAGATGCGGATAGGTCGCGGCCAAATGGCCGTAAAACAGCTGCTCAGGCACATCAACAAACTGGCCATGGTCACGCAAGTACTGCATATGCCGCTCGCCGCGCTGGTTGAACTCATGGAACACGCTGTCGCGCCGCCCGTCGAACTCCAGTGGCTCCACATGAAAGGCCCGGCACAACGCCAGATTGAACGCTGGCGTGGCCTTGACCCAGCGCCCATGCAGATACAACTCGGTGTAGCCGTGCATGGCAAACACTTCACTGCGCAGCAGTTCGAGCAAACGCGCAGTAGCCAGATGGTTGCGTACATCGGCCAAACCAATGCGTGCGGGAATCCCGCAGTGACGGGCACAGGCCGCCAGCAAAGTGGCTTTGGGCACGCAGTAACTCTCCCCGGCTAACAGGGCAAAGCTGGCCTTGAGGCTGTGCGGATCACGACTGAAGACATAGGGGTTGTAGCGGATTTCATCGCGCACCGCGTAATACAGCGCCACCGCCTGAGCCACGGGCTCGCCACTGGCGCCGCGCACGCGCTCGGCGAACTCCACGACGGCAGGGTGGTCACTATCAATGAATCGACTGGGCGCAAGGTATTGATCCAACGGCAGATCCTCAGGGCTAAGCAGTCAGTCTAACGAGGCAGCAGCAGTCCAGGTCACGACGATTCGGTCAAGCTCACCGTCTTTGTCGCCACAGTGGCGACTATGCTGAGGATGATCCCCCACCTCAACCCCATGGAGGAATTGCATGCTCGTTCTCTGGTTAGTTGTCCTCGTCTTAGGTGTCGCCCTGCTGGCTCACCGGCGTACCGCGCCATTAAAAGCGCTGGCGGCAGTTGGCGGATTCTTGGTGCTGCTGAGCCTGTTCAGCCACGCCCCCACTTGGTTACTCGTCTTGTTCTGGTTGCTGCTGGCCGCCGTGGCCTTGCCGCTGTTGCTGCCCAAGCAGCGCCAGCAACTGTTTAGCGCACCGCTGTACCGTTGGTTTAAGCGGGTGCTGCCGCCGATGTCGAGCACCGAGCGCGATGCCATTGAAGCCGGCACGGTATGGTGGGATGGCGAGCTGTTTAGCGGCCGGCCTAACTGGGACAAGCTGCTGGCCTACCCCAAGGTGCAACTTACCGAAGAAGAACAAGCCTTCCTCGACGGCCCCACTGAAGAGCTGTGCGCCATGGTCAGCGACTGGCAGATCGGTCAGCACTTGGACCTGCCTGCCGAAGCCTGGGCGCACATTAAGGAACATGGCTTTTTTGCCCTGATCATCCCCAAGCAATACGGCGGCAAGGGCTTTAGTGCCTATGCCCACTCGCAAGTGGCGATGAAGCTGGCGACCCGCTCCGGCGATCTGGCTTCCACCGTGATGGTGCCCAACTCCTTAGGCCCAGGTGAACTGCTGCTGCACTACGGCACCGATGAACAGCGTGACCACTACCTGCCGCGCCTGGCCCGGGGCGAAGATATTCCCTGCTTTGCCCTGACCGGCCCGCTGGCCGGCTCCGACGCCGGTGCCATGCCGGATACCGGGATCATCTGCAAAGGCCAGTGGCAAGGTGAAGAAGTGCTGGGCCTGCGCCTGAACTGGGAAAAGCGCTATATCACCTTAGGCCCAGTGGCCACCCTCCTCGGCCTGGCGTTTAAGGCCTACGACCCCGATCACCTGTTGGGCGATAAAGAAGAGCTGGGCATCAGTTTGGCTTTGATCCCCACCGACACCCCCGGGGTGGAGATTGGTCGGCGTCACCTGCCGTTAGGCGCGGCCTTTATGAACGGCCCGAACTCGGGCAAGGACGTGTTTATCCCGCTGGACTTCCTCATCGGCGGCCAGGACATGCTCGGCAAGGGCTGGATGATGCTGATGAACTGCCTGTCGGTGGGCCGTTCCATTTCCCTGCCGGCGGTTGGCACCGGGGCCGCCAAATTCACCAGCCTGACCAGCGGCCAATACAGCCAGATTCGCGAGCAATTCAATGTGCCCCTGGCCGCTTTCGAGGGCATTCAGGAGGCCTTGGCTCGTATCGGCGGCAACGCCTGGCTGATGGACAGCGCCCGGATGCTGACCGCCAACGCGGTGGACTTAGGCGAGAAGCCCTCGGTGCTGTCGGCCATCCTCAAATACCACCTCACCGAACGCGGCCGTGAATGCATCAGCCACGCCATGGACATCCACGGCGGCAAGGGCATCATCACCGGCCCCAACAACTACCTGGCGCGCTCGTGGCAAGGCGCACCGATCTTTATCACGGTCGAAGGCGCCAACATCCTCTCGCGTAACCTGATGATCTTTGGCCAGGGTGCGATTCGTTGCCACCCTTATGTGCTGAAGGAAATGGAGCTGGCCAACCACAGCGATCAGGACTACGCCCTGCAGGAGTTCGACAAGCTGCTGCTGCAACATATCGGCTTTGCCGTCAGCAACGCCGCCAGCAGCTTGCTGCTCAGCCTTGGCTTTGGCGTGCTGAGCAATGTGCCGGGGGATGATCTGAGCCGCCCGTACTACCGCGCGCTCAACCGTATCGCCGCGTCCTTCGCCCTGCTCGCCGACACCAGCATGATGCTGCTGGGCGGCGACCTGAAGCGGCGCGAGCGCCTGTCCGCGCGCTTAGGCGACGTGCTCAGCAACCTCTACCTGGCCTCGGCAGCGCTTAAGCGGTACCACGACCTCAACTACCCTCAGCATTCACAGCCGTTGGTGCGTTGGGCCTTGGAAGAAAGCCTGGGCAAGGCCGAGGAAGCCCTTGAGGGCCTGCTGCATAACTTCCCCAACAAGTGGCTGGGTTGTGCCCTGCGCCTGCTGGTGCTGCCGTTAGGGCGCCGGCATAAAGGCCCGTCCGATGCTCTGGATGCCGAAGTGGCGGCGATTATCGGCCGCGACGCCGGCGATGCGGCGCTGGAAGAAGTCCTGCAAGGTTGCTATCGCCCGCAAGACCCTGAAGATGCGGTCGGCGCCCTGCAACAGGCGGTGACTCTGCTGCACGCGGCGCAACCTGCGCAGAAAAAGCTGCATAAGGCGCTTAAAGCCGACGAGTTCAAACATGCGCCCGGGGAGAACCCCATTGCTGCAGCACAGCAGGCCGGCATTTTGAGCGAGGCCGAAGCCGCCGCCGTCAGCGCAGCGGAACAGGCACGGCGCAAGGTCATCGACGTCAACGACTTCGCCAAAGAGGAGCTCAGCCTGGCCCCCGACAAAGTGCGCTAAACGGGACAGCGGGCGACGCGAGGCTTATACTGGCGCGCCCGTTTTACCTACAGGATTTGCCCAATGGCCTACGATCACCTCGCCCACCACCTCGCCCTGCTGCAACACCTGCGCACCATTCTGGTGGCCTTGGGCGAAGCTGAGCAGATCCTCGATGACAGCCATGCCCTGTACCTCGAGCGCTATGACGAGCTGCTCAATGAACTGCCCAACGACCCGGAATCCAGCCTGTACCTAGGCCAGGACCTGATCAGCCAGATCTTCCACCGCTACCCGCAAATCGCCCACTTGGTGCCCCGCGACCTGCTGTGGTTCTTCGGTGGCGACTGCCTGCATTACATGCCCGACGAGGAAATCGATCTGTACCAAAGCCTCGACGAGCGCCGCTATCAGGCCGAAGAAAACGGCGAGCCGTTTGATTGGCAGCAAGAGAAACAACTGCTCGCCATGCCAACTCAAGGCAGCACTCACTAAGCCCAGCGTTTAGCCCCCAGGTGCGCGCCCTGCGCACCTGCACCTGCCGATGCCGCCTCCCCAGCCGCTGCCCAGCACATGAGCCTAGGCCACGCCTGCATTCGGCCGCTGCCAGCCCAGCCCGGTACGTTTTTAGCCCTTGCGCAAGAGCATGCCAATGGCTGACTCGGGGCGAAAACTCAGCCGCCTCAGGCCGTAGACGGCACTGATGGGAGGCAGCTGTTTAAAAAATCAAACAATTCAGCAAAGCACAAGTCGAACAAAAAACAACCGAAACCACCCTCCAAAACCTCGACTATGCTTCAACCCTTTGGAATTGGTCACACAAATCGACAATAAAATGACAAAATCGTGCATTACGCTATAAAAGTCAGTAAATTGACAAAACGCTCTGCCACTTTAACTTTATTCCCTACCACTTAATGGGTTGCCCACTTTGGGCAGAACGGACGACATGCATTCGAAATGGCTTGACCGCCTGTCTTTAGGACAAGCAGGTTTTTACGAATATTTCCTAGTCATCTTTAAACTGATTCATGGCCTGACCGCCATTGCGCCGGCGCTGTTCTTACTCTACTACCCTGGCTTAGTGCCTACTGAACTGCGCCAAAACATGCTGGGCTTACTGGTGTTTTTCGGCATTTTGACGGTCATCATGTTCCAGGCGCTGGATGTCTATAGCGACGATATTCTGAGCAACCGCCTGCGATTTCGCATGATGTTCTTCGCCTGGACTTCAGCCTTTTGCTTGCTGCTGTTCATGTATCAAGGCTTGGGTTTGTTCCCCTATTTGAGCCGGCGTTGGGTGCTGTTCTGGTACGCCAGCAGTTTTATCCTGTTCTGTTTGCAGCGTTTATTGCTCCTGCGTATTTACCGCAAGTGGGTAACTCGCGGCTTATATCTACAGCGCACGGTAATTCTCGGTTTTACTGAAAGCGGCCGGCACTTAGCTGAATACCTGATGCGTAACCAAGACATTCGCTGCGGCCTGATCGGCTTTATCGATGATCGTTCCGAGCGCGTGCCCGATGCCTTCAACTCGCTGCCCCTGCTGGGCGATACCCAGTATCTGGAACAGTTGATCCGGCAGGAGAAAGTCGGCCAGGTCTTAGTCGCCCTCCCCTGGTTTGCCGATGGCCGCATTGGTGCCATCGTTGATCACCTGCGCCAATTGCCAGTGAACGTGCTGCTGGTGCCCGACATGGCCGCCTTCCGCCACGCCCACAACCGCATTGTCGATGTCTCCGGCATCCCCATGTTCAACGCCTCGGAGCTGCCATTGCGCGGTTGGTCGCCGTTTATCAAGCGCTGCGAGGACTTGGTCCTGGCCAGCCTGGCGGTGCTGCTCAGCGCCCCGCTCATGCTGTTGATCGCCCTGGCGATCAAGCTGGACTCCCGCGGCCCGGTGATCTTCCGGCAGAAGCGCTATGGTTATAACAACCGGCTGATCTGGGTGTTCAAGTTCCGCTCGATGTACACCCACCGTGCCGATGCCAATGCCGAACGCCAGACCACCCGCGATGACGACCGCATCACCCGGGTTGGCCGGTTTATCCGTAAGACCAGTCTGGATGAGCTGCCGCAGCTGTTTAACGTGCTCCTGGGCAGCATGTCGATGGTTGGCCCACGGCCCCATGCCACGGCCACCAAGGCGGCGGGGATACCCTTTGAAGAAGCAGTCAGCCATTACAGCTCGCGGCACCGGGTCAAGCCTGGGATCACCGGCTGGGCGCAGATCAATGGTTACCGGGGCGAAACCGACACCCTGGACAAGATTAATAAACGTGTGGAATTTGACCTCGAGTACATCGCCAAGTGGTCGGTGTGGTTCGACCTGTACATTTTGTTCCGCACCATTCCCGCCGTCCTCATGAGCAAGGAAGTGTATTGATGAACGCCGCCCCGCTGATCCCCTGCATCATTTCCGGAGGTTCGGGCAGTCGCCTGTGGCCCGTCTCTCGGGAAAGCGCGCCGAAGCCCTTTATGCGTCTGGCCGACGGGCAAAGCCTGCTGCAAAAGACGTTCTTACGGGTGGCGGGATTAAGCAGCATTCAGCGCGTACTGACGGTGACCAACCGCGATCTGTTGTTTCGCACCCTGGACGACTACCGCGCCGTCAACAGCACGGGCCTGGCTACCGACCTGCTCCTGGAGCCGGTGGGACGCAACACGGCGGCCGCCATCGCCGTGGCCGCGCTGCATGTGCAACAACATTTGGGCGATGAGACGCAATTGCTGGTGCTACCGGCAGATCATCTGATCAAAGACGAAGCCGCCTTTGCCCAAGCCGTGCAGCACGCCCGCACCTTGGCCGCACAAGGCTATCTGGTGACCTTCGGCATCACTCCGGAGCATCCAGAAACCGGCTTTGGCTATATCGAACAAGGTGCCGCCGTGGGCCCTGGCTTTAAGGTCGCGCGCTTTGTCGAAAAACCCGATTTGGCCACCGCACAAAGCTATCTGGCCAGCGGCAACTATCTGTGGAATGCCGGCATGTTCTGCCTGCAAGCCGGCACCGTGCTGAGCGAACTTGAGCGCCATGCGCCGCTAGTATTGGCCGCTGCCCGCGCAGCGCTGGCCAACGGCAGCAGCCTGGAAAACCAACAAGGCCGTCAGAGCGAACTGGCCCTGGAAGACTTCGCCCAAGCGCCGGATATTTCCATCGACTACGCGCTGTTTGAGCCCTCCGATAAAGTCGCGGTGGTGCCGTGCAGCATCGGCTGGAGCGACATCGGCTCCTGGCAGGCCATGCGTGAGCTGGTGCCGAGCGACGACGACGGAAATCAAATTCGCGGCCAAAGCGTGCTGCATAACGTCAGCAACTGCTATATCGACTCACCCCAGCGTTTAGTCGGCGCCGTGGGCGTGCACGACCTGATCATCGTCGACACCCCCGACGCCCTGCTGATCGCCGATGCGGCCAGCAGCCAGGACGTCAAATACATCGCCCAGCAACTGAAAAGCAGCGGCCACGATGCCTATCGCCTGCACCGCTCGGTTAACCGGCCGTGGGGCATCTACACGGTGCTGGAAGAAGACCGCCGCTTTAAGATCAAACGCATCCTAGTCCGTCCACAGGCCTCGCTGTCGCTGCAAATGCATCATCACCGCAGCGAGCACTGGATCGTGGTCAGCGGCATGGCGCTGGTCACCAATGGTGATCGCGAGTTCCTGCTCAACACCAATGAGTCCACCTACATCCCGGCCGGCCACAGCCACCGCCTGAGCAACCCCGGGGTGATCGATCTGGTGATGATTGAGGTGCAGAGTGGCGAGTACCTGGGCGAGGACGACATCGTGCGTTTCGATGATATTTACGGCCGCGCTCCGGCTGCTAGCGAGCAGCCGCAATAATGCGGTTTGCCCTAGTCATCCCCACCCGCAACGCCGCCACGCACCTCGACCGGCTGCTGCCGGCCCTGGCTGCGCAAACGCATCAGCCGCAGCAGCTGCTGGTGGTCGACAGCGGCTCCAGCGACGACACCGCCGCGCGCTTGCGCGAGTACGGAGCGCAGGTGGTGGTGATTGACCCGGCCACCTTTAACCACGGCGGGACACGCCGTTGGGCCAGCCAGCAGGTGGACGCCGAGGTATTGATTTACCTGACCCAGGACGCCATCCCGGCCAATCCCGAATGCTTCGCCAATCTGCTCAGCGAGCTGAGCAGCGAGGGCGATATCGGCGTGGCTTATGGACGTCAGTTGCCCCATCCCGGCGCCGGTCTGCTAGGTGCGCAGGCACGGCGTTTTAACTATCCGCCGCAGAGTCGCAGCAAACGTCTGCGCGACGCCGCTGAGCTGGGGATTAAGACCTGTTTTAGCTCCGACTCTTTCTCCGCTTACCGGCGTGAAGCGTTAAACGCCGTCGGTGGCTTTCCCGAGGACGTGATCGGCAGTGAAGACGCCTATGTCGCCGCGCGCCTGTTGCAAAGCGGCTACGCCGTGCGCTACGCGGCCAGCGCCGAGGTTTATCACTCCCACGATTACCGCGTGCTGGAAGAGTTTCGCCGCTACTTCGATATCGGCGTGTTCTATGGCCGCGAACAATGGATCAGACAAGCTTTTGGCAGCGCCGGCGGCGAAGGCAAACGCTATGTTCTGGCGGAAATTCAGGCGCTACGCGAAGCCGGCGCGCTGCACCGAGTCCCCGAAGTGTTAGTGCGCAGCGCCCTGAAGTTGCTGGGCTATCGCTTGGGCCACCTTGAGCACCATCTGCCCGTGAGCCTCAAGCGGCGCATCAGCATGTTTCCAGGCTACTGGAAGTGAATACCATGACCTACAGGAAGTCCTCACCGATGAAACGCATCCTTCTCATGCTCGCCATGCTCGCGCTGGCTGCGTGTAATACGCCGGCGCGCATTCCCGCGCCGAACAACAGCACCGTCAATGCTGGCAAGGAGGCCCTAGCAGACCTCGCCAAGCTACCGCCGGCACTGGAGCGCGTGCGAGTCGGTGATGTGCTGCGCATCGTCCGTGATGCGGGTGAGATGCCCACCCTGTCGGCGTTCAACGCCAGCACCATCTACGAGCTGACGCTGTTCACCGTGCTCAACGATGGCAGCATCTACTACCCCTTTATTGGTCGCGTGCAGGCGGCCCACCGCACGCCGCAAGAGATCGCCCAGGAGCTGACCAGCAAGCTCAAGCCGATCTACCGCGAGCCGCAGGTCACGGTGAATATCAACCAAGCGCCGGGTAATACGGTGTTTGTCGGCGGTGCGGTGCGTAACCCCTCTGCCGTGCCGATCCCGGCAGCGAACAACATGGAGCAGGCCATCCTCGGTGCCGGCGGCATCTTGCCCGTTGGCGATGCAAGCCAGGTCGCCTTGCTGCGCGAGGACACCGAAGGCCGCTACCAAGCCTACTTCCTCGACTTCAGCCAACTGATGAATACCGGCCCAGAAGGCCGCCAAGTGGTGGCCATGCAGCGCGGCGACATCATCTTTGTACCCAAGTCGACAGTCGGCGACCGCATCGAAGGGGTCGATATCTACCTCAACCAACTGCTGCCGTTCTCTAAATCCATGGGCATTGGCCTGAGCTACTCCATTAACAACGATCGCTGAGGAGCGAACCTGACATGATCGAAATTCGTTCCTTACGGGATCTGCTGCGCTTGCTGTTTATCTTCAAGCGCGAATTCAAACTGGCGGCGCTCAGCGCCCTGGTGATTATCGTGCTCGGCGCCTTCTTGCTGCCGGCCAAATACGAATCCAACGCGCGCCTGCTGGTCAAGCCAGGGCGCGACTCGACCCTGCCGATTGAAATCAGCAACCGCCAAGCGCTGGTCATGCCCAGCACCCAACGCGACCCGATTGTCGATGAAGAACGCCTGCTCACCGGCCGCCCCATCGTGCGCCAAGTCGCCGAGCGCTATCTGGAAATCCTGGCTAATCAGCAACCGCCGTCCGGCCTGTGGAAACGCGGCAAGTGGTACATGAAAAAAGCCTTGGGCGCGGTCATTGACGGCGCCCGCATCACCTTGGAAACCCTCGGGGTGATCGAAGAAACCACCGCCGTGGAGCGCTTGGCCAAAGACCTGGAAAAGAAGTTCGAAGTCAGCCACGCCGCGGGCTCCACCGTGATGGAAATCAGCTTCACCTGGGGTGAACCGGATGTGGCCCAGGAAGTGGTTAAAGTCTGGATCGACATCTTCCTCGAAGAACGCACCCAAGCCTTGGGCCGCAAGAGCCTGTACACCTTCTATGAGGCGCAAACGGCGGAAAGCGCGGCGCAGATCAACAGCTACAAGGAGCAGATCCTCAAGCACCTTAACCAGATCGGCGCGGCCAGCATTAACGACCGTCTGCAAGACCTCTCGGAGCGCATCAACATCCTGCGTGGCGAGCGCTTTAACTCGGTGCGCCAGATCGCGTCCTCCGACAGCGCCATGGCGGTCACTCGCCAGCAGTTGCAAGGCCTGCCCAAGGAAGTGGTGACGGTCCGCCAGATCGCTCTCAACCCGGCACAACAAGACCTACGCCGTCTGCTCAACCAGAAGCGTTTGGAACGTGCCGACATGCTGCGCACTTACACCGATGAAGCACCGCCAGTTAAGGCCTTGGATGCGTCGATCAAGTCGCTGGAGCAGAAGGTGCATGACGAAGGCGACACCGTGCAAAGCTCGGAAGACCGCGCGCCCAACACCCTGTCGGTGCATCTGCAGCGCGTGCTGCTGGATGAAGCCAGCAACAACGCGGCCCTGCGCAGCCAACTGGCACAGCAAGAAAAACAACTGAGCGAACTGGAAAACCAGCGCCGCCAGGCCCTGGAAATTGAACCGACCCTGACCCGCCTGCAGCGTGAGCTGCGCAGCACCGAGCGCAACTACGCGCTGTATGTCGACAGCCTGGAAAAATCGCGGATCGACCGTGAGCTGGATAAGAGTCAGATCAGCAATATCTCGGTGATCGAAGAAGCCACCTTTAACCCTGGGCGGATCTTCCCGAAAACCCTGTTGATGCTGCTGTTGGCCCTGCCCTTCAGCATCGCCGTGGGCCTGCTGGTGGTGTACCTGTGCTACCTGCTCGATCAGCGCATCCACGATGGCGGCCTGGTCGAAGAGAAACTAGGCCTGCCGCTGTGGACCACCCTGCCGGAGCTGAACAACAGCACCGCGCAAAGCAGCAACGCCTTTACCGCCAGCATCTACCGCCTGTACGGCTTGCTGCCCAATGCACGCATTGAGCAGCAAGGCCTGACCCTGGGTTTGACCTCGGCACGCCACGGTGAAGGGGTGAGCTTTATCATCGAGCAACTGCGCCAACTGCTGGAAGAAAACCACGTCAAAGTGCGCGTCGGTGGCGCGCCAGCACAGCCTGGTGAGGTGGTGTTGCTGGATGCCCCGGCGCTGCTGAGCAGCCGTGATGCCTTTATCAGCCTGCGCGGCGCCGACTTGATCGCACTGGTGGTGGAAGCACAGGAAAGCACGGTGCCGACCGTTGAGCATGCGCTGTCGATCCTGACCACTGCGTTTGGCAAAGTGGATGGCATCATCATCAACCGGCGCCGCTTTGAAGTGCCGGGTAAAGTGCTGCAAACCATCGCCCGTTACCGGAGTGCGTTCTAATGCGCATCGCCCTGCTCGCGCCGTTACCGCCGGAGAAAAATGGCATTGCCGACTATGCCATGCACCTGCGCAACGCCTTGCAGGGCTTGGCTATCGAGGTGGCTACACCGCTGGCCGGGGTCGCCAGCGACAGCGCCAGCCTGCATCGGGCGATTGCCGCGATTGACTGGCAGCAGTTTGATCTGGTCCATGGCGAATTGGGCGGTGGCCGCCTCGGTGAGTTTATCGCCCTGGCCGAGCTGCGCCGGCGTTACCCCAACTTGCCCCTGAGCGCCACCGTGCACGACCCGGAACGCATGGTCTGGCGCCGTGAGCGGCTGCCCTGGCCACTGCGTTTGCTCGAGCGTCTGCCCAGCCCGCTGCCACAAGCGGCCGTGGTCTTGGCCGACCCGCTCACCCTGCGCGAGGAGCGCCAGGTAGCCCAAGGCCTGACCCGCTTAGTCACCCTCACCCAGTTGGGCGCGCAGCGTTTAACAGAACGTATGCAGCTACCAGCGGGCAAAGTGGCGGTGATCAACCACGGTAACTTGGATATTGCGCCAGCGCCCTTGCCGCCCTTGGATACCCTGCGTTTGCTGTACTTCGGCTTTATCTATCGCGGCAAGGGCATCGAGGATTTACTCGCCGCCCTCGCCGGGGTGTTCAAACAAGCGCCCGAGTTTCGTCCGCGCCTGCGCCTGACTTTGGCCGGTGGCACGGCAGCAGAAATGGCCTTCGGCAGCGGCGGTAATTATCTTGAGCAGTTACGCGAGCAAATTGACAACCTCGGCCTTAGCGATGTGATCGACTGGCGCCTGAACCTGCCGGCAGCCGAGATCGCCCAGACCATTCAGGCTCACCATGTGATGGTGCTGCCGTACCGCGAATCGAAAAAGCTCGGCTTGCTCGGCCAGCAACGCGGCACCAGCGGCGCCTTGTCGTGGGCGGCAGCCTGTGGCCGGGGGGCGATCACCTCGGATGCCCGCGCCTTTGCCGAAGAAGTGGCCAGTGGCAATGGCGCGATCTACGCCCAAGGCGATGTGGCGGCGCTCAGCGCCCAGCTGCTTAACCTGGCGCGCCAGCCCAGCCTGGCCCAGGCGTGGGCCGAACGTGCCAGCGTCATAGGCCAGGAGCGCAGTTGGCCGCGTACCGCATTAAGCTTTCAAGCCTTGTTCAATCAGATGGTAGGGACTGCCCATGGCGCGTAAAACTCTGTTTAGTGTGTTCGCCCTGGCCTTGGCCGGTGTGGCTGTACTGGGGTTGTGGGGACGTCCTGCCGATGCCCAAAGCCAGGTGCTCAAAGCCCCCCGCGCCGTGGTGTGGAAGGACTTTTTAGGGGTCAACGCGCAGTTCTTGTGGTTTAGCCCTGAGCGCTATCACAAGCAGATAGAGCGTCTGCACGAACTGGGCCTCGAATGGGTACGCCTGGATCTGCACTGGGACCGGATTGAGACCGGCGAGAACGAATTCCAACTGGCCACCCTCGACCAGCTCACAAAAGACCTGAAAGCCGAGCAGCTGAAGTCGGTGTTTTACCTAGTCGGCTCGGCGCGTTTTATCACCACCGCACCCTTCTATTCGCCGTACCAAGATCAATACCCGCCTGAGGACCCGCAGGTGTTTGCCGAGCGCATCGCGATGCTCGCCAAGCGCTACCCCAGCGTCGATGCCTGGCAGGTGTGGAACGAGCCTAACTTGCAGGGATTCTGGCGCCCCACGGCTGACCCTGAGGGGTATGCCAAGTTACTCGAAGTCAGCACCCAGGCCCTGCGCCAGGTGGATGCCAACAAGCCGGTAGTCGGCGCCGGCATGGCGTTTTTCAGTGAAATGCCCGATGGCCGAACCATGCTTGATGCCCTGAGCAAACTCGACACGCCACGCCTGAGCACAATCGTCAGCTACCACCCTTACACCCAGTTGCCGGAAGGCAATCAGCCCAGCAATCTGGACTTCGTGGCCAAGACCCAAGCCCTCAACCAGAGCCTGCGCAATGATGGCGTGCCGGCAATCTGGAGCACTGAGTGGGGTTGGTCTGCCTATAAAGGCCCGAAAGAAGCGCAAGACATCATCGGCGTCAAAGGCCAGGCCGATTACGTGCTGCGTCGCCTGGCGTTGATGAGTGCGCTGGATTACGACCGTATTTTCCTGTTTACCCTAAGCGATCTGGATCAGCGCGCCAGCGTGCGTGACCGTGATTACGGCTTGCTCGACCTAGAAGCCAATCCCAAGCCGGTGTATCTGGCCCTGCAGCGCTTCTTGAAAGTCACCGGGCCTAAGCTGCTGCCGGCAGAACCGCCCTTGACTGAAGATGCGCCGGAAGGTTTGTTCAGCATCGGCTGGACCCGTGAAGACGGCCAGCATGTCTGGCTGTTCTGGGCTGCCGACGGCGGTACAGTGAGTCTGCCGGAGGTCAACCAAGCGACCCTGCATGACCCGTTAAGCGGCAAGGTCACGCCGTTAAGCGCCAATAGCGGCCTTGCCGTGCCGGTGCTGCCGAGCTTGCAAATGCTGGTCTGGAAGTGAGTAGAAGCATGCGCATTTTGTGGATCTTGCCCTACTCCCCCTGGCCCACTACCAGCGGCGGCAAAACCCGTCAGTATCAGCTGCTGCGCAGCCTGGCTGCGCGTGGTCAGCGCATCACACTGCTGGTGCACAGCAAGCAGCCGTTGAGCGACGCAGAGCGGAAAATGCTCGAGCCGCTGCTAGAGCGCTTGATCGTCGTTCCGCGCCGCTCGCTGCGCAGCCTGCGTACCTTGTTTGCCGCCTTATTCGCGCCTTATCCGCTGCTGGCCAGCGTCAACGGCCTGTCCCCACAATTACAGACGCAAGCGCGCCAGTTGCTGCAAGAACCGTGGGACGTGGTGCAGATCGAGCACAGCTATACCTTCCAGCCCTATGAGCAGCCGCTGCGTGAAGCTGGGCAAGCCTTTGTCCTCACCGAGCACAACGTGGAGTCGAGCCTAGGCGCTGCCACTTACGACCGTCTGCCGCGCTGGGCCTGGCCGTTTATTCGCTATGACCAATGGCGCTATCGGCGTTGGGAGCGCCGCGTGATGGGCCAAGCGGCGCAAGTGATCGCCGTCACACCAAAGGACGCCGAGGTCCTTGGCGACATGCTGGGGCGGCGCCTGCCAGTGGTGGTCAATGGCGTGGACTGCGAGCACTTTGCCGCCGCCAGCGCCAAGCAAGACAGCCAACGCCTGCTGTTCCTGGGTAACTACGAATACGCCCCCAACGTTGACGCGGTGCAGTGGATTCTCGATGAAATCATGCCGCGCGTGTGGGCCGGCGCGGCCCATGCACGCATCAGCATCTGTGGCTATGCCCTGCCTGAGCAGTGGCGCCAGCGCTGGCCCGATGCACGTATCGAGTGGCAGGGGTTTGTCCCGGATCTGCTAGAGCTGCAGTCGAGCAGCACCCTGTTTCTCGCCGCCCTGCGCCATGGCGGCGGCTCCAAGCTCAAGGTGCTGGAAGCGCTGGCCGCCGGTTTACCGCTGGTGAGCAGCAGCCAAGGTGTGTCGGGCCTGGACCTGCATGCCGGCAGTGACTATCTGGCCGGCGAAAACGCCGCGCAATTGGCCAGTTCCGTGCTGCGCGTGCTCAACGATGGTGAATTGGCCCAACGCTTAGCGACCAGAGGCCGCGCCTATGTGCGTCAAAGCCATGACTGGAGCGTCGCCGCCAGCCAGCTGGAACAGGTCTACGCCAGCCTGAGCAAAGAGACCGAGCCATGCACATAGGGCTGGACTACCGCACCGTCGGCACCTCGCCGCACTCCGGCATCAGCCGTCAGGTGTATGCCATGGAGCAAGCCCTGGCGCAGCTGCCGGACACCCAAGTAACGCGCTTTGGCGTGGCACCGCTGGAAGATCCTTTACGCCAGGAAGTGCAGTGCCCGAGCTGGGGCTGTGCGCGCACGGCGATGCACCAGCCGCACCAGCGCCTGCGCTTTGAAGCCGGTTTTTTACCGCGCGCCCTGCGTGAGCAGCATATTGATCTGTATATCAGCACCTTCAATATGGGCCTGCCGCTGCCACCGCGGCCCAAGGGCGTGCGCTACGCCTTGCTGATCCATGATCTGTTCCAGATCAGCCTGAAGAATTACCACGCCAATCGCCTCAAGGCGACCATCTACCGGGTCAGCGATTACCTGTCGATTGCCTACTCGCTCAAAGCGGCTGACCGTATCTGGACACCCTCGCAGTACAGCGCCGATGAAGCCGCGCGGCTGTTCCCCAGCGTGCGCGACAAATTGCGGGTGCTGCCCAATCAGGTCGATGGGTTTACCGGTGAGCCGGCGGATCTCAGCGCCTTGGCCCTGCCTGAGCGTTACTGGTTAGTAGTCGGCACCCGCGAGCTGCGCAAAAACGTGCCCTGGTTTGTGCAGGCCTGGGCCAAGGCACGCAACCAGTCCGCCAGCGTACCGCCGCTGGTGCTGCTCGGCAGCCTTGAGCACCTGCCGCCTGAGCAACGCAGCCTGCCCGGCATCCACGCGGTAAGCGGAGTTGATGACGCCCAGTTGCATGCCCTGTACCGCCAGGCCGAGCGCCTGTGGCAGCCGTCTTATGCCGAAGGTTTTGGCTTGCCGGTGGTCGAAGCCTTAAGTGTCGGCACCCCGGTGGCCGTGGCCACTGGTACCTCCTTGGATGAAGTGACGCCGCCGCAGGCCCCGCGCTTCTCGCCCCATGACGGCCCGGCTTTAGAACAGCTGATGCTGCGCCTGGCTGACGCGCCCCGCGAAGCCTGCGCAGCGCAACTGCAAGTGTGGGCCAGCCGTTTTAACCGCCAAGCCTATCAACAACGCCTGGCCGAACTGATTGAGGAATTAGGTTGAAAATGTCGTTGGGTCATCTGCTCGCGGCGCTGTTTGGCGTCGCGTTCGGCATTGCCTTGCTCGCCCTGACCCCGGCCAAAGCCGGTGCGGCGCTGGTGGGGATCGCGGCGGCAGTCACCATCCTGCGCTTCCCGTTTTGGGGGCTATTGCTGTTCGCCCTCGTGGCGACTTTTATGCCCTATTCCACGGTCAACCTCGGCATCCGCTCCACGGTCAGCGAAGCGATTCTGGCGCTGACCTGGGGCGCGGTGATGTGGCACGCCTTTCTCTCGCGCCTGCCCAGCGTGCCGGGGCTGCACCAGCGCTCCACCGAACACATGCTGCTGTGGCTGATGCTGTTCAGCGTCCTGCCCTTTATGGTCGGTCAGGTCAGTATCAAAGCGGAGGGCAGCGGCCTGTCCAGTTGGCTGCGCTGGTTGCTTAACCTGTCCCTCGTATTCCTCGCCGGGCGCTTGCTGATTGAGCGCAAAAACCGTGAAACCCTGGTCATCGCCCTGCTGCTGGGCACCCTGGCCATGCTGCTGCTGTCGATCGGCGTGTTTATCCGCTACCGCTCCGCCTCGGGCATGACCTCAATCCTGACCATGTTCAACTACGGCAACCTCGATAACCTGGAATTCGGCCTGCAGGCGCTGTCGTCACGGATGGGCTCGCCGTGGATGCACCCCAATGCCACGGGCGGGGTTATGGCCCTGCTGCTGCCCTTGGCGTTCTGCTACGGCATCGCCAATGAAGGCTGGCGGCGTTTGCTGGGCCTGGCGGTGGCGGTACTCGGCGCGGCGGCGTTGCTGCTGGCCAGCTCCCGCGGCGCCATGCTCAGCCTGGCCGCGGTGCTGTTCTGGATGTCACTGCGCAAGGTGCCCTACACCGGGCGTCTGCTGCTGTTGGGCGCGGGCTTGATGGTGGTGCTGGTGCTCAGCTATCCACCGCTGCAAGATCGCATCGCCACCATGTTCTCACCAAGCAACGCCAGTACCGAAGTACGCTTCGACGAATACCGCATGTTCCCCAAAGCCGTGGCGCGCTATCCGCTGGGGATTGGCTTCAAGGTCGATCCACCCGTGCCGGGCACCGACCTGCTGGGCATCTCCAACCTGTGGCTGAACTACATGTACAAGATCGGCTTCGGCGGCATGCTGCTGTTTATCGCGGTGACCTGGCGCTGGTGGAAGGAGGCGCGGCCAGAAGCCGGGCCGATTCGCCTGAACAAAGACAACGCGATCTGGCTGGGCAGCACCGGCGGCATTCTCGCCGCCTTGGTCAGCGGCCTGTTCGACCACTACTTCAGCTTTGCCGTGGTGATGATCGGCCTGTTCTGGCTATTGGTCGGCATCAACCTCCTGGAGGCACGCCGGCTGTTCCCGGCGCGCCAGCCGCAGAGCAAAGCCGTCGGCTACCGCAAGCTGCAGCGTGACCGGCGGAGTAGCGTCTAGGTGCTGGGCGCGGCATTCTGGCTGACCCTGGCCACGCTGCTGGGGCTGTGCCTGGGCTTTGCCCGCGAGTGGCTGCTGGTGGCGGCCTGGGGCGCCGGCGAGCGCAGCGATGCGTTTTTGATTGGCCTGTTCCTGCCGGAAGCACTGCGTATGTCGCTGGCCGGCGGGGTGCTCAGCGCCGCGGCCCTGCCGCTGTTTTTACAACGCGAAGAAGCCCAGCGCTGGCACTGGTTTGCCGCAATCATGCCGGCATTAATGGCCATTGCCCTGCTTCTCAGCCTCCTGTTGATGATCACCGCGCCCTGGCTGGTGCAGCTGCTCGGCCCTGGTTTGGCGGCGAGCGCCAGTGCCCAGGCGGCAAGCAATTTACAGATTCTCGCCTGGTGCGCCCCCGGCCTGCTGTTGCACGCGGCGCTCAGCATTCCCTTGCAGGCAGCTGAACGCTTTGTGCTGGCCGGCCTTGGCTCGTTGTTATTCAACCTGCCGCCGGTGGTGTATCTGGCCCTGCATGGCCAGGCCAGTGACAACCATGCCTTGGCCATGGCCTGCGTGCTGGGCAGCCTGCTCATGCCGCTGGTGCTCCTGCCCGCGCTGTGGCGCCAAGGCTGGCGGCCCTGGCAGTGGCGCTGGGCGCGGGCGGAGCTGGCCGAGCTGGGCCAACGCATCGGCCCCTTGCTGCTCAGTAATGGCGCCAGCCAGGGCTTGGCGTTGATCGAACGCTTAGTCGCCTCGCTGCTCGGCGAAGGCGCGGTGACTTGGGTCAATCTGGCGCGCAAGCTGATGAACCTGCCGCTGATTGCCCTGATGAGCCTTAATCAAGTGCTGCTCGGCATGCTGAGCCGGCGCCAGGATGGCGAGCGCCTGGCCCTGCTGCGCCGGGGTTTAGAAACCGCCAGCTTATTAACCTTGCCCGCCGGGGTGGGACTGGTCGCCGCAGCGCCAAGTCTGGTCAGCCTGTTGCTGCCACAACAAAGCGCCGACTCGCCACTGCCCGCCCTGCTTGCCTGGTTTGCCCTGCCCTTAGTGTTTGGCGCCTGGAACGCCCTGCTCGCGCGTTATGCCTACGCCGCCGGCGACACCCGCCTGCCGCTGCACTGTGAGCTGTTGGGCAGCGCGCTGAACGCCGCCTTGCTGTTGCTTTTACCTTGGTTGCTCGGCTTAGCCGGCATTCCCCTAGCCGCCTTGGCCGGTGTGCTGGCCACAGCCTTATTGCTGATGCGCCGCCAAGGCCTGAGCGGCGTATTGCCCTGGCCACGCCTGTGGCTGCTGCAAGCCTTGGCGCTGGGCGCCGCAGCCGGGTTGTTTAGCCTGCAAGACCTCTGGCTCCAGCTGGCCTTGGGCACCCTCGCCGGCTTGCTCTGCTTGCTGGTCATGGGCCTGTGGCTGCGACCATGGCGCGCCGCCTAAGAGCCGGCCCGTGCTGAATTATTTCGACCAACGAGCCCATTAAACAGGAGTTAAACGGTGAAACAACGCTGGATTCAAATGGATGTAGCCCGTGGCGTGGGCATCTTAATCATTGTCTTCGGCCATGGCTGGTTTGCCGCCAGCTCACCGGATGTGATTTACCCACTGCTGTCGGCGTTTATTCTGCCGTTGTTCTTCTTTATCTCCGGGGTGTTTTTCAGCATCCAGCAACCCTTCGGTGAAATGGCGCTGCGTAAGGCCGACGGCCTGGTCAAACCGTTTTTGGTGACCATGCTCGGCTATGTGCTGGTGCGTGACATTATCCGCGGCCAGCCCCTGCTGCCGGATATCGGCGGAGTGCTTTACGCCTCGGTGGAAACCCTGCCCTGGCAAGCCTTGTGGTACTTGCCACACTTCTGGGTGGCCATGCTGCTGTCTTGGCTGATGCTGCGCCTGATGCAGCGCCTGGGCCTGTCGCTGCTGACCAGCTGCCTGCTGCTAACCGCGCAGCTGCTGCTTGGCGTGTATTTCCTTAAAAGCTTCTGGCACCTGCCGGTCAGCTTTGGCCAACACAGCTTCGAGTTGCCCGGCCTGCCCTTAAGCCTGGACGTGATTCTGGTCAGCAGCGCCTTCTTTATGTTCGGCTATCTGCTACGCGAGCTGTTGCGCCAGCACCAAAGCTCAGTGTGGACTTTCGCCATCGCGTTGGCGGTGACCACCTGCTGCTTCCTGGCCCACCCAGCGGTGATGGACTTAGCCCAGCGCCGCTATGATCACTGGTTCTGGACCAGCATCCAGGCCGTCAGCGGCGTGTATCTGTGCTGGGCATTGTCGGGCCTCATGATGAAGCTCGACTGGCTGGGCAAGGTCATGACCTATATCGGTCAATCGACCCTGATCCTGCTGATCTTCCACGGTGAGATCCAACACAAAAGCTTCGACTTCCTCCTGCGTCACGGCTGGAGCGAAGTACCTGCCGCCACACTGGCCCTGGTCATCGCCGTGATCGTGCCACTGCTGATAGGCGAAGTGATCAAACGCATCCCGCTGCTGCGCGCCCTGTACCTGCCCTTCCCGGTCAAACGCAAACCGGCACCTGCCGCCCCCAGCACCAGCCAGTAACGGCAACGGCCCGGTACGTCCGGGCCCGCTCCGTGCACCTGGCTCATAAATGGCTGCCGCACCCCAACTACCACCTGCTCTATCACTTCTAGCCGCCATGCCTTTCTAGCGAGAAGGCAGGCTGGTCAGCTCCTGGAGGAAGACCTGCGCCAGCGCAATCTGTAGGTGCCAGCAGGTTTGGCCCTAACCCTGCGGGTGCATTGAGGGCAGTCTGTGTGCGGCTCTGCTCGTCGTTACAGCAAGCCCAACTCGCGACCGGTGCGGTCCACCGCGCGGCGGGTTTTTTCGACTAATTCATCCAGCTCGGCGTGGCTGGCCACCAGCGCCGGCGCCATGATCATGCGCCCGGCGGTGGAGCGAATAATCAGGCCCTCATCAAAGCCAACGGTGCGGCAATGCCAGGCAATGTCGTTCTCGTTGGCGAAGCGTTTACGGCTGCTTTTGTCTTCGGCAAATTGCAGTGCTGCGACCAAGCCCTGACCTTGGATATCGCCAATCAGCGGGTGCCCGGCAAAGGTCTCGCGCAGCAGTTTTTGCAGATAAGGGCCGCTGTCGTGTTTAACCGCCTCGACGATTTTTTCATCGCGCAACGCGGTCAGGTTGGCAATCGCCACGGCCGCCGCCACCGGGTGGCCGCCATAGGTCAGGCCGTGGGCAAACACTCCGCCCTTCTCCACCAGCGCCTCGGCGATGCGCTTGCTCAGCACCAAGCCGCCCATGGGCACGTAGCCTGAGGTCAGGCCCTTGGCAATGGTTAAGGTGTCGGGCTCAAAACCGAAATGCTGGTGGGCAAACCACTCGCCAGTACGCCCAAAGCCGCCGATCACTTCATCGGCGCACAACAGCACATCGTACTGACGGCAGATGCGCTGAATTTCCGCCCAATAATTGGCCGGCGGGAAGATCATGCCACCCGCGCCCTGAAAGGGTTCGGCAACAAACGCCGCGACGTTTTGCGCGCCCAGCTCAAGGATTTTGCTTTCCAGTTCTTGCGCAGCCTTAAGGCCAAAATCCGCCTCACTCAACTCACCGCCCTGCACGTAATAGTGCGGCTCGCCGATATGGGCGAAGTCCGGCAGCATGCCACCCATCTCGTGCATAAAGTCCATGCCGCCCAAGGCCGTGCTGCCCAAGGTGCTGCCGTGGTAGCCGTTCCAGCGGCCAATCATGATGCGTTTTTGCGCCTGCCCAACCACCTGCCAGTAACGGCGCACGGTGCGGATCAGCACCTCGTTGGCTTCTGAGCCAGAGTTGGTGTAGATGGCATGGCTGTAGTGGCTCGGCAGCAGGCTAAACAGCAGCTCAGACAACTCCACCACGCGCGGGTGGGTGGTGTGGAAGAACAGGTTGTAATACGGCAACTCTTGCAACTGCCGGCTGGCGGCAGCATTGAGGTCCTTGCGGCCATAGCCTAGGGCGGTACACCAGAGGCCCGACATGCCATCCAGATAGCGCTTGCCGTCCGTATCCCAAAGGTTCAGCCCCTGACCTTTGCGGATCACCAGAGCGCCTTCGGCGTTAAGGGCTTTCTGATCCAAAAAGGCGTGAATATGGTGCGCCGCATCCAGCGCCTGATACTGCGCAGTGGTGTGTGTGCCGGCAGTCATTAGACAGTCTCCAAGTCGTTCACAACATGGGCTCTCCCTCTAACGCAGCTGGGGCCCAGTGAGTTTTAGTTGGCGCTATGGGTCGATGGCATACAGCGTCGAGTCGTGCCTGGATCCTGGGCATCGACGCGGTTGCACGATGGCGGTTGAAATCCTCGCGCCACAGCGACGCAGCCAAGGCGTACTGGCTGTCGTTGGCCGGCTGCACGGCAGGCTCAAGACAGTTGCTGGAGTCGTTCAAGCAGCGCGGCTTCCCAACACAGGCCAAAGTGGCGCCGCAAGCTTGGGCTTGCTCGATAAAGCGCTGTTGCCAGTGGCTAAGTTGCAACATCTGCCTCCCCTCAACGGCCATGAGCTGATGGTGGCGCAAGGCAAGACACAGGCAAATTATCAAAAATGTTCTTGGTCCTAACAAAAAGACTATGAACCCTGCGCCACAACGGGGCAGCACCCTAAGCCTGGTGCCGCGCCCGCACTGCGCGACCAAAGTGCCGTGCGTCTTGGCGCGCAGCAGCCTGTGCTGACCGATCGCGGCCAGACACCTGCGCCTTGATGGTGCAGACTCAAGCCACAAGCACCTGCCCCAGCGCCTGTGTAGCGCGGCCGCGGGCAACTCCAAACAAGCGTGCACAATATTTGCTATAGCCAAGCAAGCACCGCAATCAGCCGCGCCAACGCGAATGCTGAGCACGGGCAAAACCCATCCGCCGGTGGGGCCAATAAGAATCCATGAGGTAGAGCTGTGGCTGCTTATTCATTGCGACAACTACGTTACTTCGTCACCACCGTGGAATGCGGCAGCGTGGCCGAGGCTTCGCGCAAGCTGTATATCGCCCAACCGTCGATTTCCACGGCGGTCAAAGGCTTGGAGGAAAGCTTTGGCGTACAGCTGTTGATCCGCCACCACGCCCAAGGCGTGTCCCTTACCCCCTGTGGCGCACGCTTTTACCGCAAAGCCCAAGAACTGCTGCGCATGGCCAAGGAGTTTGAACAAAACGCCTTGGCCGACAACGACGTGGTGGCCGGGCAAATCGATATCGGCTGTTTCGAAACCGTCGCCCCGCTCTATCTGCCCAAACTGATCGCCGGCTTTCGTGAGCGCTATCCAGGGGTGGAAATCCGCGTGCATGACGGCGAGCAGCAAGAGCTGGTGCAAGGCCTCACCGGTGGCCGCTTCGACCTGGCCATCTTTTACGAACATGACCTGGACGGCACCATCGAAACCGAACCATTGATGCCACCGCAACGTCCCTACGCCCTGCTCCCCGAAGGCCACCGCTTTGCCGGCCAGGAACAGGTGTCGCTGCGCGATTTAGTACTGGAACCGATGATTCTGCTCGACGTACTGCCGAGCCGTACCTACTTCGTCAGCATCTTCGAAGAGCTGGGCTTAACCCCCAATATCATCTTCAGCTCGCCGTCGATTGAGATGGTGCGCGGCATGGTCGGTCAGGGCTTTGGCTTCTCGGTGCTGGTCACGCGTCCACAACACGACATGACCTACGACGGCCAACGGGTGGTAGTGGTCAATATCAGCGACGCCGTCACCGGCTCCGGCCTAGTGGCCGCCTGGCTCAAACGGGCGCACCTGACCAAGCCCGCACAACTGTTTGTCGAGTACTGCAAGGAGCAGTTTGCCTCTGTCGACAGCCACTAAACCCGACATTGGCTGAACGCCACTGCGCTGAAAGCAATCACCTGATCGATGTAATCAGCCGGCCTGGCCAAAGGCCGGCCCCGTGATAATGAGTCGAGCGTATTACGCCAAGAACCAACAGCCTTCAGCCGCCAATAGCAACTGCCGCCAAGGCTAACAATGCTAATTGCTCTAGCTTCTAAGAACTTGGTACAAAATATCCAGCAAGTGATTAAAATCACCAATTAACTCTATATTTACCTAAATCAAGCAGCCTTATTAAAACCCACCCCAGAAAGCTGAAATATTCAGATAATTCATAATCAACGCATCGAGCAAAAAATCAAATCAAAACCAAATCAAAATACAACCCAAGATATAACAAAGCACTATATACAACCCCAACCACCCATAACAAACAACCCGCAACAACACTATATATCCAGCACTAACCCTCTAAACAAATACCCGCAACAGGCCTTACAACAGGCAATCCATCCTGCGCAAGCCGCAGCCCTGCTGACTCATATCAAAATTATCGACCATTACCAATAAAGCAACAAACACCCGTACCAAAACACTACAACCAATCCAAAGCCAATTATGCGCAAATAGTATTTATTATCAGATAATTATGGGCGTACAAGTTTTCCGGCAGCATAACTTTCTCTACAAGGAAATAAAATCATGGCTTTCGGTAAGGACTCCCACGTTTATGTGGCCAATAATACATCCGGTGATATCAGTGTCATTGCCGCACCTAACCCTAACTGGGCAATCGCCGATTTTCTGTTTGATATTGCCGCCCTCACCACGGGTTTGACTGAAATAAAATCCGCGGTCACGACGGCTGAGCTACCCGCACAGATCAAAACCTTCTCTGACTTATCTAACTTACTCTCTGTCAGCGCCAAACTTTTATCCGGCACCCTCAGCGCCGGCTCACGTCAGACTGAGGCGGCCAAAGCCGTGATCGAGCAAATCAACAAAAAAGGCTACAAGATTAAAAACGGCGAATTTAAAGATGTTTTCGAAAAAAACTTTCTGGATATATATCTAAGCCCAAGCGGTTACGCCGGTCTGTTAGGGGCTGCTACTGTCACCCTGCTGATTTACTCCAACAAACTGGTCAAAACTGCCCACTTCAATACTGATCCAGATAAATCCTGGCTGGCGGAAAGCCAAGGCATCTGGGCGGTCAAATACGGCTCTATCTGGCAGAAAACCGGTAATACTCCAGAAAACAAGTGGACTTAACCCACCTAAGCGCACCTTACCCCTGAGCAGTGCCTTTGCCGCTATCGTTGCCCCTGCGAGCCAGCAAAGGCTTCAGTCCACACGCCAACATCATCGGGGCTCACCCAACAGCCCCCACAAGCCAGGCTCAGTCCCTAGAGTCATTGCCTCCAGCAGGTTATGTTCGCCCGCAAATTTGCGCTGGCAGAGCAGCTGTTGGGCGGCGCGGGGAGTCGTGCGATAAAAAGATTTTTATTGAGGTACTTAAGTGCCAATAGGCTAAGATACAACTTTGCCTCACTCGGGCGCTGCTTAATCAGAGTCTGCCAGACTGATGATTGCTCACACTCAAACTCTGTTCGGTTCCATTGCTCTGGTAGCAGTGATTACCGGCAGCTGCCTGGCCTTAGCCGGCCAACTGAACAGCCGCGACGGTATGCTCACCACTGGCCTGGGCATGCTGTCCCATGCATTGGCCTATGTCGGCTATACCCTGTTCGGCCATGCACCGATGTGGCTGACCTATGTGCTGGCCAACACGCTGCTATCCGCTGCCCTGGCCTTTTACACCGTCAGTATTCCGCTGATTCGTGGCAAACGACCGCCCTGGCGGCGGGCCTTTGCCCTACCGCTGCTGCTGGGTGTAGTACTCAGCCTCCTGATCAATACCGAAGGCCCACGCCAGCTATCGGCCTGCGCCGTGCTCCTGCTGCAGTGCATGATCATCATCTACTACAGCCACCAATACGCCCTGCCCGCAGGTCGCGCGCATCGGGTACTGATGCTTGGCGCCGCAGTCAGTCTGCTTGGCTTGGGCATTCGCGTGGTGGTGATCCTCAACAACGCGCCGGTTGAGATGCACTATGACGTGAGCAATCTCAAGCAAACCATTTCGATTGCCATCGGTGCCGTGACCATCATCATGCTGTCGTTCGGCTTGGTTCTGCTGTCGCGCGAACGTATCGAGGCTGACTTAAAAAGCAACGCGCTCAACGATCCACTCACCGGCATCGGCAATCGCCTGTCGATCTTGGAGCAACTGCAAGATGAGCTGGAACGCAGCCAACGCAGCGATTTACCCCTGTCCGTGGTGATGCTGGATATTGATCACTTTAAGCAGATCAACGATCAGCACGGCCATCTGGCCGGCGACCAGGTGCTGCGCCACTGCGTGCAACATCTGCAGCACCGCCTACGTCGCACCGATCGGATCGGCCGCTACGGCGGTGAAGAATTTCTCTTGCTGCTGCACAACACCGACGCCTTAGGCGCGCTGGACCTGATCAAGGAGCTGCGTCAGTCTCTCAATGAGGCGCCGGCGGTGATTGAGGGCAAGCCAGTACCGGTGAGCTTCAGTGCCGGTATCTGTACGCCCAATAAGCACACCCCCGAAGACGTTACCTCGGTGCTGCTCAAGGCCGATGGCGCGCTGTATAAGGCCAAGAATGCGGGCAGAAACACGCAAATGCTGGCCGAAGCTATTTGACCTAAACCGCTCGCGGCACACGGGCATCGCATCACACACGTCACCCGCGTTTTAGCTCATCCACCCGCACAGGCGCTCAAGCCAAGCGTCGCATGCGGCCAACTGCGTCAGGCTGACGTACTCATCGGGCTTATGCCCCTGCTCCATACTGCCAGGGCCGCAGATCACGGTGGCAATGCCGGCGGCGTCAAACAGCCCACCTTCGGTGCCAAAGGCCACGGTGCTGGCCTGCGCGTCGCCACACAGCAGCTTGAGTAATTGCGCGGCCGCGCTGCGCGGATCAGTGAGCAAGCCGGGGTAGCTGGACAGCTCGGTAAAATGAATCTGGCTCGCCTGATTCACCGCGCGCATTTGCGGCAGCAGCTCGTCGCGGGCATAGCTTTGCAACTCGCCCAGCACCTGGGCCGGGTCGTCCGCCGGCAAGGCGCGCATTTCGAAATCAAAGCGGCAGTGCTCAGGCACGATATTCAGCGCCCGGCCACCGCTGATCACGCCGGTTTGCACAGTGGAATATGGCGGATCAAAACGCCCATCGTGGCGCTCAACAGCGGCCAGTTGACTGCCAATTTCACCTAGCTTGCCGATCAGCTTGGCGGCGTATTCGATGGCATTGACCCCTTGCGGTGCGTAAGCCGAATGACAAGCCGCGCCATGCACATCGCAGCGCATGGCCAACTTGCCCTTATGGCCCAGTACCGGCTGCATTTGCGTGGGCTCACCGATCAGACAGATCGCCGGGCGCTCAGGGCTGGCCTCAAGCCACTCAAGCAAACTGCGCACGCCCAGGCAGCCGACCTCTTCATCGTAGGAGATGGCGATATGCAGCGGCAGACGCAGAGGCTGGGCGAGAAACTGCGGCAAGCTGGCCAACACGCAGGCGATAAAGCCCTTCATATCCGCCGTGCCGCGGCCATACAGACGGCCTTGCTGCTGCGTCAGGGCAAAGGGCGGCACAGTCCACGCCTGACCATCCACGGGCACCACATCGCTGTGCCCTGACAGCATCACCCCACCGGCACCCGCCGGGCCTAACCGGGCATACAGATTGGCTTTGCTGCGCTCGGGGTTAAACAACAATTGGCTACTAATGCCTAGGTCGCTCAGATAACGCTGCACATAGTCGATCAGCGCCAAATTAGATTCGCGACTGGTGGTGTCGAAGGCGATCAGGTCGGCGAGTATCTCGCGGCTGGACGGCATGGCTAGCTCTCGTGGTGAAGATGGACAGCGGTTACTGACGCCAAACAGACGCGCTTAGCGTCATGCGCCCAGTCGTTGTGGGAGTCTTGCTAACGGTGGCTGGCTACGGCCAACCACCCTACAGGTTGTGACATCACTTACGGCTTAGCTCTGGGCTAAATGAATCGACCCATAAGCCCGGTGGATCAGGTACAGGGTGCAGCCGCCAGCCAGCAAAGTCCTCGAACATCACCGCGCCAGACATCGTCAGCCACCGGCGTTGTACAAAACCCGCTTCGCAATACCCGGCCTACTCATCCCCCGGCACGCCATAGCTCGGCGCCGTTGTAGGGTCTAAGGCGCGGGTGATGTAGTCATTCAGTTGCGGCTTATAGGCTTGCCACAAAGCTTGCAGCTCGCCGATGGGGTCCTGCTCAGCCCAATCCACGCGTAAATCCACAATCGGCCAGAGCAAATCACCGACCACACTCAACGCGGCTGAGTGCACCGGCCCGGCTTCACCGCCGGCGGCCATGGCCGCGTGCATAGCAGCTAACAAACGCTGGGGTAAACCGCCGGCGCTTTGCTCGAAGGCCTCAACCATGGCTTCGATCACCGCAGTGCTACTGAGCAAATTACCCGCAGCCACGCACTGCTCGCCGGCTACAGCATGGTGCACACCCAAGGCTTCGCTGCCGGTAAACAGCGCGGTCTGCCCCTGGTCATCGATCACCGCCACTTGCCGGTAGGCCCCATAGCCATTGCTGTCCAACGCCTGTGCCAAGGCGTCAGCGGGATCAGCCCCTGCCTCCAGACGATCCAGAATCTGCGGCCCCAGTGCCGGCAGCGTGATGTTTTGTGTCGACACCGCACCCACGCCTGCGCGCAGCCACGGGCAGCGGGCGCCCACAGCAATGCTCGAAGAACTGATGGCGATGCCCAGCTGGCCGGTTTCGGCGCAGCGCCCCACGATAGAAAAGGTCATGGCTGCGGCGCTCCTTGCCAGTCTTCAGGGATTACCGCGATGACATCAATTTCCATCAACCACTGCGGCTGACCTAGGGCTGAAACCACCAAGCCGGTGGAAATCGGAAACACCCCTTTAAGCCACTTACCCACCTCCTGATAGACCGGCTCGCGGTAGCGCGGGTCGATCAAATAGGTGGTGGTCTTAACGATATGGGACAGGTCGCTGCCCGCCTCTTCGAGCAACTGCTTGACGTTCTTCATCGCCTGCTCGGCTTGCGCGCGGGGGTCACCGAGGCCCACCAGATTGCCGGCGAAGTCAGTGCCAACCTGGCCACGCACATACACCGTATTGCCCGCGCGCACCGCTTGGCACAGGTCGTTATCGAGAGTCTGATTGGGGTATGTCTCACGGGTGTTAAACATACGGATACGTTGATGAGTGGGCATCTGTGCTCTCCAAAAATGGACGGCGCTTAGCGCTCGCCGGCGCCACGGTAGGCTTGGTATTTGCGCTGGGTGGCAATGTGGTCGGCGACATGTTTGGCGTCGTGCCACACCCCCCAAATAAAGGTCGAACCGCGCCGCGACAGCCACGGCAGGCCGACAAAATAAAGGCCCGGCTCACTGGACACACCGCGCTGATGCTGCGGCTTGCCTTGGCCGTTGAGCGCCGTGGCCGGCAGCCAACTGAAGTCCACGCCATACCCCGTGGCCCAGATGATGCTGGTCACGCCTGCGGCGGCTAAATCCAAGTGACGCAGTGGCTGGGTGACACACGCCGGCATGGGCAAAAACTCCCGAGCACTGGGCTCAGGCGGCAAATCCAGACCGTTGCGCTCGATATAGGCATCGGCCGCATCGAGCAGCTCCAGGTAGTTCTCATCGCCTTTTTGGATGTTCTCGGCCAGGTTATTGGCAAAAGCCGCCTGATTGCCTTCGATGGTCTCGGTCAACCCCACCAAGGTGATGCCCTGCTGGGCCAACTCGCGGAAATCAATGGTGGCGCCGCCCCGCGCACCACTTACGGCAATGGTCACATGCTCCTTACCGGGCTGCGCGGCCTCCAGATCCCACAGTCCCAACACGCCTAACCACCAGCAAAAATCGCGCTGCCGATAGCGTCGTGGGGGCCGGTCATGGGCACCGACGGACAGATACACCTGGCGCCCCGAGCGCTGCAGTTCATCCGCAATCTGCACCCCGGAGGAACCAGCGCCGACCACCAGCACCGCACCAGCTGGCAGCTGCTCGGGGTTGTAATACTGCGCCGAGTGAATCTGCGTGATACCCACCGCGCCCTGGGCGATAGGCGGAATAATCGGTTTTTGAAACGGCCCGGTGGCGCTGATCACCCGCCGCGCCTCAATCACCCCGGCACTGGTCTGGACGATAAACCCCGGGCTAGTAGGATGACGCTGCACCTGAGTCACAGTCACCCCAGTGACAATCGGCGAGTTATTCAGCGCCGCATACGCCACAAAGTAATCGGCAATTTGCTCTTTAGCCGGGAAACCATCGGGGTCGACGCCGGCAAACTCCAGCCCCGGGAAACGGTCATGCCAGGCCGGACCATTAGCCACCAAGGAGTCCCAGCGGCCAGTGCGCCAGGCCTCAGCAATGCGGCTGCGCTCCAACACCAAGTGCGGCACGCCAAGTTTGCCCAAATGCTCACTGGCGGCCACCCCTGCTTGACCGGCGCCGACCACCAAGGTGTCGATCTGCTGCGGCAAGCTCACCGCGTTTGCCACGCGCTCAGGCGCACTGTGCTCAGTCATGGTCTGCCTCTAATGCTGACTAAATAGGTCTGAGCACATTCTGGGCAGAGTGAAGAAGTAGCGAAATTAGGTTTTTTGTAGTCGCTGCCGAGGGAAATACTCAAGGCCCCGGCCGACTATGGGCACGCCGAGGAATCAGACGGCCAAGCCGCAACGCAATTAGCCCCGCGATGATGGCTGGACAAGGCTTAAACACCCGCGCGAGATAAAAATGGCAGGCACAAAAAAGCCGCTCATTGAGCGGCTTTTTTGTTTATTTGGAGCGGGAAACGAGACTCGAACTCGCGACCCCGACCTTGGCAAGGTCGTGCTCTACCAACTGAGCTATTCCCGCGTGTAACTTGGTCAGGTGACCTCAACAACTATCACCCGGTATCACTAAATGGCGTCCCCTAGGGGACTCGAACCCCTGTTACCGCCGTGAAAGGGCGGTGTCCTAGGCCACTAGACGAAGGGGACCTGGAACTTATTTTGCTGAAGCGCTTAAGGCGATCCGGCGAATCTGGAGCGGGAAACGAGACTCGAACTCGCGACCCCGACCTTGGCAAGGTCGTGCTCTACCAACTGAGCTATTCCCGCAAATACAACTTGGTATGCTCACTTCATTTAAGAAGTGGCGTCCCCTAGGGGACTCGAACCCCTGTTACCGCCGTGAAAGGGCGGTGTCCTAGGCCACTAGACGAAGGGGACGCTGCCCGGAAAACAACTCACTTTATCCGGCTTCCCTCGCTCCGCTTTCTGGCTTTGCGCTGGAAGTGGCGCGCATTCTATGGAGCCTTTCCCCACTCGTCAACACCTTGGCAAAAATATTTTAAAATCAATGACTTCACTACCGATGTTGGCGTGCCACTATCAGCTTCCATAGATAGGCACTACACTCGGGCAAATTTCGGTGACCGAGGCTCCCTCCCCCATGTCCCCAGTGGCTATAACCATTTTGATTGTCGGCGGCATTGCGCTCCTGATGGCCCTTGCCTACCTCAACCATATGGTTGAGAACAATAAACTAGAGAAGGCCCGGCTTAAGGCTGACCTGACCGATCGCCTGCGCCGCTGCGCCGATTTAGCAGAAACCCTGCCCGGCCAGTTAATGAGCCCGGCGCTTAAATTGTCCCTCGCACGCCTGCAACTGCACTTCAGTGAGCGCCTGCTGCCGCTAGATAAAGGCAGTGTGGCACTGAAAAGCGCTATGGAAGAGTTACGCCGACAGATTGCCTTAGGCGAAGCCATCCCCGTCGCGAATCCGCCCCACTCGATTTTGACCGAAGCTAAAGCTAAAGACGTGCGCTTCCAGCTCGAAGGCCTGCACAACACCTATGTGCGGGCAAGCAAAGAAGGCTTGGTCAATGCCAAAGAAGCCAAACACTGGCTTAAAGAGATCCACCATATGCTGGTGCAGGTGCATATTGAGTTCTTCACCAATATTGGCCAGCAAGCACTCCAGCAGAACCGCCCAGGCCAAGCGCGCCTGGCCTTTGAGCGCGGCGCTCAATACCTGCGCAAACAGCAAGATCCCGCGCCTTATCAAAAGGCCCTGCAAAAATTTGAAGAGCAACTGGCCCGCGCGAATGCCTTGGTGCTGGAAAACATCAAACCCGGAACCGCCGAGGAAAGTGAGCTGGACGCTGGCTTGCAGTCGCTGGATAGTGAAGACGAGTGGAAAAAGAAAAACATTTACGACTGACCCTATTGGGCCTCTTGCCCATTCCCTAGCCGCCGAGAGTAGCCATGAGCCTGATCGTTTACGGAGCCCCACTGTCGCCGTTTGTGCGTAAAGTTCGTTTGTTTCTTGCCGAACTCGACCTTGAGTACCAGCTGGAAATCATCCGCCCGTTTGATCAGCCCGAGTGGTATTACGAGCTCAACCCACTGGGACGCATCCCCGCGTTGAAAGACGGCGACCTGCGCCTGGCCGACTCCAGCGTGATCTGCCAGTACCTAAGCGACAAGCACCCTGAACGGCCCAACCTGCTCGGTGACGCCCCGGCGCAACGGGCGCAAGTGCGCTGGCTGGAAAAGTACGCCGACTATGAACTGGCGCCGCAGTGCACCTTCGCCATTTTCCGCAATCGCACGTTAAAGCCCCTGATGGGCCAGACCTGCGATGAGCAAGCAGTGCAAAGCGCGCTGCAGGAAAAACTGCCTAAGCACTTTGACTACCTGGAAAACATCTTAGGCGAACAACGCTACTTTGTTGGCGAGCGCCTGAGCCTGGCGGATCTGGCGATCGGCTGCCAGCTGATCAACATGGAGCACGGCGGCGAAGTTCTGGATGCCCAGCGCTGGCCACAGCTCAGCGCCCATTTCGCCCGTTTCAAACAGCTTGCGAGTGTGCAAGCCGCCCTCGCCGGCGAACAGCGCATGCTGGCAAAAATGACCGGCAAAGTCTAAACAGCGCACTCCGCTCTGGCAGACAGGCTGCACAGCCCCGAGCTAAGGTGCAACCAAGCGGGTTGCACCCCTCCCCTCAACGCACGCCGCATCAGACCAAGCACAGAGGCACAGCCGCCAGCAGCCGTCGAGGGCCTGCCTTAGCAGTCGGTGGCGTCGAGAAACACCTGGGCCAGTTGCTCAATACCCGCCTGATCCTGCTCGGTGAAGCGTGCCAGCCGTGGGCTGTCCAAGTCCAACACGCCAATCAAGCGGCCATCTTTACTCAGCGGCACCACCAACTCGCTATTGGACGCGCTGTCGCAAGCGATATGCCCGGCAAACGCATGCACATCCTCAACCCGCTGAGTCTGCCCACTGGCCGCCGCCGTGCCGCACACGCCACGGCCAAAGGGAATGCGCACGCACGCCACCTTGCCCTGGAATGGCCCGAGCACCAGCTCAGTGCCACGCGCCAGATAGAAACCCGCCCAGTTCAGATCCGGCAGTTCCTGATACAAAAACGCCGAGAACTGCGCGGCGTTGGCGATAAAGTCGCGCTCACCACTTAACAGCGCTTGCAGTTGCGCCACCAGCAGCGGATAGCCATCCAGGCCTTCGCCGCTTTGTTGTAAATCAATCATCAGTTGTACTCAGTAGTTGCAAGCCCACCCAATCGCGGGCGAATTGATAGGCGCAGCGGCCATTGCGATTGCCCCGGGCCAAGGCCCAGCGAATCGCTGCTTTTTCCACCTGTTCATCCCACTGCCACGCCAGCCCCGCTTTTGCCGCGTGCTGACCGATCCAGTGTTTGACCACGTCAAGGAAGTGTTCTTGGTTAAAGGGATAAAACGACAGCCACAGGCCGAAACGATCCGACAGGGCAATTTTGTCTTCCACCGCTTCGCTCGGATGCAGTTCGCCATCCACGTGCTGCCAGTTATCGTTGTCGCTCTGTTTCTCCGGCACCAGGTGGCGGCGGTTGGAGGTGGCGTACAGCAGCACGTTATCCGGCGCCTGCTCCAGGGAGCCATCGAGCACGGTCTTGAGCGTGCGGTAGTCACCCTCGCCGGCCTCGAAGGACAGATCATCGCAGAACAACACAAAGCGCTGTGGCAAGCCGACCAGTTGCTCGACGATACGCGGCAGGTCCGCCAAGTGATCGCGCTCGATTTCGATCAGGCGCAAACCAGCTGAAGCATGCTCGGCCAACAAGGCGCGGACCAACGACGACTTGCCGGTCCCGCGCGAACCCCAGAGCAGCGCATGGTTGGCCGGCATGCCCTGTAAAAACTGCTGGGTATTGCGCCCCAGTAGTTGGCGCTGACGATCAACCCCGATCAGGTCATCCAGACGCATATCCAAACTCACATGCAGCGGCAGCAAGAAACCACTGCGCCCGTCACGCTGCCAGCGCGCAGCCAAGCTGGTGTGCCAGTCGATCTGCGGACGCAGCACCGGCAGCAGCGGATCAAGACGGTCCAAGACAGCAGTAGCACGGGACAAAAATTGCTCTAAGGAAGATGGCACAATTCACTCCAGCAAACGCAGGCTAGCTATGCGCCCTACAAAGCAGATGGGCTATGCTAGGCGGGCAATTTAACTTGGGAAAAACCAGCTTATATGGATATAGCGCTCACCCAACGCCTGTCGTTTAAACAGGCTCGCTTGACCGTATTGGTGGCCTTTATCCTGGGCACCGCGCTGAGCTTTATCCAAGTGGCTATCGATTATGCCAGTGAAGATGCCGGCATCAACCGCGAAATTAACGCGTTGCTCGACATCAGCCACAATCCTGCCGCACGTATCGCCTACAACATTGACGCCGAGCTGGCCCAGGAGCTGGTCTTAGGTCTGTTGCGCTCGCCGGCGGTGATCCGTGCGGAAATCTCCGATGCCAACCAAATCGCTCTGGCGCGGGTCTCACGGCCGGCGCAAAGCAGTCGCTACCGCGCTATCAGTGACTACCTGTTTGGCGAGCGCCGTTACTTTGCCACGCCCCTGTACGTCAGCCATGCGCCGCAAGAGGCGCTGGGTAAGCTGAGCCTGGAAGTCGACACCTATGTATTCGGCAATCACTTTCTGCGCCGCGCCACCCTGACCCTGATTACCGGCTTCACCCGCAGCCTGCTGCTGTCGATGATTTTGCTGGTGATGTTCTACTTCATGCTGACCAAGCCACTGACCCGGGTCATCCGCGCCATCAGCGAGCGCGACCCGCGCAGCCCGGACAACGCCAAGCTGGCCTACCCCGAAGGGCACAAAAAGGATGAAATCGGCGTCCTGGTCGACGTCACCAACCGCCAACTGACCAGCATCGCCAACGAGATCGCCCAACGGCAACAGGCCGAAGCCCGCCTGACCCGCTACCTGACCGAGCTGGAGGACATGATCTCGGCCCGTACCGAGCAGTTGGAGGCCACTAACAACCGCCTGCAGGTTTCCAACCGTGAGCTCGAAGAGGCCAAGCGCGTGGCCGTGGACATGGCCCAAGCGCGCTCGGCGTTTTTGGCCAACATGAGCCATGAGATCCGCACCCCGCTCAACGGATTGCTCGGCATGCTGGCGTTATCGCTGGATGGTCCACTGAACAATGAGCAGCGTCAGCAACTGTCGATCGCCCATAACTCGGGCAAGGTACTGGTGGAGTTGCTCAACGATATTCTTGACCTATCGAAGTTCGAGGCCGGCCAACTGGAGCTGGAAAGCATCCCCTTTGACCTCGCCAACGTAGTCGAGGAAACCGCCAGCCTGCTCTCGCAGAACACCGCTCCGGGCGTGGAACTGACCTGTTTGATTGATCCGCAGCTGCCTAATTTGGTGCTGGGCGATCCCAAGCGGGTGCGCCAGATAGTCAGCAACTTGCTATCTAACGCGTTGAAGTTCACCCGCCTTGGCCGGGTGGATATTTACCTCAACAAAACCGAGCAAGGTGTACGCATTATCGTCCGTGACACCGGCATCGGGATCGCCGCCGAAGCGCAGTCGCGGATCTTCCAACGCTTCACCCAGGCCGGCGTCGATATCACCCGCCAGTACGGCGGCACCGGCTTAGGCTTAGCCCTGACCCGTCGGCTGTGCGAGGCCATGCACGGCCATCTGCGCTTGGAAACCGAAGAGGATGTCGGCAGTACCTTCTACGCCGACCTGCCGCTGCCGGGCCAGCCCAGCGTACAAACGCAACCCAACCTGCGCGGCCATGTACTGGTGCTCAGCCCAACTCAATCAGGCCTCAGTGCGCAATTGGCGAATCTGCTGCCCTACTGGGGCCTGAGCTATGAACATCTGCCCAGCGGCAGCGATCCCAGCCAGAGACCGGCCGACCTGATCATCTGCGACGAACTAGCCCGTGTCGATGAGCTACGCGCCACCTGCCAGCTGCCAATTCTGCTGGTCAGCTCCTATGGCAACTTTATTAGCAGCGAACAGGTCGAGCGCTTCGCGCCGATTGAGCAACTGGCCCGGCCGCTATCACGTCTGGCCCTGCTGCAAGCCTTACGCCGCAGCCTCGGCCAAGGCCCGGCCAGCAACACCAGCACGCCCCACGACCACAGTCGCAGCCGTCAGGCCCGAGTGCTGTTGGTTGAAGACAATCCGGTCAATCAGTTGGTGGCCAAAGGCATGCTGCACAAGCTGGGCTATCAGATATTCCTCGCCAACCATGGCGCCGAAGCCCTGCAGCTGCTGGAACGCCAGCCCGTCGACATCGTGCTGATGGACTGCAATATGCCGATCATGGACGGCTACGAAACCACCCGGCAGATTCGCCGCACCCCAGCCTTGGCCAATCTGCCGATCATTGCCCTGACCGCCAATGCCCTGTCGGATGAACGCGAGCGCTGTCAGGCGGCGGGGATGAACGACTACCTAGCCAAGCCGTTTCGCAAGGATGAGCTGGCCGCCCTGCTGGATCAGTGGCTGGCCTGGAGCAGTTGATCCAGCAACGGCCCCAGATGAGCTCGTAGCTGCGCAAGCGCCGCGCCATCCACACCACGCTCGCAGAGCAGTTGCTGCTTGAGCGGCAGCACCTGCTCGCGCAAGGCCAAGCCCTGGGCCGTAAGGCCTAAGTGCACTTCCCGCTCATCCGCTGCCGAACGCTGACGCTGCACTAAGCCTTGCTGCTGCAAGCGCTTAAGCAGCGGCGTGAGCGTGCCGGAGTCCAACTGCAAACGCTCGCCCAAGGCTTTCAGCGTGGGCTGCGCGGGCGGCTGTGCGTGCCACTGCCACAGCACCAGCATGACCAGATACTGCGGATAGGTCAGGTGCAGTTGCTCCAGCATCGGTTTATAAGCGCGAATCAGCGCCCGCGACGCGGCGTAGAGTTTGAAGCAGAGCTGGTTATCCAGCTCCAGTTCAGCAAGCTCAGTAGCACTCGCATTCATCGCAACAGCGCTGCAATCTCGCCGCTTAAATCCTCAGGCTTAGCCGTGGGCGCAAAACGCTTAACCAGGCTGCCATCGGCATTGAGCAGAAACTTGGTGAAGTTCCACTTGATGCCTTGGCTACCGAGCAAACCCGGTGCGCGTTTTTTCAGCTGTACATAGAGGGGATGGGCGCCAGGGCCATTGACTTCAATCTTTTTAAACAACGGGAAGCTGACGCCGAAGTTGAGCTCGCAAAACTGCGAGATCGCCCCCTCATCACCAGGCTCCTGCTTGCCAAACTGATTGCACGGAAAGCCCAGCACCACCAAGCCTTGTTCGCGGTATTGCTGCCACAGCTGCTCCAAGCCTTTGTACTGGCCAGTAAAACCGCATTTGCTGGCGGTATTGACCACCAAAAAAGCTTTACCCGGGAAATCCGCCAAGGTTTTCTGCTCACCTTTGATGGTGGTTAACGGTATCTGCAACAGCTCTGTACTCATCACATCCCTCCCCAGTCAGTATTGGCAGCCATAGTGGCTTAGCCAGAAAGCTAGCTCACAATTAAATTGCACACAATTTATTCACCTAAAAATAAGGCCCGCTGATAGCGGGCCTTAGCCGTGGCTTATTACTCGCCTGGCACCTCGCGCGGCACTAAGTGCAACGACGCGGAGTTGATGCAGTAACGCAGCCCTGTGGGTTTTGGCCCATCGGGGAACACATGACCTAAATGGCTATCACACGCTGCACATTTAACCTCGATGCGATGCATGCCATGACTGAAGTCATCAATGCTGCGCAGGACTTGCTCACTGACCGGCTGGAAGTAGCTGGGCCAACCACTGCCGGAATCATATTTAGCGTTGGAATCAAACAACTCGGCATTACAGCAAGCACAGTGGTAAATACCTGGCACCTTGCTGTCATGATATTTGCCGCTAAACGCGCGCTCAGTCCCCCCCAGCCGGCAGACATGAAACTGCTCTTCGGACAGTTCCTCGCGCCAGGCGTCTAGGGGTTTATCCAATTTATTCATCATCTTGCCTCGCTCAACAGAAAAAAATGCCTGCGCTATCTCTTCCCCAGAAATCGCCTCAGACGTATGATGCACAAGATCAGCGCCACGCAAGGTTTTTCCCTTAAAACATTAATATGGCGATAAAAAAGCCTTAAAAAATCTATTTTTTCGAGCTTTTCACTGTTTTCCTCAATAAATACAGGATCAAACACAGGGAAAAGCACTACTAAATCACCCATTAACGTCAGTTTGTCATTGGCGTTAAGGACTGCCAAGCCAAGCCTGCGCTGAGCGCACTTTGGCCTCGGACTATTTCGGAATATACGATCATGCAGGTCACTAAATCGAACAAGCTTGCCAACGTCTGCTATGACATCCGCGGACCAGTGCTCAAGCACGCCAAACGCCTGGAAGAGGAAGGCCATCGCATCCTCAAGCTAAACATCGGCAACCCGGCGCCATTCGGTTTTGAGGCGCCTGATGAAATTCTTCAGGATGTGATCCGCAACCTGCCCACGGCTCAAGGTTACAGCGACTCCAAAGGTCTGTTCAGCGCGCGCAAGGCGGTGATGCAGTATTACCAGCAGAAGCAGGTTGAAGGCGTCGGCATCGAGGACATCTACCTCGGCAACGGCGTGTCTGAGCTGATCGTGATGGCCATGCAGGCGCTGCTCAACAACAACGATGAAGTGCTGATTCCGGCCCCCGACTACCCGCTGTGGACCGCCTCCGTCGCCCTGGCCGGCGGTAAGCCGGTGCACTATCTGTGCGACGAGCAAGCCGGCTGGTTCCCCGACATCGCCGACATGAAGGCCAAGATCACGCCCAATACCAAGGCCCTGGTGCTGATCAACCCGAACAACCCCACTGGCGCGGTGTATTCCAAAGAAGTACTCATGGATATCGTCGAACTGGCGCGCCAGCATAACTTGGTGCTGTTCAGCGATGAGATCTACGACAAGATTCTCTACGACGAAGCCCAACACATCTCCACCGCCTCCTTGGCCCCGGACGTGCTGTGCCTGACCTTTAACGGTTTGTCGAAATCCTATCGGGTGGCGGGTTTCCGCTCCGGCTGGGTAGCGATTTCCGGGCCTAAGCACCGCGCACAAAGTTACATCGAAGGCCTGGATATCCTCGCCAACATGCGCCTGTGCGCCAACGTACCGAGCCAGCATGCGATCCAAACCGCGCTGGGTGGCTACCAGAGCATCAACGACCTGGTACTGCCGCAGGGCCGTTTGCTGGAACAGCGCAACCGCACCTGGGAGCTGCTCAACAACATCCCTGGCGTGAGCTGCGTCAAACCCATGGGCGCGCTGTATGCCTTCCCGAAAATCGACCCCAAGGTGTGCCCGATCCACAACGATGAGAAGTTCGTCCTAGACCTGCTGCTCTCGGAAAAACTGCTGGTGGTGCAAGGCACCGCCTTCAACTGGCCATGGCCAGATCACTTCCGGGTGGTTACCCTGCCCCGCGTGGATGACTTGGATGCCGCGATCACGCGCATCGGCAGCTTCCTCAAAACTTATAAACAATAGCTTTGGGGCCATCTCTACAGGCTCGATGAAAGCACTCAGCGCTGCCACTACGGCAGCGCTTTTTGGTTCTCAGGAAGTTCTGATGGATTTACACATCGACGATTTTTATAAAGATGCGGCGGCCGCTTTGCTCGCGCTTTATCAAGCCTTTCCGCGCAAGATCGATCTGTATGTCGAGGACTTAATCGGCCGTGAAGAGCCCGATGAGTTCGGTTTGCCCAGCACCCGTCACCAAAGCTGCCTCGGCGCACTGCTGTGGCTGGCAGAGGAAGACTACCTGCGCTTTACCTCAACCATCGGCTATGACGCCCTCGATCAGGCAGTGCTCAGCGAAAAAGCCTTTCTGCGCTTAAGCCGCGGCGTGCCGCCAGCCTCGGAACACCTGGCCGAGCTGCCGCCCAGCGTGCAACGGGTGCGCTCGACCCTAGCCTTTCAGCTGCGCACAGCCTTTGCCGAGCAGGCCAGTGAGCAGGTCGTGCGCCTCACCCAACTGCTCTTTCACAGCACGTTGAGCGCCCCAAGCGACATAGTTTGAAATAGAAGCTAGGTTGAAGTACCTAGGCCTGCACCCTATATAGCTACGGTGCTTTCATATAACTAGTTTTTTGCATTCCCGTGAGGAGTTCCTACACACCATGATGCGCATAATGCTGTTCTTGGCTACCAACATTGCGGTGCTGATCATCGCCAGCATCACCCTCAAATTGCTTGGGGTTGACCGCTTCACTGGCCAGAACTACGGCAGCCTGCTGGTGTTCTGTGCGGTATTCGGTTTCGCCGGTTCGCTGGTCTCGCTATTCCTGTCCAAGTGGATGGCGAAGATGAGCACCAAAACCGAAATCATCACCCAACCGCGTACCCGTCACGAACAATGGTTGCTGCAAACCGTTGAAGAGCTGTCGCGCGAAGCCGGGATCAAAATGCCCGAGGTCGGCATCTTCCCCGCTTACGAGTCCAACGCATTCGCCACCGGCTGGAACAAGAACGATGCGCTGGTCGCCGTGAGCCAAGGCCTGCTGGAGCGTTTTTCGCCGGACGAAGTGAAGGCCGTACTGGCCCACGAAATCGGTCACGTGGCCAACGGTGACATGGTCACCCTGGCGCTGATCCAAGGCGTGGTGAACACCTTCGTAATGTTCTTTGCGCGGATCTTCGGCAACTTTGTCGACAAGGTCATCCTGAAAAACGAAGACGGTCCAGGTATTGGTTACTTCGTGGCGACCATCTTTGCCGAGCTGGTACTGGGTATTCTGGCCAGCATCATCGTCATGTGGTTCTCCCGTAAGCGCGAGTTTAAGGCCGACGAAGCCGGCGCCCGCCTCGCCAGCACGGGCTCCATGATCGCCGCCCTGCAGCGTCTGCGTGCCGAGCAGGAAGTACCGGTGAACATGCCTAATAGCCTGACGGCTTTCGGCATCAACGGTGGCTTGAAGCACGGCCTGGCTGGCCTGCTGATGACTCACCCACCACTGGAAGATCGCATCGAAGCCCTGCGTCAGCGCGGCTAAGCGTTCCAGCAGTACCAGAGACACTAAGGCGACCCTCGGGTCGCCTTAGTTTTATCCGCTACAGCACATCCTCCAGGCGATAGACCCACTCGTCCAAGCGACTCAGGCCGCGCTGCAAGAGACGCGCATTCTCCGCCTCGCCCCGCACATCCTGTTGCAACAGACGCTGCACCTGCCAGCGCCCGCCATACAAGCGCTGTACCTCGGCATCCGCCACAGCAAAGGGCGGGCCTGGCATGTCCTCTTGTTGATAGTCGAGGCTGACCAGCAACCCCTTACCGCCCTGCGGCAACACCGCCGCCAGATGCGCCACATAGCGCTGACGCAGCGGCTCAGGCAAGGCGATCAAAGCAGCGCGATCATAGAAGGCCTGGCATTGACTGAGGTCATCTGCACTCAGGGCAAAGAAATCACCACAGAGGATTTCCAGTGGCCCACTGCTATAACGAATGAAGTGCGGCTCGCTGCGCACTTGCGCGGTTAATCCCTGCTCAGCAAAAAATGCCTCCACGGCCTTGTGCGACAATTCGACGCCGAGCACACGTAACCCCTGCCCCGCCAGCCACAGCATATCGAGGCTTTTGCCGCACAACGGCACCAACACCTGGGCGTTGTCAGGAACTGCCAGTTGCGCCCAATATCGCTGCAAATAGCGGTTGGTTTGCTGTTGATGGAAACCTATTTCGCTACGTTCCCAACGCTTATGCCAAAACTCTGCGTGCATCGTGACTCCCGTCTGAGCGCTACTGCGGACTTCTATTATCGACAGCGTCGATACTAACCGTTGCAATTTTTCCCTACCGAGGGGGGAGCGTCTGTTAGATGATTCCGCCATGCTTTTTGTGTAGTCGGAGTTTTCATGTCACTTCCCAGCCTATTTATCTCCCATGGCTCGCCCATGCTGGCCCTCGAGCCGGGCGCCAGCGGCCCGGCGCTGAGTCAATTGGCCCAAGCCCTGCCCCGCCCACAAGCGATTGTGGTGGTTTCTGCCCACTGGCAAAGCACTGATCTGCGCGTCACCCACAACCCACAGCCCGCCACCTGGCATGATTTCGGTGGCTTCCCGGCCGAGCTCTATGAGGTGCAGTACCCAGCGCCCGGACATCCCAGACTAGCCGAGAAGATCGCCCTCTTATTGGCTGATGCCGGCCTGCCGACCCAGCTGGATGAACAACGCCCGTTTGATCACGGCACTTGGGTGCCGCTGTCGTTGATGTATCCGCAAGCGGATATTCCGGTGGTGCAAGTTTCCCTGCCTGATCCACAAACCCCTGGCATCGTGCGGCAAGTCGGCCAGGCCTTGGCCAGCCTGCGCGATGAGGGCATCTTGTTGATCGGCTCGGGCAGCATTACCCATAACCTGGCCGAACTGAAGCGCCAGGATGACGACAGCAATGTGGAGCCTTGGGCCCAGGAGTTCCGTGACTGGATCGTCGACAAGCTGGCTAGCAGCGACCTCGACGCCCTGCTGCACTATCGCCAGCAAGCGCCATCAGCCAAACGCAACCACCCCAGCGATGAGCACCTACTACCGCTGTATTTCGCCCAAGGCGCCGGCGGCGAGTTTAAGGTGCAATACAGCGCCTTCACCTTCGGCTCACTGGGCATGGACATTTACAGCTTCGCCTAAGGTAAGCGCAGCAGACGGCTGCGCCCACAGCAAAAACGCAAAAGCCCCGCACTAGGCGGGGCTTTTGTTGATGACTAAGCCTAGGCTTAGGCTTCTAAGCTTGCGCTTAGTCTTCGCGGTAACGACGCAGCTTGAGCGGCTTGCCACCGACACGGGTGTCTTTCAGCTTACCGAGCAGACGATCCAAACCTTCTTCTGGCAGCTCAACCAAGCTGAAGCTCTCGCGCACCTGGATGCGCCCGATGGCTTCACGGGCCAGACCACCTTCGTTGAGGATGGCGCCCAGCAGGTTCTTCGCCGCGATACCGTCACGCGCACCCAGCGCGGTACGGCAACGGGCACGGCCCTCAGCCAGCGGCATAGGCGCGCGACGCTCACGGCTACCTTCACGGTCGCCGCGATCAGGACGCTCACCACGATCGCTGCGCTCGCCACGCTCACGGGAACCACCGGCACCCGGCACCAGCGGCTGCTCACGTTCCACTTCAGCCAGGCTCAGAGCCTGACCGTTGGTGGCTTTGCGCAGCAGGGCTGCGGCCAGAGCACGCGGGCTGCAACCGATGTCAGCGGTCAGGCGATCAAGCAGATCACCGTGGCTGGCTTCCGCATCAGCTACTAGCGGCGCCAGGCTGCTGGTGAGTTTCTTGATCCGCGCATCGAGCACTTGCTGAGCGTTAGGCAGCTTAACTTCGCCAACCTTCTGCCCAGTGACGCGCTCGATAACCTGCAGCATGCGCCGCTCACGCGGAGTCACCAGCAGCAGCGCACGACCGGTACGCCCGGCACGGCCAGTACGGCCGATACGGTGCACGTAGGACTCTGGGTCGTACGGCATATCCACGTTCATCACGTGGGTGATGCGCGGCACGTCCAGACCACGGGCAGCAACGTCAGTGGCGATAACGATGTCCAGACGGCCATCTTTAAGCGACTCAATGACGCGCTCACGCTGGTTCTGCGCGATGTCACCGTTCAGCGCAGCAGCCTTGTAGCCTTTGGCTTCCAGAGCAGCAGCGAGGTCCAGGGTGGCTTGTTTGGTACGCACGAAACCGATCAGCGCATCAAACTCTTCAACTTCCAGCAAACGCAGAACGGCAGCGTGCTTCTGGTCGGCGTGGACCATCAGGTGCGCTTGCTCAATGGCCGTTACGGTCTGAGTTTTCGAGGCGATTTTGATGTGCTGCGGGTCACGCAGGTGCTTTTCAGCAATAGCGCGAATCGAGTGTGGCAGGGTCGCGGAGAACAGAACGCTCTGACGGCTGGCCGGCATGGCTTCGAAGATCACTTCGAGGTCATCCATAAAGCCCAACTTGAGCATTTCGTCGGCTTCGTCGAGTACCAGGAACTGGATGGTCGACAGCACTTTCTCATCGCGACGCAGGTGGTCAACTAAGCGACCGGGGGTTGCAACAATCACCTGCGCGCCCTGACGGATAGCTTTCAGTTGCGGGCCCATAGGCGCGCCACCGTAAACCGCTACCACATTCAGGCCGGGCATTTGTTTCGAGTAGGATTCAAACGCGGTGGCCACTTGTAGGGCCAACTCGCGAGTAGGCGCTAGGATTAGCGCCTGCGGCTCACGCTTGCTCGGATCAATTTTCGACAGCAGTGGCAAAGCAAAGGCAGCGGTTTTACCGGTACCTGTTTGCGCCTGACCAATCATGTCTTGGCCGGAGAGAATCACCGGGATAGCTTGCGCTTGGATCGGCGATGGCTCTTCGTAACCAACAGCGGTCAGTGCTGCAACAACATTAGGATGAAGGCCGAGTGCGGCGAAGCCGCCGGATTCCTGGGTCATGGGTCTGCCTCTAGTGCATCCGCAAACGACCCATATTCCAAAGCTGCGCATGCCGTGTAAGACCCTAAGGTCACCCTGGCAGCTCTGTCGGCGGGGATTTGCGAAAACATGGTGATAAATGAATCGTCAAGGATAGCCCGCTTTGCGGACTGGCTGCCGGAGTTTTGCCTCCGGGCGATTTGCACTACCTGAACGTGGCCAAGAATTGACCGGCGCGCACTATACCTGAAAACCTGGTCGATGTGCTGACTTTCGCCAAAAATTAAGCGCTCTAACACGTATTTATTCCAGCTAAGGGCCTACAGTCAACTAGCACCACGCCACAAACTCCCCGCCAACCCTAGTCTATTCAGGATTTGCACCATGAATTCAAGCATTAGCGGCCGTATAACCCGAGAAAAGCGCGGCCACGTTTTGCTCTTGGGCCTTGATCGCGTGAGTAAGCGCAATGCCTTTGACATGGCCATGCTCGACGACCTGGCACTGGCCTATGGCGAGTTTGAACGTGATGCCGATGCTCGAGTCGCGTTGCTGTTTGCCCACGGTGAACACTTCACCGCGGGCATGGACTTGGCCAATGTGGCCGAGCCCTTGGCTGCCGGCTGGCAAATCCCTGCAGGTGGCTACGACCCTTGGGGAGCCTTTGGCGGCACGCGGGTGAGTAAACCGGTGATCGTCGCCGCCCAGGGCTACTGCTTCACCATCGGCATCGAGCTGATGCTGTCGGCCGACATCAACCTGTGCGCCAGCAACACACGCTTTGCCCAGATGGAAGTGCAACGCGGAATTTTCCCCTTCGCTGGCGCCACCCTGCGCTTGCAACAGATTGCTGGCTGGGGCAACGCCATGCGCTGGCTGCTCACCGGCGATCCCTTTAGCGCCCATGAGGCGTATCGCTTAGGCCTGGTGCAGGAGGTGTTAGCGCCGGAGGAGTTAATGCCCAAGGCGCTGTGGCTGGCCGAGCGCATTGCCGCACAAGCCCCCTTGGGCGTGCAAGCCACCCTAGCTTCGGCCCGCCAAGTTGTGGCGAGCGGCGAAGCGGCCGCCATCGCTAACCTGCCTGCCGTGGCCAGCCGCTTACTCGGCAGTGACGACGCGCAAGAAGGCCTGCGCGCCATGCAAGAGCGCCGCGCAGGTGACTTTAAGGGGCGCTAAGCCCCGTGGTGACTTAACAGCTAAGCCGCGTGGCGCCTGGGCTGCATAGCCACGGGCGGTTTGAGCTGCACAGCCGCGCGGCGCTTAGACAGCCCAGTGCCTTAACTGGCGGGCCGCAGATCCTTGGTCAACGACTCCAAGGAGTAGCCCAACAGCGGTGCCAAAGCCTCGTTGCGTTGCCGCAGCAGAGCCACATCCAGCTCCTGCTCCAGATCGGCCGGGACCAACAGCACCACGTTGCCCTCCTTCACTGGAATCTCCCAATAATGGCGGTGGAACAAGCCGCGCAGAAGGGCCGCGCCCAAAGGCTTGCCGTCATTGCTGGCCCACTGATTGATGATCAGCCAGCCGCCGGGGTTAAGACGCTCCTGGCAATCCTGCAAAAACTTCCAGGCTAAATGGCCGCTGGCGGGACCGACATCGGTATAGAGGTCCACAAACAGCAGGTCGGTTTGCTCAGCCGTGCCTAGCAGCTCCAGAGCGTCGCCGATGCGGATGGTTAAGCGCGGGTCATCGGCCAAGGCCATATATTGCATGGCCAAACGCGGCACATCGGGGCGCAGCTCGATCACCTCAACGTCGTCCAGCGGCAAAAACTTCAGACAGGCCTGGGTCAGGTTGCCGGCGCCTAAACCTAAAAACAGCGCGCTTTCCGGCTGCTCATGGCACAACGCGCCGAGCAACATGGCGCGTGTGTAGTCGTATTCCAACCAACTGGGGTCGGGCATGTAGACGCAGCTCTGCTCTATCGCCTCACCAAACTCGAGAAAGCGATAAGCGCCCATCTCCACCACTTGGATGACACCAAATTCGTCGCGGACTTCGGCAATCAATAACGGCTCAGGCATCTGCTCAACCGGGGGCAAACCTGGCATGTACCACACTCCACCATGACATCCCTGACCAAATCGGCCAGCGGAAAGTCGCCAATTGTCATTGAGCCACCCTCCCCTGGTCACGCGATAATTTGTCGCAGCTTAGCTGGGGCCACGCTTAACAATAACAATTGATTTGGAGGTGAAGCATGCATGCCATTATCGGTGCCGGCCCCATGGGCCTCTGTGCAGCACGCCAGTTGCGCAAATACGCCATCGACTTTGTCGGCTTCGAGCTGCACAGCGATGTCGGCGGCCTGTGGGATATCGATAACCCGCAGAGCACCATGTATGAGTCCGCGCACCTGATCTCCTCCAAACGCGCCACCGAGTTTACTGAGTTCCCCATGGCCGATGATGTGGCTACCTACCCCCATCACAGCGCCATGCGCGATTACTTCCGCGCCTACGCCAAACACTTTGATCTGTACAAGGATTTTCACTTCAACACCCGCGTGTTGGAGGTTAAACGCCTGAGCAAAGGCTGGCGTCTGCTCACCGAATGCGACGGGGTGCAACGCGAATGGCTGGTCGATGGAGTGCTGATCGCCAACGGCACCCTGCACACCCCCAACCTGCCCGCCCTGCCTGGGCAGTTCAGCGGCGAGTTGCTGCACTCCAGCGACTACCGCAACGCCGCGATATTCGAGGGCAAGCGGGTCCTGGTGATTGGCTGCGGCAACTCGGCCTGCGATATTGCCGTGGATGCCGTACACCGCGCCAAGTCGGTCGATCTGTCGGTGCGCCGGGGCTATTACTTCCTGCCCAAATTCAGCTTTGGCCGGCCAACGGACAGCTTAGGCGGGCTGATCAAACTGCCACGGCCGATCAAGCAATTCCTCGATGGGCTGCTGGTACGCAGCCTGGTCGGCAAGCCTTCGCAATATGGCCTGCCGGACCCGGACTACAAGCTCTATGAGTCGCATCCGGTGATGAACTCGCTGGTGCTGCATTACTTAGGTCATGGCGATATCAAGCCGCGCCGCGACGTGGTTAAGGTCGAGGGTTTGCAAGTGACCTTCAGCGACGGTGAGCAGGCCGAATATGATCTGATCCTGCAGGGCACCGGCTACCTGCTCAACTACCCCTTTATCGACCGTGCCGAGCTCAACTGGCCGGCCTCTGCCGGTGCACCGCAGCTGTATCTGAACGTGTTCCACCCAGAGTACGAAGACCTGTTTATGCTCGGCATGGTCGAGGCCTCAGGCCTGGGCTGGCAGGGCCGGGATGAACAAGCAGAACTGGTGGCCTTGCAGATTCGCCAGCAGCAGCTTGGCGGCAGTGCCGGCCAGCGTTTTCGCGAGTTGGTGCGCCTGCGCTGCCAACAGCGTTTAGATGGTGGCTATGCCTACTTGCAACTGGAACGCATGGCCTACTACGTGCATAAAGACAGTTACCGCACCACGCTTAAGCAACACATTGCTGAACTTAAAAAAAATATAACGACAACAGCGCCTACGTGCAGCAAGGAAACCTCTCATGCAGTCAGTCAACCTTGAGTTCTCCCCCAGCGCGATGATCGCCTTAAACGCGATCATCGCCTTGATGATGTTTGGTGTTTCCTTAGAACTACGCGCCGAGGACTTTAAGCGCATCGTCCTGGCGCCCAAGGCGCCGTTGATTGGCATGCTGGTGCAGTTTGTCCTGCTGCCAGCGGCCACCTGCCTGCTGACAATTGTGCTGCCCATCGATCCGAGCCTGGCGCTGGGCATGATTCTGGTTGCCACCTGCCCCAGCGGCACGTTCTCCAACATCATGACCTGGGTCGCCCGCGGCAACGTCGCGGTGTCGGCCAGCGTTACGGCGGTTTCCAGTGTCACGGCGGGGATCTTCACACCGCTGAACTTCGCCCTGTATGCCGGGCTGAACCCGCAGACCCGCGCCCTGCTTACCGAGATCAGTGTCGACCCGCTAGAGCTGTTGCTGATGGTGCTGCTGGTCCTGGTGCTGCCGATGGTGCTGGGCATGTTTATCGGGCGGATTCGGCCACTGCTGGCACAAAAGCTGGAACGCCCGCTGCGGATTTTCTCGCTGCTGGTGATGCTGCTGTTTGTCGGCGGCGCCTTCGTGAAGAACTACGCGCAGTTCCTTGAATACTTCCACTTGTTCTTTTGGCTGGTGGTGCTGCTTAACAGCATGGCGCTGCTGCTCGGTTATGGCTGTGCGCGGTTGTGGCGGTTGCCGGCGGCAGATGTCCGAGCGGTGACGCTGGAGACGGGCATCCATAACTCGGCCTTAGGCATGGCGCTGATTTTCACCTTCTTCCCGCAGTCTGGCGGCATGTTGCTGATTGCCGCGTTCTGGGGCTGCTGGCAGTTACTGGCCGGCCTGTTACTGGCGCTGTATTGGTCGCGCAGTACGCCGGCGGGCAGCCAACCACGACCGCTACCAAGCGCTATTAAGCAAGGCAGTCACTGATGCACATTGCACTGATCACCGGGGCCGCCAGCGGCCTCGGCTGGGAGCTGGCACGCCATTATCACGCCCAGGGCTATGGCCTGCTGCTGACCGATTACAACGCCCGAGGCTTGACTGAACGCGTGGCCAGCTTAGCCAGTGAGCGGGTCGACAGCCTGGCCGGGGACATCACCGACAGCCTGCTGCAACAGCAATTACTGCTGCGCTGCCGCGAGCGCTTTGGCCGCTTGGATGTGCTGATCAACAACGCCGGCATCACCCACCGCTCGCCCACCACCGAGACTGATCCGGCGGTATTTCGCCGGGTTATGGCGGTGGATTATCAAGCGCCGGTGGAGCTGAGCTTAAGCGCCCTGCCCCTGCTTAAACAAAGCCGCGGACAGATCATCTGCATCGGCTCCATGGCCGGTTGGATGCCGGTGCTGGGCCGCGCCGGTTACTGCGCAGCCAAGAGCGCCATGGGCCAGTTTTTTGAAGTGCTGCGCGGCGAAATCGCCCGTGATGGCGTGCGCACCTTGCTGGTCTACCCAAGTTTTCTCGACACGCCGATTGAGCAAAACGCCTTAGGCGCCGACGGCAAGCCAGCGCAGCATGCGCGCTCCACCGTTGGCCAAGTGCGCGGCGCGGACTGGATGGCGCAACAAATCTTCACGGCCCAGGAGCAAGGCGCAGAGCGCCTGTTCCCGGATCGCGGCAGCTGGTTGGCCAGCCTGCTCTGGCGCATCGCCCCGCGTCTGTACTACCGCAAGATGAGCCAGCGCTTCGCGGCGGAGATGGGTTGATGGAGATGCTGTGGCTGGCCTTAGCCGGCTTTATTCTGCTGGCCTACACCCTGGAAGCCATCACTGGCTTTGGCAGCATCGTGATTGCCCTGTCCCTCGGCGCCCTGCTGCTGCCGATCGAGCAACTGCTGCCGGTGCTGGTGCCGTTGAATATCTGCATGACCGGCTATTTGGTCTGGCGTCATCGGCAAATGATCGACCGGCGCCTGCTGCTGGGCATGATCCTGCCGGCCATGGTGATCGGCACCCTGCTCGGCTATGCCCTGTTGCCGTGGCTGGATGCGGCGTTGTCCAAGCGCTTATTCGGCGTCTTGGTGCTGTGGTTTGCCGGGCGTGAGCTGTGGCGTATGCGCACCAGCCATGTGGCAAGCGCACGGCCACTGTGGCTTAACCGCCTGATCAGCCTGGCCGCGGGAGTCAGTCATGGCCTGTTTGCCTCAGGCGGACCGCTGCTGGTGTTTGCCCTGGCCGGCACCGAGCTGGATAAAGCGCGTCTGCGCGCCACCTTGGTCAGCGTATGGTTCAGCCTTAACAGTCTGCTGACCCTGTGCTTTGCCCTCGATGGCCGTCTGCTGCCGGCACTGCCACAAATCATCAGCTACGCCCCGCTGCTGCTCATCGGCGTATGGCTGGGCGAGCACCTGCATCAGCGCTTTAATGAACAACACTTCCGCATTGCCATTTACCTGTTGCTGCTGGTTACCGGCGGCCTGTTAATCGCTCCTTGGAGTCTGCTATGAGCCACGACATCATTATTAAAAACGGCCTGTACTTCGACGGCTCCAACCAGCCCGGCCAGCTGCGCCATATTGGCATCCGCAACGGTCGCATCGATGTGCTGAGTCTGAGCCCGCTGGATGAAAGCGGCTGCGCCCAGGTGATCGATGCCCAAGGCAAATGGGTGACCCCTGGCTTTCTGGAAATTCACTCGCACTACGACGCCGAAGTCATCGCCGCGCCGGCCCTGAAAGAGTCGGTACGCCATGGCGTGACCAGCGTAACCATCGGCTCCTGCTCGATCAGCATGGTGCTGGCCGATGCCGAAGACTGCTCGGACCTGTTCACCCGCGTCGAAGCGGTGCCACGGGAATACGTGCTGCCGATCCTGCAAGAGAAAAAGACCTGGCGCGACGCCCAGGGCTACCGCGCCTTTTACGATCAGTTAGCGCTGGGGCCGAACGTCAACTCCTTCCTCGGCCATTCCGAGCTACGCGTGGCGGTGATGGGCCTGGAGCGTGCCACCAGCCCCGTGAAGCCCACCGAGGCAGAACTGGCGCAGATGGAAGAGCTGCTGGAGCAAGCACTGGATGCCGGCTGCATCGGCCTGTCGGTAATGACCACGCGCCTGGACAAAATGGACGGCGACCGCGCTTGGTCGAGCCCACTGCCTTCCACCTTCGCCAGCTGGAAGGAGTTCTCCCGCCTGTTTGCCGTGCTGCGCCGGCGTGGCGCGGTGATGCAAGGCGCGCCGAACGCGGTAACCAAGGTCAACGTGTTCGCCTTCCTCTGGCAAGCCCACGGCCTGCTGCGCAAGCCGCTGAAGTGCTCAATGCTGACGGCCCTGGACTTGAAATCGCAGCCATTTTTGCACCGCATCACCCGCACCTCCGGCTGGCTGGCCAACAAGGTGCTGCGCGGCCACTTCCGCTGGCAGACCTTGCCCGCGCCGTTCAACCTGCGCTTGGAAGGCCTCAACGTGAACGCCTTTGAAGAGTTCGGCGCCGGCGAGATTCTGCGCAATATCAAGGACCCGGATGAGCTGTACAGCAAGGTCAACGAGCCAGAGTTTCGTGCCCTGTTTAAGAAGCAGGTCAAGGCCGTGCTGACCAAGGGCCTGTGGCACCGCGACTTCTCCGATTGCTGGGTCACCGCCTGCCCGGATGCGAGCAAGGTCGGCAAAAACTTTAAGCAGCTTGGCGAGGCCCGCGGTCTCGATCCGGTGGACGCGTACTTTGAACTGGCCTGCGAGTACCGCGAAGCACTCAAGTGGACCACCTGCTACGGCAACGTGCGTGAGCCGATCATGCAGCAACTGCTGGCCAGCCCATGGACCCAGCCGGGCTTCGCCGACTCCGGCGCGCACCTGCGCTCCATCGCCCAGTACAACTTCCCCCTGCGCTTTCTCAAATACGTGCGCGATGCCGAACTTGCCGGTAAACCTTTTATGCAGCTGGGTCATGCCATCCACCGTTTAAGCGGTGAGCTGGCCGACTTCATTGGCGTGGATGCCGGCTATATCCGCGTCGGTGACCGTGCGGACTTGGTGGTGATCAACCCCGAAGGCCTGACGGCCGAGCTGGATGACATCCACGAAGCGCCCATGGAAGTGCTGGGCCTGGAACGCGTGGTGAAACGCAACGATGCCGCCGTGGAAGTGACCCTCATCAACGGCAAAATCGCCTACCAACGCGGCGAATACTTCCCCGACGACCTCGGTAAGCAACAAGGCTACGGGCGCTTCCTGGCGAGCCAGCAAGTGCAGCCACGGCATGCCCACGCCGGGGTGAAATTGGCCACCGCCTAACGGTCCAAGCGGCAAGGATGCCGCCAGGCTCAGCCGCCACAGTCACCATGGACGCTGCCAGGCTTCGCTGTGCGACCCTGTAGCACAGCGCCCAGGACTGGCCCTCAAGTGTCGATCGGTTACTATGGCGCCTCGCATCAATTGACTGAAGCTGAGACTGATCATGTCGTCGCCATGGACTCCCGCTAGCTGGAGAGGCAAGCCTATCCAGCAGCAACCGCAGTACCCCAACCCCGCCCACCTGGCCCAGGTGGAACAAAGCCTAGCCGGCTACCCGCCCTTAGTATTTGCCGGTGAGGCCCGCGAGCTGCGCCGGCAGTTTGCCGAAGTCACCCAAGGCCGTGCGTTCCTCCTGCAAGGTGGCGACTGCGCCGAGAGCTTTGCTGAGTTCAGCGCGGCGAAGATCCGCGACACCTTTAAAGTGCTGCTGCAAATGGCCGTGGTGATGACCTTCGCCGCTGGCTGCCCGGTAGTTAAGGTCGGGCGCATGGCCGGGCAATTTGCCAAGCCGCGCTCGGCCAATGATGAAACCGTAGACGGTGTCACCCTGCCGGCCTATCGCGGCGATATCGTCAACGGCATTGGCTTCGATGCCGCCAGCCGCGTGCCGGACCCAGAGCGTTTGCTGCAGGCTTATCACCAGTCCACCGCCAGCCTTAACCTGCTGCGCGCGTTTGCCCAAGGCGGCTTTGCCGACCTGCATCAGGTCCATCAGTGGAACCTCGACTTTATTGCCAACTCGGATCTGGGCGAGAAGTACAGCCAACTGGCCGACCGCATCGATGAAACCCTGGCCTTTATGCGCGCCTGCGGCATGGACAGCGCCGCGCAAGTGCGCGAGACCAGCTTCTTCACTGCCCACGAAGCGCTGCTGCTCAACTACGAGCAAGCCTTTGTGCGCCAGGACAGCCTCACCGGCGGCTGGTACGACTGCTCGGCGCATATGCTGTGGATCGGCGACCGCACCCGCCAGCTCGATGGTGCCCATGTCGAGTTCCTGCGCGGCGTCGGCAACCCCATTGGGGTCAAAGTCGGGCCGAGTATGGCCAGCGATGAGCTGATCCGCCTGATCGATATCCTCAACCCGGACAACGACCCGGGACGCCTTAACCTGATCGTGCGCATGGGCGCCGATAAGGTCGAAGCCGGCCTGCCGCGCCTGATCCAAACCGTGCAGCAAGAAGGCCGCCAGGTGCTGTGGAGCTGCGACCCCATGCACGGCAACACCATCAAGGCCAGCAGCGGCTACAAGACCCGCGACTTCGCGCAGATCCTCGCGGAGGTGAAGCAGTTCTTCGCCGTGCATCAGGCCGAGGGCAGCTACGCCGGCGGCATCCATATCGAGATGACCGGGCAGAACGTCACCGAATGCATCGGCGGCGCCCGTCCGATCACCGAAGCCGGTCTGTCGGATCGCTACCACACCCACTGCGATCCACGGATGAACGCCGACCAGTCCTTGGAACTGGCGTTCTTGATTGCCGAGACGCTGAAGCAAGTTCGCCGCTAAGCCATTGCAGGTCAGTGGGCAAAAACCGCCCACTGACCTGACAAACCAGCAATTGACGCGCTATGGTGAAAGCCACTGCAAAAAGGAGGTTGTATGGCCTGGTATATCTGGTTGCTGATTATTGTGGTGGTGGGCTCCATCGTGGGCGGGCTGATGACCCTGCTGCGCACCGCCAAACCTTTGCCGTTAAGCGATGAACAACTGCAAAAAATCCATCAGCGTGAAGCTGAACAACAAGCCAAGGATGCTCAAGAGCGCTAGATGAGTCGCCAGCCTACTCCTGCTTTATCCCTGCACCTGCGTTTGGTGCTGCCCATCCTGTGCCTGGCCGCCGGCTACGCTCTAGGTTTTATCCAGCCCATCGGCTTGAGCCTGGGCGTGCTGCTCTGCGCTTGGTTATTAGCCGCTGAAGAGCCTATGCCGCTGCTGCTCTGGTGGCCCCTGGCGCTGCTGGCCTGCGCCGCCCTGGCCGGGCATTTGCTCCCAGGTTTTAGCGCCAGCACACTGTGGCCTGCACGGCAGCTCAGCAGCGACGCGCCGCCCTACAGCCTGCGGTTAAGTTGGGACAAGTTACTGGTCGGCATGACCCTGCTGGCGTGGTGGCTGGGCCAGCCGCTCACCAGCAAACCGCGCCTCAGCGGCCAGGTCTGGCTGGTCGCCGGGCTAACCTTGGTCGGCGTGCCGTTATTGGCGTTAGGCAGTGGCTTAGTCGGCTGGCAGCCCAAATGGCCCGAGGGTTTCTGGCTGTGGCTGGCGGTCAATCTGCTGGTGACGGTGCTGGCCGAAGAGCTGCTATTTCGTGGCCTACTGCAAACCCAACTGGTGCGCTGGCAAGGGCCATGGCTGGGAATCGGCCTAAGCAGCCTGCTGTTCGCCGCCGTGCACCTGCCATTTAGCCCGCTATTCGCCCTGCTCGCCGGAGTCGCCGGTCTGGGCTATGGCCTGATCTACCACTTAAGCGGACGCATCAGCCTGGCCGTGGCCCTGCATTTGGCCGTGAATACCCTGCATCTATTACTGCTCAGCTATCCGCTGCGCCTGGCCAGCTAAAACCCGTAGGGCGGATGTAATCCGCCGCTTACCACACCTCACGCCATTAGCAGACGTGTACTGAGCGACTTCTGCTTACAGAGGGCGGCCAGTCAACTTCACGCAGTTTGGCCCGTCGGTTTTTTCAGCGCCAATGCAGACACCACCATGGCCAGCAACGACAAGCCAATCGCAACGCTGACTGCTATGTAGATGGCATCGTTGAGCGGTTGAATTGAGGTCAGCAACGCGCCGAATATCGCGACGCCGAACGCAGAGCCACTCTGCCGACTGGCATTGAGTGTGCCGGCCGCCACCCCAGCTTTGGCTGGGTCAACCACGCTCATCAGTACTGAAGTGGCGGCCGGCGTGATGATCCCAGCGCCAAAACCCACTGCCGGATAACACAGTGCGATCCGCCAGTACTGAGCATCACTGGCCAGAGCGAAAAGCCCGATGAGCCCCAAGGTGTACAAGCCGAACCCGCTGCATAACACGGCCTGAGGACCATAGGCTCGGATCAAGCGGCCGCAAGTGAAGCTGCCGAAAGTGACCATTGCCGTCAAAGGCAGGAATGCCAATCCGGTATCCAGGGGCGACCATCCGCGATTGTTCTGGAAATACAGGCTCAACAGAAAGAACAGGCCGTAGAACACCAACGCGGAAATCAACGACAGAAAGGTTGCACCTGTGAATACCGGGTTGCGGAAATAGTGCAACGGCAGCATCGGATCCTTATTGCGACTTTCAGCCACCAAGAATACACACCAGGCTACACAGGCCAGGATTATGCCCACATACACCCATTCGGAATTCCACCCCAGCTTTGCCCCTTCGATCAGCACCGCCACCGAAGTGGCCAGGGCGACGATAGCAGCGATCTGACCGGTGAAGTCAAAATGACGATTAGGTGCCAATGAAGGTGAAGGAGGAGTACGCCACGTTAGCCATACGCCGACTAAAGCGATGGGTACATTAATCAAAAAAATACTGCGCCAGCCAAACAACTCGATCAGCACGCCGCCAACAAGAGGCCCGGCCGCCATGGCAATACCACCACAACCTGCCCAGACACCGATGGCACTCGCCCGTTGATGGGTCTTAGGGTAGGCATTGTTGATCAGCATCAGTGAGCACGGCACCAACATGGACGCCCCCACCCCCTGCAGCACTCGGGCAGCGACCAGTTGAAGCAGGTCAGTCGCCAGACCACATAATGCAGAAGCAAGCGCAAACAAGACCAGACCAAGGCCGTAGATCTTTCTTGCCCCGCAACGGTCGCCCAATAAACCGCCCGTCAGCAGTAAACTGGCGAACGTCAATGTATAAGCGTTGATCACCCACTGCAGCCCCGTGATATCCGAATCAAATGCCTGAGAAATGGATTCCAGTGCCACGTTGACGATTGAAGTATCGAGAATGACAACGACGTAACTGAGGCTTGTAGCGATCAGAACCTGTCGTTGGTAGCTACTCTTGACTTCCATGACTTCACATTTCCTTTCACTGACGGCGGATTGACTATAAGCAGCCTTTGGCCAAAAAAGCTTCGGGGCGTGTCGAAGTGTGCCTAGTTATGTAATCCTGAAAACCGAGGTGATCCGACCCACCCGTGGAGTTCAAAGGAATGACCCCGCCTAAAATCGCTTCCATCGCCTACTTAATTGCTGATCCTGCGCGGGCGGTCATCCTAATCACCCTGGCCGACGGCAGCTCGTTGTCAGCCAGCGCACTGGCGGACGCCGCCGGCGTCACACCACAGACCGCCAGCTCGCACTTGGCAAAACTGCTTGATGGCGGACTGCTGACTGTTGAGATAAAGGGCCGCAACCGTTTCTATCAATTGTCAGGTCCCGACGTTTCCCATGTACTGGAAAGCCTCGCTGTCGTATCTCCACAAGCGAATTCCTGGCGCAGCCTGCCTAATCGCGCAGCCCATGAACTGCGTTTCTCCCGTTGTTGCTACGATCATCTGGCCGGTAAAGTTGGCGTCGCGGTGACTCAAGGCATGCTTGAGCGCGAGTTCATCGTCGAGCGTAATGAGCGTGAATATGCGCTTACCCCTCGCGGTATAAAGTGGCTGCAATCACTCGACAGCGGCGAGCTGTATTTCGAAGCTCATGGCCAAGCTCGCCGATGTCTAGACTGGACCGAAAGACAGCACCACATAGCCGGGCCGCTAGGTGCACACCTGCTGGATACGTTCTGCAACCTAGGCTGGATGCGCCGATCCACAGGCACTCGCGCAGTGACCATCACCGGCAGTGGCTGGAAAGCGCTCAAGGATCATTTAGGCGTCCAGCACTTGCATGATCAGCAAACGCTGGTCTGACTCCTGCTTCTGGCGAAGATTAAAAATGGAGAAATTACCGCCAAGGTGTCAGGTTAGGCCTGCACCGTGCTCAAGTTAGGGCAACGCCTGCAGGCCCCAAATATGAAGCCAGCACAACCCCCACCTCACCCTTCTTTAATCACCATATACAACGCTTCTTCCGCCAACTGATCCAAGGTCATCGGGCCTTCGGGGCGGAACCAGGTGTTAGTCCAACTCAGGGCCCCCATCAGCAGGCGGCGCAGGATAAAGGGGTCGGCTTTGACGAAGCCGGCTTCCTTGGCTTCGATCAGCACTTGCAGCCAGAGCTGCTCATATTCGTCGCGCAGTTTGAGGATAAACGCCTGCCCTTCTTCCGACAGCGAGCGCCATTCATAGACCAGCACCGCCATGGCCTCGCCGGTGCCGCCCATAATCGATTGCAGCTCGCAGCGGATCAGCGCCAGCACGCGGCTGCGGATGTCGCTGGCATGCGCTAGGTCGGCCTGCATCATGGCGGTGTTGTAGCGGATGGTTTCTTCCATCACCGAGCGGAGAATTTCATCCTTACTTTTGAAGTGATGAAAGATGCTGCCGGATTGGATGCCCACCGCGCTGGCCAAATCGCGCACAGTGGTGCGCTCATAACCTTTGCTGCGGAACAGGTGCGCCGCCGTTTGCAACAACTTGCCACGGGCACTTTGCGGGTCAGTAATCTGCCCGCGGCTGACAAGCTCCCGGATCAGGACCTGCGCTTGTTGGTCATCCACTCGCGTTTTTCTCCAAGGTTTCAATTACTTAGCTAGAAGCATAGACCGAAAAAATATTTCCCGGAGCACACTTATGCCGCTAAACCGCTGTCGTTAGGGGTGGAATCTAAGCCTGCCCTGCCTACCAAGCAAGCGCTTGGCTAGAGAATAATGCAGAAAGATGAACTGAGGGGGTTTTCAACCAAGCGCTTGCTTGGTAGCCTTCATTTCACCTTAATCCTGTGTTGCGGGCTTATTCCAATGACAAAAACAGTACGCATCGGCTGCGCCTCCGCCTTCTGGGGTGATACCTCTACTGCTGCTGCTCAACTGGTGCGCGGCGCGAGCATCGACTATCTGGTATTCGATTACCTGGCCGAGATCACGATGTCGATCATGGCCGGGGCCAAGATGAAGAAGCCTGATGAGGGCTATGCCAAAGACTTCGTCGAGGTGCTGGCACCGCTGTTAGGTGATATTGCCGCGAAGAAAATCCGCGTAGTGAGCAACGCCGGCGGGGTTAACCCCAGCGCCTGCGCCGCCGCCATGGCTGCGGCTTGCGAGAAGGCCGGGGTCAGTCTGAAGATCGCTGTGCTGCATGGCGACAACCTGCAACCCAAACTCGGCCAGTTGGTAAAAGCCGGCATCACCGAGATGTTTAATGGCAGCCCACTGCCACCCTTCTGCGTGTCGATGAACGCCTATCTGGGCGCACCGGGCATTGCGGCGGCGCTTGCGCAAGGCGCTGATATCGTTATCACCGGCCGCGTGGTCGACAGCGCGGTGGTCAGCGGTGCGCTGGTGCATGAATTCGGCTGGAGCTGGAGCGACTTCGACCAGCTGTCCCAAGCGGCACTGGCCGGCCACTTGGTTGAGTGTGGCGCACAAAGCACGGGCGGTAACTTCACCGACTGGCGCGACGTGCCGGACTACGAGCACATCGGCTTCCCGATCATTGAGGCCAAAAGCGATGGCAGCTTTACCATCAGCAAGCCGGACAACACCGGTGGCCTGGTCACGCCGTTCACTGTCGGCGAGCAAATGCTCTATGAAATCGGCAACCCGCGCGCTTATCTGCTGCCGGATGTGATCTGCGATTTCAGCCAAGTGACGCTGGAGCAAGCGGCGCCTAATGTGGTTCGCGTAAAAGGCGCCAAAGGCCTGCCGCCGACCGATAAATACAAGGTCAGCGCCACCCACCCAGATGGTTTCCGCTGCACCGCCAGTTGCCTGATTGCCGGTATCGACGCAGTGGCCAAAGCCGAGCGCGTGAGCCAAGCCATCATCAACAAAACCCAAGAGATGTTTATCGAGCGCGGCTGGGGCCCTTACCGCGACGTCAATATCGAGCTGCTCGGCACCGAGGCCACTTATGGCCCACGTGGCGGACGCACGGATGGCCGCGAAGTGATCATCAAACTGGCGGTCAGCCACAGTAAAAAAGAAGCCCTGGTGCTGTTCTCCCGCGAGATCGCCCAAGCGTCTACCGGCATGGCCCCTGGCCTGACCGGCATCGTCGGCGGTCGCCCGACGGTTTACCCAATCATCCGCCTGTTCTCCTTCCTCGCCGACAAAAACGATTGCAGCCTGGAAGTGGAAATCAATGGTGAACGCACGCCGGTGGCCCTGCCTGAACTGCCTGCTTATGACGCCAGCCTGATTGGCGCTGATGTGCCGGTAGCCGCGCCGCAAGGCCAAGGCGACGTCACTGCGCCGTTGGTGAAACTGGCCGTGGCCCGCTCCGGCGACAAAGGCAACCACAGCAACATCGGCGTGATGGCGCGTAAAGCCGAATACCTGCCATGGATCGCGGCGGCGCTGAGCGAAAGCGCCGTGGCTGACTGGATGGCGCACACCTTGGAAGGCGACAAGAGCAAGGTCACCCGTTGGCATCTGCCGGCGACCCATAGCCTCAACTTTCTGCTGGAAAACGCCTTGGGCGGTGGCGGCGTGGCTTCTTTGCGAATCGACCCGCAGGGCAAGGCCTTCGCTCAGCAGTTGCTGGAGTTTCCGGTAGCGGTGCCAAAGGCGTTGGCTGAATCGTTGTAAGACTTAATGGCGCTGTTCGATGGATCGGTAGAGCGTGATCCACCCTACGAGCTGCAAGGCTTGAGATCGTTACGGTGGATCGGTGAAGCGTGAGCTACGCGCCCCGATCCACCCTACATTCACGCACCATAGGGTGGATGGCGCTTTATTCATCCACCAGCTTCTGGCGGAAGGCACCTGACATGCCTTCCCCCTTATGAATAGGACAAAAACAACAATGGCATATGACTCAGTCTTCAAGCCGGGCCTGTTCAGCGGTCAGACCATCGTGGTCACCGGTGGCGGCAGTGGCATTGGGCGCTGCGTAGCCCACGAGCTGGCCCATCTGGGCGCACACGTGGTGCTGGTAGGACGCAAAGTTGAGAAGCTGGAAAGCACCGCGGCGGAAATCCGCGAAGACGGCGGCGAAGTCAGCTTCCACGCCTGTGATATCCGTGACGAAGAAGCGGTCAAGGCCATGATCAAGGCGATCATCGCTGAGCGCGGACGGATCCATCATCTGGTCAATAACGCCGGCGGCCAATTCCCCGCGCCGCTGATTGGCATCAACCAGAAAGGCTTCGAGGCCGTGGTGCGCACCAACCTGGTCGGCGGCTTTTTGATCGCCAAGGAAGTGTTCACCCAAAGCATGAGTAAGCATGGCGGCAGCATCGTCAACATGCTTGCCGATATGTGGGGCGGCATGCCCGGTATGGGCCACTCCGGTGCGGCCCGCGCCGGCATGGAGAACTTCACCAAGACCGCGGCTTACGAGTGGGGCCACTCCGGGGTGCGGGTCAACGCCGTGGCGCCGGGCTGGGTAGCCTCCAGCGGCATGGACACCTACCCCGAAGCGATGAAGAACATGATCCGCAACCTCAAGGATCACGTGCCGCTGCAACGCATCGGCACCGAGTCGGAGATTGCCTCGGCCATCGTCTTCCTGCTCTCGCCGGGGGCCAACTTTATCAGCGGCAACACCATTCGCATCGATGGTGCCGCCAGCCAAGGCACCCGCGCCTGGACCTTAGGTAAGGCGAAGAACAGCGAGTCCTATAACGGTTTCCACCGGGCCTATTTGCCTGAAGTGTTCAAGGAGTAATCTGATGCCAGTCATCCAATCGGAAATTGACGTTCACGGCGAAGGTTTCGCCCAGAACCGCGAAGCCATGCTGGCCTCGGTCAAAAGCTTCCGCGATGTGGAACAAAAGGTTTTGGACAAGGCCAACGAAGCCAAGCCGAAATTCGAGCGTCGCGGTCAACTGCTGCCACGCGAGCGCATCAACCTGTTGCTTGATCCCGGCGCACCATTTCTGGAGCTGTCCTCCCTGGCCGGCTACAAGCTGCACGACGACAAAGACGGCAGCATGGCCGGCGGCGGCATCATCGCCGGCATCGGCTATATCGCCGGCATCCGTTGCCTGGTGCTGGCCAACAACAGCGCCATCAAAGGCGGCACCATCTCCCCGACTGGCCTGAAAAAATCCCTGCGCCTGCAGCAGATCGCCTTCGAAAACAAACTGCCGGTGGTGACCCTGGCTGAATCCGGCGGCGCCAACCTCAACTACGCCGCCGATATCTTCGTCGAAGGCGCCCGTGGCTTTGCCAACCAGGCGCGGATGTCGGCCATGGGCCTGCCACAAATCACCGTGGTACACGGCTCCAGCACCGCTGGCGGCGCTTATCAGCCGGGCCTGTCGGACTACGTGGTAGTGGTACGCGGCAAGGCTAAGATGTTCCTCGCCGGCCCTCCTCTGCTCAAAGCCGCCACCGGCGAAATCGCCACCGACGAGCAACTCGGCGGCGCCGAAATGCACGCGCAAACTGCCGGTACGGCGGAATACCTGGCCGAAAACGACGCCGATGGCGTGCGCCTGGCCCGCGATATTCTCGCCATGCTGCCGTGGAATGCGCAGCTGCCGGTGCGTGCCGCGAAGACCTGGCGCGAGCCGCTGTACCCGGCTGAAGAGCTGCTCGGCATTGTCCCGGCCGATGCGAAAAAACCTTATGACGTGCGCGAAATCATCGCCCGTATCGCCGATGGCTCGGAATTCCTCGACTTTAAAAACGAGTTCGATAACCAAACGGTCTGCGGTCACCTGGCGATCGAAGGCCAACCGTGCGGCATCATCGGCAACAACGGTCCGATCACCCCGCGCGGCGCCGTTAAAGCGGCGCAGTTCATCCAACTGTGCGAGCAAAGCAACACGCCGATTCTGTTCTTCCACAACACCACCGGCTTTATGGTCGGCACTGAGTCCGAGCAAAACGGCGTGATCAAGCACGGCTCCAAGCTGATCCAAGCGGTGGCCAACGCCACGGTGCCGAAGCTGACCATCGTGGTTGGCGGCTCTTACGGCGCTGGTAACTACGCCATGTGCGGACGCGGCCTGGACCCACGCTTTATCTTTGCCTGGCCCAACAGCAAAACCGCGGTCATGGGCGGCGCTCAGGCCGGCAAGGTGCTGCGCATCGTGACTGAAGACAAGCACCGTAAAGAAGGCAAAGAAGCCGATCCGAAAATGCTCGACATGCTCGAGCAAGTCACCGCGCAGAAACTCGACAGCCAATCGACGGCCCTGTACGGCACCGCCAGCCTGTGGGACGACGGCCTGATTGACCCGCGCGATACCCGCAAGCTGCTGGGCTTTCTGCTCGACATTTGTGAAGAGGCGCGTCTGCGTCCGCTTAAAACCAACCGTTTCGGCGTGGCTCGCCTGTAACCACGCGGCTCTGCGCTCACTTTTGAAAGAAGGAATAACAACGATGAACTTCACTCAAGAACACGAAGAACTGCGCCGCACGGTTAAAGGCTTTGTCGACAAAGAGATCAACCCCTATGTCGAAGAATGGGAAAAAGACGGCCGTTTCCCCATGCGCGACATCTTCAAAAAAGCCGGTGATCTGGGTCTGCTGGGCATCTCCAAGCCAGAAAAATTCGGCGGCATGGGCCTCGACTACAGCTACTCGATTGTTGCCGCCGAAGAGTTCGGCACCGCCCATTGCGGCGGCGTACCGCTGGCCATCGGCGTGCAAACCGACATGTGCACCCCGGCCCTGGCCCGCTTTGGCTCCGACGCCCTGCGCGAAGAGTTCCTCGCCCCGGCCATCAGCGGTGACTACATCGGCTGTATCGGTGTGTCCGAAGTGGGTGCGGGCTCCGACGTGGCGGGTCTGAAAACCACCGCCCGTAAAGATGGCGATGACTACGTCATCAACGGCGCGAAAATGTGGATCACCAACAGCCCGCAAGCCGACTTTATCTGCCTGCTGGCCAACACCAGCGACGACAAGCCTCATGTCAACAAATCGCTGATCGTGGTGCCGATGAACACCCCTGGCATCACCCTGAGCCCGCACATCGAAAAACTCGGCATGCGCTCCTCGGAAACCGCTCAAGTGTTCTTCGATGACGTGCGCGTGCCGCAGCGTTTTCGCATCGGCCACGAAGGCGCCGGGTTCATGATGCAAATGCTGCAATTCCAGGAAGAGCGTCTGTTTGGCGCCGCCAACATCATCAAGGGCCTGGAGCTGTGCGTCGATCAAACCATCGAGTACACCCGCCAGCGCCACACCTTCGGCCAGCCGGTAATCAACAACCAAGCGGTGCACTTCCGTTTAGCTGAGCTGCAAAGCGAGATCGAAGCGCTGCGCGCTCTGGTGTACCAAGCGACTGAGCAGTACATCAAAGGCCGCGACGTGACCAAGCTGGCCTCCATGGCCAAGCTCAAAGCCGGTCGCCTGGGCCGTGAAGTGACCGACAGCTGCTTACAGTATTGGGGCGGCATGGGCTTTACCTGGGATAACCCGGTATCGCGCGCTTACCGCGATGTGCGCCTGGTCTCCATCGGCGGCGGCGCCGACGAAATCATGCTCGGCATCATCTGCAAAATGATGGGCATCCTGCCCGGCAAGAAGAAAGGCTAAGACGCTGTACACGCGGACATGGATTAAACGTAGTCGCCACGGTGGCTCGGTGAAGCGTGATCCACCCTACGTTAGCCGTCCGGATACAAGAGCGTAGGGTGGATCGGGGCGCGGAGCCGTCGCTTTTTACATCCACCATGAGGCCGCAACGGTGGATCGCTAGAGCATGAGCTACGCGCCCCACCCTACTGGCCCAATGAGATGCGTTAGGCGAATGATTTATAGGAGCCTGCAATGGCTGAACTACCGAATTGCGAAACACTGCTGTTGAACCTTGAGGCCGGCGTGCTGCACGTCACCCTCAACCGCCCGGACAGCCGTAACGCCATGAGCTTGGCCATGGTTCACGAACTCAGGGCGGTGCTGGCCCACGTCAGCCAGCACACAGACGTGCGCGCACTGGTGCTGCGCGGCGCCGGTGGCCACTTCTGCGCCGGTGGCGACATCAAGGACATGGCCGGGGCGCGGGCCAAAGGTGGCGACGCCTACCGCGAACTGAATCGTGCCTTTGGCGCCATGCTCGAAGAGTTTCAACACGCACCGCTGGTGGTCATCGCCGTACTCGAAGGCGCGGTGCTTGGTGGCGGTTTCGGTCTGGCCTGCATCAGCGATATCGCCATTGCCGATAGCGCCTGCAAGTTTGGCCTGCCAGAAACCACCCTAGGCATTCTGCCGGCGCAGATCGCCCCCTTCGTGGTCAAGCGCGTGGGGCTGACCCAAGCCCGCCGCCTAGCCCTGACGGCGGCACGCTTTGACGGCGCCGAGGCCCTGCGTTTAGGCCTGGTGCATTACTGCGAAAGCAGCGACAGCGGCATTGCCCAACGCCTCGCCGAGACCCTGGAGCAAGTGCGCAAATGTGCCCCGCAAGCCAACGCGCAAACCAAAGCGCTGCTGCTGGCCACTGAGCACGAAGCCTTGAACAGCCTGCTGGACCGCGCCGCCGAGCAGTTTGCCGGCGCCGTCACCGGCCCGGAAGGGGTCGAAGGCACCATGGCCTTTATGCAGAAGCGCGCCGCCAAGTGGGCGCAGTAAAAACAGCTAAAGAGATCGTAGTGTGGATCGGGGCGCTTAGCCGTCGCTTTCCACATCCACCAGAACACCGCATGGTGGATCAATCAAGCGCGAGCTACGCGCCCTGATCCACCCTACATAGTCCCCGCGTGGATTCGACGGCAGGAGTAGAAAGACAAAATGGCTGCTTTCAACAAGATTCTAATTGCCAACCGCGGCGAGATCGCTTGCCGGGTGATGCGTACCGCCAAGGAGCTGGGTTACCGCACCGTGGCCGTGTACTCCAGCGCCGACGCCAGTGCCCGCCATGTGCAAATCGCCGACGAAGCCGTGTGCATCGGCCCGGCGCAGGTCAATCAGTCCTACCTGGTGATCGACAACATCATCGCCGCGGCCAAGAAAACCGGCGCCGATGCGATCCACCCCGGCTACGGCTTCCTCTCGGAAAACGCCGACTTTGCCCGCGCCTGTGAGGCCGCCGGCATCGTGTTTATCGGCCCAACTGTCGAGGCCATCCACCTGATGGGCTCCAAGCGCCTGTCTAAGATCGCCATGCTCGAAGCCGGCGTGCCGTGCATTCCTGGCTACGAAGGCGCGGCGCAAGACGACGAAACCCTAGTCACCGAAGCCGGCCGCATCGGCTACCCGCTGATGATCAAAGCCAGCGCCGGTGGCGGTGGGCGCGGCATGCGCTTGGTCCATGAAGCCGGCGAGCTGCAAGAACAAATCCGCACCGCGCGCTCGGAAGCGCAAAACGCCTTCGGCTCCGGCGAACTGATTCTCGAGCGCGCGGTGATTCGTCCGCGCCACGTCGAGATTCAGGTGTTCGGCGACCAGCACGGCAATATCGTCTACCTAGGTGAGCGCGACTGCTCGGTGCAGCGTCGCCACCAAAAAGTCGTGGAAGAAGCCCCCTGCCCGGTGATGACCCCGGCGCTGCGCAAAGCCATGGGTGAAGCCGCCGTCAAAGCCGCTGCCAGCGTTAGCTACGTAGGCGCCGGCACCGTGGAATTCCTCCTCGATGCCAGCGGTGAGTTCTTCTTCCTGGAAATGAACACTCGCCTGCAAGTGGAACACCCGGTGACCGAACTGATCACCGGCCAAGACCTGGTCGCGTGGCAAATCCGCGCCGCCGAAGGCCAGGTGCTGCCGCTGACCCAAGAGCAAATTCAGCTCACCGGGCACGCCATGGAAGTGCGGCTGTACGCTGAAGACTCGGCGCACAATTTCCTCCCGCAAACCGGCCAGGTGTTGCGCTGGGAACCCGAGTTGCTGGACGGCGTACGCATCGACCACGGTCTGGTCGAAGGCCAGGAAGTCACGCCGTTCTACGACCCCATGCTGGCTAAAGTCATCGCCTATGGCGCCACCCGCGAAGACGCGCGCCGCAAGCTGGTGCGCGCCCTGGAGAACTGCGTGCTGCTGGGCGTCAACGGCAACCAGCGCTTTCTCGCCAACCTGCTGGCCAACCCTGAGTTTGCTGCGGGCAACGCCACCACCGCATTTATCGCCGAGCACTTCGCCAGCGATGAAAGCCTGACCCCGCAAGCACCTGCTGCCAGCGAGCTGATCATTGCCGCAGCGCTGCGCTACCAAGCCTCGGCCAACAGCACAGCGCACCAAGGCGGCCTGGCTGGCTGGAGCAGCTCGGGCAGCGCGCCTTGGCGCTTTGTCCTCAAGCACGGCGAGCAGAAATTCACTATCGAGCTGAATGTGCTCGGCGCCGGCGCGCAAGCGCACCTGCGCGGCAAGGTCGGCGAGACTGAAGTAGAAGTGAAACTGCTGAACAGCGACGGCCGTTGGCTGACCCTGGAGCAAGACGGCGTGCGCCGGCGTCAGGCGTACCAGCTCGATGGCGACAAGCTGTGGCTGTTCGGCCACTTCGGCAATCTGGAGCTGAGCGACGTCACCCACGAACCAGCCGGTGGCCAGAACGCCGCCAGCAGCGGCGCGGTAAAAGCACCTATGGATGGCGCCATCGTTGACGTGCTGATCGAAGAAGGCAGCAAGGTCAGCAAAGGCCAACTGCTGGTGGTGCTCGAAGCGATGAAGATGGAGCATCCGCTCAAGGCTGGCGTCGACGGCATCGTCAAACGTGTCGGCGTGAGCAAGGGCGATCAGGTGAAGAACCGCCAACTGTTGGTGGAAATCGAAGCCAGCGAAGCCTAAACGCCATGATCCCGACCCCAGGTCGGCATTCTCAGCCCACCCCTGCTGCGCCCGGTGCGCCCGGTGCGCCGCAGCGGTGGGTGTTGGCGTTGTAGTACGCCACTCATAGATGGGTGCAGTTAAATCTGCCGGGAGCTGTGTATGTCACTTAAAGGAAAAACCCTGTTTATCACCGGCGGCAGTCGCGGCATTGGCCGGGAAATCGCCCTGAAATGCGCAGCCGATGGCGCCAATTTGGTGATCGCGGCGAAAAGCGCCGAGGAGCATCCCAAACTCGGCGGCAGCATCCACAGCGTGGTCGAGGAAATTAACCAAGCCGGCGGCCATGGCCTGGCCATCCAACTCGACGTACGCGATGAGCACGCCGTGCAAGCGGCCATGCAGCAAGCGGCTGAGCACTTCGGCGGTATCGATGGGCTGATCAACAACGCCGGCGCGATCAAGCTGCTCGGCGTCGAGAAGCTGGAAGCCAAACGCTTCGACCTGATGTATCAGATCAACACCCGTGCGGTGATGGTCTGCAGCCAAGCGGCACTGCCCTACCTGAAACAAAGCCAGGGCCACATCATCAACCTGTCGCCGCCCCTGAACCTGGCCCCGAAATGGTTCGCCCAACATGGCCCCTACACCGTCACCAAGTACGGCATGAGCATGCTGACCTTGGGCATGAGCGAAGAATTCAAGAAGTACGGCGTGAGCGTTAACTCCCTGTGGCCACGTACGGTGATTGCCACCGCCGCCATCGAGTTTGAATTGGGCGGCAAACAAGTCTTCAAACAGGCACGTACCCCAGCCATCATGGCGGACGCGGCTTACGCCATCCTCAACAAAAAAGGCCGCAGCCTCACTGGCCGCCTGCTGATTGACGATGAAATCCTCGCTGAACAGGGCATCAGCGACTTCGAGCAGTACCGCTACGATCCCCAAAGCAGCGGACTGATGACCGACTTGTTCGTCGAGTAACCTCGCGCGGATACAGCGCTTAATCCGCTTAACTAGGCCTTAAGGCGCGGGCCTGACCAAGCGGTGACTTTACCGGCGAATTTTTTGCGCGGGATACCCGGCTTGTTAGCGCGCCGCGCAGAAATGCTGGTGCGCAGCAGGGCCGCAAGATTTAGCCCAGGCACCGCGCCCGCGCCATTGCCCGATAGCGCCTAGCGGGGTCAAGCGCAGGCCAGTCTGATGCCAGGGCTATGGATTGACTCACCTCACCGCTCCAACAACCGGGGTTTGTTCCCTGCTCAGAGCTGAACACGGTCGCCGCTTAAACGTTACTGCCCAGCCGTTTTAAGCATGGCCAACACCGCATCGCGTTTATCCAACAAATGCTGGCGCAGGATCTGCCCCAAGCGTTTGCCATCACGTGCTTCTAAGGCCGCCAGCATCTGTTCATGGTCGTGCAGGGCGCGCTCCCATTTAGGTGACTGCTGGTTGGACAGGTAACGCAACGCTTGCAGACGACGGTTGATGATCAAGTAGGTATGGCGCAGTACCGAATTGCCGGCCGCCAAGCTGATCATGTCGTGAATGGCCCGGTTGCGCTGGTAATAGCCCGGCAGGTCATGCTGATTTTTGCTAGCCACCATGGCCTGGTGCAGGGCTTTGATGTCTGCCAGCTGCTGCTCGCTGATGCGCTCGCAGGCCAACTCGCCGGCAAAGGCCTCCAGACCGCTGATCAACTCAAACGCCTCGCAGATTTCCAGCTCGCTCATGCGCGCCACGCTGGCACCACGGTTGGGGCTGATATCGATCAACCCTTCCACCGCCAATACCTTCAGCGCCTCGCGCAGCGGCGTACGCGATACGCCCAAGGTTTCACACAGTTGGCGCTCATTGAGCTTGGTCCCGGGCAGCAGGATGCCCTCGGTAATGAAGCTGCGTAGGTGTTCCAGCACCGTGTCATGCAACTGTTGACGCTCGACCTTAGGCATCAACTGCAGGGGGCTGGACGGCTCAGCGCTTTGGGTATTTTGCATGCACATATTCCTTGAGCGCAGGTGATAGAGCCCTGCCTATATTCATTTTAAGCAGGCTATTTGACTGATCTTAGCGCAATTTGATTGTTAGCGACTGAAGAAAGCCATGCTAGTTTGCATTTTGCATGCAATATTCAAAATGCAAACTTACTGGTGATTTCATGCTCAAGCTCAACGCTCATCCTGCTGGTCGTCACTTTCTGCAAATCCCTGGGCCCAGTCCGGTGCCCGACCGCATCCTGCATGCCATGTGCCATCCCACCATCGATCATCGCGGCCCTGAGTTCGCCGAGTTGGGTTTCAAAGTGCTCAATGGCATTAAGGGGATTTTCCAAACCAAACAACCGGTGGTCATCTACCCCGCCTCCGGCACCGGCGCTTGGGAAGCGGCGCTGAGCAACACCCTAAGCCCTGGCGATGAAGTGCTGATGTTCGAGACCGGCCACTTCGCCTCGCTGTGGCACAAGATGGCGCTCAAGCTCGGCCTCAAGCCCCAGGTGATTGCCAGCCCTGGCGCGGAACATTGGCGCAAGGGCGTGGACGCGCAACTGATCGAAACGCAGCTGCGTGCAGACCGCGACAAACGCATCAAGGCCGTGTGCGTGGTGCATAACGAAACCAGTACCGGGGTGGTCTCCGACATCGCCGCCGTGCGCCGCGCCATTGATGCGGCCGGGCACCCGGCACTGCTGTTGGTCGACACCATTTCCGGGTTGGCCAGTGCCGACTTCCGCCATGATGAATGGGGGATTGACGTCAGCATCTCCGGTTCGCAAAAGGGCCTGATGCTGCCGCCAGGGATCAGCTTCAACGCGGTATCGGCCAAGGCCATTGAGGCGAGCAAAAGCGCCAAACTGCCACGCAGTTTCTGGGCTTGGGATGAAATCATCGAGGTCAATAAAACCGGCTATTGGCCCTATACGCCCAACACCAACCTGCTTTATGGCTTGGCCGAGGCACTGGACCTCATCAACGATGAAGGCCTGCAGAATGTGCTGGCCCGCCATCAGCATTTGGCGCAAACCTGCCGTATCGCCATTAATGCCTGGGGCCTGGACATCCAGTGCGCCGACGCCAGCGCATACAGCCCGGTACTGACAGGGGTGATCACCCCTGAGCACGTGGATGCCGACCGGGTACGGCAGATCATCTACCAGCGCTTCAACATGTCCTTAGGCACAGGCCTGGGCAAATTGAAGGGGCGCATGTTCCGCATCGGCCACTTGGGCGACTGCAACGAACTGACCCTGATGGCCACGCTGACCGGCTGCGAGATGGGCTTGCAGCTGGCCGGGGTCAAGCTGCGGGACAGCGGCGTACAAGCCGCCATGGACTACCTGCGCGAGCACAGTCCGTCGAGCCAGGCCTAAGAGCTAGCAGGAGCCGCAGCCTGCCTGCGGCTCACCTGCCTATGCAGTGCCCGCTTAATCCCTTGCTTGCCCTCCTCATTTGCTGGAGATAGCCCATGCCCCGCCTGCGTTTGCTTCCCACCACCAGCGTGCTGGTCATGCTGTGTGCGATGTATTTCATTACCTACCTGGACCGGGTCAATGTCAGTACCGCCGCCCCTGGCTTCGCTGCTGAGTTCCACCTCAACAACACTGAAGTTGGTTTGATATTTTCCGCCTTCGCCTACCCCTACTTAGTCTTCCAAATCATTGGCGGCTGGATCAGCGATAAGTACGGCGCACGCCGCACCCTGATCGTCTGTGGCCTACTCTGGGCCGCCGCCACCTTGCTCACCGGTTTCGCCACCGGGCTGATCTCGCTGTTAGCCGCGCGACTGTTATTGGGTTTTGGTGAGGGAGCCACCTTCCCGGCCGCCACCACCGCCATCGCGCGCTGGGTGCCCAAGCACAAACGCGGTTTCGCCCAGGGCTTAACTCACTCCGCCGCGCGTATCGGCAACGCCGTGGCACCAGCCTTAGTAGTGGCGATCATGGCCGTGGCCGATTGGCGCGCGGCATTTTTCGTCTGTGGCGCCATCAGCTTGATCTGGGTGGCGCTGTGGGCTTGGGTCTTTACCGAGCATCCGCACGACCACCCACGCATTAGCGAAGCGGAACTGGCGGCCCTGCCAGCCGCCAAGGGTCCTGCCCCCGCCGTGCCGTGGCGGGCGCTGCTCAAGCGCATGGCGCCAGTGACCTTGGTGTACTTCTGCTACGCCTGGACCCTATGGCTGTTTTTGTCCTGGATGCCGCAGTACTTCATGCGCAGCTTTGCTCTGGATATGCAGCACTCAGCACTGCTGGCCTCGCTGGTGTTTTTCGCGGGTTTCCTGGGCGACAACGCCGGTGGTTTGCTCACCGACTGGCTGCTGGAGCGCGGTCAGTCGTTGCCCCGTGCGCGCAGCATGCTAGTCGCCGCGTGCATGCTGTTGAGCCTGCTCTGCCTGCTGCCGGTACTGTTCAGCCACAACCTCTATCTCAGCCTAGCCAGCCTGGCTGGCGGCTTCTTTTTCGCCGAGATGGTGATTGGCCCGATGTGGGCCATCCCCATGGATATCGCCCCGGAATTCAGCGGCACCGCCTGCGGCATCATGAGTACCGGTTCGGCCGCGGCGGCAATTGTTTCGCCAGTAGTTTCCGGTTTCCTCATCGACCACTTCGGCAGTTGGGACCTGCCCTTCGTGGTCAGCATCGGCCTGCTCGCCAGCGGCGCATTGCTAGCCCTGCGCATGCGCCCGCAAGACAAATTCCATTGCGTCAGCCCAGCCTTGGCTATGCCCTCGGCAACCGCCAACCATCCCTAAAGGAGTCATACCGTGAATCAATCTTCAAACGCTTTGCAACTGGCGCAATTGCTGGTCAATGCCCAGCAACAACAGCAACCCGTAGAGCATCTGGAATCAGCCCTATGGCCTAAGGATCGCGCTGAGGCCTACGCCACCCAAGAGCATATTTTGCAGTTGCGTGGCGCCACCGTTGGCGGCTGGAAAGTCGGCGCGAAAGACGCCACCGGGCAGGCCCAAGGTTCACCGCTGCCGGCTAACTGCCTGTTTGCCAGCGGCCAACACTTTGCCCCCAAACGCTATGCGCCAGCAGGTCTTGAGTTAGAAATCGCGTTTCGTTTGGGACGAGAATTCAAGCCCCGCGAACAGCCCTATAGCGAAGCCGAAGTGCTCGCCGCAGTGGATGGTATGACCGCCACCATGGAAGTGGTCAGCAGCCGTTTTGCCGAGTTACCCCATGATGCGCCCTTGCTGCAATTGGCTGACCTGCTTAACCATGGCGCGCTGGTGGTGGGCGAGTTTGTGCCCTACGACAAGAACTTTAATTTCCTGCAGCCAAGCCTCAACTTAAGCTTCGCCGGGCGCAACATTACCCCAGCCGTCGCGGCGAATCCGGCGGGTGATCCACGGCGCCTGCTGAGCTGGCTGGTTAATCATCACACGCAACAAGGGCACAGCTTAGCGGCCGGCCTGGTGATCACCACAGGCTCCTACACCGGCATGTATTTCGCCAATCAGGCGGGAGAGTTGCGCGGGCAAATCGAGGGTTTACCTGCGCTGTCGTTGCATCTGGATTAAGCCGCTGTCGTGGCAACGCGCTGCGTTAAACGCAGCGCGTTTTGAGCGCTTCGCGAAAAACCCAATACGGCTGATAGGCGCAAATAAACGCGGACACTGCACTCGCGCCTGCAGCGCATAAACAACAGGCTGCACCCACCGGCCTAGGGGCTTTGCGTCAATGTTTAGCTAACTACGCTAAGCAAGGAACTTTGCCCGCCATCCCCTCTCAAAAGCGCGACCTGACGACTCGAATGTTAGGTAACCCGCTTGACCTTTAATACTTTGGTTTAAAAAACTAAGTATTAAAGCCTAGGCGGGCAAACTGCATGGCTAGAGACGTGTATTTCATCACATTGATTTGCCCGATCTCGTCTATACATAGGCAATAGCCGGGCACCAATGTTGGGTTCGCTGACTACGACCCACATCTCGGCAGGAACGCCAACGTCATTAAAGGATTAAACATGAATAAATATGCAGCAGAACTTATCGGCACCTTTTGGTTGGTACTCGGCGGCTGCGGCAGCGCGGTATTGGCTGCGGCCTTTCCAGAACTAGGTATTGGCTTGCTGGGGGTAGCCCTCGCCTTCGGCCTGACCGTGCTGACCATGGCCTTCGCCATCGGCCATATCTCCGGCTGCCATTTAAACCCGGCAGTTTCCATCGGCCTTTGGGCTGGCGGACGCTTCCCGGCCAGCCAACTGCTGCCTTACATCATCGCTCAAGTGCTGGGCGCAATTGCGGCTGGCGGCGTGCTGTACCTAATCGCCACCGGTAAAACTGGCTTCGATCTGTCCGCCGGTTTCGCGAGCAACGGTTACGGCGCCCACTCGCCAGGCGGCTACTCCCTGCAAGCGGCATTGGTCAGCGAAGTGGTGATGACCGCAATGTTCCTCCTGATCATCCTGGGTGCCACCGATAAACGCGCCCCAGCAGGCTTTGCCCCGATCGCCATCGGCCTGGCGCTGACCCTGATTCACTTGATCAGCATCCCGGTCACCAACACCTCGGTTAACCCGGCGCGCAGCACCGGCGTAGCGCTGTTTGTCGGCGACTGGGCCACCGCGCAACTGTGGCTGTTCTGGGTCGCACCGATCGCTGGCGGCATCATCGGCGCCCTGCTCTATCGCCTGATCAGCAAAGACGAAGCCTAAGCCATCCATGGCCCCAGGCTAAGCGTTCGGACTAAGCACGGCTGAGCTGAGCCTCAGCCGTGTTTAGCTTCTCCCTAAGCAACCTGCCCCTTCGACCGCAACGGTCAACTACAGGTGTCACTGGGACTGCTGGCGATGATAATCCGGCAACGCCGGTCAAACAGGCAGAAAAATCTTAAAAACAGTACGCTTTTAGTGGTTATGTCTTTTTCGCTACCAATAGCCACATAAATGTTTCCACTGGTAACGCCAAGCCCACTTCCAGTCATTGTCCTACATCGGTGCAGGCGCCTAGTCACGGGCCGTACTGCTTATTTGCGCTTCTGGCACGATTTCTGCCCTTAACAAATAGCCGTATTCCCGCGCGATGGAACTTGCGTGGTGGGTTGTTAAAGGATCACAACAATCTCGAGAGCGCATATGAATAATAAAAAGACTCTGCTGGCCGTTTGCTTAAGTGCTGGCTTGCTCGCTGCGGGTACTGCTGAAGCTGGGCTGTTTTCCAGTACTTACACCAAAACCAAATACCCTATCGTGCTGGGCCACGGCATGCTCGGCTGGGACAGCATGCTGGGCATCGATTACTGGTACGGCATTCCATCTGCCCTGCGCCGCGATGGCGCCGCCGTCTACACCACCGAAGTGGCGCAACTGAACACTTCGGAAGTACGCGGTGAAGACCTGATTGACCAGATCGAAGAAATCGTCGCCATCAGCGGCGCGAAGAAGGTCAATATCATGGGCCACAGTCACGGCGGCCCGACTGCCCGTTATGTCGCGGCAGTACGACCTGATCTGGTTGCCTCAGTGACCAGCATTGGCGGCCCACACAAGGGCTCCGATGTCGCTGACCTGATCCGCAAGATCCCTGAAGACTCCTCCGCAGAGAAGCTGATAGCGTCCTTGGTCAACACCATCGGCAGCGTGATCCATCTGATCTCCGGTAGCAGCAGCACCTCGGGGCAGAACTCCCTGGGCTCGCTGGAATCGCTCAACAGCGAAGGTGCCGCGCGCTTCAACGCCAAGTACCCACAAGGCCTGCCCACCACGGCCTGCGGTGAAGGCGCGGCTGTGGTCAACAATATTCGCTACTACTCTTGGAGCGGCACCAGCCCAACGACCAACGCCCTGGACCCCAGCGACCTGATCACCAAAGTGGCCTCGCTGGCCTTTAAAGACCCGCAGAACGATGGCTTCGTCGGCCGTTGCAGCTCCCATCTGGGGATGGTCATTCGCGATAACTACCGCATGACTCACCTGGATGAGATCAACCAGTTTTTGGGCCTTACCAGCCTGCTGGAAACCGACCCGGTCACCGTTTACCGGCAACAGGCTAACCGCCTGAAGCTCGCCGGGTTGTAAGCAAGCACAGGGCTCCTGCGGGAGCCCTGATTGACGGGCACAACAGCACAGCTACTTCAAAGCACAGGATCAGGTAGCTGTACGTTGTGCCCGTAGTACCACAGCGCAGTAAGCATGGAGAAGGCGCAACCCAATCATCAGCGCACGTATCGTCCTGATGAGTATTAGGTAACGCTAAACAAGGAAGGTATCTTTATGAATGCACCATTGCGTCTTAAACCAAGACTCTCCCATCTGCGCCCGGGTAAACCTCTCGCCGCTCTGTGCCTCGGCAGCAGCCTGTTGATGGCTGGCAGTGCTCATGCCGGTTTCCTCGACTGGCTCAAACCCAAGCCGGACACTTACACCCAAACCCGCTACCCCATCGTCTTTGGCCATGGCCTTTACGGTTTCGATAAGTTACTCGGCATCGACTACTGGTATGGCATCCCCAATGAGCTGCGTCGCAGTGGCGCCACCGTTTACACCACCGAAGTAGCCGAGGTGAATAGCACCGAGCTGCGTGGTGAACAGCTGCTGGAGCAGGTCGAAGAGATCGTCGCCATTTCCGGCAAGGACAAAGTCAACCTGATTGGTCACAGCCACGGTGGCCCGACCATTCGCTATGTGGCCGGCGTGCGTCCAGATTTGGTCGCCTCTGTCACCACCATTGCCGGGGTGAACAAAGGTTCGGCGCTGGCCGACTTCCTCAATACCATACCTAAGGACTCGCCGCAGTTCAGCATCATCCTGACCTTAGGTGAGAGCCTGGGTAAAGTCATTCACCTGCTCTCCGGTAGCCAGGCCAACCACGTGCAAGATGGTGTGGCCGCACTGGGGGCAATGACTACAGAGGGCTCGGCGAGATTCAACCAGCGCTTCCCTGACGGTATCCCTGACACCGCGTGCGGTGAAGGCGCTTACAGCGTTGCCGGCGTTAACTACTACTCGTGGAGCGGCGCCAGCCCCAGCACCAATATCCTCGACCTGTCTGATCTGATTACCAAAACTAGCGCTCTGACCTTCCCCAAAGGTGTAGCCACCGATGGTTTAGTCGGCAGTTGCAGCTCGCACTTAGGCCAGGTGATTCGAGACAACTACCGTATGAACCACTTGGATGAAATCAACCAACTGCTGGGCCTGACCAGCTTGCTTGAAACCGACCCCGTCACGGTGTATCGGCAACACGCTAACCGGTTGAAACTGACAGGCTTGTGATGAATGGGCAGGGCTGTTAGTGCAGCCCTGCCCCGCGGACGCAACGGCAAAGCCATTTGATTCAGGTCTAGCAGTGGCCTTGCCGTTGTGCCCTTGGTCCCTCATCGGATGAGGCGCAATACCAGCATTAGCGGCTCCTCAACCCAGCAGCAGATGCGTGCTTAAGACTAATAAAAAGGAAGGAATCTTGATGACCACTACCCCCGTATCAACAGCACTTAACCATGGCAAATTCCCCCGTAAAGCGTTAGCAGGGATCTGCTTTGGCGCCGTTCTGGCCCTAAGCAGCCAAGCTCATGCCGGGCTGTTCGACTGGTTGAGGCCGAAAAAAGACGACTACACGCAAACTCGTTACCCCATAGTCTTAGCCCACGGCCTGTTTGGTTTTAGCAACATTGCAGGGATTGACTATTGGCATGGTATCCCCAATGAGCTGCGTAAAAGCGGTGCGCAGGTGTATATCGGTTCTACGTCGGCAGCAAACAGCAACGAAGTGTTAGGTGAGCAACTGATTGAACAGTTGGATGACTGGGCCGCCAGCAGCGGCGCGCAGAAATTCAACCTCATTGGACACAGCCAAGGGGGTGGCACCATCCGCTATGTGGCCGCAGTACGCCCGGACTTAGTCGCATCGGTCACCACCATCGGCTCCTCGCACAAAGGTTCTGGGGTGGCTGATGCCCTGACCCTGATCCCGGAAGGCTCGTTGATCCAGACCGCCATTTCAGAAGTGGTCAACGTGTTCGCGCGGATCATTAACTTGATTGGTGGCAACAGTGCGAATCGCCCGCAACAAAGCTTGGCGGCATTAGGTTCACTCTCCAGCAAAGGCGCAGAGGACTTTAACCGACGCTTCCCCCTTGGCATCCCTACCACCGCCTGCGGTGAGGGTGTCTACCAAGCCAACGGTATGCGTTTTTACTCGTGGACCGGCGACGCTACAGCCACCGCGTTGATACGCGACCCCAGCGACAGCGGCATGATCTCTGGTGCAGTGGTCAACAAGCTAATGGGTAAGGGCGACAGCGACGGTATGGCGCCAGTCTGCGGTGCTCACTTCGGCAAAGTGATTCGCGACAACTACCATATGAACCACTTGGATGAGGTGAACCAGATTGTGGGTGCGACCAATATGTTTGAGACCAGCCCAATCACGCTGTATCGCGCCCATGCTAACCGTCTCAAAAACGAGGGCCTTTAAAAACCATGGCGACCACACATAGCCCAACAAACTGTGCGTTGTAGCTAGCCTTGCAACAGCTCCACAGACCCAGTCGTGAGTGGAGCTTTGTGCACTAAAAACTTAAGCACAGGCCCTCCGGTCGCCTACTACGAGAACAGCCATGAACAACAAAAAATCGCTGCTCGCCTTTTTCACGGTTGCCACTCTGTCGTTGAGCAGCAGCGCCCATGCCTCGTTCTTCAACAGCAATTACACCAAAACCCAGTACCCGATTGTGCTAGGCCACGGCCTGCTGGGCTTCGATTACATTGTCGGCATCGGTTATTGGTTCAACGTGCCGTCGGCGTTGCGCCAAGGCGGTGCTGATGTGCATATAGCCGAGATGTCACAGATCAACAACACGGAATTTCGCGGCGAGCAATTGCTGGCTCAAGTCGAAGAGATCATCGCTATTACCGGCAAAAGCAAGGTCAACCTGATTGGCCACAGTCACGGCGGGCCGACCGTACGTTACGTCGCCGGTGTTCGCCCTGACCTAGTTCCGTCTATCACCACCATTGCTGGTGCCAACAAAGGCTCGGAGTTGGCCGACTTCGTGCGCAGGGTCCCTGAGGGCTCCACCAGTGAAGCGATCATAGCGACCTTATCGCAGGCACTGGGCGCTACCATCAGCTTGCTCTCTGGGGGTGCCAATATCTCCAATCAGGACGCTCGGGCCGCTGTGGGCTCGCTGACCACCGACGCAGCGTTGCTGTTCAATCAACGCTTCCCGGATGGCGTACCTGTCTCGGCATGCGGTGAAGGTGACTACTCGGTGAATGGCGTGCGCTACTACTCATGGAGCGGCACAAGTCCCAGCACTAACCTGGCCGACATCTCCGATCTAATCACCGTCATCGGCTCGAAAACCTTCACTCGGGAAAAGCAAAACGACGGCCTTGTCGGGCGCTGCAGCTCCCATCTGGGCATGGTCATTCGTGACAATTACCGAATAAATCACCTAGATGAAGTCAACCATGCGTTGGGGCTCACCAACCTATTTGAAACCAATCCGCTAACGGTCTATCGGCAGCAAGCCAATCGCTTGAAGCTGGCAGGCTTGTAATTCGTTCGGGCTTCTTAAGAAACCCTCTCCTTGAAGACGTCAATCAGGTACTCACGTGAAAAAACTGCTGTTACTGATCCCCGTAGTGTTTATCGCCTGCCTGGCTGTGATCCTGTTTTTGGATGGCCAACCTGAGCAAACCAGCAGCGCCCCCAGCAGTGCCAATACTGCGCCACAAAGCACCACGCTAGAGGCCCCCGTAGTCACTGTGCAGAACCTAAAAGCCAGTGATAAACCGCCTGCCCCGCAGATGACTACCTCGCTGCGGGGGACCGAGGTCGATGGGGTTTTTTATGTGGATGAAGCCGGCAATCTGCTGATCACCCCGGATATTCGGCGTATTTTCGACTACTTCCTCAGCACTATCGGTGAAGAGCCGCTGGAACAAAGCATTGCGCGCCTGCGCGGCTATATCGACGCACAACTGCAAGAGCCCGCCCGCAGCCAGGCACACACCCTGTTCAATCAATACCTGCAATACAAACAAGAGCTGATCGCGCTGGAGATTGATCTGCCGCAAAGTACTGACCTCAGCGGCCTGACTCAACGCGAGGCGGCGGTCAAAGCCCTGCGTGAACGGATCTTTAGCGCTGAAGCGGTGGAGGCGTTCTTCGGCACCGAGCAGCGCTACAACGAGTTCACCTTGCAGCGCTTGGCCATCCTGCATGACCAGAGCCTCAGCGATGATGAGAAAACCGCCCGCGTCCAGCAACTGCGCGACGCGTTGCCTGAAGAGCTGCAAGAGCAAGCCCTGACCCGCCTGCAAGTGGAACTGCGCCAGCAAACCCAGGCCCTGCAAGCCAACGGCGGCAGCGCAGAGGATATTCGCCGCCTGCGCCAGCAAACCGTGGGGGTGGAAGCCACCGAACGCCTGGAACAACTCGACGGCAAACGCTCGCAGTGGCAACAACGCCTGACCAGCTTCCAGGAGCAGCGGCAAAAAATCACCGCTAACGAAGGCTTAAGCCAAGCTGACAAAGACCAAGCCACGGCCCGCTTGCTGGAAGAAAACTTCAACGAAACCGAACGCTTACGTGTGGACGCTGCGTTGCAGCTGTATGAGTCGCAGCAAGCCGCTAAACCTTAAAGGTGCAGACGCTTTAGCAAAAACTAAGCGGTGCTCTATCAGCCGACAAAATATTGCCGGATGATAGAGCGCCGTCATCGGTAGTAAGTGTGTACCTTCCTGACCTCAATGGAGACCATCATGGCCGCATGCTATGTGCTGAAAAAGAACGAAAAGGGCCAGTATTCCTTCGTGCTAAAAGCCGGTAATGGCGAAGTGATCCTGCGCAGCGAACAGTATGAAAGCCGCAGTGCCGCCGAAGGCGGTATCGCCTCGGTGCAAAAAAACGCCGCTGATGAGGCGCGCTACGAGCGTAAAGACGCCAGCGATGGACGTTTTTACTTCAACCTCAAAGCCGCCAATCACCAGGTCATCGGCACCAGCCAGCTGTACAAAAGCGCTACTGGACGTGACGATGGCATCACCTCGGTGAAGAACAACGGTGCCACCACTACGGTGAAAACCGAGTAAACCGTAAGGCGCTGCCCTGACCTTGTGATCAGGGCAGCGCCTAGGTAACGTGAGCGCACGTTTTCCGGAGTGCCCCCATGCGCCTACATCGTCCCCTCTGCCTGACCCTCCTCGCCCTGCTCGCAGGCTGCCAATCGACCGGCAACCAAACCCCAGATGCCACGCTGAAATCCACCCGCCTGCAAGGCGAACTGAGCCAGTCCGCCAGCGACTTAATTTTTCGTCCGTGCCAGGAGCAGCGCCAGTTTGTGATCAACGACAGCGCCGCCACTGACCCCAACCAAGACAGCCTGAGCAGCGACGCGCAAACCCTGTTTGCCGATGGCCGCAGCAAACTCTTCGTGGATCTGCGCGGCCAGCTAAAAGCCAGCGCAAGCAAAGGCCATGACGGCGAACTGCTGCCTACTCAGGTCTACCGCGTGCAGGGCGAAGGTCCGGGCTGCAACGACATCAACTTTAAACGCACCCTGCTCAGCGCCCACGGCAATGAGCCGAACTGGCATGTGGCGGTCAGCAGCCAAGGCTTGATTCTGTCCCGGCCTGGCCAAGAAGACCTGGCCCTGCCCTACGTCGAAGAACAACTGCCTGAAGGCCGTTTTAACCTCAGCAGCGAGGCCAACGGCCAGCGCTTTGAGCTGTGGGTAGCCAAGCAGCGCTGCGTCGATAGCATGAGCGGCACGGTGCAGAACATGAGCGCGGAGCTGCGCCTGGACGGCAAGGTCATGCGCGGCTGTGCTTATCAGGGTGGCGGCCGCGACAACTAAGGGCTAAGACCTGTACGGCCAGCCGAGCGATTGCTGGCCGTTACAAGCGCCCCATCCTGCGTATAATTGCCGGTTTACCGCTGCCGGGTTGCCTCCGGCCCTAAGAGTGCACCGTCCATGCTGCGCATTACCGAACTTAAGCTCGCCCTCGATCACCCCGAAGAAGCCCTGCGCCCGGCCATCGTCCAACGCCTAGGCATCGCCGACAGCGAGCTGTTGGATTTCACCCTGTTTAAGCGCAGCTACGATGCGCGTAAGAAATCCAGCGAACTGCAGTTTATCTACACCATCGACTGCAACCTGCGCGATGAAGCCACCGTACTCAGCAAACTGAGCAACGACCGCCATATCAGCGTCGCCCCCGACACCACCTACCAGCCAGTTGGCCACGCTCCCGAAGGCTTTAGCGAGCGCCCACTGGTGGTCGGCTTTGGCCCCTGTGGGATTTTTGCCGCGCTGATTCTGGCCCAGGCTGGGCTTAAACCGATTGTGTTGGAGCGCGGCAAGGAAGTCCGCCAGCGCACCAAAGACACCTGGGGCCTGTGGCGTAAAAATGAGCTTAACCCCGAGTCCAACGTGCAATTTGGCGAGGGCGGTGCCGGGACCTTCTCCGACGGTAAGCTGTACAGCCAGATCAAAGATCCCAAGCACATTGGCCGCAAGGTGCTGCACGAGTTTGTGAAAGCCGGTGCGCCAGAGGAAATCCTCTACGTCAGCAAGCCCCATATCGGCACCTTCCGCCTCACTGGGGTGGTGGCGACCATGCGTGAGGAAATCATCGCATTGGGCGGTGAAGTGCGCTTTGAACAACGGGTCAGTGACCTGCTGATCGAAGACGGCCAACTGCACGGTGTAGTTCTGGCCGGCGGCGAGCACATCCGCAGCCGCCACGTGATTCTGGCCCTGGGCCACAGCAGCCGTGACACCTTCCGCATGCTCCATGAGCGCGCAGTATTTATGGAGGCCAAGCCCTTCTCGGTGGGCTTCCGTATCGAGCATCCACAGTCGCTGATCGACCGCGCGCGCCTAGGCAAATACGCCGGCCACCCGAAACTCGGTGCTGCCGACTACAAACTGGTGCACCACGCCAAGAACGGCCGCGCCGTCTACAGCTTCTGCATGTGCCCGGGCGGCACGGTGGTGGCCGCCACCTCGGAGCCGAACCGCGTCGTCACCAATGGCATGAGCCAGTACTCGCGTAATGAGCGCAACGCCAACTCCGGCATCGTCGTCAGCATCAGCCCCGAGCAGGATTATCCTGGTGGCCCACTGGCCGGGGTCGAGCTGCAAGAACAGTTGGAGTCGGCGGCTTACCTGCTCGGTGGCAGCAACTATGAAGCGCCAGGGCAGTTGGTGGGCGACTTTATCGCCGGCGTGCCATCCACCGCCCTAGGCAGCGTCGAGCCGTCCTACAAACCCGGGATCAAGCTCGGCGACCTAGCCCTGGCTCTGCCCGCCTTTGCCATTGAAGCCATCCGTGAAGCGCTGCCGGAGTTCGGCAAGCAGATCAAAGGCTTTGATATGCATGACGCAGTGCTCACTGGCATCGAAACCCGCACCAGCTCGCCGCTGCGCATCACCCGTGGCGCCGATATGCAGAGCCTCAACCTGCGCGGGCTGTTCCCCGCCGGCGAAGGCGCAGGCTATGCCGGCGGCATTCTCTCGGCCGGTGTCGATGGCATCCGCGTCGCCGAGGCGGTGATCCGCAATATGCTCAACCTAGGCGAGTAAACCCTGCTGTGCTGCGGCCACCCCTGCGGTGGCCGTTCACTGCCGCCTGCGTGGCTAATCCAAGGTCCCGGCCGGCAACAGGCCCTTGCTGCGCCATTGGCTGAGCATGACCCCAGCAAATACCAATAGCGCCGCCAGCAGTTGCTCGGCATTTAGGCGCTCGCCTAAAACCAGTACGGCAAACACCAGGGTAAAGAGCGGGATCAGGTTTAAAAAAGCCGAGGCCTGGCTCGCCGGCAAACGGCCCACGCCGTAGTTGTACAAGCCATAGGCACCCACCGTGACCAGCACGCCCAGATAAGCCACCGCAAGCGCCCCCTTAAGGCTCAGTTGCGCGGGTACGGGCGCGTAAATCAGCGCCGCTGGCAGGAAGAAACCACAGCCGATAAAGGCCATCAGCGCGGTGAGGAAAAACGCTGAATAGCGCGTCGACAAGTGCTTCAGCAGTAAGGTGTAAGCCACTGCGCAGAGCACTGCCAGCAGCTCGAAGAAGTTACCTAACAAGGGATTACTGGCATGCTCATCACTGTTGCCGGCCAGGCTCAGCCACAGCGCACCACCGATGGCGATGGCAAAGCCCAACAGGCTGCGTTGCGTAGTGCGCTCGCCCAGCACTAACCAAGCCCCGAGCGTCACTAATAGCGGCATCAGTGCAGTGACCATCCCAGCTTGGGCGGCACTGGTGTGTTGCAGGGCGATGGCTTCGCAGAGGAAATACAGACAAGGCTCGCAGACGCCCATGGCCAGCAGGTACTTCCAGTCGCCGGCACGGTATTCGAGGGCACCACGCCAGCGCCAGGCCAGCAGGAAGATCAAGCTACCCAAGGCCATACGGCCAAAAATCACCCATAGCGCCGGCAGTTCGGCAAAGGCCAGCTTGAGGGCAATAAACGAACTGCCCCACAGAGCCATGGCCAGCAGCAGGCACAGCATCGCGCCGCCCTGCCCGTGCTTGTGCGTCATAACACTCACCGCAAAAGCCCGAGTCTAATGAATAATCCACTCACGCAGAAGGGAAAAGCCTGTTTAAGACTCCCAAGGCTTGCCCCGGGTACGGGGGTCCAGCGGTAGTTTCTTTTGCATCGCCGCCTTGGACAACATATGCGCGCTGACCGGTGCGGTGATAAACAGAAACAGAGTAATCAGCAGCTCATGCAGGCTTAGGCCCGCCTCAGTGCTGCTAAAGAAGATCATCGACGCCAGCAGCAACGCGCCCACGCCCAAGGTGGTAGCTTTAGTCGGGCCATGCAGGCGGGTAAAGAAGTCCGGCAGGCGATACAGGCCGATGGCGCCAATCAGCACAAAGACGCTGCCGAGCAGCAAAAACAGCGCAACCAGACCTTCAATCCATGGGTTCATGGGCATCCCTTAATCAATGATGTCGCCGTGCAGCAGGTGCTTACCCACCGCCACGGTGCTGACAAAACCAAGCACGGCAATCAGCAGGGCAATCTCGAAGAAAAAGCTCGACGCCTGCCAGATACCGAACACCACCAACAAGGCCAGACCGTTGATATACAGGCTGTCCAGCGCCAACACCCGATCCGGCATGCTCGGTCCCTGCAACAGGCGCAAGGTATTCAGCAGCAGGGCCACGCCCAGCAGACAGAAACAAATCGGCATCACGTACGCGAGCATTGGAAGATCTCCAGCAGAGGCGCTTCGTAGCGGCTTTTCACTTCATCGATCAGCGCCTGCTCGTTGCGCACATCCAGGCCGTGCAGCAGCAGGACTTTATGATCAGCACTGAGCCCCGCCGACACCGTCCCCGGGGTCAGCGAGACGATGCTGGCCAGCACCGCCAGCAGAAAGTCGTTTTCAATCGCCATCGGCACTTCGACAAACGCCGGATTCAGCCCCTTACCTGGGCCCAACACCAGCTTGGCCACCTGCAGGTTGGCGACCACGATGTCGTAAAACACCAGCAGCACAAAGCGGCACAGCAGCCAGGGTTTACGCACCGGCGGCAGGTCGAGCAAAAAGTGCTGGGACAGCAACACGATCAACCAGCCCAACAGCGCCCCCAGGACGATATTGCCCAGGCTCAGGCTGTTGGCCAGCAGCAACCAAATTAGGGTCAGGCAAAGGATCATGCCCTTATGCGGCAGCCAACGTCTCATGCTCCACCTCCTGGCACCAGCGCCAGATAGGCCGGCACATTGAGCAATTGCGCCGCCGTGGCTTGCATGTAAGCGCTGATCGGTTGCGCCGCCAGCACCAGCAGCACACTGGCCGACAGCAGCACACAGCAACTGAATAAGCGCAGCGGGTCAGCCTTGGCCGCCACCTCCTGGCTTTGCTCTTCAGCCGGCAAGGCCCAGAAGATCGCGCTGCCGGCGCGACTCAAGGCAATCAGCAGGCCTAGGCCGCCGATCAACACAATCGGCCACAGCAACAGCGCTTGGTTTGCCCCGAACTCGAGCACCGCACGCAGCAGCATCAGCTTGCCGATAAAGCCGGAGAACGGCGGCAGCCCCGCCACGGCAATCGCGCCAACAAAGAACAAGCCACCGAGCAACAGCGGTTGACGCAGGCTATGGGTCTGGCGCAAATCGCCGCCCGCCGCGCCGCGCTGACGCACAATCAAATCCGCCAAAAGGAACAGGCCACCAGCGAGCAAGGTGCTATGCACCAAGTAATACAGGGCGCCAGCCAAGGCATCGGCGCTGGCCAAAGCAATCCCCGCCAAAAGCGTACCCACCGAGACCACCACCAGATAGCTCAGCAGCACCTGCAATTGCCGCGCAGCCAGAGCGCCAAACACGCCAGCGGCCAACGTCAGCGCAGCGACCCACCAGAGCAGCTCGTGGGCAAAGTTGCTTAAGTGACCGGCCTGGGCGCCAAAGATCAAGGTGAACACCCGCACGATGGCGTACAGGCCGACCTTGGTCATGATCGCAAACAGCGCGGCCACCGGTGCACTGGCCGCGGCGTAAGCGCGTGGCAGCCAGAAGTACAGCGGCAGAATTGCCGCTTTGAGGGCGAACACCAGCAGCAACAGATAACCGGCGGCGGCGATTAATGGCGCGGTTTGCCCATCGGCAGCCGCCACCTTATGCGCCAGGTCAGCCATATTCAGGGTGCCGGTCAAGCCATACAGGGTGCCGACACCGAGTAGAAACAGCGCCGAACCGAGCAGGTTGAGCACCACGTAATGCATGCCGGCTTTGATCCGCGCGGCGCCATGGCCATGCACCAGCAAGGCGTAGGAGCTGATCAGCAGGATCTCGAAGAATACAAACAGGTTAAACAGATCGCCGGTGAGAAAAGCGCCGTTAATACCCAGGAGCTGGAACTGAAACAGCGCATGGAAATTCGCCCCGCGCTCATCATCCCCACGGCAGGCATAGAGCAATGCGCAGCTGGCCAGTACGGCGGTGAGCAGCAGCATCAGCGCACTTAAACGATCCAGCAGCAACACGATGCCAAACGGCGCCTGCCAGTTACCCAAGGCATACCAGCGCAACTGATCATCCCCAGCCTGGTTGAGCAGCACCAGCGCCAGCGGCACCAAGGCCAAACAAGCCAGGGAGGAGAACAGCCGCTTAACCGGCTTGCTCAGCTTATGGGCGAATAACAGCAGCGCGCCGGCAAACAGCGGCAGCAGGATCGGCACGATCAACCAATGATTGAGACTACTCATGCCTTAGGCTCCTCACCATCGACATGATCGGTCTTCAGCTCCGCCAGGCCACGTAAAGCCAAAACCACGACGAAGGCGGTCATGGCAAAGCCAATCACAATGGCGGTCAGCACCAAGGCTTGCGGTACCGGATCAGCCAGCGCCTTGTCAGCCTGACCAAGGATCACGACACCACCTGAGACCAAGCGGCCCATGGCGAACAGAAACAGGTTCACCGCATAGGACAGCAAGGTTAACCCCAGCACCACCGGGAATACTCGGCCGCGCAACAGCAAATAGGTGCCGGTGGCGGCTAACACGCCGAGGCTAATGGCAAACAGCGCTTCCATCAGAGCACCTCCCTACACGACACGTCCTGACTGACATGGCCGATATTGGACAAGATCAACAAGGTGGCGCCGACCACCGTCAGGTACACGCCCAGATCAAACAGAATCGCCGTGGCCAGCTCAATCTCACCGATCAAGGGAATCTCAAAATGGCCAAAACTAGTGGTTAAAAACGGATAGCCAAACAGCCAGCTGCCGAGGCCCGTGAGCCCGGCCAGCAGTACGCCGGCACCGGCAATGCTGTGGTAGCTCAGGGGCTGGCGCGTCTGCGTCCAGGTCACTCCATGGGAGATGTACTGCAGGATCAGCGCCACAGCGGTGATCAGCCCGGCAATAAAGCCGCCGCCAGGCAGGTTATGCCCGCGAATAAAGATAAACGCCGAGACCATCAAGGCCATGGGCAGCAGCAGACGCGATAGCTTGTCGAGAATCATCGGATGGCTGTCGGTGGACCACAGACGGCCATGGGCATCGCGCTGCGGATAAGGCAAATGCAGGCCGTGCAACAGCGCGTAGATGCCCGCGGCGGCAATCGCCAGCACGCAAATCTCACCCAAGGTATCGAAGCCACGGAAGTCGACCAGGATCACGTTCACCACGTTGCTGCCGCCGCCACCGCTTAAGCTGTTTTCCAAGAAGAACGCGGCAATGCTGCTGTAGGGTCGGGTCAGCACGGCAAAGGCCAGCAGCGCGATCACCGTACCCACGGCGCCGGCTAAGCAGATATCACGCAGCACGCGCAGGCTGCTGGACTCCGCGGGCGTGCGGTCAGGCATAAAGAACAGCACCAGCATCAGCAGGATGATGGTGACCACTTCCACCGAGATCTGCGTCAGGGCCAGATCCGGCGCCGAGTAGCGGGCAAATGCCAAGGCCACCACCAAACCACTAGCGCCGATCACCATCAACGCCAGTAAACGCTGGCGGTGCAGCGCCACGGTAAACAACGCACTCAGGCACAGCACCAGCAAACCCAGAGCACTAAGGCCATCAATGGGCGACTGCGCCACCGGACCTTGCAACTGCTCCAGCGGGCTCAGGGCGATGACCACCAACAGCAAGGCGCTGACCAGCATCCACACCAGATAGCTTTGCAGCGAGCCACTCTCCAAACGCTGGGTCAGCCCTTGGGCAAATGCCTGCAGGCCACGCATGCAGCGCTCGAAAATCTGCAAGGCATTCAGGCTCGGCAAGCCGGCATACCACTGGTACAGCGGCTTACGGCACAGATACAGGGCCACCCCGCCGAGCGCGGCAATAAAGCTCATCAGCAGCGGCAGATTAAAACCATGCCAGATGGCCAGGCTGTACTCAGGCAAATCGCCCCCCAGCACCGCCTGCGCACTCACCGCCAACAAGGGTGCCACGGTATAGGCCGGGAGCATGCCCACCACCAGGCAGAGGAACACCAGCACCTCCACCGGCAAACGCATATAGCGTGGTGGCTCATGGGGCGGGTATTTAGGCAGATCGATGGGCTCGCCGTTAAAGAACACGTCGTGGATAAAGCGCAGCGAATAGGCCACGGCAAACACCCCAGCCAAGGTCGCCATCGCCGGGATTACCCAGTTGAAGCTACCGAGCAGATGCTGGTTAAGGGTTTCGCTGAAGAACATTTCCTTGCTGAGGAAGCCATTGAGCAACGGCACCCCGGCCATGGCCGAGGCCGCCACCATGGCTAAGCCGCCGGTCATGGGCATGTATTTCCACAGGCCATTTAGCTGGCGCATATCGCGGCTGCCCGTCTCGTGATCGATGATCCCGGCAGCCATAAACAGCGAGGCCTTAAAGGTCGCGTGGTTGATGATATGAAACACCGCCGCCACCGTTGACAGGCGCGTATCCAGGCCCAGCAGCAAGGTGATCAAGCCCAGATGGCTGATGGTCGAATAGGCCAGCAAGCCTTTGAGGTCGTGCTGAAACAACGCCATGCCGGCGCCCACCAGCAAGGTCACCAGGCCGGTCATGCCAACCAGATAGAACCACCAATCACTGCCCGATAACGCCGGATACAAGCGCGCCAGGAGGAACACCCCGGCTTTAACCATGGTTGCCGAATGCAGGTAGGCCGACACCGGGGTCGGTGCCGCCATGGCTTGCGGTAACCAGAAGTGAAAGGGAAATTGCGCCGACTTGGTGAACACCCCCAGCAGCACTAACATCAGCGCCAGTGGGTAATAGCTGTGACTGCGGATCAGCTCAGCCGAGGCCAAAATCTGACTCAGCTCAAAGCTGCCGACTATATGCCCCAGCAGCAGAATCCCTGCCAGCAGCGCCAGACCACCGCCGCCGGTGACCGTCAGCGACATCCGTGCGCCACGCCGGGCATCGCTGCGGTGGCGCCAGAAGCCGATCAACAAGAACGAAGCCAGGCTGGTCAACTCCCAGAACATCAAGAGCTGCAGCAGGTTCTCGGACAACACCACGCCAAGCATGGCGCCCATAAACAGCAGCAGATAAGCAAAGAAACGCCCCATGGGCTCTTTGCTATCTAAGTAGTAGCGGGCGTAGAGGATCACTAGCAGGCCAATGCCGAGAATCAGCAAGGCAAACAAAAAGCCCAGGCCGTCCAGACGTACGCTGAGGTTTAGGCCCAGCGCCGGCAGCCATTGCCAGCTTGCGATTAACGTCTGCCCGGCAAACACCGCACCTTGTTGGCTAAGCAGTACCAGCAGTGCTGCCAGCGGCGCGACAGCAGTGGCTAAGGCGCAAGCGGAACGACCAAAGCGCTCTGCCAACAAGGGCAGAAGGATGCCAATAAATGGCAAGGCGATGATCATCGCTAACGTCATAAACCTCTCCTTAATGGGCCCTGCGCGGCACAACGCAGCACCCTACTCCTCAATCTTGGGCTGGCTAAACACCTTAAGCAGGCGCTGTAGCGAAGGCCTCATAGCAAAACCATAGGTTTTGAACAGCTAGCAATTATCCATAACTATCGAAATCAGTCACTGCATTATTTATTACCAAAAACCACAAACACACCAACCTTTGACTGACAAAATGCTATAAGCGGCGGTATAAATCCTGTTTTACTGGTAAAAAAGACAATAAAAAACCGGATCAGCTCAACACCGATCCGGTTGCGTTAACCCTTAGTGATTGACGCGACTGGTGCCGTCCACAGTGGTGATGCGCACGCGCTCACCGACCCGGAACACTTCGTTCTCCTCTACCTTTTGCACGTAGGCACGGGTACTGCCGTCGTCTTCACGCACGGTGATTTCCACCCCTTGGGTACGGGTCAGACCTTCCTCGGTCGCCGCCCCGAGCAGACCACCCGCTATGGCGCCAATCACCGCCACCACCGCGCTGCCACGTCCAGATCCAACGCCGCTGCCAGCCACGCCACCAAGAATGGCGCCAGCCCCGGAGCCGATTGGGGTTTTGGTGCCTTCAATCTTCACCGGGCGCAGGGTTTCGATGGTGCCCATGCGCACGGTTTGCACTTTGCGCGCTTCCTCGCGCGAATAGCTGTCACCGGTCAGGTCGGAGGCGCAGCCACTGAGCAGGGTCAGCCCGGACAAAAAAGCGGCTAACAAAATGGGTTTACGCATGGTTAATTCTCCAGTTGGGCAGTTTTGAGTTTAGATCACCTACGCCGTCGTGCATGTCTGCCCTACCGACTGCGCCTGTGAGCCTCCCCGCCACGCCTGCCGAGGCTTTGCGCGACACTGCGCCACTTGGGTAACGCACACTGGCCCACGTAGACTACGGGCCTTTTTGGGGGGAGCTATGGATTACTTTATTGTCGTCATCACCACGCTGGCCGGGCTGTATTTCCACTGGTGGATTTATGTGCGGATCAAGCGCTGGATGGACCGCGATTTGACCCTGGCCCTAGCGGGTAATTCCCCGGACAAACGTAACTACATGCTTAAGCGCCTAAGTGAGGCGCAAGCAGCCGGGGTGAAGCGACGTGATCTGCCAGCCTGGCTGGAGCGCGCCGCTGCCGAATACCCCGGCGACGAACAGGCCTAAGGCGCCAGACGCTCGCGACTCCACACCTTGCCGCGCAGGCGGTAGTTCAACCGGTCATGCAGGCGACTCGCGCGCCCCTGCCAAAACTCAATGCGCTCAGGCACTAAGCGATAGCCGCCCCAATGCGGTGGGCACTGCGGTGCGCTGTCGAGAAAACGCTGCTCAGTCTCGGCCAGCAGCCCTTCCAGCTCAGTGCGATCGGCAATCACCCGGCTTTGCGGCGAGGCCCAGGCGCCGATGCGGCTGCCCAGCGGACGCACTTGGAAATAGGCGTTGGACTCCTCAGGCGTGACCCGCTCGACCCGGCCCTCGATGCGCACCTGGCGCTCCAGGGTCGGCCAGAAGAAGGTCATCGCCGCAAACGGCTTGGCCGCCATCTGCTCACCCTTGGCGCTTTGATAGTTGCTAAAGAAGGTAAAGCCCTGTTCATCCACGCCCTTGAGCAGCAACACGCGGCAATGGGGGCGGCCCTCGCTATCCACGGTGGCCAGGGTCATGGCATTGGGTTCAACAGGCAGCTGCTCAGTTTTCACCGCGTCGGCAAACCACTGGGCAAACAAGGCAAATGGTTCGAGCGGCGCTTGGGCTTCGCTTAAGCCATCCCGGGTGTAATCACGGCGCATATCGGCCAAGGTTTGAGTCATCAGCACTTCCTCCAGAATGTGCCTAGCTTAAACCTGAGGAGCGGATTTGGCTTGACTTAGCGCAGCCTGGCAGGCGCTTTCAGGCACTGCCGGCTGCTGAAGGAAAGGGGAATTACTGCTTAGCGTCGGCAGGCTTATCGGCCTTAGCCACGGCCTTGCTGTCTTTGGCAGCAGGCTTAGTGGTTTTGGCTACAGCTTTGGCCGGCGTCTTAGCTGCTGGTTTCGCCGCTGGTTTAGCTTTGGCTACGCTCTTAGCTGCAGGCTTAGTGGACTTAGCCGCCGGTTTGCTCGCGGCTTTAGCTTTAGCGGGTGCCGCTGCCGCCGGCTTGTCAGCCGAGGCCAGGGCAGTAGCCGGCTGCAGATCTGGCAGGCTGTACTTGGCGATCAGCGCGTTGAGAGTGACTTTCGAGGTCAGCAAGATCTCCACGCGACGGTTCAGAGCACGGCCTTCCGCGCTGTCGTTAGCCGCTCGCGGACTGTTGGAGCCCATGCCTTTAACCGTCAAGCGATCCTGCTTCAGGCCACTCATGCGGAAGATCGAGGTGAACGCGCGGGCCCGCTGCTGACTCAGCTCGCGGTTGGCGGCAGGATCACCACTGCTATCGGCATGGCCCAGCACCAGCACACCAATCGACTTTTCTTGCTCCAGCAACTTAGCCATGCGAGTCAGCGGGCCCAGGGTCACTGGCAACATCATGTTCGGGCGGTCAGGGTTAAACGAGCCTTGTACAGGCGCCGTCACCACCAGCAGGTTTTCCCGACGCTCCAATTCAAAGTTGGTGCCTTTGATGGCCTCACGCACTTTGGGCTCGTAGTCATCTAACCAAGCTTGGGTGACTGCCGGCTCGGGCATTTTCGCCGCGGCGGCTTGGGCCTTGGCCAACTTGCTGTTGTTGCTACCAAAGCCCGGGATATCGATGGAGCTACAGCCACCGACGAGTAAACACAAAGCTAAAGCAACAGACTTATTGGTGAGCATCGGACATCCATCTAATCAAGAAAGAAACAAAAATAACGTCATTAACCGCCACGGCGGCCTTAAAACTGAATAATGAACAGCAAATTGCGCAGCAGTTTAGCCGAGCTGGCTATAAACAAGCAGCTAGTTGTCTTGCAAGTTTCTGCGCCCGGGGGTCCATCAAGACGAACGGTCCCAGGCTATTGGTAACAAAACCAAAGGCCACATCGCGCTCTGGGTCAGCAAATCCAATCGAGCCACCCGCCCCTGGATGGCCAAAGGCCCGTGGCCCCATGCCATAGGTAGCATTGGCCACCCCCGGCTGATCCAGCATGCAGCCCAGCCCAAAACGGGTGCTGGTGAGCAAGGTTTTATCTTCGCCTTGAGCATGTTCGCGGGTCAGTTCGTTAAGCAGCTCGCTTTCCAACAAGCTGCCATCCAACAACCCGGCATAGAACCCCGCAAGGCTGCGCGCATTGCCATGACCATTCGCCGCTGGCTGCTGCATACGCCGCCACTCGGGCTTATTGGTGCTGGTCATCACCGACGGCGGATTGGTAAAAGCACGGGTACTCAAGGCCTGCGCATCGCTCATCATGACCTTGAGCAGACGCTGCGCCGCCGCATCGCCGACATTACCCTTACCGCGACTGATATGGGCCACGCGGTCAAACTCGCTGTCCGCCAAGCCGACATGAAAGTCCAACTGCAAGGGTTTGGCCGTGCGCGCCACAATCGACTCGCCAGGCCCACGCCCTTCAACGCGGCGCAACAATTCCCCGACTAACCAGCCGTAAGTGAGAGGTGCATAGCCATGCCCCTCACCCAGTGCCCACCAAGGCTGCTCGGCGGCCAGCGCCTGAGTCATCTGGCCCCAGTCATACAGGGCTTCGGCTGGCAGCAGCTGGCGGATTGCCGGCAGGCCGGCTTGATGGCTGAGCAGATGGCGCAGGGTGATTTTATCTTTACCGGCCGCCGCGAACTCCGGCCAATAGCGCGCCACCGGTGCGTCCAGTTCCAGCTTGCCCTCGCCAACCAATTGCAAAGCCGTCACCGCAGTGAAGGTCTTGGTGCAGGAGAACAGGTTAAGAATGGTGTCGCTATGCCAGGCCTGCTCGCCATCTTTATCGGCGACCCCAGCCCAGATATCGACCACGGTTTCCCCGCCGACTTTTACGCACAGGGCCATGCCGCGCTCTTGCGAGGATTCAAACAAACTGGCGAAGCTGTCTTTGAGCGCTTCAAACTTTAAATCGAAATAACCCTGAATCAGCACGCAGTACATCCTCCAAGGCCCAGCGCACGCCGTGCAACTGGGCAACGAAATCAACCGGCCTTAAGGCTTGGCTGCCGGCTTAGCTTTAAGCAGCACCAACGGCACATTTAAGTTGGCCTTACGCACCTCTTTGACAAAGCCGCTCCAGGGCCGATCCGTGATAGCGACCAGGCCCAGATGGCCGTTCTCACCATCGAGCAGGCGCCCGGTTACGGGCTGATCGAGATACTGGAACCAGTGGGCGCCGACAATCTGCGGCTCCGCCAATGCCTTGCTCAGGAAGTGGGCATAGGCCGGGCCACGCTCTTCTTCTTTATAAACCTCAGCCACACCGCCCCAGAACGGCCCGCGATCGCGCGAACCAAAGTGGAACTCGGTGACCAGCAGCGGTTTATCCAACGCCCGTAAAGCGGCGAAGTCATAGCCCTGCTGCGGTTCGCGGGTATAGAAGTTAAAGCTCAGCACATCGCAATATTGCGCACAGGCTTGCACCGCCTCGGGGATGCTGCTGGCGAAGCGGCCACCCAACAGCAGATGGTTAGGTGCATGCCAGTTGAGCGAATCGGCGATGGTTTTGTAGTACGTATCGGCATACAGCTTGAGGAACGCCTGCATATCCTGCTCGATGGCCGGATATGCCTCGTTCGGCAGCGGCGCTTGGAAGCCTGGGTCTTCCATCAACTCCCAAGCTTGCAGATCAATGCCCCAAGCCTTGGACAGGCCGTTGTGATTGCGGTACTTGTCGCGCAGTTGCTTGAGGAAGGCGCGTTTGGCCGGCACATCGGTGGTCAGGCGCAAGGTGGCGTAGGCCAAGGCGTAACGACCCTCGGCGCCCTCACCTGGGCCCGCCCAGGCCAGTTCGTTGTCGGCGAAATAGCCGAGCAACCACGGATTATCCCGGTGATCGCGGGCAGCAATGGCTACCGCACGTTCCGTGGCCATGGCAAAACGCGGATCGAACGGGTCGGGCATGGCGCCCCACCAGTCGGTGCCGGTGCTGATGGTGGCGTAATCACCACGGATCGACAGTGGGATGGTGAACGGCATCTGCGCCTGCTGGGCAAAGCCGGAGTCGCTCCAGTTACCTAAGGTGTTAAAGCCCCACGCTTGCAGACGCTGCGTGGCAAGGCTGCGCCACTGTGCGGCATCAACCTTGCCGTAGCTGCGCTGCAGGTTGGCCTTGTAGAAATCAAACCAGCGGCCATTGGCAAACGCCCGACCTTGGTTCGCGCCAATGCCACTACGGCTATCGCTGTTGCCGTAAAACGCGGCCAGGGCATCACCCTCTTTGGGCAACGCGCTGAACATCGCTTCGCGGCCTTCAACGTAGGTGGCGCTTTGCTCCAAGGTCACCGCATTGACGCCCAGGGAGTAAAACGGATTGCCCTCCGGGCTAACTAAGAACCAGCGGCCGTCACGCTTTTGCGTATGGAAAAAACCGGTTTTCTTGAGCCCTGGGCTACCCAGCCAACCGCCGTACTGATCCTGCTTCGGCCGCTGTTTGAGCAAGCTTTGCAGCTGCGCCGGCTCCTGCTCGGCCGCCTGCTGGAGTTGTGACTCTTGAGTGATTTTCTCTGGCCAGTTGGCGCGGCTAAATTGCCCGTAGGCATCGACAATCTGCTCATAGGCCGCGGCTGTCGGCAGCGCTGCTGTGACGGCAAACTGGCTGAGCAAAATGCTCTGCGGGGCCTTAGGTTGTGACAGCGACAGGCTCACCGCGCTGACTTGGCTCAAATCGATAGTACCTTGCACGCTGTCAGCCAGCAGCACGCGGTTGCCGGCATGGCTGAAGGGCATTGGCACGGCGGCGCGCATGCCTTGATCACCTGCACTGCTGGCATGTAGCGGGATCAACAGGGTTTGCGCCGGCCCGGCCGGGAGGGCAATGCGACTGGTCAGGCGTTTGCCATCGCGGCTGTCAATTTGCACATCGAGGGTCAGGGCCCAGTCCATGGCGTTTTGCACGCGCAGGCTGACGGCTTGTTGCTGCGACCAGTCCCAGCTGCCGGTCTGTGGACTCAAGCGCAAAGTGGGCTGCGCCGCCACATGGAAGGTAATGCGCCGCAGCACTTCACCTTGGGGAGTGGGCTCGCCGATGCGATTGGGCAAGTCGGCATCTTCAGTGCTGACCTGTACGGCATCCAGCGGCCGCACAAAATTGAATAATTCCTGCTTTTCTTCAGCGGTAACAGTGGCGCTCTGACCTAACAACAGCAGCGCGATAACTCCAGCTTGCAGCCTACCCTTACCCTTCACTCAACCTCTCCCCTAGACGGCCTTGCAACACTGCGCGGCCCGCGCAGGTATTTATCACGGCATTGTGCGCGTGACTCTTGGACCTTCGCCAGCCCCCAGGTTCAGGTTAAGGGCTAATTTCCCGGCGAAACGGCGGTAGCGCGTTCAGAATGGCCTTGCCATAGCGCTGCGTCACTACCCGTCTATCCAGCAAAGTGATGGTGCCGCGGTCAGCTTCGGTACGCAAAAGGCGTCCGCAAGCCTGAACTAGACGCAGTGAGGCGTCCGGCACAGCGATTTCCATAAAGGGATTGCCACCACGGGCTTCAATCCACTCCGCCAGCGCCGCTTCCACCGGGTCATCGGGCACGGCAAAAGGAATTTTGGCGATCACCACATGCTCACAATAGGCGCCAGGCAAGTCGACCCCTTCGGCAAAACTGGCCAAGCCGAACAGCACACTCTCCTCGCCACTGTCGACCCGCGCCTTGTGCTTATTCAAGGTCTCCTGCTTGGACAGATTGCCTTGGATAAACACCCGCTTGCGCCAATCCCGCTCCAAGCCGTCAAACACCTCCTGCATCTGCTTACGTGAGGAGAACAGCACCAGAGTGCCTTTGGAGCCGGCGACCAGAGTCGGCAGTTCACGCACGATCGCCGCCGTATGCAGCGCTGAATCCCGTGGATCGGCATTCAGATTCGGTACGCGCAGCACCCCGGCATCGGCATGCTGGAACGGACTGGGCACCACCGCCGTCACTGCATTTTTCGGCAGGCCTGCGCGCATACGGTAGCGATCAAAGCTGCCTAAGGCGGTCAAGGTGGCGGAGGTCACCAATGCGCCGTAGGCCACGTTCCACAGACTGCGGCGCAGGGTTTCGGCAGCCAGAATCGGGCTGGCATTCACCTCGATATCAAACAGTGCGTTGTTTTGCGCCAGGGTCAGCCAACGCGCCATGGGCGGGCTTTCTTCGGGATCTTCAGCGGTAAAGGCCAGCCACAGCTCCCAGTTACCGCGCGCCCGGGCCAGCAAGCTGCCAAACAGCGGATACCACTCTTCAGCCTGATGGCTGGCGATGCCCAAGGTGGCTTCGCCATCCATGGCTTCTTTCAGTTGTTCGGTGACGCCGGTAAACAGGTCATTGAGCTTGCTAAAGCCTTTTTTCAGCTCCAGCCCCAACTCAATCATATGCGCCGGCACCACCCCGCCGACAAAGCGGTGGCGCGGCCGCTCACGGCCTTCGTTGTCTTCACCGGGCTTAAACTCGGCAACTTGCTCACACGCGGCAAACATAAACTGTTGCTGCGTTTTCAGCTCCCGCGCCAGCTCCGGTACTTGCTCGATCAAGCGGCCAAGGTCGCCCGGCAGCGGATGCTGGGCGAGCAACTTGGTCAGGTTCTTCGCGGTTTGCTCCAGCCAGTCAGCGGTGGAGCGCAAGCGGGTGAAGTGGGCGAAGTGGCCAATGGCCTTGTCCGGCAGGTGATGCCCTTCGTCAAACACATACAAGGTGTCGCGCGGGTCAGGCAGCACGGCACCACCGCCCAGGGCTAAGTCGGCCAACACCATATCGTGGTTGGTGACGATCACATCCACCTTGCCCATGCCTTCACGGGCCTTATAGAAGGCACACTGCTGAAAGTTCGGGCAATGACGGTTGGTGCACTGGCTATGGTCGGTGGTCAGTTGCGCCCAACGGCTGTCGTCCAGCTCTTGTGGCCAGCTGTCACGGTCGCCGTCCCACTTGTTGCCGGCGAGTTTTTCGATCATCGAGGTGAACAGCTTTTGGCTTTCTTCATCCACCTCGATGCGAAAGCCCTCCTCCTCGAACAGCTGCGCCGTGGCGCTCTGCGCCTGGCCTTCTTGCAGCAAAATATCCAGTTTGGACAAACACATATAACGGCCACGGCCCTTGGCCAGAGCAAAGCTGAAATTCAGCCCGCTGTTGCGCATCACGTCCGGCAGGTCTTTGTGCACGATCTGCTCTTGCAGCGCCACGGTGGCGGTGGCGATCACCAAGCGCTTGCCCGCCGCTTTGGCGGTGGGGATGGCGGCCAGACTGTATGCCACCGTTTTCCCCGTACCGGTGCCGGCCTCTACTGCCACTACCGCTGGCTCACCGACGCGACGGCCTTCGTCGTCGTGGCCGATAGTACCCAGCACCTTGGCGATTTCCGCAATCATCAGGCGCTGGCCATAACGGGGTTTGAGCGTTTTGGCTTCAAGGAAGCGCGTGTAAGCGCCCTGAATCTGGGACTTAAGTTCGGGACTGAGCATGGGCAACTGGCGGCAAAAGGCTGGATAAATTTTCAGTGTTTGGAATCGGCGGCTATCATAGCGCGCTAATTGCTTTAGCGCCCAAGCGCTTATCTATTACAGGAGCCCCGCATGACCCCTTACGCCCTTGTTTATGCTCTGCACCTACTCGCCGCCGTGGTCTGGGTGGGCGGCATGTTCTTCGCCTGGATGGTCCTGCGCCCGGCCGCCGTCAGCGCCCTAGAAGCGCCGGCGCGCCTGAAGTTATGGCTGGCGGTGTTTCCGCGCTTCTTCTATTGGGTCTGGGCCGCCGTGCTGTTGCTGCCACTCAGTGGCGCGGGGATCATTCACCTGAGCTTCAAGACCTTCGCCGGTGCGCCGCGCTATGTGCACATCATGATGGGCTTGTACTTGGCCATGCTGGCATTGTTTTTACGCATCCAGCTGTTGCTGCTGCCAGAACTGCGCCGCGCGGTGAACGCTGAAGATTGGCCAAGCGGAGGTAACGTGCTGGGACGGATTCGCCGCCTGGTCGGTTTCAATCTGCTGCTGGGCCTCGGCGTGATCGCGATTGCCGCGATCCGCCCAAGCCTGTAATGCCCTTGGGCTTAACTCGCCGAGTTAAGCCCAAGTACTGCCTAGAACTGCACCACGTTAACACTGCCTGCCGGACCAGGCTCGCCGGGCTGCCCGCTTAGCCCAGGGCGGCCATCGGCAGCGCCGGCAGCGCTATACACCAAGCAGCCCTTGCGCGCTCCGCCTTTGCCCGGCTCACCGGCCAAGCCCGCCTTACCGCCGGCGCCACCGTCTACTCGCACCTTGATTTGCTCCAAGGCAAACCCCTGGGGCAACTCCAGCCGAACTTGACCTCCCGTAGCACCGGGGGCGCCATTGCCGCCATCCAAGCCGTTATGACCGCGGCTGGCCTGGCCCCAGGTGCAACCACCCGCCACCCCATCAGCCCCGGCTAAGCCCGAATAGCCTGGCGCACCGTTGCCGCCACGGGCGTCGACTAACAGATCCTGCACATTGCCGCCTTGCAAACGCAGATTCAGCTGGCGCCCGGCAGTCGCGGGTTTATCGAAAGTCCCCTGCCCTCCCCGGGCACTGATGGCGGCGCCGCTGGCAATATCAGCCTGAGCAATATCCAGTTTCAGTGGCTGCTCACTGGGGGCAATCACCAGCCGCGCGCTGCGCCCCAAATGCAACTCAAGGATGGTCAGCTCACGTAACGCCGCAGGCAGCATCAGCGTGGCGTTATCGGCCACATTGACCTCATCCAACTGAAGCACCGTGGCATTGCCAGGCAAACGCATAAACGCGTTGGGCTCGACCTCAATGATGGCCTTGGCCATGGCTGCCGGGCTGATCAGCGCCATCAGCACCAAAATTTTACGCATTGCCGCTCTCCAGTTTTAACTCTTGTTGTGGGGGTTGATCGCTTGCAGATGAGCCAGAAGCAGCACTGTTGCCCTCGGTAACCGCGCTTGGCGCAGGATTGACCTCAGGCAGCGACGCAGCGGCTGACAACGGCGCAGGCAGCGCCGGTAGTGGATAGACATAAAACACGCCGAACAGCAGGGTCTGCAGGCGTGCCCAGGCCGGCTTAGTGGCAGCTGCCAAGCGTTGGCGATACAGCCACAGCTCAAACAGATGCAGCAGCAGGATTACAGCACCAGCGGCCAGCAACAGATGATTAAAGGGTTGGCGCAAAGGCTGCACGAGGTTAGTGATGATCAGCGCCCAAAACAGCAGGGTTAAGACCTTGGCCAAACTAAGAGCAAACTTCATCACCATCCACCACTTTAACGGCTGCGTGAAACCATCGGCCTAGCCAACTGCAAGGTGCAGAGCGCATTGATTGACACTTGGCCACAAGCCTAATGCCCATCCATCGGCGGCTAGCTGAAGGTTAATTAACCCGGGAACTTTCCCCCACATTGCCGAGTAACACAAGCACCGGCCACCCTCGATTGCGTTCAATGCACCAAGCTGAGCGCTATGCACGAGCGCCATTGCTGCGGCACTAAGGCAGCGGGACGTTTGGCCAAATAAGAACTAAGACCTGCACTGCAGCAATCCGGCATCTCCTGTAATACCCGCAGATCGGCGGTATTACAGGAGGATACAGCTCACCGGTTACTTAACCTGAGCCAGAGCAGCCCAGTTGAGAGGTAACACGCCAACCGTGGCGCTTAAGGACGAGCTTCTACTTCAGCCTCTACCCGACGGTTAATCGCGCGGCCTTCAGCCGTGGCGTTATCGGCCACAGGGCGCGACTCACCATAGCCCACGGCGCTAACACGACCGTCACTGACCCCGTACTGTTTAACCAGCACATCGCGCACGGCGTTAGCACGGCGCTCGGAGAGTTTCTGGTTATAGGCGTCTGGGCCCACCGAGTCGGTGTGACCTTCCACTACCGTGGTGGTTTGTGGGTATTGAGTCAGGAAGTCAGCCAGGTTTTTCACCTCGCTGTAGCTTTCTTCTTTCACTACGGCCTTGTCGAAGTCGAACTTCACATCCAACTCAACACGCACCGCTTCGACTGGTTCAGCCACCGCAACTTCTTCGACCGTCTCTTCAACCACTACTACTTGCTCATCGCTGGCGCCATGCACCCAGCAGTAAGCAGCGGCTAAGCCTGCGCCCAATGCGGCGCCGCCACCGGCCCAGCCCGAACTTTCAATCGAACCCAAGGCTGCACCGGTTACACCACCCACAGCCGCACAGGTGGGCCAATCGGTTTTTTGCACCCCAGCGCAACCGGTCAACAAACTACTAGCGACAATCAGAGGTAATGCTTTCCTAGCCATGCTCATATATATCTCTCCGTTTCGTGGATCGGCCCGTAACCGATACTCAAGAAGTAAAGACGTCAGTCTTAAAATACGCCAGAGATGATGCGCCAACATTAGTCAACTACTTCGCACTAGGCCTCTGATCAACGGCACGTTAGTCTTTCACCCCCGAGCGAGGACCATGCATGCCAGCCACTCAGTCAACCAGAACCCCCCAACAAGCGATTGCCGCCCTTTTGGCCCGTTACGCGCCAGAACGCCTATTGATTGTTGGCCATCGCGATATACCCGCAATTGACGCATTTATTCAGGCCCACCCAAAGTGTCATATTGCCCACTGCGAAGCTGGGACGTTGCCCACAGAATTAGCCGCTCAACGCTATGACTTAGCCCTGTTGATTGACTGTTTAGAGCACCTGCCGAAAGCTACCGCCCTGCAACTTTTAGGCGGCATTCGTAACTTAAATGCCAGCCGCATGGCGGTATTGGTCGATCTAGCCGCCAGCCCGTGGCAAGCCACCGATCTTTACGCCTTGGCGCTACAGGCCAGCGAGCAGTTTCAACGCGATGAGCAAAGCCTCACGCTGTTTACTTACGACCTGCTCGACTACAAACAGGTACCCGACTGGTTAAATGCCAAGTTCTGGGCCAACCCGGAAAACTTCGGCAAATACTGGTGGTAATGCCATGAGTCACACCTGCCCCTGCGGCCAGCCACAGCCGTTAAGCCAATGCTGCGGTCAATATCACGCAGGCCTCCCGGCCCCTAGCGCCGAGACCTTGATGCGTTCGCGCTACAGCGCTTACGCCTTGGGCTTAATCGATTATTTAGTCAGCACCACCCTGCCGGCGCAGCAAAGCGGCCTGGATCGCGCCAGCATCGAAAGTTGGAGCCGCAGCAGCACCTGGTTGGGTTTAGAGGTGCAAAGCAGTGAGCTGATTGAAGGTGCACCGCCGCACGCCTATGTCACCTTCACGGCCCACTGGCGTGACGCTCAAGGTGAACAAAGTCATCGCGAACGCTCAGCTTTCGTGCGCCCCGCCGAGCGTTGGTACTTTATCGATCCCACCGTCAAATTAGGCGCCGGGCGTAATGATCCGTGTCCATGCCTGAGCGGGCAGAAATTTAAAAAGTGCTGTGCCAGCTACCTCTAAGCCCTGCCTAAATCGTTACCGCTCGACTTTGAGATGGGAGATATCCGGCAGCGGCCCCGCCGCAGGACGCTTGATCTCGCCCATATCACTGCCTGCCGGAGCCAGGCTGAACTGACTGAGATCAACCACCGGTGCTGGTGGTTGTGGCTTGGCGTCCTGCAGCGGCGCTCCGACTTCAGCGATGCCAAAGTCCGGCGCGTCGACATCGACAAAGGCCGCCATATATTCATCCCGCGGCGCCACTTTTAAGCGCCCGAGTGCGGTCGGAGTGCTGCTCTGTACTTGCGCGGCAACCGGCGCCGCGACAAAAGCACTACTGGCAGGCGGTGCTGCGGTTAAGACAATTTCTTCAATCCCCTCATCGAGGTTAACCACTTCAGCCACGGCCCCTGCCCGCGCCATGGCGGCCCGGTATTTCTCCGCCCCCGCTGCATCCAGATTGCTTTTAATCACAATGCGCCGCCCGGAAAACAACAGGGCCAAACGTTGTTCATCGGCTTGGAAAAGTTTGCCCACATTGGCCTTTACCCCATCCAACTGCGCACCAGGCACCAACTGTGCGCTGAAGGCGATTTCATAACGAGCCACAGTCATACTCCTTAAAAATTAGCTGCTCAGTATTCTCACGCTTTTACCAACTTAAGCGCTTGCAGCGCCGCACTTGCTTGTTACACTGAGGGTTCATACGGAGTCAGCAATGTTTTACCAGGCACAATCCATAAAAATACTTGGCCTATGTTTAGTTGTAGGCTTTTTTTCTGCCCTTGCTGGTTGTTCTTCTTGGTCCTCAGGCGACTTCAAGACTCCTGAAGTTCGTCTGTTAAAAGTTGAAGTGGTGAAGGCGAAATTACTTGAGCAGAACTTCACTCTGCGTTTTCGCATCGATAACCCGAACAGCTTTTCTTTACCAGTTCGCGGTATGGAATACGTGCTCTACCTCAACCAAATAAAACTGGCTGAGGGTCAAGCCAGTGTTTCGGTGGATGTTCCGGCGCACGGCCACCGCAACTTTGAGATCCCGGTCAATACCAATCTCTGGCGCCATCTGCGCCAAGTCATCAAAGCCCTGGAAAAACCCAATGTGCCTATCCCGTATGAGCTGACTGGCTCAGTAAAAACGGGCTGGTTCTTCGGGCAAAGCGTGCACATGTCGCGCAGTGGAGAGATAATTCCCGGCGATTTTATCGCGGAGTAGTAATCCCATGACCCAGCAAGACCACGTCCACGGCCCAGACTGCAATCACGACCACGACCATGATCACCACGATCACGGCCATGTGCACGGTCCGCATTGCAACCACGGCCATCAAGAACCCGTGCGTAACGCACTGAAAGATGTCGGCCGTAACGATCCATGTCCGTGCGGCAGCCAGAAAAAATTCAAGAAGTGCCACGGCGCCTAAGCCTCGGATGAGCGCCTCGCTGCTGCTCATCGCCATTGTCGGCGGCTTGTTAGTCGCCGCTTTGGCCATTTATGCCAGCTACCTGTGGGGCCAAGTATGGGCCCGGCAACGGACCCAGCGCACTGCCGTCAAGCAGCAACAAGAGCGCCTGAGCAGCGACATCCGCTTACTCGCCGGCAGCCTTCTCGATGGTCAGCTAGATCTGCTTGAAGGGGCGATACGAATCAAGGTGCTGCTGGATAATCTCGACCCGAACCTGAGCCAAAACTCCCACTGCCAAGTGTTTCACCAGTTGCATGCGGCCTCTGCTGAGGTGCCTCGCCATGAGCACTGGCGTGCCCTCAAGCGGGCGCAGCGGGATACATACCTTGTGCTGTTTGAACAGCTACACAGCCAATACCATCAGCAAGCCCTGAGCGCCGCCCGCTGGTTGCTGGACAGCGGCCTAGCCGCTACAAGCACCCCATCACCCGCACACCGCTTGTCAGTCAACTAACGTCTGGCTAACGTATTGCACCATCAATGCTTGTGACGCCTGCTGCAGGCGTGCCCTTAACTTTAAAAATCCAAGGAGCCTGCCGCATGCGAGCGCGCGCTTTTCGCCCGATTGCTGCCTTTAGCCTTACCGCCATCATGACCAGCATGGTGGCCTTAAGTGGCTGCCAATCGTTTTTAGAAAGTCGCTATGGCGACAGCGTCGCGCCCGATCAAGGCATTATCAAGGTCAAAGGCTTGGCACAAAGTGTGGTGGTTCGGCGCAACCCGCTGGGCATGCCGCTGATTGAAACCACCACCTTCCACGATGCGCTATTTGCCTTGGGCTATGTGCATGCCACCGACCGCCTCAGCCAGATGGTCAGCATGCGCTTGCTGGCAGAGGGTCGACTGGCCGAAATGGCTGGGCCTGGGGCACTGGAAATTGACCGTTTTATGCGCGCGGTCAACCTCAAGCAAAACGCCGAGGTGCTGTACAAGAACGCCTCGCCGCGCCTGAAGAAATTCTTCGAGGTGTACGCGCGCGGGGTTAACGCCTACCTGTTCCGCTATCGCGACAAGCTGCCGATGGACTTAGCCGAGTCAGGTTATCGCCCGGCTTATTGGAAGGCAGAAGACTCGGTGCTGGTGTTCTGCCTGCTCAACTTCGGTCTGTCGGTCAACCTGCAAGAGGAGATCGACGCGCTGATCCTGTCTCAGCAAGTGGGCAGCGACAAGCTGGCCTGGCTGCTGCCGACCTACCCCGATGAGCCGCTGCCCTTTGCCGAGGCGGAAAAACTCAAAGGCCTCAACCTCAAGGGCCAGCTGGCTGGCTTGACTGACATCAGCCAAGCCCTGAGCCAGTTTGCTCAGCAGCATATGCAGGGGGTCGCTGCCTCCAATAACTGGGCCTTCACCCCACAGCGCACGCGCAGCGGCAAAAGCCTGCTGGCCAACGACACCCACCTGCCGCTGTCGCTGCCCTCGGTGTGGAATTTCGTGCAGATCCGCTCCCCCAAATACCAAGCCGCGGGTGTCTCGATTGCCGGTGTACCCGCGATTGTTGCCGGCTTTAACGGCAAGATCGGCTGGGGCATGACCATGGTCATGGGCGACAACCAAGACCTGTTCCTGGAGCAACTGAAAAAGCAAAACGGCCGTCTGCACTACCTGGCCGACGGCAAATGGCTGCCCGTGCAAGAGCGCCAGGAAACCTTCTTTATCAAAGGCGAGCGGCCCATCCGCGAGACAGTTTTGGCCACTCGTCACGGTCCGCTGCTTAATTCCGTGCTGGGCCAGCGCAAGAGCCCGCTGCAACCGCTGCAACTGTCCAGCGGCTACGGCTTAGCCCTTAAGAGCACGCAGAACGAGGCCGATCAAAGCCTCGACGCGTTCTTTGATCTGTCCCGCGCGCAGTCGGTGGAGCAGGCCTTTGAGATCAGCCGGGAAATCCGCGCCATGCCGCTCAATCTGCTGTTTGCCGACGCGCAGCACATTGGCTGGCAAGTCACCGGACGCTTCCCTAACCGCCGCGCCGGCTTAGGTTTGCTGCCGTCGCCGGGCTGGAACAGCGAATATGAATGGGAAGGCTTTGCCGACCCCATGCTCCACCCCTACGATCAAGACCCGCCGCAGGGCTGGCTGGGCACGGCGAACCAACGCAGCGTGCCGCAAGGCTATGGCATGCAGCTGTCCAACTCTTGGTATTACCCGGACCGCGCCGAGCGTATTGCGCAACTGGCCGCCAACGGCAAGAAAGACAGCCGCGACATGGTCAACATGCAGTACGACCAAACCTCCACCTTCGTCGCCAAGCTGCAAGGCATGTTCAGCGCGCCGGGCATGGCTGAAAGCCTGCAGGCGGCGATCAAGGCCCTGCCTGCGGAGCAACGCGCGAAGGCCGAAGAAGCGTATAAACGCCTGATGAAATTCGACGGCCGCCTGAGCGCCAGCTCCGCCGATGCCGCGCTGTACAGCGCGTTCTTGCAGCAGAGCGCCCGCGACATCTTCCTCGACGAACTAGGCCCGGATACCAGCCCGGCCTGGCAAGCGCTGGTGGATGCTGCTGACAGCTCCTATTCGGCCCAAGCTGACCACCTGCTGGGGCGCGAAGACAGCCCGTTCTGGGATGATCGGCGCACTGCGCAGAAGGAAGATAAACCAGCGATTCTCGCGCGCAGCCTGGCCGGCGCCGTCAGCCTGCTGGAAAGCCGCTTAGGCACTGATCGCAGCGCTTGGCAGTGGGGCAAGCTGCACACCTATGAATGGCGCAGCGGCAGCAGCCAGATGGCGCCATATCTCAGTGCCAGCCAGCGCAGCGGCATCAACGCGATCAAAAGCACCCTGGATCGCGGCCCTTATGCCGCCGGTGGCGATCACAGCACCCTCAACGTCTCGGCCTATCACTGGGGGGAAAACTTCGATACGTGGCTGATCCCCGCCATGCGTATCGTTGTCGACTTCGGCCGCGAAGAACCGCTGATGGGGGTGAACAGTTCCGGCCAGTCGGGTAACCCGTTTAGCGACCACTATGCCGATGGCATCGACGCCTGGCTCAAGGGCCGCTACATGAGCTTCCCGTTCCAGTCGCAAAACCTCGACAAGGCTTATGGCAGCAAGCGTTTGCTGCTGACGCCGGACAAATAAGCCACTACTTGAGCGCGGCATCCAAGACTAAGGGCACCTGCGGGTGCCCTTAGTTTTTTCCTTGGCAGTAATTCACCCGGCGCCCTGCCCTTTGCCGCCAGTTAGACGTAAGCTTTGCCCATTCCGCGCACGCTGCGCGCTTCGTCTTGTTTACGTTGAGGACCTTGCTATGAGCAACCGCCAAGCCGAAATTGCCGCCGCCCTTGAGGTGGTGCCGCCTTTTGCCGACCAAGCCGCACTGGTAAGCGAAATTACGCGGCGCAAAAGCTTTATCAAACAGTGCCTGCGCAATTCCGGCTTGAAGGTCTTAGTGCTGGGCATCAGCGGCGGGGTCGACTCCCTCACCGCTGGCCGTCTGGCCCAGCTCAGCGTGGAAGAACTGCGCCAAGAAAGCGGTGACGAGGCTTACCGTTTTATCGCCGTACGCCTGCCCCATGGCACCCAGCACGATGAACACGACGCCCAGGCCTCGCTGGAATTTATCCGCGCCGACCAACTGAGCACCGTCAACATCGCCGCCAGCGTTAGCGGTTTGAGCCAGCAGATGGCTGATCTCGAGCCGCTTAACCCAGCTCATCGCGATTTCGTCCTGGGCAACGTCAAGGCGCGCATCCGCATGGTGGCTCAGTTCACCATCGCCAACGCCCACAATGGCTTGGTCATCGGCACCGACCACGCCGCCGAAGCGGTAATGGGCTTCTTCACCAAATTCGGTGACGGCGCCTGCGATCTCGCCCCCCTGTCGGGTCTGGTGAAAAACCAAGTGCGGGCCATTGCCAAGCACCTCGGCGCCCCGGATGAGCTGGTATTTAAAGTACCGACAGCGGATCTGGAAGAACTCAGCCCCGGCAAGCCGGATGAGCTGGCCCATGGCGTGAGCTATGAGCAGATTGATGCCTTCTTGCATGGCCAAGCGGTAAGCGACGAAGCCTATGCCATCATCGTGCGCACCTACGACAACAGTCAACACAAACGCCAGTTGCCACTGGTGCCTTAAGCGCTTGTTCGGCGGCAAAAAAAACGGGCCTAGGCCCGTTTTTTTGTAGGTAGCGCTTAGCTATTAGGCGCGTGGCAAGGTCACGCCGAGCTGACCTTGGTACTTACCACCGCGATCCTTATAGGACACTTCGCAATCTTCATCGGACTGCAGGAACAGCATCTGCGCCACGCCTTCGTTGGCATAGATCTTCGCTGGCAAGGTGGTGGTGTTGGAGAATTCCAGGGTCACGTGACCTTCCCACTCAGGCTCCAGCGGAGTGACGTTAACGATGATGCCGCAACGCGCGTAGGTGCTTTTGCCCAGGCAAATGGTCAGCACATCGCGGGGAATGCGGAAGAATTCCACGGTGCGGGCCAAGGCAAAGGAGTTTGGCGGGATGATGCAGACGTCGCTCTTCACATCGACAAAGCTTTTTTCGTCGAAGTTTTTCGGGTCCACGGTGGCCGAGTTGATGTTGGTGAACACCTTGAATTCGTCGGCGCAACGTACGTCGTAACCGTAGCTGGACACCCCGTAGGAGATCAGGCGCTCATTGCCATCGTTGCGCACTTGGCGCTCGACGAAAGGCTCAATCATGCCGTGCTCTTGAGCCATGCGGCGAATCCACTTATCCGATTTAATGCTCATGGCGGCGATCCTGTAATAGGCAAATGATGAAAAAGTGAGCGCATCTTACCGGGGCCAGCCGCTTGGTTCAAAGGCTGTGCAAAAGCGGGCCTTGAGACTGACCCAAGGCAATAAGTGAGCAGTAAATAACAGAAAGATGCACAGAGCATTCGCGCTTAGCGCTAAAAGCGGGTATGGTGAACCCACTGTGCTGCATGTGTCACCGCGAATCGCTGCTTGATGCCTAGATTTCGATCAAACATCGTCCGACTCCTAGTACTCGTTGCACTCAGTCCCGGCCTGGGCTTTTCCAGGGCTGTTATTACTTTTGTTAGGAGACATTCACATGTCCAATCGTCAAACTGGCACCGTTAAGTGGTTCAACGATGAGAAAGGCTACGGCTTCATCACTCCGCAATCCGGTGACGATCTGTTCGTACACTTCAAAGCTATCCAGAGCGATGGCTTCAAGAGCCTGAAAGAAGGCCAACAAGTGACTTTCGTCGCTACCCGCGGCCAGAAAGGCATGCAAGCTGAGGAAGTTCAGGTAGTCTAACCTGAGCTTTCCCGCTTAAAAAAACCCCGCCTCGGCGGGGTTTTTTTTGCTTTGAAAAATGCTCTAGGAGCCATGACCCAAATCAACACCGGCGCATTGACTGACAATTACCCTACTAATTGAGTGGTCAATAGGCACCACCTAATAATAAGAGCAGAAGACATATAGGGGATGCAGTCATGGGCGTCAGCATTGCTTGGTCAGCAGAGCTTGAAACGGGCATCGACATCATCGACCAACAGCATCAGCGGCTGTTTGGTTACTTTGAAGAGATTGAACAATGCATCGCCACCGGCGATAGCGCTGCGGTGGAACAGCTGTGCCGCGGCTTGATTGACTACGCCATCTCGCACAACTCGTTCGAAGAGTCGCTGATGGAGAAAGCCGGCTACCCCATGCATGACGCTCACCACCGTGTGCACGAGGGCTTTAAGACGCGCGCGGAAGGTTACCTCAGGCGTATCGACGGTGGCGCCGAGCCACTGAAAGTGGCCCGGGAAATGCGCACCGATATCGGCCTATGGCTGATCAATCACATCAAGCATGAAGACCAGCACTACGCCGCCTGCGTGAAGAAGAGCCTGGATCGCGGCCTGATGGCGCGCATGCTCGGTAAGTTTTTCCACTGACCGAGCACAGGGCTACTTAACTGCCGAGGTTGTCAGTCGTCGCTGATCGAGATGTTCGGCATCGCTACCGCACCGGCCTGGGCGATCCGCGCGCCGACGGTGCGGGCGATTTGCTGGTAGAGCATGGCAATCTGGCTTTCCGGATCGGCTACCGTGGTCGGCTTGCCGCTATCGGACTGCATGCGGATAGCCATCGACAGCGGCATCGAGGCCAGCAGGTCGACGCCAAATTGCGCCGCCAGCTTCTCGCCGCCACCCTCACCGAACAGATGCTCAGCGTGGCCGCAGTTGGAGCAGATATGCACGGCCATGTTCTCGACCACGCCAAGCACGGGGATGTTGACCTTACGGAACATCTCCACGCCCTTCTTCGCATCCAGCAGAGCCAAGTCTTGTGGCGTGGTGACGATCACCGCGCCGGCCACCGGCACCTTTTGCGCCAGGGTCAATTGGATATCACCGGTGCCCGGCGGCATGTCGACGACCAAATAATCCAAGTCATCCCACGCGGTCTGGGTGATCAACTGCAGCAAGGCGCCGGAAACCATCGGCCCGCGCCATACCACTGGGGTGTTGTCATCGGTCAAAAAGGCCATGGACATCACCTGCACGCCGTGGGCCGCAAGCGGAATAAACCACTTTTGCTCTTTAACCTGCGGACGGGTGCCCTCGGGGATGCCGAACATAATGCCTTGGCTGGGGCCATAGATATCCGCATCGAGGATGCCGACGCGCGCGCCTTCGCGGGCCAGGGCCAGGGCCAGGTTGGCCGCAGTGGTGGATTTGCCCACACCGCCCTTACCGGAAGCCACGGCGATCACGTTTTTCACGTTGCTCAGGGCCGGCACTTGGTCTTGCGCTTTATGCGCCTCGATCCGGCAATCAATCTGCACCTGGGCGCGCTCAACGCCGTCGAGGTTCTCCAAGGCCATTTGCAGCAGTTGCGCCCAGCCGCTTTTAAACAGCCCGGCAGCGTAGCCTAATTCAAGGCGGACCTTGACCTGTCCGCCTTGAATATCCACCTCACGCAGGCAGCCGGCGCTGATCGGATCTTGGTTGAGATGGGGATCGGTGTATTGCGACAACGCGGCTTCCACCGCAGCACGGGTAACAAGAGTCATGGACAGCTCCGAAAGGCGAGGTAACGCAGGCCGCCATGTTACCCCAGAGCCACACTGACCGGGGCGTTGCACTGACTGGATGACATGAGCCAAATTGATCTACAACTAGCAACGCGCAGATTGTCTGGATGATGAAAAAAATCCGCCGGGCCTATATAGTTAGCGGCTTCCTGAGTTACCAGTGCAGTCGATCCCCATGAGCGAAGCCCGCAAAATTCTTGTTACCAGCGCCCTGCCCTATGCCAATGGCTCGATTCACCTCGGCCATATGCTGGAGTACATCCAGACCGATATGTGGGTGCGCTTCCAGAAATTGCGTGGCAATACCTGCACCTATGTCTGCGCCGACGACGCCCACGGCTCGGCGATCATGCTGCGCGCGGAGAAAGAAGGGATCAGCCCTGAGCAGTTGATCGCCAACGTGCAGGCTGAGCACAGCACTGATTTCGCTGACTTTTTGGTCAACTTCGACAACTTCCACAGCACCCACTGTGAAGAAAACCGCGAGCTGTCCAGCGCCATCTATTTGGCCCTGCGCGATAACGGTCATATCGCCACCCGTTCGGTGACCCAGTACTTCGACCCGGAAAAGGGCATGTTCCTGGCGGACCGTTTCATCAAGGGCACCTGCCCGAAATGTGGCACCGAAGATCAGTACGGCGATAACTGCGAAAAATGCGGTGCCACCTACGAGCCCACCGAACTGAAGAACCCGCGCTCGGCGATCTCCGGCGCAGTGCCTGAACTGCGCGACTCCAAGCACTTCTTCTTCAAGCTGCCGGACTTCGAGGCCATGCTTAAGCAGTGGACCCGTGGCGGCGCCCTGCAAGACTCGGTGGCCAACAAGATTGCCGAATGGCTCGACGGTGGCCTGCAAGAGTGGGACATCAGCCGTGACGCGCCGTATTTCGGCTTTGAGATCCCGGATGAGCCGGGCAAGTACTTTTACGTCTGGCTGGATGCGCCGGTCGGCTACATGGCCAGCTTCAAGAACCTCTGCGCCCGCCGCCCAGAGCTGGACTTTGACGAGTACTGGAAGAAAGACTCCAGCACCGAGCTGTACCACTTTATCGGCAAGGACATCATCAACTTCCACGCCCTGTTCTGGCCGGCCATGCTCGAAGGCGCCGGCTACCGCAAGCCGACTGCAGTCAACGTGCACGGCTACCTGACCGTCAACGGGCAGAAGATGTCCAAATCGCGCGGCACTTTTATCAAGGCCCGCACCTATCTGGATCACCTCAACCCGGAATACCTGCGTTACTACTACGCCAGCAAACTGGGGCGTGGCGTGGACGATCTGGACCTGAACCTCGAAGACTTCGTGCAGAAGGTCAACTCCGATCTGGTCGGCAAGGTGGTTAACATCGCCAGCCGCTGCGCCGGGTTTATCCATAAAGGCAACCAAGGCCTCACTGCAGCTACTGATGCAGCGCCAGAGCTGACCCAAGCCTTTAGCGCGGCCCTGCCGAGCATCACCGAGGCTTACGAGAAGCGCGATTTCGCCCGGGCCATGCGCGAAACCATGGCCCTGGCTGACCAAGCCAACGCCTGGATCGCCGACAAGGCGCCGTGGTCGCTGAACAAGGTCGAAGGCAAGCAGGCTGAAGTGCAGGAAATCTGCACCGCCGGCATCAACCTGTTCCGCCAGTTGGTGATTCTGCTCAAGCCGGTGTTGCCGGTGCTGACCGAAGCCGCCGAAGCCTTCCTCAATGTCGCGCCGCTGCAATGGAGCGACTTCGACAAGGCTCTGCACAACCATCAGCTGAACGCCTTTACCCCACTGCTGACCCGTATTGAGCCGGCCAAAATCGACGCCATGATCGAAGCCAGCAAAGAAGACCTCGCCGCCGAAGCGCCCAAGCCACAAGGCAATGGCGAGCTGGCTAAAGACCCGCTGGCCGCGGAGATCAACTTCGACGCCTTTGCCGCGGTGGATCTGCGTATCGCCCTGATTGAGAAATGCGAGTTTGTCGAAGGTGCTGACAAGCTGCTGCGTCTGAGCCTGGATATCGGCGATGCGAAGCGCAACGTGTTCAGCGGGATCAAGAGCGCCTACCCCGACCCCAGCAAGCTGGAAGGTCGCCTGACCCTGTACGTGGCCAACCTGGCGCCACGCAAGATGAAGTTCGGCGTTTCCGAAGGCATGGTGCTGGCAGCGGGCCCTGGTGGCGAAGAAATCTACCTGCTCAGCCCCGACAGCGGCGCCAAGCCGGGCCAACGGGTTAAGTAAGCCCGGCGCCAGGAGACGAGCGTGAAACCATGGATGGTAATGGCGCTACTCAGCACGCTGGTTGGCTGTTCCGAGCAATCGGGCGCGCCGGCCAGCGGCGCTCTGCAGGGTGAGCGCAACCAGGCCGGCAGCTATCTGGCCTATGAGCATCATATCGACATCGAACTGCCTGCCGAACGAATCGGGGAGCGTATCGCCGCTGCCCGCGAAGCCTGTCTAGACGCCCGCTTTGGCAGCTGTAGCTTGATCGCCGCACAGCAGAGCAGTGGACGTGTGCCCCGTGGCGAACTGACCTTGCGCATCGTACCGGAGGGCGTCGAGGCCATCACCGTTCTTGCTAGCGAAGGCGGTGAGCAGACCAGTCGCAGTACCCACACCGAAGACCTGGCGCAGGTCGTGCACGACAACCGTCGCCAGTTCGAGCAGTTGCAGCGCCAGCAACAGACCCTGCAGCAGTTTGAAAAACGCGCCGACCTGGCCGTCGCCGACCTGCTGGCCCTGGCCCGGGAGCAGGCTGAGCTGGAGATACAACTGCAGGCCATCGCCCAGCAAGCAGCTCAACAACAGCGCCGCATGGATACCAACCTGCTGAGCCTGAGCTTCATCAGCCCCTACGAAAGCTCGCCCTTGGGACGCATAGGAGAGGCCTTCTCGAACCTGACGGACAACCTGATCGAAGGCACCGCCAACCTGATCGAATTCATCGGTTACAGCCTGCCCTTCCTCATTGTGCTGTTTCCACTGGCTCTAAGCCTGCGCAAACTTTGGCGGCGCCTGGGCAAGCGCTGACCGGTGATCAACCGGGAGGTGCTGGAAGCTAGCCAGGTACAGGCGATTAGCCGCATGCGGCTTGTATGACCAAGGCTGCATCCCGATAATAGGCGCCTTTTTCCTATGACCTTTCGAGCGCTACGGCAACCCAATGACCGAACTCGCCCTCATCATGGTCAGCGCCATCCTGGTCAACAACTTCGTGTTGGTCCAGTTCCTCGGCCTGTGCCCCTTTATGGGGGTTTCGAAGAAGATCGAAACCGCTCTCGGCCTGGCCCTGGCCACCACCTTTGTGCTGACCCTGGCAGCGATGTGCAGCTACCTGCTGCAAAAGTACCTGTTGCAGCCGCTGGACCTGGAATACCTGCGCACCATCAGTTTTATTCTGGTGATTGCCGTGGTGGTGCAGTTCACCGAAATGGTGGTGCAGAAAACCAGCCCCCTGCTCTATCGCGTGCTGGGCATCTTTTTGCCGCTGATCACTACCAACTGCATCGTCTTAGGCGTGGCCCTGCTCAACGCCAACAAGGCGCAGTTCAACTTTATCAGCGCCACCGCCAATGGCTTTGCGGCGGGCTTGGGCTTCTCCTTGGTACTGGTGTTGTTTGCCGCCCTGCGTGAACGCATCGCTATCGCCGACGTACCCAAGCCGTTTCAGGGCGCCGCTATTGGCATGCTCACAGCCGGCCTGATGTCCCTGGCCTTTATGGGCTTTAGCGGGCTGATCAAGCTATGAGTCTGGTGCTGGTTGCGGTGTTGGCGATTGCCACGCTATGCGTGGTGTGCGGCGCCATTCTCGGCTTCGCTGCCGTACGCTTTCGCGTCCAGGGCAACCCCATCGCCGAGCAAATCAACAGTCTGTTGCCGCAAACCCAGTGCGGCCAATGTGGCTATCCGGGCTGCAAACCCTACGCCGAGGCCATTGCCGGCGGCGACAAGATTAACAAGTGCCCACCTGGCGGCGCGGCCACCATCAGCGCCCTGGCGCAGTTATTGGACGTTGCGGCCGAGCCGCTGGACGCGGCCGAAGGCGAGAAGCCGCCCATGGTCGCTTATATCCGCGAGGCCGAATGCATCGGCTGCACCAAGTGCATCCAGGCCTGCCCGGTGGATGCCATCGTCGGCGCAGCCAAGCATATGCATACGGTGATCAGCAGCGAGTGCACCGGCTGCGACCTGTGTATCGAACCCTGCCCGGTGGATTGTATCGACATGCTGCCTGTGCCCAGCAGCCTGAGTGACTGGCATTGGCAGCCACCGCTGGCAGCCGCCCAGTTGATCGCCAGCGACCGGGAGCAAGCGGCATGAGCAGCCTGATCAGCCCTGATATTTGGCCACTGCCAGGCGGTATCCATCCGCCTGAGCAGAAGAGCCAGTCCACGGCTACGTCGATTGCCGCCGCGCCACTGCCTAAACGTCTGATCCTGCCGCTGAACCAGCATCTGGGCGCGCCGGCCGAGCCTGTGGTGGCGGTCGGTGAGCGGGTGCTTAAAGGCCAGCTGATTGCTGCGGCCAGCAGTAACATTAGCGCGCCCGTGCATGCACCCAGCTCCGGCATTGTCAGTTTTATCGGCGCCCAGCCCTACCCCCACGCCTCAGGCCTGGAGGCCGAAGCAGTGGTGATCGAAACCGATGGCTTAGAACAATGGATCGCACTGGCGCCATTGCCGGATTACCTCAGCGTGGCGCCTGCCGTGCTCCTGGAGAAAATCCGCGACGCCGGCATCAGCGGCTTAGGCGGCGCGGGCTTCCCTACGGCCGTGAAACTGGCCGGCGCAGCGCGGCAGACGATTCACACCCTGATCATCAATGGCAGCGAGTGCGAGCCGTACATCACGGCCGATGACATGCTGATGCGCGAGCGCACGGCTGAGCTGCTCAGCGGTATCGACATCCTCGTTCACCTGACTCAGGCGCAGCAGGTGCTGATTGGTATCGAGGACAACAAGCCTGAAGCCATCGCAGCGGTGCGTGCGGCACTGGGCCAGCGCAGTTATCAGCTAAAAGTCATCCCCACTAAGTACCCCAGCGGTGGCGAGAAGCAGCTGATTCAGATTCTGACCGGCGCCGAGGTGCCCTCCGCTGGTTTGCCGGCGGATATTGGCGTGCTTTGCCATAACGTCGGCACCTGCGTGGCGGTGCATGAGGCGGTGATCCACGGCAAGCCACTGATCAGCCGCATCGCCACCCTTACCGGCGCTGCGTTACAGCGACCGCAAAACGTCGAAGCATTGCTGGGCACACCGATCAATGAGTTACTGGCCTTCGCCGGACTCAACGCCAGCCAGCTGGACCGGCTGATCATGGGCGGGCCGATGATGGGCGTAAGCCTGACAGACGCCCACGCACCGCTGATCAAAACCACTAACTGCTTACTGGCCAGTACAGCCGAGGAATTGCCGGAACCGGCGCCAGCCTTGCCTTGCATTCGTTGCGGCGACTGCGAGGAAGTCTGCCCGGTGAGTTTGCTGCCGCAGCAACTGCACTTCTTCGCCCTCGGCCAGCAGCACGCCCAGCTGCACGCGCATAACCTGTTCGACTGTATCGAGTGCGGCGCCTGCGCCTATGTCTGCCCGTCGAATATCCCGCTGGTGCAGTACTACCGCGCGGCCAAAGGCGAGATTCGCGAGCTTAAGGCCAAGCAGACCAAGGCCGAGCATTCACGCCTGCGCTTTGAACAGCGCCAGGAGCGTCTGCGCCGCGCCGAAGAACAGAAAGAGGCTGAGCGCCAAGCCCGCGTCGCCCGTGCCAGCCAAGTGCGCAGCGCGCCTAACGCCAGCATCCCGACGAGCAAACCAGAGGCACCGCACAGCGGGCCGAGCGATGAGCTGAAGAAGCTTAAGATCGCCGCCAGTATGGCCCAGGTGGCACTGAAAAAAGCCGAGAAACAACTGGCCAATCACAACACCGCCGAGCTGCAAAAACAGGTCGAGCAACTGCAGGAAGCGGCGCAAAACGCTCAGCAGCAGTTGGATAAGGCCAGTGCTGAGGCAGCCGCAGCTGCGCCAGCCGTTGCGTCCACAACCGCAATCTCAACCGCGCCCAGCGGCGATGAGGCCGCACTGAAAAAGGCCAAGATCGAAGCCGCCATGCTCCGCGCGCAACTGCGCAAGCTGGAGAACTTAAGCGAGCCCGACAGCACGCAACAGGCTGAACTGGCCACCGTGCGCGAGCAATGCGCAGCCGCCGAACAGCGTTTAGCCCAGTTGCAGCCAGCCCCCTCGGTGCCTGCGCCAAGCGCTAGCAGCGCGGCGCTGAAGCAAGCCAAGATCGACGCCGCCATGCTGCGGGTGCAGGTGCGCAAGCTGGAGAATCTGGCCGAACCCACAGCAGAGCAGCACAGCAGCCTGCTTAAGCTGCGCGAAGAATTAGCCGCCGCGCAGCAACAACTCAGCGCGTTAAGCGCACCACCTGCACCAGCCATGGCGCCAAGCCCTGGAGCGGTGGCGCTAAAGCAAGCCAAAATCGCTTTAGCCCTACAGCGCAGTGAATTGAAAAAAGCTCAAGACGCCGCTGCCGATGAGGCCACCCTCGAAGCCTTGCGCAGCGCCTTAAGCGCCGCCGAGCAAGCCCTGCATCAAGCCGAAGACGCCAGCGGCAAGCCCCCGCCGCAGCTGGTGCGCACGGATAAACGGCCGATTGATGAGGTCAGTCGCGGCTTAAAAACCGAATTAGCCTTTGCCCGCGCCGATCTGCGTAAGCTCGAACGTGACCCGAACAGCGCTCCAGAAACACTAACGGCAGCGCAAGCGCGCATCGCCAGCATTGAACAGCAATTGCACGAGCATCAGGCCCGCCTGTAGGCGGCCTGTGCAGCGCGGTAACTTGGAGTAGCCATGGCCCTGCCCCGCATCACCTCGCCCCACGCCAAGGGCGGCAACCGCACCCAGCAGGTCATGCTGCAGGTGCTGTTGGCCTGCGTGCCGGGGGCTATCGTCCTGACCTGGCTGTACGGCAGCGGCACCCTATTCAACCTGCTGTGGGCCAGCGCCTGTGCTATCGGTTTTGAAGCGGCCATCGTAGCCCTGCGTAAACGTCCCATCGGCTTCTACCTGCAGGACTACAGCGCGCTGGTCAGCGGCGTCTTGCTGGCCCTCGCCCTGCCGCCTTATGCGCCCTGGTGGCTGACAATGGTGGCCGTGGGCTTTGCCATTGTGTTCGGCAAACAGCTGTATGGCGGTTTGGGGCAAAACCCCTTTAACCCGGCCATGCTCGGCTATGTGGTGGTGCTGATCTCCTTCCCACTGCCGATGAGCACCTGGCCGGCGCCCCATAGCATCGGTCTGCTCGACGGTTTGCAGCAAATCTTCGGCAGCGCCAGCCAGCCCGATGGCTGGGCCCAAGCCACCGCCCTGGATGTGCTGAAAACCAATAAGCGCCTCACCGTCGATGAACTTTGGGCCAGTAACCCGGCCTTTGGCTGGATCGCTGGCAAAGGTGTGGAGCTGGTCAACCTGGCGTTCTTACTGGGCGGTCTGTATCTGCTGCGTAAGCGCCTGATCAGTTGGCACGCGCCGCTGGCCATGCTCGCTGCGCTATCGCTGATGAGCCTGCTGTTCTGGAATGGCTCAGGCTCGGACTCCCACGGCTCACCGCTGTTTCATCTGTTTAGTGGCGCGACCATGCTTGGCGCCTTTTTTATCGTCACGGACCCGGTCAGCGGCGCCACCAGCAAGCGGGGCCAGCTGATCTTTGGTGCCGGCGTCGGCATCTTGCTCTATGTGATCCGTGCCTGGGGCGGCTACCCTGATGCACTGGCCTTTGCCGTGCTGCTGATGAACCTGTGCGCACCGACCATCGACTACTTCACCCGCCCCCGCACCTATGGGCAAAGCCAAGCCAAGCGCGGCTTTAAGCTGGAGGACTGACAATGGATTGGCCACAAATCAGTCGTTCCATGCTAAAGAACAGCCTGCTGCTGGGCGCCTTTGCCGTGCTTAGCGTCGGTACCGTGGCGGCGATTCATTACAGCACCGCCGAACGCATTGCCGTGGCCGAACGCGAGGCCAAGGTGCAAGCCCTGGCGCAGATTCTGCCACCGGGCAGCTACGACAACGACCTGCTCGACAGCGTGCGGGAGGTCGAAGATCCGCTATTAGGCAATAAAGGTCCCACCCCTGCTTATCTCGCCACCCTGAATGGCCAGCCGGCGGCAGTAATAGTGCAAGCCACTGCGCCGGATGGTTACAGCGGCAGCATCCAGTTACTCATCGGGATTTTTGCCGATGGCCGTATCGCCGGGGTGCGCGTGCTCAGCCACAAAGAGACGCCAGGGCTGGGTGACAAAATCGAGCTGGCCAAGGATCGCTGGATCAGTCGCTTTACCGACACATCATTGAGCGCGCCGGATGACAGCGGTTGGGCCGTGAAGAAAGACGGCGGCCAGTTTGATCAGTTCGCCGGTGCCACCATCACGCCGCGGGCCGTGGTGGCTGCCGTGCACCGTGCCCTGCAATACTTCAACGCCCAGCGCGCCAGCTTGCTGCAAGTCGTGGAGGCCAAGCATGGCTAGTTATCGCGAGATCGCCAAAAACGGCCTGTGGCACAACAACCCAGGTTTGGTCCAGTTGCTCGGCCTGTGCCCGTTGCTGGGCGTCAGCAACTCGGTGGTTAACGCCTTGGGCATGGGCTTGGCCACGGCACTGGTGCTGGCTTGCTCCAACGCGGCAGTGTCGCTGATCCGCAACGTGGTCAGTGATGCGGTGCGCCTGCCGATCTTCGTCATGATCATCGCCGCGCTGACCACCTGCATTGAGCTGCTGATGCAGGCCTTTACCTACGAGCTGTATCAGATCCTCGGTATTTTTATCCCGCTGATCACCACCAACTGCATCATCCTCGGCCGCGCCGAAGCCTTCGCTGCAAAGAACCCACTACTACCGGCCTGCTTCGACGGGCTGATGATGGGGGCCGGGTTTGGCCTAGTGATGGTGGCCATCGGCGCCGTGCGCGAGTTGCTCGGCAGCGGCGCGCTATTCGCCAATATGCAGCTGTTGTTTGGGCCGATTGCGGCCAACTGGCAAGTAACCCTGTTCGAGGATTATCCCGGCTTTTTGCTGGCCATCCTGCCGCCCGGGGCCTTTCTGGTGCTGGGCCTGCTGGTGGCGGCGAAGAATCTACTGGATGAACAATTTGCTGCCCGGCAACCCGCAGCGCCCACCACGGCGGCGGCCAGCCGCCGCGTACGAGTGACCGGAGTGATTGAGTGAACGCTGCCAAACGTCTGGAAATTTTCCGCCGTCTGCATGAAGACAACCCCGAGCCGAAGACTGAGCTGGCCTACAGCACACCGTTTGAGCTGCTGATCGCCGTCACCCTGTCGGCGCAGGCCACGGACGTCAGCGTCAACAAGGCCACGGCCAAGCTGTTCCCCGTAGCCAACACCCCCCAAGCCATCTACGACTTGGGGGTGGCGGGCTTGAGCGAATACATCAAGACCATCGGCCTGTATAACAGCAAGGCCAAGAATGTGATCGAAACCTGCCGCCTGCTGCTGGAGCGGCATAACGGCGAAGTGCCAGAAACTCGCGAGGAGCTCGAAGCCCTGCCCGGCGTCGGACGTAAGACCGCCAACGTGGTGCTGAACACGGCCTTTCGCCAGCTGGCTATGGCGGTGGACACCCATATCTTCCGCGTCAGCAACCGCACCGGCATCGCTCCCGGCAAAAACGTGCTGGAGGTGGAACACAAGCTGATGAAATTTGTGCCCAAAGAATTCCTCCTCGACTCCCACCACTGGCTGATCCTCCACGGCCGCTACGTGTGCCAGGCACGCAAGCCGCGCTGCGGCAGTTGCCGAATCGAAGACCTGTGCGAGTACAAGCACAAAACCTCGGACGATTGATAGCTTATTCAAATACTTATCTAGGTGATTGAAAAAATCTTTTTTACCCACCCGAATTTTGTCGCTATAAGGTCGGCAACTGGCCTAGCTGCCTGGAGTGGGATAGATGAGCACTGACAAAGAAGATCTTGAACTCGACGAAGATTTTGTAGCTGACGATGCTGATGAAGCCGAAGCTCCGGTTGAGGTGGCGAAAACCAACCTGACCAAGCGCCGCATCATCGACAATTTTCTAGAAGAACGCCGTTTGCATAAGCAGTTGTCGGAATATGATTTCGACATTTAAGCCGTAACAAAAAGCCCCGTATTTACGGGGCTTTTGCTTTATGCCTTGACCATCGTGCCTATGTGCTCAAGCGGCTGGCCTGATCCGCCCCATATGGTGCACATCCACATAGCGGCCCTCGCGGAAAGCGAAGTCACGACTGGTCCCTTCAACCTCGAAACCGAACTTACGGTACAAGGCAATCGCGGCGGCATTATCGACAAACACCGTGAGCTCGATACGGTGCATATTTAGCCAGTTGTCGCAGAGATCGATCATCGCCGCCATCAACGCGCTACCGACACCCTGACCGGTGTAAGCCGGATCGACCACAATGCCAAATGAAGCGACGTGGCGCCGGCGCTCACGATCATTGCTGTCAATGGTTATCAGCCCAACGACTTGCTCAGCCATACAGGCCACCAAGCGCTTGCGCCACTCGGACATGTTTATGAGTCTTTTGGCCCACAGATCCAACGAAGGCAATGGCATTTGCAAGGTGCCCGCATACACCTGAGGCTGGGCGTAGATCTGTTGCACTGCAGGATAATCGTCTGGTTCAAGATGCCTAATAGTCACGTCAGCCATATTTATATCCTTATAAATACCAGCCCTAAAACTGTTGCTCATCCCTAGACACACGCAGGTGAGATAGGCAATCGCGGCCTAGCCCACCTCAGTGGCGCTGCTGCGCCTTAGTCTTTGCGCGCAGGCGACAGCAGTTCGATCTTATAACCGTCCGGGTCTTCGACGAAAGCCAGGATGCTGGTGCCGTGCTTCATCGGGCCGGCTTCGCGGGTGACCTTGCCGCCACGGGCGCGAATGTCCTCACAGGCTTTGTACACGTCAGCCACTTCCAAGGCGATATGGCCGTAGCCGGTGCCCAGCTCGTAACTGTCGACGCCCCAGTTGTGGGTCAGCTCGATCACGCTGTTATGCGCTTCATCGCCGTAGCCAACGAAGGCCAGAGTGAATTTGCCTTCTGGGTAGTCTTTGCGGCGCAGCAGGGTCATGCCCAGTACTTCGGTGTAGAACGCGATGGAGCGTTCCATATCACCCACACGCAGCATGGTGTGTAGCAGTCTCATACAGTTCTCCTCAGGCAGTGCGTTTACTCGCAACTATTGCCCTGTCCGTACAGCCTGCGCATGCAAAACTGACGGCCAGTGCTTAATAGCCAGGCAGTTTATCAGAGCTTGCCACCAGCAGCCGCGCACAAAAAACGGGCCCGCAGGCCCGTTCTTGTTACCCAGCCGACAGCCTTACAGCGGCGAGCGGCCTTTGTTGGCCGCGATGCGCAGACGCAGGGCGTTGAGCTTGATAAAGCCAGCGGCGTCTTTCTGGTCGTAAGCGCCAGCATCGTCCTCGAAGGTGGAGATGCGGGTGTCGAACAGACTGTCGTCGGACTTGCGGCCCACCACGATGACGTTGCCTTTGTACAGCTTCAGGCGCACCACGCCGTTCACTGTGGCTTGGGAAGCGTCGATCATTTGCTGCAGCATCTGCCGCTCTGGGCTCCACCAGTAGCCGTTGTAGATCAGGCTGGCGTACTTCGGCATCAGCTCGTCTTTCAGGTGAGCCACTTCGCGGTCGAGGGTGATCGACTCGATGGCGCGGTGGGCGCGCAGCATGATGGTGCCGCCTGGAGTTTCGTAGCAGCCACGGGACTTCATGCCCACGTAACGGTTTTCCACGATGTCCAGACGGCCAATGCCGTTTTCCCCGCCGATGCGGTTCAGTTCAGCCAGTACGGTGGCCGGAGTCATTTCCTTGCCGTCGATAGCAACGATGTCGCCGCCACGGTAGGTCAGCTCAAGGTAAGTCGGCACGTTTGGCGCGTCTTCAGGCGACTTGGTCCAACGCCACATGTCTTCTTCGTGCTCGGTCCAGGTGTCTTCCAGCACGCCGCCTTCATAGGAGATGTGCAGCAGGTTGGCATCCATGGAGTACGGCGACTTTTTGCCCGCCTTGTTGAAGTCAACCGGGATGTTGGCTTTTTCGGCGTAGGCCATCAGGGTTTCGCGGGAAGTCAGATCCCACTCACGCCATGGCGCAATCACTTGTACGCCGGGCTTGAGTGCGTAGGCACCCAGCTCGAAACGTACTTGGTCGTTACCTTTACCGGTAGCGCCGTGGGAAATGGCATCAGCGCCAGTTTCGTTAGCGATTTCGATCAGACGCTTGGCGATCAGCGGACGGGCAATCGAGGTGCCCAGCAGGTATTCGCCTTCGTAGATGGTGTTAGCGCGGAACATCGGGAACACGAAATCACGCACGAACTCTTCGCGCAGATCGTCGATGTAGATTTCTTTAACGCCCATGGCTTGGGCTTTAGCGCGAGCCGGCTCGACTTCCTCACCTTGGCCAAGGTCAGCGGTGAAGGTCACGACTTCACAGTTATAAGTATCTTGCAGCCACTTGAGAATCACCGAAGTGTCCAGGCCACCGGAATATGCCAAGACAACCTTTTTTACGTCGGCCATGCCATCAACTCCACGGGGGTGTGCGGGAAAACCGACGATTCTACTGCTCGCCGCGCCTGATTTACAGTGGCGCGACAGTGGGTTACGACTAAGCGACGAAGAAAACGGGGCGATTCAGCTATTTCTGCCTAGGAAGCCAGCCCGGCAGCGGTGGCTGAAGTCGGCGCGGCGGGCTCACTCGGCGCGGGGGTTGGGGCCGGAGGTGCCTCAGCGGCAGGCTCCAGCGCGGGGCCGCGATCCAAGGCGATGCTAACGCGGCGATTCTTCGCCCGATTGGCCTCATTGGTGTTTGGCGCCAGCGGATAGCGCTCGCCGTGAAAACGCAGGGTGATTTGCTCAGCCGGGACGCCGTGGGCCTTGAGGTATTCCATCACGGCGATGGCGCGGCGGCGCGACAGGTCGCGGTTGGTCAGGCGGTTGCCGCTGTTATCGGCGTGGCCGTCGAGTTGGATGCGGTTAACACTGGGATCGGCCTTGATAAAGCTCAGGATGATGTCCAGCTTGGCCTGCGCCATGGGGTCCAGATCAATACCGCCCCCCGGGAAGCCGACCTGGGATTTACGCACCTGGTCGAAATTCACCGGCAGCAGCTTCGCCGTGCAGGCCAGATAGTCCTGATAGGCCTTGGTGAACTTCACCGGCAGCAGGCGCACCTCAATGCTGTCGTTACCCACCGCCGTGCGATGGCGCACCACGGGGCTGCGCCCCTCAAGCAAACCGCTGAGCAGCCGCGTGCCCTGCTCCTGAGACGTGTTAAATGGCTCGGTCGGCGACGCCACCCGCACCGCGCCCAAGTTGATGTCGCCGCGTCCAGTCTGCCAAGGCGCGGCAGCGGCGAGCAAGGTGGCATTACCAGGACGTAGCCAGCGTTCTTGCGCCTTTAAGGTGAAGGTCACCTGCTCGCCGGCACGCCGCACGAACACGCCAGCACCAAAGTTGGCGATGGGCTGGGACAAACGGCACTCGAACTGATCCCCTTCAACCTGCCACTCAACCTTCTCCAGACGGGTCTGGAAGCTGATAGCGAAGGCTGACTGACTTGCCAACAGGCAAAGCATCGCGAGGGGATTGAGGCGCACTACTGACTCCAAGGAATACGGCATACCTTGTGGCTATCGGTGGCATTGGCCAAAACTTGAGGCGCAGCCTGAGTTATCTGCGGCTGAGGTCAGCTTTGAAGGTGCTGTGGGAGGGCTTTTCCGGTAGCATTCTCGCCACGTTTGCCCGCTTGGAAGCTTCCATGACTGACCGCCTTACCCTGCTGCGTCCCGACGACTGGCACATTCACCTGCGTGACGGCGCCGTACTGCCGCACACCGTTGCCGATGTGGCCCGCACCTTCGCCCGCGCCATTATCATGCCTAATCTGGTGCCGCCGGTGCGTAACGCCAGCGAAGCCGATGCTTACCGTCAGCGCATTCTCACTGCGCGCCCAGCGGGCAGCCACTTTGAGCCGCTGATGGTGCTCTACCTGACCGACCTGACCCGCCCTGAAGACATTCGCGCGGCCAAGGCGTCTGGTTTTGTCCACGCCGCCAAGCTGTATCCAGCCGGGGCAACCACCAACTCCGATTCGGGCGTGACCAGCATCGATAAGATCTTCCCGGTGCTTGAGGCCATGGCTGAAGTCGGCCTGCCACTGTTGGTCCACGGCGAAGTCACGCGTAATGAGATCGACGTCTTCGATCGCGAGAAAGTCTTTATCGGCGAGCATTTGAGCCGTGTGGTCGAGCGTTTCCCGAGCCTTAAAGTGGTGTTCGAACACATCACCACCAGCGATGCCGTGCAGTTCGTTCAGGGCGCCTCGGCCAACGTGGCAGCGACCATTACCGCCCATCACCTGCTGTATAACCGCAACCATATGTTGGTGGGCGGGATTCGCCCGCACTTCTATTGCTTGCCGATTTTGAAGCGCAACACCCACCAGGAAGCCCTGTTGGATGCGGCCACCAGCGGCAGTGCAAAGTTCTTCTTAGGCACCGACTCGGCGCCCCATGCCAAGCACGCCAAAGAAGCCGCCTGCGGTTGCGCCGGCTGCTACAGCGCCTATGCTGCTATCGAGTTGTATGCCGAGGCCTTTGAACAGCGCAACGCGCTGGGGCAACTGGAAGCGTTCGCCAGCCTTAACGGCCCGGACTTCTACGGCCTGCCGCGCAACACAGATCGTATTACCCTGATTCGTGAAGACTGGACGGCCCCCGCCAGCTTGCCTTTGGGTGAACAAACCGTAATCCCCCTGCGCGCCGGTGAAACCCTGCGCTGGCGTTTGCTGGAGACTGAGGCGTGAGCGAAGATCATTTCGAAGACGAACAAGAAGGCGGCAGTGGCCCCCGCCACCCGATGGCGGCACGCTTTCGCGGCTACCTGCCCGTGGTGGTGGACGTCGAAACCGGTGGCTTTAACAGCGCCACCGACGCCCTGCTAGAGATTGCCGCGACCACCATCGGCATGGATGAGGACGGCTTTCTGTTCCCGGAACACACCCAGTTCTTCCGCATTGAGCCCTTCGAAGGCGCCAATATCGAACAGGCGGCGCTGGACTTTACCGGCATCAAGCTCGATCACCCGCTGCGCATGGCGGTGACCGAAGAGCACGCGCTCAATGAAATCTTCCGCGGCCTGCGTAAATCGCTCAAAGCCAACAGCTGCAAGCGGGCCATTCTGGTCGGCCATAACAGCAGCTTTGACTTGGGCTTCCTCAATGCCGCCGTGGCACGCACGGGGATCAAGCGCAACCCGTTCCACCCTTTCTCCAGCTTCGACACCGCCACCCTCGCCGGCCTCGCCTACGGTCAAACCGTATTGGCCAAAGCCTGCCAGGCGGCGGGTATCGAATTTGACGGTAAAGAAGCGCACTCGGCCCGTTACGACACGGAAAAGACCGCCGAGCTGTTCTGCGGCATCGTCAACCGCTGGAAGGAAATGGGCGGCTGGATGGATTTTGACGACTAGCGAGGCGCCCAGCCGAGCGCTCGCCAGGCAGCACCTGCCATAAAAACTACGCCCCTGCTGCGCTCATTCGCGCAACAGGGGCGTAGTCGTTTCCGGGCCTGCGCTTTAAGCGCTTTGTGCCAAGTCGGTTAGTTCCCGATTGGCCACCGCATACATGGCGTAATCGACGGTGGTGGCGGCGCGCAGTTCAGCCAGCATCAGCTTCCAGCGCTCCACCAACGGCCGGTGCTGCTCCAGCCACTGGCCGACACTAGCTTCGACCGCTGCGCCACCATCGGCAATCTGCAGCACCGACACGGTAATCGCCCGCTGCTGAGCATCCAGATCATCACGGAACGCCTCACGCGCCAGCGCCTGCCAATTGTTCTCCACCGGCAAGCTGCTGACCTGCTGCAAATACCAAGACAGCTCCAACGCCGCACCGGTGGTGAAATACACGGCCGCCACCTGAGTCGGCGCCTGCCCGGTGAGATCCGCCGCCTCGATAATCGGCAACAAGGTGTAAAGATGGCTGGTGCCCGCCACCACCCGCGCTAACGTCTCTGGCACCCCGGCCTCGACATACCCTTGGAAGCGCGCCTGCCACTGCTCGCGGGCCGGGCCTTCGAGCAAGTCCTCCAGCACGCCCAACAAGGCTTCGATGCGCGGCGCGAAGTGGGCCACATCGCGCGCCGCATCCAACTCGTTACGCCGGCTGCGCAGGAACCAACGGGTCGCCCGGCGGCCCAGACGCATCAGCTCATCCATCAGTTGCAGCTGCAACTCGGCCGGCACCTGATGATCCAGCGCTTCGATCTGCTGCCACCAATGGGGCAAGCGGAACAGGTCGCGCACAATCACGTAAGCCCCGGCCACATTGGCCGCGCTCATGCCGGTGGACTCGATCAGGCGCTGCACAAAGGTGATGCCCATGTGGTTGACCAGATCGTTGGCGATCTGCGTGCTGACGATCTCGCGTTTGAGCCGATGGCGGGCCATGGCCTCGCTAAATTGCTCGCTTAATAAGGGTGGGAAGGCGCTTTGCATCTCCCGCGCCAGGTACTCGTCATCCGGCACCTTGGACTGCAGCAGCGATTCTTTAAGGGTGATTTTGCTGTAGGAGATCAGCACGGCCAGCTCAGCCCGGGTCAGGCCCAGACCATTGGCGGCGCGTTCGTTCAGCTCATCATCACTGGGCAAAAACTCCAGGGCCCGATCAAGCTTACCGGCGCCCTCCAGCGCGCTCATCAAGCGTTTGTACTCGCCGACCCGCTCCCGCGCATTACGCTCCGCCAAGGACAGCGCCTGGGTTTGCTTGTAGTTGTTGGCCAGCACCAGGCGGCTGACGGCGTCAGTCATCTGCACCAGCAGTTGATTACGCTGCTTACCGGTCATATCGCCAGCGGCGACGATTTCGCCGAGGAGAATCTTGATATTCACCTCGTGGTCGGAGCAATCCACACCACCGGCGTTGTCGATAAAGTCGGTGTTGCTCTTACCGCCGTTGAGGCCGTACTCGACGCGGCCCAACTGAGTCATGCCGAGGTTGCCGCCCTCGCCCACCACCAAAGCGCGCAACTCGCGGCCATCGACACGCAGCAGGTCGTTGGCCTTGTCGCCGGCATCGGCATGGCTTTCCTTGCTGGACTTCACGTAGGTGCCGATGCCGCCGTTCCAGAGCAAATCCACCGGCGCTTTGAGCAAGGCATTGAGCAGCTCAGTGGGCGCCAGTTTGTCCGCGCTGATGGCGAAGCGTTGCTGCATCTGCGGGCTGATGCTGATGCTCTTGGCGCTGCGCAGGAAGATGCCGCCACCGGCGGAAATCAGCGCATGGTCATAGTCGGCCCAGCTGGAACGCGGCAGATCAAACAGACGCTGACGCTCGGCATAACTCTTGGCCGCATCGGGATTAGGGTCGATAAAGATATGCAGGTGGTTAAACGCCGCCACCAATTGCAGGCTGGTGGATTGCAGCAAGCCATTACCAAACACATCACCGGCCATATCGCCGATGCCGATCACCGTGACCGGATCGACCTGCACATCAATGCCGCGCTCGCGGAAGTGCCGCTGCACCGAAACCCAGCCGCCCTTGGCCGTGATGCCCATGCCTTTGTGGTCGTAACCGGCCGAGCCGCCCGAGGCGAAAGCATCGTCGAGCCAGAAGTCATAGTCACGGGCAATGCCGTTAGCGATATCGGAAAAAGTCGCCGTGCCTTTGTCGGCCGCCACCACCAAATACGGATCATCGCCGTCGTGGCGCAGCACATTGGCAGGCGGCACCACCGCGCCCTCCTTGAGGTTGTCGGTAATGTCCAGCAGACCACTGATAAAGATGCGGTAGCAGGCGATGCCCTCGGCCAGCACCTCATCGCGCGAACCCGATTGTGGCAAGCGCCGTGGGATAAAGCCGCCTTTGGCGCCCATGGGCACGATCACCGCGTTCTTCACTTGCTGGGCTTTAACCAGGCCCAGCACCTCGGTGCGGTAGTCCTCTTCCCGATCCGACCAGCGCAGGCCGCCACGGGCCACATCGCCAAAGCGCAGGTGCACGCCCTCGACCCGTGGCGAGTAGACAAAAATCTCGAACTTCGGCGTTGGCCGGGGGATATCCGGGATCGCCCGGGGGTTGAGCTTGAAGCTGAAATACGGCTTGGCCTGACCACTGCTGTCAGCCTGGTAGAAGTTGGTGCGCAGGGTGGCTTTGATCAGGTCGACATAGCGGCGCAGGATGCGGTCTTCGTTGAGCACCGCAACGTTATCCAGAGCACTCAGGATCGCCTGTTCAAGCTTCTGCTGTTTGTCTTCCAGGTCCTCGGCGCTAAGTTTGCGTGCTAGGTAGAAGCGGGTTTTAAACAGGCGTACCAGCTCCTTACTGACCTCTACATGGTTGACCAAGGTGCTGGCGATATAACTCAGATCAAACCCCAAGCGGATTTGCTTGAGATAGCGCGCATAAGCACGCAGCAGCGCCACATCACGCCAAGGCATGGCGGCCATCAGTACCAAGCGGTTAAAGCCGTCGTTCTCCGCCGCGCCACCGACGATCTTGACGAAGGCTTCTTGCAGCGTGTCGTTTAGCTGCTGGATGTCTACGTCCAAACCTTCGGCATAGGTGAAGGCGAAGTCGTGAATCCAAAATTCGCGGCCATCGCTGTGGCGCAGCTTGTAGGGGAACTCACCGAGCACGCGCAGGCCGAGGTTTTCCAGGATTGGCAAAACATCCGACAGCGGCAGCGGTGTGTCCGCGTGATACAGCTTGCAGTGCAATTGCGGGCCGTCTTGGGTCAGCGGCTGGTAGAAGCTCATCACCAGCTGACGCTGGGCATTCAGGCTGAGCAAGTGCTGCATGTCGACCACCGCCGAGTGCGGGGCGAAGCGCTCGCGATAGCCTGCCGGAAAGCCGGCGGCAAACTGGCTGAGCACTTGGGTGCCTTGAGCCTCGCCCAAACTTTCGATCATCAGGCCGCGGTAATCATCGTGCCAGGAGCGGCAGACCTGAATGATCTCCTTCTCCAGTTGCAGCGGATCAATGCTGGTGCGGTTGCCGGGGTCGACCTTGAGAATAAACTGCACCCGCGCCAGCACCGACTCGGAGAAAAAGGTCCAGAACTCACAGTCGCTGGCCTGCAGACGCTCCATCAACACCTGCTGAATGCGCAGACGCGTCTCGGTGGAGTAGACATCCCGTGGCACGTACGTCAGGCAGTAGCAGAAGCGCCCGAACGGATCGCGGCGCAGGAACACGCGAATTTTATTGCGCTCCTGAATCTGCACAATCGCCAGCACGGTGCTGAACAGCTCATCCACCGGGGTTTGAAACAGGTCATCGCGCGGCAAGATCTCCAGCACCTGAGCCAGTTCTTTACCCAAATGAGCGCTGCTGTCAAAACCGGAGCGCTGTTTGATCACCGCCAACTTGCGGCGGATAAACGGGATATTCCACACGCTGTCGGAGTACACCGAGCTGGTGTAGAGCCCCATAAAGCGGCACTCGCGGATCACTTTGCCGCTGGCATCCAGCTCGCGGATCGAGACTAAATCCGGATAGGCCGGCCGATGCACACTGCTGGGCAGCGGCGCCTTGGCGAAGGACAACAATTGCGGCTCGCGCAGGTAGCTTAAGACCTCGGGCTGCACTTGCAGCTCATTGGCCTTGAGCCCGCTGCGCAGGCGCTTGGCCAGACCGAGCAGAGATTTTTCGTCATACACCAAGCTGCCGCCAGTGGCGCTCTCAACCACGGTGAACTCTTCATAGCCCAAGAAGGTGAAGCGGTCATTGAGCAGCCACTGGAGAAACGCCTTGGTCTCCTCCAGCTCGGCGCCATCGACCTTGAGCTTGGCTTTATCCAGCCAGTTGAGCAGATCCTGAGCCTTGCCACGCATGGGGGCGAAGTCGTTGACGCACAGGCGTACATCACCGAGGACGGTTTCCAGGGCTTTTTCCAGGGCCTTGAGCTCACCGGCGTTAGCGCAGCGGTCGATCTCCAAAAACAGCAGCGCTTCTTGCTGCACATCCGCCCCTTGGCTGGATTTGGGCAGCAATTCGAGTAAATCACCGGCGCTGTTGCGGCGCACGCTCAGCACATTGTTTTGCAAGGTATGAATGCTGTAGCCACGGCGCTTGAGTTCCATGCGCACCGAGTCGACTAAAAACGGAATGTCGCGATGCAGAATCTCCACCGCGCTGTGACTGGACTGCCAGCCGTGTTTTTCATAATCGGGGTTAAATACCCGCACTTGCGGGGCATCTGCGTCGAAGTGTTCAAGCAGACGCCAGGCCGACAAGGTGCAGCCCAGTAAGTCGGAAAGGCGGCGCTGGGTGAGTTCTTCCAGGGCGATGATGCCGAAGAATTGTTCGGCAAACAAAGTGACTTGCGGCAAGGTTTGCGCACTGACGTGCTGGGCTAAAGCTGTATGCAAATGTTGCTGAAAATCACTTTTGCTGGCTGCGGTAAAGAACGCCATCGGGATGCTCCATAGGCCTGCGGTGCAACGGAAAGGATGTACTTAGAGGACCTTCGGCACATCCTTGTTGTTCAACGTTAGTCTAGAAGGCGGCAATTGCATTAAAGTGGCGGCCTTCACAGCGGCGAGTACGTGACTCGCCGGTCACACTTGCCGGATGAGCTTAACGATGGAACACCGTGATGCGCTTATCGCGCTGCGACATTTTCTTTCAGCGCAAATCCTCGGTCAGGAAAAACTGATTGAGCGTTTGCTCATCGCCCTGCTCGCCGATGGCCATATGTTGGTCGAAGGTGCCCCGGGTCTGGCCAAGACCAAGGCGATCAAAGAGCTGGCCGAAGGCATCGAGGCGGAGTTTCACCGCATCCAGTTCACCCCCGACCTGCTCCCGGCCGACATTACCGGCACCGAGATCTATCGCCCGGAAACTGGCAGCTTCGTGTTCCAACAAGGGCCGATCTTCCACAACCTGGTGCTGGCTGACGAAATCAACCGCGCCCCGGCCAAAGTCCAGTCGGCGCTGCTCGAAGCCATGGCCGAGCGCCAGGTCAGTGTGGGCCGTAGCACCTATAACCTGTCGCCGCTGTTTCTGGTGATGGCCACACAGAACCCGATTGAGCAGGAAGGCACCTATCCGCTGCCGGAAGCCCAGCTCGATCGTTTCTTGATGCACGTGAAGATCGGTTTCCCCGATGCCAGCGTGGAGCGCAAGATCCTCGCCCAGGCCCGTGGTGAGGCCCTGCACGGCGAGACCAAGCCGGAGCAGTTGGTCAGCCAACAGGCGATTTTTGCCGCGCGCCAGGAGATTCTCGGCCTGTATATGGCCGATGCGGTGGAAGAGTATCTGGTGCAGTTGGTCATGGCTTCACGCAACCCCGCTAAGTTCGACCCGGAGCTGGCCGAGTGGATCGCCTACGGCGCCAGCCCGCGCGGCAGTATTGCCCTGGATCGCTGTGCACGGGCCCACGCGTGGTTGGCCGGACGCGATTTCGTCAGCCCGGAAGACATTCAGGCGGTGCTGTTCGATGTGCTGCGCCACCGCATTATCTTGTCGTTCGAGGCGGAAGCCGCCGGTATTGACCAGGACCGCGTGGTGCAACGCATCCTCGACGTTGTGGCGGTCGCCTAAGCATCATGCAACCAGCCGTGCAGCCCGGTATCCACGTCAGCCTCGCTGAGCTCATCGAGATGCGCCACCGCGTGCGCGAGGTGCAGCTGTTCTCCACACCGTCGCGCCGCAGCCCGCTGGTGGGTTTGCACCATTCCAAGCTGCGCGGGCGCGGAGTGGACTTCGATCAGGTGCGCGTGTACCAAGCCGGTGACGATGTGCGCACCATCGACTGGCGCGTCACGGCGCGCACCCAAGAGCCGCACACCAAGCTGTTCCATGAAGAACGCGAGCGGCCAATTTTTATTATGGTCGAACAAAGCACGCGGCTGTTTTTCGGCTCGGGGCTGATGTTCAAATCGGTGCTGGCGGCGCAAGCGGCGAGCCTGATTGGCTGGTCGGCACTGACTCATAACGATCGCATCGGTGGCCTGGTGTTCGGCGATAACGAACACCACGAGATCAAACCGCGGCGCAACAAACAAAGCTTGCTGCAGCTGCTTAGCCGCCTGGCCAAGGCCAATCAAGGCTTAACCAGCGAAGGTAACGGCACTCGCGACAGTTTTGGCTTGGCCTTGCGCCGTGCCCGCGAGATTTTGCGCCCCGGCAGCCTGGCGGTGATTGTCTGCGATGAGCGCAGCCTGAGCGACAGCAGTGAGCAACAGTTGCTGCTCCTGGCACGGCACACCGATTTACTGCTGCTGCCAGTAGCCGATGCCCTCGACCACGCCCTGCCCAACGCGGGACTGCTGCGTTTCACCGAACATGACGCGCTGCTTGAGCTGGATTCGCAAGACGCCCAACTGCGTCAGGCTTATCGCGACCTAGGCGCCGCGCGTCAGGCTCGCTGGCAGCGTCTGGGGCAAAAACTCGGCGTGCCGCTGTTACCGCTCAACACCCAAAGTTCGATGCTGGAACAGTTGCGCGAGCACCTCAACAGCCAGCGCCCGAGGAAGACCCAGTGAGTACCCTGGAGCAGCTTGAGCCCCTGATTGCCCCTGCCTCTATCAGCTGGTGGCCGCCCGCGCCCGGCTGGTGGTTGCTGGCGGTGCTGGTGCCGCTGCTGATCTGGCTAGGCGTGCGGTTATTGCGGCGCCTGCCGGCGAAAAAAGCCAGCAGCACACCCAGCCCTGAGTTGGAGCCACTGCGCCAGGCCGCGCTGTATGAGCTGGAGCGCCTGACCAAACCCTATGACGGCAGCGATGCCGGTCCTTGGTTACAGCAGCTTAACGGCATCCTCAAGCGCCTGTGCCGCGAGCGCTACCCGCAGAGCCAAAGCCACACCTTAAGCAGTCGCGCCTGGCTGGCCTTCCTCGACAGCCGCTGCCCGGCGGCGGGTCTGACTCGCTGGATGATTCTGGTGGAAGGCACCTACCGACCGCGCTGCACCCTCGACGATCAGGCCATCGATGGCTTGCAGCAAGCCGTCAGCACCTGGATTCGTAAACATGTTTGAGTTCGCCTGGCCTTGGGTCTTTTTGCTCGCCCCCCTGCCCTGGCTGTTGCGCCTGTGGCTGCCGGCAGCGGACAGCGGCGAAGCAGCGCTCAAGGTGAGCTTTTTAAGCGAGCTGGAAAGCCTCAGCGGCAGCCGCGCCCGCCCACGCTTACCGGCGGCGCGGCAACAAGCGCCGTTTGCGCTGATCTGGCTGTTGCTGCTACTGGCCTGCGCCCGCCCACAGTGGCTGGGCGAACCGCTACCGCTACCGGCCAGTGGCCGCGATCTGCTGCTGGCGGTGGATGTGTCCGGCTCCATGGATTACCCGGACATGGAGTGGCAAGGCGAAGACATCAGCCGGCTGAGTCTGGTCAAGCACCTGTTCGGCGAGTTTATCGACGGCCGCCAAGGGGACCGGGTCGGTTTGATCCTGTTCGGCAACCGCGCCTATCTGCAATCGCCGCTAACCTTCGACCGCCAGACCGTACACAGCTGGCTGGATGAAGCGCAGAAAAACATCGCCGGCCCGCAGACCGCCATTGGTGATGCCATTGGCCTTGCGGTTAAACGTTTGCGCCTGCGCCCGGCGCAGAGCCGCGTGCTGGTGCTGATCACCGATGGCGCCAATAACGCCGGCGCCATCGACCCACTCACCGCCGCCCGCTTGGCCGCCGACGAGCAGATCCATATTTACACCATCGGCATTGGCGCCGATCCCAAAGCCGGCGGCGTGCTCGGCATGCTCGGCTATAACCCCGGCATCGAGCTGGATGAAGCAGGCCTGCAGGCCATTGCCGAAGTCACCGGCGGGCAATACTTCCGCGCCCGCAACAGTGAGGAACTGCAAGCCATCGAAGCCACCCTGGATCGCCTCCAGCCGGTGGCGCAAAAGCCGCAACTGGCGCGGCCAAGCTTGGTGCTGTACCCCTATCCGCTGGCCTTGGCCCTGCTCCTCAGCTTACTGCTGGTCACTCACAGCCTGTGGCCGCAGGCGCGTCAGCAATGGCGCCAGCGCTTTGCCGCTAAGACCGAGGAGCGCCCATGAGCCAGTTACTTGAGCTGTGGCCGCACTGGCAGCGTCCGTGGTGGCTGCTGTTAGCGCCCGTGCTGGGGCTGTTGCTGTGGCAACTGTGGCACCGCAAAAAACGCAGCGGTAACTGGCAGGCCCTGCTGCCCAAGGCCTTCCACGCCACCTTGCTGAGCGCCGGGCAAAGCACTCACAGCCGTCTGCCGTTGTACCTACTTGCCTTGACCTGGCTGCTCGCCTTAGTGGCGTTGCTCGGCCCCAGCTGGCAACGGGTCGAGCAGCATAATCCCAAGCCCAGCGACCCGTTGGTGGTGGTTATTCAACTGACCCCCAGCATGCTCGCCAGCGATGCCCTGCCCAATCGCCTGGAGCAAGCCAAGCGTAAGCTGCTGGATCTGCTCGAAGAACGTCAGGATGCACAAACCGCCGTGCTGGTGTATGCCGGTAGTGCCCACGTGTTGGTGCCGCTGTCCGATGACCTGGCCACCAGCCGCAACCTGCTGGATGCCCTAAGCCCCGGCATCATGCCGCAAGCCGGCCAACGCGCCGACTTGGCCGTGACTAAAGCCCTGCACCTGCTCGAACAAGGCGCGCAAGGCAGTGGTCGCGTGTTACTGCTGACCAGCGCCCTCGATCCCCTGGAGCAACAGGGCGTGGCCCAAGCCCTTGACGGCCAAGGTGAACGCCTGCTGATCCTGGGGATTGGCACGGCCCAAGGCGCGCCGATTCGCTTGGAGGACGGCTCGTTTATGAAGGATGAGCAAGGCGCCATTCTTCTGCCACGCTTGGACAGCAAAGGCTTGCGCAGCTTCGCCGCAGGCCTGGGCGGGCAATATCAGAGCGCCCGCTTGGATGACAGCGACCTGCGCGCCCTCGGCCTGTTCGATAAACCAATGCATATCCAACGCCTAGGCGAGCTAACCCGCCTGCAAGACTGGGCCGACCAGAGCCACTGGCTGCTCCTGCCCCTGCTCTTAATCGCCGCCTGCGCCGGGCGCCGGGGCTGGTTGCTGTGCCTGCCGCTGCTGCTCATCGGCCTGCCGCAAAATAGCTACGCTTATGAGTTCAACGACCTCTGGCTACGTCCTGATCAACAGGGCCAGCGCCTGCTCGAAGCGCAACAACCGGCGCAAGCCGCGCAACACTTTGACGATCCGCGCTGGCAAGCCTATGCGCTCTATCAGGCTGGCGACTATGCCGCCGCCGCCAAGCTGTTCAGCCAAGGCGACAGCGCCGCTGATCATTACAATCGCGGCAATGCCCTAGCCCGTAGCAATGAGTTGGAGGCCGCCATCGAGGCCTATGATCAAGCCCTGCAATTGCAGCCCGACCTGAGCGCTGCGCAAAAAAATAAAGAGTTGGTTGAGCAAGAACTGCGCAAAAATCAGCAGCAACCGCAGCAAGGTGAAGCGCAGCCCGAGCAATCCGGTGATCAGCAGCAGAACCAGCCGAACCAAGCCGCCGGCCAAGGTCAGGAGCAAAACCAGACGCCGCAACCGGGCAACAGCAACCAACCGAATGAGCAGAAAGAGCAGAAAGAGCCCAGCCAAACGGCTGATGAGCCCAAGCCTAATGGCCAGCAAAGCACTGACACAGGACAAGCCAAGCAGAGCCAACCCCCTGCCGACGCATCTGCCGAGCCAACTGAAACAGACACCAGTGCCAGCGCTCCCGCTGCGCTCGACGAGCCGTTAACCGGTGAACGGCGCCAAGCCTTGGAGCAATGGTTGCGGCAGATCCCCGATGATCCGGGCGAGCTGCTTAAGCGTAAATTCCGACTGGAACAACAGCGCCAGGAACAACAGCAATGAGCCGACTGCTTGCCACCTTAATCTTTTGCCTACTGGCCTTCGCCGCCCATGGGCAAAGTTTGAACGCCAGCGTGGATCGCAGCCGCCTAAGCGTCGGCGAAACCATCGAGCTGACCTTGCAAGCCAGCGACCCGACCCTGTTTGGCCGGCCTGATCTGCAACCGCTGGATGAGCTGTTCGATGTGCTCGGCACCCGCCAGGTCAACCAGCTCAGCAGCGGCAATGACGGCCCCAAAGCCAGCACCAAGTGGATCGTCACCCTGCAGCCGAAAAACAGCGGCTATGTGGCCATTCCACCGCTGCAAATGGGCGACCTGAAAAGCGCGCCGATCATGATTTACGTGCAAGAAAACAACGCCAGCGACGCCCAGCAAATGGCCCCGGTGTATATCCAATCCAGCCTGGATCACGACAGCGTCTATGTGCAGGCCCAGGCCATTCTGACCCTGCGCATCTATCACTCGGTGTCGCTGTATGACGACAGCAGCCTGACCCCGCTGGAGATGCCCAACGCCCGGATCGAACCCTTGGGCGAGCCACGCACCTACGAGACTGACGTCAACGGCGTGCGCCATGGCGTGATCGAGCTGCGCTACGCGATCTTCCCGCAGCAAAGCGGCAAGCTCGAAATACCCGCGCAAATTTTTAGCGCCACCGCTGTGCAACGCGCCACCAATAATGCCTTCAACCCCTTTGGGTCACGGCCCGGCAAGGTGATTCGGGTTAAATCGCCGGCGATCAACTTAACCGTCAAAGCCCAACCGGCCAGCTATCCAGCCGATCAACCTTGGCTGCCAGCGCGGGCATTGAGCCTGAGCGAAAGCTGGAAGCCCGAGCCCGAACAAGCCCGCGTCGGCGAGTCGCTGACCCGCAGCCTGACCCTACGCGCCGAAGGCCTGTCGAGTGCGCAACTGCCGCCACTGCCAGCCACTCAAGCGGGCGCTTTGCGCCGTTACCCCGATCAGCCACAGCTGGCTAACCAAAGTGCCGAACAGGGCTTGCTCGGCTCGCGGGAAGAGCGCGAGGCACTGGTGGCCAATCAGGAAGGCAGCATCGAACTGCCGCCGGTGAAGGTCTATTGGTGGAACACCCTGCGCGATCAGCTGGAAGTGAGCGAACTGCCGGCCCATACCCTGAAGGTGCAGGCCAACCCGGCCTTGGCCAGCCAAGCCAATGAACCACCCAGCGCTGCCGCTCCCGTGGTGGTGCAAGCCCGCCTGTGGCCTTGGCAACTGAGCACTGCGGTGTTCGGCCTGACCACCCTGCTCGGCTTCTTTTTGTGGTGGCGCGCCCGCCGCCAACCTGCCGTGTTGCCCAGCCAGCAAAACGGCCCGAGCACCCGCGACCTGCTCGATGAACTCAAGCGCACCTGCCTGGCCAACGACTCCCAAGCCACCCGCTACGCCCTCGACGCCTGGGCCCGACAACAGCCAGAAACCCTGGCCGATATGGCCGCACGCTTTACCCCGCTGTCCGAAGCCTTGGACGGCCTGAACGGCGCCCTCTACAGCGAAAGCGGCCAACACTGGCAAGGCCGCAACCTGTGGCTAGCGATCCGCAGCCTGCCGAGCATCGAAGACCTCGATGCCTTCGGCAGCACCGAAACCAGCCCGCTGCCACCCCTTTATCCCCGATAGCCGTACAGCCAGCAGCCTGAATCAGACCGTAGCCTGGATTAGACCGTAGCCTGGATTAGCCGCAAAGCGGCGTAATCCGGGATAACCACAAGCGCCCTATCCAACAACCACACTTCGCCAACAACGCTGCAAACATGTTGGCGCTCCCCAAGTGAACGCCGCAGCACCATCGGTGCAAACGCTGCGCGGTTGCACCACACGGATAAATTGATCTTCAACCGCATAACCGTAACCTGGATTAGACCGTAGCCTGGATTAGCCGCAAAGCGGCGTAATCCGGGATAACCACAAGCACCCTATCCAGCAACCGCACTTCGCCAACAACGCTGCAAACGAGCTGGCGCCCCAAGTGAACGCGCGCACCATCGGTGCAAACGCTGCGCGGCTGCACCCTACGCACTAAATTCGGCGTAGCCATCTACTTGGCCTCTGGCCCGTTCAGCGGTTAAGGTGCTGGACAATGTTGACGCAAACAAGCGCCATCGGCGCACAGCCGCGTTGAACCTCAAGGAGCCCGGCATGCCCCCATCCCTCAGTGTGTTCTGGCGCGATCCAGCCCTGCCCTTTATCGAAGCCAGGCAGGTCGCAGACGGCCGCAAGCTTTGCTACGCCCGGCACTCCCACGCCACCTTCTCGATTGGCGCCATTACCGGCGGCACCAGCACCTATATCAACCGCGATGTTCAGCATCAGGTGCATGCCGGCAGCGTGGTGCTGATGAATCCTGGCGATGTGCATGCCTGTAATCCGATTGATGACCAGCCCTGGTCATATCTGATGCTGTATGTAGACTGCGCCTGGCTCGCCGGCCTGCAACAACAGCTTGGCTTCAGCCAAACCCCGGAGTTCAAACGCCTAGACAGCATCATGAGTGAGGATGGGCAGCTCTACTCGGGCTTGCTCAACCTGTATCAAAGCCTGACCTCTGATCTATCGCTGCCCGGCAAACAGCAGGCAGCCGAACGCTTCTTCAGACTGATGCTGGAATTACTCGACAGCCCAGCCGAGGCTAGCGCGCAAGTCCATGGGCAACTGGAACAGGCGGCCAGCTTTATCCGCAGGCACTGTGGCGACGCCCTGAAGATTGAAGACATTTGCAGCGCGGCTGGGCTGTCGCCCTCTTATCTGAGCCGCGCCTTCAAGCAGCACTACGGCATGACGCCCCATGCCTACCTGCTCAACCAGCGCATTCAATTGGCCCGCAACCTCCTCCGGGAAGGTCAGCCCTTGGCCGATGTCGCCTTGCAAACCGGCTTTGCCGATCAGGCGCATTTTCAACGCGCCTTCAAACAGCTGCTGGCGGCGACCCCAGGCCATTACCGCGGTTAATCGGCGAGCAACAGATAGAGCGCACTGCCGACCAACAACGCCGCCATGCAGCGATTGAACAACCTGACCTTGCCGGGCTGATCCAAATAGCGCCCGAGCATTGCACCGGCCCACACCCAAGCGGCAATCGACAGATAACAGATGACGAAATAGATCAGGGCAAACAGCAACACCATGCGCACATTGCCATCGGCCACAAAAGCGCCCATTCCCGACACCGATGCCAACCAGGCCTTTGGATTGAGCCACTGCATCAGCGCGCCATGGATAACCGACGGCCCAGAAGTGGCCTCGTCCCGGCTCACACGCCCGTCATCGCGCAGCAGATTCCAAGCCATGTACAGCAGGAAACCCACCCCGGCTAACTGAATCGCCAGCGTCAGCGAGGTCCAGCGTAGCAACAGACCATGCAGGCCCAAACCGACCAGCAGAAACAGCAAGGTAAAGCCAACTGTTGCCCCCGTGACATGCCGCAAACTGACGCGCACGCCATAACGCACCCCGGCACTCAACGCCACGATATTGACCGACCCCGGTGAAATGGACATGGCCAAGGCAAAAGCCGCCATAGCTAAAAACAGACTCATCAACCCCACTCCTTGCTTTATCAAAGAGTGCGAAGGTAAGTCCCGAACAAAGTGCTGTATTGAAGAAAACTGCCTAACTTGGCATTGATTAGGACGAGGCTATCAACCTGCGGCGTAGGCCGCAGACACACAGCAGACTTTGTCCGGCAGCGCTCAGTGGTTAAAGCTCGATAACCCTGGAGGCTGGATACAGCGTCATCCAACCGCCTATGGTCTGACGGCCTAAGCTGACTAAAGCCCTAATGCGCGCGTACGGCAGCGCGCTGCTTAAACAAGCACAGACACGCGACCATCAGCACAATCAGTGCAGCCGATGCCGAGTAGCGGCTGAGTTCCAGACCACCACTGCTAATGGGTTTATCGAGAAAATCACCGACCACCGCGCCCAGCGGACGCGTCAGGATAAACGCAGCCCAGAACAGCAAGGTGCGGGAGATTTGGGTAAAGAAGTAGGCCAGCGCAATCACCAGTAACAGACTGGCAAAAATCAGTGCACTGCCACTGTAACCCAGCCCCGCAGTATCGGCGGTCCAGTCACCCAAAGCCGTGCCCAAGGTCTGCGAAAACAAAATGGTGACCCAGTAAAACCCCTGGGCCTTGAGCGAGCCCAGACTTTCAATCGCGACCGAGCCTAAGCTGCGCTGCCATACCCACAAACTGAGCAGCAATAAACTCAGCAGCAGGGTCACGCCACCAGCGTAGCCAATCCCCAACGAACGATCGGCGAAATCCGCCAAGGTGGTGCCCAAAGTGGTCGTCGCAACCATGCACAACCAATAAATCCAGGCATTAAAGCGTTCGGCGCGCAACTGCAAGGTCAGTGCAACAACGAACACACTGCAAAACACCGCAGTACTGGCCAGATACCCCAGCCCTGCGGACATCGACAAGGCATCACCAGCGGTCTCACCAAGAGTAGTGGCAAAGATTTTCACTAACCAGAAGATCAGGGTTAACTCAGGCACCTTGCTCAGTATCTTTGAATTGTCCATCTGTATCCGTCCACAGGCTTAGGTGCCGAGCAGCGTACTCAGACGGGGTTCAACAAATAATCAAATTAGAGTGAAAAAAGCGTTGCCCGAGTGACGTATCCCCTCGCTAAAACTCGCCGCCTACTGATACACCGCATTAGCACGCGCCAAGAATCTTCAGAGAAAATCGCCCAACAAAACCTCAGGATTTTTTTACAAAGCAAACCAGAGGCTCTAATTCTTATTTAATACCTAGCCCCATCCTCTTGACGCCAAGCTCTTGCACTTAATAGACCCCAATAAAAAACCCCGCTGATCGCTCAGCGAGGTTTTTGTTTAGCGGGCATTCGGCCTTAGCGTTCAGTGGCGCCCGCTAAGGCCGTACGGCGGTGGATCAATGGGCAAACAGCGAACCACCGGCTTTGCCGACCAGCTTCTCTGGTTTGATCAGGAAGCGGGCCAGGGCTGGCAGCAGCAACAAGGCGCCGAACATGTTGACGATAAACATAAAGGTCAACATCAGGCCCATGTCGGCTTGGAACTTGATCGCCGAGAAGATCCAGGTGGCGACGCCGATGGCCAGGCACAGGCCGGTGAACAGCACGGCTTTACCAGTGGACTTCAGGGTCTGGTAGTAGGCTTCTTGCAGCGGCAAGCCGGCGCGCAGGAAGCTTTCCAGACGGCTGTAGATGTAAATACCGTAATCCACACCGATACCGACACCCAGGGCGATCACCGGCAAGGTGGCGACCTTCATGCCGATGCCGAGGAAGGCCATCAGCGCATTACCCAGAATCGAGGTGAGGATCAGCGGCAGCACGATGCAGATAGTCGCCGGCAGCGAGCGGAAAGTGATCATGCACATGATCCCCACCCACACGTACACCAGGGCCAGAATGCTCAGCTCGGAAGTGGAAATCACTTCGTTGGTGGCCGCTTCGATACCGGCGTTACCAGCGGCCAGTTTGAATTCCAGGCCTTCTTGCTGATTGGCCGCGGCGAACTCTTCCACGGCCTTAACCGCGCGTTTAAGCGTTTGCGCTTTGTGGTCTTCGAGGAAGATCAGCAGCGGCGCCAGCGAGCAGTCGGCGTTATACAAGCCGTCGGCGCGGGCGATGGAGTTGTTCAGCACGTCTGGGTTGCGCGACAGGGTTTCCCACTTCAGGTTGCCCTCGTTCATGCCTTTGATCATCTGCCGCGAGACAGTCACCATCGACACGGCCGATTGCACACCCGGGGTGTTGTCCATCTTCCACATCAGCTCATCCATCGCCGACAGGGCTGGATAAGTCGAGCAGCCTTCGGCAGCGGTTTTCACCATCACCACCAGCACGTCGGAGCTGGTCGAGTAGTTCTTGATGATGAAGTCGTTGTCCTTGTTGTAGCGCGAGTCCGGACGCAGCTCCGGCGCGCCTTGGTCAAGGTCGCCGACTTGCAGGTTGGCCTTCTGGTAGAAGAAGCAACCCACGCCTGCGGCCAAGCCCAGCACCACCATAAAGGGGGCAACATTGGGATGGGCGACGTTGGACAGCAAGCGCCAGAACGGCTTCTCGGCCACTGCATCTTTTTTGCTGCGCTCAATCGCCTTCTTGCTGATGCCCAGATAAGAAATAGCTACCGGCAGCAGAATCAGGTTGGTGAAGACGATCACCGCCACACCGATGGACGCACCGATGGCCAGCTCGTGGATCACACCGATGTCGATGATCAACAAGGTGATAAAGCCCACGGCGTCAGCCAGGATGGCGATCATGCCGGGCAGGAACAGTTGGCGGAAGGTGCGCCGCGCAGCGGTCAGGGAGTTGTCAGCATCACTGGACTGCAAGGCGATGCCGTTGATTTTCTGCACGCCATGGGAAATACCGATGGCGAAAATCAGGAACGGCACCAGCATCGAGTACGGGTCCAGGCCAAAGCCGGCCAAGTGCATCAGACCCAGCTGCCAGCCCACCGCGATCAGCGTGGTAATCAGCACGCCGATGGTGCTGCGGATACACCAGCTAAACCAGTACAGCAGCACAAAGGTGATCAGCAGAGCGATGGCGAAGAACGCCACGACCATCATCAGGCCGTCAATCAGATCACCGACTTTCTTGGCGAAACCAATGATCTGAATCTTCACATTGGGGTTTTGCGCCTGGTACTTGTCGCGGATCTTCTCTTCCAGCTGGTGGGAGAATTTCTGGTAATCGAGTTTGATCAGCTTGCCCTGATCCTCTGGGTCCGGGTAGGACTCCAGCAGCGGTACGTCGACGATGCTCGACTTAAAGTTGTTGGCCACCAAGCGGCCAACCTGACCCGACTTAAGCACGTTGCTGCGCAGCTCTTCCAAGCTTGCAGCGCTGCCATCGTAGGTCTGCGGGATCACTTCGCCACCGGCAAAGCCTTCTTCGGTCACTTCGGTCCAGCGCACGCTGGGGGTCCACAGCGACTTCAGGCCCGAACGATCAACACCGGGGATGTAGAAGGTTTCGTCGTTGATCTGACGCAGCGTCTCCATGTATTCCTTGGTGAAGATATCGCCGTCAGTGGCCTCCACCGAGATCCGCACGGTGTTACCGAGGTTGGCCAGATCATTACGGTGCTCCATCATGTTCTGAATGAACGGATGGCTCAGCGGGATCATTTTTTCGAAGCTGGTCGAAGGCCTTACAAGGGTGGCCTGGTAGAACAGGAAAATACTCACCAACAAACAGATCAGGATCACTGCAGGTCGGTTGTTAAAAATCAGGCGCTCTAAGAAGCTCGCCCTGTCCTGGTGATGGTTACTCATCAAACGCTACCCCAGCTTATTATTGTTGACCACGACTGGTATCAGTCGGCGCTGCGACATGAACGCCACCCTGCCCGACTAAGATCAGGCGACCGCTGCTATCGGCTGTGACGCCAGCGAGCGACAAGCGATCCGGACGATTCAGCACGCTAAAGCTTTGGCCCTTATCGGTACTACGCAGCACCGTGCCGCCATGACCGACGATGACCAGGCTGCCGTCGCTGAGCAATGCGCCGCTGGACAGACCAAACTCCAGCGCTGCGTCACTGCTGGTTTTCAGCGCCACACGCTGCCAGCTGTTGCCGAAATCAGTGGAATGGAACAGGTGCCCACGCAGGCCATAAACCACTAGACCGCCTGGCTCGCCAGTGGCCAGTGCACCGAACAGCGAGCCTTCATAGGGGCTCTGCACCTTTTGCCAGCTTTGGCCGAAATCCGCCGAACGGAAGATGGCGCCCTGCTCACCGACAATCACCAAGCCCGAACCTTTGATCTCGGCGATGGCATTGAGGTGATAGGTGTCTTCGTTGTCCATGCGCTCGCTGACGTCTTGCCAGTTAGCGCCACCATCGGTGGTTTCCAGCAGTGCGCCATAGGCACCGACCGCAATACCGTGATTGCGATCCTGGAACCAGATGTCCAGCAGCGGCGCTTCCCGCTCGAGGTCTTCGAACTGTTTGCTCCAAGTGCTGCCAGCGTCGCTGGTCACTAGGATTTGCGCATCGTGGCCGACCGCCCAGCCGTGGCTGTCATCGACAAAGAACATGGCGGTGAGCATTTGCTTGGACGGCACTTTGGCCTGAGTCCAGGTTTCGCCGTTGTCATCGGAATAAAGGATGTGGCCACGATCGCCGACAGCGACCAAGCGCTTACCGGCGTTGACTACATCGAGCAAAAGACTGTGTTGCGCTTTAGCCGACTCAACGGCTTGCACTTCAGCTTGGGCAGACTCGGCATGCACCACGAGTGGGCTGCTGGCGAGCATAAAAATAGACAGCACACTGCAGAGCGACAGCGCTTTGGCCAGTGGCGAATGAACGCGCAATGCCGATGTGCGGGCCAACCCCACAACTTCATTGGCCTGGGTGTGCCGCATAACGGGCTCACTCATATACCTTCCCCCTTATTCTTATATAGGTAGCACTACCCTTATAGCAGCCCACCTATCCTACTGAGCTTTGAAAAGGCCTGACAATCAGCACGACGTTATGTTTTGTTAAACCCCGCTAAACAGCTCGCGCGATAAAACCACCCATAACAAAAAGCCGCTACAACAGTAGCGGCCTTTTGCACACAGCGCACCGGCTTAACGGGTGCCGCGACGACGCAGGGCTGCTGGCTTGAAATAGCCGTCATCCGGGACTGGCTGGCTGAAGTCGATGGTGCTCGGCTCTTCGTTGTCCAGGTTCTGCACGTGATAACGGCGCGCTTGCAGATCGTGGAAGGTGTCCAGGGCAGACCAAGTGGTCGGTAGATCGTAGTAGTTTTTCAGGTAAGCGATGGAAACGCGCCACAGCTCACCACGGCCATCGTACTGGTCAACTACTGCGGCCTGCCAGCTGTCCTCGTCGAGGAACAAGGTCCGTTTGGAGTAAATGTGACGTGCGCCCGCTTTGAGCGTGCCTTCAACCACCCATACACGGTGCAGCTCGTGACGCGTGTAAGCCGGGTTCAAGTGGCCCACTTGCAGCAGGTCGTCGTACTTCACGTCGGGGCTGGTGACTTTGTAGTTGTTGTAGGGAATGTAGATCTCTTTTTTACCGACCAGCTTCCAGTCATAACGATCTGGCGAGCCGTTGATCATGTCGGTGTCGTCTGCGGTACGCAGGCCGTCAGCGGCCGCAATCGGGGTGTCGTAGGCCAGGTTCGGGGCACGGCGCACGCGGCGCTGGCCGGCGTTATAACCCCACGCCTGGCGCGGTTCTTTGACCTGATCCAGGGTCTCATGCACCAGCACTGCGCCACCGGCTAAGCGCGCTGGGCTCTTAGTGAAGGACAGGTAATAGAACATGATGTTGTTGAGTTCAGCGGCAGTGCCTTTGGGGTTGTAGAACTTGAACATGCCCTCTTGCTGCGAAGTCACCAGCGAGTAGCTGCCGTTGCGCTGCACCGCCACTTCCGAGGCGCGGCGCACGATGTAAGTACCGCGATAACGGGCGATGTGGTTCCACAGCGCTTCCACGCCGTTTTGTGGAATCGGGAACGGGATACCGCCGTAGGCGTCGGCGAAACCGTTACCGCCGTCCAGCAGCTTGGCGGTGCTGGCGTTTTTGATGCTGTTGTCATACACCCACTGCGGCGCCGAACCGGAACGGCGAGTCTGATAGACCGGCATTTGGTAGGTGTCAGGGTAGGTATTGAACAGGGCAATCTGACCGGCAGTCAGGTTGGCTTTGTACTGCTCAAGGTTAGCCTTGGTGATGGTAAACAGCGGTTTGTCCGCCGCGAATGGATCGACGTGATGCTGGCCGGGCTTGGTGTAGCCCGCCGGAGCCTGGGTAATACCGCCGGTCCACTCCGGGATGGTGCCTGCCGCGTTGGCGGCTTTTTCGGCGCCGAATGGCGTCAGGCTCTTACCGAGCTTGGCCACTTCAGCGGCGGGCGCAGCCGCCAGCGCGTTACCTGCAGTCAGAGCCAAGGCAATGGCCGCTCCGATCAGCGTGTGCTTGTTTAACATCTTCACTCTCCGTGCTAATTCAATGTCCAGGCGCCCGTAGACGCCCGGCGGTGCTAGCTATTTTTAGAAGGAATATTTGACGTTCAGGCCGATGTTGTCGCGGTCGCGGCCAGAGTTGTTCTGGCCTGCGCCCCAGAACTCGGTGTACTGCAGCTCGGCTTCGAGGCTGTTCAGATAGCTAGCGCGCAGACCCAGGGTGTAGGCCTTACGACCTTCGATGAAGTTACCGGTCTGGTGCGAATTACCCTCGAAGTCGTCCTTGTACACCACGAATGGCGACAGGTTGACCCCGGCATACACGTCGTTCCAAGTACCCGAGAACACCACGGTGTAGCCGTAAGCGTTCTTGTTGATTTGGTCATCACGGTCGTAACCCGAGACATAGGAGTTGTTCGGACGACCCGCGTAGTAACGGGAGTTGCCTTGGTAATCGAGGTACTGCAGGTTGCTGCCGCGAATGTGCTCGGAGGCCAGCTCGAACACACCGAACAGCGAGTCAAAGCTCAGGCCTGGGCCAAAGTTATGAATCGCGCCCAGGGAGGTGTTGTACATCTCCACGCGCTCGTAGTTGTGGATCGAGCCACCTAGGTTGACGGTGGCGCCAGCAATCTGCGCGGAGCCGTCCAGGCCACCCAGCAAGGCCGCCAGCGGGCCAGTGTTGGACAGCTTAGCGGCCTGGCCGATCAGATCGCCCAACAGGTCGTTGGTGGTGGCGATGCCGATTGGCAGGTTGGGCCGGTAGGACAGCTCACCGAATACCGAGGTTTCATTGATGGTGGTGTTGAAGCTCAGGCCCATCATGCGGATGTCTTCGGCGTACTCACGGCGCGCCTGCACATTAGCCAGAGTATCGAGGGTGGCCAGACCACCGGCGGCAGTCACGTTCGCCACGCTCAAACCGCCCGGCATGGCGCGCGCCACGTCGTCCAGGTTAACGCCTTGATAGCTGCCCAAGTCGGCGTAGATGCTCGGCTCTTTGGCGTGGTAGTTGATGTAGTAGAAACCAAACTCGGTGGAGTTCAGCTCTTCGGCGATATAACGGAAAGCGACGCCGTACTGACCGTCGTTTTTCGCGTTAAGGTCGGTGCCGATATCCGCCACGTGGACAATCTGGTCGCCGTCATAAACGAAGTTCTTACCCCCGGAACACAGGCCACCCGCTTGTGCGGCGCACAGGCCCAAGGCATCGCTACGATACAGCTGGGCTAAGCTCGCGCCGTTCAAAGCAGCCTGCGGTGCAGTCAGCGCGGTGCCGGCCAGGTTGGTGTAAGCCGTGCTGCCGCCATCGGCAAACAGGTCGGTTTCCGCGAAGTAAGTACCACTTGGGTCCATGGCGGATTCTTTCCAGTTGAACTGATAGAAAGTTTCCATGGACAGGTTGTCGGTCAGACCGATGTTGAAGCTCAGCGCCTCCACCGGCACCAGCACTTCTTTGAGCTCCGAACCTGGCAGGCGGAACTTGGCGGCGTCCACCGGGTTAGTGGTGTTTACCCCACCGCGATAGAACAGACCTTCACCCCAGTTGAACACTTGGTTACCGATGCGCGCGGTGACGGGCTTATCGAGGATGTCCCAGTTGCCGTACAGGTAGGCATCGAGAATCTGCGCATCACGCCCGGCCTTGTGACGGGTTTCGTAGGTGAAGGTGTTATCGCGCGGATAGCTCTGGCTCGGTTGATCCAGGTTGCTGTGGTAGTAGTCGTTGCGCTTATCCATGATCTGCGTGTCGTAAAACGCAGTACCGCGGATAAAGGCGCCGTAATTCTGGTAGGTCACTTCCAGATCACTGGTGATCTTGAACACTTGCGAGACCAGGCCAGTATCGAAGTTACGGTTGCCGTCGTTGGTGTTGATGTCGTTGTTGCTACGGTCCTGCCCCTGTACTCGCCACATTTGGCCGTAGGAGATGGTGGTGTCGATCGAACCACTGATCTCATCATCGGCAAAGCTGAACTCAACCGCTTGCGCCTGCGCCGCCACCAGCAATGGCAGCAGGCCGACAAAGGCAAACCCTGCCCGGGCAGGGGCAAAACGCAGTACAGGCTTACGGGACTTGAATTCCATGCAAAGTTTACTCCGCTGACAGATTGTTTTTATTGGTGCCCAACGGTTGGGGCACTCATTGGCCATACGCGTGATGGCCTTGGAATTACCGCTAAGGCTGCCCTGACTGTGTTGCGCTCCACGCCCATCGCAATGGGCTTTCCCCGGAGCCAGCACCAGCAGTTGAGGCCTTAATACAGCTGCAACTATGGCTATTTAGTAGCAACCATCGCGCCAAATAAAACGTTGGTATCAAAAACTTGGCAAAATAGTCTTGGGACTGATGACCCACTACGTGACTGCTCATTCCGCGAGCAGATATTTATCGATAAACCGCCCTTCACCGTTTTTTCTCTTCACGTCAGACACGGTCGAGCCAGGCGCAGGGCCATTAATGGCCACTCGCCCCAAATAATTCTGTCTAGGTCAAGGGTTTAAGCGGATTTAATTCAAGTGGCGCAGCGATTTATCGGCAGCCGGTAACAGTTAAGTGTTACCTCAAGCAGCCAAGTAACACTTTTCGCGATAAAAAATACGGGCTAATAACAGGATGCGTGGCGAGAAAGAGCCTGCGCATAGCTCTAGATTGCACCGGCCGAGGCCATGCAAACGCCGCTGCGAAAACAAAAATGGCAGGCAGAAATTGCTTCTGCCTGCCACTTTTTGCTACTTCAGCAAGACCCGCCTTAGTGCGCCAAGCTTTTGCTCACCACTTCAAACACGTCGCTGGACAGCTCACCGGCATCGACAATGCGCTGCAACTGCGCCTTCATCAGCGCCTGGCGCGCCTGGTCGTACTTGCGCCAACGGGTCAGCGGCGCCAGCAGGCGCGAGGCAATTTGCGGGTTGAGGCGGTTAAGGGTAATCACCTGCTCCGCCAGGAAGGCATAGCCACTGCCATCCGCCGCGTGGAAGCCCATCAGGTTCTGCTGGGCGAAGGCGCCGATCAAAGCACGGACCTTATTCGGGTTCTTCAGGGTGAAGGCCGGATGCTGCATCAGCGCCTCGACCCGCGCCAAGGCACCGGGCAAGGCGCTGGCGGCCTGGACACTGAACCACTGATCCATAACCAGCGCGTTGTCCTTAAAGAACTCGGCAAAGCTGGTCAGAGCCCGGGCTTTGTCCTCGGCAAACGGCGAGTTAACCAAACAGGCCAAGGCGCTCAGGCGCTCGGTCATGTTGTCGGCGTGCTCAAACTGCTCCAGGCACGCCTCTAACACCTCGGCGCGCTCGCTGAGCATCAGGTACGACAAGGCAATATTTTGCAGGCTGCGACGGGCGAAGTGCGCCGCCTCGGCCACGTACTCGGTCTTGCGCGACTGCTCGCGATTGGCCTGATAGCGAGCCCACAGCAGGTCATGCAACTGCGCCGCCAACTGCTTACGGACAAACTCGCGGGCCGCGTGGATCGCATCGACATCGGCCTGGGCGCTGAGCTCAACCAAATAACCTTCGCTCGGCAAGCTCAGCATCTCAGCGACCATGGCCGGGTCCAGGCTTTCATCTTGCAGCACCGCATGCAGGGCGCTGACCAAGCGTTGATCGAGGACCAAGGCCTCACCGCGCTGATGTTGGCCAATCAGTTCTTGCAACACCTGCACGCTCAACTGCTGGCCGGCTTCCCAGCGGTTAAAGCCATCGCTGTCGTGCTGCATGAGGAACATCAACTGATCACGGCTGTAAGGGAAGCTCAGCTTGACCGGCGCACTGAAGCCGCGCAGCAGGGACGGCAACGGCTGCTCCGGCAGGTTAACGAAGGTAAAGGCTTGTTCAGCCTCGCTGATTTGCAGCACCCGGCTGCTGCCGACAGGCTTGTCTTCGCCCACCAGTTGCAGTGGCAGTTCGCGCCCCTGGCTGTCGAGCAGGCCCAGTTCGACGGGAATCACAAACGGCAGCTTCTCCGCCTGGCCGGGCGTCGGCGGGCAGCTCTGACGGAACTGCAAGCGGTAGCTGTTGGCGGCCGCGTCATAGCTTTCGCTGACGTCCAAACGCGGCGTGCCGGCCTGGCTGTACCAGCGTTTGAACTGGGTCAGGTCAATGCCATTGGCATCTTCCATGGCCTTGATGAAATCGTCGCAGGTCACGGCTTGGCCATCGTGACGTTCAAAGTACAGGTCGCTGCCCTTACGGAAGCCTTCGGCGCCGACCAAGGTGCGGATCATGCGTACCACTTCCGAGCCCTTCTCATACACGGTCAGGGTGTAGAAGTTGGAGATCTCCATAAAGGCGTCCGGACGTACCGGATGAGCCATGGGGCCGGCGTCTTCGGCGAACTGATGGGTCCGCAGATAGGCCACGTCCTCGATGCGTTTGACCGTACGCGAATGCATATCGGCGCTGAACTCGGCATCGCGGAACACCGTGAAGCCTTCTTTGAGCGACAACTGGAACCAGTCGCGGCAGGTCACGCGGTTGCCCGACCAGTTGTGGAAGTACTCGTGGGCGACCACGCCTTCAACGCGCTGGTGGGCCGCGTCGGTGGCGGTCTCGGCGCGAGCCAGTACGCAGCTGGAGTTGAAGATGTTGAGGCCCTTGTTCTCCATGGCGCCCATGTTGAAGTCATTGACCGCGACGATCATAAAGATGTCCAGATCGTACTCGCGGCCATACACCTCTTCGTCCCAGCGCATGGACTTCTTCAGGCTGTCCATGGCGTGCTGGCACTTGTCGATGTTCTCCGGCTCCACGTAAATGCGCAGGGTCACTTCGCGCGCGCTCAGGGTGGTGAAGGTGTCCTCGACGCACCACAGATCACCGGCGACCAAGGCAAACAGATAGGCCGGCTTTTTGAACGGATCTTCCCAGGTGGCCCAATGCCGGGCTTTTTCGCCCGGCGCGGTTTCCTCGGTGCCGCTGGCAATCGGGTTGCCGTTGGACAGCAGCACTGGGTAGTCATGCTGCGCTGCGCTCAGGGTGGTGGTGAACTTGCTCATCACATCCGGGCGGTCGAGGTAATAGGTGATCTTACGGAAACCCTCGGCCTCGCACTGGGTGCAGAACATGCCGCTGGATTTGTACAGGCCTTCCAGCGCGGTATTGGTTTCTGGGTGAATGCGCACGCTGCTGTCGATGACAAAGCTGGCGCTGGCCGGCTGCACGGTCAGGTGACTGTCAGTGAGTTGATAGTCCGCCGCGCTCAGCTCGCGGTCATCCAGCGCCACGCGCAACAACTCCAGTTTCTGGCCGTCGAGGCGCAGCGCCGGCAGGCCCGTGCCGGCCTCGGGGTTGCGGCGCATAACCAGCTGCGCATGGACCAGGGTGTGATCCTCAAACAGCTCAAAGGTCAGATGGGTCTCATCGATCAGATAGTCCGGAACTTGGTAGTCCTTGAGGTAGATCATCTGTGGCTGTTCGGTACGCATGGCTTGTGGCCCTTTATCTGCGGCGCGCGGCGCCGGGTTTGCGAAGAAGTGTCTCAGGCGGCCAGTTCGTGGACGGCCAGCTGATAAGCAGTGTACTTACGGATATTGATCACGCCGGTATCAAACAGCAGGTACTGGCCCTTGATGCCCAACAAAGTGCCTTCGGCCAGCGGATTTTTATCCAGATTAAAGCTGGTGATCTTGCTCGGATACGCTTCAATCGGGTAGCTGATCTCCACCACTGGCTGCTCGCTCAACGGTTGGATGGCCTGGATGCCAAAGCGCTGTTGCAACTCGCTGATACCCATGGCGCAGTGACTGAACAACTGCTCACGCACGGCGATCAAGTCCACCGGGGTCGCATCACCTTTAAGCAAAGCACGCCAATTGGTTTTGTCTGCCACCTGGCTGCGCAGCAGGTCTTCAACAAAGCCTGATTGCTGACGGGTGGCGACGCGCATGATCGGCAGTGCCTGACTCGCGCCTTGGTCGATCCAGCGGGTGGGAATCTGCGTGGCGCGGGTAATGCCGACTTTGATGCCGCTGGAGTTGGCCAGATACACCACATGATCGGTCATGCAGAACTGCTCGCCCCAGCTTGGCTCGCGGCACGTGCCGGCATCGTAATGGCAGCGCTCCGGGCTCATGATGCAGAGGTCGCACTGGGCCAGTTTCTGCATGCACGGGTAGCAATAACCTTGGCTGTAGCTGCTTTTGGTTTTGCGCCCGCAGTGGCTGCAATGGATGGCGCCCAAGAACTCCAAACGCAGACTTTTGCCGATCAGTGGGTTGACCGGTACTAACTCCTCACCCAAGCGAAAACTGTATTGCACCGGGGCATTTAACTCGGTGGACATCTTGCTCAGGGCACCGCGGGCCAACTCACTCATTACCAACTCGTTTAATCAGAAAAAATTAATGCAGGGTGTCCGAAGACTTGAACAGCAGGTTAGGCACCGGATCGGACTTGGAGCTGCATTCCTGCGGGCCCATGTAGCCAATGCGCTCGTCCTCGGGCAGGTTTTGCATCTCCCAGGCGATCAGCGCCTGCAGGGTCAGCTCTTTTTGCTCCTGGCTGAGCTTGCGGCCATCGGGCCACTTACCGATTTCTACCGCCAGTTTGAGATTCTGGTAAATCTCCGGAGTGATATTGGCAATTGCATCTAAAAAGGACGACATAGCAGCCTCCACAAAAAAGGGCTTCAGTTTACCGCTGCCGGCGCGCCAGCGCACCGCCTAGCAAGCCCGTTACGCAGCCAGCCAGCAGCCCGCCGACATGGGCGGCGTTGGCAATCGCACCGAACTGCAACAGCTCAAACACGCCGGTCATGCACACCACCAGCCACACCAGCATCATGATCAGCACGCCGCGCGGCAGCTCATACACCGGATTGGGCGCCAGCTTCTGGTAAATCCAGCAGTGCCCCAGCAAGCCGTAGAGCACCCCGGACAAGCCGCCGAAAATCGAAGGGCCGGAGTACCAGTACTGCGCCAGGTTGGCGCCCAGGCTAAACAACAACGTCAGCCCCAGCAGCAGCCAACGGCCTTGGCGGTACTCGATGCGCCGCCCCAGCTCCCAGAACCACAGGCTGTTCATGGCTAAGTGGAGAATGCCGAAATGCAGGAGCATGGGCGACACCAGGCGCCACCACTGGCCCTCCGCCAAGGTGTCGCTGAGTTGGGTGAAATAGCCGTATTCACCCTCCACCCGAAAGTCGACAAAGCTCAGCCAGCTCACCGCCTCTAGGTTATCGCCGAGCCAAGTGATGACCGCCACGACAAAACACAGCAGCAGCACCGCAGTGGTCATGGGGCTGGCCTTGAGCTGCTGCAACAGCCCTGGCCGATAGGGCCTAGGTGCGGGTTCAGCCCCCGCCAACACGCCCTCGACATCCCCTAATGGAAAGCGCTGGTACAACTCACGCACCTGCTCGGCATAGGCCGCGCTGGGCACCCACAGCACCTGCTCACCTGCCTCCTCGGCCACCCGGTGGGGTAACTGCAAGTGCTTGAGCATCTGCACAAAGCCGCTGAGGTTGATCTCGTCACTGACACGCAGCGCCGCTATGGCACTCATGGCCGCGCCTCCGGGCCTTCGACGTTGACCCACACGAACTTGTCGCTGTCGATACGGTTTTCTTGGTCCAAGCGATAAGCCACCAGCTTGCCTTTAAGCACCGCGCTGTAATCCAGGCACGCCAGGTTCGGGCGGATTGCCGTGGGCTTGCCGCGCCGCCAGTAGTGGCCCACAAACAGCATGGGCTGATCGTCCGGGTATTTCAGCAGCTCGGTCTTTTGCGACTCGCTCAAGGGAATTTGCGCCGCCAGCTCGGGCAAGGCATCGGGCTGAAACACGATATCGCCGTAGGTCTGCGGGTTTTCTTCCCAGAATTTGGTGCGGAAATACGAGCGGGTAAAACCATCGTTACTGGTCAGGGTCATGTCGCCGGGCAGACGCATGTCGGTGCCGCGCAACAGTCGATCTAAGGCGGTGTTGGCGAAGTTGCCGGGGATCGCCGACTCCTGCAAAAACGCCTCATCGATACAGGCATTGGGGAACTGCGCGCGCAGCGGGTCGATCAAGCTCTGATCCCAGCAGGCGTGGACGACGCGAAAGCGCCCGGCATCGATAAACAGCGGCAGCTCATAGAACCAGTCGAGAAAGCCCTGCCATTCATCCCCATAGGCTTCGAACTGTTCCAGGGTTTGCTGGATTAAACGGCGGTGCCTAGGTGAATGCTCACGCACATAGTGGCGACCGCTACCGGCCGGGGCCGGCGTACTCCAGCCCAGTGCATTGAACTCATGGTTGCCCATGATGCACAGCGCACTACCGGCGCGGACCATGTCATGCACCAAATGCAGGGTCTCGCGGATATGCGGGCCACGGTCGATCAGGTCGCCGACAAAGATCGCCATCCGCTGCGGATGGCGCCACACCCCGGCCTCGATACGGTAGCCGAGGGTGCTCAGCAGATGTTCTAAGGTCTTGCCGCAACCATGGATATCGCCAATAAAGTCGTAGCCCCGGGCGGGATCAAGCTCCATTAGTCGTGCCCCCCGAGCCGGCTGCCCCAACCCAGCTTCTTGCGGCAGACTTCGTAATAGTTGTGATCCAGCGGGTGGATCAGCAACAGTTTTTGCGGGCGTTTGGCCACCGTGATGGTGTCGCCGGGGGCGCAGGTAAAGTGGTTCTGGCCGTCACAGGAAACCAGCGGATAAACCTGCAAGTCCTTGGACACCACGATCTTCAGTTCGCTGCTGGCATCCACCACGATCGGCCGGCTCGACAAGGTGTGCGGGTACATCGGCACGATCACAATGGCATCCAGCTTGGGATGCATGATCGGCCCGCCAGCGGACAGCGCATAAGCGGTGGAGCCGGTTGGGGTGGCGACGATCAGGCCGTCGGCCTTCTGACTGCACACGAACTGACCGTCGATATACAGCTCGAACTCGATCATCTTGGTCGACTTGCCGGGGTGCAGCACCACGTCGTTGAGCGCATCGCCCTGACCAATGGCCTCGCCGTTACGGCGCACTTCGGCTTCGAGCAAAAAGCGGTTTTCGGTGAGGTAATGCCCCTCCAGCACCTGTCCGACTTTCAGCTCCAGTTCATCGGGGCTGATATCGGTCAAAAAGCCCAAACTGCCACGGTTGACGCCCAGCACCGGCACCTTATGCCGAGCCAGCGCGCGCGCCGCCCCCAGCATGCTGCCGTCCCCACCGACGACGATGACCAGATCGCAAATCTCGCCCAAGTGCTTACGCGCACTGGTTTGCAGACCGTGACCGGGGAGCACTTCGGCGATGGTGTCTTCGAGAATGACGTGGAGGTGACGCTCAAGCAGAAACTTCTTCAGCCGGCGAATAGTGTCGAGTACCTGGGTACTGCCTAATCGGCCGATGATGCCGATATTACGAAATTGCTCCATGGTGCTCCCGCCCAGCTCTGAACTAATGCCAGCAATTATGGGCGAAAGCCCGGCTAAGCAGCAAACTGGCCTGCCCGCAGGGCATTTCCACGCTATGCTCGCTGCATGTTGCCCTGCCCTGACCTCATCGAGTTACCCAAGCAATTGCGCCACCCGGCGGTGCGCGATTTGGCCTGGGTGCTGCTCGCCCCGCCCTTACTGACGCACTGCCCCTGGCCGCAGCGCCATCCGCTGACGGCCAGTGTTTGGCTTGAGCAGCCGGCGCTGCTGGCCGATTGGCTTAAGCGCCAGGATCAACAACCCGCAGCGCTGGAGGAGTGGCTGAAACAAAGCTCGGTGCGCCGCTTGGGCCTGTATTACGAACGGTTGTGGCAATTTGCCCTGCACGGCGCGCCGGACATTGACGTGCTGGCCGCTAATCTGCCGATCCGCCAACAAGGCCATACCTTGGGCGAGATGGACATGCTGCTGCGCGATGCCCAGGGTGTGCATCACCTGGAACTGGCGATCAAACTCTATCTAGGCCAGCCGCAGTTAAGCGGCACAGAGCACGCCGACTGGCTCGGCCCCGGCAGCCATGACCGCCTCGATCTCAAGCTCGATCACTTGGGCCAACACCAGTTGCAGCTGTCACGCACGCCACAAGCACAGGCGGCCCTTGAGCAGTTACAGATCAGCCAACCACAAGCCTCCCTGTGGCTGGGCGGTTATCTTTTTTATCCCTGGCAGCAGGATTACCAAGCGCCCAGCGGCAACAATCCGCAGCATTTGTACGGGCGTTGGATTCATCAGCAACAGTGGCCGCAGTTTGCCCGGCAGAACCGCGGCCACTGGCAACCGCTGCCGCGCCATAACTGGCTGGCCTTAGCCCAAGTGCCCGCCGCCCAGCTGTACAGTGCGGAGCAATTTCAAAAGTGGTGGGACGACCTCGACCTCAGCCTGCACGCCCAATTGCTGGTGCGTTTGCAGCCCGGTCACGACGGTTATTGGACAGAAACCGAGCGGCTTTTTGTGTTGCACGATCACTGGCCGCAGCTTAATCCGCAACGACCCAAGCCCTGACTACAAACTGCGCTCGGTACGCCCGCCGGAACGCACCACATAGCCGCTACCGCTTTCACAGAGGAGAGCCTCACGCTGCACGGCCGGCAGTGCATCCACGCCGTCGTGCAAGGCGTAGGCACTGAAACCCAGCTGCGACAAAAGGAACACCGCACTGCTGCTGCGCTTGCCGCTGTCGCAGTAGCACAGGTAGGTGCGCTGGTTATCCAGCAGCCGCGCTTTAAGTCGCAACAACTGCAGCGGCATGTACAGCGACGCTAAGGCATGGCCGCGCTGGTACTCGTCGAGCAAACGCACATCCAGCCACTGCGCGCCGCTGCCGAGCAAACGCACGGCCTCAGCCAAGGCCAAGCTGTTAACCACCGGCAACTTGAGCAGCTCGATAAAATCCTCACGATCCAAGCGCAGCACCACGCCGTCTTCGAGCATGGTGATGGTGGCGTTGCGCGGGCTGTCGGCGAGCAGCGCGTCCTCACCAAAACAAGCACCAACAGCTAACTCAGCCAGGACTTGCTGATCGCTCTCGGCGCCGCGCAGTACCTCGGCGCGACCACTTTTGAGGAAGTAACAGCAGTCGCCCGCCTCGCCCTCGCGCAGCACCTCCTCGCCGGCTTGCAGGGATTGCTCCTGCAGCCGCGTGAGCATGCTGCGCACGTTGGCCGGCGGCACCTTGGCGAACAGCGGGTTAGCCAACAGCTGCTGCAACCAATCCAGATCGCCCTGCTCCTGACCCAGTTCAAGGAGCAGATCCTGATAGGCCAACTGCCAAGTCAGCAGACGGTCCAGCTCGTCGCTGTCGAGCACCAGCACACTGGCATCACTCAGCGCCCGTGCCCCCTGTTGCCGTGGCAATCCCGGCGACAGCGGATAGCAACTCTGCTCAGTGCCGGCTTGTAACAGCTGCTCTTGGCCGTCGTCGCGGTACAGCACAAGCTCGCCAGCCAGTAAAAAATACGTCAGCCGGGCTTGGTCGCCGGGGCGAAACAACGGCTGTCCGGCCAATAGTGGCTGCGGTACCAACTGCCCCCGCAGCTCGCGCCACTGCTGCTCCGACAGCGCGTTAAGTGGCGTCAGGCTACGCAATTGATTAAGGCTCAGGGCTGAATTGGCAGGCATGCGGGCATCCACGGCGGCAGAGCTGGCGGCCAAGCGCCGCAGCAAAGCCTGAGGATGCTATAGCGCTGCGCGCGGCGGTAAGGAACACCATCACAAAGCCAGGAAAAGTCTGCCCAGTGCCGCGGCCCAAACCTTCAAGCCGTGCCTGGCTCATGCAAAGACAGCTTGCTAGTCTCCGGTAATGCCATGCCGCCAAGCAGCCCCAACACGGCTACCCCCATCAGGTACAGGGCCGGCGCCAGGTTGCTGCCCGTCGCACTGATCAGCCAGGTCGCCAACAGCGGCGCAGTACCGCCAAACAGGGTGTAAGCCATGTTGTAGGTGATGGCCGAGGCGGTGTAGCGCGCCTTAGTCGGGAAGCTTTCAGCCAACAGTACTGCGGTCACCACGTTACATAGCACCGCGCCGCTGGCGAGCAGCAACACCGCGATGAGCGCAGCGACAAAGCTGCCGGAGCTGGCCAACATAAAGGCCGGATACACCAGCACGCCCTGTAATACACAGGCGCTCAACACCGTGGCCCGCCGCCCGATCCGATCGGCCAGGGCGCCGCACAGCGGACACAGCAGCGCCGCCGCCAACAACGCCAATAGCGACACCAGCAAGGCCGTAGCCCGGCTCAGGCCCGCTGCCACCTGCAGGTAGGTGCTGAAGTAGGTGGTGAACATATAAAACGCCAGCGCCGTCAGTGAGACAAAGGCGCCGAGACAGAGAATCCGCCGCCCCTGCTCGCGCAGCGTTTGCCCCAGGGGCGTGTGCACGGCGCCGTGGCTTTGCTGCACTGCCTTAAACGCCGGGGTTTCCTCCAGGCGCCAGCGCAGATACAAACCGACCAACCCCAGGGGCGCGGCCAATAAAAATGGCAGGCGCCAGCCCCACTCGGCCATGGCCGCAGGCGCCAAACTGATCTCCAGGCCGTAGGCAACGCTGGCAGCAGCGGCGAAAGCCATAAAGGTCGACACCGGAATAAAGCTGCCATACCAGGCCCGGCGCCCCGGCGGGGCATGCTCCAGCAAATACGTACAGGCGCCGGCATATTCTCCCCCGGCGGAAAAGCCCTGGGCGCAGCGGATCAAACAAAGCAACAACGGCGCCGCCATCCCGATCATGGCGTAGGTCGGCAACAGGCCGATCAAGGTGGTCGCTGCGGCCATCAGCAAAATGGTAAAGGCCAAGGTGCGCCGCCGGCCGATGCGGTCACCGAGCATGCCAAAGAACAGCCCGCCCAAAGGCCGGAAGGCAAACGCCACGGCAAACACGGCAAAGGTTTTCAACAATGCAGCGGCGGCATCACCACTGGGGAAAAACTGCTGGGCGATGGTGGTGGCGAGAAAGCCATACACGGCGAAATCAAACCACTCCACAAAGTTGCCGACACTGGCGGCCACTATCACCCGGCGCAAAGTGCTCGGGGCGACCTTACTGCTGGCGACAGGCACGACGGACGCAGAAACAGATGCAGGGGCAAACATAGTCACCTCGGGCAGCAAGACGATGGGACGGCCTACGCCTGAGTATTCAGGGCCATGCAGCGGGTGCCTGTTCCAGATAAGTCACCGACATGCCCCAGAGCGACGCCGAGGCTCTACTGCGCGCCTTAGCGGCACTAAAGCGCCAAACCACGGCGTCCTTGCAGCCCACCGGTATGGATAAACACCAACCGCGTACCTTGGGCGAAATAACCGGCCTGCACCTGCTCACGCAGTTGCAGCAACGCTTTGCCGGTGTACAAGGGCTCCAGCGGTACGCCGCTGTGTGTTTCGCACTCAGCCATAAACGCCAGCAACTCGGCATCGACTTTAGCGAAGCCACCACGGCTGCCATCGAATAACTGATAGTCAGTAGGTGGCTGTCCAGCGGCGTGGAGAATCTGCTCGATCTGGCTCGCCACACCATAATCCATTGGCACAGCAGTCACGCCATACAGCGCATGGGCGCCCGCCTCGGCCAGTAGCAAGCCGGCCAAGGTGGTACCGGTGCCACAGGCCAGCCACACCCCGTGATAATCATCCCAACCGAGATCCGCCACCTGCTCACGCAACAGGCGGGTGATCTGCCCACAACCCAGAGCGCCGGGCAAACCACCGCCACCTTCAGGCATTGGATAAAAACCGCTGTAGCGCTGCAGCCAAGGCGTCCAAAAATCCGCCGCATGGCGCTCACGGTAACCGGCATACCCTAGCCAATGCAGCTGCATGCCCATGGCTTGCAGATCTGTCACGGTGGGGGTGAGTTGGGCATGGCCACGCAGTAAACCGACGGTGGCGAAATTAAAGCGCTGCCCCGCGGCGGCTAACGCATGCAGATGATTGGAATGGGCACCGCCTAAGCTGATCACCCCTGCTGCGCCTTGCGCCTGAGCCGCGCGCAGATGATCGAGTAACTTAAACCACTTGTTGCCACTGATCAGCGGGTCCAGCAGATCCAGGCGCAGCACCGCCAGCTCGATGCCGGCCGCCTGTGCCCAGGGTAAATGCATTAACTGCAGTGGCGCCTGGGCGGTCCAGGCGGGCAGTTCTACGGCCACACTCAAACCACCGTGCGCAGCGATTTATCGCTTTGATGGCGTGGGCAGCAGTTGGAGTTGTGCGGAACAAACCGGTTCGGCGTGTCGATACGATCCAGCGGCATAGCACAGCGCTCGCCACTGACCAGCAAGGCGCTGCATGCGGGCTGCTGATAATGCTCCAGCCACTGGCGGTATTGCTCTTCGCTGACAAAGCATTTGCTCGCGGCATAGGCCATGGGATTGGCCTGATAACGCGGCAAATCCTGCAACGCGATGGTCAGATGACCGGCGCCAGGATGGAACACCACAAACACGACGCCCAGTTTGGCCAACTGCTGCAACGCTTGCTCGGCACCGGCCTGGCTGTTGCTTTGCAAATCAGCCTGCAATTGCTGAATCAGCTGCTGGGCTTGCTGCAACTCCGCGTTGCGTTCGCTCAACGCCGCATCCCGAGCACTTAGCTGCTCTTGGTAAAGACGGGTGACTGAAGCGATTTGAGTCTGCATCTCCATCTGCAACTGCGCTTGCAAACTGGCCTGCTCATCGCGACCGTCTTGCTCGAACATACGCAGCTGGGCGCTCATTTCTTCGCGGGCGGCCTTGAAGCTTTTTTCTTGCGCGGCTAACTGCTCTTGCAGCGCATGCCTAACCGCCTGTTGCTCGGCCAGGGCCTGCTGCAGTTGGGTTATCTGCCCGTGCAAATCTTGCACTTGCGCGCTATGGGCTTGCTCCAGGGCAAGGCGTTGGGTGTGTTGCTGCTGCAGTTGCTCGGCATTGCGCTGACGTAATTGCTTGATCAGTTGCGCCGCCTTGAGGCGCTGCTGATGAGCCGCCTGGGCGCTGACAGCGACGGCTTGCTCGTGCGTCGAAGGCTGCTCTGGGTTGCTCGCCTCATTGGCGTACCACTTGTCTTCAGCGGCGATTTGCAAGCGATCCAGCGCCACCACCGGCATGGCCTCTTCCTCCACCAACAAGGCCAAACTGTTGCGCTTGACGGCCTCGCGCAACTGCACCAGTTCGTCAGCCTGAGCGTCCCACAGATGCATTTGCTGCGCCGCTTGCGGGCACTGACTATGGCAGGCCAAGCGAATCGGTCCAGCGCCTAAGTCCGGGCCACGCTCAGCACGGGCAGCCAAGGTTTGCAGGGGGATGTTCCAGCCGGAGTCGGGGCAGCCTTTTTCATCAAAATCCAGATAAAACAGCACCACCGACTTAATCAATAAACGGGGATTGATCAGCACGTAGGCCATACGCATCTGCTGATCAGCGTACTCGGGCATGTTCACCACGCCATCGAGCAAGGCTTCAAACTCGGTGAAGAACATCTGCTTGCTGACGCCGCGCGCAGTTATAAACATCACGGCTTCAACCATTTGCGGCTTGTTCTGCATGCTCAACCATCCCCTCTCTCGGCGGCTCTAACCGCTCTAAACCAGGCCTGCGCGCGCCACCCTCGGCGCGCCGCTGTCTTTATACCTGAGCACTAAGACAATTTCTGTACGATTAGCCCAAATCTCCCTCGGCCGGAGTCTAGGCAAAAGCTGACGGGTGCGCTGTGATTGGGTTGGCAGTGGTCTGCACGCCATAAGCGGCGCTAGGCACAGCGATTTTTGAGGTGTCAGAGCGCCAGCAACCCGCACTCAGGCGCGAATTAACCTGGCCTTGCAGCCAATACAGCTGAACCACTCACTGATCGCAACTTGAGTTAGGCGGCCACTTCAGCGCGCCGGTAAGAAGATTGCCCGCTGCCGGAGTAAGGCCGGGCAGCAAGCAAACGCCCCGCACTGGGCGGGGCGTATTGACCTTAAAGCTGTGCGGCGAGGCGTGAACCTTGGTTAATCGCCCGCTTGGCGTCCAACTCCGAGGCCACATCGGCGCCACCGATCAAATGCACGGTCTGCCCGGCAGCCACCAGGCCGTCGTGCAACTCACGCAGCGGCTCTTGGCCGGCGCAGATAATCACCGTATCCACCGCCAGCAACTGCGGCTCGCCACCGGCAATGCTGATATGCAAACCGGCGTCGTCGATCTGCAGATACTCGACGCTGTTAAGCATCTGCACCTGCTTGTTTTTAAGGCCGGTGCGATGAATCCAGCCGGTGGTTTTGCCCAAACCATCGCCGACTTTGGATTTTTTGCGTTGCAGCAAGAACACTTCACGGGCCGCTGCCGGCACCTGCGCCTTGATTCCCACCACGCCGCCGCGCGCTTCGAGGGCCGGGTCGATGCCCCACTCCTTCCAGAACTCACTGCGGTTAAGGCTGCTGGACTCGCCCTGGTGAGTGATAAATTCCGACACGTCAAAACCAATGCCGCCGGCGCCAATCACCGCGACCTTCTGGCCGACCGGTTTACGCTCAAGGATGGCGTCCAGATAACTGATCACCTTGGAATTCTCCACGCCAGGAATCGCCGGAGTGCGCGGCGCGATACCGGTGGCGAGGATGATCTGATCAAAACCGCCTTTGACCAGATCGTCCACGCTCACCCGGGTGTTGAGCTGCACATCCACCCCGGTGCTGGCGAGCTTGTGTTTGAAGTACCGCAGGGTTTCGTAGAACTCTTCTTTACCCGGCACGCGCTTGGCCACATTGAACTGCCCACCGATCTCGCCAGCGCCATCAAACAGACTGACCTGATGCCCGCGCTCGGCGGCCACGGTGGCCGCGGCAAGCCCTGCTGGGCCGGCGCCGACCACGGCAATTTTTTGCACCTTATCGGTGGCAATGTAGTTGAGCTCAGTCTCGTGACAGGCCCGTGGGTTGACCAGGCAGCTGGTCAGCTTGCCACCGAAGGTGTGATCCAAACAGGCCTGGTTACAACCGATACAGGTGTTGATTTCATCGGCGCGGCCGGCCGCCGCTTTGCTGACGAACTCGGGGTCGGCAAGGAATGGCCGGGCCATCGACACCATGTCAGCGTCGCCCTCGGCCAGCACTTGCTCGGCCACTTGCGGGGTGTTGATACGGTTGGTGGTGATCAGCGGAATCTTCACCTCGCCGCGCAGCTTGGCGGTGACCTTGGTGAAGGCCGCACGCGGCACCTTGGTGGCGATGGTCGGGATGCGCGCTTCGTGCCAGCCGATCCCGGTGTTGATGATGGTCGCACCCGCCTGTTCGATAGCCTTGGCCAGCAGCACGATCTCATCCCAGGTGCTGCCGCCTTCAACCAAATCGAGCATCGACAGGCGATAAATAATGATGAAGTTCGGCCCTACCGCCTCGCGCACACGGCGCACGATTTCCACCGGCAAGCGCATGCGATTTTGGTAAGAACCACCCCAACGATCGGTGCGCTGGTTGGTGTGGGCAGCGAGGAATTGGTTAATGAAATAACCTTCCGAGCCCATGATCTCGACGCCATCGTACTCAGCCTGCTGCGCCAAGGTGGCGCAGGTGACGAAATCGCTGATCTGCTTCTCGATGCCCTCTTCGTCCAGCTCCGTTGGCTTGAACGGGTTGATCGGCGCCTGAATGGCACTCGGCGCCACGGATTTGGGGCTGTAGGCATAGCGCCCAGCGTGAAGAATCTGCATGCAAATCTTACCGCCGGCCTCATGCACGGCGCGGGTAACGATATTGTGCTTGGCCGCCTCTTCGGGCGTGGTCAGCTTGGCCGCGCCGGAATACACCCCACCCTCGACGTTCGGGCCGATGCCGCCGGTAACCATCAGGCCCACGCCGCCCCGGGCGCGCTCGGCAAAATAAGCAGCCATGCGCTCAAAACCATCGGGCTTTTCTTCCAGGCCGGTGTGCATCGAGCCCATCAGGGCGCGGTTTTTTAAGGTGGTAAAACCTAAATCGAGGGGGGCAAGCAGATGGGGGTATTGAGCAGTCATGTCTCTCTCCAGATCAGGCATCGGCATCACACGGGCGCTGTCGCCTCTAACGGGCAGTAGTCGCAGTGGGAGAGAAGATAATCAGGGCCCAGCCACCTCTCAATGACTTAAAGTGACAAGATACTGATCATAATTAACAGTGCGACGGTCTTTGAGGGCAAACTAGGGGCGCCGACGCAACCAGTAGCGGGATAAACCAATCATGACCGAGCCCAGTAAGCCTGCCCGTGTACGCCTGGGCGATTTATCGGTGGGCTTCGTGCATAGCCTGGCCACAGCCATGCACAGCTGCGCCCAAGACCCGCTGCCGCTGCTGCAGCGTTATGGGCTGGATGCCACGCGCCTGGCTGAGCCACGGGCGCGCCTGTCGATTCCGCGCTATATGCGTCTGGGTCATAGCGCCATTAGCCAGTGTGGCGAGCCGGCGCTGGGTTTACTGATGGGGCAGCACAGCCGCTTGGGCCAACTCGGTCTGGCGGGCATCACTGCCGGCCAAGCCCCGACCATTCGTGAAGCGGCGCGTTGCCTGATTGAGTTTGAGCCGCTGTACACCAGCAACTATCGCGGCCAGTCGAGCCTGCATGAAGACGCCCAAGGCGCCTGGCTGCGTTTCTATTCGATCAGCCCCTACAACCACTACAACCGCTTTGTCGTGGATTCAGTGCTGGCCGGCTGGGCACAGCATTTAAGCGCCCTTGCCCAGCAACCGCTGAGTATCGATAAGGTCCAGATCGAATTTGCTGCACCGCCCTACGCCAGCCGCTACGAACAGGCTTTTGCCTGCCCCATAGAATTTAGCGCCGAGCACAACCAACTGCGTTTAAGTCAGGCCAGCCTCAATCTGACTAACCCTGAACACTGCCCTGGCACCTGGCGTCATCTGTTGCAGATTTGCCAAGCTGAACTGCAACAACTGACCCACACCCGCAACCTCACCGAGCGCATCACCCAACTGATTGGCCCACTGCTCCATGGGCGCGAGCCGGACCTCGCGGAAGTCGCCGCGCACCTACAACTGCCGGCCTGGACCCTGCGCCGCAAACTGGCGGAGGAAGGCACGCAGTTTCGCCAGATTCTCAATCACACCCGCCGCGACCTGGCCATGGCCTATATCCGCGACACCGAGCTGGCCTTTGGCGAAATCGCCTATTTATTGGGTTTTGCTTCAGCCGAAGCGTTTCAGCGCGCGTTTAAACGCTGGAATCAACAAACCCCAGGCGAATACCGCCGCGAACAACGCCGGGCGCTGTAGTGCGATATGGATTTGCGAAGGAAGTAACAGGAGGGATGCAGCGTTATTAGGGCGTTAAACGCCCTAAAAGCTGGCGGTGTTGCGATGTTGCGGTTACAGCTCGGTAGCGTCTTCGTGGGGTTCTGGCAGATCCAGTTCGATAGCGCGCTCTTCCAAAAGCTCTTCTTGATAATCGTCCATTGGGGTGTCCCTTATTGCGAGTTATACAGTGCTGCTCTCGTGCGCCAACCCCACGGGCTTAAGCAGCGAGAACATGCCAATAAGGCTAGAGGACAAAGATGAACGCAAGATGACAAAATGTCGCAGAAATGAAAAACCCCCAGGTATTTCTACCTGGGGGCTTCATATATGGCGCAGCGGACGGGACTCGAACCCGCGACCCCCGGCGTGACAGGCCGGTATTCTAACCGACTGAACTACCGCTGCGTGTCGGTGGACTTACGTCCGTAGAATCTTTGCATCTTGGTAAAGCGCTCTAAGCTGCTTTACCCCCTCCTCAGCCAGCTGAGAAGTTTGCTTTAGTTATCAGTGAATCTTGTCGCTGATCTCTAAGCTTTTGAAACTGCTAAGGTTTTTACCCTAGTCGTTTCGACGGGCGGCATTATGTACTAACCCCTAGGGGCTGGCAATAGCTTTGTAGAAAGATTTGCACAAAAGATTCAGCCAAAGCTGCCGCGCCGTATGAATACAGCGACCCGCCCCAGGCGCAAGCTGATAAAACTCAGGCACAGGCTGCCGCAATACTGCGCTGGTAGCCCTCCGGCAGATTAAGGGTGCTGAGCTGCTCCAAGGGGAAGGTGGCAATTTCCTTGTGCTCGTGACTTAGCCGTAGGTGGTTAAAGTTATCGACCTGGCACAGCAGCGGGATGATCAGGACAGAAATCTGCGCGGTGATGGGATACACGTACGGCAGCAACGGCCGGATAAAGCGTGCTTTAAGACCCGTTTCCTCGAGCACCTCACGTAGTACGCAAGCCTCTACCGTCTCGCCTACCTCGAGCTTACCGCCAGGCAGCTCCCACTCTTCGCGCTCATTCTTTAAGAGCAACACAGCGCCTTGATGGATCAACACCGCCTTCACCGAAATCGGCAAACGCCCCACATCATTCGACTCAGAAGTTAACTCAGGCATCACAACCTCCACAGACGTTGCTGGAACTAACTGGGAGTATTTGGTCTAGGCGCAGTTCAACCAACAATTGGAAAACAGGGCTTAACTGGCAAACGGCGCTGACAGCATCTCCCGCGACGGGCTAGCCAGAACACCTGAGAAGGGAATTTAAAGCGCAGAAACGAAAAAAGCGGCCAATGGCCGCTTTCTCGGTAGCTTCTAGGCGTTCAGTGGTCCTAGGAGCAAATATGGCGCAGCGGACGGGACTCGAACCCGCGACCCCCGGCGTGACAGGCCGGTATTCTAACCGACTGAACTACCGCTGCGCGTCTGTGGACTTGCGTCCGGTACAACTTCTCGGCAAGTGGTGGGTGATGACGGGATCGAACCGCCGACCCTCTGCTTGTAAGGCAGATGCTCTCCCGGCTGAGCTAATCACCCTTGGCCTTGCGAGGAGGCGAAATTTACGCACCTATCGAAGCTAAGTCAATACCCTGCTTAAAGTTTTTCTAAAAAAGTGAAAAATCCTTGGCAGCCCCATAACGGCCAAAAGAGCAAACTGCCGACTCATCCCTCGCCATCCCCGGCGCGCAAAGTGAGACGCGCGGCCACCGCATTGTCCGCCCCACGATCCAACCCCGCTTCGCTGATCTGTACACCCTGCCCCTGCAAATGCTCGATCCACTGCAGCAGTCTGGCGAATGGCGCCGGCTGTAGATTGACCTGTACCGCGCCAGCCGAATCGTTATCCAGGCGCTCAATGCTCAGGCCATGGGCAGCCGCCGAAGACGTGATTAAGCCTTGCAGGCGAGTCGGATCAATACTGGTCTGCGGCGTACTGGCCTGATTGCGCAGCAGTGGCGCCTGGCTGTGCATATAGGCATTGAGTTCGCGCTGCGCCTCAAACGCATTGCGTGCCGTGTGGACCCGCTGCTGCGTCGGCTGCCACAGGCCGACGTAGAGCAGCACCAGCAAGACGAACGCCAGCAGCGCGCTGACCGCCAATCGCTCGCGTGGCACTAACGCCTGCCAGCGCTTGGCTAAAGCCGAGTCGTCCCACTGAGCGCGATAACTTTGCAGCATGCTCATCCTCCTATCACCACCCGCGCACTGACCATCGCACCATCGCGACTGGCCGAGCCCAACTGCACAGCTAAGCCGCTGCCTTGCAGGTGCTCGCGCAATTGCTCCAACTCAGCAAAACCGGGGGCCTGTACCTGCAAGGCCATGTCACCACGCGCTTCACTGAAATCCAATTGATTGATTTGCACCCGCACGCCCTTGGTTTGCATGACCTGGCTGACTTGCGCCAACAGGCTAAGCAAAGGCGACTGAGCACTGCCGCCGGTCTCGCGCAGGTGCTGCTCAAACTGGGCACGCAAGTTGATCAGCTTAGTGTCTTGGGGGAACAGTTCTTGATACAGCGCAGCACTGGCCGCTGCGTACTGATCCGCCTGGCGTTGCAAATGCCAGGACTGGGCCAAGTTAAAGCCCCATTGCACAACCAGCCATAACCCCAACAGCGCGGCGACCGAACGCCAGCGCTGCCATTGCCCGCTGCTGCGCTGCACGGCGAACTCACCTTGGGCGAGGTTGTTACGCACAGACTGCTGTGCCAACCACACGTAGGGCTCTGCCAGCGCTTGAGCCTGCGCCCAGGCGGCGGGCGCAGGCTCACCGAGCTGATAGTTGACCTGCTCAACTTCGCCCGCCAGCGCCTGCACTTGCGGCCAGTCCTGCTCTGTCAAAGCCATGCGGGTGGCCGCAGCACCGCCAAGCAGCCAACGCTGCGGCAGAATCAGCAAACTGCTGCCAGGGCCCGGCAATAAATCCGCATCCACCGTGATGCGCAGTGGCGGCAGAGCACACAACTGCAGCCATGCGCTCAACCAACTGCGGCGCAGGGCAAACACGCGATGACGCCCATCGCTCAGTTGCTCACCCAAGGCCAGATGCATCAGCTCGACCTCTTCGGCCAGCAAGTCCTCCACCGCGAACGGCAGCGCTTGGCGCAACCAGCGCGCCTTACGTGTCGGCAGGCTGACAGCGCAGGCGGTGACGGCCTCCACCGGCAATACCAGTGTCCAGTCGGCACTCAACTGACTCTGCGCCTCGGCAAAACTCAGGCTGCGGCTAACGCCAGCGCTGACCACCTGGACCAGCAGATCCGCCTGGGCGCCGCTACAAGCTGCCGGGGGTAAAAACACATAATCGTGGTTCATGGCTCGACTTCCTCAACCGGCAACGGCACCAGCGCGCCCTGCCCTAAATCCCTGGCCAGTACATAAACCTTGCCATCATTACTGCGCTGCAAAGTACTGCGCAAAATCTGTCGGCGCTCGCCGACGGTGACCTCACTGATCACCTGAAAATACTGACTATAGGGCGCCAATGCCTGGCCCTGCACCTGCAAGCCATTGAGATGAACCTGAAAGGCCTGAACATCGCGATAGCCCTCGGCACCACGGGCCGCGACTATCTCTTGCGCCTGACTCAGCGACAACCCATCCGACAAGCTCGCCAACACCCGCGCGCTGGCCGTGTTGACGTTAAGCGTGGTACCGGCCGGCAAAGCGCTGACATAGGGCAAAAGGCGCTCATAGTCCTCAGCGCGCATATCCAGCAACAGACGCAGCTCCGATGGATCAGACAGGATGCGATTGGCCGCCCGATACGGCGGTTGCGCCGCTAGGTACTGGCCGTCTTCCGCACCATAACTGCCGGTAGGTTGATCATCCTCGTCCAGCCAATCGGCCAGGCGCTCGGCATATGGGGTGCTGATCTGTAAGCCAAGCAACAAGCGGCGAAACTGTGCCAGCGTAGAGTCATCCGGCCCACCGCCCGGGGTTTTCGCGGCGAGGCTATTGAGGTTAAAACGCCCGGTGAGGTCGATAATCTGCACCCGCAACTCACCACCTTCATCCAAGGGATAGGGTTTACGCGGCAGCGCCCACAGCTCGCCCAAATGATCGACCTGAGCACTGCGCTCGCCCTGGTTGAAATCGCGGCTCAACAAGGCTTTGGCCAGAACCTCGCCACCCAGCGCGTAATGCCAAGCCTGACGCACATCGAGCTGGTTGGCGGTGCTGCGGATCGACAGCTGCTGGCGGCTAATAATCGCCGCACACACCACACTGACCACGGCCACCACCAGTAACACGGTGATTAGCGCCATGCCGCGCTGCTGCCTCATAACGACGGCTCCTCAGGAGTGGCTTCGCCGCCATCGTTGTCCTCTTGTTGCTGATTCAATTCATCCGGCGGGCCATCGGGCAACTGCAGTAACCGGCGGATCTCCCCATAGCGACGGTGCTCCAGAGTCAGCTCCAGCGCCTGGGGCAATTTAGCCAGGGCTTTATCGGTCGTTTGACCTTGGCCGTCATCCTCCGGCGGCCAGCTGTCTTGCCACTCACCTTTGCTATCGCGGTAGCGCAGCTGCACGCTGAGTACCCCATCCAGCGCCTCTTGCACCTGCGGTTGGCTGTCTTGGGCTTGATCCAAGACCGTCCAGTAACGCCGTTGCCAGTGCTCGCCACTGAGCTGCCAGCGCACTCGCTGCAAGGTCGAACGGGCTTGCCCCAAAGGATTGCGCCAACCGTTGCGGGTTAACTCCACGCTCGAGTTCTCCCCGGTTTCGGCGAGCAAGGCCGCGCGCGGCTCACCGAAGGCATCGCGTATAGGGCGCGGCTGCACTTGCAACACATCGCGCTCAAACGCAGTGATGGCGCGGACCAACTCGCGCATTTGCTGCTCGTTAGCGCGGGTGGCCTTATCGGTTTGCAACACGCTGTCGAGCATGCGGTAAGTGGCTAAGCCCAGCAGGGCAAAGATAGCGATGGCGATCAGCAGTTCGAGGAGGGTAAAGCCGCCCGCACGGCGCGAGGGCTTCATTGCATCTCACCGATAAAGCCGCTGAGCGTAACCACGGCCCGCTCGCTCAAATTGCCGCGCTCGTTGCTGTACGGCGCCACCCATAAGGTCACGCGGCGCATGCCAGGCTCGCTGGTGGCGGTCACTTCGCTTTGCCATTGCCAGCGCCGTCCGGCCATTTGTTCCTCGCCCTGCTCGCGACCACCGGCCACCGGGTCAAGGGAGAGTTGCAGGGTGCTTAAGCGGTTATCGGCCACCCACATGGCCAACGTTTTGTCTTGCAGGCGTGCCGCTGTTTGCAAACTGCGACTGCTGGCACTGAGCACGCTGGCCGCAACCAAGGCAAAGATGGCCAAGGCCACCAGCACCTCCAGCAAGGTAAAGCCGCCCTCGCGTCTCATGGCTTACGCCCAGTACTGCTGAGCAGTTGCGCCTTGGGCAGTTGAAAGCCGTCGCTGCTCAGTTGCATCTGCACTCCGTCGGCGCGGCGCTCGCCAATCTGCAAGCGAAACGGACTGATCTCACCGCTGGACAGCAGTAATAGCTGAGGCGTGAGGGTGCTCGCGGCGGCCTTACGGGCCGAACCTGACTTGCTCGCATGGTTGCTGCCCAGGCCCGGATTGTCCTGGTCGTCAGACTTACCTGTGGACGAATCTGCCAGCCGCAAAGCCTCGCCTTCGAGCTCAAACTTTATTTGCGCCCAGTCCGGCAGCTTGTGCGGTTTACCTGCGACGGCTTGCCACTGTTTTTTCAAGCTGTCGTAACGCAGTGTCTGATAGCTGTCGGGGGTAAATTGCAGGCCATATTCGCGGTTATCCAACACCGCCTCTTCGGCCAGCACCCCGATCAAGCTGGCCAAGCGCTCCGCTTCGTTTTGCAGCTCGCGGCCTGGACCTGCGATGCCGACACTGAACACGGTCAAACCGATCAGGCAGCCGAGAATCACCAGCACCACCAACAGCTCAATCAGGGTAAAGCCCTGAGCCTGGCTAAGGCGCTGGCGCATCGCGGTTACAGGTCCCAGTTACCGATGTCGGCATCTTTGTCGCTGCCACCTTCTTTGCCATCGGGACCGAAGGAGTACAGGTCAAAGGCGCCTTTGCTGCCCGGAGCCAGGTAGTGATACGGGTTGCCCCATGGATCAATCGGCAGACGTTTGAGGTAGCCGTCACGGTTCCAGTTTTTCGCCTGCGGGTTGCCCGAAGGTTTCTTCACCAAGGCCTCCAGGCCCTGCTGAGTGCTGGGATAGCTGTGGTTGTCGAGCTTGTACATATCCAGCGCCGCGCCGATGGCGCGAATGTCGTTTTGCGCTGCGGTGATCTTGGCCTGATCCGGTCGACTCATCACCTGCGGCACTACCAGCGCCGCGAGAATGCCGAGAATGACCACCACCACCATGATTTCGATCAGGGTAAAACCGCCTTGTTTATTCCTCATCATTTATCCCACCAACTGATTAAGAGACAGAATCGGCAACAGAATGGCCAGCACAATCACCAGCACCACTGCGCCCATAAACACCAACATAAAGGGCTCGAACAGCCCCACCATCATGGCCACTTGGGCACTTAAATCGTTTTCCTGATTGCGCGCGGTACGCGCCAGCATTTGATCCAGCTCACCGGAGCGTTCACCGCTGGCAATCATGTGCAGCATCATCGGCGGAAACTGCCCGCAAGCCTCCAGCGCCCGGGTTAGGCTGCCGCCCTCGCGGACCTTTTGCGCGGCCACCAACACATCGGCGCGGATCACCCGGTTAGCGATCACCTGTGCGGCAATCGCCAGCGCCTCCACCAGCGGCACGCCACTGCGGGTCAGAATCGCCAAGGTGGAAGCAAACCGCGCACAGTCGGTGGCGCGAATCAGTCGGCCGATCAACGGGCCACGCAATAACAAAGCGTGCCAGCGGGTTTTAAACGCCTCATCACGCAGCGCCCAACGCAGGCCAAAGACCCCGCCGGCGATCACAATCAGCGCCAGCCACCCCCATCCTTTTACCCAGTCACTCAAGGCGATCAATCCGCGGGTTAAGGCCGGCAGGGTTTGCCCCGAATCGATAAACACCTTGACCACATCAGGCACCACATACCCAAGCAGGAAGCCAACGATCAACAGTGAGGTCGCCATCAGAATCAGCGGATAAAGCAGCGCCAATTGGATTTTCTGCCGCGACTGCTGACGTTGCTCGGTGTAGTCCGCCAGTTGCTCCAGCACAGGCCCCAAGTGCCCGGCGTGCTCACCGGCCGCCACCGTGGCGCGATACAGATCAGGAAAGGCAGAGGGAAATTCTTTCAGGCTGCCGGCCAGGTCATGACCTTCCAGCACCCGCGCACGTACGGCCAGCAACATGCTCTGCACCCGTGGCGAACCGGCTTGGGCAGCGGCGGCACGTAAGGCTTCTTCAATAGGCAGCGCCGCTTGCACCAGGGTCGCGAGCTGGCGGGTCAGCAGAGCCAAATCACGGGCGGAAATACCGCGGTTAAAGCTTAAATGGCCGCCGCTTGGATTCTCCCGCGCACGGCTGGGTTTGACCTCCAGGGGCGCCATCTGCCGCTCACGCAACAGCTGTCGCACCTGGCGCGCGCTATCGGCCTCCAGCACACCTTTTTGCTGACGGCCCTTATTATCGAGGGCGAGGTATTCGAATGCGGCCACCTACTCCTCCCGCGTCACGCGCAATACTTCTTCCACCGTGGTGGCGCCCTCAAGCACCTTACGCCGGCCATCGTCGCGGATACTCGGGCCCAACGTGCGGGCATGGCGAGTCATGTCCTGCTCAGCGGCCGCGTTATGGATCAGGCTGCGCAATTGATCATCGAACACCACCAACTCATAGATACCGGTGCGCCCGCGATAGCCCTGCTGATGACACTGAGCACAGCCACGGGCGTGGTAGAGGGTCGGCGGATTAGCCGCGCTGACACCGAGCAAGGTGCACTCGGCCTCATCAGCCTGATACGGCTCTTTACACTGCGCACAGAGCACGCGCACCAAGCGCTGGGCCAAAACCCCAAGCAAAGATGACGACAGCAAAAACGGCTCGATACCCATATCGACCAGGCGGGTGATGGCGCCAATAGCGCTGTTGGTGTGCAGGGTCGACAGCACCAAGTGCCCGGTCAGCGAGGCTTGCACGGCGATTTCGGCGGTTTCTTTATCGCGAATCTCGCCCACCATCACCACGTCCGGGTCTTGTCGCAGGATGGCGCGCAAACCACGGGCAAAAGTCATATCCACCTTGCTATTGACCTGGGTTTGGCCAATGCCTTCAAGGTGATATTCAATCGGGTCTTCGACGGTAAGAATGTTACGCGTGCGGTCGTTAAGGCTGCTCAAGCTGGCGTACAGCGTGGTGGTTTTCCCCGAACCAGTGGGCCCGGTGACCAAGAGGATGCCGTGGGGTTTACGCACCGTGGCTTCCATCAGATCGCGGTCGCGCGCACTCATGCCCAGATGTTGCAGGTTAAGCCGCCCCGCTTGCTTATCGAGCAAACGCAGCACCACCCGCTCGCCGTTGGCCGAGGGCAAGGTGGAGACACGCACGTCCACCTCGCGGCCACCGACCTTAAGGGAGATACGCCCGTCTTGCGGCACGCGTTTTTCGGCAATATCCAAGCGCGCCATGACCTTAATCCGCGACACCAACAGCGCCGCTAACTCACGCTTCGGCTCTAACACTTCGCGTAACACACCGTCCACGCGAAAGCGCACGACGAGGCGTTTTTCAAAGGTTTCAAGGTGGATATCCGAAGCGTTTTCCTTGATCGCTTCGCCGAGAATGGCGTTGATCAGGCGGATAATCGGCGCGTCGTCTTCCTGCTCAAGCAGGTCTTCGGTTTCCGGGACCTGCTCGGCCAGCGCCGCCAGATCAAGGCTGCCGCCGATATCTTCGGCCAGTTGCATGGAGGCCGAATCATGCTGATAGGCTGCCGCCAACAGCAGATCAAATTCACTTTGATTGAAGGCCTGCAAGGTCAGTTGCGAGCCACTAAAGCGCTGCACCTCGGCCAATATCACCAAGTCGACGCCGGGTCGATAGGCGATACTGGTGATGCCCTCCTGGCACACTAATACCACCCCATGGCGTTTAGCAAAGCTAAACGGTAAACGTTTGGGCGGCAGATCATTTAACAGCGCATTCATCCTTAAAAGCCTTTGACACATTTATCAGGAGGACCATTACGCAAGTCTCACGCGCAGGGCAAACTCCGGATAATTGGGGTGAATTATTATAATTAGGTGACAAAGTGGCACTTGCCGGGCGCTATCTTTAGCACATTGCGCCGACTGACACACTATCCCACGTTAGGGCTAGCAAATTCAGCAAGAGGCGATATGATCGGCTCGCGCAGCATATAGATAATAATAAGTTATGGAGTGACTAACCTTTTGCGTTTTCAGGCCTTTTCACGCGTGCTACACCAGCATGCCACCACCTTAGTGGGCGGCGTGGTAGTCATTGCTATGGGCATTAGTTTGGCTTGGCAAAGTGCCGAATGGCTGCGTTTATTGCGCGCCCCGGTGACGAGCGAGCCAAGCGAACTCAGCGCCCAGCCGAACCCTATCGACCCCAATCAACTGGCCCAGTTATTTGGCACCAGCAGTGTCAACAGCGACGGCCCAGCGCCCAATACACAATTACGTCTGACCCTACTCGGCAGTTTTGTGCATGCCGACCCCAAACGTTCCAGCGCGATCATCAGCAGCGCCGGCAAGAACGCCCAACGCTACAGCATCGACGCAGAAATCAGTTCTGGGGTACAACTGCATGCGGTGACGGCCGATCATATCGAGCTGTTGCGCAACGGCCGCCGCGAAAGCCTGTACTTCCCCGTCAGTCGCTCCAGCGCCGGCGCGAGCCCAGCCCAGGAGCTGAGCACTGAAGAAAGTCTGGAGCCGGCCGACGCTCTGGACGACAACCTGACTCAATTGCGCGAGCGCATGGATGCTCTGCGCCAACAAATCCCCAGTACCGACAGCGAGCCCGCGCCGAACGCCGAAGAGCCGGCGAACGCTCCCACTGAACCTCTCACGGAAGATCATTGAGCAATGCCTTCGACTCTCTCACGCCTAAGTTTGACTCTGTTGGCCAGCGCCATGCTGGGCACTGCCCTGCCCGTGCATGCGGCCGTCACCGCCAATCCGGCTAGCGCCACAACGCAGCAAGAGACCTGGACAATCAACCTGAAAGGCGCGGACATTCGCGAATTTATTGATCAGGTGGCGCAGATCAGCGGCCAGACCTTTATCGTTGATCCCCGAGTCAAAGGTCAGGTCAGCGTGGTATCGAGCAGCCCACTGGGGCTCAGTGAGGTTTATCAGCTGTTCCTCTCGGTGATGGCGACCCATGGTTACAGCGTGCTGACTCAAGGCGATCAGGCGCGCATTGTGCCCAACGCTGAAGCCAAAACCGAAGCCAACTCCGGCCGCCCGGCCTCGGATCAACTGGAAACCCGCTTGATCCAGGTGCAACACGGCTCGGCCAGTGAGCTGATCCCCCTGCTACGACCGCTGGTACCGCAATACGGTCATCTGGCGGCAATCAGCAGTGCCAACGCGATCATCATCAGTGACCGCAGCGCCAATATCCAACGCATCGAAACCCTGCTCAAGCAGCTTGATCAGAAAGGTCAGCACGATTACAGCGTGCTCAATCTGCAATACGCCTGGGTGATGGACACCGCCGAAGTGCTGCGTAATGCCGTCGACCGTGGCCAGGCCAAAGGCGCCTCCGGTACCCAAGTGATTGCCGACGGGCGCAGCAACCGTCTGATCATCATCGGCCCACCAGCGGCGCGCAGTAAGCTCATCAGTCTGGCCCAGTCGCTGGACACCCCCACCAGCCGCTCGGCCAACACCCGAGTGATTCGCCTGCGTTATAGCGATGCAAAAAGCCTCGCCGAGACCCTTGGCGATCTGTCAGAAAAACTCAAACCCGAGGCCGGGGCCGAAGGTGGCACGGGCAAGCCGCAGAATATTCTGATTCGTGCCGACGAAAGCTTGAACGCCTTGGTCCTGCTGGCTGAACCAGATGTGGTGGCGACCCTTGAAGACATCGTGCGCCAGCTCGATGTGCCACGCGCCCAGGTGATGGTGGAAGCGGCGATTGTTGAGGTTTCCGGCGATATCAGCGATGCAGTGGGCGTGCAGTGGGCCATCGACGCCCGCCGTGGCGGCTTGGGCGGCACCAACTTTGGCGGCACCGGGCTGTCGGTGGGCAGCGTGCTGCAGGCCATTCAGGACGGTAAAAACAGCACCACGGGCACTGGCTCGAACAATATGCTGAGTAATCTGCCGGACGGCGCCATCGTCGGCGTCGGTACCGACAGCTTCGGCATGCTCATCACCGCCCTGTCGGCCAACAGCCAAAGCAACCTGCTGTCGACGCCCAGTTTGCTGACTCTGGATAACCAAAAAGCGGAAATCCTAGTCGGGCAGAACGTGCCCTTCCAAACCGGCTCGTTCACCACCAGCGGCTCAGGCGCCGACAACCCCTTCACGACCATTGAACGTAAAGATATCGGCGTGACCTTGAAGGTCACGCCCCATATCAACGAAGGCGCCTCGCTGCGCCTGGAAATTGAGCAGGAAATCTCCTCCATCGCGCCAACAACTCAGGGCATCACTCCATCGGATCTGATCACCAACAAGCGCTCCATCAAAAGCACCATCCTTGCCGAAAACGGCCAGGTGATTGTGCTCGGCGGCTTGATTCAGGATGACGTGACCAAGACCGACTCCAAGGTCCCGCTGCTGGGTGATATCCCCTGGCTCGGCGCGCTGTTCCGCTCAACCAAAGACACCCACGTCAAACGTAATCTGATGGTCTTCCTGCGCCCTTCCGTGATCCAAGACGCGGCAGGCATGGAGGCGCTGTCCGGGCGTAAATACAGTGATATCCGGGTGATCGGCGATGACGACCAGCCCAGCATTCTGCCGCGTGAAGCTAAACAGCTGTTCGATCACGGCGACCGCGGCGCCATTGATCTGCGCTGAGGATGAATCCCTCAGCCATAAAAAAGCCCCGGCAATGCCGGGGCTTTTTTATCTAACGCGCGATCTAAGCCTTACAGCGCCGCCAAGCCACGGGCCAGGTCAGCTTGCAAATCAGCGACATCTTCCAAACCCACGGCAACGCGGATCAGGTTGTCGCCGATACCGGCATTGGCCCGCTCGGCCTCGGACAAACGCCCGTGGGAGGTGGTCGCCGGATGGGCGATGGTGGTCTTGGTGTCACCCAGGTTAGTGGTGATGGAGATCACCCGGGTGGCGTCGATAAAGCGCCAGGCGGCCTCTTTACCACCCTTAACCTCGAAGCTGACCACCGCACCAAAACCGCTCTGCTGCCGCTTAGCCAACTCGTGCTGCGCATGGCTGGGCAGACCGGCGTAGTACACCCGCTCAATGCCAGGTTGTTGCTCCAGCCACTGCGCCAGTTGCATAGCGCTGCTGCAATGGGCCTGCATGCGGATACGCAGGGTTTCCAAACCTTTGAGGAAGATCCAGGCGTTGAACGGGCTCAGGGTTGGACCAGCAGTGCGCACGAAGCCCACCACTTCTTTCATCAACTCAGCGCGACCCGCCACTACGCCGCCCAGGGTACGGCCCTGACCGTCGATATATTTGGTCGCGGAGTGGATCACCACATCAGCCCCCAGTTTCAGCGGCTGTTGCAGCGCCGGGGTGCAGAAGCAGTTATCCACCGCCAACAAAGCGCCCTTGCTGTGGGCGATTTCGCTCAGCGCAGCGATGTCGACCAACTCCGCCAAGGGGTTAGAAGGCGACTCGACAAACAGCAGCTTAGTGTTGGGCTTGAAGGCCTCGGCCCAGCCGTTCAAGTCGGCCAGCGGCACGTAGTCCACCGCCACGCCAAAGCGCTTGAAGTACTTTTCAAACAGGCTGATGGTCGAGCCAAACACGCTGCGCGACACCAGCACGTGATCGCCGGCGCTGCACTGGCTCATGACCAAGGCCATGATGGCGGCCATACCGGAAGAAGTGGCGACCGCTTGTTCGGCGCCCTCAAGGGCGGCGATACGCTCTTCAAAGTTACGCACGGTGGGGTTGGTGTAACGCGAGTAAACGTTACCCGGCACATCACCGGCAAAACGCGCGGCGGCATCGGCCGCCGTGCGGAATACATAACTGGAGGTCGGAAAGATAGCTTCGCTGTGCTCACCCTCAGGGCTGCGCTGTTGGCCGGCACGTACGGCCAGGGTATCGAAGCCTACGCCTTCGAGGTCGCTGTCTAGACGCCCAGCATCCCATTCAATGCTCATTACCAATCCTCAATCTCGGCCCGCCTAGACGGGCCGCTGGCTACTTAGTTGTTGTGCAGGTCAATGATTTCACTGACCACCTGAGACTGAACCTTAGAGGCGTCATTGCGCGCCTGCTCGATCTTGTTCAGGTAAACCTCGTCGACATCACCGGTCACGTACTTGCCGTCGAACACCGCACAATCGAAATGCTCAATCTTGATCTTGCCACCACCGACTGCGTCGATCAGATCCGGCAGGTCCTGATACACCAGCCAGTCGGCACCGATCAGCGCGGCGACTTCTTCAGTGCTGCGGTTATGCGCGATCAGCTCGTGCACGCTAGGCATGTCGATGCCGTATACGTTGGGGTAACGCACCGCCGGCGCCGCCGAGCAGAAGTAGACATTCTTCGCCCCGGCTTCGCGGGCCATCTGAATGATCTGCTTGCAGGTGGTGCCACGGACGATGGAGTCATCGACCAGCATGACGTTTTTGCCGCGGAACTCCAGTTCAATGGCGTTCAATTTTTGCCGTACAGATTTCTTCCGTGCCGCTTGCCCCGGCATGATGAAGGTACGACCGATATAGCGATTCTTCACAAAGCCTTCGCGGAACTTCACGCCCAAGTGGTTGGCCAGCTCCAATGCGGAGGTACGGCTGGTATCCGGGATCGGAATCACCACGTCGATATCGTGATCCGGGCGCTCGCGACGGATTTTCTCGGCCAGCTTCTCACCCATGCGCAGACGCGCCTTGTATACCGATACGCCGTCCATGATCGAGTCCGGACGAGCCAGGTAAACGTGCTCGAAGATGCACGGGGCGTACTTCGGCTCACGGGCGCACTGACGGGTGATCAGCTTGCCCTCTTCAGTGATGTACACCGCTTCGCCTGGGGCCAAATCACGGATCAGGGTGAAGCCCAGCACGTCGAGGGACACGCTTTCCGAGGCGATCATGTACTCCACGCCTTCGTCGGTGTGGCGCTCGCCAAACACGATCGGGCGGATGCCATTAGGGTCGCGGAAGCCGACGATGCCGTAACCGGTGATCATCGCCACCACCGCATAGCCGCCCACGCAGCGCTCATGCACCTGGGCTACGGCAGCGAACACATCTTCTTCAGTGGGCTGCAACTTGCCACGGATGGCCAGCTCATGGGCAAACACGTTGAGCAAAACTTCCGAGTCGGAGTTGGTGTTGACGTGGCGCAGGTCAGATTCGTAAATCTCTTTGGCCAGTTGCTCAACGTTAGTCAGGTTACCGTTGTGGGCCAAGGTGATGCCGTATGGCGAGTTGACGTAAAACGGCTGGGCTTCAGCGGAGCTGGAGCTACCTGCAGTCGGGTAACGCACATGTCCAATGCCCATGTGGCCAACCAGACGTTGCATATGACGCTGCTGGAACACGTCCCGCACTAAGCCGTTGTCCTTGCGCAAGAACAGACGACCTTCGTGGCTGGTAACAATACCGGCAGCATCCTGGCCGCGGTGCTGGAGGACGGTCAGCCCGTCATACAGCGCCTGATTGACGTTCGATTTACCGACGATACCGACAATGCCGCACATGTGACGCAACCCCTACTCAATGAAACAGGAAGAATCTCAATGCACTACGGCAGCTTAGGCTGCAACAGTGCCTCTTGGAACGGTAACTCCACCGGCGCGGGTACGCCGTTGGCAAGCCACTGACTGGACAGACTCAGAATCAAGTTCTTCGACCAATCAGCCACAATCAGAAAATGCGGGATTAAGCTCGACTCTTGCCACCAGCGGTCTTGCTGCACCGGCGCCAAGCTCAGCAGCCCCACCGCCACGACCACCAGCAAGGCGCCACGAGCCGCGCCAAACACCATGCCGAGGAAGCGATCGGTCCCAGACAGGCCACTGACGCGAATAAGCTCGCCGATCAGGTAACTCAGCAACGAGCCGACTAATAAGGTCAGTACAAACAAAATAGCGCAGCCGGCGATGACCCGGGCGGAGGGAGTTTCGATGTAAGCGCTGAGGTGTTCGGCGAGAGCGCCGCCAAACAGCCAGGCCACAGCACCGGCAATAATCCAGATAAGTAGCGACAGGGCTTCCTTGACGAAACCTCTGCTTAAACTGATCAAACTTGAGATGGCGACAACGGCGATAATCGCCCAATCGACCCAGGTGAATGCCACGATGCAGGTTACCTACGGGAAAAGCGCTGCATTTTAACAGAGCACCCTGCCATGAGTAAGCAAAGGATTGGTTAAGCTGAAAAAACTTAGCCAGGCCTCTAACTGCCTGGCCTGCGGCACGACGCCAAGGCGCAGTGCCGCCACTGAGACTTAACGAGCCTCCGGCTGGAAGCGCACCACAAAGCCCTTGAGCTTGTGCTGACGATTGAGCTGATCACGCAGACGATCAGCCTCAGCGCGCTCAATCAGCGGCCCGACAAAGACCCGATTCATGCCATCAGCCGTGCGGATATAGGCGTTGTAACCTTGGCTGCGCAGGGTCTTCTGCAATGTCTGCGCGCCGTCGCTACTGGACAGACTGGCCAATTGCACCGACCAACTCACCGGCAAGCTATTGGCATCCACCCGGCTCGGCGCTGGCGTAGGCGCTGCAGCAGGCGCAGGAGTGGGTGCGGCTACCGCTGGCTTGGCCGCGACTGCGGGCTTGCTGGCGACCACCGGCGCTGGCACAGGAACGGGCGTGACCACCGGCTCGCTCGGCTCGGTCGGCTCAGCCACTGGGCCATCCGGTGTAAGATCGGCCACCGCCTGCTCGCCCACGGGCTCCTCAGGCAGCAATTGCGGCTCTGGCACGGCGATTTGCTGCAGCTCAACATCGGCCACTTGCGGCGCCGGCGGCATGTTGGGTGCTTGCACCTCAACACGGTGCGACTCATCCTGACGATTGAGCAGCATGGGTAGAAAAATCACTGCCAATGCCAACAACACCAGCGCGCCCACCATGCGCTGTTTTAATCCTTTATCCAGCAACGCCATCCTGCAAGCCCCCATTGGCCCGGCGGGCCAGCCAATCCAGGGCCTCGGCCACGCTATAGAAAGATCCAAACAGCAGAATTTCATCCCCTGCTGCCGCTTGTTCACACTGTGCCTCTAGCGCTGCCTGCAACGATTCATAGCAACTCGCAGCCTGCCCGCAGGACTGCAAATAAGCCTGCAACTCAGAGCCGTCACGGCTGCGACTGGTCGGCAAAGTTGCCACCGCCCAACTCGCCACATAGGGCAACAGCGGGGTCACTACACCGGGCAAATCCTTGTCGGCCAGCAACCCAAATACCGCATAGCGGGTAACACCCGTCCCTTGCTCCAGCAAGTACTGCGCCAGATAGTTCGCCGCATGGGGATTATGCCCAACATCCAGCAACAGCGTGAGGGTCTTGCCCGACCAATTGATCGTTCTGCGATCCAGTCGCCCCGCCACCCGGGTTTGCAGCAGCGCTTCAGTAATGACCGCAGGCTGCCAAGGCAGTTGCATCAGGGCATAGACTTGTAGGGCTAAGGCGGCGTTTTGCATGGGTAAATCGAGACGCGGCAGCGCCGGCAAACTTAAGCGTTGGCCTTGTCCATCCAGCCCCTGCCAAGCCCAAGTGCTGCCATTAAGGCTTAAATCAAATTGCTCGCCACGCTGGTAATAAGGTGTTGCCAGCGCCGCCACCTGCGCCAGCAAGGGCTGCGGCGGCTGAAGATCGCCACACACCACCGGTTTGCCTGCGCGGAAAATCCCGGCCTTCTCGAAAGCCACGGATTCGCGGGTATCGCCCAGCCAGTCGGAGTGATCCAGACCGATGCTGGTGACCACGGCAATGTCGGCATCCAGCAGGTTGACTGCATCCAGCCGCCCGCCCAAGCCCACCTCCAGCACCACTGCATCCAAGCCGGCACGCTGGAACAGCCAAAAGGCAGCCAGAGTGCCCATTTCGAAATAGGTCAGGGACACTTCGCCACGGGCCGCCTGCACTGCCTCAAAGGCGGCACAGAGCTGCTCATCACTGGCCTCAACGCCGGCGATTTGCACCCGCTCGTTGTAGCGCAGCAGATGGGGCGAACTATAAACGCCAACCTTAAGCCCCTGGGCTTTCAGCAAAGCGGCAATAAAGGCACAGGTCGAGCCCTTGCCATTGGTGCCGGTGACGGTGATAACCCGCGGCGCCACCTGCCCTAAGGCAAGACGCTCGAGCACCACGCGCGAGCGCTCCAGCCCCATATCAATGGCGCTGGGATGAAGTTGCTCGAGGTAGCTCAGCCAATCGCTAAGGCTGCGTGCGGTCATGCCGTGGCCGGCAGTGCAGCAGGCGATGGTTGACCCATAAATTGCGCCAGCAGACGCGCCAGGCGCGGACGCAGCTCGGCACGATGGATGATCATGTCGATGGCGCCGTGCTCCAGCAGGAACTCGCTGCGCTGGAAGCCTTCTGGCAGTTTCTCACGCACGGTTTGCTCGATCACCCGTGGACCGGCAAAGCCGATCAGCGCCTTCGGCTCGGCGACGATGACGTCACCCAACATGGCCAAACTGGCCGACACACCGCCGTAGACCGGGTCGGTGAGCACGGAGATAAACGGAATACCCTCTTCACGCAGACGCGCCAGCACGGCCGAAGTCTTGGCCATCTGCATCAGCGAGATCAGCGCTTCTTGCATCCGCGCGCCACCGGAAGCGGCGAAGCAAATCAGCGGGCTGCGCTGCTCCAGCGCGGCGTTGGCGGCACGCACAAAGCGCTCGCCGACGATGGCGCCCATGGAGCCGCCCATAAAGGAGAACTCAAAAGCACAGGTGACAACCGGCATGCCTTGCAGGGTGCCACGGATAGCGATCAGGGCATCTTTCTCGCCGGTTTGCTTCTGTGCGCCGACCAGACGGTCTTTGTACTTTTTGCTGTCGCGGAATTTCAGGCGATCGACTGGCTCCAGATCCGCACCCAGCTCTTCACGACCTTCGGCATCGAGGAAGATGTCCAGACGCGCACGGGCGTCGATACGCATGTGGTGGTTACATTTCGGGCACACATCCAGGGTTTTCTCCAACTCGGGCTTGTACAGCACCGCGTCGCAGGACGGGCACTTGTGCCACAGGCCCTCAGGAACCGAACTCTTCTTGACCTCGGAACGCATGATCGATGGGATCAGTTTGTCTACTAACCAGTTGCTCATGCTCTTAACTCTCCAAAGCTATTGGCCGGATGCGTCAGCCACAACGCTTGGCTATCCGGGAAAATTCATAAGTACAGACGCAGTTGGGGCCGGACAACCTGATTCAGGCTAACCCGCCACCCCCATACGCCTGCTGAAAGCGCTTATCTAATCAGCAATAGGCTAATGGACGGCCAAGCCTTGAGCGCCGTCACATCCACCCACACCACTTCAGTGACCTTTAACCGCCTGCATAAAGGCGCGAATCTTTTGCCCGTCCTTAATTCCCTTGCTCGCCTCAACCCCGCCACTCACATCCACGGCATAGGGACGGACCTGAGCAATGGCTTGCGCGACGTTGTCCGGGGTCAGGCCGCCGGCCAAAATAATCGGCTTACCCAAGCCTTGCGGGATCAGCGACCAATCAAAAGCCTGGCCGGTGCCGCCCGGCACCCCCTCCACATAGGTATCCAGAAGAAAGCCACTGGCTTGCGGATGGGTCGCCATTTGCGCGGCGATATCGTCACCGGCTTTAACCCGTAACGCCTTGATATAGGGACGATGATAGCCCGTGCACTGCTGCGCGGTTTCGTCACCATGAAATTGCAGCAAGTCCAGCGGCACGGCATCGAGAATTTCGCCCAACTCGCAGCGACTGGCATTTACAAATAGCCCGACGGTAGTGACAAACGGTGGCAGCGCCGCAATGATCGCCCGCGCCTGCGCCACCGTAACGGCCCGTGGACTGGGCGCATAGAACACCAGACCAATGGCGTCCGCACCCGCTTCCACGGCGGCCAGAGCGTCTTCAATGCGGGTAATTCCGCAGATTTTGCTGCGTACGACTGACAACAGGCAGACCTCAATCAGTTAATTAACAGGCGATGCTAGGGGCTCTAGGCGCCCCAACGCAAGACTCTTTAGCCCTGACTCACTGATCCGCCGCCAGCTGCTCGCGCACATCCGGCAATCCGGAGAGGAAGTGCGGGCCTAAATACCGCTGCGGCAGCTCAAACTCTTGCGGGTAGTCGACCTGCACTAAGTACAGGCCATAAGGATGAGCCGTGACCCCGCCGCTGCTGCGCGTGCGCGACTCCAGCACTTGCGCGGCCCATTCAATCGGCCGTTCGCCAGCACCAATGGTCATCAAAACCCCGGCGATGTTGCGCACCATATGGTGCAAGAAGGCATTGGCGCGGATATCCAGCACGATAAAGCGGCCCATTTGCAGCAGCTCAAGGTGGTGTACGGTTTTGACTGGCGACTTGGCCTGGCACTGATTGGCGCGAAATGCGCTGAAATCATGGGTGCCGAGCAGAGCACGGGCCGCTTCGCGCATGCGCTCAAGATCCAGCGGCCGGTGATTCCAGGTGACCTCTTCCGCCATATGGGCTGGGCGAATTTGGTCGTTATAGATCACATAGCGATAACGCCGCGCTTTGGCGCAGAAGCGCGCATCAAAGTGCTCAGGCACGACCTTGGCCCAAGTGACGCTGATATCACCGGGCAGATTCATATTCGCGCCCATCATCCAGGCATGGGTGCTGCGTTCGACGGGGCTGCTGAAGTGCACCACCTGACCACTGGCATGCACCGACGCGTCAGTACGCCCGGCGCAACTGAGCAGCACCGGCACGCCGCCGGCGACTTTCGTCAGGGCTTTTTCCAGAGTTTCCTGGATCGAGGGCACACCAGCGCGCTGGCGCTGAAAACCACGATAACGCGAGCCCTTGTACTCAATCCCCAGGGCTATCTTATAAACGCCAACGGCAGCCGAATCGGCTGCCGTTGTGGGTAGACCATCAGACATGTATCAAACCAATTTAGCGATCAGCTCGCGAGCTTCCTGCTGCTGACCGTCGTTACCTTCACTGATGACCTCATCGAGAATATCCCGAGCCCCTTCAGTGTCGCCCATATCGATATAGGCGCGGGCCAGGTCGAGTTTGGTCGCGGTTTCATCGGTCCCGGAAAGGAAATCGAAGTCGTCGTCATTATCCAGATCAGCGCTGGCCTGGGCAAATGCCGCTGGAGCAGGTGGCGGCAGATCGTCAGCACCTTGCAGCTCATCGGTGAGTTGCTCCAACTCTGCACTCACCTCGCCCAGTTGCGCGGCAAACTCGCTAGGCGGCAACTCTGCTGGGGTTTCTTCGTCCAGGGTCAGATCAAAGTCGGAAGACAGATCAAACTCATCGGCCAAGGCCTCACTTGGGCTTGTCGGCTCAGCAGCGCTGGCGCTTGGCTGTTCGGACAAACTCAGCAGTTCATCTGCCACGGCCGGCGCAGGAGCACTGAGATCACCCAGCTGATTGTGCAGCTCTGCGGCAAAGTCGCTCTCAGTATTAGGCGCAGCCAGTTCGTCGCCATCCAGACTCAAATCAAAGTCCAGATCATCCAACAGCGCCTCGCTGCTGGTCGAAGCGGCGGCCAACTCTGGGTCAGCGTCGAGTTGTAAACTGTCCAGATCAGCCAGACCCGCTGCGTTGCCGGCTTGCAGATCGCGATCCAGCTCCGCTTCAAGATCATCCAGGCTCAGATCAAAATCATCGGCCAAGGCCGGGGCAGTCGCGGGCTTGCTGTCGAACTCATCCAAGCTCAAGCCATCGAAGGATGCTTCAGAAAAGCTCAGTTCATCCTCAACCTTATTGCTCGCAGCCGGCTCAGCGAAATCCGCTTCATCGAAGCCATCTAGGGAGAACTCTGCGTCAGCAAGCGGGGCTGGAGTGCTTGGCTCGGCCAACTCAGCAGCCAGCGGCGTGGCAGTGGCTGCCGCCGGTTCATCCAAGCTCAGATCATCCAGACGGAGGTCATCCAGGCTTTGCTCAGCAGCCACTGCGGCCACCGCAGCACCGGCCAGCAGAGCGGGGAAACGTGCTTTCAGCTGATCCACTTCGGCGCCAGTACCGGCGATATTGCGCAGCTGCTGCTCTTGTTCGGCGAAGCCATTGCGCTCGCCCATCTCGCCATAAACTTCCATCAGTTTGAGGCGCAGATCGGCACGTTGTGGCTCTTGCTTGATCGCCCCTTGCAACAATTCAGCAGCCTGCGGCAGACGGCCATAGGCGATGTAGATGTCGGCTTCGCTCAAAGCATCAGAGGTTTGCGCGGTCACCGGCTCTTCTGCGCGGGCTGAGGCTTGCTCGCTACGCTCATCAGTCAGGGCGGCGAAGTTGTCCTCGGCCAGGTTCAGCTCAGCGGGCAGATCACTCTCGGCGTCATCCGCCGTCAGGCTATCTTGCAGCCGCGCTTCTTTCTGCGCATTACGCCGCGACAGCACCAGCAAGGCAATCAGCAGCGCCAACAAGGCACCACCACCGGCAACGCCGAGCAGGGTTGGATTGGCCAGGAAGTCATCCAGCGGATTACTTTGCGCCACCGGCTCCGCCGCTGGGGCTTTGCTCGCAGCGGGCTCAGCCTTGGCCGCAGGTGCAGGTGCCACAGCTGGGGCAGCGGCTTCAGCAGCAGGTGCTGCCGGTGCAGGCTCTTCACTGTAGTTAAAGTCAGTGGCAGCAGGTGCGGTTTGTGCCGAGGCTTCTGCTGCGGCTGCAGGAACCGCCGCGGCTGCCGCATCTGGGGCGCCATCGGCAGCAGGAGTAGCAGGAGCGGCCAAGTCGGCTTGCAACTTAGCCAGTTGGCTGTCTTTAAGCTGAATCAGGCGCTGCAATTTATCCAGCTGGCTTTGCAGATCGGTCATGCGGCTTTTCAGCTCGGCATTTTCCCGCCGGCTGCTGTCCAGGCTCTCTTGGGTCACGGCCAGCTTATCGCTCAGGGCCTTACCGTTTGCCGCCCCTTTGTCGCTACCGGCAGTGGCTTCACCGGCTTGCGCCGCCACCAGTTTGAGGCTGTCGCTGGCCTGAACTTTGGCCGGCGCGGCATCCGCACTGGCGCGCTTGGTCGCATCCAACTGACGAGCGGCGCCAGCTAAGCTGCGCCCTTCACGCCAGGCCGCGTTTTGCTCGGCCACCTGGGCCACGGCTTGGCCCTGGCTGCGCTGTTTAATTTGCGCCTCATCGGGCAGACGCAGCACCTGGCCGCTTTTCAGACGGTTGATGTTGCCGTCAATAAAAGCATTCGGGTTGAGATCCTGGATCGCCAACATCGCCTGATGCACATTGGCATGGGTCCGACTGCGCCGGGCGATTTCCCACAGCGTGTCATGGGCTGTGGTTTTGTATTCATTGCTGGCAGCGGCAGGCGCGGCCGCCGGCTTAGCTGCTGGTGCTGGTGCTGCAGCTTGATGCGGCGTTGGGGCTTTGGCGCTGGCCGCAGGCGCAGGGACCGCAGCAGCTGGCGTCGGCACAGGCTGGGCCACTGGCGCACTGACTTGCGGGCGCGGCGCCGGGGCAGCCACCACGGGGGCAGCAGCGCTCAGCACACTGTGCGGGGTATAAAGCGGTGGATCGAGGAGCAAGGTGTACTCGCGCAGCAAGCGGCCATTGGGCCACAGCACCTCAACCAGGAAGTTCAGGTACGGCTCGCGCATCGGCTTGCTGGAAGTCACCCGAATCACGCTTTTGCCGTTGGGCTTGACCACCGGGGTGAATTTCAGATCCGTGAGGAAATACTGACGATCCACCCCAGCCTTGGAGAAAGCTTCCGGAGACGCTAACGACGGCAGCACCTCGCTGGAGGCTAGATCGCGTACTTCCAGCAGCTCAATTTCAGCCACTAAAGGCTGGTTAAGTGCCGATTGCAGTGTGACCTCGCCTAATCCCAGCGCGTGCGCCATGCCGGACGACAGAGCCGAAGCAGCTGCAATTGCCAGCACCAGTTTGCGTACCCGAACCATAGCGTTATCCCTTGTTTTATCTTTTTTCTAGGCCAGCGAAAGGGTCAGGAAAATTGCTGTTTGTATGCATCGAAGGCATATCCCCCAATCCAGCAATTTACTTAGCCAATATTGCCAAGCTCGAAAGATTCTTCAAAATTCCAGCTAAGTATCTTTTACAGATAGTGTTTTATCAATAATTCTGCTAACTGGACAGCGTTCAAGGCCGCGCCTTTTCGCACATTATCAGACGCAATCCACAAATTGAGTTCGGCCGGGTCATTGAGCCCGGCACGCACTCGGCCGACATACACCACATCTTGCCCCACGGCGTCACCAACTGCCGTCGGATAGTCATCAGCGTCAACCAACTCGACGCCGGGCGCTGCATCCAGGGCAGCACGCAAGGTGTTTAACGGCACTGCCGCGGCACTTTGCAGGCTTACGCTCAGGCTATCACCAAAGAACACCGGGGCCTGAATACAAGTGACCGCCACCGGCAACTCAGGTTGCGCTAATAGTTCTTGCAGCTCAGCGGCTATTTGTCGCTCCAGTGCGCCGTGCCCCTCTTCGTCGCTAGCTTCGACCTGCGCCAGCAGGTTAAAGGCAATCTGCCGGTCGAACACTTGCGGCTCCAACGGCTTGGCATTAAGCAGCTGGGCCGTTTGCCGGGCCAGCTCCTTGACCGCCTCACGCCCGCGACTGGACACCGACAGGCAGGCCGTCAGCGTGATACGCCGCAGCTCCAGCGGCAATGCCGCCAGCACACAGGCCAAAGCCACCGCCGGCGCACTCGGGCTGCTCAACACATAGGGTTTGCTCAAGCTCGCCAAGGCCTGCGGGTTGACCTCCGCCACCACGCGCGGCGCCTGGGCGGACGTCAGGCCGCTAGCCAGATCGATCACCGCGCAGCCCTTAGCCGCGGCTATCGGCACGTATTTGCCGCTCACTTTGCGCCCAGCGGCGAAAAACGCCAGCTGCACTTGGCCAAAGTCGAAGCCTTCGAGATCACGCACCCGCACAGTTTTGCCGTGGAAGCTCAGCGACTGCCCGGCGGATTCACCGCTGGCCAGCAGATGCAGAGTACCGACAGCCAAATCACGCTCTTCAAGAATCTGCACCAAGGTTTCGCCAACGCTACCGGTGGCGCCGATCACGGCAATATCAACTGTACGGCTCATAAGCTCTCTTCACTTAAGCAAGGCGTGCACTGTATAGAGGCACTGCGTAAATGCAAAGAAGCGGGCTGCTGCTCAGTCGATAACTCGACTGGCAACAACCCGCTTCTTGGCTAAAGCCCGCGGTTAGCGCTTAGCTTAGCGCTCCAGCAGAATCCGCAGCATACGGCGCAGCGGCTCGGCGGCGCCCCACAGCAGCTGGTCACCGACGGTGAACGCGCCCAGGTACTGCGAACCCATGTTGAGTTTACGCAGACGCCCTACAGGCACACTCAAAGTACCGGTCACAGCCGTTGGACCGAGGTCACGCATGCTCGCTTCGCGGGTGTTTGGCACCAACTTAACCCAAGGGTTGTGCTGGCTGATCAGACCTTCGATGTCCGACAGCGGCACGTCCTTGTTCAGTTTGATGGTCAGCGCCTGGCTGTGGCAGCGCATGGCGCCGATGCGTACGCACAGGCCATCAACTGGGATCGGGCTCTTGATACGGCCGAGGATCTTGTTGGTTTCCGCCTGGCCTTTCCACTCTTCACGGCTCTGCCCGTTCGGCAGTTCCTTGTCGATGTAAGGGATCAGGCTGCCGGCCAGCGGCACACCAAAGTTGTCCACCGGGAAGCTATCGCTGCGCATGGCCTGCGCCACTTTGCGGTCGATATCCAGAATGGCGCTGGCCGGATCGGCCAGTTCATCGGCGACCGAGGCGTTGATCGCGCCCATTTGCTTAATCAGCTCACGCATGTTCTGCGCGCCCGCACCGGAAGCCGCCTGATAGGTCATGGCGCTCATCCACTCCACCAGACCGGCTTCGTACAGACCGCCCAGCGCCATCAGCATCAGGCTGACGGTGCAGTTGCCGCCGATGTAGTTCTTCACCCCAGCATCCAGCTGGTGATCGATGACTTTGCGGTTGACCGGGTCGAGCACGATCACCGAGCTGTCGTCCATCCGCAGCGACGAGGCGGCGTCGATCCAGTAACCCTGCCAGCCGGCTTCGCGCAGCTTAGGGAAGACTTCGTTGGTGTAGTCGCCACCTTGGCAGGTGAGGATCACGTCGAGGCTTTTCAGCTCATCAATGCTGTAAGCATCCTTGAGCGGCGCAATTTCTTTACCAATAGCGGGGCCTTGGCCGCCGACATTGGAGGTGGTGAAGAACACCGGCTCGATCAAATCGAAATCCTGTTCTTCCAACATGCGCTGCATCAGCACGGAACCCACCATGCCACGCCAGCCGATCAAACCTACACGTTTCATAACCACTACACCTATTTAAGCCAGCCGCCGGAGGCGCTCCGGCGGGCCAGAAAGATTACAGACTGCGCAGCGCCTCGACTACCGCATCACCCATTGCCTGGGTGCCGACTTTAGTCATACCCGCACTGTAGATGTCGCCGGTACGCAGACCTTGGTCCAGTACCTTGCTCACGGCCAACTCGATGGCAGCGGCCGCCGCACCTTGGTTGAAGCTGTAACGCAGCAGCATGGAAACCGACAGGATGGTGGCCAACGGGTTGGCTACGCCCTGCCCGGCGATGTCCGGTGCGCTGCCGTGGCACGGCTCGTACATGCCCTTGTTGTTAGCATCCAGCGACGCCGACGGCAGCATGCCGATGGAGCCGGTGAGCATTGACGCTTCATCGGAGAGGATGTCGCCGAACATGTTGTCGGTGACCATCACGTCGAATTGCTTAGGCGCACGCACCAGCTGCATCGCCGCATTATCAACGTACATGTGCGACAGCTCAACGTCCGGATAATCCTTCGCCACTTCCTCGACTACGGCGCGCCACAGCTGGCTGGAAGCCAGCACGTTGGCTTTGTCCACCGAGCAGAGCTTTTTGCCACGCACCCGGGCCATGTCGAAGCCGACACGGGCGATCCGGCGCACTTCGCTTTCGCTGTAAGGCAGGGTGTCGTAAGCCATGCGCTCGCCGTTTTCCAGCACTTTGCTCTCACGCGGCTGACCGAAGTAGATACCGCCAGTCAGCTCACGGACGATGAGGATATCCAGACCAGAGACAACTTCTGGCTTGAGCGAGGAAGCATCGGCCAGTTGCGAATAGAGGATGGCCGGACGCAAGTTGGCGAACAGGCCCAGTTGCGAACGAATTTTCAGCAGGCCGCGCTCCGGACGGATGCTCGGCTCAAGCTTGTCCCACTTCGGCCCGCCTACGGCGCCCAGCAGAATGGCGTCAACGCCACGCGCACGCTCTAAAGTCGCGTCAGCCAGCGGCACGCCGTATTTGTCGATGGCCGCGCCACCGAGCTCATCAAACGACAGCTCGATATCCAGCTTGAACTTGTCATTGGCCACCTGCAGAACCTTGACCGCTTCGGCCACGATTTCCGGGCCAATACCGTCACCAGGAAGAACCAGAATCTGTTTGCTCATGCTGTCCTCATGTCATCAAGCGACCCGCCTCAAGGCAGGCCGGGAAAAATTAGTAGCGTTCGGCCCACACCAGCAACACGTCGGTGCTGAAAGTGCCGTCGGCTTGAATCTCGAAATAATCGCGGACTTCCTGGCCCATGGCCTTTTGCAGCGCCAGGATCGCCGCGCGAAAGACCTCCGGCGTGCGCATGCGCTCAACCCACGAGTGGTATTCCAAGCGCAGACGCTGACGGCTGCTGTTGCGCACAGACAAACCGGCTTCGCTGAGCTGCTGCAGCCACTCGCCGGCGGAGTAATCACGCACATGGCTGGTGTCGCGCAGCACTTCGACGCTTTGCAGGTAAGTGTCCAATAGCGGGCTGCCCGGCGACAAGACGTCGATAAACGCCGCCACGCCGCCCGGCTTCAGCACCCGCCGCACTTCCCGCAGAGCCAGCCCAAGGTCGCTCCAATGGTGCGCCGAATAACGGCTGAAGACGAAATCGAACTCGCCCGTGGCGAACGGCAACTGCTCAGCGGCGCCGAGCTGCGTGCGGATATTGTCTAAGCCACGATCCGCAGCCACAGCGGCAACCACATCGAGCATGGCCTGCGACAGGTCGTAGGCCACTACCTCTTTGACCAACGGCGCCACATGGAAACTGACATGACCAGCGCCGCAGCCCAAGTCCAGCAAACGCGCAGCGCCCTGCCCGGCCAGCTCGGCCTGCAGCAGCGCGAACTCAGCACCCTGAGCGTGAACGGCGCTGCTCAGGTAGGCCGAGGCCTGCTCGCCGAACTGTTTTTGCACGTTTTGACTGTGATCGCTGTGGGTCATGAGGCTGTCCTTGGACTGTGTAATGCGCCTGCGCAAGATGCTGGCAAGTCAGCTGCGTCCGTTGCCTGCCTGCGCAGTCAACGGTAGAGCTCAAGTTTGCCCGCGCGTGGACCTAGCACTCATCAAGCGTCGCGAAACAACCACGGCTGCTTAGCGCGGTAGTCCGCTTCAAAGGCGACAATCGCCTCGCTGTCCTGCAAGGTCAGGCCAATATCATCCAGACCATTGAGCAAGCAGTGCTTACGGAAGGCATCCACTTCAAAGCTGTACTGCACGCCATCCGGACGCGTGACGGTTTGCGCCGCCAGGTCCACGGTCAGCTGATAGCCCTCAGTGGCCTCGGCTTGCTGGAACAACGCGTCGACTTCGTCTTCTTTAAGGATGATCGGCAGTAAGCCGTTCTTGAAGCTGTTGTTAAAGAAGATGTCGGCGTAGCTCGGCGCGATAATGGTTCGGAAGCCATATTCTTCCAAAGCCCAAGGCGCGTGTTCACGGCTGGAGCCGCAACCGAAGTTCTCCCGCGCCAGCAAAACACTGCCGCCCTGATAGCGCGGGAAGTTGAGCACGAAGTCTTGATTGACGGGGCGCTGGGAGTTGTCCTGATTCGGCTGGCCAACATCCAGGTAGCGCCACTCATCGAACAGGTTCGGACCAAAGCCGGTGCGTTTGATCGATTTCAAGAACTGCTTGGGGATGATCTGGTCGGTGTCGACGTTGGCCCGATCCAAAGGTACGACCAAGCCGGTATGTTGAGTAAAAGCTTTCATAGTCGAGTCCTTAAGCCTGGAGCAATTCACGTACGTCGATAAAGCGACCGGTCACCGCCGCCGCTGCCGCCATGGCAGGGCTGACCAAGTGGGTGCGGCCACCGGCGCCCTGACGGCCTTCGAAGTTACGGTTGGAGGTGGACGCGCAGTGCTCGCCGCTGCCAAGTTTGTCAGGGTTCATCGCCAGGCACATGGAGCAGCCCGGCTCACGCCATTCAAAACCGGCTTCGATAAAGATCTTGTCCAAGCCTTCCTGCTCAGCCTGGGCCTTGACCAAACCAGAGCCTGGCACCACCAAGGCTTGCTTAACGGTGGCGGCCACTTTACGGCCTTTGGCCACCTCCGCTGCAGCGCGTAAGTCTTCAATGCGCGAGTTGGTGCACGAGCCGATAAACACGCGATCGAGCTGAATATCGGTGATCGCCTGATTAGCCGTCAGGCCCATGTATTTAAGGGCACGGACGATGGAGTCGCGCTTAACCGGGTCGGCTTCGGCAGCAGGGTCCGGCACGTTTTGGTCAACGGCCAAGACCATCTCTGGCGAAGTACCCCAGCTCACTTGCGGCTTGATGTCTTCGGCTTTGAGCTCGACCACGGTGTCGAAATGAGCATCGGCGTCGGATACCAAGTTCTGCCACTGCGCCACAGCAGCCTGCCAATGCGCACCTTGCGGGGCGAACGGGCGGCCTTCCACGTAGGCGATGGTTTTTTCATCCACCGCGACCAAGCCCACCCGCGCACCGGCTTCGATGGACATGTTGCACAGGGTCATGCGGCCTTCCAGGGACAGTTCGCGGATGGCGCTGCCGGCGAACTCCAGAGCGTGGCCGTTACCGCCGGCGGTGCCGATCTTGCCGATAACGGCCAAGACGATGTCTTTGGCCGTTACGCCGAAGGGCAACTGGCCCTCAACACGCACCTGCATGTTCTTCATTTTTTTCGCCACCAAACACTGGGTCGCGAGCACATGCTCCACTTCCGAGGTGCCGATGCCGTGGGCCAGAGCGCCAAAGGCGCCGTGAGTCGAGGTGTGCGAATCGCCGCAGACCACCGTCATGCCCGGCAAAGTGGCGCCCTGCTCCGGGCCTACCACGTGCACGATGCCTTGACGGACGTCGTTCATTTTGAATTCGAGGATGCCGAAGTCATCGCAGTTCTCGTCCAAGGTTTGCACCTGGATACGCGACACTTCATCGGCAATCGCCTCGATCCCGCCCTGACGCTCGGCCTTGGTGGTCGGCACGTTGTGATCGGGAGTGGCGATGTTGGCGTCGATGCGCCATGGCTTACGACTAGCCAAGCGCAGGCCTTCAAAGGCCTGCGGTGAGGTCACTTCGTGAAGGATGTGACGGTCGATATAGATCAGCGACGAGCCATCGTCACGACGCTTGACCTCATGCATCTCCCACAACTTGTCATACAACGTTTTGCCAGCCATCAGCCTGTCCTCATCACGTGCATCAGTACCCAGGGTCAATGGCCCTTAGGCTTATGTGTCCATGCTATGGCTTGAGCTTGAATTACTCAAATTCATATTTATTATCCAAAGCATTCCAACATGGAATACATTAGCCTCTAGCCCTCTCCAGCCCTAGGATCGCCACCGTGGATCTCGCCGCTCTCAATGCTTTTATCGCCATTGCCGAACAAGGCAGCTTCTCCGAGGCCGCTGAACGCCTGCACCTGACCCAGCCGGCGGTGAGCAAACGCATCGCCAGCCTGGAGCAGCAGTTGGATATGCGCTTGTTCGACCGTTTAGGCCGTGAGATCAGCCTGACCGAAGCCGGCCGCGCCCTGCTGCCGCGTGCCTATCAGATTCTGAATGTGATGGATGATACGCGCCGCGCCCTGACCAACCTCAATGGCGAGATCAGCGGCCGCCTGACGCTAGCCACCAGTCACCACATCGGCCTGCACCGCCTGCCGCCGCTGCTACGCGCCTTCACCCGCGCGCACCCCAAGGTGGCATTAGATATTCAGTTTCTCGATTCGGAGGTGGCTTATGAGGAAATCATCCATGGCCGCGCCGAGCTGGCAGTCATCACCCTCGCCCCGCAAACCCGTGAGCCGGTGCATGCCGTTCCGGTGTGGGATGACCCGTTGGATTTCGTCGCCGCGCCCGGCCATCCTTTGGCCCTCACCGAGCAAGTGGAACTGGCCGATATCGCCCGCCATCCGGCGGTTTTTCCCGGCGGCAATACCTTTACCCGGCACTTTGTCAGCAGCCTGTTTGAAGCCCAGGGCCTGACGCCGAATATCGCCATGAGCACCAACTATCTGGAAACCATCAAAATGATGGTTTCTATTGGCCTGGCCTGGAGTGTGCTGCCGCGCACAATGCTGGATGAACAGGTCACCCGCCTGCCCGTGCCGAACATCCAACTTTCCCGGCAACTGGGCTACATTTCCCATAGTGAACGCACACTTTCTAATGCTGCACGGGCCTTTATGCGCTTGCTCGACGCCCACCGCGACGATCTTGCATAGCGCAGTATCTAGGAGCTAACGTGCGTCCATAAATATAAAAAAGGGTTTTGCCAGACTAGCCCGTACTATCTGCCAGGCTTAGGTTGGTATCTGCAAAATCCGCGCACCTTTAAGGAACTGCGCAACGTGGCCCCACGTCCTCCACTGCCGTATATACCTGCGCTGGCTCCAACCGATTTTGAAAAAGTCTGGAGCGACGCCCCCCGCCTATTGCGCGCGCTCGATGGCGCCAGGCTTGGCGCTTGGTACTGGGATATCGAAAGCGGCCAGATCAGCTGGTCACGCGGCACCCGCGCCTTATTTGGCCTCGACCCCGATCTGCCACTGCAAAAAGCGGTCAACTACATCGACATGATTCACCCAGATGACCGCGCCATGGTCAGCGAGCTGTTTGAGCTGCTGCTGGCCGGCACGCCCTCAGAGGTGTTTCGTAACCGAGTGATCTGGCCCGACGGTAGCGTGCACTGGCTACAGGTCCACGGCAGCCTGCAGGAAGATGCCGGCGGCAAACAGCGCGTGCTCGGCGTGGTCAGCGATGTCACCCACCAACAAGAGCGGCGCCAGGCGCTGCTGACCAGTGAGGAGAAATTCGCCCAGGCCTTCCAACACACCCCAGATGCAGTGGTGATCACCGAACTGGCGACCGGGCGCTTTATCGAGGTCAACCACGGCTACGAGCAGCAATTCGGCTGGAGTAGCGCCGAGACGGTCGGTCATACTTCTCTGGAAATGGGCATTTGGGCGTCGCAGCAGGAGCGCCAGCGCATGCTCGATGCCGTCGCCCAAAATGAGCTCAATGGCCTGGAGGTCATGCTCTATCACCGCAGCGGCAAGCTGCTGCACAACCAACTGTTTGGCGGCAAGGTCATCCTCGAAGGCCGGTCCTGCCTGGTGCTTTCCCTGCGCGACATCACCCGGCAGCGCCAGCAGGAAGAACGCCTGAAAAATAGCCAGGAGCGTCTCGATCTGGCCTTGGAATCAGTCGAGCTAGGCACCTGGGACTGGCATATCCCCAGCAACATGCTGTTTGGCTCCGCCCGCGCGGCACGCTTGCACGGTTTGCCCGATGAGCCGTTCCATGATGACTTCAGGAAGTTTTTCTACTTCGTGCCCCTGGAAGACCGTCAAGCCATGCGCCTGTATTACCGACAGCTGCGCGAAAGCCAGAACGATCACTACCAGGTGACTTACCGCACCATCCAGGCCGGCAAAGACGTGCGCTACCTGGAGAGCACGGCCAAACTCTACCGCGACGCCAACGGCCAGCCCGAACGTATGGCCGGCATCCTGCTGGATATCACCGAACGGGTGCTGCGCGAACAGCACCTGGCCACCTCTGAAGCGAAGTTTTCCGGCCTGTTCCAGGCCAGCCCCGACCCCGTCGCCTTGACCTCACTGCCGGACGGCATCGCACTGGAGATCAACTCAAGCTTCAGCCAAACCTTTGGCTGGCAACCGCAAGAAGTGATTGGCCGGACCATGCCGCAGCTGAACCTCTGGGCCAGCCTGGAGCAACGGCAAATCTTGGCCGACAAAGTCAGCCTGAACCAACGCCTGGATAACGAGGTGGTGGACTTCCTCGACAAGCATGGCCAACTGATTACCTGCGTGATTTCCTCCCGCACCATCCAACTGCAAGACGGCCTGTGCCTGCTAACCACCTTTCGCGACATCAGCGAGCGGCAAAAAGCCGAGGCCGAGCTCAAGGCCAGCCAGGAGAAGTTCGCCATCGCCTTCCACTCCAGTCCCGACGCCATCACCATCACCGAGCGTGACAGCGGGCGCTATCTGGAGGTCAACGAAGGCTTCTGCCGCCTCACCGGCTACAGCGCCGAGGAAGTATTAGGCCGCAGCAGCCACGAGCTGGATATCTGGATGGACCCGCTTGAACGCGAGCTGATGGTGCAGAAGATCAAGCAGGACAACCGCGTCTATCACTTAGAAATGCGCGGCCGTCGGCGCGACGGCAACGTGCTGATTGTGCAGGCTTCGGTGGAGCCGATTGAACTCAACAATACACCTTGCCTGCTGCTGACCGGGCGCGATGTCAGCGAACTGAAAGCCGCCCAGGCGCAAATCCAGCACCTGGCCTACCACGACTCACTCACCAACCTGCCCAATCGCGCTCTGCTGCTGGATCGCCTGACGCAGCAGATTGCCCTGCTCAAGCGCCATCGCCTGCGCGGCGCCCTGCTGTTTATCGACCTGGATCACTTCAAGCACATCAATGACTCCCTCGGCCATCCGGTCGGCGATGAGGTGCTCAAGCAGGTCACCGCCCGCTTGCAGTCCAGCGTGCGCCAGGAGGACACCGTGGCCCGCTTGGGTGGCGACGAATTCGTCATTCTGATTTCCGGCCTCGAAGGCAAACGCCACAGCGTGTTGAAAGATGTGCGCGGCATCGCTGAAAAGCTGCGCCAATTGCTGATCCAGCCCATGCTCGTGGATGGCCATGAATTACAGGTTACGCCGAGCATTGGCATCGCCCTGATTCCCGACCATGGCGACACCCCGGATGACTTGGTCAAGCGCGCCGACATCGCCCTGTACCGGGCCAAAGACGGCGGACGCAACACGGTTGAGCTATTCCGCGAGGCCATGCAGAAGCAAGTCAGCGACCGCTTGCGCCTGCAAAATGAACTGCGCTGCGCCATGGAGCGCGATGAGTTCACCCTGCACTTCCAACCCCAAGTAGACGCCAGCAATAACCGCGTCATTGGCTGTGAGGCCCTGCTGCGCTGGCACCGCCCCGAACAGGGCCTGCAATCGCCGGCGGTGTTTATACCGCTGCTGGAAGAAAGCGGGCTGATCGTCGCAGTCGGCCATTGGGTGCTGCGACAAGCCTGCATCCACTGCGCCGAGCTGCTCCACCAAGGCCTGCTGAAAGCGGAGCAATTCAGCCTGTGCGTCAACATCAGCCCGCGTGAATTCAGGCAGAGCAACTTTGTTGAGCAGGTCGAGCAAATCCTGATTAGCAGCGGCCTACCGGCGCAGATGCTGAAACTGGAAATCACCGAAGGCATCGTCATCCAAAACATCGACGACACCATCCACAAGATGAACCGCCTCAAGCGCCTCGGCGTGAGCTTTGCCATGGATGATTTCGGCACCGGCTATAGCTCGTTGACCTACCTCAAACGCCTGCCGGTGGATGTGCTGAAGATCGATCAGTCGTTTATCCGCGACGCCACCGTCGACCTCAACGATGCGGAGATCATCCGCGCCATTATCGCCATGGCCCGCAGCTTGGATTTAGGCATGATTGCCGAAGGTGTGGAGGAGCCGGCGCAGCTGGAGTTTCTGCGTCAGCAAGGCTGCGATCATTATCAGGGCTATCTGTTTAGCCGGCCGTTGCCGCTGGCAGAGTTCCGCCAACTGCTGCAAGACAACCTGCAACCTTTGCCCGCCTGAAACGCCAAGGGCACCCTTGCGGGTGCCCTTGGCTCATCACTCACTTACTGCGAGTGCTGACTCAGTGCTGCAGCGCCGGCTGGCTGGCACCAATCGGGATACGCTTAGCCTTAGCCTCTTCAGGGACCAGGCGCACCAGATCGATATTGAGCAAACCGTTGACCAGATTGGCCGACCTGACTTCGATATGGTCCGCCAGACGGAACGACAACTTAAAGGCGCGCTGGGCAATGCCCTGGTACAGATAGGTGACGCTCTCAGCGCTGCTGTCGCGTTTGCCACCAGTCACGGTCAACACGCCACGCTCCACTTGCAGCTCCAGATCTTCGTCTTGGAAGCCTGCCGCGGCGACGACAATGCGGTATTGATCGTCAGCGTATTTTTCCACGTTGTAAGGTGGGTAGCTGCTGCCTGCTTCATTGCGCATGGCCGACTCGAACAGATCGTTAAAACGGTCAAAGCCAACGGAATGACGGAACAGTGGGGTCAAAGAAAATGCAGTACTCATGGTCAATCTCCTGGTGTTCAGCGAGTTAGTTAGCGGGACCCGACTTCGGCATCCCACAGGACTAAAAATGTGGCCGAGCAAACAGATTTCAACCCTCAGTAAAATTTTCTTACATTCACCCCGCCGCCGCTGCCAATGGCGTGAAATGCACACCCAGCAGTTGATCGATACGCAGGCAGTCGCTTTCCCGACGCAGCACATTAAACAGCTCGGTGGCCTGCGGGTAAGTACGGGTCAGCATGGCGAGCCACTGCTTCAGGCGGCCTGGGGCATAACGCGGCGACAGTTTGCGCCGCGCCTGTAACCAGAAATCCGCGAGCAAGGGTTGCAGCTCTTGCCAGCTCATGGCCTCAAGCGTCTGCCCGGCCCGTGCGGCGACAATCTGGCGGGCCAGGTCAGGACGGGCGACCAGACCGCGTCCGAGCATGATGTCCTCGACGCCGCTGATTTCCCGGCAGCGCCGCCAATCCTCGAGGTTCCACACCTCGCCATTGGCGAATACCGGCACCTGCACGGCCTCCTGCACCTTGGCCACCCATTCCCAGTGCGCCGGCGGCTTATAGCCTTCGAGCTTGGTCCGCGCATGCACCACCAAGTGCGCGGCGCCGCCGTCAGCCAGGGCTTGGGCGCATTCAATGGCGTAATCTTTATGCTCAAAACCCAGGCGCATTTTCGCCGTAACCGGGATATGCACGGGCACGCTACGGCGCACCTCACGCACGATGGCGTGGAGCAGTTCCGGCTCCTTGAGCAAAATGGCGCCGCCGCGGGACTTATTCACGGTCTTGGCCGGGCAACCGAAGTTCAGGTCGATCACCGGGGCGCCCAAGGTGCAGGCGAAGGCGGCGTTATCCGCCAAGCAAGCCGGGTCTGAACCCAAAAACTGCACGCGCAGCGGGGTACCCGCCGCTGTTTGCGCGCCGCTGAACAACTCCGGGGCCATTTTTCGATAGCTACTGGTGGGCAGAACCCGCTCGGTCACGCGGATAAATTCGGTCACGCACCAGTCAATGCCGCCGACCTGGGTCAGCACATCGCGCAGGATTTCGTCGACCAACCCCTCCATCGGGGCCAGGGCGATTTGCATAAGTCAGCTCATTGGAAAAACGCCGCGCAGTGTACGCGGCGCGGCCCGAGGCATAAACCACCAGATGTCTCGCTCCCTGGCTAAGCGGTCGGCGCCAGCAAGGCCACGCCATAGCCCTCGATAAACTCCGGCGGCATGCGTTTGGGCCGGCCACTGGAAAGCTCAATGCAGACGAAGGTGGTGCGTGCGCGCAGCAGGGTTACGCCATCTTCTGGGCGTACCAGTTGAAAGCAACGATCCATCTTCAGTCGCTGGTCGGACTGCACAATCCAGGTCGCCACTTGCAGGCGCTGGCCTAAATAGGCGCTGGCGAGGTAGTCGATCTCATGGCGCAGCACGGCCATGGCCCGATCCAACTGGTGGTAGCGGTCGATATCCAAGCCAAGAAAGGCCGAGTGCTGCCAGGCGCAGCGCTCCAGCCACGTCACATACACCGCGTTGTTGGCGTGCCCCAAGCCATCGATATCTTCAGGCAAGACCTCAAGGTCGATCACAAAGGGGTTGGGCAAGTCCCAGTTCATGCAGGTATCTCCAAACTTCTGACCAGCTTCCATAGATGGGCTGCCAGTTGGCTAATTTGATGCAAGCGCCAGTGCGCAGTCACACGGCTGCCACTGCCCACGCCATTAGGACGAGCGGACAATTACAGTATCTTATCCACTAGGGCGCCACCCGTCGGACAAAAAACCACAAACCGCCAGCTGCGCCAGTACAGAGCGACGGCTCCAGCGCTGGCTGGGTAAGCCAGTCGAGGAAGTCCGTGCGGTTTGTACCACAGCAGCGGGCTCCTGAACCTAGTCCGTTCCCCCTGCCGCGCGCCAGTATTCCAGCCTAAGCACAGGCGCAGAACACGCGCCAAGTAGCAAAGACCGGTAAATATGACGCGGTTCAAAGCTATGAGCAAAACTGTCAGACAGGTTTTGGATCCCGAATAGTGCGCTGCTATGCTCGGGACACGCCTAAGGCCATTTGCCACCCTTCCAATGGCTGAATGTATGCCCCCGAGTAAGCCGCTTTGACCGCATTGCTGCGCGCACTGCTACTCCTCTTTCTGCCTGCCCTGTGTCAGGCCGCTAGTCTGCCCCTGATAGAAAGTCCCAGCGCGCTGCTTCCCGCGCCTTTAATGCAAGTCTGGCAAGACCCGGACGGCCAGGCGGACATCAACCAAGTCAAACAGTTACCCGCCTCGGCCTGGCACACCGTGGGCCGCCGCGATGCCAGCTTTGGCTACAACGGCGCCGTATATTGGCTGCACTTTAGCGTCAGCAACCCCAGCACCCAGCCGCTCGACTGGCGCTTGCTGATTGGCAACCCCCTGCTGGATTACCTCGACGTCTATGGCTTGGACGGCGACCGAGTGTTCCAAGGCGGCGATCAGCGACCCTTTGCCCAGCGCTGGATCGAACATCGCCAACTGATCTTGCCGCTGCAACTTAAAGCTGGCGAGGAACGCGACTTATGGCTGCGCATGCAGAGCGCAGGCTCAGCCAACCTTGGCGCCAGCTTGATGAGCGCCAAGCAGTTTGAACGTTACGAGCAACTGGCACTGCTCGGCCAAGGCCTGTTCTTTGGCGCCCTGCTGGCCATGCTGGTGTACAACCTGTCGATATTCCTGATCACCAAAGATCGCGCCTACCTGTGGTACTGCCTGTTTACCGGCTGCTTCAGCCTCTACCAATTTATCCAGCTGGGCTTTGCCCTGCAGTGGCTGTGGCCGAACTCACCGAACTGGCAGCAACTGAGCTTTCCACTCAGTTCGGCAGCGGCTAACTTCTTTGCGGTGCTGTTCACCCATGCCTTGCTTGAGCTGAACGGCCGCCACCGCGCCTACACCTACATAACGCGCAGCCTGTTGCTCTGCTGCCTGGCGGTGATTGGCTTGGCTCTCTGGGGCCCCTATCGCATCGCCCTGTTCGGCAGCTTTATCTTACTTTTCGCCAGCGCCGGCTACGGCTGCATCACTACCCTGCTGCGCTGGCGCGACGGCTACGCTCCGGCCAAGCTGTTCGCCCTGGGCTGGTCAACCCTGGTCATCGCCAGCTTGTTTAGCGTGCTCAGCGGCACCGGCTTGCTGGCTTACTCGCAAATCACCTTGCATGCCCAGCAGGTCGGCAGCCTAGTGGAGTTGGTGATCTTCTCCATCGTGCTCGCCGCGCGTATTCGCCAGACCCAGCGGGAGCGGCAAATCAGCCAGTCCAAGCTCTACGCCAAGGAATACCAACTGCGCCTGGAACAAGCCAAAAGCCTGCAGCTGCAACGCGATATCTCGGAAGGGTTGGAGTCGCGGGTGCAAGAGCGCACCGCCTCGCTGCAATACGCCCTGCATGAGCTCAGCACGGCTAACCAGCGCCTGGCGGAACTCAATCGCCGCGACAGCCTGACTGGTATCTTCAACCGCCAAGTGCTCAACGACGAGCTGGATCGCTTGATCTCCCAAGCCAAGCGCAGCCATCAATCGATGGCGATTTTGATGATGGACATCGACCACTTCAAAGCCATCAACGATCAATACGGCCATCTCTTAGGTGACGTTTGCCTGCGCCACGCCGCCCAGCGCCTGCAACATCGCCTGCGCAGTAACGATTTGCTGGTGCGCTTTGGCGGCGAAGAATTTGTTGCCGTGCTGTGCGACACCGACCCTACGGGGGCTGTCGAGTTGGCCGAACAGCTGCGCCTCGATCTGGCGAACAACCCCTGCCAGCACCAAGACCTGAGCATCCCGCTGACCCTCAGCATTGGCGTCTATGCCCTGCAGCCTGAGCCAGAACCGGGGATCAATCGCGAGCTGATGCTGCGCCGCGCCGATCAGGCCCTCTACCGCGCCAAAGAAGAGGGCCGCAACTGCGTGGTCAGCTTCCACAGCAAATACTTCGCCGCCTCCTAAGACTGGCGTCGTCCAGCCCGCTGCGGCGCCTGCAAGCTGCCGAGGAACTCCAGCACCGTCGCCAGCACCTGCGGATCAGCCAACACTCGCTGATGCCCACCAGCGGTCAGGGTCAACAGCCGGCTGGCCGGCCAGTTCTGGTGCAGGGCCTGCGCCTGGGCATAAGGCACGAGGCGATCATCCACGGCATGCACCACCAAGCCCGGCATGGGCAACTGATAACGAGCACTGTCAATGGCCGCCACGGGCAGCCCGACATGGGCTTCGACCTGCTGCATAAAGTACGCCCGGGCTTGGCGCGGCATGCCCAGATAGCGGCTAAAGCCATTGAGCAGAGGGGCAATGCGACTGGGCGCGGCAATGGTCACCAAGGCTTCGGCGCGCAAGCCCAGCTGGGTGGCCAATAGCGCACTGCCGCCGCCCATGGAATGGCCAATCACCGCCTTCAGCGGCGGCAAGTCGCTGGCCGCCTCAAGCAAGGCATTGGCAAAAATCATCAGGTTAGCCTCACTGCCCGGCGATTGGCCGTGGCCAGGCCCATCAATCGCCACTGCACTATAGCCGCCGTCAACCAAGGCTTGGATCAGCGCAGCGAACTGGCTGGGACGGCCCTCCCAGCCATGCACCAGCAGCACCGTCGGCCCGTACCCCCAACGCAAGGCCGAGAGACCAAAACGCAGGGTGATCCGCTGGCCCTGCTCGAGTACAGGCAACTCCCAGGCACGCGGTGGCAAGCGCCGCGGCGTCATAAACTGCCGGCGCCAAACCTCAGCGGCGGTATGCGGAGCCAACCAGCCGGCGGCGCTGTTCAAGCGACGTAACCAATGTCCCACACGCATCTCTAAGCCCTCAGCGCACGGCTGCCTTCGCGGCACGTAGTAACCGATCGGATAACGCCCCCGGCCCCAAAGCGCGGGCCAAGGCCAGACCACCCACCATCAAGGCAATGTCGGCCAAGGCCACATCGGCCTCTTCAGGCCTGGCCGCCAACTGCGCGCTCATCAACTCAAGATGCTCAGCCAACACCTGCCGGAAGGAGTCCGGCAGCTCAGCCAAATCTGCCGTGGCACTCGGTATGGGGCAGCCCTCATCGCGGCTGTCACGGTGCTTGCGGGACAAATAGAACGCCGCCACCAGGGTGCGACGCTCTTCACCGGACAGCTGGGGATCGACCTCAGCGATACGCTCGCGCCTCTGCCTGAGCATTTGCTGGAAGACCTCCAGCATCAGCGCGTCCTTGTTGTCGAAATGGGCGTAGAAGCCGCCCACCGTCAGCCCGGCGGCGCCCATCACCTCACCGACGCTGGGCTTGCTCGGCCCACGCTGCAGTAAAGCGGCGGCCGCTGCATCGAGAATGCGTTCACGGGTTTGTGCTTTCTTAACGCCCATAGTCACCTCCATCAGCGTTGAAAAATATTACATACATAATATTTTTCCGCAAAGGCTAAATTCAGGCAGCCGGCGCCAGGTGATTTTTCAGGTGGTAGAAAAACAAAAGGGTCATTCAAGATGAATGACCCTTCAGAGCCTGCAAAGCAGGTAAAAATGGCGTCCCCTAGGGGACTCGAACCCCTGTTACCGCCGTGAAAGGGCGGTGTCCTAGGCCACTAGACGAAGGGGACAAAACCTTCGAAGAACAAGGCCAGCGCTAGGCTGGCCTGTCGTGGAATTGGTGGAGCTAGACGGGATCGAACCGTCGACCTCTTGCATGCCATGCAAGCGCTCTCCCAGCTGAGCTATAGCCCCAGATTTAACGTCTCTCGACACACACTGCCGAAGCAATGTGGCTGGAAATAGTGGCGTCCCCTAGGGGACTCGAACCCCTGTTACCGCCGTGAAAGGGCGGTGTCCTAGGCCACTAGACGAAGGGGACGCAGATACCCTTCAAAACTCAGTCAACTCTATGAGCTAACTGTGGCAAGCCTTTCGGCTTTGAGATTGGTGGAGCTAGACGGGATCGAACCGTCGACCTCTTGCATGCCATGCAAGCGCTCTCCCAGCTGAGCTATAGCCCCATCTCAAGGACGGGGCGCATGTTAAGAGCGCGCGCCCAGCCTGTCAACAACATTTTTGTCCTGTAGTGCATTTTTTTTGCTGACAGAACAACCACTTACCCTCTTTCACCGCAGCCAATCGGCGATTGGCCGCGGTTTTGCGCCTTAACCGATGCTGGCCAGGAGCTTTTCCCACTCTTTGTTTTCTTTCTTCGACACGCCACCTAGCAGCTCGATGGCCTGACGCAGGCGGAAGCGGGTCAGGTCTGGGCCGAGGATCTCCATGGCATCCAATACCGACACCGAGCTAGCTTGCCCGGTAATGGCGGCAAACATCAGCGGCATGGCATCGCGCAGCTTCAGTTCCAGATGCTCGACCACCGCTTGGATGCAGGCGGTGATGGGGTCCTTTTGCCACTGCCGCAGGGACTCAAGCTTCCACAGGATCAACTGCATCACCTGGCGCACTTGATCAGCGCTGAGCTTCTTGTGCTCGAACAGCTTGGCATCCAGTTGCAGGCCGCCCGCGAAGAAGAAGCTGGCCAATGGCGCGATCTGGCTGAAAGTCTCCACCCGCCCCTGCACCAGCGGCGCGATCTGCATCAGGTAGTCGCGGTTAAACGCCCACTTCTGCGCCTGCGCGGCAAACTCCTCAACCGACAGTTCACGCATCCACTGGCCATTGAGCCAGGAGAGTTTTTCCAAATCGAAAATCGGCCCGCCCAGCGACACACGGTTGATATCGAAGTTGGCGATCATCTCGTCCAGGGTGAACTTCTCGCGCTCATCCGGCATCGACCAACCCATACGCCCCAAATAGTTGAGCATGGCTTGCGGAAGGAAGCCCATGCGCTCGTAGAAGGTGATCGATGTAGGGTTCTTGCGCTTGGACAGCTTGCTCTTGTCCGGGTTACGCAGCAGCGGCATGTAGCACAGCTCAGGCTGCTCCCAGCCGAAATATTCGTAGAGCAGGATCAGCTTAGGCGCTGACGGCAGCCACTCTTCGCCCCGCAGCACATGGGTAATGCCCATGAGGTGATCGTCGACCACGTTGGCTAAGAAGTAGGTCGGCAGGCCATCGGTCTTCATCAGCACCTGCATGTCCATGCGATCCCATGGGATCTCGACGTCGCCACGCAGCATGTCCGGCACCACACAGACACCTTCAGTCGGCACCTTCATGCGCACCACGTTCGGCTCACCCGCGGCTAGGCGCTGCTGCACTTGCTCTGCCGGGAGGTGCATGCAGTGGCCGTCGTAACGCGGCGTCTGCTTGGCTTCCATCTGCTCGGCGCGGACTTTATCCAGGCGCTCGGCGCTACAGAAGCAGTGGAAGGCATGGCCCTTCTCCACCAGCTCGGTGCTGTATTTTTGATAGATGTGGCCACGCTCACTCTGCCGATACGGGCCGTGAGGGCCGCCAACATCCGGACCTTCGCTCCACTCGATACCGAGCCAGCGCAGGGCGTCGTAAATTTGCTGTTCCGACTCGCGGGTCGAGCGCAGTTGGTCAGTATCTTCGATACGCAGGATAAATTCGCCACCGTGCTGCTTGGCGAAGCACATATTGAACAGGGCGATATAGGCGGTGCCTACGTGGGGATCGCCGGTTGGAGACGGCGCAATACGGGTACGGACGGTGGTCATGGGGGATCTCGAAGAGGTGCCAAAGCGCAAAATTAAAGTGCCAATCTTAACAGGCCTGCTGGTGAGGGCTCCAGCGCCCGGCCTTTGAGCAGGCTCAGATTGGCAATGAGGAAATCAAGGAAGGTTTTCACCTTCATGGCCTGAAAGCGCCGCGACGGATAGACCGCATACAGCTCGCCCACCGACAACCGCGCCTCGGGCAAAATCTCTTCCAACAAGCCTTCCTGCACGCAGTGCTGACAAATCATTACCGGCAAACCGGCGATACCAGCGCCGGCCAGGGCGGCCTCGCGGGCAAAGGTCAGGTTGTTGCAGGCCAACACATTGGTGCAGCTGACGCTTTCATCCAGCACCGGCCAATAGCGACTGGAGTCATTGGGCAGCACAATCGCCCGGTGGCCGACCAGCTCAGCAACGCTTTGCGGCGTGCCGTGCCGGGCCAAATAGCTTGGGCTGGCGTACAGCCGGCGCGGATTCTCGTACAGCTTGCGGGCGATCAGCGTGGAGTCTTGCGGCTGCCCGGAGAGAATGGCGATATCGACGCCCTCCTCCACCGGGTCCACCGCCCGCGAGGTCAGCTCCACTTCAGCGGTAATCTGCGGATACTGGCGCATAAACTCGCCCAGCACCCGCCCCAAAAACAGCTGGCCGAACTCAATCGGCGCAGTGATGCGCAACAAGCCCGAAGGTGCCAGCTGCAATTGCATCACCGCCTGCTCGGCTTCTGCGAAGTCGAGCATGATCTGCCGGCAGCGCTCGTAATAGGCTTGGCCCACTTCGGTGAGGCGTAATTTGCGTGTGGTGCGATTGAGCAAGCGCACGCCCAAGCGCTCTTCAAGTAAGGCGATACGCCGGCTGACCGTGGACTTTTGCATGCCCAAGCCCTGGGCGGCTTGGGTAAAGCTGTGGCACTCGACCACGCGAGTGAAGATCAGCGCATCGTCCAGCCCCATAACTGTTCCCCATAAGCAACAAAGTTTATGAATTCTAGCGACTTATCAGAACAAGGGAACACTGATACTTTCGCTTACAAAATTCCGTCAGAGAATCAGACACATACCATGCCCAGCCCACTGCGCCGTCGCCTGTTCATCTTCATCTTTATTCTCGCCGTGATCGTGGCAGCACTCGGCGGGCACTGGCTGCTGGTCGGCCGCTTTATCGAAAGCACCGACAACGCCTATGTGCAGGGCGAGATCACCCGCGTCTCCAGTCAATTGTCGGCGCGCATCGAGCAAGTGCTGGTCAATGACAACCAACATGTCGAGCAAGGCCAGCTGTTGGTGGTGCTGGAAGCCGCTGACTTCACCCTGGCGAAGCAACGCGCCGAGGCCACCTTGGCCACCCGCGAGGCCGAGCTGATTCAGGCGCGCAGCACCCTGGCCCAACAAGGCAGTTTGATCGCCGCGAGCGCTGCCGATGTCAGCGCCAGCCAAGCCACCCTGGGCCGCACCCAAATTGATCTATCCCGCGCGCAAACCCTGCGCAAGCCCGGCTATGTTTCGGAAGAGCGGGTTACCACCCTGGCCGCCGACAGCCGCATCGCCCGTTCGCAAGTGGCCAAGGCTCAGGCTGATCTGCAAGCGCAGCGCCAGCAAGTCGAGACCCTGCAAGCGCAGGTGAAACAGCTGGAAGCGCAAATCAGTAACGCCCGCGCCGAGTTGGCGCAAGCGGACTTAAGCATCAGCCGCACCGAGATCCGCGCACCCATCAGCGGTTATATCGGCCAACGCTCGGCACGGGTCGGCCAGTACGTGCAAACCGGCGCCTACTTGCTGTCGCTGGTTCCGGATCAGGAGATCTGGATTCAGGCCAACTTTAAAGAAACCCAGATTGGCCATATGCGTCCTGGTCAGCACGCCGAGCTGGTGTTTGACAGCTATGCCGATACGCCCATCGACGGCCAGATCGACAGCCTGTTCGCCGCCTCCGGCGCACAGTTCAGCCTGCTGCCGCCGGATAACGCCACCGGTAACTTCACCAAGGTGGTGCAGCGGATTCCGGTCAAGCTGACCTTCGCTGCGGACAACCCCCTGAAAGGCTTGATCCGCCCGGGCATGTCGGTCGAAGTCAGCGTCGACCTGCGTACCGGGCCGCAACATGAGCGCTGATGTGCTGCTGCGCCCGACTGGCGAACCCAGTCGGCGCGACTGGATCGCAGTGATGAGCGCCATGCTCGGCGCCTTTATGGCGGTGCTGGACATTCAGATCACCAACTCCTCGCTCAAGGATATTCAGGGCGCACTGGCCGCCACCCTGGAGGAAGGTTCGTGGATTTCCACCTCTTATCTGGTCGCGGAAATCATCATGATCCCGCTCACCGCCTGGCTGGTGCAGCTACTCTCAGCACGGCGCCTGGCCCTGTGGGTGTCGGTGGGCTTTTTGATCTCCTCGCTGCTGTGCTCAATCTCCTGGAACCTGGAGAGCATGATCCTGTTCCGCGCCATGCAGGGCTTCACCGGCGGCGCGCTGATTCCCCTGGCCTTCACCCTGACTCTGATCAAACTGCCTGAACATCATCGGCCCAAGGGTATGGCCCTGTTCGCCATGACCGCCACCTTCGCCCCTTCCATCGGCCCCACCATTGGCGGCTGGCTGACGGAAAACTACGGTTGGGAATACATCTTCTATATCAACGTGCCGCCGGGCCTGTTGATGATTGCCGGGATGATGTACGGCCTGGAGAAAAAGCTGCCGCACTGGGAGCTGCTCAAGCGCACCGACTACGCCGGTATTCTCACCCTGGCCCTGGGCCTGGGCTGCTTGCAAGTGTTTCTCGAGGAAGGCCACCGTAAGGACTGGCTGGAATCGAGCCTGATCGCGGGCCTGGCCAGCGTCGCCAGCATCAGCCTGATCCTGTTTGTGATTCTGCAAATCTCCCGCCCCAACCCGCTGATCAACCTAGGCGTGCTGCGTGAGCGCAACTTTGGCCTGTCGAGCATCTCCAGCATTGGCTTAGGCATGGGCCTCTACGGCTCGATTTATGTGCTGCCGCTGTATCTGGCGCAGATCCAGGGCTACAACGCCTTGCAGATTGGCGAAGTGATTATGTGGATGGGCATTCCCCAGCTGTTTTTGATTCCGCTGGTGCCGCTGCTGATGAAGCGCATTTCGCCGAAATGGCTGTGTGCCTTCGGCTTCGCCATGTTTGGCCTGGCCGGCTTTCTCTCCGGAGTGCTGGAGCCAGACTTCGCGGGCGAGCAGTTCAACCATATCCAACTGCTGCGGGCTTTAGGCCAGCCCTTTGTGATGGTGACCATCTCGCTGATTGCCACCGCTTATATCCAACCGCAAGACGCGGGATCAGCCTCCAGCCTGTTCAACATTCTGCGTAACCTCGGCGGCGCCATTGGCATTGCCTTGCTGGCAACCTTGCTCGACAGCCGCGCCAAGGTGTATTTCGACTACCTGCGTGAAGCCGTAGTGCCAAGTAATCCTCAGGTGGCCGAGCGTTTGGCCCTGTATGCCGAGAAACTCGGCAGCGAGCAGGCGGCGCTGGCGAAGATCAGTGAAGTCACCCATCAGCAAGCCGCAATCATGGCCTACAATGACGCCTTTCACTGTATCGGCATCGTTCTGGGCATCAGTATGCTTGCGGTTTTGCTCACCCGCCGCCTGCCCGCAGGCAGCGCCGGTGGCGCCGCCCACTAATCTCCCCTGCGCCGCCCACCGGCGCAGCAGCCCCTCAGGTTCATCATGGTTTCTGGTTCTTCGCGCTTGCGTAATGTGCTGCTGATTGTTGCATTTGCCACCATCTATATCGGCTGGGGCACCACCTACCTAGCCAACCACTTCCTGCTTCGCGAAGTACCGCCCTTTATTATCGGCACCCTGCGCTTTGCCATTGCCGGCTTGCTGGCCTTGCTATGGGTGATCGCCAGCGGCCAGTTCCGCATCCAGCGCAGCGACTTCGGTGGCATCCTGATCGGCAGTTTCTCCTTGATTGCCGTGGGCCAAGGCGCGGTGATCTACGCCAACCAGTATTTGCCCACCGGCATGCTGGCCATGCTCTACACCACCTTGCCACTGTGGAGTGTGGCGCTGGAGTGGCTGCTCGGTGAGCGCCCGCCACTGTGGGTGGTGGCCGGCCTGGCGCTGGCTTGTGGCGGCATCGTGCTGCTGATGAATAACAGCTTGGGCCACGATTCCACCTGGCAGCAGTGGTTTGCCAGCTTGCTGGTGGCCGGCGCCACCCTGTGTTGGGCCTGCGGCGCCTGGCTGATGCGCCAGCGCCCGGCGTTTCGCTCCAGTTGGTTGGGTTTGAGTTTGCAGATGCTGCTGGGCGCGCTGTTTCTGGCAGTGACCGGAGTCTTTCATGGCGACTGGACGCAGCTCGACATGGCCAGCTTCAGCCCGCACGTGTGGTGGTGGCTGGCCTATCTGATTTTGCCGGTGAGCCTGGGCGTGTATCCGGCCTACTTCTGGCTGCTGCGCGAAGTGCGGCCGAGCCTGGTGTCGACCTTCGCCTTTGTTAACCCCGTAGTCGCCCTGCTGCTCGGTTACCTGCTGCTGGGCGAGCAGCTGAGCCTGACCGCCATGCTCGCCTGCATGGTGACCTTGTTCGGCGTGGTGTTGATTATCTTTGGCCGGCGTTAGCCGACCTGCAATAAGCGGTCGCGCAGCTTCTGGATTTCATCGCGCAGTTGCGCCGCCGCCTCAAACTCCAGGTCACGGGCCAGGGCATACATCTTCTCTTCCAGCTCGCGGATGCGCTTGGTGATCTGGCTCGGCGAACGCAGTTGCTCTTCGTAACGCGCACTTTCCTCCGCCGCTTTGGCCATGCCTTTGCGCTTGTTACTGCGCGCACCAGGCACCACGGCGCCCTCAAGAATATCTTTGATGTCCTTAACCACGCCTTTAGGCACGATGCCATTGGCCAAGTTAAAGGCGATTTGCTTCTCGCGGCGCCGCTCCGTTTCGCCGATGGCGCGCTCCATGGAGCCGGTCATGCGATCGGCATACAGAATCGCCCGGCCATTGAGGTTACGCGCGGCGCGGCCAATGGTCTGAATCAGCGAGCGCTCGCTGCGCAAGAAACCCTCTTTGTCAGCATCGAGAATCGCCACCAGCGACACTTCCGGCATGTCCAAACCTTCTCGCAGCAGGTTGATGCCGACCAGCACATCAAAGGCGCCGGTACGCAAGTCGCGAATAATTTCGACCCGCTCCACGGTGTCGATGTCCGAGTGCAGATAACGCACCTTCACGCCATGGTCGGCCAGATAATCCGTCAGGTCTTCGGCCATGCGTTTGGTCAGCGTGGTGACCAATACCCGCTCCTCGACCGCCACGCGCTTGTTGATTTCTGAGAGCAAATCGTCGACCTGAGTCAGCGCCGGACGCACTTCAATTTGCGGATCGACCAGCCCCGTCGGACGCACCACCTGCTCAATCACCCGTCCGGAATGCTCGGCCTCGTAGTTGCCCGGCGTGGCCGAGACGAAGATGGTCTGCGGGCTGGCCGCTTCCCACTCCTCAAACCGCATGGGCCGGTTGTCCAGCGCCGAGGGCAAGCGAAAGCCGTACTCGACCAGCGTCTCTTTGCGCGAGCGGTCGCCCTTGTACATGGCGCCGACCTGGGGAACCGAGACGTGGGACTCGTCGATCACCAGCAGGGCTTCATCGGGCAGGTAGTCATATAAAGTCGGCGGCGCCTCACCCGAGTGACGCCCGGAGAGGTAACGCGAGTAGTTTTCGATGCCGTTGCAGTAGCCCAGCTCGAGGATCATCTCGAGGTCATAGCGGGTGCGCTGCTCCAGGCGCTGGGCTTCGACCAGCTTGTTGTTATTGCGCAGGTACTCCAGACGCTGGGCCAGCTCGGCCTTGATCCCCTCCACCGCTTCGAGCAGGGTTTCCCGCGGGGTGACATAGTGGCTCTTGGGATAGAAGGTAAAGCGCGGCAGCTTTTGGATCACCTCGCCGGTCAGCGGATCAAAGGCGCTGATGTTTTCCACTTCATCATCAAATAACTCGATGCGGATGGCCTCCAGGTCCGACTCCGCAGGGAACACATCGATCACATCGCCGCGCACGCGGAAGGTGGCGCGGGCGAAGTCCATGTCATTGCGCGTGTACTGCAGCTCAGCGAGGCGGCGCAGCAGCGCGCGCTGGTCCATTTTGTCACCACGGTCCAAGTGCAGGACCATTTTCAGGTATTCCTCGGGGCTGCCCAAGCCGTAGATCGACGACACCGTGCAGACCACGATCACGTCCTTGCGCTCGATCAGCGCCTTGGTTGCCGACAGGCGCATCTGCTCGATGTGATCGTTGATCGAGGCGTCCTTCTCGATAAAGGTGTCGGAGGACGGCACGTAAGCTTCTGGCTGGTAGTAGTCGTAATAGGAGACGAAGTACTCCACCGCGTTGTGCGGGAAGAAACTTTTGAATTCGCCATACAGCTGCGCGGCCAGGGTTTTGTTGTGCGCCAGCACCAAGGTCGGGCGCTGCACCTGGGCAATCACGTTGGCGATGGAGAAGGTCTTGCCCGAGCCGGTCACGCCCAACAAGGTCTGATGCGACAGCCCCGCTTCGAGGCCTTCGACCATCTGCCGGATCGCCTCGGGCTGATCGCCAGCAGGGGCAAAACGGGTGACCAATTGAAATGCAGACATAACGGACCTCGGCAACGGGTGTGACGCGAGCGCAAAGACTACGTCAAAAGCAATGAAATGCCTGCGTCTCCTTGTCGCGACACAGGTTAGGCAACGGTATACTACCGGGCCACTTACGCAACGCCCTAATGGCTGTTGCTGATACTCAACCTCTCATTTAGAGCTGCCGTATCCATGAGTCTGTTCTCCGCTGTCGAAATGGCTCCGCGCGACCCGATCCTGGGCCTTAATGAAGCTTTCAACGCCGATACCCGAGCCACCAAGGTCAACTTGGGCGTGGGTGTTTATTACAACGAAGAAGGCCGCATTCCCCTGCTGCGCGCTGTTGCTGAAGCCGAGAAAGCCCGCATCGAAGCCCATGCTCCGCGCGGCTACTTGCCGATCGAAGGTATCGCTGCCTACGACAACGCCGTGCAAAAGCTGCTGTTTGGCGCCAATGCCGAACTGCTCAGCACTGGCCGCGTGATCACTACTCAAGCGGTGGGCGGTACTGGCGCACTGAAAACCGGCGCCGATTTCCTCAAGCGTCTGCTGCCCAATGCCACCGTGGCCATCAGCGACCCGAGCTGGGAAAACCACCGTGCGCTGTTTGAGTCCGCCGGCTTTAACGTACAGAACTACCGCTACTACGATGCCGCCAGCCATGGCGTGAACCGTGCCGGCATGCTTGAAGATCTGCGCAACCTGCCCGCGCGCTCGATCGTCGTGCTGCACGCCTGCTGCCATAACCCAACCGGCGTCGACCTGGCGCTGGAAGACTGGCAAGCCGTGCTGGAAGTGCTGCGTGAGCGCGAGCATGTGCCGTTCCTCGACATCGCCTACCAAGGCTTTGGCGCCGGCATCGACGAAGACGCCTTAGCCGTGCGCCTGTTCGCCGAGTCGGGCCTGCCGTTCTTCGTCTCCAGCTCCTTCTCCAAATCCTTCTCGCTGTACGGCGAGCGCGTTGGCGCCCTGACCATCGTCACCGGTGATAAAGACGAAGCCGGCCGCGTGCTGTCGCAAGCCAAACGTGTAATCCGCACCAACTACTCCAACCCACCGACCCACGGCGCCACCGTCGTCGCCAGCGTATTGAACAGCCCTGAGCTGCGCGCACTGTGGGAAGAAGAGCTGGCCGGCATGCGCGATCGTATTCGCAGCATGCGCCTGGCCATGGTTGAGCAACTGGCCAGCCTGACCGACAAGCGTGATTTCAGCTTCGTCGCCCAACAGCGTGGCATGTTCTCCTACTCGGGCCTCACTGCCGAGCAGGTCGAGCGCCTGAAAAATGAGTTCGGCATTTATGCGGTGAGCACCGGACGCATCTGCGTAGCCGCGCTCAACCAGCACAACCTGCCGGCAGTGACTCAGGCGATCGCCAAGGTCCTCTGATTTTTGCTTTAAGGGGGAAGCCAAGCAGGCTTGACTTCCCCTTTTGAATCAGTAGGATACGCATCGTTGTTCCGCGATAGCTCAGTCGGTAGAGCAAATGACTGTTAATCATTGGGTCCCTGGTTCGAGTCCAGGTCGCGGAGCCAAATTCAAAAACCCGGTCCTTAAGGCCGGGTTTTTTATTGCCTGCAACTTACCGTAGCCTGGATTAGCCCGCACAGCGGGCGTAATCCGGAACATGCGGCGCCTTGAAACCAATGGTGGGTTACGCCGCTACGCGACTAACCCACCTTACGGTCTGCGCCATCGAGTCCAAGCACCGGGCCAAATTCAAGAACCCCGATACTTAAGCCTGTTTTTTATTACCTGCAATCTACCCGTAGCCTGGATTAGCCCGCGCAGCGGATGTAATCCGGGATAGGCCACGCCTCAAAACCGATGGTGGGTTACGCCGCTACGCGGCTAACCCACCTTACGGTCTGCGCCATCGAGTCCAGCGCCAAACCAAATTCAAAAAACCGGTCATTAGCCCGGATTTTATTGCCTGTAACTCCCGTAGCCTGGATTAGCCCGCGCAGCGGCCGTAATCCGGAACAGGCCACGCCTCGTAATCAATGGTGGGTTATCAACTGACAGACCCGACGACATCTAATAAATCTATCGGATAGATAAACATCCAATATTTTATCAATTAAACGAGAATCACTAGCATTCACTTCAAGCCCACAAAACACCGCATTGAGGTGCGCCATGCTTAAGACTCTGACCTTCACCGTTATGCACTTCTGCATCGCTTTCGGTGTGACCTACGCGCTGACCGGCAGCGTAGCGGCCAGTAGCATGGTCGCGGCCATCGAACCGCTGTGTAATTCGGTCGGCTTCTACTTTCACGAGAAAGTCTGGCGGCGCATTGAAGGCCGCAATGCGCGGACCGAGGCCATGCCCAAGCACGCCTGGCTGCATCATCAGGCCTAAAACGACAGACATACACAAGCTGTTATAAACAGCCAGCAGAGGCCTAAAACATTCCGCTATGATGCGCAGCTTCGCCATCAGACCTGCGCCATCATGCCCGCCACTCGCCACGTTGCTTATCTGTTTGCCTGTTTAATTAGCCTGCTTGCGCTGACGGCGCTGTGGTACGCAATCGGTCGTCCTGTGCAGTTGGCCGATGCCGCTACGCCTACGCACAAGTTGCAGTGCGCGTCGTACACGCCCTTCGGCAAAGATCAGTCGCCCTTTGATCAGCCCTTGCAAATCCGCCCTGAACAGATGGACGCCGATCTGGCCCTGCTCTCGCAGCGCTTCGAGTGCCTGCGCACCTACTCGGTGACCGGCCTTGAGCAATTGCCGCAGCTGGCTCGTAAATATGGCTTGAAGTTGATGGTCGGCGCCTGGGTCAGCCGCAGTGCTGCGGACACTCAGATTGAAGTGAACAATGCGATCAAGATCGCCAACGCTTACCCCGATGTGATTCAAGCGGTGATCGTTGGCAACGAGGCCTTGCTGCGCAAAGAAGTCACCGCGCAGCAGTTGGTGAGCCTGATCGATCAGGTCAAAACACAAATCCAACAGCCAGTGACCTATGCCGATGTGTGGGAGTTCTGGCTTAAACACCCGGAAATCGCACCGGCCGTGGACTTTATTACCATCCACCTGCTGCCCTATTGGGAGGACAATCCGGCCGGGATTGAACAGGCGCTGGCTCAGGTAGCGAAAGTGCGCGAACGCTTTGGTCGTGACTTCGCCCCCAAAGATATTCTGATCGGCGAGACCGGCTGGCCCAGCGAGGGCCGCCAACGCGAAACCGCGGTGCCCAGCCTCGTCAACCAGGCCACCTTTATTCGCGGTTTTGTCGCCATGGCCGAGCAACACGGTTGGCGTTACAACCTGATCGAAGCCTTTGACCAGCCGTGGAAACGCATCAGCGAGGGCGCAGTTGGCGGCTACTGGGGCTTGTATGATGCTGATCGGCAGGACAAGTCGATCCTCGCCGGGCCGGTATCCAACCTGCCGCACTGGCCGCTGTGGCTGGGCGCCAGCGCTGTGCTGTTTGCCGCCACCTTGCTGCTTGGCGGACGTCCGCGTTCAACTAAACATGCTTGGCTGCTGCCGCTGCTAGCAGGTCTCGGTGCGGGCAGCATCATGTTGTTTAGCGAGTTGACCTGGGTGACCAGCCGCTACCTCGGCGAATGGCTATGGGCCGCCGCACTGCTACTGCTCAACCTGTTGATCCTTGCCCATGCCGCCCTGCTGCTTACACAACCTAGCGGCTGGCGCCAACGAGCGAGCGCTTGGCTCAGTGGCAAAAGTGCACTGTGGCTGCTGCTAAGTGCCTTCGCTGGCGCGGTAATGATGCTAGCGCTGGTGGTCGATGCGCGTTATCGCAGTTTCCCCAGCGCCGCCTTGCTGTTACCAGCCGTGGTTTACCTGTGCCATCCGGTCAGTGGCTATCGGCGCGAACTTACCCTGCTCGGCGTACTGATCGGCGTAGGTTTGCTGCCGCAACTCTATGAGGAAACCCTCAGCAACCTGCAAGCCATTGGCTGGGCGCTGACCTGCGCCCTATTAGTCGTGGCCGTGCTACGCAGCCTGCGCCTAAGCAAGCGCTCAGCTTAAGCGCTCGGCCCGTACTAACCGCAGCAGCGCCAGCACCACGCTAAATACCGCGAGGCTGGCGCTGTATAACAACAGGCTTGGCAAACCCAGCAATAGCGCCGGCACGGCCAAGCGTTTGCCCCACACGCCTGGCAGCACAAAGGCCAGCAGCGCCAACGCCAAAGCCCCCAGCGCTAATACGCGAAAATGAATTAACCAGCCTAAAGTTGCGCGCACCTGGCAGCCAAGATGCTCAGGCTGTGCTACACATACAGCCACCCAGTGATCGTTCTCCATCAACTGGTAGCGCAAAGCAAAGCTGACGGCCACACACAAGGCAGTGGCAACTAGCAACATTAACAGGGAAGTGGTACGCGACATGGCTGACTCAATTGATCAATGGATATTGCACACACAGCACAACTGCCCAATAAGCAGCGGCCACAAAGCCTCTCGCGGGCTAGCTACGCCTAGACAAGGGCGGACTAGAATAAACCGCTGCGTGGCGAATAACATCCGGCAATAACAACTACACTGCGTTAACTGCAGCGCTGACATATGTATAGGCAGATTCTCTGTTTAATAGTTAAGCCCTGCCAAGTTAAGTGGCCCCAAGCTGTTAGAAACACCTTGCCGCGCACTTAAGCCGCCTTCTGTGGTCTGAAACGCGCCGAATGATCAGCTACGCCATAGTTCTTAAGAGACTTAGCCATGCCGCACTTGTATAGCTTACTTGCCCTAATTGGCTGCCTGGCAGTGGTATTGCCCGCACAGGCTAAAGATATTGACGCCGAAAGCTACGGCTATCCGCTGCACAATGCCTTTGAAGCCACCATTGCCACTACTCCACCGGAGCTACGCCCGAAATTACCGGCCGACAGCGACATTGAGCAAAGTGACTATTCAGTCAGACTACGTCCCGAGCGCGAATTCGAGTTACCGAGCAACTTCTGGCCGGTCACTAAGATGCACTATCGACTGGCTAAGCAGTCTGGTCCGGCGCCACTGATGTTTATTATCGCCGGCACCGGCGCACACTACTCGGGCAGCACCCCGGAGTTCCTCAAAAAGCTGTTCTACTCGGCCGGCTACCATGTAGTACAGCTTTCTTCGCCGACCAGCTATGACTTTATGGCTTCGACCTCGCGCTTAGCCACACCCGGCATCAGCGAAGACGACGCGGCTGATCTCTACCGGGCCATGCAGGCCGTGCGGGCGCAACAAGCCGACCTCGAAGTTACCGACTTCAACTTGGTCGGTTATAGCTTGGGCGCCTTGAATGCGGCCTTTGTCAGCCACTTGGATGAAACCAAGCGCAGCTTTGAGTTTAAGCGTGTATTGCTGCTCAACCCGCCGGTCAATCTGTACACCTCGATCAGCAACCTCGACCGTTTGGTACAAACTCAAGTCACCGGCATTAACGACACCACCACCTTTTATGATCTGGTCTTAGCCAAGTTAACTCGCTACTTCCGGGAAAAAGGTTATGTCGATATTAACGATGCCCTGCTCTATGACTTCCAGAACTCCAATCAACATCTCACCAACGAACAGTTGGCCATGTTGATTGGCGCGTCATTTCGCTTCTCTTCGGCGGACATCGTCTTCACCTCTGACCTGATCAATCGCCGCGGTCTGATTACCCCGGTAGGTGAGCCGATTACCGATAGCACCAGCCTCACTCCGTTCTTTAAAGAGGCGTTGCAGTGCGACTTTGATTGCTACATCACCGAGCAGTTAATCCCTATGTGGCGAGCCCGCACAGGCGGCAACAGCCTGGCCCAACTGATCGATCAAGTCAGCCTGTACGCCCTGACCGACTACCTGAAAAACAGCAGCAAAATCGCCGTTATGCACAACGCCGACGACGTAATTCTCGGCCCAGGCGACTTGGGTTACTTACGCCGTACCTTCGGTGAACGCTTGACGGTTTATCCTTACGGCGGCCATTGCGGCAACCTCAACTACCGCGTCAATAGCGACGCCATGCTGGAGTTCTTCCGTGGCTAAGCCTTTTCTTCTTACCGCCCTGCTCGCCAGCGCCCTGAGCTGCAACTTTGCCATGGCTGACAGCGTCAGCACGATTGACAGCGACGGCTTTAAAAACCCCTTGCAGCAGCTGCAATTTAACCCGGGCTTAGATCAGCTTGAGTTTGAGCGCGCCACCCTTAACGCGCTCAACATCTACGACCCTTGGGAGTCATGGAACCGCAGCGTCTACCATTTCAACTACCGCTTCGATGAGTGGGTGTTCTTACCGATAGTCGACGGCTACCGCTATATCACCCCCAATCTGGTACAGACCGGAGTGAGTAACTTCTTCAGTAACCTGGGGGATGTGACCACTCTGCTTAACAGCGTGCTGCAACTTAAGCTGCAGCGCAGCATGGAGACCACCGCGCGACTGATGTTTAACACCATCATCGGTGTCGGCGGCATCTGGGACCCGGCGACCCTGATGGGCCTGCATAAACAAAGTGAAGACTTTGGCCAGACCTTAGGCTATTACGGCGTGCCCAGCGGGCCCTACATGGTGCTACCGCTGTTGGGCCCATCGAACCTGCGCGATACCGGCGGCATGGTGTTCGACTATGTGGCCCAGGATCAGATCAACTGGCTGGATGTGGCCGACACCCGCGAAGATCATCCTGAGCTGACCCTGCTGGAAATCATCAACACCCGCTCGACCGTGAACTTCCGCTACGGCCAACTTAACTCGCCATTTGAGTATGAGAAGGTGCGCTACGTGTATCACGAGTCGCGCTTGCTGAAGATCGCCGAGTAGCGCCTAGATTAGCGCGAGTAGTACTGCGACAAAGCCGGGGGCACGCCACTGTCATCAGTGGCTGTCCACGGACCTTGCACAGCCGTCGCCCAACTCCAACCGCCATCAAAGCGATAGAAAGTGCGTGCGCGGTAATACAGATCGGCTTCACCATTAATCCGGTACACCCCCAGCGCCGGCACCCACTGGCTGGCCACTCCTGGCGGCGGTGCGAAGTGCGGATGATTGGTGCTGGAGCCGCGCGGTACGGGCTGGCTACTGGGCGGCGTCTGTACACAGGCACTTAGGCCCAACAGCAACGCCAGCAGCAGCCCCTTACGCGCAGCGATCATTGGCCGTCCGCGCGATCAATCAGCAGCTGTTGCACAGCCTTGGTATCAGAGGCCAGCGGCTGACCACTGCCCTGCCACTCGCCGGCGGTGGCATTACCGCTGCGGGAAATACGCGCCACCAACTGCACTTGGGCAAAGCCAGAAATCTTCAACTGCGGCATCATCGCGTCGCTATCCGACAACTGCACTTCAGCCGGCAGATCAGACACTTTCAGACGCTTAACCGCCAAAGGCATCGGTGGGCCGCTGACTGCACGGGCAAACACAAACACCGCATCGTCGCCTTGCACCTTGCCTTGCAGCTCAGGGGCTAAGCTCACCTTAACGGTCAACAGGGCCGCTTTGTTAGCCGCCGCGGTGCTAGGCGCAGTCGGTGCTGCCACGCTTGGTTGAGCGCCGCCCTCGGCCAGTTGTTCCCGGGCCCGTTCGATACCACCCTCAATCGCCTGACGCGATGGATCTTCAGCCGGCAACAGCGCCACCAGCTTCTGCCACTGCTCGATTGCCTGGGCGAAGTTGCCACTTTCAAAGGCGGCGATCCCCAGCAGGCCGAGACTGGTGGCTTCGTTTGGATCGGCCTGCAGGGCTTCATCGGTCAGCGCTTGCAGTTGCTCACTCCACTGCTTGTTGCTGGAGAAATACAGCGCCTGGGCCCACTGACCGAGCAGCTCTGGAGCCCGCCCAGTGAGATTCACCGCTTGCTCAAAAGCCTTAGCCGCATCGCCCGCACGCTCTTGCGCCATGTAGGTACGACCCAAGAAGTACCAACCTTCGGCCGACTGCGGATTGCTCTGCACCGTGGCTTCCAAACGGGCGGTCATTTCTTGGATGTTTCTCGGCGCCTCAGCAAAGGTCGCGGCCTTCTCGACATCAGCGATAGCGCCGAAGTGCCAATACAGGCCGGCGGCCACTACCGGCACCAACACCGCAGCCAGCAGCGGCAGCTTGCGCCCCAGCGGATGCTGCTGACGCTGCAGGCCGTCAGTGTCTGCCAGCAACTCACGGGCCGCTTCATCACGACCATCAGCCAGTTGCTGGGCGTCGAGAGCACCTGCGGCGTGCTGGTTTTGCAGCTCTTGCAGACGTTCCTGATAGAGGGTCACGTTCAGCGCGGTGCGGTCCTCTTCAGCTTGAACCTTACGCCCACGCAACAGCGGGATAAGCAAAAATGCCAGGGCCGCCAGCAACAAGGCGGCGGCGCACAACCAAAATCCAATCATCAGTCTTTGTTTTCCACAGGCGGTTGATTGAGCAAAGCAGCCAGGCGCTGCTGTTCATCCGCAGATAGGCCATGCTCAGCGCCTTTCGCTTGCCGACGCCGGCGCCACAGGATCACCGCCACTAAGCCGAAGCCGGCCACCAGTAAACCTGCTGGGCCGTACCAGAGCAGTACCGTGCGCGCCGTGACGGGCGGCTTGTACAGGACGAAGTCGCCATAGCGGCTGACCAAGTAATCGATAATTTGCGCGTCGCTGTTACCCTCGTTGAGCATGCGATAGATCTGCGCACGCAGGTCCATGGCAATCGGCGCATCGGAGTCAGCGATGTTCTGGTTCTGACACTTAGGGCAACGCAGTTCTTCAACCAGGGTGCGGTAGCGATGGCGCTCGGCCTCACTACTGAACTCATAGGTATCGATGGCCGCCTGAGCCGTGCCTAGCAAGGCGAGGCCGAGCAGCAGTGCGCTACACAGCCGCCTCATGGCTGCGCCTCATCAACCAATTGCTGATACAGCGAGGCCAGTTGCTCACGCCATACGCGCTCATCGATCACGCCGACAAACTTGTGGCGAATGATGCCGTCCTTGTCGATCAGGAAGGTTTCCGGCGCGCCGTACACGCCCAGATCCAAGCCCAAGCTGCCAGCGGTATCGCTGATATTGAGCTGGTAAGGGTCGTTAAACTCCTTCAGCCATTTCTGCGCGGCGGCGTTGTCATCTTTGTAGTTAACCCCGTAGATGTTCACGCCCAGCTTGCCCAGAGCATTCAGCACCGGGTGCTCAACTCGGCACGACACACACCAGGTGGCCCACACGTTAACCAGCGCGGGCTTGCCCTTAAGGTCGGCCACAGTCAGGGTTTTGCCGTCCTGCACCGCTGGCAGGCTAAAGGCCGGGAATGGCTTGTCGATCAGCGCCGACGGCAGCTCCTCAGGGTTGAGAAACAAACCACGGTAGAGGAACACCGCCACGCCTAAAAAAATCACCAATGGCAGCAACAACACTAAACGCTTCATGCTTTCGCCTCCTGCACCCGGAGGGCATCACGCACCCGGGTTCGCACTTTCATCCGGTAACGTTTATCGGCAGCAGCCAACAAGCCACCAAGGCCCATCAACAAGGCGCCGAACCAAATCCAGCGAACAAAGGGTTTGATGTGCACGCGCACCGCCCAAGCCCCGTCTTCCAACGGCTCACCCAAGGCCACAAACAGGTCACGGGTAAATCCAGCATCGATACCGGCTTCGGTCATCACCGACTTCTGTACCACATACAGACGCTTCTCCGGATGCAGCACGGCAATCTCTTTGCCGTCTTCAAGGATGCGCACGGTACCGCGATCGGAGGTGAAGTTCGGCCCTTCGAAGTGCTTAGCACCCTCGAAGATAAAGTGGTAACCGCCGATATCGACGCTGTCGCCAGGCGCCATGCGCATATCGCGTTCAAAGCTGCCAACGCTGGTCAGCACCACGCCCAGAGCACACACCGCCATGCCCAAGTGCGCCACCTGCATGCCCCAGTAGCTGCGGGTCAGGGTTGGCAGACCTTTGAGCAGACCTTTATGTCGGGTCTTATCGACGATATCGCGCACACCGGCGAGCACCACCCAAGCGGCCAGCAGGCAAACGCCGAGCACGGCCCAGTTAAAATCACCGAGCACAAAAGTCGCCAGCACCGCCACCACCACGGTGCCGATCAGCACCGGGCTGAGCATGCCGATCAGCCATTTAACCGGCGTGTCCTTCCAGCGCAGCAGCACACCGATGGCGATCATCACCATCAGCAGGCCCATCAGCGGCACGAACAGCGCGTTGAAATAGGGCGGGCCGACCGACAGCTTGGCGCCGGTCACGGCATCCAGCACCAGCGGGTACAGAGTGCCGAGCAGAATCATCGCCGCGGCCACTACCAGAATCAGGTTGTTGATCAGCAGCAGGGTTTCCCGCGACCACAGGGCAAAGCCAACCTTGCTCTTCACCACAGGGGCACGCAGAGCAAACAGGGTCAGCGAGCTGCCCACCACCAACAGCAAGAAGGCCAGAACAAAGGTGCCGCGCTCAGGGTCACTGGCAAAGGCATGCACCGAAGTCAGTACGCCGGAACGCACCAGGAAGGTGCCGAGCAAGCTCAGGGAGAACGCGGCAATGGCCAGCAACACGGTCCAGCTTTTGAAGACGCCGCGTTTTTCCGTCACCGCCAGGGAGTGGATCAGCGCGGTGCCGACCAGCCATGGCATAAAGGAGGCGTTTTCCACCGGGTCCCAGAACCACCAACCGCCCCAGCCCAGTTCGTAATAAGCCCACCAGGAACCCAGGGCGATACCAATGCCGAGGAAGGCCCAGGCAACGATGGTCCATGGCCGCGACCAACGCGCCCAGGCCGCATCCAGCTTACCGCCCAACAGTGCAGCGATAGCAAAGGCGAAGGCCACCGAGAAGCCCACGTAGCCCATGTACAGCATCGGCGGATGGACGATCAGGCCAACGTCTTGCAGCAGCGGGTTGAGGTCACGACCGTTGGCAGGAGTATCAAACAGGATGCGTGCGAAGGGGTTGGAGGTGATGATCAAAAACAGCAGGAAACCAACGCTGATAATGCCCATCACGGCCAACACCCGAGCGAGCATTTCTTCAGGCAATTGCCGCGAGAAGATCGACACGGCAAAGGTCCAGCCGGCCAGGATCAAGCCCCACAGCAGCAACGAGCCTTCGTGGGCGCCCCATACCGCGCTGAACTTGAAGTACCACGGCAACAGGCTGTTGGAGTTGCTCGCCACATAGGTCACGCTGAAATCATCGACCAAGAACGAGTAGGTCAGACAGATAAAGGCAAACAGCATAAAGGCGAACTGCCCCCACGCTGCCGGCTGGGCCAGGCCCATCCATTGCCGATCCCCCCGCCAGGCGCCAATCAGCGGCAAAGTGCCCTGCACCACCGCCATGCACAGCGCCAGAATCAAGGCCAACTGGCCGAGTTCAGGAATCATTGCGCGCCCCCTTGAGTGGCAGCGTCATGCTTTTGCTTCATGCCGCTTTTCTCCAGAGCCTGCATCACTTCAGGTGGCATGTAGTTTTCATCATGCTTGGCCAAAACTTCATCGGCGACCATCACCCCGCTCCCATCTAACTTGCCCATGGCGACGATGCCCTGCCCTTCACGGAACAGGTCCGGGAGGATGCCGCTGTAGCGGATAGTCACGCTGTGGCTGCCATCGGTAACGACAAAGTCAGTATCCAGGGAGTCGCCGGAGCGTTTCACCGAGCCTTCCTCGACCAGGCCACCAGCGCGGATGCGCGTATTTTGTGGTGCATCGCCACTGGCGATCTGAGTCGGGGTGTAAAACAGATTGATGTTCTGCTGCAACGCGCTCAGGGCCAAGGCCACGGCAACACCTACGCCTGCGACAATCGCCAAAACAATATAGAGGCGCTTTTTGCGCTGCGGATTCACTGACTTTCCTCCCGACGCAAACGACGCGCCTCGTCTTGCAGATAACGGCGCCGCGCGAACATCGGCAGCGCCACATTCAGCCCGAGCACCGCCAGACTGATGGCATAACAGGACCACACATAAGGGCCGTGGGTACCCATGGCGATAAAGTCGCTAAAACTGGCGAAACTCATTGACCTTTCTCCACCTGCGCCTTGATCTCGGCCTTGGCCCAACTGCTGCGGGCTTCGCGCTTGAGCACCTCAAGGCGCATGCGCAGCAACAGCACCGCGCCGAAGAAGCAGTAGAAGCCCAGCACCATGATCAGCAGCGGCATCCACATCTCGAACGGCATGGCCGGTTTTTCCACCACGCTGAAGGTGGCCGGCTGGTGCAGGGTGTTCCACCACTCCACCGAGTATTTGATGATCGGGATATTCACCACGCCGACGATGGCCAGCACCGCACAGGCTTTAGACGCGCTGTCCCGGTTAGTGATGGCTTGGCCCAAGGCGATAACGCCGAAGTAGAGGAACAACAGAATCAGCATCGAGGTCAGACGCGCGTCCCACACCCAGTAGGTGCCCCAGGTCGGCTTGCCCCACACGGCGCCAGTGATCAAGGCGATCACCGTCATCCAGGCGCCGATGGGCGCGGCTTGCTGCAGCGCGACATCGGCCAGTTTCATTTTCCACACGAGACCAACCGTACCCGCCACGGCCAGCATCACGTAGATCGACTGGGCGAGAAACGCCGCCGGCACGTGAATATAGATAATCCGGAAGCTGTTGCCCTGTTGATAATCCGGCGGCGCAAAAGCTAAGCCCCAGACCAAGCCCACCACCAACAGCAGCACCGCCGCCGTGGTTAACCAGGGCAGCCAGCGCGCACTGATCTGGTAAAACCACTTGGGCGAACCCAGTTTATGAAACCACGTCCAGTTCATCAGGCTACTCATCATTGCAAGGACTGACGCAGGCACAGGGCCCGGCCAGCCGGCCATTTAGGCTTATGTTTTACTCAGCCACACTGATCTTCAGACCAGCGGCAATCGCAAAAGGTGTCAAGGTCACCGCTAAGGCAGTGAGGCAGGCCATCCATAACAGATGCCCCAGTACCGGCAATCCCTGCAGGCTGGCTTGTAACGCACCGCTGCCGAGAATCAGCACCGGGATGTACAACGGTAGAATCAACAGTGCCAGTAACAACCCGCCGCGCTTAAGGCCTACGGTCAGTGCTGCGCCGACCGCACCGAGCAAACTCAGCACCGGCGTACCGAGCAACAACGACAACAGCAACACCGGCAGGCAGCGGCCCGGTAAGCCCAGCATCAAAGCCAACAAGGGGGCCAATAAAACCAAGGCCAAACCAGAAAACAGCCAGTGTGCCAGCACCTTGGCCAACACCAAAAGTGCTAAGGGGTGCGGCGAAAGGACCCACTGTTCCAGTGAGCCATCTTCAAAATCACTGCGAAACAGGCCATCCAACGACAGCAGAACCGCCAGCAAAGCGGCAACCCACACCAGCCCTGGCGACAGACTTTGCAACAGTTGCGATTGCGGCCCAACGGCCAACGGGAACAAGGCAATCACAATGGCGAAAAACACCAGCGGGTTGGCTAACTCAGCCGGACGCCTAAACAGCAAACGCGCCTCACGGGCCAGCAGCAGGGTGAACACATTACTCATGGCGCACGCTGCCCCAAATCCAACTCACGGTAGCCACTGGGCTTGATTTTCATTTCATGGTGGGTGGTCAACACCACTAAACCGCCCTGCTCGCAGTGCTGTGCCAAATGCAGCTCCAACTGCGTCACAGCGGCTTTATCCAAGGCGGTAAACGGCTCATCCAATACCCATAATTTAGGGCCGGGCAAATACAGGCGGGCCAAGCCTACACGGCGCTGTTGGCCTGCCGACAAGGTGTGGCATGGCACATCTTCAAAGCCGCGTAGGCCTACGGCGTGTAAGGCCTGCCAGATCGCCTCGCGCGAGGCGGGCTGATGCAGGGCGCAGAGCCAGGTGAGGTTTTCTTCCGCGGTGAGCAAGCCTTTGATGCCCGGAGCGTGGCCGAGCCACAGCAGGGTACGGGCCAATTCAGCACGCTGGCTGCTTAGCGGTTGACCATACAGCCGGATTTCCCCGGCGCTTGGCGGCATTAAGCCAGCCAGCAAGCGCAGCAGACTGGTTTTGCCACTACCATTAGGGCCAACCACTTGCAGCATGTCACCGGGGACTAGACGCAGTTCGAGCTGCTCAAACAGCACGCGCCAATCTCGCTCGCAGGCAAGCGCCACAGCGTCTAGAACAGGATGGGTCAAAACATTGGCACCTAAAATCAATGGCAGAGGCCGTTCAAGTCGGCCAGCTCTTAGCCGCTATATACTGACGCAACTGGAATGCGCAGCCGATTCAGCCGGCGCGCAATTATACATGCCTGCAGCCGAGTCCCGCAGCGGGCATTTTCGACAGGGTGTAACCCACCGATGAACGAAATCAGTAGTCCACGCCCACTACCGCCGCCAGTTCCGGCCAATCGCGGTAACGCTGCCAATGTTGACCTCGCAGTCAAGCTATTGCAGCCATTGGATGATTTAATCGCCGTTGGTGAAACGGCCAAGGCCGAGGTGGTCACCAGCAAGGAATTGGCCAACAGTTTTCAAGTGCTCCTGCGCTTAACCCTCAACAACGGCAAGCAAACCACCTTAGAGGCCACCAGCCCACGCGCCCTGGAGCAAGGCAGCGCGGTTAACCTCACCGCCTTGTCGCCAACCCGCCTAGCCTTATCGGTGCTAGGTAACAATCATCCACCACTGACCAGCCTCGACCGCGAGCAATTTCCCGCTGGCTCCCTGCTCCAAGGCAAAGTGCTCAGTAGCAATGTCCAAGCCGGCAGCCAGCCCTTGGTGTACAAGGTGCTGATGCAATTGCTCAACAGTCAGATGGCTGGCAGCACCCTGTCGATAGAGACGGCCCTGAAGCTGCCAGTGGGCAGCCTGCTCAGCGCCCAAGTGCAAAATGATCAGTCGCTGAACTTTCTGCCCTTAAGCGGCCGTCTCGATCAACTGGCCCTTAACCAACAGCTCAGCGCCCAACTCGGCCGCCAAGGCTCATTACAAGGGTTGTTCAACAACCTGCAGGGTTTACTCGGTGGCGCCGGCCTGAGCGAGGGATTGCGCAGCAACATTGAAAAACTTTTTGCCGGCCTGCCCGATGCTGCTCAACTGAGTAACCCCAAGGGCTTGGCCCAAGCGCTGCACAACAGCGGAATCTTCCTCGAAGGCAAGCTGATTGGCGGCCAAGGCCAGGCCTTAAGCACCGACCTTAAAGCCAACTTACTGCGCCTGCTCAGCCAACTCAGCCCCGGCCTTGCCGGCGCTGGCGCACTGGGCAGTAGTGGCAGCAGCGCCGCCATGGCCCAAGCCATGCCCGCCATCGCCCGCGACCTGCTGCAAAGCCTTGGCCGCGCCAACCAGCGCCAACTGGAGCAAAGCTTTCCACTGCCAGCCCGATTGCTGCAAAAGGCTCAGGATGAAGACGACCTTGAGTCCCTGCTCAAACTCGCCGCCGCGGCCATTGCCCGCCTGCAAACCCATCAGTTGTCGAGCCTGAGCCAAAGCCAAGTCGGCCCGGACGGCAATCTGCTGACCACTTGGCAATTGGAAATCCCCATGCGCAACCAACAGGACGTGGTGCCGCTGCAAGTCAAACTGCAACGCGAAGAGGGTCAAGACAGCGAGAAGAAAGAGGCCAAAGAAACCCTTTGGCGCGTCGAGCTGGCCTTTGACATCCCGCCGCTGGGGCCCCTGCAAATCCAGGCCGAGTTAGTCCGTGAGCAATTCAGCAGCCAGCTCTGGGCGCAGCAGGCCGACACGGCGAAACTCATTGAGAGCGAACTGGATAATCTGCGCGCGCGCTTACAAACCGCCGGCATCCATGTGGGCGAATTACTCTGTACCTGCGGCGTGCCTCCACGGGGCCAACGCACCACGCTTGAACAACGCTGGGTGGATGAAACCGCATGAGCAGCAAAGCACCGCGCCAAGCCATCGCCCTCAGCTATGACGGGCAAAACGCGCCGACCCTCAGCGCCAAAGGCGATGACGAGTTGGCTGAGGCCATCTTGGCGATTGCCCGCGAGCACGAAGTGCCGATCTATGAAAATGCCGAGCTGGTGCGGCTACTGGCGCGCATGGAGCTGGGCGATGCGATCCCCGAGCAGTTGTATCGCTCAATCGCCGAGATCATTGCCTTTGCCTGGTACCTGAAAGGTAAGTGTCCCAAGGGCTGGAGCGCGCAGGATGAGGCCCCGCTACCGCCTCTGCTCGGTGGCCCGGCGGATAACAGCTAAGAGTGCTGAGCCTTGGCCTGCTGCATACGGCTGATCAATTCGGCTTCGCCCTGGCTTAAGCCGCAAGACTGGGTCAGATCATCCACCGTGGCGCCCATGCCAGCTAAGCGCGCGGCCTGGGTAAAGGACAACGTGGTGGGGTCACGCTGTTCTATTTGATTGAGTTTATCCGGCAGCGGTGCCACCACCTGGCGCAGCTCGTAAAGCTCTTCGCCCATTTGCACGCTGCCGGTTAGGTAAGTATCCAAACGCCGACTGATCTCTTTCAAGCGCCGATCACGCACGGCCCCCTCTTCGCCCAGTTGCTGGACAGCGTTGCGCAGCTGGCGTGACAGCCACACACAAGTGCCCAACAAGCCTAGGCAAAGCATCAGCAGGGCGATAACCAGCGCCTCAAGCATGATCTAGATGCTCTCCAACTCAGACCATTCCTCTTCGCTCATCATCTTGTCCAGCTCAACCAGAATCAGCAGCTCGCCGTTCTTGTTGCAGACGCCTTGAATGAACTTGGCCGATTCGTCATTACCGACGTTAGGCGCGTTTTCCACTTCCGATTGCCGCAGATAAACCACTTCGGCGACGCTGTCGACCAGAATGCCGATCACTTGTTTGTCGGCTTCGATGATCACGATACGGGTATTGTCCGAAACCTCACTGGAGTCCAGACCGAAGCGCTGGCGGGTGTCGATGACGGTCACGACATTGCCGCGCAGGTTGATGATGCCCAGCACATAGCTCGGAGCACCCGGTACAGGGGCAATTTCGGTGTAGCGCAGGACTTCTTGAACCTGCATCACATTGATGCCATAGGTCTCGTTGTCCAAACGAAAGGTTACCCACTGCAGAATCGGATCTTCGGAACCTTGTGCAGAACTCTTCTTCATATCCCTAGCCTCGTCATGTACCGCGCAGAGCGGCGATGGCGGGTGTTTACCCCGCTTTCATTACTATAGTTGCAAAGCGGTAATTATCTCACCGTTAAGCATTATTCAGTGCGCTTGGTTGCTCGCCATACGTTTAGCCGCGCCACTGGCAATCATCTCGGCCAAGGACGCTACATCTACTAAAGCACACATGTGTTCAATTACCGTGCCGGCCAGCCAAGGTCGTTGCGTGCGGTGACTGCGCCATTTGATTTGTTGCGGGTCGAGGCGGATGGAGCGACTGACCTGATGCACTGCCAGCCCCCACTCATAACCGGCCACCGAGATCACATACTGCAGACCTTCGCGCATCTCATCGCGATAACGCTCCGGCATCACCCAACGGGCAGTGTCGAGCACCTTAAGGTTGCCGGCTTGGCTGGGCAGAATCCCCAGGAACCAGTCAGGCTGGCCGAACAAGGGGGTCAGCTCCTGATCCTGCAACGGGTAAATAGAACCTAAGCACACCAGTGGCACGGCCAACGTCAGCCCCGCCACATCAAACAACAAACACTCGAAGCTGCTTTGCGCCCAATCTGGCTGCCCACCTGGGATGGGCTCAGGAGCCACGACAACAGCCGGCGCCGGTGCGACCAGCTCCTTAAGCTGCGGCGCTGGTGGCTCAATCTGAGCCGGTAGCGGCTCAGGTTGTGCTGGCGGCTCAGGCAGCAGCGCGACGGGGGGAATCACCACCGTGGGCAAGACCAAAGGCCGCTCGGGCGCCTCAGCTAAGGGCTTGCTCGGCGCCGCCTTAGGTTGCAAGCGCGCATCGCGCACTTGTTCCTCAAGCACCGCAGCCTCGAACTCGTCGAGCACTTGGCTGGAGGTCTCAGTCAGCTCCACCGCCGCCTCTTGCAGCAAGCCGTCCAAATAGGACTGCAAAGCCAGTTGCGTACGGTTGGCGCTCGCCAGTGGATGACTCATTGGTAAGTCCTGGAAAAATAATCTCTAGAGCCTATCGGCCGCCGGCCCGTTCGACTTGAGCCGAAATCGCGACGATTACTGCGCATATCAGGCCACCTGCGCGACGGAGGGATTCTCCAGCAGATGTTTCAGCAGCGCGCGGTAAGCAATCACGCCACGGCTGTTCTTGTCGTATTGCGAAGGCGTCACCCCGGCCCGGCTGGCATCACGCAGACGCGTATCCACCGGGATATACGCCTGCCAGAGCTGCTCGGGGTAGCTGCTATGCAACACCCGCAGGGTGCTTAACGACGCTTGCGTGCGCCGGTCAAACAGGGTCGGCACGATGGTGTACGGCAGCGCTTGGCGACGAGAGCGATTGATCATGGTCAAGGTGTTAACCATGCGTTCCAAGCCCTTCACTGCGAGAAATTCGGTTTGCACCGGAATCGCCAACTGTTGACTGGCCGCCAGGGCATTGACCATCAACACGCCGAGCAGAGGCGGCGTATCGATCAGGGCAAAGTCGTAGTCATTCCACAGCTGCGCCAAGCTCTTAGCCACCACCAGGCCTAAACCGCTCTGCCCTGGTGATTGACGCTCCAAGGTGGCCAGCGCCGTGCTCGAAGGCAGCAGGGCAATGCGCTCATGACTGGTCGGCAGCAACAACTTTTGCGTGAGCCCTGCCGGCACATGACCTTGCTGCTGGAACAGGTCAAAACAGCTGTGCTCCAAGCTATCCGGATCATGCCCGAAATAGCTGGTCATCGAACCATGGGGGTCGAGATCGACTACAACCACGCGTTTGCCGGCGTCGGCTAACAGCCCCGCCAGTGCGATGGTGGTAGTGGTCTTACCGACGCCACCTTTTTGATTGGAAATTGCCCAGACTCTCATCGTATTCATCCTCCCGGCCTGCTGTCTGTCAGGTCGAGAATGGGGCCTCTCTCAAGGGGCCGGCGACGGGGAATTGACGGATCCCGCGCGAGGAACCGCTGCTGGGGTTGCAGGTGCAGATTGCGTGCCAGCGCTGCGGCTGGCGGCGTTACCGGCAGCCGCGCCGACTCCACTGACACTGCGGCGCACATCCAGGTTACGCGACACCACCAGCACCACCCGCCGGTTGCGCGCACGACCGCCGGCGGTGACGTTATCCGCCACCGGCTGAAATTCGCCATAGCCAACGGCGGCCATACGACTGGGGTTGACCCCTTCCATGCTGAGCATGCGCACCACACTGGCCGCACGCGCAGCCGAAAGCTCCCAGTTGGTGGGGAACTCGGCGGTCTGGATCGGCAGATTATCGGTGAAGCCTTCGACCTGAATCGGGTTTTGGTAAGGCGCCAGAATTTTGGCCACCTTCTCCACGATGTCAAAAGCGGCGTTGTTAGGAATGGCATCGCCGCTGCTAAACAACAGGCTGGAACTGAGCTCAATCTCAATCCACATTTCGTTGCCGCTGACTTTTAGCTGATCAGACTTAATTAGATCACCAAAAGCCTCGCGCACTTTGTTGGCGATGCTCTGCAGGGTTTGGTCAGCCGTCGTCGACTCCGGCTCATCAACCATCGAACGAGCAGGCTCGGTGGTACGCGGTTTTTCCTCACCCACCGGGATCGGCTTAACCGAGCGATCCGGCTGATTAAAGATGCCATCCAAACTATCGGAGAGGATTTTGTACTTGCCTTCGTTGATCGAGGAGATGGAGTACATCACCACAAAAAAGGCGAACAGCAAGGTAATGAAGTCGGCGTAGGAGACCAGCCAACGTTCATGGTTTTCATGTTCCTCTTGATACCGCCTGCGGGCCATGGTGTGTCCCCATCAACCCATGAAGCCTTGCAGCTTCAATTCGATGGAGCGCGGGTTCTCACCCTCGGCGATCGACAATATCCCTTCCAGAACCATCTCCCGGTAACGCGACTGACGCAGCACCACGGCCTTGAGTTTGTTGGCGATGGGCAGCAGCAGCAAGTTGGCGAATGCCACCCCGTAGATGGTCGCGACGAAGGCCACGGCGATACCACTGCCGAGCATCGATGGATCGGCCAGGTTGCCCATCACGTGAATCAGGCCCATGACCGCACCGATGATGCCGATGGTCGGTGCATAGCCGCCCATGCTCTCAAACACCTTGGCAGCGCTAATATCACGGCCTTCCTGGGTATACAGATCGACCTCAAGAATACTGCGAATGGCCTCGGGCTCAGCGCCATCGACCAACAGTTGCAGGCCTTTGCGGGCGTAGGGATCAGGCTCTGAATCCGCCACCGCCTCAAGGCCCAGCAAGCCTTCTTTACGGGCAGTCATGCTCCAGCCAATGACCCGGTTAATGCCGCCGATCAAATCAACCTTCGGCGGGAAAAATATCCAGCTGATAATGCTCAGCGCACGCTTGAACACGCTCATCGGCGCCTGCACGAAGGCTGCCGCCAAGGTGCCGCCCAGCACAATCAGCGCTGCGGGGCCATTGAGCAACGCCCCGACATGGCCGCCCTCAAGGTAGTTGCCCCCAAGGATGGCCACAAAGGCCAGAATAATCCCGATAAGGCTCAGCACATCCATCAGGTGCAAGCCTCTGCTAGGTAGCGACCGATATCGTCCAAGGAGTAGATCGCGTCAGCCAAGTTGGCCTTCACAATCGCCATGGGCATGCCATAAATCACGCAACTGGCTTCATCTTGCGCCCACACTTGGCTGCCGCACTGCTTAAGCAAACGCGCGCCTTCGCGGCCATCGGCGCCCATACCGGTGAGGACCACCGCCAGGGCTTTGTCGGCATAGGACTTAGCGACGGAGCCAAAGGTGATATCCACACACGGCTTGTAATTTAAGCGCTCATCGCCAGGCAGAATTTTCACCACGCCACGGCTGTCGATCATCATTTGCTTGCCGCCAGGAGCCAGCAAGGCCAAGCCTGGACGGGCGATATCGCCATCTTCAGCTTCCTTCACACTGATCCGGCAGAGCTTGTCCAAACGCTCGGCGAAAGCCCGGGTAAAGGCCGCCGGCATATGCTGGATAAGCACGATGGGCGCAGGAAAATTGGCCGGCAGCTGGGTCAAGACCCGCTGCAAGGCGACTGGGCCACCGGTGGACGTACCGATGGCGACTAATTTGTAGTGGCGCCGCTTCGGTGCCGGGCTGTTACTCGGCGCCGCCGACGCTGCCGGAGCGGGCGTACGCGCGGGGGCCGCGGCAGTGCTGGTGGTCGCCACGCTTGGCCGCACCACCGGCTTAACCGGCTGTGGTGCAGGAGCAGCATGGCTGCTGGAGAGGCTGCGGCGGTTACTGCGGGCGATGGTGTGAATCTTCTCGCACAACAGTTGCTTGACCCGCTCGGGGTTGCGGGAGATGTCTTCGAAGTTTTTCGGCAGAAAATCCACCGCCCCGGCTTCCAGCGCATCGAGGGTGACCCGTGCGCCTTCATGGGTAAGCGAGGAGAACATCAGCACCGGCGTCGGACAGCGCTGCATGATGTTACGCACGGCCGTGATGCCATCCATCATCGGCATCTCGTAATCCATGGTGATCACATCCGGCTTGAGTTCCTGCGCCTGATCAATAGCCTCACGGCCATTAGTCGCAGTCCCGACGACCTGGATGTTTGCATCAGCCGAAAGGATTTCCGACACGCGCCGACGAAAAAAGCCCGAGTCATCAACCACCAACACCTTAACCACCATAAACACTCCTAAGCCGTGCGACTAAAAACTGCACCGCTAACCAATCAGATACGTCGCGCGTAACGTTTGAGCATGCTGGGCACGTCAAGGATCAAAGCGATGCGACCGTCACCGGTGATGGTCGCGCCGGACATGCCAGGAGTGCCTTGCAGCATCTTGCCGAGCGGCTTAATCACCACTTCCTCTTGACCGACCAATTGATCGACGACGAAGCCAATGCGTTGACTGCCCACGGTGAGGATCACCACATGCCCCTCACCCTGCTCGACATGGGCGGCACTGCCGACAAGCCAGCGCTTGAGGTAGAACAGTGGCAGTGCCTTGTCGCGCACGATCACCACTTCCTGGCCGTCGACCACGTTGGTTCGTGACAGATCGAGGTGGAAGATCTCGTTGACGTTGACCAGCGGGAAGGCGAAGGCCTGGTTGCCCAGCATCACCATCAGGGTCGGCATGATCGCCAAGGTGAGCGGCACCTTGATGATGATTTTCGAGCCCTGGCCCTTAGTCGAGTAAACGTTCACGGTGCCGTTGAGCTGGGAGATTTTGGTCTTCACCACGTCCATGCCGACACCACGGCCGGACACGTCGGAGATTTCCGTTTTGGTGGAAAAGCCCGGGGCGAAGATCAGGTTGTAGCATTCAAAATCGCTGAGACGGTCGGCGGCATCTTTATCCAGCATGCCCTTCTCCACCGCTTTGGCGCGCAGCACGTTGGCATCCATCCCTTTGCCGTCGTCAGTGATCGACAGCAGGATGTGATCGCCTTCCTGCTCGGCGGCCAGCACCACTTTACCGCTGCGCGACTTGCCAGAGGCTTCACGCTCTTCCGGAGTCTCAATACCGTGGTCGACTGCGTTACGCACCAAGTGCACCAGCGGGTCGGCCAGGGCCTCCACCAGGTTTTTGTCGAGGTCAGTTTCTTCGCCGACCAGCTCCAGGTTGATCTCTTTTTTCAGGCTGCGGGCCAAGTCCCGAACCAAGCGCGGGAAACGGCCGAAGACTTTCTTGATCGGCTGCATGCGGGTTTTCATCACCGCGGTTTGCAGATCTGCCGTCACCACATCGAGGTTCGACACCGCCTTGGACATGGCCTCATCGGCGCTGCTCGCACCGAGGCGTACCAGGCGGTTACGCACCAGCACCAGCTCGCCGACCATGTTCATGATTTCGTCGAGGCGCGCGGTATCGACCCGCACCGTGGTTTCCGCCTCGCTGGCAGCACCCGGTTTGTCTGCGGCCGCAGCAGGCGCCGGGGCCTTGGCAGGCTCCGCTTTGGCCGCGGGTTTCGCAGCCGCAGGCGCTTTAGCCGCTGCTGCGACAACCGGCTTGGCCGGCTCAGGCGCAGCTACCGCAGCGGGCTCAACAAACTTGCCCTTGCCGTGCAGTTGATCGAGCAGCGCTTCAAACTCGTCATCAGTGATTTCATCCGCACCCGTCGCCGCTGATGCGGCCACGACAACGCTCGGCTCACTGGCAGTGACTGCCGGAGTGCTGAACTGGCCCTTGCCATGCAACTGATCCAGCAGCGACTCAAACTCGTCATCGGTGATTTCATCACTGCTCGGCGCAGCAGGAGCCGCCACGCTGACAACTGCGGGCTCGTCAACCACGGCGGCGTTGAACTGGCCTTTGCCATGCAGCTGATCCAGCAGCGACTCAAATTCGTCGTCGGTGATTTCATCGCTGCTGACGCTGGCGGCCGGCGCCGACACGTCGTCTAGGGCGCCCAGCAGTTGCTCAAATTCAGAGTCAGTAATATCGCCGGCCGTGACGGCAGCGCCCGGCAACTCGGGCTCGGCAACGGCTTCAGGCTCTACCGCTGGCGCCTGTGGCGCGGCTTCTTCGGCATCCGCCGGCACCGCCAGACGCGATAAGGCGGCAAGCAATTCAGGGGTGGCCGGGGTTAAGTCGGTGCGCTCCCGAACTTGGTCAAACATGCTGTTGACCGCATCCAGGGCTTCTAACACCACGTCCATCAACGCCGAGTCTACGCGGCGATCACCTTTGCGCAGGATATCGAAGACGTTTTCTGCGATGTGACAGCACTCCACCAACTCATTGAGTTGGAGAAAACCAGCACCGCCTTTAACTGTGTGGAAACCACGAAAAATAGCGTTAAGCAAATTCATGTCGTCTGGATGACTTTCCAGCTCAACAAGCTGCTCAGACAATAATTCAAGAATTTCGCCGGCCTCCACCAGGAAGTCCTGGAGGATTTCTTCATCGGCGCCGAAGCTCATAAGAGGTGCTCCTAGAATCCTAGACTGGAAAGCAGGTCGTCCACATCATCTTGGTTAGATGCGACGTCTTCACGCGTAGCGGCATGAATCTGCGGACCTTCACCATGGGAAGGTTCTTTTTGTTTGGCTTGCTCGGCTCGCAACAACTCATGGTTGTGCTCGATGCCGGCGAACTGATCAACTTGGCTGGCCATCAACACCAGCTTGAGCAAATCACTCTCGACTTCGGTCACCAACTGGGTGACACGCTTGATCACTTGCCCGGTCAGGTCTTGGAAATCCTGAGCCAATAAAATGTCATTCAGGTGGACGGATAACTTGCTGCCATCGCGCTCACTGCGCGCCAGAAACAGCTCCACCCGTTTGGCCAGTTCGCGGAAGCCATCCGCGCCCATTTCGCGGCGCATAAAGCGCCCCCAGTCCAAGCTCAAGCTGCGCGCTTCGGCGGTCAAATCGTTCACCAAGGGCGCGCTCTCTTCGACCAAGTCCATGGTGCGATTGGCGGCGTTCTCGGTCATGGTGACCACGTAGTTGAGGCGCTCAGTGGCATCGGTAATCTGCGAGATCTCAGTGGCATGGGGCACACGGGGATCGAGCTGGAAATTGACGATGGCGTTGTGCAGCTCACGAGTCAGCTTGCCGACCTCATGATAGAGGCCGCGGTCGCGGGCTTTATTGAGCTCGTGAATCAGTTGGACCGCATCACCAAATTTGCCTTGCTCAAGGCTTTCAACCAGTTGTTGAGCGTTTTGTTTCAGAGTCGCTTCGAGCTCACTCTGAACGGAATCTTTATGTTCCATAGCACCCTCACACGCCCGATTTCAGCCGTTGACTCGCTCGAAAATCTTTTCGATTTTCTCTTTCAAAACTTGGGCAGTGAACGGTTTAACTACATAACCATTAACCCCCGCCTGGGCGGCTTCAATGATCTGATCGCGCTTGGCTTCTGCCGTCACCATCAACACCGGCAGGCTCTTCAGGCGTTCATCTGCGCGTACCGCACGCAGCAGGTCGATACCCGTCATGCCGGGCATGTTCCAGTCAGTTACGAGGAAGTCGAAACTGCCGCTGTGCAGCATCGGCAGTGCCGTGGTGCCGTCATCAGCCTCTGCTGTGTTGGTGAACCCCAAATCCCGCAGGAGGTTCTTAATGATCCGTCGCATCGTCGAAAAGTCATCAACGATGAGGATTTTCATATTCTTGTCCAAGTCGACCTCCGTACAGTCCAAACGTAGCCAGCACCCTGGCTGCGCCTTTAATCATGAAAACCGGTCTAGCTTAGTGGGCTCGCCACTCAGCCAAACGCGCCCGCAAGCGCGCGGCACATTGGCTGTGTAGTTGGCTAACGCGAGATTCGCTAACCCCCAACACTTCGCCGATCTCCTTAAGATTTAATTCTTCATCGTAATAAAGCGACAGCACGAGACGTTCGCGCTCAGGCAAGTTGGCGATGGCATCCGCCAGGGCCGCCTGAAAACGCTCATCCTCCAGGTCACGCGAGGGTTCGGTTGGATTGCTGTCTGCGTCTTCGCTCATGCCGCCATGTTCGCCGTCCTGTAATAGATCGTCGAAACTGAACAAACGGCTGCCCAAAGTGTCGCCAAGAATGCCGTAGTAATCTTCGAGACTCAATTGGAGTTCGGCTGCAACCTCTTGATCTTTAGCGTCACGCCCCGTTCTTGCTTCAATAACTCGAATTGCGTCACTGACCATGCGGCTATTGCGATGCACCGAGCGCGGCGCCCAGTCACCTTTGCGCACTTCATCGAGCATAGACCCACGGATGCGAATGCCCGCAAAAGTTTCAAAACTAGCGCCTTTACTGGAATCGTATTTCTTCGCGGCCTCAAGCAAGCCGATCATGCCGGCCTGGATCAAGTCATCGACTTGCACACTGGCCGGCAGACGGCCCAACAAGTGGTAGGCGATGCGCTTAACCAAAGGCGCATAACGCTCAATCAACTGATGCTGTGAGTCTTGCGCCTGAGCCTTGCTATACATACGAAGTCCAGAAGCTGCTGTCATATTCCTGTTTCCGCGGACGGCTGCTGCACCAAACGCTCAACAAAAAACTCCAGATGGCCACGCGGGTTGGCCGGTAGCGGCCACGCATCAACCTTCTGGGCAATTGCTTTAAACGCCAGGGAACACTTCGAGCGCGGGAAAGCCTCATAAACCGCCCGCTGCTTCTGCACCGCCTTACGCACGCATTCGTCGTAAGGCACCGCGCCCACATACTGCAGGGCTACATCCAGAAAGCGATCGGTCACCTTGGTCAGCTTAGCAAACAGATTGCGACCTTCCTGGGGACTGTGGGCCATGTTGGCCAACACGCGGAAACGGGTCATGCCGTGGTCGCGGTTAAGCAGCTTGATCAGCGCGTAGGCGTCGGTGATTGAGGTCGGCTCGTCGCAGACCACCACCAGCACTTCTTGCGCGGCGCGCACGAAGCTGACCACGCCATCGCCGATACCGGCCGCCGTGTCGATGATCAGGACGTCGAGGTTGTCGCTGAGATCGCTAAAGGCTTGGATCAGTCCCGCGTGCTGCAATGGCGACAGCTGCACCATGCTCTGGATGCCCGAGGCTGCAGGCACAATGCGGATGCCACCGGGGCCTTGCAGAAGGACATCGCGCAGTCCGCACTCACCTTTGATGACGTCTTCCAAGGTACGTTTAGCGTTGAGGCCCAGCAGCACATCAACGTTGGCCAAGCCCAAGTCAGCATCCATCAGCATGACCCGACGACCGAGGTCAGCCAGGGCCAGTGCCAGGTTCACTGATACGTTGGTCTTGCCGACGCCACCTTTGCCGCCGGTCACCGCAATCACCTGTACGGGATGCATACCCATCTTCTACACACCTTGTCTAACTTCGAGTGGAGCCATTAGGACTGCTCAACTGCAATAAGATCCCACAACGTGACAATTAACCCACTTGACGGGCCGGCTGTTGATAGAGACCGGCAAACATTTCCGCCATGACGTCCGCACTGGGATCCTGCTCAGCTTGCAGGCCTACCGCTCGACTAACCAATTGATGACTGCGCGGTACCTGTAGATCATCCGGAATACGTGGACCATCGGCCAGATAGGCTACCGGGAGACGCTGGCTAATTGCCAGCCCTAAAACCTCGCCCAAACTCACTGCTTCATCCGTTTTTGTAATGATGCAGCCCGCCAAACCACAACGCTTATAGCTATGGTAGGCGGCTTTCAGAACTTGACCCTGGCTAGTTGCCGCCATGACCAAATAATTTTTCGCATTCACTCCCCGGCTCGCCAAGGCTTCGAGCTGCATGCGCAGCGCCGCATCGTTGCTGCGCAAGCCGGCGGTGTCGATCAACACCAGGCGTTTACGCGCCAATGGCGCCAGCGCCTGGGTCAGGGATTGGCCTGGATCAACCAAGGTCACCGGAACATTGAGAATACGCCCGAGGGTTTTGATTTGCTCCTGAGCACCAATGCGGTAGCTGTCCATGCTGACCAAGGCGATGTGCTGCGAGCCGTATTTCAGAACATAACGGGCCGCCAGCTTAGCCAACGTGGTGGTCTTGCCCATGCCAGCCGGGCCGACCAGCGCGATCACACCCCCCTCTTCGGTGGGCTCTTGGGCTGGGGTCTGGATGCTGTGTGACAAGTGCGCCAGGAGCATGCGCCAAGCTTGGCGTTGATCACTGATGGTGGCGACGCGCTCGAGCAGACCTTTGGCTAGATCCGCCGGCATGCCCATGCGCTGCAACCGCCGCCACAGGTTGGCTTGTTGCGGCTTGTGACTTTGCACCTGGCTCCAGGCGATGGAGCCCAGCTGCACTTCAATCAGCTCGCGCAGGCCGTTGAGCTCAAAGCGCATCGCGTCTAGTGCGTCTTGGCTGGCGCCAGGCTGGGCCGCCTCCGGCTTGCCTTGCAACGCCGCGGCCAGCTTCTCGGCATGCAGTTCGGGTTCGCCGCCAAACAGTTGGCGGTCTTTAGCAGAATCTTGGGTGCTGCGGGTACTCAGCTCGGCATGGGCTTGAGCGATTTTCGCCTGGGTTTTACGCAACTCATCGGCCAGCGCCGCATTGCCTTCGCGGACAGCCGGGGCGGGTTGGCTCTGATAATCGATGGCCGCGGTCAGCTCGACCCCGCCCGCCACACGGCGATTACCAATGATCGAGGCATCCGCACCCAGCTCATCGCGCACCAGCTTCATGGCGGAGCGCATATCGACGGCAAAAAAGCGTTTGACCTGCATGGCCTGTAACCTCGGTTAGTTCTGCCCCACCGTCGCAACGATGGTGACTTGCTTGTTATCCGGAATTTCCTGGTACGCCAATACATGGATATTCGGAACCGCCAACCGCGCAAAACGCGACAACATCGTCCGGACCGGACCGGCCACCAGCAGAATCACCGGCTTGCCGAGCATTTCCTGACGCTGCGCCGCTTCCACTAGAGAACGCTGCAGCTTTTCCGCCATGCCTGGTTCGAGGAGGATGCCATCCTCCGCGCCTTGCCCGGCCTTCTGCAGACTATTTAGCAATATCTGTTCCAACCTTGGTTCCAAGGTAATCACAGGCAGCTCGGCGTCTAGTCCCACAATGCTTTGCACGATTGCGCGAGCCAGCGCGACGCGCACTGCAGCCACCATCGCGGCGGGATCTTGACTCTTTGGTGCCACATTGGCGATAGCTTCGGCAATCGAGCGAATGTCGCGCACCGGCACCTGCTCCTGCAGCAAGGCCTGCAACACTTTGAGCAAGGTCGACAGGGAGATCAGCCCCGGCACCAACTCCTCGGCCAGTTTCGGCGAGCTCTTGGCAAGCACCTGCATCAACTGCTGCACTTCCTCGTGGCCGAGCAGTTCATGGGCGTGCTTGTGCAACACTTGGTTTAAGTGGGTGGCGACCACGGTACTGGCATCGACCACGGTGTACCCCAAAGACTGCGCCTGATCGCGCTGATTAGCATCGATCCACACTGCCGCCAAACCGAAGGCCGGGTCCTGAGCCTCAATGCCATTCAGTGGGCCAAACACTTGCCCGGGGTTAATCGCCAATTCGCGATCCGGATACACCTCCGCCTCGGCCACGGTGACCCCCATCAGGGTCAGGCGATAGCCGTTCGGCTGCAGATCCAGGTTGTCGCGGATATGCACCGAGGGCATCAAAAACCCCAGGTCTTGCGAGAGTTTTTTGCGCACGCCCTTGATCCGCGCCAGCAGTTGCCCGCCTTGGTTGCGATCCACCAGCGGAATCAAGCGGTAGCCGACTTCGAGGCCGACCATATCGACCGGAATCACGTCGTCCCAACCCAGCTCTTTAACCTCTTGAGCACGCTGCGCCGGCAGCAACTCCTGCTGGCGTTTCACCTCTTTAATCTCTTGCTCTTTCTTGCTGCGCTGGCGATTGGCAATCCAATAGGCAGCGCCTGCGGCGATTAAGCCCAAACCGATAAAGGGCACGTGAGGCATGCCAGGCACCAGGCCCATGGCAATCATCACGGCGGCAGTTACGGCCAGCGCGCGCGGCGAGGCAAACATTTGACGGTTGACCTGCGCGCCCATGTCCTCGGAACTGGACACGCGGGTGACCATGATCGCCGCAGCGGTGGACAGCAGCAGCGATGGAATTTGAGCGACCAGACCGTCACCGATGGTCAGCAAGGTGTAGATCTTGCCCGCCTCAGCAAAACTCAGATCGTGCTGCAAAATGCCGATGGCCATGCCGCCAATCAGGTTGATAAACAGAATCAGCAGACCGGCGATGGCATCGCCGCGCACGAACTTACTGGCACCGTCCATGGAGCCGTAGAAGTCTGCTTCTTGAGCCACTTCGGTACGGCGCTTCTTGGCTTCAGCCTGATCGATCAGCCCGGCGTTGAGGTCGGCGTCGATGGCCATTTGTTTGCCGGGCATGGCATCCAAGGTGAAGCGCGCACTCACTTCCGAGATGCGCCCGGCACCCTTGGTAACCACCACAAAGTTGATGATCATCAAGATGGCGAACACCACGATACCGACCACGTAGTTGCCGCCGATCACCACCTCGCCGAAGGCCTGGATCACCTTACCGGCAGCGTCGTGACCATCCTGCCCATGCAGCAACACCACCCGCGTGGAGGCCACGTTGAGAGCCAGGCGCAGCAAGGTAGCGGCCAGCAAAATAGTCGGGAATACGGCGAAATCCAAGGGCCGCAAGGCGTAAATCGCCACCAGCAAGACGACGATGGACAGGGCGATACTGAAGGTGAACAGCACGTCGAGCAAAAACGGCGGGATCGGCAACATCACCATGGCCAGCATGACTAGCAACAGCAGCGGAATACCTAGGTTGCCATGGCGCAACCCAGATAAATTACTGCGCGCATCACTGATCAGTTGTGAGCGATCTATTGCCACTTGCTTACCCCAGCCAATTCAATCTTTTGACGCTTAAGACGCCTCTAGGCTGAGCATTGCAAAAACCTGTCCAACTTTCCTAGATAGACACAGGCGCATGAAAGATAAGCAGTTTTTATCTACAGCCAAGCGCAGTTGAAAAACCGCAGGCAGGATATTGAGCAACGCGCACTCGGCGCGACGAACTGACCGAGAGCTAGGAGCGCCCGGCGCGCGTTTATTCGTCCCGGCGCAGGTCTGGCGGGATCGGCAGATCGGCCAAGGGCGGCGGCCGCTTGCCCTTGCCGCTTTGGTATTGGCGCAGCTGATAGACATAAGCCAACACCTGAGCGATGGCCAGATACAGACCTGCGGGGATTTCTTCATCCAGCTCGGTGGAGTAATACACCGCCCGCGCCAAGGCCGGCGATTCAAGCACCATGACCTGATGCTCATTGGCGATCTCGCGGATTTTCAGGGCTACGAAGTCCCCACCCTTGGCCAGCAGCACCGGCGCATGGCCCTTCTGCGGGTCGTACTTGAGGGCCACGGCAAAGTGCGTCGGGTTGGTGATCACCACGTCGGCCTCAGGCACGGCTTGCATCATGCGCTGCTGCGCCATCTGCCGCTGCAACTGGCGAATACGCTGTTTAACCTCAGGCTTACCGTCACTGTCCTTGTACTCGTCGCGCACTTCCTGCTTGGTCATCATCAGCTTTTGCTTGCTGGTCCAGAGCTGGAACGGTACATCTATCGCGGCAATCAGAATCAGCCCGCAGGCCATCCAAAACGAGCTCCAGCCCACCACCACACAAGCATGCATGATCGCCGTCTCGATCGGCTCCTGAGCCATGGCCAGCAAGTCTTGCTCTTTGGCGTGCAGGACACTGATGCCGACGATAAGGATCAGCAAAAACTTACCCAACGCCTTGAGCAGCTCGACCAAAGACTGGGTGGAGAACATCCGTTTGAGCCCGGCCAGCGGATTCATCCGGCTGAACTTAGGCGCCATGCTCTCCGTGGAGAACAGCCAACCGCCCAGGGAAATCGGCCCGAGGACCGACATCGCCATCAGCACCAACAACAACGGCAAGATCGACTCCAACGCATGCTGCCCAGAGGCCGCCAGCCACAGCGCCATACTTTCTTTATCCATGATCACTTCACGGCTCAGGCTGAAGTTGCCGCGCATGATGTCGAGCATGGCCGTCCCCATGCTGCCGCCAAACACCAACAAGCCACCAAAGCCACCGAGGGTCACGGCCAGCGTACTGAGCTCTCTGGAGCGGGCAACCTGGCCCTTTTCCCGGGATTCGCGCAGGCGTTTCTCGGTAGGTTCCTCACTCTTATCGGCACCGCTTTCCGATTCGGCCATGGCTTATCGCGCCTGCACCAAATCGCGCATCAGTTGCAGGGTCTCGCTGGCGAACAGCTGATACTGGCTGATCAGATCGGCCATCGACACCCAGACGATAATAAAACCCAGCACCAAGGTCAGCGGGAAGCCGATGGAGAAGATGTTCAGCTGTGGCGCCGCGCGGGTCATGATGCCAAATGCCAGGTTGATCACCAGCAGCGCCGTCACCGCTGGCAGCACTAACAGCAGCGCCGCCGCCAGGACCCAGCTGAGCTTGTGCGCCAACTGCCAATAACTGTCGACCTGAAAACCACTGCCTACCGGCAGGGTAAAGAAGCTCTCGGTGATCACCTCAAACACCACCAAGTGGGCGTTCATGGCCAGAAACAGCAGGTTGACCAAGATGGTAAACACCTGGCCGATCACCGGCACCGACACGCCGTTAGTGGGGTCGACCATAGAGGCAAAACCCAAGCCCATTTGCGTGGCGATAATCTGCCCGGCGATGCTGAACACCTGAAACAACAGCTGCAAGGTAAAGCCCAGCATCAAGCCAATCAGGATTTCCTGAGCGATCAGAAACACCGTCTTCAGGCTCAGCGCTTCGATTTCCGGCATCGGCGGCAAGCTCGGCACAATCGCCAGGCTGATGGCCACCGCCAAGTACAGACGCACCCGCGACGACACCAGTTGCGAGCCGAGCAAAGGCATAAACATCAGCAAGGCAGCGATACGGAACAACGGCAGCACAAAACTGGCTACCCAAGCGCCGATTTGCGCGTTGCTCAGCTCCAACATCTCAGCCAATCATCTGTGGAATGCTGAGGATCAAGTTGGTGGTGTACTCCATCAACTTGCGCACTAACCACGGCCCGGCCACGATCAGGGCGATCAGAATGACCAGCAGCCGCGGCAAGAAACTTAAGGTTTGTTCGTTGATTTGCGTGGCCGCCTGAAACATCGCCACCAGCAAGCCCACCACCAGGCTGGGCACCACCATGACGGTGACAATCATGGCGGTCAGCCACAGCCCTTCCCGAACCAAATCCAGCGCCACCTCAGGGGTCATGGCTAGGTCCCTCCGAAGCTGGCAGCCAGGGTGCCCATAATCAGCGCCCAGCCATCAATTAGCACAAACAGCATGATCTTAAACGGCAGGGAAATGGTCAGCGGCGACAGCATCATCATGCCCATCGCCATAAGAATGCTGGCCACCACCATGTCGATGATGAGGAACGGGATAAAGATCATAAAGCCGATCTGAAACGCGGTTTTCAGCTCTGAGGTGACGAAAGCCGGGATCAGGATAGTCAGCGGCGTCGCCTCAGGGCTGGCGATATCGGTGCGCTTAGACAGCCGCACAAACAACTCCAGATCACTCTCGCGGGTTTGCGACAGCATAAAGTGCTTCATCGGCCCTTCGGCCTTAACCAAGGCATCCTGCGCCGTCATCTGCTCATTCAGATAGGGCTGCAGGGCTTCGCGGTTAATCTGCTCGAACACCGGCGCCATGATAAACATCGACAGAAACAGCGCCAGCCCCACCAGAATCTGGTTCGACGGCGTCTGCTGTAAGCCCAGCGCCTGCCGCAGAATGGAAAACACGATGATGATGCGGGTGAAGCTGGTCATCAGCATGACGAACGCCGGGATAAAACTCAGCGCCGTCATGATCAGCAGAATTTGCAGGCTGACCGAATATTCCTGCTGGCCCTGAGTGTCGGTACTCAGGGTAATGGCCGGAATCGATAAGGGGTTGTCCGCCGCCAACGCCAGCGGCGCCACCAGGGTTAATGCCAAGACCAGCAGCAGGCGCCACAGACTCATCACGACTTGTCCTTGTGATCCTTACCCAACAGCTCCAGCAAGCGCTGGGCAAATTCACCCGTGGCCGGCTCGCTTTCAGGCAGTACAACGGGCTTTTGCAAGACATGCAGCGCAGTCAGATTGCCTGGGGTAAAACCCAGCAGCACCTGCTCTTCGCCAACCTGGACCAACAACAGACGATCACGCGGACCCAAAGCTTGAGTGGCGAGCACCTTAATGACCTGGCCGCCCTTGGGCACGATGCGCTGCACACGACGCAGCAACCAAGCCAAGGCAAAGATCAGGCCGATCACCAGCAACAGGCCAAACAGCATCTGCGCTAGCTGGCCGCCCAGTTCAGCACTGGATGGCGCCGCTGTTGCCGCTGTTGCCGCTGTTGCCGCTGTTGCCGCAGGCTCGGCGGCCAAGGCCAAGCCCGGCAAGCACAACAGGGCAAAGAGATATTTGCCCATGCTTAGCGCAGCTTCTTAATACGTTCGCTGGGGCTGATCACGTCAGTCAGGCGGATGCCGAACTTCTCGTTAACCACCACCACTTCACCGTGGGCAATCAGCGTGCCGTTGACCAGCACATCCAGCGGCTCACCGGCCAGACGATCGAGCTCGATGACCGAGCCTTGGTTCAGCTGCAACAGGTTACGGATGGTGATATCGGTGTTGCCCACTTCCATGGAAATCGACACCGGAATATCCAGAATCACATCCAGGTTGGGCCCATCCAGGTTCACCGGCAGATTGGATTTGGGCTGGCTGTCGAATTCTTCCATCGGCGCGCGCGGTGGCTTAGGCGCCGGATTGCTGGCCGCCAACATGGCATCGATATCGTCTTGGCCGGCATCGCCCGCCTCTTCCAGGGCCGCCGCCCACTCATCAGCAAGGGCTTGTTCTTCGGCGGAGGTGCCTGGGTTTTCGTGTTCGTCTGCCATCGTCTGTCCTCGGCTGGCGTTGAATGGGGTTAACCGTTAGCGCTGTCGCTCAACGGGATCGAGCACCTGCAAAGCCAGGTTGCCTTTGTGTGCGCCCAGCTTGACCTTGAATGAAGGCACGCCGTTGGCACAGAGAATGACGTCGTCAGGCAGCTCCACCGGGATCACATCACCGGGCTGCATATGCAGGATGTCGCGTAGCTTGAGCTGACGGCGGGCAATGGTCGCGCCCAGGGGCACGCTGACCCCCATGATGTCTTCGCGCAGGGCCTTGATCCACCGCTCATCCTGGTCGTCGACATCGGACTGAAAGCCGGCATCGAGCATCTCGCGGATCGGCTCAATCATCGAATACGGCATGGTGATATGCAGGTCGCCGCCACCGCCATCCAGCTCGATATGGAAGGTCGAGACCACCACCACTTCGCTGGGGCTGACGATATTGGCCAGGGCCGGGTTGACCTCCGAGTTGACGTACTCGAAGTTGATATCCATCACCGCATGCCAAGCTTCTTTGAGGTCGACAAATGCCTGATCCAGCACCATGCGCACGACACGCAGCTCGGTGGGAGTGAACTCGCGCCCCTCGATCTTGGCGTGCCGGCCGTCACCGCCAAAGAAGTTATCCACCAGTTTGAACACCAGCTTGGCGTCGAGGATAAACAGGCCGGTGCCACGCAGTGGCTTCATCTTCACCAGGTTGAGGCTGGTCGGTACATACAGCGAGTGCACGTACTCACCAAACTTCATCACCTGCACACCGCCCACGGCCACATCCGCCGAGCGGCGCAGGAGGTTGAACATGCTAATACGGGTATAGCGGGCGAAACGTTCGTTGATCATCTCCAGGGTCGGCATACGACCGCGGACAATACGATCCTGACTGGTCAGGTCATATTGCTTGACGCTTCCCGGTTCGGCTTCGTCCTCGGTTTCAACCAAGCCATCGTCAACGCCGTGCAATAAGGCATCGATCTCGTCCTGGGAAAGCAGATCTTGGACTGCCATAAAGGGCTCCTAGCTACTGCAACACAATATTGGTGAACAACACTTGCTCGACCGTAGGCTTACCGGTCTCTTTCACTGCCAACTCCTGCACGCTGGCGGTGGCTTGCTGACGCAGCGCCTCTTTGCCAGCAGGGGTCATCAGCGCGGCAAAATCCGCAGAGGAGAACAGCATCACCAGGCGATTACGCAGCACGGGCATATGCACTTTAAGGGCATCCAGCTGCGCTTGGTCACGAGCCATCAAGGCTACGTTGACCTGCATATAGCGGGCACGGCCCTGCTGGTTGAAATTGACCACAAAGGCCGGGGCCAGCTCTTCATACAGTGCCGGCAGTTTCACCGGCACGGCTGGAGCTGCGGCCTCAGGGGCAGCTTCAACACTGGAGGCGTGTTGCTTGCTTAAGAAGAACCAAGTACCGCCCACCGACAAGCCCACCGCGGCGATGACCGCCAGGGCAATCAGAATGATCAGTTTCATTCTGCCCGCTGGTTTGCCTTCTCCCGCGCTTGCTGCAGGCGCTGCGTCGTTCTTAGCCATGCCAATAATCCGTCGTTATTCGGAGTTTGTTCCGTTATCAAAGGGTTAAGAGCAAGTGTTATGCCAGTCTTTAAGCTCACTCGCTCAAATCTTGAACACGCCTTTGAACAAAGGCGCTGCAGCCGCCACTGGCCGTAGCTTGGGCGAAAAAAAATCGCCCGTTACCGATCACGGCAACGGGCGTTTGGCAGTTTAGATCACAGCGTTACGCAACTACAGTACCAAGTAACCTTAGGCGTAATAATCCACCAGGCTGCGCGCCCGAGTGGCGGCGCTCGGGGCACTCTCTACGCTAGACACTAAGCCCTCGCTGTCATCGCCGGCACCTAGCCCCTGATTGCTGCCGCGACCACTGCCGCTGCCCTCGCCGCCCTGGCCTTGCCAGCCGCGCTGCAAGGATTGATCCGATACGCTGACATCCAGCGGCCCCAAACCTTGTTGGCTGAACATCTCACGCAGACGGTTCATCTGCGCATCCAGAGCCTCGCGCACGCCGGCATGGGGGCTGGAAAAAGCCACCTGGTTGAGGTCTTGGTTGACGCTGATGCGCACATCCAGACGCCCCAACTCAGCGGGCTCCAATTGAATCTCGGCGCTTTTCAGGTTTTGGCTGGACATCAACATCACGCGGTCGACCACCGCCTCGCTCCAACCACCCTGCTGCATGGCTACCGGTTGCCCCACCAGCGGCGCGCGACTGGCATGGGTCGCCGGCTGATTCAGCGCTTGGCTCAGTGCGTTAAGACGGCTGACGAAGTTTTCCGGGGCATTATTGGCGGTGCCCTCCTTCATCGCCTCCAGGCTTTTACCGGCAAGCTCCTGCAATTGCAGCTCGGGTAATTCCAGATTCTCCCCCTCTGGCTCAATCGCGTCCTCGCCCAACGCCGCCGCCAGCAGATTTTGCTGCAGGCCCGGAGTGCTCAGCTTGCTGGCATCGCCGGATTGCTTAGCTTGCGCGCTGATATCTAGCGCCAATTTTTCGGCGGCCAGCGGCTCCAGGCTACCGAGCCCGTCAGTCATGCTGGCCTCTCCGGCTTCATCGACGCCAACGCTGCCGAGGCCGGTGCTGATCACCAGAGGCGCGACAGGCTCCGCCGGTAACTCGCCGGTCAGCCCGAACAGCAGTAAGGGATCGAGCGGCTGCGGCTGCTCGCTCAGATCACCGTCCTGCTCAGCCGGGGCTTCAGCGCTGTTTTCACTCGGCAAGGGCTTGCCGCTTTCGGCAACGGCCTCACTGCTGGCGGCAGAATCGGCAGGCGCGGGCTCGGCGTCCGCGCGACTGCTTTGCCGCTCGCGGGCTGCCTTGGCCGAGTCAGCCTGGCGGGCCGCTGCCGTGCTTTCGCGCTGGTTAGCGTAGACCTTGGAAAAGCTGGAAGGCCCGTCCTTGTCAGCCCCGTTATTGTTTTCGGGAGCCTTAGCCGGGGTGGCCCGGGGCTTTACATCTGCGACGGAAGTCAGCAGCAGATCGGCGGCAACAGCCATGGAAACGCTCCGTTCTGGTCAGTTATGCACGGAGCTTTGCAAGGCGCGGGCCAACTTATTAACCCGCACCACTTAGGGATGGCGGCGCAGCCTTAGTAACGGCAGCGCTCTTCTTGCAACAGGCTGCTGACGCTGGCGAACTCAAGCTCCAGCTGCTCGATCAAGACCCCAGCCAGACCCAGTTGCTCAAGTCGCGCCGCTTGCTCCAATTGCTTACACAGATCGGTAAGCACCCGCGCGCCCATATTGCTGCAACTGCCCTTAAAGCTGTGGGCCGCTAAACGCAGGTTATGACTATCCGCTTGCTGCAAACACTGACGCAGACCTTGCAGGCGCTCGGCCGAGTCGGCCAGAAAGGTATCCAGCAGCAGCGGATACTCGTCCTCCATTACATCTTGCAAAGCCGCCAGTACAGCACTATCGAGATGGTTATCGGACAACGGCTAGCTCCCTTAGCATGGTGCGTGTGATTGACCGATTATGCCGCAGTCAGACTAGAAAACTACAAGACTTATATCGATTCACTTACAAACGGCTAAGACAATGGCTCATTTGGCGCCAATCGTTGCGCTAATTCATCCAGTAATTTTTGCTCGCGCTTATCCTCGATGCGCCGCGCCTCATCTTGATAACGCTGGATTAACTTGCGCAGTCCCTCCAACCGCGCATAACGCTGCTGCCAGATTTGCCGCGCCTTATCCATATTGCTTTGGTGCCAGGCCACACTGTTGCGCTGCTGGCCGATGGCGCTTTCTAGCTGGGACAAAAAGCGCTGGTAATTCATCAGCCATTGCCCGGACACACCGCGCTGGCCTTCATTGATCCACTGCTGTTGATAGTCCGCGCGGTAACGCTCGAGCTCGGCCATTTGCATCCTGGCTTGCTGCAACTGTCCCTGACAACGCCCCAATTGGGTGGCGGCTTCGCGCTCGGCGCGCTCGGCCATCTCCACCACTGGGGCTAAACGTGCGGCGCGACTTAGGGCCATGGCTTATGGGCCAGCGGGCTTGGGATTAAACACAGCGGCCAGTTGGGCGCTGCTGTCGGCCATGCTTTCGTTATCGTGCAGACCCTGGCGCAAGTAGCCAACCATGTTCGGCTGGCGAGCAATGGCCAGATCGGTGTCGGCATCGCCGCCCGGCACATAGGCGCCGACGCTGATCAGATCGCGACTCTGCTGATAACGCGACCACAGTTGCTTAAAGCGCTGGGCCAGGCGCATGTGCTCAGGGCTGACCACTTGCGGCATGACCCGGCTGATCGAGGCTTCGATATCAATGGCCGGGTAATGCCCTTCCTCGGCCAAGCGCCGCGACAATACAAAGTGGCCGTCGAGTACGCCGCGCGCAGCATCGGCGATGGGGTCTTGCTGATCATCACCCTCGGACAATACGGTGTAGAACGCGGTGATCGAGCCACCGCCGGCCTCGGCGTTGCCGGCGCGCTCCACCAGCTTGGGCAGCTTGGCAAACACCGACGGCGGATAGCCTTTGGTGGCCGGCGGCTCGCCAATGGCCAGGGCGATTTCCCGCTGCGCTTGGGCGTAGCGGGTCAGCGAATCCATCAGCAGCAGGACGTTTTTGCCCTGATCACGGAAGTACTCGGCGATGCGCGTGCAGTACTGCGCCGCGCGCAGGCGCATCAGCGGTGCATCGTCGGCTGGGGACGCCACGACCACCGAACGCTTGATGCCCTCAGCCCCGAGGATCTCATCGATAAATTCTTTAACTTCGCGCCCCCGCTCACCGATCAGACCGACCACGATGATTTGCGCCTCGGTAAAGCGCGTCATCATGCCCAGCAATACCGACTTACCCACCCCGGTACCGGCAAACAAACCCAAACGCTGGCCGCGGCCAACGGTGAGCAAGCCATTGATCGAACGAATGCCCACATCCAGCGGCTGGCTGATGGGGTGGCGATTAAGCGGGTTGATCGTCGGCCCATCCATCGGCACCCAGTCATCCGCTTTGATCCCGCCTTTGCCATCCAAAGGCCGACCCGCGCCATCCAGCACCCGGCCGAGCATGGCCAGACCCATGGGCAGGCGCCCGCTATCAGCCAGCGGCACCACCCGCGCGCCTGGGGCAATGCCAGCCAGGCTGCCGACCGGCATGAGGAAGATTTTCCCGGAAGAAAAACCCATCACCTCGGCCTCAACCTGCATCGGGTGATAGCTGTCATCGTTAATCACCAGACAGCGGGCGCCTAAGGGCGCGCGCAAACCTTCAGCTTCCAGAGTAAGGCCGACCATGCGCAGCAGGCGGCCTTCCAACAGAGGCTGACGGGGTAATTCCACGGCCTCGCTGTACGCACCTAAGCGCTTGACGAAGCTGATGCGGTCAAGGCGCATCCGGCTGATCCAAGTCGAGCTGCAGATCCGCTTTGGGCGGGTGCATACGCTGCTCCAGCTGCTGTTCATGCAGCTGTTTGAGCACCTGATTGAGGCGGCTTTCAACACTGGCGTCGATGCGGCTCAGCTCGGTTTCAACCCGGCAGCCGCCCGGCAGCAAGCTGTCGTCTTCGAGGATGCGCCAGTGTTCTTCGTGGCTCTCACGCAGGGCCTTGATCAGCTCATAGTCCTGGGCGTTGACGTGAATACGGATATTGCTGGCGCCCATGGGCAGCAGCTTGAGCGCCTCATTGAGGACCAGGCGAATCTGCGTGGAGTCGCTGCGCAGCTCCCGCTGGATGACCTGGCTGACCATTTTCTCCACGAGCGCCAGCAGCGCCTCTTCGAGCTGCTGATCCTGCTCGGCAATGGGCGAGAGCAACTGGCCCATCAGCTGTTCCAGGCTGGCCAATTTAGCCGCCAGGGCGATGTCCGCCTCCTGCTTGGCCTTGAGCTGCCCGGCGTGGAAGCCGTCTTTTTCGCCGGTGCTGAAACCCTCGTTGTAAGCGTCCTGCCGGATCGCCTCAAGCTCTTCCAGAGTCAAGGGTTTGACATCTTCGATGGCGACTTCTTCGCTCTCGAGCGGCGCCTCTTCCACCTCCGGCTCGGCCTCGGGCACAGGTTCGGGCTCAGGCAGCGCCGGATCGAAACTGGGCAAGGCCCAGACATCCACACCCTTGAGGTCTTTGGCGCGGATCAGGTCACTGGGCGAGTCATGGCTGGACATGGCTTAGACCATCTCCTCGCCACCCTTGCCGCCGAGGACAATTTCCCCAGCCTCGGCCATACGCCGGGCAATGGTGAGGATTTCTTTCTGCGCTGTTTCCACGTCGCTGACCCGCACCGGCCCCTTGGCCTCCAGATCGTCGCGCAGCAGCTCGGATGCACGCTTGGACATGTTCTTGAATACCTTGTCCTTGACACCTTCGTCGGCACCTTTGAGGGCCAGCACCAGGATGTCCGAAGACACTTCGCGCAGCAGCGCCTGGATGCCCCGGTCGTCGACGTCGGCCAGGTTGTCGAAGACAAACATGAGGTCTTCGATCTGCATCGACAGGTCTTCGTCGATATCGCGGATCGCGTCCATCAGCTGCCCTTCCACCGAGCTGTCGAGGAAGTTCATGATGTCGGCCGCGCGCTTGACCCCGCCCAGCGCCGCACGGCTGGTGTTGGAGCTGCCGGAGAATTGCTTCTCAAGGATCTGGTTGAGTTCTTTCAGTGCCGCCGGCTGCACGGTATTGAGCGACGACACGCGCAGGACAATATCCAAACGCACCTTGTGATCGAAATGGCTGAGCACTTCGCCGGCCTGATCCGGGTCCAGGTAGGCGACCACAATGGCTTGAATTTGTGGGTGCTCGTAGCGGATGACATCGGCTACGGCGCGCGGCTCCATCCACTTCAGGCTGTCCAGGCCGCTGGTGTTGCCGCCCAACAGAATCCGGTCGATCAGGTTGCCGGCTTTGTCTTCGCCCAAGGCCTGGGTCAGCATCTTGCGGATATAACCGTCGGCGCCCACCCCCAAGCTGGTTTGGTCGCCGACGATTTCGACGAACTCGCCCATGACCTGTTCAACCTGCTCACGCTGCACATTGCGCATGCCGGCCATGGCCATACCGACCTTCTGCACTTCCTTCGGCCCGAGATGGCGCAGCACTTGCGCCGCGTCGGTTTCGCCAAGGGATAAGAGCAGAATGGCGGCCTTTTCGACCTTAGTCATTTTGCTGGCGGAGCGAGTCTCAGTCATCGGCGTTAATCCACTCTTTCACTACCTGAGCCACACGGCCCGGATCTTCGGCTACCAAGCTCTTAATCGCGTTGAGTTGGGCATCATAACCCTCGCTCGGGCTGGGCAGCAGGATGCTTTGCGGGCCACCGAGGCTGACCCGATCTTCGGCTAAGTCACCACCCAAGGCGCCCATCTCGCCGAGATCGACATCATCGTCATTGCCCTGATTTTGTCCCTTGTTGCCACTGATGTTTTTCATCACCGGACGCAACACGCCAAATACCAGAATCAGGATAAACAGCACACCGAGCACTTGCTTGATGATGTCCCAGAACCAAGGCTGGGTGTAGAACGGAATCGCCTCGAACTCTTCCCCGGTTTGCGCACTGAACGGCGTGTTGATCACGCTGACGCTGTCGCCACGGCTGGCATCAAAGCCCACCGAGTCCTGCACCAGGCGCGTAAAGCGGGCCAGATCATCCGCGCTCCACGGTACGTGGGTGGCTTCGCCGGTGGTTGGATTAATCTTCAGCTGATCATCCACCACCACGGCGACCGACAGGCGCTTCAAACGGCCCTGCTGCTGCTTGGTGTAGCTCACCGAGCGATCGAGCTCAAAGTTACGCGTGGACTGCTCGCGCTTATCCGCCGGATACGGCGCCAGCATCGGCTGACCGGTGGCCGGGTCCATAATCTGCGCGCCGTTGGCATCCAACAGCGGTTGCCCGGCGGCCACAGGGCCAGTTGCCGTCGGTGCAGCGGCAGTGGCTTGCTGCGGCGCATTACCGGCAGCCGGTGGTTGATTGCTCAGCGCGCCTGGGACGCCTTGCGGCGGCTGGCTGCTGGTGCGTTGCTCATTAACCGATTGCTCGCTGCGCAGGGCTGGCTGATCGGGGTTGAACATTTCCGAGGTGGATTCCACTGCGCTGAAATCCACATCCGCCGACACCTCGGCCTTGTAGCGGCCATTGCCTAACACTGGCTGCAAAATGTTGTGCACGCGCTGGGTGAACAGGCTCTCCAACCGCCGGCTGTAATCGAATTGCTTGCCGGCCATGGTCAGCTCGGACATTTCTTGCATGTCCGAAAGCAAGTTGCCCTTCTGATCGACCACGGTGACGTGGCTCTTGTCCATCTCCGGCACGCTGCTGGCCACCAGATTGACGATCGCCATCACCTGGCTGGGCTCCAAGCCACGACCGTTGTACAGCTCGACCAAGACCGAGGCGCTGGGCTTGCGCTCATCGCGGACAAACACCGAGCTTTTCGGAATGGCCAAATGCACGCGGGCCGACTTGACGTTAGTCAGGCTCGACACTGTGCGCGCCAGCTCGCCTTCGAGGCCACGGCGATAACGGGTGGCTTCCATAAACTGGCTGGTGCCCAGGCCTTGTTCCTGATCGAGGATTTCAAAGCCAACGCTGTTGTCCTTTGGCGCCACCCCGGCTTGGGCCAGACGCATGCGCGCGCGGGCCAGGTCATCGGCCTTGACCAGCAAGGCACCGGAATTGGGTTCGACGGTGTATTGAATATCGGCAGCGCCGAGCGTCTCCATCACCTGGGACGCGTCCATGCCTTCTAGGCTGCCATACAGGGGCCGGTAATCAGGTTGTTGCGACCACAGCACCACGGCAAAGCCAACCGCCACGCTGGCAGCCAGACCGACCAAGAGGCCGACCTGGCGCAGCATTGACATCTGCGAGAGATTTTCCAAAAAAGCCAGACCGAATAGGGGCTTTTTTGCTTCCTCAGCACCGTCTGTGGTTGCGGGGACGCTTGCAGCAACTGCCTCAGCCATGATTCAGCCTCACCTTAAACCGGCATTTGCATGATGTCTTGATAGGCCTGCACCAGCTTATTACGCACTTGGGTCATGGCCTGAAAGGAAACACTGGCTTTTTGTGAAGCGATCATCACATCCGTCAAATCCACCCCAGCCGTGCCCATCTCAAAGGCATTGGCCAGTTGGCTGGAGGCTTGCTGGGTTTCGTTCACTTTGTTCACGGCTTGCCCGAGCATGTCGGAAAAGCTTGGCATACCGGCAGCCGGCGGCTCCATGACAGGCTTTTGACGCGCCATGGCATCGGCCTGCAAGGAGCGCATCTCCAAAACCAGTCGGTTGAATTCAATACCCTGGGTCATAACTCTCTCCACTAACCGCATTTTTTTGACGCTTCGCGGCGTTTGCAGAGCTAGTGCAACATAAGTGCCAGTTTTGCTTAACTGCGTTCAGCGGCGCTGCAGCTTGATATACAGAGCCTCGACCTTTTCCCGCGCCCAGGGTGTGCGGCGTAAAAAAGTCAGGCTGGATTTGATGCTCGGCTCGCTCTTGAAACAGCGGATGTCGATACGCTGGGCCAAACCATCCCAGTCATAGTGCTCAACCAGTGCCTTGAGGATCGCTTCAAGGGTCAGCCCATGCAGGGGGTTATTCGCCGCAGGCTTGCTGGCAGCCGGGCGTGGCGGTGTTTGGCTCATAGGTCAGGACTTTGCCTTGGGGAAAACTGCGACACCTTAGCCAAGGCGCCGCTATTGGGGAAGTGTTAATAGCCGCCCTTCGCCCACAAAAAAGCCGGCGCCCATCACTGGACGCCGGCTTGGCTTGGACAAACCGGCAATCAGCTGGCTTGGTATTCCTTTTCCGCCTCAGCAAAGCGTTGCAGCATGCTTGGCGTCGGACCACTGCCAATCTTGCTAAAGATCAGGATGGCGAGGGTAGCGAGGATAAAGCCTGGGACGATTTCATACAGGCCCAGATGGCCCAGATACTGTTTCCACAGGATCACGGTGACGGCACCGACCAGCATGCCGGCCAGAGCGCCGTTGCGGGTCATGTTCTTCCACACCAGCGACAGAATCACCACCGGACCAAAGGCCGCACCGAAGCCCGCCCACGCATAGGCCACCAGACCCAGCACACGGTTATCCGGGTTGGCTGCCAGGCCAATGGAGATCACGGCGATCAGCAGGACCATGGCGCGACCGACCCATACCAGCTCCTTCTGCGAAGCATCTTTACGCAGGAAGGCTTTGTAGAAGTCTTCGGTCAGGGCGCTGGAGCACACCAGCAGCTGGCAGCTCAGGGTACTCATGACCGCGGCCAGAATGGCCGACAGCAAGATACCGGCAATCCATGGGTTGAACAGCAGCTTGGCCAGCTCGATAAACACCCGCTCTGGGTTCTCGGTCACTGGACCCGCCAACGCGGGGTTAGCCGAGAAGTAAGCGATGCCGAAGAAGCCTACGGCTACGGTGCCGCCTAAGCACGCGATCATCCAAGTCATGGAAATACGGCGTGCCGCTGGAATCGACTTAACCGAATCCGCCGCCATAAAACGCGCCAGAATGTGCGGTTGACCGAAGTAACCCAGGCCCCAAGCCAGCAGGGAAATCACCCCGATAAAGGTGGTGCCTTTAAGCATGTCGAAGGACGTCGCGTCGTGCAGCTCGATGGCCGTAAAGGTCGGCTCAACACCACCGGTGGCGATCATCACCACAATCGGGGTCAGCACCAGGGCAAAGATCATCAGCGAGGCTTGTACGGTGTCCGTCCAGCTCACCGCGAGGAAGCCACCGACGAAGGTGTAGGCAATCGTTGCCGCCGCACCGGCCCACAGCGCAGTGCTGTACGACATGCCGAAGGTGCTTTCAAACAGACGGGCACCCGCCACCACGCCAGAGGCGCAGTAAATGGTGAAGAACACCAGAATCACCAGCGCCGAGAAGATGCGCAGCACACGGCTGTGGTCTTCAAAACGGTGGGTGAAGTAGTCCGGCAGGGTCAGGGCGTTGCCGTTGTACTCGGTTTGCACACGCAGACGACCGGCGACAAACAGCCAGTTCAGATACGCACCGGCAACCAGGCCAATGGCGATCCAGCTTTCCGACAGACCCGACAGGTAGATGGCACCCGGCAAGCCCATCAGCAGCCAGCCGCTCATGTCCGAGGCGCCAGCCGACAAAGCCGTGACGAAACTACCCAGGCTGCGACCACCAAGGATGTAATCCGATAAGTTGGTGGTGCGGCGGTAGGCAAACAGGCCGATTAGCACCATGAGCGCGATGTAAACCACAAAGGTGACCAGCATCGGAGTATTTGCAGTCATTGAGAGCTCCCTCATTGGTTGTTGTTATTCGACATTGAGGCTGAGCCCCATTGCCAACGTGGACATTCACACCCGGTCCAGCAGGTGCTTAAGGCATAACTACGCAGATAGACGCTGATACCTCGAAGGCAAGACACGCCAGGCCCAGAACTTGCCCGCAGGCCTCGCAGTGACTGCGTTTGGCTCAGCTTACTGGCGCCCCATAAGCGCCCTTGGCGCGCCACACCTGCATTAGGTGTAGCGTAATTGTTGCACTCTGCGCGGCATTTGCTTAAGCACACGACTACGCAAGGCAAATGCAAGAGATTGAATTTAGTGGCTCAAGGCCGCGCGATTCTTACAAAAAGCTCCGGTATTTTTGCCAAAAGCTCCGTTACTGGCCTTTAAGAGGCCCAAATTGCTCGCCGTTGCAACGCGGCAAATAACCTCAGGCTTTGACTTGTCGCACACCGCAGCAGTCAAACCGACCTAAACTGACGGCATATTTACGCAGGAGATGTGCCTTGCTGGCTGAACAATCCCACTATTCGATTTACCGGCGTTTAGTCACGCAACTGCTGCACGATCAGGAACAGCTCCCTAGCCTGCCGGCCATCACCCTGGAAATTCGCCGGGCACTGAGCGATGACCACCTTAATATCGCCAGTTTAGTCGGCCTGATCAGCCGTGATCCGGCCCTCAGCGCCCTGCTGATGAAACACGCCTCCAGCCCGCTGTATCGTCAGGCGCAGCCGCCTAGGTCGCTGCATGACGTGATCAACCTGATCGGCATGGCCGAAGTCGGGCGCATCACCATGCTGCACAGCGTGAAAAGCCTGTTCACCCTGCACACGCCGGCGCATAAACGTATGTTTCTCGATGCGTGGGAACGCTTAGTAACCAAAGCCAGTACCTGCGCCATGCTGGCCCGTTTAGTCGGGCGCATCAGCGCTGAGCATGCACTGCTCGCCAGCTTGCTCAGTGAGGTAGGTAGCCTGGCGATTTTGTCGAGTTTTAAAAGCGCCAAGGAAATCCCCACCAGCGAGCTGTATATCAGCCTGTGCCGCGAGTTCAGCCGCTCCTTAGGGGTGATCGTGCTGAAAAAATGGTCAGTCAGTGAGCCATATATCGAAGTCATCCGCGAGGCCGGCAACTGGCAGTACAGCCCGGGCGTGGGCCTGCAACTGATCGATTTGGTCAATCTGGCGCTGCACCACAACAGCATCAGCCAAGGTCCGGATGCCGACCTGCCGCCGCTGACGCAACTAGCGGCCTTTCAAAAACTGCCGCCGCCGCACAACCAAGTTGAAGCCAATGGCGAGCTGAGCCTGCTAACGCAACACCAAAGCGCTATCCACGCCTTAGCGCAAACCTTGCGTTAATTGTCCTCGGGCTGGGCGTCACGCACACGCTTGGGAGTTAACCCCAAGTAGCGGCGCATGGCGGTGGTCAGAGCGCTCTGGCTGGAGAAGCCGCACTCCTCGGCGATGCGAATCAACGGCATGCTGCTGTCGCGCAGCAAGCGGCTGGCACGGTCCAGGCGCGCCTTGAGCAGATATTGATGCGGGGTCAGGCCAACACTGTCTTTAAACAGCGCATGGAAGTGACTGGGGCTTAGACACGCAACATGGGCCAGCTCGGCCACACTGATACGCCGCGCCAGGTTGGCACTGATATAACTGTCGATGCGTGGCAGATTCAGGCTGCTGACCTGCGGCACCGCTTTCTCGCCGAACAGGCGCAAGTGCAAAGCGCGCAGCAGCACGCCACCCAAGGCGCGGGACAGCTGAGGATCGCTGCCATAGCGCTCCAGTTCGGCGCCGGCGTAACTGAGCAGGTGCTGAAAATCGGCATCCAGTTGCGGATAGCGCGGGGTATCGAACAGATGGTTGAGCAGTTTCCGCTCTTGCCTGGAATTACCCTGCTGATTGAGATCAATGATCAGCATGCGGTTATCACCCACGCCGGCAAACTCATGGGCCGCATCGCCGGGCACCAGGCAGGCGCGCATCCGGCAGACCTCGCCACCACGGCCGTTGACCTCAAATTCCGCCCGCCCCGCCAACGACAGCACCAGCTGGTGATGGTGGTGGGTGTGCTCATGGGCTTGATCAGCCAGACGCATCAGGCGCGCGTTAAGCATGGAAGGGATACCGCATCGCAAACAAGCGCTGAATTTTACCCGTTAACGCGGCTAACGGCAGCCGATACGACCAAAGGCCAATCATTTGCGCAGCCTTGGCGGGTTACCTAGGCTGGCGGTTGCCTATATGCTCGGGTCCACCACTTGGCACTTTTCCTAAAACTCAGGAGCCGCCCATGTCCACCCAACGCCTGCTCTTATCTATGGCCCTGCTGCCGCTGCTGGGTGCCTGCGCGCACCAAGCCTCGAATGACAGCACGGTGCAGCTGGAGCAAGAGAGCCGCTGCCCTCAGGAGCTGCAGGTTGGCCAGCAGTTAATTCTCAGCTTACCGAGCAACCCCTCCACGGGTTTCCGCTGGCAACTGCACAGTGACGCCACCCCCGTGCTGCGCAGCCTCGGCCCCGAGGTGTACAGCGCTACCGACAGCGGCGAGATCGTCGGCAGTGGCGGCCTTTCCACCTGGCGGTTTCAGGTTGAGCGTGCCGGCAGCGCCACCTTAAGCCTGCTCTACCAACAACCCTGGGCCACCAACGAGGAGCCCGCCGAGCGTTTTAGCTGCCAACTCAACGCCCACTAGAGGCACAGCAAACGCCATTCTGGCGCCATATGGCGAGCCAACTGGCACCCTCGGCTTAGCCTGAGTATTGAGCAATAGGCATAGTCGGGACTTTTAAAGTCTGGGACAAAGACTATGCGCTATCTGTTATTGGCTGTATTGGGAGCTGGGGCTTACACCTACACGCGAATTACCGGGCTGAATGAACTGGCGGTGCTCAGTAAAGGCATCCCGGTCTTGGTCTTGCTCTGGTGGCTGCGCCAAGCCCCGGCTGACAGCTACCGCCGCTGGATCAGCATTGGCCTGCTGTGCTCTTTAGCCGGCGATATTCTGCTGGCCTGGCCGCAAGATCTGTTTGTGTTTGGCTTGGGCGCCTTTCTGCTGGGCCATCTGGCCTACCTCAAAGCCTATCTGTGCGACTGCCGCCAGCCTCGCTGGCTGGCCCTGCTGCTGGCGGCTGTCACCGGCGCGATGATGTTCAGCCTGCTGGCGCAAGCTGATCTGGGCGCCCTGCTGCTGCCGGTGGCCTGCTACGCCACGGCAATCAGCGCCATGCTCTGGCGCGCCCTCGCCCGCCTCGGCCAACCGGGCATTAGCCCGCGCTCACAGTGGCTGGCCGCCGTGGGCGCGGTGCTGTTTGTGGCCTCCGACAGCATGATCGGGATTAACCGCTTTATCCTGCCGTTCGACGGTGCCCACGCGGCGATCATGCTCACTTACTGGCTGGGTCAATGGGGCATTGCCGCCTCCGCCTTTAAGCGCCAGCCTGAGCGCTAAAGTCTCAAGCCATGACCGATTAGCCGCGCCTGCGTTAATCGGTCTTGGGCCTAGCGGCCGAGTTGGCTAAAATGCCCGGCTTTCCAGACCAGTGCGCAGCCAACGTGAGCAAACAGCCCGATCGAATTTTCGCCCAGCCCTTAGCCCAGGTGCCCGACTTCGTGTTTAACGAGGACGTGGCGCGGGTCTTCCCGGACATGATTAAACGTTCGGTGCCGGGCTACCCGACTATCGTCGAGAACATCGGCGTGCTGGCCGGCCAATTCGCGCAGCCGCACAGCGTACTGTATGACCTGGGCAGCTCCTTAGGCGCGGTGACCCAAGCCTTGCGTCGCCATGTGCAGATTGCCGACTGCCAGGTGATTGCCGTGGACAACTCGCCGGCCATGGTCGAGCGCTGCCGCGAATACCTGCACGCGCAAGACGCCATGTTCCAAGAGCTGCTGCCCGTACAAGTGCTGGAAGCCGACATTCTCAGCCTTGAGTTACAGCCAAGCTCCTTAGTCGCGCTGAACTTCACCCTGCAATTTATTCAACCGCCGCAGCGCCTTGAGCTGCTGCGCAAGATCCGCCAGGCCCTGATTCCTGGCGGCGCGCTGATTCTGTCGGAGAAACTGCAGTTCAGCGACAGCGCCGAGCACGAACTGCTCACCGACCTGCACATCGCCTTTAAACGGGCCAACGGCTACAGCGAGCTGGAAATCGCCCAGAAGCGCAGCGCCATTGAAAAGGTCATGCTCCCCGACAGCCTTGAGCAGCACCGCGAGCGTTTACTCGCCGCCGGCTTCAGCAAAGTGGTGGTGTGGTTCCAGTGCCTTAACTTCGCCTCACTGATTGCCCTGCCATGATTAATCGTATTGACCTGACGGCCCTGCACACACAGCTGGCCGGTACTCCGTTGCAAGCCTGGGCCGCCAGCCTGCCCCAGCAAATCGCCGATAAACTGGCCATCGGTCACGGCGACCTGGCCCGCTGGTACGGTGCGGTGCAGGCACTGCCTGAACTGCCGGTTGAACAGTTGCAACTGCTGGAAGAATTTAGCTTCAACGGCCGCTGCGATGAGGCCAGCCGCGCCCAGTTGACCCACGCCCTGCAAGGCTTGATTCCGTGGCGCAAAGGGCCGTTTCATTTGTTTGATGTACATGTCGACAGTGAATGGCGCTCGGACTGGAAGTGGCAGCGCGTCGCCCCGCACTTGGACCTTAAAGGCAAACGCATCCTCGATGTCGGTTGCGGCAACGGCTATTACATGTGGCGCATGCTCGGCGCAGGCGCCGCCAGCGTAGTCGGCATCGATCCTAACTGGCTGTTCCTCTGCCAGTTCCTGGCGATGAAAAACTACCTGCCCAATCTGCCGGCGTGGCACCTGCCACTGGCCTTTGAAGAGCTGCCGGCCAAGCTGCAAGGCTTTGATCGGGTGTTTTCCATGGGTGTGCTCTACCACCGCCGCTCCCCCATCGACCACCTGCTGGATCTCAAAGACTGCCTGGTAAAAGACGGCGAGCTGATCCTGGAAACCTTGGTGGTCGAAGGCGACGAGCAACAAGTGCTGGTCCCCGAGGACCGCTACGCACAGATGCGCAACGTCTGGTTCCTGCCTTCGGTGCCCGCCCTTGAGCTGTGGATGCGCCGCGCCGGGTTCGTCGATGTGCGCTGCGTTGATGTCAGCACCACCAGTGTTGAAGAGCAGCGCGCCACCGATTGGATGCGCTTTCAATCGCTGCCGGAATTTCTTGATCCGAACGATCACAGCCGCACCGTCGAGGGCCTGCCGGCACCGCGGCGCGCCGTGGTTATCGGCAGAAAGCCTTAAGCGCTGGCGCCGGCAAAGCCGCAGGATAGAGCCTTGCCGAGTCAATTGTCGTGCGCTGGATCAACGATCAGCGCGCCAGCAATGGCTATACTTCCTCCCTAATTCCCCCACTACGGCATTTAGGTATGGCTGCATGAAGGCATGGCGCATTGCTGTTTTTACAGCTCTAAGCATGCTGCTCAATCCCGCCTTGGCATTGCATCTCTACACCGAAGAATACCCACCGCTGAGCTTCTCCGTTCACCAAGAGGTCACTGGCCTAGGCCCCGAAGTGGTCCGGGCCATCCTCCAACGTCTCAAGCAACAGGCTGATATTCAGGTGCTGCCCTGGGCCCGGGCTTACCACTCCAACCTCAACAATGCCGACAGTGCAGCCTTCGTCACCATGCGCACGCCGGAACGCGAAGCCCTGTTCAAATGGGTGGGGCCAATCACCCTCTCCACCGATAGCTTTTACGCGCTCAAAGACTCACAGCTGGCGATTCACAGTGATGAAGACCTGTACCAAGTCAGCAAAATTGCTCTGCCCAGGGACTGGTACAGCTATCAGGAGTTACAGGCCAAGGACATGCCCAACCTGCTGGGAGTGACAAGCGCCAGGCAAATGTTCGAGCTGCTCAAGCACCAACGTGTGCCGCTGATTCTCACTGACAACCTAAGCTTCTACACCCATGAGCAGAGCAGCGAGCCTGGCAGTCCGTTACACCGCAGTGAGGTCAAGTTGCTCTATCCCTATCGCCAGACCTACGGCTATATCAGCTTCTGGAAAGGTACGCCGGATCAAGAGATCCAGCGCTGGCAAGAAGCCCTGGATCAGATGAAGCGCGATGGCAGCTTTAGTCGCATCTATCAGTCTTGGCTGCCCGGCGAGCCGGAGCCGGGACTGCGCGAGCCCGGCACGCCTTAGGCTTTAGCGACGCGGCGCGGCGGCGCTGATCAGGTCCTTCATTTCCACCACGGCCTGCTTAAAGCCGACAAACAGCGCATGGCTGACCAAGGCATGACCGATATTCAGCTCGTTGATGCCGGGGATGGCCGCCACCGCTTCAACGTTGTGATAGTGCAGACCGTGACCGGCATTCACGATCAAGCCCAAACCGACGCCGCAAGCGACGCCCTGGCGGATACGCTCAAGCTCGTGGGCACTCTCTTGCGGGCTATGGGCATCGGCATAGCGCCCGGTGTGCAACTCCACAGCCGGCGCGCCAACGCGCTTGGAAGCCTCAATCTGCACGGGGTCCGGGTCGATAAACAGCGACACTTCGCAGCCAATCTTGCTTAAGCGCGCCACCGCCGCAGCAATGCGCGCCTCTTGCCCGGCCACATCCAAACCGCCTTCGGTGGTCAGTTCCTGACGGGTTTCCGGGACCAGACAGACATGCTCAGGGCGAATGCTTTCAGCAAAGGCGAGCATCTCTTCGGTGACGCCCATCTCGAAGTTCATTCGCGTTTGCAGCACTTCTTTGAGCACGAGCACGTCGCGCTCTTGGATATGCCGACGGTCCTCACGCAGATGCACGGTAATGCCGTCAGCGCCGGCCCCTTCGGCATCCAACGCGGCCTTCACCGGGTCCGGGTAGCGCGTACCACGGGCTTGGCGCAGGGTGGCGACGTGGTCGATATTGACCCCCAAGAGAATACGATTGGCATCAGTCACGGCTTGGCTCCTTGAGCGTCATAAAAAGTTCGCGGCTAACCAGCGGTCGGCCACCGAGATGGGGCGCCAGAGCTTGGCGCATCAGGCGCTTGGCCGCCGCCAGAGCACCCACGGCACTCCAGTTAGCATCGGCCATAGCAAGTAAATCGGCGCCTTGAAAGACGCCGGCCTGCAACTGCCCCACGGGCATCAGGCCGCTTTCGTTATTCAGTCGATACAGAGCGCTGGCAACTATGGGCTGACCCTGACAATCGCGATCAAGGGCAAAACCATAGCCCAGCTCGTCCAGCAAGCGCCATTCAAAAGCACGCAGCAACGGCTCCAGGGCGCGGCCTTGGGCCAACGCCACCAGCGTTAAGGCGTAGTGTTCAAACAGCGCCGGGTGCGGATCTTCAGCGGGGAGCAGGCGCATCAACAGCTCATTGAGGTAGATGCCGCTAAACAGTGCTTCGCCACTGAGTAAATTGGGGATGCCAGCAGGCTCTAGGCGCGCGACGTTTTTCAGCTCGCCACGCCCACGAAACTCGGCCTCTAAGGGGATAAATGCCCGCGCCAAGCTGCCTGCCTTGCCCCGTGCGCCGCGTAGCACGGCACGCAGGCGCCCTTGTGGCGTGAGGAAATCCACCAGCGCGCTACTTTCACGGTAGGCCCGGCTGTGTAACACATAGGCCGGCTGGCTTTGGGCAAGCATGCTGAGCTACTCGCAAAGCTGGGCGCGGGGTGCGCCCAGAGGGCTATCAGATATCGTCGTAGCCCAAGGAACGCAGGGCGCGCTCGTCATCGGACCAGCCACCTTTGACCTTGACCCACAGGTTGAGCATAACCTTGGAGTCGAACATGACCTCCATGTCTTTACGCGCCTCCTGGCCGATGCGTTTGATCCGCTCGCCTTTGTCGCCAATGATGATTTTCTTCTGCCCGTCACGCTCGACCAGAATCAGCGCATGGATATGCAGGATGCGCCCTTCGCGCTTGAATTCCTCAATTTCCACGGTGATCTGATACGGCAGCTCAGCACCGAGCTGACGCATGATCTTCTCGCGTACCAGCTCAGCGGCAAAGAAGCGGCTGGAGCGGTCGGTAACCTGATCTTCAGGGAAGAAGTGCACACCCTCTGGCAGACGCTCGCCCACCAGTTTTTCCAAGGTGTCGAGGTTATGCCCCTGCTGCGCCGAGACCGGTACGATTTCCGCGTTCGGCAGTTGCTGCGCCAACCACTCCAGGTGCGGCATCAGCTCAGCTTTGTCTTCGATACGGTCGGTTTTGTTGATCGCCAGAATCACCGGACCTTCAACGTATTGCACGCGCTCCAGCACCATCTGGTCTTCGTCAGTCCAGCGGGTGCGATCCACCACGAAGATCACCACGTCGACGTCTTTCAGCGCCGAGGAAGCGTTCTTGTTCATGTAGCGGTTGAGGGCTTTCTCGTTGTTCTTATGCAGACCGGGCGTGTCCACATAGATCGCCTGCACCTCACCTTCGGTTTTGATACCGAGCATGTTGTGCCGTGTGGTCTGCGGTTTACGCGAAGTGATCGCGAGCTTCTGCCCGAGGATATGGTTCAGCAGAGTCGACTTGCCCACGTTGGGCCGGCCGACGATGGCGACATAGCCACAGCGCGTAACAGGTGTATCAGTCATTACCATTCTCCACCCCTAGGGCAATCAGCGCTGCCGCTGCGGCCACCTGCTCGGCGATCCGCCGGCTGGCGCCCTGGCCCAGGGTCTTCTCATGCAAAAGGCTAACCTGGCACTCCACCACGAAGGTGCGGCAATGCGGCTCGCCTTGAATATCCACCACTTCATAGCGTGGCAGTTCACAACCACGGGACTGCAAGAACTCTTGCAGGCGGGTTTTTGGATCTTTGTTGGTGTCGACCAGGGTCAGGCTTTCCAGTTCAGTGGTCAGCCAGGCCAGCACGCGCTCGCGCGCCGACTCCATACCGGTGTCCAGATAGATGGCACCGATCAAGGCTTCCAAAGCATCGGCCAGGATCGACTCACGGCGGTAGCCGCCGCTTTTCAACTCACCGGAGCCCAAACGCAGGTAGTCGCCTAAGTCAAAACCACGGGCCAAGATGGCCAGGGTTTCGCCCTTCACCAGACGGGCGCGCAAACGCGACAACTGACCTTCACGGGCCATGGGGAAGCGCTGAAACAGCGCCTCGCCGGCGACAAAGTTAAGGATGGCATCACCTAAGAACTCCAGGCGCTCATTGTTACGCCCGGCAAAGCTGCGGTGAGTGAGGGCCAGGACCATCAGGTCCTGGTCTTTGAAGGTATAGCCGAGCTTACGCTCAAGACGGTCTAACGAAAGGGTCACGGCATTCGCACATTGAATTCTTTATCGAAACGCACTACCAGATCGAGGTTCTTAATCAGCACCTCGCGCTTCTCATACTTGAGCAGTGCATGGAATTGGTTGTTTTCTAGGCTCACTTTAAGCGCCTTTTGCAGATCGAGGTCACGAATATTGTTGACCTCCATACCGCGGCTCACATGAGAGTAGAAATCAGCCACAGTGCGGACTTCCGACGATTTGTCGGTTTCCACAGAGTTAATCACTTTGACCATCGACATGTAGTCGAAATAATGCGGCAACACTTTAAAGGTGGCACTGGCAAGGAACGCGACCACACAGAGCACGACCAACCAGCCCAGTAACGACATACCCTTTTGCGAATGCGCAGATTTCATGTTTTCCCCAAACTCATTTGCTGTGACGCCACATGGCTGCCGCTAAGACTATAGGTAGCCCGCGACGCTGCTGCTAAGCGCGTCGCAAATTGGCCAGCAAATCAGTGAATCAAACCTACACGACTGAAGTTAGGCAGATTCTTGGCTTTGGGAGTCGGCCAGCTCATCCACACGGCAAAGGCTTTGCCGACGATGTTCTGATCTGGAACCATGCCCCACAGCTCTTTCGGGATGTTGGCGTCGTGCCAATAACGGCTGTCGTTGGAGTTGTCGCGGTTGTCGCCCATCATGAAATAGTAGCCTTTAGGCACCGTCCACTCACGGCCCGGCTCAATTCGGTAGCGCTGCATTTCCTTACGGATTTCATGCTCCACCGCGCCCAGTTTTTCCTTGTACAGCTCCACGCTGCCAAGGCTGCCGGGCTCAGTGCCGAGCAGTTGCTGCGCGACTAACTCACCGTTGATGGTCAGGCGCTTGTCGCTGCTATAGGCGACACGATCACCGGCCAAGCCAACTACACGCTTGATGTAGTTAACGTCTGGGTCGCTGGGGTAGCGGAACACCATGACGTCACCACGCTGCGGATCCCCCACCTCAATCACCTTGGTGTCCCACACCGGCAGGCGAATGCCGTAGGCAAATTTATTCACCAGAATAAAGTCGCCCACTTCCAGGGTCGGTTTCATCGAACCCGACGGAATCTGGAACGGCTCGAGCAAGAACGAACGCAGTACCAACACAATGAACAGCACCGGGAAGAACGATTTACCGTACTCCACCAGCATCGGCTCTTTGTTCAAGCGCTCAACCACCGCCGCATCTGGCTCAGTCACCTGGCCCTGATAGGTAGCAATAGCTGCTCGCCGGCGTGGCGCCAGAAAGATCAGATCAAGCAAAGCCAGGGCGCCACAGATGGCGACCGCAACAACCAGGAACAGCGGTAAATTGAATGACATAGGAATTAGCTTTCCAACCTGAGTACCGCAAGGAAGGCTTCCTGTGGGATCTCCACATTACCTACTTGCTTCATCCGTTTCTTACCGGCCTTTTGCTTTTCCAGCAGCTTACGCTTACGGCTTACGTCGCCACCGTAGCATTTGGCCAGCACGTTCTTGCGCAGCGCCTTGACTGTAGTCCGCGCGACGATTTGGCCACCAATGGCCGCCTGAATCGCCACATCAAACATCTGCCGAGGAATCAGTTCCTTCATCTTCTCGGTCAACGCGCGACCTTTATAGTGCGCGTTGTCGCGGTGCACGATCAGGGCCAAGGCATCGACCTTGTCGCCGTTGATCAACACGTCCAACTTAACCAGGTTGGCCGACTGATAGCGGTCAAACTGGTAATCCAACGAAGCATAGCCGCGACTGGTGGATTTCAACCGGTCGAAGAAGTCCAGTACCACTTCATTCATCGGCAGGTCGTAACGAACCTGTACTTGGCTACCGAGGAATTGCATGTCGCGCTGCACACCGCGCTTCTCGATGCACAGGGTAATCACGTTACCCAGATGCTCCTGCGGCACCAGAATGGTGGCGGACACGATTGGCTCGCGGAAGTCTTCAACCGAGGAAACATCCGGCAGCTTGGAGGGGTTATCGACGTAAATGGTTTCGCCAGTTTTCAGCAGCACCTCAAAAATTACGCTCGGCGCCGTGGTGATCAGATCCAGGTCGTATTCGCGCTCCAGGCGCTCCTGGATGATCTCCATGTGCAGCATGCCGAGGAACCCGCAACGGAAGCCAAAGCCCAGGGCATCGGAGCTTTCCGGCAGGTACTGCAACGACGAATCGTTGAGGGTCAACTTTTGCAGGGCATCGCGGAAGTCTTCGAAGTCTTCGGAACTGACCGGGAACAAGCCGGCGTAGACCTGCGGCTGGATACGTTTAAAGCCAGGCAGCACTTCGACTTCCGGCGTGCTGTTCAAGGTCAGGGTGTCGCCCACTGGCGCGCCGTGAATGTCCTTGATACTGGCGATGATAAAGCCCACTTCGCCGGCCTTAAGGTCTGCGGTGGCGGTGTGTTTCGGCGTGAAGACACCGACGCTGTCGACCAAGTGCACCTTGCCGGTGGACTTAACCAGAATCTTATCGCCCTTCTTCACCCGACCGTGACGCACACGGACCAGGGACACCACGCCCAAGTAGTTATCGAACCACGAGTCGATGATCAATGCTTGCAGCGGCGCGTCGATATCGCCAGTCGGAGCCGGGATGGTCTGTACCAGACGCTCCAGCACATCCAACACCCCCATGCCACTTTTGGCGCTACAGGCTACGGCGTCGGTGGCATCGATACCGATGATTTTCTCGATTTCTTCTTTAACGCGGTCCGGATCGGCTTGCGGCAGGTCCATCTTGTTCAGCACTGGCATTACTTCCAGGCCTTGCTCGATGGCGGTGTAGCAGTTGGCGACCGATTGCGCTTCCACGCCTTGACCGGCGTCAACCACCAGCAGCGCGCCCTCACAGGCGGCCAGTGAGCGGCTGACTTCGTAGGTGAAGTCAACGTGGCCGGGGGTGTCAATGAAGTTCAGCTGGTAAGTAACGCCATCTTGAGCTTTGTAATGCAGGGTGACGCTGTGCGCCTTAATGGTGATCCCGCGCTCACGCTCCAGATCCATGGAGTCCAGTACCTGGGCCTCCATTTCACGATCGGCCAAACCACCACACATTTGGATAAACCGGTCGGCCAAGGTCGACTTGCCGTGGTCAATGTGGGCGATGATGGAGAAATTGCGGATATGACTCAAATCACTCACGGATCAACACTCAAAAAGGTTGCAGGCGACAGGCCGCCGAAAATAGCCGCGAAGTGTACCCGAAAGCCTGCAGGGCCGTCATCCAATGTACTAACGCCCAACAAGCAAAAGGGCGGCCTAAGCCGCCCTCCCCTTACCTATAAGCGCCCTACTCGGCCAACTTAAAGGTGATAAAGCTGGCACGTCCCTGACGCAGCACGCGCATCGACACCGAACGGTTTTTCGGCAGAGCTTGCGCCACTTCAGTGAAGACTTTCGCCGAATTGATAGCTTGGTTGTTCAGGTGAGTGATCACATCACCCGGACGCAGACCAATCAGTGCCGCTGGGCCATCAAGCACCTCAGTGATAGAGACACCACCTTTAAGGTCGAGGCTCTTTTTCTGCTCAGCGGTCAACTCGACCACCTTAACGCCCAAGCGATTGCTGCTGCGCTCAGCACCAGGAGCGCCAGCGTTGGCCACGGCATCACCATCTTCTGGCAGCGAACCGATGCTCAGTTTGAGGTTTTTGCGCGCGCCATCGCGCACCACATTCAGTTCAATGCTGGCACCCGGCTTAAGCGCGCCAACCAGATGTGGAAGGTCAGCGGACATCTCGATCGGCTTGCCATCCAGACTGAGAATCACGTCACCGACTTGCAGACCACCCTTAGCAGCCGGGCCGTCTTCCAGCACCTGCGCAACCAGAGCACCGGCTGGTTTTTCCAGACCAAAGGACTCAGCCAGATCTTTATTCACTTCCTGAATGACCACACCCAGCCAGCCGCGGCTGACCTTGCCGTCTTTCTTCAGTTGGTCGGCCACATCCATCACCACACTGATTGGGATGGCAAACGACAAACCCATGAAACCGCCGGAGCGGGTGAAGATCTGCGAGTTAATCCCGACCACTTCACCGGCCAAGTTAAACAGCGGACCGCCAGAGTTACCTGGGTTGATCGCTACGTCAGTTTGGATAAACGGTACATAGCTCTCGTTAGGCAGGCTACGACCTTTGGCACTGACGATACCGGCGGTGACCGAGTGATCAAAGCCAAACGGCGAACCGATAGCCAACACCCACTCACCGACTTTCAACTCATCAGACTTACCCAGCTTAACGGTCGGCAGGTTTTTGCCATCGATCTTCAGCAGGGCCACGTCACTGCGTGGGTCCGCACCAATCAGCTTGGCTTGCAGCTCACTGCGATCAGACAGGCGTACGATGATTTCATCGGCATCTGCAATCACATGGTTGTTGGTCAGCACATAGCCGTCGGCGGAGATGATGAAGCCCGACCCCAGCGACTGCGCTTCACGCTGCCGCCCACCGTTGTCTGGGTTGCGCGGCGCCTGCGGCATGCTGCGCTCGAAGAACTCACGGAAAATCGGCGGCAAGCCTTCAAGATCCGGGATATTCAGCTGCCCGGCACCCGCCACCGCACGCTCAGGCAATTTCTGCCGGGTACTGATGTTGACGACCGCTGGCGAGGCTTCCTGGACCAGCTCAGTGAAATCCGGCAGGTTGGCTTGAGCCGCCATAGCCTGACTAAACGTCAAGGCGGCGACTACCGCAACAAAGTAATGTTTCAAACCAAGCTTCGACATACAACTCCCCATCAGATAAGGAAAAGTCTCATAACACAGTGATCGGATCGCGTTCTACCGCACGCAATACGATAGCCCGTGCACAAGGGTCCAGTGCAGCCCGCCGACTACGCCAGCGCACAGCGGCGCATGCCGCGATAAATCCACCCACAGCACTGAGCACCAACCACGGCTCAGCCCAAGCTAACTGCTCAGCCACTAACGCCCCGGCAAACAAACCCAGCAGCGGCAGCAAATAAACCTGCACGGCAGCACTTAACAGTAAATCTTCCCGAACCCCGAGAACCACTGCATCGCCAACGGCGAGGGGTAAATCTGCAGAGACCCGCACCGCCTCACGCTGGCGGCGACCGCCAAACTGAGCGGACAAGCCCTGACCACAGCCAGCCTTTAGGGCACATGCCGAGCAGGTCGACTGACGTTGAGTCTGCACCCATACCGCGCCAGGCTCCAAGGCCGTGACCAGGCCCCGCTCCTCAATCACTGCAGCACCTCTTGCTCTTGGGCGCGCATCGACAGCGCGACTCGGTCAGCCGTGCCAATCGGTATTTCCCCAATCACCGTAACCATGACATCACCGTCTTTGGTCGCCATGCGCCGCGACACTGCCACGGTCGGTCCCAGTTGGGCCCGCATGTCTTCAACAGTCTCATCGCGCAGCGGCTCCAAGAATACCGAGAAGCGCGCCAAGCCGTCGCCATATACCAAGCAGTCCACTGACTCATCTGTCACCGGACTGCGGCGCTGGGTCACGGCATTCAGCGCAAAACCTGGCGGCAGCCAATCCGAACGCCAAGCAGCTGCGGCGACCGTGGCATCAGGCATATTGATTGGCCGGCAACCCGAGCTTGGCTGCAGGGCTTGCGGCTGCGGGGCAACCGCATCAAGCGCAGTGAACTGCACACGCTCGAGCAACTGCCCGCGATCATTGATTAACAGAGATTTAAGCGGTAGACCGGTGAGTTGATCAAGATGGAATTTGAAACCATAGCGATACTGATCACGCGGCATAACGGCGAGTACATCAGTTGAGCGGCCAGCGACACGGGAACTGCCAAGTTCAACCAACTCATACCACTGACTCAACTGATCTGCATTTAACTCACGACCAGGCCATAGTTGGCTGCCCTGCAACTGATCAGCCAAGGCACCACTGGCGCATTGCACCCGACCATTGACCCGCAACACTTCCTGATCAGTACCATCAATTTGCTGCATGCGCTCACGGGAGCTGCCGTCCTCTTCCACCCGATGCCAAACATTGTGAGTGGAAAAACTCCCGAGGCGGTCATAAACAAAGGTCCCGTGGAAACTTTGTATACGCCCCGCTTCGTTCAGACGTTGTAAGAGTGGCTTACCGTCGCCAGCCATAACAGGCTGTGCAAGTGGAGTACCCAACAACAGCAGCAAAGGAATAAAGCGCATGCGCCCCCTTAACGGTCTTCCAAGCTAGCAGCACGCGCATACGGCAGCACACCTTCGCCAGCACCCGTTGCGGCCTGCTGAGAATGCTGACGGATATAAGAAGGCAAACGCTTTTCATACCACTGCGAACTATCTTTATCGTTAGGCACTGCTGCCGATTCAGAAACTTCATCTGAGGTATTGAAGCCCGCCAAAATCGCCAAGCGATTAGTTTGCGGCATGCTCATCGGCGCTACGCTCTGTTGAGCCAACTCAACCCCGGCAATGTCGTTTTGGTTGTACATGCGCACACCCGCCAGCACGGCCACGGTCACCGAGGCAGCTACCGCCAAACGGCTCACCAAACGCCAGTGACCGGACTTGACAGCTTGCACCGCAGGCGCCGGCTCATCGGCAATTGCCGCCGATACAGCAGCCGAGATATCAAAGCTCGGGTACAGCGTTTCTTTGCGCATCGCTGCGCGAGCGGTTTGATAACGCGCCCAAGTGGCCCGCAGCTCCGGGTCTTCACTGGCCGCCAAAACACGCCTTAATTCAAGTTCATCCGCCTGGTTATCCATTACCGCGGACAGCGATTCCTGCAGGGTTTGTTGACTCATGGCAGTTCCTCAAATGGCTTTCGCCGCTGTCTCAGGCTTCCTGCAACAAGGGCTGCAGGGATCTATCGATGGCCTCACGTGCACGAAAAATTCGCGAACGCACGGTACCAACTGGACATTGCATAACATTGGCAATGTCTTCATAACTCAATCCATCAAACTCACGTAACGTGAGTGCAGTGCGAAGATCTTCAGGCAACTGTTCGATACTTCTATGCACAGTGGCCTCAATTTCATCGCGCAGCAGCGCGCGCTCCGGCGACTCGATATCCTTGAGCGCATGATCTCCATCGTAAAACTCTGCATCTTCGGCACTTACATCACTATCTGGTGGCCTACGACCACGAGACACCAAATAGTTCTTCGCCGTATTGATAGCGATGCGGTACAGCCAGGTATAAAACGCACTGTCGCCACGAAAATTACCTAGCGCCCGATAAGCCTTAACAAAGGCTTCTTGGGCCACATCCTGTGCCTCATGGCTGTCGTGGACGAATCGCACGATCAACCCGAGAATCTTGTGTTGATACTTCAACACCAACAGATCGAAAGCTCGCTTGTCTCCACGCTGTACGCGGTCGACCAACTGCTGATCTTCTTCCTGGGTTAGCATGAATACTCCTTATGAAGTTTGAAGGAGTGCAACACCAACCCTTGTATCGGTCTGCCAACATAGACTTGGGCATTACGCAAAAGTTCTCTCCTACAAACACGCTTCCTGCAGAACATGTGAAAAGCTGCACGGAATAGCGTAGCCAATCAATCCTGAAGCCACGCCACTGACCTAAAACCTCCTTAGGTCAGTAAAAAAACTGCGAGCTCGTTATAAAAACGTCGCCCTTAGGCGAAACAGCACTAAACAATCCGTATTAGATCATCAATCCGCAATAAAGTTCCGCTAGAGCCTGACGTCGACAAGTCGGCTATTGTGCGGATCATAGCCCCTATATACTAGCGGCCGCTTTTCGCGGGAATGACCCATGAGCCAACACTACCAACACGACGTCCTAGTCATCGGCAGCGGTGCCGCCGGTCTTACTCTAGCGCTGACCCTGCCTAGCCACCTGCGCATCGCAGTGCTGAGCAAGGGTAACTTGTCCAACGGTTCAACCTTCTGGGCACAGGGCGGTGTCGCTGCTGTACTGGACGATACTGACACAGTTGAATCCCATGTGGCCGACACTCTGGTCGCCGGCGGTGGTTTATGCCGGGAAGACGCGGTGCGTTTTACCGTCGAGCACAGCCGCGAAGCCATTCAGTGGTTGATCGATCAAGGCGTGCCATTTACCCGTGACGATCACAGCTCAGGCGAAGACAGCCATTTTGAGTTTCACCTGACCCGCGAGGGCGGCCATAGCCATCGGCGCATCATTCATGCCGCCGACGCCACTGGCGCCGCCATCTTTAATACCCTGCTCGAGCAAACCCGCCGGCGCAGCAACGTTGAACTGCTTGAGCAGCGCGTCGCGGTGGATCTGATCACCGAGCGCAAGCTCGGCCTCAAGGGCCAACGCTGCCTCGGCGCTTATGTGCTCGACCGCGCCAGCGGCGAAGTGGACACCTTCAGTGCGCGCTTTGTGATTCTCGCCACCGGCGGCGCCGCCAAGGTGTACCTGTACACCAGCAACCCCGACGGCGCCTGCGGTGACGGCATTGCCATGGCCTGGCGTGCCGGCTGTCGGGTTGGCAATCTGGAGTTCAACCAATTCCATCCCACCTGCCTGTATCACCCGCAAGCCAAGAGCTTTTTGGTCACCGAGGCCCTGCGCGGCGAAGGTGCCCTGCTCAAGCTGCCTAACGGTGAACGCTTTATGCTGCGCTTCGATGAGCGCGCGGAACTGGCGCCCCGGGACATCGTCGCCCGCGCCATTGACCATGAGATGAAGCGTCTAGGTATCGACTGTGTGTTCCTCGATATCAGCCATAAGCCGGCCGACTTTATCAAGAGCCACTTCCCCACCGTGTATGAGCGCTGCCTGGATTTCGGCATTGATATCACCCGCCAGCCCATCCCGGTGGTACCGGCCGCCCACTACACCTGCGGCGGCGTAGTGGTGAATGCCAAAGGTCAAACCGACGTGGAAGGCCTCTACGCCATTGGCGAGACCAGCTTCACTGGCTTGCACGGTGCCAATCGCATGGCCAGCAACTCTTTGCTGGAGTGCTTCGTCTACGCCCGCTCTGCGGCAGCCGATATCGTCTCGCAGCTGGATCAGGTCACTATGCCTAGCGACCTCCCCGACTGGGACGCAAGCCAGGTCACCGACTCCGATGAAGACGTGATCATCGCCCACAACTGGGATGAACTGCGGCGCTTTATGTGGGACTACGTTGGCATCGTGCGCACCAACAAGCGTTTGCAGCGTGCTGAGCACCGCGTGCGCTTGCTGCTGGATGAAATCGATGAGTTCTACAGCAACTACAAAGTCAGTCGTGACTTGATTGAACTGCGCAACCTGGCGGTGGTGGCCGACCTGATGATTAAGTCGGCCATGCAGCGTAAAGAGTCCCGCGGCCTGCACTACACCCTCGACTATCCCGAGCAGTTAAGTGAAGCCCGTGACACTATTTTGCAACCGCCCACCTATGTCGACTGAACTTCAGGCGCACGCGTAAGCGCCGGTGCTGATCAGCCGTGAGGCTATCGCGGGCAATGCAGATTGCCCGCAGGCGGCGCTGTCCGACTAAGCGAAAACGCAGCAGAACAATCAATGGCAAAGCCAGGCTATCGGGATTTAGCTCGATGGCTTGCCAGCCCTGCTGCGCACTGAACACCTGCCAGCCTTGAGCATTGCAGCGCAAACCGCGATAGGCCGCCGGATGGCTCAAGCGCAAATGCCGAGGCAACACCCAACAGCCATGCACCAGCGCCAGCAGCGCGGCCAAGCCTCGGGCCCAGAGCGGGCCGTCGATCAGCAGCAAGGCGCTGCCTAGCACACTTATAACCAGCCAATAACCGCGCAGCAACCAGGGCGACGGGCGCCACTGGCATTCAAAGCCATCACTTGGGCTGGACACGATCCAGAATCATCCGAACGATGCGCCGCAGGTCGGCATCTTCGGGTTCGCCGCGCTGCATAAACCAGCCGAACATATCCTGGTCTTCACATTCCAACAGCTTGCGATAGCGCGCCTGATCCTCGGCATCAAGGCTGGCATAGACTTCGCGGACAAAAGGCACCAACAACACATCCAGCTCGAGCATGCCGCGGCGGCTGTGCCAAAAAAGGCGATTGAGTTCAACCGAGTCGACCATAAATCTGCTCCTCAAATAAGCCGCGCAGTATACGGGAAATGCCGCCACGATTGACCGCCTGGCACAACAGCTAAGCAATCATCCGCTATGTAGTAGCCGCGCAAGCGCTGACAAGGCAGCAGGGGCGCTCTATGATGAGCCCCCTAACATTTAGTCAGCGATAGCTACCCACCATGGCCGATTCCGCGTTTTATTGCCTCCTCAGCCACGAAGGCGTGCTTGCCGTACGCGGCGTGGACGCTAACAAGTTTCTGCAGGGCCAAGTCACCTGCAACCTCAATTACCTAAGCGCCGAGCGCAGCAGCCTCGGCGCCCGCTGCACGCCTAAAGGGCGCATGCAGTCGAGCTTTCGTATCGTCAGCGTAGACGGCGGCTATTTGCTGGCCATGGCCAGCGAGCTGCTTGAGCCGCAGCTGGCCGATCTGAAAAAGTACGCCGTCTTCAGTAAATCGACCCTGAGCGATGAGAGCAGCCAGTGGCTGCGTATCGGCTTAAGCGGTGCCGATCAGGCACTGCGCGAACTGGGTTTGACGTTACCCAGCGAGGCCGACAGCGTCGCCCAGCATCAGCAGTTGCTGGCCGTGCGCTTAAGCGATGGCCGCGCCGAGTTGTGGTTACCGGCTGAATTGGCTGACGAGGTGCAAGCGCAGTTGGCCCAAACCCTCAGCCAGGCGCCGCTGAATGACTGGCTGTTGGCCCAGGTGCGTGCCGGTATCGGCCAAGTCGTGGGCGATACCCGCGAGTTGTTTATCCCGCAGATGATCAACCTGCAAAGCCTGGGCGGGGTGAGTTTTAAAAAGGGCTGCTACACCGGCCAGGAAATCGTCGCGCGCATGCAGTACCTGGGCAAACTCAAGCGCCGTTTGCAGCGCTTAAGCAGCACCAGTAGTGCACTACCGGCCGCTGGCACCCAGCTGTTCTCGCCGGTGCACAGCTCCAGCGTCGGTGAAGTGGTATTGGCCGCCCATAGCGAGCAAGGCATCGAGCTGTTGGCCGTGCTGCAAGAAGATGCCACTCAAGATGGTCGCGTACATCTGGCCAGCGCCGACGGTGAACCGCTGAGCGTGTTGGACTTGCCTTACGCACCGAATGCAGATGAAGAGATTAAGCACTAACGTACTTAATTAAGCTCAGCCTACAATAACAATATTGCCGACGCCTATTAAGAGACCACTCCATGAGCAACCTTGCCGAGAAAGTCCAACGGGAACTGATCGAGGCCATCGACAATGACGAACTGGTGCTACCGACCCTGCCGGAGGTCGCCCTTAAAGTTCGCGAAGCTGCGGAAGATCCGAATATCGGCATTCCCCAGCTCAGCAAAGTGATAGGTAATGATGCCGCGCTTACCGCGCGCATCATCAAGGTGGTGAACAGCCCACTGCTGCGCAGCAACAAAGAAATCACCGACCTGCAAATGGCGATCAGCCGGTTGGGCATCAACTACACCTGCAACCTGGCCACGGGCCTGGCCATGGAGCAAATGTTCCAGGCCACTTCCGATGTGGTCGATCGCAAGATGCGTGAGGTGTGGAACAAAAGCACGGAAATCGCCGGCATCTGCCACGTGCTGTGCAAACACTACACACGTCTGCTGCCGGACCAAGCGACCCTCGCCGGTTTAGTCCATCAGATTGGCGTGCTGCCAATCCTGACCTATGCCGAAGAGCACAATGCGCTGCTGGCCGACTCGATCAGCCTTAACCATGTGATTGAGCAGATCCACCCGATCATCGGCGACAAGATCCTGCGCACCTGGGAATTTCCCGAGCTGATCGCCATGGTGCCGGGCAACTATCTGAACTTCAGCCGCGACAGTGCCCAGGTTGACTACGTGGATATCGTCCAAGTCGCCACCTTGCAAAGCCACCTAGGCAGCAACCATCCCTACACTCAGCTGGACTGGAGCAAAATTCCAGCCTTCGCCAAGTTAGGCCTGGACCCCAACCAGCATCTCAATGACGACGAGGACCTCTCGGCCGCCATGGAAGCCGCCATGAGCATGCTGCAGTAACCCGCCATCGCCGGCTGCCGTGACTGCTCGCGGCAGCCAGCAGTGCTACTGCGCCAGATTAAATCCGACGCGTACCAGCAAGCCTTGCGGCTGCGCTTGATGCAGGCTGATGCGCGCCTGATGGGCACGGCAGATTTCGCCGACAATGGCCAAGCCCAGCCCTGCCCCCATGCCTTTGTTGGTGCGCCGGTAAAAGCGCGTAAACACCCGCTGATGCTCCTCCGTCGGGATGCCCGGGCCGTCATCCTCGACCTCCAACACCGCCGCCGGCAGCACGCGCAAAATCACATTGCCGCCGGCTTGGGTATGGGCCAAGGCGTTATCCAACAAATTGCTGAGCAGTTCATTGAGCAGGGTCGGTTCGCCCATCACCCACACCGGCTGTTGCGCCTCCAACGCCAACGCAATGCCGCGGCCATGGGCCAGCGGCGCCATGGCCATGCCCAACTCCCGCGCCAACTGGCTTAAATCCAAGCGCTGAGCACCGCCTTCAAGAATGGCCTGGGCGCCGCTTTCAACCCGCGCCAGCGACAGTAACTGGTTGGCCAAGTGCGTCAGCTTGTCGGTGTTTTGCCCGGTGGCCTGCAAGGTGCTGCGCCATACCTCGGGCTGCTCGTCGCGCAGGCCCAACTCGACCCGCGCCTTCAGCGCCGCCAAGGGGGTGCGCAGCTCATGGGAGGCGTCGGCAATAAACTGCGACTGGCGCTCAAACAGATTACGCAGGCGCCCGTTGAACTGATTCAGGGTATTGACCAAGGGCAGCAACTCGCGCGGCATGCCCTCGACGGGTAACGGCTGCAGTTGATCGCTGCTGCGCTGCGCCACACTGCGCCGCAACTGATCCAGCGGGCGCAGCGCCACGCTGACCGCCAACCACACCAAGAGCAATGCGCTAAGGGCCAAAGCGCCCATACGCAGGAAGGTGCCCAGCAGCAGTTCACGCACCATGCGCTCACGCGCGCCTTGGGTTTCCGCCACGCGGATCTCGGCCATGCCGCTCTGCCCAGGGGGGGTAATCGGTTGCAGCAAGCTGACCACGCGCACCCCCTGATTGCGGTATTGGCCGTCATAAAAACGCGCCAACGCCGGGTAGTCCTCGGTACGCAGCGTCCCCTTCGGCGCGGCCGGGAGATGTTCATAGCCGGAGACCATCCGCCCACTGCTGTCCAACACTTGGTAATAGATGCGCCCGGCGCTGTCGTAGGCAAAGCTGTCGAGGGCGATATAGGGCACGTTAGCGCGCAGTTGACCGTCTTCGGTGTACAGGCCGGCGACCACCGCCCGCGCCGAGGCCAACAAGGTGCGGTCGTAAGCGCGGTCCACCGCCTGATGCGAGCCCCAATAAGCACTCAGGCTGCTGATCAAAAACACCACAGCCAACAGCAGGGCCAAGCGCCGAATTAAGCGCCCGCGCAAACTGCCGGCATCACTCACCCGCGGCCTCCAGCAAATAACCTAAACCGCGAAATGTAACGATGCGCACCGCACCGCCTTCGAGTTTTTTGCGCAGGCGGTGCACGTAGATTTCAATCGCGTCGCTGCTCGCCTCTTCATCCAGGCCAAACACTTGGGCGGCCAGTTGCTCCTTGCTCAGCACCCGGCCCGGACGGGCGATCATGACCTCCAGCACGGCATGCTCGCGGGAGGTCAACGTCAGCAGTTGCTCATCCAGGCTAAAGCGCCGTGTCTCCAGGTCATAGCGTAAGTTACCGCAGCTTTGCTGGCGTTCACCGCCAAGCACGGTACGCCGCAGCAGGGCTTTAACCCGCGCTTCCAGCTCGGACAACTCAAAGGGTTTGGCCAGATAATCATCGGCGCCGAGGTTGAGTCCGTATACCCGATCCTTGACCTCACTACGCGCAGTCAGCATCAACACGGGCAAATTATTGCCGCGTTCACGCAGGCGGCCGAGCACCTGAAAACCGTCCAAACGCGGTAAGCCCACATCGAGGATGGCCAACACATAATCCTCACTGCTCAGGGCTAAGTCCGCGGCAATACCGTCATGCAACACGTCCACTGTCCAGCCGGCGCCCTTTAACGCCTGAGCGACACTGGCCGCCAACTGCAGATGGTCTTCCACCAGCAAAATTCGCACTTGTACCTCCTGTATCAAGCTGGCCTTGCTACTCCAGCAACTCCCCGTGGCGCGAGAGTTTACAGGTGCGGCGCCTAATGTGAATTGGCCAACGATCACCACGAGTTATCGCCCTACAAACAACAATCAACTTTGAAAGGTTAGTGAAAGCTTGCCTTCCTAGGATCGCGGCCGGTGGTTTTACCACCCACATTAGAACGGCTGGTGCAGTGGTGCGCAGCCGCGACAAGAATAAAAGGGAGAACCACAGGATGCGCCTGACCTCAGTTCGCACTCACTTGCCTGTCCAATTGCTGGGCATGGCCATCAGCAGTCTTAGCAGCGTCGCCTACGCCGATTTTATCGAGGACAGCAACGCCACCTTGAGCACCACCAATATCTACTTCAACCGTGACTTCCGCGATGGCGAAGGCCAGAACAAACGCGAGGAATGGGGTCAGGGCTTCCTGCTGGATATGCACTCAGGCTTTACCGAAGGCACCGTCGGCATGGGTGTGGATGCCATGGGCATGCTCGGCATCAAACTCGACTCTGGCGGCGGCCGCACCGGCACCGACCTGCTGCCCGTGCAGGACGACGGCGGCACGCCGGATCAGTTCGCGCGCTTGGGGCTGACCGCTAAATTCAAAGTCTCGGCCACCGAGTTGCGCTATGGCTCACATATCCCCGAGCTGCCGGTGATCAAGGCCAGTACCAGTCACTTGCTGCCACAAATTCTCGAAGGCGGCATGCTCACCTCCTCGGAATGGAGTGGTCTGAAGCTAACCGGCGCACGCTTTAACCGGGCGGTCGACCGCGCCTCGACCAACGCGGAAAAAATAGCCCTCAACAGCAAAAACAAACGCTACGCCGGTGGCATCACCGCGGATCATATGAACATCGCCGGCGCCGAGTACGAATTCACTAAGGGCATCAACGGCAGTTACTACTACGCCGACGTACAGGACATCTACCGTCAACACTACTTCGGTTTAACCACTAACCATGAGCTAGGCCCGGGCAAGTTTTCCAGCGACCTGCGCTTATCCCTGAGCAAAGACAGCGGCAGCGCCAAGGCCGGCGAGGTGGATAACCAAGCGCTGCAAGCCATGTTCAGCTACAGCTTGGGCGGACATAAATTCGGCCTCGGCTATCAGGACATGGGCGGCGACACCGGCTTTACCTACCTCGACGGCAGCGATCCATTTTTGATCAACTTCGTGCAGATCAACGACTTCGCCAACGCCGGCGAACGTTCCTGGCAGGCGCGTTACGACTATGACTTCAGCGCACTGGGCATCCCCGGTTTGAGCTTTATGAGCCGCTACCTAAGTGGTGAAGATGCGCGCATTGCCGGCAGCGATAAACGCGGCAGTGAATGGGAGCGCAACTCGGAAATCCGTTACGTCGTACAAAGCGGCCCGCTGAAAAACGTCAACATTCGCCTGCGCAACGCAACTTTCCGCTCGCAATTTGCCCGCAATGCCGACGAAAATCGGATTATTGTCGGCTATAGCCTGCCGATTTGGTGAAGTTCTGCGTTTGAGGTCCGTCCATGTCCCTAGCCCTTGTTCGTCTGTGTCTGGCCACTAGCTGCCTGACTCTGACTTCTGCTGTTTGGGCCTTTGAGCCGCACAACCCGCAGTGCATTGCCCCTGCGGCCCCTGGCGGCTCATTCGATCTAACCTGCAAACTGGCGCAAAGCGCCTTAGCCCAGACCCAACTGCTCAAGGCGCCGCTGCATATTCGCTATATGCCCGGCGGGGTCGGGGCGGTGGCCTACAACTCGGTGGTGGCACAGCGGCCGGCGGATGGTGAAACCATCACCGCGTTTTCCAGCGGTTCATTGCTGAATTTGGCCTTGGGTAAATTCGGTCGTTTCGATGAAGACGCGGTGCACTGGCTGGCCGCCATTGGCAGCAGTTATGGCGCCATCGCCGTGCGCAGCGACTCGCCCTATCGCAACCTCAATGAGCTGCTCGCGGCGATTAGGGCCAATCCCAGCGCGGTGCTGATTGGCTCGGCCGGGACCATCGGCGGCCAGGACTGGATGCAAAGCGCCCTACTCGCCCGCGCTGCCGGCATCGATCCCAAGCAGTTGCGGTACGTGGCCATGGAAGGCGGCGGCGAGCTGGCCACCGCCCTGCTCAGCGGCAGTATTCAGGTGGCCAGCACGGATATTGCCGACTCCCTGCCGCATATCGCCACCGGCGACATGCGAGTGCTGGCGGTAATGGCCGCAGAGCGTTTACCCGGACAATGGGTCGCCTCCATCCCCACCGCCAAAGAGCAAGGCTATGACGTGGTGTGGCCGGTGATTCGGGGCTTTTATCTGGGCCCCAAAGTCAGCCCCGAGGCCTACGCCTGGTGGCAAAAAACTTTCGATCAGTTATTGGCATCCAAGGACTATGCCCAGTTGCGCACTGAGCGGCAGATGTACCCTTTCGCCATGACCGGCGCCGAACTGGATGCCTATGTGAAAAAACAGGTGCGTCAGTATCAGGAGTTGGCGCAGGAGTTTGATCTGGTGCAATAAGCACTGGCGCGATTAAACCAAGCTGCGTAAGGGACGACGCAGCGCCGTACAGGGAGTGTGTATGCCGCCGAAGCAGCCAGTTCAACCCCGCTGGTCATTGCCCGTTTACTGCAGGAAGCAGCGCCCATGCTGAGCCAGGCCCACAGCACTAACCATTGGCGCAACTGGTGGGCCACGCCCTTGGCCGGCGTCCTCGGCGGCTATCTAGCCAGCCAGGTTGGCTGGCCGCTGCCGTGGATGATTGGCTCAATGCTTGGCGTGATCGCGCTGCGCTGCGCCGGGGCTCTCAGTACAGAAATGCCCGGCGGGCGGCAGAGCGGTCAGTTAATAGTCGCCAGCGGGATTGGCTTGCACTTCACCAGCGAGGTGCTAAGCCAGGTGTACAGCCATCTTGTTTTGGTGATTATCGGCGCCTTTGCCACCCTCGCCTTAAGCCTGATCGGCATTGCGATTTTGCGCCGCAGCGGGCTGGATCGCGCCACCGCGTTCTTCGCCAGCATGCCCGGCGGCGCCAGCGATATGGTGACCTTAGCCGCGCCATTAGGCGCCAACTCCGCCCAGGTCGCAGCCGCCCATAGCCTGCGCATGTTGCTGGTGGTGTTGCTGATTCCCGCCCTGTTCACCTTAAGCCTGCCCACTGTGGCGCCAAGGGCGCCGGTACTGGTCAACTGGCCTTGGCTAATTGGCCTGCTGGTGGGCGGATATTTGATGGCGCGGCTTTGGCGGCGGCTGCGCCAGCCCAATCCGTGGATGCTCGGACCGCTGACCCTGTGTGTTGTAGCCAGTGTCAGTTTTGATCTGCACCAGGGCCTGCCGGCGAGTGTCGGCCACCTCGGGCAGTGGCTGATCGGCTGCGGGCTGGGTTGTCATTTTGACCGCGCGTTTTTCCGCAAAGCGCCCGGCTTTCTTCTGCGCGTCCTGCTGTTTGCCCTGCTGGCTATGGGCTGCGCGGTGCTGCTCGGCTTAGCTCTGGGCTGGAGCAGCGGCGTGTCGGCGCAATCGCTGATGCTGGGGATGATGCCCGGCGGCATCACCGAGCTGAGCCTGACCGCCGAAGCACTGCACCTGTCGGTGGCCATGGTTACCGCCTTGCAGGTGCTGCGCCTGTTTCTGCTGATGTTTCTGGCCCGGCCGGTGTTTCGTTATTGGCTCAAGCGCTGGCCCGACAACGCCTGACGGATCACTCGACCTGCGCCGGCAAACGCCAGTCGATCGAGCTTAAACCGTGCTGTTCAAGAAACTTATTGGTGCGACTGAAATGACCGTTGCCGATAAAGCCGCGGTGGGCCGACAGCGGCGATGGATGCACCGACTTAAGCACCAGATGCTTGCTGGTATCGATGAGTTTTTCCTTGCTCTGGGCATGGGCGCCCCACAGCAAAAACACCAGACGCGGCTGCTCCCGGCTGACCACCTCAATCACCTTGTCGGTGAAGTGCTGCCAGCCTTTGCCGGCATGGGAGCCAGCCATGGCCTGCTCCACCGTCAGTGAGGTGTTAAGCAGCAACACGCCCTGCTCGGCCCAGCTTTGCAGGTAGCCGTGGCTGGGGATGTCGATATTCAGGTCGCGTTTCAACTCTTTATAGATATTCACCAGCGACGGCGGCGTCTTCACCCCCGGCTGCACCGAGAAACACAGACCGTGGGCTTGGTTGGGTCCGTGATACGGGTCCTGACCGATGACCACCACCTTGACCTGGGCCAGCGGCGTCGAGTTAAGGGCATTGAAGATCAGCGGCCCAGGCGGATAGATGACCTTGCCGGCCGCCTTCTCCGCCCGCAGAAAACCACCCAGCTCACGCATATAGGCTTTATCGAATTCCTCGTGCAACGCCTGTTTCCAGCCTGCCTCGAGTTTGACCTTATCTGCGCCGCCCATCACTACACCCTGCTTAAAAATCAAAGGCGCACGCTAGTCGCGGCCATGGCGCAAGTCAACCCAAGGGCTTGGGCAGCCATCAGCCTTGGTGCAGGGCACGGTAGTGGCTGGGCGCCATGCCCACCACTTTGCGAAACAGCCGGGAAAAGTAATACATGTCCTCGTAGCCCAGCTGCTCAGCGACCTGGCGAATGCTCGCGCTGCCCTCATCGAGCAAGCGGCAGGCATGGGCCATTTTCAGTTGGATAAAGTCCTGAATCGGCGCCTGGCCCGTCAGGGCGCGGTAGGTTTTGGCGAAGTGAAAACGCGATAATTTAAACTGCGCGGCCAGCTCATCGAGATTCAGGCTGTCATGCAGATGGGCGCGCATCACCGCTTGCACCGCGTCCACATCAAGCACCCGCCCGGACTTCAAGGTGGTGCGCGCCGGCAGCACCGCCAGTGAAGTCAGCAGCACCTGTAACTGATGGGCGGCGTGAACAAAATGGGCCAGATTCAGGCCTTGCTTGCGCAGGTTGAGCAAGGCATCAAACTCGGCCAGCAAGCGCGGCTGCACGCCAATGCGCAGCAGCGGGCCACGGCCCAACGGCTGGATAAACTCTGCCGCCAGCCCCCCATCAAAGTGCACCCAGTAGATGCTCCAGGGCTTATGCGGATCAGCGCCGTAGGCATGGGCCTGAGCTTTGGGCAGCATCAGCAGATCGCCACCCGCGACTGCTAATCGTCCATCTTGGGTTTGCACCCAACCCTGTCCGGTACGACAGTAAATCAGCAAATAATCGTCCGGCAGCGCGCGCCGCATCTGATGCCCCAACGCCTGCGGATAAAACCCCAGCGCCAGCGGATAGCAGCCCGCCGCCAGAGAGCTGCGGGCCAATTGGCGACGCAAACGCGGTGGCGTAATAAAGCGCACGCCGTTAGCCGGCAGCGGCCAGTTGGAGGTATCGACATAGCTCGGCATAGCGCCATCCACGGGCAAGACAATACCAAGATAGTCCATTTCGCAACCAAGATCGTCAATCCACAAAGGTCAGTAGCGCGGCTATAACAACCGACAAAACAACAATTGAATCCTTAGAGATTCACTGGGAGGACGGCGTGAGCAAGGCAATCCCGCAACTGATTGACGGTGTCTGGCGCGACAGCCATAGCCGCACATTGATTGAAGTCACTGACCCTGCCACGCAACAGGTATTGGCCCTGGCGCCGAATGCCACGGCGGAAGAAATCGAAGCTGCCGTGGCCAGTGCCAAGGCGGCATTTCTCACCTGGCGCGAAGTCCCTGTCTCCGACCGGGCGCGGCTGATGCTGCGCTACCAACACCTGCTCAAAGAACACCACGACGAACTGGCCGAGCTGCTTGCCCAAGAAACCGGCAAGACCCTGGCCGACGCCAAGGGCGATGTGTGGCGCGGCATCGAAGTGGTGGAGCAAGCCGGCAATATCGCCAGCCTGATGATGGGCGAAACCATGGAGAACGTCGCCCGCGATATCGACACCGCCAGCTGGATTCATCCTTTGGGCGTGTGCGTGGGCATTACCCCGTTTAACTTCCCGGCGATGATTCCGCTGTGGATGTTTCCGCTAGCCATCGCCGCCGGCAACAGCTTTATCCTCAAACCCTCCGAGCAGGACCCGCTGACGCCGAACCGTCTGGCGCAACTGTTTATCGAGGCCGGCGCGCCCAAGGGCGTGCTGCAAGTGCTGCACGGTGGCCGCGAGGTGGTCGACAGCCTGCTGACCCACCCTGACACCCGGGCGATCTCCTTTGTCGGCTCGGTGCCGGTGGGGCAGCACGTGTACCGCACCGGCACTGCCCATATGAAGCGGGTGCAAGCCTTTGCCGGGGCGAAGAACCACTTGGTGGTGATGCCCGATGCGCATCCACAGCAAGTGCTCAGCAACCTGGTCGGCGCCAGCTGCGGCGCCGCCGGCCAACGCTGCATGGCGATCAGCGTGGCGGTGTTTGTCGGCGAATCCAAACACTGGATCGCGGAGCTGCAAACACAAATGGCCGCGCTTAAACCCGGTTACTGGAACGACGGCCAAGCCGCCTTCGGCCCGCTGATCAGCCGTCAGGCTAAGCAGCGGGTGCTGCGCCTGATTGCCCAAGGTAAGGCCGAAGGGGCTGAATGCTTGCTGGATGGCTCGCAGTGCACGGTGGACGGTTATCCAGACGGCAACTGGGTCGGGCCCACCCTGTTCCGCGGAGTGACGCCCAGCATGGCGCTGTACCGCGAGGAAATCTTCGGCCCGGTGCTGCTGTGCGTGGAAGTCGACAGCCTGGAAGATGCCATCGCCTTGGTCAACGCAAGCCCCTACGGCAACGGCACCTCGATCTTTACCCGCTCTGGCGGCGCGGCGCGGCATTATCAACATGCCGTGGAAGTGGGCCAGGTCGGCATCAACGTGCCAGTGCCAGTGCCTCTGCCATTCTTTTCTTTTACCGGTTGGAAGGGCTCGTTTTACGGCGACCTGCACGCCTACGGCAAGCAAGGCGTACGCTTTTTTACCGAGACCAAAACCGTCACCAGTCGCTGGTTTGATGACGATGCCGTGGTCACCAGCAACCTCACCATCACCCTCAAATAATAATTCGCGCGCAAGCGCCATGGGGATTTATGGATTTTCAACTCAGTGAAGAACAACGCCTGCTGGTCGACAGCGCCCGCGCCTTTGCCAGCCGCGAACTGACGCCCCACGCGGCGGATTGGGACCGCGATCATCACTTCCCGGTGGACGTGATCAAGCGCGGCGCCGAGCAAGGTTATCTGGCCCTGTATATCCCCGAAGAAGACGGCGGTTTGGGATTGTCGCGCTTAAGCGCGTCGCTGATTTTCGAGCAACTCTCGGCCGGCTGCATCGCCACCACGGCATTTTTCACCATCCACAATATGGCCTCGTGGATGCTCGCCTCCTTTGCCGATGCCGCTCTTAAAGAACAGTGGCTGCCGCGTTTGGTCAGCGGCGAACTGCTGGCCTCTTACTGCCTCACCGAGCCCGACGCGGGCTCCGACGCCGCGCACCTGCGCACGCGGGCTAAACGCGACGGCGAGCACTACATCATCGACGGCAGCAAATGTTTTATCTCCGGCGCCGGCAGCACCGATGTGCTGATCGTGATGGCGCGCACCGGCGAAGAAGGCGCCAAGGGCATCTCCTGCTTTGTGGTGCCAGCCAATGCCGAGGGCGTGAAGTACGGCCGCAATGAGCTGAAGATGGGCTGGCGCGCCCAGCCCACCCGGACCATCACCTTTGAAGGCGTGCGCATCCACGCCAGCCAACGTATCGGCCCGGAAGGTCAGGGTTTTGTCTATGCCATGAAAGGCCTCGATGGCGGGCGGATCAATATCGCCAGTTGCTCGTTGGGCGCCGCGCAAGCCGCGCTGGAGCAATCGCTGCGCTATGTCGAGGAGCGCAAACAATTCGGTAAAACCTTAAGCCACTTCCAAGCCCTGCAATTCAAACTGGCCGACATGCTCACTGACCTCACTGCCAGCCGGCAGATGGTGCGCTTGGCGGCGCATCATCTCGACCATCAGCACAGCGAAGCCAGCCTCTATTGCGCCATGGCCAAGCGCTTTGCCACCGACCATTGCTTCAATCTGTGCAATGACGCGCTGCAACTGCATGGTGGTTATGGTTACCTCAACGACTACCCCTTGGAGCGCTGGGTGCGCGACAGCCGCGTGCACCAGATATTGGAAGGCACCAACGAAATTATGCGGGTGATCATTGCCCGCCGCCTGCTGGAGCAAGGCGGCATGCTCGAACGCTTGCTGTAACAACGCGAGGCCACGGTGGCGCCGACGCTGCCGCGCCGTATCAGTAAAGGAGTCATCATGAGTAACGCCGTAGAACCTTACAAAACCGGGGTGTTTGACCTGACCCACAAACTCACCGTGGAAAAACACGACCACACCGCACTGATCACCATCAACAACCCACCGGCCAACACCTGGGACCGCGACTCGCTGATCGGCCTTAAGCAGTTGATGGAACACCTCAACCGTGACGATGACATCTATGCCCTGGTCATCACCGGCCAAGGCAGCAAGTTCTTCAGCGCCGGCGCCGACCTCAAGCTGTTTGCCGACGGCGACAAAGCCCGCGCCCGCGAAATGGCCCGCCGTTTCGGCGAAGCCTTCGAGGCGCTGCGCGACTTCCGCGGCGTGTCGATTGCCGCGATCAACGGCTACGCCATGGGCGGTGGTCTGGAGTGCGCGCTGGTGTGTGATATCCGCATCGCCGAGCAACAAGCGCAAATGGCCCTGCCCGAAGCCAGCGTGGGCCTGCTGCCCTGCGCCGGCGGCACCCAGCACCTGAGCTGGCTGGTCGGGGAAGGCTGGGCCAAGCGCATGATTCTCTGCGGTGAGCGGGTCGACGCCGACACCGCGCTGCGCATTGGCTTGGTCGAGCAAGTAGTGGCCACAGGCGAGGCCCGCAACCATGCTCTGCTGCTGGCGGCTAAAGTCGCCGGGCAAAGCCCGGTAGCGGTACGCGCCATCAAACCGCTGATCCAGGGGGCCCGCGAGCGCAGCCCAAGCACGTGGTTAAGCGAAGAGCGCGAGCGCTTTGTCGATCTGTTCGATGCCGTCGACACCCGCGAAGGGGTCAACGCCTTCTTGGAAAAACGTCCGCCGCAGTGGCTGAACAAATAGTCCCAGGAGCGCACTGATGAACGTACAGTTTCAACAATTGCCGGCCCAGCATGGCCGGCAGATTGGTGTCGCTACTCTGGATGCGCAGAAGAGCTTAAACGCCCTGTCGCTGCCCATGGTTGACGCCCTCACCGCCCAACTCAAACGCTGGGCCGAAGATCCAAGCATCGCCTGCGTGCTGCTGCGCGGTAACGGCCCCAAAGCCTTTTGTGCCGGCGGTGATGTGGTGCAGTTGGTTGAGCAGTGCTTAGCCGAACCCGGTAGCGTGCCAGAGTTGGCCCGGCGTTTTTTTGCCGACGAATACCGCCTTGATTACCTCCTGCACACCTTCCCCAAACCGCTGATCTGCTGGGCCCACGGCCATGTGCTGGGCGGCGGCATGGGCCTGATGCAAGGCGCCTCGCTACGCATCGTCACGCCGAGCAGCCGCCTGGGCATGCCGGAAATCAATATCGGTCTGTTCCCGGATGTCGGCGGCAGCTGGTTTTTGTCGCGTCTGCCGGGCAAGTTGGGACTGTTCCTGGGGCTTACCGCCGGCACCATCAACGCCCGCGACGCGCTGGATCTCAACCTCGCCGACCGTGTGCTGCTCGACAGCCAGCAGGACGATCTCATCAACGGCCTGTGTCAGCTCAACTGGCAAGAGCATTGCCCACAGCAACTGCACAGCCTGCTCAAGGCGCTGGAGCACGCCGCCCTCGGCCAGCTCCCCGAAGCCCAGTGGCTGCCACGCCGCGCGCGCATCGATGGGCTGCTCGATCTGCCTGATCTGCTGCAAAGCTGGCAGGCCATTAGCGCGTTACAGGACGACGCCGACCCGCTGCTGGCCCGCGCCGGCAAAACCCTGGCCGCCGGTTGCCCGCTGACCGGGCACTTAGTCTGGGAGCAAATCAACCGGGCCAAGTATCTGTCGTTGGCCGAGGTGTTTCGCATGGAGTACGCCATGAGCCTCAATTGCTGCCGGCATCCGGAGTTCCCTGAAGGCGTGCGCGCGCGCCTGATCGATAAAGACCAAAACCCGCGCTGGCATTGGCCGGATGTAAAAAACATCGCCCCGGAGGTGATCGACGCGCACTTTCGCCCCGTGTGGGACGGTCCCCATCCACTGGCCGATCTCTAAGCCGCTCTGCCAGTATCATCCAGAGGGAGCACGACAATGAGTCATATCGCCTTTATCGGCCTCGGCAACATGGGCCTGCCCATGGCCCGCAACCTGCTCAAAGCGGCATTTAAAGTCAGCGCCTATGACCTGCAAGAAGAAGCCCTGCAAGCCTTGGTCGCCGAGGGTGCCTACGCAGCGCAAAGTGCCCTAGAGGCTGCTGACGGCGCGGAAGTGGTGATCAGCATGTTGCCCGCCAGCCGCCATGTTGAAGGGCTGTATCTGGGTGAGAATGGCTTGCTGGCCAACTTGCTCGCCGGCACTCTGGTTTTGGAATGCTCGACCATCGCCCCGGACTCAGCCCGCCGGGTGCATCAAGCCGCGCGCGCGCGCGGTATCGAAATGCTCGATGCGCCGGTTTCCGGTGGCACGGCCGGCGCGGCGGCGGGCACCCTGACCTTTATGGTCGGTGGTGACCCAGTCTGCCTCGAACGCGCGCGCCCCTACTTCAGCGTGATGGGCAGCAATATCTTCCACGCCGGAGCAGAAGGTTCCGGACAAGTGGCCAAGGTTTGTAACAACCAAGTGCTGGCCGTGCAGATGATCGCCACTGCCGAAGCCATGGCCATGGGCGTGGCCAACGGCTTGCAGCCGGCAGTTCTGGCCGAAATCATGCGCCAGAGCTCCGGCGGCAACTGGACCTTGGAGAAATACAATCCCTGGCCCGGGGTGATGCCGCAGGCACCGGCCTCACGGGGTTACACCGGCGGTTTTATGGCCGAGCTGATGAGCAAGGATCTAAGCCTGGCCCAAGAAACCGCCCTGGCCAGTGGCAACAGTACGCCCATGGGCGCCCTAGCCCTGCACCTGTACCGTTTGCTCACCAAACAAGGCTTGGGCAAGCAGGACTTCTCCGTGGTGCAGCAGTTGTTTATCGACTAGCCGCAAAAAAAAACCGCAGCCAGCTGCGGTTTTTTATTCCCCCGTTCAACGCTACCAGCGCCGACTGTCCCAACCGCGCTGGCCGCCGTAATCACGACTATCAACCCGCCGTGGCTCCCTGCGCGGCGGCGGTGCATAACCATGCCCCGGACCCTGCCAGCCCTGGCCGGGGCGCGGGCGGTAATATCCAGGCGGTACATACCGCGGCGGCGGTGGGGGTGGCGCAGGCCGATACAGGGGTTGCCGCGGCGCCTGATACACCGGCACGGGATGGCCTGGCGCCACGCCATAAGCCGGATAGCGCGGCGGCAAATAGCCTGCCGGGGGATAATAATTGCGCTCATAGCCGCGGGGACTGTAAACACCGCCCGAGGCAGCACAGCCGGTCACAGAAAACAGCAACAACACTAAAGCCAGAAGTTGGATGTGCATGGCGGCCTCCTTAGACCGCAGGTTGGGTGCAGACTGCTATCGACACCTGGGACGCGCCCACAAAGTAAGACAACCGTACAAATTAATTCGCGCAATCGTCTGCCGGGCCAATGCGCACAAATTGTTTCAAGGCCGCCCTCTCCCTGCATTGCCTGTACCACCGGCCCTGCTCCTGTTGACTTGGATCAAGCAGAACGTGGAATTCTCCCCAAGTGGTCAACTTGTTAGCGCCATCACGGCGACATCACCGCCAAGTTTGTTAGACTTTGCGCCCTTTACAGCTCCTTAATCGTGCTATTAACAGCTGCACCGCCCGCCCAGCCCCGCAAGGCGCACTGATGCGGTCTAGCGGTAGCCACAAGCGAGTCAGGCATGCCCTCTGCGCCCGCCCATATCAGCCACCGCCCCCTAACCCTGCTGTTATTGCTGTTGCTGACTTTGGGCTTTCTTGCCACCTCCCTGGCCAGCTACTACTCGGCGTTTGACTCGATCCGCAGCGGCATCGTCGATACCGAGCTGCCTTTAACCTCCGACACCATCTACTCAGAAATCCAAACGGACTTGGTGCGCCCGGTGCTGATCGCCTCGATGATGGCCCAAGACATCTACATCCGCGATTGGCTGCTGTCCGGTGAGGCGCCAAGCCCGTCGATCACCCGTTACTTGCATGAAGTGCAGACCCGCTACGGCACCCTCACCAGCTTTTTGGTTGCCGATAAAAGCCGCACCTATTACCAAGCCAAGGGCGTGCTTAAACAAGTCAGCCCTGAAGCCTTTCGCGATATTTGGTATTACGACCTCAAGCGCTCGGATCAGCCCTACGCCATCAACATCGACGTCGACCTGGCCAACCAAGACCGCCTTGCCGTGTTTATCAACTACAAAGTGCTGGACTACCAAGGCAACTTTATCGGCGCCACCGGCGTAGGCCTGCAGGTGGATACCATCGCCAAGCTGATCGAGACCTATCAGCAGCGCTACCAACGCCGCGTGTTCTTCACCGACAGCAATGGCCGCCTGGTACTAACGGGCGCCCAGGGTGGCCCCATGGCTAGCCGCAGCGGCCAACTGCTCAGCGAACTGCCAGGGCTGGAGAGTTTTACCGCCGACAAACTGAAAGCACCCAGTGGCACCTACAGCTATGAGTACCAAGGCCAGGATCACCTGCTCAACGTGCGCTTTATCCCGGAGCTGAACTGGTATCTGTTTGTCGATAAAGAAGATGAGCGCGAAGTCGCCGGCATCCGCAAATCCCTCTACCTCAACCTGCTGATCTGCTTGGTGGTCAGCGTGATCATTCTGAGCTTGGTCAATATGGCGCTCGGGCGTTATCAGCGCCGGCTCAAAGCGTTGGCCACCACCGACCAACTGACCGGCCTGCTCAACCGTCGCGGCTTCGACATGCTGGCCCAGCAGGCTGTGCAAGAATCCCAGCGCGAGCACAGCCCGCTGTGCGCCTTACTGATGGACTTGGACAAGTTCAAAAACCTTAACGACAGCCATGGCCACATGGCCGGCGATGAAGTGCTGCGCTGCATGGCCAGCAAGCTGCTGAGCCATGTGCGGCAGAGCGATATTCTGTGCCGCTGGGGCGGTGAAGAGTTTATCCTGCTGCTGAAAAACACCGACGCTGCGCAAGCCCAAGAAGTCGGCGAGAAGATCCGCAGCCTGATCGACCACTGCGCCATCCCCTATCAGGGAGTTACCTTGCATATCAGCACCAGCATTGGCTTGGCCCAACTGCAACCCGGCGAATCGATTGATCAACTGATCACCCGCGCCGACCACGCCCTGTACCGCGCGAAACAACGCGGGCGTAATTGCCTGTACGCGGAGCCGGCGTAAGCAGCCCATGCCTGAGTCAGCCACCCGTTGCCCGCGCTGCGGCCAACGCAACCAATGCGCCCAAGCCGACAGCAGCACGCCGGTCAGTGCTTGCTGGTGTTTTAGCCTGATGATCGATCCAGCCGTGTTGAGCGATTTACCCCGCGCCCCCGCTGAGCAAAGCTGCCTGTGCCCAGCCTGCGCCCAAGCCTTAACCGCTACCGACAGCCCCGACTAAGCATGCGTCTTGATCGATTTTTAAGTAACTTGCCCGCGCTTAATCGCCAAGCCGGACGCCTGGCCTTGACCAGTGGCCGCGTGAAGGTAGACGGCCAGGTGGTCAATGCTGCGCAGTTTGAAGTCAACCAATTCAGCCGCATCGAACTGGACAACCAACTGCTCCAAGCCGGCAAAGCCGCACGCTACTTTATGCTGCACAAGCCCGTCGGCGTGGTCAGCGCCACCCAGCATGAAGAGCATCGTACCGTGCTCGATTTGCTGGATGAGCCAGACAAAACCGAACTGCACCTGGCCGGGCGCCTGGACCTCAACACCAGCGGCCTGCTGATCATCACCAACGACGGCCTCTGGTCCCGCCGCCTCACCGAGCCGCGCAGCCGCTTGGGTAAGGTCTACCGCGTGCATACCGAACAGCCGATTGAGCCGCACTACGCCGCAGTCTTCGCCCAAGGTCTGTACTTCGCCTACGAAGACCTCACCACCCTGCCCGCAGAACTCGCCATCCTCGACAGCCACAGCGCTTTGCTAACGCTGCATGAGGGCCGCTACCACCAAGTCAAACGCATGTTCGGTCACTTCCAAAACAAAGTAATCGGCCTGCATCGCCTGAGCATGGGCGGCATCCACCTCGATCCAAGTTTGGCGCCGGGTCAGTACCGGGCCTTAACGGCCGAAGAAATCGCGAGCTGCTAAGACACCAGTGTTTTGCAACTGACTGGCCCGCCGCGCATGACCTGGCAATCGCGGGGCACATTGGTTATCTGCAAAAAGTGCCAGCGCTTGGCGACATAGCGCTGAAAAACACCTGGCAATGCTCATTACCCGCGCCAACTCAAGTGCGCCCTAAGCCCGTTGCCCTGCAATGTGGCCCGCTCTGGCCTGAGCTCGTCGTGCCGGTGTTCACAGAGGTTTCGCACATTACCCAGACCGAAGTCGCCAACATTTAGAGCTGCGTGTATGGCTTACCACTCGGAAAGGGCATCGCGATGCGATCGCCATTGCTTTAAAGCGCCGGGCGTAGCTTGCCAGGGTGAAACCAACCGAGACGATCCCACTCAACCGCCACCCAAACAATGCCTCACCAAGCCTCTGCGCAGCGGCGCCCACCCTCCATGCAGATCTGTCGCCGCCCGGCCCCTCGCGCTGTCCAAACCTTGCCCATCACGCTAAATCCTTGAGCCAGCGAAAGTTTTTAGCCGCCCACAACACAAAATAATCGTCCCCGAGCAGCAGATAAGCGCATCCCACACTTCATTTCGGCCCCAAGTTCCGGTATAAAGGCACCCGCTGCGGGTGTCGTATAATGGTAATACCCTAGCTTCCCAAGCTAGAGCCGTGGGTTCGATTCCCATCACCCGCTCCAAATCACAGCAAAAAGCCCCGACGGCCATTGGCCTCGGGGCTTTTTCGTATCCGCCTATATCAAATTGCCTAGTGCGCAAAAACACACCCCGTAGGGTGGATGACGCTTTTCTCATCCACCGCTCTGCATCCCCCCTGCAGAACTGCCCCAAGCGCATGAACCAATCCTCATGTTAATTCGCGTGGGCTCTTATATGGGCTGGACAAGCTTCGCGTTGTCCACCTACTCACGGGTTTGACTGTCTGCTCAGCGCCTGCACATCAGCTAGAGGCACCGCCGCGAATTAACCGCCCTGACATATCCAGAGACCTATATCTGCCATCTGTCGTGCAACTTTCCCCGATACTAAGGTGCCATACCCCCCACTATCGGCCCCTACCTGCGCCGAATAACTAGGAGACATTATGTTTAAGCCCCCATTGCTGGGTCGCACCCGTCAATGGCTGCGCACGTTTAACGCCAGTCAGCGCAAACGCACCTTAATTGGCGCCGCTGCCGCTTCTCTCAGCATTGCCGCCGGTGCAATGGTTTTTGACCCCGCTGAGATAACAGACCTCTCCGAGGAAAGCCGCAACGACTTACCCAAGCTGTTGAACGAGTGGGAAGATGGCAATGTGATCGTCCTGCTAAGGCATCTTGAGCGCTGTGACAAGGAAGACCATCCCTGCTTGCAAGGTAATACCGGCGTCACCTCAAGGTCGGTCGCCACCGGAGATGTTCTGGCAGACAGCTATAGCCAGTTAGGCCTCGATAACAGCAACGTCTACAACAGCCCACTGACACGCACGGCCCAGACCGAAAGCATCGTGTTTAACGACGTGGGGATAGACGGCGACTGGTTATTGAAATGCCGGGAAAACATGCTGCATGACGTGCTGCGCCATAAGCAGCCGGGTAAAAACCTGATTCTGGTAACCCATAGCAGCTGTATTTCTGCCTTTGAAGAAGCGCTGGGCTATGAGAGCGACACACCGGCCTATGGCACATCATTGTTCTTTAGCAAAACCCCAGAGACGGCTGAACTGGATGTGCTGGGCTTTCTTGACGCCAACGACTGGGAAGTAGCTCTAGATACTCAGGCAAGGCAAGTGGGCGCGGTTAACCACTCCGCCCCCGAAGACCGCACATAACCCGTAGGGTGGATGACGCTCTTCCCATCCACCGTTTTGCCGACCACCCTTATTTTGAAGCGACCTAAAGCGTGGGCCCGAGCCGCCCACATCGCATACCCAAGAAAAAACCCCGACAGCCAAGCTATCGGGGCTTTTTGTATTAGGCCTCATCAGCACCTAAGCGACTGAGACTAAGCGAGCCGACTGAACAGCCCCCTCAAATCAAGATAAACAGCAACAACAGCGCCGCAAAGATGCCCCACTTCTCGAGGTAATAGAGTTTGCGGTTACGCTTTTTCAGCTCTTTGCCGCGCAGGCGGATTTTGTAGACCTTGCTGAAGAAGCGGTTGATACCGCCTGTTTTGTCGCCGTCGTCGTTGGGGGCGCCAGCGGCGGCCATGACGGTGCGGCTAAACCAGCGGTTAAAAGCGCCGGCCCAGGCATATTGCATGGGGCGCTCGACGTCGCAGAACAGGATGATGCGGTTCTGCTCGGTGGCGTTTTCGGCGTAGTGGATATAGGTCTCGTCGAACACCACACCCTCGCCGTCTTTCCAGTGGTAGCGCTCGCCGTCCACATCGATATAGCAGTCTGGGCTGTTCGGTGTTTCCAGGCCCAAGTGATAGCGGTAGGAGCCGGCGTAAGGATCGCGGTGACGGACCAGTTTCGAGCCTGGCGGCAGCTCGGCAAACATCGCCGCTTTGATCGAACCGATGCTTTGCACCAGTTCAGTGGTGCGCGGGCACAGCTTCATGGCCGAAGGGTGGCTGTCGCCATACCACTTCAGGTAGAAGCGCTTCCAGCCGGTTTTGAAGAAGGAGTTAAAGCCGACGTCGTTGTACTGGTCGGACTTTTTAATCGCGCCAGCGGCTAACAAGGCTTGGCCTTCGGCGCGGATTTCCTGCCAGTTATCCTGCAGCTGTTGCAGCTCAGGAAACTCAGTGGGGTCAAGAAATGGCCGATTGGGCTTCTTGGAGAACAGGTAGAGGAAGCAGTTGATCGGTGCCAGAAAGCTGGAATGGTCACTCAGCTGGCGGCTTAGCTTATGCCGTACGCGACCACGCAGGTGCACATACGCTATGGACAGCAGGTAAATAGCGACAATGATTAATTTCACAGGATCGGTCACATATCAAAAGGTAAAGGTAACGCTACGGGGGGCCCTTGGCCCACGCTCGGCGCAGGTCTCTGCACGCTATGACCAACTTGGCTGGTCGCGTCCCATACGAACAACTGGCTGGGATCGAATTTGTGACATTTTAGCCAAAGTGCGCCGATGGGCCACCGATAATCTGTACGAACCTGAACTTTTAGTATTTTTGCTTAGAATCAGGGCGTTTTAACAGCAATTAGCCAGCACTCAACCAGGGCGGCAGCGTGCAATTGGCCTTTAGGTTAGTTTTTGCAAGCGCTGCAACGCTATAAGCATTCGCCCTATAGCGCGGCACTAGATCGCGCCGCCTTAAAGCGCTTTTTTATCCAAAAAGCTCAAGCTTAATCCGGCGTTGTAAGCCAAGCCCGCCGCCACGATCAGCACACCGCCCAGCGCTTGCCACAGATTAATGACATGACCAAAGGCGAAGTAATCGACGATCAGCGCCACCAAGGGATAGAGAAAACCGAAGATCGCCAAACTGGCGGTGCTGGCTTTTTTAAACGCGGTGTAGAGCAGCATCAGCATCAAGGTGGTGTGGAACAGCCCGAGCATCAGCATGGCCGTCCAACTGCCAGCAGTGGCCGGCAAACTGCTGAAGTCGGCGAGGAACACAAACAGCCCGGCGCCCACCAGCAAGTGACCGCTGACAATCACCTCGGGACGCACTTCGTTGGCAATCTGTTTGGTCAACAGCGTGGTCGCGGCATACAGCAACGCCGCCGCGATGGCGCTTAAACAGCCCCATAAAAACTGCTGGTCGAAACCACTGTGATTGGGCCGCACAATCAGCAGCAAGCCGGCAAAGGCCAGCACTAACCACAGCACATTGGAGCGTTTGAGTTTGTCGCCCAAAAACAACACGCCGCTGAACAGCAAGAAGAACGGCTGCAGGTGATAAATGATGGTGGCGATGCCGATGGACGTCAGGCGATAGGCGCTAAACAAAAATACCCAGTTGAATACCAAGCACACGGCGCCGAGCAGAATAAACAGCAGTTGCCGGCGGCTGAAGCTTAAGTCGCGTAAGTAGCCTTTAAGCCAGCACACCAGCAGCATGCCGGCGCCACCAATCACGCAGCGCAGAAACACCACGTTAAACGGGCTTTGTCCGGAGCTGACCACAAACAAGCCAATGGTGCCGGAAATCAACATCGCGGCCACCATGGCCACACGTCCTTGTTGCTCTTGGTTCAGCTTGAGCATTGTTACTCCAGGTGGATAGCGCTTATGGCGCGCTTGGGCTTAGCGCTTGCGAGGCGGCGACATAATCGGCTTGGAACTGCGCACTCTCAATCCAGGCCAGAGCGGCAGCTTCATCCTCAGAGTTAGCGGCCCACTGGTGATACTCGATCAGGGCGGCGAGGATAAAGTCGGTCGCGCCCTCCTCGCCCTCTTGCTCAAGCACGATTTCCAGCAGCGGGAAATTTAAGAAGGCCGCGCACAGTGCTTGTTGGCTTTGTTTGCCGGCCTCGCGCATGGCGATAAACATATCAGTGAGATCGACCGATTCCAGATCAATGCGCTGATCATCCGGGTCCAGCTCCAAAGGCGCCGCCTGGCGTTGGCTGCGGTTCTGCTTGGCCTTGGTTTTGGCCCGCTGAGCCCGTTTGTGTTGCTTGTTCGCCGATGCCATAAACGCCTTACCTTGCTGCTGGAAAGTCTGAGGCCGACTGCCGCGAAATTGGACAGCCAAACCTGGGGGACGAAGAATGCCAGTTATTCGCCCACAGGGCACCCCACAGTAGTCCCAGGCATCACTCAAGCCGGCAAACGGCCACCTAGCTCAGCATCTCAGCGGTCTCCTGGCGACTCCACAAACGGTAGTACTGGCCGCGCTTGGCCAGTAATTCTGCGTGGCTGCCATCCTCAATCACCTTGCCGTTATCAAAGACGAGGATGCGATCCAGGTGAGCCACGGTGGACAGCCGGTGCGCCACCACCAGCACGGTTTTGTCGCCCATGATTTCATCGAGCTTTTCCTGAATATAACGCTCGGTCAGCGAATCCAGACTGGAGGTGGCTTCATCCATCACCAGAATCGGCGCGTTCTTCAGCAGCACCCGGGCGATGGCGATACGTTGCCGTTGGCCGCCGGAGAGCTTGACCCCGCGCTCGCCCACCAACGACTCATAGCCCTGGGGCATTTGCTCGATAAAGCTGCTGGCGCCCGCGCGGTAAATTGCCATGCTCAGTTCATCTTGCGAGGCATCCAGGCGGCCATAGTGGATGTTCTCGCGGATGCTGCGGTGAAACAGCCCAGGCTCCTGCGGGATCAAGCCAATCTGCTGGTGCAGCGAGGCTTGGGTGACGGTGCGGATGTCCACACCATCGAGCAGCACTTGGCCTTGTTCCACGTCATACAAGCGCAGCAGCAAGTTGAGCAGGCTGGTTTTGCCGGAGCCCGACGCCCCCACCAGACCGACTTTTTGCCCTGGCGGAATGATGATATTGAGGTCGCGAAAAATCGGCTTGCCGGGCGTGTAACTAAAGCCAACCTGGCGAAACTCGATCTGCCCGTGACGGACTTTCAGAGTGCTGGCTTGCGGCTGATCGACCACCTCATGGGGATGAATCAAAGTACTCAAGCCGTTGCTGATGCTGCCAACGGCCTCGAAAAACTCCAGCAAGCGCCGCGACAGGTTGCCGACATCACCAATGATCAATAGCGACAAGCTGGTGGCCATGACGAAGGCGGCAATATCGATCACCTGGGTTTGCCACAGATACAAGGCCATCAGCAGCATGCCGAGCTTGAACAGGATGCCGCACAGCGACTGAAACCAGCGCACCCTCTCCATGTACTTGAAGGAACGATTAGCCGCCGCGAACTCAGTATCCAAATAGCGAGTCAGGTAGGCCTGCTCAAATGGCTGGCGGGCGAACAAGCGAATGCTGGCGAGGTTGCTCACCGCATCCACCACCTTGCCGTTACTGGTGCTGCGCGCCGCCGAATACTGCTGCGCCAGCGGCTGGCTGCGGCGGGCAAGGAAATAACAGAGCAGGATAAAACTCAGCGACCAGAGCAAGGTAAATAGCCCCAACGGCAAAGACACGCTAAGCAGTAAAATCACCGAGAAAATCAACACCAGCAGCACAGACAGCAAATCAAACAGCAGGATGGCCAGAGCCTGGCTGACCCCGATAGAAACCTCCGTAACCTTATGCGCTAAGGCGCCGGCAAACTGGTTGCTGATAAAACGCTGCGAGTGTTGCTGCAAATAGGCGTATAGCGCCTGCGTCACGCGGCGCCGTTGCTTGGGCAAGACGCGGATATGGCAACCGGAGGCGCCACGGTTAAACAGCACTTCGCACACAATCAACGCCGCAAACCAGCTCAGCGGCACCAGCAGTTGCTGCGCCGAATCAGACTTCAGCCCTTCACTGACCAAACGAGTGATGGCGCCCAAACTCCAGGGCACCCAGACACTGCAAGCCACTCCGATAATTTGCAGCAGCAAAATGGCGCCGTACCAACCACGGTACAGCCGCACAAAATGCATGATGAATGGCAGTGGCGTGCCGGGTAAGTCAGTGCGCTGGCTGGCAGCGTCCCCGCTGCTTGGTGCTCCATCCTTGGCAGTGCTCATGGCGAACTTCAGGTCCTGTATGTGAGGCAGAAGATGTGCGCGGGGGTGCGTGCCGTCCTTAGCACGCCAACTAGTCGGATCTGCGGCAACGACAAAAATACCCTGCAGCCGCTAAAGACTCTTTAGCGCCCTGCTAGGGTATTAATGCGGATGGCTGAAGCGGCGGGCAGGCGGTGCAGTGCTGCACTCACCCCGACACACGAACAATGGCTACCTTAGGACAGAGTCGCTTAATCGGCCTGGGTTCCCTTCTGGATCAACTCAATTTTGTAGCCATCCGGGTCCTGCAAAAAGGCGATCACGGTATGCCCGTGCTTCATCACCCCAGCCTCACGAATCACCGGGTGACCTAGGCTGCGGGCATGGGCGCAGGTTTGCGCGGCGTCAGCCACTTCAATGGCCAGATGGCCGTAACCGGTGCCTTGGGTATAGGAATGGGTTTCCCAGTTAAAGGTCAGCTCCAAGGCCGCCTCCAACTTCTCATCCTGATAACCGACAAAGGCTAGGGTGAAGCGTCCCTCGGGATAGTCTTTTTGCCGCAGCAAACGCATGCCCAGGACTTCAGTGTAAAAACGGATAGATGCGGGTAAATCGGTGACCCGCAGCATGCTGTGCAAGATGCGCATATTCATGCTCCTTAATCATTTGACGGGCACCCGCAGGTGCCCATCGGGGTTTAACCGGCGACGCGATTACCTTTGAACAGGAATAGCGGACCGTTGGCGAAGCTGTCGATCATCTTGTAGAACTCGACGATGGTTTCGTTGCGGCAGTGCTGCTCAAACGCGGCGGCGTCTTCGTACACTTCATCGAGGTAGAAGCGATTGCGGTTGTGCTCGTCGCGGATCACCTCGAAGCGCAAAGTGCCGGGCTCGTTTTGCAGCGAACCGTTGGCATCGAACAGCGCGGCTTTGGCGAACTCTTCGCGTTTGTCGCTGGGGACGTCGAACTGCACCAATACGTGATAAGTCATAACCCTCTCCTTTCGAGCTAAGGCTGCGGAGGAATTTCTGCAGGCCTTGGTGAACACGGAGCCAAGGTTAGGCTTGCCACTTGCTAATAAAAAGTGATTGTTTATTAGCTAAAGACTCTCAAAAAGTGAACCTATATGAAACTCTCCCAGCTCAAGTTTTTCTGCGCCGTGGTCGAACAGGGTACGGTTGCCGCTGCGGCTGAACAGCTGCACTGCGTGCCGTCGAACATCACCACACGCCTTAAAGAGCTGGAGGAAGGCTTAGCCACCACGCTGTTTAACCGCGAGAAAAACCGCCTGCTGATCACCCCTCAAGGGCGCCTGTTTTACCAGCACGCCAAACAGTTGCTGAGCTTGGCGCAGCAGACTGAAGGGCTATTTCGCGACGACAGCCAGCCCCAAGGCGTCTTGCGCATCGGGGCGCTGGACGTGGCCCTAGCCAGCCACTTACCACAGCATATCGTCAGCTACCGAAGCGCCTACCCGAGCGTCGAGCTGCATATTCGTCCTGAGCATTCGTTTGTGCTGGAGCGTTTGTTGATGGAGGGCGAGCTGGACCTGATCGTCACCGACGGCCCTATCGAACATCCGCTGCTGGCGAGCAGTCCGGCCTTCCATGAACAGCTGCTGCTGATCACCCCGCCAGGAGTGCACGCCGACTCAAGCAAACTGGCTGAGCTGGAGCTGTATGTGTTCGGCAAGAGTTGTTACTACCGCCATCAGGTCGATCAATGGATCGATCAGCGTATCCAGCCGCGCATCACCCTGGAGATTGAGTCCTACCCCAGCATCCTCGCCTGCGTCGCCGCGGGCTTAGGCTTTGCCTGCATCCCGGAAAGCATCTTTAAGGCCAGCGGCCTGGCTATTCAGCAGGTGCAGGCGCAAGTGGTGGAGGAACTGTCCGCCAGCGATATTTATTTCGTCTGGCGCAAACAGCAGCATTCGCCCTTGATTGAAAAGTTTATTGAACACACCCGTCTGTCCGATGCCAACGCATCGCAACAGCAGCCCACGCCCTACTGCTTATGAAACAGCGACCTGGGCTGCTTAAACCGATAACGGCTCAGCGGTTCTGAAAGTTAAATAGCGTCATGCCGGATTCGTCATCAAACATCTTCGGCAAGGGCGTGCTGTAAGTGGTGAAGATCACTTCAACGGTGGGTGAGGTCACCGCATGCATCAAATGCCCGCCCCATACGCTGCCGTCATCACGACTAAGCACCACATGGGCATGCACGGCTGGAGTGCCATTCACCACGCCGACATCCCCAGTCAGGGCAAGGATCTCCACCTGCTGGTCGGCGGCGATGATCTTGTACTCCTTACGCTTGCGATCCAGCCAACCGACCTTCACATCCCTCACCGCACCGATGGCGGTAAAACGCCCGGCCACCACTTTGTGGCGCACAGCAAAATCATTCAGCGCGGTGTAGACGTCGTCGCCAGTGCGCAGGATCAAGGCGTAGGTTTTTTCTGTGGCCGAAGAGCTGACCAACTTCTCTTGAATCGCTGGGGCTTCGCCATAGGGCTTCACATCGGAGGGTTTTATATAGTCGGCTGCGCTGGCTGCAGCACTGGCTGCCAACAAGGTTAAGGACATCAGCATCGCTTGAGTTTTCATAGATCACCTCGGCTATTTGCGTCACTGCAACCTAGCAAGGGCGATCCCCTGATAAAACTGACTAACAGTCAGGTAATCACTCACATTTTATAAGCCTTAGCCACGTAACAAGCGCCCGCCTGCGCTACAGGCGACTCATCCGGGGTGTGGAGAAGAGCCGCACTTGATTAATCAGGCACGCCCCCGCTTCAGCCAGCGCTCAGGCTGTCTTCAATGCTTAAACGCAGCCTGAGCGTCTGGGGTTAAATCCAAATATCGTTCGCGGCCGTGTACGCCCCACCGGCATCGCCGGTATTAACCACGCCACGCGGCTCCACCAAGAGCACACTGCACTCCTGCGCGGCGCTAGGGCGATGTTCAATGCCCTTGCCCACCACATACATTTCACCCGCCGTCAGCAGCACCGTTTTATCGCGCATCTCAATGCTCATTTGGCCATTCAGGACGATAAACACTTCATCGGTATCGGCATGGGAATGCCAAACGAACTGGCCCTGAATCTTCACCAGCTTGAACTGATAGTCGTTCATCTCAGCCACCACGCGCGGTGACCACTGCTCACTCAACAGACTTAACTTGTCGCGGAAATTGATTGCATCCTGGCTCATTTAAGGCTCCTGCTTCAGCACGGTACGCCGGGATAAAAGTGCCCCGGCACAGCAGGCTAACACAGCACGCATGGCCTCTTTAGCCTTAACTCTCAGGCAAAAGTAGCGCCCATAAAAAATGCCCTCTGTTTACACAGAGGGCATTTTTATCGGCAATCGTCGCCTATTTAGACCACGACTAAGGCGGCGTTTTAAACCACGCCTTGAGCCAGCATAGCGTCAGCAACTTTTACGAAACCGGCGATGTTGGCGCCTTTCACGTAGTTGATGCTGCCGTCAGCTTCTTCACCGTAACGCACGCAGGCGTTGTGGATGTTTTGCATGATGCTGTGCAGGCGCTCGTCCACTTCACCGGCGCTCCAGTTCAGGCGCATGGCGTTCTGGCTCATTTCCAGGCCGCTGGTGGCCACGCCGCCGGCGTTGGACGCTTTGCCTGGGGCGTAGCAGATACCGGCTTCGATAAACAGATCAACCGCTTCCAGCGTGGACGGCATGTTGGCGCCTTCGGCTACGCAGAAGCAGCCGTTGGCCAGCAGCGCGCGGGCATCTTCAGCATCCAGTTCGTTCTGGGTCGCGCACGGCAGCGCGATGTCGCAAGGCAGATGCCATGGGCGCTGACCGCCAAAGAACTCCAGTTGGAATTTCTTGGCCATTTCAGTCAGACGACCGCGACGGACGTTTTTCAGGTCCATCAGGTAGTGCCATTGTTCGTCGGTCATGCCAGCTGGCAGGTACAGAGTGCCTTCGGAGTCGGATACCGACACCACCAGGCCACCCAGCTCCATGACTTTCTGCGCAGCGTACTGCGCCACGTTGCCGGAGCCGGAGATGGTGACGCGCTTGCCTTCAAAGCCTTTGTTGACGCGTTTGAGCATTTCTTGCGCGAAATACACGCAGCCGTAACCGGTCGCTTCTGGACGAATCAGGCTGCCGCCGTAGCTCAGGCCTTTACCGGTCAGCACGGAAGTGAACTGGTTCGCCAGACGCTTGTATTGGCCGAACATGTAGCCAATTTCGCGGCCACCCACGCCAATGTCACCCGCCGGCACGTCGAGGTCGGCACCGATATGGCGGTACAGCTCGCTCATGAACGCCTGGCAGAAGCGCATCACTTCGTTGTCGCTCTTACCTTTTGGATCGAAGTCCGAACCGCCTTTACCGCCGCCCATGGGCAGGGAAGTCAGGGAGTTTTTGAAGACTTGCTCAAAAGCGAGGAATTTCAGAACACTGAGGTTGACCGAAGGGTGGAAACGCAGACCACCTTTGTATGGGCCAATGGCGCTCGACATCTGGATCCGGAAACCACGGTTAACCTGCACGCGACCGGCGTCGTCCACCCAAGATACGCGGAAGGTCACCACGCGCTCAGGCTCAACCATACGCTCAACAATACCTGCTTCGAGGTAGTGAGGGTTGGCTTCCAAGAACGGCCACAGGGTACGCAGGACCTCTTCCACAGCCTGGTGGAATTCCGGCTGGTCAGGATCTCGTTGTTTTAGGCGGGCCAGGAAGTGTTCGACAGATTCGCTCATGAGGTACCTCAAAATTGCCCATTTAAGCTGGGCTTATCGTCTATAAATTGCGGCGCACTTTAACAGCCAGAAACACCCTGCAACAGTGCAAAATGTCGCCTTACTGAAACTTTTTGGTGCAAATGTATAAAAACAGGCGGAAAAGCCCGCTGTTACTGGTCATTTTGCGCACCATCAAAGCACCTAATACCCCCGTATCAGGTGCAAAAAAGTGCATGCCGCATTGATCTACCTTATCTCAAGCGCCGTAAAGCCCTCCAGCAGGCAGCTGGTGAATAGAACATAGGCTTAAGGATGAAATAAGGAGGTGCCGGTACTTGCATATCGACGTGCTAGATGGCGTTCCCAACTGGATTCGAACCAGTATCTAGCCCTTAGGAGGGGCTTATTCTATCCATTGAACTATGGGAACCCGGGCTGCGCGATGCAGCCAACAGCGGGCCGCATCTTACCAGATGATGCGAATTTGTCATGTTGCGGCCACAGCGGCTAAATATACTGCCCCAGGCCCCACCTAGGAGAGCACCATGAACCCTTTAGCAGAGCGTTTGCCCGACTCCCCGTTCGCCACCGTGCAACTGCGCGCAGTCAGTAGCACCGATGCACCAGCCCTGTGTGCGTTACTGCAGCAGCTTGGCCCTGATGAGGCCCGGGCCGATGCGCAAATAATGGCCCTGCGCCTCAGCCAACTGCCCAGCAACATTGAGGTGCTGGTGGCCGAGCGCGATGGCCAGTTACTTGGCACCTGCAGCCTGCATCTGATCGAACACCTGGCGCATAACTTCGCCCGTTCTGCCGTATTGGAGGATGTGGTGGTAGACGCTCAGGCCCGAGGTTTGGGGATTGGCCAAGCCTTGATGGCCAAGGCCATTGAGCGAGCGCGGCATTGGCGCTGTTACAAGGTCGCGCTGTCGAGCAAGGTCAGCCGCAGCCAGGCCCATGCTTTTTACGCGAAACTCGGTTTTACCCTGCATGGCCATAGCCTGACCTTGCCCCTCGACTAAATAGCCGGTGGCGCCAGCTTGGCTGACGCCACCGCTATCACCCGACTTAGGCGGCTGGATCGTAGACCCGTACTGCGGCGATCTCCGTCACCTGAAGCCGCGCCAATAACTGCTCAGCTTGCTGACGCGCCTGCTCGAGGCTGCGCTGTTTGACATGGCCATAGCCGCGAATCTGCTCCGGCAACTGCGCAATGGCCAAAGCAGCGGCGTAGTTACGGCCATTGATCCGCGCCAACACCAGCTCCAACCAGCCCTCGTACTCGGCAATCAGTTGGCGTTCTTGCTGACGCTCAGCGCTGTGGCCGAATGGGTCCAGCCAAGTGCCACGCAAGAATTTAAAGCGTGCTAACACCGCGAACGCCTTGAGCATCCACGGGCCGAATTGGCGTTTACGCGGCTGCCCGGTGCGCGGATCAGGCTTGCTCAGCCAGCTCGGCGCCAGATGAAACTGCAAGCGATAGTTGCCGGCAAACTGCGCTTCAAGCTGGCGTGTAAAACTACCATCGCTGTAGAGCCGCGCCACTTCGTACTCATCCTTGTAGGCCAGCACCTTGTAGTAATAACGGGCGACCGCCTTGCTCAGGGCCTGATCATCGCTACGGTCGGCCTGCACCACCCGCGCCAGCATGCGCCGATAACGCGCGGCATAGGCCGGGTTTTGATAAGCCTGCAAACGCTCGGTGCGGTCATTAAGCAACTGCTGCAAGCTTTGGCTGCTACTCGCTTGCGCCTGCTGCGGGCGAACCAAACGCTCCACCGCGGCACTGTCGTAGGCGGTACGACGGCCCCAGAGAAACGCCTGCTGGTTAAATTCCACGGCCACACCATTGAGCTCAATGGCCTTGTCGATGGCTTGCGCCGACACGGGCACCAAGCCTTTTTGGTAAGCAAAGCCGAGCATAAACAGGTTGCTGGCAATGCTGTCGCCTAGCAGCTTGGTGGCCAGATCGGTGGCATCGACAAAGTGGATTTTGTTCGCCCCTACCGCCTCAATCAGCGCCTCGCGCATGGCACTGCCGGGCACTTGGGCATCGGGATTGCGGGTGAACTCCGCGGTGGCCGACTCATGACTATTAACCACCGCATGGGCGATTTTATCGTTGAGTTTGGCTAGCGCATCCTCACTGGCCGACACCACCAAATCGCAGCCCAACAGGAGATCAGCTTCACCGGCCGGAATGCGCACGGCGTAGATATCGTCCTGCTTAGCGGCGATGCGGATATGGGTCACCACCGGGCCAAATTTCTGCGCCAGGCCGGCTTGATCGAGCACGCTGCAGCCCTTGCCCTCCAAGTGCGCCGCCATACCCAACAGCGCGCCGACGGTGGTCACGCCGCTGCCGCCGACACCGGGCAGAAGAATATTCCAGGGACGCGCCAGCTTCGGTTGCTGGGGCTGCGGCACGGCGATAAACAACGCGCCCAAGCCCAGCGCCGCACTCTCGCGCAAATGGCCGCCATGCACGGTGACAAAACTCGGGCAAAAGCCCTCAACGCAGGCGAAGTCTTTATTGCAGGCGTTCTGATCGATCTGCCGTTTACGCCCCAGCTCTGTTTCCAAGGGCTGTACCGACAGGCAGTTGGATTTCACGCTGCAATCGCCACAACCCTCGCACACCGCGGGATTGATAAAGGCGCGTTTTTGCGGATCAGCTAACTTGCCGCGTTTGCGCCGCCGGCGTTTTTCCGTGGCGCAGGTTTGGTCATAAATCAGCACCGAGACGCCCTTAAACTCGCGCAGCTCACGCTGCACCGCATCTAACTCACGGCGATGGTGAAAACTCACAATCGGCGCAAAACCGGCGCGGCTCGGGTACTTATCGGGCTCATCGCTGACCAGGGCAATGCGCTTAACTCCCTCGGCAAATACCTGCTGGCTCAGTTGATCGACGCGCAGCTCACCATCGATGGGCTGACCACCGGTCATGGCCACCGCGTCGTTATAGAGAATCTTGTAGGTGATATTGATCCCGGCAGCCACGGCGGCGCGCAAGGCCAGCTGGCCGGAATGGAAGTAAGTGCCGTCACCTAAGTTTTGGAAGATATGCGGCGTATCGGTAAAGGGCGCCTGACCGATCCAAGTGGCGCCCTCGCCGCCCATCTGGGTGAAAGTATCGGTGTTGCGATCCATCCACTGGGTCATGTAGTGGCAACCAATGCCGCCTTGGGCGCGGCTGCCTTCAGGCAGCTGGGTGGAACTGTTGTGCGGGCAGCCCGAGCAAAAGTGTGGTGTGCGTACAGTGCTGTGCTTCGGCGCAGCGAGGGCGGCCTCTTTGGCGGCGATAAACTCCAGACGTTGCTTGATCACTGCACTGGTGTAGATCGGCTCCAGACGCTTAGCGATGACCCGGGCGATCATCGCTGGAGTCAGTTCGCTTAGGTTCGGTAGCAACGTCTGGCCCTGCTCGTCGAACTCGCCCACCACCACCGGACGCTTACCCACCGGCCAGTTATACAACTGACCGGTAAGCTGATCTTCAATGATGCTGCGCTTTTCTTCGACCACCAGAATCTCGTCCAAACCCTCTGCAAACTGGTGCACGCTGATCGGCTCCAGCGGCCAGCTCATGCCGATTTTCAGCACACGCAAGCCAATCTGCGCGCACAGTTCGTCGTCCAAGCCCAGATCATTCAGGGCCTGACGCACATCCAGATAGGACTTGCCGGTGGTGATGATGCCCAAGCGCGGATTGGCTGAATCAAGCATCACTTTGTTTAGTTGATTGGCCTGAGCGAAGGCCCGCGCCGCATAGATTTTGTAGGTGTTAAGGCGCGCCTCTTGAGCCAGGGGTGGGTCCGGCCAGCGGATATGCACGCCATCTTCCGGCAGCTGAAAATCGCTGGGCACTTGCAGCTTGACCCGTAGCGGGTCAACCTCGACCACGGCCGAGGAGTCGACGTTCTCGGCAATGGTTTTCAGCGCCACCCAACAACCGCTGTAGCGCGACAGCTCCCAGCCGATAATGCCGTAGTCGAGCACTTCCTGGACATTGGACGGGTTTAGCACCGGGATCGAGGCGGCAATGAAGTTGTGCTCGCTCTGGCTGGCAATACTCGATGACTTACAGCCGTGATCGTCCCCCGCCAACAACAGCACCCCGCCATGGGGGGCGACACCGGCGTTGTTGCCGTGTTTGAACACATCACCACAGCGATCCACCCCCGGCCCCTTGCCGTACCACATGGCAAACACGCCGTCGTAGCGCGCCCCGGGAAACAGACCGGTCTGCTGGCTACCCCATACGGCGGTGGCGGCCAGCTCTTCGTTGACGCCGGGCTGGAAGTGAATGTGATGGTCTTTGAGATAGTCTTTGGCGTCCCACAAGCTCTTATCCAGATTGCCCAAAGGCGAGCCACGGTAACCAGAAATAAAACAGGCGGTGTTCAGGCCTTGGGCCGTATCACGCTGTTTTTGCAGCATCGGCAGGCGGGTCAGCGCCTGGGTGCCGGTGAGATAAAGATGACCGGTAGCAAGGCGGTACTTGTCATCCAGGCGGATCTCGGCCAGAGACATAGCGGCGCTCCTCTTATTATTTTATTCAGCAAGACCACGCGGATAAGCGCTGTCTCATTAATGCCCGCCGGGGATCACCCAACGGGGCATAGCGGTTTTACAGCGGCTGCCAGCACGGCAACCCTGAGGCCAACCTGAATAAAATATGGACGAGGTGCGAGGATATTTCCTGTCTAAAATCTGACTAAAAGCTTATGCCTGTGCATAAATCTTTCGATAAATACAAGAATGCAGGAATAACTATGCAAGAACCCCTGAACCACACCGACCGTCGCATTTTGCGCCTGCTGCAGCACAATGCCGACCTGTCCGCCGCCGAGATTGCCGAGAAGGTCGAGCTGTCGCAATCGCCCTGCTGGCGACGGATCAACCGCCTGCACGAAGAAGGCTATATCGAGCGCAAAGTCGCCCTGCTTAGCCATAAGCAGCTGGGTTTTAGCATCACGGTGTTTGTCGATATCAAACTCTCAGCCCATGGCCGCAGCAATTTGGAGGAGTTTGAGAAAGCCGTGGTCGACTACCCCGAAGTGCTGGAGTGTTACACCATGGCCGGTGCCTCGGACTACAAGCTCAAGGTGGTGGCCAAAGACATCGCCAGCTACGAGCGCTTCCTGCGCGACCACCTGCTGCAACGCCCCCATGTACAAGAAGCCCACTCCCATATCGCCATGAGCGAGGTCAAGCGCACCACCGAGTTGCCGTTGGATTAACCAGCAACTTGTCGCTCGTAGGGTGGCGGACGCTTCTCCCCTCCACCACGGCCGGCAAAACCGTCACGCCTAGCCCGTAAGGTGCAATAGCTGCGCAGCAGCGTATTGCACCAAGCACCAAACACCATCTCGCACAGACCAAGCCGTAGACCCGCGCCCTCACCGCCAAACACCGCGTCGGCCCCACGGTGCAAGCGCCTGTGCGGCGATTGCACCCTAAATGCCGGCCTGCCTACCTTATCTAACAGGCGCCTCTAACTCAGATCTAGGGTCATGCCGTCGTAGGCCAGGCTGACGTCTGCGGGTAAGGCCGCCGGATGCTCGATTAACCAAGCATCCAGACTATGGCCGATATGGGTCAGCACGCTATGGGCTGGCTTTAGCTGAGCGATCACTTCCAGTGCCCGCGTCAGATCATTGTGGTTACGCGGCGCCACCGCCTGTGGCGGCATGGAGCAATCCAGCACCAACAGATCCAAGGGTGCTTGGCGCAATAACGCCGAGCTGTCTGCGGGCACACCGACCGTATCGGTCAAATAGGCTAAACGCTTTGTCAGCCCCTGCTTATCCCATGCTTGCAGCAGATAGCCGTAGGTCAGTTTGGAGTGATTAAGCGGCAACGCGGTAACTTGCAGAGCGCCCAACTGCCGCTGCTCAAAAGCGCTAAAGGGCTGGGAAAAATCCAGAATGCCGGGGTGCTTATACAGATCGGCGAACCCCTGCGGATCATCCGGGCCATGCACCGGAATCTGTAAACCATGCCCCCAGCGCAGGTGCAATAAGCCCTGGGCGTGGTCAGCGTGGTAATGGGTTTGCAGGATGCCGCTTAGGCTGTGGGGAGCAAAGCGTTCGGTCAGATCGGTTAGGCCGGCGTCGATCAACCAACGCTGCTCGCCACACTCGATCAAGGCCGAGCACGGTCCGCGCCGATAGCGGGGTTCGCTACGGGCACGGACACAAGCTGGGCAGTGGCAGTTGTACACCGGTACCTGCCGCGCATCGCCACTGCCCAGCAGGGTCAGGCGCATACGGCGCTGGCACAGATCAGCGCCAGCAGGTTGTCTGCCGTGCGTTGTAAATCCGCCGAGTTGTCCAGCACATGCACGCCATCGGCCTCTGCCGCGGCCTGATCAAACAACCCATTGCGTGCCAGGCGCTGTTCGATTTGCTCCTCGCTTTCGCGCCCGCGCTTGAGCAAACGCTCACGCAGCACGGGGTTATCGACACTGAGCAGCACCGGCAGTAAGTCCGGGTAACGCTGACGGGCCTGAGACAAATAAGCACGGGAGCCATTGACCAGCACGTGCTGCCCTGCCGCCAGCCATTCATCGAGCTGAATGGGTATGCCATAGGCCAAACCATTGGCCTGCCAACTCAAGGCGAAGGCCCCCGCCGCCTCATGCTCGGCAAACTCAGCAGGGCTGATGGCGATGGCATCCTCGCCCACCGCCTCCGCCGAGCGCGTAATCACCCGGCGTATAACTCTGCCACCATGGGCAGCTAAACGCGCCTGTGCGGCTTGCAACAGGCTGTCCTTGCCGGAGCCCGAAGGGCCCATCAGATAGATCAAACGGCCGCTCATCAGAACACCCTTTTCGCTTGTTGCCAGACTTGTTGAATCACCGGTTGCGCACCATGCACCTGAGCGTGAACCAGATCGGCACGCAGCCCCACGCGGATCTCACCACGATCAGTGAGACCGGCCGCTTGCGCCGGTAACAGGCTCACCGTAGCGATAGCGCGCGGCAGATCGTAGTCGTTGTCCTGCTCCACCAAGAGTAACGCGGCCTGCAGCAAACTGGCCGGGTAATAGTCACTGGAGAGGATATCGAGCAGGCCCAACTGGGCGAGTTCAGCGGCAGCAATATTGCCCGAGTGCGAGCCACCACGCACGATATTCGGCGCCCCCATCAACACTTTCAAACCCAGTTGATGACTGGCTTGCGCCGCCTCATAGGTGGTGGGGAACTCAGCAATCGACATGCCCAAGCCCGCGGACTCTTGCGCATGGGCCAAGGTGGCATCGTCATGGCTGGCCAGCGACAAGCCGCGCAGATGGCACTCGTCAACAATGCTACGGCGGTAGCGGTCGCTGAACTCAATTGAGTTGGCCTTTTGCTCGGCGATAAACTCGAGCATTTCCGCTTCGCTTAAGTGGTACTTGCCCATGTAGTACTCACGGTACTTTTCCTCTTTGGCGAACTGCCGCTGCCCTGGCGAGTGATCCATCACTGACACCAGTTGCACCAGCGGGTGCTCGAGCAAATCGCGGAACACGCTGAGGGTATCCGGATGACAGACCTCGCAGCGCAGATGCAGACGGTGATCCGCGCGAACATGGCCGGAGCGGCTGGCCTCGGCAATCGCCTCCAGCATCGCCGGTAACTGCTGCATGCGCTTGCCCTTAGGGTTGACGTCACCAATGGACAGCGCATCAAACACCGTGGTGATGCCCGCCGCCACAATCTGCGCATCATGGGTCAATACCGCCGAGGCTGACGGCCAATCCACTCCTGGCCGGGGCGTCATGTGTTTTTCTAGGTTATCGGTGTGCAACTCGACCAAGCCCGGCAGCAGGTAATCCCCGTTTAGATTCTGCGCCTGCGGCAAGCGGCTAACGCCCGGCTCCACCGCAGCAATCAGGCCATCGCGCAGCAGCACGGTGCCGATAAAACTCTGCTGGGCGGTAACCACTTGAGCGTTAGTGAGGATCTGTTCAACCGGCATAAACATACTCCTGCCCCAGCGCTTGGGACCTTGTAGCCGTCATATCCAGATAGCGATCAGCCACCGCTTCACGGGCAGCGCGATCATGGAAAATCCCGATCAGCGCACTGCCAGCGGCTTTGGCTTCGCTGATCAACTCCAGCACCACTTGGCGATTAGCATCATCCAGCGAAGCGGTCGGTTCATCGAGCAACAACAGCGGCCAAGTGACCATAAAGCCCCGGGCGATATTGACCCGCTGCTGCTCACCACCAGAGAAGGTGCCGGGCGCCAGTTGCCACAACGCTTGCGGAATATTCAGGCGACTGAGCAGGCTTTGCGCCCGGCTTTGCGCCTGCGCTTTACTCCAGCCCCGCGCCAGCGCCGGTTCCATCACCACATCCAGGGTCGAGACACGGGGGATGACGCGCAAAAACTGGCTGACATAACCCAAGGTTTGCCGCCGTACCTCCAACACCTGACGAGGCGTGGCGCCGACTAACTCGAGCCACTCCCCGGCATGCCACACCTGGATGCTGCCAGTCGCCGCCAGATAGTTACCGTAAAGGGTGCGCAGCAAGGTCGACTTACCCGCGCCAGATTGCCCATGCAGGACCAAACACTCAGCGCTGTTGACGCTGAAGCTCACCTCACTCAGCACATCCAGCACCACCCCATGTTGCTGGTGCAAGGTGAAGCTTTTGCTCAAATTCGTCACTTCAATCAGCTTGCTCATAAACACCTCTGAGCCCGTGCAGCGCCAGCCAACACCTAAGCCGCTGCACAGGCGTTGGATTTAAGGTTGCAGCACCGAGGACACCAGTAGTTGCGAATAGGGATGCTGCGGATCATCGAGAATCTGATCGGTGAGCCCCGCCTCTACCACTTCGCTGCGGCGCATCACCAGCAAGCGATCCGCCAGCAACCGCGCCACTGCCAGATCATGGGTAACCAGCACCACGGCCAAATCCAGCTCGCGCACCAAGCCCCGTAGCAAATCGAGCAAGCGCGCCTGCACCGAGACATCGAGGCCGCCAGTGGGCTCATCCATAAACACCAGGCGCGGCTGGGAGACTAAATTGCGGGCGATCTGCAAGCGCTGCTGCATACCGCCGGAAAAGGTCTTAGGCAGATCGTCGATCCGCGCCGGGTCGATTTCTACTTGCTCCAGCCAGTCAAGCCCCGCGGCGCGCAACTGGCCGTAATGGCGCACGCCTTGGGCCATCAAGCGCTCACCAATATTGGCGCCGGCCGAAACGCCCATGCGCAGGCCGTCTCGTGGGCTCTGCTCAACAAAGCCCCACTGGGTGCGCAGCAGGCTACGGCGCTGCGCTTCACTGGCCTGATAGAGGTCGAGCCATTGGCCGTTGTGGTCACGGTAATTGACGGCGCCACGATCCGGCTGACAACGCCCGCTAAGCAGGCTGAGCAAGGTCGACTTACCCGAGCCAGACTCACCGACAATGCCCAACACCTCGCCGGGATACAGCTCAAACGACACGCCCTGACAGCCCTTTTGCGGGCCATACAAACGGGTCAAATCTTCCACCCGCAGCAACGGCGTATTGCTGTCGCTTAGGCGGTGCAACTGTTCGGCAGCACTCATAGCGCAGCCTCCTTTTGTGGCTGCGCGGCGTCCTGACGCTGCATGCAGTAATCGGTATCGGAGCAGACATAGCGTTTGCTGCCGGCGTCATCGACGATCAGCTCATCCAGATAGGACTCTTCACTGCCACAGAAGGCGCAGCACTGCTGCCAATGCTGGACGCTGAAGGGATGGTCTTCGAAATCCAGACTGGCCACCCGGGTATAAGGCGGCACGGCATACAAGCGCTTCTCGCGGCCGGCGCCAAACAGCATCAGGGCCGGGCTCATATGCAGCTTGGGGTTGTCGTATTTCGGGATCGGCGAAGGGTCCATCACATAACGTTCATCGACCAACACCGGGTAGGCGTAGCTGGTGGCGATATGGCCGAAGGTGGCGATGTCCTCATACAGCTTGACCTGCATCACCCCGTAATCCTCCAGGGCATGCATGGTGCGCGTCTCGGTTTCCGAAGGTTCGATAAAGCGCAGCGGCTCCGGGATTGGCACTTGGTAGACGATAATCTGTCCAGCCTGAAGCGGCGTTTCCGGAATGCGATGACGGGTTTGAATCAGCGTGGCGGCATCAGTATGGGTCGTGGTTTGCACGCCGGCAGTGCGGGCAAAAAAGCGCCGGATCGACACCGCATTGGTGGTGTCGTCCGCGCCCTGGTCGATCACCTTGAGCACATCCTGCGCGCCCAAAATCGCCGCGGTCAGTTGCATGCCGCCAGTGCCCCAGCCATAGGGCAGCGGCATTTCCCGCCCAGCAAAAGGCACCTGATAACCGGGGATCGCCACGGCCTTGAGCAAGCCACGGCGGATCATGCGTTTGCTCTGCTCATCCAAGTAAGCAAAGTTGTAGCCGGACTCGGCGGCTGGTTGATTGGACATCACCTGATTCATGCGGGTTGCTCCCCAGTCACAGCCTGCTTGGCGTGGCCCTGCTGTTCGGTGTGCCCACTAGCGGGCTGACGCAGCTTGCGTAGCAGTTCCAGCTCGGATTGGAAGTCGACGTAATGCGGCAGCTTGAGGTGCGAGACGAAGCCCGCAGCCTCGACGTTGTCGCAGTGCATCAAGACAAATTCTTCTTGTTGCGCCGGGCCAACCCGCTCTTCACCGTACTCGTCGGCGCGTAAGGAGCGATCGACCAACGCCATGGCCATGGCCTTGCGCTCGGCACTGCCAAAGGCCAAGCCATAGCCACGGGTGAACTGCGCGTCGATGCCATGCCCCCCCACAAACTGGTTGACCATTTCACACTCGCTGACTTCGATATCCCCCAGCGGCACAGCGAAGTCCAGCTCTGCTGGCTGCAGCCAAACCTCCACCTGACCGATACGAATTTCCCCGGCAAACGGGTGGTTACGGCCATAGCCACGTTGCGTCGAATAGCCCAGGGCTAAGAGAAAACCTTCATCACCACGGGCCAGCGCTTGCAGGCGCTGCGCACGGCTAGCGGGAAAGTCCAACGGCTCGCGGGTGATATCAGGCACCGGCTCAGCGTTGTCCAACTCAGGGCCAAGCAAGCCCTCTGCAGCGAGTAAGTCCAACACCCGTGGGCAGTTGGCGATGCGCGCTTCCGGGTCGACTGATGGGCCTGGGTAATCACCTTCGGCCAGCAACGTGAAGTCGAGCAGGCGGTGGCTGTAATCAAAGGTGGGGCCCAATAGTTGGCCGCCGGGTAAATCCTTGAAGGTCGCCGAGATCCGCCGACTGAGCTGCATCTGCGTGGTGTCCAAACCACAGCTCGCGGCAAAACGCGGCAAGGTGGTGCGATAGGCGCGCAGGAGGAAGATCGCCTCAAGCAAATCCCCGGCTGCCTGTTTAATCGCCAGCGCAGCCAGTTGCGGATCGTACAGCGAGCCCTCGGTCATCACCCGCGCCACAGCCAAGGGTAACTGACTGCGAATTTGCTCGACTGCAAGTTCAGCAATGTTGGGATCGCCACGGCGCTGCTGCGCCTGCAAGGCATGGGCATTATCGATGGCGCGCTCGCCACCTTTAACGGCTACGTACATTAGGCATGCTCCTGGCTGATGTTGAGCACCTGCGTGCTGCGCGGTAGGCCAAGCACCTGCTGCTGGGCGGCAAAAAAGGCATCCAAACCCCGGGGGAAAGCACTGCGGGCAGTGCGCTGCTGCCAAAAACTATCGGCCACCGGCAAATCCACTTGGCGCAGCTCCTGGATACCAGGGCCGCGCCAGCTCAGCGACGGTCCGCCGACCAGGCTAGGCAGCTGAATGAGCAACGTGCAGGACTGATCGGGGTAGCGTTCACTGCCATGCTCGAAGCGCGACAAGTCGGCCAGCTCGGATTCATCGAGCAAAGCGAACAGCGCGTCTTCACGCTGGCTGACGATCGGGCAACCACAGTGAAACGACAGGTTGGCGCGCACCACCGGCGAGTCGAAATGCGGCGCCAACCACAGCGGCGTGTCGCCATCTAAAAAGGCCAAACACAGGGCATAGGTGGCAGGCGCCAGCTTATCCAAGGCTAAGGCGCGGGCCAGCGGTTGCACGCTGCCGGGTTCAGCCAAGGCTTTGAGGGCGCTGCGAAAACTGGCCTGGGCATCCAACACCGGATCATTGAATGCCGGCTGTAGCCACTGCGAACTATTCACCGCATTCATTAACTTTCCCCTCGCACTAAGGTGAAGAACTCCACCTGCGTCGTCGCCGTCGCGGCCTCTAGGGCGGCTTGTTTAGCCTGTTGCACCGTTTGCAGAGGTACGATCAGACGCGTCATCCATTGCTGCTGATCGGCGCCCTGCAAGTGCGCATCGGCCAAGGCCGCCAGCTCGGCATGCAGCTTGTCGCGCCCAGCCACGTAGCTATAACCGGTACGACCATCGGCCAGACGCACGACACAACGGGTCACGCTCATCTCGCCGAGGTTGAACAAGCTACCGCTGCCACCTAAGCGGCCCCGCACCATGCTCATACCCACCTCAGCTGGACGCAGCAGTTGGTATTCGGTATCCCGCAACGCCTCTGCATGCTCTTGCAGCTGCCCAGCGGCCCTGGCGAGTACCGCCATCCAGCGCTGGCGCTCGGCTATGTGCCCATCGCTATGCAACAAGTTGCTGCTCATTCAACTGCCTCCATCAAAGGGCTAACTGATACTGAAAACGGTCCGCACGACTGATCGACAGTGACAACTCCACGGGCCGACCTTGTGCATCACGGGATAGGGTTTGCACGCTCAAAAGCGGTGCATGGCGAGGCATCAGCAGACACGCCGCCTCGTCACGACTGGGCAAGCGCGCACCGATCAAACTGAAACAGCGGCTTAACTGCAGCTCACGCTGATTGAGGTAATGACGCAGCGAACCGCCTTGGTAGTCCGCCAGCAGGGGCGCCCAGGTCGCCGCAAACACATGCTTGATCTGGCTGACGGGCTGGTCCTCAATCGAACGCAAGGTGATCAACACCAGCACCTGTTCATGGGGGCCCAGCTCTAAGTGCCGAGACTCTTGCGCAGTGGCCTGACGCAAAGCGCGCTGGCACAGCTGCGCCTGTACCTGATGCCCCTGCGCCGAGAGTGACGCGCTGTAAGTGCTATCCGCCTTAAGCGGATAAATCATCGGGCTGGCTAACACCTGAGTGCCCTTGCCCTGCTGACGCAACAAGCGCCCCTCCTGCACCAACTCATCCACCGCGCGGCGCAAGGTATGGCGGTTAACCGCATAGCGCGCAGCTAGCTGCACCTCTGCGGGCAAATAATCCCCGGGGCGCAAGCTCAATAATTGCCCGCGTAATTGCTCTGCTAACTGGCGGTAACGCGGCTCGATTTGTCTAGACAAGTGCATAGCGAGGCAAGCCCTCCTGGGCCGGCATAGGACTCAGATAAACTGCTTACGCAGGCGCTGGGAAAGGATGTCGAGCACGCTGACCACGGCGATAATGATCAGTAGCAAGGCGCAGGTTTGGCCGAACTGAAAGCCGCGAATGGCTTCCCACAAGATCACGCCGACGCCACCGGCACCGACCATGCCGACCACCGTGGCGGAACGTACGTTGGACTCAAAGCGATACAGCGAATAGGAAATCCACAGCGGTAGCACTTGCGGGATGACCCCATAGATCACCTCCTGTAAGGCACTGGCGCCGGTGGCGCGCACGCCTTCGACGGGACCTGGGTCAATCGCCTCCACTGCTTCGGCAAACAGCTTGGCCAGCACCCCGGTGGTGCCAATAAACAGCGCCAGCACCCCGGCAAATGGCCCCAGCCCCACGGCCACCACAAACAACATGGCGAAGACCATTTCGTTGATCGAACGGCAGGCATCCATCACCCGCCGCACCGGCTGATAAACCCACCAAGGGACAATGTTTTCCGAACACAGAATGCCCAGTGGAATCGCGCAGACAATGGCCAACACCGTGCCCCACAGGGCAATTTGCACAGTGATCAGCATCTCTTTGAGATACAGCTGCCAATCACTGAAATCCGGCGGAAAGAAGTCGGCGGCGAAAGTCGCCATGTTGCCGGAGTCGCGAATCAGGGCCAGCGGATTCATCTCGGCGCCTTGCCAAGAAGCCGCTAAAACAGCCAACACCAGGCCCCAACCCAGCAGGTGACGCCAACTACGCTTAGCCGATACTTGCGGCAAAGTTGTGGTGGTTACAGTGCTCATAACAGCTCTCATCTCAACGCTTAGCGACGCGGCCTTAGCAACGGGCAAGGCCGCGTCTAGGGGATTAACCTGCAGTTGCAGTCGGCGCTGGCTGTTCCGCCATGCGTTTTTCTAACTGGGCTAACTCGGCATCCAGTTGCTGCAGCTGGGCTTGTTTATCGGCCGCGTTAAGGCTTGTGCTGTTGGCCACATCGCTGCGTTTTTTAAACAACTCCAACTGGCGAATCGGCAGCAATTGATCGTTGTTCGAGGCTTTGAATTGGCCCCATTGCAGGTTGGCGAGAACTTTCAATTCAGCAGGGGTAGTGCCATAGCCCAAGATGAAGTCATGCACCTTGGTTTTACTGGCTTGGTCGAGGTTGGTGCGCCAAACGAGGGGATCAGCCGGAATCAGCGGAGAAGTCCAAATCACTTTGAGCTGCGCGGCTTTATCCGGCGCAGTGAGTTCCAGGCGTTCCATACCTTCACTATTGAAAGTACCGACATCCACTTGCTTATTGGCCACCGACAGCGCGTTGACCTCATGGCTGCCATTGAGCGCACGTTTGAAGATTTTGTTAGCGTCTACTTTGTTCTGCGCGAACACGTAGTAGCCCGGTACCAGGTAACCCGATGTGGAGTTGGGATCGCCGTTGGCGAAGGTCAGGCTGGAGGCGTTTTTTAGCATGTCCTCCACACTGTTGATGGGGCTGTCTTTGTGCGCCACCAACAGACTGTAGTAACCCAGGGCGCCATTGGCTGCGACCGTCTGCGCAAAGATCTCACCGCCAGCGCGGTCCACCGCCTCCATAGCGGCCTTATTGCCGAACCAGGCTAAATCGACTTTGTTAAAGCGCATGCCTTGTATCAGCCCGGCGTAATCAGGGGCGAAGAAGGCATTGATCTTGATCCCAGTTTTCTGGCTCATATCCGCCAAGAAGGGATTCCAGAGGGTCTTGAGGTTCTGTGACGACTCAGTGGAGATAATGCCGAAATTCAGCTCCTGTTCGGCTGCCACCGCACTGCCCAGCAGTGCACTGGCTAACAGGCTAGTTGCCGCTAATACACGCCCCATACGTTTCAACATAGAAAACACTCCGATGACAGGTGAGTCATTAAGATTTGGCAGTTATTGGCGCTCAGGCTCGGGCTTAAGCCGGCCTTAGGCTGCTTGCGCCGCGCGTTCAGCGCACGGCGTCTCGGCGGGCGCCGGGTTGCTTAACTCGGCACCATAGAGATCGTTGAGGAAGTCGTTATGCAGCGCACTGGCGGCGCCGTCGAAATGCACCCGCCCAGCCTTGAGCGCTACCGCGCGCTGGCAGTAGCGCATGGCGTAATCGACTTGATGCAAGGTGACCAACACCGTGGTGCCGTCTTCGCGGTTGATATCCGCCAAAATCTGCATCACCTTGCGCGCCGACTCGGGGTCAAGGGAGGCGATAGGCTCATCGGCCAAAATGACTTTGGCCTGCTGACACAGCGCGCGGGCGATCGCCACGCGTTGCTGCTGCCCACCAGAAAGCGTTGAGGCGCGTTGCTGCGCTAGGTCGGCTAATCCCACCCGCGCCAAAGCTTGCAGAGCCTCAGCCTGTTCGGCGGCACTGAACCAACCGAGGCTGCCACGCCAGCGTGGCGTGCGCCCCAGATAACCGAGCAGCACGTTGTGCAGCACGCTCAACCGACCAACCAGATTGAACTGCTGGAAGATGTAACCAATATCGGCGCGCAAGCGGCGGATATTGCTATTGAGTCGGCCATCTATCTGCACCGACTGTCCCAGTACCTCGATGCTGCCGCCAGCACTCTGATCGCAGCAGGCCAACCCTGCCATGTGACGCAGCAGTGTGGATTTACCTGAGCCGGAGGCACCGATCAGCGCCACCATTTCACCAGTAGCGACCGTCAGGTCTAGGTCAAATAAGGCCTGCTTTTTATTGAAGGTTTTGTTGAGACGCTCAACCCGGATCACTGCACTCATGCTCTGCCACTCCTCTACACGTACAGAGCGGCAGATGACCGCCTGTTGGTGTAGACCAAGCTAAGCTTGAGCTGTGTCAGTGCCGTTAAAGGCCCGTGACACTTGGGTTACAGTGCATCGTCCAGGTTATTAGAAAAGGAAAAACCTGACCGTTTTCCCAATAAAACCTGACCACTTATGCAGAAGACAGCTCAATTCTGATAATTGGAGCTGGCAATGGGCCTGCATCCCGCGCAAAATGCCTGACATGCAATTGACGCCAAATTACCGGCCATAAAATTACACCTATATTGAATATTCCAACTGCCAGCAAGCTGAACGGATAACACCCGGGGCGGTCAGAGGATTTACACCGCAAGAGCCAATTGCCAGAAATTGTTCTATCAACTAACCGGTTTAATGCACGCGCTATGAAACAAGCACTCTACTCCAGTCGTACCGCTGACAAATTCGTAGTTCGCCTGCCAGATGGCATGCGCGAACGCATCGCGGATGTAGCCCGCAACCACCACCGCAGCATGAACTCGGAAATCATCGCTCGCCTTGAGCAAAGCATGCTGCAAGAAAGCAACTTAAGTTCTGAACTCGACGTTAACGTCGATAGCCCAGAACTGTCGCTGCATGAACGCGAGCTGCTGCAACGCTTCCGCCAGCTCTCTCGGCGCCAGCAAAATGCACTGGTTTCGTTGATCGCTCACGACACCGAACTGGCTAATAGCGCTTCTAACGAAGGCTAAGCAATTAGCCTAAAAATAAAAAACCGCCCTCGGGCGGTTTTTTATTGGCTGCGATTTGTTGTGCGCTGGGCTGCACAGGCAACCCAGCGACTGGCCTAGAGCAAGAACAGACTGGCCAAGCCCAAGAAGATAAAGAAACCGCCGCTGTCGGTCACCGCCGTAATCATCACACTGGCGCCCATGGCCGGGTCACGCCCTAAGCGCGCCAGCGTCATCGGGATCAGCACGCCCATCAACGCGGCCAACAATAGGTTCAGGGTCATCGCGGCCGTCATCACCACCCCCAAGGACCAACTGCCGTAAAGCATGAAGGCCACAACACCAATGACCCCACCCCAGACCAAACCGTTAACCAAGGCCACGCCCAGCTCTTTGCGGATCAGCCTGGACGTATTACCGGTACTCACCTGATCCAGCGCCATGGCGCGCACAATCATGGTGATGGTTTGGTTGCCCGAGTTGCCACCGATGCCGGCCACAATCGGCATCAACGCCGCCAGTGCCACCAGTTTTTCAATCGAGCCTTCAAACAGGCCAATAACTCGCGAGGCCATAAAGGCGGTAATCAGGTTAATCGCCAGCCACGCCCAACGGTTGCGCAGGGATTTCCACACCGAGGCGAAAATATCTTCCTCCTCGCGCAGACCTGCCATGTTGAGCACTTCGCTCTCACTTTCCTCGCGGATCAAGTCGACCATTTCATCGATGGTCAGACGGCCGATCAGCTTGCCGTTCTTATCCACTACAGGCGTGGAGATCAGGTCATAGCGCTCAAATGCCTGAGCGGCGTCGTAGGCGTCTTCATCCGGATGGAAACTCACCGGATCGGTGGCCATCACCTCACTGACTAACTTATCCGGGTCGTTGACCAGCAAACGCTTAACCGGCAGCACACCTTTGAGCACGCCGTCATAGTCGACCACGAAGAGTTTGTCGGTGTGTCCCGGCAACTCCTTGAGACGGCGCAGATAGCGCAACACCACTTCCAAGCTGACGTCTTCGCGGATGGTGACCATCTCGAAGTCCATCAAGGCGCCGACTTGTTCTTCCTCATAGGACAGAGCCGAACGCACACGCTCGCGCTGCTGCGCATCGAGGGATTCCATCAGCTCATGGACGACATCGCGCGGCAGCTCGTGGGCTAAGTCCGCCAGTTCATCGGCGTCCATCTCCTTGGCGGCGGCGAGGATCTCGTGATCCTCCATGTCCGCCAGCAAGGTTTCCCGCACCGCATCCGACACTTCAAGAAGGATGTCGCCATCGCGCTCCACCTTGACCAGCTGCCAGACTGTCAGGCGGTCATCCAGCGGCAAGGCTTCAAGGATGTGGGCAACGTCAGCGGAGTGCAGCTCATCGAGCTTGCGTTGTAACTCAGCGAGGTTTTGCCGATGCACCAAGTTTTCCACGCGCTCTTGCTGCGCGCCTTCTTGGCGATGGGTGAGATCTTCGACCAGCTTATGCCGGTGCAGCAGTTCGACCACCTGGGCCAGGCGGTCTTGCAGGCTATCCTGCGATTTTTTTACTTCTATTTCAGTCATGGCGAGCTCCACCCCCAGCAGCGGGCACGCCAATGGGGGTCAATCAGTCAATACGTGATTGCACAATCGATATTTTGAGTAACTACTGGGTAAGTCCATGGTGGTTTTCCACAAGCCCCGGCGGGGCTGACGGTGTAAATGATACCATTGCCTAAGCGCTTTGCATGTGACAAAAACAATCTTAGAACAAGCGCTTGCACAACAAACTTGAGCAAACTTGTATCGCTGTAGCTGCGACGCGCTGTTTTCCGACTGAGACACGCCTGGCGTCGACAAAATCCTCAGCTAGCCTTGCCGCACGTCGTCACGGAGGACGAATCATGCGGGCATTGTGCTGGGCGACTTTCTGCGCCCTCCCCTTTACAGCATTACCCAGTGCAGCAACCGAAGTTTTTCGCTGCGAAGATGAGCGCGGTCACATCACTTACGCCCAGCAGGGCTGCCCGACCACGAGCAACCTGCAACGCCAACAGGTGCATAACCCCACACCCGGCAGCGGCAAGGCGACCCCTATGGCTGCACCACGCCCGAACAAGAAAAAAGCTGCAGATAAACAGAACACTGCTATCACTGTAGTCGGTGGTCAGCACGATGACTGCGGCGATCTACTCAGCAGCAGCGAAAAGCGCGTGGCCATTATCAAAAATCAGGTACGCCAAGGCATGAATCGCGCTGAAGTAGAAAGCAGCCTCGGGCGCCCCGATCGCGTCAGCTCACGCAATGGCGAAACGCAGTACAACTATCAAGGCCAGAAAGGCCACAGTCGCAGTGTCAGCTTCGATGAAGCCGGCTGCGTGAAGGGCAAAGGGAAAACTAAATCGCGCCAATAAAAAAAGGGCCTACATCGCTGTAGGCCCTTCTCTTAGCTTGCACCTAAGCAAGCTTGGTATGGCGGACTCAGGAGGATTCGAACCTCCGACCGCTCGGTTCGTAGCCGAGTACTCTATCCAGCTGAGCTATGAGTCCGTGTGGCGCTTTTAGACCAGATCACCGCTGGTTACAGCTGCATGGTGCGCATTGCTGCGTTGCCATGAATATGGCGGACTCAGGAGGATTCGAACCTCCGACCGCTCGGTTCGTAGCCGAGTACTCTATCCAGCTGAGCTATGAGTCCGTAGGCGCTTTTAGACCAGATCACCGCTGGTTGAAACAAAATGGCTTGCATCACTGCAAGCCATGTGTATGGCGGACTCAGGAGGATTCGAACCTCCGACCGCTCGGTTCGTAGCCGAGTACTCTATCCAGCTGAGCTATGAGTCCACTAACTTGGTGCATCACAGAAACTTTAGCTTGAAGCTTTTCGCCTTAGCTTCAGCGCTCTGCAACGCTGAATAATGGCGGAGAAGGGGGGATTCGAACCCCCGACACCCTTTTGAGGTGTACTCCCTTAGCAGGGGAGCGCCTTCGGCCACTCGGCCACCTCTCCGCAACACGGGGCGCATGTTAACCATGTTTTCCCCGTTTGCAAAGCAAAATTTTCAATTAAATTAGTGGCTTGGTTCGTCGACCTTCTCTTTCTGGATGCGCTGGTAGATTTCTTCACGGTGCACAGCTACTTCTTTAGGCGCATTCACGCCAATTCGCACCTGATTACCTTTAACGCCCAGCACGGTCACAGTGACTTCGTCACCGACCATCAGGGTCTCTCCGACCCTACGAGTCAGAATCAGCATTCCTTTCTCCTTACGGATTTCAGTTCAGTACAGCAGTCTGCAAAAAAATAAAAAACGTCGACTCCGAGCATAGCAAACAGAGGCTGCGTTCAAGTTTTGACCAGTCCGAACAGAGTAAAAGTTCCTATTCGGGCCAAGCAAAAAGACAAAAGGCGCGTAGATGCGCGCCTTTTGAATATTCCCTTATTCGGCCGGCCGGGCCGGTGCGTCCAACTCGAACGCAGTGTGCAGCGCACGCACCGCCAACTCCAGATATTTCTCTTCAATGACCACTGATACTTTGATTTCAGAGGTCGAAATCATCTGGATATTGATGTTTTCTTTAGCCAGGGCTTCGAACATGCGGCTGGCCACGCCCGCGTGGGAGCGCATGCCGACACCGACAATCGAGACCTTGGCGATTTGCGTGTTGCCGCTGACTTCACGGGCACCCAGTTCGCGCGAGGTGTTTTCCAGCACTTGCAGGGCCGCATTGTAGTCATTGCGGTGCACCGTGAAGGTGAAGTCGGTAGTGTTATCGTGCGCTACGTTCTGCACGATCATGTCGACTTCAATGTTGGCCGCGCTGATCGGGCCGAGAATCTTAAATGCTACGCCCGGCAGATCCGGTACGCCACGGATGGTCAGCTTGGCTTCGTCGCGATTGAAAGCGATGCCAGAGATGATCGGCTGTTCCATGGATTCCTCTTCGTCTAAGGTGATGAGGGTGCCCGGCCCCTCCTTAAAGCTGTGCAGTACGCGCAGCGGAACGTTGTACTTGCCGGCGAATTCTACCGAGCGAATCTGCAGCACCTTGGAGCCCAGGCTGGCCATTTCCAGCATTTCTTCAAAGGTGATTTTCTCCAGACGCTGGGCCTGGGGCACGACACGCGGGTCAGTGGTGTAAACACCGTCGACATCGGTATAGATCTGGCACTCGTCAGCTTTCAGCGCGGCCGCCAAGGCCACGCCAGTGGTGTCGGAGCCACCACGGCCGAGGGTGGTAATGTTGCCCTGCTCATCCACGCCTTGGAAACCAGCGACCACCACTACCCGGCCAGCCTTGAGCTCGGCACGCAGGTTTTGATCGTCGATGTGCAGGATGCGCGCCTTGTTGAACGCGCTGTCAGTAAGAATGCGCACTTGGCTGCCGGTGTACGACACCGCCGGCACACCAATCTTTTCCAGCGCCATGGCCAGCAGGGCAATGGTGACCTGCTCGCCGGTGGAGACCATTACGTCGAGCTCTCGGGGTACCGGCTGACCATCACTGACCTGTTTGGCCAGATCGATCAGGCGATTGGTTTCACCGCTCATGGCGGAAACCACAACCACAATGTCATCGCCGTTTTCGCGGAACTTCTTCACCTTCTGCGCCACTTGCTGAATGCGCTCAACAGTGCCGACGGAGGTGCCGCCAAATTTCTGTACGATCAAAGCCATTTCAAAGCCGCCTCAGCCCTTGAAGGGCGCCCATTAAACATACAACTCAACTGCCGACCAAAACCCGTGGGCGTAAAGCGGGTTTAGGTCGACCTTGCCGCAGGCGCTTACAGGCCCTGCTCGGCAAAACTCAGGGCCAGTGCCAACGCGCTGTCCAGGGCTGCAGCATCAGTGCCGCCGCCTTGGGCCATGTCCGGACGGCCGCCACCTTTACCACCGACTGCCGCAGCGGCTTGCTTCATCAGCTCGCCGGCTTTCAGTTTGCTGGTCAGGTCTTGGGTGACACCGGCCACCAGCACGACTTTGTCGTCCTGTACGCCGCCGAGCAAAATCACTGCGCTGCCCAGTTTGTTTTTCAGCTGATCGACCAGTGCCAGTAAAGCTTTGCCATCCAAACCATCGAGACGGGCACTGAGAACCTTGCTGCCTTTAACTGCCACGGCAGAACTGGCCAGATCATCACCAGCCGCGCTGGCGGCTTTGGCCTTGAGCTGCTCCAGCTCTTTTTCCAACTGACGGTTGCGTTCCAGCAACGCGCTGAGTTTATCCAGCACGTTGTCGCGGCTGCCCTTAACCAGGTTAGCGGCTTCTTTGAGCTGCTCTTCGGCACCATTGAGGTAAGCCAAAGCCGCGCTGCCGGTGACGGCTTCAATACGGCGCACGCCAGCGGCGACACCGCCTTCGCTGACAATCTTGAACAGGCCGATATCACCGGTGCGCTTAACGTGCGTACCACCGCAAAGCTCTACGGAGAAATCGCCACCCATGCTCAGCACGCGAACCTGGTCGCCGTACTTCTCACCAAACAACGCCATGGCGCCTTTGGCCTTGGCGGTTTCGATATCGGTTTCCAGGGTTTCGACTTCACTGTTAGCCCGCACTTCGCGGTTAACGAGGTCTTCCAGGGTTTTGATCTGCGCAGGCGTAATGGCTTCGAAGTGGCTGAAGTCAAAGCGCAGGCGCTGACTATTGACCAAGGAGCCCTTCTGCGTGACGTGCTCACCCAACACTTGGCGCAGCGCCGCATGCAGCAAGTGCGTGGCCGAGTGGTTCAACGCCGTAGCCTGACGCACAGTGGCATCGACTTCTGCTTTCAGCGAAGTGCCCACGCTCAGGCCACCTTTAACCGCTACACCGTGGTGCAGGAAGGCGCCGCCGGCTTTAGTGGTGTCGCGTACATCGAAGCGCACGCCGGCGCCCTCGAGGTAGCCGCAGTCACCGGCTTGACCACCGGACTCGGCATAGAACGGAGTCTGGTCGAGGACCACCACGCCCTCCTCGCCTTCTTTGAGGCTGTCTACCGCAGCGCCATCCTTGAACAGGGCAATGATTTTGCCGCTGCCACTGGTGCCGCTGTAGCCGAGGAAATGGGTGTCGCTGTCGACTTTAACCAACGCGTTGTAATCCATGCCGAAGGCACTGGCCGAACGAGCACGCTCACGCTGAGCCTGCATCTCGCGCTCGAAGCCTTCTTCGTCGAGCGTCAGCTCACGCTCACGGGCGATGTCGCCGGTGAGGTCCATCGGGAAGCCGTAGGTGTCGTACAGCTTGAAGATGACTTCACCGGGAATCACCGTGCCTTTGAGTTCGCTCAGATCCTGCTCAAGGATCTTCAAGCCCTGCTCCAGGGTCTTGGCGAACTGCTCTTCTTCGGTTTTCAGCACGCGCTCGATGTGCGCTTGCTGTTGCACCAGTTCAGAGAACGCCTCGCCCATCTCGGCAACCAATGCCGCGACGATTTGATAGAAGAAGCTGCCCTTAGCGCCCAGTTTGTTCCCGTGACGGCAAGCGCGCCGGATGATGCGGCGCAGCACATAGCCGCGACCTTCATTGGACGGCGTCACGCCATCGGCAATCAGGAAGCTGCACGAACGGATATGGTCAGCCACCACTTTCAGCGAAGCCTGGCCCTCGTTGGCACAACCAATAGCCTTGGCCGCTGCGCTGAGCAGGTTTTGGAACAGGTCAATCTCGTAGTTGGAGTTAACGTGTTGCAGCACGGCGCTGATGCGCTCCAGGCCCATACCGGTGTCGACGCTAGGCGCCGGCAGCGGATGCAGGACACCATCAGCGGTGCGGTTGAATTGCATAAACACGTTGTTCCAGATTTCGATGTAGCGGTCGCCGTCTTCTTCTGGCGAGCCGGGTGGGCCACCCCAGATGTGTTCGCCGTGGTCGAAGAAAATCTCGGTGCACGGGCCGCACGGACCGGTGTCGCCCATGGTCCAGAAGTTATCCGAGGCGTATGGCGCACCTTTATTGTCGCCAATACGGATCATGCGCTCGGCCGGCACGCCGATTTCTTTGTTCCAGATGTCGTAGGCTTCATCGTCGGTGGCGTAGACCGTAACCCAGAGCTTTTCCTTCGGCAGTTTCAGCCAGTTGTCGCCGGTTAAGAACTCCCAGGCGAAGTGAATGGCATCACGCTTGAAGTAGTCACCGAAGCTGAAGTTACCCAGCATTTCGAAGAAGGTGTGGTGACGGGCGGTGTAACCGACGTTTTCCAGGTCGTTGTGCTTGCCGCCGGCGCGCACGCATTTCTGACTCGTGGCCGCGCGGGTGTAGGCGCGTTTTTCCAGACCGAGGAAACAGTCCTTGAACTGGTTCATCCCCGCGTTGGTGAACAACAGGGTCGGGTCGTTGCCCGGAATCAGCGAGCTAGAGGCAACTCGGGTGTGCCCCTTCTGTTCAAAGAAGCTGAGGAAGGCTTCACGGATTTCTGCGCTTTTCATAGGAATCTTCCAAAAACCAGCGGCCACGATAAAGCCGGCAAAGGGCCGCATTATATCGGCCCTACGCTTAGGGGCTAGTGCCTTTATTGATAGAGCGCGACTATAGGGCCGCGCAGATGCCATCAATTCTGCCGAAATTCGGCAAAAGCCGCCACTACCTGATCAATCTCAGCCGAACTAACGTCCAAATGCGTCACCATGCGCAGTCGCGGCGCAGCCGAAAGAACGATGCCGCGGGCAGCGGCAAAAGCTTTCAAGGCCTGCGCTTGGTCACCAATCTGCACATAGACCATATTGGTTTGCACAGGCTCGACGCTGTAGCCCAGCTCAGTTAAGCCGGCGGCCAAGCGCTCGGCATTGGCATGGTCCTCGGCCAAGCGCTCGACCTGATGTTTGAGCGCATACAGGCCTGCCGCCGCCAAGCCACCGGCCTGGCGCATACCGCCACCCACCATCTTGCGCAGGCGTCGGGCCTTGTCGATCAGCTCAGCGCTGCCGCACAGCACCGAGCCGATGGGCGCCCCCAAGCCCTTGGACAGACACACCGACACCGAGTCAAAGTGCTGGGTGATCTCCCGCGCCGGCACCGCCAACTTAACCGCCGCGTTATATAAGCGTGCGCCATCCAGATGCAGCCCCAACCCACGCTCACGGGTGAACGCCCGCGCCGCCTGTAAATAACTCAGGGGCAGCACCTTGCCTTGCATGGTGTTTTCCAGCGCCAGCAAGCGGGTGCGGGCGAAGTGGAAGTCATCCTGCTTGATCGCCGCCGCGACCTTGGCTAAATCCAGCGAGCCATCGGCTTCGCCGTCAATCGGCTGCGGCTGAATCGAGCCCAGCACGGCGGCGCCGCCGCCTTCATATTTATAGGTGTGCGCTTGCTGACCGACGATGTACTCATCGCCACGTTCACAGTGGGCCATCAGCCCGAGCAAGTTGCTCATGGTGCCGGTGGGCACAAACAGCGCGCTGGCAAAGCCCAGTTCAGCGGCCAAGTACTCTTGCAACTGATTAACGCTGGGGTCTTCGCCATATACATCGTCGCCCAGCGGCGCAGCCTGCATGGCTTGGCGCATAGCCGGAGTCGGTTGGGTGACAGTGTCACTGCGCAGATCGATAACAGGCATAACAGACAGTCCTTGAGAGCACACTGAGGCAATTAGCCTGACTCTAAGGGGGCGTCTGCGCGAAAACAAGCAACAGCTGGCAATTACAGTAGATCGACCTCAAGCCTCAGACCAGTTGCAGGTTATGCGCCGGAACAATGACCAAACCCGCTCGCGCGCCGACCGGCACCCGTGGGTTGGCGAAGAGGATACGGCTGTGCGGCTCACTCACCAGCCAGCGCGTGTCGCTGAGGTCCTCCGCCAGCAAAGAGCCGTGGCCCAGCTCGGTGAAATTGGCCACTCCGGTCGGTAAGTGCAGACGAAAGCCTTCACTGTGCTTAATCACTTCCCGGGATAGGCTGAACAGTTGCAGATCACCGAGTTCATTGGCGTGGGTGGGACTACCGGCGATCAGCGCGGCAATTTGCTGCTCCAAGGCACTGAGGTCGATATGCTGATTTTGGCCAAAGGGCCGCGCCGTACCGAGTTTTAGGGTAAAGGCTTGGGCCTGCAGTTGCTGCGCGGTGTAAGCGCTAAAGGTGGCCGAGCTCTTGTTGTACAGCAGCACGGCGCTAATCCCGGCCGCGCGCAATTGCGCCAACTCAGCGCGACTGCCGGCTTGGCCCTCAGGCAGCGGATACAGGGCAAAAGGCTCGATCAACGAGGGGCGAATGGTCGTATGCAGATCGTAATGCAAGCGCCGGCGCTGCGCCTGCTTGAAGAAGGTCCGCGCCAGTTGTTCAAGATCGCCGGCACGTAACGCCTCAGGGCCGCTATGGCGTTCATGTTCGCCACTGAACAAGGCGTTCAGGTCTTGCTCGATAAAACGCTCGCCGCGGCGCATAGCCTCGGGGTTGCCGAACACAAACAGCACCCGCGCCTGAGGCTTTAGATGGCCACGAGCAATGGCTTGCAGCAAGCGGTCGAGTAATTCGATGGGGGCGGTTTCGTTGCCGTGCAAGCCGGCGGAAAGGAGCAGATCCAGGCCGCTGTCACAGCCGGCTGGCGGGCTGATTTCCAGCACGCCAGCGGCTAGCCAGCGCAAGCGCGCACCCTCGGCGGTCAGTTGAATCTTCGCTGCCGGCTCATGGTCGGCGAGGGTCAGGTCCAGCAATTTACCGAGGGCGAGCATGGCGCTACCTCAATCGTGTTGGCAATCCGGGCCGTGGACATGGCCGTCTTCGTCAGCCAGATCGGCGGCTTCCATTTCCAGCTCCAGGCTGACCAGGTTGGTCGCCAGTGGACGCAGCAGCAAGTTGGCGTATTCGCTAGCGCCCTCTTCCACGTCAACGCCGATCATCAGCTGGTTGTTACCCACTTGTTGGAACCAGATTTCCTGGCCTTGCCAGAGCACCGCAAAACGCGTGCAGGAAGTTTCCAGTTGGGTGCCGTCGGTGTCTTCCAGAATGAGTTGCAGGGCGTCGCTCATAAATACTCCACAGTGGGGCTGCCGGGGTGAATGTTGCGCACGCTTTAAGCCTTAAGGGCGGAGCAAGCCAACGCCATCCACCCTACTCAGCAAGTTGAAAAGGATAAACCGCGCCCAGTTTAAGGATCTGCGTCAGTTCATCCAAGGCCGTCCGGCACTCGATTAACAATTGCGGGTCGGCTAAATCCTCTTCACACAAACGATCACGGTAGTGCTTAGCCACCCAGGCGCTGAGCTGCTGATACAACAGCGGGGTCAGCAACACCCCCGGATTGACCGCTGCCAGCTCGTCGGATTTAAGCGCCACGCGCAAACGCAGACAAGCCGGACCACCACCGTTTTGCATACTTTGCTTAAGATCTACCGCCTGTACGCGATTAATTGGACCGCCTGCGTCGGCCAAGTGCTGCACATAGCGCCAGACCTTTTCCTGCTCCTGGCACTCCTGTGGCACCAGCAGCAACCCATCGCCATCCGGCAGGCTGAGCAGCTGGCTATTGAACAGATACGAGCGCACCGCATCGGCCACGCTGATCGCCTCGCGCGGCACGCAGATGGCCTGCAACTCCCCGCCGCGGGCAGCCAGCTTGTCACGCAGCTCATCCAGCACCTTGCTGCTATGGACAAAGGCATCTTGGTGATAGAGCAGCAATTCGCCATTGCCCACGGCAATTACATCGTTGTGGAACACGCCCTGATCGATCACCAGCGGCGACTGCTGGGCAAACACCAGCGCGTCGTCACTCAGACCATGCAAACGCGCCACGGCTTGCGAAGCCTCCAACGTTTGCCGCGCCGGATAGCGCTGCGGCGCGCTGTAGCGTGCGTCGAGGGCGCTGCGCCCATACACAAACAGCTCGACCCCGGGCGCGCCATAGTCGCGACAAAAGCGCGAATGATTGGCCGCGCCCTCATCACCAAACTGCGCCTCGGCCGGCAACGCCGGGTGATGGGCAAAATAGGTCGGATCGGCAAACATCGCCGCCAGCAGCCGGCTGGTGGTGGGATGCTCGATGCTGCGGTGGAATTTGCAGTTGAGGTTGGCCGCGGTGAAATGCACGCGACCATCCAAGGTATCGGCGCTGGGGCTGACGGTGGCGGCATTGGCCGTCCACATGCTCGACGCCGAGCTGCACGCCACCAATAAGGGCATGGCCTGCTCTGCGGCCTGAGCAATCACCTGAGCGTCACTGCCGCTGAAACCCAAGCGGCGCAAGCTGGCGAGATCCGGGCGTTCCTGCGGGGCGATGACGCCTTGGGGCAGGCCCAAATCCATCAGCAACTTCATCTTGGCCAGGCCTTGTTGCGCGGCCTGACGGGGATTGGAGCACAGCTGACTGTTGCACTGCGAAGCCACATTGCCGGCCGACAGCCCACCATAGTTGTGGGTAGGGCCGACCAAGCCGTCGAAGTTCACCTCGCAGGCGCTGCTCAGCAGCTGACGCTCCCTGGCCACCTCGACTACGCCTTAGCTCGGCGCAGCCAGTGCCACTGCCCGCACTTGATCGCCGGCAGTCAGGCCCAAGCGGCGCGCAGTTTGCGCGGCCACCACCAAGGAACCCGCAGCGACCCGCGCGGGTGCGGCGGTAATCCGGCAACTTTCGCGTTGGCGGTTGTGAATCAGATAATCCTCGGCATCGTCCCCCGGCGTCCCCACCGCCAGCACCAGCACCTGGCTTTGCGCGATGGCCCGGATCTTCTCGGTGGGTGCTTCGATCACCGGACCCGCGTCGAAAATATCGACATAGCCCTTGTAGCTGAATCCCTCAGCCTCAAGCATGGCCAGCGCCGGCTCGGTATCCGGGTGGACACGGCCAATCACTGCCCGCGCTTCCTCCGAGAGGAAGCAGGTGTACAGCGGAAACTTCGGCATCAGCTCGGCGACAAAGGCCTTGTTGCCCACTCCGGTGAGGTAGTCGGCCTGGCTGAATTCCATCTTAAAGAAGTGCCGGCCCAAGCTTTCCCAAAACGGCGAACGCCCGGCCTCATCGCAGATGCCGCGCATCTCCGCCATCACCTGCGGAGCAAAATGCTCGGCGAATTCGGCGATAAACAGCAGGCGCGCCTTGGACAGCAAGCGGCCCTTGATGCCATGGCGATGTTCGGGATGGAGGAACAACGAACACAGCTCGGAGTTGCCGGTCATGTCGTTGGCCAAAAACAGCGTGGGGATTTGCCGGTGGATCTCCAGCTCCTGCGAGGCGCATACGGTCAGGCCAACCCGGTAGTTGTACCAAGGCGCACGCAGGCCCACCCCGGCCGCCACCGCCGAGATCCCCAAGACCGTGCCGGCATCGTCTTCCAAGGCAAATAAATAGTCGGCATCGGCGCGCGAGGCTTCGCCGCGAAAGGCTTTTTCCGACCAACCAACGCGCCAGGCCAGATGCTCTTCATTGGCCGGCAAGCTGGTTAGCCCGGTGCCACTGCGGGCTAACTCAAACAACGCTGGCAGGTCGCTGCTGCGTACAGGACGAACGATCATGCCCTACTCCTTAAACCGCAATCAGGCGCACGCTGGCACCGTCAACCACACCCAACAGCTGCGCTGCCGCCTGGCTTAGCGCCACGGGCTGCCCCGGCAGCCAGTCCAGGGTCAAGACAATGGCGCGAAAATCCTGCAGACCGCCATTGCTCACCACGTACTGCCGCGTGCCTTTAACCACTGCGCTGGCCGCGCTGACCACGCTCACCGCCACCTGCTGGCTATGGGCAATCGAGCGTATGCCCGACGTGCGCGCATGCAGGGTCGGCCCGCCATCAAAGATGTCGATGTAGTGATCAGTCTCAAAGCCTTCGCGGGTGAGGATGTCGAAACTGACTTGCGCCCGTGGATGCACCTGGCCCATCACCTCTTGCGCCTCATCCGGCAGCAAGGGCACATAGATCGGGTAATGGGGCATCAACTCAGCGAGAAAGGTACGGCTCTTCAGCCCGCTCAAACGCTCCGCTTCGGTGTAGGTCATGGCAAAGAAGTGCCGCCCGACCGCATCCCAAAACGGCGAGTTGCCGGCCTCATCACTGTGGCCGACGATCTCCACCACCACCGCATCGGCGAAGCGTTGCGGGTGGCTGGCCATAAACAGCAGGCGGGCGCGGGAATTCAGCTCGGCCCAGACACTGTCGACCAAGCCGGGCTCCACATAGAAGCTCACCAGCAAGCTGTTGCCAGTGAGATCGTGGCACAAGGAGAGCACGTGAATCTTGTTGTGGATCTTCAACTCACGGGAGTTGTGCACAAAGGTTTCGTTGCGGAAACTATAAAACGGCTCGGAGTAGCCTACTGAGGCGACGATCCCGGAGCAGCCGACCAGGCGCCCGGTTGCGCTGTCTTCGAGGACGAAGAAATAACTTTCTTCGCCATTAAAGCTGACCTCAGCGGCCAGCGAGGCTTCGCTAGCGGCGATCTTCTCCTGCAGGCGGGCGGCATCATCCGGCAGCGAGGTCACCCCCACCGGGCTGTCCGCAGCCAAACGCTGCACTTGGGCCAGGTCGGCCATTTGCGCCGGGCGCATCACCAGCATGCTGCCACTCCTTATCGACAGACCGCAGATCTGGCCTGCGGCGGATACACCAGTTGGATTGCCACAAATGGGGCGACAGCCGCCCCAGGCCGCCTTAGCCGCGTACGACCTGCGCCACGGCACGCTCGAAACGGGCCAGGCCCTCATCGATATCGGCGTCGTCGATCACCAGGCTTGGGGCAAAACGGATCACATCGGGGCCGGCTTGCAGCACCATCAGATCCTGCTCAGTGGCTGCGTCGAGGAAGGCCTTGGCCTGACCTTTCCACTTATCGTTGAGCACAGCCCCGAGGAGCAAACCAAGGCCACGCACTTCGTTGAACACAGCGTACTGCTCACCGATTTGCAGCAGTTTGCTTTTGAAGCGCTCATGCTTGGCCTGCACACCGGCCCACACCTCAGGGGTGTTGATGGTGTCGATCACCGCCTCGCCCACGGCGCAAGCCAGGGCGTTGCCGCCATAAGTGGTGCCGTGGGTGCCGACCGCGAAATGCGTCGCCAGCTCTTGCGTGGTGAGCATGGCGCCAATCGGGAAGCCGCCGCCCAAGCTCTTGGCGCTGCTGAGGATGTCTGGCGTCACCCCGTAATGCATATAGGCAAACAGCGAGCCGGTACGACCCATGCCGCTCTGTACTTCGTCGAAGATCAGCAGCGCATCGTGCTCATCGCACAGCGCGCGAGCGGCTTGCAGGTATTCAAGATCCGCCGGCAGCACGCCGCCCTCACCCTGGATCGGTTCCAGCACCACGGCGCAGGTTTTGCTGCTCACCGCGGCTTTCAGCGCGTCGATGTCGTTGTACGGCACGTGGCTGATGCCTTGGATTTTCGGGCCAAAGCCATCGGAATACTTAGGCTGACCACCGACGCTAACGGTGAACAGAGTGCGGCCGTGGAAACTGTTGGTGGCCGCGATGATCTCGTGTTTGTCTTCGCCAAACTGATTGAACGCCACCCGCCGCGCCAGCTTGAATGCCGCTTCGTTGGCTTCTGCACCGGAGTTGCAGAAGAACACCCGCTCAGCAAAGGTGGCATCCACCAGTTTTTTGGCCAGACGCAGGGCCGGCTCGTTGGTGAACACGTTGGACACATGCCACAGCAGGTTGGCTTGCTCGGTCAGGGCTTTGACCAATGCCGGATGGGCATGACCCAAAACGTTAACGGCGATGCCGCCAGCGAAGTCGATCAGCTCACGACCCCTTTGATCCCACACCCGCGAACCTTGGCCACGTACGGGAATAAAGGCAGCCGGGGCATAGTTAGGCACCATCACCTGATCAAAATCGGCGCGCTGCACCGGGTCGTGCTCAACGGACATCAAAGCTCTCCTGAAAGAGGGGCACCTGCGCGCAGCAGGCACATTAAAAGTGTAGGGATGCGCAATCGACGGGCCTTGTCGCCAGGCGACAACTTGTTACAGCGCTCGCCGCCTGCCTTGGCCAGGATTAACCGACATTAGCCAGATTGTACTGCGCGCAGTTTATCGCCAGGCGCCGCGCTTGGCGCGACTTTCTCAGCACGGCTGGCAGACAATTTTCACTTAGAAAGGGCCGGCTCGCCACAGGCAGTCAATTGGCTCAAACCGAGAAACTCAATTAAGCGCTGTTTTTGCGCCATGGCGTCCTGGTAACCCAGCTCAATCAGCTCATTGCAGTAGCCCGGCTCAAACAACAAATAGCTCAGCACGCCGGCGCCGCTGTGCTTAGTCGCCCCGGGCCCGCGCAGGAACAAACTGAGCGAACGCGGCAGCTCCCGGCGGTGCCGTGCGGCGATCACATCCAGCGGCTGGCTGGGGGCAATCACCAGCACATCCACTGGCTTCAGGCCCAAGCCTCTGGGGTGCAGGTGTGGCGGGATCAGGCGGCCCAAATAATTGAGCCGCTCGAGCATCTCGATATCGCTTTCTAAATTGTCGATAAAGGTGCTGTTGAGCATATGCCCGCCGATTTGCGCCAGGCTCGGCAGTTGCCCATGGGCCGGGCCGATATCCGGCACGCTCTGGGCCTGTTGCGGGCTGGCATTGCCACTGACGCCCACCACCAGCACCCGGTTAGCGCCCAAATGCAGCGCTGGGCTGATCGGTGCCGACTGCCGCACCGCGCCGTCGCCAAAGTATTCGCGGTTGATTTTCACCGGCGGAAAAATCAGCGGGATCGCCGCACTGGCCAACAGGTGGGACAAATCCAGGCGCGTCGGCACCCCGACCCGGCGATGGCGGAACCAAGGGTCGATATTGCCGCGACCTTGATAAAAGGTCATCGCCTGCGAGCTTTCGTAACCGAACGCGGTGACCGCCACTGCGCGTAACTGACGCTGGCGCACAGCGGCGTGAATGCCACTGAAGTCCAGTTCCTTGCGTAGCAATTCAGCCAAGGGCGAGCTATCCAGCAACGCCACCGGCGCCGCGCCGCCGAGCCCCAGCAGGCTATGGGCCATAAAGCGCCCGGCTTGGCGCAATACACCGGGCCAGTCGCTGCGATAGACCTTATGCGTATGAAAGTTTTGCCACACATCCTGCAAGCGGCGCACCGCCTGGCAGAAGTGCAAAGCGCCGCAGGCCAGGCCCACGGCGTTGATCGCCCCCGCCGAGGTACCGACGATGACCGGAAATGGATTACACGCACCATTGGGCAGCAGATCGGCGATCGCGGCCAGCACGCCGACCTGATAGGCCGCACGGGCGCCGCCGCCGGAGAGGATCAAGCCGGTGATGTTCTCTCCTGCCGGACTCACTGCTTCCTGCATCGCCAACCTCCACTGCGCTTAAGCTGCTCGATTAGCTCGCGAGTATAGGCGTGGCGTGGCAGCCGACCATAGTCCTCTTGGTTACGCTTTGTTATAGAGCGAGGGGCTGCCCTCAGGGCGGGTCTTAAAGCGCCGATGGGCCCACAGGTATTGCTCTGGACAAGCGCTGACCGCTTGCTCGACCCACTGGTTGATCAACAAGCAGTCGGCCTCTTCGCTGTCGGCCGGGAAGCCCGCTAACGGCGGATGAATCTTCAACTGATAGCCGCTGCCGTCGGCTAAACGCCGCTGGGTGAAGGGCAACACCCGGGCGCGGCCTAAGCGAGCAAACTTAGTGGTGGCGGTAACGGTTGCCGCCTGAATACCAAACAGCGGCACAAACAGACTTTGCTTACGCCCGTAGTCCTGATCCGGTGCATACCAGATCGCCCGGCCGGCGCGCAGTACCTTAAGCATGGCACGCACGTCTTCGCGCTCAATCGCCGTGGAATCTTGGTTATGCCGCTCGCGCCCGGTGCGCTGCACATAATCAAATAACGGATTGCTGTGCTCGCGGTACATGCCGTCGATGGTGTGCACCTGCCCCAACAGCGCCGCACCGATCTCCAAGGTGGTGAAATGCAGCGCCATCAGAATCACGCCCTGGCCATCGCGCTGCGCCGCCAATAAATGTTCAAGACCTTCTATATGGGCCAACTTGGCCAGCTTGGCTTTGGGCCACCACCAGCTCATGGCCATCTCGAAGAAGGCGATGCCGGTGGAGGCGAAGTTCTCGCGCAGCAGTTTTTCCCGCGCGGCTAAGGACAACTGCGGGAAACACAACTCCAGATTGCGCCGGGCGATTTTGCGCCGCGAGCCAGCGGCATAAAACATCAACCAGCCCAAGCCCCGGCCCAGTTTGAGCAACAGCCCGTAGGGTAACTGCACCACCAGCCACAGCACGCCCAAGCCCAGCCATAACGGCCAGAAGCGCGGGTGAAGAAAGGCACGGCGAAACACAGGGCGGTCCATACGAGGTATCCGAGGCAAACTAGTAAAGCGCGGCATTCTAACAGGACTTTCGCCCCAAGCTGGCGCCCGCACCCAGCCGTCTAAGCGTGACCTGCCGCGCCTTTAGCCGCGCAGCCCTTGCGAGTGCGCGGTGATCTCGCTATAAGTCCCGTTTACTTTTACCGAGCCCCATCAGGCAGACCATGAGCCAAGCTGATCTCCTCGCACAAGACCCTGTTTTCCAGCTTAAAGGCAGCATGCTAGCCATTACCGTGATGGAACTGGCGCACAACGATCTCGAACGCCTCGACCTTCAACTCAGTGAAAAAGTCGCCCTCGCCCCGGCCTTCTTTAGCAACACGCCGCTGGTGCTGGCCCTGGACAAATTACCCGAAGGCGAAGGTGAGCTGGACCTCGCAGCCTTGATGGCCGTGTGCCGCAAACATGGCCTGCGCACCTTAGCCATCCGCGCCAACCGCGACACCGATATCGCCGCTGCCGAGGCCCTCGACCTGCCCGTCTTGCCGCCTTCCGGCGCGCGCGAGCGGCGCATCGAACTGGAGCCGCCCAAACCAGTCGAACCACCGAAGCCGGTGGAACCTGAAGTGAAACCGACGCGGGTGATCAGCCATCCCGTACGCGGTGGTCAGCAAATCTATGCCCAAGGCGGCGACCTGATTGTGCTGGCACCGGTTAGCGCCGGTGCTGAACTGCTGGCCGATGGCAACATCCATATTTATGCGCCCATGCGCGGCCGAGCACTGGCCGGAGTTAAGGGCAACTTAGGCGCGCGCATCTTCTGTCAGCAGCTGGGCGCCGAGTTGCTATCTATCGCTGGGCAGTACAAGGTGGCAGAAGACTTACGCCGCGATCCACTATGGGGCAAACCGGTGCAGGTGTCCCTGGTGGCGGATGTGTTGAACATCATTCGCCTTTAACGGATACTGCCGCCACTTTTAAGGACACAGACAGGGCACCCGGAAGCCTCGTATAGGCCACGGAAACCTGCGACTTTTCTACATTTTGGGGTGAATCACCTTGGCCAAGATCCTCGTAGTTACATCCGGCAAGGGTGGCGTCGGTAAAACCACCACCAGCGCTGCCATCGGTACCGGCCTTGCCTTGCGCGGCCACAAGACGGTCATCGTCGACTTCGACGTCGGCTTGCGTAACCTCGACCTGATCATGGGTTGCGAACGCCGCGTGGTGTACGACTTCGTTAACGTCGTCAACGGCGAAGCCACCTTGACCCAGGCCCTGATCAAAGACAAGCGCCTGGAAAATCTCTACGTGCTGGCCGCCAGCCAGACTCGTGACAAAGATGCCCTGACCCAAGAAGGCGTGGCTAAAGTCATCAGCGAGCTGAGCGAAAGTTTCGAATTTGTGATCTGCGACTCACCTGCCGGTATCGAGAAAGGCGCCCACCTGGCCATGTACTTCGCCGATGAAGCGATTGTCGTGACCAACCCGGAAGTCTCCTCGGTGCGCGACTCCGATCGCATGCTGGGCCTGTTGGCAAGCAAATCGCGCCGCGCCGAAGAAGGCAAAGAGCCGATCAAAGAACACCTGCTGCTGACTCGCTACAACCCAGAGCGCGTGGTTAAGGGCGAAATGCTGGGCGTCGAAGACGTCGAGGAAATCCTCGCCATTCGCCTGCTCGGCGTTATTCCAGAATCGCAAGCCGTACTTAAGGCATCCAACCAAGGCGTACCGGTCATCCTCGATGACCAGAGTGATGCCGGCCAAGCATACAGCGACGCGGTTGACCGCCTGCTGGGCAAAGAAGTGGCACATCGTTTCCTTGATGTGCAGAAGAAGGGATTCATCCAGCGCCTGTTTGGAGGTCGTGAATGAACATTTTTGACTTCTTTCGTGAACGCAAGAAGGAAACTCCAGCGGCTATCGCGAAAGAGCGTCTGCAGATTATCGTCGCCCACGAACGTGGCCAACGTACTCAACCGGATTACCTACCGGCCCTGCAACAAGAGCTGGTGGCGGTGATTCGCAAGTACGTCAACATTGAGTCTGATCAAGTGCAGGTCGCCCTGGAAAACCAAGGCAGCTGCTCGATTCTCGAACTCAACATTACCCTGCCCGATCGCTAAGGCGCGCGCGGCAACCCAGCGTCACCCATGGCGGCCTCAGGGCCGCCATTTTATTTAAGGGCCAGGCCACCACGGCGGCTCGCGCCAGGCCCATGGGCTTGGCAGGCTATACCCCAGCCACCGCGCTAAACTGCAAAAACAATCGCCGCAGCGGCTAGCCTTTCGCTGGGCCTTTGCGCACTATCTAGCCCCGTTGTAGCCTGGCCTAGCCCCTGCTACACGCCATTCAACGCCTTATTCAAGACCTGCCATGCCCCTTAGCCAGATCGAAATCCTTCATCAAGACGCCGCTTTGCTGGTCATCAACAAGCCCACCCTGCTGCTGTCGGTACCCGGTCGCGCGGAAGACAACCGCGACTGCCTGGTGACCCGCCTGCAAGAGAACGGCTACCCAGAAGCGCGCATCGTCCATCGACTGGATTGGGAAACCTCAGGGATTATCGTGCTGGCCCGCGACGCCGACAGCCACCGCGAGCTGTCGCGGCAATTCCACGATCGCGAAACCGAGAAAGCCTACACCGCCCTGTGCTGGGGCCAGCTGGAACTGGACAGCGGCAGCATCAACCTGCCACTGCGCTATGACCCGCCAACCAAGCCGCGCCACGTGGTTGACCATGAGTTGGGCAAACATGCCCTGACCTACTGGCGCGTGCTGCAGCGCTACGCCGAGCATTGCCGCGTGGAGCTGACGCCCATCACCGGGCGCTCGCACCAACTGCGCGTGCATATGCTGTCGATTGGTCATCCGCTGCTGGGTGACGGCCTGTATGCCCACGAGCAAGCCTTGGCCGCTTACCCGCGCCTGTGCCTGCATGCCAGCATGCTCAGCCTGACTCATCCGCAAAGCGGTGAGCGCCTGCGCTTTGAGTGCCCGGCGCCGTTCTAATCGACCTTCGGCGCCTGCTGCCGTGGCCAGAGCAAGGTGAAGCAGGCGCCACCCAAGGTGGCACTGCGACTGATCTGCGCCCGCCCGCCATGCCAATAGGCAATACGCCGCACAATCGACAAGCCCAAGCCATGCCCGCCTGATGCGCGGGTGCGGCTGTCATCCAAGCGCAGAAACGGCGTGAAGATATGCTCCCACGCCGCCTCCGGCACGCCGGGGCCGTCGTCCTCGACATCCAGCCGGCAGCGCTCGCCATCCACCTGATAACTGATGCGCACCCGCCCTTCGGCGTGACGCAGGGCGTTGCTGACTAGGTTTTGCACGGCGCGGTGCAGATAGCGCAACTCAGCCTCGACCCAACCGCTGCCGTCCGCCGGGTCCTGCGAGGCGCCCAGCTCGACCTGGACGCTGGCCCGTAGCGGCGCCAGCTCACCAATCACCTGTTCGATCAACGGGCGCAGTTGCACCTGCTGGAAGTACAGCGCCGGCGCGCCCTGCTCCAAGCGGGCATAGGTGAGCATCTCATCCACCAGCTTATCGAGGTCCTGGATATCGTTATCCATGCCCTCCATGTACTTATCGCGCGCCGTGGCGTTGGGCGCCTCGGTGATCATCTCCAGACCAAAGCGCAAACGCGCCACCGGCGTGCGCAGCTCGTGGGACACCGCGCGCACCATCTCACGCTGAATGCCCAAAGAACGCTGCAGGTTCTCGGCCATGGCATTAAATGCCGCCGCCAAGCGCGACACTGCATCGTTACCGGCACTGGGCACCCGCGCATCCAGCCGGCCACTGGCAATCCCGGTGGCGGCGCACTCCACGTCACCCAAGCGCTGCTCCAAGGGGCGCACCAGCAAGTACACCATCAGGCCGATCAGGCACAGGCTCAACGCCCCGATCAGCATCAGCCACTGCAAAGGGTAAGGATTCATCTGATACAGCGGGCCGATCTCCAGCACCCATGGCGTTTGCACAATGCCGGAGAACACATAGATGCTGTCGCCCCCGCGGCCCAGGGCCATCACCGTGTCGCCCTCCTCCACACGGCGGCGCTGATCGGGGTCGAGGTCGGCCTGATCGAGGCGCAGCAGGTGCAGATCAAAACCAAACTGCTTCTCCTGCTTAAGCGCGGCCAAGCGCTGGGGGTGTTCCTGCCAGGGATAACGGACTAACTCATCGGTGATCAAAAAACTGGTGGCGCGCACTAACTGTTCGCTGACCTGCTGCACATCGCCAACTAGCAGCAGATCGGTATCAGCGGCCAGTTGCGTATAAATGCGCACCTCGTGCACAGCGGTTTGCCGCACCAAGACCAGACCGCGCCGCAAGATATTGCGCGCACTGCCATCCAGCTCGGTGCTGGACAAAGGCTCAATGCGCAGTGGAATCCCCAGCAGGCGCCCCCACACCGTCACCGCACGCTGACGCTCGATGCCGACCATCGGCAGCAGGTTATCCGCCATCAACCTAAAGGTGCCCTGGGCCAAGCGCTCGCGGTACTCAGTGACGCGCATCTCGTTAAGCAGCTGTAACGCACCGCCACCCAGCAGCGCCACCAGCACCAACACAGCGAGCATGCCGCCATAGATGCGCAGGAAAATCGAGTTCATAACGGCGCCAGGCCGGGGCTGCCGTGCTGGGCCTCAGCGGCCTCAGCGACAAACAAATAACCTTTGCTGCGCACGGTTTTGATCAAACGCGGATGCATGGGATCGTCGCCGATCTTGGGGCGGATGCGCGAGATGCGCACATCAATCGAGCGGTCCTGGCCGTCGTATTCGATGCCGCGCAGGGCGTTGAAGATTTCTTCGCGGGATAAAATTCGCCCGGCATTGGAGGTCAGCAGCCACAGCAAATCGAACTCGGCACTGGTCAGTTCGATGCTCTGCTCGCCCAGCCAAGCCTCGCGCATGGCGCTGTCGACCAGTAACGCCCCGAACTGCAAACGCCGCCGCTCACCACTGGGTACGGCGGGCGCGTCATGACGCCGCAGCAAGGCACGAATGCGCGCCAGCAACAAACGCGGTCGCACCGGCTTGCAGACGTAGTCATCGGCGCCGCTCTCTAGGCCCAACACCTGATCCATGTCGTCGGTACGTGCAGTCAGCATCAGAATCGGCCCGCTGTATTGCTCGCGCACACTGCGGCAAATGGTCAGCCCATCGGCGCCGGGCAGCATCAGATCGAGGATCACCAGATCCGGCTGCTGCGCGATGATGCGCGCCGCCGCTTGGCCGCCGTCCATCTCAATGGCCACATCCAGGCCATTGCTCTGCAGGTAGTCGCGAGTCAGCTCCGCCAACCGTTGATCATCTTCAACAATAAGAATGCGCCACACCGGTTGTTCCACAGCCAACTCCAAAGCCGATCAAAACGACGCACATTGTAACAATGAGCCCCGGCCTGCGTAGCAAAGGCGTTGATACCACTTATTAAAAAAGCCCTTGCAATAAACGTTCTTTTCAGCCGCACCAGCCCCTACATCTAGTGTCGAGATGAGAGCTAGTGCACGTCCTGAAAATCACCGAAAAAAGCCCAGTAACACGCGACCAGCGGCGCACGCCAGCAGTGATGCGGGCTAGGCGGAAAAACCCGGCCTCAGCGCACAATGCACCCACAAGTTATCCACAAGTTATTCGCCAGTCATCAACTTGCAATAGGGCACCCAGCGCATTATCTTGTATGCCAATTACGCAACACCCACCACATATTGGGTTTAGCCGGCACACCTGACACAACAAGAATGAAACGCACAGGGCCTGATCCCAGCCTGTCACTGGTTGCCTGAAACGCTCTTTGCAACAGCCATAGCTTTATAAAACCAGCGGCGCCGTCTGTGCCGCTGGGAAACGAACTCCGGTGTAGCCGCCCACGCGACGACACCACTAGATGTAGTAGTTGAGGCACAAACGCCTCAATGCGTGACTTTTGAGCCAGGAAGGCGCCTTAGTCGTACCTTCCCTGCCCAGTTTGCAAGTCCCGCGCCCAGCCTATGGCTGAGCAGCGGCATTGTTGAAATGGAATGAATGGCAATCGCCACAGTGGTTGACGGCAAGACGCCTTACTAAAAAATACAGAACATGGAGACTTTTATGCATACCGACACCTCCCGCGAGAACCCGCAGGCCAATGCGCCGCAGGCCAGCGATGACAGTCAGAGCCTGAGCGCCACCGCGCCAGGTCAACTGCGTGTGATCAAGCGTAACGGCACCGTGGTGCCGTACACCGACGACAAGATCACTGTTGCCATCACCAAGGCTTTTCTCGCTGTTGAGGGCGGCACTGCTGCCGCTTCGTCGCGTATCCATGAAACCGTTGAGCGCCTGACTGAACAAGTCACCGCCACCTTTAAGCGCCGTATGCCTTCGGGCGGCACTATCCACATCGAAGAAATCCAGGACCAGGTTGAACTGGCTCTGATGCGTTCCGGCGAGCAGAAAGTCGCGCGCGACTACGTGATCTACCGTGAGTCGCGCACCCAGGCGCGCAAAACCGGTGGCTCTGAAATCGCCCAGCCACACCCGAGCATCCGCGTCACCCACGCCGACGGCAGCGTTGCGCCGCTGGACATGGGCCGCCTGGACACCATCATCCGCGAAGCCTGCGAAGACCTGGCCGAAGTCGATGGCGCGCTGATCCAGAAAGAAACCCTGAAAAACCTCTACGACGGCGTGGCGCAAAGCGACGTCAACACCGCGCTGGTGATGACCGCCCGTACCCTGGTTGAACGTGAGCCGAACTACAGCTACGTGACCGCCCGCCTGCTGATGGACAACATCCGCGCCGAAGGCCTGAGCTTCCTCGAAGTCGCCACCAGCGCCACCCACCACGAGATGGCTGAGCTGTACGCCAAGGCTCTGCCGGCTTACATCGCCAAAGGTATCGAGTTCGAACTGCTCGACTCGAAACTGGCCACCTTCGACCTGGAGAAACTCGGCAAGGCGATCAACCACGAGCGCGATCAGCAGTTCACCTACCTGGGCCTGCAAACCCTGTACGACCGCTACTTCATCCACAAAGACGGCATCCGCTTCGAGCTGCCGCAAGTGTTCTTCATGCGCGTGGCCATGGGCCTGGCGATTGAAGAGAAAGATAAAGAAGCGCGCGCCATCGAGTTCTACAACCTGTTGTCGTCCTTCGACTACATGGCCTCGACCCCGACCCTGTTCAACGCTGGCACCCTGCGTCCACAGCTGTCCAGCTGCTACCTGACCACCGTGCCGGATGACCTGTCGGGCATCTACAACGCCATCCACGACAACGCCATGCTGTCCAAATTCGCTGGCGGCCTGGGTAACGACTGGACCCCAGTACGCTCGCTGGGCGCCTACATCAAAGGCACCAACGGCAAATCCCAAGGCGTGGTGCCGTTCCTCAAAGTGGTCAACGACACCGCCGTTGCGGTTAACCAGGGCGGCAAGCGCAAAGGCGCCGTGTGTGCCTACCTGGAAACCTGGCACATGGACATCGAAGAGTTCATCGAGCTGCGTAAAAACACCGGTGACGATCGTCGTCGTACCCACGACATGAACACCGCTAACTGGATTCCTGACCTGTTCATGAAGCGCGTCTTCGACGACGGCAAGTGGACCCTGTTCAGCCCAAGCGAAGTGCCAGATCTGCACGACCTGACCGGTAAAGCCTTCGAAGAGCGCTACGAGTACTACGAAGCCCTGACCGAGTACCCAGGCAAGATCAAGCTGTTCAAGACCATCCAGGCCAAAGACCTGTGGCGCAAAATGCTTTCCATGCTGTTTGAAACCGGCCACCCATGGCTGACCTTCAAAGACCCATGCAACCTGCGCAGCCCGCAGCAGCATGTCGGCGTGGTCCACAGCTCCAACCTGTGCACCGAAATCACCTTGAACACCAACAAGGATGAGATCGCCGTGTGCAACCTGGGCTCGGTCAACCTGCCGAACCACATCGTTAACGGCAAGCTCGACACCGCCAAGCTGGAGAAGACCATCAAGGTCGCGGTGCGCATGCTCGATAACGTCATCGACATCAACTACTACAGCGTGCCGCAAGCGAAGAACTCCAACTTCAAGCACCGTCCGGTTGGCCTCGGCATCATGGGTTTCCAAGACGCCCTGTACCTGCAACACATCCCGTACGGCTCCGACGCAGCGGTAGAGTTTGCTGACAAGTCGATGGAAGCGGTCAGCTACTTCGCCATCCAGGCCTCGTGCGACCTGGCCGATGAGCGCGGCAGCTACTCCACCTTCGAAGGTTCGCTGTGGAGCCAAGGCATCCTGCCGCTGGACTCGCAGCAGATCCTGATCGAAGCCCGTGGCCAGAAGTACATCGATGTGGACCTGAGCGAATCCCTGGATTGGGCACCGATCCGCGAGCGCGTGAAGAAAGGTATTCGTAACTCCAACATCATGGCCATCGCACCGACCGCGACCATCGCCAATATCACTGGCGTATCGCAGTCGATCGAGCCGACTTACCAAAACCTGTATGTGAAGTCGAACCTCTCCGGCGAGTTCACCGTGATCAACCCCTACCTGGTACGCGACCTCAAAGCACGCGGCCTGTGGGACTCGGTCATGGTCAACGACCTGAAGTACTACGACGGTTCCGTGCAGCAGATCGAACGCATCCCACAAGACCTCAAAGAGCTGTACGCCACCGCCTTTGAAGTGGAGACCAAGTGGATCGTCGACGCCGCCAGCCGCCGTCAGAAGTGGATCGACCAGGCGCAGTCGCTGAACCTCTACATCGCCGGCGCATCGGGCAAAAAACTCGACGTGACCTACCGCATGGCGTGGTTCCGTGGCCTGAAAACCACCTACTACCTCCGTGCCCTGGCTGCCACCAGCACCGAGAAGTCGACCATCAACACCGGCAAGCTCAACGCGGTATCCAGCGGTGGCAACAGCGAAGGTCTGCAAGCTAAGCCGCAGGCGCCGAGCAGCGAGTTCACCAGCGCAGGTCCCGCTCCCGTACCGAAGGCCTGTGCCATCGACGAGCCAGACTGCGAAGCCTGCCAATAAGGTAGGGGCGCTCGCCAGAGCGGCCCGCGCGGTGTTGCCAGCCCCGCCGAACCCCATCACGTACAGGCGTACGCTCAGGGGCTTCGGCGAAGCAGGCGCCTAGCGCTGACTCGCTCTGGCAAACGCCGTATAGAACTGTGTAGTTAAAAGATTTCTCTTAGCGCTCGCTCAGCTCCACGCTGGCCAGATCGCTAGATTAAGAATTCGCTTTAAGCGCGCCTGCTTTCTCGCAGCGCAGCAGCTCGAAGCCCACAGACTTTGTTTTTGCGTGCACTCATGCACCTATACTTTTTATGACCGGCCACGCCGGCACCCGATCAGGAGAACACCACATGCTGAGCTGGGACGAATTCGACAAACCTGAAGAAGGCGCAGCCCCCGCTAAAGCGGCCGCTGCGGCACAACAGGGCAATACCGATGCACTGGACAGCGACGCAGCCGGCTCCGTTGAGCAAGCGCGCGCCATCGACGCCAACGACTCGGCCGCGGTAGCCCGCGCCAAGGCCTCGCTCAACGAACTGGATATCCAGGAAGGCCTCGACGATCTGGCCGGCGCCAGCGCCCGCGTACACGTCGGCGACAAGCAAATGATCAACGCCCGTGCCGACCTCAACCAACTCGTACCATTCAAGTACGACTGGGCCTGGCAGAAATACCTCGACGGCTGCGCCAACCACTGGATGCCGCAAGAAGTCAACATGAACGCCGACATTGCCCTGTGGAAGAGCAAAGACGGCTTGAGCGAAGACGAGCGCCGCATCGTCATGCGTAACTTAGGCTTCTTCTCCACCGCCGACAGCCTGGTGGCTAACAACCTGGTGCTGGCCGTATACCGCCTGATAACCAACCCCGAGTGCCGCCAGTACATCCTGCGCCAGGCCTTCGAAGAGGCGATCCACACCCACGCTTACCAGTACTGCATCGAGTCGCTGGGCATGGATGAAGGCGAGATCTTCAACATGTACCACGAGATTCCCTCGGTAGCCAAAAAAGCCAGCTGGGGCCTCAAATACACCCGTTCGATCAGCGATCCGAAGTTCGAAACCGGCACCCCGGAAACCGACCGCCAGTTCCTGCGTAACCTCATCGCTTACTACTGCGTACTGGAAGGCATCTTCTTCTACTGCGGCTTCACCCAGATCCTCTCCATGGGCCGCCGCAACAAAATGACCGGCACCGCCGAGCAGTTCCAATACATCCTGCGCGACGAGTCCATGCACCTGAACTTCGGTATCGACGTGATCAACCAGATCAAGATCGAAAACCCACACCTGTGGGATGCCGAGATGAAGGACGAAGCCACTCAGATGATCCTCCAGGGCACCCAACTGGAAATCGAATACGCCCGCGACACCATGCCACGCGGCGTACTGGGCATGAACGCCTCGATGATGGAGGACTACCTCAAATTCATCGCCAACCGCCGCCTGACCCAGATCGGCCTGCCAGAACAATACCCAGGCACCAGCAACCCATTCCCATGGATGAGCGAAATCATGGACTTGAAGAAAGAGAAAAACTTCTTCGAGACCCGCGTGATTGAGTATCAGACTGGTGGTGCGCTGAGCTGGGATTGATTCCAAAGCGCCACTATTGTACGTTCGTCCTACACCTGACTTGGTTGTAGGGGAACTACCAAATAAGAACCCCGCCTAGTGCGGGGTTTTTTATGGATGAAAGAATGAGATATCTTGAGAGTAATAAAGACAGAGAATTAAGGCGATGGTTTAAGCATGACTTAACACATGCCCACCTCAGGGAAATCCAAATAAAGACCGGAGATATCAGAGGCCTCTCATCACTTAATCTACCGCTCGAATTTCCAATTACAGCAATAGCTGGAAAAAACGGATCTGGCAAGTCGACGATTTTAGCAATCGCCTGCTGCGCATATCATAATAAAAAAGATGGATTCAAAGCCCCAAACAGAAAGCAAAGTTACTACACTTTTGCTGACTTCTTTATTCAACACAAAGAAGAGATTCCTCCTAGCGGAATAGAAATCCTCTACAGAATCGCCCACGACAATTGGCGCAAGACCCCAAGCTCACCAGATGGTAAGGGCATCGGCTATCAATTGCGAGTTAAAAAAAAGGGGAAGTGGAACGAATATGGAACACGAGTTAAACGAAATACTGTATTTGTCGGAATAGAAAGAATAGTACCACACAGCGAAAAGAGCCAATCCAAAAGCTACAAGAGATACTTCTCCAGCACAGGTCCCAAAGAATGGGAAATCAAGGTTAAAGAAATTGTTGGATATATACTTAATAGAAAATACGACCATTTCAAGCTAACCAGCCACTCAAAATACCGCCTACCAATCGCTTCAAGTTCTGGAGTCGTTTTCTCGGGATTCAACATGGGCGCAGGTGAGAATGCCTTATTTGAAATATTTTCAACCATATATAGCTGCCCAGAGGGTGCGCTATTTGTTATTGACGAAATAGAGCTAGGGCTACATATCGAAGCCCAGAAAAGATTCATCAATAAGCTAAAGAACGTATGTCTAGAGCAGAGGTGCCAAATAATTTGTACAACTCACTCGAAAGAAGTCTTCGAATGCCTACCAGATGAAGCGAGGATTTTTATAGAGCGTGTTGGGGGGAACACAAGAGCAACAACAGGAATTTCTGCAGAGCTAGCTTTCGCTAAATTAAGCGCTCAGAATTCTAGCGAGCTATTAATTCTTGTTGAAGATGATGTGGCTAAGATCCTAGTATCAACAATATTACCAAGCGAGATAAGATCAAGAGTAAGAATAGAAAATATCGGATCATCATCAGCTCTATGCGTACAACTGGCAGCCGAATTCAACAGGAGCAAAAAAAACAACATACTTGTTGTATTTGACGGAGATCAAAAGCAAAAAGAAAAACACAATAAAAAGCACACGCTAAAAACATCCGAGAAAGCTGAAGACGGATTCGAAGAATGGTTTGCAGAAAACATAAGCTATCTGCCCGGAAATTCATGGCCTGAGCTGTGGATACTAGATTTAAACAAAAAAAATATCAGCATAACATCCAAACTCACTCAAACCGAAGAATCTAACCTAACCGAAATAATAGATTCCGGAATAGCAGCTGGAAAGCATAATGAGTTCCATGAAATAGGAAAGCTTCTCGGGCTTTCTCGCGAACAAGCCATTTTTAGCTTCTGTACTGGTATTGCCACCCTCCAAACTGAGGAGACAAAGGATCTCTTGGAGAAAATAATAAAAAAAATCAAGTAATCATCGTGTAGCGAGCGATTAGCCCGGAGACCTGCGCCCCGTAGCGAGTAGCCCGGATATCCGCACAACCAAACGGTGGAGGGATAAAGCGTCCTCCACCCTACAAAAGCCATCTCAAACGAGCGAGTAGCCCGGATATCCACACAACCAAACGGTGGAGGGGTAAAGCGCCCCCCCCCCCTACAAAAGCCATCTCAAACGAGTAGTTTGGATTGAGCCCCGCCCATGCAAGTGGGCGCAATCTCCCGTAGGGTGGACAACGCGAAGCTTGTCCACCATGGTCAATATCCGCAGCGCTCAAGGATGAGCCCACATGCCCAATTACCGCCGTGCCCGCGTGCCTGGGGCTACGTACTTTTTTACGGTTAATTTGCACGACCGCACAAGCGATCTATTGGTGCGAGAAATCGATTTGCTGCGCGCAACGGTACGCGCCACTCGCGCGCGTTATCCCTTCCATATCGATGCCTGGGTCGTGCTGCCCGAACATATGCATTGCCTGTGGACGCTACCGCCGGGCGATGCGGACTTTGCCCGGCGCTGGCAGGTGATCAAATTTGCCTTCGCCAAACGCTTGCCCGCCAGCGAACCCCGCACCATTAACCAACAACGCCGCAATGAACGCGGCATTTGGCAACGCCGCTACTGGGAACACCTGATCCGTGACGATCACGACTACCAACGCCACTTCGATTACATTCACTACAACCCGCTCAAACACGGCCATGTGCAACGGCTAATGGACTGGCCTTACTCCAGCTTCCACCGCGCCGTACGCATGGGTCTATATTCGAACGACTGGTGCGGCGACCCACTGCTGGATGATCAAGGCATTACTGAATAAACGCCTGTGTGGATGTTTATATCCTGCAAGGTTTGCCGGGCTTTGTTGGAGTTAAGGTGGAGGAGTGAAGCATCCTCCACCCTACGACAGCTGCACGTACTGGGTGGCAAATTGGCTGCGGATAAGGCGCCGGTCTTCGATTTGGCCCGTGCATAAGCCCTGCATGGCTTGCCCGGTGCACGCCTCGCGACTACCTTAACGCGCCCTCAATCCGCCTCGATGAATGCCCTGTCTATGCCACCGACCCTCCTCACTATCGCTGCCGCGTGCTTATTCGATAACCACGGCCACTTGCTCTTGGTCCGTAAACGCAACACCCACGCCTTTATGCTGCCTGGCGGCAAAGCCGAGGCGGGTGAAGCGCCACTCGCAGCCTTAACTCGGGAGCTGAGCGAAGAGCTCAATCTCAGCCTGCCGGAGGACGCCTTCAGCTACCTCGGTGAGTTCCACGCTGCGGCGGCCAACGAAGCGGACACCTGGATCAAGGCCAGCCTGTTTAAAGCCGACTTGCCACACCCCGTAAGCCCCGCCGCCGAGTTGGAGGAGCTGCGCTGGTTGGCGCCGACCGATCCATTACCCGCCACCCTCGCCCCGCTGCTGCGCGAACAGGTACTACCGCTGATTTGGCCCGCTAAGGGTTAAACCAATTGCACGGAAAGTGGTATGCGAGACAGATGGATAAGCGAAGCCTCATCTACCCCGCACAAGAGCCATGGCTGGGTGGACAACGCGAAGCTTGTCCACCACCAAATGCGCCCAAGCGTCTAAGTACGGCGACCGCTAAGGGACACGGCCAACCGAAGCCCGTCGGGGAATTTGCATCACTACAGCTATGTACATGCCGCCAACGGTGGAGGGATATAGCGTCCTCCACCCCACGGTATAGACACTCCCTGGAGACAGCACCTGCCATCTGTCCTGCGCAAGGTTCCACACAGAAAGCCAGCTGGACAAGGCACAGCGCGTACAGCAAATTACCCGCGCAGCGCTCAGAAAAGCGCTTCGCCGTCCAACGACGCGCAGCCCCACTCCTGCCCATTGTGCAAATGTTCGACTAGCCCATTCGCTTGCAGCCCAACGCATCCCCTAAGGCGCTCCCTGATGACGATCATTATTTTGGTGTTTCTGCTCGCGGGCCTGATTAAGGGCGTAATTGGCTTGGGTCTGCCCACCATCGCCATGGGTCTGCTCAGCGTGGTGATGCCGCCCAGCGTCGCCGCCAGCCTGCTGATTATCCCGTCGCTGGTCACTAACCTCTGGCAACTGCTGATCGGGCCCAACTTTATCCGCCTGTTCAAACGCCTATGGACCATGAACGCGGCGATCATCCTCGGCAGCCTGGTCAGCCCCCTGCCCTCGTTAAACTCTGGCTCCAGCTGGACCCAAGCGGCCCTTGGCTGGGTGATTGTGGCGTATGGCCTGTGGGGGCTAGCCGCCAAAGCGGCGCCGAATCCGAGCCGGCATGAGCGCTGGTTATCCCCCATCATGGGCTATATCACTGGCGCGATTAGCGCCGCCACCGGTCTCTTTGTGATTCCAGCCGTGCCGTATTTACAGGCATTGCAATTAAACAAGAACGACTTGGTACAGGCCCTAGGACTGGCCTTTACCGCCTCGACCATCGGCCTAGCGTTGCAATTAGCCAAGGGCGATGCGCTGGCGCAGCTCGATTACAGCCAATGCGTGGTGGCCTTAATCGCCGCGCTGGTGGGGATGTTCTTCGGCCAACACCTACGCCGGCATATCAGCGAAATCGCCTTCCGCCGCTGCTTCTTTATCGGTTTGATCGCATTAGGCGTTTATATGGCGTGGCGTTAGGGCGGCTGAGGTCAAACTCAGGCTTGAGTTTGATTACTGAGTCGCCTGGTCAAGCCAAATTGAGCACAAGCCAATAGCCTAGATATGCGCGGCTCTGCATGGGTGGATAGCTGCATGTGTGTAACGGTGGATGGGTGAAGCGTCATCCACCCTACAGGCCCCACGCTCTCGGGTAGGGTGGACAACGCGAAGCTTGTCCACCGCTGGCTGCCCATACGCTCGCCCCAACCAACGACCCAATCTAGATTTATATGCATGACACCGGCAAATAGCGTGGCTAGTGTCATGCATGCAATGGTGGAGGGATGAAGCGCCCTCCACCCTACGGGCCGCGCGCCCTCGGGTAGGGTGGATAACGCGAAGCTTGTCCAGCGTTGGCCGCCCATACGCTCGCGCCAACCAACGACCCAATCTAGATTTATATGCATGACACCGGCAAATAGCGTGGCTAGTGTCATGCATGCAATGGTGGAGGGATGAAGCGCCCTCCACCCTACGGGCCGCACGCCCTCGCGTAGGGTGGACAACGCGAAGCTTGTCTAGCGTTGGCCGCCCATAACCGTCGCACCAGCCCAACAGCCAAAGCCAGATTTATAAGCATGGCGCTGGCAAATAGCGTGGCTAGTTTCATGCATGCAACGGTGGAGGGATGAAGCGCCCTCCACCCTACGGGCCGCACGCTCTCGCGTCGGGTGGACAACGCGAAGCTTGTCCACCGCTGGCAAGCCATAACGGTAGATTGGTTAAGCCCCCTCCGATCCGGCAAGCCCTGGGGGTTTGGTTAAATCACCGTGGCCGGCACATCGACTTTTACGCAAGCGAACAACGCGTTGCCGCTGCGGGTATTCCACGGCACCAGTTTTTGGTAGTCGTGTTCCAGCACATGCACCTCAAAATACGGCTGCAGCAGCGCCTGCAATTCGGCGAAGCTCACCGCCACCATGGGGTGCTCGTCGTGCCACACCTGGGTGGCATCGGCCAAGGTGCGTTCGATACGCAGGCGCAGGGTTTGTTGCTCGCCAGTGCCTGCGTAATGCCAGCCGGAGCTGAAGCTAAACAGGTCGGCGCCATGCTGGGCGTTGTGGGAGGCAAATAGGGCGTTGTCGATTTGCTGTTTATCCACCGCGTTAAAGCAAAACACCCCGCCTGGCGCCAGAGCTGCATGCACGCTGGCGATGCATTCCTTGAGCCGCGCAATGCTGGCGCTGTAGTGGATGGAATAGAGGAAACAGGTAATCAGATCCTGCGGCTCGCCCACGCTAAAGCCACACATATCCTGCTGGGAGAACTGCGCCTCAGGGCAGCGCAACGCGGCCTTGTCGAGCATCGGTTGGTTAATATCAAGGCCGGCGCTCTGGTAACCGCCATCAATAAAGTGGCGCACGTGCGGGCCCGTGCCGCAGGCCAGATCCAAATGGCGCTTACCACCGTTGCCAAACAGCTGCTGCAAACGCTGCACACAATGGCTTTGCGCGGGGTAGTCGATATCCGCGCACATCAGATCGTAGTAACCCGACAAATCGGTATAGAGGGCGTTGCCGGGCATGGAGGGCTGATCACAGGAAGGTCTAAGGGCGCGCATCATAACTCAACCTAAGCCAGCCACAGCCCATGCACTGCAATGATGAGAGGCAATCGCTGCATCCTCCGGTTGAGCGAGCCAAGCCAGTGAGTCGGACCTACTCCTCACTCAGCCACTGCATAGTTTGCAGTTGGATATGGGGATGGCTATCCAACGGCTCCGATTCGTTGATAAACACAAAACCTTGGCGACTATAGAAACTCACCGCACGGGCGTGTTGGGAGCCACCTGCAAATGCACCTCACGATGACCCTGTTGCAGCACGCGGACCTTCACCGCCATCACCAATTGCGTGGCCACACCGCGGCCATGCAACGACGGCGCCAGCCACATGGCGATCAGTTAACAGAGCCCGCGCTGCTCACCCCCCCATCAAACCAAGCGCCTGCGCTAAACCAAAGGCCGGGTCTGAGGCAGCTTGCGCCAGCGCCTGCCAGCTTTCGTCAGGTGGCGTTTGCTAGCTCACGGCAAAGGTCTTAGGCGCATCGAGCAACGCCGCCAACCGCAGCTGTTTGAGTTTCTGCCAATCAATGGACGCGCCCAGCGCATACCCATATAGACCTCCCCATGGCGTGCACAACGGCCAACCTAACACTCGCAGGCGGTTACTTGAGGTGCGCACGCCCCTATGCGTAAAGCGGTCTGACGTCTGCGCAAAACCTAACCGGTTCAATCCATCGCACAGCCCTGCCAAAGACCTGCTGATTCGGATGGGCCGTGATACCCTTGCGACCATCTCGAAATAGGGATGGCAGCAGCGTTAAAGCCGTCAATTGGCAGAACACTGCACGGGCTAAAAGCTCCCAACCGCGCCAATCCACCGCGCACCACCATCCCTGCAAGCCCACATACTCGAAGACATTGCTAACTATCTGATGACTAGCGCAGCCCAAGATCTCTCCAGCCACACCCCGATGATGCAACAATATTGGCGATTGAAGAATCAGCACCCCGATCAGCTGATGTTCTACCGCATGGGCGACTTCTACGAGATTTTCTACGAAGACGCGAAACGGGCTGCCAAGTTGCTGGATATCACCCTGACCGCTCGTGGTCAGTCGGCCGGCCAGGCGATCCCCATGTGCGGCATCCCCTATCATGCTGCCGAAGGATATTTGGCCAAACTGGTCAAGCTCGGCGAGTCGGTGGTGATCTGCGAGCAAATCGGCGACCCGGCTACCAGTAAAGGCCCGGTCGAACGCCAAGTGGTGCGCATCATCACCCCCGGCACGGTGAGCGATGAGGCGCTGCTGGATGAGCGCCGCGACAACCTGCTGGCCGCCGTACTGGGCGACGAACGCCTGTTTGGTCTGGCCGTGCTGGACATCACCAGCGGGCGCTTTAGCGTGCTGGAGATCAAAGGCTGGGAGAATCTGCTGGCGGAGCTGGAGCGTTTAAATCCGGTTGAGCTGCTGATTCCCGATGATTGGCCACAAGGCCTGCCCGCCGAGAAACGCCGCGGCGTGCGACGCCGTGCCCCCTGGGACTTTGAGCGCGACAGCGCGCACAAGAGCCTCTGTCAGCAATTTGCGACTCAAGACCTCAAAGGCTTTGGCTGTGAAAACCTGACCCTGGCCATCGGCGCTGCTGGCTGCCTGCTGGCCTATGCCAAAGAAACCCAGCGCACCGCCCTGCCCCATCTGCGCAGCCTGCGCCATGAGCGCCTGGACGACACAGTGATCCTCGACGGCGCCAGCCGCCGTAACCTGGAACTGGACATCAATCTCGCCGGGGGCCGCGACAACACCCTGCAATCGGTGGTCGATCGCTGCCAGACCGCCATGGGCAGCCGCCTGCTCAGCCGCTGGCTAAACCGTCCACTGCGTGATCGCAGCATCCTCGAGGCGCGTCAGGCATCGATCGGCTGCCTGCTCGAACGCTATCGCTTTGAGACGCTGCAGCCGCAGTTGAAAGAAATCGGCGACCTGGAGCGCATCCTCGCCCGTATCGGCCTGCGTAACGCCCGCCCACGGGACTTGGCGCGCCTGCGCGATGCCTTAGCCGCCCTGCCGACCTTGCAGATGGCCATGGCTAATCTGGAGGCACCGCACCTCAATGAGCTGGCCAGCAGCGTCAGCACCTATCCAGAACTGGCTGAACTGCTGGCCCGCGCCATTATCGATAACCCGCCGGCCGTGATCCGCGACGGCGGCGTGCTGAAAACCGGTTACGACGCCGAGCTGGATGAGCTGCAATCGCTCAGCGAAAACGCCGGCCAATACCTGATGGACTTGGAAGCACGGGAAAAAGCCCGCACGGGCCTCGCCAACCTCAAGGTCGGTTACAACCGCGTGCACGGCTACTTTATCGAGCTGCCGAGCAAGCAGGCCGAGTCCGCGCCAGCGGATTACATCCGCCGCCAGACCCTCAAGGGCGCCGAGCGTTTTATCACCCCCGAGCTTAAAGAGTTTGAAGACAAAGCCCTGTCGGCCAAGAGCCGCGCTTTGGCCCGGGAAAAAATGCTCTACGACGAGCTGCTCGAACAACTGATTAGCCATCTAGGCCCGCTGCAAGACAGCGCCAGCGCCCTGGCCGAGCTGGACGTACTGAGCAACCTGAGTGAGCGCGCACTGAATCTGGATCTGAACTGCCCGCGTTTTGTCGATGAGCCGTGCATGCGCATCGATCAAGGTCGCCACCCGGTGGTTGAACAAGTGCTGACCACGCCCTTTGTCGCCAATGACCTGGACCTGCACGATGACAAGCGCATGCTGATCATCACCGGGCCGAACATGGGCGGTAAATCCACGTACATGCGCCAGACCGCCCTGATCGTGCTGCTGGCCCATATCGGCAGCTACGTGCCAGCCAAGGCCTGCGAGCTGTCGCTGGTGGATCGCATCTTTACCCGCATCGGCTCCAGCGATGACCTGGCCGGTGGCCGCTCGACCTTTATGGTGGAAATGAGCGAAACCGCCAATATCCTGCACAACGCCACCGAGCGCAGCTTGGTGCTGATGGATGAAGTGGGACGCGGCACCAGCACCTTCGACGGCCTGTCGCTGGCTTGGGCGGCCGCTGAGCAACTGGCCAAGCTGCGCGCTTACACCCTGTTCGCCACCCACTATTTTGAGCTGACCGTGCTGCCGGAGAGCCAACCGCTGGTGGCCAACGTGCACCTCAATGCCACTGAGCACAACGAGCGTATCGTCTTCCTTCACCACGTGCTGCCTGGTCCTGCCAGCCAGAGCTATGGCTTGGCCGTGGCGCAACTGGCGGGTGTGCCCAATGAAGTGATCCTACGTGCCCGTGAGCACCTAGCGCGCCTGGAGACCACTAGCCTGCCCCACGAACAACCGGCTAAAACCACGGGCGGGCAGCCTAAGCCCATGCAAAACGATTTGTTTGCCAGCCTGCCTCACCCCTTGGTTGAGGAGCTGCAAAAGCTCAATCCTGACGACATCACTCCACGCAAAGCCCTGGAGCTGTTATATACATGGAAAACTCGCTTCTAACGTTATTGCGCACAAGCTGATAGAATCTCGCGCATTTTTACCATTGCCCGACTTACAGCCTGAGCCGTGGCCACAACATATCAGCCTGCTAAACCCTCGCAGAACGGGGCAGGCTGGCGCCCGAGGAGAGATTCAGAAATGACCTTCGTCGTTACCGACAACTGCGTCAAATGCAAATACACCGACTGTGTGGAAGTTTGCCCGGTGGACTGCTTCTACGAAGGCCCGAACTTCCTGGTCATCCACCCGGACGAGTGCATCGACTGCGCCCTGTGCGAGCCAGAGTGCCCTGCTCAAGCAATCTTCTCGGAAGATGAAGTGCCGGACGGCCAACAGGAGTACATCGAGCTCAACGCTGAACTGGCAGAAATCTGGCCAAACATCACCGAGCGCAAAGACTCGCTGTCGGACGCCGAAGAGTGGGATGGCGTCAAAGACAAGCTGCAATACATCGAGCGCTAATCAGCGCCCAATAAAAAACCCGCCTAGTGCGGGTTTTTTGCTTTCTGGCGGGAGCTTTTTTACAGGCAAAAAAAAGGGGCGGTTTAACCCGCCCACTCTTTTGTCCCTATTCCCTTGTTTCCCTATTCATCGTCCTGATGAATCGCGTCCTGCGATGTCCTAGCTGTCTTCCTGACTGCCTGTGCTTATCCGTAAGCACAGTTGCGATATTAATGATTAGTTCGAGCTGAACAAGGGGCAAAAAATGCCTACCTGAGAATAATTCTTGCCCTACAATTAACAATAAACCTTTATAAATCATAGATTTATAATATTTATCGTGGCTATACACAACGACTAAAAGGCTTATGACCTACAGCCTTTGTAGGAAATCACTTACAAGGTCAGATATGAAAAAACCCGGCTAGCGCCGGGTTTTGGTTTGCCACTGGATCTCACTGAAACAGTGAGTCGCTCGACAGGCCGTTCTTCTCCAAGATTTCCCGGAGGCGCTTAAGCGCTTCAACTTGGATTTGCCGTACGCGCTCACGCGTCAGGCCGATCTCCTGGCCCACCTCTTCCAAGGTGCAGCTCTCATGGCCACGCAGGCCAAAACGGCGTATGACCACCTCACGCTGCTTCTCAGTGAGATCGCCTAGCCATTGATCGATGCTTTGTGAGAGGTCATCGTCTTGCAGAAGTTCACAAGGATCGGTCGGACGGTCGTCTGTGAGGGTATCCAACAGGGTTTTATCGGAATCCTGCCCCAGCACCACATCCACCGAAGTCACCCGCTCATTCAAGCCAAGCATGCGTTTAACTTCGCAGACTGGTTTTTCCAACAAGGCCGCGATTTCTTCAGGAGAGGGTTCGTGATCCAGCTTTTGCGTCAGCTCGCGGGCTGCACGCAGATAGACGTTAAGCTCTTTGACCACGTGAATCGGCAGACGGATAGTGCGGGTCTGATTCATGATCGCCCGCTCAATGGTCTGGCGAATCCACCAGGTTGCGTAGGTCGAGAAACGGAAACCCCGCTCAGGGTCAAACTTCTCAACCGCACGAATCAAACCAAGGTTGCCCTCTTCGATTAAGTCCAGCAGGGACAGGCCACGATTGACGTAACGCCGGGCGATTTTCACCACCAGGCGCAGGTTACTTTCGATCATGCGTTTGCGGCCCGCCGGATCACCCTTCTGCGCCAAACGCGCGAAGAACACTTCTTCTTCCGGGGTTAATAGAGGGGAAAAGCCGATCTCATTGAGATACAGCTGAGTAGCATCCAGCGCACGCGTGTAATCAATATATTTGTGCTGTTTGCTATTAGTAGCGGAAGTCTTGCCTTTAACACTGCGCGCTGGCCGTTTAGGCTCGTCTTCTTCGTCTAAGAGAATGGCAGGCTCCATCAGGAGCACTTCATCATCGACGTCAAACTCCGGCACTTCATTTGTATTGAGAGCCATTATTTTTATCCCTTGCTGAGTTCGACAGCAAGCCCAGTGCCCCAACCCTTGGTGGCAATGAGCCTGTCCTTACTATGCGTGGGACAGGCGAGCGTAAGATCAGCGTCGTGGCAGGTATTGCAGGGGATCTACAGGCTTTCCTTGGCGGCGTACTTCAAAATGCAGCTTTACCCGGTCGGTTCCTGTTGAGCCCATCTCAGCAATTCGCTGTCCGGCTTTGACCTTTTGCCCCTCCTGGACCAGTAACCTACGGTTGTGTCCGTAGGCGCTCACATAAGTATCGCTGTGTTTAATGATGACCAATTCGCCGTAGCCCCTTAGGCCGCTACCGGCGTAAACCACGGCCCCATCTGACGCAGCTAAAACAGGCTGGCCCAATTCTCCGGCTATATCAATGCCTTTATTCAAACTACCGTTTGAAGAAAACACCCCTATAACCTGTCCGTTTGTAGGCCAAATCCAACCTGAAGAAGAGCGCTGAGAAGCCGGTAAAGCGGTAATTGGTTGCGCGGGTTTAGCTTGAGTTGGAACTGCCGTCACAACCTGCTTGCTGGAAACCTTCGTGCTAGAGCTGTTCGGTGTTTGGCTCGGCGCAGCAGCAACAACTGTAGAACGATTTGTTTGCTGCCCATCGAACCTGATCAGTTGGCCAACTTTGATCACATAGGGAGGAGCGATATTGTTGCGAACGGCGAGCGCTTTCCAATCCCAACCGAAACGAAATGCAATGGAATAAAGAGTATCGCCCCGAGCAACTCGGTACTGACCACTGGTAACGGGTTGTCTTTTTTGCACTTGGGATTTGCTGGCGCCGGTGCGATCGACGACTTTTACGCCACCGGCAGGGGAGCTGGTGCAGCCGTTAAGCAGCACACACAGAATTAAACCACTCAACAAGCAACGAGCTTTGCTGGCGCGAATTGGCAAGTGAATGGCTGTAAAACTCACTCAAAACTCCCTTGGTCAATCTAACTAAACTTTTGTCAGGCATTGTGCCGTAATTAACGGCTTACAGCAGTGTTTATAGCCACGACTACTAAAGCTGTCGCCTACCCAGCCATTGACTGGGTCAACTGAACGCTCAAGGCCAGCGGCGCGTTTTCTACACTGTAGCTGGTGCAAACGAGAGACCACTCGCACTTAAGCCAATGGCCCATTTAGCAGGGGCACGAAACGCACCGCATCCAAGACATGCCGTGAGAATCCATGCTCTTCGCGCACAATCAGCATGAGCTCTTGTACGTCGCCGGCGCCCACCGGGATCACCAGACGCCCGCCCAGAGCCAATTGATCCAGTAAAGCTTGCGGCACGTTGGCCGCAGCAGCCGTAACGATAATGCCGTTATACGGACCTAAAGCATTCCAGCCTTCCCAGCCATCCCCCCAGCGGAACACCACGTTGCGCAAGTTAAGGTGGGTCAGGCGCTGCTTGGCTTTATCTTGCAGGCTCTGGATACGCTCGACGGTGAACACGCGTTCCACCAACTGCGCCAGAATCGCGGTTTGGTAACCCGAGCCGGTGCCGATCTCCATGACCTTATCCAACGGCCCGGCCGCCAGCAGCAACTCGCTCATTTTGGCGACCATATAAGGTTGCGAGATGGTCTGGTTGTTGCCAATCGGCAATGCGGTGTCTTCATAGGCGCGGTGGGCCAAGGCTTCGTCGACAAACAAGTGCCGGGGCGTGCGCCGCATCACCTCAAGCACTTGAGCGTTGCTCAGGCCTTCTTCATATAAGCGCTGAATCAAGCGCTCACGAGTGCGCTGCGACGTCATGCCGATTCCGCGACGGTGTAGTTCTTCCTGTTCTTGACGTATCACCGCAAAGCCTCCAGCCACGGTTGCAACCTATTAAGACCGTCCTGATAGGTCCGGTCTAACTGCAAAGGTGTAATCGATACATAGCCTTGCATAACCGCATGAAAGTCCGTGCCTGGGCTTGCGTCTTCCGCATCGCCAGCCACAGAGATCCAATAACCTTCTTTACCCCGCGGGTTAACCACTTTCACCGGCGCGGCAGCGCGGGCACGGTGGCCCAAACGCGTTAATTTGATGCCGCGAATATGCTCCAACGGCAGATTGGGGATATTGACGTTGAGCACTGTTCGCGGTGGTAAATCCAGTTGCTCATGGGCCGCCACTAACAGACGGGCAAAGTAAGCCGCCGTCGGCAGGTTATCTGGCTGGCGGGAGAGCAACGAGAAGGCGAACGCCGGACGCTCCAAGAAGCGCCCCTCTAGAGCGGCCCCCACCGTACCGGAATACAGCACGTCATCACCGAGATTGGCGCCCAGGTTGATCCCTGACACCACCATATCGGCGCAGTGCGGCAGCAAACCGTTGAGGCCCAAATGCACGCAGTCAGTGGGTGTGCCATTGAGGCTGATATAGCCGTTGGGCAAAGTCGTGGCGTGCAACGGCCGATCCAGCGTCAGCGCACTGCTGACCCCGCTTCTGTCCTGATCGGGGGCAATCACCGTGCACTGCGCATAGTCAGCCAGCGCTTGATGCAGCGCTGCCAAACCTGGCGCCGCCACGCCATCATCGTTGGAAATTAGAATACGCATGGGTTGTCCGTTGGCCCTGCCGGCAGCAGATCGACGAGCTCGCGCACCAGCACAGTGGCGAAGCATCCAGCCGGCAGTACAAATTCCAGTTGCAGAATGTCTAACCCGGGATAATGCCATGCCAAGCGCTCAATGGGGAGGCGCAAGATCCTCCGTTCATGACTCATCTGCGCTTGTGCTAACCAATTCACCAGTTGCGCTTCCTGCTCGGCCAGCTTTTGCTCAAGTTGTTGGGCAAAACCACTGGCAGTGGACTGCCCCTCCCCCCACAGCGGACCGGTGGGGTGCAGATCCAACGCGGCTAAGCGCGGGTCGCTGCACTCGGCCTCAGCAGCCGGGAAAAAACTGCGACTGTCGGTGAAGGCCAGCAAATCGCCCGGCATCGCCTGCTGCCAATTACCGGCGGCGACACGCTGAGCCAAAATCTGATTGAACAAATAGCTGCGCGCGGCCGACAGCACCCGCGAACGCACGTTGCGCTTCTCCGGCAGGCTGTTGTTGGCCGCAAAGTGGCGGGCATGGGCGACGTTGCCGCCTTCAAAACCGAAGCGCTGCAGGCCGTAATAGTTCGGCACACCTTGGGCTTTAATCTGCTGTAAGCGTTGCTCAAGCACCTCGCGCTCAGCCTTAAGCCCGGTCAGGCGCAAGGTAAAGCCGTTGGCCGCATGGGCCCCGCGTTGCAGCTTACGGCTATGACGCTGCTGCTTGAGGATACGCAGGCTGGCGTCCTCGGCAGCAGTTAAATCCGGATCGACTTTGCCCGGCAAGTGCAGGCTGAACCACTGTCGGGTCAGGGCTTGGCGATCTTTGAGGCCGGCATAGCTGATCAGCCGCAGCGGCACCCCAGCGGCGCGGGCGATGCGCTTAGCCGCCTCTTCGGTGTTGAGCTCGCGCTTCTCCACCCACAGCCACAAGTGCTCGCCCTCACCGGCCAGCGGAATATCCAGCACTTCGTCGACTTGGAAGTCTTCCGCGACGGCCTTTAATACCGCTGTGCCACAGGGCGCGCCGTAAGCACGCGGGCCAAGCAACTCCAACTCGGTCATCGAGCCACCAGCAATGCCACAGCGTGCACCGCAATGCCTTCTTCACGACCGGTAAAGCCCAGCTTCTCCGTGGTGGTGGCTTTGACGTTGACCTGATCCAGCGCCACTTGCAGATCTTCGGCGATCCGCCCGCGCATCGTGTCGATATGCGGCGCCATTTTCGGCGCTTGGGCGACGATGGTGGCGTCGACATTGCCCACCTGCCAGCCCTTAGCCTGTAGCAGGCCGACGACATGACGCAGCAGCACGCGGCTGTCGGCGCCCTTAAAGGTCGGATCAGTGTCAGGGAAGTGTTTGCCGATATCGCCTAAAGCGGCCGCGCCCAGCAAGGCATCGGCCAAGGCGTGCAACAGCACATCGCCATCGGAATGGGCCAACAAGCCAAACTTATGGGGAATTTGCACACCACCGAGGGTGACAAAACTGCCCTCGGTGAAGCGGTGCACGTCGTAGCCGTGGCCAATACGCATAAAAATCAACGCCCTGAAAAAATCTAAGGGCTGATTCTACATGCTCCGGGCAGTTAGCTGGCGAACCGAACATCATTCGCCAGCGATCATTCAGGCTAACAGCGCTTTGGCATGATGACGCAAGTGGTCATCAATAAAGCTGGCGATGAAGTAATAGCTATGGTCGTAGCCGGCCTGCAGACGCAGTTCCAGTGGGTGCCCTACCGCTTGTGCAGCGGCTTTGAGCGCCTCTGGCTTAAGCTGGCCCGCAAGGAAATCGTCGCGATCACCTTGGTCGACCAAAATCGGCAAGCGTTCCTCGGCCTGAGCCAGCAGCGCGCAGGCATCCCACTCACGCCAGCGCGAACGGTCTTCGCCCAGATACAGACTGAAGGCCTTCTCGCCCCACGGGCAGTTGATCGGATTGCTGATCGGCGCAAAGGCCGACACCGACTGATAACGCCCCGGATTACGCAGGGCGCAGATCAAGGCGCCATGGCCGCCCATGGAGTGGCCGCTGATGCCGCGTTTGCCAGACACTGGGAAGTTGGCTTCGATCAGCCCGGGCAGCTCCTGCACCACGTAGTCATACATGCGGTAATGGCGCGCCCATGGCTGCTCGGTAGCGTTGACATAAAAGCCGGCGCCCAGGCCGAAGTCCCAAGCTTTATTGGCATCGTCCGGCACCTCTTCGCCACGGGGGCTGGTATCGGGGGCGACGATGATGATGCCCAGCTCAGCGGCCAGCTTATGCGCACCGGCCTTTTGCATAAAATTTTCATCGGTGCAGGTCAGGCCGCTGAGCCAGTACAGCACCGGCAGCTTGCCGCCCTGCTCGGCTTGCGGCGGCAGGTACACGGCAAACACCATGTCGCAGCCCAACACCGCAGAGCGGTGACGGTAGCGTTTATGCCAGCCGCCGGCGCTCTTTTGGCAGGAGATATTTTCCAAGCTCATACAAGCTCCTTGCCCCTGGCAGGCCCCGCCGGTTAGACGCGGCCCGCCGCGGGATTAGAAATGGATCACGGTGCGAATGCTTTTGCCTTCGTGCATCAGATCAAAGGCTTCGTTGATCTGCTCCAAGCCCATGGTGTGGGTGATAAAGGTGTCCAGCGGGATTTCGCCCTTCTGCGCCTTTTCCACATAGCTCGGCAGCTCGGTCCGGCCTTTTACGCCACCGAAAGCCGACCCGCGCCAAACGCGCCCGGTGACCAACTGAAACGGCCGGGTGCTGATCTCTTGGCCAGCCGCCGCCACGCCGATAATCACCGACTCACCCCAGCCTTTGTGCGCGCACTCAAGGGCAGCACGCATCAGTTGCACGTTGCCGACGCACTCGAAGCTGTAGTCCACGCCGCCGTCGGTCATATCGACTATGACTTCCTGGATCGGCTTGGCGAAATCTTTCGGGTTGATGAAGTCAGTGGCGCCCAGCTCGCGGGCCACATCGAATTTACTTGGGTTGATATCGATGGCGATGATGCGCGAGGCCTTGGCCATCTTGGCGCCGATAATCGCCGCCAGACCGATCCCGCCCAAGCCGAAGATAGCCACGGTGGCGCCCTCTTCGACTTTCGCGGTGTTGAGCACGGCACCGATGCCGGTGGTAACGCCGCAGCCGAGCAGGCACACCTTCTCCAGCGGCGCCTCTTTAGGAATCACCGCCAGCGATACTTCCGGCAGCACGGTGTACTCGGAGAAGGTCGAGCAGCCCATGTAGTGATAGATCGGCTGGCCGTTGTAGCTAAAGCGGCTGGTGCCATCAGGCATCAGACCTTTGCCTTGGGTGGCGCGTACCGAGCTACACAGGTTGGTTTTGCCCGACTTGCAGAACTTGCACTCACGGCATTCGGCCGTGTACAGCGGGATCACATGGTCGCCGACCTTGACCGAGGTCACGCCCTCACCCACCGCCTCAACAATGCCACCGCCTTCGTGGCCAAGGATAGACGGGAACACGCCTTCGGAATCCGCGCCGGACAGGGTGTAAGCGTCGGTGTGGCACACGCCGGTGGCGACAATACGTACTAACACTTCGCCCGCTTTTGGCGGCGCCACATCCACTTCAACAATTTGCAGTGGCTCGTTGGGGGCAAAGGCTACAGCAGCACGGGATTTGATCATGATGGTTCTCGTATGGATTAAGCCTGCCGGCAGTTTAGTTGAGCGGTTTTGATAAACAATCCGCGAAAAATCAAAACATTATTGCTATATAGGGATAATAAAACCCTTAAGAGCCTATTACATGAGTAGCTGGGAAGGATTGGACGAATTTGTCGCTGTGGCCGAGTGCGGGCAATTCAGTGCCGCGGCGGTGCGACTGAATCTGTCGTCATCACAAGTCAGCCGGCAAATCGCCCGTTTGGAAGAACGCCTGCAAACCCGTTTGTTTTATCGCAGCACCCGCCGCGTGGCGCTGACCGAGGCCGGGCAGACCTTTTTGCAGCACTGCCAACGCTTACAAGATGCTCGCGAAGAGGCCCTGCGTGCCGTCGGCGATCTCAGCAGCGAGCCGAAGGGCCTGCTGCGCCTGACCTGCGCAGTGGCCTATGGCGAACGTTTTATCGTGCCGCTGGTGACCGACTTTATGCTGCTGCACCCGCAATTACGCGTGGATATCGAACTCAGTAACCGCACCCTCGACTTGCTGCACGAGGGCCTGGATATGGCCATCCGCCTGGGTCGCCTGCAAGACTCACGCTTGGTCGCCACCCGTATCGCCCCCAGACAGATGTACCTGTGCGCCGCTCCGGCTTATTTACAACGCTACGGCCGGCCCCACAGTCTGTCGGAGTTAAGCCGGCATAACTGCTTAATAGGCAGCAGCGATAGTTGGAGTTTTAAGGCCGAAGGCCGCGATCACAGCGTGCGGGTCCAGGGCAATTGGCGCTGCAACAGCGGTCAGGCGGTGCTGGAGGCCGCGCTGAAAGGTGTGGGCCTGTGTCAGCTGCCGGACTATTACGTGCTGGAGCACTTGCGCAGTGGCGCGCTGGTTTCCCTATTAGACAATCAGCAGCCGCCAGATACCGCCGTGTGGGCGCTGTATCCACAGCAGCGGCATCTGTCGCCCAAGGTGCGCCAGTTAGTCGATTTTCTTAAACAGGGTCTGGCCCAGCGCAGCGAGTACGTCTAGGCCGCAACAGCGACCTTAGCGGTTCTGCCACAGCCGGCTAAGGCTGAGAAGGTCTTCGGGGCGGGTGACTTTCAGATTATCGCTGCGCCCTTCGATCAGGCGCGGTGCGTGGCCGGCCCATTCCATCGCCGAGGCTTCGTCGGTGACGTTGACCCCAGCGATCAAGGCATCCGCCATGGCCCGCTGCAATTCACCCAAGCGAAACATCTGCGGGGTAAACGCCTGCCAAATGGCCGCGCGATCCACCGTGGCTTCCACCCGCCCGTCCTTGCCAGCACGCTTTAAGGTGTCGCGCGCGGGGACCGCGAGCAGCCCCCCCACGGCATCGTCGGCCAGCTGTTCGAGCAGGTTATCCAGATCATCGCGGGATAAATTTGGCCGCGCGGCGTCATGCACCAGCACCCAGTCCTGATCCTGCGCGCCCAGCTCGCTTAAGCGCATCAGACCGCTAAGCACTGAGTCGGCGCGCTCGCTGCCACCATCGGCGCGCTGAATACGTGAATCGCCGGCACAGGCCAAGCGCGGCCAGTACGGATCATCCACCGCTAAGCTGACCACCAACGCGCGCAGTTGCGGGTGCGCCAGAAAGCACTCAAGGGTGTGTTCGATAATGGTTTTGCCAGCCACTTGCAGGTACTGCTTGGGCCGGTCGGCGCGCATCCGGCTGCCGATGCCAGCAGCGGGTAACAACGCCCAGAAATGAGGTAATTGCACGGGGATTATTCAGTCAACTGATAGAGGGTTTCGCCCTCTTTAAGCATGCCCAGCTCATGGCGGGCGCGCTCTTCCACGGTTTCCATACCGCTTTTCAGCTCCAGTACTTCCGCTTCGAGAATCCGGTTGCGCTCTTGCAGCTGCTGGTTTTCACCTTGCTGATCAGCGATCTGCTGTTGCAGATCACTCACTTGCGCCAGGCTACCGTCCCCCACCCACAGGCGATATTGCAGGCCAGCCAATAGCAACAGCAGGATGAGAAAGACCCAGTTAGGACTACGCATAGCAACAAAGGATTCCGAATAAACAAAGGGGCGACTTGCGCCGCCCCTCTTTTACCATGCCTTGGCCCGTCACTGAACAACTGGCAGACAAAGACCCGGTACGGTGATTTAGCTCAGCGCTTAGCCGCGGAACTCAGAACGGCCTTTGTACGGCGCTTTGCCAGCCAATTGCTCTTCGATACGCAGCAGTTGGTTGTACTTGGATACGCGGTCGGAACGGCACAGCGAACCGGTTTTGATCTGGCCAGCGGCAGTGCCGACAGCCAGGTCAGCGATGGTGCTGTCTTCGGTTTCGCCCGAGCGGTGCGAGATCACCGCCGTGTAACCAGCAGCCTTGGCCATCTGGATGGCTTCCAGGGTTTCGGTCAGGGTGCCTATCTGGTTGAACTTGATCAGGATCGAGTTGGCGATCGACTCGTCGATGCCGCGCTTCAAGATCTTGGTGTTGGTCACAAACAGGTCGTCACCCACCAGCTGGACTTTCTCACCGATCTTGTCGGTCAGTACTTTCCAGCCTGCCCAGTCGGACTCATCCATACCGTCTTCGATGGAGATGATCGGGTAACGCTGGCTCAGACCAGCCAGGTAGTCAGCAAAACCTTCAGCGCTGAAGACTTTGCCTTCACCGGCCAGGTCGTATTGGCCATCTTTAAAGAACTCGCTGGAAGCGCAGTCCAGCGCCAGGGTCACGTCAGTGCCCAGCTTGTAACCGGCATTCGCCACGGCTTCAGCGATAGCCGCGAGAGCGTCTTCGTTGGAGGCCAGGTTCGGTGCGAAACCACCTTCGTCACCCACCGAGGTGCTCAGGCCGCGAGCTTTGAGCACGGCTTTAAGGTGATGGAAAATCTCAGTGCCCATACGCAGCGCATCGGAGAAAGTCTTGGCGCCTACTGGCTGCACCATGAACTCCTGGATGTCGACGTTGTTATCGGCGTGCTCACCGCCGTTGATGATGTTCATCATCGGGACTGGCATCGAGTAGACGCCTGGAGTGCCGTTGAGGTCAGCGATGTGCGCGTACAGTGGCACGCCTTTGGCCTGGGCAGCGGCTTTGGCAGCAGCCAAGGACACGGCGAGAATGGCGTTGGCACCCAGAGTGGCTTTGTTCTCCGTGCCGTCGAGAGCGATCATCGCTTGGTCGAGGGCTTTTTGATCCAGTGCATCTTTACCCAGCAGCAGGTCGCGGATCGGGCCATTGATGTTAGCGACGGCTTTGAGCACACCTTTACCCAGGTAACGGCTCTTGTCGCCATCACGCAGTTCCAGTGCTTCGCGCGAACCAGTGGAGGCACCGGACGGCGCGCAGGCGCTACCGATGATACCGCCGTCAAGAATGACATCGGCTTCCACGGTCGGGTTACCACGGGAGTCGAGAACCTCACGGCCTTTGATATCGACGATCTTTGCCATTGCGTGTAGCACTCCAAAAAATTAACTAAGGGCTAGTACTTAACCGCAGCGGTTTAGCCCACCGCTTTACGGCGGGCGAACTCTACGGAGCAAAATTCAGGCTGTATACCACTTAACGTGTTGCGTGGAGCCGGCCTGATTAGGCCGTCTCAATCGGGGCAAAACTTTTTACCAAATCATCCAGCTGCTTGAGCTGGGTGAGGAAAGCTTCCAGCTTGTTCAAGCGCAGGGCGCAAGGGCCGTCGCACTTGGCGTTTTCTGGATCTGGATGCGCTTCCAAGAACAGACCGGCTAAGCCTTGGCTCATGCCGGCTTTGGCCAGATCAGTCACCTGGGCACGCCGACCGCCAGCGGAATCCGCACGACCACCGGGCATTTGCAGGGCATGGGTAACGTCGAAGAACACCGGGTAGTTGGTCTGCTTCATGATGCCGAAGCCGAGCATGTCGACCACCAGGTTGTTGTAGCCGAAGCTCGAACCACGCTCACACAGAATCAACTGATCGTTACCTGCCTCTTCGCACTTGCTGAGGATGTGCTTCATCTCCTGCGGGGCGAGGAACTGGGCTTTCTTGATGTTGATCACCGCGCCGGTTTTGGCCATGGCCACCACCAGGTCGGTCTGCCGCGACAAGAATGCCGGCAACTGAATGATGTCGCACACATCGGCCACTGGCTGCGCCTGGTAAGGCTCATGGACGTCAGTGATAACCGGTACGCCGAAAGTCTTTTTGATTTCCTCAAAGACCTTCATGCCCTCCTCCAGGCCTGGGCCACGGAAGGAGTTGATCGAAGACCGGTTGGCCTTATCGAAACTGGCTTTGAATACGTAAGGGATACCGAGCTTTTCGGTAACCCGCACGTACTCTTCACAGGCCTGCATGGCCAGGTCCCGCGATTCGATCACATTGATCCCGCCAAACAGCACAAACGGCTTGTCGTTGGCGATCTCAATGTTGCCGACCTTAATGATCTTCTGAGTCATGCCTTAGGCCTTCCTGGCTTGCTGAGCGAGTGCTGCATTGACGAAACCACTGAACAGCGGGTGACCGTCGCGCGGCGTCGAGGTGAACTCAGGGTGGAACTGGCAGGCGACGAACCATGGATGCTCAGGCGCTTCGACCACTTCAACCAGAGCGCCATCAGCGGAGCGGCCAGTGACCTTGAGGCCACCTGCGGTCAATTGCGGCAGCAGGTTGTTGTTCACTTCGTAACGGTGACGGTGACGCTCAACGATCACGTCTTTGCCGTAGCACGCGTGCACTTGCGAGCCGCTTTGCAGCTGGCAATCTTGCGCGCCGAGACGCATGGTGCCGCCCAGATCGGAAGCATCGCTACGCTGCTCGGTGGCGCCGGTCGCGTCTTGCCACTCGGTGATCAGACCGACCACTGGGTGTTTGCTGCTGGTATCGAACTCGGTGGAGTTAGCGTCAGTCCAGCCCAGTACATTGCGGGCGTATTCAATCACCGCGACTTGCATGCCGAGGCAGATGCCCAGGTACGGGATCTTGTTCTCGCGAGCGTATTGCACGGTTTTGATCTTGCCTTCCACGCCACGCAGACCGAAGCCGCCCGGCACCAGAATGGCGTCGACGTCAGCCAGCATGTCGGTGCCTTTGGTTTCGATGTCTTCGGAATCGATATAGCGCAGGTTGACCTTGGTGCGGTTCTGGATACCGGCGTGGCTCATGGCCTCAATCAGCGATTTGTAAGCATCCAGCAGCTCCATGTACTTACCGACCATGGCGATGGTGACTTCTTTCTCCGGATTGAGCTTGGCGTCCACCACCCGGTCCCACTCGGACAGATCAGCGCCATTGCACTTCAGACCGAAACGCTCAACCACATAGTCATCCAGACCCTGAGCATGCAGCACACCCGGGATCTTGTAGATGGTGTCGACGTCTTCCAAGGAGATCACCGCACGTTCTTCCACGTTGGTGAACAGGGCAATCTTACGGCGCGAGGACACATCCACCGGATGGTCGGAGCGGCAGATCAGCACATCAGGCTGCAAGCCAATGGAACGCAGCTCTTTAACCGAATGCTGAGTCGGCTTGGTTTTGGTTTCACCGGCGGTGGCGATATACGGCACCAGAGTCAGGTGCATCAGCATGGCGCGCTTGGCACCGACTTCGACACGCAGTTGGCGGATGGCTTCGAGGAACGGTTGCGACTCGATGTCACCGACGGTGCCACCGATTTCAACCATGGCCACGTCAGCGTCACCGGCACCTTTGATGATGCGGCGCTTGATCTCGTCAGTGATGTGCGGAATGACCTGGATGGTCGCCCCCAGATAATCACCACGGCGTTCGCGGCGCAGTACGTCTTCGTACACACGGCCAGTGGTGAAGTTGTTGTTCTGGGTCATGGTGGTGCGGATAAACCGCTCATAGTGGCCCAGGTCGAGGTCAGTCTCAGCGCCGTCGTGGGTGACGAACACCTCACCGTGCTGGAACGGGCTCATGGTGCCCGGATCGACGTTGATATAGGGATCCAGCTTGAGCATGGTGACCTTCAGGCCCCGCGCCTCCAGGATAGCCGCCAATGATGCCGAGGCGATGCCTTTCCCCAATGAAGAAACAACACCGCCTGTGACGAAGATATAGCGCGTCATGAAAAACCCTAGAAGTCTGCGTTTAGGCGACACGTGTCGCCGGAGATAGCGAAGGAAAACTCAAGCAGCGAATGGCTGCCGCAATAAGCTAGCCTTGCCGATTCCCTGGGGAGTCGACAAAAGCTCTAGTAAGACGGGAGCGTAGTCTACCCGAATTGGCTTTTCAGCTCAAACCTTGATCATCGCTCGGTGGCTGCCACTGCAATTGCCAGCCCGCGTCACTGCTGGCCTGCATTTGCGCCAAATTGGCCACGCCTTGCAGCTGTCCATCACACAACAACAGCGGCAAACGGTCACGCACAAACACCGGCAATTGACACTCGTTGAGCAGCCGCTTGAGGTCGCGCTGACCACGCCCGGGCAGCGTCATATGCTCGCCACCCTGACGGTAACGCACCTGCCAAAAACCAGCTGGTAGCTGCCCGACAACCTGCACCCGACCATTACTCGGCAGACCAACGGTCTGATTGGACTGCACCGTGATCGCCACAGGGCGCACTGGTTGCAGCCAATCACCGCTCAACCAATAGACATGAGCGTGACTGCGGCGCAGCTCACCGCCCGCCAAGCGCCAAATCGGCGCCGCATCGTCTGCGGCATTCAGCAGGCTATGCCAGCCGGCCCAGTGCTCGGTATCCGGCATCGCGGTAAACGGTCGCAACCAATAACGCAGCGCATTACGCTGGCGCGCTGCACTCAATTCCCGCAGCCCTGCCACCGCCAAGCCCGGCAACTTAAGCCAAGGCCATGGTTGCGCAGCAATGCCTTGCACATCTTGCGCGGCCAGTTCATCCAACAGTTGCCCGGCCTCGGCCATATGCTCAGCACTGCGCGCCAAGCTGACAGCCGCCTGCGGCCAGCGCTGCTGCAGAAGTGGCAGCACCTGCTGGCGCAGAAAGTTACGTGAGTAGTGCGGCTGCGCATTGGACGGATCTTCCACCCAGTGAAAGCCGTGCTCCTGGGCATAGGCCAGCAGCTCACTGCGGGCGCAGTTGAGCAATGGCCGCACCAGCTGCCCCGCGCCTAGCGGACGAGCACTGGGCATGGCCCTCAAGCCCTGTACACCGGCACCGCGCAGCAAGCGAAACATCAAAGTTTCCGCCTGATCATCGCGGTGCTGAGCAGTCAGCAACACTTGGCCAGCCGCCAGTTGCGCGGCGATGGCCTGATAACGCGCATTGCGGGCGGCCTGCTCCAAGCTGGCCGCGACTGCGACCTGCACATACTCGACCCGCAACGGCACCCCGAGCTGCGTGCACAGGGCACGGCAATGCTCAGGCCAGGCATCAGCAGCCGCTTGTAAACCGTGGTGGATATGGATGGCGGAGAGTGGCGGTAAGGCTTCGCGTTGCGCGAGCTGGGCCAAGAGGTGCAACAGCACCGTGGAATCCAAGCCGCCAGACAGGGCGACCTGCCAGGCCGGCGCTGCACGCCAGGGTGCCAGTGCTTGCAGCAGCCTGGCGTGCAGAGTCATTTAGGCGATGCCATAACTCATCAGGCGCTCGTAACGACGCTCCAGCAACGCGTCAATGCTGTAGCCCTTGAGGTTTTGCAGCTGGCTGACCAGCGCCTGGCGCACCGCTTCAGCGGTGGCCGCCGGATCACTGTGGGCGCCGCCCAGAGGCTCGTTGATGATCTGATCAACAATGCCCAGGCCTTTCAAGCGCTCAGCGGTGATGCCCATGGCTTCAGCGGCATCCGGCGCTTTTTCTGCGGTTTTCCACAGAATCGAGGCGCAACCTTCCGGCGAGATCACCGAATAGGTGGAGTACTGCAGCATGTTCAACTGATCGCACACGCCAATGGCCAGTGCGCCGCCAGAACCACCCTCACCGATCACGGTGGCGATGATTGGCGTCTTCAGGCGCGCCATCACTCGCAGGTTCCAGGCAATCGCTTCGCTCTGGTTACGCTCTTCGGCGTCGATACCCGGATAAGCACCGGGGGTGTCGATAAAGGTAATGATCGGCATTTTGAAGCGCTCGGCCATTTCCATCAGACGACAGGCTTTGCGGTAGCCTTCAGGACGCGGCATACCGAAGTTGCGGCGCACTTTCTCGCGCACTTCACGGCCTTTCTGATGACCGATCACCATCACCGGCTGATCATCCAGACGCGCCACACCACCAACCAGGGCGGCGTCATCGGAGAAATGACGGTCGCCGTGCAACTCATCAAACTCGGTGAAGATGTGTTGCAGGTAATCCAAGGTGTAAGGCCGGCGCGGGTGACGCGCCAACTGCGCGATCTGCCAGCTGCTCAGGTTGCCAAAGATACTAGCGGTCAGCGAACTGCTTTTATCTTGCAGGCGGGCGATTTCATCGTTGATGTTCAACGAGTTGTCGTTACCGACCAAGCGAAGCTCTTCGATCTTGGCTTGCAGGTCGGCGATCGGCTGTTCGAAATCGAGAAAATTCGGGTTCATAGTCATCCGTCTGGCGTCGACGGCCAAGTGGCCGGGGAGCGGTATTCGTTATCGCGCCCTACCTTATAGCAGTAGGCGCATTCAGGTCGACACCCGCTTGTGCTTGTTGCAGCAACTGCGGTTGTCAGGGACCGCTGGGCAAGGCCTTAGCCTCGCCGAAATTAGCGGTAGTGCAAAAAGACGTTGTCGCGACCGAACTGGTCACGCAATGCCTGAATCAGACTGTCTGCCGGCTCAATTCGCCAGCTGTCAGCAAACTGTAGCTGCGCCTTAGCGTCCTCACGGTTGTAATCCACGGTAATCGGACAAGCGCCACGATAGCGCCCGCACAACTCGGCCAACCAACGCAGACGATCGCCCTGCAGCGCACTGCTGGAGACTTTAAGTCGCAGGCTGTCAGCCAAGCCCGTGCGCGCCTCCTCCAGACTCATCACGCGCTTGGCCCGCAGGCGCAGGCCGCCGGAGAAATCATCGTTGCTCACCTCGCCCTCAACCACCACCAGCGCATCGGTTTGCAACAACGCTTGGGCACTGTTGAAGGCCTCAGCGAAGAGCGAGGCCTCGATGCGTCCGGAGCGGTCATCCAGGGTGATAAAGCCCATCTTGTCACCCTTCTTGTTCTTCATCACCCGCAGGTTAACCACAAGGCCGGCGACGGTCTGCGACTCGCGCGAAGGCTTGAGGTCGACAATGCGCTGGCGGGCGAAGCGGCGCACCTCACCTTCGTATTCATCAATCGGGTGACCCGTCAGGTACAGGCCGAGGGTGTCTTTCTCACCTTTGAGGCGCTCTTTGAGACTCAGCTCGCGGGCGCGCAGATGATTAACGTAAACATCGGCGTCGTCATCGGCAAACACCCCGCCAAACAGGTCCATATGGCCGCTGTCGTGGCTACGCGCGGTTTGTTCGGCGGCTTGCACCGCCTCTTCCATGGCCGCCAGCAGCACGCCGCGGTTGCGGTCGATATTGGCTTTATAGGCTTTGAGTTCTTCATGGAAGTGCGGCCCTAAGCGATCCAAGGCACCGCTACGAATCAGCGCTTCCAGCGTACGTTTGTTGATGCGCTTGAGGTCGACCCGCGAGCAGAAGTCGAACAGGTCTTTAAACGGACCGTCCTGGCGGGCCTCCACGATGGCCTCCACCGGGCCTTCACCGACGCCCTTAATCGCACCCAGACCGTAGACGATCCAGCCTTCGTCGTTGACCGTGAACTTGAACTCGGAAATGTTCACATCCGGCGCATCGAGGCGCAGCTTCATGCTGCGGCACTCTTCGATCAGGGTCACGACCTTGTCGGTGTTGTGCATATCCGCCGACAGCACCGCGGCCATAAACGGCGCCGGATGGTGGGCCTTAAGCCAGGCAGTCTGATACGACACCAAACCGTAAGCGGCGGAGTGAGATTTGTTAAAGCCGTAGCCGGCGAACTTCTCTACCAGGTCGAAAATGTTACCGGCCAGGTCCGCATCGATGCCGTTGTTGGCGCAACCTTCGATAAAGCCGCCGCGCTGCTTGGCCATCTCTTCGGGTTTTTTCTTACCCATGGCGCGGCGCAGCATGTCGGCGCCACCCAGGGTGTAACCGGCCATCACCTGCGCGATCTGCATCACCTGCTCTTGGTACAGGATGATGCCGTAGGTCGGCTTGAGCACCGGCTCAAGACCGGGGTATTGATAGTCCTGATGGGGATAGGAGATCGGCTCACGACCGTGCTTACGGTTGATAAAGTCGTCCACCATGCCCGATTGCAGCGGCCCCGGGCGGAACAGGGCCACCAGGGCGATCATGTCTTCCAGACAGTCGGGCTTGAGCTTCTTGATCAGCTCCTTCATGCCGCGCGATTCAAGCTGGAAGACCGCGGTGGTCTCCGCCTTCTGCAACATGGCGAAGGTCGGCTTATCGTCCAGCGGGATAAAGTCGATATTCAGATCCGGCAAGCCTTGCTTGGCCTGCTCGCGGTTGATGGTCTCCATCGCCCACTTGATGATGGTCAGGGTCCGCAGGCCGAGGAAGTCGAACTTCACCAGACCGGCTTGCTCGACGTCATCCTTATCGAACTGGGTCACCAGACCGTTGCCCTCTTCATCACAGGCAATCGGCGAGAAGTCGGTGAGTTTGGTCGGCGCGATCACCACGCCACCGGCGTGCTTACCGGTACCGCGGGTGATGCCTTCGAGCTTGAGCGACATTTCCCAGATTTCTCGGGCGTCCTCATCCACCTTGAGGAAGTCGCGCAGCGGCTCTTCCATCTCGTAGGCTTTTTCCAAGGTCATGCCGACCTCGAACGGAATCATCTTCGACAGGCGATCCGCCAAGCCGTAGGACTTGCCCTGGGCCCGCGCTACGTCGCGCACCACCGCCTTGGCCGCCATGGTGCCGAAGGTGATGATCTGGCTCACCGCGTTGCGCCCGTACTTCTGCGCCACGTAGTCGATCACCCGGTCGCGACCATCCATGCAGAAGTCGACGTCGAAGTCGGGCATGGAGACCCGTTCCGGGTTCAAGAAACGTTCGAACAGCAGGTCGTAGGCCAGCGGATCAAGGTCGGTGATCTTCTGCACATAGGCCACCAAGGAACCGGCACCTGAACCCCGGCCCGGGCCTACCGGCACGCCGTTGTTCTTCGCCCACTTGATGAAGTCCATAACGATCAGGAAGTAACCGGGGAAGCCCATCTGGATGATGATATCCAGCTCGAAGTTAAGCCGGTCGATATACACCTGCTTCTTCTCGGCGTAGTCCGGGGTGTCCTTAGGCAGTAGCACTTCCAAGCGCTCTTCCAAGCCCTCGAAAGACACGGCGCGGAAATACTCATCCATGGTCATGCCTTCCGGCACGGGGAAGTCCGGCAGGAAGTACTTACCCAGTTGCACTTCGATATTGCAACGCTTGGCGATTTCCACGGTGTTGGCCAAAGCATCCGGCAAGTCGTTAAACAGTTCGGCCATCTCCGCCGGACTTTTCAGGTACTGCTGATCGGAGTAAGTCCGTGGCCGGCGCGGATCATCAAGGCTGCGGCCCTCACCGATGCACACGCGGGTTTCGTGGGCGGCGAAATCATCTTGCTTGATAAAGCGCACGTCGTTGGTCGCCACCAACGGCGCGCCGAACTTATCGCCCAGGGCTACGGCGGCGTGCAGATATTCCTCATCATTGACCCGATTGGTGCGCTGCACCTCTAGGTAGAAACGCTCAGGAAACACCGCCAGCCACTCTTGCAACAAGGCTTCGGCCTTGCCCGGCTCACCACCTAGCAGTGCCAACCCGACCTCGCCTTCACGGGCCCCGGACAGCGCAATCAAACCATCAGCAGCAGCCTTGACCCAGTCGCGCTGGATGATCACCAGATCGTTGCTTTGCCCGTCGCTCCAGCCACGGGAGACTAATTCAGTGAGGTTGCGATAGCCCTTGGCGTTCATCGCCAACAGGGTCATGCGTGTGAGGGGACCGTCTTCATCGGCGCTGGCCAGCCAGATATCCGCCCCGCAGATAGGCTTGATCCCACCACCCATGGCCGCTTTATAGAACTTCACCAACGAGCACATGTTGCTCATATCGGTGACGGCCACCGCTGGCATACCGGCTGCGGCCACCGCCTTGATCAACGGCTTAACCCGTACCAGCCCGTCGACCAGGGAAAACTCGGTGTGCAAACGCAGATGGACGAAAGAAGCGGTCATAGCGGCCCTATGCAAAAGCAAAAATCAATTAGCCGGTGATTGTACAGCCAAGGCCGTCACAAGCCACCGCATCATTGCGCCATCAGGCGCAGATGCCGCGCCGCATCAGTCTTGCAACAACTCGCGCACCGGGCCGAAAGAACGCCGGTGAATCGGCGTCGGGCCTAAGCGGCGCAGGGCCTCCAGATGCACTGGAGTGGGATAGCCCTTGTGCCCGGCGATGCCGTAGCCAGGGTATTGCTGATCCAGCAGCTGCATTTCACGGTCACGGCTGACCTTAGCCAAAATCGACGCGGCGGCAATCGCCGGCACCTGGCTGTCGCCCTTGACCACCGCCGCACTGGGCACGGCCAACTTCGGACAGCGGTTACCGTCGATCAACGCCAGCTTAGGCGTGACGCTTAAGCCTTCGACCGCGCGCTGCATGGCCAACATAGTGGCCTGGAGGATATTCAGCTGATCGATTTCTTCGACTTCGGCGCGGGCGATACACCAGGCCAAGGCCTTCTCTTTGATCTCATCAAAGAGTTTCTCGCGCTTGGCTTCGGTGAGCTTCTTCGAGTCATTCAGCCCGAGGATTGGTCGCGCCGGGTCGAGGATCACCGCAGCGGTGACCACCGCGCCGCACAGTGGACCACGGCCCACTTCATCGACTCCGGCAACCATTTCTTCGACCTGGCTAAAGTCCATGCCTAACTGCATTAGTCCTGCCCTATCAACTTCAGCACGGCGTCGGCGGCCTGCACCGAGGCATCGCAGCGCAAGGTGCGGTGAATCACATCGAAACCTGCGGTCTGCACCGCGCCATCATCCAGCAGCGGCGACAGGGTTTCAGCTAAGGACTGGGGAGTGGCCGCGTCCTGAATCAGCTCTGGCACCAGCAAACGCTTCGCCAGCAAATTAGGCAGAGAGATATAGGCGCTACTGACCAGACGCTTAAGGATGCGATAGGTCAAGGGGGCGACTTTATAGGCCACCACCATCGGCCGCTTATACAGCAACGCCTCCAAGGTGGCCGTGCCGGAGGCGATCAGCACCGCATCGCAGGCGGCCAAGGCCTCATGGGAGCGCCCATCCAGCAAGGTCAGCGACAGGTCACGGCCCGCCAGCAGTTGCTCCACTTGCTCGCGACGCTCAGCACTGGCGCACGGTAAAACGAACTCAACGCCCGGACGCATGGCGCGCAGTTGCTGGGCGGCATCAAGAAACAAACTGCCTAAGCGCGCCACTTCACCGCCGCGACTGCCGGGCATCAATGCGACCACGGAGCCTTGCGCCGGCAAATCCAAAGCCACGCGCGCCGCCTGCTGGTCAGCCTCAAGGCCAATTGTGTCGGCCAACGGATGTCCGACAAAGCGCACCGGTACTTGGTGCTCTTGGTAAAACTTGGCTTCGAAGGGGAACAAGGTCAGCATCAGATCGCAGGATTCGCGGATCTTCAGCACCCGTTTCTGCCGCCACGCCCACACGGAGGGGCTGACGTAGTGCACGGTCTTAATCCCGGCCTGACGCAGCTTGAGTTCCACGCCCAAGGTGAAGTCCGGCGCATCGATGCCGACGAACACATCGGGGCGTTCCGCAATCAGGGTTTTGATCAGGCGTTTGCGCCGCGCCAACAACTCAGGCAGGCGGCCCAACACCTCGACCAAGCCCATCACCGACAAGCGCTCCATGGGGAAATAGGACGTGAGGCCTTCGGCGATCATCCGCGGGCCACCCACGCCGATAAACTCAACATGGGGATGACGGGCCTTGAGTGCCTGCATTAAGCCAGCGCCTAAAATATCCCCGGAGGCTTCGCCAGCCACCAAGGCCACGCGGATTGGCTTACCCATGTTTAACGGGTGATGCCGCGAGTGGAGGCCTGTACCGAATCCCGGAACACCGCCACCTCTGGGAACTCAACCGACAACTCGGCCAATGCCAGCATAGCTTGTTCGACAGTCAAACCTTGGCGGTAAACAATCTTGTAGGCCCGACGTAACGCGGTGATAGCTTCAGCGCTGAAGCCACGCCGACGCATGCCCTCAAAGTTCATGCTGCGCGCTTCGGCGGGGTTACCGAAAACGGTAACGTAGGCTGGCACGTCCTTACCAATCGCCGTACCCATGCCGGAAAAGCTATGGGCGCCGATATGGCAGTGCTGATGGACGAGGGTAAAGCCGGACAAAATCGCCCAGTCATCAACCCGCACATGGCCAGCCAAGGCGGTGTTGTTGACCAGAATGCAGTGGTTACCGATAACGCTGTCATGCCCGACGTGGGCGTAGGCCATGATCAGGTTGTGATCACCGATGGTGGTTTCGCTGCGGTCCTGCACGGTGCCACGGTGAATGGTGACGCCTTCACGGATAACGTTGTGATCACCGATCACCAGACGCGTCGCTTCGCCCTGATACTTAAGATCAGGAGTGTCATCACCCACAGTGCTGAACTGGAAGATGCGGTTGTGCTTACCGATTTTGGTCGGTCCTTTGAGCACAACGTGGGAAGCGATCACGCTACCCTCACCAATTTCCACATCGGCCCCGATAATCGACCAAGGACCAACGACCACGTCGTCAGCCAGTTTGGCACTGGGGTCAATAATGGCGCGAGGGTCAATCAAACTCATAACTTGCGTTCCGCACAAATGATCTCTGCCGAGCAGACTTCCTTGCCGTCAACGCGAGCGATGCATTCAAATTTCCAGATACTGCGCTTGTTGCTCAGGTACTTTGCCTCCAGCACCAGCTGATCACCAGGCACCACAGGCTGACGGAAGCGCAGTTTATCGGAGCCGACAAAGTAGTACAGGGTGCCGTCAGCAGGCTTCATGTCCATCATCTTGAAGCCCAGAATACCGGCGGCTTGAGCCATCGCTTCGATGATCAACACGCCAGGCATGATCGGGTGTTCAGGGAAGTGGCCGTTAAAGAATGGCTCATTAATGCTCACATTCTTATAGGCACGAATCCACTTGCCTTCGATGTCGAGCTCAGCCACACGGTCCACCAACAGGAACGGATAACGGTGCGGCAAATACTCGCGAATCTGGTTAATGTCCATCATGTGCAAAGAAGCCTGTAAGAGAAAAAAGACAAGCCGGAAATTACCGGCTCAGGCATCAGATGAAGTATTGGCGGCTGAGGTCACGGCGGCCAACTGTTTTTCCAACTGCTGCAGGCGCCGCGCCATGTCGTCCAACTGACGAATTCGCGCTGCGCTCTTACGCCATTCAGCCGCCGGCTGCATGGCGGTACCCGATGAATAGGAGCCGGGCTCTGTGATATTGCGGGTGACCATGGTCATCCCGGTGACAAACACGTTGTCGCACACTTCAATGTGACCCACCATGCCCACACCACCGGCAATCATGCAGTTACTGCCGATTTTGGTGCTGCCGGAAATCCCACAGCAACCGGCCATGGCAGTGTTATCGCCGATCTGCACGTTGTGCGCGATCATGATTTGATTGTCCAGCTTAACGCCATTTCCAATCAGGGTGTCAGACAACGCGCCACGATCGATGGTGGTATTCGCGCCAATCTCAACGTCATCACCGATAGTCACACCGCCAATTTGCGCGATCTTCTGCCAGTGGCCCTTCTCGTTGGCAAAGCCAAAACCTTCACCACCAAGCACCGCACCGGACTGAATGACCACACGCTTACCAATGCGCACATCGTGGTACAGCGTGACGCGCGGGGCTAACCAGCCACCTTCGCCGATCACCGAGCGCGCACCCACCACGGTCTGTGCGCCGATGCTGACGCCCGGACCAATATGCGCGCCGCTTTCGATCACCGCATAGGCACCGATACTGGCCGTCGCATCCACCTGAGCATCGGCGGCAACCACAGCGGTGGGATGCACACCAGCTTTAGCCACGGGCTTACGGTCAAACTGATGGGACAGTTCGGCATAGGCCAGATAAGGATTCGGCACAATCAGCGCATTACCGCTAAAGCCTTCAGCGTCAGCGGCCGTCAGCAGCACGGCGCCAGCCTGCGACTCGGGCAGGAACTTGCGGTAATGGGGATTGGCGAGGAAGGTCAGTTGATCGGCATTGGCTTCCTGCAAGGTCGCCAAGCCACTCACGGTTTTATCTGCAGGGCCACTGAGGGTGGCCCCCAAACGCTCGGCCAATTGGCCAAGAGTAAAAACTGTTGCCGTCATCGTTAGCGCAGCTTATTCATGCGCTCGATAACCTGACGGGTGATGTCGAACTGAGGTTTGACATCAATCACCGCACCGCGCTCCAGCACCAAGTCAAAGTTACCGCTCTTGATCACTTCTTCCACAGCCTTGTCCAGGTTTGGCTTGAGGGTCTTGAGCATTTCACGGTCAGCGACCGCTTTGGACTCATTCAACTCTTTGGACTGGAACTGGAAATCACGGGCCTTTTGCTTGAACTCAAGCTCCAGACGCTCGCGCTCAGCGGTTTGCATTTTCTCGCCGTCTTTAACCAGACGGTCCTGAATACGCTTGGCATCGCTTTCCAGGGTTTTCAATTTGTTCAGTTGTGGACCGAACTTCTTCTCCGCATCCACGGCATAACGCTTGGCTGCATCCGACTCCAGCAGAGCCATTTGATAGTTCAGTACGGCCACTTTCATTTCGGCGAAAGCCGGAGTTGCCAGTAAGGCAACGCTTAACAGAAACAGTTGAGTCAACTTACGCACGTCACAACTCCTGCAAAACCATTGGTATTCATTAATCTGACGCTTAGAACGTCTGACCGAGAGAGAACTGGAAAATCTGTGTATCGGCATCATCCGGTTTCACGATTGGCATGGCCAAGCTGAAGCTCAGAGGACCCAACGCAGTGATCCACGTTAGACCCACACCCACCGAACTGGCCAACTCGCCCGGATCGATATCGCCGCAGCTCTTCTGGGTGCTGCTGCAATTGGTGTCAAACACGTTACCCACATCCCAGAAAACTGCGGTACGTAGTGAACGTTGGTCTTTTACAAAGGGCATCGGGAACAACAGTTCGACACCACCTTGGATTAATACGTTACCACCGAATGGCAATGGATCTTGATCCGGGTCTCTGATAGTGCCAGGACGGCCTTTACCATCAACTACGCCCTGGCTTGGCGTACTACGCGGGCCCAAGCTGCTGTCTTTAAAGCCACGTACCGAGTTAAAGCCACCGGCGTAGTAGTTCTCATAGAACGGCAGACCGTCAGTAGAACCATAGCCGTCACCATAGCCCAGTTCTGTGTGCAGACGCAGGGTGTAGGTGTCGCTCAAAGGAGTGAACAACTGACCGCGGTAGTCGAGTTTATAGAACGAAAGATCACTACCAGGGATAGTTGATTCCAAGGTCAAGCTTTGTGAATGACCGCGGTTAGCCAATACACCCCGGTTAAGGGTCGACTCCGACCAGCCAATGGAAGCCTTGAAGTTAAGGAAGCTGTCGCCTTCACGGTCGATAAAGTCAAAGATCTCATCAACGGTATAACGACCGGTGCTGATGCTGTCGTTTTGCACGCTCAGGCCATAGGTCAGGCGCGAAGTGTCGCTGATCGGGTAACCGATGTTGACCCCAGCACCGTAGCTGTCCACCGAGTAGCTCGATACATCGGTATCCAGCTCGTCATAGTCGATTTCACGGAAGAAGGCGTTGTAGCCCAAGCTCACACCGTCCGGTGTCCAGTAGGGGTCAACGAAGCCGAAGTTGTAGTTACTTTGATATTCGCTGCGGGTCAGACCGAGGCTTACGCGGTTACCGCTACCCAGGAAGTTGTTCTGGGTGATCGAGCCACCGAGGATCAAACCGGCGTTCTGTGCGAAACCAACGCTGGCGGTGATCGAACCCGAGGCTTGCTCTTCTACGGTGTAGTTAACGTCAACTTGGTCGTCGGTACCCGGCACTTGCGGGGTTTCAACGTTCACTTCTTTGAAGTAACCCAGACGCTCCAGACGGGTCTTCGACTGGTCGATCAAATAGGTCGAAGCCCAGCCACCTTCCATCTGACGCATTTCGCGGCGCAGCACTTCGTCCTCAGACTTAGTGTTACCACGGAAGTTAATACGGTTTACGTAAGCACGCTTGCCTGGGTCGACCACGAAGGTAATCGACACAGTGCCGTCATCATGAGTCTCAGGTACGCCGTTGACGTTGGCGAAGGTGTAGCCCTCGTTACCCAGGCGGCGGGTGATCAACTCCGAAGTGGTGGTCATCACTTTACGCGAGAACACTTGGCCTTCTTTGACCAGCAACAGCGACTTGATTTCGTCTTCAGGGACTTTCAGTTCGCCGCTGAGCTTGACCTCACGCACGCTGAACTTTTCGCCTTCGTTGACGTTAACAGTGACGTACACATGTTTTTTGTCAGGCGTAATGGAAACCTGAGTCGAGCTAATATCCATGTTGATATAGCCGCGATCCAGGTAATAAGAACGCAGACGTTCTAAGTCACCAGAGAGTTTTTCCCGGGCATACTTGTCGTCGTTCTTAAAGAAGGACAGCCAGTTAGTTGTCTTCAGCTCGAAGTTTTGCAGCAAGTCTTCATCGGAGAAAACCGTGTTACCCACCACGTTAATGTGCTGGATAGCGGCAACCGAACCTTCATTGATGTTGATTTTCAGCGCCACGCGGTTGCGCGGCTGAGGAATAACTTCGGCTTCAATTTCCGCGGAATAACGACCTTGCGCGACGTATTGACGCTGCAGCTCGTTACGCACGCCTTCAAGGGTGGCGCGTTGGAAAATCTCGCCTTCGGCCAAACCTGACTGGTTTAAGCCTTTGAGCAAGTCTTCACTGCTGATCGCCTTGTTACCTTCAATTTCGATGCTAGAAATTGACGGGCGCTCAACCACATTGATCACCAGCACGTTGCCGTCGCGGCCCAGCTGAATATCTTGGAAGAAGCCAGTTTTGAACAGATCGCGGGTAGCCTCAACCAATGCCCGGTCGTCCGCCTCGGCGCCGACGTTCAGGGGCATGGCACCAAACACGCTCCCTGCCGAAACCCGTTGCAAGCCGGTTACCCGGATATCGGAGATTGTGAAGGACTCAGCGTGAACTTCGGTGATCATCAGTGCGGCAAGAACCGCAGGTAGCAGCAGACGTTTCATGAAGTCCTTTCTTATTCAAACTGACAATAAAAAATCTGCCGCCTGAAGCGACAGATTTGTAATTCAGCAATGGTTACAGTCGACTCAAATCGTTGACTAGGGCAAGCAACATAACCCCAACAACCAAACTGATGCCAATCTGCATCCCCCAACCTTGAACCCGTTCCGGTAGCGGTCGACCTCGCACCCACTCAAACAGATAGAAGAGTAAGTGGCCCCCATCCAAAACCGGAATAGGTAACAAATTAAGTACACCTAAACTTATGCTAAACAAGGCGAGGAATTTTAAGAACTCACTCAAACCCGACTCAGCAGAAGCGCCCGCCACTTTAGCAATGGTTATCGGCCCACTCAAGTTTTTTACCGAGAGCTCACCAAACAGCATTTTCTTTAGCGAATTCAGGGTTAAAACACTCATGGACCAAGTATTTGCCAGGCCCTGCCCCAATGCATCAAGAGGACCGAAGCGCACTTCACGCAGCATATCGGCAGGCCACTGGCCACCTGCCACGCCTGCCCCCAAGTAGCCGGTGCGCTTTTCGCCTTCGCCGCGCACCGCCAAAGTCAGACTGACCTCAAGCTGTTCGGCACCGCGCTGCAACTGCAGCGTGATGGGCTTGCCGGGTAAACCACGCAACTGCTCAACCAGCTGCTGCCAATTAGTCAACGGCTGGCCTTGCAGGCTCAGCAAGCGATCACCCAGCTGCAAGCCCGCCGCCGCCGCCGGGCCTTGAGGATCAAGCTGTGCTAGTACAGGCTCAAGCGCCGGCTGCCACGGACGAATGCCCAATGCGGCCAACGGATCAGGCTCATCTACCCCGCGCTGCCAGTTATTAAGCGTAATTTGCCGTGGACTCTCCAGCTCCGAGCCCTGTTCACGTACCCGCAGGTCTAGCGTGCCACTCTCGCCCAGACGGTTGATCAGCTGCATACCAACTTCAGACCAGCCGGCAGTCGGCTCACCATCCACCGCAACGATCTCATCACCGGCTTGCAGATTAGCCGTCGCGGCCAAGCTACCCGGAGCGACCGCACCAATCACCGGACGCACCACCTCACTGCCGAGCATGGCAATAGCGGCAAAGAAAATGATGGCCAAGAGGAAGTTAGCGATGGGCCCGGCTGCCACAATAGCGATACGCTGCTGCACCGATTTGCGGTTAAACGCCTGCTCCTGCAACTGCGCCGGCACTTCAGCCTCGCGCTCATCGAGCATTTTGACGTAGCCGCCCAAGGGGATAGCCGCGATGACGAACTCGGTGCCCTTACGGTCATGCCAGCGCAACAGCGGCGTACCAAAGCCCACGGAGAAGCGCAGCACCTTGACACCACAGCGGCGCGCCACCCAAAAGTGGCCAAATTCGTGAATAGGGACCAGCACACCCAAGGCAATTAGGGTGCCTACCACCATATACAGCGCACTCATTGCTTTTCTCCGTGTCGACGCTTAACGCCGACTAAGCCATTGCTCAGCAAGTTGGCGAGCCCGCGTATCGGCTGCCAAAACCACCTCAAGACTGCTGGCAGCCTGAGCTGGCTCAGTCTGCAGCACGTGCTCGATCATACTCGCGATTTCGGTAAAGCGAAGGCGCCCCTCGAGGAAGGCCGCGACTGCCACCTCGTTGGCCGCGTTGAGCATCGCCGGCGCGGTGCCGCTGGCCTGGGCCGCCTCACGCGCCAGGCGTAAGCATGGGAAACGTTGCTCATCGGGCGCCTGAAAGTCCAAACGGGCGATGGCGAATAGATCCAGTGGCGCAACGCCCGACTCAATCCGCTGCGGCCAGGCCAAGGCATGAGCAATCGGCGTGCGCATATCCGGATTACCCAACTGGGCCAGCACCGAACCATCAATGTAATCCACCAGCGAATGAATCACGCTTTGCGGATGCACCACCACTTCGACTTGCGCCGGCGTCGCATTAAACAACCAGCAGGCCTCGATCAGCTCCAGGCCTTTGTTGAGCATGCTGGCCGAGTCCACGGAGATCTTCCGCCCCATCGACCAATTGGGATGGGCGCAGGCTTGGGCCGGCGTGACTTGAGCAAGCTGCTCCAGGGGCATCTCACGAAACGGCCCACCAGAAGCGGTCAGCAAAATCCGCCGCACGCCGACCGGCTGCAGGCCCCGGGCATAATCGCCGGGCAAGCACTGGAAGATCGCGTTGTGTTCACTGTCGATCGGCAGCAGCACGGCCCCGCTGCGCTTCACCGCCTGCATAAACAGTGCGCCGGACATCACTAAAGCTTCTTTATTAGCCAGCAAGACTTTCTTGCCGGCCTCGACTGCCGCCAGCGTCGGGGCCAGTCCAGCCGCCCCCACAATCGCCGCCATGACCGCATCGACGTCAGCATGGGCGGCCACTTCACACAGGCCTTGCACACCAAACAACACTTCAGTGGCCAGCCCAGTTTCCTTAAGTTCGGCTTGCAGCGCGACGGCAGCGGCTTCATCCGCCACTACCGCAAAACGCGGGCAATGCCGCACGCACAGGGCTTGCAACTCAGCCATACGACTGTGCCCGGTGAGGGCAAAAACCTGATATCGCTCCGGATGACGGGCAATCACATCCAAAGTGCTGAGACCGATGGAGCCCGTAGCCCCCAGCACGGTGATCTGTTGTGCGCGACTCACAGGACGCCCCAACCGGCCAGCCACAGCAACGCCGCAAACACTGGGATTGCCGCAGTCAAACTGTCGATACGATCCAGCACGCCGCCATGCCCTGGGAGCAGATTACTGCTGTCTTTAACCCCAGACTGGCGCTTAAACATACTCTCCGTCAGATCGCCAACCACCGAACTGAACACCACCAAGGCGGTGCCCGCCAGCGCCAACAACGTCTCGCTCAATGACCAGTGGCGATACAGCGCAGTGCCAAGACAGATCAGCAGCGCCGCCGCCAAGCCACCATAGACACCTTCCCAACTCTTACCAGGGCTCACCGCCGGAGCTAATTTACGCTTACCGAAAGCACGGCCAGCGAAGTAAGCGCCGATATCCGCGCCCCACACCAGCACCATGACCGCCAGAATCAGCCAATTGGCCAATGGCCACTGTTTAAATAGCTGCAATCCCTGCCAGGCTGGCAGCAGAATGAGCAAGCCGATCAACAAACGGCTCACCCCAGAATTCCAATAACGGCTGCTGGCGGGATAGCCCAACACCAAAAGTGTCGCAACCAGCCACCACAGCACGCCCAAGAGCAACAACCAAGGCGCCAAGCCCGGCAGCAGGTACAGACCATAGGCCAGCACAGCCACCAGCGCAGCATAAGCCACGCGTTGTGCCTGAGCGCTAAAGCCCGCCAACTGCGCCCACTCCCAAGCCCCTAGGCTGATCACTGCGCCGATAAACAGCGCAAACCAGCCGCCGTCCAGCCAGAAGAAACCAGCCAGAGCCAGCGGCAGCAGCCACAGCGCGGTAATGATTCGTTGTTTGAGCATCAGCTACGAGCCTCAGCCATCAGTTGCTCGCTGGTTTTACCAAAGCGGCGCTGACGGCTTGCGTAATCGGCCAGGGCTTTACGCATGGCGTCGTGTTTAAAATCCGGCCAGAACAGGTCGGAGAAATACAGCTCGGTATAAGCCAGCTGCCACAGCAAGAAGTTACTGACGCGATGTTCGCCACCGGTGCGGATGCACAGATCAGGCAACGGTAGATCACCGGTGACTAAGCAACTTTCCAGCAAATCAGGGGTAATGTCCTCAGGCCGCAAATGCCCGCCCTGCACTTCCCGAGCTAAGCGCTGCGCGGCCTGGGCGATGTCCCACTGCCCGCCATAGTTAGCGGCTACCTGCAAGACGAAACGCCGCTCACCAGCAGTCAGCGCCTCGGCCTCACGCATGGCCGCCTGCAACTCAGGATGAAAGCGCGAACGGTCGCCAATGATGCGCAAGCTGATGTCATTGGCATCGAGTTTTTTCGCCTCGCGCCGCAGCGCACTAAGGAATAGCTCCATCAGTGCACTGACCTCATCCGCGGGGCGCTGCCAGTTCTCACTGGAGAAGGCAAACAGGGTCAATACCTCAACCCCAGCCTCAGCGCACACCTCAATAACCGCACGCACCGCGTCAACACCGGCTTTATGCCCGGCAACCCCCGGCAACAGGCGCTTCTTCGCCCAGCGGTTATTGCCATCCATAATGATTGCCACATGCCGCGGCACGACCACCCGATTATCTTTCTTAGTTTTATCCATAGCGTCAGTCTGACCGTTAAACGGCCATCAAATCCGCTTCTTTCTGCTTTGTTGCCACTTCAATTTCAGCGACAAACTTATCCGTCAGTTTCTGTACATCATCGGCGGCGCGACGCTCTTCGTCTTCGCTGATTTCTTTTTCCTTAACCAGATCCTTGAGCTGGCTCAGGGCATCACGACGGATGCTACGCACGGCAACGCGGGCATCTTCAGCGGCGTCACGGGCCTGCTTGGTGAAGCCCTTACGGGTTTCCTCAGTCAGCGCCGGCATGGTGATCAGCAGCAGCTCACCCAGGTTAGTGGGGTTAAAGCCCAGGCCGGAGCTCTGAATGGCTTTGTCGACGGCAGCCAGCATATTGCGCTCGAACGCCACCACTTGCAGGGTGCGCGAGTCTTTTACGGTGACACTGGCCACTTGGTTGATCGGAGTATCAGCGCCGTAGTAAGGCACCTGTACGCCAGCCAGAATGCTCGGATGCGCCTGCCCCGTACGGATGCGGCTAAACGCGTGAACCAGCGACTCCAGACTTTTCTGCATACGGGTCTGGGCGTCTTTCTTGATCTCATTGATCATGCTTATCTTCCTCGATCAGAGTGCCTTCAGCGCCACCGACTACTACGTTGAGCAGGGCACCGGGCTTGTTCATATTGAAAACGCGCAGCGGCATATTATGGTCGCGGCACAGGCAAATTGCGGTTAAGTCCATGACTCCCAGCTTGCGATCCAAGACCTCATCGTAGGTCAGGCGATCGAACTTCTCCGCATGCGGGTCTTTAAATGGATCGGCAGTGTACACACCATCGACCTTGGTCGCCTTGAGCACCACATCTGCATCCACTTCGATTGCGCGCAGGCAGGCAGCCGAGTCAGTGGTGAAGAAGGGATTACCAGTGCCAGCGGCGAAGATCACCACCTCACCGGTTTTCAGATGACGCATAGCCTTACGGCGGTCGTAATGATCAGTCACACCGACCATGGAAATGGCCGACATCACCAGCGCGGGGATATTCGAGCGCTCCAGCGCATCACGCATGGCCAGGGCGTTCATTACGGTGGCCAGCATACCCATATGGTCGCCAGTCACTCGATCCATCCCGGCAGCGCTCAGCGCGGCGCCACGGAACAGGTTACCACCACCGATCACCAGGCCGACTTGCACGCCGATACCGACCAACTGGCCGACTTCCAGCGCCATGCGATCCAGCACCTTGGGATCGATGCCAAAATCTTCAGACCCCATCAGGGCCTCGCCGCTAAGTTTAAGCAGAATGCGTTTGTAACGCGGTTGACGACCACCCATCTGCTGAGCCATTGCGAGTCTCTCCTGCGGCGTTTGAATTCTCTGCGAGCTAACCTCGCCTGTTAACACAGTGCTGCTAAAACAGCACCCTAGCCTGCCGGGCTAAAAAGCCCAAGCGGCTGTAGCGCCCCGATTTGACAAAGAGGCCGCGCGCGTGAGCGGGCAGCCTCTTCGGGGCGACAGCGGTAGCCGTCTTACTGCTTGCTGGCAGCAGCCACTTGTGCGGCAACTTCTTCAGCGAAGTTGTCGACTGGCTTCTCGATGCCTTCACCAACTTTGAAGTAGGTGAAAGAAACGATTTCAGCGCCGCCTTTCTTGGCCAGCTCGCCAACCTTGATTTCAGGGTTCTTAACGAACGCCTGCTCAACCAGGCTCGCTTCGGCCAGGAACTTGCTGATACGGCCTTTGACCATGTTCTCAACAATGTTTTCTGGCTTGCCTTTGATTTTCTCTTCGTTGAGGGTCAGGAACACGTTTTTCTCGCGCTCGATAGCCTCTGGAGAAACCTGCGAAGGCAGCAGGAATTCAGGGTTGCTTGCCGCTACGTGCATCGCGATGTCTTTAGCCAGCTCAACGTCACCGCCTTTGAGCACAACCACAACACCGATTTTGTTGCCGTGCAGGTAGGAACCCAGCACGTCGCCTTCGATGCGCGCGATGCGGCGGATGTTGACGTTTTCGCCAGTCTTAGCCACCAGAGCCAGACGCGCTTCTTCTTGCGCTTCGATCAGCACAGCCACGTCAGTGATGTTGTCAGCGAAAGCTTTTTCAACACTGGCCGCCACGAAGTTTTTGAAATCGTCTTGCAGAGCGAGGAAGTCAGTCTGCGAGTTAACTTCGATGATGACCGCAGTTTTGCCGTCTTCTTTGATGCTGATAGCGCCTTCAGCAGCAACGTTGCCTGCTTTTTTGGCAGCCTTGATTGCGCCGGAAGCACGCATATCGTCAATGGCTTTCTCGATGTCGCCGCCGGCCTTGGTCAGGGCCTTTTTGCAATCCATCATGCCTTCGCCGGTACGTTCGCGCAGTTCTTTAACCAACGCTGCAGTAATCTCTGCCATTTTCAAAATCCTCTGGATAGGTTGTTAACCATTCCACCCGTCAAAACGGGCGCTCAATTCGTAACGCATTGCCGACAATGACAGACGATAGTTGCAACGACTTGTCGGCTATGGTTTTCAGGTGGCAAAAAGGGGGCCAAGCCCCCTTTTTGCGAACTAAGCCAGCGCGCTAGCGCTCTACTTAGCCTTCAGCAACTTCTTCAGCAGCTTGCTCAACGAACTCGTCAGCAGCGCCGCCAGCGTTACCGCGGCCACGAGCAACGGCGTCAGCCATGGCACCCATGTACAGCTGGATGGCGCGGATGGCGTCATCGTTACCTGGGATGATGTAGTCAACGCCTTCTGGGCTGCTGTTGGTATCGACGACGCCGATAACTGGGATGCCCAGCTTGTTGGCTTCGGTGATAGCAATGCGCTCATGGTCAACGTCGATAACGAACAGAGCGTCTGGCAGACCGCCCATGTCCTTGATACCACCCAGGCTGCGATCCAGCTTTTCCAGGTCACGGGTGCGCATCAGGGCTTCTTTCTTGGTCAGCTTGGTGAAAGTACCGTCTTGCGACTGAACTTCCAGATCACGCAGACGCTTGATCGAGGCACGGATGGTTTTGTAGTTGGTCAGCATGCCGCCCAACCAGCGATGGTCGACGTACGGCGAACCGCAACGAGCTGCTTCTTGAGCAACGATTTTGCCAGCGGAACGCTTGGTGCCGACGAACAGGATCTTGTTCTTGCCAGCAGCCAGCTTCTCAACGAAAGCCAGAGCTTCGTTGAACATTGGCAGAGTTTGCTCAAGGTTGATGATGTGAATCTTGTTGCGCGCGCCGAAAATGTACTTGCCCATTTTCGGGTTCCAGTAACGGGTCTGGTGGCCGAAGTGCACACCGGCCTTCAGCATATCGCGCATAGTGACTTGGGACATGATAGTTCCTTAATAAGTCGGGTTAGGCCTCCACGTATCCCGATTTCCAACCCGGCGAACAAGTCGCAAGGCACCCAGGAAAGCGTGTCGATACGTGTGTGGGTTTAGGCTTCAAGGGCACACTGCCCGTAAAGCGGCGCGTTTTATACCATAAAAGATCGGCACAAGCTACTTAGCCTGAGCATCTAAGCTGTGGCAAAACTGCCTACGGCTTATGGCTTGAGCCTTGAAAATGCTAACATAGCGGTTTTCCGCCTGCAGCCGAGAGCCATTATGTCCGTCACCCTTAAGTCGCCCGAAGAAATTGCCAAAATGCGCGTAGCCGGTCGCTTGGCTGCCGAAGTTCTGGAAATGATCGGCGAGTACGTCAAGCCAGGCGTGACCACTGACGAGCTGGACCGCATTTGCCACGACTATATAGTCAACGTGCAACAAGCCATCCCGGCCCCGCTTAACTACAAGGGCTTCCCCAAGTCGATCTGCACCTCGGTCAACCACGTGGTGTGCCATGGCATCCCTAACGATAAGCCACTAAAAGACGGCGACATCGTCAATATCGACGTGACCGTGATCAAAGACGGTTACCACGGCGATACCAGCAAGATGTATATGGTCGGCAACGCCCCCGAGTGGGCCCAGCGCCTCAGCGTTATCACCCAAGAGTGCCTGTACAAGGGCATCCAGCTGGTTAAGCCGGGCGCACGCCTGGGCGATATCGGCGAAGTGATTCAAAAGCACGCCGAGAAGAACGGTTTCTCCATTGTTCGCGAATACTGCGGCCACGGCATTGGTGCCGTGTTCCACGAAGAGCCACAAGTGCTGCACTACGGCCGCGCTGGTACTGGCATGGAGCTCAAAGAAGGCATGACCTTCACCATCGAGCCGATGCTCAACCAAGGCCGCCCGGAAACCCGCACCCTAGGCGACGGCTGGACCGCCATCACCAAGGACCGCAAGCTTTCCGCACAGTGGGAACACACCATTCTGGTCACCGCCGACGGCTACGAGATTTTCACCCTGCGCAGTGATGACACCATCGCCCGCACCTCAGCCTAAGTCAGCCCGCACCGCCAGAACCAGCCGCGAGTACCCTGAATAACGATAAGGAAGGCTGCATGCCTCAGGTAGATCCCGAACTGTTCGACCGCGGCCAGTTCCAGGCGGAACTGGCGCTTAAGGCCAGCCCTATCGCGGCCTTCAAAAAAGCCATTCGTCAGGCCAGCTCGGTACTTGACCAACGGTTTAAAGATGGCCGGGAAATTCGCCGCCTGGTTGAGGATCGCGCCTGGTTCGTTGATCAAATCCTGCGCGCGGCCTGGGTGCGCCTGAACTGGAGTGAAGACGCCGACATCGCCCTGCTGGCCGTCGGTGGCTACGGGCGCGGTGAGCTGCATCCGTTCTCGGATATCGACCTGCTGATTCTGCTCGACAGCGCCGACCATGAAACCTTCCGCGAGCCCATCGAGCAGTTCCTCACCCTGCTCTGGGACATCGGCCTGGAGGTCGGCCAGAGCGTGCGCTCGGTGGACGAGTGCGCCGAAGAGGCCCGCGCCGACCTGACCGTCGTCACCAACCTGATGGAAAGCCGCACCCTGGCCGGCCCTGAGCGCCTGCGTCAGCGCATGCAGGAGGTCACCAGCAATCAGGTGATGTGGCCGAGCAAAGAGTTCTTTCTCGCTAAGCGAGAAGAGCAGCGCGCCCGCCATCGCAAATACAACGACACCGAATACAACCTGGAGCCTAACGTAAAGGGCTCGCCGGGCGGCCTGCGCGATATTCAGACCATCCTCTGGGTGGCTCGCCGTCACTTCGCCACGCTCAACCTGCACGCGATGGTCGGCCAAGGCTTTTTGCTGGAAAGCGAATACAACCTGCTGTCCGCCAGCCAGGAATTTCTGTGGAAGGTGCGCTATGCCCTGCACATGCTCGCCGGGCGCGCCGAAGACCGCCTGCTGTTCGACCACCAGAGCCGGGTCGCCGAGCTGCTGGGTTTTACTGGCGACGACAGCAAGCGCAATATCGAACGCTTTATGCAGAAGTACTACCGCGTGGTGATGGCCATTGCCGAGCTCAGCGAGCTGGTCATTCAGCACTTTGAGGAAGAGATCCTGCGTGCTGGTGCCAACGGCCCGGCCGAAGCCCTCAACAGCCGCTTTCAGGTGCGCGACGACTACATCGAAGCCAGCCACCCCAATGTGTTCAAACGCACGCCGTTTGCCCTGCTGGAAATCTTCGTCCTGCTGGCCCAGAACCCGCAGATTAAAGGCGTTAGTGCCGATACCATCCGCCTGCTGCGCGACCACCGCCAACTGATCAACGATGAGTTTCGCAGCGACATCCGCAACACCAGCCTGTTTATCGAACTGTTCAAAAGCCCCACCGGCATTCATCGCAACCTGCGCCGAATGAACCGCTATGGCCTGTTGGGCCTGTATCTGCCGGAGTTCGGCCATATCGTGGGGCAGATGCAGCACGACCTGTTCCACATCTATACGGTCGATGCCCACACCCTCAACCTGATCAAGTACCTGCGCAAATTCAAATGGCCAGAGCTGGCGGAGAAATTCCCCCTGGCCAGCAAGCTCATCGACAAACTGCCCAAGCCTGAGCTGATCTACCTCGCCGGCCTCTATCACGACATCGGCAAGGGCCGTGGCGGTGATCACTCCGAGATTGGTGCGGTGGACGCCGAGGCTTTCTGTGTGCGCCATCAGTTACCGCTGTGGGACTCACGACTGATCGTGTGGCTGGTCAAGCATCACCTGGACATGTCCACCACCGCCCAGCGCAAGGACATCTCCGACCCGCAGGTGATTTTCGACTTTGCCCGCCTGGTCGGCGATCAAACCCGCCTCGATTACCTCTATGTGCTGACCGTGGCCGACATCAACGCCACCAACCCCAGCCTGTGGAACTCCTGGCGCGCCAGCTTGCTGCGTCAGCTCTACACCGAAACCAAGCGCGCCCTGCGCCGCGGCCTGGAAAATCCGCTGGACCGTGAGGAGCAAATCCGCCTGACGCAAAACGCCGCCATCGACATTCTGGTGCGCGATGGTACCGACAGCGACGACGCCGAACAGCTGTGGTCGCAATTGGGGGATGACTACTTCCTGCGCCATACCGCCGCCGACGTGGCCTGGCACACCGAAGCGATCCTGCAACATGGCGATAACAGCGATCCGCTGGTGTTGATCAAAGAAACGACGCAGCGCGAGTTCGAGGGCGGCACCCAGATCTTTATTTACGCCCAGGACCAGCATGATTTCTTCGCGGTGACCGTAGCGGCCATGGCTCAGCTCAATCTGAACATTCACGACGCGCGCATTCTCACCTCGACCAGCCAGTTCACCCTCGACACTTATATTGTGCTCGACGCGGCCGGCGGCTCGATTGGCGATAACCAGGCGCGCATCGAGATGATCCGCCAAGGCCTGATCGACGCCCTGAAGAACCCCGACGAATACCCCAGCATCATCCAGCGCCGGGTGCCGCGCCAGCTCAAGCACTTCGCCTTTGCCCCGCAGGTGACCATCCACAACGACGCCCAACGTCCGGTGACCATTCTGGAGGTGACCGCCCCGGATCGCCCCGGCCTGCTGGCCCGCATCGGGCGGATCTTCCTCGACTTCGACCTGTCGCTGCAGAACGCCAAGATCGCCACCCTGGGCGAGCGCGTAGAAGACGTGTTCTTTATCACCGACGCGCACAACCAGCCGCTGTCCGACCCCGAGCTGTGCGCGCGCCTGCAAGAGACCGTGGTGCAGCAGCTGTCCGATAGCCATGTACTCGAGCAGCAACCCAGCCAGATCAGCATTTAACCCTGCCTTAGCCTGCGCGCCGCCCTTCGTCTGGACGGGCGCCAGCAGAACCCAGGAAATACCGATGAACGACGCGTTAAACCAGCTGCAGCCCTACCCCTTCGAGAAACTCCGCGCCCTACTCAGCGGCGTCAACGTGCCCGCCGACAAGCGCGCCATTGCCCTGTCCATCGGTGAACCTAAGCACCCGGCGCCCGCCTTTGTCGCCCAGGCCCTGAGCGACAATTTAAGCCAGCTGTCGGTGTACCCGACCACCCTCGGCATCCCGGCGCTGCGCGAGACCATGGCCAGCTGGGCCGAGCAGCGCTTTGGCCTGAACGCCGGCAGCATTGACCCGGCGCGGCATATCCTGCCGGTCAATGGCACCCGCGAGGCGCTGTTTGCCTTTACCCAAACCGTGGTCAAGCGCAGTGCGCCAGGCGCGGCAGCGGGCCTGGTCATCAGCCCTAACCCCTTCTACCAAATCTACGAAGGCGCGGCGCTGCTGGCCGGGGCCGAACCACACTACCTGCCCTGCCTGGAAGATAACGGCTTTAACCCCGATTTTGACGCGGTCAGCGATGACGTCTGGCAGCGCTGCCAGATTCTCTTCCTCTGCTCGCCGGGCAACCCCACTGGCGCACTGATCCCGCTGCACACCCTGCAGAAGCTGATCGCATTGGCCGACAAGTTCGACTTCGTCATTGCCGCCGATGAGTGCTACAGCGAGCTGTATTTTGATGAAGCGCAGCCACCGGTGGGCCTGCTCAGCGCCTGTGCGGCGCTGGGCCGTAGCGATTTCAAACGTTGCGTGGTGTTCCACAGCCTGTCCAAGCGCTCCAACCTGCCGGGCCTGCGTTCAGGCTTTGTTGCCGGCGATGCGCAGATCATTCAGGCCTTCCTGCTCTATCGCACCTACCACGGCTGCGCCATGCCGGTACAAACCCAGCTGGCTAGCATTGCCGCGTGGCAGGACGAAGCCCACGTTAAGGCCAACCGTGATCTGTACCGCGCCAAGTTCGATGCCGTGCTGGCCATTCTGCAGCCGGTGATGGACGTGCAACGCCCCGATGGCGGCTTTTACCTGTGGGCGAAAACCCCAGGCGATGATCAAACCTTTACCCGCGAGCTGTTTGCCCAAGAGCACGTCACGGTAGTGCCGGGTTCCTATCTTTCGCGTGAGGTAAATGGCAGCAACCCTGGCGCAGGGCGCGTGCGTATGGCGCTGGTTGCGCCGCTGGCGGAATGCGTCGAGGCGGCCGAGCGCATCGCCGCGTTTATCCGCCGCGCATAACTGAAGAAGGCGCTGGGTTGCCCCAGCGCCTGCAGTTTTAGTGCTTCTGCAAACGCGCTTCGGCAATATCCAAATCGCGCAGGATTTCTATCAGCACGTCGTCATCGAGCTGATGCTCCTTACGCAGCCGATACAGCTCGGCGCGCTGAGTGCGCAAGCCCAAGAGACGCAAGCGATATTCCACTCCTTCGGCCTCTTCACCGGTGTGTTCGCGTTCGCGCTTGGCGTTCTGCTGAGTACGCTCCAGTAACTCGTTGTACTCGGCCATCAGCTTGGCTTTGACATTGACCGAAGCCACCGCTGCGTCGGCGTCACTGCCGTGCTCATCGACTTCTTCCAGAGCGCGAATGGCCGCCTCCAACAGGTGCGCGCGGTGCAGATTGAATTGCTTCTCGCGCAGCCCGAGGTTGTCCTGCGGCACGTAGGGCAGGATGCGCGGCAAGGCGATACTGGCCACCAGCAGCGACAGCAGAATCACCCCGGCGGCGATCAGAATCAGCAGCGGCCGCTCAGGGAAGTTAGCGCCGTTATTCAGCAGCAATGGCAGCGACATCACACCGGCCAGCGTCACGGCGCCGCGCACCCCACCAAAGGTCAGGACCAAGCTCAGGGCGCCACGGGACTGCCCCGCAAAGCGCGTCGGCACTCCGCGCCAGCGCCGAAACGCACCGGACATGCGCCAATAGGCATAGACCCAGATAAAGCGCAGGATCATCAGCACGATGTAGATCGCCACCACCCAGCCACAAGCCTTGAGCAGGAACACCCAGGGATCTTCATGGTGAATGGCCAGGGCATCGGTGAGGATGTCTGGCAGTTGCAGGCCCAGCAGCAGGAAGACCAAACCGTTAAAGGTGAACTCCAGCAGCATCCACACGCTGCGGTTAAGCAAACGCGTGGTGGTTTGCCGCGGCAGTAAGTCGAGACGGCTTTGCATCATGCCCGCCGCCACCGCCGAGAGAATCCCTGACAAGCCAAAATGCTCCGCTGCCACATAGGCGGCAAAGGGCAACAGCAACAACATCAATACGTGCGGCGCCGGGTCTTCCCAGCCACGGGCGATCATCCAAGCGCGCAGGCGACCGAACAGATAGCTTAAGGCCATCCCAACCAACACACCGCCTGCCGCCACGATGACGAACTGCACGCTGGCGTCGGTGAGCGAGAACACCCCGGTCAGAGTCGCTGCCACGGCGAACTTAAACGCCACCAGACCCGAGGCGTCGTTCATCAACGCCTCGCCCTGGAGCATATTGCTTAAGGTGCTGGGCAGGCGGCCATGGGTGATCGCCGCCACGGCCACGGCGTCAGTCGGCGACAGCACCGCCGCGAGGGCGAAACAGGCGGCCAGCGGCACTTGGGGCAATAACCAATGGATAAAACAGCCGGCGCCCAGAATGGTGAAGAAGACCAAGGCGAAGGCCAATAACAGAATGGGGGTACGTAACTCGCGGAATTGCCCCTTAGGCATGCGCCAACCATCCACGAACAACAACGGCGGGATAAACAGCAGCAGGAACAACTCAGGTTCTAATCGCACATGCAGACCCAAGGCGGGTACTGCGAGTAATGCACCAATCAAAATTTGCAGCAGAGGCAGTGGCACAGGAATGAATTGAGCGGTAATACGGGTACCACTGACCACTACCAACATGATCAGAATGGTATAGAGCAATTGCATAATACGACCTCTTAACAGAAGCCCGCAGTCTAGAGCCAGCGACCTCAGAAGGCGAATTCTGAAGCCTTAGCGGCGTCAAACTATGGGCGATTTACTCTGCAGTTAAGACGCTGGGGAGCCAACATGGCATAATCCCCGATCCCATTAGTTAACGAATAAGCGCCTAGCACTGGGGCGCGGCAACCACGGATGCACCATGAGCTACGTTCTTTACGGCATCAAAGCCTGCGACACCATGAAGAAAGCCCGCACCTGGCTCGACGAGCACGGCAAGAGCTATAGCTTCCACGATTACAAAGTCAGCGGTATTGACCGCGAAAACCTGGAAAAGTGGTGCACCGAACATGGTTGGGAAACCATCCTGAACCGTGCCGGAACAACTTTTCGCAAGCTGGACGAGGTGCAGAAAAGCGATCTCGACCAAAGCAAAGCCATCGCCCTGATGCTGGCCCAACCGTCGATGATCAAGCGTCCGGTATTGGCTTTGGGCAGTAAAACCCTTGTCGGGTTCAAGCCTGAGCGTTATGCCAGCGAATTGATTTAAGCCACCTGTCCAACAAGAATTTGCGCTAAGGAAATTACCATGAGCACTACCCTCTTCAGTCTGGCCTTTGGTGTCGGTACCCAGAATCGTCAAAGCAACTGGTTGGAAGTTTTCTACGCCCAGCCGCTGCTCAAACCAAGCACTGAGCTGGCCACTGCCGCCGCGCAACTGCTGGGTTATACCGGTGGCAACCAGGCCATCAGCCTGAGCAACAACCAAGCAGCCGAACTGGCCGAAGCACTGAAGAGCATCGACGCTGGCCAGTCCGCCTTGCTGACCCGTCTGGCGGAAAGCCAAAAGCCGTTGGTCGCCACCTTCCTCGCTGAAGACAGCGCCCTGACCAGTACTCCAGAGGCGTACCTCAAGCTGCACCTGCTGTCGCATCGTTTGGTTAAGCCCCACGGCCTGAACCTGACCGGCATTTTCCCGCTGCTGCCCAACGTCGCCTGGACCAGCCACGGCGCCGTCGACCTGGCCGAACTGGCTGAGCGGCAACTGGAAGCGCGCCTCAAAGGCGACCTGCTGGAAGTGTTCTCGGTCGACAAGTTCCCGAAAATGACCGACTACGTAGTGCCGGCAGGCGTGCGTATCGCCGACAGCGCCCGCGTGCGCCTGGGTGCTTACGTCGGTGAAGGCACCACCGTGATGCACGAAGGCTTTATCAACTTCAACGGCGGCACCGAAGGCCCAGGCATGATCGAAGGCCGCGTGTCGGCGGGCGTCCTCGTCGGTAAGGGTTCGGACCTGGGCGGCGGTTGCTCGACCATGGGCACCCTGTCCGGTGGCGGCAACATCATCATCTCCGTGGGTGAAGGCTGCCTGATCGGCGCCAACGCTGGTATCGGCATCCCACTGGGCGACCGCAATACGGTGGAAGCTGGCCTGTACATCACAGCAGGGACCAAAGTGGCGCTGCTGGATGCCGACAACCAACTGGTGAAAACCGTTAAAGCCCGCGAACTGGCTGGCCAGACCGACCTGCTGTTCCGCCGTAACTCGCAGACCGGCGCCGTGGAATGCAAATCCCACAAGTCGGCCATTGAGCTGAACGAAGCCCTGCACGCGCACAACTAAGTGCCCCTGTAGATGCTCATGGTGAAGCCCTAGGCGCTAGGGCTTCACTGGCTTCACCGGCCTTGAGCCATACGTTTTTATCTCGCTCACGCGCCCTTATTCAGTGAGCCAGATGCTGGAATCCGCAATGTCCCTACCCTCACCTTGGCGTGCTGACTTCCCTGCCCTTGCAGCCTTTAGCGCCAGTGGCCAGACCTACCTGGACAACGCCGCCACCGCGCAAAAGCCCCAGGCCATGCTCGACTGCCTGCTGCACTACTACGCCAACGGCGCGGCCAATGTGCACCGAGCCCAGCACCTGCCGGGCGAGCAGGCAACCCGCGCGTTTGAGGCCACCCGTGAGCAACTCGCGCAGTGGTTTAACGCTGCCAGCGCCGCGCAGATTATCTTTACCCGCAGCGCCACCGAGGCCTTTAACCTGCTGGCTTACGGCCTGCAACAGCACTTCAAGCCCGGCGATGAGCTCGTCATCAGCGCCGCCGAGCACCACGCCAATCTGCTGCCCTGGCAACAATTGGCACTGCGCCAGCAACTCAAGCTGGTGGTGTTGCCGCTGACGCCAGCCGGCACCGTGGACTTAGCCCAAGCGGCGCAGCTGATCGGCCCGCGCACGCGCCTGCTGGCCGTCACCCAGCTGTCCAATGTGCTCGGCGCCTGGCAGCCACTTGCGCAGTTGCTGTCCATGGCCCAAGCCCAAGGCGCCATCACCGTGGTCGACGGCGCCCAAGGTGTGGTGCATGGCCGCCATGATTTGGCTGCACTGGGCTGCGACTTTTACCTGTGCTCCAGCCACAAACTCTATGGTCCCGATGGCGTCGGCATTCTTTATGGCCGCCCGGAGGCGTTAAACAAACTTGCGCACTGGCAATTCGGCGGCGAGATGCTGCAGCAGTGCGACTATCACAGTGCCAGCTTTCGTCCGGCGCCACTGGGTTTTGAGGCCGGCACCCCGGCCATCGGCGCGGTGATCGCTCTGGGCGCAAGCCTGACTTATCTGGCCAGCCTCGATGGCCCAGCCGTCAGCCAACATGAGGCCGCTCTGCACCGCCAGTTACTCACTGGGCTTAAACAGCGTGCTGGCGTACAGGTGTTAGGTGAGCCCGAAGTAGCCTTAGTCAGTTTTAGTGTGGCTGGCGTGCACCATGCCGACTTGGCACAACTGCTCAGCGAACAAGGCATCGCCGTGCGCGCCGGACAGCACTGCGCCATGCCGCTGTTTCAGCAGCTGGGTCTATCCGGCGCGCTGCGCGTCTCCCTCGGCTTGTATAACGACGGCAACGATCTGCAGAACTTCTTCAATGCCCTCGATCAAGCCCTGGAGCTGTTGCGATGAGCCTGCCCGCCAGCGCCCAGCAAGCCCTGCAAGCCTTTAGCCAACCCGCCTCATGGGAGCAGCGCGCGCGCCTGCTGATGCAGTGGGGCGAGCGCTTGACGCCGTTCACTGACAGCGAACGCGCTGCCAGCCACCCAGTGCACGGCTGCGCCAGCGCGGTGTGGCTGCTCGCCGAACGCAGCGAACAGGGCTGGCAGTTGCGCGCCGACAGCGAGGCACGCTTGCTGCGCGGCCTCTTGGCGCTGCTGTTGGCGCGGATCGAGGAGTTAAGCGCTGCGCAGATTGCCGCCGTCGACCTAACCCAGTGGTTTACCGATCTGGGCCTAGGCCGCCAGTTATCGCCATCGCGCAGTAACGGCCTGAATGCCGTGCTGTTGCGGGTACAAGAGCTGCTTCAGCAACCCTAGCGCTTAGTCCTGTGGCTTGACCTGAGCCGCTTTGGCTTGCCGCTCAGCCGGACGCCGCGTGCCCTCTACCAGCTTATCCACCAGGCGCGCGGCAGCGACCATGCCGAAGGTGGCGGTGACCATCATCACCGCACCAAAGCCGCCGGCGCAGTCCAGCCTGGTCCCTTCGCCAACAAAAGCCTTGTACTGACACACCGTGCCATCGGGTTTGGGGTAACGCAGCTGCTCGCTGGAAAACACGCAGGGCACGCTGTAGTTACGCCCCGGGGTGCGTGAGAAGCCGTAATCACGGCGCAGGGTCGAACGGACCTTGGACGCCAGGGGGTCGTTCCAGGTCTTGTTGAGATCCGCCACCTGCACCTGGGTCGGATCAATCTGCCCGCCGGCGCCGCCTGTAGTCACCACCTGGATTTTTCGCCGTTTGCACCAGGAGATCAGCGCCGCCTTGGCGTTGACGCTGTCGATGCAATCGATCACTCCGTCGAGCTGCGGGGTGATGTACTCGGCCATGGTCTCACGGGTGACGAAGTCCGCCACCGCGTGCACCACGCAGGCCGGGTTGATCGCCCGAATGCGCGCAGCCATGACTTCAACCTTGGGCTGGCCAACCGTGTCCGCCAAAGCGTGCAGCTGCCGATTGCTGTTGCTGATGCACACATCATCCAAGTCAAACAGCGAGATCTCGCCCACCCCGGAGCGCGCCAACGCTTCTGCGGCCCACGAGCCGACGCCGCCGATCCCCACCACGGCGACATGGGCGTCAGCCAGGCGCTGCGCCCCTAATTGGCCGTATAAGCGGGCAATACCGCCGAAACGCTGTTCATCCACAGGCATTTTGCATCCTCGTCCACCCTGCTAAGGGCGCGCATTATAGGTAGGCTGGCGCAGCGGCCCAAGTGCCAATCACCGGCTCGGCGCCACGGTGCAACCGCAGAGGCTCAACACAAGTGCTTAAAGCCTGCTAAAAAGGAACCACTGGGGCTCTAGAAAGTCCCAGCCAATGCCCGCAGTACGGGCTATACAGCCCTATGCTGGCGGCGTAGCATGCGCCAGCCAAAGATTGTGCCCTTTTCGCCCCTGTGCGCTGGACCTGCTCACTATGCCTTCGCGTAAGTTTGGACTTAACCTTGTAGTTTTCCTGGCGATTGCCGCTTTGTTTATCGGCATCTGGGCGCTGTATAACCGCCCCGTCAGTGCCCCGGACTGGCCGGAACAAATTTCCGGTTTCTCCTTTTCGCCGTTTCGCGCAGGCCAAGACCCGCAGCAGAACACTTACCCCAGCGACGCACAAATGCGCTCCGACTTGGAGTTGCTCAGCCAGCATACCGATAACATCCGCACCTATTCGGTGGACGGCGCGCTCGGCAACATCCCTTATCTGGCTGAGGAATTCGGCCTGCGCGTGACCCTGGGCATCTGGATCAGCCCGGACCTGGAGCGCAACGAGCGGGAAATCGCCAAGGCCATCGCCATTGCCAACGACTCGCGCAGCGTCGTGCGGGTGGTGGTGGGTAACGAAGCACTGTTCCGTACAGAGGTCACCCCTGAAGAACTGATCGCCTATATCGACCGCGTACGCGCGGCAGTCAAAGTGCCGGTCACCACCTCGGAGCAGTGGCACATCTGGCAAGCCCACCCGGAGCTGGCGGAGCACACGGACCTGATCGCCGCCCACGTACTGCCCTACTGGGAGTTCATACCGATGGAGGACGCCACCGACTTCGTCCTCGATCGCGCCAAAGACCTGAAAAAACTCTTCCCGAAAAAACCGCTGCTGCTGTCCGAGGTGGGCTGGCCGAGCAACGGGCGTATGCGTGGCGGCGCCGATGCCTCGCAAGCGGATCAAGCCATCTACCTGCGCACCCTGGTGAATAAACTCAACCGCCGGGGCTACAACTACTTCGTCATCGAGGCCTTCGACCAACCGTGGAAGGCCAGTGACGAAGGTTCGGTGGGCGCCTATTGGGGCGTATACAACCTCGAACGCCAGCCGAAATTTCCCTTCAGCGGCCCGGTGGTGGCCATCCCTGAATGGCGCACCCTGGCCATTGCCTCGGTGGTACTGGCGCTGCTCAGCCTGACCTTGCTGCTGATTGACGGCAGCTCGCTGCGTCAGCGTGGCCGCACCTTCCTTACCTTGGTCGCCTTCGCTGGCGGTACTGCGCTGGTATGGATCGGCTACGACTACAGCCAGCAGTACAGCAACTGGTTCAGCACCTTGGTCGGCGTGCTCTTGGGCATTGGCGCCCTGGGCGTGTTTATTGTGCTGCTCACTGAAGCCCACGAGCTGGCCGAGACCGTCTGGGTCCGCGCCCGACGCCGGCCCTTCCAGCCGGTTGAGGCCGACAGCGCCTACCGGCCCAAAGTATCGATCCATGTGCCCTGCTACAACGAGCCGCCGGAGATGGTCAAACAGACCCTCGACGCCCTGGCTGCGCTGGATTATCCCGATTACGAAGTGATCATCATCGACAACAACACCAAGGACCCCGCCGTCTGGGAGCCGGTGCAGGCTTATTGCGAGCAGCTGGGCCCGCGTTTCCGCTTCTTCCATAAAGCGCCGCTGCATGGCTTTAAGGGCGGTGCGCTGAACTACATCCTGCCGTTCACGGCCGAGGATGCCGAGGTCGTGGCGGTGATCGACTCGGATTACTGCGTCGATAAAAACTGGCTCAAACACATGGTGCCGCACTTCAGCGATCCGAAAATCGCCGTGGTGCAGTCGCCGCAGGATTACCGCGACGGCGACGAAAGCGCCTTCAAGAAGCTCTGCTACGCCGAATACAAAGGCTTCTTCCATATCGGCATGGTTACCCGTAACGACCGCGATGCGATCATCCAGCACGGCACCATGACCATGATCCGCCGCAGCGTGATGGACGAGCTGAAGTGGGCCGACTGGACCATCTGTGAAGACGCAGAACTGGGCCTGCGCGTGTTTGAGAAAGGCTACAGCGCCGCCTATGCCCACCAAAGCTTTGGGCGCGGGCTGATGCCAGACACCTTTATCGACTACAAAAAACAGCGCTTCCGCTGGGCCTACGGCGCCATTCAGATCATGAAAGGCCACGCCCGCAGCCTGTTTATGGGCAAAGAAAGCAAGCTGACCACCGGCCAGCGCTACCACTTTATTGCCGGCTGGCTGCCATGGGTGGCGGATGGCTTGAACATCTTCTTCACCGTCGGCGCCCTGCTCTGGTCGGCGGCGATGATCATCGTGCCGCAGCGGGTTGATCCACCGCTGATGATCTTCGCCATTCCGCCCCTGGCGCTGTTCTTCTTCAAGCTGGGCAAGATCCTCTTCTTGTACCGCAAGGCCATGGGCGTGGATTTGGTGCGTTCCTTCCAGGCCGCCATCGCGGGTTTGGCGCTGTCGCACACCATCGCCAAAGCGGTGTTGTACGGCACCTTCACCAAAACCATTCCGTTCTTCCGCACGCCGAAAATGGCCAGCAACCACGGCATCATGGTGGCCTTGGCGGAAGCCCGCGAAGAGGTGTTCGTGATGCTTCTGCTGTGGGGCGCGGCGCTGGGAATCTGCGTCACCCAAGGCCTGCAAAGTGCTGACGAGAAGTTCTGGGTAGCCATGCTGCTGGTGCAGTCGCTGCCTTATCTGGCGGCCTTGCTGATGGCCTTGCTGTCGTCCTTGCCAGCGCCACAAGCCAGCGCCAAAACAGAGCCTAGCGCGAGCTAAAGCGCGGTGTGCAGCAGCGATCCGGCGGCCAATGGCCGCCGTTTTGCTTTAAGATGGCGGCCTTTCTGCTTGATGCCGTCCCGGAGCCACCATGACCGTCACCACCACGCCCCTTTCACCCACGCTGCAGCTGGCCTGCGAGCTGATCCGGCGCCCATCTGTCACCCCGTTGGATGAAGGCTGTCAGGAGCTGATGACGCGCCGTCTGGCTGCCTGTGGGTTTGCCATCGAGCCGATGCGTATTAACGACGTGGATAACTTCTGGGCCAGCCATGGTGAACAAGACGGTCCCGTGCTGTGCTTCGCCGGGCACACCGACGTGGTGCCTACCGGGCCGGTACACAGCTGGCAGCATCAGCCGTTCGACGCCCTGATCGACAGCGACGGCATGCTCTGTGGGCGCGGCGCGGCGGATATGAAAGGCAGCCTGGCGTCGATGATCATCGCCGTCGAGCGCTTCGTCGCGGACTACCCCAAGCACAAGGGGCGCATCACCTTCTTAATCACCAGCGACGAAGAAGGCCCGGCCGAGCACGGCACCAAGGCCGTGGTCGAGCGTCTGCGCGCACGCAATGAGCGTCTCGACTGGTGCATCGTCGGTGAGCCGTCGAGCACCACCCTGGTCGGTGATGTGGTGAAAAACGGCCGCCGCGGCTCCTTGGGCTTCACCCTCACGGTGCGCGGCAAACAAGGTCACGTGGCTTACCCGCACTTGGCCCGCAACCCGATCCATCTGGCGGCGGCGGCGCTGGCTGAGCTGGCCGGCGAGCATTGGGATGACGGCAATGACTTCTTCCCACCGACCAGCTTCCAGATCTCCAACCTGAATGCTGGCACTGGCGCCACCAACGTCATCCCCGGTGAGCTGACGGCGGTCTGTAACTTCCGTTTCTCCACCGAATCGACCGTTGAAGGCCTGCAACAACGGGTGAACGCCATCCTCGATAAACATGCCTTGGACTACAGCATCGACTGGGCCCTGTCTGGCCTGCCGTTCCTCACTGAGCCGGGCGCCCTGCTCGACGCCGTGGCCGCCAGCATCAAGCAGATCACTGGCCGCGACACGCAACCCTCGACCAGCGGCGGCACCTCCGACGGACGCTTTATCGCCACCCTCGGCACCCAAGTGGTAGAGCTGGGCCCAGTCAACGCGACGATCCACCAGATCGACGAGCGCGTGCTGGCCAGCGATCTCGATGTGCTCAGCGATATCTACTACCAAACCTTGGTCAAATTGCTCGCATGAGTCTTACCTGCCCCATTTGCCAGGCGCCGCTGCAAGCCGTCGACAACGGCGTCGCCTGCCCGGCCAATCACCGCTTCGACCGCGCGCGCCAGGGTTACCTCAACCTGCTGCCGGTGCAGCACAAAAACAGCCGCGACCCTGGCGACAACGCCGCCATGGTCGAAGCGCGCCGGCGGTTTCTCGACGGTGGCCACTACGCACCGCTGGCCAGACGCTTAGCTGAGCTGGCGGCCAGCTACCAGCCGCAACAGTGGTTGGATATCGGCTGCGGCGAAGGCTATTACACCGCGCAGTTGGCCGATCATCTGCCGCACGCGCAAGGCTATGCTCTGGATATCTCCCGCGAGGCGGTGAAGCGCGCCTGCAAACGGGCGCCGCAGTTAGAGTGGTTAGTCGCCAGCATGGCGCGGGTACCGTTGGCCGATGCCAGCTGTCAGTTACTGGCCAGCGTGTTCAGCCCGTTGGATTGGCAAGAAGCTAAGCGCCTGCTCGCCCCCGGCGGCGGTTTACTGCGGATGGGGCCAACCCGCGAGCACCTGATGCAACTACGCCAGAAGCTGTATGACGAAGTACGCGACTATGATGATCAAAAGCACTTGGAGCTGATCCCTGCCGGCATGCGTTTAGCCCACAGCGAAACCCTCAGCTTTGACTTGCACCTGGACAGCAGCCAGGCCCGCGCTGACTTGCTGGCCATGACCCCGCACGGCTGGCGCGCCAGCGCTGAGCGACGTGAGGCCGTGATTGCGCAGCCCTGCACCGTGACTGTGGCCATCCGTTATGACTGGATCGAGAGACTTTAACCATGCGCCAACCAGACATTGAGATTTACCTGAAAGACGCCGATCACCTCGCCGTGGTGCAGTGGCTCAGCCAAGCGCTGGGTGAATGCTCGCCGTGGCAGCAAAAAGGCCAGACTTACAAATGCCGCGCCGGCACTGTGCCAGTCACCTGGCTGCCCAACGCCGTGGGCAAGTGGCACAGCCTGTTCCTGGAAAGCGATGCCACCCCTTGGGCCGACGACCGCGCCTGCGCCGAAGCAGCCTTTGCTGCGCTCCAGGTAGAAGTGCGCTGCGCCCCTGGCGGTTGGCTGGAAGAAGAAAGCGACGAGCAAGCGGATCGCTGGCTGCGCATCAGCAGCGACGGGGTGGAAGAAATCACCTGGCGGACCAGCTAAGCCTGCGCTGCACTCCAGCACGCCCCTGTTCGGCAGCAGCAGCCAATAAAAAACCCGCCTAGGCGGGTTTTTTAATCACGGCGCGTTTACTTCTTGCCGAGTTTTTTCAGCTCTTCATCGCGCAGCTCACGCCGCAGAATCTTGCCGACGTTGGTGGTCGGCAACACGTCGCGGAACTCCACGGCCTTAGGCATTTTGTAGCCGGTGACGTTGCTGCGCATATGCTCCATCACCTGCTCTTTGCTTAGGGTCGCGCCCGGCTTGACCACCACAAAGACCTTGATCGCTTCACCCGACTTCTCGTCGGGGATACCGATGGCCGCGCACTGCAACACGCCCGGCAAGGTGGCCAATACATCTTCCAACTCGTTGGGGTAGACGTTAAAGCCCGACACCAGAATCATGTCTTTCTTGCGGTCGACGATGCGCATGTAACCGTCGTCCTGGATCACTGCGATATCGCCGGTTTTCAGCCAGCCGTCAGCGTCGATCACTTCATCGGTGGCTTCCTGGCGCTGCCAGTAGCCCTTCATCACTTGCGGGCCTTTGATGCACAGCTCGCCGATGGAGCCGATCGGCTGCTCCACGCCGGCATCGTCGACTACCTTGCACAGGGTCGAAGGCAGCGGGATACCGATGGTGCCGATCTGGATATTGCCAAACGGGTTAACCGAGGCCACCGGGCTGGTTTCGGTCATGCCGTAGCCTTCGCTGATGGCGCAGCCCGTCACTTGATGCCAGCGCTCCGCCGTGGCCAGTTGCAGGGCCATGCCGCCGGAGAACGTCGCCTTCAGGCTGGAGAAGTCCAGCTTGCGGAACTCCTCGTTATTGCACAGGGCCACGAACAGGGTGTTAAGCCCGACAAAACCGGTGAAGCGGAACTTGACCAACTCTTTAACGGTGGCCGGCAGATCACGGGGGTTGGTGATCAGCACGTTGTGCCCGCCGACCAACATCATGGCCATGCAATGGAAGGTAAAGGCATAGATGTGATACAGCGGCAGCGGTGCGATCAGCACCTCTTCGCCTTCGCTCATGCCAGCGCCCATCAGCCCCTGCACTTGCAGCATGTTGGCGATCAGGTTGCGGTGGGTCAGCATCGCGCCTTTAGCCACCCCAGTGGTGCCGCCGGTGTATTGCAGCACGGCAACGTCGCCACTCTCTGGCGCCACTTCGCGCACTGCGTGGGCACGGCCTTGGGCCAGCGCACTCGTGAGCTTGATGGCTTGCGGCAGGTGATAGGCCGGCACCATCTTCTTCACATACTTAACCACGCTGTTAACCAGCAGGCGCTTAAGCGGTGGCAGCAGATCGCCGACTTCCGTGATGATCACGGTTTTGATCGAGGTCTTAGGCAGGACTTGTTCAGACAGGTGCGCCATGTTGGCCAGGCTGACCAAGGCTTTGGCACCGGAGTCATTGAACTGATGTTCCATTTCCCGAGCGGTATACAGGGGGTTGGTGTTAACCACCACCAGGCCGGCGCGCAGAGCACCGAAGACCACCACGGGGTATTGCAGAACGTTGGGCAGTTGCACGGCAATGCGATCGCCAGGTTGCAGATCAGTGTTGTTCTGCAAATAAGCAGCAAAATGCCCGGATAATTCGTACAGCTCGCCGTAGCTAATGGTCTTGCCCATATTGCTGAAGGCTGGCTTGTTGGCAAAGCGCTGGCAGGATTGTTTCAGTACCGCCTGAATATTTGGATACTGGTCGGGATTGATCTCGGCAGCGACCCCAACTGGATACTTATCCTTCCAAAAATTTTCGATCATGGAAGCCCATTCCTCAGCAACTGCTTGATCTTCACCGCGCGTATAACGGCTGTTTATTGTAGATTCGCGTGATTTTTTACTGCTAAAGCAGCAAAAAAGTTGGCCGAGAGTAGCAGCTTTGCCAAACAGCGACCAGCACCAATACACGCCGAAAGAGTCACAAAAGTGACCGGACTCAATTTTCCGGTCACCTTTGTAATCTACTCATCAAGCACCTTGCAACAGGCTCTACCAGTGGGGATCAGGCGATATCGCGCAGCTCGCGGCGCAGAATCTTGCCCACCGGGGTCATCGGCAAGCTTTCGCGGATGACAATTTGTTTGGGGACTTTATAGCCGGTGAAGTTCTCCTTGCAGAAGGCTTTGATCTCCTCAACGGTCAGGCTGCTGTCGCGAGCCACTACAAACAGCTTCACCACCTCCCCCGAATGCTCGTCCGGCACACCGATGGCGGCGCAGGCAGCAACCTTCGGATGGGACATCAGCACATCCTCAATTTCATTGGGATACACGTTGAAGCCGGAGACGATGATCATGTCTTTTTTACGGTCGACGATGCGCACAAAACCATCGGGATCGATCACCGCAATATCACCGGTTTTAAACCAACCTTCAGCGTCGAGCACCTCGGCGGTGGCTTCCGGGCGATTCCAGTAACCCTTCATCACTTGCGGGCCTTTGATGCACAGCTCGCCGCGCTCGCCAAAAGGCTGCTCAACGCCGTCATCATCAATCACTTTAAACGCCGTGCCCGGCATCGGGATGCCGACAGTGCCCAGACGAGCAGCATCGCCGTAAGGGTTGGCGCTGGCCACTGGCGAAGTTTCAGTCAGGCCATAGCCTTCGACGATGGTGCAGCCAGTGATGCTTTTCCAACGCTCGGCAGTGGCTTTAACCAAGGCCGTGCCGCCGGAGTTGGTCAGTTTGAGTTTGGAGAAATCTAGGTTCTTAAACTCAGGGTGATCCATCAACGCCACAAACAGAGTGTTAAGGCCCAGCAAGCCAGAGAACTGCCACTTGCTCAGTTCTTTAACAAAGCCGGCGATGTCCCGGGGGTTGGTGATCAGCACGTTGTGGTTGCCGTTAACCATCATGCACATGCAGTTCGCGGTAAAGGCATAGATATGGTAGAGCGGCAGCGGCGCGATCATCACTTCCTGGCCCTGCTTGAGCAGCGGCAAGCCATCATCGCCCTGCTGCGCCATACAGGCATCGACCTGCAGCATATTGGCGACCAAGTTGCCGTGGGTGAGCATGGCGCCCTTGGCCACCCCAGTGGTGCCGCCTGTGTACTGCAACACGGCAACATCATCCAAATTCAGCGCGACCGATTTAAGACCATGGCCACGACCTTGCTTGAGCGCCTGTTTAAAGGGCACCGCTTGCGGCAAGTGATAAGCCGGCACCATCTTCTTCACTTTGCTGACCACGGTGTTGACCAGCCAGCCCTTAAGGCTCGGCTGCAAGTCGCCCATCTTGGCTTCGATCAGGTACTCGATATCGGTATCTGGCAGTACGTCCTGCACCAGCTTGCCGAACATATTCAGGTACACCAGAGCACGCACGCCGGCATCTTTAAACTGATGGCGCATCTCGCGGGCGGTATACAGCGGGTTGGTGTTAACCACCACCAGGCCTGCGCGCATGGCGCCAAACACCGCAATCGGGTATTGCAGGACGTTGGGCATCTGCACTGCGATGCGCTCGCCGGGCTTGAGATCGGTGTGCTTTTGCAGATAGCCGGCGAAGGCCGCCGACAACCGATCCAACTCAGCGTAGGTCAGAGTCACCCCCATATTGCTAAAAGCTGGGCGGTCGGCAAATCGTTTGCAGGAACGTTCAAACACTTCCACGACTGAGCGGTAGGTCGTCAGGTCGATGGTCGCAGGTACGCCTGCGGGGCGTTTATCATTCCAGAATTCAGGCTGCATTATTTTTATCCTCTAAACCCTGAGACAGTCCTATCCGCCACGCGGAGTTATTGGAAAAGTACCAGCTAACGCCAAGCAGGCAAATAGTTGGGGCGTTGGATTGATGAGCTGAATCTTACCGACTGCTCAGTGCCTATTACCGCGAGCGCATAACGCCAGCATCCCAGGCTTTGCACCAGCGCAAGGGAGAGGCACAATGCTGCAACTGTGCTGGGTTAAGGACATATCATGCGCCACCAAGCCTACTGGCTCGACTGCACCGATGCAGAGCCGCTCTACCTCAATCGCTGGGAGCCAGAGCAGGCGCCCAACGCGGTGGTGATGCTGGCCCACGGCATGGCCGAGCACAGCGGCCGTTACGCACGCCTGGCGGCGCAGCTGAGTGACGCCGGCATCGCCCTGTACGCCCATGACCAGCGCGGCCACGGGCAGACCGCCCAGCAACACGGGGTTCTCGGTCACTACGCCAACCACGATGGCTGGCAGCGGGTGGTCGATGACCTCGGCGTGCTTAATCACCATATCCGCCAGAACCATCCGCAAACACCGATCTTTCTCCTCGGCCACAGCATGGGCAGCTATATCAGCATGGCCTACCTGATGCACCGCAGTTGCAGCGTGCAAGGTGCGGTGTTGTCCGGCTCCAACTATCAGCCGGTGAGCCTGTACCGCGCAGGCCAGTGGCTGGCACGCTTCGAACGCTGGCGCCAGGGGCCGTTGGGACGTAGTGCACTGATCGAGTTCGCCTCGTTCGGCTCCTTCAATAAAGCCTTTAAACCCAACCGTACGGCCTTTGATTGGCTAAGCCGCGACCCCGTTGAAGTCGACCGCTATATCAGCGATCCGTTGTGCGGCCAGCGCTGTACCAATCAACTGTGGATTGATCTGCTCGGCGGCTTGCAACAGATCACCCCGGTGCAGCACTTGGCGCAGATCGACAACAGCTTGCCGCTGCTGGTGATCGGCGGCAGCTGTGACCCGGTCAGTAACGGCCAGCGTCAGCATGATCTAGCAGCAGCGCTGCGTGAGGCCGGACTGCGCAACGTCCAGATCACGATTTACCCGGATGCCCGTCACGAAGTGTTTAATGAGACCAATCGCGATGTGGTCAGCCGCGACCTGATCGGCTGGTTAGCGCAAGCCCAGAGTTTGCCGCGCCAGCCTGCACACCCTAGTCAAGAGAGTCATTCATGAGCCAATCCAGCAATACGCCCTACGACGCCCTCGAAGTCGGCCAGAAGGCCAACTACAGCAAGACCGTAACCGAGCGCGATATTCAGCTGTTTGCTGAAGTTTCCGGCGACCATAACCCCGTGCACCTGGACGCTGAATACGCCGCCACCACCATGTTCAAAGAGCGTATCGCCCACGGTATGTTTAGCGGCGCCTTGATCAGCGCGGCAGTGGCTTGTGAGCTGCCTGGCCCAGGCACCATTTATATCGGCCAGACCATGCGCTTCACCGCGCCAGTCAAGCTTGGCGACACCCTCACCGTGCGCTTGGAGATTCTGGAAAAACTGCCGAAATTCCGCGTACGCGTGGCCACTCGCGTGTTCAACCAGAACGACGAGCTGGTGGTCGATGGCGAAGCGGAAATCCTCGCCCCGCGTAAACAGCAAACCGTTGAACTGACCCAACTGCCACCGATCACCATCGGTTAAGTCGCAGGCTGGCCCGCCGTCATGGCGGGTCTTGGCGCCATCATGCAGATTAGGCTCAAGCGTCTAATCTGCAGGCGCACAGCCCAGTCGCCTCGCCCACCTGCCGTGCAACAGCGGCGCCATCACCCTCACCCACGTTTACCGGAGAAAGCCATGTCGCTGTCCATGTCCCAAGCTTCCAGCGCCGTATTCACCCGCCAACTGACTAACCTGTCAGCGGTATTGGCCATCGGCGCGGCCCATGCGCAAGAAAAGAACATCGCGGAAAGTGTGTTTCTGCAAGCGCGCCTGGCGCCCGATATGTTCCCGCTGATTCGTCAGGTACAAATCGCTTGCGACACCGCGAAAAACGGCGCAGCCCTGCTCGCAGGTGTCGACGCCCCAGCGGTGGCCGACGATGAAAGCAGCTTTGCCCAACTGCAAGAACGCATCGCCAACACCCTGAGCTATATCCAAGGTCTGGACAGCGCGCAGATTGATAGCAGCGCCACGCGCACCGTGACACTCAAGCGCCGCGACAAAGAAACCCACTTCGAGGGTCAGGCGTTCCTGCTTGATCACGTACTGCCTAACCTGTTCTTCCACTTCACCACCGCTTACGACATCCTGCGTCACAACGGCGTTAACGTCGGCAAACGCGACTTCCTCGGCACCCGCTAAGGCTCACAGCCGCGCCCATTGCGGATCACTGCGATGGGCGCGCAGATAGGGCAACACGGCGGCCAACAAAGGCTCCTTAAACGCCTCTTGAAAACGGTGGGCAAGGCCTGGAATCAGCTTCAGCTGACTGCCCTGGATATGCGCCGCCACATGCACACCATGCATCACCGGCAGCAACGGATCAGCCGTACCATGAACCACCAAGGTGGGCACATGCAGACGGTTGAGCATCTGCACCCGACTCGGCTCGGCCAAAATCGCCAACAACTGGCGCTGTACCCCTTCTGGATTAAACGCCCGGTCATAGGCGATTTGCGCCTGCTGCAACAGCGCCTGGCGATCGTCTTGCACCTTGGGGCTGCCCAAGGCGGCGAGTAAATCGGCTTGTTGCTGCAACGCCGCCTCACGATTGGGCGCCTCGCGCCGGGCCAACAGCTGCAGCAAATGGCTGTCAGGGGCCGGCAAACCCTGAGCGCCAGAGCTGGTCATAACCAAGGTCAGGCTTTGCACCCGCTCTGGAGCTAAGTCCGCCAGATGCTGGGCGATCATGCCACCCATGCTGGCCCCCAACACATGAAAGCGCGGTACGCCTAAGGCGTCCATCAGATGCAGGGCATCGCCGGCCATCTCGCGCAAACTGTACGGTGCATCCACCCGGATACCGAGCTTATAGCGCAGCACTTCCAGCGTTAGATTGCGCGAGCCCGGCGCCTTGGCCCAAGTGCTTAGGCCAACATCGCGGTTATCGAAGCGAATCACCCGAAAGCCCTGCTGACACAGGCTTTGCACCACTTCATCCGGCCAATGAATGAGCTGTCCGCCTAACCCCATGATCAGTAGCAACGCAGGATCGGAGCGGCGGCCGATGCTTTGGTAGGCCAACTTAACAGCGCCGACATCGGCAAATTGGGTGGCGGTTTGCACGTCGCAGCGTGGCGCGGCAAACACAGAAAAAGCGCTCATCAGACTGATGAGTAAAAGCACGAATCGCATGGCTATACCCTGTAGCGGTACAGCTCAGCGCGGCACCTTGGAAGGCGGCGATTGTGCAAAGTTGCGGGCAAGCGCGCTGCCACAGTTGCGTGACAATTTGATGAAACTCGCCCAGCGGTAGGAAAGCAGCCCCATCACGGATGGGGCTGCTGTTTGCTTAGTGCAGCTCGCTGCGTAACTGGCGCGCAGCGGCCACCATATTGACCAGCGCCGCTTCGGTCTCTGCCCAGCCACGGGTTTTCAAACCGCAGTCGGGGTTGACCCACAAACGCTCGGGCGCAATGCGCTTGGCAGCTTTGCGCAGCAATTGCGCCATTTCGTCACTGTTTGGCACCCGTGGCGAGTGGATGTCATAGACGCCAGGGCCAATGTCATTGGGATAGGCAAAGACCTTGAAGGCTTCCAGCAACTCCATGTCCGAACGCGAGGTTTCAATGGTGATGACATCGGCGTCCATGGCCGCGATGGACTCGATCACGTCGTTGAATTCGCTGTAGCACATGTGGGTGTGGATCTGGGTTTGATCCGCCACACCACTGGCGCACAGACGAAACGCTTCGGTGGCCCAGTGCAGATACGCCTGCCACTGCGCCTTGCGCAGCGGCAAGCCTTCGCGGAATGCGGCTTCGTCGATCTGGATGATTTTGATCCCCGCTGCCTCTAAGTCCACCACCTCATCCCGAATAGCCAAGGCCAGTTGCCGGGCCTGCTGCTCACGGGAAATATCGTCGCGCGGGAAGGACCACATCAGCATGGTCACCGGGCCAGTCAGCATGCCCTTCATGACTTTGCTGGTGAGCCCCTGGGCATAGCGAATCCACTCCACGGTCATGGCCTGGGAGCGGCTCAAGTCGCCATAAATCACCGCAGGTTTTACACAGCGCGAACCATAGCTCTGCACCCAACCGAAGCGGGTAAACAAATAGCCATCCATTTGCTCGGCGAAGTACTCGACCATGTCGTTACGCTCAGCTTCACCGTGGACTAATACATCCAAGCCCAGCTTCTCTTGAATGTTCACGGCGTGGCGGATTTCGCTGTGCATGGCTTCGGTGTACTCGGCCACCGACAGCTTGCCGGCTTTAAAGGCTTGCCGGGCCAAACGAATCGCGCTGGTCTGCGGGAACGAGCCGATGGTGGTGGTGGGCAATGCCGGCAACTGCAAGCGCTCGCGCTGCTGCTCGATGCGCGCAACAAAGGGCGACTGGCGCTGGCTGTCAGCAGCTGTGATGGCGGCCAAACGCGCCTGCACCGCGGGCTTGTGAATACGCGGCGATTGTTTACGACTCGCCTGGGCCACGCGACTGGCATGCAAGGCGGCCTGCACCTGAGGGTTATGCGGATCATTCAGAGCGGTGGTCAGCAGCGCCACTTCCGCACATTTCTGCACGGCAAACGCCAGCCAGCTTTTTAATTCGGCATCCAGCTGATCTTCGCGTTGCAAATCCACCGGGCTGTGCAACAGCGAGCAGCTCGGCGCCACCCACAGGCGCTCGCCTAAACGCTGTTGGGCTTGCTGCAGAATCGTCAGTGCCTGCTCGAGATCGGTACGCCACACGTTACGTCCGTTGACCACCCCCAAGGACAGCACTTTATAAGCCGGCAAGCGATCGAGAATACTGGGGAACTGCTCTGGAGCGCGGACCAAGTCGATATGCAGACCGTCCACCGGCAGCCCGGCGGCCAAACCGAGGTTGTCTTCAAGACCGGAGAAATAAGTGGCGATCAGCTTCTTCAAAGGATCACGCTGCAGCAGGTTGTAGGCACGCTCAAAAGCGCTTTTCCACTGCTGCGGCAAATCTAGGCCGAGGATCGGTTCATCGATCTGCACCCACTCCACTCCCTGACTCGCCAGACGCTGGAAGATTTCGCCATACAGCGGCAGTAGACGATCGAGCAGCTGCAGGCGGTCAAACTCGGCGCCCTTCACCTTGCCCAACCACAGATAAGTCAGCGGGCCAATCAACACCGGCTTGACCTGATAGCCCAGGGCCAAGGCCTCATCAACCTCTTCAAAGAGTTGCTCCCAGCTCAGCTTGAACTGCTGATCCTGGCTGAATTCCGGGACCAGATAGTGGTAGTTAGTATCAAACCACTTGGTCATCTCTTGGGCATGGGCACCACCACAGCAACTGTGGCTGACACCACGCGCCATGGCGAACAGGGTGTCCAGCGTTGGCTTGCCATCTGGGGTACGGAAGCGCTCGGGGATCACCCCGAAACTCAGCGAGTGGCCCAGCACTTGGTCGTACCAAGCGAAGTCCCCCACCGGCAATAACTCAATCCCGGCCTCGCGCTGCACTTGCCAATGCTTGGCACGCAACTGCCGGCCAACTTCACGCAGGCCCGCCTCGTTAAGTTCGCCCTTCCAATAAGCCTCAAGGGCTTTCTTCAATTCGCGGTCACGACCAATACGCGGGAAACCTAGGTTATGGGACAGGGCCATCAGCATTCACTCACATCGATACAAAAGATGGCGCCATTGTCGGCACCGTCTCTTAGTGAGACAAACTCAACATATTCGCATTCATCTATAATTTTGCTCATGTTAGCCATAGGCGGCATAATGCCCCCCACCAGCCTGCACCGCTAACGCGTAGCGCCGTGCCATTGAGGACACCATGCTCGAATTACGCCACCTAAAAACCCTCCACGCCCTGCGCGAAAGCGCCAGCTTGGTCGACGCCGCCGAACGCCTGCACCTGACGCAATCGGCGCTGTCGCACCAGTTCAAGGAGCTGGAAGAACGCTTGGGTATGCAGTTGTTTGTGCGTAAAACCAAACCGGTGCGTTTCACCAGTGCCGGCCTGCGCCTGCTGCAGTTATCCGACAGCGTGTTGCCGCTGCTGCGCAGTGCCGAGCGCGATATCGCGCGCTTAGCCGGTGGCACTGCCGGCCGCCTGCATATGGCGATCGAATGCCACAGCTGCTTCCAATGGCTGATGCCGACCATCGACCAGTTCCGCGACGCCTGGCCGGAAGTCGAGCTGGACTTGGCCTCAGGCTTCTCCTTCGCCCCGCTGCCCGCCCTGGCCCGTGGCGACCTGGATTTGGTGGTCACCTCAGACCCCGTCGAACTCGCCGGCATCACCTATGTGCCGCTGTTTACCTATGAAGCCATGCTGGCGGTGGCCAATCAGCATGCACTGGCGAACAAGGCCTATATCAAACCGGAAGATCTGGCACCTGAAACCCTGATCACCTACCCGGTTGAACGTGATCGCCTGGATATCTTCACCCGCTTCCTGGAGCCTGCCGATATTGAACCGGCGCAGGTGCGCACCTCAGAGCTGACGGTGATGATGATGCAATTGGTGGCCAGCGGTCGCGGCGTCTGCGGCCTGCCCAACTGGGCGCTGCATGAATACAGCTCGCGTGGTTACGTGACCGCCAAGCGCTTGGGGGAAAAAGGCTTGTTCGCCACCCTGTATGCCGGGGTGCGCACCGATATGCTGGATGCGCCGTTCATGCGCGACTTCCTGCTGACCGCCAAAGACACCTCCTTCGCCAACCTCGAAGGTGTCAGCGTGGCGCGCTTAAGCCTGGCGCTCTGAACTGAGCAGCAATAGCAGCGATACCGGCTGCTCACTCTCGGGATGCAGGGGCTCTTGCAACCACTGCAAGCGCCAGCCGGTTTCACTAAATAGCGCCAGCCATGACTCAAGGGTGCGGAAGAACCAAGGCATCGGCTGGGCGAAGCCTTCACCAAAACCGGCAAAGGTTTCCACTCGCCAACCATCACGGTAGCTGGCGTCATTGCAGGCACGCCATGGATGCAGGGTTTGAATCAGCAAGCGGCCGTCACGGGCGAGCAGTTGATGCAGCACTTCTAAGGTCGGCGCCAGTGGTTCTTCAAGCAGGGCGAAGTTGCACACCAGCACATCGAAGAGGCCCAGCTGCGCCGCTTGCTCGGGCAACTCGGCATAACCACAGACGCGGTACTGAGCGCCGCCAGCGGCTTTCTTCGCCACCGCAATCAGCGGCTCCGAAGCATCAACACCAACAGCTTCAATGCCGTGCTCGATCAGCCCCCGGCACAGCCAACCTTCGCCACAGCCCAAGTCCAACACCCGCTTGGGCTCCAAGGCCAAGATCGCCTGGACGATAGCGGCATCGGTGACCAAACGCCGGCTTTCAATGCGCTGCTCGCGCACAGCCGCCGTCCAAGCATCGGCATTAGCCTGCCAACTGAGGTTGAGTTGCTCTCTGTGATCACGCTGCATAAGTCACCTGCCAGGGATTACTTGCCCACGCAGTCTACCAGCCACAACCGCTGCACCAGCACCCTTGGTCTTATAACCGGCCAGTGCGGACGCCAGATAAGACAACGGGAGGCACTGCCTCCCGTGGTGATCCTGGGCTGAGGTTATTTCGCCTTGTAGATAATCCCAGGGCTGCACTGCACCATCTGATAATGGTTAGGCAGGCCATTGAGGGCTTCCGAAGCGCCGAGGAACAAGTAGCCACCCGGCTTCAGCATGGCGTGAATACGCGTGAGGATGTCCTTCTTCACTTCTGCCGAGAAGTAGATCAGCACGTTACGGCAGAACACCACATCAAACTTGCCGAGGCTGGCGTAGCTATCGAGCAAGTTCAGTGGACGAAACTCAATGCGGCTGCGGATCGCCGGTTTAACCACCCAACGCCCCGGCCCTTTCGGGTCGAAGTAACGCTGCAAACGCTCAGGCGACAAGCCTCGACCCATGGCCAGGCTGTCGTATTCACCGGAGCGGCAGTTGAGCAACATCGATGGCGACAAGTCGGTGGCCACGATCTGCACCCCGGCTTTGAGTTGACCAATATTGGTCCTCTCAAACTCATCGATGGTCATCGACAACGAATAGGGTTCCTGGCCAGAGGAGCAAGCCGCCGACCAGATGCGCAAGCGCTGGCCGGGATTAGCTTTGATCATTTCCGGCAGGACCCGGTTTTTCAGCACTTCAAACGGATAGGAGTCACGAAACCACAGGGTTTCGTTGGTGGTCATGGCATCCACCACCTGCTCACGCAGACCACTACGGGGCTGGTTCTGCATGCGCTGCACCAGCTCACCAAGGGTCTTGATTTGGTTTTGCTCCATCAGTTTATTCAGGCGACTGGACACCAAATACTGCTTGTTGCTGCCAAGCAGAATGCCGCAGGCCTTCTCCAAAAAGATCCGGAACTGCTCGAAATCCAAATTACCTGTAGACACTCGCGAAGCCTCAACAAACATATATTTAACTGAGATCGACGCCTCAGTCCCCTGCCGCCAAATTGATGCGGTCAGCTACCCGTGCCGCTAAGTCGTCGGGGCGGAACTTGGCGAGAAAATCGTCAGCACCTACTTTCTTCACCATCGCCTGGTTAAACACGCCCGACAACGAAGTATGCAGGATGATGTGCAATTTTTGCATGCGTGGATCGGATCGGATCTCCGCCGTCAGGGTGTAACCATCCATCTCTGGCATCTCGATGTCCGAGATCAGCATGAGGAATTCCTCCGCTGGGTTTTTCCCCTCTTCGACCATTGCTTTCAGGTATTCCAAGGCTTGGCGGCCATCGTTGAGCGCCACCACCTCCACCCCAACAGTTTCTAAGCAGCGAGTCACTTGCTTACGCGCCACCGAGGAATCGTCACAGGTCAGCACCCGCTTGCTGATCGCCCGGGCTTGCGTCTCAGGCGTCAGCACGCCCTCAGAAATCACTTCTGAAGTCGGCGCCACCTCGGCGAGGATTTTCTCCACGTCGATAATCTCAACCATCTGTTCATCCAGATGGGTCACCGCAGTCAGATAATGATCGCGGCCTGTGCCCTTGGGTGGCGGATGGATCGACTCCCAATTCATGTTGACGATGCGCTCCACCGAGTGCACCAGAAAGCCCTGAACCTTAGTGTTGTACTCCGTGATGATCACGAAGCTGTTGTCGATATTGCTCAGCGGCCGGTTACCGGTGGCCATCGACAAATCAAGAATCGGAATGGTGCCGCCACGGATGTTGGCAACACCACGCACGACGGGGCTGGATTTGGGCATGATGGTGAGCTTGGGGCACTGCAGCACCTCCTTCACCTTAAACACGTTGATCCCATAAAGTTGTCTGCTATTCAAACGAAAGAGCAGCAATTCCAAACGATTCTGGCCAACCAACTGAGTTCGTTGGTTAACCGAATCCATCACACCGGCCATGCCCAAACTCCTTATTTGAGTAACAGAATGCTGTCAGCGTAGCAGGCGGCACGCGCCTTGCTATTCGAACCGCATGAAAACTGAAATGACAACTTACTGTCGCAGAGTAGCAGAGTGCCTGCATTGCTTAGCAGTTATTGCTATCTGGATATTTCTCGACCTAAATAATCTGGCACGCGCCGAAACCACGCGGCCTGCCGACCTTATCGGCGCTGGCGAGACTTTTCTTGAGCAAGCCGTGACTGAATTTTTACAGCGCAGTGACATCGATGGACGCCATGAGGTGCAAATCAACCGCCTTGATCCGCGCTTACGCCTGCCGCTGTGCCCGCAACCTTTGACCACCACCTTGGAAAATCCCAAAGAACCACTGGGCCGGGTAACGCTACGGGTGCGCTGTGAGGGCGACGCCCCGTGGACGGTGTTCGTGCCGGGGCAGGTCAAGCTGTATCGCCAAGTCGTCATCGCCGCCCGCCCACTCAAACGCGACAGTTTGCTGACGGAGCAGGATATAGTCATGGCCGAACGCGATGTCGGCCTGCTCAATCAGGGTTACCTGAGCGCTGCGGAACAAGCCGTAGGCAAAAAATTGACGCGCCCCCTGCAACCCAATCAAGTACTGGGGCCAATTCACGTGCAGTTGGCCGAAGCCATTCGTAAGGGCGACCATGTGGTAATCAGCGCGCGTAGCGGCACTATTAACGTACGCATGCCCGGTGAGGCGCTGTCGGATGGGGTGCCAGGCAAGCAGATCAGCGTGCGCAACCTGCGCTCCGGTCGGGTGATCCGCGCGCAGGTCACCGGCCCGGGACAAGTCGAAGTAGCAATGTAGGCACGATTCTTGTTTAATTTGCTCCAAACTACGGGCAATGCGCTTTATAGCCAGTATTTAGACTGCAAAGTGATACCGATTATTTTGTCCTAAAGTTTTCTAGGGCAGTGCCGACAAGCTAGGCAAGCGTCCAAATACTGTTCGAGGTTTACATCATGGTTAATGACATCAATCGGCTTAACAGCGCCACTACCCCAGTTAAACCTGGGCGCGCTGGCAACACCCCAGTGGGTGGCCAGAATGACGTCGGCACCAACAAAGCCGACAGCACTGCGCAGTCGGCCTCAGCGCAAACACAAGCCCCCAGCAAGGCGGGTGAGTCGGTTCAACTGAGCCCACAAGCACAGCAACTGCAAAAGGCCAGTGAGAAATTGCGCGATCAACCTGTAGTCAATGAAGAGCGCGTCGCCCAGCTCAAGCAAGCGATTGCCGACGGCAGTTATCAGGTCGACAGCCAACGCGTCGCCAGCAAACTGCTTAATTTCGAATCCCAGCGCTAGGCCCCGGGCTGCGCTGGGGGTGTTGGACGCCCAGCAGCTTATTCAGCGCCTGCCGCGAATAACCTGTGACCCCCGAAGAGCCCACCATGCACGATACTCAGCTGCTTGAATTATTCACCCAGGATATCGGCAGTGCCGAACAGTTACTTGAGCTGATTGAGACCGAGTTCCAGGCCCTCAACGCTCGTGATCTGAGCGAACTGCAAAGCATCCTGAGCGCCAAGATCCCCCTGCTCGCCCTGCTCGAACAACACGGCAAGCTGCGCAGCCAACTGCTCGCTAAGCTCAACCTGAGTGCAGACCGCGACGGTATTTGCGCATTGGCGGCGCAATCCAGCCTCGGCGAGCAACTGCTCGAAGCCGCGGATCAGTTGCACAACTTATTAGAGCAGTGCCAGAGCGCCAATCTGCGTAATGGTCGCCTGATTCGCACCGGCCAAAGCTCAACCAGCAGCATGCTCAACATTTTGCGCGGCAGCGAACTCCCCTCGCTCTATGACAGTACTGGCACAAAGGCTAAAATCGGCCAGCAGCGGCCGCTGAGCCAAGCGTAATAACTACAAAGGCTGATCCAGCCACCACTCTAGTGTCATTGCATTCGCTGGGAGAGTATCGGACGTGTCGAGTCCTTTTAATCAGGAAGATGGGCCGCAACCGCCAAAACTGCTGAAGGCACCCGTTGAAATCGTGGCCAACCTGCGTTTATTGCAACAGCACCATGACCCCTTAGTTATCAGCTTTGAAGGACGCAGCCAGCGCTTTCAGAGCTTTGTCATTGAGGTCGACCGCGACAAAGCCCTAGTCACCCTCGATGAACTGGTCCCCGCTGAAGGCGAGCGCTATCTACTGAACGGCGAGACCTTCAACGCTGAGGCCTTCCATGAAGGCGTACGCATTGCCTGGAAAAGCAGCCAGAGCATCCAGGCCACCGAGCAAGATGGCGCGCGCTGCTATTTAAGTAGCCTGCCCAGCGAGATGATCTACCACCAGCGCCGCAGCGCCTATCGTGCGGCGCTGAAGCTGTCTGAGCTGATCAATGTGGATCTGGCCGACGACAAGCTGAAAAAAAACCTCAGCGGGCAATTACTGGATATCTCCGCTACCGGCTGCAAATTGCGCTTCAGCGGGGATCTCAGCGACAGCCTCAGCGCTGGACAGTTATTTGCCAGCCTTACCGCTAAGTTTCCGTTTGGGCCGATGATTACTGCCGTGGAAATTCGTCATGTGCACTATGAGGAAAAGGTCAAAATGACCTTTGTCGGCGCCCGCTTTGACAACATCAACGGCCAGGCCCAGCGCGCCGTGGAACGGTTTGTTTACCAACTGCAACGTGAAGCTCGCCGCCTAGAAGGCGAAGGTCTGTTCTAACCCCGCCAACAGCCTTTAACGAATTAAAGGCTGTCCTTGTTCACGCTCTGCTGCGCCTCGGTAGTTGATACTTGCGGCTCATCCGCCTCACTGGCTGGCTCTGCTGGATCGTCCACACGCGGGTCCAAGGCCGCTGCCAATGGCGAACTGGCGGTGCTATCCGGGGTATGAATATGCTGCAGCGGCGCATCTTCCACCTGATGCAGGTGGGTCACGCGCTCTGGCCGCACCCTCACCACCAAAATCAACGCACAGGCACAGGCGAACACATACAGCATGTTGGCGCCGAACAAGCGCATCAACACCCCGGCTAACAACGGCCCGATACAGGCCCCAACACCGAAGGTCACCAGCAACATCGCCGTCAGCGACATCCGCCGCTCGGCCTCCACATGGTCGTTAGCCAAAGCCACTGCCAGTGGGTAAAGGCTGAACTGCATCAGGCTAAGCACAAAGCCGACGATCAACAGCAAGGTTAGGTTGGCTTGCGGCAATAGCGCCAGGGGCAGCGCGGCCACTGCCAGCAAGGCGGCGCAGCCACGGATCAAACACACCCGATCATAGCGATCAGATAACCAGCCCAGCGGCCACTGCACCAGCAAACCGGCCAGGATGCAGCAGCCCATAAAGATCCCCACCTGCTCCGTGGAGAGTTGCATGCGCGATGCATATAGAGGTGCCAGGCCGTAGAACGCGCCGATCAACAAACCGGCCACGGCAATAGTGGTCAGTGACAACGGCACGCGCTGCAGAAAAAAACGCAGCTCTAAAGGGGCTGGCTGCAACGGTGCCGGGTGCATCTTGTGGGTCAAGGCCAACGGCACTAAACACAGGGCAAAGCACAGGGCGACCAACATCAGCAGCTCCGGCCCCAACCCTGGATGCACCACCAGCACCAGTTGGCCAAGGATCAAACCCAGATAGGAAGCCCCCATATAACCGGCAAACACCCGGCCACGCTGGGACTTTTCCGCCTGCTCGTTAAGCCAGCTCTCGATGACCATGTATTGGCACATCATGCCCAACCCCACCAGCACCCGTAGCAACAACCAGGCAGGCAGCCAGTCCGTCAGCCCGTGGCCGAGCACGGCGGCGCCAACCACACCAGCGCAAGCCGCATAAGCGCGAATATGGCCAACCCGGGCGATCAAGCGGTGGCCCACCTTGCCACCCAACACGAGGCCGAAGTAGTTGGCCGCCATCAAGGCGCCGACCCACAAGCCATCAGCCGACTGCGCCAAGCGCAAGGCCTGGTAAGTACCCAGCAGGCCGGAGCCAAGTAGCATCAGGACAGTGGCGAAATACAACGACTTAAACGACTTGAGGATTAACGACATGGCGATAGGCAAACTCGACAAGGGATAGCCGCGCCTGCGCCCGGCTATCAAGTTCTAGACGTAGGCCGCCAGCACACGACGCTCCCACGGAGTGATTTCATCATAGAAGTTAGCAAGCTCTAACGACTTGGTGGCCAGATAACCGTCGATGAACTCCTGACCCAGCAACTGCGGTGCCAAACTGCTGTGCTTCAGGCGTTGCAAGGCATCATGCATGGTGCACGGCAACAGCAGCTCATCCGGCACGACGAACTCGCCTTGCAGCGGTGCACTGGGCTGCAACTGCTGTTCAATACCGTGCAGACCAGCCGCCAGACTCGCCGCCAAAATCAAATAGGGGTTGGCGTCAGCCCCAGCCACCCGGTTCTCCACACGCCGCGCCGCCGGCGCACTGGCGGGAATACGCAAACCAGCCGAGCGATTGTCCTCCGACCAGCAAGCATTATTCGGCGAGGCAAAGGGCTGGCAGAGTCGCTGATAAGAATTCACATGGGGCGCATACAAAGCGGTTAAGTCCGCCAGCGCCGCCTGCTGCCCGGCAATAAACTGGAAGAACGGCGCACTGGCGCGACCATCGGCGGTGGTGAAAATATTCTTGCCAGAGCCCTGCTCCACCACACTTTGATGGATATGCATGGAGCTGCCCGGGGTGTGAGCCAAGGGCTTGGCCATAAACACCACGTTGAGGCCATGCTTAAGGCCGACTTCGCGCAGCAGGTGTTTAAACAGCAGAGTCTGATCCGCCAGTAACAGTGGGTCGCCGTGCCAGAGGTTGATCTCGTACTGACTGACGCCCATCTCATGCATAAAGGTGTCGCGGGGCAAACCTAACGCCGCCATACAGCGATAGACCTCGTCGAAGAACGGTCGCAGGCCATTCGCCGAGCCCACACTAAACGCCCCACCACCCTCCTCACGGCGGCCATCCAGACTCAGCGGTGGCTGAAACGGCCGCAGCGGATCGGGGTTGTGCGCCAGCACAAAGAACTCCAGCTCGGTGGCTACCACCGGCTGCCAGCCATGGGCGGCATAGCGCGCAATCACTTGTTTGAGCAGCCCTCGGCTGGACAAGCCACTGCTGCTGCCATCGAATTCATTGGCATCGCAAATAGCTAAGGCGCGCGGCGTATCGCTCCAAGGCAGCAGATGGATTTGCGCCGGGTCAGGTACCAAGGCCAAGTCACTGTCGTCACTGCCGTAGAACTGCGCCGGTGGATAGCCGCCCATGATGCACTGCAGCAGCACACCCTGGGCCAACTGCAGGCGACGCCCTTCGGCAAAACCCTCCAAGGTCATCACCTTGCCTCGCGGCACGCCATTTAAATCCGGAGTGACGCACTCAACCTCAACCACACCGCTTAAGCGTTGCGTCAAAGCCGCTCGATCCCATGCACCCATAAATGCTGTCCTTATTGTTCTAGACGTCCGCGCGAGGCGGCTGGCATACAACATACGCAACAGCTGTTCGATATTTCAAGCAGTCAATTAGGGCCTGAAAGCCTTGAATCAACGATTAACATCGAAAAAATCGATTTAATGGATTAGCCAACAACATAGGTAAAAGTCTTTTACAAAATATGAAAATATAACTTAACTAATTGTTTTATAAGGGTGAAATTCAACTATTAAAACTATCGATAACAGCCATAAAGAAAGCAAGCTATCTAATCAAATTAATACAAGTATCATTGCCCTCGTAGCCACTTTTTACCGCCCTCACGAGGAGCCTGATCATGAAAAAGCAAATTCTTACCGCAGTGATCCTGGGTAGTTTGTCCATTAGTGCTTTCGCCGTACCTAGCAGCAGCCCAGAAGTTTTGTTGGGCGAATTCCAAGATAGCAGCCGCTCTTCCTTGGTTAATTCCGCTGTCCTGCTGCAGGCTGAGGGCGGTTCTGATCGTCTGATCGAACGGCAAAACAAACGTATGCAAGTCGCTGCTGGCGGCGGTTCGGGTCGTTTGATCGAACGCGAGCAAAAACGTGTACGCGTTGCCGAAGGTGGTTCTGATCGCCTGATCGAACGCCAACAAAAACGCGTACAAGTTGCCGAAGGTGGTTCTGATCGTCTGATCGAACGTCAACAAAAACGCGTACAAGTTGCCGAAGGCGGTTCTGATCGTCTGATCGAACGCCACAGCAAAGCTGTACAGGTTGCCGAAGGCGGTTCCGACCGCTTGATCGAGCGCCACAGCGATGCAGTCAAAGTAGCCGAAGGTGGCGCTGAGCGTTTGATCGAACGTCAAAACCAACGCATGCAGGTTGCTGAAGGTGGCTCCGATCGTCTGATCCAACGCCACACACGTGATACTCGCCTCAGCTAATTCTGCTGAAAGCTCCAGCCTACGCCTGAGCACCCACAGGGTGCTTTAGGCGTTAAAGAGCCCCTCAAGTTGTTCTAGGCGCTGCTCAAGCTCTGCCACCCGCGCTTCCAGTGCGGCGATACGTCCCTCCTCCCCCTTTACTTCTTGCGCTGCTGGCGCGTCGTCTGCAGTCGACCAAGCCTGGCTCTCGACCTCCCCCGCTAAACAATGCCCATAGCGCTCTTCACGCTGCCCGCTTTGACGCGGCAATAACACCACCAATCCGCGACTGCTTAAGCGCTCCAGATGGTGCTGGACCTGGGCCACATCATCAAACTCATACAGACGCGCACTGCGGCTGAGCAATTCATTGAGTGTCTGCCCACCGCGCAGCAGTAACAGCCCCAGCAAGGCGGTCTGCGCCGTAACCAGCTCAAGGGCTTTGTCGGCCCGCTGTTCCCAGCGATCAGCCCGGCTGCCCATCTGCAAGCGCGCCAACTGCTGCTCTTCTAATGCCTTCAAAGCTTGGCTGACTTGTCCCGCACTGAGGTTGAGCACCGGCTCGCGGCTGGTCTTTTGGTTGCACGCCAGCAGCAAGGCGTTGAGCGTCAGCGGATACGCTTCCGGGGTGGTGAGCTGCTTTTCGATCAAGCAACCCAGCACTCGCACCTCATTCTGACTCAGGCATGGCGTGACGGTTACAGCGAGTGACGACGACATAACGAACTCCTTAGGTGATCAGGCTCAGCCTAGCCCGCCGGATGTGCTGCGGACTAGGTGGAGCAACCAATAATCAGCTGACCACCCCGACGGCGCGGTGCCAGGCGTGCTCTGTGATAAAGTTCCCGGCTACTTTTACCTAAGCCCGCCATCGGTCCGGTGAAAATTTATTTTGCAAACCAGCATCCTTACCGCCAAGCCGTGGGCTTGGCAGGTTTACAAGAGATCGCAGAGTTGCCCACCCATTCTTAGAGAATCAGGTATGACCATTGCCCATAACCCGCTGCTAAAGCTCATTAATGGCACCAGCCTCGTCGTGCAAATCTTGATCGGCCTTATTGCCGGTATTGCCCTGGCTGTCTTGCTACCTGATGCAGCGGCCAGCGCCAGCTTACTCGGCACGGTGTTTGTGTCAGCGCTTAAAGCCGTCGCGCCAGTGCTGGTATTCGTCTTGGTGGCTGCGTCGATCGCCAACCACCAACAAGGCCAAGAAACCCAAATTAAGCCCATTCTGCTGCTGTACCTGATCGGGACCTTTAGCGCCGCGCTCATTGGCGTAATGGCCAGCTTTGCCTTCCCATCCAGCCTGACCCTCACGGCCTCCACTGCTGAGCTGTCACCGCCCGGCGGCATCGCCGAGGTGCTTAAAGCTCTGCTGATGAACGTGGTGGATAACCCGGTCAACGCCCTGCTGACCGGCAACTTTATTGGCATTCTGGCTTGGGCCGTGGCTCTGGGTTTTGCCTTCCGCCATGCCAACCCTACTAGCAAACAACTGCTGTCGGATCTGTCGGATGGCGTCACCAGCATCGTGCGCTTGGTCATTCGCCTGGCGCCGCTGGGCGTATTTGGCCTAGTGGCGGCGACTTTGGCCGAAGCGGGCATCGGTGCCTTGGTTGATTACCTGCACCTGCTGTTGGTCTTGGTTGGCTGCATGCTGTTTGTCGCGCTGGTGGTTAACCCACTGATCGTGTGGAGCAAGATTCGTCGCAACCCTTATCCGCTGGTACTGACCTGCCTGCGTGAAAGCGGCATCACCGCCTTTTTCACCCGCAGCTCGGCGGCGAACATTCCGGTCAACCTGCAACTCAGTGAGCGTCTGGGCCTGCACGAAGAAACCTATTCGGTATCGATCCCCCTGGGCGCGACCATCAACATGGCCGGTGCGGCTATCACTATCAGCGTGCTGACCCTGGCGGCGGTGAATACCCTGAATATCCCGGTGGACTTGCCCACTGCGCTGCTGCTCAGTGTGCTGGCCTCGATCTGTGCCTGCGGCGCCTCTGGCGTTGCCGGTGGCTCGCTGCTGCTGATCCCCTTGGCGTGCAGCCTGTTCGGTATCCCTAACGAGATCGCCATGCAGGTGGTCGCGGTGGGCTTCATCATCGGTATCGTGCAGGACTCGGCAGAAACCGCCCTGAACTCCTCCACTGACGTGCTGTTTACCGCAGCGGCCTGCATGGCCAAGGACGCGCGCGGTTAATCCCCCCTGCGCTTACGCTTGGCTATTAACCCAAGCGTAAGCGCTTTGCTGCTCCCAGACGCTGCACGGCGTTTAACTCAGCGGGTGATTGCGGTAGGCTTTGGCGCTTTCTTATCTGGAGAACATCCCATGGCCCGCGCTACTGCCCGTCACATCCTGGTTGCCACTGAAGACAAGTGCAACGAACTGAAAGCCGCTATCGAAGCTGGCGCCGACTTCGCCCAAGTGGCCAAGGACAACTCCTCTTGCCCATCGAGCCGTAACGGCGGTGATCTGGGTTCCTTTGGCCCAGGCCAGATGGTTAAAGAGTTCGACACCGTGGTGTTCAGCGCCCCGATCAACGTGGTGCAAGGCCCGGTGAAAACCCAGTTCGGCTACCACCTGCTGGAAGTGACCAGCCGTCAGGACTAATGCCCTGTGCGCCACATCGCACTGATGTGGCGCTTAGCCTGGCCGACAGTGGCATACGCGCTACGGCCACACAGGTTAGAATTCTTCGCTTAAGTCACCTATCAACCTGCAATGACGAGATAACCCATGGGCGCACAATGGAAAGCCAAACCCAAAGAAGCTGCCGCTAACGCCAGAGGCAAAATTTTCGGCCGATTGGTCAAGGAAATCATGGTCTGCGCGCGCAACGGCGCCGATCCAGACATGAACCCCAAGCTGCGGCTGGCCATTCACCAAGCCAAAAAAGCCTCCATGCCCAAGGACACCCTCGAGCGCGCCATCAAAAAAGGCGCAGGCTTAAGCGGTGAAACCGTCAACTTCGAGCGTGCCACCTACGAAGGCTTTGCCCCGCACCAGGTGCCACTGATCGTTGAGTGCCTGACTGACAACATTAACCGCACAGTGGCGGAGATCCGCGTACTGTTCCGTAAAGGCCAGATGGGCGCTTCCGGTTCGGTCGCCTGGGACTTCGACTACGTCGGCCTGATTGAAGCCAGCACCGATAGCGACGCCGACCCAGAACTGGCCGCCATTGAAGCCGGTGCCCAAGACTTTGAGCCGGACGAAGAAGGCAGCACACTGTTTATCACCGAGCCGACTGACCTCGACGCCGTGTGCCGCGCCCTGCCCGAACAAGGTTTTACCGTCAACTCGGCGAAACTCGGCTACCGCCCGAAGAATCCAGTCAGCGGCTTGAGCCCTGAGCAAATGGAAGAAGTTGAAGCCTTCCTTGAGGCCATCGACAGCCATGACGACGTGCAAAACGTCTACGTGGGTCTGTCTGCATAAGCCTTTCAGGTGGTGCCGTCACCCGGCACCACCTGCCTCTGCCCGCCAATAGGTGGCGCATTCGTAAGCAACAGCCGAGCCCACCCGCCCCTACCTGACTCAGCAGCCAGCGGCCAATCATTAGTGGCAATAGTGCAAAAGCACTACAGCATGCTTGACCTTGGTAATGCCAAGGGCAAAAATTAGCGTTTCCCTTTGATCAGTGGCCAACAATGGCGTCGTTATTAGCGATGGCGCCATTATTCTGGAGTAGTACTGTGCGCAAACTTCTACCGTTATCGCTGTGTTTATTTCTCGCAGCCTGCGCCAGCAATCCACAAAACACCTATCAGCAACAGGTCAAAGCGGCACAGAGCCCCATCGCCAAAAGCACCCTGGAAGCGATCCACGCGACTGAAGCCACTCCCCTGCCGATCAACCCCGGTTTACTGGCCCCACAATGGCCGATCAGTGCCAATGAACCACGTCTGGACTTTGGCAGTTCGATCTCCAACTACCGGATCTTCTCCTTGCACCTGCGCAAGGGTGAGCCTTACAGCCTCAACGTCACGTCGCTGTGCAATGACAATTGCACTGGCTTTAACAAGTACGCGCTGAAGCCCCGCGCCATGCTGCTGGATGCCTACGGCACAGTGATCGCCGACAAGCCTTCGCGGGTTTCGGCAGCGCCTGGGCAAGTCAGCCTGAGCTGGGATGGCGAAGCCACTGAAGACGGCACCTACTACCTGCTGGTGGCTGCCGATAACGAAAACCTTGGCGAAACCATCGTGATCGACGACGTCTGGGCCAATAACTCGCCACTGATGGCGGTCAAGCTTGATATGCAAAGCGCGCCTTTTGGTAAGATCAGCGCCTTTTCCAGTCCTCGTTAGTTCCCCTAAGAGCTGTACCGCACGGATTAGCGGTGCAGCCTGAACTCGCTTCACACTCCATCAAGATCAAGGATGATCAATGAAACCATCTGTTTTACTCGCAGCGTCCCTGCTGTGCCTGAGCCTGACCGGCTGCTACTCCTTTACGCCCTCTGGCCCCCTTAACATGCCGCCACGCTTTGCCGAGACAACACTCAAGCGCGGCGCCATGGTTGCGGATGTACAAATCAGTGACAGCAGCCTTGAGCAGGGATTTAAGCGCAACCTCAGCCACCAACTTACCGATCAGCTTCACGAGCGCCTAGAGCGCGGCGAGTACTTCACCCAAGTGCTGAGTTTTCCAGCCACACTGGGTAGCCAAGATGTACTGCTTAAATTCAACTTCACTTCGCTCAAAGGCAAACGCGGGCCTCATCCGGGCTACTTTCCCGGCGCCCTGCTGACGCTAACTATATGGATCTGGGTGAACGGCCCGATTTATGTCGACAGCTATGACCTCGCAGCTGAGTTAAGCCTAGTCGACAGTCAGGGGCAGGAATTGAGCTTTAGTCGCAAGCAAATCCAGTACAAGCAAAACGTTGGTCTGTGGGACCCCGACTACCTCCCCTCAACCCAAGGCAGGGAACAACTCAACGAACTAGTTGAGCAACTTTTACAAGATGCCACCCGACAACTTAAACCTCATTGAGAACAAGGATGTTCGACATGCGAAAACTCATCACGACGTGGCTCTGCATGCTACTCGCCACACTCAGCTTAAGCGGCTGCCTCTCCTACTCCCAGCACCAGCTTGCAGCGGTAGATAACTGGCCATTGAGCCCGGGCGCAGCACGCCCCAGCGTCCACCTTAAAATCACCACGGAATATCGCTTTAATGGCCATCAGAGCTACGCCAACACGGACTACGCCAAACTGGAGGCCATCATCCTCAAGCAATATCAGGACAGTGGCCGCTTTAGCCGGGCAACCACGCAACAGGAAAAGTCGGACCTGTATATCAGCGTGCACCTGACCAATCATGAACGTGGCAGCATTGCCGCGGCCATTCTTACCGGGGCTACGATGTACCTGATTCCCAGCACCCACAGTAATGAGCTGACCATGCAAACACGCATTAAAGACCAGGATGGCAACCTTCTAGGCGAGGTTAAAAAGCAAGAAACCATTACCACATGGCTACAATTACTGATGGTTTTCGCGATCCCCTTCAACCAGCCCGTTGACCCCATTCTTGAACAGCTGACACAGAGCAGCTTGAGCCAAGCCGTACAAGATGAGCTGCTTTAATCACGTCCCATGGAATTGGCTGGTTCCTGCACTTAAGTGAAACAATTATTGATCTCGCGCAAGGCGCTGCTCACTGAGCGCCTTAGCCTATGTTGCGCCCCTATCCGCCATGGACTTAGCGACGAGGTCGACATGCACATTACTTCCACTGCCATCTGCGCAGCCGCTGATCAACTGCAAGGGTTGGTCGGTTTTAACAGCAAAACCGGGCACTACATCGTGCGCTTCAGTGAAGACTCATTTGGTCTGGATGTGCTGCAGGACAGCATCACGCCGACCTGTGAGTTCGTTTGGCAGCCGGTCGAGAACGAGGTGATGAAGCTCGACCGTGAGCGCCTGCAACTGCTGCTGGAGCAGAACATCGATGACCGTCTGCAGATCAGCGAACCGCTGCGGGTCTATGTAAGGCGCAGCGACCGCCCGGAAATCCGCGCGCTGCGCCAGCGCGTCTAAACTTAAGGCAAGCAAATAGCCGTGCTGTGAGACAGCTAGCGCAGCTGGCCGATTTGACTCAGGCTTTTACCCTTATGCCACCACTGCCCCACCACGGGGCAGGATAAGCTCAGCAGATAATTTCAATAACAATGGAGTCTGCCGATGTTCGATGTGCTGATTAAAAACGCGCAGTTTTTCGATGGCAGCGGTGCTGCGGCGAGCCTGCGCCATCTTGGTGTTAAAGACGGCAAGCTCGTCACCATCAGTGCCACAGCGCTGGATGAACAAGGCTGCGCTCAGGTCATCGATGCCAGTGGGCGCTGGGTGACGCCCGGCTTTATCGACATGCACACTCACTATGACGCCGAGATGGTCGCCGCGCCGGCCCTTGAAGAGTCGATACGGCATGGCGTGACCACGCTGATGATCGGCAGCTGTTCGATCAGCATGGTACTGTCCAGCCCCGAAGACTGCTCGGACCTGTTCACCCGCGTTGAATCGGTGCCCCGTGAGCATGTACTGCCGCTGCTGCAAGCGCGCAAAAGCTGGAACACCCCCAGCGAGTTCGCCGCCTTTCTCGATCAACATCCATTAGGGCCGAACCTCTGTTCGTTCCTCGGCCACTCCGATTTGCGCGTGGCGGTACTGGGTTTGGCCCGCGCCGTGGACGCCAAAGTCAAACCGACGGAAAACGAGCTGCAACGCATGGAGTATCTGCTCGAAGAAGCCATGGATGCCGGCCTGCTGGGCCTGTCGAGCATGACCAACCCGTGGGACAAACTCGACGGCGACCGCGAGCGCTCCAAGTCGCTGCCCTCGGTGTATGCCTCGTGGGCCGAGTACAGCCGCCTGAATAAGATTCTGCGCCGTCGTGGCCGCATCCATCAGGGCGCGCCGAACCTGGTGACCAAATACAATATTTTCGCCTTCTTAGGCGCCAGCATGGGCGGCTGGTGGCGCAAACCGCTGAAGACCACGCTGATCACCCTGATGGACGTCAAGGCCGACCCGTGGCTGGCGAAAATCCTCGGGCCTTTTACCCGTGTGCTCAACCGCCTAGGCCGCGCCGATTTCCGTTGGCAAACCCTGCCAGTGCCGTTTGAAACCTATGCCGATGGCATGGAGTTTGTGGTCTTTGAGGAATTCCCCGCGGGCCAGGCGGCCCTGCACTTGGCCAGCCATGACCTGCGCAGCCAGCTGTTCCAAGACCCGGCATACCGGCGCAAATTCCGCCAAGACGTGGAGAAGAAATTCGGCCCACGGGTCTGGCACCGCGACTTCAATGATGCGTGGATCGTCGATTGCCCAGACCGCAGCGTGGTCAATAAAAGCGTCGGCGAGCTGGCCACTGAACGCGATGTGCATCCGGCCGATCTGTTCCTCGATTTGCTGGTGGCCCACGGTCCGCGTCTGCGCTGGCGCACGCTGATCGCCAACCACCGGCCCGAGGTGGTCGAGCAACTGGTGTGCGAACCCAGCACTCTGATTGGCTTTGCCGACTCCGGCGCGCATATCCGCAATATGGCCTTCTATAACTTCGGCCTGCGCCTGCTCAAACTGGTGCGCGACGCCGAGCAGCAAGGCCGCTCGGTGATGCCGGTGGAAACGGCCGTATGGCGTCTAACTGGCGAGCTAGGCGAGTGGTTTAACATCGATGCCGGCAAGCTCTACGAGGGCGCCCGCGCCGATCTGGTGATCATCGACCCCAGCAAGTTGACCGAAGATCTGGCCACCTACCAAGAGGCGCCGATGGCCGCCTTTGGCGGCTTGCAACGCATGGTTAACCGCGGCGATGCGGTGGATGCGGTGCTGATCAACGGCAAGGTGGCCTTCCAGCACGGTGAGTTTGCCCAGGATTTGGGCCACAGCCGTGGCTATGGCCAGTTCCTGCGCAGCCGGTAAGGCTCAGGGCTCTGCGACTAAGCTCGCAGAGCCTGACGGCGCCGTGGACTTAACTAGGTTACGGCTGTGTTGGCCAAAGCGTTTAAACAACTGCACGAGCATGTGCTCCAACGCTTCATCCGCCTGCGCCAAGTGCAGTTGATTGCCACCACTAAACCCCGCTGCGGCTGCCGGTTTAGCGGCCATCCATTGGCCGATCAAACGATCAAACTCATCGGCGCTGAGATTGGCCTCGGCGGCTACCACGTGCTGTGGGTAATCGGCGGAGAACTCAGGGTATGCCGGACTGTCCGTGGCTGACCCATAGGCCGCCAGCAACGCTGGGGGCGCGCCGGTTGACTGCGCCAGCAGGTGCTGCATGCGTTCCAGCTGATACTGCTCGATAGCTGTATGCCGATCAGCGACGCGGGTAATCAGTGCCTTACGCTCACGCTCATCACCCAGCGCGCCTTTGACTGCGGCCCAGAGCAGTTCTGTGGTGCTGTAACCGGGCACGGTTTTGCTGTGATAGGGCTGGGTCAGGTCCTGCAGGTAATGCATGGCCCAACCTAAAAAACGGTAGCCCCAATAGTCATGCCCGCTAGCAAAGGCCAAACGCGCGAGGCCGGCATATTGATAGACCCGCCAATGCGGCAAGGTCTGACGCAGATAAGGCGCGGCCAGATAAATCAGCGCCGGCTCGTGGTAATAACCGATATGAAACGGTGCCTGTGAGGAGTACTCGAAACGCGCATCGCCAAACGGCTGCGGGCCAAAGTTATAACGTGCACCCAGCTCGCCGGGGTTATCGCTAAACAGGTTAATGTCATGGCCATAATCCGGCTCATCGGCGGCGCTGCTCAGCACCTGCAATGCCGTCACCGTATCGCCGGGATTAAGCGTCAGATAACGCCAGTGGCTCCAGGGGCCCAACTTGCGAAAGATCAGCACTTGCTCAGGTTTGAGCGGTGCCCGGCCCTCATCCGCTTGTCCGGGTAGCTGCTGGATAAAGCCGGCCAGGCGAATCTGCGGATTGACCCGCAACGCCTGCAAAAAGACCTCTGCCAATGGCTGTTCGGTGCTTGCCTGGGCACTAAAACGCAAAGCTTCTGGGCGCGCTGGATAATCCGCGAAATGCGCCACAGCAAAGCGTTCTTGCTCATCCAGCAGTTGCTCCAACGCAGGCGCCTCGGCGCGGACAAAGGCACTGAACGGCTCATACCGCACTGGCTGCTGCAAAGCCGGCAGCTCGCTAAGCGCCAGACGGCTACCTAACGCGTGATTCGACCAAGCCCAAGCGCTGATGGGTTGCAACAGGGCGCAAGCAATAAGCACCCGCACTGGCAATGACGGCACAGCCTCTCCCCCGCGGCAATGGTGCCGCTTAAAAGGTTTCAGCCTAGATCGCCAGCCGCCAGGCTGCACAGGCCTGGCACGTCAGCACAGGGGCAAATCGCGACGCCATTCTCTTTTTGCCGCGATAGGTTTCCCCCAGCCGGGGCTGATCGACCAAGGTATGATCAGCAGCCGTCCCTAACGCCTGCGCCGCGCCCTGCTATGCACTACCGCCTCTTGCCCAGTGAGCTAAAACCATTAGTCGATAAGTTTTACCGCCAGCAGCGCGCGCACATGCGCGCCAGCGCAGGAGCGCAATATTGGGTGGCGCAAGAGGGCGAAATAGTCGCCGCGCTTAACCTCAACCCGTTGCCCGAAGGCTACTGGCTGACCGCCCTGCTGGTGGCGCATGCCAGACGCCAGCAAGGCCTGGCCACAGGCCTAGTGCAAGCCGCACTGGCGCAGCAGCAACAACCCGCCTGGCTTTTTTGCCAACCGCAGCTGTGCGACTTTTATCAGCGCTTGGGATTTACCCCTGCCAACGCGTTGCCGCCCGCCCTTGGCCAACGCTTGGCGCGCTATCGACAGAGCAAAGATCTGCTGGCCATGCACAGACTTACCCAACCATCGAGTTAGAGTGCCTTGCCGAAAATACCGGCGATTTTTCCTTGAATAACCATTCAGCGGACGGCTAAACGGTAATGGCATATTGTTATTGCCATTGGTCCTACAATCTCGGCATGCTAAGGCATAACAACTAGAATATGGCTCTGTATATGCAGATCTCGCACATACTCAAACGCCTACGCAAAGACTTCCAACTGTCCATCATCACCTTGATGGGCGTTCTGGGCATCATCGCTATAGCGCCCTACGCCATTTACCGCTTTTCCATTGGCAATGCCATTGTCGGCGGGGCCGATAGCATTGTAGTGCTCTCCACCATCGTCGCCGTGCATTACGCCTGGCGCACCGGCGACACTGTGAAACCTGGCATTTTTCTCTGTTTTATCCTGTCCTCGACCTGCACCCTGATTGCCATCAATCTGGGCATTAACGGCTTGTTCTGGATCTATCCGATGATCCTGTTCAACTTCTTTATGGTCTCCCCGACCAAAGCCTTGATCGCCACCGCCTCGGTGCTGAGTATCTTGGTCGCTTACCAGCGCCTGCACCCCCAGGGCATATTTGAAAGCGACTACCAGATGATGTCGTTCCTGGTCACCAGCCTGATGGCCGGCATGGTCAGTTTTATCTTCGCCTACCGCACCAATGACCAGCGCATCCAGCTGCAATTATTGGCCAGCCAAGACCCTCTGACCGGCGCCAGCAACCGCCGCTGCATGAATGACGAGCTGAACATCGCCGCCGCCAACCTGCGCCGTCATGGCATCAGTTATGGCGTGTTGGTGATGGATTTGGATCACTTTAAAAAGATCAACGACAACCATGGCCACCATGTCGGCGATCAAGTGCTGATCGACTTCGTCAACATCATCAAAGCGGCCTCGCGCAAAGAAGACCGGTTGTTTCGCTTCGGCGGCGAGGAGTTTTTGCTGCTGCTGCCCAACACCAAAAAGCATGGCCTACAGTCTGCCGCGCGGCATTTGCATCAGCAGGTCAGCCTTAATCTGAAAAGCCCCAGCGGCGCGGTGACGGTATCGATTGGTGGAGCCATCCAACGCCCCGATGAGCGTTGGCAGGAAATGCTCCAGCGGGCCGATGAGCGCCTGTACCTGGCGAAGAGCACAGGGCGTAACTGCATCGTGATTGAGGATGATGTAAAGACGCCTGAGCGCCTGTCGATCATCTAGGCGCCCCAGGCCAGTCAATACAACTGTGCTTTGATCAATGGCCGCAGCAGGTAATTCAGCACGCTGCGCTTACCACTCAGAATATCCACCTCAGCGACCATGCCCGGAATGATCGGCAGGATCTCATCGCCCCGCTGCAAGTGGCTGCCATCGGTCTTGATCAACACCTGGTAGTAGGACTCCTTACCGTGCGGCGTATCTTCCTCGATGGTGTCGGCGCTGATTTGCTCCAAGGTGCCCTTGAGGTCGCCATAGATGGTGTAGTCGTAGGCGGTGATCTTCACTTTGGCCGGCATGCCTGGGACCAAAAAGGCCACGTCTTTGGGCTTAATCTTCGCCTCGACCAGCAAGCGTTCCTCCACCGGAATCACTTCCATAATCGCCTCGCCGGGTTGAATCACGCCGCCACGGGTGTTGATCAACACCGTGTTCACCCGCCCGCGCACCGGCGACAGAATCTCGGTGCGGCGCAGTTGATCCTGGCGCTGTTGCAGCACCGGCTCCAGCGCGCTGAGGTCAGCCTGGCGCTGCGCCCGCTCGGTGTAGGCATCCTGGGCATAGGTGCTTTTCAGCTCGGTCAGCTTGCCACTGAGGGCGGCGATATCCTGGCTTAGCTTGAGCGCTTCCATCTGGCTGACCGCACGTTTGGCCACCAACGGCTGGACTAGCTTGAGCTGGCTCTGCGCCAAGGAGATTTGCTGTTGGATCGCGCGGGTGCCTTCCAGCAACTTATCGCGGCGTGACTTAAACAGCTGGTATTCGGAACGCGCCAAATTGCTGTCGGGGACGATATCCGCAGGGAACTCGATTTTCGCTTGATCGAGCACCTCGGCATTGAGCCTGGCAATGGTGGCGCGCAGCACCTGCACTTGGTTGGCCGACTCCTGCATGCTGGTTAAAAACCGCGTTTCGTCCAAGCGCACCAGCGGCTGGCCGACCTCAACCAAGTCGCCCTCTTTGACCAGCAGGCGATCCAGAATGCCGCCCTCCAGGCTCTGAATCTTCTGAATCCGGCTAAAGGGCACCACGCGTCCGTCGCCGCGAGTCACCTGATCCAACTCGGCCCACGCCGCCCAGGCGACAAACAGCAACACACTGGCGATGATCACCCACAACATGGGGCGATACAGCGGATGGGTCGTCGCCAACAACGGGTCTGCCAATTGCCGGCGCAACTCCAGCGCCTGTCCTTGCCTGCTCATATCTGCCTCGATCCTTCGCTGCTACAAATCCACCGCTACATGACTTGCGGTGTCTGCACCTGATTACCTTGCACTACATTCTGTACCGGACCATCCATAACGACCTGGCCCTGACGCAACACCACGGCGCGCTGCACCAAAGCCAACATGCTCTTTTTATGGGTCGTGAGAATCAGCGTACGGCGTCCCAGCCACTGCTGCAGGTACTCGATCACCTGCAGTTCACTGCCTTGGTCGAAGGCCGCCGTCGGCTCATCGAGCAGAACGATGGCCGGATCTTGCAGCAGCACCCGGGCCAAACCGACGGCCTGGCGTTGCCCGCCAGATAAGCTGGCATTGCCCAGAATAGGCAGATCCAAACCCAGCGGATGGCTGCGCACAAATGCCCCCAGGCCAACCCCGTCGAGGGCGCTGAGCAGCTCTTCGTCGCTTAGCGCGGCGTTTTCCAGATTAAGGTTATCGCGCAAGGTGCCATTGAACAGGGCCACTTCTTGCGGCAGATAACCGATGCCGCGTTGCCGGTCAGCCGGATCAATCTGCCCGAGGCTGACGTTATCCAGCAGCAGCCGGCCACTGCGTGCATCCACCAAACCACTGAGCAGACGCAGCAAACTGGACTTACCGGCACCGTTGCCGCCGAGCAAGGCCACCCGTTCACCGGCATTGATCTGCAGGCTCTGAACATCCACCACGGGCGCGCTATCCCCATAACTCAGACGCAGCGCGTGCATCTGGTATGCACCGTACAGGTGCTGCTTGCGCACGAAGCGTTTGCCCTCTGGCCGTTCTTGCTCGGCGCTCATCAGTTGGTCCAGGCCTTCCATGGCCACCTTGGTGTGCTGCCAGCGCCCAAGGATGTTGGCCACCTGCGACAGGGGCGCAATCGCCCGTGACGCGAGAATCGAGCACGCCACCAAAGCCCCTACCGTCATCGCGCCATCAGTGATGCGATAGACACCAAACACCACCACGCCGACATAACACAACTGCTGCACGATGCTGGCGCTGTAGCTCAGGGTCGAAGCCAGCGCGTGGCTGCGCATGGCGGTGCTGGCCAGATCCGCGTTCAGGCTCTCCCATTGCTGCAGGCAACGGCCTTCGGCACGCGTGGCTTTAACCGTTTCCAGGTGCTCATAGGCCTCCAGCAGGGTGGCATTTTTCAGCGAGCCTTCACGCAGGTTCTGCCGGGATAAGCGACCTAACAGGCGTTGGCACAGCAACCCTGGCAAAACCATCAGCACGCAAGCCACCACCGGCACCCAGACCACCGAGCCGCCGATCAAGGCAATGATCAGCAAGAACAACAACAAAAAGGGCAGATCGCTGATCAGCGCCGCGCTGGAGGACGTGAAAAACTCACGCACCGATTCAAACTCACGCACCTGGGTGCTGAACGCCCCCATGGACGCTGGTTTGGCAGCCAAGCGAGTGCTCAACACGCGGCCAAACAACAGGGTTGAGAGTTGCAGGTCGAGGCGCTTGCCCAGCACATTGAGCAGGTGCCCACGCATGATGCGCAGCACCCCGTCGATGATGATTGCCAAGCCCACACCGCTGGCCAGAATCCACAAGGTATCGAAGGCACCGTTAGGCACCACGCGGTCGTACACCTGCATGGCAAACAAAGCCGAAGCGACGGCCAGCAAGTTGGCGATAAAGGCTGCCAGCGTCACCTCGACATAGGAGCGCCACAGACGTTTAAGCGGGGTAAAAAACCAATGCTGCGCAGGGGCTGCCGCGTAGTCGCCGACCCGCTCATCGGGGCGAAAACGGCACTTGGCGAATACCGCGACCCCGCTATACAAGGCCTGTAACTCGGCCACCGGGATTTGCTGCTCGCCCCCCTCAGCCTCGCTAAGCAAGACCCGCCCGTGCTCAGCATCGAGCTGCACCAACACCAGGGTACGGCCATCTTTAAGCAGCAGTAAGGCCGGTAGCAGGTAGCTCGTAAACTGCAGCAACTCTTGGCTACTGACCTTGGCATTAATGTCGGCCCGACGCAGTGCCCGGGGCACCCGCTGCAACGGCAAACGACCATGTTCCAAGGCGATACCGTGGGTGAGCTCAGCGTCGCTCAGTGGCCGGCCCAATTGCTTACATAACAGCAGCAGTCCTTCACACAGCGGGTCTTGGTCTGTGTTAGCACTAGGCTCACCCCAATTTTTAACTTCCATGTTGCAGTCGATTCTCCAGTAGCGCGCCGAGCAGGCCGAGTTGCGCAGCCGCTCGGTACTCAATGCGTTTGCGTTCCAGTGACAGGTTGATCAACTGCCGCTCGGCTTCAAAGCGTTCGCGTTGCACGCTCAGCAGGTCAATCACATCGCGCCGGCCCACCTCGAACTGTTCGCGGTACAAGTGGCCCACCTGCACCGCCTCGTTGACCTGCGCACTCAAGGACTGCTCACGCCAGCGCAAGGTATCGCTGGTGACAAACAGGGTTTGCAGCTTGCGGCGGATGTCGCGTTGCACGTTATCGGCGCTGGCGCGGGCCGACTCCAAACGCTGCTCGGCCGCCGTGGGGCGCAGAAAGTTGCTTAGGCCTTGGAAGGTGTCCATGCGAAAACGCAGGGCGACCTGCGAGTCGCTTTGCATCACACCCCCGATCTGCCGACGCAAGGTGCTGGCCTCCAGATTCAACTGCGGCAACAGCGCGGCTTTCGCCTCCTGCACTTGCGCCTCGGCCAAACTGGCCTCCTCCATGGCTTCGCGCTGCAGCGGCGCATCGCGGATGACCCGTTTTAAATCCGCAGCGTCGACGTAGGTTTCTACCGACAGCGGCGTGGGCTCCTGCAACTCATCCGGTGCTTGGCCGACCAACAAGTCGTACTGATCACGCAGGTCTTGCAGGTTGCCTTTTTCGATCGCCAACTGCTCTTGGGCACGGCTAAATTCCAAGTTGGCCCGATCGAGTTCAGTGCGATCGGTATAACCATCGCTGCCGCGCGCCTGGGTCAGGCTGCGGATTTCGTCCAGACGCTGGATAAACTCCCGGGCCGCCTCGACGCGGCGCTGCGCGGCGAGAACATCCATATAGGTTTCGATGATGTCCAGAGCGGCATCATCGCGGGTCACTTGCAGGGTCTCGAGGAGCTTGCGCTGGCTAGCGCTGGCCTGATCCACCTGACTCGACACGCGCCCCCAGTCATACAGGGTTTGCGATACGGAGAGGTCGTACACCACCTCCCCCAGATCAAATTCTTGCGGACCACCCGACAGACTAACCGCCGGGTAATAACCGCCTTTGGCAATTTTCACTTGTGTGCCGGCACGCGCCGCCTCCGAAACGGCGGCGCGTACCTGCGGATTGATCGCCAGCCCTTGCTGCACGGCTTGCTCCAATGGCATCGCGGCCAACGTCAGGGGCAAACTTAAGCTGACCAGGCAAGCCGCTGCCTGGCACAGATACCGCAAGGGCCAGCGTGGACTCATACCAACACCACCTGCACAGTGTTCTCCTCAACCAACAGCGTGTTAGTGCCGAAGCTGTACACGTCGTAGGTCACGCCACCGACTACTTGGGTTGTATTGGTATCAGTCGCACCTGTCACCTTCAGCGTGTCATTACTCTCCCCGGTGATCTGCAAGGTGTTATTGCTGTCGGTAATGACCCCGACCTCAGGCGCCGTCAGCGTCAGCACGCTGCCACTATCACCCTTGCCAAGGTTGATCCGCTCGATATTGGATAACGTACCCACCCCTATTGCGTTGTAATCGAGGTCGATTCCGTTGGCCAACAACAGGGTGTCAAAGCCGGCGCCACCATCGACGCTGGTAAAGTTGACGGCGGTCAGCTGAATGGTGTCGTTACCGTCACCCGCTTCCACCCGGTCAGACGTACCGACGTTGCGGATCAGGTCATGCCCCTCCTCCCCGTGGATCAGCTCCGCACTGCCGTTAGTGGCAGTCAGCAGATCACTGCCACTGGTGCCATACAGGTGGATGGTGCCCAATTGCAGCAAACCACCACCAGCCGGCAACAGATCAATGCCGTAACGACTGCTGTCCAGGCCATTGCTGTCGGTGGTGACAATCATGATCGACAGATTAGGACCGAGGTTGAGCACATCGCTGATGCTGAGCAGATCCAGCAGGTTGACCGAGAACTGGCCACTGGAGTTGACCGTTGGGAACAGATCGACATTTAAAGCTGGTGTGTCGATCTCAACCCGCACCGTTGCGCCTGGAGTCGTGACGCCGGAGATGCCCAGCCTCGGCAAAGGAAGCAAAGCAACATCCAGGCCGAAGTTACCTACAGTGATAGGCTGTGGCACGCTCGGCCCCACGCCAACGCTGGCGATGCCACCTTGGTTACCGGCCAGATCTTCGCCGCGTGCCGAGACCTGTGCGCTAAGCAATTGATCCCAACTGAAGTCGACATCCAGATCAGTGAGCAAATCGACCAGAGCCTTACCGCTGGCATCAGTTACCACCTCCACGGTGGCTTCCACACCGGCCACTTTCACCGCTACGATGACTTTGGTGAAGGGCTCACTGGTGACAGTCAGCAAGTTGCCGACCAAGGTCAGCACTGGCTGAGCCGGCGGGATGGTATCAACCACGAAGTTGACCGGTGTGCCATTCGCACCGCCGCTAATATCCGCCGTGATGCTCGACGCGCCTTCAGGGAACGGCCCGTTACCACCCTGTGGAGACAAGGTCAGATTAACGCTGCCGGCAGCGATATCACTGCTGGTCAGGGTGTAGCTCAGATCCTGCTCATAGCCGTTTTGCCCGGCGAACTTCAGCGTCAGCACTTGCCCAGCCTGCATGGTGGGACGCAGGCCGACCTGGACCTGGATGCCATCGCTGACTTCCGTGGCGTTGACATAACCATCTGCTGCTTCAGTCACCGTCAGGGTTGGCGGTGCCAGATCGAGGGCATGGATGGTGGTCGGCAGACTGACGTTGCCGCTGGCATCGATGGTTTCGCCAACAATCGCCTCACCGGCCACCAGCGCGGGGCTGATCGGCAGGCTGAAGGTACCGCTGCCACCCACATTGACGATGATCGGATTGGCGCTGTCGCCATTAAGCACAATGCGCACTTGGCTGTTGGCTTCGGCCGTGCCGGTGAGCAGATTACCGTCGTGATTAAGGCTTAACCCCGGCGCTGCCGGCGCGACGCTATCGACACTGGTACTGGCCGGATCACTAAGGTTACCGGTGGCATCCGTGGCCGTGGCGTTGACCACAGTGCCATGGGCCAGCGCAGTCGTCGGAGTGAACGACCAGGTGCCGTCACCCGCCACCGTGGTTTGGCCAATTGCAGCGCCACTACCATCGGTTAAGTGAATCACTGCACCAATCTCACCAGTACCGCTGAGCACGGCGCCCTTAGTGGGGTTGATCACCGGCGCCGACGGGGCCAGCGAATCGACCGTGACAGTGGCGGTGCCGCTGCTGTTACCCACCGCGTCGACCGCTTTGGCATTAACGACCGTGGCATTGAGCAAGGCTGGGCTCGGGGTATAGCTCCAATTGCCCGCACCATCGGCGGTCACCTCGGCCAACGGATCCCCGTTGCCGTCAGTCAGAATGACTTTGGCACCGATTTCCGCTGTGCCCTGCACAATCGAGCCATTAGTCAGGGCAATGATCGGCGTACCCGGCGCCTGGGCATCCACCGTCGTCGCCGCTGGGCCACTGGTATTGCCCGTGGCGTCAGTGGCCGTAGCGCTGACCACAGTGCCGTCGGCCAAGGCCGTGCCGAGGGTTAAACTCCAAACCCCATCCGGGCCTGCGGTGACTTGACCCAGTGGCACGCCACCGCTGCCGGTCAAGGTCACCTGCGCATTGGCTTCGGCAGTACCGCTGAGCACCTGACCATTACTCGGGTTGAGCACTGGCGCAGGCGGCGCCACCGAATCGATGGTCACGCTGGCAGCCGGCCCGGTATTGCCGGAGGCGTCGCGCGCCACCACATTGACCACGCTGGCGTGGGCCAGCACTGAGGCTGGGGTGAAGCTCCACTGGCCGGTTGGGCTGGCGGTCGTCTCGCCAATCGGATTACCGTTGCCGTCAGTGATGATGACCTTGCTGTTGGCTTCAGCTGTACCACTTAAGCTGCTGCCATTACTCAAGGCTACGGTCGGCGCCGCAGGTGGCAGACTGTCCACGGTCACGGTGGCAGTCGGGCTGTCATTGCCCGCCGCATCCACGGCCTGCACACTCACCTGGGTGCCATTGGCCAGGGCCGGCACTGGGGTGTAGCTCCAGTTGCCTCCCACTGGCACGGTCAGCTCGGTAATCACATCACCGCTGACAACATCCTTAATCACCAGTTTGGCGCCGGCCTCAGCGCTACCGCTGAGGCTACTGCCATTGCTCGGCAGCACCACCGGCGTGGCTGGCGGCAAGGCATCCACTGTGGTGCTGGCCGGGCCACTGGTATTACCCGCAGAGTCTTGCGCCCGGGCATTAATCACCACGCCATTGGCCAGTGCAGTACCTGGGGTAAATGTCCAGTTACCGCTGCCATCAGCCGTGGCTTGGCCTATCACCGCGCCACTGCCATCGGTCAACAGCACCTTGGCGCCGATTTCCGCAGTACCACTGATCACCTCGCCATTGCTCAGATTGATGACTGGGGTTGGCGGTGCCAGCGCATCCACCGTGGCAGTCGCAGGAGCGCTGGTATTGCCAGCGGCATCTTGCGCGACCACCGAGATGAGCGCGCCATTGAGCAGCGCCGGCGTCGGGCTGAAACTCCAGTTACCGCTACCGTCGGCATTGGCTTGACCAAGCGGATTGCCACTGCCGTCACGGATGAGCACGGTGCTGTTCGCTTCGGCGGTGCCCTGCACCACCACGCCGTTACTCGGTGCGATGGTGGGCAAACCTGGCGGCAATGCATCCACCGTCACGCTGCTGCTTGGGCTGGGGTTGCCGGCAGCATCGCTGGCCACCGCATTGACCACGGTGCTATCGGCCAGCGGGCTGGACGGGGTGAACGTCCAATTACCGCTTGGGTCCGCTGTCACTTCACCCAGCACGGTGCCGCCAGCGTCGGTCAGGGTAATAGTCGCACCGGCCTCAGCGGTACCACTGATTTGCTCGCCGTTACTCGGTGCAATGATGGGTGCAGCCGGGGCCACCGCATCGACCACAATCGACGCCTCACCACTTTCAGTCAGCGCGGCGTTGATGGCGATGGCTTTAACCACCGCGCCATCGGCCAATGGGGTCGCCGGGGTGAATGTCCACAGCCCGTCACCGCCCACCGTCACTTGACCCAGCAGCGCTCCGCTGCCATCACGCAGCTGCACTTCCACACCTGGATCGGCACTGCCGGTGATGGTCACACCGTTGCTTGGATTAATTAACGGTGTCGATGGCAAGTCGGTATCGATGGTCACCACACCTGGTCCGCTGGTGTTTTGCGCGGCATCGGTGGCGGTGACTTCCACCACCGTGTCATCGGCCAATGGGGTCGTCGGAACAAACACCCAGTTACCGGCTGCATCCGCCGTGGTTTGGCCAATGGCGGTGTTACCCACGTAGATATCGATGGTCGCGTTGCCCTCAGCCGTACCACTGAGCACGCTGCCATTGCTGGCATTCACCAGCGGCGCCGCCGGGGGCAAGGCATCGACCGTCACGCTGCTGCTTGGGCTCGGGTTGCCGGCAGCATCGCTGGCCACCGCACTGACCACGGTGCCATCGGCCAGCGGGCTGGACGGGGTGAAGGTCCAATTGCCGCTTGGGTCTGCGGTGACAGTGCCTAGCTCAGTACCACCGGCATCCTTGAGGATGATAGTGGCGCCAGGCTCAGCAGTACCGCTGATGATTTGCCCGTTACTCGGTGCAATCACCGGCGCATTAGGGGCGATGCTGTCCACGGTGACCGCAGCCGGGCCACTAACGTTGCCGGTAGCATCACTGGCTTTGGCGATCACCACGGTGCCGTTGGCCAAGTCTGGGGTGAGGTCGTAACTCCACACGCCGCCCACCACGGTGACGGTGCCCAGCGGGTTACCGCTGCTGTCAGTCAGGGTGATCAGCGCACCATTTTCGCCGGTGCCGCTGATGGTCTGGCCGTTGCTTGGGTTAATGGTCGGTGCAGCCGGAGGCAGGGAGTCGACAATGACGCTGGCTTCTGGGCTGGTGTTGCCCGCCGCATCCTTGGCCACCACCTTCACTTCAGTGCCATTGGCCAGAGCCGGGCTTGGCGTATAGCTCCAGGTACCGCTCGGGCCCACCAGCGCTTCGCCAATCGGGTTGCCGCTGGCGTCGCTAATCACCACGGTGCTGCCAATCTCAGCAGTCCCGCTCAAGCTGCTGCCGTTGCTCAGGTTGATAGTCGGCACTGCCGGGGCCAAGGCATCGACCGTCACGCTGCTGCTTGGGCTGGGGTTGCCGGCAGCATCGCTGGCCACCGCACTGACCACGGTGCCATCGGCCAGCGGGCTGGACGGGGTGAACGTCCAATTGCCGCTTGGGTCGGC
>NZ_JANLNY010000029.1 GCF_025465995.1 Pseudomonas sp. 5P_3.1_Bac2 | reverse complement strand
CAAGTATGAACAGGGTTTGATTCGTGGTGCTGAGCTGCTGAAAAAGCTGGATATGAAGGATTTTAAATGGCTAAGAAGGTAAAGCTGGGCGACATTTTGCAGGTGTTAACCTCGCAGGGTGTCGCGTATGCGCAAGTTACTCATAAGCATCCTGAATTTGGTTTTTTAATTCGTGTTTTCCCCGGATTTCATAATTAACAACCAAAAGATTTTTCGGTTGTTGTTGATGGCGAGCCACAATTTTCCGCATTCTTTGTTGTTCAAAGTGCGGTAAATCAAGGCCTCCTATCCGTTGTGGAAAATGTCCCAGTGCCCGAAAGGCTACAAGTATTTCCTACATTCCGCTCCAGAAATGGCGGACCGGGTGGTTCCCTTTGGCTGTGGGATGGTAAAGAGTCATTTCGACTCGAAAGAGAATTTAGGCCTAATGAATTGGAGTATCCGGCAGAAGGAATTAATTGAGTATGGTCAGGGTAAAGGCATTACGGTAAAAATTACCAAGGTGAATTAAGATGAACGATGTTGTGAAAACAGCCTGGGCGGATGCAGGAGTCAATCAGGAATTTATTTACGTTAAAACTTATTCTGGCTATCGGAGTAGTCGAGCTGATCCACAGGGTGTCGAGCATCACGCCAGCCCTGAAACTAGTGATCAAGAGTTAGGCTTTGCTGTACTTGACGCCTTGACTCATAGCCGATTTGTGCTTCCCGAACCGCGAAAGGATGTTTGGATTCATCCTGAGGCTACTTTTGATATGGAGCTATACGACTACAGCCTGACCAATCTACGATATGATCAATGGGTTGGGAGCATTTTGGAACGCTATGGCTACAAGACTAAGCGTGCATTATTTAAAGATATGAAAAAATGCAGTATCGAAAGTAAGCGTGATCAGATCACTATTCGCCCCAGCCATCACGAAAAGCTAGAAGCCTGGAGTGGCAATGGTATAAGTGAGAGTGACTATGTCACTATCCCCAGCGGTAGTAGTCCTTCTGATGTAGGTGCGGCCTTACGCTTGGCTTTTAGTCGGTGCACCTAATGTGTAGAGGTTTCGAGTTGATCTGACACCGGCCATGCGCCGGTGTTATTTTGTCTGAATCACCCTGGGTTTCGTGGAGGCCGGCAAGCATTGGTGAGACGCTAACTAAAGACGCATTGGAGGCTCTTGAAAGAAAATATGGCGAAGCTTTGCTTGGACGTGCAAAAGACGCCACTCGCTTCATCGATGGCATCAAGGTTGTTGATCAAAAAACTGGTCAGGTTTTCCAAGGTAGAGTTGATCTTGGCCAACCTTGGATCGGATAAAGTCAGGTGGATCTTTCCCTCATCGAAACGACGGTTCTATATTCCAGAATCGCGCATCGGATCTGCCGCAGAAACCAGCCGGTTACTACACTGAATACGTCCATCCTACGCCCGGTATAGTAGGGCCAGGACCTCAGCGAATCGTCGTAGGGAAAGGCGGCGAAATGTATTACACAGCCGACCACTACAAAACCTTCATCCCGATAAAAAAGTGAGGCCTGTCGAAAATGTTGCCATTCAAGTTTGTGGACATCCCGCCTTCATATGACGCGGCCGAGGTTTTTTATGTACGGATTGACCCCTCCATTGGGATTGCAGAGGAATTGATAAGAGCGCTGTATTATCTACTTTGGTTGCCGGGATATTTTGGATTTAACTGGGATGCCTTATATGATTGCTTAAGAGATCTTAGCTGGATTCCATGCCATAAAATCGTCCTTGTACATGTGAATCTTCCAGAATTGCCAAGAGAGGATCTACAGGTATACCTTGAGATTTTACGTGACGCGGTCCTTGATTGGGTTGGTGACGAAGAACACGAGATAGAAGTAGTCTTCAGAGAAATTGATAGGCTTACGGTCGAGAATCTGCTAGAAAAATAGATTAAGCCGTTGGTGCAAAAGGCGCAGGTGAGGTTGCCTCTATAGGCGGAAAGACCTGTGTTTATAACTGCGTTGTTGATGGTGTGACTCGTTACGTTGGAATAACCGATGACATAGTTAAACGTGGTCAAGCTCACCTCAGAGAAAAAGGCATCACGATTGACAGAATAGA
>NZ_JANLNY010000007.1 GCF_025465995.1 Pseudomonas sp. 5P_3.1_Bac2 | reverse complement strand
AAGAGCAGGGTTCCAAAGGTGGAGCTGTTAGCTCCGGCGCTGAGAATGCGGCCTTGTATCCAAAGCTGAAGGAACAACTGATACAAGAAAACCTGAGTAATATTGCGGCCCAGGATTCAAGATTAGCTGCGGCTGTGAATGGCAGTGGAACGAAAAATCCGAACTTCTCTATAGGCCAAGGCACATCTTCCGAAGCTAATCAGTTGGGTAAAACCTGGGTTGGAGATGGAGCGACAAAAACAAGTGATGGGCTTGGTTTGATTAGCGCAGACGGCACTCGTGTATATAGGCCGCCAACACCCAAAGATTCACCTTTTGCAACGACAGGCGTGCAGGCTAATTTTGAAACATACAATATCAACCCGGTAACAGGTCAGCGCGTAAAAGTAAGTAACGGTCATCTGAATGTGGCTGACTAGGAGGAATTATGCATGCTGTTATAAAAGGTATTTCTAATGATATTTTTGATGTCGAGACATACGCTCCTGAGAACGTAGACAACTTTTTTTTAAGTCTTCGTATTCGAGTTGGGCTTGACTGCACGCAAGGGGCAGATGATTTTGAGCTTTTCATCTGCACTCCAAGGTGGCTAGAAGAGACAATGTGGGAACCTCGTTGGGGGAGAGGTTTATTAATTGTTCGAGAGTATGATTTTTCGACTATTAATGGATTGATTCATGAATATGTGAGTCGCTGCGAGGGGGACAGCTGGGAAACTATCGTGATAAAACTAGGGAAGGTATTTGCCTGGGAATTTGATGATTACCAATCCTAACCAATAGGATTATTTATCTAACACCGGCCCTGCGCCGGTGTTGTTTTATCTGCTTACTGCAAAACCTCCCTTCCTTCGCTGGTAATCCCCCCATTTTTACTCTTCACCAGAAGTAGAGTTCAGGCCACTAAAGCCAACGTCTGTTTGGGGGCGATTCAGGCTATGGGGCAGTAATAACAACTGGTGGTGCAGGGGGGCTTGTATCATCAGGCTCAACTGCTGCTTCATTATTATCTGGATATTTGAAAGGTGACCTGCCAGCAGCCATTACTGCCTCCGCTTTAAGTGACGGATTTGGGCGATTTATAAAAAATAAGGGACTGTCTTCAGAGGCTGCCTCAAGAATTTCCAATGCTGTTAGTGCGGCTGGAGTTTGGGATAATTTAGTAAATAGTGCCAAGGATATTTATAGAGATGAATGATTTAAATTTATTACTGTATAGAAATCGGTTGCTGATTGGTTCTATTTTGTTAATAGGGCTAATGTTAAACTGCATTTTAAGGTTTTGGGGGCAGTGGTATCAATTTGCTAGCGTGTTACTTGTGCAGCTTTGGTTTGGTCAGGCATTTTTTTCATATGTAATAGGCGAGCGGGTTTCTATTGGTCCTAGTGGTTTTGAAAAAGAGGGTGACCCTACTGGTCGTGCTGTTTTAGCGGGCTTTTCATTTGTTGTTTATGTGTTGGCTTTTTTCGTACCATTTTGAAATTAAGACGCAAGTTTTATTTTTTGTATCTAGCTGTGAAGCGGAGGGGGTAAATCTACTTTCATGTGAGGCAGATGTTTTATATGTTGGTTTGAAAGGGTAAAATTATTTATTTTATTATTAACTAACCCTGCTAGCTCATTAAAAGCGGTTTGTATTTTAGGTGGGGTGTGTGGTTTATAAATTACCTATCTAATGAATTGATGCACGGTTGCAGACACCAAAACGCATAAAATAAAGCTGAATCTGTTTCGTCACTATTTCGAGATCAGAATTTACACAGTCCAATGCCGACGTCTCCCCGTCTTCAGTAGCAGCTGGCTTTAGAGTCCTAGTTCAATATAACGGCTTGCGAGGTCAGTTGCTCGGCATAGGCCGATGGGGTTAACCCATCGAGCCCTTTCTTCGGTCTTTCTTCGTTGTATTCCCTCCGCCAAGACTCAATCACCACCTTGGCGTGCGGCAGGCTGGTGAACCAGTGTTCGTTCAGGCATTCATCACGAAAGCGCCCGTTAAACGATTCGATGTAGGCATTCTGATTGGGTTTGCCGAGCTCAATCAGAAACAGCTGCACACCTCGCTGATGAGCCCATGTCAGCATGGTGCGACCACAGAACTCCTTGACATTGTCCGTGCGGATGGCTTTGGGCAGCCCGCGTGACCTGGCCAGACGATCCAAAATGCGTGTCAACGAAAGTCCACCAATCGCTCGTTCCGGCACGATGGCGACAGCCTCATGGGTGGCATCATCCACCACGGTCAGGCTCTTGATGACACGCCCTTCAGCCGTGCGATCAAAAACAAAGTCCATCGACCAGACCTGATTGGCTGCCCTTGGGCGCCCTAGCGGCTGTCGATCTGCAATCGGGCTCTTCTTGCGCTTACGCCTTTTCACCTGCAAGTGAGCCTCGGCATACAGGCGCTCCACCCGCTTGTGGTTGACCACCTCGCCAGCCTGGCGCAGCTTCAAATAGATCATCGGGCGCCATAGCGGCGATGCCGATGAGCCAAGGCCACAATACGTTCACGCAGGCTCTGGTTGCGATCCGCTCTTGGCTGGTAGCGCAGAGCGCTGGCGCTCATGCGAATCACCTGAAGCGCTCGACGCTCACTTAAGCCGTGTGCCGTCATGTGGCGCACCAGCTCTCGACGGGAGGGTGCGCTCACCACTTTTTTCGCAAGGCCTCGCGAGTGACCTCGATCTCCAGCATCGACTCA
>NZ_JANLNY010000005.1 GCF_025465995.1 Pseudomonas sp. 5P_3.1_Bac2 | reverse complement strand
TAAGTATGAGCAGGGTTTGATTCGTGGCGCCGAGCTGCTGAAAAAAGCTGGATATGAAGGATTTTAAATGGCTAAGAAGGTAAAGCTGGGCGACATTTTGCAGGTGTTAACCTCGCAGGGTGTCGCATATGCGCAAGTTACTCATAAGCATCCTGAATTTGGTTTTTTAATTCGTGTTTTCCCCGGATTTCATAATGAACAACCAAAAGATTTTTCGGTTGTTGTTGATGGTGAGCCACAATTTTCCGCATTTTTTGTTGTTCAAAGTGCGGTAAATCAAGGCCTTCTATCCGTTGTGGCAAATGTTCCGGTTCCCGAAAGGGTACAAGTTTTTCCTACGTTCCGTTCCAGGAATGGCGGGCCGGGCGGCTCTATTTGGCTGTGGAATGGAAGCGAAGCACTTCGGCTGGAGAGAGAGATTAACTCGGAAGAGCTGAAGCATTCCACAAGAGGAATTATCAGTGCGCCATTGCTTGTTGAGCGTATTGAAAAGAATTACAGAGCCGAGACCCATGAGGTCTGGTGAACTGTAGAAGTTTCAACTTGATCTGACACTCTCGACACCGGCCTTGTGCCGGTGTTTTTGCACCCTATCTACCCCATTTTTGCCGCCTTCTTGCATCATTTCTGCATTCAAGTTTCGCCCCTTTTTCAGCCACCCTGTTGTGGCTCAATGAGCCTGGACACCCCGATAGGGCGTTAAGTTTCGCCCAGCAATGAGGTGTTTACATGGCCAGAAGATCATTCAGTACAGATTTCAAACTTGAGGCAGCCGGTCTGGTTCTGGATCAAGGCTACTCAATTCCCGAAGACTGCAAATCGCTGGGTGTAGGCCCGACCGCATTACGTTGATGGATAGAGCAACTGCGCAGTGAGTGTGGTGGCGCAACACCCAAACGCAGCAAGGCCTGTTCCGTCTAAGTGGCCAATCCGGCCAGCAGAGCGGCGCGTCTACAGCCTCAACTGGTGTCGATACCTTAGCCGCCGCGGCGAATGAAGACCATGAGTACTCCAAAGGCAAAAAAGGCAAAACCACCATTCAAGAGGATGAAGCCAGCCAGCAAAGCGCTGAGCTGAAAGCCGGGGGCGACCTGATTGCGGTAGCGGGCAAAGACCTGACTTTGCTCGCCAGCAAGATCGGCGCCGGCGATGAAGCCTACGTGCATGCCGACAACGAGTTGAACATGTTGGCCGCGCAAGACAGCAACTACTCGCTGTACGACATGAAAAAGAAGGGCAGTTGGGGCAGCAAGAAAACCCAACGCGACGAAGTCACCCAGGTAACCAATGTCGGCAGCGAAATCACCACCGGCGGTGACCTGACCCTCTCCAGCGGCAGCGACCAACGCTACCAAGGCGCCAAACTCGAAAGCGGCGGTGACCTCACCATCGCCAGCGGCGGTGCAGTGACCTTTGAAGCGGTGAAGGATCTGCATCAGGAGAGCCACGACAAAAGTAGCAGTAGTGCCGTTTGGAATAGCACGAAAAATAAAGGTGCGGTCGATGAGACTTTGCGTCAGAGCCAACTAACGGCCCAAGGTGAAGTGCTGATCAAAGCGGTTGACGGTTTACACATCGACGTTAGGCAACTTGACCAAAAAACTATCAGCCAATCGATTGATGCCATGGTCGAAGCTGATCCTGATTTGGCCTGGCTCAAGCAAGTTGAAACACGTGGTGATGTGGACTGGCGCCAAGTCAAAGAAGTACATGACAAATGGAGTGAGAGTCACTCGGGTCTTGGCGGCCCAGCGATGATTGTGATCGCAATTATCGTCACCTATTTCACGGCGGGTGCAGCAAGTGGGTTGGTTGCCGGTGGGGCTTCCGCCGCTGGAGCGTCAACAGCTGCAGGGAGTGCCTGGGCTGCGGGAACTGCTGCAACAGCGACTACAGCGGCTACAGCAGCTGGCTGGGCGAACGTTGCCGCAACAGCCGTTTTAACGTCTGCCGCGAGCACTGGTGCTACGAGCATTATTAACAACCGAGGCAACGTTGGAGCTGCCCTCAAGGATGTTACCTCTGGAGAAAACCTCAAAGGCTATGCCACCTCGGCCATTACTGCTGGTTTCACAGCAGGCGTGCTAGACAATGCCTTTGGGGTTACGGGCGATAACGTCAATAAAATCACCAAAGGCTTTGACCTGAGCAAACCCAGTGAGCTTGCAAAGTTTGGCTCCTACCTCGGTGCACAAGGAGCGATTCAAGCTGTAGCTCAATCCACTGTGCAAGGCGGCAGCCTCAGCGACAATTTACAGGACGCCTTAACGGGCCAGCTGCAACATCTTCTCCAAGCTGGAGCCTTTAACTAGGCCGGTGATTTAGCCAGTGGTGAGGTAATAAAGGATATCGACTGGAAAGAAGGTAGCCCGGCTAAAGTTGCACTGCATGCGGTGGTGGGTGGGCTGCTCAGTGAGGCTACTGGCGGGGACTTTAAAACTGGCGCGTGGACAGCAGGTGCTAACGAGCTGCTGATTGAGAAACTTTCCGGCGCTATCAAAGACGATAAAAACCTCGAACTAACAGTTTCTCTGCTTATTGGCGTGGCGGTGGCAACAGCCACAGGTGGCGATCCCGCCAAGGCCGCAGAGCTGGCTAAAAATGCGACAGCCTACAACCGGCAGTTGCATCCAGATGAACGCAAGCTGATTCACAAGCAGGCCGCAGAGTTGGCTAAGGAGTCTGGCACGAGTGAGGCAGAGGCCGAACGCCGTCTTGCTGAGGCATTAGCTTTTTATGTGGATAAGGATTGGCAAGACAAAATATCTGCCACCGGCGTGGTCTTCGACGAGGCGACTCTCAAGCACCTAGGACTAGCACTGACACCACTGGCTACACGCTATGAGGCACAAGCTAAAGGTGATGTGCCAAGTCTCTTAGAAGGCAAAAGCTACAGCCCGTCAGAAACACTTAAGCTTTTACAGGGTTACCAGCTCAGTCATGCAGATTTTTACTCCCCTCTAGTCAACTCAGAATATTTGCAGGAAGGTGGCCGTGAAGAGCTTGAGCAAAGAGACTTCTACGAACGCAACCTTAACTACCGAAATATTGATTTCACGGACCAGATAGCTGGAGGAGCCAAGGGGGTTGGCGAATCGCTTGGTAGCGCTGCCAATAGTACCTATGAGTTGGGGCGCGACGTGCTCACCAGTCCCCTTACAACGAGTGAGCGGGTTGTTTTAGGTCTATTACAGAAAGCTTCCAACCCCACAGAGGCTTTGGCTGCTTTCAGCCAAGCCAAAGCTGATGCTGATGCACGCAGTTATCTGTATGAGCTACAAGGTAACTCCGAAGCAGCCGCAAAAGTCAAAATGGAGTGGGC
>NZ_JANLNY010000009.1 GCF_025465995.1 Pseudomonas sp. 5P_3.1_Bac2 | reverse complement strand
GCTTTGTAGTTGCTGCAAATTTTCGGTTTGTTGTCGACTTCAACCGTCTGACACCACAAATTGTTTGGGTGTTATATGGTCAAGCCTCACGGGCAATTAGTATTGGTTAGCTCAACGCCTCACAGCGCTTACACACCCAACCTATCAACGTCGTAGTCTTCGACGGCCCTTTAGGGAACTCAAGGTTCCAGTGAGATCTCATCTTGAGGCAAGTTTCCCGCTTAGATGCTTTCAGCGGTTATCTTTTCCGAACATAGCTACCCGGCAATGCCACTGGCGTGACAACCGGAACACCAGAGGTTCGTCCACTCCGGTCCTCTCGTACTAGGAGCAGCCCCTCTCAAATCTCAAACGTCCACGGCAGATAGGGACCGAACTGTCTCACGACGTTCTAAACCCAGCTCGCGTACCACTTTAAATGGCGAACAGCCATACCCTTGGGACCGGCTTCAGCCCCAGGATGTGATGAGCCGACATCGAGGTGCCAAACACCGCCGTCGATATGAACTCTTGGGCGGTATCAGCCTGTTATCCCCGGAGTACCTTTTATCCGTTGAGCGATGGCCCTTCCATACAGAACCACCGGATCACTAAGACCTACTTTCGTACCTGCTCGACGTGTCTGTCTCGCAGTCAAGCGCGCTTTTGCCTTTATACTCTACGACCGATTTCCGACCGGTCTGAGCGCACCTTCGTACTCCTCCGTTACTCTTTAGGAGGAGACCGCCCCAGTCAAACTACCCACCATACACTGTCCTCGATCCGGATAACGGACCAGAGTTAGAACCTCAAGGTTACCAGGGTGGTATTTCAAGGATGGCTCCACGCGAACTGGCGTCCACGCTTCAAAGCCTCCCACCTATCCTACACAAGTAAACTCAAAGTCCAGTGCAAAGCTATAGTAAAGGTTCACGGGGTCTTTCCGTCTAGCCGCGGATACACTGCATCTTCACAGCGATTTCAATTTCACTGAGTCTCGGGTGGAGACAGCGCCGCCATCGTTACGCCATTCGTGCAGGTCGGAACTTACCCGACAAGGAATTTCGCTACCTTAGGACCGTTATAGTTACGGCCGCCGTTTACCGGGGCTTCGATCAAGAGCTTCGCTTGCGCTAACCCCATCAATTAACCTTCCGGCACCGGGCAGGCGTCACACCCTATACGTCCACTTTCGTGTTTGCAGAGTGCTGTGTTTTTAATAAACAGTCGCAGCGGCCTGGTATCTTCGACCGGCATGAGCTTACGCAGTAAATGCTTCACCCTCACCGGCGCACCTTCTCCCGAAGTTACGGTGCCATTTTGCCTAGTTCCTTCACCCGAGTTCTCTCAAGCGCCTTGGTATTCTCTACCTAACCACCTGTGTCGGTTTGGGGTACGGTTCCTAATTACCTGAAGCTTAGAAGCTTTTCCTGGAAGCATGGCATCAACCACTTCATGTTCTAAAAGAACACTCGTCATCAGTTCTCGGCCTTGATCTCCCGGATTTACCTAAGAAATCAGCCTACTACCTTAAACACGGACAACCAACGCCGTGCTGGCCTAGCCTTCTCCGTCCCTCCATCGCAGTAATTAGAAGTACGGGAATATTAACCCGTTTCCCATCGACTACGCATTTCTGCCTCGCCTTAGGGGCCGACTCACCCTGCGTCGATTAACGTTGCGCAGGAAACCTTGGTCTTTCGGCGTGCGAGTTTTTCACTCGCATTGTCGTTACTCATGTCAGCATTCGCACTTCTGATACCTCCAGCAAGCTTCTCAACTCACCTTCACAGGCTTACAGAACGCTCCTCTACCGCTCAACTTACGTTGAACCCGTAGCTTCGGTGTATGGTTTGAGCCCCGTTACATCTTCCGCGCAGGCCGACTCGACTAGTGAGCTATTACGCTTTCTTTAAAGGGTGGCTGCTTCTAAGCCAACCTCCTAGCTGTCTAAGCCTTCCCACATCGTTTCCCACTTAACCATAACTTTGGGACCTTAGCTGACGGTCTGGGTTGTTTCCCTTTTCACGACGGACGTTAGCACCCGCCGTGTGTCTCCCGTGCTGACACTTGCTGGTATTCGGAGTTTGCATCGGTTTGGTAAGTCGGGATGACCCCCTAGCCGAAACAGTGCTCTACCCCCAGCAGTGATACACGAGGCGCTACCTAAATAGCTTTCGAGGAGAACCAGCTATCTCCGAGCTTGATTAGCCTTTCACTCCGATCCACAGGTCATCCGCTAACTTTTCAACGGTAGTCGGTTCGGTCCTCCAGTCAGTGTTACCTAACCTTCAACCTGCCCATGGATAGATCGCCCGGTTTCGGGTCTATACCCAGCGACTAAACGCCCTATTAAGACTCGCTTTCGCTACGCCTCCCCTATTCGGTTAAGCTCGCCACTGAATATAAGTCGCTGACCCATTATACAAAAGGTACGCAGTCACCCAACAAAGTAGGCTCCCACTGCTTGTACGCATACGGTTTCAGGATCTATTTCACTCCCCTCTCCGGGGTTCTTTTCGCCTTTCCCTCACGGTACTAGTTCACTATCGGTCAGTCAGTAGTATTTAGCCTTGGAGGATGGTCCCCCCATATTCAGACAAAGTTTCTCGTGCTCCGTCCTACTCGATTTCATTGATAAGAGATTTTCGTGTACGGGGCTATCACCCACTACGGCGGCACTTTCCAGAGCCTTCCACTAATCTCAAATCAACTTAAGGGCTAGTCCCCGTTCGCTCGCCACTACTAAGGGAATCTCGGTTGATTTCTTTTCCTCAGGGTACTTAGATGTTTCAGTTCCCCTGGTTCGCCTCTTACACCTATGTATTCAGTGCAAGATACCTAACTTATGTTAGGTGGGTTCCCCCATTCAGAGATCTCCGGATCAAAGTCTGTTTGCCGACTCCCCGGAGCTTATCGCAGGCTACAACGTCTTTCATCGCCTCTGACTGCCAAGGCATCCACCGTATGCGCTTCTTCACTTGACCATATAACCCCAAGCAATCTGGTTACTGTCTCAAACGTGAAGACGACATTCGCCGAAAATTTGCAATTGAGAACTACAAATTTTACCTTGACCAGATTAATTACCAGTGAAAGTAATCAATCAGTCACTTCTATCACATACCCAAATTTTTAAAGAACGATTTGTACCGGTCATAAAGACCAGAAATCAGTATTCAATGAATACTCATTTCTGAGCTCTAAGCTTAATGGTGGAGCCAAGCGGGATCGAACCGCTGACCTCCTGCGTGCAAGGCAGGCGCTCTCCCAGCTGAGCTATGGCCCCAATGTCTTGAAGCCTGCGCCCCACAACAATTGGTGGGTCTGGGCAGATTCGAACTGCCGACCTCACCCTTATCAGGGGTGCGCTCTAACCAACTGAGCTACAGACCCAATCGTCTTCTGCAATGAATCAAGCAATTCGTGTGGGAGCTTATGAGAAAGCTGATGTCGTCGATTAAGGAGGTGATCCAGCCGCAGGTTCCCCTACGGCTACCTTGTTACGACTTCACCCCAGTCATGAATCACACCGTGGTAACCGTCCTCCCGAAGGTTAGACTAGCTACTTCTGGTGCAACCCACTCCCATGGTGTGACGGGCGGTGTGTACAAGGCCCGGGAACGTATTCACCGTGACATTCTGATTCACGATTACTAGCGATTCCGACTTCACGCAGTCGAGTTGCAGACTGCGATCCGGACTACGATCGGTTTTATGGGATTAGCTCCACCTCGCGGCTTGGCAACCCTTTGTACCGACCATTGTAGCACGTGTGTAGCCCTGGCCGTAAGGGCCATGATGACTTGACGTCATCCCCACCTTCCTCCGGTTTGTCACCGGCAGTCTCCTTAGAGTTCCCACCATAACGTGCTGGTAACTAAGGACAAGGGTTGCGCTCGTTACGGGACTTAACCCAACATCTCACGACACGAGCTGACGACAGCCATGCAGCACCTGTGTCTGAGTTCCCGAAGGCACCAATCTATCTCTAGAAAGTTCTCAGCATGTCAAGGCCAGGTAAGGTTCTTCGCGTTGCTTCGAATTAAACCACATGCTCCACCGCTTGTGCGGGCCCCCGTCAATTCATTTGAGTTTTAACCTTGCGGCCGTACTCCCCAGGCGGTCAACTTAATGCGTTAGCTGCGCCACTAAAATCTCAAGGATTCCAACGGCTAGTTGACATCGTTTACGGCGTGGACTACCAGGGTATCTAATCCTGTTTGCTCCCCACGCTTTCGCACCTCAGTGTCAGTATCAGTCCAGGTAGTCGCCTTCGCCACTGGTGTTCCTTCCTATATCTACGCATTTCACCGCTACACAGGAAATTCCACTACCCTCTACCGTACTCTAGCTCAGCAGTTATGAAAGCAGTTCCCAGGTTGAGCCCGGGGCTTTCACTTCCATCTTACTGAACCACCTACGCGCGCTTTACGCCCAGTAATTCCGATTAACGCTTGCACCCTTCGTATTACCGCGGCTGCTGGCACGAAGTTAGCCGGTGCTTATTCTGTCGGTAACGTCAAAACAGCAAAGTATTAATTTACTGCCCTTCCTCCCAACTTAAAGTGCTTTACAATCCGAAGACCTTCTTCACACACGCGGCATGGCTGGATCAGGCTTTCGCCCATTGTCCAATATTCCCCACTGCTGCCTCCCGTAGGAGTCTGGACCGTGTCTCAGTTCCAGTGTGACTGATCATCCTCTCAGACCAGTTACGGATCGTCGCCTTGGTGAGCCATTACCTCACCAACTAGCTAATCCGACCTAGGCTCATCTAATGGCGCGAGGCCCGAAGGTCCCCCGCTTTCTCCCGTAGGACGTATGCGGTATTAGCGTCCGTTTCCGAACGTTATCCCCCACCACTAGGCAGATTCCTAGGCATTACTCACCCGTCCGCCGCTCTCAAGAGAAGCAAGCTTCTCTCTACCGCTCGACTTGCATGTGTTAGGCCTGCCGCCAGCGTTCAATCTGAGCCATGATCAAACTCTTCAGTTCAATACTGCAT
>NZ_JANLNY010000026.1 GCF_025465995.1 Pseudomonas sp. 5P_3.1_Bac2 | reverse complement strand
CCCCACTCCATTTTGACTTTTGCGACTGCTTCGGAGGTACCTTGCAGCAACGGCATGCACATAGGCTTCATCACCGAAGCCGATCTTGCTGGCGACCAAAGTCAGGTCTTTGCCCGCCACCGCAATCAAGTCCTCCCGCCTTTCAGCTCAGCGCTTTGATAGCTCACGACATCCTCTTGGGTGGTAGTTTTGCCTTTTTTGCCTTTGGAATACTCGTGGTCTTCATTGGCCGCGGCGACTAAGGTCAAGTTTTCCCCGGCTATGACTATAAAGCTTAAGTCTTGCTCGTTGTTACCGACCTCACACTTGCAGCATGTTGATCGGTGCTTTGTTAGCTGACTTGAACTCGACGGCATTGGATTGTGTAAATTCTGATCACGAAATAGTGACGAAACAGATTCAGCTTTATTTTATGCGTTTTGGTGTCTGCAACCGTGCATCAATCATTAGATAGGTAATTTATAAACCACACGCCCCACCTAAAATATAAACCCATTTTAATGAGCTAGTAGGGTTAGTTAATAATAAAATAAATAATTTTACCCTTCCAAATCAACATATAAAACATCTGCCTCACATGAAAGTAGATTTACCCCCTCCGCTTCGCAGCTAGATACAAAAAATAAAAACTTGCGGATTAATTTCAAAATGGTACGAAAAAAGCCAACACATAAACAACAAATGAAAAGCCCGCTAAAACAGCACGACCAGTAGGGTCATCCTCTTTTTCAAAACCACTAGGACCAATAGAAACCCGCTCGCCTATTAAATATGAAAAAACTGCCTGACCAAACCAAAGCTGTACAAGTAACACGCTAGCAAATTGATGCCACTGCCCCCAAAACCTTAAAACGCAGTTTAACATTAGACCTATTAACAAAATAGAACCAATCAGCAACCGATTTCTATACAGTAATAAACTTATATCATTCATCATATAAACACCCTGAAGCCACTTACTTAATCACCTCAAACCCCAGCTAAGAATATAGAAGTAATATTTGGTTCCGAAGACACCCTTAGCACACGCAGATTAGTCATAGATAGCTGATAATCCCGCTCAGCGAAAAACCTACCGCAGTCCTACCTCTACTGCCCTACGAGCTGGGCCTCAACCTGCGCTACGGCGAAGTCGACTTCAAAGACGACGTACTGGAACGCAGCAACGGCAAACTGCGCAGCCACTACAACGAATGGTAAGTGGGCCTAAGCAAATCCCTGCTGTCCCTCGACTTGTCCCTGAGCTACGTCGCCAGCGACCTGTCCAAAAGCGAGTGCTACAGCTACAACGACTACGACGATCTCTGCGCTGCAACAGTGGTGCTGGGGGTTAGTAAGTCGTTTTGATTCTACAAGCGGCAAGCTAAACAACTTGTCGCATTATAAAACAGCAATAAAAGCAGAACCATTGGCCGGATAATCCTACGCTGACACTCAGCACTCATTGGCCGCAACAGTTCTACATCTGGTGAAGAGTAAAAATGGGGGGACTACCCACTACCAAGGCAAGCAGCGAAGGAAGAGAGATTTTGCAGTAAGCAGATAAAACAACACCGGCACGAGGCCGGTGTTAGTAGAGCAAGCTCATCGAAAATCAACTGGATAGCTGATCCATGTCATCAAGCACCGAACCAATCCCTTGAAGTAAACCAGTTACAAATTCACGATCTGCTCCAATCCGCGTCTCAAATTCGAACACATCTACCCCATTACATATTTCATTTAAAGCCGCATTCAAGACTAAAAGCTCGTCTCGGCTAAAGCTAACATTCGCTAAATCATGCGAAGCGTTAATCGTATTCACAGTTACTACCTCAAACCATCAAAATATGCTTGCCCATTCACAGGGCGGAATGCAGTGCCGCCATCGACCGCTTTAGGGTTCCTAATAACGACTGCACCACTGACATTGTCCCAGTAAACAGTACGTCCACCACTTAGCTCACGAAATGAAGTTGGGTTATTAACGACGTTTTCAATATGCGAGGCAAACTTCTCTCGAGTGGTTATGCCCAGATCTTTGTATTCACCCTGCTGAATCACATGCTTTTCGAATGCATGGCCACCAGATATCTCTTGTCCAGTCAGCTGTCCACGAAGCTTCGCTGCATTGGCTAAGCTAGCTGCATCACCTGCGCCTTTTGCACCATTATTTTTACTTTACACCCCGCCAGCGACCACTGCCAATATAGAACCAGCTAGCTGCGCATTTTCTTGTGACACTCCCTTACTGATTAGATCCTGAGTGATACCGGCTAGTACTACTGCCCCCGTCGCATTTATGTTTTGTAGGTTATAGACAGGAAGATCCGGCTTAATAGACAGCGGCACTGAATCATTCGCATAGATTTCTTCAATCTTTAGCTGACTAGCCTTACTATCATTGACTAAGTAGTTATATTGCTGAATGCACATAGCGGTGCTTGCAGCACAAATACCGGCCAATTGATCGTCAATTGCTGGGATAACGCACCGATGGAGCGTTTTTTCAGAAGTCTAAAAACGGAGTGGATGCCAGAACATGGCTATACCAACCAAGGGCAGGCTGAGGCGGACGTGCTGCGTTACCTGACGGACTACTACAACCATCAACGACCACACAGTTACAACGGATACAAAACGCCAGTGGAAGCCGAATCACTGGCTGGATAAACCTAAACCAGTGTCCAGAATTAGTTGACCACAACAAGCACGGTCTACCACCCCGCCAGTCGCTTTTTCCCCAACTCAATAACCGGTTTTTTTCTACACTGGCCCCCAATAACCGTGAAATGGATCTTGGGGAGAAACCAATCTCCACGTTTCATTTGACACTATGCATTTGAACCATTTTTCTTCAAATCCTGGCCCCGCATAGCTTTCCTGAACAGGAGCCGGTTCTACCATTCCAGCTTTAACCTGCTCAGAGATCCAGGCAATAAATCGTTCATACTCATTCGGAGATGAAAACCCCTCTATTACGTCCCAATTACACTCATTCATTATTTTATCCAAGAAGTATCAACTTTGAAATCTTTAGGAAATAGCACCTGGTTGCCACCGCCAACCAGCCCACCTTGAGGAGCAGCTACGCCTTCAAAATACTTAGTTCCTATAGGAACTTCAATTTTTACCACATTTGTAGCAGTGTTCCCCCATTGGGGATTCAAAGCGCTGTCAATAATCGACTGAACTGGGCCTGCTGGCTTTGTCGTTGTCCAATAGCCACCTAGCTCCTGCGCAGTTCCACCATGAACACGATACAACGTGGTCGGCTGTTGAGTAACAACCTCTGAATACGTACCACTACGAAATGTATCCGCAATTCCTTTAGGTAATGGGCCTTGATTCATAGGCCCATACTCAGCAATTACCTTACTTGTTGCTTTTGCTACAACCTAATTACTCTTAAATTTCACGCCGCTTAAATACCCAAATCCCCTGATCAAGTATCGGCTCCGAGGCATCTAGCCGCAAGCACTTCACTATAACCGTCCAGTCATCCTCGTAATCAGCAATCACCTCAGTTTCAACACAGGAGGCAGACTCAAAATCATCATCATCGATTTCTCCGTCATAATAGAATCTAATATTCAGAATCAGTCCCGATACTGAAAATATAACAGCACGAAGCTTCCCTGAAACCTCACCTAACAATGCTCTTTGAATATTCAGACGGGCCATCACGATCACATCATCAAGAGAACACACTATTCACGGCCTCGCTGGCACAATGTGGATACCATCCTTAGAGTAGTGAATTATTCCATTCGCTGTAGGTGTTGCCACGCCTGCTCCATCTATATACGTCCCTATAGGCCCACCAAAATTCACCCTTTCTTTCGAGCCTGGCATGCCAACTGGAATATTACCGACCTGCTGTCCAGTTCCAGCACTTTCGGCAAGCTTGCGGGGGTCACTGCTCAAAACACTACGGCCTGGCGTGTACGAATTATGACCTGGAAAGTGCTTCTCTTGAGCACTCCATTTAACAGCGGGCACCTCTTTTGGACCATTAACTTTACCCCCCACGCCAGCGACTGCTTTGGCCAGAGCAGCGACTCCTCCGAGGAGAACAGCTTTCGCTGCCTGTGCCAACGTGAGCACTGCAACTGCAGTTTCTGCCTTACCGATGGTATCTAAACGCTTCTGGGTTAACGTTTTCGATGCCTTCACCATGAGCTGCCGTAGCCTCCAGCGCAGCCATCATGTCTTGTTCAGTGACTTGTCCCGCTCCAGGAGAACAGTCGCCTGGCCTCTTATTGCAGAAGTCAAAGGCCCCGTCTACAAAGCTTTTGGCATGTTTACGGTGCAACTCGTGATTGTACTGCGTAGCATTTTGCGCGACCCACGCCCCCTTCTCCATCTTGGCAGCGTCTGCATCTTCCTGTGATGCCGCAGCGAGCACTCTGAATAGCCCTAGGTTTTCTAGACACTCTCCAGGCTCTGGAAGTAGCGCTTTTCAAACTTTACCGGCGACAGCTGATTGTTGAAACCGTACCGGCGTTTTGGGTTGTAAAACATCTCGATGTAGTCGAACACATCAGTGCGGGCATCCTGCCTAGTGCTATAGATCTTTCGCCTGATCCGTTCGCGCTTCAGCAGTTGGAAGAAGCTTTCAGCTACCGCGTTGTCATGACAGTTTCCGCGTCGACTCATGCTGCCAAGCAAGCTGTTGGCTTTCAGGAAACTCTGCCAGTCACCGCTGCTGAATTGACTACCCTGGTCTGAATGGATCATTACTTCCTGCTTTGGCTTACGCCGCCAAACGGCCATTAACAATGCATCAATAGCCAGATCGCTGGTCATTTGCGGTTTCATTGACCAGCCAATTACCTGCCGTGAAAACAGGTCGAGCACCACCGACAAAAATAGCCAGCCCTCATAGGTGCGGATGTAGGTTATGTCAGTGACCCAGACTTTGTTGGGCTCAGTGACATTGAATCGACGCTCAAGATGATTCGGTGAAGCCACCGGCAGCTTGCCACCGTAACGTCCCGGACGCCGCCGATACCCCGTCTGCGAGCGCAGTCCCTCCTGGCGCATTAATCGAGCAACGCGATGCCTACCGCACTGTTCTCCAAGTTCACGCAGGTAATCATGGATTTTGCGGTAACCATAGACGCCACCGCTCTCTAACCAAGAGTGCTTGATCAAACACAGCAGCCGCTGATCATCCTTAGCTCGTGCCGATGTCGGCTCAGCCAGCCAGGCGCAGTAACCGCTGGCATGCACTTTCAGGGTCAAGCACAGGCGACGAACCGAACAGTCTGTGGATAGCTGACTGATGAAGGCGTACTTCAACCGCACTCCTTGGCAAAGTACGCTGGCGGCCTTTTTAGGATGTCTCGCTCTTCGGTCACACGCTTGAGTTCAGCCCGCAAACGACGTAGCTCAGCGTGTTGATCGTCCTCTTTCGCCCGCAGCTCTTGGGGCTTGCTGTAACGCTTAACCCAGGCATACAAACTGTGTGTCGACATGCCCAAACGAGCAGCTACCTCAGCTACTGGCAGACCTCGTTCGGTTACCTGCTTGACTGCTTCGATTTTGAATTCTTCGGGATAACGCGGGTTGCTCATGGCACCTCCTAGTGAGCCGTATTATGAGGCCTGGAGGTGTCTACGAAACTAGGGGCGATTCAGTAAAAACCTCTCCATTAGTCTTTCCGTAACTTGGCTCATTGCTACAAGCGGGTCAATACCATCCTGAGAGTAAATGCTGCACGAAGCCATATCTTCCGGATAATCAAAGTCCGCATAGATTTCCTGAAGCCTATTTATTTTATTTTTGTCACTATCACCCGACGCTCCAATACAAAGTAAAAAAGCCAAACGCCACTTATCCATTTCAACAACACAATTCGTCTTATCCATTTGCTTAGAGATAACTTCAAGAAGTTCTTCATCGCTTAAATATTCGCCTCCAGCAATGATGGCAACGTGCTCGCTTTCGCAACCATTTAAAAGCTGAACCATGGCATACTCAAAAATATCATCTCGCCTAATCCAGCGCTTTCTAAATCCCAAAAAAATGGTTGACCAGCAAGCCAGGCCAAAACTAATTAATACACCAAGTGGAGACATTACTCTCTCCTTATTTTTTTGGAGTCTGGTTGGGCAAGCCAGTTACCTGACCACCGGGGATAAAGCGTCGATGAGTCACGTTGCCTTCATCAACAATCCATTCAAACACCCCATCGACTCCGTTATTGCTGCCTTCAATTTGCCTTAACTCGGACACCCTAACCACCTCTCCACCTGGTCCTTTGGTTGGTATCTCAAATTTGGCCGCATCACCAGCATAGTTATCAATTATGTCATTAAACCCGTGCTGACCATCAGGAAGTTTATTTGCGCTCCCGACTCTTGGCTTTCCTATGACTGAGTTATCAATTTCTTTTTCACCCTGTTCTA
>NZ_JANLNY010000013.1 GCF_025465995.1 Pseudomonas sp. 5P_3.1_Bac2 | reverse complement strand
CGATCTAAGCACCAGCAGCGCATCTTTGAACACCCTGCCAGAGCAGCACGTTTAAGCACAGACAACAAGGCCCACGCCCTACCCTATATAGATACAAGGTAGGGCGTGGGCCACTGCCGTTAGTGCTGTGGATTGCGTCTTTGCAGAGCGCGCTCATAGATACGTTGCCGCGCCAGGATCATTGGGTCACTGCTGGGGCTGATGCCCTCGACCAAACGCCCCGGGTTAAAGTCCAGCCCCTGTTGCTGCGCTTGCTGCTGCTCAGCAGGGATCAGGCTCTTCAGGGTGAACAAACCCAACTCCACTTCTGGGTGACTGCGCGACCACGCAATTGAGCCATCCGCTAAGTTGTCGCCCGGCACCGCAAGCTGCAAGACCAAACGCAACTGCAGCGGTCCTTTAGCCAATCGCTCAGCTAACTCCGTTTGCAGATAATCATCTGGCATTTGCGCCGCCTGCTTATCACTTAGTGCCGGCTCTGCGCGCAGTGGCTCAATGCGATAACGCCCCGCCTGCTGCTGACCTTGCTGATTAGTGAACAACAGGGCATTCACCCCGAAGTACTCAGCCCCCACGTAACTGCGAGGAGCAGGCTTGGGTGTATCGAGAAACGCCTGCGCCCGCGGATGGGTCGCTAAAAAGGCCTGCAGCGGCGCCGGGTTAGCGGGCTCTACAGAACTGGCGGCAATCCCCTGCAGGAAAGTCAGAAAATCCTGCGGGGTCGCCACCGGAAAACCATTAAAAGAATGGCTGACGATATCTGTAGCACCACCATCCGGCAGGGTGAAACGAATGGCCAAGCCGTGAGGGCTGGCCATTGGATCACCATCGACCGTACTGGGTAGACCACTGAAGTTAGAGAAGCGCAGCACTACCGGTACAGTGTCACCCTGCAAATGGGCTGCGGTGGTTAAACCGCGAGCCGCAGCGGAGGCCGTAAAGGTCCCCGCCACTAGCAGCCCTTTAGCATGGGCAACGCGAAAGCCGGGATGCTGACCGAAAGTCGCGTACAGCGCATCGAGCAACGCGTCGTATAACTGATCCTGCTGTATCACCGTTTTCCCAAGGGACTCAGACTCGTTACCTGCCAACGATGGACCGGCAATAGCGACCATACACACACCCATCAGCATTAACTTCAGCAGTCGACAGGACGTGTGCATCTTCAGTTATTAGCCTGGTTGGTTAAGGAATGGGTAGTCGGTATAGCCCTGCGCGGCCCCACCATAGAAAGTTGCTTGGTCTGGCTCTGCCAAAGCGGCACCCTGAGCAAAACGCTCCGGCAAATCAGGGTTGGCAATAAACGGCCGGCCAAAAGCCACTGCATCCGCTAAGCCCTGGTCGATAATTTGTTGCGCGCTGCTTTGCTGGTAGCTACCACAGACGATCAGGCTGCCATTGAACTTGCTACGCAGTTGCTGACGGAAGTTCGCTGAGTAAGTCACCCCAGGCCACTCTGCCAGATGGATGAAGGCGATCTTGCGCTTAGCCAGCTCCTCAGCCAGATAGAGGGTGATTTCCTCAGTCTCTTCGCTGAAGTCGATGTCGTTAATGAAGGCTGGGCACCACGGTGAAACGCGCAGGCCGACTTTTTGTGCACCGACGCTGGCGATTACAGCATCCACTACTTCCAAAACAAACCGCGCACGGTTAATCAACGAGCCACCATATTGGTCGTCACGCTTGTTAGTTTTGGTCGCCAGAAACTGCTCAAGCAAATAACCATTAGCACCATGCACTTCAACTAAGTCGAAGCCAGCCGCAACGGCACGTTTTGCCGCCTGTGCAAACTCGTTTAACACCTGTGCTAAGCCTTGTTCGGTCAAGGCCTGAGGCGGATCACAATCGACCATGCCTGGAACGCCCTGATCGTCAAATGCGAAGGTTTTGGACTGCGCTTGAATAGCTGAGGGCGCTACAGGCGCCACACCTTTAGGCAGCACTGAGTGATGCGAGATGCGGCCCACGTGCCATAGCTGGGCAGCAATACGCCCGCCTTTGGCATGCACTGCGTCGGTCACCAGTTTCCAACCAGCTTGCTGCGCGTCAGTGAAGATACCGGGGGTGAACGCATAGCCTTTGGCACCCGCCGAGACAGGTACCCCTTCAGTGATAATTAAACCTGCACTGGCGCGCTGCCCGTAATACTCGGCATTTAATGCAGTGGGAATATCGCCGGGCTGCTCTGACCGCGAACGGGTCATGGGGGCCATTATCACGCGATTGTTGAGGGTTAATTCGCCAAGTTTGAACGGCTGTAGCAGGGTTTGATTATGACTCACTGGTAAATCTCCTTGAAGCAGTGAAAATCCCCCATCCAATTCAGATGGGGTGAAAGGAATAATTAGTTCAGGCGCAGACCTGGGTTCAGCGCGATGTGCTTGTATTCGACAAAATCATCGATGGCCGCTACGCCATTCAGGCGCCCCTGACCGGACTGTTTGAAGCCGCCCTCCTCGAACTCGTCGTACACCACAGCCCAATCGTTGACCCACACAGTGCCGGCCTCGATTTCCCGCGCCACGCGCAGAGCTCGATCGACATCACGGGTCCACACCCCAGCGGCTAAGCCAAACTCACTGTTGTTGGCCAGCTCAATGGCCTCTTGCTCGGTATCAAAAACTTGCAGGGTCAGCACTGGGCCAAAGGTCTCGAACTGCACGATGGGCAACTCTGGGTCATCGACTTGCAGCAACGTCGGCCGATAGAACGCGCCTTGGGCCAACGGCCCTTCTGTCACCGGGCCGCCACGCACCAGCACACGGGCGCCAGCAGCGATGGCCTGTTCAACCACACGGTTAACCCGCTCGACATTGGGCTTGTCAATCAAGGGCCCCATATCGCTGGCTGGATCGGCCGCAGGCCCGACGCGCACGGCTTGCAGGCGGGCACTGAGCCGCTCGGCTAAGGTCGCGGCGACTTCACGCTGCACCAGCAGACGCGAGCCGGTCATGCAGAACTGGCCGGCAAACACGGTCAGGGCTTTTTCCAGGCGCGGCACCACTTCATCGAGGTTGGCATCCGCAAACACCAGATTCGGGGTTTTACCACCCAGCTCAAGGCCAAAGCGTTTCAGGTGCTTAGCGCCAGCGGCAGAGATCGCCCGGCCAGTGCCGGTGCTACCGGTGAAGCTGATTACCGGAACCGATGGCGAGTCCACCAGCAGCTTGGAGCCTTCAGCGCCAAACTCGCTAAACAGGTTGATCACACCCTGGGGCAGCGAAGGTGCTTCGGAGATAATCCGCGCGACCAGACTGTTGGTTTGTGCGGTTTGCCCGGGCACCTTGATGACAGTGGTGCAGCCAGCGGCCAAAGCCGGTGCCAGGGAGCGAACCAGCAGCACCACCGGCGAGTTCCACGGCACGATAATGCCGGCCACACCCACGGCCTGACGCAGCACCAAGGAGATCTTGCCGGGTTGAGGCTCTCCCGCACGGCCATATTCAGCCCGGGCTAAGGAGGCGTAATAGCGCAGCTTGGCCGGCACCATGGTGACTTCAAAGGTGGCCTCAGGCTTGATCTTGCCGTTTTCCAACGACAGTGTGTCGATCAGTTGCGCACTGTTGCGCTCGAAGGCGTCGGCCAATTCAAGCAACACCTGGGCGCGCAGAATGCGGTCGTCTTTCCACGACGTTTGGGTGAACGCGCGCTTAGCCGCGGCAATGCCCAACTCAGCCTCTTTCAGCCCACCCTCGGCGTAACGGCCAATGACCTTATAAGTAGCCGGGTCAATCGAGTCCCTGTAGTTGCCAGAGTCAACCCATTGGCCGTCAATCCAATTCAGTGCAGGTTTATCACTCATTACAACACTCCCTGTAGTTAGACGTAGCGGCTGGCGATCTTTTCAGCGACAGCGATCACCGTAATATTCGTGGCCACCGATGTCACATCCGGGAAGATCGAAGCATCCACGACGCTCAAATTTTGCACCCCTATAACCTTAGCCTGTAGATCGACAACCGCCTTACTATCGCCTGGGCGGCCACTAGGCGCCGTCGATGTGGGATGGTGGTAGGTGTCAAGGCTGGCTCTGACACTGGCCAGCAGGGCCTCATCAGAATCTTTGCCCTTGCCTGGATTAAGCTCAGAGTCGATAAGCTGATTAAGCGGCGCCGTGCTGCCGATTTTGCGCGCCAGGCGGATGCCATCCAGCAGGCGCTGGCGATCTTGTTCCTCGGCCAGGAAGTTAAGATCAATTTTCGGTGCCGTGTAAGGATCACGGCTGGCCAGCTTTAAGCTACCGCGCGACAGCGGACGGGTCAGCGCTACCGCCAACACGAAGCCGACCTTGGTTGGGCTCTGATCGTGGGGAAACAGGTGGGTCGCGGTGATATGAATATCCAAATCACCCTCTTTCGCACTGCTGCTGTGGGTCCACAATTTGGCGCCAATAACTGGCGACTGGGCACCTATCAAATCCGGCTTGGCGGCGTAGGCGTTGTAGTAGAACGGGTGATCTTGTAGGTTCTGCCCTACTGGCAGCTCGGCAACCAGCGGTATATCCAGGGCGGCCAAATCAGTTTTAGGGCCGACGCCTGAGCGCAGTAAAATCGCTGCACTGCCATAGGTGCCCGCAGAAAGGATCACTTCGCCGGCGAGAATTTTATCGCCATTGGCCAATTGCACCCCCACCGCTCGCTTACCTTCAAATAGCACCTTATCGACCAGGCTGTTAGGGCGTATCTGCAAGTTAGGCCGCGCACGAATTTCCTCGCTCAAGTACGCCATACCGGTATTAACCCGCACGCCGTCGACGATATTCATGGGGTACGGGCTGACGCCATGGGCATCAGCGCCGTCAAAATCCGCTACCTTATTAAAGCCATTTTTGACCGTGGCATCGATAAAGGCCCGCTGCATAGGCGTGACATCTTTAGCCTGCAACTGATGCACCGGCAACGGACCGTTGTGACCGTGCAGAGCACTCTCACCACCGCTGTGGCTTTCTAGTTTCTTGAACGATGGCAGCAACTCTTCATAGCTCCAGCCAGGCAGATCCCAACGTTTGAAGTCGCTAGGCCGCGCCCGAATTGCCACGGCACCATTGATGGCCGAGCTGCCTCCAAGGACTTTGCCGCGCAAGGCGCCGATCGGATGATCGATATAACCGGGCTGGGTTTTATAGCCCCACTCAAACTCTGGATTGCCGTTGGCGCCGACCACATCGCTACTGGCCAGTACGTGCGGGTAACCCGTAGGTTTGTAGCTGTGGCCAGCCTCCAGCAGCAGCACCTGACGTTTGCTGTTATCACTTAAACGCCGTGCCAGCACCGCGCCCGCGGAACCGCCCCCGACGATCAGCACATCAATGGCCGCAGAAGAGGCTTTACCGCCAGTTTGTGCTGCTTGGCTCATGCGGCTGCCGGCGGCTAACGCGGCCACGGCGACCACCCCGCCGGCCAGCACGACACGCCGCCCAGGGTTATCGAGACCACTTTTATCACTCGCCATAATCAGCTCCCTACAAGCATTGGGTTTAGTAACTGTTAGGGGCGAGGCTAACGCAGCGCCTTAGCTGTCATAAGACAGCTAAAGCAGAATCACCCCTTCGGCTTTTACGAACCTAGTGATGTAGGCTTGAGCACACCGAGGCCAGCTTTAGTTCCCAACTAGGCGGATTACCTATTTGCTCCGTCAAAAAATCGCTGAGCGCTTCGAGTTTGAGGGGGACGCGTTGTGAGCGCCTATAAAGCAAAGAGATGTTGCCACCACGAGGTACATACTGGCTGAGCACCTGAACAAGCTGACCAGTGGCGATCGCATCGGCGGCTAAAAATACCGGCATGACCGCCAGGCCCAAACCGGCCTTGGTGGCCTCAAGCAATTGCAAACCACAGTTGACCCGCATACGACTGCGCACACGGAAGGTTTCCACTCGATCATTGACCGTCAGCGCCCAACTGCCATGCACATCGCCATGCACACAAAACAACGCAAAGTGCTGAGGCAAATCAGCCGGCGATTGCGGCCTACCGTGCTGGGCCAAATAGGCTGGACTTGCGCAAATCACGTACCGGTTCTGCGCCAGCACTTTATTGACCAACGATGGGTTGCCGGCCTCGCCAATACGGATGATGGCGTCGAAATTTTCTTCAAACAGGTTGACATGTCGATCATCAAACTCCAGATCTAAACGCAAGTCCGGATAATGCGCCGCAAACGCCGCCATGATCGGTGTGAGGTAGCCCATACCAAATGCCGTGGGGATGGCGATACGCAAATTGCCACTTAAGCGCGACTGTACTTCCTGCACGGCATCTTCGGCATCGCTGACTTCAGCCAGGATGCGGATACAGTTGAGGTAGAAGTCCTCGCCAGATTCGGTGAGGCGGATGCTGCGGCCGCGTTCAAATAAGGTAGTGCCCAAACGCTGCTCTAGTTGCTGCACACGCTGGCTGATCACCGACTTGGCGCTACCCAAGCGGCGGCCGGCTTCAGAGATGCTGCCGGCCTCGACCACAGTGACGAAACATTCCATTTCGGACAGTTTATTCATGATGACTCAGTACTACTCCATAGCGCTTATTGCCTTGCCGTACAGTCCTGCAACGGCGTCCCATGGCACAGGCAAAAGCCCGCCGCCTACGCAGACGGGCTCATTAGCACATGAATTAGACTTTTCTCAAAACTGCGCCGACCACTTGCGTGCTGGCCATTGCTTAGCGAACCAGCACTTTGCTGGCACTACTGTGCGCCCCAGCGGGTGACAAACTGCGCGGCAAAGCGCTCTGCTAGCGCAGTGATGGTCAGGCTGGGGTTGACCCCTACATTGGCCGGAATTGCGCTGCCATCCACCACATACAAGCCAGGGTAGCCAAACACCTGATGCTGGCCATCAATCACCCCATCAGCCGGGGATTGCGCCATCACCGCGCCGCCGAGCAAATGGGCAGTGACGGACAGATTCGCCACGCTTTCAAGCAAGACGTTTTGTGCCTGGCCGCCACTCACCTCAGCAAATAGCCGCGCCGCTTGGTTAGCCTGAGGAATATACGAGGGGGCCCGCTGCCCCGCCGCCACTTGCGACTTCAACCCGCGCCGACCACCACGCAACAGACTGCGGCCATACCTGAAACGCAGTTGGTTGTCGGCCTGCTGCATCACCGTCAATACCGTCACGCGCTTGTGCCAATTCTTCGCGCGCCAGGAGCGAGTCGCCTGCAGCGGCTGGCACACAAAGGTTTTCAGCACCTGCCAGGCGCGCCGCCATGGCTGTGCACCATCCACCAGCGGCCCCATATACCAGCGCATAAAGCCGTAGCTTTGCGGGAAGCGATTCTGGGTGATATGGGTTTGCTGGTCGGCATGGAAGTGACTGGAGATGGTGGTGCCGTGGGTCACGTCGAGCGCAGGATCATCCGCCAGGATGCTGACTACCGCCTCACTGTTGGTGCGCACATGCTCGCCCAACGCCGAAGACACCTGCGGCAGGCTGCGATAGTGATCACGGGAGGCAAACAAAATCTCCAGGGTGCCGGTAACTCCGGCGGCCAGAATCACCTGGCGGGCACGCAGTGGCGCTTGCGCGTCTCGGCGCCACGGATGGTGGCGATGCACTTGATAGCCCTGGGCCAACGGCTGGATATGACTGACTTTCGACTCGGCGATCACCTGCGCACCCAGCTGTTGCGCCAGGTACAGATAGTTATGATCCAGGCTGTTTTTCGCGCCCTGGGCACAACCGGTAATGCACTGCCCGCACTGATTACAACCGCGCCGGGCCGGGCCCTGGCCGCCTAACAGCGGATCATCTGCCAGAGTATGCGGATCGCCAAAGTAGATGCCCTGCGGCACCGTGGCGTAACTGTCTGCGGCCGCAAAACCTGCGGCGGTTTGCCTAAGCCAGTCGTCCTGAATACCGTGATAAGGGTTGTCCGTCACGCCGAGCATATGCCGCGCGCGCTGGTAAAAAGGCGCCAACTCCACCGCCCAATCAGCACTTAAATGCGCCCAACTGGGGTCACGATAAAAACGCGCAGTGGGCTCCAGCAACACCGCGGCATAGACCAAACTGCCGCCGCCCACGCCAATGCCGCGCACCACGCCCAAGTGCTGATAAACATCTTGGGCGAGGAAGCCATAACGGCCCAGACTCGGCAGCCAAGCCAATGCATTGGCGCTGCGCCCCGCCGCCGCCATGTCCGCCGCGCTGATATGCCGGCCCTGCTCCAACACGGCCACGCGCAAACCCGCTTCGGCCAAGCGCAAAGCGCTGACACTGCCGCCAAAGCCTGAGCCGATAATCAGCACGTCATAGTCAAAATCCGCACTCATGGGCTGCGCCTCAGCACAAAGGGGAAGGCAAAGCGGCGCAGCAGCGGCAGATCAATCACGGTCATGCCCAATAGCGTCTGCTCATCCAGCTGACGTAATTCATCGCGTACCCAGCGCAAGCCAATGGGCGCATCGGCGGGATACACCAAGGCCACGCCCAAGCGCCCGTCCACCGCACTGATGCCCTCTTGGCAGGTCATGCGCAGCTTCTCCACCTGCTGGCCATTACGCAGGAGGATATTGGTGGCGGTGTGACTGTCGAGAAAGCGCTTGCCCTGCCAACCCGGCAAGCCGCTTAAGTAAATGCTCGGCCCGGCACTGGCGCGCAGCCACCAAGGGCCGACAAAACCTGCGCGAAAAAAACCTTGCCGCACCGCAACGGGCGCCGGCTGCAGTTGGGCAAACAAGGCCTTAATGCTGCCTAGAGAGGCGCCAACCAATTGATCAGGGTGCATCAGGCAACTCCACAGCATTAAGGTCGATATTCAGGGCTTGGGCGATGGGTAAAGCGTGGGCCCAGTCCTGTTGATTGCCGAGCAGGCCCAGGACTAAGCGCAGCATGGCGCTGCGGGTGATCTGCCAGGCGGCGTCGTCATCCGGCGTCTGCAAGTGAAAGCGATAGAGCAAAAACTCCACCGCATTGATCAGCACCTCAACCAACAACCCAGGCGGCCGGGCGCGGCCCAGCGTCTCGATCAGCTGGTTAAGCCGTGTGGCCAGCTGTTGCAGGGTGTGCTGCCGATGCTTGGAAGCGGGTGAATGAGGATCATGCAGTTCGGCAAACAGGGGCCTGAGCATGGCGCCTTGGGCATGGCCCCAGTGCCGACAATAATCCAAAGCGGCCTCGACCTTATCCGCCACGCCCTGGGCCTGATCGGTCACTTGGGTAAGACCGCTCAGCAGCTCAGCATTGAGTTCGCCGAGCAGTTGATCGATAGCCGCATCGCAGTTGGTGAAGTACTTATAGAAAGTCGGCCGCGAGATACCGGCCTGGGTGACGATCAACTCGACACTTAAGCCGTGGTAGCCACGCAAGATAAACACCGCGCGGGTGGCCGCCAGAATCTGCCGGCGCATGGCGTCGAGGTGCTCGTGACTTTGCCCGGGCCGGCCGCGAGGGCGTTTGAGCGCAGTGGGATGGGGCATGACTTAAGGCTAACTCGATTTAAGTTAACAGCCATGTAAACGGATTAAACAAAATAGAACAATCGTGCAATCAACGCCGTTCTAGCCAAAAATCATGACAAACACGCGCCCAACCCAGCTCACGCTAAAGCCAATGCGCAGTGCCGGTACGCTCCGATAATCAATTCACTGCTGCAGATTGTGCCAATCACACGACTCAAACGCTCCGCGACTACCCACCAGGTCGCCGCTTTTCATAGCGCACATCACGCAGGTCAACGGCTGCGGCCAAATACCAGCCATGACGTAGATAGAACCCATTGGCGCGGATGTGCGGATTGCCATCCGTAATCAAATGAATTTTCGTGTGTTGTTTAAAGAGGTTATTTTCGGCTTCAGCCAGCAGCCTAGCCCCTATACCTTGGCCGGCAAACTCAGGCCTAACGAACAGGGCAAACAGCTCGCCGGTCTCATAGTCGACCATGGTGAAGCCGACCGCCAGGGCATAGTCCTCAACCAGCCAAGCGCAGTGGCTGTGTTCGAGCGCCTGGGCCAAGCTGCTGTGGGTGATGCCTAAATCCGTCAGTTGCGCGCGAGACAAATGATTTTCAGTAACGCTCGTTCTGATCTCGAACAGTGACTCGATATCGGCTACGCCTGCTCGGCGAAAAACTCGGCTCATAACAACGACCTCAGCCCTTAAATATCCCTATCTGCTAGACCTGCGTTATCGATTACAGGTTACCAACACGACCGCTACACCCGTGTTAATCCTTGGTCCGGCTCACAACAAACGCGCTGCAAAGTCGATGTTAGACGGCGCTTGGATCAGCCCAAATAACCTGCTTCACAGCAAAAACCCCGCACTAGGCGGGGCTCTTTGATCAGGGCTCTAGGGTGAATCGCTAGAGCAATGACCGGTTATTTTTTCGGGGTTGACTCGGGCTTGGCCGCGTCGGGTTTGTTGCCGTCGATAGGCTTGGCTTTATCGGTACCATGGCTAGGAACCGGGTCGGTGGCTTTTACTGGGGTGACAGGGGGTGAGACGCTCATCTCGCTATTCCTTCTCTCTTTGATTGAGCCCCCACATTAGCCCTCTACCCCTCAATAGATAGCGCTAATAGACAGCCGGTAAATTGCTTTACCGCGCACTTTAGCGGGCCGTTGAAAAGCTTAGCGATTATTGCCGCGACGCCGTGCCCGCTGTTCGCGCAAAGCCTGCTGCTGCACCTCGGTCAGCACCTCACGCACATAGTCGATATGGCGGTTGGACAGCTTACGCGCGTCTTCGCTGCGGCCTTCGATGATCGCCTGGTAAAGGCTACGGTGCTGCTCGATCAGCATGTCGCGGGTTTCGTCGCGCTGGGCATACATGCCGCCGATGTTGGTCACTACGTTGTGTTTGAGCAGATCAAACAGACCGCGAATGGTGTGCAACAACACCGCATTATGGCTGGCCTCGGCAATGGCCAGATGAAAGTTAGCGTCAGCCGCGCCCTCCTCGTCCCGATCGGCTTTACCGGCGCGCAGGTAGCAATCCTGCAGCGCCGCAAAGGCTTCAGCTAAACGCTGACGATCCAGCTCGGTGGCGCGCAGCGCGGCGTAATACGCGCAGGAGCCTTCGAGGGTATGGCGGAATTCGAGCAAATCGCGCTGGGCTTCAGGGTTGTTTTCCAACAGCGCCAATAAGGGATCGCTAAAGGTCGAACCCAAGCTCTCGGCCACATAGTTACCACCGCCTTGCCGGCTCACCAACAGCCCCTTGGCCACCATCTTCTGCACCGCTTCGCGCAGCGATGGCCGCGACACACCAAATTGCTCGGCCAGCACCCGCTCAGCCGGCAGGCGTTGGCCGCGTTTAAGGCTGCCTTCGAGGATCATCGCCTCTAAGCGCTCGACGATGTCATCGGACAAACGCCGCTGCTGTACTTGGGCAAACCCCATAAATCCCTTACTCCCCTTCGCCGTGCAAAGTCACTGGCAGATTCTAAATGGCGGCAGCCTAACCACAGTCGCCAGCACTCACAAGTGACGCGACACGCGCGGCTATACGCCGAAAGTCGTAGTCCGACAATTTGACGCACGCTCAGCATAAATCTTATTCTGATCCGGCTATTTGTAAATTGGTCTTACCAATTATCCAAACTGGTCTGACGTCAGTTCTTCAGCGCGTCGACTCTCTGCCACGCCTACAACAATTAAGAGTCCCCCAGCATGCAAACCTGGCAACAAATCTACGCTCCGCTCGGAAGCCTAGGCGTTTCCGCCATCGCCGCCTTAGTGCCGATCGTGTTCTTCTTCCTGGCCCTGGCCGTGATGCGCCTCAAGGGCCACGTGGCCGGCGGCATCACCCTTGCCCTGTCCTTGCTGGTGGCCATCGCCGCCTTTGATATGCCGGCCAGCATGGCCTTTGCCGCAGCCGGCTATGGCTTTTTGTATGGTCTGTGGCCGATTGCCTGGATCATCGTCGCGGCGGTGTTTCTCTATAAATTGACAGTCAAGAGCGGCCAGTTCGAGATTATCCGCAGCTCCGTGCTGTCGATCACCGACGACCAACGCTTGCAGGTGCTGCTGATTGGCTTCTCGTTTGGTGCCTTCTTGGAAGGTGCCGCAGGCTTTGGCGCGCCGGTCGCAATCACCGCCGCCTTGCTGGTCGGCCTGGGCTTTAACCCGCTATACGCCGCCGGCCTGTGCCTAATCGCCAACACCGCCCCAGTAGCCTTTGGCGCGCTGGGCATCCCGATCATCGTCGCCGGCCAAGTGACTGGCATCGACGCCTTCGATATCGGCGCCATGGCTGGCCGGCAACTGCCGCTGCTGTCGATCATCGTGCCGTTCTGGCTGGTGGCGATGATGGATGGCTGGCGCGGCATTAAAGAAACCTGGCCCGCGGCATTGGTCGTGGGTCTGAGCTTCTCGCTGACGCAGTACTTCACCTCCAACTTTATTGGCCCAGAGCTGCCGGACATCACCTCGGCGCTGGTGAGCCTGGTGTGCCTGACCCTGTTCCTTAAAGTCTGGCGGCCACGGCGCCGGGCCGATCAGCCAGCCGCGGTGAAGCACGAGCTGAACTACAGCTTCTGGCAGATCCTCAAGGCCTGGTCGCCGTTCTTGATCCTCACCGTCTTGGTCACCATCTGGACGCTGAAACCCTTCAAAGCGCTGTTCTCTGCGGGCGGCGCTATGTACAGCACGGTATTCAATCTGGCGATTCCGTATCTGGATCAACTGGTGATCAAAACCGCACCGATTGTCGCCGTTCCTACCGCCATGCCTGCGGTGTTTAAGCTGGACCCTATCTCCGCCACCGGCACCTCGATCTTCCTCGCCGCGCTGATCTCCATGCTGGTGCTGCGCATTGACCTGAAGACCGGCCTCAGCACCTTCAAACACACGGTGGTGGAGCTGAAGTGGCCGATCCTGTCGATTGGCATGGTGCTGGCCTTCGCCTTCGTCACCAACTACTCGGGCATGTCCAGCACCCTGGCCCTGGTGCTGGCCGGCACCGGCGTGCTGTTCCCCTTCTTCTCGCCGTTCCTCGGTTGGCTGGGGGTGTTTTTGACTGGCTCGGACACTTCGTCCAACGCCCTGTTTAGCTCGCTGCAAGCCACTACCGCGCAGCAGATCGGGGTTGACCCGACCCTGATGGTGGCAGCCAATACCAGTGGTGGCGTGACCGGCAAGATGATTTCGCCGCAGTCCATCGCCGTGGCCTGCGCGGCGACCGGCATGGTCGGCAAGGAGTCGGACCTGTTCCGCTTTACCCTCAAGCACAGCCTGATCTTCGCCGCGTTTGTCGGCCTGATCACTCTGGTGCAAGCCTATTGGCTGACCGGCATGCTGGTGCACTAACCTCAAGCGGGCCTGCGTGAGCGCAGGCCCTTTAACTCAGCCGCAGTTGCGCTACGAAAACCCACTGCCCACAGCGCTTTTTCGTAGCGCCTCTACCCTTACCACTGGACTCAGACGCCATGATCATCTCCGCCTCTACCGACTACCGCGCCGCCGCCGAACGACGCCTGCCGCCGTTCTTGTTCCACTACATCGACGGTGGCGCCTACGCCGAGCACACCCTGCGGCGTAATGTCAGCGACTTGGCCGACATCGCCCTGCGGCAACGGGTGCTGCGCAATATGAGTGAGCTGAGTCTGGAGACTAAGCTGTTCAAGGAAACCCTGAGCATGCCCGTGGCCCTAGCGCCGGTGGGCCTGACCGGCATGTTCGCACGCCGGGGCGAAGTCCAAGCAGCCAAGGCCGCAGCAGCCAAAGGCATCCCCTTTACCCTGTCCACCGTCTCGGTCTGCCCGATTGAAGAAGTCGCCCCGGCCATCAACCGGCCCATGTGGTTCCAGCTGTATGTGCTGAAGGATCGCGGCTTTATGAAAAACGCCCTGGAGCGGGCCAAAGCCGCAGGCGTCACCACCTTGGTGTTTACCGTGGACATGCCGGTGCCTGGCGCCCGTTACCGCGATGCTCACTCCGGCATGAGCGGCCCCAACGCACCGCTGCGCCGTATGCTGCAAGCCGTCACCCACCCGCGCTGGTCCTGGGATGTGGGCCTGCTGGGGCGGCCCCATGACTTGGGCAATATTTCTACTTATCGGGGCAACCCGACCGGGCTGGCCGACTACATCGGCTGGCTGGGCAATAACTTCGATCCGTCGATTAGCTGGAAGGATCTGGAGTGGATCCGCGAGTTCTGGGACGGGCCGATGGTGATCAAGGGCATCCTCGATCCGCAGGACGCCAAAGACGCCGTCAGCTTCGGCGCCGACGGGATTGTGGTGTCTAACCATGGTGGCCGCCAGCTCGATGGCGTGCTGTCCAGCGCCCGCGCCCTGCCGGCGATTGCCGATGCAGTCAAAGGTGAGCTGACGATTCTCGCCGACTCGGGCATTCGCACCGGCCTCGATGTGGTGCGCATGTTGGCCCTAGGCGCCGACAGCGTGCTGCTCGGCCGCGCCTTTATCTACGCTCTGGCCGCTGCTGGTGGTGCTGGCGTCAGTAACTTGCTGGACTTGATCGAAAAAGAAATGCGCGTGGCCATGGTGCTCACCGGGGCTAAATCCATCAGCGAGATCAGCGTCGAGTCGTTGGTCCGCGAGCTGCACCACGCCACAGCCTGATAGCGGAGTTTGCATGAGTTTGCCCAGCGCCTTTAGCCGTGCCGTCGAGGCCTTGATCCCCAGCGAACGGCGTTTTAGCGACGCCCTATCGACCCTGGCCTTCGGCACCGACGCCAGCTTTTACCGGCTGATCCCCAAACTGGTGATCCGCGTGGAAAGCGAGCCGGAGGTGATCGCCCTGCTTCAGCTCGCCGGGCAACATCAGGTGCCGGTGACCTTCCGCGCCGCCGGCACCAGCCTCTCCGGCCAAGCTGTGAGCGACTCGGTGCTGCTGGTGCTGGGAGATGACTGGAATGGGCGCGAGATTCAGGCAGACGGCGAAAAAATCCGCCTGCAACCGGGGGTGATCGGCGCCCAGGCCAACGCTTGGCTGGCGCCCTTTGGCCGTAAAATCGGCCCGGACCCGGCCTCGATCAACGCCTGCAAAATCGGCGGCATGGTCGCCAATAACTCCAGCGGCATGTGCTGCGGCACCGCGCAAAACAGCTACCACACCCTGGCCGGCATGCGCTTGGTGCTGGCCGACGGTACGGCAGTGGATACGGAAGACGCCGCCAGTGTGGCGCACTTTGCAAATAGCCACCGTGATCTACTCGCGCAGCTTGCCGAACTGGCGCGGCAGACCCGCGCCAACACAGAGCTAAGCCATAAGATCCGACATAAATACCGGCTCAAAAACACCACCGGGTTATCCCTCAATGCCTTGGTCGACTTTGATCAACCGCTGGATATCCTCAGTCATTTGCTGGTGGGCAGCGAAGGCACCTTGGGTTTTATCAGCTCGGTGACTTACCACACCGTGCCGGATCATCCACACAAGGCCAGCGCCTTGCTGGTGTTCGCCGATGTGGAAAGCTGCTGCCGCGCCGTGCCCATCCTCAAACAACAGCCGGTGTCCGCCGTGGAGCTGCTGGATCGGCGCAGCCTGCGCTCGGTGGAGAACATGGCCGGGATGCCGGACTGGGTGCGCGAACTGTCTGCCGGTGCCTGCGCGCTGTTGATTGAATCGCGCGCCGCCAGCGACAGCTTGCTCAGCGAGCAACTTAGCCAAGTGATGGACTCCATCAGCGCTTTCCCCTTGGAAAAGCAGGTGGCGTTCAGTACCGATCCTGCCGTGTACAACCAACTGTGGAAGATCCGTAAAGACACCTTCCCCGCCGTTGGCGCGGTGCGCGAGACCGGCACCACGGTGATTATCGAAGACGTCACCTTCCCCGTTGAGCAACTGGCCGCCGGGGTTAAGCGTTTGCTGGAGCTGTTTGACCGCCACGGCTATAGCGAGGCGATCATTTTCGGCCACGCGCTGGAAGGCAACCTGCACTTTGTGTTCACCCAAGGTTTCGACACTCCTGCGCAAGTGGCGCGCTACGCGGCCTTTATGGATGACGTGGCGCAGCTAGTGGCCGTGGAGTTTGGCGGCGCGCTGAAAGCCGAGCACGGCACCGGACGCAATATGGCGCCCTATGTGGAGCTGGAATGGGGGCACGATGCCTATCAGCTGATGTGGCAAATCAAGCGTCTGCTCGACCCTCAGGGCATCCTTAACCCGGATGTAATTCTGTCCACCGACAGCAGCCTGCATCTGAAAAACCTGAAGCCGCTGCCGGCAGCCGATGAGATCGTCGACAAGTGCATCGAGTGCGGGTTTTGCGAGCCTGTCTGCCCCTCTAAAGGCCTGACCTTAAGCCCGCGCCAGCGCATCGTCATGTGGCGCGATATCCAGGCCAAACAACGAGCTGGCCTTGATACCAGCGAGCTGCAAGCGGCTTACCAATACCAAGGCATCGATACCTGCGCCGCCACCGGTCTGTGCGCCCAACGCTGCCCGGTGGGCATTAACACCGGCAACCTGGTGCGTAAGCTACGCGCCCGCACCGCCCAACATCCGCGCCGGGCCACCTGGCTTGCCGAGCACTTTAAGCGCAGCCTGCAAGGCACACGTTTTGTGCTTAAAGCCGCCAACAGTGCGCAGCGTTTATTGGGTGATGCCAACCTAGGCCGTGCCTCAGCAGCGTTAAGCAAACTGAGCCAAGGCCACCTGCCACAGTGGACGCCGGCCATGCCACAAGCAGTGCAGACCCTGAAGATCATCAGCCCACCGGCTAATGATGGCCGGCCCCGCGTCGTGTATTTGCCGGCTTGCGTATCACGGGTCATGGGCCCAGCCATGGGCGACCAGGAGCAAGCCTCACTGCTGGATAAAACCCGCGCGCTGCTGGAAAAAGCCGGCTACGCTGTGATCTTCCCAACAGGGCTAGACAACCTCTGCTGCGGCCAACCTTTCGCCTCCAAAGGCTACCCCGAACAAGCCGACGCCAAGCGCCAGCAACTGTTCGACGCCCTACACCAGGCCAGCCGTGGCGGCCTCGACCCGATCTACTGCGACACCAGCCCCTGCACCCTGCGCTTGAGCGAAGGCCAAGCAGGCAGCGGGCTCAAGCTGTACGACCCGGTGAAATTTATCCGCGAGCATCTGCTCGATCGCCTGGACATTGAGCCGCAACGCGAGCCGGTAGCCGTGCATATCACCTGCAGTACCCAACACCTAGGCGAAGCCCAGGGCCTGATTGATATCGCTAAACGCTGTACCACGGAAGTGGTCATCCCCGAAGGTATCCACTGCTGCGCCTTCGCCGGCGATAAAGGCTTCACCACGCCAGAGCTGAACCAGCACGCCCTGCGCAGCTTAAAACCAGCAGTACAACACTGCCACGAAGGCATCAGCACCAGCCGCACCTGCGAAATAGGCCTAAGTAGCCATAGCGGTATCAACTATCACGGCTTGGTGTATTTGCTGGATCGGGTGAGTAAGGCCAAGGCTGGGAATTGATTAGTAGGTGCTCATTCGCTAAAGCTGAATGCACAAAAAATGTAGAACTGAATTAAAGCCACGAAAGCTTAGTGTTTCGTAGCTTTAATTAAGATAAGCAGTTTTGAGGAAAACAGTTACATACCAGTAGAAATTTACTTGCACATTACCCAGGTCTCAAGTCATCCATGGTGACTGGGTCAAGTATTTCCACCACCTACTAACTGGTCAGTCGCTCATAGCCTTCCTTGCGCAGTCGTAATACCTCTGCTCGCTCACTGACTGTGAGGTACTGCGTTTCAGCGGGTAGGATATTTTTCAGCTCAGTAACGGGTACAACTTGGCAAGTTACACTTGGGGTCGACTCTTTTGTGACATTCTGCCATCTAATCATAATCGTACTTTCGTGGAGCCCGGCTGGATCGAGCCAGTTAGCCACACCAGGGTCATATAGACTCACAACAAAGGTGTAGCTGCCATCATTGTTAACGAATGACTGCTTGATATTCAGGCTCGATTGATGCGTAGCGGGATCCACAGAAATGATCCAAGCATTGGACATCGGCACAACAAAATAATCTGCATCAGACTTTACCAAGGTAATCACAAAGGCCTCATCGCCCGCGATATCAATATGCCCAAACGAACTAGCTTGAGTGACTAACGTACCTAGAATTTCTGACTGTGTTGGCGCCGGCAACGTGTTAACCTCATTATTTTTATAGGTTTTTAGCCCCATCGCACCAACCCCATAGGTCACTACACTCTCCTGCAGATTAATCAATGACTCATCAATCACTTCTTCAAGCGTTCTAGTTTTCTTATCTGGCGAACTTAATATTTCCACCGAAAGAGTGTCTGGAACCTCTTTAGTCCAATCTCCAATTGTATGCCTGACAAATAAAAATCTAGCCGCTGGCACCGAGGCGATATGATTCAAACGCTCACCTTGCGGATCCGTATCTATATAGATTTCATAACTGCCATCAACTCCGACCTGCAAGGTCTTTTTATCAAGATAACCAACCGTATTCTGTGAGTTTGGATTGATTATCAATGAATAGGTGTAATCGCTGTTACCGCCCACCGTGTTCTGTGCACCACGAACAACGTATCGGGCATCCACGCTAATAGGAATCAATCGATAAATTACATCTGGGTTATCGTACGAGTACCTACCACCTGGCAGGATAAACTCACCTGAAAAATCCTGGCGGGCCTTGGCATTATTAACCCAGTACACATCAGGACTTAACGGGGCACCATTCACGGCCTTCTGGATACAACTAAATAGCAACTCATTTATGGATGGAGTCAAACTTTTTCTGACTTCCGGCTTTAACTCTTCGAGATAGTAACTATGCGCAAGGACATAGGATTCTGTGACCTCACGCATAGCACTTTCAAACTTTAAATTTAAATCACTACCCGCTGTCAAAATCCTCTCATAAATTTCATTGGCTCGATTATCAAACGCCCTTTGCGCCTCGGTATCCAAAACATTTTTCGCCACGCTATCCACCGTATTATTAAATAATCACCAGGAGTGCTTCTCTCAAACTCACCAAGACCAAGCCAAAAAATAATAGCTAGCCCTGCTAATTTAGCAGACAGCCACAACCTCGAACTAATCTTTAACCGAAAAGCATGCGCAAAATTAAATAAATTAAAATTCGCTCTTGAAATCACCTAATCAGCATCTAATCTTGTACTCCCTAATTTAGCAAAGCGACAGCTAAACTCACAGCAAGCCCACTAAAAATTAAAAATCCAAGACTATCCAGCCTGCAGCCCACAAACAGTCCCCTATAAAATACGCAACACCATTTAAATAAAGATCCATTCAGAAAAACCTGAAACACTTATATTTTTTTCGCATAACACTAATCCCACATAAATCTACACTCATCTATTCCTGAACTAATCATTGCCCTCTTTGTCAGCATATAGAAATAATGATATGTCTTAGCTTTAGCTTCCCGGCGGTACAAATTTGCAAGATCCAATCAAGGAGTCTCTAAGCAAACTCATGCTTAATTTTATTGAGTTAATTCGCCATTCGCGCTTTAAAAAAGCCATCCGTAAATTTGGCGGCAAAGTGGCTAATGGCCCGCTGGCGTTTAGCAAAAAAGCGCAGGTCAGCCTAGAGCAGCAGGTGTTTTTGGGGCAGGTACGGATTGAGTCGCCGGCGCTGAGTATTGGCGCACACACCTATATTCGTAGTGAGAGCCACCTGCAGCTCGTGCAGAGCATTGGCCGCTTCTGCTCGATTGGCCAAGGCTGCATGCTCGGTCAAGATCGCAATAACCACCCTACCGACTGGGTTAGTAGCCACCCCTTTCAATACGAGGGGAATTCCTTGGTTTATGCGCCGACGCACAGCTACTGCCAGATTGGCCACGATGTATGGATTGGTCACGGTGCCACAGTGTTAAGCGGCGTTAACGTCGGCACCGGGGCGATCATCGGAACCCAAGCGATGGTGACGCGCGATGTACCGCCCTACGCCATCGTCGGCGGCAATCCAGCAAAAATCATCCGCTACCGCCATAGCGAAGCGCTGATTGAGCGCCTGTTGCGCAGTCATTGGTGGGAGTTTGATTTAGCCCTGCTTAGAAGCCTGCCGCTCAATCAACCGGAAGCCTTCCTCGACGCGCTGGAGCAGAGCCAAGCCCAGCGCACGACTTACAAAACCCTGCGCATCGCCAAACAACGCATCGCCGGCTAAGCATCACAGTCGTTGCAGACTAGGGGCGCTAGCTCTGCGGCCCAGGCTCAAGCAGCCGATAACACAGTGGGTGGCGAAGACACCTGCCACCCACAGGCAACGGACTACTTACGATTGGGGTTAGTCGCGAAGCGCCCCACATCGGCGCGATGCAGCGGCCCGGCTTGATCCCAAGGCCAGCCGCCAAACTGAGTGCGGCCGTAGTCGAGTCGGGCTTGGTGCAACTCAGCCTCAGTGTTCATCACAAAGGGGCCACGCGCTGCCACCGGCTCATTAATCGGCCGGGCTTGCATCAGCATGATTTCCAGCAGGCTGGTACCTGTGTTGCTGATCTCGCACGCAGCCTGTGGCTCAAGCTGGATCTGGCTCCTCGCTTCTAATGCCTGGCCAGCCACAGTCAGGCTTTCACCACCGTACACATACAGCACACGTTGCAACCCATCACGCTGGGCAGCAGGCAGTGTCAGCTTTTGCCCAGGCGACAATCTAATCGCCCAGATGGCCAACTCGGCGTCCTCCCGAGCGCCCCAAGAATGCGCTGGCGGGCTCGGTGGCGTCAGCGCCGCGCCGGTCTCTGAAGCAAAAGTGCCAGCGATCACCGTGACCTCATTTACCGCGTTGGCCACATGCGGGTCAGGCTGGCGCCACACAGGAATGTCTTCACGCCAGAAGATCTTGAACTCAGGGTCTGCGAACTTATCGCTGGCTGGCAAGTTGAGCCAGATCTGAAACAGCTCGAGGGTGTTGTCGGCGTCTTGATCCAGCAGCGGGAACATCTCCGCATGCTGAATACCTTTGCCCGCCGTTAACCACTGCACATCGCCGGCACCATAGCGCGCCGTGGCGCCCAATGAGTCGCTGTGATCGACATAACCCCGGCGCACAAAGGTGACGGTCTCAAAGCCACGATGCGGATGGGCAGGAAAACCCGGCACGCGCTCCCCGTAGTACATATTGAAACCCGCCTGGCGGCTGAAGTCGTTGCCCAGCGGACGTCCGTTCAGTGCTGCGGCGGGTACACCCATATCACCATCGCTGGCCGGGTAATGGTCAAGGTGATGAGCGCAAAAAAGGAACGGATCACTACCGGACCAAGGCGCAGTCAGTGGACTTACATGAATAATCACATTGCTCATAGCGTCTCTCCTGATGCAGTGCGGTGGATTGCACCGAACTGGCATACCAATGTTTGGACAACCGGCTGCGCGGGGTAAAGATGCAGCGGCACAATGGCGTAGCCCTCCTTATCTGACGCGAAACAGGCCTTGGCATTTATGACCAAGCAGCCTGATGGCGGGCTTATCCGCAAAAACTCATTGCCCCGGATGCTCGTTGCCACGAGATGACTGTGTTCCCCTTATGAGGGAGTGGCAGTCAATCAGCGGGCCGGCATGACCTATGCCCCGCCTATAAACACCATGCAGAGTGCTGTTTGGGGATAGCGCGACAGCCCAGCGAGTCGCGAACATTTTGTTCGTAGGGCTATACTAGGTATCAGTAAATCTTTAAACAAGAAGGCACTTTTTTGACCGATACGCACACAGATGTTCGTAATGAGGCGCCCCTCAACGGCCATAACAGCTGTAAAGCCATCGCCGAAACCCTAGCCCGGATTGGCGATAAATGGACCGTACTGGTGGTAGGTGCCCTGCAGAATGGACCGCTGCGCTATAGCGAGCTGCGCCGCGAGGTGGCGGGTATCTCGCAGAGGATGCTGACCCTAACGCTGAAAGGGCTGGAACAGGACGGCATCGTCGAACGCACCATGTACCCCACCATCCCGCCGCGGGTCGACTATGAACTGACAGAACTCGGCTGCGACTTGCTCATACCGCTTAAAGCCTTGTTTGAATGGGCAGTAAAAAATCGCTCACTGATGCTAGATGCGCGGCAAAAGTTCGAACAAAAACATCCGCAAAACACCGCTGCCCTGAAGAGCTTTACCGCAGCGGTCGAGGCGGATCGGCAAAGCCCCGCTGAAGAATAACCAGCCAGTAGGATGGACACGCGAAGCTTGTCCACCACTCAGAAGACCTGACGCAAGTTGCGTGGCTAGCCTGGCGCTCAGACTAGACGCTTAAATCAGGATTTCTTCAGGCGTTGTTATGTACCGCGAAGCGGTGGATGAGAAGAGCGTCATCCACCCTACCGTCATGAACTGGATGGATTTAATCGTGACGTTGGGAAACCTCGATCCACCGATCCAAACGCCAGGCCAGCCAAGTAGTGCGCCATACTTTCGCCAGTCACGCGGCAATACGCGGCGGTAATATCCTGCCCCTGCAAAAATCCTCGGCCACGGCTTATTGGCCATGACTAGTCGCTGGGGGCACATGACACCGGATTATTTACAGGAGGCGTTGCGGTTAAACCCGCTATTGAGCAGCGGAGCTTAAAGGCGTTTTCGACACGGGCGACAAGCGCAAAACAAAAAGCCCTGAAAACTTGTTAGCTTTCAGGGCTTTAAGATTTTTGAAAGTGGCGGTGAAGAAGAGATTCGAACTCTTGATACGGTTTCCCGTATACACACTTTCCAGGCGTGCTCCTTCAACCACTCGGACACTTCACCGGATCTCGTTAGGCGTTTGCCGTTTCGAGGTGCGCTAATCTATCCGAACACTTGCCGAATGACAAACTTTTTTTTCAAAAGATTCATGCGCTTATGAAAATTGTGCAGTTTGCGCCGGGCGGCTCGCAGCCGCCTGCGAGGTAAACACGCGCGCCCCTTTAACTGGACAGCCGCCTCAGCCTAAGGCAAAGCATTAGCTAGACTAGCCATTGGCTCTAGGCGGATCACTGCTTGGGCCGACTGCCGATGGTGAGGCGTCGGTCTAGCACGGCCAAACCAACCCAGTCAGTAGGCGACTGCTTAGCGCAGGCAACGCACTTAAACATCCCAGCGCTCACTGAAAGCAGCGACTGCACGCTGACTAATCAGTCAGTCGCGGCGCTTTACCTGATGGGCCGGGATGCGTAACGTCTGCCCCCACCTCTGTACAAGGAACCTAATAATGAGCGATCTGATCAGCTACCAATTGGACGATGGCATTGCCACCCTGACCTTGGCCAACGGCAAGGTAAACGCCATTTCACCGGATGTGGTCAGCGCCTTTAACGCGGCCCTAGACCGTGCCGAGCAGGACAAAGCCATCGTCATCATCACCGGCCAACCGGGAATTCTCTCGGGTGGCTACGACCTTAAGGTGATGACCTCCAGCCCGCTGAATGCGATCAACTTAGTGGCCTCGGGCTCAACTTTAGCGCGCCGTCTGCTGGCTCACCCCTATCCCGTGATCGTCGCCTGCCCGGGTCATGCGGTGGCCAAAGGTGCCTTCCTGCTGCTGTCGGCGGATTACCGCATTGGCGTTGAAGGCCCTTTCAGCATCGGCCTTAACGAAGTGCTGATCGGCATGACCATGCACCACGCCGGCATTGCTCTGGCTAAGGATCGTTTGGGCAAAGCGGTGTTCCAGCGCTCAGTGATCAATGGCGAGATGTTTGATCCGCAAGGTGCGCTGCAAGCGGGCTTCCTCGACAAACTGGTCGCCCCAGAAGAACTGCAAGCTACGGCCTTAGCCGTGGCCCAGCAGATGAAGAAGATCAATATGAGTGCGCACAAAAACACCAAGCTCAAAGTGCGCAAAGCGTTGCTGGATGAATTAGCCGAGGCTGTTGAGCTGGATAAACAGCACGCGCTGTAAGCTCGCCCCACGCAATCGATAACGCCGCCCCAATGCTAAGTTGTGGCGGCGTTTTTGTTTGTGCCAGAGAAGAGCTGACTAAGCAGTCTAGATCATTTGCCCTAAGGGGAATGCTTGCTTAAACTTTGGCGCTTTGTATTCAAGGGCAATGCCGATGCTATTTCTTTTACGCATGCTGGCCATTGGGGTGAACTTTGTGTTCGCCGGCATCGTGGGCTTAGTGATTTGTCTGTGTCGCCCATTTAATCCAGATAACAGCCGCTTGTGCGCCCGCCTCTATAGCATCCCCACTCTATGGATATTGCGCTGGCGCCTGAATACCAACATCGATTCGCTGACCCACCACCAGCGCTCGTGCATCATCATCTGCAACCACCAATCCAACTATGACCTCTATGTGCTGGGACGCATCGTGCCGCCGCGCACCGTCAGCGTGGGTAAAAAGAGCCTGAAGTGGGTGCCGTTTTTCGGCCAGCAATATTGGCTCGCGGGCAATATGTTGCTTGATCGCAGCAACCCCATGCGCTCGCGCAAAGCACTGCATGCCACCACCGATGCGCTGAAGAATCGCGACACCTCGATTTGGATTTTCCCGGAGGGCACGCGCAACCACGGCAAAGGTTTGCTGCCGTTTAAGAAAGGCGCCTTCCAGATGGCCTTAGCTGCCGGAGTGCCAATCCTGCCGGTGTGCGTCAGCAGCTACCCACGGCATATCGATGTCAATCGCTGGCGTGGCAGTGAAATCCGCATGCGCTCACTGGCGCCGATCCCCACTGCCGGGCTGAACCATCAAGACATCCCGCAATTGATGAAAGACTGCCGCGAACAGATGCAAGCGTGCATCGATGAAATGGATCGACAGGTGACGCAGTAGCTAATCGCACTTAGCAAAACGCCCTGGCAGAGCTGATCGGCCAGGGCGTTTTGCTAAGTGCGATGGATTAGTCGAGCGTCACCAACACTCGACCAACTTGCTGCCCCGCTAAGATGTGCTGAATGGCCTCAGGCAATTGCGCCAGGCTGATTTCAGTAACCAGGGGTTCAAGATCCAGCTTCCACTGCAGCGACAGCTTGTCCCACATGGAGGCTTTAACCACCAGCGGCAACTCCACCGAGTCGACGCCCAGCAAGTTCACGCCCCGCAGAATAAACGGCAGCACCGAAGCCTTAAATTCCACCCCAGCCGTCAGGCCGCAGCAGGCCACGCTAGCCCCGTAGCCGAGCGACTTGACCACGTTAAACAGAATATCGCCGCCCACGCAGTCCACCGCCCCGGCCCACTGTTCTTTGAGCAGCGGACGTGAAGTACCCGCCTGTAGCTCCTCACGGCTGATCACCTGCTGCGCACCTAGGGTTTTGAGGAAGTCAGCCTGCTGCGCTTTGCCCGTGGCCGCAGCCACCTGATAGCCCAAGCGGCTCAGCAGCGCCACCGCCACACTGCCGACGCCACCGGTCGCGCCGGTGACCAGCACGGGACCCGCCTCTGGAGTGAGTCCGGTCTGTTCCAGTTTCTCCACGCACAGTGCGGCAGTTAAGCCAGCTGTCCCCAGCACCATGGCCTCACGCAGGCTTAACCCTTGTGGACGCTTCAGCGCCCAGCTGGCGGGCACACGAATATATTGGCCAAAGCCGCCCGCAGTGTTCATCCCTAGGTCATAGCCGGTGACGATCACCTCATCGCCGACGGCAAACTCGCTGACGCTGGAGCTCTCCACCACACCGGCCGCATCGATGCCTGGGGTGTGCGGATACTCGCGGGTGATGCCGCGATTGCCGCAGGCCGAAAGGGCATCTTTGTAGTTGAGCGAGGAATAGCGCACGCGGATCAGCAGCTCGCCTTCAGGCAAGGCCGCTACATCACGCGTGACGATGTTATGCAGGAAGGCGCCCGAGGCGCTTTCGCTCACTTGCAGTGCAGTAAATTGACTCATGTGCGTCCCCTTGCGATCCCAGGCTTACCAAAAGCGTGCTTGTTGCAGGCGGCTGAGCCAGTTCAGCAGCAAACGATCCAGTGCCAGACTGCCGGCCAAGCCCACACGCTCAGGCAGGCTTTTCTTTTGCGCATAGTGCAGATGAAACAGCTCAGCGTGCTTGGCCCGCTCAGCCAGGTATTCGTCGCTGGTCTTGAGTTCATCGACCAGTTTTTTCTCCAGAGCCGCGATGCCCAGCCACACTTCGCCAGTGGCAATTTCTTGCATGTCCAACTGCGGGCGGTACTGGCCCACAAAGCTTTTAAACAGCTCGTGGGTGGTTTCCAGATCGTCCTGGAACTTCTCCCGGCCCTTATCGGTGTTCTCGCCAAACACGGTCAGAGTGCGTTTGTATTCGCCGGCGGTGAGCACTTCGTAATCGATATCGTGCTTCTTCAGCAGGCGATGGACGTTCGGCAACTGCGCCACCACGCCGATGGAGCCCAGGATGGCAAACGGCGCCGAGATAATCTTCTGACCGATACAGGCCATCATGTAACCGCCGCTGGCCGCGACTTTATCGATGCACACCGTCAACGGAATGCCCGCTTGGCGGATACGCGCCAATTGCGACGAGGCCAGGCCGTAACTGTGGACCATGCCGCCACCACTTTCCAAACGCAGCACCACCTCATCAGCGGGCGTTGCCGTACTCAGTAAAGCAGTGATTTCGTGACGCAAGCTGTCGGCTGCCGAAGCTTTGATATCGCCGGCAAAATCCAGCACATAGACCTTGGGTTTAACCACCCCGGATTTTTTCTGCGCCTTGGCAGCCTTAGCCGCAGCTTTGCTGGCGGCCTTGAGCTGATCCTTATCCAGCACGGCGTGCTCGACCCGCTCCTGCAACTGCTTGAAGAACTCATTGAGCTTGCTCACCTGCAACTGCCCGCCGCTTTGCCGGCCTTTGCTGCGCAGCACAGCAAGGGTCAACAGCACCACCACAATCGCCACCACCACGGTGGCCGTCTTGGCTAAAAAGCCCAAGTACTCTGCAAAAAACTCCACGCCTGTCACCTTGTGCGGATAAATGTGCCCCAGCATACCTAGGCCTAAGATAAGCGGCCAGCGAGGGGGGCAGGACATTGTGCGACAGTACGCTCGGCGCAAATTCAAACAAGCGTATGTTTTTTCGTTGACAGGCCCGGTGCTTAGCCATAACCTCGCCTGACTTTTACCGCAGCGGAATCCAGCCGACGTGGGCAGCATTTACCTGATTCGACATGGCCAAGCCTCCTTCGGCGCCGACAACTACGATGTGCTCTCGCCCATCGGTATTCGTCAGGCTGAAGTATTAGGTGCGCATCTAGCGCAATTGGGGGCCCGCCTGGATCGCAGCATCAGCGGCGACCTGCGCCGACAGCAGCACACTGCCAGCTGTGCCCTCGAGCAATTGCAGGCGGCCCAACTACCAGTACCCACACACGAACTGGACTCTGCGTTTAACGAGTTTGATGCTGACGCAGTGATTCGCGCCCTGCTGCCCGACATGCTCGGCGAGGAGCCCCAGGCGCTAGAAATACTGCGCAACGCCAAGCAAAACCGCGCTGAGTTTCAACGGATTTTTGCCAAGGTGATGACGCGCTGGTTGTCCGGTGAACACCCCAAAGCGGGCCTGCAAAGCTGGAGCGAGTTCGTCAGCCAAGTACAAGGCGGCCTCGGGCGCTTGCTGGAGCAAGCCCATGACAAGCAGCACATTGCCGTATTTACTTCCGGCGGCACCATCACCGCCCTGCTCCACCTGATTACCGGTATCGCGCCAGCTCAGGCTTTTGAGCTGAACTGGCAAATCGTCAATACCTCACTAAGCTGCCTAAAGTTTCGCGGTCAGCAAGTGAGCCTAGCTTCCTTCAACAGCCATACGCATCTGCAGCTGCTGAAGGCGCCGGAGCTCATCACTTACCGATAAGTCCGGCCCACTGCGCCTTACCCGCGCTAGTACAACCCAAGAAAAAGGAAACCATCATGAGCGTTGCAGACATCGTCCAAACTATGCACTCCAAGTTCAACGCCAGCGCTGCTGCCGGCCTGGATCTGGTCTTCCAATTCAACATCGAAGATGCTGAAAACTACGCCCTGATCGTTAAAGACGGCACCTGCACCGTTGAGCAAGGCGACAACCCAAACGCCAACGTGACCCTGATCCTGGACAGCGAAACCCTCAAAGGCATCACCAGCGGTGAGACCGACGGTATGCAAGCGTTCATGGCTGGCAAACTGCGCGCCGAAGGCGACATGATGCTGGCAATGAAACTGGGCGAACTGTTCCCAGTTTAAGCTTGCGCTGAGCGTGAGTCGTAAAACCGGAGTCCCTGGCTCCGGTTTTTTTTCGTCTGCGCAGAAGTGCCAGGCGGTTTAATCAGGCAGTTTGATTAAGCGCCAACACGCTAATCGATAAAGGCCCAGAGCGGTTGTTGAGGCCCGGACAGCACATTAGATTAGACATTTATCTTCGCCACCTAACCTCAATAGAAGGGATAACTATGGCGCTTACTGACCAGTCCACCAGCATTCGTGCAGGTGAAGAACTCGACGTTGCGGTGATCGATCCGTACCTCAAAGCCCATATCAGCACGCTCAGCGGTACGCCTAAGATCAGCCAGTTCCCAGGCGGTGCGTCGAACCTGACTTACCTGCTGGAATACCCCGAGCAAGAGTTCGTGTTGCGCCGGCCACCCTTTGGCCACCGGGCTAAATCCGCCCACGACATGGGCCGTGAGTACCGTATTCTGAACCAGCTCAATGCTGGTTTCCCTTATTGCCCCAAAGCCTATGTGCACTGCACGGATGAGTCGGTCATTGGCGCTGAGTTTTATGTCATGCAGCGGGTTAACGGCATCATCCTGCGCTCGGACATGCCGACTGAGTTGAACTTCAGCCCGGCGCAAACCCGCGCCCTGTGCCAGAGTTTTATCGACAAGCTGGTGGAGCTGCATAACGTCGATTATCAGGCCTGTGGCCTCGGTGACTTAGGCAAGCCGGAAGGCTATGTGCAGCGCCAGATCGGTGGTTGGATCGATCGCTACGAAAAAGCCCTGACTCCCGACGCACCGCTGTGGGAGCCGGTCAAAGCCTGGCTCAAAGACAAGATGCCCGCGGATCATCCGAAGTCCGCCATCGTGCACAACGACTACCGCTTCGATAACGTGATCCTCGACCCCAAAGATCCGAGCCAAATCATCGGCGTGCTGGACTGGGAGCTGACCACTATTGGCGACCCGCTGATGGACTTGGGCAACACCCTCGCCTATTGGATCGAGGCCAGCGACCCGGCACCTGTGCAGATGATGCGCCGCCAGCCGAGCAATGCAGCGGGCATGCTGACCCGCCAAGAGTTCGTCGACTACTACGCCGAGCGCGCCGGCATCCAGATCGCCAGCATCGACTTCTACTACACCTACGGCCTGTTCCGTCTGGCCGGCATCGTGCAGCAGATCTACTACCGCTATTACCACGGGCAAACCCAAGACAAACGCTTCGCCCAGTTTATTCATATGAACAAACTGCTGGAGCAGATGTGCTTGCAAGTTATTGCCAAATCACAGCTGTAATCGGCCCTGGCGGTCGCTTAACTTAAAGGAATAGCCCCATGTCCAAGACTCAACTATTCGACCTCGACGGCAAGATCGCTTTCGTCTCCGGCGCCAGCCGTGGCATCGGTGAGGCCATCGCCAAACTGCTGGCGCAACAAGGCGCCCACGTCATCGTCTCCAGCCGCAAAATCGACGGCTGCCAGGCCGTTGCTGACGCGATCATCGCAGCCGGCGGCAAAGCCACGGCGATTGCCTGCCATATCGGTGAGATGGAGCAGATCCAAAGCATCTTCGCCCAGATCAAAGAGCAGTTCGGCCGCCTGGATATTCTGGTCAACAACGCTGCCACCAACCCGCAGTTCTGCAACGTGCTGGACACCGACCTGGCGGCATTTCAGAAGACCGTGGATGTGAATATTCGCGGCTACTACTTTATGTCCATCGAAGGCGGCAAGCTGATGAAGGCCAATGGTGGCGGCAGCATCATCAACGTGGCCTCGATCAATGGCGTGTCGCCTGGTGAGTTCCAGGGCATCTACTCGGTGACCAAGGCGGCGGTGATCAGCATGACCAAGGTCTTCGCCAAGGAGTGCGCGCAGTTTGGCATCCGCTGCAACGCCCTGCTGCCGGGTCTGACCGATACTAAGTTTGCCTCGGCCCTGACCAAGAACGACTCCATCCTCAATATCGCCCTGCAGCGTATTCCGCTTAAGCGCGTGGCCGATCCTAGCGAGATGGCCGGCACCGTGCTGTATCTGGCCAGCGATGCGTCCAGCTACACCACGGGTGTGGCGCTGAACGTCGACGGCGGCTTCCTCTCCTAAGCCCCTAGCAGACGGCTAATGCCACTCCTGCAACGCCTGCTGCGCCGCCTGATTCAATGGCTCAGCCAGCAGGCCTGTGGGAGTGAGGCTCAAGGTGTAGACCGCATCATTAGCCATGGGCAAAAAATTCACCTGCAAGGCCTTGGTCTCGAAAACGAACAGGCTATGAGAGCCGTCGTGCAGCCACTGCCACAGGTCGATGCCGTAAGGGCTGCGGGCCAATGCCACGGGCTGGGCAGGCGCCTGATTCTGCTGTTCGATGCTTAAGTAACGGCCCTGCAGCGCCTGCAAACGGTATCCATCACGCAGACCCAACATCTGTGCCAGACCACGCCATTGCCACAAGCGCCCCTGCAACTGCCACAGCTCGCCTTCGAGGCTGAATTGACGCTCCTCGGCGCCCTCCAGAACCATCACTTGGTATAACGGACCAACGGCCTTAAAACTAATGGTCGCCAGGGGTTTAGCCCCCACCGTGCGGTAGCTGTACAGGTCATAAGCCACCCCAGCAATACCTGCCGCCGCCACTAACAGCAGGAGGCCAACAGTGCCGCGCAGCCAAGCTAAAAACCACTTACGGTTGATCAACAAGCGAGCCGCCAACCCTATCGCCAACAGGCTAAACAGGGCAAACGCCCAAGCTAGAGCGCCATATTGCATCGGCCAATATTCCTTGTGCCATCAATAGCCGGCATTATGCTTAGCCTCCCGCCTGCCGAATAGCCGTGCAGCGCGCAATTAGACGCAGGACACAAAGCTTATGGGGTTGCCCCTAGACCTAGGACTTGAGCTGTCGACCTTGGCAGTGTTAGTGCTGGTGGCATTTATTGCCGGATTTATTGATGCCATTGCCGGTGGCGGTGGCCTGCTCACCATCCCGGCTCTTCTGACCGCCGGCTTGCCGCCGCATATCGCTTTGGGCACCAACAAGCTCTGCGCCACCTTTGGCTCGGCCACCGCCGGTTACACCTTTTACAAGCGCCAGCTGTTCAACCCCAAGCAGTGGCGCAATGCCTTATGGGCCACGGCCATTGGCGCGTTGATCGGCGCCGTCGTGGCGCACTGGATGCCTTCGCAGTGGCTGAATATGTTGTTGCCGGTGGTGGTGTTTGCTTGCGGCCTGTACATGCTGGTGGCGAAAACCCCTGACGTGGCCGCAGATGCCGACGCGCCGATCAAACAGCGCCGGCAATGGCCCCAGGGCTTGAGCTTAGGCATGTACGACGGCGTGGTAGGCCCGGGCACCGGGGCCTTTTGGACGGTCTCCACCCTGCTTCTGTATCCATTGGATTTGCTGCGCGCCAGCGGTGTGGCGCGCTGCATGAACTTCGTCAGCAACGCCTGTGCCCTGAGCATCTTTATCATCAGCGGCAAGATTGCCTGGCTACTGGGCATCGCCATGGGCCTGGCGCTGATGCTCGGCTCCTACCTGGGCGCCCGCAGCGCCATCAGAGGTGGCGCCAAGTTTATCCGCCCGCTGTTTATCTTGATGGTGCTGGCCCTGACCGCCCGCCTAGCTTGGCAGCACTGGCTGAGCTAAGCCCAAACGCTGCGCCACATAGCTGTCGATCAGGTAGCGCGCGATAGAACGCGAGGCTGGCAATGGGGGCAACTGGCGCACGTTAAACCACTGCGCATCCTCGATTTCATCCTCCTGCAAGCGCAGCTCGCCGCCAGCGTATTCGGCATGGAAGCCGAACATCAGCGAATGCGGGAACGGCCACGGCTGACTGCCCATGTAGCGGATATTGTGCACCTCCAGCCCCACCTCTTCGCGCACCTCGCGGGCCACGCAGTGCTCCACGGTTTCGCCCGGCTCAACAAACCCGGCCAAGGTGCTGTACATGCCCGGCACGAAGCGTGGCGAGCGGGCTAACAGGATTTCATCACCCCGGCTGAGCAGCACGATCATGCTCGGCGACAAACGCGGATAGTTACGCAGATCGCACGTTTGGCAATACATCGCCCGCTCGCCGGGGATCTGCACATTCGCCGCGCCGCAGCTGCCGCAAAAGCGATGCTCACGGGCCCAGGTACCGACCTGAGTCGCGTAGCTGAGCATATGGAAGCGCTCGTCATCGTCCTGCAGCATAAACTGGCGCAAGCCCAGCCAGCTGCAGCCCAGCACCGTGGCCGGCTGCGCCAGCTCCAGCAGATAGATGGGATCATCACCAAGATGCCCCAGACCCTGCTCGCTTATCACTGGCAGGCCTTGGCGCTTCAGCCATTCCCGGGGGAATAAGACGCCATTGTCGTCGGCTAAAAACTGCTGTTTGCAGTGCGCCAACACCCAGCCGCCAGGCAGTTGTGGATCGATTAAAGCTGATTGCCAACGGGACATTTACGCCTCCACGGGCATGCCCAGGGCACGCACGCTGTCAGCGGCCAGATCCAGCACACTGGCGCGATCAGTGCGCTTCACGGCGCCGCCTTCTAGGTAATATTCCAAGCTACTGAGCGCATCGGCCAAGGTTTCCAGCTGCGTTTGCGAGGGCATCTGCGCGGCCTCAAACATATGCTGCTGGATATATTGAGCGCACGAGCCAACTAAACTCGCCGCCTGGGCTTGATCCAAGAACCACAGGCCGCCGCGCACCGCTTGCAAGCTAAAGGGCACGTTGGCCAAATGCATGCGCTCGCCGCCTGACTCCAAGTACGCGGTGATCGCCCGTTTGGCCAAGGCCAAACCCGAGCGCGCTTCATCCAGCACGACGATCCGCGCTTCGTTGAACTGGTGGGCGGCAAAGGATTCGGCCTCATCCTGCGGCTGCGGCGGTTTGGGCCGCGAGTCCGGGACCAGGCTGGCAACCATGCCTTCGACATACAACACCACATCCGCCAGTTGCGACAGCTCAGTACCGGACGGCGGGCGTGTATCACTCCACTGCAGCACATGGGCTAATTGACCGTGCAGAGCATTGCCAGCCGAAGTGAGGCCGACCATGCCTAAGGTTTTGCTCAGCTTGCCCAGCAGCGTATGCAGATTGCTCAAACTGTCGCCACTGACGCTGCCACGCTCCATCAAATCGAGCATGTCTTTAAGGCTCGCCAGCTCTTCGCGAATCGCCGCACTGAGCGAACGCATCACCGCCTGCCCCGGCCCGGCCAAACGCTGGTATTGCTCTTCAAGCAGATGATCGGTAAAGGGCAGCGAGCTCAAGGCAAACGCCTCGCGTACCTGACTGGCGTAAGGGCCGCTGCTGTCAGCCAGTGCCACCAGATACAACAGCTCTTTAAGCAGTGGTTTGGCGCTGCTGTGTTCAGGAGCGGTCAATTGCTTGAGCTCACGATCGACTCGGGCGAACAGCTGCTTACGGGCTTTACGCGGCAACAACTGGCCGTCGATCTGCGCTTCCACCGCCGCGGCAGCAACCCAGCTCAGACGTCCGCTGGGTTGCGCGCTGTAGAGATGATCGAGGCGCTTAAGCGCACGCAGCATCAGATTGAGGCTGGAGCTGAGGTTGTCGTCACGCAGCAGGCCGAGCAAACCGATCTGATACATATGGCGCAAGCGCCGGGTTTCGCGGGGCAAGTCTTCACTGACCGGCGCCGGCTTAGGCAAAGGCGGCCGCGCCGGATCGAGGCGCACATTGAAGAAGAAACTCTCAGGCAACGGCGGCTGACCACCGGCTTGGCGCAGATCATTAATGGCCGGCAACAGCAGCTCGGGCATCTCCACACGGTAGTTGTCGACCGATTCCAAATAACGGCGCAGCACATACAGCGCATTGCTCAGGGCTGCCAGTTGCGCATCGTGCTCGGCACCGGCGCCAGCAGGAATGTCGTTCGCCTGTTGCAGCATTTCCTGAGCCAGCAGCTCGGCGCCGGTCAGTTCCACCAGATTAAGGGTGCCGCGAACCTGATTCAGGTTCTCAACCGCTTGTTGCAGCAGGCTGCCATTGGGCCGGTCAGCAATAAACTGCTCAAGGCTAAGCTCAGCCTCTTCGATGGTGCTGAACAGTTCTTCACGCACCAGATTAAGCGACGTGGCTCCTGCGACCATGGGCGGTTACGCCTCCTGCGGGGTTGATGAGGGGGACGGACGGGGGCCGATCAGTCGGCGAACTCAGCAGGTTGCTTGTTCATCTGGGCGGTCATGGCCACCCGTAGATCCACTGACTGCAACATCGCTGCGTTCCAGGTGGCGACATATTCCAAACCATCGTCGACGCGGTGATCGCGCATATAGCGGATCATTTCCTTGGTGCCACGCACCGCCACCGGCGACTTGCTGGCAATCTCCCGGGCAATGGCCTTTACCCCGTCGAGCAAGCTGTCGGCATCGGCAAAGGTGCGGTTGACCAAGCCAATGCTGCGCGCCTCTTCCCCGTCGATGGTGCGGCCGGTGTAGGCCAGCTCGCGCATGATGCCGTCGCCGATAATGCGCGGCAGGCGCTGCAGGGTGCCCACATCGGCGGCCATGCCGATATCGATTTCTTTGATCGCGAACTGCGCGCTGACGGTGCTGTAGCGCATGTCGCAGGCGGCAATCATGTCGATGGCGCCGCCCAGGCAGTAACCGTGGATGGCCGCCAGCACCGGCTTGCGGCAATTGTCGATGGCGTTAAACGAATCTTGCAGTTGCAGGATCATGCGCCGCAGCTTTTCAGCGTTGCGACCGACGTCTTTACCTAACTGAGTGCCGATGGAGGCCAGCATCATCAGGTCGATGCCCGAGGAGAAATGCTTGCCGGCGCCGGAGATCACCACCGCGCGCACGCCGTCGTTATCGTCGATCCACTGGAAGATCTCGACCAGTTCGCGCCAGAAGTCGGCATTCATGGCGTTGGCTTTCTCGGGTCGATTGATCACCACATGGGCAACCTTATCCGCCACCTCGACAGTAAACGCTTGATAGTCGGCCACGGCAGTACTCCTTAGTTGGAACAGTAATACCCGGAAATTTCCCGGTCAGTAAATCTGCCCAACTATAACAATCAGCAGGCAAATGTCGAACCTGCTCACTGTGACTCAGGGCACGCCATCGAAGTTAAGTACAGGATTTACTTGTGTTGCTAAACACTTGATCTAATTAGCAACCGATAGCAGCCAAAAGCCACCATCGATTGCCAGTCCTTAGACCTTGATGCAGTCGACGGTGTACACCCCGTTCTCGCGCTGCAAGCCGTGCACGTCGGCGTCAAAGCCGGGGAAGCTGTGATCGAAGGTGCGCGCAAACACCAGATAATCGATGATCGAGCGAGTCTGCTCGGTAAAGCGCTCGCCCGGCATGATCAGCGGAATACCCGGTGGATACGGCACCAACATCACTGCCGCAATGCGTCCCGACAGTTGCTCGATCGGCACCGCCTCGACTTCGCCGCGCACCAGTTGGTTGTAGGCATCGGCGGGTTTGATCGCCACCTCTGGCAGCTCGGTGTACATATGCTTGAGCGCCTTGGCCGTGGCGTTGTCGCGGTAGCAACCATGCAAGGCATCACACAGATCGCGCAGGCCCATGCCCTGATAGAACTCGCGGCCCTCGGCCAACAGCGAAGGCAGCACATCGCTGAGCGGCAGGTTGGCGTCGTAGCTGCGCTTGAACTCCAACAGCTCAGTAATCAGAGTGCTCCACTTGCCCTTGGTGATGCCCATGGAGAACAACACGAGGAAGGAGTACAGGCCGGTCTTCTCCACCACCAGCCCCCGCTCCCAGAGGAACTTGCTGACCACCGCGGCGGGAATCCCTGCCGGTGCCAGATGGCCATCGGCAGTCAGGCCCGGCATCACCAAGGTGACCTTGATCGGGTCAAGCAGCACGTAGTCGGCCGCCACCTCACCAAAGCCATGCCACGCGGCTTGCGGTTGCAGCAACCAGTCTTCGGTCTGCACCGCCTCGGCGCCCTCGGCCAGCTCCGGCTGCCAAATGCTGAACCACCAATCATCGACGCTGAAGTTACGCTGCAAGTTGGCCAGAGCACGGCGGAAGCTCAGCGCTTCATCGAAGGTTTCCTGAATCAGCGAGCGCCCGGCCGGGCCTTCCATCATCGCCGATGCCACATCCAGCGAGGCGATGATGCCGTACTGCGGTGAGGTCGAGATGTGCATCATGAACGCTTCATTGAAGCGGTCACGGTCCAACTGGCGCACGCCGCCGTCCTGCACGTGAATCATTGAGGCCTGGCTAAACGCGGCGAGCAGCTTGTGCGTGGAGTGGGTGGTAAACACCAAGGGCGCCGCCTCACTGCGGCTGGTGCCCATGCCATAGCGACCGGCGTAGAAGTCGTGGAAAGCGGCGTAGGCGTACCAGGCTTCATCGAAGTGCAGCACCTCAACGCTGTTGCCTAAGGTCTGCTTGATCAGCTCGGCGTTGTAACACAGGCCGTCGTAGGTGGAGTTAGTCACCACCACCAGTTTGACCAGCGCCCCGCTGCTGTTCGGCTTACGTCCACGGGCCAAGGGGCTGGCGTCGATCTTGGCCTGGATCGACTCGCGGCTGAACTCCGCCAGTGGGATCGGCCCGATAATGCCCAGCTCGTTACGCTCCGGACACAGGTACAACGGGATCGCGCCGGTCATGATGATCGAATGCAGGATCGACTTGTGGCAGTTGCGGTCCACCAGCACCAGATCATCGCGACCGACCATGCTGTGCCACACGATCTTGTTGGCCGTCGAGGTGCCGTTGATCACGAAGAACGTGTGGTCCGCGCCAAAGTTGCGCGCAGCGCGGGCTTCGGCCTCGGCCAAGGGGCCGGTGTGATCGAGCAGCGAACCGAGTTCCGGCACCGAGACGGATAAGTCCGAACGCAGGGTGTTCTCCCCGAAGAACTGGTGAAACGCCTGCCCCACCGGACTCTTGCGGTAAGCCACGCCACCGCCATGGCCCGGTGTGTGCCAGGAATAGTTGGACTGCGAGGTGTGCTGCACCAGCGCCTTGAAGAACGGTGGCAGCAGACCATCGAGATAATTGCGCGCCGCCCGCGCCACTTGGCGAGCGAGAAACGGCACGGTGTCTTCATACAGATAAAGAATGCCGCGCAGTTGGTTCAAGTCAGCCATGGCCTCGGCCGGCGCATTCTCGATGGTGACTTGCTCGCCCAAGGCGAAAATCGGCAACTGTGGCGCCCGCCGCCTTGCGATGCGGATCAGCTCGACCATATCTTGCAGCAGATTCTGATTGTCGCCGGCGCCCTCGGCAGCCACCAGTACGCAGGCTAAGCCATGGTGAGTAGAGGCCACGATGCGCCCTTCGGCCGAGCTGGCACTGGACAGAATGGTGAAGCCATCTTGCTCGAGCTCTTGGGCAATGCTGCGCACCCGATCACCCGCCACGGTGTCGGCCTTGATGTCGCGATGGACGATTAAAACGGGGAACTTAAGATCTTTATACATTGTGACGTCCCAAGCGATGGCAGGTTGGCCTGCCTATCGGTTCAGGGTAGAGGCTCCCTCCCACAGGGGGAAGCCCCAATACGTCGCGCTGTAATAAAAGGTCGCGCGCAAATAACTCAGGACGCGATCAGGCCTCAGCCGGCGCCTGCTCCATCTGCACCCACAGCGCGGGGGCGCCGGCGGACTTTTCAATAATGGCCAGGCGCGCCTGATGAGCCGCTAACTCTTCAGCGCTGGCGGCGATCACCCGCCCAGCCCCGCGATTGCTGTCTAAACGGCGAATCGGGCTGGCTTGCTGGCGCCCACTGCCATTGTCGTCGGCACCTTCACCGGCGAGGGACAGATTGGTCTGCCCACCCGTCATGGCGAGGTAGACGTCAGCCAGAATCTCGGCGTCGAGCAAGGCGCCGTGCAGCTCACGCCCGGAGTTATCGACGCCATAGCGTTTGCACAGGGCGTCGAGGTTATTGCGCTGCCCCGGATGGCGCTCACGGGCCATCAACAGGGTGTCGAGGATGCCGCAGTGCTCGCTGATATCGGCGCGCTCGTCCTGCTTGATCAGGGCGAACTCGTTATTGATAAAGCCAACGTCGAACGCGGCGTTATGGATGATCAGCTGCGCGCCTTTGATGAACTCAAAGAACTCATCGGCGACTTCTTTAAAACGGGGCTTGTCTTGTACGAACTCGTTGGTGATACCGTGCACCGCGATGGCGCCTTCGTCGATCTCACGATCCGGCTGCAGGTACACGTGGAAGTGACGTCCGGTCAGACGCCGGCCGATCAGCTCGACACAACCGATCTCGATAATCCGATGCCCATCAGCCACTGGCATACCGGTGGTTTCGGTATCCAGTACGACGAATCTGTTGGTGGCTTGAGTGTTGCTCGTCATCTGCTATTCACCTGTAAAAACGCTGGCCAGCTTACCATGGCCGCCCTGCCCCAGCGACCGCAGGCGCCGGAGTGTCAGCCACTCGCACGTTAACCAAGCTTGCCCATTCGCACGTCATCAACCCCACGATTGGCCAGCATATCGGCGCGCTCGTTACCCGGGTGGCCGGTGTGGCCGCGAACCCATTGCCAAGTGATGTTGTGGCGGTTGACCTGCTCATCCAACTGCTGCCACAGGTCGGCGTTTTTCACCGGCTGTTTGGCGGCGGTTTTCCAACCGCGCTTTTTCCAGTTTGGCATCCAGTCGTTGATACCCTGCATCACATACTGGGAGTCGGTGATCAGGCGCACGTCGCAGCGGCGTTTCAGCTCAGCCAAAGCACGAATGGCAGCGGTCATTTCCATGCGGTTATTGGTGGTCTCGGCCTCACCGCCCCAGAGTTCTTTTTCCACCCCTTTAAAGATCAGCAGTGCTCCCCAACCACCAACGCCGGGGTTTCCTTTGCAGGCGCCATCGGTATAGATCTCGACCACATCACTCATCTATCGGCTATCTCACACTTAAAGGTTTGACTCACCCAGCAGCACGCAGGCTTAGCTGGGAGGTATTTCAGAGGGCTGCCGGCGACTGACTTTCGCCACCGGCATGGGTATCAGTTGGCCGACGCTCTGGCGGTTGCGTTGGCGCACAGGGCGCATGCCCATCACCAGCTTACGCGCCAGCAACAGATAAAAGCCGCCGCCGGGCACTTGCCAGTCACCCCCTAAACGCTCCAGCGAGCTTAAACGCGCCTGCCAGGCCGGCGAACAAAGCGGCGGACGATAACACCCGAAGCGGCGTTTCTCCAGCGCGAAGCCCAGCAGGCTCAGCCAGTCGGCAACTCGGTTGGGTGCGATGCACTGGGCCTTGTGCAAGGCATCGCGACTGAGCAGATGGCGTGCCCCCCAAGCGCTGACGGGGTTGATCCCCAACACCAGCAGATGGCCACCCGGGCGCACCGAGCGCGCAGCTTCACGCAGCAGGCCGTGGGGCGACAGGCTGAAGTCCAGACCGTGCTGCACCACCACCACATCGGCGGCGTGCTCGCTAAAGGGCCAGTGCTGCTCATCGCAGATGATGTCCACGCCGTTAAACGGCGCGCCAACCCGCACACTGCGCTGGATATGTGGCACTTCGGGCATACGCTCGGCGGCCGGGCCGTAATGCAATAAATAGCCGCCGAACAGGCGCGCCAACTCCTCCTCCAACATCTGCTTCTGTTGGCTCAGCAGCAATTGCCCTAAAGGCCCAGCGAACCAGCGCCGCGCTTCATCTATCAGCGCCAGCCAGGCACTGTCAGCCAACGCCAAGGGTGGGCCTTGGATGGGGAGGTTAAGTGACTTAGCGGACTTTTCCATCGCGACTCACCTGCGTAGCCAGTACGGTCATTGCAGCCTAAGATGCACCTTTGCGACCTGCTTGGCACCTGATGATGATTAAAATCGACGCCTTACCTGCCTTTAACGACAACTATATCTGGCTCCTGCAAGACCAACAGCAGCAACGCTGTGCAGTGGTTGACCCCGGTGATGCCGCCCCCGTACTGGCCTGGCTTGAGGCTCACCCTGGCTGGCAGCTGAGCCATATTCTGATCACCCACCACCACCACGATCACGTCGGCGGCGTTGAACAGCTCAAGGCCGCCAGCGGCGCCCAAGTGTTCGGCCCGGCCCATGAGAAGATCCCCGGCCGCGACGTGGCGCTGGACGACGGCGATCTGATCGCAGTGCTCGGGCTGAATTTCACGATCTATGCCGTGCCCGGCCATACCTTGGGCCATATCGCCTATATCCAGCCCGAACAGCAGTGGCTGTTCTGTGGCGACACCTTGTTCGCCGGTGGCTGTGGTCGCCTGTTTGAAGGCACGCCAGCACAGATGCACGAGTCCCTAAGCCGCTTCGCCGCCCTGCCGCAGCAGACGCTGGTGTACTGCACCCACGAATACACCTTGAGCAACCTGCGCTTTGCCATGGCTGTGGAACCAGACAACTCGGCACTTATCAGGCGCTTCGATGAAGTCAGCCAATGGCGCAGCGAGGGCAAGATCAGTTTGCCATCAAACATTGCCCTGGAGCTGGCCACCAACCCATTTCTGCGTAGCGAGCAGCCCAGCGTGGTGGCCGCCATCGCCCAGCGTGATGGCGGTGGCGAGCGCTCTGCGGTAGAGGTTTTCGCCGCATTGCGCGCCTGGAAGGATAAATTCTGAAACGCCTTGGGCCCCGGCAAAGCGGGTTATAACTTGACCCTGTACGGGCTGATTCCTAGAATCGCCCGAACTTTTTGCCGCCAAAATTAGCCCATTTAATGTCGTCAGATCAGCACAAACCCTTGAATCCCAAGGCATTGGCGCAAAACGCCAAGTTGCTTGCGGTCACTTTGTGCGTGATTCTGGCCGGCTGCTCCAGCACCAGCCCTGTGCCATCAGACGACGGCAGTGCCACCGACATCGTGGTGGGACTGGAAACCCCGACACAATGGCTTGACCCTAAAACCAAGACCGCCAACCAAGCGCCCAAGGACATTTGGGAGCGCCTGCGCAGCGGCTACCAGTTGCAAGACCACATCTCCCTCAATCCACGGATTGAGCAGCAGCGCCTGTGGTTCGTCAGCAACCCGTCTTTTGTGGAGAACGCCGGGCAAAGCAGCAGCCCTTACATCCACTTTATTGTCGAGCGTTTAGAGCAGCGCAATATGCCCACCGAGTTGGCGCTCCTGCCAATGATCGAGAGCGCCTACAACCCCTTGGCGTTGTCCCACGCCGACGCCGTGGGCCTGTGGCAGTTTATGCCGGCCACGGGACGTAACTTCAATCTGCGCCAAACCCGTTTCTATGACGGTCGCCGTGATGTGATGGCGTCCACCGATGCCGCCCTGAACTACCTCGAGCGGCTCAAGGAAATGTTTAACGGCGACTGGCTCTTGGCGCTGGCTGCCTATAACGCCGGTGAAGGCCGGGTTAGCCGGGCTATTGAGCGCAACGAAAAGCTCGGCCTGCCGACTGATTACTGGAACCTGCCGCTCCCCGCAGAAACCCAGAATTACGTGCCGCGCCTGCTGGCCCTGTCGCAAGTGGTGATGAGTCCGCAAGCCTATGGCGTCAACCTCGCACCCATTGCCAACGAGCCCTACTTCGAGAAAGTTGAGTTCAAGCAGCGTATGGATCTGGCCCGGGTTGCGGCCATGGCTGAACTGGATAAAGACGAGCTGTACCTGCTCAACCCGGCCTATAAAAAAGGCGTGACCCTGGATGGCCCGCAACATCTGCTGGTGCCGGCTGACAAAGCTGAACTGTTTGCCGCCAACCTGGCGCTGATGAAGCCGCAAGACTTGGTCGACTGGCAGCAGTACCAAGTGCGCCCCGGCGATAGCCTGAACAGCATCGCCAACCGTAACCAAGTCACGGTCAGCACCCTTAAAGACATCAATAAGCTGCAAAGCAATCACCTGCGGGTGGGCCAGCAACTGACCATTCCCACCCAACCTGGGGTGGCCGTGCGCGAGCCGCTGTATCAACAGCGCAGCGTCAACAGGGCGGTGGCCAGCAGCCGCAATTACACCGTGAAAAACGGCGACAACCTGTGGCAAATCGCCAATGAGAACAATGTCACCGTTAAACAGATTCAAACGTGGAACAAACTTGCCGGCCAGCGCCTGCGCGCAGGCCAAGTGCTGAAACTGACTCCAGGCCCGGCCGCCCCTAGTCGCCCAGCCAGCCAAAAAATCCAGGTCGCCGGCAACGGCAAGAAAGAACGGCTGAACGCCACGTACTACCGGGTACGCAGCGGCGACTCGCTGTACCTGATTGCCAAGCGCTTCAACGTGCCGATGAAAAGCCTGCAAAGTTGGAACCCGCGGGCTGGCAAAGACCTGAGCCCAGGCCAGACCCTGACCTTATTCAAAAACTAAGCCGCGCTGCGTCAAAACCGCGCGGCGCAGGCATGCCTGTCAGCTCTAGGGTCGGTCAGACCGCACAGCCATTCAGCAGAGCGCCGCTACCCCTTGCAGGCGCTGCCAGCGGCGCTCTTTTGCGGCTGCATGCAAGCTGTTAATGTGCCGGTTCATCAGGCCTTAACAATGCCACGGACCGGAATTTGCTTTGATACGCCCCCTCCTCTCGCTTTTGCTCTGCTTAGCCGCAAGTCCGCTGGCGTGGGCCACCCTCTATAAAAGTCATGGCTATGCACAATTTGCCGCGCTGAAATATCCGCCGAATTTCACCCACTTCGCCTGGGTCAACCCCAACGCACCCAAGGGCGGCACCTTGCACCTGATGGCCTCAGGTACGTTCGACACCCTTAACCCCTACACCTTTAAAGGCAGCAGCCCGAGCAGCACGCCGAACTTTTTGCAGTACGGCGTCAATGAGCTGAACGCGCCGCTGATGGTGGGCACCGGCCAGTACGATCCCTCCGGGGATGAGACGGCGGCCAGCTACGGTTTGGTCGCCGAGTCGGTGGAATACAGTGATGATCGCAGCTGGGTGGTGTTTAACCTGCGCCCCGAGGCACGCTTTCATGATGGCGAGTCAATCACCGCTTACGACGTGGCGTTCTCCTATCAGTTGCTCCTCAAGCAAGGCCATCCGCAGTACCGCACCAGCCTGCAGGAAGTGCAGCGGGTCGACATTCTCAACCGCCTGAGCATTCGTTTTGTGCTGAAGCGGGCCGGTAATCCGCTGCTCATTCTGCGCTTGGGCGAGTTGCCCGTGCTGCCGCAGCACTACTGGAAAACCCGTGATTTCAAAGCCACCACCTTCGATCCGCCACTGGGCAGCGGCCCGTATAAGATCTCCGAGGTCAATCCAGGGCGCAGCCTGACCTTTACGCGGGTAAAGGACTGGTGGGGGGAGAAACTGCCGGTAAACCGTGGCAAATATAATTTTGACCGGGTTGAAGTCGAGTTCTACCGCGACAGCAACGTCGCCTTTGAAGCCTTCAAGGCCGGCGAATTCGATCTGTATATCGAGCAGCAAGCGAAGAACTGGGCCACGGCTTATAACTTCCCGGCGCTCAAGCGTGGCGAGGTGCTGCGCGCGCAAATCCCCCACCAGATCCCCACGCAAACCCAAGGCCTGTTTATGAACACCCGCCGCGAGGTGTTCGCCCAGCGTAAGGTGCGCGAGGCCATGGGTTTGATGTTCGACTTCGAATGGGCCAACCGCGCGCTGTTCAACAGCTCCTATGTGCGCTCCAAAAGTTACTACCCCAACAGTGAGTTTGCCGCGACCGGCAAACCTGAAGGGGCTGAGTGGTTGCTGCTGTCGCCCTATCGCAAACAACTGCAGGCGCGTCTGTTTAACGAGCCGTTTAAGGTGCCAACCACCCAAGGTAATGGCATCCCGCGCGATACCCTGCGCCGCGCCTTGGGCCTGCTCGCCGAAGCCGGCTGGCAGCCGTCCCCGCAGGGCGTCTTGGTGAACGCGGCAAAGCAGCCGCTGCGTTTTGAAATCCTCTTGGTTAACCCCAACTTAGAGCGCATCCTCCAGCCCTATACCGAGAACCTGGCCAGCATCGGCATCCAAGCCAAGCTGCGCACGGTCGACCGTGCCCAGTACAAGCAGCGCCTGGACCAATACGACTTCGACATGATCCTCATGACCTTGCCGCAGTCCTTAAGCCCTGGCCTTGAACAGTCGCTGTACTTTCACTCCAGCCAAGCCCAGGTTAAAGGCGGCAAGAATTACGCAGGCGTCAGCCACCCGGTGGTCGATGCGATGATTGAGAAACTGCTCTCAGCTTCTAGCCAAGATGAGCAAGTGGCCGCCGCTCGTGCCCTTGACCGGGTATTGTTGTGGCAGCATTACAGCATTCCCAACTGGTACATCGATTACCACCGATTGGCTTACCGCAACCGATTTGCCTTCGTCACCACTCCGCCTTACACCCTAGGGCTGCGTAGTTGGTGGCTGAAATCCCCGGAGAAAGCTCAATGAACCATGCACTGCGCGCACTGTTCATCCGCGCCAGCGGCAGCCTGTTAAGCGCTGCCCTCCTCAGCGTGGCCAGCCTAGCCATGGCCAGCCCTAAACACGCCATTACCCTGTATGACGAGCCGCCTAAATACCCGGCCGACTTCCAACACTTCGATTACGTCAACCCTGACGCGCCCAAAGGCGGCACCTTGCGCCAAGCCGGCTTTGGCAGTTTTGACAGCCTTAATCCCTTTATCACCAAGGGCGTGTCGGCCGACAGCTTGCAGATGATTTACGACACCCTGACCGTGCAAAGCATGGATGAGCCCTTCACCGAATACGGCTTGGTCGCGGAAAAAATCGAGAAGGCCGAGGACAACTCCTGGGTGCGCTTTTACCTGCGCCCACAAGCGCGCTTCCATGACGGCCAGCCGATCACCGCTGAAGACGTCAAGTTCACCTTCGAAACCCTGATAAAACAGGGGGCGCCGTTATTCCGCGGCTACTACGCCGATGTCGATCGGGTCGAGGTTGAAGGGCCGCGGCAAGTGCGCTTTATCTTCAAACACGCAGGTAATCGTGAGCTGCCGATGATTATCGGCCAGTTGGTGGTGCTGCCGAAGCATTGGTGGGAGGGGCGCAACTTTCAAAAAGGCAACCTAGAACTGCCACTGGGCAGCGGCCCTTATAAGATTGGCCAAGTGCAGGCCGGACGCAGTATTCGCTATGAGCGAGTCAAAGACTGGTGGGCCAAAGACTTACCTGTGGCCCGCGGCTTCTACAATTTCGACAACCTGCAATTCGACTACTACCGCGATAACACCGTGGCCCTGGAAGCCCTAAAGGCCGGGCAGTTCGACTTTTGGCAGGAGATGAGCGCGAAGAATTGGGCCAGCGCTTACAACACCCCGGCAGTTACCAACGGCCAGTTGGTCAAAGAAGAGATCCTCAACCAAAACCCGGTGGGCATGCAAGGCTTTATCTTCAACACCCGCCGCCCGTTGTTTGCCGATGTGCGCGTGCGCGAAGCCTTTAGCTTGCTGTTTGACTTTGAGTGGGCCAACCGCCAACTGTTTAATGGCGCCTATACCCGCACCAACAGCTACTTCGAAAACTCTGAAATGGCCGCCAAAGGCCTGCCGTCCCCTGCAGAACTGGCCATCCTTGAGCCGCTGCGCGGACAAATCCCTGAGCAGGTGTTTACCGAGGCTTATCAGGCCCCGGTGTGCGATGGCAGCGGCATCATCCGCGATCAGCAGCGCCGTGCTTACCAACTGCTGCAAGAGGCTGGCTGGAAGGTCGAGGGCGACCAGATGCTCGACAGCCAAGGCAAGCCCGTCAGTTTTGAATTTCTTCTCGCCCAAACCGAATTTGAGCGCGTGCTGCTGCCGTTTAAGCGCAACCTGGCCGACCTTGGCATCGACATGCAGATCCGCCGCGTAGACGTTTCGCAGTACATCAACCGTCTGCATTCGCGCGACTACGACATGGTGGTCGGCGGCTTCGGTCAATCCTCCTCCCCCGGTAATGAGCAACGCGAATACTGGCAGAGCCAAAGCGCCGACAACCCCGGCAGCCGCAACCTGATCGGCTTGAAAAGCCCAGCCATCGATACCCTGGTGGAGCAGTTGATCAGCTCCGACTCGCGCCAAAGCCTGATCGACCACGCCCGCGCCCTCGATCGCGTGCTGCTGTGGGGCCATTACGTGATCCCTAACTGGCATATCAAGACCTGGCGCGTAGCCTATTGGAATCACTTCGAGCACCCGGCCGTCAGCCCTAAATATGACCTGGGTCTGTACACCTGGTGGATGCGCCCGGCCAGTAGCGCGCAGAGCCCAGCAGCTGACGCAGGCGCCCCTGCGCGCGCGGAGCAATAAGATGCTGGCCTATATCTTTCGCCGCCTGCTGCTGATTATTCCAACCCTGTTCGGCATCTTGCTGATCAACTTCATCATCATCCAGGCCGCCCCGGGTGGCCCGGTGGATCAGATGATCGCCAAGCTCGAAGGCTTTGATGGCGCCACCAGCCGCGTCGCCGGTGGCGGTGCCGAAGTCAGCGTGGCGGGCTCCAACTATCGTGGCGCGCAAGGGCTGGACCCGGAGCTGATCGCCGAAATCGAAAAGATGTATGGCTTCGACAAAAGCGCGCCAGAGCGTTTTTGGTTGATGATCAAAAGCTATGCGCAGCTGGATTTTGGTAGCAGCTTTTTCCGTGACGCCAGCGTGATTGATCTGATCATCGAGAAGATGCCGGTCTCGATCTCTCTGGGGTTGTGGAGCACCCTGATCATGTACTTGGTGTCGATCCCCCTCGGCATCGCCAAGGCCACCCGCAACGGCAGCGCCTTTGATGTGTGGACCAGTTCCGCCATCATCATCGGCTATGCGATTCCGGCGTTTCTGTTCGCCATCATGCTGATTGTGCTGTTCGCTGGCGGCAGTTACTGGGATTGGTTCCCGCTACGCGGCCTGACCTCCAGTAACTTCGCCGAGCTGAGCTTTACCGGCAAGCTATTGGACTACTTCTGGCACCTGGCGCTGCCCATCACCGCGCTGGTGATTGGTAACTTCGCCACGCTCACCATCCTCAGCAAAAACAGCTTTCTGGATGAGATCAACAAGCAATACGTGGTCACCGCCCGGGCCAAAGGCTTGAGCAGTAACCGCGTGCTCTATGGTCATGTGTTTCGCAATGCCATGCTGATTGTGATCGCCGGCTTCCCTGCGGCCTTTATGGGGATTTTCTTCACCGGCTCACTGCTCATCGAGGTGATTTTCTCCCTCGACGGCCTCGGCCTGATGGGCTTTGAAGCGGCCATCAACCGCGACTATCCGGTGGTGTTCGGCACCCTGTTTATCTTCACCCTGCTCGGTTTGGTGGTGCGTTTGATCGGCGATATTACTTACACCTTGGTCGACCCACGGATCGACTTTGAAAGTCGGGAGGATTGAGATGAAGCTGTCCCCGATAAACCAACGTCGCCTGCAAATCTTTAAGGCTCATAAGCGCGGCTGGTGGTCGCTATGGATCTTCCTTGCGCTGTTTGTGCTCACCTTAGGCGCCGAGCTGATCGCCAACGACAAGCCCTTGGTCGTCAGCTACGACGGCGAGCTGTATTTCCCAGTGCTTAAACGCTACCCGGAGACCACCTTTGGCGGCGAATTTCCGCTGCAAGCCAACTACAAAAGCCCCTATATCCAGGAGCTGATCACCCAGAAAAATGGCTGGATGCTGTGGCCGCCGATTCGCTACAGCTACGGCACCATCAATTACGACCTGCAAGTACCGGCGCCGGCGCCACCCAGCGCAGAAAACTGGCTGGGCACCGATGACCAGGGCCGCGATGTGCTGGCGCGGGTGATTTACGGTTTCCGTATCTCCGTGCTGTTCGCCCTGACCCTGACCCTGTTCAGCTCGATTATTGGCGTGTTTGCCGGCGCCTTGCAGGGCTTCTATGGCGGCTGGGTCGACCTGCTCGGACAACGCTTTTTGGAGATCTGGTCGGGCCTGCCGGTGCTGTATCTGCTGATTATTTTGGCCAGTTTTGTCCAGCCCAACTTCTGGTGGCTGCTGGGCATCATGCTGCTGTTTAGCTGGATGAGCCTGGTCGATGTGGTGCGCGCCGAGTTCCTCCGTGGCCGCAACCTAGAATATGTGCGTTCTGCCCGGGCCCTGGGTATGCGCAACGGCGCGATCATGTTCCGGCATATCCTGCCCAACGCGATGATCTCCACCCTGACCTTCCTGCCCTTTATCCTCACAGGCGCCATCGGCACCCTTACGGCTCTGGACTTCTTAGGCTTTGGCTTGCCAGCCGGGGCGCCATCGCTAGGTGAGCTGGTAGCGCAAAGTAAATCCAACTTACAAGCACCTTGGCTGGGCATCAGCGCCTTCGCCGTGCTTGGCATAATGCTCAGCCTGCTGGTGTTTATCGGCGAAGCGGCACGCGATGCCTTTGACCCGAGGAAATAACATGACCCAGGCCAATACCTTGCTCGAAGTGCGTGACCTGGCAGTGCAGTTTGTCAGTGGCGAACGCCAGCAAACCGTGGTGCACGATATCAACTTCACCATCCAGCGCGGCGAAACTCTCGCGCTGGTCGGTGAGAGCGGCTCGGGTAAGTCCGTCACCGCTCACTCCATCCTGCGCCTGCTGCCCTACCCTATGGCTCGGCACCCCAGCGGGGGCATCCATTACGCCGGGCAGGATCTGCTGAATATCAGCGAAACCAAGCTGCGCGGCATTCGCGGCAACCGAATTGCCATGGTCTTCCAGGAACCGATGACCTCGCTCAACCCGCTGCACAGCATCGAGAAGCAAATTAACGAAGTGCTGACCCTGCACAAGGGCCTGCGCGGCAAAGCCGCCACAGCGCGCACTCTGGAGCTGCTGGAGCTGGTCGGCATCCCTGAGCCGCATAAGCGCCTCAAGGCCTATCCCCATGAGCTGTCTGGCGGCCAACGCCAGCGCGTGATGATCGCCATGGCCCTGGCCAACGAGCCAGAGCTGCTGATTGCCGACGAGCCGACCACGGCGCTGGACGTCACCGTGCAGTTGAAGATCCTTGAACTGCTCAAAGAACTGCAGGCACGTCTGGGCATGGCCATCCTGCTGATCAGCCACGACCTCAATCTGGTGCGGCGCATCGCCCATCGCGTGTGCGTGATGCAGCAAGGGCGCATCGTTGAGCAGGCCGAATGTGAAACGCTGTTCAACGACCCGCAGCACCCCTACACCCGCGAACTGCTCGGCGCCGAGCCCAGTGGCGCGCCGGTGGATCTGCCCGCTGGCCAGCCGATGCTGAGCATCGACGACCTGCGCGTGTGGTTCCCGATCAAAAAAGGCCTGCTGCGGCGCACCGTCGACCATATCAAAGCGGTGGATGGGATTAACTTCAGCCTGCCCCAAGGTCAGACTTTGGGCATCGTCGGCGAAAGCGGCTCGGGTAAGTCCACCTTAGGTCTGGCCATCCTGCGTTTGCAGGCCAGCCAGGGCGGCATCAATCTGCAAGGCCAAGCGATTGAGAAGCTCAACCAGGATCAGATTCGCCCGCTGCGGCGGCAAATGCAGGTGGTCTTCCAAGACCCCTTCGGCAGCCTCAGCCCACGGATGTCGGTGAGCCAGATCATTGGCGAGGGCCTTGAAGTGCACAATATGGGCACTTTAGAGGAACGTGAGCAGGCCATTATCGCTGCGCTTAAAGAGGTAGGTCTGGACCCCGACACCCGCCACCGCTACCCCCACGAATTCTCCGGTGGTCAGCGGCAGCGCATCGCTATCGCCCGCGCCTTAGTGCTCAAGCCGGCCCTGATCCTGCTGGATGAACCCACCTCGGCGCTGGACCGTACCGTGCAGCGGCAAGTGGTCGAACTGCTGCGGGATCTGCAAGCTAAATACAACCTGACCTATCTGTTTATCAGCCACGATTTGGCCGTGGTAAAAGCCCTCGCCCACCAGGTGATGGTGATGAAACAGGGTAAGGTTGTGGAACAAGGCCCAGCAGAACGTGTCTTTGCCGCGCCACAGAACATCTATACACAGCAATTGCTGGAAGCGGCCTTTATGGCCCCAGCACGTTAATCCTTGTAAACAGGAAGAGGAATCACACCCATGGGTTTTCTAAGCGGCAAGCGCGTACTGATCGTTGGCGTCGCCAGCAAACTGTCCATCGCCTCCGGCATTGCGGCAGCTATGCACCGTGAAGGTGCCGAACTGGCCTTCACCTACCAGAACGAAAAGCTCAAAGGCCGCGTGGAAGAATTCGCTGCTGGCTGGGGTTCTAGCGCCGACCTGTGCTTCCCATGCGACGTCGCCAATGACGCAGAAATCGCCGCGGTATTCGACGCCCTGAGCAAAAAATGGGACGGCCTGGACTGCATCGTGCACTCCGTTGGCTTCGCCCCTGGCGACCAACTGGACGGCGACTTCACTGACGTCACCACCCGCGAAGGCTTCCGCATCGCCCATGACATCAGCGCCTACAGCTTCGTCGCCCTGGCCAAAGCTGGTCGCGAGATGATGAAAGGCCGCAATGGCAGCCTCCTGACCCTGTCCTACCTGGGCGCCGAGCGCACCATGCCTAACTACAACGTCATGGGCATGGCCAAAGCCAGCCTGGAAGCTGGCGTGCGTTACCTGGCCGGCAGCCTCGGCCCAGAAGGCACCCGCGTCAACGCCGTATCGGCCGGCCCGATCCGCACCCTGGCGGCCTCCGGCATCAAGAGCTTCCGCAAAATGCTCGCCGCCAACGAGAAGCAAACCCCGCTGCGCCGCAACGTCACCATCGACGAAGTCGGCAATGCCGGCGCCTTCCTCTGCTCCGACCTGGCCTCGGGCATCAGCGGTGAAATCATGTACGTCGACGGCGGCTTCAACACCACCGCCATGGGCGCCATGGAAGAGTAAGCCAGTCTTTCTGCGCACAATAAAAAGGCCGCTCACTCAGCGGCCTTTTTTATTG
>NZ_JANLNY010000019.1 GCF_025465995.1 Pseudomonas sp. 5P_3.1_Bac2 | reverse complement strand
TTATTCCCCGCAGCCTGATAATTAAGTTACCTGCCTCAGTAGGGCTGAATGAACCAGTGAAGTGCTTTGGATATTCAGGGAATTAGGGCTGCAGGCAGTTTTATCCTGTGGGTTAGAATTAATTGATGAAGCTGTTGCCTATACTGCGCTGTGTAATGGCGGCTAATTGTGAGCATCACCGGATGCTTTCCCAGTCTTTATTCAGGTTAATGCTATGGCCGTATTGGCCCCGACTAAATCCATATCCGCAACTGAGCTAAAGCATCTGATCGCCTGCCATGAGTGCGATCTATTGATGCGTCGGCCAGAGCCCGAGTGTGGGCAGAAAGTTGAATGCCCGCGTTGTGGTTACGAGTTATATACCTTACGCCCGCAGGTGATTCGCCGCAGTTTGGCCTTAGTGCTGGCTGCGTTGTTGCTGTACGTGCCGGCGAACTTCTTGCCGATCATGCAATTAAACCTGCTCGGTAGATCCACTGAAGACACTATATGGTCGGGGGTGGTGGGCCTGTATAACAGCGGTATGCAAGGCATTGCCGTGGTGGTGCTGCTGTGCAGCATGGTGATACCGCTGCTCAAGTTGCTGTGCCAGTTTGCGGTGCTGTTGAGTATTCGCTGGGATATTGGCCGCAGCTACGGCTTGCTGCTCTACCGGATTTATCACCACCTGCGCGAGTGGGGCATGCTGGAGGTCTACTTGATGGGCATCCTGGTGGCCATCGTTAAGCTGGTGGACCTGGCGGAGCTGCATCTGGGCTTGGGCCTGTTCTGCTTTATCGGCCTGTTGTTGGTGCAGGTGTGGTTGGAGGTGACTATGTCGCCGCAACAGATCTGGCAGGCTTTGTCCGGGGAGGATCAGCATGCGCGCGATTGATGCAGGGGTGCTGATCTGTCACGACTGTCATCAGCTCAACTTGCAGGATACCGAGCAGGAGCATCAGCATTGCAGCCGCTGCGGCGGCAAGCTGCATGCGCGCCGGCCCAACAGCCTGGCGAGGACGTGGGCGTTATTGTTGACTGCAGCGGTGCTGTATATCCCGGCTAACTTACTGCCAATTATGACGGTCAATTCACTGGGGAGCGGTCAGTCCGACACTATTATGTCGGGGGTCATTGAGCTGGTGCAGCACGGCATGATCCCCATTGCTGCGGTGGTGTTTATCGCCAGCATCCTGGTGCCGACTTTTAAGCTAATCGGCATTGCTGTACTGCTGATCTCGGTGCAGCGCCATCAACACATGTCGGCGCGCCAACGGATTTTGATGTACCGCTTTATTGAGTGGATTGGGCGCTGGTCGATGCTGGATATATTTGTCATTGCCATCTTGGTGGCGGTGGTGAATTTCGGCAGCCTAGCAAGCATTTTACCGGGCTACGGCGCGACTGCTTTTGCCAGCGTGGTGGTGTTGACCATGTTGGCGGCTTTAACTTTCGATCCCCGTTTGATCTGGGACAACACGGCAACGGATGACCACGATGAATGACTTACCTTTGGCCAAAGCACGCCCAGCATCGAGCTGGTCGACGATTTGGATCTTGCCCCTCATTGCCCTGCTGATTGGTGGCTGGCTCGGCTGGCGTGCCTATAACGAGGCCGGCGTCGATATTGAAGTGACCTTTAGCACCGGTGAGGGCCTGCAGGCAGGCAAGACTGAGCTGATTTACAAAGGTATGACCATCGGCAAGGTCACTAACTTGGAGCTGGATGACCAAGGCCAAACCAAAGGTGTGCGGGCCACTATCGAGGTGGACAAGGAGGCCGAGGAGCACCTGCGCGAACATTCACGTTTCTGGCTGGTGAAACCCAGCGTGTCGGTGGCCGGTATCACTGGCTTGGAGACCTTGGTTTCGGGTAACTACATCAGCGTGGCGCCAGGCGATGGCAAGGTGAAGCGCAAGTTTGTCGCGCTTAATGAAGCGCCGCCCTTAGCCGATGATGAGCCTGGCTTGCACCTGACGCTCAAGGCCGATCGCTTGGGTTCGCTTAATCGCGACAGCCCGGTGTTCTATAAGCAAATCCAGGTCGGTCGGGTGAAGAGCTACGCGCTGATGGAGGATCACAATCAGGTTGAGGTGAAGATCTTTATCCAGCCGGAGTACGCCTCGCTGGTGCGAAAACACACGCGCTTTTGGAATGCCAGCGGCGTGTCGATTGCTGCCGGTTTGTCCGGGCTGAAGATCCGCACCGAATCCCTGGCCAGTATCGTGGCCGGTGGTATTGCCTTCGCCACGCCGGAGCATCGCAAGGACAGCCCAGCCACGGACCCGAGCATTCCGTTTCGCCTGTACGAGGACTTTGACGCGGCCCAGGCCGGGATCAAGGTGAATCTGCAACTGCACGAGTTCGACGGGGTTGAGCCGGGCCGTACGCCGGTGATCTGGAAAGGCATTCAAGTCGGTTACCTGAAGACCTTCCAAGTCGACGATGACTTGGGCGGCGCCCATGTGGAGCTGATGCTTGATCCGCGTACCGAAGATAACTTGGTCGAAGGCACCGACTTCTGGATGGTTAAGCCGTCGATTTCCTTAGCCGGCATTACGGGCTTGGAGGCGCTGGTTAAAGGTAACTACATCGCCGTGCGGCCAGGTAAAAAAGGCGGTAAGCCGCAGCGCGATTTCGTCGCCCGGGCCAAAGCGCCGCCGCTTGATCTATCGGCGCCGGGGCTGCATCTGGTGCTGTACAGCGATGCCCGTGGCTCGTTGGAAGTTGGCAGCCCGGTGCTGTTTAAACAGCTGAAGGTTGGTTCGATCCAGAGCGTACAGCTGTCGCAAAACAAACAGCAGGTGGCCTTTGGCGTGCACATCGAACCGGAGTACATGGATCTGGTTAACGACAGTACGCGCTTCTGGAATGCCAGTGGTATCACGCTCAAGGGCGGCCTGGGTGGCGTAGAGATTAAGAGCGAGTCGCTGCAAACCTTGCTTGCGGGTGGTATCGCCTTTGATACGCCTAACCCGCAGGCCAGCAAACTCAAACGCCGGGTGCAGCGCTTTAACCTCTATGCCAACCAAGACACGGCGCTGGAGCAGGGCGTGACGCTGACCATCAAGGTGCCCAGTGCGGATGGCCTGAGCCCGGGCACGGCGATTCGCTACAAGGGCTTGGAAGTCGGTAAGGTCGAGCGTATCGAGCTGACCGAGGACTTGCAGTCGGTGTTGCTGCATGCTCGGGTGACTCAAGTGACTCAGCAGATTGCCCGCGAAGGCACGCGCTTTTGGGTGGTTAAACCTGAGGTGAGTCTGACCCGTGCGGCCAACCTAGGCACTTTGGTTAGTGGCCAATATCTGGAAGTGCTGCCGGCGGCTAAAGCGGCGCCGATGAAGCAGTACTTTGTCGCGGCGAGCTCCGCGCCGAGCGCGGATGTGCGTGAAGAAGGCTTGCGCTTGGTATTGAGCACAGCGCGCCGTGGATCGATTAAGCCCGGGGTGATTGTCAGCTACCGTGAGGTGCCGGTCGGTAAGGTGACGGATTACGAGTTGGGCAATACGGCTGATCGGGTGTTGATCCATGTACTGATCGAGCCGCGTTATGCCCCACTGGTGCGCTCAGGCACGCGTTTCTGGAATGCCAGTGGCATTGGTGTGGATGCGGGCTTGTTTAGCGGCGTGAAGGTGCGTACGGAGTCGCTGGAGGCGTTGCTTGAGGGCGGTATCGCCTTTGCCACGCCGGATAGCTCGGAGCAAGGTGCGCAGGCGCTGCCGGGGCAGACCTTTGCCCTGCACGATGAGCCACAAGAGCCTTGGCTGAAGTGGGCGCCGAAAATTCCCCTGGCTAAATAAAGTCTGGCCACTAAGCCCCGGGCTCAGTACCCGCTAAAGGTAGAAACGACTAAGGGCCGCAATTGCGGCCCTTAGTCGTTGATGGCGTGTACCTGAGCGTCAGGCCGGTTCGGCGTCGAGCTCGTTGCTCTGGGCTTTAACTGCAGCATCGTCACGGCGGCGGATGTACTTCCAGTCGTTCTCGTCGATGTAGATGCCGCTAGGTCCGTTGCCGCCTTCCAGGTCGATTGCCACGTGGGCTGAGACCTGTGGTTTAACCGAGGCGAGGATCGGCACGAAGCCCAGTTGCAGGCTGGTCTCGATCAGCGCTTGCTGGTTCTTCTCGTCGATGTCGGCGGCTTCGTCGAGGTAGTAAGGCAGACGCACTTTACCGGCCTGGTCGCGATCCATCAGGTGCAGCAACAGGTACATGTTGGTCAGCGCTTTGATGGTCATGGTGGTGCCGTTGGAGGCGGCGCCGTCGATGTCGGTGTGGATCACCGGTTGGCCATGAACCTTGGTGATTTCAAAGGCCAGCTCGAACAGATCCTTCAAACCCAGTTGGTTGTGGTTAGCCGCCACCAAGCGGGCCAGGTATTCCTTGGCCTCTTCGTTCTTGCTGTCCTGTTCGCTGCTTTGCTGCAGGTCGAACACCGAGAGGGTTTCGCCTTCTTCGTACTGACCGGCGCTGTGGATGATCTGGTCGATATGTTTGAGCGCGTCCTTGTTCGGTGCCAACACGATGCGGAAGCTCTCCAGGTTGGAGACTTGGCGCTTGTTGATCTCACGGTTGAACAGGGCCAGTTGATGTTCCAGGTTGTCGTAGTCGCTGCGGATATTGCGCAGGGTCCGGGCGATATCGGTGACCGCCGCGCGGCGCGCCTTGGCCAGGGTCAGGGCTTCGTCCTGGCGGTGGGCGTAGGCGTTGACCAGCAGGTGCAGGCGGCGCTCGACGTCGTCTTCGCTGTCGAACTTGGCTACACCTTTGAGACGCACTTGGGCATACAGCGCTTCGATCTGCCCGTCGATGCGTTGCAGGCCTTGCCAGGCATCTTGGTAGTCGTTGAGCAGCGGCAGCAGGTTGTCCAGGCTGTCGTCCACCGGCTCCATATATGGTGTGCCGAAGGGCAGGTTCTGCGGCAGCAATTGGCGGCGGCGCAGGGCGTCTTCCAGGGTGCGCTCTTTGGCTTCCAAATCCGCCAGTTGGCGGCCGACCAATTGCAGTTTGGCCGAGAGCTGCTGGACGCGCTCGGTAAAGGCGTCGGCGCTGCGTTTGAGTTCGTCCTGGCTGGCTTCCAGTTGCGCCAGTTGTTCGAGCTTGGCCGGCTCTTCGGCGGTTAGGGTCTGGCTGCAGCGGAAGTCTTCCAGGGCCTTCTGTGCATCCAGTACGGCCTGGTAGTACTGATCGGCCTGGGCCTTGCTCGCGGCGCGGTCGGAGGCGACGTCCTGCTGTACTTTGAGCTGTTTGTATTCGCGATCTAGACGATCTTTTTGATCACGCAGCGCCGCGCGGTCGGCCAGCGCTTGCAGGGCCGGCGGCTCGATGGTGGCGAGGTTGATGGAAAGGCCCGGAACGGCAAATTGTTCGCCGTTAAAGCCATCGAGCAGCGCTTCGAGGGATTTAACCCAGGCGCCGTCTTCATCGAGTTGAATGCCTTTCTCGCCCAGCGGCAGGCTGAACAGCTGGCCGTTAAACAAGCGCATCAGGCGATCAACGTCCTGCTGGCTGAACTCTTCGCGCAGGCGTGAGTAGCTGTTGTTGTCGGCGTGTTCGAGCTGCTGCTTGACCGACTTGAGGCGTTTTTCCAGATCACGCAGACGCTCGCCTAAGTCCTCGGCGGAGAACTGCCGGGACTGGGCCAGGGCGCCGGCCAGTTCGTCGTGGGCGTCTTTGGCGGCGAGCAGTTGTTCTTCCAGCACCTTGGCGTCATCGACCAAGGCAAAGCGGTTTTTCAGCACCGCCAGCTCACCCAGCCAGCGCTGAATGTCACTAATTTGCCGCTCCATGCGCATCAGCTCTTGGGTGCCGCCGCGCTGCTCTTGTTGCAGACCGTCTTGCTCGCTGCGGTAGTGCTCGGCCTGGATCACCAGCTCTTCGCGGCGGGCGCCGGCGTAGTCCTGCCAAGTGCCGAGCAAGGAGTCGAGCAGCGGCGACAGGCGATGCAATTTGCCGCGCAGAATCTCCCGTTGCGCCACGCCGGACGACAGCGCCTCGATCAGCGGGCCGGCGGTGACCAGGGCTTGATAGTCCTGCTCCATGCGGCGCACGTCGCGGAAGGCTTCTTCGGTGGCAGCGATGTAGTCAACGCTGCCGGAGCGCAGGCTGTGCTCGAAGGCATCGAGGAACAGTTGCTTGAGTTTGGCCGCGGTAATTTCGCGCATGTGCAGCAGGTTGATAAACAGCGCGCGGAAGGTTTTCAGGCTCTGCTCGCTGGTGGAACGCAGCGGAATCAACGTCAGGTCCAGCGGGATGCTGGTGTGTCCGCCGACCAGCAAGCGGCGCAGCTCTTCGGGCTTCAGCTCGTAGGCTTTGATGCCGTCGCGCTCAAGGTTATTGAACAGCTCGCGTTGGCGCAGGCAGGTGCCGTTGGTTTGGTAGTGCTCCAGATTGAGGGTGCCTTGGTAGGCAAAGAACTGGTGGCCGAAACCGCCACCGGGACCGCGCCCGGCCACGCCAATCACATGGGGGCCGTGGGGCAGGGCGACTTCAACGAGGATGTAGCTGGTGTCACTGGCGAAGTAGAACTTACGCGACTGCTCCAGGCTGTACTTGCCGAAACTCATATCGGACATGCGCGCCAGAATAGGGAATTGCAGGGCGTTGATCGATGCCGATTTACCCAGGTTGTTGGCGCCGTAGACCGACAGCGGGGTTTCTAAGGGGAACAGACCGAGGCTGTAGCCTGCGGTGTTGAGAAGGGCAAAGCGGCGGATGCCATAGCGTTCCTGGCTCATTATTCAATCTCCTGGGCATCGCGTTCTTCGGCCATGGCGCGGGCCAGAGCGGCTTCTTCGGACTCTTCGGCGGCGCTGCTGGGGCTGGGCGCGGCGGGTTCGAGGGTGATGATTTCGTCTTCGTCGTCGGCCACCAGCGTCGGCGTGGGCAGCGGCAGGCTGCTGTGCAAGGTGGCGGCGAGGTTGCGGTCTTGCTGCACGCTTAGGCACACATCAAGGAAGCGGTGCATGGGCGCGAGGAAGCGGTAGATGCCGTTGTCTTCACTGGCAAAACCCAGCTGGGTCATACGCCGCATGATTTTTTCTTCCAGCTCATCCTGGGTGGTCACTTCGGCCTGGAGGAACAGGTCGCGGTACTTTTCCAGCAGCGCCGGCAACTCATCGCGCCCCAGGCTGCCGCCATCGAGCACGGCCAGCGGGTCGCGGCCTTGGTCGGCTAAGTGTTCCACCAAAATAAAGGTGAACAGGGCCAGACGCTGGGCCGTCTTGTTGACCTGGGCGCCCATCTGCTCGGGGACGAAGTAGTAGAAGCCGCGGCTGTCACAGGTCAGCTCATAGCCCAAGGCTTTGAACAGGCTGCGGTACTGGTCTTGCTGGGCGGCCAGTTGGGTGTACAGCTCAGGGTTGCTGCGGCTGATGTGGTAGCCCTTGAACAGTTCACGAAAAATCGGGGCGAGCAGGGTCAGTTCTTTGAGGTCGATATTCATTGGGCGTGGGTCCCGGCCGGCTTGATCAGGGCGTAGGAGCTCAGGCTGACCTGATGCTCGCGGGTGAGGTAGTCGCGGCGCTCCAAGCGCTCACGTTGGAAACGGCCATCGCGCGACAGCCTGGAAAACCAGTAGAGCAATTCGTCGGTGGCGCCTTCGGGCTCTTGTTCCAATAGCCAAATCATCAGATCTGGCAGCGGCAGGGCCTGCTCGCAGCGCTCGATCATCTCCCGCGCGGTACGCGGTGCCCGTGGCGCTCCGCCTTTGCGACTGCTGTGGGCTTTGGGGAACTGCGCCGGCTTGGGCTCGAAGCGGGCCAGGGCGTAAACATAAGCCTCAACTTGCGAGGCGGTCCCCAAGAAGGTGCTTTGCGGCCGGCTAAACAGCGGCATGGCTGCTTGCGGCACGGCGTCCAGACCTTTTTTGCGGATGGTGGCCAGGGCCAGGGCCGCACCACGGGTCACGGCGTTGTGCCGGCGTGCTTCTTCACGCAGCGGCAGCAGCAGTTCGCGGGCGCGGCGCAGGGTGAGCTGAGCGGTGGTTTGCATCTCCAAGATGCGCGCGTGGGTGCGCAGCAGCATGTCGTCGTCGACCAACTGGCCGAGGCGTTGCTGCTCGGCTAATAAACGCAGCAGCACGTGTTCGACGCGGTACACGCCTTGCTCGAAGGCGCCGTCGGCGGCTACCAGTTGAATCATCGGCTCGACGTATTCATCCCACGTCGCCAACACTTCGGCGTAGCGCTGACGCAGGGGAATCTGCCGATCCGAGGTCTTGGCCCGTTCGGCCACGGCGATCAGGGCTTGCTCGTCATTGCCGAGTTTCTTCAGTACGTCGCGTACGCGCATATCCAGCAGGCGCAGTTGCCGGGCCAGGTCGGCGGCATCGCGCACCTCGAAGGCATCGCGGATATACCCGGCTAAACGCTCCAGATGGCGCAGGTAGGCTTCGATCTCCAGGCACAGGCCCAAGCGGTGCTCACGGCGCAGGTAGGCGAGGAAGTCGTGGATTTGCGCATTCAGCTCGAAGCGGTTGGGGCTCTTGGCCACCGGCACCAGGATGTCGAGGCGAATCCACTGATCGAGCAGGGCGGTGACATCGGTCGGCGTGCCCTCAGGCAACTGGGCGCTGAGTTGCAGGCGCAGCTCGACCAAGCTCAAGGTGCCGTTATCAAAACGCTCACAGAGCGGCTCAAGCAACGTCCAGTGTTCAGCAAGGGCGCGCAGTACGCGCTTTGGATCAATCATCGGGGCATCCGCTGTCCAAGGATTCTGGCAAAAACGTCGATTGTACTGCATGGCGACGGTTTGGCTTGAGTGTCAGTTATCGTCTGATTATTACGCATGATTGTTGGACTGGATTCCCTCGGTTACAGCTGATCTGATCGCCAGGCTTTTGTCATACACAAGGCTTAGGCTAGGTCGCTATGACGTCTTGAAACAGGAAATGTGCCCGTTGCCCTTTCAGATCGCGGCAGTTATCGGCACAATTCGCGTCTTTTTTTTCACGGTGGCCAGCTTTGCCTGGTTCTCGTGGCTGATCTTTCAGCGTCAAGCCCCTATGGATAGGGGCTGCACGCTTGGGCCCGGACTCTTGGAGATAGGCAGACAGATGATCAAGACCCCGTATTACCTGGTCGACAAACAAAAGTTGCTCGGCAACCTGGAGAAGATCGCCTATGTGCGAGAACACTCCGGCGCCAAGGCGTTGTTGGCGCTGAAGTGCTTTGCCACCTGGTCGGTGTTTGACCTGATGCAGCAGTACATGGACGGCACCACCTCGTCGTCGCTGTATGAGCTGAAGCTCGGTCGGCAGAAGTTCGCCGGTGAAACCCACGCCTACAGCGTGGCTTGGGCCGATGATGAAATCGAAGAGATGGTCGCCAACTGCGACAAAATCATCTTCAACTCCATCGGCCAGTTGCAGCGTTTTGCCGATAAGACCGAGGGCACCATCCGTGGCCTGCGGGTTAACCCACAGGTGAGCAGCTCGGATTATCTGCTGGCCGACCCGGCGCGGCCGTTCAGCCGCTTGGGCGAATGGGACCCGGCGAAGATTGAAGCGGTGATGGATAAGATTTCCGGCTTCATGTTCCACAACAACTGTGAGAACGGCAGCTTCGAGCTGTTCGATCAGATGCTCAGCACCATCGAAGAGCGTTTTGGTCATCTGCTGGAGCAGGTGCAGTGGGTCAGCCTCGGCGGCGGCATTCACTTTACCGGTGAGGGCTACCCGATCGATCAGTTCTGCGCACGCTTAAAAGCCTTCTCCGAGCGCTTTGGTGTGCAGGTGTATCTGGAGCCGGGCGAAGCGGCGATCACCCTCAGCTCGTCGCTGGAAGTGACGGTGCTCGACACCCTGTTCAACGGCAAGAACCTCGCGGTGGTCGACAGCTCCATCGAGGCGCACATGCTCGATCTGCTGATCTACCGCCTCAACGCCAAGATGGAGCCGTGTGACGGCGAACACACTTATATGGTGTGCGGTAAGTCGTGCCTGGCCGGGGATATCTTCGGCGAGTACCAATTTGATCGTCCGCTGGCCATCGGCGATCGGCTGTCGTTTATCGACGCAGCAGGCTACACCATGGTCAAGAAAAACTGGTTCAACGGACTAAAAATGCCAGCCATTGCTGTGCGTCAACTCGACGGGACTGTCGAGCTGGTGCGCGAGTTTGGTTTTGACGATTACCTGTCCAGCTTGTCCTGAGCTGGCAGATAAGGAGAGATAAAGAAATTGAAGAAGAACGTTCTTATCATTGGTGCAGGAGGTGTCGCCAAGGTGGTGGCCCACAAGTGTGCGCAACATAACGACGAACTCGGTCGTATTAGTATTGCGTCGCGCAACATCTCCAAATGCCAGGCCATCATCGACAGCGTTATTGCCAAAGGCAGCTTGAAGCAGCCAGCGGAGATCAAGGCTTATGCCCTCAATGCGCTGGATATCGAAGCTACTCAGGCTTTGATCCGTGAAACTGAATCGCAAATCGTCATCAACGTCGGTTCTGCCTTTTTGAATATGTCGGTACTGCGTGCTTGCCTGGAAACTGGAGCCGCGTATCTGGACACCGCCATCCATGAAGAGCCGGGCAAAGTCTGTGAGACCCCGCCTTGGTATGGCAACTACGAGTGGAAGCACCTGACTGAATGTCAGGACAAAGGCGTAACCGCCATCCTCGGCGTCGGTTTCGACCCAGGTGTGGTGAATGCCTATGCCGCTTTGGCGCAACAAGAGTACTTCGACAGCATTGAGTCGATCGACATCCTCGATGTGAACGCCGGCAGCCACGGCAAGTACTTCGCCACCAATTTCGATCCGGAAATTAACTTCCGTGAATTTACCGGGCAAGTCTGGAGCTGGCAGAACAGCCAGTGGACCAGCAACCAAATGTTTGAAGTTAAACGCACTGACGACCTGCCCGTTGTAGGCGAGCAGAATCTGTACCTGACCGGCCATGACGAAGTGCATTCGCTGTCCAAGCACCTCAACGTGCCGAATGTGCGTTTCTGGATGAGCTTCGGCGAGCACTACATCAATGTCTTCACTGTGCTGAAAAACCTCGGCCTGTTGTCTGAGCAACCCGTGAAAACCGCTGAGGGCCTTGAAGTGGTGCCGCTGAAAGTGGTCAAGGCCGTGCTGCCTGACCCAGCCTCGCTGGCCCCGGGTTATAGCGGCAAGACCTGCATCGGTGATCTGGTCAAAGGCACTAAAGACGGCAAGCCGGCTGAGCTGTTTATCTACAACGTGGCCGATCATAAAGACGCTTACGTGGAGACTGACAGCCAAGGTATCTCCTATACCGCAGGCGTACCGCCAGTGGCCGCTGCGCTGCTGGTGGCGCGTGGCGAGTGGGACGTGTCGCGCATGGTCAACGTCGAGCAACTGCCGGCGCAGCCATTCCTCAAGCTGCTGGACGTCATGGGTCTGCCCACCCGGATCAAGGACGTCCACGGCGACCGCGCCTGGGATCAGCCCGCCTGATTGCTCTGAGTTCGCGTCATACACCGGTGTGACGCCGCGGCTCCAACAACGCCCGCCATTTTGGCGGGCGTTGTCGTTTTCACTGTAGGGCGTAACCGCGCAGCGTTTGCGCCATGGCGCTGCGGCGATTGACGCTTATGCCGCTGTACAGGCGCGGCTGCGCTGAAGGTCATCCCTGGATCACGTCTGCGTCTAATCCAGGCTACAGACCAGGGTTTACCGGCGTTTACGACGGTTACCTGTTCACAATGCTTCCCGCCCGGCGTGTTTCACGCGACAATCGCCGCCTTATTTACCGTATCGGCCCTGAGTGTCTTATGAATCGAAACCACTGCCTCGATCAGGGGCGTCAGGTTTGATCAGCGAATTACGCAGGCGCGCTTACTTGAGCGCTATGCAGGTGGCCAGTTGGCTGCCCCGAGTTGAGTTGCCGTTCGCCGCGCCGTCGCGCCCCGAGTTGATGGCGCCGCCTGAGCCGGTGAGCGCGCCGGCGCCGACAGTAGCTGAAGCGCCTGGTGCCGCCGTCAAGGTGACCGAGCAAGCGCCGCCGCAGCCCAGCGCTAAAGTCGAGACGCCGAGTGCGCCTCAAGGGCATAGCTCGGCCATGGCCCAGGTGCGGGCACAGATTGAAACGCCGAAAAACACCCCGGCGCAGCGCCAGGCCGTACCGGCCGACACAGCTGAAGCCGGGCAAGAGTCGCCGGCGCAAGTCAGTGCCGCCGCGCCGCCGCGTTTTACCTTGCAGTTGCTCCGCGCCGGTGCTTGCTCGGTGCTAGTCGAACTGCCTAATGGTGAGCCGCTGCAAGGCCGCGATCCGGCCTATTTGCTGCTGAAGGATTTACTGCGCGCCGCCGGCCTGCCGGACACCCCACAAGCTATCGGTGAACCGGTGCGTTGGCCGCTGTTGGTGCGCGGGCAAATGGATCAAGGCCCGCAAGCGGCGCTGGACTTTGTCCAGGCCTTTGTCGCCACGCGCTTAGAGCAACAAGCGCCATGCAGCTGCTTGTGGCTAGTCGGCCTGCCTGCCATGCGTTTTGCCGGTGATGTGGACAGCGACTATTACAACCGTGAGTTGCAGATCGAAGGCCTGGGCGCTGCCTGGGCGCTGCCGGGACTGGAACTGTTGATGGAAGAACCTGAGCGTAAACGCGAGCTGTGGCAGGCCATGCGGCGCATACGTCAGCGTTGGATGAGCCTAGCGAATGAGTGATGCGATCAGTTTCCGGCCAATGACGGCGGCGGATATCGATACCGTTTTAAAGATTGAATACGCCGCCTTTAGTCACCCCTGGACCCGCGGTATCTTCACCGACAGCCTGAGCGCCTACAGCTGCTGGGTGATGTTTGAGGGCGAGCAGCAAGTCGGCCATGGGGTGATCCAAGTGATCATGGACGAAGCCCATCTGCTCAACATCACGGTTAAGGTCGAGAGCCAAGGCCGGGGGCTGGGCCTGAAGTTGCTTGAGCACCTGATGCAGCAAGCCAAAGCCCAAGGCGCCAATGACTGCTTCCTGGAGGTGCGCGACAGCAACCGCAGCGCCTACCGTTTGTATGAGCGCTACGGCTTTAACGAAGTGGGGCGGCGCCGCGATTACTACCCGGCCGTGGGTGGGCGTGAAGACGCTTTGGTCATGGTCTGCCCGTTATTTGATTAGCCATGCCGGGCCTTGGGCCCGGGGCAATCGCCAATAAAACGCTTAAAACCGTTGCAACCAAGCAAGTGCTTGGCACAATGCAGCGGCGCTCCTATCGTGCGCCACGATAAAAATACGGGACCCAGCCATGAGTGATCTCCAACACCTGTTCGACAACAACGCCCGTTGGGCCGAATCGATTAAAGATGAAGATCCTGATTTCTTCGCCAAGTTGGCCCAGCAACAAGTGCCGGAATATCTGTGGATCGGCTGCTCCGATGCGCGGGTGCCGGCCAACGAAATCGTCGGCTTGCTGCCGGGCGATCTGTTCGTCCATCGCAACGTCGCCAACGTCGTGCTGCACACCGATCTGAACTGCCTGTCGGTGATTCAGTACGCCGTCGATGTGCTCAAGGTTAAACACATCCTGGTCACCGGCCACTACGGCTGCGGCGGGGTGCGCGCGTCGATGCAGAACAACCAGCTCGGCTTGATCGATGGCTGGCTGCGCAGCATCCGCGATCTGGCCTACGAGCATCGCGAGCATCTGCATCAGTTTGCGCTGGAGGAGGAGCGGGTCGACCGCCTTTGCGAACTCAACGTGATTCAGCAGGTGGCCAACGTCAGCCACACCAGCATCGTGCAAAACGCGTGGCATCGCGGCCAGGACCTGTCCGTACACGGCTGCATTTACGGGATCAAGGACGGGCGCTGGAAAAACCTTAACGTCACCGTCGCCGGTCTTGAGCAACTACCGGCGCAGTACCGTCTGCTGCCGCAATAACCCGAGGTGGTCATGACTCATTCGCGCCCGCTGGCTTTAGCGGGCTTGATGCTGGCCATTCTCTGCTGGGCTGGTAATGCCCTGTTGGCGCGGGCTTTTGCCGGGGAAATCCCGCCGCTGGCGCTGGCCTTCTGGCGCTGGAATTTAGCCCTGGTGATCTTGCTGCCCATTGTCGCGCTGCCCTTATGGCGTCATCGCCAGCAGGTGCGCGCGGCGGGCTGGCGTTTGTTGGTCGTCGCGGCGCTGGGCATCACCGGCTACAACTCGTTTTTGTACACCGCGGCACATAGCACAGCGGCGATCAATATCACCTTGGTCAACACCTGTATCCCGCTGATGACCGTGATTGCTGCTGGCCTGCTGCTTAAAGAGTGGCCGAGCCGGCGCGCCTGGCTGGGCATGTTGGTGGCGGTGCTGGGCTTGCTGATTTTGATCAGTCAGGCCCAGCTCAGCCGCTTATTGGGCTTAGCCTTTAGCCCGGGTGATGTGCTGATGCTGGTGGCCGTGGCGGACTGGGCGCTGTACTCGGTACTGCTGCGCCGTTGGGCCAGTTATCTGCACGCCATCCCGCCGCTGGCGCTGTTGGGCGTGATGATCCTGCTGGGGCTGGTCATGCTGCTGCCGCTGTATCTGTATGAGCACAGCCAGGGCGCCCGGTTTGAGGCGACCTTGCCGCATCTGGGCGTGGTGGCCTATACCGCGATCTTCGCCTCGCTGGTGGCCTATCTGGGCTGGAACCACGGGGTGAAGGTGCTAGGCGCTGGCAAGGCAGCGTTGACCAGCTACCTGATGCCAGTGTTTACCGCCATTCTCGGTTGGCTGCTGTTGGGCGAGCAGCTGCAAAGTTTCCACTGGATAGGCGGTGGCCTGATCTTCGCCGGCTTGCTGTTGGCCACGCGCAGTAGCGGCAAAGCTTAGGCGCGGGTTCAAGCAACAGGCGAGGGCGCATGGTGTAAGTGTTTTGTGCAGCGGCTCAGGGATAAAGCCGGCGCCCTTGCTTAGCATGCGCAGCACATTCACTTGGATGCTGCATAGATGAAGAAACTCCTGGTGCTTATCGTGTTGGCCGCCTTGGCCTGGCAGTTATATCTCAAGCCGCCGGCCAGCCCGTTGCTGACCAATATCAACCGTGACGGCTCAATCATGAGTCAGCCAGTGATCGAGCCGCCCAGTAACTGGCTGGACACACTGCTCAGCCTGTTGCCGGGCCGTGTGAGTGAAGCCACCACGGGCATTGAGCAAGCGTTGGAGCAATCCTTCAGCAGCAAGGTGTTTCGCTGCGACGGTCGCACTGACTGCTCGCAGATGACCTCCTGCGCTGAAGCCACTTACTTTCTGCGCAGTTGTCCGGGGGCCAAAATGGACGCTGACAACAACGGCGTGGCCTGTGCAAAACAGTGGTGCAGCCGTTAGGCGCGCATGGGCGACTTGCCTGCTCTCAATGATGGTCTGGCTGACGCGGGGCAAGGCCCGTGGCGTCTAACGGTGCGGTGTCTAGCTCGTACTTCTGGTTGAGCTGAACTGCTATCGCCATCCTTGCGCTAGGGCATGCACATACGGCCAATATTTCTATTAGAAAGGTCTTTGAAATTTTTTATTCTTTCCGTGCCTATGCTTGCTTAATGCACAGTCCGGCTTTCGGCGGTTGGCCACTGATGGGCCATAGCCTTGGAGGCAATGGATATTTTTTGCACGGAGCATGCAATGGGTTTGGAGCAGAGCCTGCGCTGCACGCAGTTGGGGGAGATGTTTAAAAACGACTACATCTGGCTGTGCGCCCGGGTGAAGCGCTCTTGGGGCTGTCCCCATGGCGCCCAGGATATTGCCGCAGAAGCCTTCTTACGGGTATTGGCGCTCAGCGAGCCGAGTGAGATTCGTGAGCCACGGGCGCTGCTTACCACCATCACCAAGCGCCTGATGTATGAACAGTGGCGTCGTCAGGATTTAGAGCGTGCCTACTGTGAGGCGCTGGCGCAGGCGCCGCAGTGGGCCCAGCCATCACCGGAAGAACGCTTGCTGCTCATCGAGACGTTGCTTGAGGTTGATCGCTTGCTTAATGGCCTGTCGGCCAAAGCCAAGGCAGCCTTTTTGTATCACCAGCTGGATGGTTTGACCTACGCGCAGATTGCCGAGCGTTTGCAGGTGTCGGTGAGCCGGGTGCAGCAATATATGGCCAACGCCTTTAAACGCTGCTACCTCGCCTTGGAGGCCGCGTGAGCCGGTGCGCCGCGGAAGCGCAGATCATTGATGAGGCGGCGCAGTGGCTGGCGCTGTTGCAGTCGGGCGCCGCTTCCGCGCAGGAGCAGTTAGCGTTCACTCGCTGGCGCGATGGCGATCCACGTCGTGCCGAGGTTTTTCAGCGGATGAACGCGAGCTTAAGCACCTTTAGCCATGACGATTTGCGCCGTCTACCCAGAGACAACCTGCTGCAGAGCCTGAACGCGCCCTCCGGGCGGCGACGTTTTTTGCGTAATTCCTTGGGCGTGCTGGGACTGGTGGCGGGCAGCGGTTGGCTGCTGCGCAACAGCGCTATGTGGCCGTCCTCAGGCACCCTGCGCACCGCTACGGGCGAGCGTTTAACGACGACGCTGGCAGACGGCAGCGCTCTGACTTTGGCGCCACGCAGCCAAGTGTTGGCGCAGATTGATGGCCACCAGCGGCTGTTGCAATTACGCGCCGGACAGCTGTTGCTGGAGGTGGCCACGGACCGCGCGCGGCCTTTTGTATTGGTCACGGCCGAGGGGCAAGTCCAGGCTTGGGGGCACCGCCTGTTGATGCGTGAGCGGGCAGGGCAAACTCAGATCACGGCGCTGACGGCCGAAGCGCAAATCATCACCGCCAATGGCTCACGGCAAGTGCTGCGGGCGGGCCAGCAGGCCTCATTCAGCGCTAATCGCATTGATGACCTGCAGGCCGTCGATGCCACGGCTACGGCGTGGACCCAGGGGCTGCTGGAGGTGCGTGATCGCTCGCTGGGGGAGGTGGTGGAGACATTGCGGGATTATCGCCCCGGCATTATCCGCATCAGCCCTGAGGCGGCACGGCTTAGGCTAAGTGGCATCTTTCCATTGGATGACACCAGCCGCACCCTGCATCTGCTGAGTAAATCCCTGCCGGTGCGGATCCGTTACCACAGTGCATATTGGGTCAGCATCGAGCTGGCCTGAGATGAAGGGGGCTTGTCCTCTATAAATATTGCCAGCCTGTTGCACAGTTAAATGATGGTCATTCTGGCGATGACAATCGCCGCCTAGCTTGTGGTTATAAAGCAATGCTTTATTGAGCTAATTCGGCTCTATAAAAAAACATCCTTGGTTCTTCAATCCATCAACCATACGAGATTGATGGAGGCTGTAACCATGAATATCACCTTGCCGCGCTGCGCATTGCTCAGCGCTTTAGCGCTAACGCTGGGCGTGGCCACTTACCCTCTACCCGCGCGGGCGCTAGGCCAAGCCGCGGCCGCCAGTCAGCTTCAGCTACAGGCCTTTGATTTGGCCCCAGGCCCGCTGGATCAGACGCTGCTGAGCATCTCGCGGCAAAGCGCGGTGAGCATTTCCTTCGCCCAGAACCTCGTGCAAGGCCTGAGCAGTGGCGCCATACACGGCAGCTTGAGCGTTGAGCAAGCTTTGCAGCAGGCCCTCAGCGGCTCTGGATTAGTGGCCGTGCCCAGTGGCGACGGCGGCTGGCTGCTACAGCGTGGCGCCAACCAAGCCGCCCAGGGCAAAACCGTAGTGCCCACGGCGGCAGCCCAACCCGGTGACGTAGCGTTGGCCAAAGTGGTGGTGACCGGTTCACGGATTGCCCGCGCCCAAGTTGAGGGGGCGTCACCGGTGACGGTGATCAGTGCAGAAGAGATCAGCAGTCGCGGTTACAAAAACGTCTACGACGCCCTTGCCGCACAAACCCAGAATACCGGTATGACCCAGGGCGAGGACTACGGCAATACCTTTCAGCCTGCGGCCAGCGCCCTTAACCTGCGCGGCTTGGGGCCCAATCACACACTGGTGCTGGTCAACGGTCAGCGCATTGCCGATTACCCGACTGCCTATGGCGGCAGCGTTAACTTCACCAATTTGGCCAACATTCCCTCGGTAATGATCGAGCGGATCGAGATTCTCAGCAGCGGCGCTTCGGCGGTGTATGGCTCAGATGCCATCGCAGGGGTGGTCAATATCATCCTCAAGGATCACATCGACGGCGTCGACGTTAACCTGCGTGGTGGCTACAACCAGCGCGGTGGCGGTGATAACCAGCGCTTGCAGATCAGCGGCGGGCACACCTGGGGGGATTTTGATGGGGTATTTGGCCTGGAGTTGAACAACCGCGAGCCGATTTGGGCCGATCAGCGCGGCTTTATGCAGGACGGCCCAGAGGTCAGTGTCGGCTCCCGGCGCAACCTTGAAACGGGTGAATATCTCAGCCCAGGTTGCGCCCCCTATGGCGGCATTTTCCAAGGCCGTTTAAATGAAAATGGTAAACGCTGCACCACCAGCGGTTATTACAACGATTACTGGACGCTGCAAACGCAAAAGGAAAACTACGACGGGTATAGCCGCGGTACTTGGCACTTTAGCGACAGCGGCAAGGTGTTTGCCGATTTGATGTTTGGCTTCGACCACATCCAAAACAACACCCGTGGTCCCAGCTTTACCTCGCCGGACTTTATCAACAGCAACAGCGGTGATCTGGAGCGCTGGTCGCGCAATTTTGCCAGTGAAGAAATCGGCGGCAAGAGCAGCAATAACAGTAAGTGGCGCGAGGTGTCCTGGACCGCCAGCTTAGGTCTGGAGGATAAAATCGCGGACAGCAGCTGGGGCTATCAACTCAATGCCAACCGCTCCGAATATCACAGCACCCGCACCACTCGTTACACGCCGCTAAGCAGCATCCGTGATTACTTCCTAGGCCCGCAATTGGGCACTCAAGACGGCTATCCGCTCTTTGCCCCCAATGAGTCGCGCCTGGATCGGCCGCTCAGTGAAGATGAGTGGCGGCGGTTTCGCGGCAATCTCGAAGAAAAAAGTAAGTCGGTGTCGCAGACCTTTAGCGCCAACCTCAATGGTGAACTGTTTGATTTACCAGCCGGGCCGGTGGCCTTTGCCGGGGTAGCGGAAGTGGGGCGGCAGTCGTATCACATCGATGTGGATGACGGCATCAATGCCGGGCGTTTCTACAACCGTAACCCTGCCGAGAATTCCGGCGGCAGCCGTGATCGTTATGCGGTGGGCGGTGAGTTGAGCATTCCGCTGACCGACAGCCTGCTGGCATCGGCTGCGGGGCGTTGGGATCAGTACAAGTTCAGTGGTCGTACTGAACAACAGAAGACTTACAACCTCGGGCTTGAGTGGCGGCCATTTACGACCTTGTTGCTGCGCGGCAGCTACAGCACCAGCTTCCGCGCGCCGGACCTGAACTACATCTACCAGGCCGACACCGCTGGCTACACCCCGGGGCAGATTGATTATTACGGCTGCAGCCAGGGCGTGGAGGGCAGCTGTGAGCGAGACCGGGTCGATTATGTGCAAAGCGGCACCCCTGATTTGGCCTCTGAACGCGGCAAATCTTGGACCTATGGCCTGGTTTGGTCGCCGTCGCGGCAATTCGATTTATCCGTGGACTTCTGGCGGGTGCAGATCAGCGATTTGCTCACTACGGTCGATATCAACCGTCTGCTGCAGGAGGAAGAGCAGTGCCGCAATGGCGGGGGCGCTGCCGGCGGTTGTGCTGCCGTGCTGGCGCGGATTCAGCGTAACGCGGCAGATGCCGCCGTCGATCCGAATAAGCTGCGTGAAGTGCAGATCAATGCCATCAACGCGGCCAGTGAGCGGGTCAGCGGCCTCGATCTGAAGAGCAATATTCGCTGGGGGGCAGGCTCGTACGGGGCTTTTAGTTCGAGCATTGGCTACAGCCTAGTGTTGTCCCATTACTACAAAGAGGCCGACGACTCCTCCAGCCAAAACTTGCGTGACAGTGCGGCCAGCAATGACTGGCGCAGCAAGGTCAACGCCAGCCTGACTTGGGACTACCAGGATTTTACCGCCACCCTCACGGGTATTCGCTACGGCAGCGTTACCAACGGCGCCGCAGATGGTCGGCTGACGCCCTGGACCACCTTTAACGCCAGTGCACGCTTGCAGGTCAACGACCAGGCCAGTATCGGCCTTACGGTGAATAACCTGCTGAACCAAATCAAAAAGGATGACTCGGCCGGCTGGCCCTATTACCCCACCGGTAACTACGACCCTTATGGTCGCCAAGTGTGGCTGGATGTGAGTTATCACTTTGGTGGTTGAACTTAGATCCTCTACGTAAGCGCATAAGCACAGTTACTAACAGTCTAAGCGCGCTCTATAAAAAGTCCGGCCCTGCGCTTCAACCCTGCATAACAAACTCATATGCAGGGAGCGCTCATGTCTTATTCAATACCTAGCCGGTTCTTCTTTACCTTGCTCGCCAGTGCCGTGGCCGCCAGTGCGTTGACCACCCGAGTGCTGGCCAGTGAATTTGATATTCCCGCCGGTGGGCTCGACCACACCTTGCTCAGTATTTCCCAGCAAAGTGGCCAGCCCATTGCCTTTGAGCAAGCCCTGGTGGCGGGTCTTAACGCGCCGGCGATCAAAGGCAACCTGAGTGCCGGCCAGGCGTTGCAAATCGCCCTGCAGGACAGCGGCTTACAAAATGTCACGGAGCCTGACGGTATCGTGATCAGCGCGGCGCCGGTTGCGGCTGAAAGCAGCGCGCCGGTGGCTGCGGCGGTGCCCGCGGTGATTCCACAGTTGCAGCGGATTGAAGTGACCGGCAGCGCGATCCGCCGCGTGGATGCCGAAACCGCAGTGCCGGTGACCATCCTGCGCGCTGAAGAGTTGAAGAAGCAGGGCGTGACCAGCACTGAACAACTGATCGGGCGCATCGCGGCTAACCAAGCCTCGGTGGGCTCTGGCCGCTCGGTGGGGTCTACCACTGGCGGGGCATCATTTGCCGACTTACGCGGCATTGGCCCGAATAAAACCCTGGTGCTGCTCAATGGCCGGCGCCTAAGCAATAATGCCAACGGCGCCAGTGACGGGGTGCAGGGTTCCGGGGTGGATATCAACACCATTCCCTTTGCGGCCATCGACCGCGTGGAAGTGTTACGCGACGGCGCCTCGGCCTTATATGGCACAGATGCCATCGGCGGGGTGATCAACTTCATCACCAAAAAAAGCCTGACCGATGGCCAGCTCACCGTCGGCGGCAGCACGCCGACCCATGCCGGTGGCGGCGATTCAAGCAACTTCAGCGGCAGCTGGGGTTTCGGCGATTTGGAGGAAGATCGCTTCAATGTGTTTGGCGTGATCAGTTACGACAAACAGCAAAGCCTCAAAGCCAAGGATCGTGACTACACCTACAACTACCAGCCAGGCCGGGGTTTGGATTACTCCTCAGGCATCACCGCCCCGGCTAACTGGAGCCAGGGCAACAATGCCGCCAACCCCTTGGCTGGCTCCGGGTGCAACGCACCGGGGATGGTCGGGCGCGGTGATGTTTGCCGCGAGTCGGTGTGGCGCTATCTGGACCTGGTGCCGGAAACCGAGAAGACCTCGTTTTTCGGCAAGGCCACCGGGCAACTGGCCGATGATCACAGCGTCAGCCTGGAGTATTTCTGGGCGCGCAATCTCAATCGTTATCAGATCGGCCCAGGTCCGCTGATCGGCTTACAGGTGTCGCCTAATTCGCCCTATTACCCAGGCAACGGCATTACTCCCGGTCCCAGTGGTTTCAGCCTCGATCCCTCGCAGCCGGTGGATGTCAACTGGCGCGAGACTGACCTGGGGCCGCGCCGCTTTGAAGATGACAACGTGGCGCAGCGCTTGCTGCTGAATTTCGAGGGGGTCTTTGCCGGGTGGGACTACAACATCGGCGCCGCCTACAACCAAAACAAGGTCAGTAACGGCATTCGCAGTGGTTTGGCGGATGACCGCGCCATCGCGGCTGGCATCAACAATGGCGTGCTTAACCCCTTCGGCCCGCAGTCGGCGCAAGGCACTGCCTTGCTGGCAGAAAATAGCGTTGATGGCGATTACGCCAACGCGGTGGGCCGGGTCAAAAGCATTGATGGGCGTATCAGCCGCGATATCGGCGATTGGTTTGGCGTAGGGCCGGCGGCATTAGCCCTGGGCGGTGAGTATCGCAAAGAGGATTTCCATCAGGACTACGAGGCGTTTACCGCCAACTTGCAGAGCCTCGGGGTTGACCCCGCAGGGGCGGCCTCAGGTGATCGCTCCGTCTCGGCGCAATACGCCGAGCTGAATGTGCCGGTGTTGGAGAGCCTGGAATTGACCGCCGCCGTGCGCCACGACAAATACAGCGACTTTGGCAGCACCACCAACCCCAAATACTCCTTCCGCTTTCAGCCGTTTCGCGAGTTAGTTCTGCGTGGCGCCTACAGCGAAGGCTTCCGCGCGCCATCGCTGTATGAGCTGTATAACCCCACGGCGCTCGGCATCACGGTGTCCAACTACAACGACCCGCGCCTGTGCCCAGGCGGCGTGCCGAGCAATGGCGGCCTGGCCAACCGCGACTGCGCGCAGCAGTTCTTTAGCAGCAACGGCGGTAACCCTGATCTAGACCCGGAGACCGCGCGCAACGTCACCCTGGGCTTGGTCTATCAGCCGATTAACAGCCTGTCGTTGGGGCTGGATTTCTGGTGGATCAAGATTGCCAACCAGATTGCGCCGTTCCCGGAGTCGGCGGTGTTCCAGCAGCCGGATCTGTATCCAGAGCGCTTGGTGCGCAAGCCTGATGGCACCATCGACCACATCATTACCGGCCTGGCTAACCTGGGTAAGGTGAAGACCAGTGGTATCGACGTGAGCTTCGACTACCGCTTTCCTGAGTCCACCCTTGGCCAGTTCGGCGCCAATCTGCAAGGCACCTACGTCACCCGCTATGACTATCAAGAACAAATCGACGGCGCCTATATCGACAAGCTCGGCGATTATCGCGGCGGCAGCTTCACCACCGCAGGGGCCGTCGCCCGCTGGCGGCACACCCTTAACGGCACTTGGAGCAAAGGTCCGTTAGCCGCCACGCTGACCAACCGCTACACCAGCGGTTACAACGATTCTGATCGCGCCGGCCACGACCAAGTGGGCTCTTGGAATATCTGGGATTTGGCTGGTACCTACAGCTGGCGAGAGGTTGCCCAAGTGACAATCGGAGTGCAAAACCTGTTCGACCGCGAGCCGCCATTCAGCAACCAGACCTCCACTTTCCAAAGCGGCTACGACCCACGCTACTCCGACCCCTTTGGCCGCATTCTGTATAGCCGGGTGTCCTATAACTTCTGACGAAGCTTGTTGGCAAACCAGCTGATCAGTCGGGAACTGACGGAGCCAGTGGCGCACTGGCTCCGTTTCTTTTATCAGGCCAGGGGCAAGCCCAAACCCATCATCTTGCTGGCGCTGCCATCACCACTGTAAACCGCTGCCAGCCTGCTCAGTTGCCTTGAGCAGGCTGGCAGCGGTAGCGCTGGCACCAAGTCAGGTGGATACAACCAACGCGCCTTTATCGGCTAAAGACACTTTTGCCCAGGGCTCGACTATTTTTAGAGGCCCGGATGTTTTAGAAGCCCGGTTGGGCAATGCACTCACCGACCAGCACCAGAGCCCCCCATTTCGGGTCGATCTCAGTATCGGCGTAGGTGAGGGGCATAACGGCAAAGGTGTCGCTCATCTCCTGTGTACCCAGCACCATGCCGGTTATTTTCCAGATTTCAGCCTGGACCGGCAGGTGATTGGGATTAGGGCTCAGGATCAGCGCTACCAGTCCGCCACGCTTGATCTGCCCCTGACGCACGCGTTCAGCCTTGTGCACGCGATAGTTCACCGAGAGGTCAGCCGCATGCGGGTCAACGCCCCACTGGCGTGTCCAGCCTGCCGCAAACTCCGCTACGTCGGGTTGCAGCAGAATATCTTCAGCTTCTACGCCACTGGCCAAGTGCATGAAATCAAAGTGCGTCCAGTCAACCCTGTTGGCCGATGGCGGGGTGACCTTCCAGTTGCCGTAGTGGGCAATTTTCTTCACTGAATTGAAAAATGGCGTGTCAATTTCCCTCAGCCAAGGGTTGTAACCCCGGCTCTCGGCATCTGCACGGGGCGTGTAAGTGAGCAGCAACATTTTTTCACTGAACATTCGTTTTATTCCTTATTGAATTGCGAATGCAGGGGAATGGGAAACATGTTCCGGGTATGGCTGTTTAGCTCAAGGACGATGAGCCAAGCGCAGAATCGCTAGAGCAAGACCTAGGCCAGCCTTAGGAAATGGGTTAACTGGCTGAAAATACTTAAGTTTTAAAAATGAAAGGAAAGCTGCGGGCTTTCAGAAGTTAACGCCGGCTTGCAATCTGAAAGTGAGCGGGCCTGAGGTTCTACCCCTAACTCAGGGCGCAGCGGTTTACACGACGGCTGTTTAACGCTGAGTTATGCATTGCACTCAATGGTGGGCGTTGCTTGCGGCGCACAGTGCAGATGTAGGCCAAGTGTCACTGCGCCCACTATGAAAAATGCCCGCGCGCGATCCTGCTACGTTAAAAATCGTTTTCAGTGAAAGCTCCAGCCCTGTCGTGGTCTGAGCTTCGATTCGGCACGCGGGAGTGGGCGTTATCAAGTAGCGGCGTTGTGCTGTGCTGCAGACTGCGCATCGGTCAGCGTCTGGCCCGGAGATCCTGTGGCAGACCTGAGCCAAGTCGCTTTGCTGCACTGGATGGCCGCAGCAGGACCGTGCCGTGCGGTCTTAGGCATCGCCCAAGGCCTTGCGCCCCGGGCTTTATATTCAGCCGTTAATACGCACAGGCCCCAGTGGTGCGTTTGGCATTGGCTTTAAGTTTGATGATCAGCTGCACGTTTGGCTCATCGCCGACGGTGCGGCTGATATGGCCGATGCGCTCGTCACCCGGGCGCGGTTTCGCGTTGGCGTCGGCATTGAATTGCATCTGCCCTGGGCCTTGGGTGAGCACGCTGCCGTCTGTGGTTTCCACTGACCATTGGCCTTTGAGGGTGATCACCCATTGCGGCCCTGGCGCATGGTGCCAAGTGCCGACATAGCCTGGCGGCAATACGGCATAGGCAATGCTTTCCACTTCATCGGGCGATACGCCAATCCACTGCGGCGCGGCGGGCGGGGCGTAGCTTTTGAAGTCCAAGCCTTCGATCGTGCAGTGGCTGACATGGCTGGCGCCCTGATCGTCAGCCCACACATTGGCGTACTCAATCACGGGCTGATCCGGTTTTTTCTCTGCATGCACTTCTGCTTGCGCGCTGAGCGAAATCCCCAGGCCCAGCAATAAGGCTGCGCTAAGCAGTGTTCTGGCTGAAGTCGGACGTTGGTGGGTTGGCGTTACGTGCTGCATAAGCCTGCTCCTTGCAATTGGCTGTTAAGTCATTCCATTTTTGCTGGATGTCCGGGCGTTTAAAGCAGACCGCTGATGAAGCGCTGGCTAAACAACCGGGCATCGGTTCGCTAAACGCGCTGCCAGTGAGCGGGCCGCCTCTGGTCAGTGGCAGCCCGCTACGGGGCCATTTAGCTGATAGCCGCGCGGCTAAATTCGCCGTCAAGCAAACGCAATAGACCGAGTGGATTGGCGTTTTGCAGAGGCGCTGGCAGCAGTTCGTCGGCGAAGTTCTGGAAGCAGACCGGGCGCAGGAAGCGATCGATGGCCAGAGTGCCCACCGATGTGCCGCGGGCATCGGAGGTGGCCGGGTAGGGGCCGCCATGCACCATGGTATCGCTCACCTCGACCCCGGTTGGATAACCGTTGATCAACAGGCGGCCGACCTTTTCTTGCAGCAGTTCAATCAGCCCGCGCCAGTTAGTCAGCTCCTGCGCTTCACCAATCAAGGTGGCGGTAAGCTGCCCGCGCAGTGCGGCAATGCCTGCAAACAACTGCGCTTGATCTTCCACCTCGATCAAGATGGTCGCCGGGCCGAAGATTTCTTCCTGCAACAGTTCATCGCCTTTGAGCAGCAGGCTGACATCCGCTTGAAACAGCTGCGGCTGTGCTTTGTCCTGCCCTTGGCTGGTGCCGGCCAGATGCTGGATGCCAGGATGGTCATGCAGATGCTGTAAGCCCTTGCGGTAGTTGGCAAGGGTGCCGCGATTGAGCATGGTTTGTTCGGGCTGAGCTGCCATCTGTTGCTTGAATTGCTCGATAAAGGCGCTGAAGGCCGGCGAACGTAAGCCGAGGATCAAGCCTGGGTTGGTGCAGAACTGGCCGCAGCCGAGGGTGACCGAGCCGCTCAACTCGCGGGCAATTGCTGCGCCACGGGTTTGCAGGGCTTCGGGCAAAAGCAGCACCGGGTTGATGCTGGACATCTCGGCGAACACCGGAATCGGCTGCGCCCTTGCGGCGGCCAGGCGGCCCAGGGCGTTACCGCCTTTAAGTGAGCCAGTAAAACCGACGGCCTGAATGGCGGGGTGTTGCACCAACCATTCGCCCACGCCGCTGCCATACAGCATATTGAACACGCCGGCGGGCATGCCGCTGCGCTCGGCGGCGCGCAGGATGGCATCGGCCACCCATTCTGCCGTGGCCATGTGGCCGCTGTGGGCCTTGAATACTACTGGGCAACCAGCCGCCAGCGCCGAGGCCGTATCACCACCAGCGGTGGAAAAGGCCAGGGGGAAGTTGCTGGCGCCAAACACGGCCACCGGGCCCACACCAATACGGTATTGGCGCAGATCTACCCGGGGCAGGGGCTGCCGTTCGGGCTGCGCGCGGTCGATGCGCGCGGCGTAGAAATCCCCGCGCCGCAGCACTTGGCCAAACAGGCGCAGTTGATTGCTGGTGCGGCTGCGTTCGCCCTGAATACGTCCCGTGGGCAGGGCCGTTTCGCGGCTGACCGTGGCGATAAAATCCTCGCCCAAGGCATCCAGCTCCTCGGCGATAGCCTCAAGAAATTCGGCGCGGCGCAGCGCTGGCAGATTGCGGTAGCTTGGCCACGCGGCTGCGGCCGCATTAGCCGCCGCAGCCACCTCGGCTTCGGTGGCCTGAATAAACACCGCTGGCAGCGCTTCGCCGGTGCTGGCATCAAGGCTGTGCAGGCGGATGTCGCCCTGTGCCGAGCGCTGACCGCCAATGTAGTTGTGACCGAGAAGTTGGCTCATAGCTGGCTCCGTCATGGGGTTGAAAATCAGGTAATGGCGCCGATCTGCCACGGCACGAACTCGTTCTGGCCGTAACCATGTTGTTCGCTCTTACTGCGCTGGCCGGAGGCAATGGCCAGCATCAGCTGGTAGATGTGTGCGCCGCGTTCTTCGATGGTCGCGCTGCCGTCGGCAATACCGCCGCAGTTGACGTCCATGTCTTCTTCCTGGGTCTGCCACAGGCGTGTGTTGGTCGCCAGCTTGATGGCGGGCGAGGGCGCGCAGCCGTAGGCGGAACCGCGTCCGGTGGTAAAGGCGATCAGATTGGCGCCGCCCGCCACCTGGCCGGTGGCGGAGATCGGGTCGTAGCCTGGGGTGTCCATAAACACCAGGCCGTGGGCGCGCACGGCTTCGGCATATTGGTAAACATCGACCAGATCGCTGGAACCGGCCTTGGCCACGGCGCCGAGGGACTTCTCTAGGATGGTGCTCAGGCCGCCGGCCTTGTTGCCGGCGGAAGGGTTGTTGTTGAGCTCGGCGCCCATCCGCTGACAGTAAGCTTCCCACCAGCGGATGCGCTCGATGAGTTTCTCACCGACCTGTTGGCTGACCGCCCGGCGCGTCAACAGGTGCTCGGCGCCGTAGATTTCAGGGGTCTCGGACAGGATTGCGGTGCCGCCGGCGGCGACCAGACGGTCCACCGCATTGCCCAGCGCCGGGTTGGCTGTGATGCCTGAGAAACCGTCCGAGCCACCGCACTGCAGGCCGACGGTGAGATGCTTCACGCTGACCGGCTCACGCTTGATCTGGTTGGCTTCGGCCAGCAAGGTTTTGATCTGTTCGATACCGCGGGCGATGGTTTTCGAGGTGCCGCCGGTGCCTTGGATGGTAAAGGTGCGCAGGGTGTTGCTATGTTGCAGACCTTGCGTGGCCAGCAGCTCCGGAATCTGATTGGTCTCGCAACCCAGCCCGATCATCAGTACCGAATGAAAGTTGGCGTGTATCGCGTAGCCACCAAGGGTGCGGCGCAGCATGGCCAGGGCTTCGCCATTGGGGTCCACCGCACAGCCGGTGCCGTGGGTAAGGGCGACCACCCCATCGACATTGGGGTAGACCGCCAGGGCTTCAGGGTGAATATCGCGGCGAAAGTAGTCGGCGATGGCTCGCGCCACCGTGGCTGAGCAATTCACTGAAGTGAGGATGCCAATGTAGTTGCGCGTGGCCACCCGGCCATCGGTGCGGACAATGCCCATAAAGCTGTCCTGCTGGGTGACTTGAGTGCCTTGGGCATCGACGCCGAAGGCGTAATCGCGACTGAAATCGCCCATGCTCAGGTTATGCACATGTACGTGCTGGCCGGCGGCGATAGCCTGGCTGGCGAAGCCGATGATCTGGCCATAGCGCCGCAGCGCCTGCCCTGGGGCAATGTCCCGCGCTGCCACTTTATGCCCCGCGGGAATGGCCTCGCGCACCTGGATGCCTTCAATCAGCTGCAGGCCAACAGTTAAGTTCTGGCGGGCGATCAATACATCGTCCGCTGGGTTAAGGCGGATCACGGCCAGGGCCGCGTTGTCACTGCCGGTTTTCGTAATGATTTGCACAGGGGTTACCTCCCAAGACAGCAGGGGCTTAGGCCAGCCCACGCTCGCGATAGTCGATCAGGCTGGAGAACAGCAGCAGGCCGAGGGCCATGGCTACGAAGAACATCAGGGCCAGGAAATAGGACGCCGAGAACTGCACGATCAGGCCGATCAGAATGGGCACAATAACGCCCACCATGTTGCCGCAGAAGTTCATGCCGCCACCCAAAACGCCGGCCTTGGATTTGCCGCCGAGAATGGCCGGCAGAAACCAGTACATGCCGCACCAACGGATGAAGAACAGCGCGACGCACAGCAGGCAGATGGCCTTGCTGGCCTCTGGGGTGTAGGCGACCAACAGGATGCATACGGCGGACACGGCAGACGCCCCGGCGAACATGCTGCGCATGACCCTGTTGGGTTGGCCACCGTGGCTACGACATTTATCCGCCGCCCAGCCACCAAACAGTTCACCGACGAAGCCGCACATGAAAATCAGGAAGGTTGCTCCGCCCATGGCTTTGATATCGAGGCCGTGGGCTTGGTGCAGGTAGCTCGGCATCCAGGTCAGCAAGCCGTAGAACACACTGTTGTAACAGGCGTAGCCGGCGAACATGCACAGCACCGAACGGCTTTTGAGCAGCACCCTGAGCTCGCCCGTGCGGTTGCCGTTAGATTGCTTGGCGGCATCGTTAGCCTGGGTGATGTAGTCCAGTTCCGCCTGGTTCACCAGGGGATGCTCACTGGGATGATTACGGATGTACCACCAAGCCCAGATGCCGACCAAAACGGTGCCTGTGCCGGAGATGACGAAAGCCAGGCGCCAGGAGCCGAACCAAGCAATCAGGGCCGTCACAATGATCGCCCCCAGAGCACTGCCCAGCGGTGCTCCGCCATCCACCAGCGTGGCCCCACGGCCACGTTCATTGGGTGTTAGCCAGGCGCCGTTGAGCTTGGCTCCGGCAGGCATGATCGGGGATTCCGCAACACCCAGGCCCACGCGCGTAATCAGCAACGTGATCCAGTTATGGGCAAGCCCGCCTAAGGCTTGAAACGCCCCCCAGCTGACTGTCGCGACCCCGATTATGTGGCGCACCTGCAGGCGATCCAGCAGCATGCCGCTGGGTATCTGCATCAACGCGTAGGACCAAAAAAAGGCACTGAGCATCAGGCCCTCTAGGGCCGGGGTCAGTTTGAACTCGGCCGAGATCAGCGGCAGAGCCACTGACAGCGAGGCTCGGTCGATATAGTTGACGGCTGCCAGCAACAGCAAAATCAGGAAAATCCGCCAGCGCACATTGCTCGGGCGCGCGCTGTCATTAGCAGCGATAGCAGGCGATAGAGCTTTTGAAGAAGAACTGTTGTTCATGCTCATCTCACTTTTATGTTTGTTATGAAATGTCGCAGCTTGGCCTTGCGATCCGCGCAGTTCAGAGCGGTTTCACGGCGCCTGGTTTGAGGGGCGCAGGGGCTTGGCCCACGCTATTGCGCAGCGGTGCGCCAAACGCCTCGAGGCTGATTTCGAACACATCGCCCTCAACGGTTTTGATCTGATCGGCAAAGGACAGGGTGGCAGTGCCAAAGAAGTGGATATGCACATCACCAGGGCGGAGGAACTGGCGGTACTTGAAGTGGTGGTACTCCAGGTTTTCTAGGGAGTGACACATATTGTTCTCACCACTGAGGAACGGCTTTTCCCACAGCACGCTGTCGCCACGGCGAATCCGACTGACCCCTTCGAGATGGCTAGGCAGGTCGCCCATGCGCAGCTCCGGGCCGTACGAGCAATTACGTAGTTTGGAGTGGGCCAGGTACAGGTAGTTGCGGCGCTCCATGACGTGATCGGAAAACTCGTTACCGATGGCAAAACCCAGACGGTAGGGCAGGCCATCGTTACCGATCACATACAGGCCGACCAGTTCCGGCTCTTCGCCGGCATCTTCGGCAAAGCTCGGGCTCTGAAAAGCCTGGCCGGGACGTACCACGCTAAACCCATCGCCCTTGTAAAACCATTCCGGCTGCGCCCCCACCGTGCCGCGATGGGGGCGGCCACCTTCGATCCCCCATTGGAACATCTGGGCGGTGTCGGTCAGTGCTGCGGCATTGTCGGCTTTGTACTGATGCATCTTGTCCCGGGTCGATGCGCTACCTAGGTGAGTCAGACCGGTACCGCTGATCAGACAGTGGGCTGGATCCACGTGATCTAAAGGCGGCAGGACACGACCCTGATCGAGGGCCAATTGATAACTTTCAGTACTTTGGTCCAGACCACGGCCCTGAATCTCTGCTTTGAGGCTGCGCCGGTTACTGATGGCGGCCAAGGCCAGATCGCGCATGTGCACGGTATTGCGCACCGCTTGAATCAGGTCGCCATCAACCACTGCGACACGGCGTTGAGAGGTTTGGGTTTCGAACTGGATCAGGCGCATGGTGGCTCCGTGGGGTTATTTTTATGATCAACTCAGGTCACTTTAAAATTCCCCGTAAGTGCTGCCTAATGAGACCTAATGTCCTTGCGATAACTTTTGGTGATCCCCTTGCTGCCGTCCTTGAGTTCCATGGTTTCGCGCCTGCGCCTACGCCAGTTGCAATTGCTGATCAGCCTCGATGAGCTGGGCTCGATCCATAAAGCCGCCGAGGTCATGTCGATCACTCAACCTGGCGCGACTAAAGCCCTGAGCGAGATTGAATCGACCCTGGGCGCGGTGCTGTTTACCCGCACCAGCAAAGGGCTTGAGGCCAATGCTTTAGGCCGCTGTGTGGTGCGCTATGCGCGCCTGATCAATACCGATATGGCCCATCTGCGCGAAGAGATGATCGGCATTCTGCAAGGCCACGGCGGGCGCTTGTCGGTGGGCACGATCATGGGCGCAGTGCCAATGTTGGTGGCGGGTTTGTCCAGCTTGCGCCATGAACAGCCAGACCTCTCGATTACGGTGATCGAAGAGACCAGCGACCAGTTGCTCAGCCTGCTGGATCAAGGGCGGCTGGATCTGGTGATCTGCCGCACCAGTGTCAGCCGAAGGCCGGATGCCTACGACAGCCGCGGCAATCGCGAGGAGCAACTGGTGCTGGTGGCCAATCCGGGCCATCCCCTGGCAAGCCATAGCCGTCTTGAGCTGGCCCAGCTGGTGGATTCCCGCTGGATTGTCTTCCCGGTCAACATGCCGTTGCGCCTGACCTTGGAGCGTGAGTTTCGTGAAGCGGGGTTGAGCTTCCCGCACTATCCAATCGAAACCTCATCCACCTTCACAACCCTGAGCCTGCTGCTCCAAGACCCCGGGGCGGTGGCGCTGATGCCGTGGGATGTGGCCAAGTTGAACGTCAGCCAGGGCTCACTCGTCGAGCTGCCGCTGTACTTTCATTCGCGCAGCGAGCCCTATGAAATCGTCACCCGCCGAGGCGTGGAACTGAGCAGCCCATCCCAGGCCCTGATCCGGATTTTGACGCAGTGAGAACAGCCTCGCGCGAAGGATTGCCAGATCGCAAGCGTGAGAGTTTTCATGCTTAGAGGGGCCGTTTGTTGGGTGGCGATGCAGTCTGCTGCGCATCGGCTATGGGCATTAAGGCACTAACGCTCCTCCCGGTTCTGCGGGGCAGTTTTGCCCGTCATTAGCGGCTTAGGAGGTTTCCCACTTCGCGCAGACAAAGTCGATAAAGGCGCGCAGCTTCGGCGTCAGATGGCGACTCGATGGCCACAGCACTTGGATATTCAGGGTGCGCTGCACTTGGTCGGGCAGGATCGATACAAGTCCACCTGCGCGCAACGCGTCGCGAACGGCGAACTCAGGTACGCAAGCAATGCCCAGGCCTTGTTTTGCCGCGTGGATGAGCATCTCCAGATTGTTGCAGACCATGGTTGCCGGTAATTTCAGCTCGCTGCCTTCAGTGGGGGTTGGCAGGGGCCACTTTTCCAATTTGCCGGTAGATGGCAGTTTGTAGTGCAGGCAGTGATGCTCCTGCAGTTGGGCAACATGCTCCGGGTAGCCATGGCGTGCGAAATAGTCGGGCGCGCCGACCAGATGGAAAGCAAAGCTGTCCAGCGTTCTGGCCATCAACCGCGAGTCGTTTAACTGGCCCGTGCGTATCACTGCGTCGAAGCCTTCCTCGACGACGTCCACCAGACGGTCGGTAAAGTCCAGTTCCAACTGAATTTCTGGATAGCGCTGCATAAACCTGGAAAGTTGCATAAACAGTACGTCGCCGAGCAACGGCAAGCTGATGCGTAGTTTGCCCCGAGGCGTTTGGCTGGAGTTGGAGAGTTCTTGTGTGGCCGCTTCCAGTTCGTTGAGCACTCGGCGGCAGCGTTCAAGGAACAGCGAGCCTTCGCTGGTCAGGTTGATGCTACGGGTATTGCGATGAAACAAGCGTACGCCGAGCTTTTCTTCTAGGCGCGCAATGCTCTTGCCAACGGCAGAAGCGGATACGCCGAGTAACCGTCCAGCGGCAACAAAGCTGCGAGTCTCGGCGACCTGCACGAACACGGTGATGCCATTGAGTTTATCCACCGGTCACTCCCTCGATTGCGGACAAAATATTCCAGATACCTCGGAATTGTAACGTCTGTTTCCCGCAAACGTGCCGCCCTAACATCGCTGACAGCCATTAAAGCCATCACACGTTTGGGGGTTAGCTATGTCCGTCAACGAAGCACTTCGAGATTTACCGTCTGTTCGCTCGTTCGAGCCCGCACAGCTAGCTGCGCGGGTCGACGCCGTGCTCAAGCAGACGTTGGATGACCACCGGCTAGTGGGCGCGGTCGTGCTGGTGGCGCAGGGAGGAGAGTTGATTTATCAGCGGGCCGCTGGCCTGGCTGATCGTGAGGCCAATGTGCCGATGCGCGAGGATGCGTTGTTTCGGCTGTCCTCGGTATCCAAACCCATTACTTCGGTAGCCGCACTGGCCTTGGTTGGCCAAGGCAAGATCGGTCTGGATGACGATATCAGCCGCTGGTTGCCGTACTTTAAACCCACCCTCGGCGATGGCCAGCCTGCGCTGATCACCCTGCGCCAGTTGCTCAGTCACACCGCCGGGTTGGGCTATGGCTTTCTTGAAAGCGAGCAGGGCGGCCCTTATCTCGCCGCTGGCGTTTCCGACGGGCTCGATCACTGCGAGCATAGCTTGGACGAAAACCTGCGCCGTCTGAGTCGCGTGCCGTTGCTGTACCAGCCCGGCAGCGACTGGGGCTATTCGATTGCCACGGATGTCTTGGGTGGGGTCATCGCGGCCGTGACGGGTACTACCCTAGAGGCGGCGATAGATGAGCTGATCGTCAAACCCTTGGGCCTGCGTGAACTGAGCTTCGGCACCCGCGACGCCGAGCGGTTGGTGCCGGCCTACCTGAATGATCAGCCCGAGCCGCGTCGCATGGGCGAGCTGGAAGTCACGCCAGTATTTGCCGGTACCGCCGGCATTCGCCTGGCACCTGCACGGGCTTTGGACAGCCACGCCTATCCCTCTGGCGGTTCGGGGCTGGTGGGGACGGCGGGCGAGTTTCTGCAGTTTCTCGAAGCCCTGCGCCAAGGCGGCGCGCCGTTGTTGCCCAAAGAGCAGGTGGAGGAAATGGGTAAAAACCAGACCGGCAGCCTGGAGCTGGCTAACTGGCCGGGACGTGGTTTTGGTTTGGGCTTCACGGTGCTTAAAGATCCTGCCGCCGCCCAGACTGCCGAAGCGGTCGGCACTTGGCGTTTAGGCGGTGCTTACGGGCATTCCTGGTTTGTCGACCGCGTAGCGCAGTTGAGCGTGGTGGCCTTTACCAATACGGCCTTTGAAGGCATGGCCGGTCAATTCACCGTTGATTTGTGCAATGCCGTTTACGGTGCGTGAGCCACTCGCCCTGCCATCAATACGGCGTGCTAAGCGCGTCGCTAACAACTATCAACTCACTGACCGCCCCAGGCCTTGTTCCTCACAACATTGCCTGTGCTGGCTTTGGCATCGTTAACGATTGTCGTGGTTTTTGACCAGATACAGGCCAGACCAGCGGCATCGGCGGGCATGCATGAGTATTGGGCGTTGGTTAATGAAGTTGGCTTTTGCCGGTACCCGTAACTTCATATGGGCGCTGGCGAGCAAGAACCCAATCTTGATCATTGAGTTCGCCCGTGAGCTGGAGCAGCAGGGCCGCAATATTGTGCAGGCTGCTTGTGCTGTCCACCGGAGCTGGCGCGGAAATGCGCCATGCCATGGGTGGCCGTGTTCTTCGGCATGCAGGGGGACCCTGTTCGGCTTGGTGTTTAGCCCAGTGTTCTACGCGGCTTTGCGGCTGCTCGTCAGTCGCGGTGAGCAGGCGCGTGTGAGCGAATCCTCAGTGGCTGTTGCGGATAAAAATGTCCGCTAAGACAGGAACGGAAGAGGGTTTTTCCAGGGGGGGAACAGCCTCTACAGTGACTGGCAATCGATCAACTCAAGGATGAAGAACATGACGCGTGTCGTACGCTTTGACCACTATGGTGGCCCTGAAGTACTCAGAATCGATGACATTGTTGTCCCCCGTCCGGGGGCCGCAGAGGTGCGGATTGTCGTCAAGGCCATCGGGCTTAATCGCGCCGAGTCGATGTTTCGCCGCGGTCAATATCTGGAGGCGGCGCAGTTCCCCTCACGTCTGGGTTACGAGGCGGCGGGTGTCGTCGAGTCAGTGGGCGATCAGGTAAGCCAGTTCGCCATTGGCGATATCGTCAGCCTGATCCCTCCCAGTTCGATTGCGCAGTGGGGCACTTATGCCGAGCTGGCGGTGGTGCCCGCCGCGATGCTGGTTAAGCATCCGCCCACGTTGTCGTTTGCTGAAGCCTCGGCCGTGTGGATGCAGTACGTCACAGCCTGGGGCGCTTTGGTCCATGTTGCCCGGCTGCAGCCGGGTGAATTCGTGTTGATTACTGCGGCGTCCAGCAGTGTGGGCCTGGCGGCGATTCAGATTGCCAACCAGGTAGGCGCTATCCCGATTGCCGTCAGCCGTACTCGGAGCAAACGCGAACAACTGTTGGCGGCCGGTGCGGCGTATGCAGTGGCCAGCACAGATGAGGATTTCGTCCAGCAGGTCGAACAGATCACCGCTGGTGCAGGGGCGCGGGTGATTTTCGACCCGGTAGGCGGCCCATTTTTAGAGCGCCTGGTGGATGTCGCCACGGTCGGCGGCATCGTCTTGGTTTATGGCGCGCTTAGCCCTGAGCCCGTACTCTTTCCGCTGTTCAAGGTCCTCGGTAAAAGCCTGGCACTGCGTGGTTATCTGCTGCATGAGATCAGCTCACAGCCCGCGTTGCTGGAAGCCGCCAAGGCCTATGTGGTGGCGGGACTCGACGCGGGGACATTGCGTCCGATCATCGCGAAGACCTTCGCCTTCGAGCAAATTGTTGAAGCACATCGCTACCTGGAGGCGGGCGAACAGTTTGGCAAAGTGGTCGTCAGCCTGGAGTCTGGGTCATGAAGCTACTCCACCCCATCTACTTCCTTACGTTGGGCTTGTTCGGGGTTTACACCATCGAGTTTGGTGTGGTCGGCATTCTGCCGGTGATCATCGAACGCTTTGCCATCAGTGCTCCCCAGGCAGGCATGTTGGTTGGACTGTTTGCACTGGTTATCGCGGTGTGCGGACCGGTCATGGTTTTGCTGCTGTCGCGCTTCAAGCGCAAAAAAATGCTGACCTTGGCATTGTTTATTTTTGCCATCACCAGCGTGTTGTCGGCCTATGCGCCGAACTTTGAGTCATTGATGGTGCTGCGGGTGATTCCCGCACTGTTTCATCCGGTGTATTTCTCTTTGGCGTTTGTTGCGGCGGTGTCTCTGTACCCGCCGCACAAGGCAACTCAGGCGGCGGCTAAGGCGTTTGTCGGGACCAGCATGGGGATGGTGTTGGGAGTGCCGTTAACCACACTGATTGCTGCGCAGTTTTCCTACGAAGCGTCGTTTCTATTTTGCGCGTTGGTTAACTGCATTGCAGGGCTTGGGATCATCGCCAAGTTGCCAGACTCGGCAGACAAAGCCCGGGTGTCCTATGGCGAGCAGTTGGCTATTTTGCGCAAATTTCCGCTCTGGCTAAATATCACCGCTTCAACGCTGATCTTTGCCGCGATGTTTTCTGTGTACAGCTATTCAGCCGAATACTTGGCCAAGGAAGCGGGCATGAGTGCGCAACTGATTAGTATTCTGCTGGTGATCTTCGGTATAGGCGGCGTCGCTGGCAACCTGTACGCGGGTAAGCTGATTGGGCAGAACATGGTCAGGACCACGATCCTGCATCCGATCCTGTTGGCTAGCGCCTATGGATTACTGTTCCTGCTGTCTGGCCCGTCATTCATGACGATGGTGGTGCTCGTGGTTATCTGGGGCGCGACGCATACCAGCGGCCTGATTGTCACCCAGATCTGGCTGACATCCGAAGCGCCGGAGGCGCCTGAGTTTGCCACCGGTATCTATATCTCGTTTATCAACTTGGGCGTCACGATCGGTTCCATCACTGGCGGCTGGTTTTTAGCGCACCTGGGTTTGCAGGGGACGCTTTACAGTGGCTTGCTATTCGCCGCGTTTGCCTTGTTGGTGATCGTGGTCAAAGTGCTGTTGTTCAGTGCCAACTCGCCGAAGGGCAGTGCGTCTGCTGTGACTGACTAGACGCTGCAGGGGTTTATTGAAAAAACCGTCAAATCAAAAACGGAGCAAACCGAGCTGTCATTCCTCACTCTTGAACAAATCAATCAAGTGCTTGAAGAGTCTCGGCACTCCAGCAACCACCACGCTTCCCCTGTGGCACTAATCTGCCTAGCAACCGGGGCCCGCAGGGACGAAGCTGAAGCCTGACGCGCTGATCCATCCTTGCTGGCAAGGCGCACTGTCACCGCAGCAAGAACCGCCAATCGCGTTCTGCGCCCATTCCTAAGGAAGTCCAAACCGAAGCCTTGAAAGTTGCCATGCCTGGTACAGGCCGTTTATTTATGTTTTGTCGGGCGGCTTTGCGTGGGGCTTATGAGCGTTGCGGCTTCAACACCCCAGGTCAACTCACCACATCCTGCGGCACACCTTTGCCAGCCATTACATGATGGGGGGAGGGGATATCCTCAGCCTGCAACCTATCCTTGGCCATTCATCCATCACGCATGACCATGCGTTATGCGCATTGGTCGCCTGATCATCCGGAGTCAGCACTGCGGCTATCGCCTTTAGCCCAAAGTGGGCATTTGTAGTTCGTCGGGTACCGCTGAGTTCAAAGGGTGGTGATGTATACTTTTGCCATCAATGATTGCATTGATGGCAACTGGAGGGTTTATGGCAAGCATCACCATTAGAAATTTAGATGACGACCTGAAGGCACAACTGCGTGTTGCTGCAGCGAGCCATGGCCGATCCATGGAAGAAGAAGTGCGGGTCATCCTCCGCAGTGCGTTGACTAAGCAGGAGCCGTCAGGCGGATTAGGTAGCCGTATTCATGCGCGCTTTGCGGCTATGGGTGGTGCTGACTTAGACATTCCCGCTCGTACAGATAAGGCCAGGCCGGCGAGTTTTGACGAGTGATTCTGCTCGATACCAACGTGCTGTCTGAGCTAATGAAAGCTAACCCGGAGCCGGCAGTGATTGCCTGGGTCGATGCTCAGCCGGTTAGTGAATTGTTCACCAGCTCAATCAGTGTGGCTGAAGTGCTGTATGGGATTGCCCGCATGCCTGAGGGTAAACGCAAGCAGAGCTTCTTCAACCTAGCCCAAGTGATGTTCGATCAGGACTTTGCCGGTCGGATAGTCGCTTTCGACGCAGATGCGGCAGTGTATTTCGCCAGTCTCGCAGCAGGCAGTGAAGCAAAAGGTCGGGTAGTTGGTTTGGCCGATGGCCAGATAGCAGCGATTGCTGCTGTATATGATGCTCAAGTGGCAACGCGTAATGTACGCCACTTCGACTCCCTGGGCGTACAGGTCATAAATCCCTGGGACGCTTAAAGAGTGGTAGGCATGCGGTAGTCACTTTGTAGCCACTAGGGGCAATAAAAAAGGGCCTACCTTTCGGTAAGCCCTTGTTTTATATGGTGGCTACGCAGGGACTTGAACCCCGGACCCCAGCATTATGAAAAATCTGCACTTCTAGTGATGGAGTTTGGAGGCCTTTAAAATCGGGGCTTTCATCTGTGCCATATGATGGCTACTATCGGTTGGATAGTGTCTGGATGCCATTAGCGGACACCTTTTTTTGTACAGTAATCTTCGCCAGTTCACTGGATTATTGCTTTTTCTTGAGAAATAAATTCAAGGCTGACTTGGGGCGTAATATGAAAACAAAGACTCTGAGCATTTTTCTTATTTGCGGCGTATTAATATCTGTAGTTGCTTATGCAGGCGCCCTCATTTATTTAACTTGGCCTGTGTCCGAGTTTTCCATTGATAAGAGTGGGGTCTTTGGTGATAGTTTTGGAGTTATGACCTCTCTTTTTTCTGGTTTGGCCTTTGCTGGATTGATAATTACCATATTGATGCAGAAGGACGAATTAGCACTGCAAAGAGAGGAATTGGAACTTACAAGGAATGAAATATCAGGTCAGAAGAAAGAGTTGGCTGCACAGAATGAAACTTTCAGAATTCAAAGGTTTGAGAATACTTTTTTTAATATGCTAACTATTCTCGAGTCATGTAGGGCTGACATTCAATATTCACGACAAAGCATTCCTGGTTTAAGTGTGGTTGATTCATTTTCAGCTTCAGGGAAGGATGCAGTGAAGAGTATATATTATTGCTTGAATGGATTTTTTTACAATAAGTCAGGGATTGGTAGTTCAAGGGTTTTTAAAGAGAGTTGTCTAAGTTTAGATGGGGTAGATAAAGCGTATGTTAGATTTTATGTTACTTTTGGGGTTGAGTTGGGCCAGTATTTTAGAACGCTCTATAATATAATTAAACTTATTGATGCAAACTTTCCGATTGAGCAGGGGCGTGTGTACTCAAATTTGCTAAGAGCTCAGCTTTCTCGATATGAGCTTCTACTGCTTCTTTATAATTGTCTAAGCTCTTATGGGGATAAGCTTGCGCCTTTGGTGATTAAATATTCTCTTCTAAAGCATATAGAGACAAACCAGCTTGTTGAAGAGCATGCGTCTATTTGGCCGGAATGGTTGGGTCGAAAGAAATAAGTTTTGTTTATTTTGGTTTGTTTAAATAACAGGTTCTGTGTGTCGGTGCGGGGCTAGAGTTAGTATTATTATTTTAATTTAGTTCTTGTTTCTTGATATAAGGTCGCTCCTCATTCTGCAGTTTCGTTGTTCCAGGCTGCCCTCTTTAAATGGACAAAAGTCTTTTAAACGTTTCTCTTGTTCAATAATTACAACCGTCATGCCCTGTTTCTTTTCGGGTTGTTGCATTTTTTGGCTGTAAGCTGGTGTGCTGGCAACTACGTTTGCAGCGCCACGCGGTACGTAGTTATGGTCATTGAATTCAGTTTGGCGAGGCTTTTTGTCTGATACGTCGTTAGTGGTGGGGAAGGGTTGGATGTCCCTGGCTATTGTCGGTTCTGGCGCATTTGGGCGGCGGGTTTGGTCTATGACCGCAATAGGTGGCTGCTGGGGTTCGCTCTTTACCGCCTCCGCGAATCGCCTGTCTTGTTCTGCTCTCTGGTAATTAAGCTGCTGCTCTATGGCGTTGGGGTTGTTTTTGCCTGTGCTATGCAAGGCAAGGTAGATCAGTGCGGATGATATGCACGCGCCCATAACGACGGATGTTATCCAGCGGTTTGTCTGGTTAGTTCTTTTTCTAGGCTGAATCAGGGCGTCGTTTCTGTCGACGTGCATATTGGGCCTCCTATCCCCTAGAAAACCATTTTTGAGCGACGACTGCTGTTATCTGCTGCCCACTTTTGGTTCTGCTAATTTTTGATCCGCTTCAGCGTACGCGGGGCTGATTTGCCCTTTGGGGATGTCAATTTCACCTGTCCTAAGCCATAGGCTGTATTGCTGATATGCAAAGGCAATTGCATCCAGTTCGTTGGTTCTTACGTTTGCATCCGCTTTGTACCGGATTGTCTTTAAGCGCTCTTCTTTTATGCCCGTAGCTTGGGACACGGCCTTATGGCCAAGCATATGCACTAAAGCTCTAACCCGGTCTTGAGTTAGTTCCATAAGGTCTAAAAAACCGCCTGTGGAATAATTCCACTATCCTGTATGTGGTGCTATAGTTTCTCTATTGGTGGAATAGTTCCACTAATTTTGAAACACCCTTAATTGACAGTTTATGAGTATTTCAGGGGCAGGGATAGGGAATGAGTACACAGCACGTAGAACAACCGCCGTTTGACGTCAGCTTTGATCTGGACGGTAAGCGTGTCGTGTACCTTGACTGCCGTAATGCCTTGCTGTGCAGTAAAGAGACCTTTGCCGCTATGAACGGTGTCACCGTTGATACGGTCATTTCATGGATGCAAAGCGGCACCGTCCCCAGCGTGAAAATGGGTCGGCCTCGCCTTGTTAATCTCGCCCAGCTTCGTGCTGACCTTGCTAAAGGCAAAACCATCTTTGCTCAAGGGGATTACGGTGATGACTAGGGCTGAGCGTCATTTCTATCGTGCCTACAACTTTGAGTATCTGAACTTTCGCCATGTCGCAAAACGGTGGCCGGATAGTCCGCTTTTCTCTGAGATTTTCTCTGGTATCGAATTGCTTATTGAGGATGCCTTTGAAGCGGGAGTTATCTCTTTTATAGAGCGTTGCCGTCTTTTGGCTGAGCTTGAGGACGTTGCCTCGATAAAGACTCTGGCGCGGGTGCACAGCAATGAAAAGCCTAGATCATTACCTGCGCCAACCCCATTTGCCGGGCTGCACCTGTTCGGTGTGCTGGGTGAAGATCGAAGCGGCAAAGGCTACTCCTGTGCCTCCAATCCCGTGCGATCAATGCCGGCCTTCATCGGCGCTCAAGGTCAATGGCCTTTGGCAGGTAGCTCCCGCCTTCAAATGCTCCAAGCATCTGCCCAGCTCTCGGCCCCCTCGCTACTGGTATTGCATTCAGAACATTGGCAAGCCGGTGCCTTTTGTGCCGATTTACGAACCGTTCGATCTGGTGGGGTGATCTGATGGGGATTCCTGCATCTGTGTTGAATTTTATTTCGAGTTTATAGGTGGTCTGCCATGCAATATATGATTGATTTTATTGAATGGGGTATTCCGTCTTTTTTTATGTTAGTTGCTCCTTATGTTTTGAACTTTATTAAGATTGTTCTTTATTGTCTGGCGATTGCGCTTTTATTCTCGCCAGTTGTCTTGGTGCTAGCAATCATCAGTGATGCCTACGCTAAGAGAAAGTCTGGTGCATCGCCTCCGGTGTCCGTGACTGGCCAACACGTTTGTAAGTGTGAATGTGGTAAGTCGGTGCCAGTCGCGGGCATCGGTGGCGAAACGGGATAACAAGGGCAGGGCCCTTGGTTTTATAACTCAAACTCAACGCATTAACCGGATTTAACCGCTCAAGTCGAAATAGCAATTGCTGAACTTAACAGTTTGGCTCTTTGGGATCGCTCGGCTTGCAGTTATTAAAAACCGCGCAATAAAGCGCAATTAAGTGAGGTAACAAAAATGGCTCGTTCCACTATGGAAGTTGCTTTTATCGGCACTCAGATGACCCAAGTCGATGGCACTAAGTACGCCAAGATTTTTTACGGTGATGAGGCCGACGGTAAAACTGAACATGGTCTGTCCGTTATCGGTATGCCCATCGCTGATGAAGTAGCTGATGAAGTCTTCTTTGCTGGTTCGCAGTTTGAGCCATTGCAGACTGTGCGCATTACTTTCGAAGTTGCCCGTGGTGGTCAGAACAAGGGCAAAAACCTCGCTCTGCACATCGAAGCTGCGAACTCCAAGCCTGTGACCTCCGTGGCCCCGGCTGCCAAGTCCTCGCCTGATCCGGTTAAGCCCTGAGGGTAGCGCCATGCTGATCGTTGATCGTGTGTTCTGTGATAGCTGCCTTTGCCTGATGGGGCAGCTTCATAGCCTCTCTCCAGAAGAGCAGGAACGTATCAGCGATTTCCGCACGGCTCCCGATTATTGCCTTTGCCCTGATTGTTCGCCGGTGTCTGTTGATGCCGTTGAACAGCAGGGCAGGGATTCAACCGAGGGGTAGTCATGGGGATCGAGGCCTATTTAGCAAACGTCACCCTTGGCGACCTTTGGGCGCTGCAATTCATTCAAGGCGTCGTGACGGTCATGGCCCTTGGTTTGATTCACGGGCATCAGAGGTAACGGATATGGCTTTCACTTGGGGGCAATACCTCGTTATGGCTGGGCTGTTGCTCGGTGCTCTGGGTATAGGCGTCGCCTGGGGTGGTTTCCGGCTTGGCTGGAAAGAATTGATAGACGCTTCAACTAGCTGAGGTAATTGCTCATGTACCAATCTGCAAAAGAAGTCGCCATTCGTGGCGCACGTGCTGTTCAGAACGTTGCCAGTGTCGGTAAAGCACTGGGCGGCAAAACCGCTGCTGTGATGACTGTGGGTGCTGCCGGTATGACTGCCGGTGCTGCTAACGCGGCTATCACTGTGCCGCCTGAAGTCACTGAAGTATTCACCGATTTGGCGACTGCCTTCGGTGTGCTGATGGTTGCTGCGGTTGCGTTGTTCGCCACTATCCGTGGCGGTGTGGCCCTGTTCAAGTTGGCAGGCCGTCTGTTCAGCGCTGCTGGCGCGTAACGGCGGGAGGGCTGATAGATGCGCGCGGCTATTGGCCTTCGCTTAATTCTTGTCCTCACCCTTCTGGGGTGGGGGCAGTTTGGGGTTGCTTCGACGTTGGCTTACTGGACGTCAGATGTTAAGCCCGGTAGTAGATACTCTGCTGCCTTAGAAGCTTGTAAGGCTAGCCATGGCTTTGCCGCTTCTTATCTTCAAGGTTCTATCCCTATTGTTAGTTGTCACGGTGCTAATCAGCTTGGTGATGCGGGGCCCTTCATTACTTTCGTAAGGCAAGTTATTGAGACTTGCCCTTACGGTCATACGGACCTTGCGTGTAATAACTCATGTAACGCGCCTAATCAAATGGTTGATGGTCAGTGCGTTATTCCGCCTGAGCCTAAGGATTGCTCTAGTAAATCTCAAATTTATAGCGCCCAAGTTTGTGTGTATGTTCCTGCTATAAAAAATTTTGTGTGTCCCGACTCGGTTAATTTTAATGGTTGTGAGTATGTAAGCTCTCCGAGTGGGAGTAGCAATTGCGATATTTCTACTTCTATTTGTGTAAATAGGTTTAGTCCTACTGGATCTGAGGCGAGCGCAGGCTCTAGTGATTGCTCGCCTGGGAGCTGTTCGCCAGTTCCCCTTCCTTCTGATCCCGGCCCTGCGCCTGATGGTTGTGTGACAAATGGAAATTCTACTTATTGTTATCAGGATAAAGATTCTGGTTGTGGAACTTTTAATGGCAAAGAGGGCTGTTTTGAGACTGAAAGTGGTTGCGGTACTTTTAATGGTGTTTGGGGTTGCTATCCAATAGATAAAGAACAGCGTAACTGTGGTTATGCGGCTGGTGAGCAAGTTTGTTTCGATCCTAAAAACCCTACTGTTCAGATTCCTACTAGTTCTCCTGATCATCCTAAGAATGGCGGTAATGCCGACGGTAATGATAAGAACGACCCTAAAGCCCCCGGGGGTAGTGGCAGCAGCCCACAAGGGGGTGACGAAGGCGCGACTAATGAGGCTATCGACCAGTTAGGCGATGACTTAGGCGCAAAGATCGATAAGACAAACAGTCTTTTGGGTGGCATTACCGACATTCTTGATGGCATTGCGGAGGGCCTTACTGAGCTTACCGAGGGGTTGTTGGGTGATGATTACGATGGTTCTGGTGACGGTGACTCAGGCGAACTGGCTGGTATTGGTGAAGGGGCAGGTAGTGAGCTTGCGCAAATGTTTAGTCAGCAGTTAACCGATGCTGAAGAACAGGAGTTGGCTCAGGATGAGTCTTATTTGGATCAGATTGCTAGTGATGTAGATCACCCTAGTTTTCTTGGCGAAGATTCTCGTTTTGCTCAGCTACTCGAATTTGCGGATGACTTGCTGCCTAGTCATACCGGCTGTGTTGATTACAGTGTTCCTCTGGAGTTAGGCCGCTACAAAAGCACCATCACTTTGCCGGTCTGCCGTATTGCGACTCTTCGCCCACTTCTTGAGTACATCATCTACATCATCACGGCGATTGGGCTTTGGAATATTGCCTACTCGACTCTGCGCATGGAAAACGCAAAAGCGGCTAAGGGTGGCTTCTGATGAAATGGATTCTTGGCTTTCTTGAGAAGTTTTTCCCTAACCTGTTTAAGGGGCTTTCCAAATTTATCGTGGGCTTTTTAGCACCATTGATTGGCCCCTTTATCCTGATGTTGACCTCTTTCCTTCGTAAGGTCGGTCTGTTCTTTCTGATCTTCGCTGCTATCACGTTGGCAGTGGTTGCCTTTGCCACTGTGATTGAAGGGCTTGTGGTGAATCTGGTGAACCTGACAGCACCACGCTGGCTGGATGTAGGCCGTATGCTGCTGCCTTCCAACCTTAGTTACTGCCTAGGCTTGCTGATTGTGGCTCGTCTCAAGTCACTGGTTTTTATGTGGGTGACGCGGCTTTCTGAAAAGTTTCTTCACACCTGAGTAACTGCCATGGCTGTTTATATAGTCACCGGCAAGCTAGGTGCCGGTAAGACTTTGCTAGTCGTTATGCGCATTCTCGACTACCTGAAAAAGCGCCGTCGGGTTGCGGTTAATATCGATGTCAAAATGGACAAACTCTGCAAGTCCAATAACCGCTACTCACGCCTTGTCCGTCTTCCTGACTTGCCCTCTGCTGATGACCTGATTGGTCTCGGTATGGGCTGCGATAAATACGACGAAGAGATGTTCGGTGGCATCTTCCTCGACGAAGCCGGTGTATGGCTTAACTCCCGCGACTGGAACAGCGGTGGCCGTACCGACCTGCTCAAGTTCTTCTTGTTTCTGCGTAAGCGTCGTTGGGATTTGTGGCTATGCGTCCAGAACGTCAACGTTATTGATAAACAGATTCGTGAGTCTATTGCTGAGCACGTCGTTTACATCAACCGTTGGGACCGGGTGAAACTGCCGTTTCCGGTTGGGCCGTTGCTGCGTGTGCTGAGCCTCGGTTTTTTCAAAGGTCGCTTGCCCAAGATGCATCAGGCCATCGTTAAGTACGGGGCCAAATTCAATTCGCCCAAGGTGGATGATTGGTTCTACCGCGGCGAAGAGTTCTACGGCTACTACGACACCACTCAGGAATACGACAAGGGCTATGACAAAGGCTCTTACTCGATGCTGCCACCGGGTTACTGGCGGCGGGTAATTCCGGCTGCCCAGCGCAATGCGGGGTTTTATATGCGTACTACCAAAATCTTCTTTAAACGCTTTGGCGTGATTAACGCCTTCTTCGTTGGTGTGGTGCTGGCACTGTTTATCAGCGCGCCGATCTTTGCCGGGATTGCGTGGGTAAATCAGCCAGCTCCTAACGAGGCCATCGCCGCGCCTGAAACCGAAACCGTCAAAGATTCAACCTTGGCCACTGAATTTGAGGGCGTGCGCATTGCCAGCTACGGCAAGTTGAGCGGCAAAACGCTGTATGTCTTCCAGAAGTCCGACGGCTCGCGCTTGAGTGCTGATGACCTGCTTGTACGCGATATTGAAGTGAAAGATCGCGGTCCCCGTGAAGCCCTGCTTGTGCGGGGTTCTGACTATCACTCGATCTACAGGTGACCCTATGTCTGTTCGCGTCCCTACCGGCCTTCGGGCTGCTTCTTTGCTGCTTAGCCTGCTGGTCGCTTCGGTGCAGGCTACCGAGCGAGTGGAACTCTATGATGCCACCCTGCAAGACTTTGTTGAGTGGGCCGCTGTGCAGCTCAACAAATCGGTTGTAGTCGGTTCCGATATACGCTCGGCGCCGGTGTCAATCTTCGCCAGTTACAACGGCCCTAACGAGCTGGAACAACTCCTAGAGAACGCTGTGCAGTCCTCAGGTTTTCACTTCTCTTCTACGCCCAGTGGTATCAGGATCAGCGCTCAAGCTATCCCGGTATCCCCTGAGCTGATTACTCAGGTGTTTCAGCTCCAGCATTTGCAATCGGATTTCGCTGAGCAGTCTGTGCGCGACGTTCTCAACTCACGTACTCAAGGCCAAGATGCCACGCCTAGCCAGCTGATGGTCACACCGTCACCGACCAGCAACGCCGTTATCGTTACCGGTACTCGTCAGCAGTTGGATGCCATCGCAAAAGTCTTGGCAGAAATAGATCAGCCACGCCGCCAAGTGGAAATTACTGCTGTTATTGCTGAGCTGTCTGATGATGACTTCTCGGCACTTGGGCTAAACGTGGGTGCTCAGACTGATCATTTGGATATTGCCGGGGCTTCATTGCGTAGCAGCGATCGCTCGGATTTGGGCTTTAGCCTGACCTTTACCGGCCCGACCATTTCCGCCTTCCTGCAGGCGATCAAAACCAGCGGCAATAGTCGGCTGTTATCTACGCCACAACTGCTAACCCTTAATCGTGAGTCGGCCTCTATCGTCGTCGGCCAGAACGTCCCGTTTATCACCGGGCAAACCACCAGCGGCTCTACACCTGCCTCCGATCCGTTCCAGACCATCGTGCGCCAGGATGTGGGCGTCAGCCTTGAAGTCACGCCCTTTATTACGCCGGCCAACGCTATCGAGCTGCAGGTGAGTCAGTCCGCCTCCAGCGTATCGGATGACAAAACCGCCGCCGACATCATCACAAACACGCGCCGGGTGTTGACTCGGGTGCAGCTCAAGGATGGGCAGGGTGTGCTGTTGGGCGGCTTGCGTTCCCAGCAAATCGACAAGTCGGTGTCGGCTGTCCCGTTCCTCTCGGATATTCCGTACTTGGGCCGGATTTTTCGTTCTGAGTCAGAGCGTATCCGTACCACGAATCTTGTGGTGCTGCTAACGGCCCGTATTCATCGCCTGAGCGATTCCGTTGTTGTGCCTGACTCGACTAAGCCTTGGGTGGATTTGTCGCTCTGGCGGCCCGGTGAGGCTTTACGCGCAGCGGGAGGCCTCGCCGGGCACGCGCAGAGCGCCCCGTGACGTCCCTGTAACACGTCAGATAAATGGCTTTAGAAAGTGTGGCAAACGTTCAATAAAAGGAAAATAAAGAATGCTTGTTAAAGATTGCATTAGGGTCGATCAGCAGACCGGTCTTGAGTCTGCAAGCGGGTTGCTTTTTTTAGACCTTGGCCATTCTGGGTTTGTAGATTTATCGGGTGTTCGTTTGCTTCGCTGTGGCGTGGATACTGTGCGTCAGCTTTACAAGGGGTTGATTCGTCCTGAGGTCATGGCCCTGTTTGAAAAGCCCGGCACCTTGGTCGATTTCGCTGGTCAGCGCTGGCACTCGGGGCGGGTGGGGCGCGACTCCGGTTATCAATACAAACTGCAAAACGCTGATCTGGGCATCATCCTGCTAATCAAAAACTTCAACGCCAAGCTGGAGACCATCGGCCCCCATCTGAAAATCGAAGTGTCACCTCATACCATCGACAACCTGTCACCTGAGCGCCTGCAAGCCCGCATGGATTACTACGCCAGTGAAGTACTCAGCCATCTGGAAATAAACCAGTGCGCCGTGCATCTGGCTTTGGATTTACAGGGTTGGGCGCCGCCTGCCGATTTGGTCGCCCGCATGCATTGCCGGGCTAGGTCTCATCGCGACATTAGCGGGATTAATGAAATTAGCTGGGCGACTAAGTCCAGCGTGTATGGCCGTGGTGAAACCTCAATGTTTGGTTCTGCCGGTGGGGTCCAGCTGTGTATCTACAACAAAACCGAGCAGGCCAAAGCCACGGACAAGCTCGATTTTTGGGAAAGCGTTTGGCGTCGTCGCGATAGCTTCGATGATGACGACCCACAGAACTATGACCCAGCTCAGCCTGTGTGGCGTATTGAGCTGCGTTATCACCATTCGATTATTCAGCAGTTCGCTAGTGGCTCCGTCGATGTTCGTAGCGGTGCTGCGCTTGATACTCGCTCTTTTGGCTCCTTTGCCGGTCATTTAGATGGGCTTTGGCGTTATGGTTTGCGCCAGTTCAAGCTACTTTTACGCCCTGGCATCTATGAACCTATTTGGACGCTTCTTCGTGATGATGTGCGGGTCGATCTGCCTGTTGATTCGCTTCTAGATGACACGGAATACAAGCGCTATTACAAGACTTCGCGGGGTTTCTCCGGGAAAAACGTGGAGTTGTTTCTTGGTAACTGGGTGAGCCTGTTGGCGCGGGAGAGGGTGGGGGCAAAAAAGGCGTTTAAGTTCCTGCAAAAGTGGCATTGCTGGAACGTGATTCGTGAGCATTACTCAAGCAAGGGTATGTCTGAGCGTGACCTCTATCGACATATCAAGGATCTGCTTGAGGAAAGGCATGTCCGTTGGGGGCGTGCCGTATGATTTCAAAAAGCGCCAATGGTTGGGATGCTGATTTCTGGCTCGATTACTCAAAAGGCATTCGCAAGCGCAAAAGAGGGTTTCGTACCAAGTCTGAGGCTGAACGCTGGGTCAATGATCTTAAGCGCGAATACTCACATCGCGGGCGTGATCCGGGTGAGCGCTTGTCTGATTTGGTGGACGTTTGGTATGAGCTGCACGGCTGCACTCTGAAAGATAAATACCGCCTTTCCAGAACTAAGGCTGTTGTCGATCTTTTGGGCAATCCCATTGCGTCAGAACTCACTGCCTTGGATTTCAGCCGGTTTCGAATGGATCGGCTAAAAACTTGCTCGGCTTCGACGGTCAATCATGAACATCGTTACATTAAGTCTGTCTTCAATGAGCTGATTCGCTTGGGCGTATGGCATGAAGCCAACCCAGTGGCGAACCTGCGTCAGCTTAAGGTCGATGAGGTCGAACTGAGTTTTTTGACTATCCCTGAGTGCCGGCTTGTCATGGATGAGTGCGCGGCATCTTCAAATAGCCATGCGTTGCCAGTGGCGCAGATTTGTTTGGCCACGGGGGCGCGTTGGGATGAGGCTGAAAGCATTACGCGTTCGCAGATAGCTAATGGCATGGTTCGATTTGTCAGGACTAAAAACGGTAAGGGGCGTTCTGTTCCGATACCGCCTGTTATTCAGCAACTGATAACTGAGCGTGGTTATCCGGGTAACGGTCGGCTGTTTAGTTCTTGTCGTTCGGCTTTTCGAAAAGCTTATGAGCGTACGGGGCTGCACACGCCTGGGCAGCTAACTCATATTTTGCGGCATACGTTCGCCAGCCATTACATGATGCAAGGCGGTAGCATTCTGGCTTTGCAGAAAATCCTTGGGCATGGCGATATCAAGATGACAATGCGCTATTCGCATTTGGCGCCTGACCACTTTTCAACAGCTCTTAGCTTGTCGCCGTTTGCTCTGTTGACTGGTCAAGATGCGGACACTTTGCGGACACTAGGGCAATAAAAAAGGGCCTACCTTTCGGTAAGCCCTTGTTTTATATGGTGGCTACGCAGGGACTTGAACCCCGGACCCCAGCATTATGAATGCTATGCTCTAACCAACTGAGCTACGTAGCCAAGTGGTGCGCATTCTACTTGTATCGATGTGGCTGTCAACAATCTTTTTAATTTTTTTCTACTTAATCAATTGCTTAGGGCCGCGTAGGGCATTTAGTGTGGCGCAGGGCGCAAAACTGCGTTTGGCATGGGGTAGATCGCAGGTTCGCAGCGCTTTCGCTCTTGGGAGCAGCTCTGCCTGTGGCTGGCGTAGCTCGTGTTTGGCGAGTGCTTTGGGGCTGAGGCTTGGGGCAGGATGGCGTGCTCTGCCGGGCGAAGGGTTAAGACGGGGTGGCTAATATCGCTTGGTTGCTGCTTGTGTCCAGTAGCGCTGAGCTGCTCCCCAGTTCTGTTTGGTCGACATCGGCCCATTGGTTTTGCACTTCGATAATGGTCGGCATGCAGGTGATAAACAGCTCTACCAGCTGCGGGTCGAAGTGTTTGCCGCTTTCTCGGCGGATCAGCGCTAAGGCTTCATCCACCGACCAGGCGCGCTTATAGGGGCGGGTGCTGGTGAGGGCGTCGTAGACGTCGGCGATGGCGACAATCCGCGCCGCATGGGGGATCTGCTCGCCGCTGAGGCCGTTGGGATAGCCACTGCCGTCCCACTTTTCGTGATGATTCAGCGCAATGCTGGCGGCCAGCTTAAGTAGGCCGGAGGGGTGTTGGCCGATGATGCGAGCCCCGATCACGGGGTGCTGCGACATCACTGCCCATTCCTCATCATTGAGTTTGCCGGGCTTTTGCAAAATGGCGTCGGGAATGCCGATTTTACCGACGTCGTGCATGGGCGCGGCGTGTAGCAGCTCCTCGGCCGCCTCAGGACTGTAGCCGGCGGCTAGGGCGAGGATTTTGCTGAAGTGGCTCATGCGGATTACATGCAAGCCGGTTTCGTTATCTTTGTATTCGGCGGCGGCGCCGAGGCAGCGAATGATTTGCAGACGGGTGTTGCGCACCTCGTCGGCCTGCACCAGTGACAGATGGGTGCGTACGCGGGCGCGGACGATATGCGGGTTGAACGGCTTGCTGATGTAGTCCACGGCGCCGAGTTCAAGGCCTAGCTGCTCGTTAGCGGCTTCGTTCAAGGCGGTGACAAAGATCACCGGAATGCTCGCGGTGGCCGGATCACTCTTGAGGGTTTTGCACACTTCATAGCCCGACAGACCGGGCATCATGATGTCGAGCAGGATTAGATCGGGACGTTCCTTCTGCAGTACCTCCAACGCACCGGCGCCATCTTTGGCGAACAGCAGGCGGTAGTCCTGCTGCAAGGTATGGCGCAAAACCTGCAGGTTAGTTGGTTCGTCATCGACGAGCAGGAGGGTGCGTTGGGTCTTTTTTAAGGTATTCATGCAGGTGGCGTCGCCGGGTTGGAGCACTCTTTAACTAACTCTTGCAACAGTGCGTGAGCCTGCTGGAACTCAAAGCTGTCAATGGCGTTGCGCAGGCTTTGAGATAGGTTGCTTTGTTGCAGTTGTTCGAGGCCGTTACACACGCGCTCCAAGGCCTCGTCATCCAATTCGTTGTGGGTGAGAAACGCCATCAGCGCCTGGATGTCCGGCACTAAATCAGCCAAACAGGCGTTGCTGTCGTATTCACAGATTGGAGTTGACGGGCTGCAGTGCTCGCGCCGGCGGATTTCTTCACGGGCGTGGTCGAGTTGGGCAATCAGTAACGGTACGCGCGGCAGCACTTCGTCGCGTCGCTGCTGATGCAGCAAGCGCTCCAGTTTGCCCGATAGGCTGGCTATGGCCGGCATCGATAAGGTGCCTGCAGCACCGTGAATGCCATGCAGACTAAACAGCAGGTCCTTCCAGTCGGTTTCGCTTTGCGCATGCGGGTTAAGCGGATACTTAGCGTTGACGCTTGTGAGGAATTGGCTGATGGCCGATTCCAGACGCGTCTCGTTGCCCCAGCGTGAAACACCGCCGGCCCAATCAATTGCATGCTGGCTAGGCTCGTACTCAGGCTCGGTCTGGGGCGGGGCTGACGGCTGTTCGTAAGCGAGTTGCAAGACGCGGGCGATCTCACTAAACAGCCGTGGCACATCCAGCGGTTTGACGGCAAAGCCATCCATGCCGGCTTGCTGCGCGGCGCGTTGGTCTTCACGCATGACGCTGGCGGTGAGGGCGATGACCGGGATGGGGCTGAGCCCATTTTCCCGCTCGTGCGCACGGATCAGACGGGTTGCCTGCAAGCCGTCGGTGCCGGGCATGTGCATGTCCATCAGGATCACGTCGAACTTGTGGCTGATAAAGCGTTTGAAGGCTTCTTCACCATCATGGGCCATGCTCACTTGATGGCCATTGCCCTCGAGGGTTAAGGCCAGCAGCTCAAGGTTTTGCGGTACGTCGTCGGCGATCAAGAAACGCAGTGGCGGCAGGCTGATGCGTTGCTGGGTCTGGCTGGCGTCCGCGGGTGCTTCACCCAGGGCCAGAGGCAGCCAGATATGGAAGGTGCTGCCCTGGCCGAGTTGGCTTTGCACTTCGATGCGCCCGTCCATGAGCTCGGTCAGTTGACGGGCAATGGTGGTGCCTAAGCCGGTGCCGCCAAAACGGCGGCTGATGGAGGCGTCTGCTTGGGTAAACGGGGCGAAGATCGACTCGATCTGCGCCGCACTCATGCCGATGCCGGTGTCGCTGACTTGAATATGTACGCGGCCCGTTTCATAGCTGAAGCGCACATCGACGCCGCCATGCTCGGTGAACTTGATCGCGTTACCGACGATATTGGACAGCACTTGCAGGATGCGCAGGGCATCGCCCTTAAAGTAGTGCGGCATGTCGTCGGGATAATGGGTGGTCAGGGACAGCTTGCGTGGTTGTGCCGTCGGCCACAGCGACGACTCCACCTGCATGGCCAGGCCTTTGAGGGAGAAGTCGGTGTGCTCCAGCTCTAGGCGGCCTTTCTCCATTTTGGTGGTGTCCAAAATATCGTTGATCAGGCCGAGCAAGGTGCGCGAAGACTGGCGGATATTGTTCAGGTATTTGCGCTGCTCAGAGCTGGCTTCACCCTGCAGGAGCAGTTCGGTAAAGCCGATGATGCTGTTCATCGGCGTGCGAATCTCGTGGCTCATGTTGGCCAAGAAAGTGCTCTTGGCTGCGGCCGCTTGCTCAGCGCGGTCGGCGGTTTCGCGCAACGAGGCTTCGAGGGCGTGGCGCTCGCTGATGTCGGTAACGAAGCCCACAAACAGCAACTCGCCGGGCAAGTCCATGCGGCCCACCGCGAGGCGCATCGGCATCAGGCTGCCGTCTTTGCGCAGGCCCATTACTTCTCGGCCGATGCCGATAATTTTCGGCGTGCCGGAGCTGTGGTAGTTGTGCAGATAACCGTCGTGACGCGTTTGGTCAGGCTCGGGCATCAGCATCTTAATGTTGCGCCCCACCAGCTCTTCGGCGCTCCAGCCAAACAGGCGTTCAGCCGATTTGTTGACGCCCTGAATCAGGCCTTTGCTGTCGATGGTGATAATGCCGTCGACCGCCGTATCCAGCGTGGCGCGCAGGCGCGATTTACTGCCCTCGATTTTGCGTCGCAGTTCGCGGGAGTGAATCAGGCTATTCAGCGCGGCGACCATCAAGGTGATAGTGAAGGCAAAGGACGACAGCGCGAGTGATGCATAGGTGGTGTTGAGCACCAGCATGTCATCGTCGGCTTCGCCCAAGGTGCCGTTAAAGCGTACCGCGGCCATGCCCATGTAGTGCATGCCGGCAATGGCCAGGCCCATGACCAAACCGCTGGTGATAAAGCGCACGGTGGGGTTACGCAAGCGCTGGCGCAGGCCATAACGGATCGACAGGGAAATAATCGCCAAGACCACGGCGAGCAACACGGATAAGACAAAGATGCTGGGCTCGTAGTGCATCTCCAGCGAGGTTTGCATGGCCGCCATGCCGGTGTAGTGCATGGTGCCGATGCCCAGCCCGACTAAGGTGCCGCTGGAGATCAGTTGCAACTTACTGACCTGAGGTTTAGCCAAGATCCGCAGAGCCAGCCATGAGGTGATGCAGGCCGGCAGAATCGATAGCAGCGTCAGTTGCGTGTCGTAGTGCACATGGGCCGGAATTTTATAGGCGAGCATGCCGATGAAATGCATGCTCCATACCCCACCCCCCAGGGCTACTGCCCCGGCAATAATGGCCAAATGACGATAACTGATGCTTTCGGTGCGCCGGGCGATTTGCGCCGTGAGCAGGGCCATGGTGGTGGAAAATGTCGACACGAGCAGTGACAGCAAGACCAAGCCGAACTCGTGTTCGCCCTGGATATAAGTGCTGGTAGAGGAGGTGTCGATGAAGAAGCGGCTGAGTAGCTCCATCGAATATGCGTGCCCTAAATATAGTTGTTGAATGAGAGAGGCAAGCGCATCGGCAGTGCCTACAGCGTATTGGCAGGATCAATTAGAGATTATTTAGCCAAATACTACTGCTGCCTTGCTCACCATTTTAGTTTTATTGTCCTACTAGCTCAATTCCGCGCAGGCTGAATTTATTAGCCCTAACTCAGTGCTACGCCTACTGCTCTGGGCCTTTTAGCAGGTCGTCGGCAATTTCTGAAGCCCACGTCCCATGCGCAGCCTTGTCAATCAACCTCGCGAGCAGTACCCCTTGTGAACCCTGATGCCTAAGGCTTCATTGTAGTTAGTACTAAAGTAAGTCTAGCTGCTTTGAGACTGTACGCTTTGGTTTAGGCCGCCGTCGACGCTCAAATGAGCTCCGTGGTGAAGCGCAGGCGCAGGGTTTTTTTGCCTTTCAGTCCCCGTTCGTGGTCACGGCAACTATTGTTTAAAGAGCAAGGCCGGAGCCCATCACAGGCGGCGCGCGGCTGCTTGGCCTATTAAGTCGACTCCATTCGCGGTTGGCATATTGCCCGCCAGTTAGCAGAAGTTGCAGGGCTTTTGCTGTCCAGGCTGACTGCTGCAAAGCTATCTGCTAGCGCGTTTAAAAAGATCAATTGGCGCTCTGCCAGCCGTAACGCGCTGGGCGGAGAGTTTAGGTGTTTGTTGAGAGTTATTCTCGATATTTATAGGGTTATAAGCATTTTTAATCTTCAAGTCTAGGGCTTCTTATAAGCCTAGGATGTCAAAAAGCAACTATTAAGCAGTCCCGCTAGGGCATGGCACTTTTTCCTTGAAACTCCTGATGTGCGTTCTAGAGCGCTGCATAAAGTTTTTTAATGATTCCGTTTCATTGCGTCAAATAGTCGTTAACGGTTTATTGGCGGATAAAATATCCGCCATTTCGTTGATATTCCTGACTGGTGGCTCAATAATTTCTCAGGTCGGAAAAATCTGATTGCCAGCCGCCGATAAGCCTAGTGGCTGTACATCACTTCTGGACGACCTGGCACATCGTATTGGCTCGCCCTGAGCAGGGTAACTGAATCGCCCCTGGTTTCGTAGACACCTCCAGGCCTCATAATACGACCCATTAGGAGGTGCCATGAGCAACCCGCGTTATCT
>NZ_JANLNY010000025.1 GCF_025465995.1 Pseudomonas sp. 5P_3.1_Bac2 | reverse complement strand
CGATCAGGAAACTGGTCGGGGGTTTTGCTTTGTCTCGGATAATTTAAACCGGTAATACTTTGCTTAGGTTTACCGGCTCTGCGCTTAGTTAACGGCGTCGTTAAGCGCTTTAGCTGGCACGAACTTAATGACTTTCTTGGCGGCAATCTCAATCGTTAGGCCTGTTTGCGGATTGCGCCCGGTACGGGCAGGGCGTTCGGTTACTTTAAATTTGCCAACATTTGGCAGGGTGATCTCATCACCATTTTCAAGGGCCTCGGTGATGATCTCGCTGAGTTGTTCCAGAGCAGCTCGGACAGTTGTTTTGGGAGTGTCGATCGCTTCAGCGATGTCACCGATCAATTGGTCTTTGGTAATGGCCATGGGTGATTCCTTGAATGAATAAATGTGCTTCCTGCCGATGTTTTCAGCGCTAGGGAAGACTCTCGGGATTATAAATTGTTCTGTTTTTATGACCTATAACACTGTCAAATAATCCTGATCTGCCAGAGTGTGCGCAATTTACCTGGCTTTATTGGCTGGGATGTTGAGGGTGGTCGGGGGAATCACATGTACAGGGCATTTGCTAATTTAGGTTTTCGCTGGAAGATCGCGCTACCAATACTGTTACTGGCGTCGTTGTTTATCGTCATGAGCGTATTAGCTGTGCGCGGTATCAATCAGGTTGCAGGTTCGAGTGTTACGCTGACCAATCGCTATTTGCCAGGCATCAGCACCTTACTGAATGCTGACCGTGATCTTTATCAGGCCATAGTGGCTGAACGCAGCTTGTTGTTGGTTAAAAGCGGGGAGCGTGGTGAAAGCCTCAAGGAGGATTATCAAGAGAATCTCCAGCAGGCCTACGAGCGTGTCCACAAGTTTGCTGCAATGCAGCCTGGAGAGCAGGCGCTGCAGCTAGTCGCTGATTTCGATAGAACGTTTGAAAGTTGGAAGTTGACTTCGGCGGAAGTGCTGCGTCTTGCTCCTACGGATCTTTTATCTGCTCGGGAAATGAGCTTCACCAAGAGTGAGGAGCAGTTTCAGGCCACCCGCGCCATTCTGAATAAGTTGGGTGAGATGGAGGATGAGGCTGCCGATGTCGAAGGGCACTCTGCAATAGAGCGGGGAGAGGCTGTGGTCTGGCAGCAGGGGCTGATTATTGCTGTGGGGCTGGGCATCTGTCTGCTGCTGGTCATCGTCGTTCCTCTGTTGGTAGTTGGGCCTTTGCAGCGGCTGTTGGAGCGAATCAATCAGATTGCCGATGGTGACGGGGATTTACGCTCGCGCTTAGAGGTGACCTCGACTGATGAGCTCGGTCGCTTGAGTCTGGCTTTTAACCGTTTTCTCGACAAGCTACAGCCGCTGATTCTCGAAGTAGGGCGGGTGACTGCTGAAGTGGAGACTTCGGCTAAACATTTAGCTGATATGGCAGCTTCTAATGATCAGTTGATTGCTCGAGAGCATGCGGCGGTCGACCAGGTAAGCACGGCTGCCACGGAGATGAGCTCGGCAGTGCATGAGGTTGCACGTAACGCGCAATCTGCGGCGGACGCAGCCCTTAGCGCAGAAGCGCAATCGCTCGATGGCGCGCAGGTGGTGGGCCGAACGATCGCCTCGATTCGGCAGTTGGCGCTGGAGGTTGAGGAGGCTTCTACCAGTATCCAGGCGCTAGAGCAGGAAGCTGCAAGCATTGATGCGGTGTTATCGGTGATTCGCGGCATTGCAGAACAGACTAACTTGCTGGCTCTTAATGCGGCCATTGAGGCGGCGCGAGCCGGTGAGCAGGGCCGAGGCTTTGCCGTGGTCGCGGATGAGGTAAGGGCGCTGGCAGCGCGCACGCAGGACTCCACCAAGGACATCCAGCAAATGATTGAGCGCTTGCAGTTGGGGGTGCAGGAGGCGGTACGGGCTACCCATGCCGGCAGTCTCAAGGCCAGGCACAGCGTGGAGCAGGCCGCGGGGGTGGATAAAGCTTTGGCGCAGACCAGCGACTCGGTGCAGCGCATCAATGATATGACCGCGCAAATTGCTACGGCCTGTGAGGAGCAGAGCAGTGTGACCGAGGAAATCGCGCGCAGCATTACCGACATCCGTGATCTGTCGAATGAGGCGTTACACACTTCTGAGCAGAGTGCGCAGGCGAGTCACCGTTTGTCTGAGCTGTCACGTAATCTCTCGGAGCTGGTCTCGCGGTTTCGCGTTTGATCAGCAAAAGATTGGGCTAAGTACTTGAAACGGTTGTAAGTTCAAATCAAGACGGTACAATGGCGCGGCTCGCTTCTAGTGAGCTGCGTTATGGTGGCCCTGCCGGTCCCCTCGCAACGATCAGCCGTCAACCCGGTCAGGCCTGGAAGGGAGCAGCCGTAGCGGTGACATTGTGTGCCGAGGTGTGGCTGGTGGGGTTGCCTCCATCTTTAAAGCTCCATGCTCTGTTCTGAGTGATGGGCTCTCCTCTCTAATAAATTCCGCGTGATGCCTAGTGCTTTAGGTTTCGTCAGGCGCGTGTCTGTAATAGGTCGGTTATTGGCTCCTGGCGCTTAGGGTTGGGGCATCGAGCTATTGGTTCTTATTTGAAGCTGTGCGCTGAACATCTTCTGTCTGCAGAAACTAAAACGCCCGATAACTTATCGGGCGTTGTGTTGTAGAGCTAAGGGCGGCTGCATGCAAATTAAGCGTTTGCCGGCATCAGTTGGCTTGATAGCTAATGATGCTGTCTTGCTCTTTAAGGGCTTTGCGCAAATCGGCAGGTATATTGCCGGCACGCATGGCCAGTTCGAGGCGGATATCTTCCAGGCTTTGTGCGAACGCTTGAGCGTCGGCGCGTTGTGCCGGGCTCAGTACACGGCTATAGGCCGTGTTGTCCGCTTCGTTGAGTAGGGAGATAACGATGCCACCATCAGGCCGCTGTGGGCTGAAGGTGGCGCGTAGGGGAGAAAACATCTGTGTAATCAATTGTTGGTCAATGTTATCCATGACGTGCTCCATCCTAAGGGTGATGGGTTTTGACATGGAGCATGATCAATGGTTCAACAATTTTTAGGCGACCAGCGACTGTTTGGTCTGCGCAATCACTTTTTCCAGATGTTGGCCGGAGTATTGGCCGGGATACAGCCGTTGGCTGTGTTGGGCGATGCCCGCTTGGTTAACCAGGGTAAAGCTAAAGCTGCCATTACGGGCGGCAAGGATATGGCAGTCGAGCGGTGCGAAGGCACTGGATAGGGTGCGAATAGCATCCTGAATTTGATGATGGGTATTCATTTTTATGGTGTTCCTAAAACAAAGTGCGCGTCATTGCGCTAAATAAGACTCCAGTTTGTCGACTTAATGTGTCGATTTCGTGTTCAAGTAGGAGTCGAGCCGTATGCACAAGTTCCCAGTCTAGGGCTGTGCGAGTTGGTACTTCGGCTAGGGTGGCTCAGTTTTGAGCGTAGAACCTGATCAGTCAGCAACTTGAGTGTCGGCTAGAGCTGTGCGGCATTCCGTTTTAGGTAATGCGCTCTAACGTGACTATAGAGGGGGCCTGTGGGCCTAAATGACTACAGCTTGGTACAAACTTTAACGATCTTACTCGGTTGGTTAAAAAATATCCAGCCTAATTGTGCGGATTTGGACTGGCGGTGGATTGGCTGCAGGTGATCGGATGCAATTTACCCCATGCTCCAGTAGGATTAGCGCACTTTTGCTTTCATCTCATGACGGGTTTCGATGAGTTATCAGGTTCTTGCACGCAAGTGGCGTCCGCGCTCGTTCAACGAAATGGTTGGCCAAGCCCATGTGCTCAAAGCGCTGATCAATGCGCTCGATAGCCAGCGGCTGCACCATGCCTATTTGTTTACGGGCACCCGCGGGGTGGGGAAAACCACCATTGCGCGGATCATTGCCAAGTGCCTTAACTGTGAAACTGGGATCAGCTCAACGCCTTGCGGCGTGTGCTCGATCTGTAAAGAAATTGATGAAGGGCGCTTTGTTGACTTGATCGAAGTCGACGCCGCCAGCCGGACCAAGGTGGAAGACACCCGTGAGCTGCTCGATAACGTGCAGTATTCACCCAGCCGTGGACGCTTTAAGGTCTATTTGATCGACGAAGTGCACATGCTTTCGACCAGCTCCTTCAACGCCTTGTTGAAGACGCTGGAAGAGCCGCCGCCACACGTTAAGTTCTTGCTGGCCACCACCGATCCGCAAAAGCTGCCGGTCACCGTGTTGTCGCGCTGCTTGCAGTTCTCCTTGAAGAACATGCCGCCTGAGCGCGTGGTGGATCACCTGAGCCATGTGTTAACGGCAGAGCAGATTCCCTTTGAGCAAGACGCCCTGTGGCTGCTGGGCCGCGCCGCTGATGGCTCGATGCGTGATGCTATGAGCCTGACCGATCAGGCGATTGCCTTTGGTGAAGGTAAGGTGTTGGCGGCGGATGTCCGTTCGATGCTCGGTACGCTGGATCATGGCCAGGTGTATGGCGTCCTGCATGCGCTGCTGGCAGGCGATGCCCGAGGCTTGATTGAGGCGGTGCGCCATCTGGCAGAGCAGGGGCCGGATTGGAATGGCGTACTGGCTGAAATTCTCAATGTATTGCACCGCGTGGCGATCGCTCAGGCGCTGCCCGAAGCGGTCGACAACGGCCAGGGTGACCGTGAGCGGGTGCTGGAGCTGGCTCAGGCGCTGCCCAGCGAGGATGTGCAGTTTTACTACCAAATGGCGCTGATTGGGCGGCGTGATTTGCCGCTATCGCCAGATCCACGCAGTGGCTTTGAGATGGTGCTGCTGCGGATGTTGGCCTTCCGCCCCGCTGATAGTCAGGATGCGCCGAGGGTGGCGCTAAAGCCGGTGGGGATCAGCCAGGCCACGGTTGATTCCGACAAAGCAGCAGTGGCCAGTGTGGCGCCTGCTGCACTGACTGCTGTGGCAAGCGAGCCTGTGGTTACTGCATCACCGGCAACTGAAGCGGTTGTGCCGCCAGTTGCTGATGTTGAGCCGGTAAGTCCAGCGGATTCTGAGCCAGTAGCTGCCCCTGAACCTGTATCTGAGCTCGCATCCGCCGCTGTAGCCGTCCAGTCAATTGTGCCCGAAGCTGCTCCTGCTCCTGCTCCTGCTCCTGCTCCTGCTCCTGCTCCTGCTCCTGCTCCTGCTCCTGCTCCTGCTCCTGCTGCAGAGCAGCCGGTAGTGGATTTGCCGTGGGAAGAGTCAGCAGTCGCGCCAGTGGCTGAGGTTGCAGTGGCAGAGCCTGAGGTCATAGCTGAGGTAATCCCTGTTACGCCTGTAGCCGCTCCTGCGGTGGAGGTACTGGCAGACGGCGATGATGACGAGCCGCCACCTGGCGATTACGACTATGTGGACATAGACGCCGCTGCCTTTGACTACGACTTTGGCGTCGACGCAGTCAGTGAGCCGGCAGAGCCCGAGATTGTTCTGGCCGCAGAGCCGGCGACGGGGCTGGCAGCCGACTGGCTGGAGTTGTTCCCTAAGCTGGGTTTATCGGGCATGACCGGCAATATCGGCGCTAACTGCACCTTGATGGCAGTGGATGGCCATAACTGGTTGCTGCACTTGGACCCGGCGCAGTCGGCACTATTTAATCCGACCCAGCAGCGGCGCTTGAATGATGCGCTCAATCAATTCCAGGGTCGTGAGATCAAGCTGCAAATCGAGCTGTGTAAGCCTACCCAGGAAACGCCGGCGCAAGCGGCAGCGCGTAAGCGTGCAGATCGCCAGCGTGACGCTGAAGCAGCGATCCATCAGGACCCTGTGGTGCGGCAGATGATCGAACAATTTGGTGCGGTGATTAAAACGGACAGCATTGAGCCGTTCGACGCCGCCCTTAACTCCTAAGTAACGAGGATAAGTACCATGATGAAAGGTGGCATGGCCGGCCTGATGAAGCAGGCCCAGCAGATGCAAGAAAAAATGCAGAAGATGCAGGAAGAGTTGGCTAACGCCGAAGTCACTGGGCAATCCGGTGCCGGTTTGGTCAGCGTGGTGATGACCGGTCGTCATGACGTTAAGCGCATCACTCTGGATGACAGCTTGATGCAGGAAGACAAAGAGGTTCTTGAAGACCTCATTGCTGCCGCGGTCAACGATGCCGTGCGCAAAGTTGAGCAAAATAGCCAAGACAAAATGTCGGGCATGACTGCCGGTATGCAGCTGCCGCCTGGCTTTAAGATGCCGTTCTAATTCGGTCATCGATGCGTCTGGGTGTTCAGCTAAACGCTGTCGCCCGGGCGTGACTCACTGCAACATCTCTCACCCTCAGCAGAATATTTCGAGACTCCATGAGCTTCAGCCCACTGATTCGCCATTTGATCGATGCATTACGCAGCTTGCCTGGTGTTGGGCAAAAGACGGCACAGCGCATGGCTTTGCAGTTGCTGGAGCGCGATCGCAGTGGCGGTTTGCGCTTGGCGCAAGCGCTCAACGAAGCGATGCAGGGGGTTGGCCACTGCCGCCAGTGTCGTGGTTTGAGTGAGGATGAAGTGTGTCAGCTGTGCTTGGATGAGCGCCGTGACGACAGCTTGTTGTGCATTGTGCAGGGGCCCATGGATGTATTTGCGGTTGAGCACACCGGCTATCGCGGCCGTTATTTTGTGCTCAAGGGCAATCTGTCGCCTTTAGATGGCCTTGGTCCGGAGGCTATCGGTATTCCCGAGTTGCTTACGCGAATCAGCGCAGGCCGTTTCAGTGAAGTGATCTTGGCCACTAACCCCACGGTTGAAGGGGAGGCCACTGCCCACTATATCGCCCAAATTCTGGCTGGTAAGGGGCTGATGACGACCCGTCTAGCCCATGGCATGCCACTTGGCGGTGAGCTGGAGCTGGTCGATGGCGGCACCTTGGCCCATGCGTTGGCTGGACGTCGGCCAATTAATCTTTAAACGCTGCTCTTAACCCTCTCGTTTTGCCTGTCTACACGAGCACTTTTGCTGCTTGTGGCTATGGTTGCGCCTGCGTGGCGACAATGTTGAAGGGAATGTCTTGATAACCAAGCAAGCGCTTGGTAAGGTTTTGTAAAACAACAACGGAACCTCTTTCATGGCCGCTTTTCAGGAATATTTCGACGACTCCCACCAACTGATTCGCGATTCGGTGCGCCGCTTCGTTGAGCGCGAAATTCTGCCGTTTATTGACGAATGGGAAGAAGAAGAGGGCTTTCCCCGGGAGCTGTACAAAAAAGCCGGTGACGCCGGGATTCTGGGGATTGGCTTTCCTGAACAGTTCGGCGGCAGCCACGAAGGCGATTTGTTCGCCAAGATCGCAGCCAGCGAGGAACTGATCCGCAGCAGCTCAACCGGCCTGGTCTCGGCCCTGTGCTCCCTGGATATTGGCTTGCCACCGGTGCTCAAGTGGGCCAAGCCACATATCCGCGACCGTGTAGTACCTGAGGTGTTAGCAGGCGATAAGATCATTGCCCTGGCGATCACCGAGCCGGGTGGTGGTTCCGATGTGGCCAACCTGAAGACTCGCGCCGTACGCGAAGGTGACTTCTACCGCGTCAGTGGTAGCAAAACCTTTATCACCAGTGGCACACGCGCCGATTACTACACTGTGGCCGTGCGCACCGGTGGCGAAGGCTTTGCGGGCGTCAGTTTGCTGTTCGTGGAGAAGGGCACCCCAGGCTTCACTGTCGGGCGCAAGCTGAAAAAAATGGGCTGGTGGTGTTCAGATACCGCTGAGCTGTTCTTCGACGACTGCTTGGTACCGGTAGAGAACCTGATTGGCGTAGAGAACATGGGCTTTGCTGGGATCATGGCCAACTTCCAGTCCGAGCGTTTGGCGCTGGCCTTGATGGCTAACATGACCTCGCAGATGGCCTTAGAGGATGCCTTGGCCTGGGCCAAAGAGCGTAAGGCTTTTGGCAAGCCGATCAGCAAGTTCCAGGTGATCAAACACCGTTTGGCCGAGATGGCTACGCAGTTGGAAGTGTCCCGCGAGTTCACCTATCGCCAGGCGGCGAAAATGGCGGCGGGTAAGAGCGTGGTGAAAGAGATTTCGATGGCGAAGAACTTCGCGACGGATGTATCTGACCGGCTGACTTACGATGCGACGCAGTTGCTCGGGGGCATGGGCTTTATGCGGGAGAGCCGGGTAGAGCGCTTGTACCGCGACAACCGGATTCTGTCGATCGGTGGTGGTACGCGCGAGATCATGAACGAGATCATCAGCAAGCAAATGGGCTTGTAAGCGCGTTCATTAAGCCTAGATAAAACAAACCCCGCAATCGCGGGGTTTGTTCATTCAAGCGGGAAGTACGGAAGCTTAGGCTACCTGGACTTCTTCAGCTTGCATGCCCTTCTGGCCACGAGCAGCCACGTAGGTCACAGTTTGACCTTCTTTCAGGGATTTGAAACCGTCACTTTGGATAGCTTTGAAGTGAACGAACAGGTCATCGCCACCGTTAGCCGGGGTAATGAAGCCGAAGCCCTTTTCGTCGTTGAACCATTTAACGGTGCCAGTTTCGCGATTAGCCATTGTGTGTCTCTTAAATCGATACGAATTGCGGTGCCAGAATGAGCGGCACCTTTACGGGTTTGCTGACGACTTCAGTCAGCTCGGACATCATAGGCGGTTTTTGCAAGAAATGGTGGTTTAACACACGTAATTCACAACTTTTAACGTGACGCCTGTCCGTAATCTGCCATAGAACGCGGTTAAACCTAGCTGTGGAGCGCTCATCGCCGGTATTAACTCACTGCTCAGTAAGGCTAAAACGGGTCAGGGAAAAGCAAGGGATGCCGCTGTCTTGTAGCTTTTGCGAGCCGCCTAGCTCGGGCAGGTCAATAATTGCTGCCGTTTCAAACACGCTTGCGCCCATCCGCCGGACTAATTGCACGGCGGCCAGCAGGGTGCCGCCGGTGGCGATCAGATCATCAAAAATCAAAATCTTGTCGCCTTCGCAAAGGCTGTCGGCGTGCACCTCTAACGTAGCTTCGCCGTACTCCGTCTGATAGCTCTGACCCAGCACGTCGGCGGGCAGCTTGCCTTGCTTGCGAAACAGCACCAGCGGTTTGTTCAACTCATAGGCGACCACGGAGCCGATCAGAAAGCCGCGAGCGTCCATGGCGCCGATATGGCTGAAGTCAGCCTCGACATAGCGCTGGATAAAGCTGTCGATGACCATGCGCAGGGCGCGTGGCGATTGAAACAGCGGGGTGATGTCGCGAAACACGACACCGGGTTTGGGGAAATCCTGCACTGGGCGGATCAGGGTTTTCAGACTGAATTCGTCGAATAACATAGCGTGGAGCCTTTAAGTCAGCCGTCGAGGTTGCCGCCCGCTAAGGCGCACAGCTCGATCGGGTCCAGAATGTGTACTTCTTTGCCGTCGGCTTCGAGCAGGCCGTTTTGCTGGAAGCGGGTGAAGACGCGCGACACGGTTTCGACAGCGAGGCCGAGGAAATTACCGATTTCGTTGCGCGACATGGCCAGGCGGAACTGGTTGGCCGAGAAGCCACGGGCGCGGAAGCGTGCAGAAAGATTGACGAGGAACGTGGCGATGCGTTCATCGGCGGTTTTCTTCGACAGTAGCAACATCATTTGCTGATCGTCACGGATTTCCCGGCTCATGATGCGCATCAGTTGGCGGCGCAAAACCGGCAATTGCAGGGCCAGGTCATCGAGACGCTCAAAGGGGATTTCGCAGACCGAGGTGGTTTCTAGGGCCACTGCGGACACCGGTTGGATTTCGCTGTCCATGGCCGATAGACCGACCAGCTCGCTGGGCAGATGGAAGCCGGTGATTTGTTCATCACCACCATCACTGAGGCTGAAGGTTTTTAACGCACCTGCGCGCACGGCGAATACCGAGCTGAACGGGTCGCCTTGGCGAAATAAAAACTCGCCTTTTTTCAGGGGCCGGCCGCGTTTCACAATCTCGTCCAGCGCGTCCATGTCTTCCAAGTTAAGCGACAGTGGCAAGCACAGGCTCGCCAGGCTGCAGTCCTTACAATGGGCTTGATGGGAGCTATGCAGTTTGGTGCATTCGGACATGGGCAGGGTTCCTGAGTTTTAGACGCGCAGTCCCTTTAAGGGTACAACAGTGCAGGCTGTTGCAGCCAGCTTGATCGGTGCCCAGCTGTCTGCATAGGTGGTCGCTAAGACGTGCTTCTCAGGCTTATTCAGGCAGGTGCCATGGCCATTGAACCTATGGGGATGCTTAGCCGTTTAACCCGCAAGTTGCTCGCGCAATTTGCCCTCACCAAGCCGGTATCAATGGCTCTAGCCGAACAAGCGCTGAGTGATCTGTTGGGTGTGTGTGGGGGTGTCTCTCAGCCCAAGGCCAAACGCGGGCCGCGCAGGAGCGCCAGGCGGCGCTCCTGCGCGTGGTCTGGCCAGGTTTATATAACGCGGGAGAAGCGCTGTTGGTTGACTGAGCTTAGGTAGCGATCAAACAGCATGCACAGTGAGCGCACCAGCAAGCGTCCGGCAGGCTGGACCTGAATGCCGGCGTCATTGAGTTCGATCAAGCCATCTTTGGCCATCTGCTGCAGCGGCTCCCAGATATCGGCAAAGTAGGCGAGAAAGTCGACGCCGAAAGCTTGCTCAATGTCAGCGAAATGCAGGTTGAAGTGGCAGATCAATTGCTGGATCACGGCGCGGCGCAGGCGATCGTCTGCGTCGCACTTGAGTCCACGGCGGGTGGCCAGCTGCTGGTCGCTGAGGCTGTTTTGATAGCCGGCCAGGTCACTGTCGTTTTGGCAGTACACATCGCCGATCTGACTGATGGATGACACGCCTAGACCGATTAAGTCGCAATGACCATGGGTGGTGTAACCCTGGAAGTTGCGTTGCAGGGTGCCGTCTTCTTGGGCGCTGGCCAGCTCGTCGTCGGGCAGGGCGAAGTGGTCCATGCCGATATAGCGATAACCGGCGGCGCTCAGTTGCTCGATGCTGTTGTGCAGAATGCTCAGTTTGTCTGCTGGGCTGGGCAGATCCGCGCTGTTGATGCGGCGCTGGGGCATAAAGCGCTCAGGCAGGTGGGCGTAGTTGAACAGCGACAATCGGTTAGGTTGCAGGGCGATCACTTCATTCAGGGTGCGGGCGAAGCGCTCTGGGGTTTGCAGCGGCAGGCCGTAGATCAGGTCGATATTGATCGAGCGGAACTGCAAGGTGCGCGCCGCTTCGATAATGGCGCGGGTTTCTTCCAGGCTTTGCAGGCGATTGACCGCCCGTTGCACTGCGGGGTCGAGGTCTTGCAGGCCCAGGCTGACGCGGTTGAAGCCAAGCTCACGGAGCAGGCCCATGGTCGACCAGTCGGCCTCGCGCGGGTCGATCTCGATGCTGTAGTCGCCTGAGTCGTCATCCAGCAGGTTGAAGTGCTTACGCAGTTGCGTCATCAGGTGGCGCAGTTCGTCATGGCTGAGAAAGGTCGGGGTGCCGCCGCCAAAATGCAGTTGTTCCACCACTTGCCCGGGGCTGAGGTGACGGCTGATCAGCTCGGCCTCGCGAATGACTTTGTCCAAATACATCTGGGCGCGGCCCCGGTCCTTGGTGATCACCTTATTGCATGCGCAGTAGTAGCAAATGTGGGCGCAGAACGGGATGTGCACGTACAGCGACAGCGGTCGCTGCGCATCACGGCTGCCGTGCAGGGCGCGGAGCAGATCAAGCTGGCCGATGCCTTCATGGAATTGCACGGCAGTGGGGTAGGAGGTGTAGCGCGGGCCGGCCTGGTCGTAACGGCGGATCAGTTGGCTATCCCACTCAATGGAGTCGAACATAGGGACATCCCGGTTAGCGGTCGATGGCCGGGAGTCTAAACAGTGCAGTTTTGCGCGTGTTGACCTGTATCAAGCGCAGTACAGCCTGGCGCCGGCTCAGTGGCCCATCAGCAGGTGTTGGTGCGGCCCCGGTAAGGTCCACAGGCCAAACAACATCACCAGCAGGCCGCCGGCTAGACGCACGCCACGTTGGCGTAATAACTGGGTTAACCGTTCGGCGGCCAGGCCCGTGGCAATCAGTACGGGCAGGGTGCCCAGACCAAAGGCCAGCATCAGCAGTGCACTGTGCCAGGCATTGCCTTGGCTGGCAGCCCAGATCAGGGTGCTGTAGACCAAGCCGCACGGCAGCCAGCCCCACAGACCGCCTAGCATCAAGGCGCGCGGTGCGCTGGTGACTGGCATAAAGTGCCGGGTCAGGGGTTGGATAAAGCGCCACAGGCCTTTGCCCACGGCTTCGATGCGGGTCAAACCGCTCCACCAGCCGGCCAGGTACAGGCCCATACAGATCAGCAGCAATCCGGCGGCGATGCGTAAGACGCTCACCAAGGGCGAGCCGGCGATGGCCCAGCCGGCCAAACCGAGCAGCAACCCGGCGCTGGCGTAGCTGAAGATGCGCCCGGCGTTATAGGCCAGCAGCAGGCGTAAGCGGCGCTGGCGTTGTTCGGCAGGGATGGCCAGGGTCAGGGCGCCCATCAGGCCGCCACACATGCCTAGGCAGTGGCCACCGCCGAGCAGACCGAGAATCAGCGCGGAGATCAGTTGTGGCAGCAACTCGAGCAGGGCTTGCTCAGTCACGGGATGGGCCCTGATCTTTATCGGTTGTCTTGCCTTGGCTTTGCTCGACTGCTGCGTGGTGTTTAGGGTCTTCGTCGTCGAACAAGATGCTGTGGGCGGGACCATCGAGGTCGTCGTACTGGCCGCTGTCGACGGCCCAGAACAGCAGCCAGATGGCGAAGCCGACCAGGACAATGGCCACCGGAATCAAAATGTACAGAGCGGGCATGGGGGCTCCGGAGTTAGGGCTGAAGCAGCTGCGTCGGCGTGCGGCCAGACGCGGCTGATCGATAGGATGGTTAGCTTACTCGCCCTGGGCTTTGGGCAGCCAGCTTAGGCGTAAGGCGTTGAGTACCACCAGCAGCGAGCTGACAGACATGCCCAAGGCGGCCCAAATTGGCGTAATCCAACCCAAGGCCGCAAAGGGCAACACCAGGCCATTGTACAAGCAGGCCCAGCTGAGGTTTTCAATGATGATGCGCCGGGTACGCCGCGCCATTTGCAAGGCTTGCACCAGGCTGCTTAGGCGGTTGGACAGCAGCACGGCGTCGGCGCTGGTTTTCGCCAGATCCGTGGCGCTGCCCATGGCCACGCTGATATCGGCCGCCGCCAGCACCGGCACGTCATTGACCCCGTCGCCCAGCATCAGCACGCGGCGGCCTTGCTGATGCAGTTGGCTGAGCACTGCCAGCTTGGCATCCGGAGTGAGGCCGCCACGGGCATCGTCGATGCCTAACTGCTGCGCCACTTGCGCGACCATCGGCGAGCTGTCGCCGGAGAGCAGGAGGATTTGCCAGTGATTGGCCTTGGCCGTGTTGATCAGGCCAAGGGCGTCATCGCGCAGACGGTCATTCAAGACAAACCAGGCCAGCGGCCCTTGTTCGTCACCCAGCAGCAACCATTGGCCGGTGTGCCCTTGGATGGCCGGCGTGGGTTGCTGACTAAGCTGGCAGACAAAATCACCTTGGCCGATGCGCAGTAAGCGGCCGCCGACCTGGCCTTCCAGGCCTAAACCGGGATGGCTGATCACCGCTTCCGCCGCCTCGGCCGCTTGGCCAAAGGCCTTGGCGATAGGGTGCTCGGAGCGATTCTCGAGGGCGGCAGCCAGCGCCAGGCAGGTGTCGCCGGACAGCTCGCGCAGCGGGTGGATGGCATCCAGACTCAAGCGTCCTTCAGTCAGGGTGCCGGTTTTATCCAGCACCAAGGTGTCGATTTGGTTGAGTCCTTCGAGCACGTGACCACGGGTTAGCAGTAGCCCCAGCTTATGCAGTGAGCCGGTGGCGGTAGTCAGGGCCGTGGGCGTGGCCAAAGCCAGCGCGCAGGGGCAGGTGGCGACCAGCAGGGCGAGGACAATCCAGAATGCGCGCGCCGGGTCGATCTGCCACCACAGCAAGCCAACGCCTGCGGCCGCGAGCAGGACGAGGACCAAGAACCACTGCGCCACAGTGTCGGCCAATACCGCCAGGCGTGGTTTGTCGCTTTGTGCTCGCTCCAGTAAGCGGACGATGGCTGATAAGCGTGTGGCATCGCCGAGGGCCTGCACTTCAACGTGCAGCGGGCCTTCGACGTTGAGGGTGCCTGCGGTCACGCTGTCGCCGGCTTGGCGCGGCAGCGGCAGGTATTCGCCGGTCAGCAGCGACTCATCAATGCTCGAGTGGCCTTGCACGATACGGCCGTCTGCTGGCATGAGCGAGCCGGGCGGCACCAATACCTGATCGCCAATGCTCAGTTCGCTGAGCAGAATGCGTTGGCTATGGCCTTGGGCATCCAAGCGCAGGCACGAGGCGGGCAAGAGGTTAACCAACTGCGCGGTGGCCGCGGCCGTACGCTCGCGAGCGCGGCGCTCCAGATAGCGGCCGGCTAACAGGAACAGGGCAAACATGCCCACGGCATCCAGATACAGCTCACCCTGGCCCGTAACCGTGGACCAGATGCCGGCGATATAGGCGCCGCCAATGGCCAGGGACACCGACACATCCATGCTCAGGTGGCGGGTGCGCAGGTCGCGCAAGGCGCCGCGGAAGAATTGGCCACAGCAATAAAACACGATGGGGGTGGTGAGGAACAAACTGACCCAGCGCAGAATTTTGTCCAGCTCGGGGCTTAAGTCGATATTGAATTCTGGCCAGGTGGCCATGGTCGCCATCATCACCTGCATCCACAGCATGCCGGCTACGCCCAGTTGGCGCATGGCGCGGCGGTTTTCCCGCTGCAATTGCTCGGCGGCGGCATCGGCCTGCCAGGGATGGCCGGCGTAACCGATTTTGCGCAGTTCACTCAGCAGGCTGCTCAGGGGAATCTGGCTATCGGCCCAGCTGACGTTGAGGCGGTGGTTGGACAGGTTCAGCCGCGCTTCTTCGACACCGGGCAGGCTGCGCAGGTGTTTTTCGATCAGCCAGGCGCAGGCGGCGCAGCTGATGCCTTCGATCAGCAGGCAAGTCTGACTTAGCTCGCCTTGCTGTTCGACAAAGGGCTGCTGGACGTCGCTGCGATCGTACAGGGCCAGCTCTTCCGGCAAAGCCTGTGGCAGGTTCTGCGGGTTGCTGGCGGTTTCGCTGCGGTGTTTGTAGTAGTGCTCAAGGCCACCGCTGACGATGGCTTCGGCCACGGCTTGGCAGCCAGGGCAGCACAGCTCACGGGTGGCGCCGAGGATTTGCGCGTGAAAACGGCTGCCGGCAGGAACCGGCAGGCCGCAGTGATAGCAGGGGAGAGGGTTGGCCATGGCGAAACTTAGTGGCCGTCACCTAGCTGGATGGGGTTGCCGCTGGTGACTGTTTCTTCTTCAAACAGGCGCCATTGCTTGCCACCTTCTTCGCCCAGCAGTTCGACATAGCGCCGGCCGTCGACCGCATCGGTCATGTTGCCGGCGTAGCTGCCGTCGGCCTGCGGTTGCAGGATCACACGGCGATCACGCTCCGGCTGGGTCGGCGACTGCAGATTGAGGATCAGTTGCTGCGGACGGCTACTGCCGTCGAGCTGCAAGCGGGCCTGACCAGAGTCGTTGTTCAGCACCAGGCTGGCTTTAAGTTGCAGGCGCTGGGCCAGTTGTTCGCGTTCCAACGACTGGTTAATGCCCTTGCCGACATCGTAGTAGTTGTCGGAGATCAGCCCTGGCGGGTTCTTGGTGGCGATGGTCAGCAGGGTCAGGCCCTGGACCACCGAATAGCCGAGGAGGGCGATCAAAAACCATGGCCAAAACTGCTTGTACCAAGGCTTAACTACGTCGTTGTTGGCTTCGTTCATAAGGCTCTCGTTAGCGCACGCTGGGGCCGATAAAGCGGCTTTCAGCAGAGGTGTGGATGCTCGCATCGTCCACGGCTTGCAATTGGAAAGTAATTTCGTTGGCACTGGATGGCAGTTTATCCGGCGCGACCGACAGCTCAACCGGCAGCGACAAAACTTCACCTTCGCTGGCAGTGACTTGCTGTTTGCCTTCATAGACCAAACCGTCAATGCCCTCTACGGCAATGCGGTAGGTGACCGGGTGCTGGGCCTTGTTCATGATCTTGAGGGTGTAGACGTTCTCGATGAAGCCTTGTTCGTTTTCACGGAACAGGACGCGGTCTTTGAGCACGTCCAGCTCAACCAGCGAGCGGCTGTGAATGGCCCAAGCGAACAGGCTCATCATGGCGATCAGGGCGATGGCGTAACCAATCAAGCGTGGCCGCACCAGTTTGCTCTTCTGCCCGGACAGGTTGTGCTCGGTGGTGTAGCTGATCAGCCCTTTGGGGTAGTTCATCTTGTCCATGATGCTGTCGCAGGCGTCGATACAGGCGGCGCAGCCAATGCACTCGATTTGCAGGCCGTCGCGGATATCAATGCCGGTCGGGCAGACCTGTACGCACAGTTTGCAATCGATGCAGTCGCCTAGGCCCTGGGCCTTGTAATCGCTGTCACGCTTGCGTGGGCCACGGCTTTCGCCACGGCGCGGATCGTAGGACACGATCAAAGTGTCCTGATCGAACATCACGCTCTGGAAGCGTGCGTAAGGGCACATGTAAATGCACACCTGCTCACGCAGATAACCGGCGTTGCCGTAGGTGGCGAGGGTAAAGAAGCCGACCCAGAACAGGGCCCAGCCATCGATTTGCAATGTGGCGAAGTCAACCACCAGCTCACGGATCGGGGTGAAGTAGCCGACGAAGGTGATCGCGGTTAAGAGCGATACGCCGACCCAGATGCTGTGCTTGGCTAGTTTCTTGAAAAATTTCGGCGCGCTCATGGGCGCCTTGTCGAGTTTCATGCGTTGGTTGCGATCACCCTCGGTGACCTTTTCCGCCCACATAAAGACCCAAGTGAATACGCTCTGTGGGCAGGTATAGCCGCACCAGACACGTCCAGCGAATACGGTAATGAAGAACAAGCCGAAGGCGGCAATGATCAGTAGGGCGGATAGCAGTACGAAATCTTGCGGCCAGAAAGTCGAACCAAAAATGTAGAACTTACGCTCGGGTAGGTTCCACCACACCGCTTGGCGTCCCCCCCAGTTCAGCCACACAGTGCCGAAGAAAACCAGGAACAGTGCAGCACCGCCGACCCGTCGCAAGTTGCGGAAGAGGCCACTGAAGGCACGGGTGTAGATTTTTTCGCGGCTGGCGTAGAGATCTACTGTCACAGCTTTGGCGGGGGCAGGGGTAATGTCCTGCAGGGGAATTTTGTCACTCATCAATGCATACCACACGACGGTTGATTGGCAGCCCAAACTGATACGTGCCAGTAAGGGTCATTCACGGTGGTGCTATGGTACGCCTGATAAAGCACTGCCCGGGTGCGACGCTAGGTCGCGCACCGGGCAGCTGGTCTTTCGGAAAAGACGTAGAGCCTTACTGCTGCTCAGCTTCTGCTTTATGCGACAAGCTGTACACGTAGGCGGCCAGCAAGTGAACTTTGTCGTTGCCGAGGAAAGTTTCTTGCGCTGGCATGGCGTTGGTGCGGCCGTAGCGAATAGTCTGCTGCAGTTGAGCGTAGCTGCTGCCGTAGATAAACGCACTTGGGTTGGTCAGGTTCGGCGCGCCCATCATCGGCGTACCTTTACCTTCTGGACCGTGGCAAGCGAAGCACACGGTGCTGAAGATTTCCTTACCTTTGGCCACGTCAGCTTTGGTGCCTTCTGGCAGCTTGCGGCCACCCAGTTCAGTCAGCACATAAGCGGCTACGTTGCGCACGCCGTCTTCACCGATGGTGGCACCTTGCGGTGGCATCAAACCGTGACGACCGCCCATGATGGTGGTCTTGATGTCGGCTGGGCTACCTCCCCAGCGCCATTCATTGTCGCTGAGGTTGGGGAAGCCGTAGCTGCCCTTGGCGTCGGAGCCGTGGCAAACCGAGCAGTTGGAAGCAAACAGGCGACCGCCCATTTTCAGCGCTTGCTCGTCTTTAGCCACTTCTTCGATTGGCATCGCGGCGTACTTGGCAAAGATCGGACCGTACTGAGCGTCAGCTTTGGCCATCTCTTTTTCGTACTGGTGCGCGCCGGTCCAGCCCGTGTTGCGGGTCTCGCCGTCAGCGATTTGCACGCTGGCTACGAACGGGGTTTTGGTTTCGCTATCAACGTAGTCAAAGCCTGGCAGCAGGCCTTTCCAGTTGCCCAGACCTGGGTACAGCGCCAGGTAACCGAGAGCGAAGATGATGGTGCCCACGAACAGCATGAACCACCACTTAGGCAGTGGGTTGTCATACTCTTCGATGCCGTCAAAGGCGTGACCCAAAGTTTCCTCGGTGGTCTCCTGGCGCTGGCCCTTACGGGTGCCGAAGATCAGCCAAGTCAGGGCAAAGATAGTGCCCAGAGACAGAATGGTTACGTACCAATTCCAGAACGTGGTCATTGGTTAGTGCTCCTGGAAGATTGCTCGTCACGCTCGGAGGGTTGGGGATCGTCGGCGAAGGGCAGGTTTGCAGCCTCGTCGAAGCTCGATTTGCGCTTACTGCTGTAGGCCCAGAGCACCACGCCAATAAAGGCGATGAACACCACTGCTGTGCCTATGCCACGAATAGTCCCAATGTCCATTGCGCGTTACCGTTTGTTCTTGATGGAAGTGCCGAGAACCTGCAGGTACGCCACCAGTGCGTCCATTTCGGTCTTGCCCTTAACCGCGTCTTTGGCCCCAGCGATGTCTTCATCGGTGTAAGGGATGCCAAAGCCACGCATGACTTCCATCTTCTTGGCGGTGTCTTTACCGTCGAGTTTTTTCTCAACCAGGAACGGGTAGGACGGCATTTTCGACTCAGGTACTACGTTGCGCGGGTTGTACAGGTGCGCACGGTGCCATTCATCCGAGTAACGACCGCCAACGCGGGCCAGGTCTGGACCGGTACGTTTGGAGCCCCACAGGAACGGGTGATCCCACACGCTCTCACCGGCTACCGAGTAGTGACCATAACGCTCAGTTTCCGCACGGAACGGACGCACCATCTGCGAGTGGCAGCCGACGCAACCGTTAGCGATGTAGACGTCACGACCTTCCAGTTGCAGCGCGGTGTAAGGCTTGAGGCCTTCCACCGGCTCATTGGTGACGTCCTGGAAAAACAGCGGAACGATTTGAGTCAGGCCACCGATGCTGACGGCCAACACCATCAGCAGCGCCATCAGGCCAATGTTCTTCTCAAGAATTTCGTGTTTCATCAGTGCGCTACTCCGGCAGGAATCTGTGCAGCGGCGTCGTATTCCGAAGCTTTAGCTGCACGCACGGTGCGGTAGGTGTTGTAAGCCATCAGCAGCATGCCGGTGACGAAGAACGCACCGCCGAGTGCACGGACCATAAAGCCCGGGTGGCTTGCTTCAAGGGCTTCCACGAAGGAGTAGGTGAGGGTGCCGTCTTCGTTGACTGCGCGCCACATCAAACCTTGGGTGATGCCGTTGACCCACATCGAAGCGATGTACAGAACGGTACCGATGGTAGCCAGCCAGAAGTGCGCGTTGATCAGGCCAATGCTGTGCATCTGTGGGCGACCGAAGACTTTCGGGATCAGGTGATACAGCGCACCGATGGAGATCATGGCTACCCAGCCAAGCGCACCAGCGTGTACGTGACCAATGGTCCAGTCGGTGTAGTGGGACAGGGCGTTAACGGTTTTGATCGCCATCATCGGACCTTCGAAGGTCGACATGCCGTAGAACGCCAGAGATACCACCAGGAAGCGCAGGATCGGGTCGGTGCGCAGTTTGTGCCAGGCACCCGACAGGCTCATCATACCGTTGATCATGCCGCCCCAGCTGGGTGCCAGGAGGATGATCGACATCGCCATGCCCAGGGACTGCGCCCAGTCAGGCAGTGCAGTGTAGTGCAGGTGGTGCGGACCGGCCCAGATGTACAGGGTGATCAGTGCCCAGAAGTGGACGATGGACAGGCGGTAGGAGTAGATCGGACGCTCAGCTTGCTTCGGCACGAAGTAGTACATCATGCCCAGGAAGCCGGTGGTCAGGAAGAAACCTACGGCGTTGTGACCGTACCACCACTGGATCATGGCGTCGGTAGCACCGGCGTACATGGAGTACGACTTGAACAGGCTAACAGGCATTTCGGCGCTGTTAACGATGTGCAGCATGGCGGTTACCAGAATGAACGCGCCATAGAACCAGTTACCCACATAAATGTGCTTGGTTTTACGCTTCAGTACAGTGCCGAAGAACACCACCGCGTAGGTTACCCAGACGATGCCCAGCAGGATGTCGATTGGCCATTCGAGCTCGGCATATTCTTTCGAGCTGGTGTAGCCCATCGGCAGAGTGATGACTGCCAGGATGATGACGACTTGCCAACCCCAGAAGGTGAAGGCAGCGAGGCCATCGGAAATCAGGCGAGTTTGGCACGTGCGCTGAACCACGTAGTACGACGTGGCGAACAGGGCGCAACCACCAAACGCGAAGATTACCGCGTTAGTGTGCAGAGGGCGGAGACGACCGAAAGTCGTCCATTCAAGGCCAAGGTTGAGTTCAGGCCACACAAGTTGTGCAGCGATGAACACGCCTAGACCCATGCCAATGACTCCCCAAATCACCGTCATTACGGCGAATTGGCGAACCACCTTGTAGTTATAAGCAGTCTGACTGATTGCTGTGCTCATTTATGGGGTTCCACGGTTATATGGATTTTTCAGGGGCAAAAATCGGCGGCAAGTATGTAGAAGACCAGTGCCCAATGCAACGTCGAAAGCAAGCAGCATAAGGCTTTCAGGGCGTTTTACAGGCGCAAAAATTGCCTTCCAAGGAGCTGCTCATGCCGCAGCCGGCGGGAAAAAGTTCCCACGCAAAGAGGGGAATCGCCTTGAAGTTGTTACAAATGGCGACTGCCAGCAAGATTAGCGCAAGTTGCCGGGCGCGTCAGTAGATAGCTGAACGAGGTGCGACATTGGGCCGCATCGCTGTCTGGCATGAGTGACGGAAGGTCGTGGGGAGGGCAGCGGTTGGTGCTTGGTGATCACCAACCGCTGCGGTGCGAGGGTTACTGCGGGGTGGCTGGGGTTGCCGGTTTGCTCAGGCTCAGCACGTAGGCGGCCAAAAGGTGCACTTTATCGTTACCCAAGTACTGCGCTTGCGCTGGCATCTGGCCGTTGCGGCCATGGCGTACGGTTTGCTGAATCTGGGTGAAACTGCTGCCGTACAGCCAAGCGCTGGGCTTGGTCAGATCTGGCGCACCAAGCGCGGCCATACCGGTACCCGCAGGGGTGTGGCAGGCCGAACAGATGGTGGCGAAGGTCTGCTGCCCGGCTGCAACATCGGCGCCGCTGTTCTCGGGCAAGGTACGGCCGGCCAGTTTGGTCAGTACATAGGCGGCAACGTTGCGCACACCTGCTTCGCCAATGATCGGCTCGTGCGCTGGCATCACGCCATGGCGGCCATTCAGGATGCTGGTCTTGATCTCGTCCGGCGAACCGCCCCAACGCCAGGCGTCGTCGGTCAGGTTAGGGAAGCCGAAGCTGCCCTTGGCATCGGAGCCGTGGCACACCGAGCAATAGGTGGCGAACATGCGCCCACCCATCTTCAGGGCGCGTTCATCTTTAGCCACTTCTTCCAAGGGCATGGCGGCGTATTTGGCGAAGATCGGCCCGTACAGCTGATTCGCCTGATCCATTTCGCGTTGCCATTGTTTGGTCTGTGTCCAGCCGTCGGAGTAGCCCGGCAACACGCCTTTCCAGCTACCCAGGCCGGGGTAGAGCACTAAGTAGCCGATGGAAAAAAACAGGGTGCCGATAAACAGCATGAACCACCACTTGGGCAGGGGGTTGTCGTACTCCTCGATGCCATCGAAGGCATGGCCCATGGTTTGCTCGGTGGGGCTCTTATGCACCTCACTTTTGCGGGTGGCAAAAATCAGCCAGAACAGCGCAATCAGGGTGCCGACAGTCAGCGCCGTGATGTACCAGCTCCAGAACGTGGTCATGGGGTCTTGCTCCTTGCTACAGCAGGCTTAGGTTCATCGGCAAAGGGCAGTAGGGCGGCCTGGTCAAAGGCGCTGCGGCGTTTGCCGCTGTATGCCCAGAGGGTGACGCAGACAAAGGACAGCAATACCAGGGCTGTGCCGATGCCGCGCAGGGTGCCGATATCAAGAAGATCAATGCTCATGGGCCTTACCTCTTGTTTTTCAGGGCAGTGCCGAGCACTTGCAGGTAGGCGACCAGCGCGTCCATCTCGCTTTTGCCGGCTACCGCGTCTTTCGCCGCGCTGATGTCGTCATCGCTGTACGGCACGCCGACACTGCGCAGGGCTTTCATCTTGGCGCCGGTGTGCTGGCCATCGAGGTTGCTTTCAACCAGCCAGGGGTAGGCCGGCATCTTCGACTCAGGCACGACGTTGCGTGGGTTGTACAGGTGCGCACGGTGCCACTCATCCGAGTAACGACCGCCAACGCGGGCCAGGTCCGGGCCGGTACGTTTGGAACCCCACAGGAAGGGGTGGTCGTACACGCTTTCACCCGCGACCGAGTAGTGACCGTAACGCTCGGTCTCGGCGCGGAATGGGCGGATCATCTGCGAATGGCAGCCGACGCAGCCTTCGCGGATGTAAATGTCACGCCCTTCGAGTTGCAGTGCGGTGTAGGGCTTGAGGCCGTCCACCGGCTCGTTGGTGACATCCTGGAAGAACAGCGGAACGATCTGGGTGAGGCCGCCGATGCTGACGGCCAGCACCATCATCAGCGCCATCAGGCCAATGTTCTTTTCTAGTCTTTCGTGTTTCATCAGTGGGCTCCCTCAAGCGAAAACTCGGCTGCTGCCTGGCGATCGGCGGCCTTGCTCTGGCGCACGGTGAGCCAGACGTTCCAGGCCATCACCAGCATGCCGGTGAAGAAAATGCCGCCGCCGATAACCCGCACGATAAAGCCGGGGTGGCTGGCTTCCAGGGCTTCCACGAAGGAGTAGGTGAGCGTGCCGTCTTCGTTGACTGCGCGCCACATCAGGCCTTGGGCGATGCCGTTGACCCACATCGAGGCGATGTACAGCACGGTGCCGATGGTGGCGAGCCAGAAGTGCGTGTTGATCAGGCCGATGCTGTGCATCTCTTGACGGCCGAAAACTTTCGGCAGCAGGTGATACAGCGAGCCAATCGACACCATGGCGACCCAGCCGAGAGCGCCGGCGTGTACGTGGCCGATGGTCCAGTCGGTGTAATGGGAGAGGGCGTTGACGGTTTTGATCGCCATCATTGGCCCTTCGAAGGTGGACATGCCGTAGAAGGCCAGGGACACCACGAGGAAGCGCAGGATGGGATCGGTGCGCAGCTTATGCCAGGCGCCGGAGAGGGTCATCATGCCGTTGATCATGCCGCCCCAGCTCGGTGCCAGCAGAATCAGCGACATCACCATGCCCAGCGACTGAGCCCAGTCAGGCAGCGCGGTGTAGTGCAGGTGGTGCGGGCCGGCCCAGATGTACACGGCAATCAGTGCCCAGAAGTGCACGATCGACAGGCGATAGGAATACACCGGACGCTGCGCTTGCTTAGGCACGAAGTAATACATCATGCCGAGGAAGCCGGCCGTGAGGAAAAAGCCCACGGCGTTGTGCCCGTACCACCACTGAATCATGGCGTCGGTGGCGCCGGCATACAGCGAGTAAGATTTGGTCAGGGTGACCGGTACTTCCAGGTTGTTGACCACATGCAGCAGGGCCACGGTGATGATAAAACCACCGAAGAACCAGTTGCCGACATAGATGTGGCTGACGTTACGCTTGATCACGGTGCCGAAGAACACCACCGCATAACTGACCCAGACCACGGTGATCAGCAGGTCAATTGGCCATTCCAGCTCGGCGTATTCCTTGGAGCTGGTCCAGCCCAGCGGCAGGCTGATCGCCGCCAGCACAATCACCAGTTGCCAGCCCCAAAAGGTGAAGGCTGCCAGCTTGGGGGCGAACAGGGTGGCTTGGGAGGTGCGTTGCACCGCGTAGTAGCTGGTGGCAAACAGCGCGCAGCCGCCAAAGGCGAAAATCACCGCGTTGGTGTGCAACGGGCGCAAGCGGCCAAAGCTGGTCCACGGCAGGTTAAAGTTAAGCTCGGGCCAGGCCAGTTGCGCGGCGATAAATACGCCGAGCCCCATGCCGACAATGCCCCATACCACCGTCATGATGGCGAATTGACGCACCACCTTATAGTTGTAGGCGCAAGTGCTGGTTGTGTTCATGTCTGGGCTTCCATCCACGGTTATAGGCAGTACAGCGAAGTCAGCGGGTATAGAGCCTGTAACATTGGCCATATAGCCGACTGATCTAATTAAGCGAGGTAAGCATGGGCAAAGCGCAGGACAGGGGTATTGACTCGGATCAATACAGCCAAGGGCAGAGTGCTATCGACTTGCTTTGGGACAAACCAATCAGTGGCGCGCGGGCTACCTTGATCTTGGCCCATGGCGCGGGTGCGCCAATGGACAGTGAGTTCATCCAGCAGATGACGCAAAACCTTGTGCAGCAAGGCGTGGCAGTGGTGCGCTTTGAGTTCGCCTATATGGCTGCGCGGCGGGTTGACGGCAAGAAGCGCCCGCCCAATCCCCAGGCGCAACTGCTCCAGCACTGGCGTGCGGTGTATGCCCAAGTGCGCCAACAAGTCGCAGGGCCGCTGGCCATTGGCGGTAAGTCCATGGGCGGGCGTATGGCCAGCCTGCTGGCTGATGAATTAGGCGCGGCGCAGCTGGTGTGTTTGGGTTACCCGTTTTATGCCGTGGGCAAGCCGGAGAAGCCCCGGGTCGCCCATTTGGCGCAGCTGCAAACCCCAACATTGATTATTCAGGGGGAGCGTGATGCCTTAGGTAATCGCGCGGCGGTGGCGCACTATCAGTTGTCCAAGGCGATTCAACTGCACTGGCTGGCGGCGGCTGATCATGATCTAAAGCCGCTGAAAAGCTCAGGCTTCAGCCATGCGCAGCATCTGCACAGCGCCGCCGAGGCAATTGCCCGCTTTGTGGCGCCGCAGTGAATTTAGAGCAATCGTTCTTATTCCTACTAAAATACTAGGACTTTGCCGACGCAGGTGAGTGGCGTACACTGCACCCCATGTTTGCGAGGAGTTGCCATGAGCACTATTACCATCACTGACGCTGCCCACGATTATCTGGCTGACTTGCTCAGCAAGCAGAACACCCCGGGCATCGGTATTCGCGTATTTATCACCCAACCCGGCACCCAGTACGCCGAAACCTGCATCGCCTACTGCAAGCCGGGCGAAGAAAAACCCGACGATAAAGCCCTAGGCCTGGCCAGCTTCACTGCTTGGATCGATGCCGTCAGCGAGCCGTTTCTGGAAGACGCGCTGGTCGACTACGCCACCGACCGGATGGGCGGCCAACTGACCATCAAGGCGCCTAACGCCAAAGTACCGATGGTCAATGAAGACAGCCCGATCAACGAGCGCATCAGCTACTACCTGCAAACCGAGATCAACCCCGGTTTGGCCAGCCACGGTGGCGAAGTCAGCCTGATTGATGTGGTCGACGACGGCATCGCCGTACTCAAGTTCGGCGGCGGTTGCCAAGGTTGCGGCCAGGTCGATCTGACCCTCAAAGAGGGCATCGAGAAGACCCTGCTGGAGCGTATTCCTGAGCTTAAAGGCGTACGTGACGTGACCGACCACACCAACAAGGAAAACGCGTACTACTAAGTAGCCGCGTTGACCCTGTGATGGTGAAAAGTGCCCGCTAATGCGGGCATTTTTATGGGCGCGATTGCGCGCTGAGTGCTTTACGGAGCCGCCACTGTCTGTGTTAGGCGGGTTTGCTCATAGGGCAGCATGCGAGTCTGTGCAGAAGGTGCGACGGTTCACGCCAGGGGATTGGCTGGGCAGGCTATTGTCCGATTGCTTTATAAGTCGCGTGACTAGACTCAAGTTTTGGCGGGGCTGCTATCGCTGACTGGCAGCGCTGGGTCAGAACATAGCGTTTTATCCGCGCCCCATTGGGCGTCACTTAAGGACTCGTGCACATGAGCAAGTTGTTCCAAGCGTTGACGCTGCCTAATGGGGCGGTACTGGCGAACCGTTTGGCCAAGGCGGCCATGGAGGAAAACCTCGCCGATGCCGACCACGCCCCCGGGCAGGCTCTGCTGCGCCTGTATCAGGCATGGGCGCAGGGTGGTGCGGGATTGATCATCACCGGCAATGTCATGGTCGATCGGCATGCGCTGACCGGGCCCGGTGGCGTGGTGCTGGAAGACGAACAGCATCTGCAGCGCTTCACTCAGTGGGCCAAAGTGTGCCGCAGCCACGGCGCCCATGCCTGGATGCAGATTAATCATCCAGGCCGGCAAGCACTGGCCAGCCTAGGTCAGGTGGCGCTCGCGCCTTCCGCGCTGGCCGTGGATATTCCGGGCTTGGCTGGCATGTTTGCCCAGCCTAAGGCATTGACCGAGGACGAAATCGAGCAACTGATTCAGCGTTATGTGCGCACCGCCGTATTGGCTGAACGCGCAGGCTTTAGTGGGGTGCAGATCCACGCCGCGCACGGTTACCTGCTGAGCCAATTCCTTTCGCCCTTAACCAATAAGCGCAGCGATCAATGGGGCGGCAGCTTAGACAACCGTGCGCGCTTTTTGCTGCGTACGGTGGATGCGGTGCGTGCCGAAGTCGCGCCGCAGTTTTGTGTCGCGGTCAAACTCAACTCGGCGGACTTCCAACGGGGCGGCTTCGACAGCCATGAGGCCAGTGCCGTGGTGACGATGCTTAATGGCCGTGACGTGGACATGGTTGAGCTGTCCGGCGGCAGTTATGAAAGCCCGGCCATGCAAGGACAGACCCGCGATGGCCGGACGCTAGCCCGCGAGGCGTATTTTTTAGAGTTTGCCGAGCAAATCAGCGCCGTGGCGCAGATGCCGATTATGGTCACCGGCGGCGTGCGTCGTCAGGCCGTGGCCGAGCGAGTCGTTGAGGGCGCCGTAGCCATGGTCGGCATGGCCACGGCGTTGGCCGCTGAACCGCAGTTGCCGGCGCGTTGGCAGGCCGGAGAAGACATCGCCGTACACCCCCTGCAGGTGAGCTGGAAGAACAAAGGCCTGGCCGCCGCGGCGACCATGGCGGTGGTGAAAAAACAACTGGCGTTATTAGGCCAGGGCCGCAGCGGCAGCTTGCAGATGTCGCCGCTGTTGGCCCTATTGGGCGGCCAAGTTAAACAACACCTGCAGGCTCGCCGTTATCGCCGCTGGGTGGCGGGCGAGTAGAGCCGCGACTGAGTCAACGTCTTCTGTGCAGCCTGCGTTTGGAGCAGTCGCTGTCGCAACGCTGCGATTGCTCGGGCAGAGGGCTGTACTCGGGGTTGCGCAGTGAGCGCAGGCCCTGGGCGAAGTTGCCGAGGTTTTGACTTAAGGCATGCCAGGCACCGTGCTTTTCCGCTTTGTGCCCCCACAGGCTGATGCCTTGGTAGTGAGCAGGCCGCCAATTGCGCTCATCAACCTCCAGCGCGTTCCAGCCCACTTCCAGTTCAAAGCCGGATGGGCTCAGCACATAAAACGACTGCTCGCGGTCGTTGGGGTGCTCGCCTATTTCGTGAGCAATCGCGAAACCTAACTGCCGGCAGCGTAAGAAGCAGGCAGTCAGATCGGCCACTGAAGTGGTGAGTAAATTAAGGTGCTGCACCTGAGTGCGAATCGGGTCGATGGCCAGTCCGCGAACTTGCGCGATGGCGATCGAGTGGTGGCGTGGATTAACTCGGAAAAACTCGATGTCGAGGGTTACACCGGCCATTTTTTCGACAATGCTATCGCTGTGTCGGGCGTCGAAAATCTCCTCCCAAAAGCGCCGCATCGTTTTGCCGCGGCGGCTGGTGATGGCCACGTGGCCCATGCCGCAGGCGCCGGTGACAAAACCTGCGCAGAGCATGTTGAGGGGCTCGCGGCTGAGTAGCGGTTGGATAAATAACTCAATGGCCAGAGCCTTAGGGCCGAGCAGGCGCCAGAAGGCTTGCACCCCGCGCTCGGCAGCCTGCTCGGGTGTGCTGGTGGTGACCTTGATGCCACGGGCTGCTAAGCGCTGCAACACTGTATCCAGCGTGGCTTGATCACGCAGTTGCCAGCCTATGGCCGTGACATTTTCCGCCGGTCCGCGGCAAATGATGATGCGCCGCTGATGTTGATCCATACGAAAGGCCAAGCAGTCGGCATCGGCCTGTTGCTGATGCAGGCCAATACCTTGGGTTAGTAAGGCCTGCCAGCGCGACAACTGGGCTGATTCAATCACCACATATCCCATGCTGCTGGCGCCGAAGATATCCATTGGCATAGGCGCAATCTCCTTGCCTTAAGCAGGGGTGTACTGGAGCAAGAAGGCGGCGCTCAGCGCATTAAACTGCGCTGCACGTTCCCACTGCACCCAGTGCCCGGTTTTGCTGAACAGGTACAGGTCGCAGTTGGCTAGGGCTTTACGCAGGGTTTCGCCGCCGCTGGGGCGGTTGACCTTATCTTCGGCGCCCCACAGCACCAAGGTTGGCACCTGACATTGAGCCAGGCGCGGATCACGGCTGAAATCCATGCGCAGGGCTGCCTTCAAGCTATTGGGGCGGCGCAGCGGTGGTGCGGCGATCACTTGCGGATCAAGGCTGGCGCGGTAGCGCTCCTCAATCATGGCATCGCTGACTTGGCTGGCGTCATACACCAGATACTCGCGAATAAACTGGCTGAGCTTGCCCAGCGTCGGGCCGGCGCCGTTGTAGTAGTTGAGCAACAGCTTGAGTCCGGGGGTGGGTAGGCTGCGGGTGGTGTTAATACCGCCGGGGCCCATCAGCACCATGGCCGAAATGCGCTGTGGCGCCTCCAAGGCCATGCGCAGCGCGCAGGCTCCCCCCAAGGAGTTACCAATAACGTGGGTGGTTGGGATCGCGAGTGCATCGAGCAGCTCCAGCATGCTTTGCGCCAGATCACCAAACGGATCGCTGCGTTCGAGCCCTTTGCTCGACTGGCCGTAGCCGGGCATATCGACGATCAGCACACGAAAGTGCTGGGCCAAGGCTGTAACGTTGCGTGAATAGTTGCTCATGCCAGAAGCACCGGGGCCGCCGCCATGCAACATCAACAAGGGATGGCCCTGACCAGTTTCACTGACAAAGATGTGCCGGCTACCGGCCTGGACGGTGTATGAGTTGAGACCGGGAATAGCAGCGCTGCTGGGCATAGCGGCTCCAAAGGGCGTATTTATTATTGTGCGCCGTACGCTATCAATGTACATAAATGAACACAAGTGTTCACTTGTTAGACTGGAAGCTTTACTAGAGGCTGTACAACGTTGGCTCGCTGCTCAGGCTGGAAGGCTTCACTGGAGCGGCTTCGGCTGGCTTAACGGGGAGGCACTGCTCAATCTGCGTTAACAGATTGCAGAGGCGCAGAGATACAGTGGGTGCAGCCGCTTTAAATAAGCTCGGGCAGGGCTGGCAGCTCTAAGTTGGCCAGCACTTGGGCGTCGGCCTGAGGCACGCCGAGGGCGCGCAGGATGAGTTCAGCGGTGTCGGCGCCGGCATCGCGCCAGGTGCGCTGACCTTGCACAACTAGCGTAATCGCACCTAACACGGCGGCGCCGATCAAGCCGATTACCGCGAGCAGCTGCTCTTGCTTGAACTGGTAACGCTGGCTGAACAAACCAGCCGTCACATCCGCCACTAGAGGTCCGTCCCATAGCGCTTGCAAGGAGGCGAGGGACATCCCGTAGCGCTGCAGAAAGCGTCCCCAGTGGGGCTCTTCATGGGCACGGCGGACATAAAAACGGATGCCATTGGCCAGGCGCACGGCAGGGTCTGTAGCGGTCGCCGTGCTTTGGCTGACGCGCTGATTCATCTCGCTGGCCAAGTCAGTGGCCAGAGTGGCGAGCAGCTTGTCAATCGAGTCAAGGTGTTTGTAGACGGTATTACGCGCCAGGCCAGCGCTTTGCGCCAGTTCGCTGATATTGATCTCAGCCATCGGCTTCTGCGCGAACAGGCGCAGGGCGGCTTCATGGATGCGTTTTTGGATAGCGCTCACAGCTCAGACCTTCGGCTCAATACAGCGGTGGATTGAACAGTGGTGCGGCGCAGAGATCAAGAGACCGCCTGCGTCAGGCCGCAGCGCCTCAAGCTATCGGGCAGGGCGCAACTGGTGCTTTTTGCTCAGCTCAGCCGCCCGTGCGCGCAATTGGCCGCAGCCGCCGTCGATGTCTTGCCCGGCCGAGTTGCGCACCTTGGTCAGTACGCCACGGCTGTGCAGGTAGCGCACGATCTGGATGATGCGATCGCCATCGGGGCGGTCGAATTCGTCTTCTTCCAGGCTGTTATAGGGGATCAGGTTCATGATCGCGTACTTGCCCTTAAGCAGGCGCAAGATGCCGTCCATTTCTTCCTGGCTGTCGTTGATGCCCTTAAGCAGCGTCCATTGATACTGGATCGGGTAGTCGATCAGGCGTGCGTAGGCTTCGCCCATCTCCACCAGATCCTCAGGATCAATGCGTGGTGCGCGCGGCAGCAGTTGCTGGCGCAGTTCGGCGTTGGTGGTGTGCAGCGACAGGGCCAGGGCCGGCTTGATCTGCTGCTTGGGCAAACGCTCGAACACCCGCGGATCACCGACCGTGGAGAACACCAGGTTGCGTTGGCCAATGCCGCCTTCGGTGGCCAGCAGGTCGATGGCCGCCAACACGTTGTCGAGGTTATGGGCCGGCTCGCCCATGCCCATAAATACTACTTTTTTCACCGGCCGATAGCGTCGCGCCAGGGCCACTTGGGCGACGATTTCTGCCGTGCTGAGTTGGCGCAGCAGGCCGCTTTTACCGGTCATGCAGAACACGCAGCCGACCGCGCAGCCCACCTGGCTCGACACGCACAGGCCATCGCGCGGCAGCAGCACGCTTTCGACCATCTGCTTATCGGCCAGCTCCACCAACAAACGCGCCGAGCCGTCGGCGCCGGGGTGCTCGGAGGTGAGGCGGGCCAGGCCGTCGAGTTCGGCGCTCAGTTGGGGGATGGCTTCGCGCACCGGTAACGGCAGGAAGTTCTCGGTTTTTTGGTTGCGCGTACCCGTATCCAGCGGCACGCCGCGCAGCCAGCAACGGGTGATCCGCCCGATGTGCATGGGCTTGGCACCGAGGTCGCGCAGGCGTTGGTAAAAGTCGTCGATATGCATGGGGCGCGCATGCTACCACCAGCCTCGGTGAAACGCAGCCCAGCCTGCGCGGCAGTTGCGCCGCTGCTCGGTTTGGGCTGCTTGGCGGGGCACACAGCGTGCTATAGTGGCGGCCTTATCGCGTAAGCAGATGTTGAAGACTCCCCCATGAAATTTATCCACCAGCGTGAGCACCTCAACGAAGACGATATCGTCGTGATTGAGTGCTCGCAGACCTGCAATATCCGCCTGATGAACGATGCCAACTTCCGCAGCTTCAAGAACGGCGGGCGGCATACCTATCACGGCGGCGCGTTCGATAAGTTCCCGGCCAAGATCACCGTACCCAGCAGCGGTTTCTGGAATATCACCATCGACACGGTGTCGCGTAAGGCGATCAGCGTGACGCGCAAGCCCACGCTCAAGCACTCGATCAAAATCATCCGCCGCTCGCCCAGCTCACTGAGCTAAGGCCACACCTGAGCGAATGTAAAAGCCCACCTGTGCCGCGGGCTTTGTCGTTTTAGCGGGGTACTTTGGCCGCGCTGGGGCGCACCACCAACCACAGGGCGATAGCAATCAGGCCGCCGCCATAGAGATACGACCAGCCCAGTGCTTCATCCAGCAGCAAGGCGCCCCAGAGCACGCCAAAGATCGGGATAAGAAAGGTGGTGGTGGACGCTTTGATCGGGCCGATGTCGCTGATCAGGCGGAAGTACAGGACATAGGCATAGGCATTACAGAGCAAGCCCAGCCCGGCCAGTGGCAGCCACAGATCCCAGCCTGTCCAGCGTGGCGGCGTTGCCACCGCCGTGCTGACAGCCATGAGCGGCAGCAGCAACAAGCTGGCGGCGACCATGCTGGCGAACGCGGCGAGACGATTGTCGACGCCGGACTGATAGCCCAGCCAGCGCCGCGTGAGAAAGCCGGCCAGGCCGTAACAGGTGGTGGCCACCAGGCAGGCGGCCGCGCCGAGTAACAGCTGTAGATCAAAAGCCACCGGCCCGGTGCGGGTTAACACGGCCACGCCAAACAAACCTACGGCTACGCCAGCGGCTTTGCTGGGGGTGATTGGCTCGGCAAAAAACAGCATGCCAATCAGCACGCCCATCATCGGCGTGGTGGCGTTGAATATCGCCGAATAGCCCGCAGGCAGCACCAGCGCGGCCAGGCAGTACATGGCCGAGGGGATGCCGGCATTGAGCAGGCCCAAGACCAAACAATGTTTAAGTTTGCCGTGATAGTTCCAGTGCACGCGCATAAGCAGCAGCACGGCAAGCAAGCCAAGCATGCCCAGCAGTGCGCGGAAAAACGCTGTGGGCATGCTGCCCAGCACTGGCGCGACCATGCGCATAAACAAGAAACTCGCGCCCCAAATGGCCGCCAGAAGCAGCAGGCGTAACAGATCAGCAAGGCGCACAGGGTTCTCCAAGGTAAAAAAGCCCGGCAGTGTTGCTGGCTGGGGCGGACAAAGCAAATCCGTGGCTAGACGGCGCTGGCGCTGCCTCAGCACCCAGCATTCTGCGAGGCGGCCTATGTGAAGCGCCGCACCCGTTGCTGCGCTCAGGATGGGCAGGGCCCGGCGCAGCGGATAAGCTCAGCTCTGGCTTAATCTGATGCAGGGGTTGTGTATGTCGCCGTTATGGCCAAGCAAAACCATCGCCGCGCTGATTTTAGAAGGCTTCGACGATTACCGCGAACGCTTCCGGCAGATCACCAATGGCGCCCGGCTGCGCTTTGAACAGGCGCAGTGGCAAGAGATTCAGCAGGCAGCCGCAGCGCGGATCGCCTTGTACGAACAGTGCGTGGGCGAGGTGAATCAGCGTCTGACCCAGCAGATCGTCACTGAGCAGTTGTTGGCGGTTGAGCAGTGGCCCTTGGTCAAATCCGCCTATATCAGCTTGATCGACCTGCGCTACGACGACGAGCTGGCCGAGACTTGGTACAACTCGATCTTTTGCAGCCTGTTTAGCCACGATCAGATTAACGATGGCTGCATGTTTATCCATACCACCCGGCCCGCACTGCGCCCTAATGAGCGGGTGCCGCAAACCCGGCAATACGCACCACAAGGCGACATTGAACAAGCGCTGCGCCAGGTGTTTGAGGATTACCGCTTTGAGGTTGGCTACGAGGATGTGGAGCGCGACCTTACGCGCTTGCTTGCGCAGTTCAACCAAAGCCTGCCGGACTGGGTGTGCAAAGACCCTGAGCTGCACATTGAGCTGTATGAGTCGCGCCTGTACCGCAATAAGGGCGCGTACCTGGTGGGGCGCATCTACACCCGCGATGAGCAGTGGCCTTTGGTGATTCCCTTGCTGCACCGTGAGGGGCGGGGCATTCAGGTGGACACCCTGATCACCGATGAAGCCGAGGTGTCGATTATTTTCTCCTTCACCCGCTCGTACTTTATGGTGCGGGTGAGCTATCCGGCGGAGTTTGTCAGCTTCCTGAAGCGCATCCTGCCGGGTAAGCACATCGCCGAGCTGTACACCTCGATTGGTTTTTATAAACACGGTAAGTCCGAGTTCTACCGCGCGCTGATCAATCATCTGGCCAACACTGATGACAAGTTCACCATGGCCCCCGGCGTACGCGGGATGGTCATGAGTGTGTTTACTTTGGCTGGATTCAACACCGTGTTTAAGGTGATCAAGGATCGCTTCTCGCCGTCGAAAATGGTTGACCGCAATACGGTGATCGAGAAGTACCGCCTGGTGAAGTCAGTCGATCGGGTCGGGCGCATGGCCGATACCCAGGAGTTCGCCGACTTCCGTTTCCCGCTGAATAAATTCGACCCTGAATGCCTGGCCGAACTGCTCGAAGTGGCGCCGTCCACCGTGGTGGTTGAGGGCGATACGGTGCTGGTGCGGCACTGCTGGACCGAACGGCGCATGACCCCGCTTAACCTGTATGTCGAGAGTGGCAGCGCCGCTCAGGTGCGCGAGGCGCTGGATGACTACGGTTTGGCGATTAAACAGCTGGCTGCCGCCAATATTTTCCCCGGCGACATGCTGCTGAAAAACTTCGGTGTCACTCGCCATGGCCGCGTGGTGTTCTATGACTACGACGAGATTTGTTTTCTCACCGAGGTCAACTTCCGCCGGATTCCACCGCCGCGCTATCCCGAGGACGAAATGGCCTCTGAGCCCTGGTATTCGGTAGCGCCTCTGGATGTGTTTCCCGAGGAGTTCCCGCCGTTTCTGTTCGCCGACAGCCAGCAGCGCCGCTTGTTTAGCGAGTTGCATGGCGAGCTGTACGACGCCGATTACTGGAAGAGCCTGCAGCAGGCGATTCTCGACGGCAAAGTGATCGATGTGTTCCCGTACCGCCGCCGTGATCAAGCCGATCAGGAGTACTGACCGATTTGCCGGCAAGCGCCGCAGCCCGTAAGGTGTGCCGAGCTTTTAAGGGCAGGAACCGCGGTGAAGTGGGATATTTTTTGCAGCGTCGTCGATAACTACGGCGATATCGGCGTGACCTGGCGCTTGGCCAAGCAATTGGTGGCCGAGCACAACGCCCAGGTGCGCTTGTGGGTGGATGATCTGGCAGCCTTTGTGCGCCTGTGTCCGCCCGCCCAGAGCGCGGCTTTGACGCAGCTGCAGCAGGGCGTCGAGGTGTGTCAGTGGCTGGCTGAATGGCAGCCGACAGAGCCTGCGGATGTGGTGATCGAGGCCTTTGCCTGCAGTTTGCCGGCGCCTTATATCGCGGCTATGGCTGCGCGCGCGCAGCCGGTGCTGTGGCTGAATCTGGAATACCTAAGCGCTGAGGATTGGGTCGAGGGCTGTCACGGCTTGCCATCGATGCAGCCCGGTGGTCTGGCCAAGTATTTCTTCTTCCCTGGCTTTAGCGCCGGCACTGGCGGCTTGCTGCGTGAGCGGGAGTTGCTGGCTCAGCGCGACGCGCTGCAGGCTGATCCGCTGGCGCAAAGCGAGTTCTTGCGCAGCATTGGGGTTGCGCGTGTGCCTGGCGCGCGGCTGATGTCGTTATTCGCCTATGAGCAGCCGGCCATCGCCAGTTGGCTGCAAGCCCTGGCCTCAGCGCCTGAGGCGACCCAGTTGCTGATACCTGAGGGCAGGGTGCTGAGTAGCGTGCAAGAGGCGCTGCAGGTCGACCCGCTAAAGGCTGGTGAGCAGCTGCAACGCGGCCAGTTGCATATCCACGTGCTAGCCTTTTTACAGCAGGAGCAATACGACCGGCTGTTGTGGTGCTGTGATTTTAATGCCGTGCGCGGTGAGGACTCGTTTGTCCGCGCGCAGTGGGCTGGCAGGCCGCTGCTGTGGCATATCTACCAGCAGGAAGAAGACGCCCATCTGGACAAATTAACGGCCTTTACCCAGCTCTATGGTCAGGCTCTGGAGCCGTCCGCTCAGTCAGCTTTTGACCAATTGTGGTTGAGTTGGAACACGGGTGCAGACCTGGCCGGGGCCTGGCAGGACTACCTGAAAACCTGGCCGCAGCAGCAAAGCCGGGCTGTGCAATGGTGTCTAGAACGCAGTTCACAGGCCGATCTTGCCGCAGCGCTGGTGCAGTTTTACCTAAATTGGCTATCATACGCGGCCAAGAATTTTGTCACTCCATCCAACCCCGGATATTAGTATGAAAACCGCACAAGAAATGAAGCCCAACAGTGTGGCCCTGATTGACGGCCAACCTTGGCTGATCCAGAAAGCCGAATTCACCAAATCCGGTCGTAACAGCGCCATCGTTAAAATGAAGTTGAAGAACCTGCTCAACGGTTCGAAAACTGAAACTGTTTACAAAGCCGACGACAAAATGGAGCCGGTGATCCTTGAGCGTAAGGAAGTAACCCTTTCCTACATCAGCGGTGAGGACTATGTCTTCATGGATCCGGAGTACAACTCCTACGAACTGCGTGCTGAAGACCTAGAAAGCGTTCTGCCCTTCATCGAAGAAGGCATGAGCGACGTCTGCGAAGCCGTATTCTTCGAAGGCAAAGTGATCTCCGTTGACCTGCCGACCACCATCGTGCGTCAAGTGGTTTACACCGAGAACGCTGCCCGTGGCGACACTTCCGGCAAAGTCATGAAGCCAGGCAAGCTGCGCAACGGCACCGAAATCAAAGTGGCTGAATTCGTTGATATCGACGATTGGATCGAAATCGACACCCGTGACGGCTCCTACAAAGGCCGTACCCAAGCTCCGGCCTAATTCCGGCGTTTGCATAACAAGCCCAGCGTTGTGCTGGGCTTTTTTGTGCCTGCAATTTGTCACCACTGCCCAATTTGCTCGCCGCGCCTGTAGCATGCCAAGCCTAACGGCAGGGTTTGGGTGAGGCGTGTGACGGATTTTTTGCTGAATTTGCTGCTGGGGGTAATCCTCGGCAGCCTGGGTGGCCTGTTTGGCATTGGTGGTGGGCTGGTGGCGATTCCGGCGTTGGGGGTGCTGTTTGGTCTCGACCAGCAGCTGGCCCAGGGTACGGCGCTACTGATGGTGGTGCCCAATGTGCTGTTGGCGTTGTGGCGCTATAACCAGCGTAATCGGATCAACCGCCAGCACGCCTTGGCGCTGGGGCTGAGCAGCTTGTTAAGCGCCACCTTAGGCGCCAACTGGGCGGTGACGGTGGATGCCAGCCAGATGCGCTGGGGCTTTATCGGCTTTTTGCTCCTGCTGGCGCTGTACAACCTGCTTCAGCTCTATCGCAAGCCTAAGCCCGCCGCGACGAGCCTGAGCTACAGCTGGCCTTGGCTGGTTGCTTTAGGCGCGGTGGCCGGCCTGCTGGGGGGCGTGTTTGGTGTGGGTGGGGCCGTGGTGGCTACGCCAATTCTGACTCTGGCCTTTGGCGCCTCGCAGGTGGTGGCGCAGGGATTGTCCTTGGCTTTGGCGCTGCCGAGTACGAGCGTAACCTTGGCCACCTATGCGGTGCACAGCCATGTCGACTGGCTGCTGGGCATCCCCTTGGCCTTGGGCGGCTTGCTGAGCATCAGTTGGGGCGTGAAGCTGGCCCATGCTTTGCCCGAGCGCACCTTACGGGCGCTGTTTGGTGTGTTTCTGCTGCTCTGCGCCTTGCTGTTGGGCTGGCAGACCTAAAGCTTAAAACCTTCAACAATTTGCTCGGCCAGCGTGGTGCTGACCGGCGACTGGCTGCGTTCATTGCGCAGCAGGACGATGCTGGCCGAGGGCAGCGGCGGCAAGCCGTGTTCTTCGCCGAGGATTTGCAAGTCCGGGGTGATCAAGCTGCGTAACTGCGCGGTGAGCGCGAGGCCTGCGCTGACCGCCGCCATAATCGCCGACAAGCTGGGGCTGGTGTAGGCGATACGAAAATCGCGGCCCATGCTATTCAGGCCGTTACAGGCCCAGGCGCTGCAAAAGCATTGGTTGTTGAACAGGGCTAAGGGCAGGGTGGCCAACTCATGCAGGTTACTGTCGCGGGCTTGGGTCCAGGTCAGTTGTTCTTGGCGCAATAACTGGCCGATTTCACTGCCCGGCTCGCGGGTGACGATGGTCAAGTCCAGGTCTTTGCGCTGCAATAGTTGGAATGATGGCTCGCAGTGCAACTCCACCTGCACCAAGGGATAGGCTTGGGCAAAGCGCACCAGAATGCCCTGCATAAAGCGCATCACATAATCATCCGGCGTACCGATGCGCACCGTACCGACCATATGCGGTTCGCGCATGCTGTTAAGCAGTTCGGCATGCAGTTTGAGGATACGCCGCGCGTAACCCAGCAGCAGCCGGCCTTCGGCGCTTAGGCGCACCTGGCGGCCGTCACGCAGAAACAGCACGCGCTTAAGCACGTCCTCTTCGAGGCGCTTCATCTGCATGCTCACCGCTGATTGAGTGCGGTTGATCACCTCGGCCGCGCGGGTAAAGCCACCGTGTTCAGCAATGGCGACAAAGGTGCGCAGCAGGTCGCTGTCGATGCTCGGGTAGTTGCTCATTGATCAAATCCAAGAATGCTATGCATAAGAAACATTCGTTGGATTGATCTTATCTGCTCTCTGACACTGACGCCAGCCTAACTAGGAGGGCGTACCATGACTTGGCAAATTCGTAAAATCAGTCACCTTGTAAGCTCTGTGGGTGCTTCTTTAACGGCGCCACTGTTGCGTGGCTTGCGCCTACTCCAGCGTTGGCACTGCTTGGGCCGCGAGCGCCGGCAACTGGCAAGCCTGAGTGATGCGGCGCTAAAAGATTTAGGCCTCAGCCGCGCCGATATAGTGCAAGAAACCCAGCGGCCTTTCTGGGATGACCCGCTGGCTCGCTGAACGACAGCGCTAAGGTCACAGGGAGTGTGGTCGAGATGGGCGCGGCACGTAAGAACGCGGATGCCTTGGTTTTACTGTTGATGCTGATGCTGTGTGCCCTCTGGGGCTCGCAGCAGGTCTTGCTTAAGTTCACCGCGGTGGATATGGCGACAGTGCTGCAACTGCTGCTGCGTTCTGCTATTGCGCTGCCTTTGGCGCTAACGCTGATGATGTGGCAGGGCGGTTGGCAGTCTTGGCTGCGTGCCACTTGGCGCTCCGGTTGCCTAACCGGTGCCTTGTTTGCCGTGGAAATTTTGCTGATAGGCGTTGGCCTTAACTACACCACGGCGGCGCATATGACCGTGCTGCTGTACACCGCGCCGATATTCTCCGCTCTGGGCTTACATCTACTGCTGCCCAGCGAGCGTCTGAATCGGCTGCAGTGCTTAGGTATTGCACTTTGTTTTAGCGGCATAGTCACCGCCTTTGCCCTCGGGCGGGCTGGTGCGCAGTGGGATTGGCGCATGCTGCTGGGGGATGGTTTGGGCTTGCTGGCGGGAGTGGCCTGGGGCGCGACCACCATGGTCGTGCGCGGCTCAAGCTTGGCCGAGGCGCCGCCGAGCTTGACCTTGTTTTATCAGATGCTCATGGCTGTGGTGCTGTTGCTGCCTTATGGCCTGCTCAGCCACTCATTCGCGCCGTTTGAATGGACGCTGTTGAGCGTTGGCAGCTTGCTGTGGCAGAGCCTGGTGGTGTCATTTTTCAGCTTCCTCGTCTGGTTTTGGCTGCTGAGTCGTTATCTGGCCAACAGCTTGGCGGCTTTTACCTTTATGACGCCGTTGTTTGGGGTGAGCTTTGCCGTGTGGCTTCTTGATGAGCCGATTACCCTGAATTTCGTGCTCGGCGCGTTGCTGGTACTGCTCGGCATTTTGTTAGTCAGTCAGCATCACTGGCTGCGGCGTGGCTGGCAGCGTGTGCGCAGGCTTGCTTGATTAGCCGGCTAAGCGCCGCAGAGGGCGGCACACGGCGTTAGCCTGCGGTACAATGCGCGGCGAATTTGCCCACCGAGAGTCCGTTCATGTCCGCCTGCCAGACCCCGATCATTGTTGCCCTGGATTTCCCCACCCGTGCCGCCGCGCTGGCCTTGGCTGATCAGCTTGACCCTAAGCTGTGCCGCCTGAAGGTGGGTAAAGAGCTGTTTACCAGCAGTGGTGCGGATGTGGTGGCCAGCTTGGCCGAACGCGGCTTTGAGGTGTTTTTGGATTTGAAATTCCATGACATCCCCAACACCACCGCGATGGCCGTTAAGTCAGCGGCGCAAATGGGCGTGTGGATGGTCAATGTGCATTGCTCCGGTGGCCTGCGCATGATGGCGGCCTGCCGTGAAACCTTGGAGCAGTTCAACGGCCCTAAGCCACTGCTGATCGGGGTGACCGTGTTGACCAGCATGGAGCGCGAAGACCTGGCCGGTATTGGTTTGGACGTCGAGCCGCAGGCGCAAGTGCTGCGCCTGGCCGCGCTGGCGCAACAGGCCGGCATGGACGGTTTGGTCTGCTCGGCGCAAGAAGCCCCGGTGCTGAAGGCCGCGCACCCGAGCCTGCAACTGGTGACCCCGGGCATTCGTCCGGCCGGCAGCGCGCAAGACGATCAGCGCCGTATCCTCACGCCACGCCAGGCCATCGATGCCGGTTCCGACTATTTAGTTATTGGCCGCCCGATCAGCAAGGCGGCAGATCCCGCGCAAGCCTTGGCTGCCATTGCCGCTGAGCTGGCTTAAGCCAGCCTTTTATTGCCACTGATTAATCAGGTTTAACTTATGCATCCGGCTGCCGAAGATTCGCCTCTGGGCAAATCCAGCGAATACATCGCCACTTACACGCCCTCGCTGTTATTCCCCATTCCCCGCGCTGCCAAGTGGGCAGAGCTGGGGCTGAGCGCCGAGACGTTGCCCTATCAAGGTGTGGACTTCTGGAACTGCTTTGAGCTGTCCTGGTTGCTGCCCTCCGGTAAGCCGGTGGTGGCCATGGGCGAGTTCGCTATTCCCGCCGACTCGCCGAATATCATTGAGTCCAAGTCGTTCAAGCTCTATCTCAACTCGCTGAACCAAACGCCTTTCGCCAGTTGGGATGAACTGCAAGCCGTGTTGGTCAAAGACCTCTCCGCAGCAGCGGGCAAGCCGGTGGGCGTGCGCCTGCGCAGCTTGGCTGAGGTCTGTGCTGACGGTGTGGCGACTCCGCCAGGGCAGTGCATTGATGAGCTGGAGGTCAGCATCAGCGACTATTCCCAGCCGCAGCCTGCCTTGCTGCGCTGCGATGAGTCGCGGCAGGTGAGTGAAAGTCTGTACAGCCATCTGCTCAAGTCCAACTGCCCGGTCACCGGCCAGCCGGATTGGGGCACGCTGGTCGTGGAGTATCAGGGGCATGCCTTAGAACACGCCAGTTTGCTGGCCTATCTGGTGAGCTTCCGCCAGCATGCGGATTTCCACGAGCAGTGCGTGGAGCGGATCTTTCTCGACTTGCAGCGACTGCTTAAACCGCAGCACTTAACGGTGTATGCGCGGTATGTGCGCCGTGGCGGCTTGGACATCAACCCCTATCGCAGTACGGGGCCGATCAGCCCAAGCAATCAGCGCTTGGTGCGTCAATAAAACTAACCCCAGCCTTGCGCTGGGGTTTTTCCTTCGGGGCTAGATGCCCATATTGGCTAAGCCTTGCACGATGCTGCGCAGGGTCACGCTGAGGGTCGGGTGATCGACTTCAAAGCGCTCCACGGCCAGGTTAACCCCATCCACCAGATTACCGTCGGCCACGCCGCCCATGTCCTGGGCTAGTTGCTGTTCGATTTGAAGGGAAAGGCTGAGCAACTCGTCGCGCTCACTGTCGCTGAGGGTCGATTGCTCGGCCAATTGCGCACGCAGTTGCTGAAGTTGTTGCTGCAGAAGGCTGGCAGGCATGGAGAGTCTCCTTAAATGGGGCTATGTAGTAAGCGACAGCGGGATGCGCTTAATGGTTCGCGTCTTTAGGGTAAACCTCTGACAAGTTTATGCGCTGCTGCAGATCAGGTTTTTCGCTTCTGGCTTAAGGTTTCTCGCCGTTATGTCGACGGCGGTTAAGGTCGGCCAAGCAACTGGGGGCGTCACTCAGTTGATCAATCACCGAATGCACGCCCAGGCGATACAGGTTGAGGGTCGCTTGGCTGCGTAACTGTTCGCGCAGGCGCACCGGCAGATTTTGCCACTGCGCCAATGAGTGACCGCACAAGGGCCCGCATAAGGCTAAGCCGATGGTCCAGAGGCCGGCGTTAAGGCCCGCTTGTAACAGTTTGGGCTCACCACTGATCAGCACACAGCCTTGCACCTGATTAACGCCCAAGGCGCTTAAGGCGGCCCACACTCGGTCTGGCGCAGGCAGGGGACGTAGATTCTGTTCAGGCTCAGCAAATCCGTTCAACCAACTTGGCAATTGCTGGCTGAGTTCCGTGCAAATATTTAGCGGCGCTTGTTCTAACCAGGCGCAGGGCAACTTTTGCTGCTGGAGCTGGTTGAGCAGGCTAAGGGCACCCGGACTTGGGGCATGCAGCGGCTCATCGGATGGCGTGGCAGTGGTTTGCGTCAGGGTTAAGCGACGGGCGCCAAAATCGACTAAGCCGCCGCTTAAGCTAAAGAGCAAGGCGGTTAAGGGCAGGGGGGTAGCAGATTGGCGCATGGTAATTACCTGATAATAACCGGCGTCAACTTAATGTCTTTGTATTACAACTGTTCGGGGTATTCGAAAAACAATTGCTTAACTCGTTCAGGTTCTGTCTAGCGGCGTTAAATACTTGTTGTGATAAGATTTTTCAGCTTGTGAAATCGGCTATGCTGCCAACTTTTATGGCGCCTAATATACTGAGCAACTTCCAATCGCGGTGATGCGGGCTGTCTAAGCACTATCAAGGAGAATATGCGATGCGTTTGAGCGGCGTTAACTGGATTCAACAGCTGAGCTGGGCGGCCGCTTGTGTCGGGGCCTTGGCGCTACCGGCAATCGCCCAGGCCGACGACGAAGACCCATGGCAGGGTTACAACCGCTTTATGTTTCAAGTCAACGACACCGTCGATACATACACCCTCAAGCCATTGGCCAAGGGTTATCAGGCCGTGACCCCGCAGTTCTTTGAAGACGGTGTGCGCAACGTCTTTCGCAACATCGGCGATGTGGGCAACCTGGCCAATAACTTGCTGCAAGGCAAGCTGCATGACGCAGGGGTCGATACCAGTCGCTTGATCTTTAACACCACCTTTGGCTTGCTCGGCTTCTTCGATGTCGGCACCACCATGGGTTTGCAGCGTAGTGATGAAGACTTCGGCCAAACCCTGGGTTATTGGGGCGTTAGCAGTGGCCCTTATGTGGTGCTGCCGCTGTTTGGCCCAAGTACCGTACGTGATGCCATCGGCAAGGTGCCAGACGCTATGCTCACGGCGCCGCCCTATATCGATCACGTGCCGACGCGTAACACGGTAATCGGGGTTTCGGTGATTAATACCCGGGCCAGCTTGTTGTCGGCTGAGCGTTTGATTTCCGGTGATAAATACATCTTTGTCCGTAACGCCTATCTGCAAAATCGCGAATTCAAAGTTAAAGACGGTCAAGTCGAAGACGACTTTTAATCGCGCGTTTTATCCTTAGTAAACACACAAAAGGCGGCTCTTATAGCCGCCTTTTCTTTTGCATAGGCGCCAATCGCTTTGCGCGCTTAGCCCATCGAGATGATCGCCAGGCCTATGGCTTGCCGGCCGTCGTCCAAGCTGCTTACGCGAACCACTTCGGCTTGGGTTTCAAGGCCGCGTAGTTCGGCGTGATCGGAAGGAATGTCGACGCGTACTTTATCGCCAACATTCACTGCGCTGCTGGCTTCGAGTTGCATGCCTGTGCTCGAGAGGTCGATGCACAGGGCGGGAATTACTTGGCCTTCATGATGCAAGGTGACGGCAGCTTCTAAGCGCATGCGGATGTAGTCGCGTTTTTCACTGTAGGCTCGATCATTTTGGCTCATGGCAGTTTCCTCTTATTTTTCGGGATTTATGGGGGCGCTTAAAACCTTGGGCTTTGCTCCAGTAAAGTCGGCGACAGAGCAGCGCTGCATGCTTGAATCGTGCTGCGGATGGGAGTACCGTCTGCGCCTGAAGACCAGCCGAGTTCACGCCTTCAGGTTAGTTCGACCTGAAGCATTAGCCAACCCGACCCGGCGCAGTTTGCCTGGAAACCTCATGCACAAAACCAGTGCCACGCTGCTGATAATTGATGACGACGATGTCGTGCGCGCCAGCCTTGCCGCCTATCTGGAAGATAGCGGTTTTCACGTTTTACAGGCGGCGAATGGTTCGCAAGGCTTAGAAGTTTTTAAGGCGCAAGCCCCGGATTTGGTCATCTGCGACCTGCGCATGCCGCAGGTGGATGGTTTGGAGCTGATCCGCCGGATCAATGCCTTAGAAGTCCAGACGCCAGTGATTGTGGTGTCTGGTGCGGGCGTGATGAGCGATGCCGTTGAGGCTCTGCGCTTAGGCGCCGCCGATTACCTGATTAAGCCCTTGGCCGATCTGGCCGTGCTCGAGCACTCGGTGCGTCGCGCCCTGGATCGGGCCTTTCTGCGCCTAGAAAATCAGCGTTATCGCGAGGAGCTGGAGACCGCCAACCGTGAGTTGCAGGCCAGCTTAAGCTTGCTTCAGGAAGACCAGAACGCTGGCCGCCAAGTGCAGATGAATATGCTGCCGGTGACGCCGTGGCAGGATACGGACTTCAACTTTGCGCACCAGATCATCCCGTCGCTGTACCTGTCAGGGGATTTCGTTGATTACTTCCGTATCGACGATAACCGCATTGCCTTTTACCTAGCGGACGTCAGTGGCCATGGTGCATCGTCGGCCTTCGTTACCGTATTGCTGAAATTTATGACCACGCGTCTGCTCTATGAGTCGCGGCGCGCTGGGACCTTGCCGAGCTTCAAGCCCTCGCGCGTGCTGGCGCATATCAACCGTGGCTTGCTCAACTGCAAATTGGGCAAGCACGTGACCATGGTCGGCGGGGTGATTGAGCAGTCCACTAACCGCCTGACCTATAGCATCGGCGGTCATTTACCTTTGCCGGTGCTGTACAGCCCTGAACATACCCAGTATCTGGAAGGCCGCGGTTTACCCGTTGGTTTGTTCGAGGAAGCGGAATACCACGACCAAGAAATCGACTTGCCCAAGCAGTTCAGCTTGACGCTGATGTCCGACGGGATTCTCGATTTACTGCCAGGTGACACCCTTAAAGATAAAGAAAACCTCTTGCCGCGACTGGTCAGTGATGCCGGTGGGCGACTAGATGGCCTGCAAACGGCTTTTGGGCTGGCCAATCTTGGGGATATGCCGGATGATATTGCCTTGCTGGTGTTAAGCAGGAACCTTGCATGAGTCTTGGGATAAACCCTGGTCGTATTCAGTTTGCTGAACAAGACGGTACTTTCGTCTTAAAGTTTGTCGGTGAAGTACGCCTAACCCTGTGTTCGGCGCTGGATGCAACCATTGAGAAGATCTTCACGGCGCTGAATTTCTCAGCCATCGTGTTGGATCTGACCGAAACCCGCAGTATCGACAGCACGACCCTCGGGTTGATGGCCAAACTGTCTATTCTTTCGCGGCAAAAAATCGGTCTCCTTCCAACCGTAGTGACCATCCACGAAGACATCACTCGTTTGCTTGAGTCGATGGGCTTTGATCAGGTGTTCAATATCGTCAATAAGCCGCTGCCTTGTCCGGAGTGCTTGGATGACCTGCCCACGCAGGATCAATCTGAAGAGCTGGTACGTTCCAAGGTGTTGGAGGCGCATCGAATTCTGATGGGTTTAAACGAATCCAACCGCGAAGCCTTCCATGATCTGGTTAGTGCTCTGGAACATCACTGAGCCGAGTCATTGTGAATCGAGTTAACTAAACAGGGGCGCCTAATCAGCGCCCCTTTTTTATTGGGTTGGAATTGGCGTGGGCCTAGTTGAGCCTTGTACATAACCACCTACCTCTGGTGATTAAAGCCATGGAGATTAAACGCTCAGCCTTGCGCGGGAAGTTGTCAGGTTCTTTGCAATAGCATTTTCGATCTGACCGCCAATCGTGTTTCAGCAACTTTTCACTCGGCGTTTGGGTCTGTGTTCTAGTGTTATTAGATCTGCTGATCGGCAGATTCTGTGGGGCGTGTACGACTCCTAAAAGCTGAATCAAGACTGAATATAAAGATCGCCTGGCTGCTGGTCGCAGGGTCAGGACTACCGTGCGTTATTCTGAAAAGGATTCTTCCATGTTTCATGACGATACCTCGTCCGCGCGGCGCGCTTTTTTGCGCCAATCCTTAACTCTAATTCCCGTTGTGACCCTGGCCAGTACTGGCCTTGCCGGTCAAGCCTTGGCGCAGACCGCGCCGGCTGTAGCACCTGCAGAGGACGCAGCCACACATTATCAACCCAAGTTTTTCAGCGAGGCCCAGTGGCACTTTATCCAGGCTGCCTGCGCCCGTTTGATTCCGGCTGATGATGTGGGCCCGGGTGCAGTGGAGGCAGGGGTGCCGGAGTTTCTCGACCGGCATATGCAAACGCCTTACGCCCATGGCGCGATTTGGTACATGCAGGGGCCATTTGTCGAGGCTCCCGCGGAGTTCGGCTACCAAGGCCGCTTGAACCTGCGCGATATCTTGCGGGTGGGGATCCAGGCCGTCGACAGCCATTGTCGGCAGCAGTTTGCCGGTAAGGTATTTGCTCAGTTATCCGCCGAGCAGCAAGACGCAGTTCTGAAGGCCGCTGAGAGTGGCGCGCTGGAGCTGGAGGAAATCTCCAGCAAGCTGTTCTTCAGTAACTTGCTGGCTGAAGTGCGCAATGGCTTCTTCGCCGATCCGTCCTATGGCGGCAACAAGGATATGCAGGGTTGGAAAATGATCGGCTATCCGGGTATGCGCGCCGATTATCTGGATTGGGTCACTGTGCGTGATCGGCCGTATCCCTTACCGCCAGTGGATCTGGCCGGGAAGAGGGGCTAAGCATGAGTAGTGCAAAAGCTAAAGTGGATGCCGTGATTGTCGGCATGGGCTGGACCGGCGCGATTCTGGCCAAGGAACTCACCGATGCCGGCCTGAACGTGGTGGCCCTAGAACGCGGTGCTGACCGCGACACCCAGCCTGATTTCGCCTACCCCAAGGTGGTCGATGAGTTGGAAGGCTCAGTGCATCGCCGCTATTTACAGAGTCTGGCCCAGGAAACCCTTACCGTGCGGCATAACCCCAGCGCCACGGCGGTGCCGTACCGGCAGATGGGTTCGTTCAAACCCGGTACGGGTGTGGGGGGTGCAGGCAGTCATTGGTCGGGCTGTCACTTCCGCGCCTTGCCGGAAGATTTCCAGTTGCGCAGCAATGTAGAGCAGCGCTACGGCAAAAATTTCATCCCCAGCGATATGAGCATTCAGGATTTCCCCGTGACTTACGAGGACCTGGAGCCGCATTTCGATCACTTTGAGTACGTGTGCGGTACCTCGGGTAAGGCCGGGGTGATTCAGGGCGTCAGCCAGGCCGGCGGTAATCCTTTTGAAGGCTCGCGCTCGCGGGAATATCCCCTGGGGCCTAATCCTAACTATCTGGGGGCTGAGCTGTTTTATAAAGCCGCCCGGGAGATGGGCTGGAACCCTTATCCGATCCCTGCTGCCAACGCTTCAGCGCCCTATGTAAACCCTTACGGCTGTCAGATGGGACGCTGCAACGCCTGCGGTTTTTGCAGTGATTACGGCTGTCTGAACTACTCCAAGGCCAGCCCCAATGTGAGCATCTTGCCGGTGCTGCGCCTGCGCAAGAACTTCGAGCTGCGCACTCACGCTCAGGTGCTTAAGGTCAATCTGGACAGCGACGGCAAAAAGGCTACCGGCGTGACCTATCTGGATGCCCAGGGCCGCGAGGTGGTGCAGGAGGCCGATTTGGTCGTGCTGTGTGCCTTCCAGCTGTACAACGTGCACCTGATGCTGCTCTCCGGCATTGGTAAGCCCTACGACCCGCACACCGGCGAAGGTACGGTGGGCCGCAACTACTCCTATCAAAACCTCAACCGCGTGGTGTTGTTCTTCGACAAGGATGTGCAGGCTAACCAGTTTATTGGCATTGGTGGCGGTGGCACGACCATGGACAACCTCAATGGCAAGCAGCTGGATAACGGCGCTGCCGGTTTTGTCGGCGGTGGGATTATCTGGGCGCGTCAGCCCGGCGGCGGGCCGGTACGCGGTATCAACGTACCGCCGGGTACGCCAGCCTGGGGTTCGGACTGGAAACGCGCAGCGCGGGATGCCTTCCGGCATTCGTTTTACTTTGAGGTGCAGGGCGCTTGTATGTCCTATAAGCAGCATTACCTGAGCCTCGATCCCACCTATAAGGACGCCTATGGCCGGCCGCTGTTGCGCATGACCTTCGACTGGCATGACAACGAGGTCAAGGCCTCGCAGTTTTTGGTGGGCAAGGCCCTGGAAATGTCCAAGGTGCTTAACCCAACGGCAATGGCCGGCGATGCGAAAAAGCCCGGCGAGCACTACAACATCACCAAATATCAAAGCACCCACACCTGTGGCGGCGCGGTGATGGGCAGTGACCCGAAAACCTCAGCGCTGAATCGCTATTTGCAGTCGTGGGACGTGCACAACGTATTCGTCATCGGCGCCAACGCCTTCCCGCAAAACAATGGCTACAACCCTACCGGCATGGTCGGTGCGCTGGCTTACTGGTCGGCCAAGGCGATTCGTGAGCAGTACCTGAAGAACCCCGGCCCACTGGTGCAGGCATAAGGAGAAGCGCTATGAAAAAGTTTCTCTTAAGTCTGCTCGGCCTCGGGGTGGTGGCGTTCGTCGCGTTGTTAGCTTTTGCGTTATGGCCAACCCCGATACGCGCGTTGCAAAGTGAAAGTAACGCGCAAACGGAGTTGCTCGAGCAGGGCCGTTATCTGGCTGCTGCCGGGGATTGCACGGCTTGTCACACCCGTGAAGGCGGCGTGGCCTTTGCCGGTGGCCGGCCAATGGAGTCGCCGATTGGCACGCTTTACAGCACCAATATCACTCCGGATAAGGCCACTGGCATTGGCAATTATTCCTTGAGCGATTTTGACCGGGCGCTGCGTCACGGCATTGCCGCCAATGGCGACAGTCTCTACCCGGCTATGCCTTATCCGGCGTACGCGGCATTGCGTGATGAGGATGTGCGCGCCTTGTATGCCTATTTTATGCAAGGAGTAGAGCCGGTTAGCGCATCCAATCGCGCCAGTGACGTACCTTGGCCGTTGTCGATGCGTTGGCCGTTGGCGATTTGGCGCAAGCTGTTTGCCCCGGCGCCAGATAAGCTGTCGACCCGTGAAAATGCTTATGCCTCCAGCGAGATCGCCCGGGGGGGCTATTTGGTGCAGGGTCTTGGCCACTGTGGCAGTTGCCATACGCCGCGGGCAATCACCTTGCAGGAGAAGGCTTTGGATGAGTCCGGCGCAGAGTTCTTAGCCGGTGGGGCTGAGATCGACGGTTGGCTGGCGGTCAATCTGCGGGGTGATCAGGCTGATGGCTTGGGCAGATGGAGTGCCACGGACATCGTCGACACCCTGCGTGGCGCCCGCAATGCCAGCCATGCGGTGCTCGGCTCGGCCATGGGCGATGTGGTGCAGCACAGCACGCAGCACTTAAGCGAGGAGGATTTGCACGCCGTAGCCGCCTACTTGAAAACCTTGCCTGCCAGCGGCCAGTCCAGCTCAAGCTTTAAGGATGATCCGGCTACGGCTTTAGCGCTGGCAGCGGGGCAGGAGCAGGATCGTGGGGCTGAGCTGTATTTGGACAACTGCGCAGCCTGTCACCGCACCGATGGTTTGGGCGATGTGCGGGTGTTCCCGAAAATCGCCGGTAACTCTTCGGTGTTGGCGGATAATCCGGTGTCGTTGATTCGCCTGCTGCTTGCCGGCAGCAGCTTGCCATCTACCGAAAGTGCGCCATCGCCGCTGGGTATGCCCGGTTTTGCCTGGCGACTGTCGGATAAAGAAGTAGCGCAATTGCTGACCTTTATTCGCAGCAGTTGGGGGAATCAGGCTAAGGCCGTTAAGGCTGAGCAAGTTAAGGCCGTTCGGGCCAGCTTGCCGACGCAGGCGGCATCTGCCGCACCTTAATCGGCAGCAATAAAAACGGGCGCTAATACAGCGCCCGTTTTTATTGGTACTGCCACCAATGTTTACTGCGCTTGGCTAAGCAGCAACTCCAGCTTTTCTTGGTCACGGGCAAACTGGCGTAGGCCTTCAGCGAGTTTTTCGGTGGCCATGGCGTCTTCATTCATGGCCCAGCGGAATTCACTTTGATTGAGGCTGCGTTTTTCTTCGCCGGCTTGCCCAGGGCTGAGCTGACGGCTTAGGGGCTGCTGATCATCGGCCAGTTGCTGGAGTAGCTCCGGGCTGATGGTCAGGCGGTCGCAGCCGGCCAGTTGTTCGATCTGGCTGAGATTGCGGAAGCTCGCGCCCATCACCACGGTCGAGTAGCCATTGGCTTTGTAGTAGTTGTAGATGCGCGACACCGACTGCACGCCTGGATCATCGGCGCCCAAGAAATCACGGCCTTCGGCCTTCTTGTACCAGTCGTAGATGCGGCCCACGAACGGCGAGATCAAAAATACCCCGGCATCGGCGCAGGCTTGCGCTTGGGCGAAGGCAAACAACAAGGTCAGGTTGCACTGGATGCCGGCACGCTCCAACTGCTCGGCAGCGCGGATGCCTTCCCAAGTCGCGGCGATTTTGATCAGCACACGTTCGCGGCCGATGCCGGCGTCTTCATACAGGCCAATCAAGCGCTCAGCGCGCTGCAGGGTGGCTTGGCTATCAAAGCTTAAGCGCGCGTCCACTTCCGTGGAGATGCGTCCGGGGATGACCTTGAGAATCTCGCTGCCCACGGCCACGGCAAAGTGGTCACAGGCCAGCCCTAAGTCACCTTGGCTGGCGCTCAGGGCATTCTTCAGCAGCGGGCTGTATGCCGGAATTGCCGCGGCTTTGAGCAGCAGGGAAGGGTTGGTGGTGGCATCAACCGGTTTAAGGCGGGAGATGGCGTCAAAATCGCCGGTATCGGCGACTACTGTGGTGAATTGTTTGAGTTGTTCCAGCTTGGAAGTCATGACACAGCCTTGTCGTTGCAGATGCAGCGACATTACCCGAGTCAGTGGCCTTGCAGCAATTCAGCCGCTTGCTCAAACAAGGCCAACGGTTGTGAGGTTTTGTGAATGTCGACCGAGAGCAGCTGGCGAAACTTGCGCGCGCCTTTAAAGCCTTGAGCCAGGCCGAGCATATGGCGAGTGACATGATGCATGCTGCCACCCTCAACCAAGTGCTCGGCAATGTAATCACGCATGCTGAGCATGGCCTCATAGCGACTCAGCACAGGCTGCTGGCTGGCGTACAGTTGCTGATCCACCTCAGCCAATAAATAGGGGTTGTGATACGCCTCGCGGCCGAGCATTACGCCGTCGAAGGTTTGCAGGTGCGCGCGGCATTCTTCAAGGGTTTTGATGCCGCCATTGAGGATGATTTCCAGCTCCGGGAAGTCTTGCTTCAACTGCGCGGCGACATCGTAACGCAGTGGTGGGATCTCGCGGTTTTCCTTGGGCGATAAGCCTTCGAGAATGGCGATGCGCGCATGCACGGTGAAGCTCTGGCAGCCGGCGTCCTGCACGGTGCCGACGAAGTCGCGTAGCTGCGCGTAGGAGTCGCGGCCATTGATGCCGATACGATGCTTGACCGTCACCTCAATGCCGACGGCGTCCTGCATGGCTTTGACGCAATCGGCGACCAGCTGCGGATGGCCCATCAGGCACGCGCCAATCATATTGTTCTGCACCCGATCGCTGGGGCAGCCGACGTTCAGGTTTACCTCGTTATAGTCCGCCTGCTCAGCCAACTTGGCACAGGCCGCTAAGTCCGCCGGCACGCTGCCGCCTAGCTGCAACGCCAGCGGATATTCCGCCGCGCTGTGGCGCAAAAAACGCGGCGCATCGCCATGCAGAATCGCCCCGGTAGTGACCATCTCGGTATACAGCAGCGCCTCTTTAGACAGTTGCCGCAAGAAGTACCGGCAATGCCGATCCGTCCAATCCATCATCGGCGCCACGCTAAAGCGACGGGATGGGCGCAGGGCGCGGGAGATGGGCTGGTTGGTGGGGGTTAGGGGCATTTTTTAGGCTGGCTTTGGAGTGTAGAGTCGGGCTGTTTTTGCAGGTTTTTGCGGGTTTTGGTTGCTGAGGTGCTAAATTTTAGCACTGCTGAAATGGTTTTTAGCACTGAGGGCATCATGGGAACGATCACGCAGCGTAAGAACAAATCCGGCCAGACCAAATACACCGCGCAGATCCGCCTGCGCCGTGGTGGGGTGGTAGTTTATCAGGAAAGCCAAACCTTCGAGCGCAAGGCCAGTGCTCAGGCGTGGGTCAAGCGTCGGGAGACTGAGTTGGCGGTGCCCGGGGCTTTGGCGCGGGCCACGCGTCAGGCGGTGAGTTTGCGCGAGATTATCGAGCAGTATCTGGCCGAGTACGAGGTGATCCGCCCGCTGGGCAAGACCAAGCGCGCCACTTTGCAGGCCTTGGCGCAGTCCTGGTTGGGCGATCTGGCGGACGTCGACATCAGCAGTCAGCGTCTGGTCGAGTACGCCCAGTGGCGCATGAGCCCGCAAGGCGGCGCGGTGCAGGCGCAGACGGTGGGTAACGACCTGTCGCACCTGGGCGCGGTGCTGTCGGTGGCGCGCCCGGCCTGGGGCTATAGCATCGACCCGCATGCCATGAGCGATGCGCGCCATGTGTTGCGCAAACTGGGTATGGTCAGCCGCAGCCGCGAGCGCAACCGGCGGCCGACGCGCGAGGAGCTGGAGCTGCTGCTCGGCCACTTCAGCGAGATGCAGCAGCGCCGGCCCAGCTCGATCAATATGCTTAAGGTCGTGGGTTTTGCGCTGTTCTCGACGCGCCGGCAGGACGAAATTTGCCGCATTCGCTGGAGCGATCTGGACCCCAATCGCCAGGCCGTGTTGGTGCGCGATATGAAGAACCCCGGGCAGAAGATCGGCAACGATGTGTGGTGCCATCTGCCGCCCGAGGCCTGGGCGATTGTGCAGAGCATGCCGCGCGCCACTGAGGCGATTTTCCCCTACCACGGCGACTCGGTGTCGGCGGCCTGGACCCGCGCCTGCAAGTTTTTAGGCATAGACGATCTGCACTTCCACGACCTGCGCCATGAGGGCGTCAGCCGCCTGTTTGAGCTGGAATGGGATATCCCGCGGGTGGCCAGCGTGTCCGGCCACCGCGACTGGAATTCCCTGCGCCGCTACACCCACCTGCGCGGCGCCGGCGATGCGTATCAGGACTGGCCCTGGCTGACGCGCATCATCGAGTCCCCGGTGGACCTCGGCGCGCGCCTGCCGACGCCGGGCGAGCTGTTGCACCGGCAACGGCGGGCGGAGCGCTTGCAGCGGCTGAAGCGTAAGTAGTTGGGCTGGATGGCGGGTGGCGCGTAGGGATGAGCTTCGGTGGGGGGCTGAGAGGGGCTGTGTGGTGCAATACGCCGCTGCGCGGCTATTGGTACCTTACGGTTCGGTGGCGTATGGGGTGCAGGGTGGATCGAGGTGCGTAGCTGGGGATTTATATGTCCGCCGTGGGCTGGGAGCTGTGGGGCGGTGGACAAACTGGGTGTTGTCCACCTTACGACGGGCAGCGCATGAGGTACGCAAAGCCGAGCTTAGCTCGGCTTTTTTGTGGGCGTTGATGGTGTAAGAGGGGGAGTTTTTGGGGGGGGGGGCTGATGGTGCAATAAGCCGCTGCGCGGCTATTGGCACCTTAGGGTTCGGTGCGTATGGGGTGCAGGGTGGATTGGGGGGCGTAGCTGGGGGGTATCTGTCTGGCGTGGGGTGAGGCTGGGAGTCGTGGGGCGGTGGACAAGCTGCGCGTTGTCCACCCTACGGGTGTTTAACCTACGGCTTGGATGTAGCGGGTTATCGCGGGGTGCGGGTGATGGGGGTAGGGTGGATGGCGTTTTATCCATCCACCCTGGGGGGAGGCTGCAGCCGTGGGCGGTGGGCTCAGCGGTGCAGTTTTTGGTGTTCGCGCAGGGCCAGTTCGCGTTGTTTGTCGATGTAGGGTGGATTGGGGGGCGTAGCTGGGGGGATCTGTCTGCCGTGGGGTGAGGCTGGGAGGCGTGGGGGCGGTGGACAAGCTGCGCGTTGTCCACCCTACGGGTGTCTAACCTACGGCTTGGATGTAGCGGGTTATCGCGGGGTGCGGGTGATGGGGGGAGGGTGGATGGCGTTTTATCCATCCACCCTGGGGTGAGGCCGCAGCCGTGGGCGGGGGCTCAGCGGTGCAGTTTTTGGTGTTCGCGCAGGGCCAGTTCGCGTTGTTTGTCGATGTAGTGCACGAGGTCGTTGAGGTGGACGCCGCGGTGGCCTTTTTGGCTGTTTTCCAGGGCGGTGACGACCAGGTCGATGGAGCCGTTGGTGACTTTGCGGCGGAAGCTTTCGATGGTCAGGTGGCTGAAGAAGTCGCGGCGCACTTCTTCCAGCGGGATCACCGCTTTGCCGCCGTATTGGGCCATTAACAGGAATGTGGTGTTGGCGGATGTCATACGTCACCTCGGGTATTGTTCTGAGCTAGGGCGATGGAGTGAGCAGGGGCGGCGGCGCTGGCGTGGCGGCTGCCTGCGGGTTGTGTTTGGGCGGGCCATGCGGGCGCTGGGGCTGTGTTTGGGCGCGGCGGTGCGGCGGGCAATGGCGCCAGGGCTCGTTCGACACGCTGCGCCGGCGCGCTGGTGGGCGGCGGTAAGTGGCGCTGCGCGTGCGCGCGCTGCGTTGGCTCGGTGGCTGGCGCAGCGGTTGCGCCCGGCGTGTGTACGGGGCGATGGCTTACAGGCATTGGCGTTCCTGGCATGGCACAACTCCTTGAATGGATGGGCTCGTTGGCATTGAGCAAGTCATAGGTGAGGTCATCATTGTTGTGGTTATGGGTGCGGCGTTGCGGGATTCTGGGCGGCTTCGGGCAGGCCGTATGGGCGCGGCGTCGGCGGTCAAGGCTAAAGGCGCGCGGCGCCGGCGCTACGGCGCTTTGCAGCGCGTTGCCAGCCTCTGTTTTTAGCGGTTGGTGATGGGTATTCGGCGCGGCGTTTTGGCGGCTGTGTGCCGGCGCTACGGTGCTTTGCACTGTGTTGCCAGCCTCTGGGTTTAGCGGTTGGTGATGAGCACTCTGCGTGGCGTTTTGACGGTTATGTGCCGGTGTCACGGCGCTTTGCAAATCGCTGCCAGCCTCTGGGTTTAGCGGTTGGCGATGGGTATTCGGCGCGGCGCTTTGACGGCTGTTTGCTGGTGCCACGACGTCTTGCATCGCGTTGTCAGCATCTTCGTTTAGCGGTTGGCGATGGGCACTCGGCGCGGCGTGTCGGGGCCTTCTCGGTGTGGCTTTAGGTGTCGTTGCCGGTGGCATGGCGGGGTGGTCCGAGGCGGCGTTGTGTGGCGGTAAGGCGATTTTTAACGCGTTGCAAACACGGCTTTCCATAGCCTATCTCCTTGCGCGCTTAGGCGCGAAATATCCAGCATTTGACGGTGACACAGCGTGGCGACAGGGGGTTGTGTGCGTTGTAGTGGCTGCGTACGGCACTGTCGGTGGCGCGGTTGACGTCCAGGCAGGGGCGTGAGCGGCTGTTGCGCAGCAGGCTGCGCAGGGTGGCGACGTCGGCCAGTTTTTGCCGGTGTTCGGCGGCGCGTTCGGCAAATTCGTTGAGGTTGATGGCGATGATGTCGGGCTTTTTGCTGTGGTTGACCACGGCTTCATCGCGCAGCGATTCGAGGTAGTCGTAGACTTCCCAGAAGGTCCGCACTTCTTCTGGGTCGGCGTTGATCGCGCCTTGGCGGGCCACGGCCATGCTCAGCAGTTCGGCTTGGGTGGCGAGCAGTTGGCTGGCGCTGATGGGCACCAATTCGCTCAGCGCATCGAGCAGGGCGAGCAGCTGCGCGTGGTTTTTGATGATGCGCTCTACGCGGATCTCGCGGATGGCGCGCAGGCTGGTTTCGTGGACCTTGACCTGGCGGGCGAAGGTGGCCAGCACCTGTTGTTCGCCGCGCACGGCGCGCAGCAAAAAGTGGCTGACGTCGCGGGCGCTTAGGTGGTTGAGGTTGTCCACCGCGGCGCGGCTGGCGCTGGTGACGGTGGGGCGCACGAAGTGCAGTTTGACGATGCGCGTGAGGATCGCTTCGGAGCCGGTCACGGTGGCGTTTTGGCTCATGACCAGGGTGCCGCGAAACGGCGGTTCGTGGGTTTCGTTGCCGCCGGTTTTGACCCCGGTCACGCCCAGGCTGCCGCCGTTGAACAGCGGTTTGAATTCATCGAAGTCGAAGGCTTTGTTGGGGTTGCCGCTGTTGGGGTCGCTGCGGTCGGCTTCGAGCAACACCAGGGGCATGCCGGAGACTTGACCGAGCCAGCGGCGCAGGCCGGCGCGGCTCATTTTCGAGGGGTCTTTGCCTTCTTCATCGGGGCGCCCGAGCAGTTTCCAGAGGAACATCAGCAGCGTCGATTTGCCGGCGCCGGCTTCACCGGTCACTTCTAAAAAGGGGAAGGACTGGTACTGGGCGCGGATCTGCTCGGCAAACAGTGAGCCAAACCAGTAGGTCAGGGCGATCACGCCTTGGGCGCCGAAGCATTCCCACAGCCAGTCGAACCAGGGCTGGGTGTCGCTGTTGGCGTCGGCGTTGATTTCCAGCTTAAGGGACTTTTGCAGGGTCTTGAGGCGCAGTTTTTTAAACTCGAAATAGTCCTCGGCGTTGGCCCGCTCGACCACGCCGCCCCGCACGGCTAAGTCGCCAAACACGTAGCAGCCGTGCTCTTTGCTGTAGCCGATGTAGTCGATGGTTTGCACGGTTTTGAGGGCGAACAGTTGCTCGCGCATGATCTTGTCCAGCTGCGCGCCGCTGCCGGTGAAGACGGCGCCGGCGGCCATGCCGAGCAGGCGTTTTTTAAACTCGCTGGCGGCCGCCACCTGGCCGCCGGTGAAGGTGTTGCGCACGCTGGGTTCGTCGTGGGGGAAGTCGACGCGAAAGTAGTACCAGCTCTCGTCGGTCACTTCGTTGCGCTGAAAGTACAGGGCCTGCGGGTAGCAGTTGGCGATCTCGGTCACCGCGCCGCACTGGCGCAGGGCTTTGTCGCGGCGCTGGCGGTCGTTGAGCAGGGCGTCTTCGTGGCGCTCGGAGTTTTCCAGTTGCTGCAGGGCTTTGTTGAATTTCTCCAGGTCCATCTTGAACCAGTACAGGCGGTTCTCGTAGGCGAAGTGAAACTCATAGCGCTCGCGCCATTGGTACATCAGCGCGCCTTTTTCGGCGGCGCTTTCGGCCAGCAGCAGGTCGCCGTGGTAGCGCGCTTCTTTGAGGTCGCGCTGGATGCGTTCGCGGCGCGCCTCAAGGTTGTCGATAAACAGCCAGCGCTGGTGCAGGTCGTTCCAGTCGAGCTTGCGCCCGGGCTGGGGGATTTGCGCGGCGCTGGATTGATAGCCCAGTTCGCGGGCCAGTGACGCGTGTTTGCGGATAAAACGCCGGGCGCCGGGCTCGTTGTCCAGGGCCCAGACCAGGTGCGGCAGTTTGCCGCCGCGCTGGCGGCTGAGCTCTTTTAGATCCTGCTCGGGGAAGGCGCCGCTGCTCATGGCGGACACGGCGATGAGGCCGTGATGGCTGAGGGCAATGGCGTCGAAAATGCCTTCGACTATCCAGATTTCTTTGGCGTTGATCAGGTCCTGTTCAGGCAGCGTCCACCAATATCCCTTGGGCGATTGGCCGGGGGCGAAGCGCGCTTTTTTCTGGCCGAAGCGCTGTGGGCGGTCGATCAGGCGCTCCCAATAGCCGCCGTGCCCGAGGGCAAAGCGCACGGTGGCGCTGCCGATATTGCGTTCGCGGTCGTAGTAATGCTCCTGGCTGTAGCTGCCCTTGATGAGGTTTAAGTCGAAGCCGCGGGCGAAGCTTAAGTAGTCGTCGGCGCTGCGCTGGGGCTGTTCATCGCTGACCGGCGAGCGCTTGCTCCAGTCGTCGAACAGGTCGTCGTAGAGCTCCTTGATGTGCCACTGCTCGGCGCATTTGCTCTCGCGGCCGCATTTGATAAACCAAGGCTGATCGTGCCGCGCATACAGCTCCTTTTTGCCACAGGCCGGGCAGCTGCCGTGGCGCAGGTAGTGGGTGCCGCTGATGGGCTTGAGGCCGAAGTCGCGCTGCAGGCGCTGCAACACCTCGTGGCGCGTGGCGTTGTCCATATCACGCATGGGCCAGGGCTCCGCGGGTGGGCAACGGCTTACGCGGGCCGGGGGCAGGCGGCTGGGGCCTGAGCAAAATAAGCGGGTGCATGGGTCTCTCCAAACAACAGGCAATAGGGCGCCACAACCCACGAACGTGGGCTGGCAGCAACAGGCAAGCGTGGGGCGGCTTTAGCCGACGCCGGGCGGGGCGGTATGGGGGGGCGTCGATGCTTGCGTCATGGCCAGATGGACCAGACGCTGGGCCAGATACAGCGGCACCTGCAGGCTTTGCAGATGGGCGCAGGCGCGGCGAAAGAGTTGCTCGTCATGCAGGTGTTCATGGGCGTGGCGCGCCAGATAACGGCTGGCCACGCTTTGCAAAGTACTGCGGTAATCGCTGTTAAAACGGGACGCTAACGCGGGATAAGCAGTCATGACGGCCTCAATCCATTTAGGCGCTGGGGGTGCGTTGATCACGCAGGGCTTTTTGCCGCTCCAAGCTCGGCGCTAGGGGTAACTTCAACAACGGCTGCTCCATGCCGGAGGGGCTCAGCTCGTAATCAATGGTCATGCAGCCACTGAAGGTGGCGCCGCACGGCAAGCTGTTGCACTGGAAATAAATGGAGCGAAAACACGGGGTTTGCCCCTCGCTGCTGCGGATGCGCATGCTGCTGCCGCAGGCCGGGCAGACTAATTTGTAGACGCTCATAGTGGGCCACCGCTGTGCAGCTGCTGCCCTGTGTGGGTGATGGTGTACTGGGTTTGCATCGAACAATCCCTCCCTGGAGTGTGTTTAGTAGTGGATGACGCCGTCTTTAATCCCTAACAACACGGCAGCGCGGTGCGCTTCGCCGCGCAGGCATTTTTTGTGGCCATTGAGAACCGCGTACACCGTGCTCGGCGAGAGTTGGTGTTGAATAGCCCATGCTTTAGCACTGATACCCTGTGTCAGCAGCATCTGCCGGGCTGTCGCACAGACTTGCTCGCTTGGATAACCCTTAGGCATAGTCATTTTCGTGTGATTTCGTGTGATGATGTGGGGATTATTTCCCTCGTTATTGGGACTGTCAATCCTTGAATGGAGACATATGTGGGAATTGGCCAGCGCCTTAAATCCGAGCGCGAACGCTTGGGCTACAACCAAACCGACTTCGCCGCCCTAGCTGGAGCGGCCAAAAACAGTCAGTACAACTATGAGAAAGGTACCCGTAGCCCGGACTGCCACTACCTCTTAGCCGTGGCCGGCGTGGGCGTGGACATCCACTACATCCTCACCGGCGAGCCGCACCAGCCGGGTGACAGCAGCCTCAGCCCGGAGGAGAGCGAATTGCTCAAATTCTTTCGTCAGATCAGCGCGGCTGACCAGCAAAGCGTGTGCAAAGTGGTGTCCGCCCTGGCCATGGTCGCCGGCCAGCAGAGTGCCCACGACGACAAAACGTCCTAACGGGGGTTGGCGCTGGATTCCTACGTTTGTGGGTATTGAAGCGCCGGCCTTCGTCACTACGCCGCTCACGGAGCGTTAACTGGTATGCCCCGGCCGGCTGGATAAAACGGCTTTTATCCGCCCCCGGGCTGACCTTCGCCTCGCTGTTTCTGCCTGAACGCCGACGTTCACTCAACTGACCGCCCCCCGCGCTCGGCCTGCGCTTTATGCCTGGCTGTGGAGCGCTCATGGTGGAGGGGGACGCTCAGCTACACGCCCTGATCCACCCTACGACTGCGGCTGAGTGGTATGGCCCGTAGGGTGGATGACGCTGTTGTCATCCACCGGGGGCTTTATGTGCACTGATCTATGGTCGTTTAGCGATGGGCTTTTATTGCCGCTGCCTGGGCTCGCGCTGGGCGGCGATTTGTGCGTCGGCGTGGATCGCTCATGGTGGATCAGCTACACGCCCCGATCCACCCCTCGGCTGCGGCTGAGTGGTATGGCCCGTAGGGTGGATGACGCTGTTGTCATCCACCGGGGGCTTTATGTGCGCCGATCTGATGATGCATAACCCTAGGCTTGTTTTATGCCCCTTGGGCAGTCATTTATCTGTGCGCGTTCGGCTACTTTGCCTCGGATGTGGCATTTCAGTGCAATCTTCCTACAGGTTTATTTTGGGTCTTGGTTATTCAGTGATATTTACTTTTTTGACTCGCGATGTTTATTTGCCACTCGTAAATCAGTTTATTCACTGCTGTTATCCTGATTCGCGGATCATTTGTGGATTGCTCGACAATGCTGGGCGCTGAAGGTTTTATTGGGTCTGATTGGAGAGCTAAGTTGAGTCTTAAATACTATTTTCAGCGATTTTTTTGGGGGGCATTGGGGTTCGTTTTGGCGGCCTGGAATGGCTCAATATTTTCTCATGTCTTACCAGTTCCTCCGTTGATAATTGATGGGTTCAGCGCATTGCTGTTTCCATGTGCGATAAAGTTTGTTGAGAACTTAGCGCTTAGATTTACAAGTAGAGAGTTTTGGAATAAGGGAGTGCTTATAGATACACCTGGGAAATCAGGCGGATATGCGATTTTTTATGTATTTTGCTATGTTTTTTCGATACCGCTGGGTATGGCTTATGTGCTCTGTGATGTGCTAAAGCCTCATAAAAACATGAGGCTTTAGTATGTCTATTAAGGAAGAATTAGTTTATTAGCTTTTTCAACTAATGCTTCGTCAATCATTGCCCCAGCCCGTAGGTTGGATGGCGCTGTTTTCATCCACCGGGTGCTTTATGTGCGCCGATCTATTGTCGTTTAGCGATGGGCTTTGATTGCTGCCTGGGCCCTGATTTATCGGGTCGCGTTATGGCTACTTTGCTTTGGACGTGGCATTTCCAGCATGATTTACCTACAGGCTTAGCTTAGGTCTTGGACCTGGCGGGACGCTTGGTTTAATTGGCGCGTAATGCGTGTGTACCACTCGTAAACTGCGCTTGCATATCGATCCCCGCACTATTGATTCTTCACTCGAAAGCTGTCCAATAAAACATGGAAGTAAATGGCAAGAAAATGAATGGAGATTTAAATTGAGTCGTACATACTATTTTAAGCGAATTATATGGGGCGTATTTTTTTTTGTGGTTGCCGTTTGGATCGGTTCGATGTTTAGCCATATAGCACCGATCCCTCCATTGATTGTAGATGGGCTCAGTGCCTTGCTATTTCCGTTCGCGACTAAGTGTCTTGAAGACTTCGCGCTAAGGCTTACGCGTAAAGAGTTATGGGGTAAGGGGATTTTTGCTGATACCCCGGGCAACTCGGGGGTTTATGCACTGTACTATTGTTTTTGCTATTTGTTTGCGATCCCGTTGAGCCTGATTTATCTGTTGGTTGCTTGGGTGAAGTCTCGCAATATATAGCCCCGCAGGGTGGATGATGCTGTTTTAATCTGCCGAAGTGTTCTGTGTGCGTCGATCTTATGATGCATAACTCTTGGCTTTTTTTATGCCGCTTGGGCCGTGATTTATCTGCTCGTGTTATGGTGATTTTGCCTTGGTCGTGGCATTTAGGGGAATTCTGCCAATAGGCTTATTTTAGGTATTGGCTATTCAATGATGTTGGGGTTGTTTAACTTTCAATAGTTACTCATCACTCGTAAATCAATTTTCTCACTGGCGTTAGCCCGAATCTATGGCCATTTTTAGACTGCTGAGCAATGAAGGTCGAAGAGGGTTTTAGTTGTTCTAACTGGAGAGAAAAATTGAATTTTAAGTCCGTAGGGTGGATGGCGCTTTAACCATCCACCGGGTGCCTTGTGCGCGCCGATCTATTGCCGTTTAACCATTGGCTTTTATTGCCGCAGCTTGGGTTCGTGCTCGGGCGGCGGTTTATGCGTGGGCGTGGTTTGCTCATGGTGGATCAGCTACACGCCCTGATCCACCCCATGGCTGTGGCTGAGTGGTATGGCCCGTAGGGTGGATGACGCTTTAACCATCCACCGGGTGCTTTATGTGCGCCGATCTATTGTCGTTTAGCCATGGGTTTTTGCTGGTGGCGAGGTGCAAGGTTTTGCACGTATTGGCCGCGGTTAGGTTGACTCGCTGCGGATAACTGCTGCGGCCCTTCGATTTGCAATCAAAGCCCTCTAGAGCGGGTGTTTCGCCTGCGCTGTTTGTAGGCTGATTCTTTGTGCTCAAGAGGGATGGATCGATGTTTAAGGAACTTGCAAATGCTGCGCGCGAACAGGTGAAGGCTGACACGCGCGGGTCGGAACCTTCGCCTGAGGAGTGGCGGCTGATTCGTTGCTATCGCCAGCTTAAGGCTCAGGAGCGGGAGTTTATCCGCCGTGCACTGGAGGCGTTGGTGCCGCCGGGGTAGGGGGGGCGCGCGCGGGGTGGATGGGGTTGTGGGCCTATTGGGTGGATGGTGGATCGGTGAAGCGTGATCCACCCTACGGGGCAATAATCGTTGGTTGGTGGATGGCTTGGGCGTTTGTGGTCGACTATTGCGTCGTTCCTGCACCCATGGTGTAAGCGCCTGTGCGGCGATTGCACCTTACGCCTTGGTGTGGGGCGTTCGGGCTTAATGGTGGATGGATGAAGCGCCATCCACCCTACGTGGCTGGTTGGCTGCGGTTGGTGTGGGGGTTTGCGGGGCTAGTTGGTGGTTGGCGGGGTGGATCGGTAGAGCGTGATCCCCCTGCGTTACTCTGCTTCGTCGAAGGCGCTGCGTACGGCGTGTAGCACTTGTGCGGCGCGGGTTTGGTCGGTGAGGGCGGGGTATTGTTTTTGCAGTTTGGCGGAGATCTGCCAGGCGTTTTCTTTGAGCGAGCGGATGATGCGGTTGGCGTCGGCGTCGGGCATTTCCAGCACTTCCTTGAGCTGCTCCTGGGCGCGTTGGAACACCAGCAGCACGCGGGCCTCGCTGGCCATTTCGCTGTGCACGGTGTGGGCGATGAGCTGGGCGGTGTAGAGCACATGCTCGGTTAAATCCGGGTAGCGCCAGGCAGCTTGGGCGTCTTCGTAGGCGTCAAATTCCAGGTTGCTTTGCGTGCCATCTTCGTAGGTGCGCAGTTGGGCAAAGCGGTAGGCGCTGGCGTAGCGCTGCATAAAGGGCCGCGAGAACACTTCCAGGGTGCGTTCGTAGCGGGCGCGCCAGTCCAGCGAGCTGGTGATGCTGGCCGATACGGGGAGGATCACGCCGGCCGGCACGGCGTGGTCGCGCAGCAGGCTGTCGTTGATCAAAAAACGGTGCAGGCGGCCGTTGCCGTCGCGCATCGGATGGATGTAGACGAAGCCGAACGCCAGCGTCGCCGCCCGGGCCAGCGGTTCGGCGCCGCGGGTGGCGTGCTCGAAGTGGCTGAGGCCGGCCAGCAGCTCGGCGAGGATGGCGAAGGGCGGGGCGATGTAGTGGACGATGTCTTCGCGCAGGGTCGCCTGGCCGACGAACACCGGCGAGCGGCGCAGGCCCAAGCCCAGGGCGTCGTGGCCGAGGATGCCGGCCTGCAGTTTGTGCAGGCTGGCGGCGCTGAGCGGGGCGTCGATGCGCCCGCAATACTGTGCGATCACGTGGGCGAAACGTTGGATGCGCTCGGCCTGGTCGGCCTCTTTTTCGATCAAAAAGCTCGCCCGCGATTCCTTAAACGTCAGCCAGCTGGCGGTGCGCAGCAGGATGTCGGCGCCGAAGGTTTGATTCAGCTCGGCCAGCGCCGCCTGCAGATCAAATTGCAGCGCCTGCTGCACCGCCGCGCTGCGCCGCACCAGGGGGCAGAAGGCCGCGCTGCCGGGCAGGTTGTCGTTGATCCGCCAGCGTTTGTTGCGCAGCGGCGCGACGCGGCTTAGGTAGCGCTGGGCGTTGATGGCCGCGACATAGCCACCGTTGCTCACATCCGGCACGTCGAGGCTCTGGCCGGTCAGCCATTCGTAGAAGAACCCGGCGCGCCGCGCGTATTGACCAAACGGCGCCTGCCGGCACCACGCTTCCAGCGGCGCAGGGCCGGTGGCGGCGAACAGGCGGGCGAAAAACTCCAGGTGCAGCTCTTCGTACTTGAGGCCGAACTCGAAGTGCCCGGCAAAATCGTCCGCCGGCTGGTAACTGGCCGGGTACTTATTCTCGACAAACCCCTCGCTCTCACGGCTGACCCGCGTGCTGCCAATGCGCGAAGTCACGCGCAGCGGCTGGGCAAGGTCGATGGCATAGCGTTGGGCGAGCGCCTGAAAGCCGACTGTCATGGTTGAATCCCTTAACCAAACTAAAAATATGCTAACCAGATGATGATAGTACGCGAAAACGATAATTTGGCCAGGGTGAAAGGGCTAATTTGTCCTTTAATTGGGTAATAAATAGGATGGTTTTGTTGAAAATAGTATTTGGGCGGGGGATGGTTACGGCTCTTGGCTGCGGATACGCGCCTGGTGCATTGCATGCGGCCTACGGTGGAGAGGCGTAGGGTGGATCGGGGCGCTTAGTTGGCGCTTTATCCATTCACCATGGCCGTTCACCGAGGTGCGGCGTAAATGGTGGCCAAGCTGCGCGTTGACCACCCTACGGGCGGGGTTGGTGCATTTTATGCGCCCTACGGTGGAGAGTAGGGTGCAATCGCCGCACAGGCGCTTGCACCGATGGTGTGGGGCCGACGCAATAATCGGCGTAAGGCGTAAGGCGTAAGGCGTAAGGCGTAAGGCGTAAGGCGTAAGGCGTAAGGCGTAAGGCGTAAGGCGTAAGGCGCAGGGTGGATCGGGGCGCTTAGTTGGCGCTTTATCCATTCACCATGGCCGTTCACCGAGGTGCGGCGTAAATGGTGGCCAAGCTTCGCGTTGACCACCCTACGGGCGGGGGTGGTGCATTTTATGCGTCCTACGGTGGAGAGTAGGGGGCAATCGCCGCACAGGCGCTTGCACCGGGGGTGCTGATCCACCGAACCACCGAGCTATCGCGGCAACGGTGGCCAAGCTGCGCGTTGGCCACCCTACGGGTGGGATTGGTGCATTGCATGCAGCCTACGGCTGCGGGTGGGGGTGGTGCATTGCATGCGCCCTACGTGGGGGCTCCTGTGGGGGCGAGCATCCAGAGGTGTTGTGGGGTGGCGCGGCGCAGGGCTTCGGGGCGTAGCCAGCGGGCGCCGCCTTGGTGGGCGGCCCAGGCGACCAGTTCGGAGCAGAACCAGGCGTCATCGTCCTGCCAGTCGCGGTGCAGGCCGAGGCCGGCGATGGCGCTCCAGTCGTAGGGTTTGCCCAGTTGGCTGCGCGCGGCGGCGATTACCGCAGGGGCATCAGCCGCAGGCAGGTCGACCAGGCAATAATCAGAGGCGCGGGCAATGGCATGCGCCAGGGTGGTTTCCCGTACCCCGGCCAGGGCGGTGGCCTCTATCACGCGGTCGGCATCGACCAGGGCCACATGGCTCCAGCGTGACCACGTGCTGGCGCGAATCAGCAGGCTAAACGGATAGCGGCTGGTGCTGAACAGCAAGCGCACGCTCATGGTCAGTTGCCGATGTTATTGCCGATGCCGGCAGCTGCGGTGTTGATGGCTTGGGCGCAGGTGTCGGCCACAAGGCGCGCTTGTTCGCTGTCGTCTGCTGCCATCAGCGCGCGAACTTGGGCTTTACCGGCCAGCCGCACTTCACGCAGGCGATACAGCACCTCGGTGATGCTGCTTGCCTGCGCGAGGATATCCTCCGCGGCTTGTTGGGCGGTGCGTCCGTCCACGGCCCAGGCGGCCACCGTACGCGGCACGTCGTCGGCTGGGTAGCCCGCCTCCTGGAAGGTCTGCGCCTCGCTGGCGGCGAGCTTGTATTCTTCGCTGCGCAGGGCATCGCCGACGATGCTGATACGCGCGTAGTCAGCCGTGGTGTCGATGTGTTGGCACAGTTGGGCGCTCAGCGCGCTGTGATTACGCGCCTTCAGCTCGGCACTAAATACCCAGCCATTTTGCTGCCAGATATGTGCCGGTGATGGTCTTGGCGTGGCGCTCAGCTCTGCCGGCAGCGGGCCCAGCTCCGTGTGCTCAACGGGATTGCCGGTGCTGGTGTGATACAGCGTGCCGCGAAAGTCCTCCAGCAGTTGCCAGCCTTGTTCGGTGCGCACCGCGACCTGGTTGTGCGCCGCCGTGGGGGGCGCATCCAGGTAAGCGTGGGCGGGCACTAGGTAATGCTCTGCATCGAGGGGGTCCGGATCGGCGAAGGCACTGCCGAGGTATTCGCCAGTGATGGGGTGGGCAAGGTAGATAGCGGGAGCGCTCATAACGGACCTCAGTATTTGATGCAAATGAGTAGGGCGACGTTGCGTGGGCGGGTTTCGGTGCCGCCCCCGCCGTTGTTAAAAATCGCATTGGATTGCACGTTGTTACCGGGGGCTAGGCCGTAGTTGCCCGTGGTGCCGACGTCGGCGAAATACTGGAAGTTACCCATGCTGGGATAGATCGCCGAAGCGTGGTTATGGCCCTTAAAGGTATCGCCTTGGATTGTGCCAAAGGCGCGGCTGGCATCGACGCTGCGGCCATCATCCCAGCCGCGGATAAACTCGCCGCGCAGATCCGGCAGGTTAAAGGTGGTGCTGCCGTTGCCCGCACCAAAGGTGGTGCCGATGGCGTTAAACAAATACGTGTAGCTACTGCGCGAAACGGCTGCGCCATTGGCTTTCAGCCAGCCTGGGGGCGGGGTGTTTCTGGCAAAAGCGCAAATGGCCCCCGCGCCGACGGCGGCTTGGGCAAATTCGGTGGTAGCTACTTGGTTGTTAGTGGTGCCGGCGGCAGCGGTGGCGGCGGTGGGCACGCCGCTTAAGGCTAAGTTGGTCGGGATATCCGCGGCGCTGAGCGCGGCACCGGCGATGACGGTGCCTTTGGCGTTGACCGTAACTTTCGGGTAGGTGCCGGCGGCCACGCCGCTGTCGGCCAGGACGATGCCGTAACCGGCCAGGGTAGTCGGTTTGCCGCTGGTGATTTTGCTCCAGTCCAGTGCCGGAATGTCTGCAGCTGCCAGGGCCGCGCCGGCGGTGACGGTGCCTTTGGCGTTCACCGCGACTTTCGGGTAGGTGCCGGCGACCACGCCGCTGTCGGCCAAAACGATGCCGTAACCGGCCAGGGTGGTCGGCTTGCCGCTGGTGATTTTGCTCCAGTCCAGTGCCGGAATGTCCGCAGGCGCCAGGGCCGCGCCGGCGGTGACGTCGCCTTTGGCGTTCACTGTAACTTTCGGGTAAGTGCCGGCGACCACGCCGCTGTCGGCCAGAACGATGCCGTAGCCGGCCAGGGTAGTCGGCTTGCCGCTGGTGATTTTGCTCCAGTCCAGTGCCGGAATGTCTGCAGCTGCCAGGGCCGCGCCGGCGGTGACGTCGCCTTTGGCGTTCACTGTGACTTTCGGGTAGGTGCCGGCGGTGACGCCGCTGTCGGCCAAAACGATGCCGTAGCCGTCGAGGCTGGTCGGCTTGCCGGTGGTGATTTTGCTCCAGTCCAGCGCGGGAATATCCGTCGCTGCCAGGGCCGCGCCGGCGGTGACGTCGCCTTTGGCGTTCACCGTGACTTTCGGGTAGGTGCCGGCGGTGACGCCGCTGTCGGCCAGGACGATGCCGTAGCCGGCCAGGGTGGTCGGCTTGCCGCTGGTGATCTTGCTCCAGTCCAGCGCCGGAATGTCCGCCGGCGCCAAGGCCGCGCCGGCGGTGACCAGGCCCTTGGCGTTGACGGTGACTTTGGGGTAGGTGCCGGCGCTGACGCTGCTGTCGGCCAGGGTCAGGGCGATGCTGGCGTTGGCGCTGCCGTCGAAGGTGGTGCTGCCGCTGCCGGCGCCGGTGACGGAGAGGGTGCGCGCGGTGCTCAGGCGGTTGGCCTTAAACACGGCCAGGCTGCCGCTGAGCAGGTCGTCGATTTTGTTTTTCAGCCACGCGGTGCGTCCGCCCAGCTGGCTGGCCTGGCGGTTGGCGATGCCGGCGGGGCCGCCGAGCACCGGGTCGGTGGTTTCAATCTGGTAAATGCCGTCTGCGTAATCGGGCGTTTCTGGCAGGTTAGCCATTAGCTGCTCCCATAGTTGTATTGGCCGTCATAGGCGGCGACTTGGTTGTATCGAATCGGTACCGCCGTGTACTCCAGCGAGGCCAGGCGACAGCGGGCCGGGGCGATGCTGCGCAACACGCGGCGCAGCAGCTCGGCTTGATCGTTGGTGATGGCTTGGTTGAGGAACACCCGGTACACCGGCCAACTGCCGCTGGCGCCGTAAACGCGCAGGCCGTCGAAGTTGGCCTGGCCGTCGTAGGGCAGGCCGCCCAGGCCTTCGAGGATGCTGATTTCACCGAAGCCGAGCCGGCGCACCACCTCGCGGATCGACCACGGCGTGCCTTTGTAGCGGTGCAGGGTGATGGCGTTGTTGAGCAGCTTGCGCCGCGCCTCGTCGGACTCGGCCAGCTGCCACGCGGCTTCATCGAGCAGGGAAAACTGCTCGGCCAGCACCGGCAGCAGCGGCGCCTTGACCTGATCGACCAGGTACACCGCCAGCGCTGCCACATCCAGCGCGGCGTAGTTTTCCGTCAGCAGCTCGCACAGCTGGGCAAACCGCTGATCACCGGCCAGGGCGGGCGGCAGTTGATGCTCAGCCATCGACCACTCCGGCGTCGCGCAGTTGGATGCTGTGGCAGTTGGCCCAGGCGTGGGCCGGCACCTCGGTCAGCAGTGGCTGGCTGAGGGCGGCGCGGTAGACGCCGGGCACTTGCAAGGTGGCGATCAGTTGTTCGGGGACGATATCGCGGCCTAAGCCGGCGCGCCGTTCGGCGGCCCAGGCCTCGGCGGCGGCTTGGGCCTGGGCCAGGGCTTGATCGCGATCGGCATTGGCGTAAAAGCTCAGGTTGGCCTCGATGTTAAAGGCCACTTCGGGCGGCGCTTGGGTGTGCACGGTGTCGCACAGCGGGCGGCGTTTTTCCGCGCTCAAATAGGCTTGCACCTGGTTGAGCAAATCGGCGCTGGGCAGCCCCGTGCGGGTCAGTGGCAACAAGGCGACGTGGCCATCCTGCTGGCCGTCGTCGGGGCCCAGCACGGCCACATCAATAATCGACGGATGCACCGACAGCGCGTGATAGCGATAAGCGCCGCGGCTGCCGGCGTTGCTGTACGCCTCGGGGGCGAGAATGATGCGCTCGCGGTAGCGCTCATCGGTTTCATCATCGGCGCCATCGGCACTGACGGTGATGTTACTGGCCTGCAGCCCCGACACTGGCGCCGCGCTCAGCACACTGATCTGCCCCACGGCCCAGCCGTTGCCCTGGACGCCGGCGGTTAGGCAGGTGGCCCAACTTTGCCCCTGCACTTGGCCGGGGGCGAGGACCACGTCGGCATCGCTGATAAAGCTCAGGCGGCCATCCTGGCTGCTGACTTGGGTACCGGCGGGGATGCGCTGACTCTGGCTGCTGGGCGCGCTTAAGCTGAACTGCAGCAAGCAACGCGCCGGCTGCGCGGGCAGGCGCGCGGTGCCGACCAGCTCGCCTAAATAATCGAGAATCGGCGCGCTGCTGTAGCGCACCAACAACTGCTCGCCGGCGTGCTGAATGGCCAGCAACGCCAGGCTCTGGGCATAGGCCAGTTGATCAATAAATAAGCGCTCGATCTGCGCCGGGTAGAGGGTCTTGCCGGACTTGGCCTCATAGCGGGCCACCAGATCAGCCTCGATGGCGGCCGGGTCGACCTTAACGAACTCAGGCGCTGGAAGAACGCGCATAGGGCACCTCGGTTTGCTGAAGAACGCCGTCGGCCACCTTCCACTGCACGCGCAGCACAATGTGGCTCGACTCAATCGTGGTGAGCACCTGCACCAGCGTCACACGCGGCTCCCACCGCCGAATCGCCTCCACCGCCTCGCGCACCAGATGCGGCACCACGCGGTGGGTGGGCCAGTCGAGATAACGCTGCAACTCGCTGCCAAACTCCGGCCGATGCGGGTCGCTGCCACGCGGCGTGGTGAGGATGATGCGAATGGCCTGGTCGATGTCGCGCAGACCTTCCACCACCTCACCCGCCGCACCTAAGGCCGGCTGCCAGTGGGTGGCGCTGATGCTGGAGTAATCAATAGGCGTGCTCATGCCGCCATGCTGCGGCGCAGGCCGCCAGGGGGCTTTTAATCGGCATTAAAGAGGGCCCGCGCGGGATAAACGTGGGTGCAAGCGCCAACGCAAGAATCGGCGGGGCGCGTAGGGTGCAATCGCCGCACAGGCGCTTGCACCGATGGTGCGAGGTCAGCGCAAAAATGGGTGTGACGCGTAGGGTGGATCGGGGCGCGTAGCTGGCGCTTTATCCACCCACCATGGCGATCCACCGTGCGCACGCGTGAATGGTGGCCAAGCTTCGCGTTGTCCACCCTACGGGCGGTGCGCAGCCCACGCAAGAATGGGCGCGAGGCGCAGGGTTTGGGTGGGTTAGTGTTTGTGGTGGTTGGAGTTGCCGCCGGCGTCCATCACGGTGCCGCTGGCGTTGAGGTTGCCGTTGATTTGCAGGTTGCCGTTGAGGGTGGTTTGGCTGGCGTCGAGGGTGACGCTGGGGGCTTTGACCAGCACCGGGGCGCCGGCTTCGATGCGCAGGCTTTGCGCACACTTGAGGGTCACCGCGCCGACGCAGTCGAGCGTCAGCAGGTGGGCGGCGCGGTCGTAGGTGAGCAGGGTGCCGTCGCTAAAGCGCACGTAGTCGGTGTCTGGGTCCACCACGGGCGGCGGCTCGGCGCTGGAGTAAACCCCGCCCAGCCACACGCCGCCCACGCCATCGGCGCTGAGCAGCACGGCGCCTTGTTCCCCCAGCTCGGGCAGCAGTGGCCGGCTTTGGTTGGCCTGGCTGTGCCGTTGCGGCACGTTAAGCCAGTAACTTTCGACGCCGTCGCGCTCATCCAAACGCACCCGTACGCGGCAGGTGCGGTAGTCGATGGCGCTGATTTCGCCGTATTCCAAGGTGCTGCTCATGGGCCGGTCTCGCTGGCTAAGGAAAGTGAAAGCACGGCTGCGTGGGTCAGCCGGTGCGCCGCCCAGACTGCGTCACGAAGATTGGCTGAGGACGGGCAGGGCATAGGGGCCGCCACTGCGGCGTCAGTCGCTGCCGCCGATGCACCGCGCTGCAGGCCGAAGTGGCCGCCGCTGGGTGGCCGGCGCGTGGGCGGCAGAGCCAACCCTAGGTGGCGCGCCACGGCTTGGCTGAGGGCGCTGCTGTGAGCACGCGCTGTAGCTGGACTGCGGGCTGGCGACTGGACAGAGGCGCGGCGCGGCGCTGCGGGGTTGGCGACGATGGCGCGGCTTTGAGTGAAGCCCTGCGCGGCACTGCGCTTCCACCCATGTCGGTGCTGCGCGCCAGTGCTCAGCCCCATGGGCGCCGGTTGGCCCCAGTCGGCACGGCGCTGCAACCGCGCCAGAGCCCTGCCAAGGCTCCTAAGTGCTGCGCGGCACCACGCTGCTGCCCCCGCCGTATCGCGCTTGCCCAGCAACGCGCCGGGCGCTGCGAGAGCGCAGCATGCAGTCATCATGTTTATGCCGTCCGCTCTGGGCTATCGAGGCCAAAGGATTGCAGCGCCGGCGGCGCGTCTGTGCTGTTGTTGGCGGCATCGTCCGGCAGGCGCAGCCGGCACAGTTGTTGTTCGCTGCTGTAGCCGCTGCTGCGGCACCGCGCTGCTACCCCCGCCGTATCGCGCTTGCCCAGCAACGCCCCGGGCGCTGCGAGAGCGCAGCATGCAGTCATCATGTTCATGCCGTCCGCTCTGGGCTATCGAGGCCAAAGGATTGCAGCGCCGGCGGCGCGTCTGTGGCGTTGTTGGCGGCATCGTCCGGCAGGCGCACGCGGCACAGTTGTTGTTCGCTGCTGTAGCCGCTGCTGCGGCTGAAGCTGTGGCGCGAGGCGGTGATCAGGTAGTGGCCGGCCAGCACGTCGGCGCTGGTCAGGTTGAGCACGTTGCCGCTGATCAGGTGCGGGCGGCCCATCATCGACCAGCTGCTGGTGGTGCGTTCGCGGTTGGCTTTGGCCAGCTCGGCCTGGGCTTTGGCGGTGGCCACGCTCAAGGTGGTGCTGCGGCTGCGCACTTTACGGGTGTCGGCGCTGCTGCTGGTCTGGCTGGCGCTGCTGGGCAGGGCGTGGCTCTGGCTGTTGGCCACGCGCACGCTGACCAATTGCTTGCTGGCCGGGTCTTTGTGTTTCACCTCGGCGGCCTTGGGCACCTGTTTGATCTGGTCGCGAAAACTCGCACTGCGCAGTTCGTTGATCGCCACCTCGGCCACCGGCACGGCGCTGGCCAGGTCGCTGATGGCGTGGAACACCAATTGCTGGCCGCGCACTTTAAAGGCGTAGTCGTACTCATCGGCCAGCTGCCGTAAAAAGGCCAGGTCGCCTTCTTGCTGGGTGAGGCGGTCGAACTGGATCGGCTCGATCTTGCCGACCAGCGTCAGGCCCTGGCGCGCGGCGATTTGCTGGACCACCGCGGGCAGGCTGAGCTGCTCGTAGGCGCGGTGTTCAGGGGTGCGCACGGCGCTGGTGATGCTGGCGGCGAGGGCGCGGATGTTGACGGTGGCGGGGCTGAGGCTGACTTCAATTTCATCGATCACAAACTCGCCCAGCAGGCGCGGCGCCTGGCCTTGCCAGCCGAGGGCTAAGCTGAGCCGATCGCCATGGCCGGGGTACCACGGCCCGGTCCATTTGCCCTCGGTGTTCTCCAGGCTGACGCTGAGCTCATCGGACTGGCCGCTTAAGTAGTCGCTGTAATCCAGGCTCAGCAGGTGCGCGCTGATGTCGTAGGTGATGTCGCGCTGCTGGTAGCTGAGGGCGAAGTAGGCGGCGGGCACTTCGTTGTTGCGATCTAAAGCGTCCATGGCATATCCAGGCTGATGAGGAAAACCGCGCGCGCTGTGCTTAAGGGCTGAGCCCCCGGCGCCCGGCTGCGCTTAACGCACCGGGGGCGATTGGCGCGCACGCGCACCGGCCAGCCGGCAGTGCCGCGCGTCAGCCGGCAGCGCGGCGGGTTAATCGCGAAGGCGGCGCCAGGCTCTGCGCCACAGCGCCTTAGCGCAGCCATGGCGGCAAGTCGGCGCTGATCGGCTGCACCTCCAGCAGCGGGATCAACAGCTTCAGCCCCGCCGGCAGCGCGCGGCTGATCGGCACGTGGGGGTTGGCCTTGACGATGGCCGCATAGCGCACGGCCGAGCCGTAATAGCGGCTGCTGAGTTGGTCCCAGCGCTCACCGGCACTGGTGATATGGGTCAGGTAGTTGTCGCTCATTAGGGACTCCGGGTCAGCACCTTGGCGGCCAGTTGACTTAAGCGCGGCGCGGCCGTGTTCAAGCGCGTGGCGGCGGAATCTATCGAGTCGCTGGCGCTTTGCACCTGCTTGGCGACGTTGTTCAGGTTGACGGCTTGAAGCGCCTGCACGGCGTGATCGACATCGTTGTAAGCATCGCTGGCCAACTGCACCAGCTCGGCGCCCTCGGCCAGTTGTTGGGCCACGCCTTGCAGGGCCTGCAGCGGCGGTAAAATCTGTGCGCTCTGGCTGAGCAAGCGCGGGGTCTGGGCCAGCAGTTGCACGGGGTTGCTGCTTAACGTCTGCACGGTGCTGTAGAGCTGGCCGGCGCTGCCAAGCAGGTTGCCGGCTTTTTTGCTCAGGCTCAGCGCCTGCTGGCGGGCGTTTTGCGGCAGCACCGCCAGCGCCGACAGGGCCAGGGCGTTAAACAGCCCGGCGCTGCGCAGGGCTTGCGGCGCGGCCAGGGGCTTGCTGTAGGCGCCGCTGTACTCGCGCAAGGTGAGGCTGACGCGGGCGACAATCAGGCGCCCGGCCTCGTCGGTTTTGCTGGTGGTGACATCCAGCGCGGTGAGCACAAACACCCCACGGTAATCGCCACTGCCCAACACCAAAGGCAGCGGCTGATGGGCACTCTTGGCTTTTTTCAGGTTGGCGATTTGCGCTTCCGGGTTGACCAGCGCGGCGTGCAGGGCGATCTCCAGGCTGAGTTCTTGCAGCCCCTCACCGACCCATTGCAGCAGCGGCTTGCCTTGCATGCGCGCATGTTCGGCGTAATCGCTGGTGCCGCGTTCGGCCAGGCTGCTGGGGTGGTTGAGCAGCTCAAATTCGATCTCACCTAACAGGGCCCAAATCATCCGATATCTCCATAACCACGGCGCGCTTGGCCGTTTTGATAGCGCTGCATCAGGCGCTCGAAATCGGCATAGCTCAGCTGCAGCGCTTGCTTGACCTGGGCCCCGGCCTCGGCGTCGCCTTTGAGCTGAATCACCGGGTTAAAGTGGATGGCCGGTGCCGCCGGCGCCGCTGCCGCGCTGGCCACCCGGCTGAACGCCACGCTGTTGGGCGGCGGCAACGTGGCCGTGGGCGCGGCCTGTCTCTTATAAACATATGACGCTGCCGACGAAACATACCTAGTGTAGATCTCGGTGGTCGCCGTATCATTAAAAAAGGGGGGGGGGGGGGGGGGG
>NZ_JANLNY010000017.1 GCF_025465995.1 Pseudomonas sp. 5P_3.1_Bac2 | reverse complement strand
GTCGATCATCAGCACACCCAGCTCGTTGAGTTTGCGGCTGTTTTCTGCGTGTACGTAAGCGCTGGTGGCATCGAAGGCGATGCGGATTTCATCGGCTTCGACGTGTGGCAGCAGGCCGTCGACACCGTCGCTGGTGGTTTTCAGGCCCATTTCGCGGGCGCGGGTCAGGCCTTCGGAGGTGGCATCAATACCGACCATCCACACCGGCTCAAGGTATTCGCTGCGCTTGAGCTTGTATAAGAGATCGGTGCCGATGTTGCCGGGGCCGATCAGGGCGCATTTGATTTTTTTGCTCATCAGAGTTCTTCCTATTCAATGCGTCGTTATGCAACGAAGCGCAGGCTGGATTCGCCCAGACCGCCAAGCGTCAGGCTGATTGCATCACCGGGGGCGACAGGGATCAGGGGCGCCAGAGCACCGGAGAGGATGATTTCACCCTTGCGAAAGGGAATGCCGAATTCGCCCAGGGTGTTGGCCAGCCAGGCGACCGCTGCAGCCGGATGGCCCTGTACGGCACTGCCGAAACCACGACCGACTTCCTCGCCGTTTTTCAGCATCACCAATTCCAGTTTGGCCAGATCGGTTTCACGCGGGTTGATACGCTGCTGGCCCAGCGTGAACACGCCGCAGGAGGCGTTATCCGCTACGGTGTCCTGGATGCGGATCTGCCAGTTGTGGATGCGTGAGTCGACTATCTCGAAGCACGGCACTACATAGTCAGTGGCTGCCAGTACGTCGGCGGCAGTGATGCCGGGGCCGCACAAGTCTTCGCGCAGAATGAAGGCAATTTCACCTTCGGCGCGGGGTTGGATCAGGCCGTTAGCGGCGCAGCTGACATCACTGCCGTCAGCGACTTGCATCGCGTCGGTGAGAAAACCGAAGTCGGGCTGATGGACGTCGAGCATGTCCTGCACGGCCTTGCTGGTGACACCGATTTTTTTACCGATGATCTTTTCCCCATCGGCCTGCCGCATGCCCATGGCAATCAGGGAAATCTGGTAGGCGTCGGCGATGCTAAGTGCCGGATGATCCGTCGTCAGGGGGGGGATGGTCGTACCATCGCGCAGTGCACGGTACAGACGTTGAGCTAACTGCTGGTGCAGTGGTTGGTCGCTATTAGGGGTGGTGGGGAGCATTGCGCAATCCTCTACTCAGGCTTGCGTGCATGATGCTCGATGGCTGTTTTGTTGACCTCACCCTATTGGATTATGCCTGCCAACTATCTTGTGCAAGGCCCAGGCAGAGCGCTTCTGCCTGGGCCGTAAGGCCCTTAGCTGGCGGCTTGTGCCCGGCGTTGTGCGCACCAGGCTGCAAGCAGACCGAGGCCGCCGAACACGAAGATACCTAAGCCAAGGGCACTGGCCAGCTCAACAAAGGGTACGTGGGAGTTGATGGCGGGAATGGTGCAGACGGTTAGAAACAGCATGGTTGCGGTGTTAATAATGCTGGGGAGCCACGACATGATGGTGCAGTAAATAGCAAACACCAGGGCGAGCAGGACCACTACGGTCATCAGCATGCCAACGGACTGCATAATCCATAAACAGTAAGCGAGCGCCATGCCCACTGCTGCGCCTAACGCGTCGGCCAGGAGGCGATCCGTGCGTGCTTGATCGATGGACGCCCAATACAGAACAAACAAAAAAGCGGGCCAAAAGTTATGGATGTTCAAGGACATACTCAAGGCGATAAACCCGCTGATCACGGCGATCACGCAGATGAGGACGATCAGGCCTTTGGCCGGTGATAGCTTTGCGTGTGGTACTGCATTCTCAATCGAGCTCATGTTATTTCCTGTTGTTGTTATGGTGGGCACGGAGATGTGCGTAGGCATCATGGCGTGAAGAATTACGCCATTCCTCACCCTCTTGGCTTAGTTGTGCGCGGGAGGAGGGCACTTAGTCCGAGTGGGTGAGGCCCCGATGGCGGGCAGGTGGCATGCTCGGGAAAACTCTGGAGAGGCAACCGTGACATCCCCATTGCCTAGATCCCCTGCGCCATTTCGCCAGCAGCTGCATGCTATGGCTGGCATCTATGCCGTGCTGTTTTTGCTCGGCTTGGAAACAACGCTGGGCGGCTCGGTGTTACCGCAAGCCGCTGCGCAATTGGAGGGGCTCGAACACATTGGCTGGTTGAGCACCATTCAGATGCTCGCCGCCGCTTGTGCAACGCCGGTAACTGCCCGGTTGGGGGATATCTGGCGGCGCAAGTGGTTAGTGTTTATTTCGATTATTTTGCTCTGCACGGCCGGGTGCTTAGCGGCAGCGGCTTCATCCATGGGCGTGTTGCTCGCTTCGCGAGTGGTTAACGGGGTGGCGCTGGGCATGATGGCGGGATCGGCATTTGCGGTGCCGGTCGATGTCTTCCCCGACCCTGCGCAGCGGATACGCTGGCAAAGTATTAGTGGCGTGATGTTCGCCATCTCGAGCAGTCTCGGGCCAGTGTTGGGGGCTGTACTGAGCGAGTTTTTCGGTTGGCGTATGGCCTTGTTGGTGCTGCCGGGAGCTTGTCTGCCAGTGCTCCTCGCCTTGGCCACAATGCCGGATCTGCAGGCGCGCTCGTTGACCCGGCAACGCTTTGATGTCTATGGGGCCTTGTTGATGAGCCTGTTTATTGTGGGTTCATTACTGGGTTTGCAAAGCCTGGGTCATAGTCATGCCGCATGGCTGTATTGGCTGGTTGGCGCGTTGGCGCTGCTGTTGTTGTGGCGCCAGCAGCAGGGGGTGCAACAACCCATTCTGGCTCTGGAGGTTCTGCACAACACGCAGGTCAGGGTTATTTCGCTGACTACCGTCTTGAGTGGCGCGATTCTGGCCGTGCTGATGTTCTATAGCCCCTTGCTCCTCACCACGCTGAACGATATGAGCTTTCGTGAGGCTGGTTTGGTCATGATGCCGATGTTGATTGGGATGCCGTTAGGCAGTCTGCTGAACAGCTTTCTGTTTCCCAAATTGGCCCAGCCCAAGCGCTTGTTCTGCTTAGGCAGCGCCTTGTTGATTGGCGGCACGCTGTGGCTGGTTATGTTGCCGCAGGGCTTATCAAGTGGTGCCATCATGGTCGGCTATGGTTTGTCTGGCGTCGGCCTTGGTTTTATCAACCAGAACCAAACGCTGTTTGTGCAAATGGTTACTCCGCGGCAGTTTGTTGGCGCGGCCACGGGGCTGGTGTCTACGGCACGCAGTTATGGCAGTGCACTGGGCAGTGCAGTGGTTGGCTTGGCGATATTGAGCATGGGGTTGCAGGATGGGCTGGTCATTGCTCTGCTGCTGACTGTCGTTTGTGCTTTGCTGGTTTTTCCCATCAGCTTGCGGATCCAGTTGAATGACCCTGCCTAGTGTCTTTATCCCCCACGGTGCCGGGCCTTGTTTCTTTATGCGCGGGCATCCTGGATTTCCTGATATCTGGGATAACCTGGAGCAGTTTCTACGCACATTGGCGAGCACGCTTGAGGAGCGGCCAAGGGCAATTCTGGTGGTGTCTGCACATTGGCAGGCAGAGTGTTTGCGGGTGACCTCATCGGCTAGCCCCGCGTTGCTCTACGACTACTATGGTTTTCCCGCGCATACCTACCACTTGCAATACCCGGTTGCCGGTGCGCCTTGGCTGGCCGAACAAGTTTGTGCTCTGTTGCAGGCGGCGGGGTTCGAGGCTGAGCCTGAGCGCCAGCGGGGCCTGGATCACGGTGCGTTTATACCCTTCAAATTGATTTATCCCCAGGCCGATATTGCCATCGTGCAGCTGTCTCTGCGCCATGATCTGGACCCTGGTTTTCATCTGGCTGTTGGTCGCTGTTTGGCGCCTCTGCGTGAGCAGGGGGTGCTGATCGTCGGGAGTGGCATGTCGTTTCATAACATGCAGCCTGTTGGACCACAGATCGCTGAGCGGGCACAGGCGTTTGATCAGTGGCTGAATGCCGCGTTGATGGCTGAGCCTGCTACGCGTGCAGCTTTGCTGACGGCGTGGCCCAAAGCTCCGCATGCGCGCTTTGCGCATCCTCGTGAAGAGCATTTGCTACCGCTGATGGTGGCGTGTGGAGCGGCGTTGGAACAGCCTGCCAAGCGTATTTATCACGAGTCGCTGGCAGGCTTGGTCGCGGTATCGGCTTTCCGTTTTGGCTAGCCGATTGCGATATCGCTTTGGCCAAAATAGGCTTGCATTGAGGTAATGAGACCTTGCTCGTTGAAGGTCATCAGATCAATCACGCTGACCCGAGTCACGCTTGCCCCATTACCAATCACGGCCACAAATGCCATCGCTGCCGCATTGCTCATGCTGGCCCGGATAGGGGCAGCCAGCTCCAGTTGTGCGCCTGATAACAGGGCATCGCGATAAAATTCGCGGATGGCCTGTTGGCCCACTTTGGGTGGGCTGCCATAAGGGTCCTCGACGGTTGCGTCAGCGGCATACAGCGCGACAATGGCGTGCAGATCGGCGCGGTTGAAGGCGTCGATATACGCCTGCAGGGCGCTTTTCATTTGTGCTTCTTTTGACATCACATTCTCCCGGTTGCCGCGCAGCTTAAGCCCGACGCAGCTGCGTCAGGGCGTCGTAATTGACTTCGCACAAATGCTCGGAGGTTTCCCATAGCCAGTGCGCCAGTGCCTGATCTGTTGCCATCCCCCCAATGCGTGCGGCTTTTGGCGGGCCTTTCATTTCACCGAGGCCACTGGGACCATAAAAGCCACCCGGTTCGATATCCTTTTGCGTGGCAGCGTAGAGCAGTGGCTGAGCACCTTTGTCGGCGTCTTGTCCGAGCAGGGGCATGATGACTTTCAGCACGGCGCCGACCATTTGGTCTTTCCAGCTGAGGCTGCCTTGACGGCTGCGGTTGCGGCCGATTCCGGTGCGGGCCACACCCGGGTGAGCGGCTACGCTGATCAGTGCTGTGCCTGCGCGCTCGGCGCGGCGTTGCAACTCCTGGGCGAAGAGCAGATTGGCCAGCTTGGTCTGGTTATAGGCACGTTGTGCCTCGTAGTGCTGTAGCAGTTGCAGATCGTCGCGGTCGATAATGCCTTGACGGTGCACCAGGCTGGAGGTGGTGATCACGCGTGGCGCGCGCGCTTGCAGCAGCACGGGCAGCAGGTGGCTGGTGAGCGCAAAGTGCCCCAGATGGCCGATGGCGAGGGTCAGTTCAAAGCCCTCAGGCGTGCGGTTAGCTTTGCTTAAGGGTTGGATGCCGGCATTGTTGAATAGCAAGTCCAGCGGCTGCCCCTCACTGACTAACGCAGCGGCGAAGGATTTGACCTGGCTGAGGTTGCTTAAGTCCAGTCGCGCGAAGTGTGCGTGGGCCAGAGGCTTGTGCAGGTTGATGTGGGCGATGGCGGCGCGTGCGCCCACTTCGTCCAGATCAGCAATCAGCACCTCGGCGCCGGCCTTGGCCAGCGCCTTTGCCGTTTCCAAGCCGATGCCGCTAGCACCACCGGTCACCAGGGCTCGCTTGCCTTGCAGGTTAGGTAACTGCGATTCACTCCATTGCATTGTGTGGTTTCGCCTTATTAGTTGTTTTGGGGATGGCCAGTGCAGTGAGAACAGCTAAGAGCAAGAGCGTGGTGGTGGCAGCCAGGGCAAGGTCGTAAGAGTAGTGTTCGGCCAGTAAGCCAATCAAAATGGGACCTGCGACCATGCCGAAATCCGCCGACATCTGATAGGTAGAAATCACCGTGCCGCCGCGCCCATTGGCGGCATCGCCTGCGGCAACAGCCGCGGATGTTGTACAGAACGCGGTACCCAGCCCCATGCAGGCCATCCCGAGCAAATAGGCCGGCAGCGCGTGGCCGAACTGGATGATCAAAAAGCTGGCCAGAACCAGGCTCAAACCCAGCAACAGCGGCTTTTTAACCCCCCATTTGTCGACATATTGACCCGCTTTAGGAAGGACTAGGGTCTGCGCGAGGGCGCCTATTGTCAGGCCGATGCCAATCCATTTACTGGGCTGTTGCAGCACCACCAGCAAGAACAACGGCAAGACAGAAACCCGCACGCCATAGACGGCAAAGCCGATGGCGAAGTTACTGGTCAGTGCGGCGCGGTACGCGCGCAGTTTGAGCGCAGCGCGAAGGCGCGTAGGGGGTTGGCTCAGCTCGCGTTTGGCACTGTGCGGATGCCGCTGGTCACGCAGTAAAACCAGGGCGACGAGGCCAGCGAGGCCAGCGCCCGTGCCATAAATAAAAAAGGGCAGTCGTACTGACAGGTCGACAAACAAACTGCCGATGGCTGGGCCTGCGACCGTGCCGATGTAATACGCGCCCATAAATAGACCGGTGGCTTTGCCCCGTTGCTCCTGAGCCGTTGTGCGCAGCAGCAGGCTCATGGCCGACACGCTGTACAACACCGAGCCGACTCCGCAAAGACCGCGAAACAGAAGGAGTTGCTCAGCTGACTGAGAAAAGCCGGCAGCAATACTGGTCAGGGCCATAATCAGCAGGCCCGCGCACAGCAAGCGATACTCGCCCCAGAGGTTGCTGAGTGCGCCACTCGGCCAGGCCATCAGCAGGCGGGCCATGGGAAAGGCGGCAATAATCAGCCCCACCATGCTGCTGCCCACCCCTAAGCTCTGGCCAAAAACCGGGATGGCCGGCGACTGGATGCCGAAGCCTACTGCGGAAATGAAGCTGATAACGCACAGGCAGCGCACTTCCAGGGATATTCCGCTTAGCCAGCTACTGCCTGTGGTTACCGGTTTCATAGGCGGTTAGCGTCCGGCAAAAGTTGCGCTGCGTTTTTCCATAAAGGCGCTGACCGCTTCTTTATGGTCCTTGCTGAGGAAGGTCGCGGCTTCCAGTTGCAGTCCCATGTCCAGAGTCAGTTGGCTGTGATGGCGCAGAATCTGGTTAAGGGCGCGCTTGGTGCCTTGCACCGCCAGAGGTGGCAGCTGGGCCATTTTCACGGCCATGTTCAGCGCCTGCGCCTGCAACTCGTCGGGGGCGACCGCTTTGAGGGCCAGGCCCAGGCGGACGGCGTCCTGAGCGTTGATGCGCTCACCGGTCATGAGGTAGTACTTGGCGGTATTGAATGGCATTGCCAATGGCCAGGCCAGTGCGCCACCGTCACCGGCGACCAATCCCACGGGCACATGGGTGTCGGCAATTTGTGCATCCTCCGCCACCAGCAGCACGTCGCACATCAGGGCCAGGGTTGCGCCCAGGCCCATGGCGTAGCCTTGTACGGCACCGATCAGTGGCTGCGGGGTGTTGATAAAGCACTCAATCAGGTGGGCGGCGCTGCGGGTCACCACTTGCATGGTTTCATAGGGCGTCATTTCGGTCTGGGGCTCTTCGCCAAAAGACTTGACGTCGCCGCCCACACAGAACGCCCGCCCGGCCGCTTGCAGTACCACGGCGCGCACGCTGGGGTCATTGCGCAAGTCCGTCAGAATGGCCTCCAGGCCTTCGTGCATGTCGTCGCCAACGGCATTGAGACGCTCGGGGCGGTTCAGGGTCAAGATCAGTACATGGTCCTGGCGTTCAGCCAAGATGCTGCGAAAACGTCCGTAATCAATCATGGGAACTCCGCTAAACAGTGGGCTGGATTAGCCTCGGGAAAGTTTTTCCAACATGGCCGCGCGGGCTTTGGCGCGGGCTGGGTCGTTGACAGCGAGGTTTTGCAGAGCCGTCTCGGCCTCTAGTTGCTCAGCCAGGCTGTTCCGGCTTGCCTGGGTCAGTAAGCGTTTAGTCAGGCCGATTGCTGCACCGGGTTTACTGGCGAGCTGTTGGGCCAGGCTCAGGGCTTCTGGCAGCAGTTGTTCAGGCTCAACGACTTGACTGACCAAGCCCCATTGCAAGGCTTGCTGAGCATCCAGACGCTGGTTGCTGGCCAGCCACTGGAAGGCCCTTGAGTAGCCCAGCAGGCGGTGGATAAACCAACTGCCACCGGCATCGGGCACCAGGCCTATATCAACGAAGGCAGGAACAAACTTGGCGTGGCTCGACGCCAACTGAATGTCCGCCGCACAGGCCAGCGAAAGCCCGGCACCAGCAGCGGCGCCATTAATCGCGGCGATGACCGGTTTATCCAGCGCGGCCATGGCCAGGGTGTGGCTGTTGAAGGTATGGCGCAGGGTGTTGTGCCCCAGCGTGTCCGGCGCGGGCGGGGAGTGCAGGTCTGCTCCTGCGCAGAAAGCGCGGCCCGCCCCGGTTAATACCACCGCTCGCACGTCAGCTGAACTGGCCTCATACCAGGCATCAGATAAGCCCTGATGCAGCTCGCCATTGAAGCTGTTGAGGACCTCCGGGCGATTTAATGTAATCAGCAAGACGTCGCCGTGACGTTCGCGCAGCACGCAGCTCATAGGGTGTTCTCCGTGCCGAGAATGGCGGTGACCTGGCTGGAGAACTGGCCACCGTTACCTTGTGCCAGGGCGATTTCGACCTTGTTTTGCTGGCGCGCGCCGGCCTCACCGCGAATCTGGCGGGCGGCCTCAATCAGCGCAAAAATGCCGTACATGCCGGGGTGGCAATAGGCTAAACCGCCACCGTTCGTATTCACTGGCAGGCTGCCGCCTGGGGCGATACGGCCATCGGCAACAAAGGCGCCGCCTTCACCCTTGGCGCAGAAACCGAGGTCTTCAAGAAACATGATCGGGTTGATGGTGAAGGCGTCGTAGAGCTGCAAGACATCCACATCAGCCGGTTTGATTCCGGCCATGGCATAGGCGCGTGCGGAGGACTCCACCGCGCAGCTGGTGGTGAGGTCGGGCATCTGCGAAATGCTGCGGTGGGAGTGGGCTTCACCCGCACCCAGCAGGTACACCGGAGGCTTGCGCAGTTGCTTGGCGCGTTCGGCACTGGTGATCACCAGCGCGCCACCGCCATCGGTAACCAGGCAGCAGTCGCGAATGCTTAATGGGCTGGAGACCATCTTGCTCTCCAGCACTTCGCCAATGCTCAGCGGGCCTTTGCCGTAGTGGAAGGCCACCGGGTTTAACTGCGCCCACGCGCGGGCAGCCACGGCCACCTCGGCCAGTTGTTCGCGGGTGGTGCCGTATTGGTGCATATGGCGCGCGGTGGCCAAGGCATAGCCGGAAACCGGGTGACGTGGTTTGTACGCCGCTTCGTAATTGGGCCGCTCTTGTAGGCCGGTCATTGCCTGACGCCGATGGCCGTCTGCCCGAGGGGTGCTGCCATAGACAATCAGGGCGGTGTCGCATAAGCCGGCGTTAATCGCTGCCGCCGCGTGGAACAGATACGACAGGAAAGAGCTGCCGCCGATATTGCCGCTGTCACTGTAGCGCGGCCGAATGCCAAGGTATTCGCCGAAATCCAGATTGCTCATGAAGCGGCCCATCACACAACTGAACAAACCATCTACGTCCGTGGTGCGTAAGCCTGCGTCTTCCAGGGCACGGTAGGCCGCCTGAGCGGCCAGCTCGATGGCATAGCGCTGAGGGCCAACGTCGCCTAAATCGGATTCGGCCAGGCCTACAATGGCGGCTTTGCCGCGCAAATGCTGGAGGCTCATGCTGCGTCTCCTTCGACCAGATCAAACACGATGCGTGGCTCCTGATCATCCAGTTGCTCTAGGCGGGCTTTTACCCGGCTGCCGATAGCGGGGGCTGCACAGTCCGGCACGCAGCTCATCATGCGAAAGCCTTCATCCAGATCGACCAGAACCAAGTTGTAGTTCTGGACTTTGTCGTAAACCACGCTGACCGAGTACAGCGTGCCGAGGCCTTTGCTGTCTTGCAGACTGAGGTCCAGCGCGCCGCAGAATGGGCAGCCGGGGCGTGGATAAAAGATCGCTTTATGGCAGCTGGCGCAGGTCTGATAGACCAGTGCGCCACGGGCCAAGCCCTCAAGGTAGCGCTGATAGGGCGCCGTCTCGTGAACATCACGCATCTGATTCACCTTTGGGTTGGGCGTAGTGGGCGATGGCAGAGGCCTTGAGCACGTCCTGGCGTTGACCGTTGGCCTCGCGCTGAACCAGCAAGGAGCACGTGACGATGTGCTTGCCATCGGCGCTGCTTTGCACCGCATCCACCTGGCCGCTGAGGATCAAGGTGTCTCCCGGCCAGACTTGCGCCACGTAGCGCACGGCATATTTGCGCAGGGCGGTCAGGCCCAGCCATTCGCTGGCGTAGGTCGAGAGGATGCCGGCGGTGAGCAGACCATGGGCAAACACGCTGGGATAACCGGCGCGTTGAGCGAAAGTCTCGTCATGGTGGATCGGATTGAAGTCGCCGCCGGCCCCTGCGTAGCGCACTATGTCGGTACGGCTGAGAGGGCCGACCCGACGTTCTGCTGCCTGCTCGCCGACGCTGAAAGCCTTTATCAAAGTGCTCATGACGTGTGTTCCTCGGCGGCTTGCTGGGCAGTTACCGGAGGCATTTCGATGATGGTGCTGCGAGCGATCAGAGCCGGGCTGTCGGTCTCGTCGTAGAAGCCCATTTCACGGATGATCAGTGTCATCTCGCCGCGGGAACCTTGTTTTTTACTGACGTCGGCAATGTGTGTGCGCACGATAAAGGTCTCACCGGCGACGATGGGGCGCAGGTATTCCCACTCGTTGCCGCCGGCCAGCACGCGGCTCAGGTCGAGGTTTAGCGGGTTGCCTTGATGCTGCGGCTGCCAATGCAGGGTTGCGGTGCTGAATGTCGGTGGAACCAGCAAGGACAAAAAGCCCTGCTGGTACGCCGCTTGAAGGTCGAGATAGCAAGGGTCAGTGGCGAAAATCGCCTTGGCGAACTCCGCCACTTTGCCTTCCTCGACCTTGAACCGAAACGCTGGAAACTGGTAGCCGATCAGGGATTGATCTGCCATGTCTGCTCCTTAATGGGCCGCTTCAGGGGCGCCAGCCAGTACTACCAACGCATCTGCGGCGTAGGCTTTGCCTGCATCGACGCGGATCGGGTTGATATCGACTTCGCTGATGTTGTCGTGCTCCAGCGCCAGGTTGCCCACGCCGACCATGATGGCGGCGATCTGCTCTTGCTCATCGTGGGACAGACCACGGCGGCCCTGGACCAAACGCCCTTGGAGCAATTGGCCGAGCGCCTGGCGGGCGGTTTCGAGACTGAAGGGCGGGCGCAGCAAGGTGGTTTCAGCCAACTGCTCCACCAGCACGCCACCTAAACCTACAGCGACCATCGGGCCAAACACCTCATCGCGTTGCAGGCCGCAAGTGAGTTCCATGCGTGCCGGCACCATTTGCTGCACCAGAACCCCATCAAGTACGGCATGTGGCGCACGCTGCGCGACTTCTTCGAGCATGCTCTGATAGGCCTCGCGTATGGCTTGATCACCCTGCAAACCAAGGCGAATGGCGCCAACGTCGGACTTGTGCGGCAGTTGGTAGGACATGACCTTGATCACGACCTTGCCACCGATGCGGGCCGCCGCCGCGACGGCCTGATCTGCGCTGTGTACCCATTCTTCGGCTGTTACCGCGATGCCGTATTCGGCAAACAGGCGCTTGCCCTGGGCCTCCATCAGCACAAACTCACCGGCAGGCAGCTCCAGATGTTGACGACTGCGTGCCACACGCTGGGCGTTAGGGGTGAAGGTGCTGGCGCTGGTGGCCGTACGCGTCGAGAAGCGGTACAGAGCCGCCAGCGACTTGGCGACCCGCTGTGGGTCGGTGTAAGTCGGTACACCGGCTTCTTTGAGTGGCTCAACCAAATCGGTAGACAGGACGGCCAGAGGCTTGTCGGTGTTCTGGTAGAGCTTGACCAGGTCTTTAGCGGCCTCAATGGCGCGGGCCCAGGTCACGGTGGTGAGCATGTCCACCGACGGGCTGTGGGCAACCAGTTGTTGTACCGCCTTGAGCGCATCCGGCTGAATGGCGGCGGTGGTGTCGATGGGATTGGCCACGCTGCCGAAGAACGGCGTGTGCAGCACATCGAGCATCTTTTGTTGTTCATCAGCCGGAAAGGTGGGGACGTCCAGACCATTCAGGGCGGACTCATCCGCCAGTAACACACCAGTACCGCCGGAGGTTGTCATGACGGCCACGCGGTTGTTTTTGACGCGGCGGCCATCTTGGAAAATCATGCCCAGGTCGAGCATTTCTTCCATGCTGTGCGCCACGATTACACCGTACTGGCGGCAAACCGCATCAAACACATTGACCGCACCGACCACCGAGGCCGTGTGGCTCATGGCGGCCTTAGCCGCGGCTTCGGAGCGCCCGGCCTTGAGGATGACGAGCGGTTTGTCGAGCTCCTGGGCGCGGCGGGCGGCGGCAATAAATACCTCCGGGTCGCGCAGGGTTTCGCTGAAGGCCAGCATGACCTTGACCTCAGGCTGTTCGACCAGATAGCGCAGCACAGCGGCGATATTGACGTCCAGCTCGTTACCGGTGCTGACAAACCAACCCAGGCGCAGGCCCGTGAGCAACCCTTTGGTGGTCAGGTAAGAGCCAAACCCACCGCTTTGCGACACCAAGGCTACGCTGCCGCCTGGAGGCAAGGGCTCATCCGGCGTCAGGGCAAAGTTGGCCATAACGCCACCGGCGATATTCAGGTAGCCAATGCAGTTTGGACCGATGACGCGCACCCCTCCCGCACGGGCTTTTTCGGCAATCCGCGCCTGCAAGGCCATGCCTTCTGCACCGGCTTCGGCAAAGCCGGACGAGAGCAGCACCACGCCGCCCACGCGCTTGGCGACAGCCTGTTCGATGATGGCTTCGACGGCATGGCTGGCGACGGCGATGACCACCAGATCGACGTTTTGCGGCAGCGCGTTGATCTCGCTGTAGGCCGTCAGCCCTTGCACTTCAGTATCTTTGGGGTGAATAGGGAACAAGCTGCCGTTGAACGAGCGCTTGATATTGGCAAAGACCAAACCGCCAATGCTGTACAGGTTGTTGGACGCACCGACCATGGCAATGGATTGCGGAGCGAGTAACCGGTCCAGGCCGTTCGAGTTGTATGTTGTCATTGTGATGATCCTTATTTAATCAACGCCACGGTGCTTAGCGCACCAGCATGGAGCCGCCGTCGACCGACAGGACCTGGCCGGTCATGTAGGAGGACTCGGCGCTGGCGAGGTAAATGAAGGTCGGAGCAATTTCGTCGGCTTCGGCCGAGCGCCGCAGTGGGTGTTGCTTGAGTGCGGCGGCGCGTTGTTCGGCGAACTTAGGGTCGTTCATGATGGTTTTGGTCATTTCTGTGGCGGCTGCTGGCGCCACGGCGTTGACCAGAATGTTGTGCTTACCCAGCTCGCGGGCGGCGGTGCGCATCATGCCGAGCATGGCGGACTTAGCCGCGGCATAGTTGATCTGACCAATCGAGCCGTTTTGCGCGGTGGAGGAGCTGACGAAGATAATCCGCCCCCACTGCCGCTCGATCATGTCGTGGACCACGGCCTGCAACCAATAGAAGGAGCCATGCATGTGCACATCAATAACTTGCGTCCATTCGCTGTCAGTCATCTTGTGCAGCATGGCGGGGCGGGTGATACCTGCGTTATTGACCAGAATGTCGATAGCGCCCAGTTCGCTTTTGATCAGGGCTGCTGCGGCATTAACTTCTTCGCGTTTGGAAATGTCACAACGGACAAATAGCGCACGGCCACCTGCCGCTTGAATCAGCGCTGCGGTTTCCTCACCCCCTGCCACGTTGACATCCACCACAGCCACTGCTGCGCCTTCTTGCGCATAGCGTTGTGCAATGCAGCGGCCAATGCCTTGTGAGGCGCCAGTGATGACGGCAATCCGATTTTGTAAACGCATAAACTGTGCTCCAAGGATCAGCGCGGCATGTCGAGCATGCGGGCGAGAATGTTTTTCTGGATTTGCGAAGAACCGCCGTAGACGCTCACTGGACGCGAGGTGAAGTACTCGGCCAACCAGCGCGGCGCATGGCCGTTGAGTGCATCTGCGCCCAATATGTCGAGCGCGACATGCATGGTGTATTGCGCGGCTCTGGACCACAGCAGCTTGCCCACGGAGCCTTCCGGGCCAGGGGCTCGGCCCGCCAAGCGCATGGACAGTTGCTGGGCCACATTGAGGCTCAAGACCTGGATGTCGACATAGGCCTTGGCCAGCTTTTGCCGGGTGGCCGGATCTGCCAGCAGACCGCGTGCTTGCGCAATTTCTTCGAGTTCGTGCAGCTGACGACGCAGGGTCGAGATGGAGCCCGTATCCGAAGCGCCACGCTCGTAAGAGACGGTGGTCATGGCGATGCGCCAACCTTCACCTTCACTACCGATGCGCTGGCTTTCGGGAATACGCACGTCGTCAAAAAACACTTCTGCGGTTTCCGGGTCGCCACTGTGCAACACAATGGGTTGCACGGTGATGCCGGGGGCGTTGAGCGGCGTGAGCAGGCAGGATATGCCTTTGTGCTTGGCCACACTGCTGTCTGTGCGGGCCAGCAGCAGGCACCAGTCAGCAAACAAGGCGCCACTGGTCCACATCTTCTGGCCGTTAACTACGTAGGTCTGCCCGTCGCGTTCTGCGCGGGTGCGCAGTGAAGCCAGGTCAGAGCCTGCCCCTGGTTCACTAAAACCTTGGCACCACTGCACCTCACCGCTGAGCAGGGTCGGCAGGAACTGCTGCTTCTGCTCCTCGGTGCCGTAAGTGAAGATGGCGCGGCCTAAGTAGTTGACCATGGCCGGCAGGCGCGGCGAGTCAGCGCGGCTGGCCTCATCGTTGAGAATGGCGTCGTAGCTGGCCTCAAGGCCCTGGCCGCCGTATTCCTTGGGCCAGTTGAGGCCCATATAACCGCCTGCATAGAGGGCTTGGTGCCAGCTTTTTTGCAGGACGCGCTGACCTTCGATGGAGGTGATGTCACGCCAGTTGGCCGGAATGTTGTGTTTGAACCATTCGCGCAGTTCCAGACGGAATTTGGCTTCGGCGGGTGTGTCACGGTAATCCATTAGCAGGCTCCCAGGCGGGCATCGGCAATCTGATGCAGTTGCTGTGATTCGTTACCAAACAGGCGGGCATTGAGTAGGGCGCGGCGGGTATAGACGTGGGCGATGTGTTCCCAGGTCTGGCCGATGCCGCCATACACCTGCATGACTGTCTCGGTCACTGGCAGGGCAACGGATGAGGCATAGGCTTTGGCTGTGCGTGCTGCGAGCAGGGCTTCGTCGGCCGGCAGTTGGTCAACCGCCCAGGCGGCGTAGCAGGTGGTGCTTTGAGCTGCCTGGATTTGCACGAGCATTTCGGCGCACAGGTGCTGGATGGCCTGGAAGCTGCCAATCAAGGCTTCGTACTGCACGCGCTCTTTGGTGTAGGCCACCGCGCCGGTAAAGGCCCCTTGCAGGGTGCCGGTAATGTCAGCCGCCAAGGTGGTCAGCGCTAGGGCTTGCCAACGCTTGAGGGCGTCGGCACTGAGGCGGCTGCCGACTGTTTCGACAGTGCCCAGTGCGCCTTCGCGGCGCAGAGTGGCACGGGTCAGGTCGGCGGCTTTATCTGCCGCGACAAAGCCCTGATTGAGGCTGACGCGTACGACGTGATCATCCTGTAAACCCAGAGCGTAATGCGCTCCTTCACTGTCCCAGGCGAGGCAGTCGCTTTGGCTCGGCGCGGCGAGTTGCTCAAGTGTCCGGTCAAGCAGCAGTGCGTAACGGCATTCACCCGCGGCCAGTTCTTCAATCCATTCCTGCGGCGCTTGTGCCAGAGCCAATAGCTCGCTGGCCAGAAGCCCGGAAACAAAGGGTTGCGGTACCAGGGTTTCAGCCAGTGCCTGAGCGGCAATCATGACTTCTACGCCGGATGCCAGAGGCTCGCCGTTGTCGCGCAGGCGCAGCCCCAACAAACCCACTTCAGTGATCATTTGCCATGCGTGATCACGCTTGAATGTGTTCAATTCATGGGGGTTACTGATGCCAATAGACTGCGCAAGCCGTTTGGCGGTGCTTTCGAACATTTGCTGTTCTTCATTGAAGAGAGCGAGCACGGGGTAGCTCCTTTTTCGGGTTAGCAAGGCGTGAGTGGGGAGGGCCGTGCCTGGCGCAATTCTTGATAGCGCCAGGCACGGCCGTCATGCCGCATATGCAGTATTAAGCGAGGGTCTTAGTAGGCTGTTCGCTACGCGGCTTATGGTTGGCGTTGGCAGCCACGTGATTGGCGGCCCGATAGCCGAACGTAAGAGCGGGGCCTAGGGTGCCGCCGGCGCCTGGGTAGGAGTCTGCGGTGACGGCACCAGAGGTGTTGCCGATGGCGTACAGGCCGGGGATCGGCTTGTCATCGATGTCGAGGACATTGGCTTGCTTATCGACTTTGAGGCCACCCTTGCTCCCCAGATCGCCCAGATCAACCCGAATGGCGTAGTAGGGCGCTTTATCGAGGGCGCCGAGGCTGGGGTTAGGCTGGTGGCGTGGGTCGCAATAGAAACGATCAAAGCTGTAGTGGCCGCGCTTGAACTCCAGGTCAACGCCAGTGGCGGCGTAGCCATTGAAGGTCTGTACGGTGCTTTCCAGTTGTTTGGGATCAAGGCCGATTTTTTGTGCCAGCTCGCTCAGACTTTCGGCGCGATAGAGCACGTTGTCCCACCACTCCGGTGGCAGGCTGGAGTCGGGCATGATTGAGCCCGGCATGATGCGGCCGAGGATATTTTTCTTGCGGTAATTGGCATCAAAGATAAACCAGCATGGGCTGTTGGCGCCGGTCTCGGCGTTATCGCGGATCATCTCGTGGCCGAAGTCGTTATACGACATCGCTTCGTTGGTGAAGCGCTTGCCCTTGCGGTTAACGCACAAGCTGTGGGCGTAACTGCGCTCAATAAACAGGGCGCTGCGCATGTTCACGTTTGGCGTGTCGGCGGCGGGGAGGCGTATGGTGGGAGCCCACCAGGCCTCATGCATAAATTCAGTAGCAGCCCCGATGTTCTGTCCAGCCAACACCGCATCACCGGTATTGGCCTGCATTGGGGTTACGCTCCACTCAACCTGGGTTTTAACGGGCAGGTATTTGTCGCGCATCTTCTGGTTTTGCTCAAAGCCGCCACAAGCAAGAATCACCGCGCCGCTGGCATGAATCTTAAAGGTGTTGCCGTTTTGGCTTACGACGGCACCCGTAACCCTGCCGTTGTCCACAATGAGTTGTTCCAGTTTGGTGTTCAGCAGGAGCTGAATCTTGCGCTGTTGCAGACCAATGCGCAGGCCTGCAATCAGGGCGCTACCCATGGTGACACGGCGGTCGCGGCGGGTTTTGGCGCGCCAACCGAGGTCCGACCAATAGTTCCAGATCAGTGAGAAGATCTTCCGCTTCCAGCCTTTGGCGCGCGCGCCCAGCATCTGCCCGTCGTAGTAGTCCAGAGCGATGCGGCCGAACAGCTTGGCACCCATGTCGGCTTCGCGCAGGGTGAAAAAATCTGCGCCCAGAACGCCGGCATCAACCGGTTCAACGAACATCGTGCGGCCGTTGTCGGAGGCGCCCGGGAGGTGTTGGCAGTAGTCAGAGTAGCCCGCCACCGGGTTGTACTTAACCCCAATCTCCTGGCGCATGTATTCCACCATTTCTGGGGCCGTATCCAGGTAGGCGCGCAGTTTTTCTTCTGCGACAAGGCCATGGGTACAGGCTTTGAAATAGGTCAGTGCTTGATCGTACGAGTCTTGCTGGGCAATGCCTTGGTTGTTCGGAATCCAGATGCCGCCACCCGACAGGGCCGAAGTGCCGCCGTAACGATCGGTCTTTTCGATCACCAGTACGTCCAACCCCAGGTCGTGGGCGCGGTTGGCGGCAAGCAGCGCGCCAGCTCCTGAACCCACAACCAGAACTGCACAGCGTCTGTCGTCTATGGCAGGTTTCATCACTTGGATCTCCGTAATTGTGCGCTTATAGGCATTGTTGTTTTGGAGGAGGACCTGCACTCGCAGAGGGCAGGGCGATGTTTATTAGGTTGGCGTTTGCGTGTGAGCAGAGGCATCAACCGAATGCAGTAGATTTAGGATTTTTATGCGGGCGGGAGGTGTTTACAGATTTATCTGTTGTGCTACTGCAAACGGTTGATGTGTGTGTCGTGTGTTGTTGTTGAGACTAAGTGCAGGTCGTTTATGCGAAGGCAGGCGGCCTCACACAAGTAACAAGACAAGCTGAACAAGAACAACTCCAGACTTGGACTTGCGGAGCACAACATGCGACTTAAAGAACATGCGTCACTTGCGGTAAACGATTGGCGTCGGGTTACGGTGCCTGTTGTATTTATGGGGTTTTTGCTCAGCCCGATGGCACAGGCAATACAGATCGACACCGGTAATCCAGATATACGGATTAACTGGACGACTGAATTGCGCTTGGGATTGGGCTGGCGGGTCGAGGGCATTGATTCAGACCTCGGTAACGACCCGACCTCGCATCAGTCCGACTACTTTGCTGAGCGTGGCGATATGACGAAGCGTCGCCTGGATGTGCTCAGCGAATTCGACTTCATCTACAAGGATGATTACGGCTTTCGTGTGAGTGCCACGGGTTGGTACGACCACGCTTATCGTGATGATGAGCTCAAGGGCAACCCCATGTACGCCGGGGCTGAGGCCTACCCGAATAACAAAATGTCGCGCCAGGCCCGGCGCTACTATTACGGTCCGTCGGGTGAAATTCTCGATGCCTTCGTCTTTGGTCGTTTTGATCTGGGACGTGTGCCGGTTCAGGTAAAAGCGGGGCAGCATGCGCTGGTCTGGGGTGTGTCGCAGGTTAACTCCAGCGACTCGATTACCTGGAGTCAGCAGCCCGGGAACCTGCAGAAAGGGGCGGAAGTTCCGGGTGCGTCACCCAAAGAACTGGCCATGCCGTTACCGCAACTGTCCTTCCAGGCTCAGCTCAGCGACAGCGTTTCTTTCTCCGGCTACTACCAGCTGGATTGGGAGCCTAACCGCCAGGCTGAGGGCGGGACTTTCCTCGGGGCGCCAGACTTCTTCTATGGTGATCAGGGGCGCATTTTTACTGGGGTGACCATTCCCGGTTATGGCCCGCTGTATGTCAAACAGGGTGAGATAATTGAGCCCAGTGACAAATACGGCAACGCCTATGGCGCCCAGTTGAGCATCAGTCCGGACTGGATGGGGGGCGGCAACTTTGGTTTGGTCTATCGCCGTCTGAATGAGATGCAGCCGTGGTTGGGGCTGATGTCGTTTGATCCGACCGACACCATGGTCTACTCGCGCTTTCATCAGTCTTACAACACCGGTGTCGATCTGTTTGGTGTCTTCACCAACTTCAGCTGGATGGACATCAGTTGGGGCGCGGAGATATCCCATCGACGTGGCACCGCGCTGGACAGCAATTCAGATCTTATCTTCGATAACGATTTGACTGGTGCGACTGGCAACACCTGGCACGGGCTGTTGAACGCGCAAGCGCCGATGCCTAATTTGCCGTTGTATGACTTCGGCATTGTGGTGGCGGAAGTGGCGTATACCTACCTCGATAAAGTGACGCATAACGCCTCACGCTTCTACGAGTGTAACGATGCCCTTGATGGCCCAGGCTGTGGCACGCGCGATGCCAGCAGCTTCTCCCTGATCGTTCAGCCTACGTGGAGTCAGGTCTTGCCTGGCGTTGACCTGACTGGCAGCGCCATTCTGGCCGGCTATGGCTTGCATGGTAACTCGCCGACCCTGATGGGCTCTGCCAAGCGCGCGTTTGCCTGGTCGTTGGGGCTCACTGCTGACGTTGATCAGCGCTACAAGATTGGTCTGTTGTATTCCGATGCGGGGGATTCCGAGGATCGCATAGGGGCAATGGGTAGTACTGACCGTGGTCGTATCAATCTGACATTCCAGACCAGCCTGTAAATGCTTGCCTCTGGATAACAGGGGCAGTGCAAGGTTGTGGGTATGTTTACTGAGGACAATAAGATGAAGATTACTCAGATTGCTGCATCAGCAGCGCTGTCAATTCTATTTGCCGCTCCTGTATTGGCGGCAGTAACGGCCGAAGAAGCGGCGCAATTGGGCACGGATAAACTGACCAGTGTAGGTGCAGAGCGTGCGGGCAGTGCTGATGGCACTATTCCGGCTTGGACTGGGGGCTGGAAAGGTCCGCAGATGCCACAAGAAGGTGGGATTTATCCTGATCCGTTCGTAGGTGAAAAAGCGCTGTACTCAATCAATGCCCAGAACATGGCGCAATACGCCGACAAGCTCTCTGCGGGCACGCAAGAGTTGATCAAGCGCTGGGCGGATTATCGGGTGGATGTTTATCCAAGCCATCGCGTCGTCGATTTTCCCGAGTGGTTGAAGAAGGCCACTATCGCCAATGCCACACGAGCGCAGGGTACTGAAGATGGTGCTGAGGTAGCCGGTGCCATGGGCGGCTATCCCTACGCCATTCCGAAAACTGGCGCTGAGGTTATCTGGAACCATAACTTGCGTTATTACGGGCCGCCCTACCGCTCGCGCTTTGCGGGTTACATGGTGGACTCCTCCGGCAACCTGATCATGACCCACGACCTGGAAAACTATACGGAGTCGCCGTATCACGAGGCGCCGGAAGAAGTCGCGCAGTATTTTCAACGGCGTCTGAGTGTCTATCACGGCCCTGCGCGCATGGTGGGCGAGAAGTCGTTGACGTACATGAGCCTCAACTTCAAGAAAGACGGTAACAACAAAATCTGGTCATACAGCCAAGGTCAGCGGCGCGTGCGGCTGGCGCCGGACTTCGGCTACGACACGCCAATGACCAACGCCGGTAGTACCTATTTCTTTGATGAGCTGGGTATGTGGGAAGGGCAGCTGGATCGTTTTGACTTCAAGCTGGTGGGTAAAAAAGAACTGTTGGTTCCCTACAACAATTACAAAATGCTGATGCATTCCACCGCCAAAGAGTCTTACGGCAAGCAATTTGCCAATCCTGATCTGATGCGTTGGGAGGCGCACCGTGTCTGGGTCGTGGAAGCCACGTTGAAGGCTGGTAAGCGCCATGCGCAAAGCAAGAAGGTCTTCTATGTTGATGAAGATAGCTGGTCCATCGTGCTGTATGAGGGCTACGACCAGGCCGGCAAGATGATGCGCAGTGCGCAGGGGCTGCTGACCTATGACTGGAACAGCCAGTCGGTTCCGAACACCCCCATGGTGATTTACGACCTGGTCAAGGGCCAGTATGTCAGCTCCATGCATATGCAAGGTGGCAGTGGGTATGTGCGCGTTGCGCGCTGGCCCAATAGCCGTATGACATCTGATGCCATGGCGGGCGGCGGTATTCGCTGATCCGCCCAAGGCGTGCCGTTGCGCCGTTAAAGAGAAACCCCAATCACTGATTGGGGTTTTTTTTGCCTTGTATTTAAACGGCTTAGGGCTATTTAGCGGCGTTGTCGGAATTTCTAATCCACATGCAGCATGCGGATCTAGAGCCATTTCTCGAAACTCAAGTCATTGCTGAAGTGGTGCTCGTTTTTATTGGCGCCTTCGCAAACTTAAAACAACAGCAGACTCGATCTTGCGGAGAAATTTATGCGTGTAAGTAGGATGGTCACTGCCCGTTCTGGTATCAGCTCAGCTGGCGTGAGGTGGTTTTCAGGCTGGATACTGTCAGTGCTCTTGAGTGTGTCCTGTCACGCAGTGGCTGCTGAAACCTTCGTTGACCCTTTGGATCAACCTGCATCTGCCATGTCCGCAGTTAACTCCAAGCCTTTGCGTGATATTGCCAATACCGGCAAGCGCCTGGTGGCTGTGGGCGAAAGCGGTTTGATCGTGATTTCCGATGATCAGGGCTCAAGCTGGGTCCAGGCCAGTGTGCCGGTCAGCGTCGACCTGAATGCGGTGTATTTTGCCAACGAGCAACAAGGCTGGGCGGTCGGTCATGGCGCAGCCATTCTGCACACTAATGACGGCGGCCAAACGTGGAATAAACAGCTTGATGGCCGTGAGCTGGCCGCAATCATCAGCACTTATTTCGAGCAGGGGCACTCGGGCTTATCCGTAGAGCGTGCTCAGGCCTATCTCGAGGCCATCTTGAACATGACCCGGCCAGGTCCTGGTCAGTTCTTTATGGGGGTTTGGTTTGATACGACCGGGCAGCAGGGTTACGCGGTAGGGCCTTTTGGCTTGTTCATGGGCAGCCGCGACGGTGGTAAGAGCTGGCAACCCCTGAATACTCAGATTGAGAACAATGACCTGCTGCATTTGACTGCCATTCGTGAGGTCGACGGAACTCTGGCGATTACCGGTGAGCGCGGCCATGTCTGGACCCAAGGACCTGGTGCGCAGACGTTCGTGGCGCGGCAAACCGGTTATGGCGGCACCCTGTTCGGTTTGGCCGGGACATCGCATGTCATGCTCGCATACGGCCTGCGCGGCCATGTGTTTCGCAGCTCCGACGCGGGGCTGAATTGGTCGCCAGTGAATAATTATTTCAAGACGGGAGTGATCGCCGGCGCGCCGCTGGCGGATGGCTCTCTGATTCTGGTCAGCCAGGCCGCACAAGTGGCCACGCTTGATCCGCAGGGGGATCGTCTGACCCCCATCACCATCGCCAACCCGAGCCTGTTTACTGGCGTGGTTGGTCTTTCGGCAAATCAATTTGCACTTGTAGGGCTTAACGGCGTGACCACTCACAGCGTTCCCGTTAAAGCTCAGTCGAGTATGGCGTTGATGCTCTATTGAGCCTGATTTTAGAGGAATAACAAGATGGCCAAGCTTCAGGATGATAGTGCGACGCTGGTGATCCCTGATCGTAAAGATTTTGATAGCCGCTCAGGTAATGCGCTGGAGCGCTTGATTTTCAACAACCGGCTCTTTTTTGTGCTGCTCTGCAGCCTATTGACGTTGGTGTTGGGGTATCAGGCGTTGGGACTCAAGGTGAATGCCAGCTTTGAGCGGATGATGCCCAGCTCACATAGCTTTATCCGCAATTACATGGAGAACAAACAGGATCTCGCGGCGCTGGGTAACTCGGTGCGGGTGATGGTTGAAAACCCCAATGGGACGATTTTTGATCCTGATTATTTGCAGGCTTTGCAGCAGATTAACGACAAGATCAATCTGGCCCCTGGGGTGGATCGGGCCTGGATGCGTTCTCTGTGGATGCCGGCGGTGCGTTGGAATGAAGTGACTGAAGTGGGCATGGAGGGGGGGCCGGTCATGCCCCACAACTATGACGGTTCGCCGGCCTCTCTCGAGGAATTGCAGACTAACGTCATGCGCGGCAACTTGATTGGCGATCTGGTTTCTCTGGATATGCGTTCCTCGGTGATCATGGTGCCGCTGATGGATAAAGATCCACTGACTGGCAAGCCCTTTGATTACAACGAGTTTGCGCGCTTTTTAGAGCATGACATTCGTGGCCAGTTTGAAGCGGCGGCGCCCGGTGCTCAGCCCAAGGTGCGCGTGCACATCATTGGCTTTGCCAAGCTGGTGGGGGATCTGATTGATGGCCTGACTCAGGTTATGGGCTTCTTTGCGATCGCGGCGCTGATAGTCGCTTCGATCATTTACGCCTATACCCGTTGCCTGCGCAGCTCGGTGCTGCTGGTCGTCGCCTCGCTCAGCAGTGTGGTTTGGCTGCTGGGGTTGATGGAACTGCTGGATTACGACATCGACCCGTATTCGATTCTGGTGCCGTTTCTGGTCTTCGCCATTGGTATGTCCCATGGCGCGCAGAAAATGAATGGCATCATGCAGGACATCGGGCGCGGTACTGATCGTTATGTCGCCGCCCGTTATACCTTTCGCCGCCTGTTTGTGGCGGGGTTGTCCGCGTTACTGGCCAATGTGTTTGGCTTCGCCATCTTGATGGTGATTGATATACCGGTTATCCGCGATTTGGCGGTTACGACCAGTATCGGGGTCTTTGTGCTGATCTTCACTCAGCTCATCATGGTGCCGGTCATGTTGTCGTATATCGGTGTTAGTCCCAAAGCGGCACACCGCAGTGTCCGTAATGAGCTGGAGCGCAACACTCAAAGTGGCGGCTTTTTCAAAACCATTAACGATCTGTTGGTGAAGTGCACGCAGCCCGGCCTGAGTCATGCATTGGTGATCATGGCCTTGGTGGTCGGCTACTTTGCCTATGACATCCGTCGTGATCTGCAGATCGGTGATCTGGATGCGGGCGCGCCTGAGCTGCGCGCCGATTCGCGCTACAACCGCGACCTGGCTTTTTTTAACAGCAGTTTTGGCCGCTCCACCGATCAGTTTGCGGTGATTGTTAAAACCGAACCCGGCGAGTGCTCCACCTTTGAAACCCTGACCGAAATCGACCGGCTCAGTCGCATGCTGAGGGATGTGCCAGGTGTGCAGTCGGTGGCCAGCCTGTCGTCGTCAGTGCGCTTTATCAACTCCAGCTACGGTGAAGCAAACCCGAAGTGGATGAGCATTCCGCGGGTGTCGGAAGTGGCTGCTCAGGCTGCGCAGTTGGCGGTTATGCAGTCTCCTGAGCTGGCCAACCAGACCTGCTCGGTTTCGCCGGTGGTGGCATATCTGGCCGATCACCGTGCCGAAACCCTGAACCGCGTGGTTAAAGCCGTCGAGGCGTTTGCCGCTGAGCATGACAACGACAAACGCCGCTTTTTGCTGGCTGCAGGGCCGGCTGGTATCGAGGCCGCCACCAATCAGGTAGTCGCCTCAGCGACCTTAACGGTTTTGCTGCTGCTGTATGGCTCGGTGGTGATTCTCTGCCTGATCGCGTTTCGCAGTTGGCGCGCGGTGATCGTGGCGTTGGTGCCGCTGGTGATCACCTCCTTGCTGTGTGAGGCGATCATGGTGCAGATGGGCATTGGCGTTAAGGTCGCGACGTTGCCGGTGATCGCCCTCGGGGTCGGCGCAGGTGTCGATTACGCCCTGTATCTGCTCAGTATCCAGCTCACGCTGCAACGCAAAGGCGCTTCGCTCGAAGAGGCCTATGCCGGGGCACTGCGCTTTACCGGCAAGGTCGTCGCTCTGGTGGGCCTGACCCTAGCGGCAGGCGTGCTGACCTGGGTCTTTTCACCGATCAAGTTCCAGGCCGATATGGGCATTCTGCTGACGTTCATGTTCTTGTGGAACATGATCGGTGCCCTGGTGCTGATCCCGGCGCTCTCCCATCTGTTACTGCGCGGGCAAACCCGCAAGCCGGCCGTAAGCCCTGAAGGGCAGGCCGTAAGTCCACAGGTACAGCGGGCGTGACGCGTATTGCTTGGCTATAGCGGTAATCGGATTGATCTGACTAATAACGATAAGAAGGATGTTTGCTGATGAGCCCAGTTCTGCGTTTTACCGATAAGAACATTATTGTCACGGGTGGCGCTTCCGGTATTGGCCGGGCCACGGTCATCCGCTTGGCTGCTGAAGGCGCACAGGTGCTGGCGCTAGACCGTGACCTAGATGGCTTGGTGCAAACCCAGGCGCTGGCCCAAGCCACTGCAGCAGCGGGGGCAACAGTGGTGTATGCGCAGGTGTCGGTGACGGATGAGGTGGCCGTGAAACAGGCCATGGCCGACTTTGTCGCGCGGACCGGCCATCTCGATGTACTGGTCAACTTGGCCGGGGTTTTAAGCTCCGAGCACACCACCAAAACCTCTTTCGAAGAGTTTATGCGGGTTGTGCAAATCAATCTGGGCGGCACATTCCTCTGCTGCCGTGAGGCGCTGCCATACCTGCTCGAAAGCAAAGGCAATATCGTCAATGCGGCCTCGACATCGGCATTTTTTGGCCACGCCTATATGGCGGCGTACTCGGCGAGCAAAGGAGGGATTGCTGCGTTGACGCAAGCCTTGTCGCGTGAATACCTCAATCGCGGTGTGCGTGTGAACGCAGTGGCGCCGGGTGGCATTGCCACGCCTATGGTGGCGGCGCAGGCCCAAAGCTTTCCCGAGGGTGCTGATTTCCAGCTGTATATGCACTTATCCCGACCCGATCGGCAGCTGGGCAAGCCTGAGGAGGTCGCTGCGGTGATCGCCACTCTGGCCTGCGCCGATGGCAGCTTCATCAACGGTGAAGTGGTGCGTATCGACGGTGGAACTCACGGTTAAGGAGTGCCCCATGAGCGCACAGAGCAAAACACAAGTCTCGCCATTTTCACCGCTGATGTTCGGGCCGTTGAAGCTGCGCAATCGGTTTATCAAGGCCGGAGCCAATGAAGGCATGACTCCGGATGGCATGCCGACCAAGGCGCTCTTGCAGCACCACCGGGATATAGCGGCCGGTGGCGTGGGTATGACCACGGTGGCCTACGGTGCGGTTTCACCGGAGGGGCGTACGTTTAAGCATCAGTTTCATATGAGCAATGAGGTCATCCCCCATCTGCGGGCACTGACCGATGCGGTACATGCCGAGGGGGCTGCGGCCTGTTTGCAGATTACCCACGGTGGGTCTTTCACCATGCTCAAGCCTGCGCATGGCTACCCCAAAAGTGCTTCGTCAGGCTTCAATGCTTTCGGTTTTCTGCAGGGTATTTTGTGGCAGACGCAGATGCAGGTCGCCGATATGGAGCGTGTCGCGGCTGAGTTTGCGCGGGCTGCGCAATTAGCTCGCGAGGCCGGCTTTGATGCGGTTGAAATCCACATGGGCCATGGCTATCTGCTGAACCAGTTTCTGTCTCCGCTAAGTAATAAGCGTAAGGATGGGTATGGTGGCAGTGTCGAGGCGCGCACACGCTTTCCCGCGCTGGTGTTGCGGCGGGTAAAGGATGCGGTTGGGCAGAACATGGCCGTGAGCTGCAAGATCAATCAAACCGATGCCGCACGTGGTGGGATTGACCCACAGCAGGCCGCGGTCACCGCTCAGGTTTTGCAGGCCGAAGGCGCGGATCTCTTGACCTTGAGTGGCGGCCATAACATGTACAGCCCTTGGGCCTTGTTTGGCAGTGCCATGCCGATTGCTGACATGAAGGCCCAGACTAAAGGCCTGGCCCGTATCGGACCTTGGGCGTTGGGCTTACAACAGCCCAAAGATTTGCAATTTCGTGAGCTGTATTTCCTAGAGTCGGCACGCCTGATTCGCCAGGCCGTTTCTATGCCTTTGGCGCTGGTGGGCGGGGTTAAATCGCTGGCAGCGGCGCAGCAAGTGATGCAGGAAGGGTTCGAGGCAATCGCTCTTGCGCGGGCCTTGATCCATGATTCAAGCTTTGTGAACAAGTTACAGCTGGGGTCGCTGCATCAGTCGGCCTGCAACAGCTGTAACGGCTGCGTAATGGGCATCTATGATCCCAACGGTGTGCGCTGTGTGTTTAACCCACCGAACGATCCGCAGTTGTCCAGAGTCCTTGCAGGAGATTGAGTCACGACCAAGGAGGGCTTACTGCTGTGCTTGTAATAAAAATAAAAAAAAGAGGTAAGACCGATGCCAGCCGCCAGAGTACTTAGAATTGTGGAACGTCCAGACAGTAGTTCAGCCTCTAACTCACCCCCGTTGCTTAGTCTTTCTGATCAAGCCCATCTAAAGAATTTGGTCAGCACGCTGCGCCAAAGTATTGGAGGGGTCGATCAGAATCGCATGATCCATGCGATCTATAAGGGGTTAACCGAGGAGAGTCCTTGGGTCGAGGTGGCCAAGTTCCTTTCTCTATATATGGATGCAACGTCGGCAGTCATTGTGATTCGTCCGTCATCCAGTACGGATCTGGGGTATTTAGTTTGCCAGCCTGCCAATCCGCCGGTTGAACGTATTTATCAGGCCGAGTTGTGGCGACACGACCCGTTTCTGGATTTGCCGCTCAATAAAATTCTGACCATTGATGAATATGTGGGCGATGAAAAATGGCTCAAGTCAGATTTCTACCGTGAGGTATTTGGTCAGTACGGTTCGCGTTATGGCTTAGGCGTCAACCTGATCTCGGATAGTGGCACCGTGTTTCGCTTGCGCCTGTATCGAATGAGTTATGAGCAGCCTTTTTCACAGGCCGATAAAGCTCGGTTGGAGGCGCTGCTACCGCACTTTCAGCAGGCATTAGCGCTGGCTAACCGCTTGGAGTTGGAGTCAACGCAAAATGAGTTGTATGAAGGGGCGTTGAACCGTCTGCACATAGGCTCTGTGGTCCTGGATGAGAATCAGCAGGTGTTGCGTTGTAACCAGGTGGCCAGAGCCATGCTGGATGAAGGCGATGGCTTGCGCTGGTCGGGCAATAGTTTGGATGCCCATTACCGCAATGAGCGGCACTTGCTGAAAGAACTTATGGAGTCGGGCAGTTTGCAGCCCCAGGTCATCTCGATAACCCGGCCCTCAGGCAAGCGCAAGCTGGGCTTGGTGGTGCGCAGCATCCCCTTGCGCAAAGATTCAGAAGGTAAGTGCCGGCCCGCGTGGATCATCTTTTTATGCGATCCGGATGTGCAAACCAAAGCCCCGCGAGAAGTCATGCGGCAGGTTTTCGAGTTCACACCGGCTGAAGCTAATCTGGCCATGGAATTAGCGAATGGTATGTCGCTGGATGAGGCGGCAGAGTTACTGGGGATTCGGCGCAACACGGCGCGCACGCACCTGCGGGCTATTTTTGCCAAGGCGGGCGTAACGCGTCAGGCCGAGTTGGTTCGTTTGGTTTTAAACGGTGTGATTAGCCTTTCCAGCCCAAGCGCTTAAGACATTACTGCTTGCGTTCCTCAATCCGTGCAGCTTCGTGTTGCACGGATTTTTTTCGCTACGGTGCTCGGCGCGGCATCTTATCGTTGTTGAACTTCCGGTTTAAACCTTAAAGCGTTCAACGGCCTGGCGCAGCCGGATGGAAGAACCATTGAGCTCGTGAGAAACCGCCGTGGCCTGCTCGCCGATGCTGCAGTTTTTATGGCTCATTTGCGAGACATGCTCCACTCGCCTGGAGATTAGCTCAGTGCTGGTGTGCTGCTCGTGCATGGCCTGCGAAACGTGACCGATAGCTTCAGCGACTTGATCCGAGCAACGCAGAATATCGGTCATTCGCTCTGCGGCCGTCGCAATTAAGGCTCGGCTGTGTTCGGTGCCGCTCACCACAATGGCCATATCCTCGATGGCGGCTAGGGTCGAGCGCTGAATCGCGCTGACCATCTGCCGCACCTCGGTTGCCGAGGTGCTGGTGCGCGTGGCGAGGGAGCGCACTTCGTCAGCGACTACGGCAAACCCTCGGCCGTGGTTGCCTGCCCGTGCCGCTTCAATAGCGGCATTCAAGGCCAGCAGATTGATCTGCTCGGCAATGCTGGTAATCACGCTAATGATGTTGGTAATGCGCTCTGACTCACTGCCCAGTGCTTTGATCAGATTGCTGGTGTGATTGACTTGCGCGATGGTTTTGTTGCTCTCAATGCCACTGAGCTCGATGCTTTCCACGCCTTGGTGGGCTGCCCGTGCTGTTTCCTGCGCGAGTGCAAGCGCTGCTTGAGCGCTACTGTTGATCTGCCTGACGGAGGTGCTGGTTTGCTCTATGGCGCATGAGATATCGGTAGCCGCCAAGCTTTGCTGTTCGGCGCCGCTGGCAACCTGCTGGGCCATTGAGCTGGTTTGACTGGCCGCATGATCAATCTGCCAGGCGCCATGCAGCACTTCTTGCAGGGCATGCTGCATCTGTTCAAGCAAGGTGTTGAATGATTGTGCGGTGATGGCGACTTCATCTTTGCCGTTGTCATTCACCCGCAAGGTAAAGTCGTTGCTGACGCCCACCTGTTCCATGTGTGCGCGCAGGTGCAGGAGTGGGCCGACCACGCCGCGCACGATCAAAATGGATATGCCGCCGAGCACAAGCACTGCCACAGTCAGGGTGCTGATGATTAGGCTCTTGGTGGCTCGGGTTTGCGTTTCGGCATCGCGCTTGGCCTGTTCGGCGTCCGCCACACTGAGTTGGACGAGCTGCTCTAAGGCTGCTGAGCTGGACTGGATAGAGGCGACCCAATTCGGGGTATTGGCGACCAAGGCGAGTGAGTCATTCTGGACGTCGTACCAGTTTTGCGCCTGTGCCAGTTTCTGGCAGATCTCGGTTTGGGCTTGATTCGAGTTTTCAAAATCCTTCCATAGCTCTCGGAAGGTTTGCCATAACGCTTCGGCTTCTACTGATTTACTGGCTGTCTCGTACTCTTGATAGGCTTGCTTGGCGAGTTCAAGGCTGCGTGTGTGGCGCTGCAAAATGTCGGCAAACAGGCCCTGGGCCTCCGCGATGGCATCTGATTTGTCCGGGAAGTTGTCAAAGTATTCGGAGCGCCAACTGGCCCCTTCCTGCATGGCCGCGATCGAGCTGAGGCGGGCATTTTGTAGTTTTGACAAGGCGTCGACGACGGTCAGCGAATGGCTGATGTTAGCCATGCCCGCTTGCGTCTTAAGCAGCCCGAGCCAACCTGTTGTGCCCACAATCGCAAGGCTCAGGACGAAACACACGAGCAAGGAATACAGTTTTAGACGCACAGAAAGGTTGCGCATTCTGCCGCTCCAGTCAGGTAAAAGTTCGCGGCGAATACGTTACTGAGTTGGCCATATTTCAGCCTGATCTATATGGATCAGGCTCTTGTAGGCATGCTCCTGAACACTTGGCGGACACTGACGGCGCTTGGGCTGGATTTGCCCACTACTCAGTTTGCAGGAGCCGTATCTATGGGGCGTTTATTCGTCTGTGTGGCCATTGTGACGGGGTGGTGAAGGTATTGGACTGGGCATCACAAGGTGCTTGGCACAGGCGGGGCTACGGTGGTCATCGCGCAGCGCAAGGCGCGGGTCGCCCAGGGGCTGAGTGAAGAGTTTGCCGTGGAGGTCAGCTTTGGACAGACCGATGTCTGTGTAAAGAATCAGCTAGAGCGCTTGATAAATGGCACAGCCGAGCGTTATGGCCGGTTCGATATCCTGATCAATAACGCGGGTGGCGGGAGCCTGCCAAAGCCGCTGGAGCAGAGCAGCGATAAAGACGTAAGGGATTCGCTGCAGCTGAACTTTTGGTCTTGCTTGTGGGCCATACAGGCCGCTTTCCCTCACATGAAAGCCCAAGGCCATGGCCGGATTGTCAATTTCGGCTCACTCAATGGTGTTTGCACAGCATGCCTTACAACGTGGCTAAAGAGGCGGTGCGTGCCTTGATCCGCGCCGCAGCAGTGGAGTGGGCGCGGTACGGTATCCTATGTCATGTGATTTACCCGGCCGCCCGTTCGGCGGCTTACGATCAGTTTGCAAGTACCTGGCCGCAAGCCGCAGCGGCTATCACCCGGCAAATTCCTGACCGCAGAATAGGCGAGCCCCAGAGCGACATCGGCGGGCTTGCGCTGTTCCTAGTCAGTGAAGATTGTGCTCAGGTAGTCGCAATGACGATTCATGCTGATGGTGGTTCACACCATGATGGCGTGGCTTGGCGCCCGGATGGTGACTGACCCCCTTGGATTTGACTGCTAGCCCCGCCTCGGCGGGGCTTTTTGCTGTAGGCCGGCAGCCCCAACATGACGGTCACGCTTTGAGAGGTTGATTCAGGTCAGATTTTGCAGGGGTATCTACTGCAAGCGGATCATGCGAGGGGAGATTTGAGAGAGGCATAGTCGCTCCATGACAATAAAGGAGCAAGGGTATGACCTCGCCAACAACATCTTCGCACCAGCCAATTCCACTCGGGCAGTTTGCCCAGCTTAGCAGTGGTCATCGTGTGCATTATCACGAGGTGGGTCGTGCCTCTGCGGCCAAGCCTACGTTGGTGTTCTTGCACGGCAGCGGCCCTGGTGCCAGTGGCTATAGCAATTTCCACCTGAATTACCCGTTCTTTGCTGAACTGGGATATCACGTTCTGGTTCCTGACTACCTGGGCTACGGCCTGTCGGATAAGCCGCAGGACCTCGCTTATACCTCGGCCCTGCATGTGCAGGTGTTGCATGAGCTGCTGGCGCAAAAAGGCGTGTCCAAAGTTGTGTTGATTGGCAACTCGCTGGGCGGCGCCATTTCATTTCAATATGCCCTGAGCTATCCGGAGCAAGTGAGCAAGCTTGTGGTCATGGGCCCGGGTGGTGTCGAAAACCCTGCGCTGTGGGCTGCCGAAATGAGCGGCCTGGTGTGCATGGGCGCATTTATTCAACAGCGTAAAAGCGACCGCGAGTCCTTTCGCGAGCTGTTGCATCACATCGTGGCCTCTGCGGAAACCATCACCGAGGCGGTGATCGACTCGCGCCTGCCGATCTGGCTGGAGCAGCCGATGGAGGTTTTCTCAACCATGAAAGTTGAGGTGTTTGCAGACCGCTTGGCGGAGTTGCAAATGCCGGTGCTTTGCCTGTGGGGGCAGAAGGATAACTTCCTGCCGGTGCGCCATGCCTTGCAGGTTGCAGACAAAGTCGCGGATGTCCGAGTGGTGATTTCGAGTCGCTCTGGTCACTGGTTCATGCTCGAGGAACCTGACTACTTCAATCACGCCGTGCTGAATTTTCTCGGTTGAGCTGCCTGGCCCCGAACGGCGTTCGGGGCCAGCGCACCACTCGATTATTGCTAGAGAACAGGATATGTCGAAGTCTCTATATCGCTCATTGCAAGTGGCCCAGGTTATCGAGGAGACCCACGATAGCAAGTCGGTGGTTTTCCGCGTGCCGGCCGACTCATCGGCGTTCAATTACAAGCCAGGGCAGTTTCTGACGCTGCGTATTCCCACGGCAGACCAGCCCATTGCCCGCTGCTACTCGCTGGCCAGTACGCCGCAGGTCGATCAGGGGCTCAAAGTCACGATTAAACGTGTGCAAGGCGGGCAGGGCTCGAACTGGGTGTGCGACACGCTAAAGCCCGGTGACACCCTGGAAGTGTTGCCGCCGGCCGGGGTGTTTTGCCCTAAGTCTTTGGATGTTGATTTCGTCTTGTTCGCTGGTGGCAGTGGTATCACGCCGGTGATGTCCATTCTTAAGGCGTGTCTGCATCAGGGCCAAGGCAATGTGTTTTTGTTTTACGCCAACCGTGATGAGCGCTCAGTGATTTTCCGCGATGAGCTCAAGGCCCTGGCGCAAACCTACCCGCAGCGTTTGACGGTCATGCACTGGCTGGAGTCGGTGCAGGGTTTGCCAACGCAGGCTCAGGTTAAAGGTATTGCTCGTGCGCATGTGGCGGCCCATGCATTTGTCTGCGGCCCAGGCCCATTTATGGATGGCGTGGAGAGCGCGCTTGTGGAGCTGAATGTCGACCGCAGTCGCATTCATGTTGAGCGTTTTGTCTCCCTGAATAGTGATCCGGGGGTGCTGCTCGATCAGCCTGCCGCCGGCGAGGACGACGGGACGGCAGTTGAGCTCAAGGTGCAGCTGGATGGGCAAGCCCACGGGCTGAGCTGGTCCGGCCAGGTCGATCTGCTGGATGCCCTGCTGGCAGCCGGTGTGGATGCCCCGTTTTCCTGCCGCGAAGGGCGTTGCAGCGCCTGTATGTGCCGCGTTCATGAAGGCGAAGTGAGCATGCGCAGCAATGAAGTTTTAAGCGCTGCCGACTTGGCCGAAGGATGGGTGCTGTCCTGTCAGGCGCGGCCAGTCAGCGACAAAGTTTCGGTCAGTTTTGATGGCTGATAAGAAAACACTCGAACAAAAACAATACGCAGAGGTAAGCGCATGAGCATTAACCAGTTGGCCTATATCGTGGTCGAGTCGACCGATGTCGAGAAGTGGCGTTTCTTCGCAACGCAAGTGATCGGTTTGGCCGCAGAGAACACGCCGTCAGGTGGCCTGTACCTCAAGGCCGACAGTCGCCGCTATCGTATTCTGGTTGTTCCAGGGGCCCGTGATGGGCTGTATTGCTCAGGGTGGGAGACGGTCAGCGAAGCTGCGTTTACTGCGGCGCGAGCGGCTATTGTGAAGGCCGGCGCTGAGCTGATTGAGTCCACCGCCGAAGAGCGCCGCGTGCGCTGTGTGACAGGCATGTTCTCCTTCGTCGACCCGTCCGGTAACCGTCAGGAAGTTACCTGGGGGCCTATCTCTGACTTCCTGCCGTTTATTTCTCCGGTGGGCGTGCAGCGCTTTGTCACCGGCAATATGGGCATGGGGCATGTGGTGCTGCCGTCAATGAATTTCGACGCCTCCTATGCGTTCTGGACTGAAGTCTGTGGCTTCGGTCTATCCGACATCCTGCATGCGCCACTGTCGCCGGAATACACCGCGCGTATTTATTTCATGCATTGCAATCCTCGCCAGCACAGCCTGGCCTTAGCTGAGATGCCGCAACCCAGCGGGTGTGTACACATCATGCTGGAGGTGCCGGAGTTGGACGATGTCGGCCGTGCTCTGGACCGCATTGCGCAGCACAAGGTGCCGCTGGCCGCCTCCTTAGGCCGCCACGTAAACGATGACATGGTCTCTTTCTATGTGTGGACGCCAGGCGGTTTTGCCTTGGAGTTCGGTTGTGGCGGTTTGGTCAAGGATTGGCAGAACGATCACAGCGTATTCGAGACCACCCGCGGCAGTCACTGGGGTCACCAGTGGAGTGCTCCGCCGGGGCATTGAAGGTTTTTAGAGTCCTGATGAAAACGGTCGGCCTTCTCCTTCGACAAGCAGAGGCCGTTACGACCTAACGCAATTTAGAGTCCACTACGTGGGAGCATAAGAACAATGCAAACAACCGAGAAAACCTCAGCAGTATCCGATATCCCCAGTGGCGAAGAGCTGATTGCCCGTGCTCGTGCCCTCATTCCCGTACTGCGTGAACGCGCAGCCTTGGGGGATGAGCGCCGTAGCCTGCCAGAAGAAACCATTGCGGATATGGAGGCCGCAGGCTTGTTCCGTGTGCTGCAGCCCAAACGCTATGGTGGCTATGAAATGAGCCCCAACGTGTTCTACGACATTGTGATGACCCTGGCCGAAGGCGATATGTCGGCAGGTTGGGTGTACTCGGTAGTCGCTGTGCATGCGTGGCAGATGGCACTGTTTGATGACCGTGCCGCGCAAGAGGTGTGGGGTAAGGACAGCAACGTGCGCATCTCCTCTTCCTACATGCCAACCGGGCGCGGTAAACCGGTTGAGGGCGGCTTTATTTTCAGCGGCCGCTGGGGCTATTCCAGTGGTTGCGATCACTGCGATTGGGTATTTCTGGGCGGCTTTGTCGAGACGCCAGAAGGGCAGCCTATCGATGCCCGTACCTGGCTGATTCCGCGCAAGGACTACGAGATTGTTGATACGTGGCAGACCTCGGGCCTTAAAGGCACCGGCAGTAAGGATATTGTGATTAAGGATGTCTTTGTTCCGGACTACCGCACGCACAAAATGGTGGATGGCTTTACCTGCCAAAGCCCTGGCAACGCGGTGAACACCTCGACGTTGTACCGCTTGCCGTTTGGTCAGGTCTTCAGCCGTGCGGTTTCTACCGCCGCCATCGGCGCTCTGCGCGGCATGCTGGATTGCTTTATGGAAACCGCCAAGACCCGGGTCAACGTCATCGGGCTCAAAACCAGCGATGACTCGGCGGCCCAGTTGGTGATTGCCGAAGCCAGCAACGCGATCGATGAGTTGACCTTGGTCCTGCGCCGCAATTTCGAGGTCCTGGAAGGTTATGCCGCCCGGGGTGAAAGCGCCTCCATTGAAGAGCGTGTGAAGTTCCGCTTCCAGGCCAGTTACCCACCAGAGCGCATCTCGCACTTGGCCAGCCGGTTGTTCAAGGCTGCAGGTGGTGCGGCGGTGTATACGAAAAATCCCTACGGCCGCTTCCTGGCCGATATCAATGTGGGTCGCCAGCATGCGGCTAACCAGTTCGCCATGTTTGGCGCCAACTGGGCCAAGGTCCAGCTTGGCGCGCAGAACCAGGATTTCTTTCTTTAAACCCAACACACCGGCAGGGCAACTGCCGGTGTGGCACAGAAAGAGGATGGGGCGAGGCTATGCAGATGCCTGTATCGACTGGTGCTCAACGGCTGAAAATTACTCACTTTAATGATGGCAGTGCGGCTGGTCATTTGCAGTGCTCAATCGCGCTGGGCCTGAGTCGTGAGCACGTAATGGTCGTTGAAGATTGTGTCGCAGACGTGGCTGTGGGGATGGTGCTCAATCCATTGAAGGGTGTTTTTTTAGCGGATGAAGTGCAGCGTTTGATGCGCCTTGGTCTCGCCGACTGGTTGCGCAAAGAGGTCTGTGTGGAACGCATCAATCACATCCTGACGACGCCTGACGCAACAGTGCAGACCGTGCAATTCACCTTGTCTGGTGTGCACGGCAGCCAGTGTGACGTGAGCGTCGATGTGGACGTGAACCTGGCCGGCGATGCTGTGCCGGCAGCCGCTATGGCGAGCATACACGCATGGTGTCATGCACTTGCTGCGCATGAACCTGCTGCCTGGGTTCGCGAAGAGTTGGAGCAGGCTGATCTCAGTCTTGCACCCTTAGTACGCAGTGGTTTGGCCCAGACACGGCTCATCGTCTGAGCGGATGGCGACTCCCTATATCGAATCAGAATTACAACAATTGGAGAGCACAATCGTGGAAGAGCAAGTACGGATTATTGTCAGTGAAAAAATGCAGCGCTTTGCGCGCGGTTGGCACTGCTTGGGACTGACCGAGTGGTTTCGCGATGGCAAGCCGCATAAGGTCAAGGCCTTTGGCACCGAACTGGTGGTCTTTGAGGGCGAAATCAGCAAAAAGCTCAACGTCATCAATGCCTTCTGCCCGCACCTCGGTGGCAACTTGGCAGAGGGTGTGATCAAGGGCGATAGCATTGCTTGCCCGTTCCATGATTGGCGTTGGGATGGCGAGGGCAAGTGCACCGGCATTCCTTACGCCAAGCGTGTACCACCACGGGCTCGCACTCAGCGCTTTGTGACCTGTGAAGAAAACAAGCAGCTGTTTGTCTGGTACGACCAAGAGGGCAGTCTGCCTACGGACAACGTCATTATTCCGCGTCTGGAAGGTTCCTTTAGCGATACATGGAGTGACTGGGACTGGTCATTCCACGAGCTCAACACGACAGGTCGTGAGCTGATCGATAACTTAGTCGACGTTGCCCATTTCTTTTACATTCATGGTGAAGGTAAAGGCGGTGGCAGCTCCTATTTCAAGAACGTGTTTGAAGATCACTTTGCCACTCAGTATCTGGAAATTGGCCCACAGCCTGAGAATCCAGGTTATGCGCGTGATCAGACCTATCAAGGTGATGTCCACGCACTGCCTTGCTGGAACCGTGGTGAGACCACCTATCACGGCCCCGCGTATCTGGTCTCGCGCCTGATGTTCAAACTATCGGCAGAGGATTCCTGCGAGGCCATTGAAATTCTGGCGCAGTACCCGATAGACGAAGAGAACTTCGCGTTGCATATGGGCTTTATCGTGCGCGATAACCCGAACCTGTCTAAGGAATACAACGCAGAGCGGGCCAAGCAGGTTGCAGGCTTCCTACGCCGCGGCACGCTGCAGGATGTCCATATCTGGGAGACCAAAACCAAGATCGACAACCCGCTGCTGTGTGACAGCGACGGTCCTCTGTACCAACTGCGCCGTTGGTATGAGCAGTTCTATGTTGATGTGGCGGATATCAAACCAGAGATGGTCAATCGCTTTGAGGCCGAAACGGACACCCGCCATGCCCTGCCAGTTTGGGAGCAGCAGGCGGCCGAGAAAATTGCTCAAGAACAAGCCGCCGGTATTAAGGCCGGTGGCGATCTCGCTCTGAGCATGTCCTGAGTCCAGCCCCAGCCAGGCCCGAAAGGTGCCTGGCTGGGGTCCTTTCTGCCTGGCTGTTGAGTGCAAGATACCGATATGAAGCATGATCCGACTGACGCGATGTGCACTATGGACGGTTCACTGGAGCAACCTCTTGTTTTGACCTCAGAAGATGAGTTGCAGTGGACGGACTCGGCTGATTTTGTGGTGGTGGGGTACGGTGGCGCAGGTGTTAGCGCAGCTGTGCAGGCCGCGCAAAATGGCCTCAGCGTGATTGCTCTGGATAGCTTTGCCGGCGGTGGGGCGACCGCCATGAATGGCGGCATTTTCTATGCCGGTGGTGGCACTGCGGTGCAGCAGGCGCTCGGTATAAAAGACACTGCCGAAGACATGTACAACTATTTGAAGTTGGAGGTTGATGGTGTCGTTAAAGCAGAGACCTTACGCCGATTCTGTGAGGGCAGTGTTGACGACTTTAATTGGTTAGTGACGCATGGCGTCAGGTTCGGCGAAACCTATTACCCACATAAAACTTTCTATCCTCCCGCTGGATATTTTCTTTATCACTCAGACAGTGGCCTGGCCGCAACTTACGCCGCGCAAACACCTTCCATACCTCGCGGGCACAAGTACTGGCATGCCCGTAATAATCAAGCGACCGGTTTTGGTATCTATCTGACCGAGCCTCTGCAGGCGAGCGCAAAGGCATTAGGGGTGCGCTTCTGGCCACGTACAAATGTACAGCGGATGATCATGTCTAAGGCTGGCGACGTGCTGGGCGTCATGACTCTCCACATGCCAGAGGGGTCGCCCTATACCAAGCAATTTGCTGAAGCCCAGGAGCGGGCGCGAGCCATCCTGCAAAAACTACCCAGCTCAATGCCCGGTTTTCCCAAACTTGAGCGTAAAGCCGCAGGTTATTGGGCACGAGCCCAGCAGCTACAGCAAAAGTACGGCGTGCCACAGTTTATTCGTGCGTACAAAGGCGTATGCCTCAGTGCCGGCGGATTTATCTGGAACCGCAACATGCTGCGTGAGCATGCGGCGAAATATGTCTCCAACATGGCGATGGGCTCGCCTGGAGGCGATAACGGCAGTGGCATTTTGCTTGGACAAAGTGCCGGGGGCGCCGCGGACTTGATGGAGCGTGTCAGCAGTTGGCGTTTTATTAACCCACCTGCGCAGTGGCCTAAGGGGATGTTGATCAATGCAGCGGGGCAGCGCTTTGTTAATGAAGAACTGTATGGCGCGGCGATCGGGCGTGAGATGAATGAAAACCATGGCGGTCGCGGTTACATCATTTTGGATCGAGCGCTATATCGTCAGTCCTGGCGTTCTACCCTGTGGGAAAACCTGTTCCCCTTTATGCGTTTGCCATTGATTCTGGCGCTGATCTTCCAAACCAAGAAGGGCCGCACGCTGGGCTCATTGGCCAAGAAAATCGGCGTATCCGAAGAAACGCTGCTGGCTTCGGTAAAGCGCTATAACGAAAGCGCCAGAGGCTACAGCCCCGATGAGTTCGGTAAATCAGCCAAAGAATGCCACCCGCTACTTGAAGGGCCTTTCTACGCTGTCGATGTCTCGGCTAACAGCAAGTTGTTCCCGTGCTCGGCTATGACGGTGGGCGGACTCAAGGTCAACGAAGAAACCGGTCAGGTTCTGCGTGCGGATGGCAGCAGTATTGCGGGTCTGTATGCGGCAGGGCGGACGGCGATCGGTCTGCCGTCGAACCTGTATGTCAGCGGCCTGTCAGCCGCCGACTGTGTTTTCTCAGGGCGCCGTGCGGCTCGCCATGCAAGTGCTCAAGTACGCTGACCTGCTGCATTCTTAAGGGGTAAGTTAGCCGTCGCAGGCGCGCTGAAGGGGCCTGAGGGGCGTGCATTCGAGTCTGATCTTTTCCTACTTTCACTAATAATAAGAATAGGGTGATGGAGTATGCGAAAGAGTTTGCTGGTGCTTGCTTTGTGCTGGTTGAGCGTGTCGGTCTGGGCAAGCAACGCTAGCCCACAAAAGCTTAGCGAGGTGATCGGTCATGGCGACTTGCTCGGTGCCAGCACTCTGGCGTACTTCAATACGAATGAGCGTGCGCGCGACGAGCGCAGCCTGACGGCGGCATATTCCAGCCTCCATGCGCTTGAAATGTGCATGGCCCACCTGGGACAACCCGTTGCCCAGACACAGGCACTGGCGCAGATGAAGCTGTTGTTAGCCAAGCTAGAGTTGTTACCGGCTGCTCAGCGTGAGCGTTATCCTGAGTTGCTGCAGCAATTCTTGACTGAGCAACAAAAGTTCCGCCATGCCGCTGCGACGGCATATGCCGAGGTGCGTGAGGGCTCAGACAGCATTGAGCAAATGCTCAGTGCCCAGAGTCATGATCTGGCTCATCTTCTGCTGGATTATCAGATCAGGCACTACCCCGAAGTAGCTACGGGCAGGCAGACGCTGTCTGTTGCACAACGAGAGACTCTTACTGCTTCAATCGAGCAGCGCTTCCAAGACCTGCGCACCAGCCAGCCGGAACAGGCAGAGGTGCTCGGCAAAATTAACTCGCAATACCGTTTTATACGCAGTCAGGTACTAAGCCCTGATGGGCGCTTGCAGGCCGGCGTTGAATTTTACTTGAGCCGTGCGGTGCTTGATTTGCAGGAGCTTTCAGCCAGGTAGGTATGACACACGTTCTATTGAAGAGAAAATCGGTAATACCCCCTATTTTCAATCTTCGTCAGAAGTGGGTTAGGCCGCGCTGGCGATTCGCTAAGCGCCGTGGCCACTGCCCGGGCCAAGCCGCGCAAGTGAGTCAGGGGACGCGCACGTCCACGCCTTGGGCGCGTAATTGCTCATAGGCGCGATCCATAGCATTGCGCAGTCGCTCGGCGTTGGCGTCGTGTTTGGAGAAGATAAAGCGCACCGGGATGCGTTCCAGTTGGATAAACGGCAGCTCCGGCACTCCGAGGATCTTGCTCGCCTGTTGATGGGGGATGTGGTAGTCCAGCAGGAAATCGCCGCGATAGCGCAGGAGCATTTCCAGTGCTGCCGCATGGGTGGTGGTGCGGTGCTGCTCGATGGCCATGTTGGGGTCTGCCAGCAATTCGTGGATGCGTCCGGAATAGGTGTAGCCGTTGAGCATGATCAGCGAGCGATGACGCAGGCTGTCCGGGAAGCGCGGAGTCAGGGTGTCGGGGCGGTAATACAGATTGAGGCTGATCTCGCCCAAGGTGTTGCGGCTTTCCAGTGTGTGCTCCGCGAGCTCGACTTTACCTGCCGCGCCGGGCCATAGTTGCACGCTACCGTTGCGCAGGCCGTTGTACAGGCGGGCGCTGGGGTAGGCGCGGATTTGCGCTTGGTAGCCGGCTTGTTCCAGTACACGCTGGGTCAGCTCAATAATCCGTCCCTGGGCACGGCCGTTTTTGTCGGTGTAGCTATGGGGAGGGATTTCGTAATAGCCCACTTTGACGATGGGGCGCGGCGCTGTGGCCGCATTTACAGAGGGTGTGGCTAGCAGGGCCGCGAGGCCCCAGCAGCACAGCTTCGACATCACAAAAAAGTTGCGCATGTCTGCCGATCATTCTCGGGAGTTGAGGTCGCGTAGGGTGACTAGGCAGTCGCAAACTGTCCAGCGCAACACTTCTAAAGCGTGCACTAGTACCGCGCAATTTAGTCGTCGGGCGGCGGCCCCCCGTTTAATCCGCGCGAGCTGGTTGGGCTAAGCCTTGGCGCTGCATAAACAAGCGAAACAACAAGACGCTGGAAAACAACTGCAGCACTTGGGTGGCGCAGTTCAGCGCAATCGAATAAAAGGCGCTCTGGACGATCAGCGCCTGGCTCTGGCCCCACAGGTCAATCAGCCAAATCGGCAGCATCACCAACAGCATCCAACCCAACAGTGGTGCCAGGTGGCCGCCGGTGAGTTGAAAGCTGCGCTTGAGCGCTTCAATCGGCGCGCAGCGTTCCAGTACCAGCAGGTATTCGGCAAACGCCAGGCGGATCAGCAGCCAAATCCCGGGCAGGATAAAGATCGAGGCGCCAAGCAGTATCGCGCCACTCATTAAACCGGTGAGCAAGGCGAATCTGGGCCAGAGTGTCAGGCTCATGGCCAGCAGGTCGCGGGTGCGGGGTTGGGCGCCGCTGCTGCGCGCCGCCAGAAAGAGGATCAGCGCAGCACTGTACAGCGGATAAAACAGCAGACCGGCCAAGGTCTTCAGGAGCATGCTGAGTTCGTCAGTGGCGAGCTTGTCGAACTGCGCCATCAGCAGTGCTTCAAGCACGATCAGCGGTAAACACAGGCGCAGAATGGCGCCTAGGTTGTGGATAAAAAAGTACAGGGCATCACGTAAGGCTGAGAGCAGGTTCATAGTCGCCGCTGGTCGGTGAGAACAGGCGCCACTCTAGCTGATTGGCCGCCTGGCTCCAATCAGCGGCTGCTTGTCCGACATGCCCGCCGTGGCTCTGGCATACTGCGCCTCCATTGCTTAAGCATGAGGATTCACGGTGAAGAAGATTGCCGTATTCGCCGATGTACAAAACCTCTACTACACCGTGCGCCAGGCCTATGCCTGCCACTTCAACTACGCGGCGCTGTGGGCGGATGTCAGCCAGCATGGCGAGGTGGTTGAGGCCTATGCCTATGCCATTGATCGTGGTGATCACAAGCAGCAGCAGTTCCAGCAGATCCTGCGTAACTTGGGTTTTCAGGTGAAGCTCAAGCCCTATATCCAACGCAGCGATGGTTCGGCCAAAGGCGATTGGGACGTGGGCATTACGATCGACATCATGGACGCCGCCACGCGGGTCGATGAGGTGGTGTTGGCCAGCGGCGACGGTGACTTCGATCTGCTGCTGGAGAAAATCCGCTCAAGTTATGGCGTTACCGCGGTGGCCTATGGCGTGCCCGGTTTGACCGCGCAATCGCTGGTGCGCGCAGCCACTCGTTACGTGCCAATTGAAGGCCATTTGCTGTTGAGAAATTAATTCATGTTGGCTGATTCCATTGCCGTGCTCGACTTTGAAACCACCGGGCTGTCGCCTGCCCAGGATGCCCGCGCCACTGAAATCGGGGTGGTGATAGTCGAAGGCGGGCAGATCGTTGCCCGTTATCAAAGCCTGATGAACAGTGGCGCTTGGGTGCCGCCGTTTATTGAGCGCCTGACCGGCATCACTAACGCCATGTTGCGCACAGCTCCGCCGGCGGCGCAGGTGATGCAAGAGGTCGCTGAGTTCGTGGGCGAGCGGCCGCTGCTGGCGCACAACGCCAGCTTCGATCAGAAGTTTTGGGATGCTGAGCTGGCCCGAGTACAGCGTCGCCGTAGCCGTGATTTCGCCTGTTCCTTGCTGTTGGCGCGGCGCCTGTTACCGCTGGCGCCGAGTCATAAACTCGGTCAGCTCAACGATTGGATCGGCCTGCCCGACACTGGGCAGGCGCACCGGGCCTTGGCCGATGCGGAGATGGCGGCCAACCTGACCTGCTTTATGGCGCAGCTGCTGCGCGAGCGTCATGGCTTGAGTGAGGTTTCCCATCCGCTGCTGTGCCAATTGCAGCAAGTGCCGGCGGCGAAGATGGCGCAAACCCTGGCGAAAATTCGCGGGCACTGAGCCGGCCCGCGTTTGTTCAAGGCTTAAGCCGGCTGCTCCTTGTGTTGGAATTGGCGGCGGTACTGGTTGGGCGACAGCTCCGTGTGCTGACGGAACAGGCGGGCAAAGAAGCTGGCATCGTCATAACCCACCTCATAGCTGATGGTCTTGATGCTCTTGCGCGTGGCGCTGAGCAAGCTCTTGGCGGTTTCGATACGCAGGCGCTGTAAATAGTGCAGCGGCTTATCCCCCGTAGCTGCCTGGAAGCGCCGCATAAAATTGCGGATGCTCATGCCGTGTTCGCGGGCTACATCTTCAAAGCGAAACTTGTCGGCGAAGTGATCCTCGAGCCATTGCTGGATCTGCAAAATGCTCATGTCGTGGTGCAGCTTTTGCCCACCAAAACCAATCCTGCCCGGTGCGTAGTTGCGCTGTACCTCATACAAAATATCCCGCGCCACGCCTTGGGCCACGCCGGCGCCACAGAAACGTTCGATCAGGTAGATATACAGGTCGCAGGCGGAAGTGGTGCCGCCGGCGCAATAGAGGTTGTCGGCATCGGAAAGGTGTTTGTCTTGATTGAGCAGCACCTTGGGAAAGCGCTCGGCGAACTCAGCGAAGAAGCGCCAATAGGTGGTCGCTTCTTTGCCGTCTAACAAGCCCGCCTGGGCCATCCAGAACACCCCGGTGGCTTCGCCGCAAATCGAACTGCCGGCGGCGTGGCGTTGTTTGAGCCAGGTGAGCACTTGCGGGTGGCGCTGACAGAGGTCGTCGAAGTCATCCCAAAACGCCGGCAGGATAATGATGTCGGCGTCATCCAGGCTGCCATCGACGGGGATTAGCACGTCGCTAAAGCTGCGCACCGGCTGGCCGTCGGGGCTGACTAAATGAATGGCAAAGGTGGGGACTAAACCTAAGCCTTGCTGCTTACCAAAACGCAGGCTGGCCATGTGGAAAAAGTCTTTGGCCTGCATCAGGGTCGAGGCGAAAACCCCCGGGGTGGCAAGGATGCTGACGCGGCGCAGGGTGGAAGCAGGTGGAGTCGACATAGATATTGTTCTTATTAAGGCTAAGTGGTCATGCACTGGCTGGATCGTCTTATTTATTGGCGCTTGTGTCCAGTGTGAACAAGCGTCTGCTTGGCTAAAGTCGGTGCACTTTTAAACGGCCTTATCTTGCAGGTGTTGCCATGATTCCAAGAACAATATTCGGCTCCGAACACGAACAATTTCGCGACAGCGTGCGCAAGTTTTTGCAGCAAGAGGCGGTGCCCTTTCACCCGCAGTGGGAGAAAGACGGCCACGTCGATCGTGAGCTGTGGCGTAAGGCGGGGGAGGCGGGGATGCTCTGCTCGCATATCCCGGAAGAGTACGGCGGCATGGCCGCAGACTTCCTTTATAGCGCGGTGGTGATCGAAGAAGTGGCGCGCTTGGGCCTGACCGGCATTGGCTTCTCCTTGCACTCGGACATCGTGGCGCCGTACATCCTGCATTACGGCAGCGAAGCGCAAAAACTGCATTACCTGCCCAAGCTGGTTAGCGGCGAAATGGTGTCGGCCATCGCCATGACTGAGCCAGGCGCCGGCTCCGACTTACAAGGGGTAAAAACCACGGCCGTGCTGGATGGCGACGAGTACGTGATCAACGGCTCGAAGACCTTTATTACCAATGGCTGGTTGGCAGACCTGATCGTGGTGGTGGCCAAGACTGATCCCAAGGCCGGCGCTAAAGGCACCAGCTTGTTTCTCGTTGAAGCCAATACGCCTGGTTTCTCCAAAGGCAAGCGCCTGGAAAAGGTCGGGATGAAGGCGCAGGACACCTCTGAGCTGTTTTTCCAAGACGTGCGCGTGCCTAAAGAAAACCTGCTGGGTCAGGCCGGGATGGGCTTTGCCTATTTGATGCAGGAGTTGCCCCAAGAGCGTTTGACCGTGGGCGTCGGCGCCATCGCTTCGGCTGAGGCCGCGCTGCAATGGACATTGGATTACACCCGCGAGCGCAAAGCCTTCGGTAAAGCCGTGGCGGATTTCCAAAACACCCGCTTCAAGCTGGCCGAGATCGCCACCGAGGTGCAGGTCGGTCGAGTCTTTATTGATCGCTGCTTAGAGTTGCACCTTGAGCGCAAGCTGGATGTGCCCACTGCGGCCATGCTCAAGTACTGGGGTACTGATTTGCAGTGCAAGGTGCTCGATGAGTGCGTGCAGCTGCACGGCGGCTACGGCTATATGTGGGAATACCCGGTGGCCCGCGCTTGGGCGGATGCGCGGGTGCAGCGAATCTACGCCGGCACCAACGAGATCATGAAAGAGATTATTGCGCGGGCTTTGTAGCGGCTTCGCCGGCAGCGATAAACGATCAAGCCCGGCCACGCGCCGGGCTTGATCTATCTGGGCTGAGCCTAAGGCGCCGGGTTGGGCTGGCTGCGATGGATCGCTTCGATGCCTTCCAGCACTTGCGCGCTTAACCGCAGTTCGCTGCTGCGCAGGTTGCTCTCCAGTTGCTCAAGGCTGGTCGCGCCGATGATGTTACTGGTGACAAAGGGCCGTGAAGTGACAAACGCCAGGGCCATCTGCCCGGGATTTAGCCCGTGTTCTTCGGCCAGCGCTACATAGCGCGCACAGGCGGCAACCGACTGCGGATTGCTGTAGCGGCTAAAGCGGCTAAACAGGGTCAGGCGCCCATCCGCCGGGCGCGCGCCGTTGCCATATTTGCCGCTAAGCATGCCGAAGGCCATCGGTGAGTAAGCCAACAAGCTGCATTGCTCACGAATCGCCACTTCGGCCAAGCCGACTTCAAAGCTGCGGTTGAGCAGGTTATAGGGGTTTTGAATCGATACGCTGCGCGGCCAGCCATGCTGTTCGGCCAATTGCAGAAACTTCATGGTGCCCCATGGCGTTTCATTGGACAGGCCGATATGCCGAATCTTGCCGGCTTTCACCTGCTCATCTAGCACTGCCAAGGTTTCTGCCAGCGGCGTGCCGTCATACTCCTGATGGTCGTAGCCGAGCTGGCCGAAGAAGTTCGTCGGGCGCTCTGGCCAGTGCAGTTGGTAGAGGTCGATCCAGTCGGTTTGCAGGCGTTTGAGGCTGGCATCCAGCGCGGCGACGATATTCGCCCGGTCATGTTTCAGCGGCGGGGTGCGGATATGGCTGACGCCATTGCCGGGGCCGGCCACTTTGCTGGCCAAGATCCAATCGTGGCGGTCGCCGCGAGATTTAAAATACTCGCCAATGATTTGTTCGGTCTTGCTATAGGTCTCGGGCCTGGGCGGCACCGGGTACATTTCTGCGGTGTCGATAAAGTTGATGCCGTAAGCCTTGGCCCGCTCTATCTGGGCGAACCCCTCGTCACGGGTGTTTTGTTCACCCCAGGTCATGCTGCCCAGGCACAGGCGACTGACGTTAAGGTTACTGCGGCCGAGTTGACTGTACTCCATTACAAACTCCTACGAAGGCGAAAACGCACGGAACAATCGGGTTGCTATTCTCTGCGCAATCTGGATAATTGCGCACCTCTTTCTGCAGTGGAAGTGATGCGCCGCCTGCCGAAGAATCTTGCCGTATACGGTCGCGCTGACCCGAGCCCCCGATAGCGCCTGTTTTCGGCTGCCTTTGACCTTGTCAAAGTAAGCACTATTCAGTAAGATCCGCCGTCTTATTTATCAGGGCGGCCCCTGAGGCTATAAAGAATGAAAACTTTTACTGCTAAACCGGAAACAGTTAAGCGCGACTGGTACGTCGTCGATGCTGCTGGTCAGACCCTGGGTCGTCTGGCTACCGAAATCGCGAGCCGTCTGCGTGGCAAGCACAAACCTGAATACACTCCGCACGTTGATACCGGTGACTACATCGTTGTGATCAATGCTGAGCAGATTCGTGTCACTGGTGCCAAGACCACTGACAAAATGTACTACTCCCACTCTGGTTTCCCGGGCGGCATTAAGTCGATCAACTTTGAAAAGCTGATCGCTAAAGCTCCTGAGCGCGTGATCGAGACCGCGGTAAAAGGCATGCTGCCTAAGAACCCGCTGGGTCGCGACATGTACCGTAAGCTGAAAGTCTATGCGGGTGCTGCTCATCCTCATACTGCTCAGCAGCCCCAAGAACTGAAGATTTAACGGAATAGTTCATTATGTCGGCGACTCAAAATTACGGCACTGGCCGTCGCAAGACTGCAACCGCACGCGTTTTCCTGCGTCCGGGCACTGGCAATATCTCTATCAACAACCGCACTCTGGAAAACTTCTTCGGTCGCGAAACTGCCCGCATGGTAGTTCGTCAGCCGCTGGAGCTGACCGAGACTGTTGAGAAATTCGACATCTACGTTACCGTTATCGGTGGCGGTGTGAGCGGTCAAGCTGGCGCTATCCGTCACGGCATCACTCGTGCTCTGATGAGCTACGATGAAAGCCTGCGCGGCGCGCTGCGTAAAGCTGGCTTCGTGACTCGCGACGCCCGTGAAGTTGAGCGTAAGAAGGTTGGTCTGCGTAAAGCGCGTAAGCGTCCGCAGTACTCCAAGCGTTAATCGCTTACCTGCTTACCAAAAAAGCCCAGCCTCCTTTGCGGAGCTGGGTTTTTTTTATGGCTGCTAAACTCTTATGCGGCATCATGCCGCACGTCTGTAACGCCCAATTTGTAAGGGCTTGCGTCGTACTTATGAGGGTATTTCCTTGTCAGTACAGGGGCTTTTCTTTACCATTTGGCAAATTTTTTTAAGCTAGCGATTTTTACTTAGTATAGGCCTGACCAACAGGCCATAAAGCTGATGGGAGACGACTGAATGAGCAATGACGGCGTGAATGCAGGCCGGCGTCGCTTTCTGGTAGCGGCCACCTCTGTGGTGGGCGCTGCAGGAGCGGTGGGTGCCGCGGTCCCGTTCGTAGGGTCCTGGTTCCCGAGCGCCAAGGCTAAAGCTGCCGGAGCACCCGTTAAGGTGAACGTCAGTAAGGTTGAGCCAGGCCAGCAGATGGTTGCTGAATGGCGAGGCCAACCGGTGTTTATCGTTCGCCGTACTGAGGAAATTCTCAGCAATCTGACGAAGATTGAAGGCAAACTGGCAGACTTCGATTCGAAATCCTCGGTTCAACCTGCTTATGTGGATCCGAAGACTCGTTCGATCAAGCCAGAGGTCTTGCTGCTGGTCGGTATCTGCACCCACTTGGGTTGCTCGCCATCGTTCCGTCCTGAAGTGGCCCCGGCTGATTTGGGTGCTGAGTGGGTCGGCGGTTATTTCTGCCCTTGCCATGGTTCGCGCTACGACCTCGCGGGTCGTGTGTACAAGTCCCAGCCTGCACCGCTGAACCTGCCGGTGCCGCCGCACACGTACGAGACGGATGACATAGTCGTCATCGGTGTGGATCAGGAGCAAGCATGATGAGCAAATTCATGGAATGGGTCGATGCACGTTTCCCCGCGACCAAGATGTGGGAAGACCATCTGTCCAAATACTATGCCCCGAAGAACTTCAACTTCTTCTACTTCTTTGGCTCCCTGGCACTGCTGGTTCTGGTTAACCAGATCCTCACTGGTGTTTGGCTGACCATGAGCTACACCCCTTCGGCTGAAGAGGCATTTGCTTCGGTCGAATACATCATGCGTGACGTCGAATACGGCTGGATTCTGCGCCTGATGCACTCCACTGGCGCTTCGGCGTTCTTCGTCGTGGTTTACCTGCACATGTTCCGCGGTCTGCTCTACGGCTCCTACCAGAAGCCGCGTGAGCTGGTGTGGATCTTCGGTATGCTGATTTATCTGATGCTGATGGCTGAAGCCTTCATGGGCTACCTGCTGCCATGGGGTCAGATGTCGTACTGGGGTGCTCAGGTAATTATCTCGCTGTTCGGTGCTATCCCGGTGATCGGCGATGACCTGACTCAGTGGATCCGTGGTGACTACCTGATCTCCGGCATTACCCTGAACCGCTTCTTCGCCTTGCACGTTGTGGCTCTGCCGATCGTGATTCTGGGCCTGGTTGTGCTGCACATCCTGGCGCTGCACGAAGTCGGTTCGAACAACCCCGATGGCGTGGACATCAAGAAGAAGAAGGACGAGAACGGCATCCCGCTCGACGGCATTCCTTTCCACCCTTACTACACCGTGAAAGATATCGTCGGCGTAGTGGTGTTCCTGTTCGTGTTCTGCTTCGTGATTTTCTTCTTCCCGGAAATGGGTGGTTATTTCCTCGAGAAGCCAAACTTTGAAGCGGCGAACCCGTTCAAGACTCCTGAGCACATCGCTCCGGTTTGGTACTTCACGCCGTTCTACGCGATTCTGCGTGCTGTTCCAGACAAGCTGATGGGCGTTATCGCCATGGGCGCGGCCATCGCTGTGCTGTTCGTCCTGCCTTGGCTGGACCGTAGTCCAGTTAAGTCGATGCGCTACAAAGGCTGGCTGAGCAAAGTTTGGTTGCTGGTTTTCTGTGTGTCCTTCGTGATTCTGGGCGTGCTGGGCGTATTGGCGCCAACTCCAGGTCGTACGTTGCTGTCGCAGGTGTGCACCGTCCTGTACTTCGCATACTTCCTGCTGATGCCGTTCTATACCAAACTCGAGAAGACCAAACCGGTTCCGGAAAGGGTGACTGGCTGATGAAAAAGCTATTTGCTGCACTTGTAATCGCTGCTATGCCGGTTCTGGCCATGGCCAACACTGTTGGCTATGAGCTGGATAAAGCAGACATCGATTTGACCGATAAAGCAGCTCTGCAAGATGGTGCGCGTACCTTCGCCAACTATTGCATGGGTTGCCACTCGGCTCAGTACCAGCGTTTTGAGCGGGTTGCCGACGACTTGGGGATCCCCCATGACGTGATGCTGGAGAACCTGGTGTTCAACGGCTCGAAAATTGGCGATCACATGAAGATCGGCATGCGCCCGGCAGACGCCAAAACTTGGTTCGGTGCTGCGCCACCTGACCTGACTCTGGTCGCTCGCGTACGTGGCAACGATTGGCTGTACACCTACCTGCGCACCTTCTATGAAGATCCTGCGCGTCCGCTGGGTGCCAACAACAAGGTGTTCCCGAACGTGGGTATGCCGAACGTGTTGGTTGGCCTGCAAGGCCGTCAGTACATCGGTTGCAAGCAAGTCCAGGTAGTTGAAGACGGTAAGAAACAATTCGACCCGTTGACCGGCGCGCCTATCACTCACGAAGCTTGTGATCAGCTGACCATCGAGCCGAACACTGGCACGCTGAATGAAGCTGAGTTCGATGAGAAGGTGAAGAACCTGGTGACCTTCCTGGCCTACTCGGCCAACCCGGTCAAGCTGCAGAGCCAGCGTATCGGCACTTACGTGCTGCTGTTCTTGGCTTTCTTCTTCGTATTCGCTTATCTGCTTAAGCGTGAATACTGGAAGGACGTGCACTAAGACTGCGCCACTTCGCTGTTAATCTGCGCGCCCTTTTGGGCGCGCAGTTCTTTGTGCGGTACATAACTTTATAAGCGAGGAGGAACCCATGGGTACGACCAATAGGTTGACCTGCTACTCCGACCCCGCCGACCAATACTCTCATCGCGTGCGTATTGTGCTCGCCGAGAAGAGTGTCAGCGCCGAAATCGTCAGTGTCGATAAGCAGCACTATCCCGCCAAGCTGCAAGAACTCAATCCCTATGCCAGTTTGCCGACCTTGGTCGACCGTGATCTGGCGTTGTATGAGTCCACGGTCGTCATGGAGTACCTGGACGAGCGTTACCCGCATCCGCCTCTGCTGCCGGTGTATCCCGTCGCCCGGGCGAACAGTCGTCTGCTTATGCATCGTATTCAACGCGATTGGTGCGCTAAGGTTGATGTGATTCTCGATGCGCGCATCAAGGAGCCCGTTAAGGCCCTGGCGCGTAAAGAGTTACGTGAAAGTTTAACCGGCGTGTCACCGCTGTTTGCAGACAAGGCTTACTTCCTCAGCGAGGAGTTGAGTCTAGTAGACTGTTGCCTGCTGCCGATTCTGTGGCGCTTGCCTATTCTGGGGATTGAGTTGCCCAGACAAGCCAAGCCCCTGCTGGATTACATGGAGCGGCAATTTGCCCGGGAAGCGTTCCGGAGCAGTTTGTCATCTGTAGAACGTGAGATGCGTTAACGCGAGGAAATTGCAATGAAGTCGAGTCGTCCTTATCTGGTTCGCGCTCTTTATGAGTGGATTGTGGATAACGACTGCACGCCACACCTGTTGGTTAACGCCGACTTTCCAGGTGTGCAAGTGCCCGCAGGTTTCGCCAACGACGGCCAGATCGTGCTGAATGTCTCCCCCAGTGCCGTGCGTCACCTGCATATGGATAACGAAGCGGTGAGCTTCGAAGGTCGCTTCTCGGGTGTGCCGCAGAGTCTCTATATCCCGGCTGCCGCCGTACTCGCGGTGTACGCGCGGGAAAATGGCCAGGGTATGGTGTTTGAGGCTGAGCCGGCAGTGGCTGAATTGGACCACCTGGATGAGCTGGAAGACACGCCGCCGGACACTGAGCCGCCGCGTCCTAGCGGTCGGCCAAGTCTGAAAGTGGTCAAGTAAGACCGAGCAAGCTGCGTAATAAAAAAGGCGATCCGAGGATCGCCTTTTTTATTACCTAAGTGGCAGCTGCTAGTTGGTGTACTCGAACAGCTTGACCACTTTTTGCACGCCGGAAACGCTCTGCACCAGGTTGCTGGCTTGGCGGCCTTCAATTTGCGAGACCACGCCGAGCAGATAAACGATGCCGTTCTCGGTCACCACCTTGATGCGCGAGCCGGGCACGCTGCTGTCGGCCAGCATCTGGGTCTTGATGCGGCTGGTCAGCAGTGAGTCGTTGCTGCGTACCAGCAGCGAGGTAGGGGCCAGCACTTGCAGTTCGTTGTGCACTTTGCGCACGTTACTGACCCGTTTGGCGGCTTGTTCGGCCAGGGTTTTCAGGTCGCTGCGTGGGGTTTGTCCGGCCAGCAGAATAACGCCGTTGTAGCTGGTGACGACGATGTGTGAAGTCGGGCTGCTGAGGTCTTTATGGGCATCGGACACGCTCGAGCTGACGTCGGGAGCGAGAAACTGGTCATCGATCTTGTTGCCGAGGCTGCGATTACCGCAGCCGGCGAGCGTTAGCGTCAGGGCTAAGGCGGCGAGTAGTAGTGGTGAACGGGTCATTCTTCACTCCCAAACAATTGACTATCGATCAGGTCGCACAGGCAGTGGATGGCCAGCAGGTGGACTTCCTGGATGCGTGCAGTGACTTTTGATGGCACGCGGATCTCCACGTCCTCAGGCAGCAGTAGCGAGGCCATGCCGCCGCCGTCGCGGCCGGTCAGGGCAACCACGGTCATTTCGCGGTCGTGGGCGGCTTGGATGGCCTGGATCACGTTGGCCGAGTTGCCGCTGGTGGAGATCGCCAGCAGGACGTCACCTGGTTGGCCGAGGGCGCGAATTTGCTTGGAGAACACCTCGTTGTAGCTGTAGTCGTTGGCAATCGAGGTGATGGTCGAGCTGTCGGTGGTCAGGGCGATGGCCGGCAGGCTAGGGCGCTCACGCTCAAAACGGTTGAGCAGCTCGGAAGAGAAGTGCTGAGCATCGCCAGCTGAGCCGCCGTTACCGCAAGAGAGGATCTTGCCTTCGCTGAGCAGGGCCTGAACCATGGCCTGACTGCCTTGCTCGATAAAGGGAATCAGCACTTCCATGGCCTGCTGTTTGGTCTCGATGCTGGCTTGGAACAGGTGGCGGATACGGGCTTGCATGTCCATCGGGAATATAACCTTCAGTGTGGCGTCTGGTTAGGTGTCAAAGGCGTTTTGAATCCAGTCCAGGTGCGCGGTGGCTTGGCTGTCGGCGGTTATGGCAATCACATCAAAACGGCATGGGTGCTTGGCCCAATGCGCTTCTTGTTGCAGGAACAGCTGTGCGGTGTGGATGAGTTTCTCACGTTTGCGAGCATCAACGCTCGCCGCTGCGCCGCCCCAGGCGCTATGGCGCCGATAGCGAACCTCGATAAATACTACTGTATCGCCGTCGAGCATGACCAGATCAAGCTCGCCGAGGCGGCAGCGCCAGTTGTGCGCCAGCAAGCGCAGGCCGTGTTGCTCAAGATGCTGCCGGGCTTGGGCCTCGGCAGCTTGGCCGCGTTGTTGGGCGCTGGGCGCTGCTTTCAATTACTGGCTGCTGTCAGGCAGGTTTTGCACTTGGCCGTCGCGAAACTCCGCCCAAGGCAGTTGCCGTTCAATGCGCTGGCTGGCATTCAGACTCAGCTCGCCAGACAGACCGTGCAGGCGGGTATCGGGCAGACTTTGCAGCTGGCGCAGGCGTGGGGCCAGCTGGAAGGCATCGGCGCCCATGGCGTAGAGGCGTCCGAGGCTGCCGTTAGCTTGCGGCCACTGCGTGCTGGCTTGCTGGCGCAGTGGGTCGCTGCTGTTAAGCAGCCATGGGGTTTCGCAGAAACGAATGCCGTTTAAGTCCAGATACTGGGCTTGGTTGTAGGCGCCGGTGAACAAATGCGAGGTGGCGTATACCGGTACGTCACCAGCGTACTGGAAGGCCAGGGTCGGCTTGATCTGTTGGGCCTGCTGCGGGGTGGCGGCGAGGAAGATAAAGTCGACATCGCGGCGCCGCGAGGGTGCTGCTGCGACATTGCTGCCAAGCGCGTTTTGCAGGCGCTTGGCGCGGGCTTCGCTTTGGCGCAGCTGGAACAGATCAGCAATCTGCTGCGCCAACTGCACGGGTTGGTCGACGTGCTCGGCAGCAATCAAGGTGCCGCCCTGAGCCTGCCAGCTCTGACGGAAGGCATTTAGCACGCGGTCGCCCCAGTCACCGTTCGGCACCAGCGCTACAGCGCGGCGCATGCCGTCGGCCCAGGCACGGCGCGCGACTTCACGGGCTTCGTCTTCAGCGGCCAGGCCAAACTGATACAGCTGCGCCGGACCGGTGGTGGCGGTTTCACTGTAATTCAAAGCCAGGGTGGTAATAGGTAGTTGTGGGCGGCTGTTAAGTTGGCTGACCAGGTTCTTTTCCAGCGGGCCGATCACCAGTTGCGCGCCGGCGTTTTGCGCTTGGGCGTAGAAGTCATCCAGCGAGGCCAGGCGTGAGCTGTCGTAGAACTGGATGTTCGGTGGGTTCTCGCCATTTTGTTTGGCTTGGTAGTAGGCAGCCATAAAGCCGTCGCGCAGGGCGCGAGCGACATTGGCCAGTGGGCCTTCCTCTGGTAGCAGCAGGGCGATCTGGGTCAGGGGGGCACTGGAGAGCTTTTTCAGATCCTGCAGCGCCAGCGGCAGTTCGAGGGCGGCTGGGTGCTGTGGGTTCTGTGCCTGCCAGTTGTCGATGGCTTTTTGTTGTTGCTCCAGGCTGCCTGGGGTTTTCGCCGCTTGGGCGAGGCCGAGCCAGCCGTCTAGGGTGCTGTCGCCGCTGGCCTGCAACTCGTTGGCAGGCAGGGTGGAGATCAGGGCCCAGATTTGGTTGTGGTTGTCACTGGCGTCAGTGCCGGTCAGCAGTGGCGCGAAGAAGATGCGCTCGCGAGCGGCCGCGAGGTTTTGCCCGTCGGCTTGCAGTGCCTTGGCGCGTACCAGTTGCGTGCGCAGTTGTTGCTCAACGGGCAGCTCGGCCAGGCGCTCCAGGCTTGGATGCTGGAGCGCGCGCAGGGCTGCTTTAGGTTTGTTGTTGGCCATGGCCAGCTCGGCTTGCAAGGTGCTGGCGAATACTTGTTGCGCGGGGGGCAACTCGGCCAGCGGCACTTGCTGCAGGATGGCGCTGGCGCGGGCGAAATCCTTTTGCTTGTAGGCCTGGTCGGTGGCGGACAGGCGTAATGCCGCCGCTTGGCCGGCCGGGCTATTGGCAGCTTGTTGCAGCAGTTGCTCGATGCTGGCTTGCGGCGTGCGCGGCAGCTCGCCCAGGGTCGATGAGGGCTGGCTCGAGCAGGCGACAATGAGCCCGGCAAGGCAGACGATGGACAGTGGACGCAGGCTGACGATCATGTAAGCGTTCCTGATACTTGATCAAATTGAAAGACGAATTGTACCCAAGGCCGCCCGGTGACGCGATGTTGCCGCAGCTAATCCGGCTACAATGGGCGCTTTGTTGATTAAAGAGGGCTGTTTAGTGACCACTCCTGCCGCTGTGAATTCGCCTTATGGCAGTCTTTATGTGGTTGCAACGCCCATTGGCAACCTCGATGACATCTCGACCCGGGCGCTCAATGTGCTACGAAGCGTAGCCTTGATTGCCGCCGAGGACACCCGGCATTCGGCGCGCCTGATGCAGCACTTTGGTATCGGCACGCCGTTGGCGGCCTGTCATGAGCATAACGAGCGTGATCAGGGCAGTCGCTTTATCGAACGCCTGCTGGCGGGCGATGATGTCGCGCTGATTTCTGACGCCGGCACGCCGCTGATCTCTGATCCGGGCTACCACTTGGTACGTCAGGCGCGGGCGGCAGGAGTGCGAGTGGTGCCGGTGCCCGGGGCGAGTGCCTTGATTGCGGCGCTGTCGGCGGCCGGTTTGCCGTCTGACCGGTTTATCTTTGAAGGCTTTTTGCCGGCCAAGGCGGTGGGCCGGCGTGCCCGTTTAGAGCAGGTTAAGGAAGAGCCGCGTACGCTGATCTTCTATGAGGCGCCGCACCGTATCCTTGAGTGCCTGCAGGACATGCAGGCGGTCTTCGGCGCTGAGCGCCCGGCCTTGCTCGCGCGGGAAATCACCAAGACCTTCGAGACCCTCAAGGGCTTGCCGCTAGCTGAATTGGCGGCTTGGGTCGGCGCCGATAGCAACCAGCAGCGCGGTGAGTGCGTGGTGTTGGTGGCGGGTTGGCAGGCGCCGGAAGGCGATGAGGCAATCAGTGCTGAGGCGCTGCGGGTGCTGGATCTGTTACTCGCGGAATTGCCGCTCAAGCGTGCGGCGGCGCTGGCGGCGGAGATCACCGGAGTGCGTAAGAACCTGTTGTATCAGGCGGCGCTGGAGCGGCAAAAGGAGGTTTAGTCCTTGTTCTATAAGGGCGTAGCCGTTACCCTTGGCGGCGGAGAGTCGATCGGACAGTCGCTGCCATATTTAGTTCTGCTAAATGTGGGGGAGGAAAGTCCGGGCTCCATAGGGCGGAGTGCCAGGTAATGCCTGGGGGGCGTGAGCCTACGGAAAGTGCCACAGAAAATAACCGCCTAAGCGCTTCGGTGCCGGTAAGGGTGAAAAGGTGCGGTAAGAGCGCACCGCACGGCTGGCAACAGTCCGTGGCTAGGTAAACCCCACTCGGAGCAAGACCAAATAGGGTTCCATTGGCGTGGCCCGCGCTGGAACCGGGTAGGTTGCTAAAGATGTGCAGTGATGTACATCGTAGAGGAATGGCTGTCCTCGACAGAACCCGGCTTATAGATCGGCTCTCCACCTCCCTTCTTGTGCATGTCCTGCAATCTGTCGCTTATCTCGCAAACAGCAAAAAAAACCAACTCTTAACAAATCACTTTAAGTTTGGTGGTGATGTTGTTGCGCTGGTTAGATTTTGTTCTCCCTTCTTGAAGTTCATTCTGTCTTTTGCTCCCGCAAAGTTAGCTAAATCGCCGTTCTATAAGGACTTTTCCTGCTGTACGCGCCTTGACGGTGGGGTGTGTGCGTTCCTATAGTGTGCGCGAGTGGTAAGAAGTGGCGCAAAGTGGGTTTTTGGGCAAGGAAAGCTAATAAAAAGGGGATACGCGATCGTGTTTCGCGGAGCTAACGCCATCAGTCTCGACGCCAAAGGGCGGCTCGCGATGCCTAGTAGGTATCGGGATGAGCTCGTCTCGCGTTGTGCTGGCCAGCTCATCGTTACGATTGATGCCATAGACCCTTGCCTGTGTGTTTATCCCTTGTCTGAGTGGGAGCTGATTGAAGCCAAGCTCCGCGAACTCGCCTCTTTCCGTGAAGAAAACCGCCGCTTGCAGCGCCTGTTGATTGGCAATGCTGTGGATCTTGAGCTGGATGCCAGCGGACGTTTCCTGGTGCCGCCGCGCCTGCGTGAGTACGCCAAGCTGGACAAGCGTGCGATGTTGGTCGGTCAGCTCAATAAATTTCAACTGTGGGATGAAGATGCTTGGAATGCAGTGGCCGATGCCGATTTGGCAGCGATCAAGCAACCAGGGGCTTTGTCCGACGAACTACGTGACTTGATCCTGTGACTATGACCAGCAGCTTTCGCCATATAACCGTACTTCTCGACGAGGCTGTCGAGGGGTTGGCGCTGCGCGGCGATGGGGTCTATGTCGACGGCACTTTCGGCCGCGGCGGGCACAGCCGATTGATCTTGCAGAAGCTCGGCGGCGGAGGGCAGCTGCTCGGGTTTGATAAAGACCCACTGGCGATTGCAACTGGCAATACCTTGGCGGCCGAAGACGGCCGCTTTGTCGTTGTGCAGCGTAGCTTTGCCGAGCTGGCCGATGAGCTCGCGCAGCGCGACCTGAATGGCCGTCTAAGCGGCATTCTGCTTGACTTGGGCGTGTCCTCGCCGCAATTGGACGACGCGGCCCGCGGCTTTAGCTTTCTGCATGATGGCCCGTTGGATATGCGCATGAACCCGGATGCCGGGGTCAGTGCCGCCCAGTTCATCGCCCAGGCGCCGGAAGAAGAAATCGCTCGAGTCTTTAAAGAGTACGGCGAAGAGCGCTTTGCCAAGCGCATGGCGCGCGCCGTGGTGCAGCGCCGCGAAGAACAGCCCTTTGAGCGTACCGCCGATCTGGCGCAAGTGCTGACCGTGGCCAACCCCGCTTGGGAAAAAGGCAAGAATCCGGCGACTCGTGCCTTCCAAGGTCTGCGCATCCATGTCAATAACGAGCTCGGTGATTTGCAGCGCGGCCTCGATGCGGCGCTGGATAACCTTGAGGTCGGCGGGCGTCTGGTGGTGATCAGCTTCCACTCCCTGGAAGACCGCATCGTCAAACTCTTTATGCGCAAGCACGCCAAAGGCGAGATGGACAAGTTGCCCCGCGACCTGCCGATCATCCCCAAGGCCTTCGAGCCGCGCCTGAAACTGATTGGTAAGCCCGTGTTCGCCAGCGAAGCCGAGTTGCAAGCCAACCCGCGCTCGCGCAGCGCGGTCATGCGCATTGCGGAGAAACTCCGGTGAGCGGGCTATTTCGCAAACCCTTGCCGCGCGGCAGCTGGCTGATGCTGGTGCTGTTCGTCGGCGTTATGGTCTCCGCAGTGTGCGTGTCTTATAGCGCGCACTGGAACCGGCAACTGCTCAATGATCTGTATGCCGAGCTGAGCGTGCGCGACAAAGCTCAGGCCGAGTGGGGGCGCTTGATCCTTGAGCAGAGCACTTGGACGGCACATAACCGTATTGAAACCCTGGCCAGTGAGCGCCTCGGCATGCGCATCCCAGATGCCGCCGAAGTGCAGATGGTGGCGCCATGATGAAGCTCGAAGGCGCACTGTATCCATGGCGTTTCCGTCTGGTGCTGGGGTTGCTGGCACTGATGGTGGGCGCGATCGTCTGGCGTATCGTCGACTTGCAGGTCTTCGATCAGAGCTTCCTGCAGGCCCATGGTGATGCGCGCAGCGTGCGGCATATCCCGATTCCTGCGCACCGTGGTCTGATCACCGACCGCAATGGCGAGCCACTGGCCGTGAGTACGCCGGTGACCACCCTGTGGGCTAATGGTAAAGAACTGCAAAACGGCAAAGACAAATGGCCCGCCTTGGCTCAAGCCCTGGGGCAAGAGCCCAAGGCCTTTAGCGAACGCCTGCTGGGTAGCGCTAACCGCGAGTTTATGTACTTGGTGCGCGGCCTCACTCCTGAACGCGGCCAGCAGATTCTTGATCTGAAAGTGCCGGGTGTGTACGGCATTGAAGAGTTCCGCCGTTTTTATCCGGCCGGTGAAGTGGCGGCCCATGTGGTGGGCTTTACCGATATCGATGACCACGGTCGTGAAGGTATGGAACTGGCCTTCGATGATTGGCTGGCTGGCGTGCCGGGCAAGCGGCAGGTCCTGAAAGACCGCCGTGGGCGTCTGATTAAAGACGTGCAAGTGGCGCAGAACGCCAAGGCCGGTAAGACCTTGGCGCTGTCGATCGACCTGCGTCTGCAGTACCTGGCGCACCGTGAGCTGCGTAATGCGGTCAATGAGTTCGGCGCGAAAGCGGGCAGCCTGGTGATGCTCGATGTGCAGACCGGCGAAGTGCTGGCCATGGTCAATCAGCCTACTTATAACCCGAACAACCGGCGCAATCTGCATCCGGCGGCCATGCGTAACCGCGCCATGATCGACGTGTTTGAGCCAGGCTCGACCGTTAAGCCATTCTCCATCGCCGCGGCGCTGGGCACTGGACGCTGGACGCCGGAAATGACCGTCGACACCTATCCGGGCACCTTGCAGATCGGGCGCTACACCATCCGCGACGTGTCCCGCGGTGGCGTACTGAACCTCACCGGGATTCTGATGAAGTCGAGTAACGTCGGCATCAGTAAGGTGGCATTCGATATCGGTGCTGAGCCGATTTACGCCGTGATGCAACAAGTCGGTTTGGGCCAAGACACCGGTCTGAGCTTCCCCGGCGAGCGGGTCGGCAATCTGCCTAATTACCGGGTGTGGAAGAAGGCCGAAACCGCCACCTTGGCTTACGGCTACGGCCTGTCGGTCACTGCGGTGCAACTGGCCCATGCTTACACCGTTCTGGGTAATAAAGGCCAGGTAGTGCCGCTGTCGATGGTCCGTCTGGATCGCAAGCCTGATGCGGTGCAAGTGATTGATCCGAAAATTGCCCAGACCGTGGTCGGCATGCTCCAGTCCGTGGTGGAAGAGCCGGGCGGTGGCGGCGTGCGCGCCAAAGTGCCGGGCTATCACGTCGGCGGCAAGAGCGGCACGGCGCGTAAGGCCGCCACTGGCAGCAAGGGCTATGTGGATAAAGCCTATCGCTCGTTCTTTGCTGGCGTGGCGCCGGTGAACAACCCGCGCATTGCTGCGGTGGTCATGATTGATGAGCCTAGTGAGGGCGGCTACTACGGTGGTCTGGTCTCGGCTCCGGTATTTGGCAAAGTGATGGCTGGCGCGCTGCGCCTGATGAACATCGCCCCCGACAACTTACCCCAGCAAACCACCACCGCTGCGGTAGCGCCGGCCAAGGGAGGGCGTATCTGATGCCAATGCCACTGAATCAACTACTGCCCCAGGCCTCGAGTAGCGCGCTGATCCGCGAACTGACGTTGGACAGCCGCAAAGTGCGCCCCGGTGATTTGTTTCTGGCCGTGCCCGGTACTCAGCAAGACGGTCGGGTGCATATCAGCGACGCAATTGCCCGTGGCGCTGCCGCTGTGGCCTTTGAAGCTGAAGGTGCGGCGACCATGACCGCGCACAGCGCGGAGCTGATCCCAGTTAAAGGTTTGGCCCAGCAGCTGTCGGCTATTGCCGGGCGCTTCTATGGCGAGCCGAGCCGTGGCCTGCGCTTAGTAGGTATCACGGGCACCAACGGTAAAACCAGTGTCAGCCAACTGCTGGCGCAGGCCTTGGATTTACTCGGTGAGCCATGCGGCATCGTTGGCACCTTGGGCAATGGTTTTTATAACGCCCTTGAACAAGGGCGCCACACCACGCCTGATCCCGTCGGTGTGCAAGCCACCCTGGCTGAATTGAAAAGCGCCGGTGCCCGCGCCGTAGCCATGGAAGTGTCGTCCCATGGCTTGCATCAGGGCCGTGTCGCTGCCCTCGAATTTGATGTGGCGGTGCTGACCAATCTGTCCCGCGATCACCTCGACTACCACGGTTCGATGCAGGCCTATGCCGAGGCCAAGGCGGCCCTGTTCGCCTGGCCGAGCCTGCGTTGCCGGGTGATCAATATCGATGACGCGTTTGGTCGTGAACTGGCTGGCGCCGACCATGATTCGCAATTGCTCAGCTATAGCCTGCAAGACAGCGCAGCCTATCTGTACTGCCGCGATGCACAGTTCGATGAGCACGGTGTGCGCGCCACCCTAGTCACGCCCCGTGGCGAAGGCAGCTTGCACAGTGCTTTGCTCGGCCGCTTTAACCTGAGCAACTTGCTGGCGGTCGTCGGCGCATTGTTGGGTTTGGACTACCCGCTGGATGAAATCCTCAGTGTGCTGCCTAAATTGCAAGGCCCGGTTGGCCGTATGCAGCGCCTCGGTGGCCATGGCCAGCCTCTGGTTGTAGTGGATTACGCCCACACGCCGGATGCCTTGGAGCAAGTGCTGCAAGCGCTGCGCCCCCACGTTAAAGGTCGTCTGCAGTGCTTGTTTGGCTGTGGTGGCGATCGTGACGCCGGTAAACGGCCGCTGATGGCCGCGGTGGTTGAGCGTCTGGCCGATGCCGTGCTGGTCACCGACGACAATCCGCGTACCGAGCAGCCGCAAGTCATTTTCGCGGATATCCGCACAGGCTTCAGCGCGCCTGAGCAGGTGCAGTTTGTCCATGGTCGCGGCCAGGCCATCGCCCAGCTGATTGCCAGTGCCAGCGCCGATGATGTGCTGGTGTTGGCCGGCAAGGGCCATGAGGACTACCAGGAAATCAACGGCGAGCGCCAAGCTTTCTCGGATCTGCTCGAGGCGACTAATGCCCTGGCTGCATGGGGGGCTGCCCATGCTTAAAGCATTGCGGTTGTCGCAAGTGGCCAGCGCCCTGCACGCCCAGGTACTCGGTGCCGACGTGGCCTTTAGTGCGGTGAGCACTGACAGCCGGGCGATTGCACCGGGGCAGTTGTTTATTGCACTCAGTGGCCCGAACTTCGATGGCCATAACTACCTGGCGGAGGTGCAGGCCAAAGGGGCTGTCGCTGCCTTGGTCGAGCGCCACGTGGCGGGTGTCGATCTGCCGCAACTGCTGGTCGCCGACACCCGCCTGGCCTTGGGGCAATTAGGCGCGCTGAACCGCCAAGCCTTCAACGCACCGCTGGTGGCGATCACCGGCTCCAGCGGCAAGACCACCGTTAAAGAGCTGCTCGCCAGTATCCTGCGCGCGGGTCTTAACGGTCCGGTATTGGCCACCCGGGGCAACCTGAATAATGATCTCGGCGCGCCGCTGACCTTGCTCGAACTGGCACCTGAGCATGTCGCCGGGGTGATCGAGTTGGGCGCCAACCATGTCGGTGAAATCGCCTACACAGTCGCCCTGACCCAGCCGCAAGTGGCCCTTATCAATAATGCCGGCAGCGCCCATGTCGGTGAGTTTGGCGGGCCGGAAAAAATCGTCGAGGCCAAGGGCGAGATTCTCCAGGGCTTGGATGCGCGCGGCGTGGCCGTGCTCAACCTGGATGACAAGGCCTTCGCCACCTGGCAGCAGCGCGCTGGGGCGGCGCAGGTGCACAGCTTCGCTCTGACTAACTCAGACGCTGACGTCTATGCCAGCGATTTGCAGCGTGATGCCCGCGGTTGCTCGGCCTTTACCTTGCACAGCGCTGCTGGTCAGACACGCATTCAACTCAATTTGCTCGGTGAGCATAACGTCGCCAATGCCTTGGCCGCTGCCACTGCCGCCTTAGCGCTGGATGTCAGCCTCGCTGGGATTAAAGCCGGTCTTGAAGCCGTGCAGGCGGTTAAAGGTCGTGCTGCTGCGCAGTTGACTGGCAGCGGTTTGCGCGTGATTGACGACAGCTACAACGCCAATCCGGCTTCGGTGTGCGCGGCTATCGATATCCTTGCCGGTTTCCCCGGGCGTACCGTGCTGGTGCTGGGTGATATCGGTGAGCTGGGCGCCTGGGCTGAGTCTGGCCATCGCCAGGTTGGCAGCTACGCCAAGGGCAAAGTGGACGCGCTATACGCCGTCGGCCCGCTGATGAAGTTTGCCGTCGAAGAATTTGCTGCCGGCGCACGGCACTTTGTCGATCAAAACACTCTAATCGCGGCTCTGCATCAAGAGCCGAGTGACACCACCATTCTTATTAAAGGCTCACGCAGTGCGGCGATGGAGAAAGTCGTCGCCGCGCTGTGTGGCACATCCGGGGAGATGCATTAATGCTGCTGCTGCTGGCCGAATACCTGCAACAGTTTCACAAGGCTTTCGCAGTGTTTCAGTACCTGACACTACGCGGCATCCTCAGTGTACTGACCGCGCTGTCCCTGGCCCTGTGCCTCGGCCCGTGGATGATTCGCACCCTGCAGAATCGCCAGATTGGCCAAGCTGTGCGCAACGACGGGCCGCAGTCGCACCTGTCGAAGAAAGGCACGCCGACCATGGGCGGCGCCCTGATCCTCACCGCCATTGCCGTCAGCACCTTGCTCTGGGCTGACCTGACTAACCGCTATGTGTGGGTGGTGCTGGCCGTGACCCTGCTGTTCGGCGCCATCGGTTGGGTGGATGACTACCGCAAAGTCATCGAGAAGAACTCCCGTGGTCTGCCGAGCCGTTGGAAGTATTTCTGGCAGTCGGTGTTTGGTTTGGGCGCGGCGCTGTTTCTGTTTCTGACTGCGCAAACGCCGGTGGAAACCAGCCTGATTCTGCCCATGATCAAAGACTTCAGCCTGCCGCTGGGCGTGGGCTTTGTGGTGCTGACTTACTTCGTCATCGTAGGTTCGAGCAACGCCGTGAACCTCACCGACGGCCTCGATGGCCTGGCCATTCTGCCGACCGTATTGGTCGGCGGCGCACTGGGCATCTTCTGCTACCTGTCGGGCAACATTAAGTTCGCCGAATACCTGTTTATCCCTTATGTGCCGGGTTCCGGCGAGCTGATCGTATTCTGCGCCGCGTTGGTTGGCGCCGGTCTGGGCTTTCTGTGGTTCAACACCTATCCGGCCCAAGTCTTTATGGGTGACGTCGGCGCACTGGCCTTGGGTGCTGCGCTGGGCACCATCGCCGTGGTGGTCCGTCAGGAGATCGTGCTGTTCATCATGGGCGGCATCTTCGTGGTCGAGACCCTGTCGGTGATTATCCAGGTGGCCAGCTTCAAGCTGACCGGCAAGCGCGTGTTCCGCATGGCGCCGATCCACCACCACTTTGAATTGAAAGGCTGGCCCGAACCACGGGTGATTGTGCGTTTCTGGATCATCACCGTGATTTTGGTGCTGATCGGCCTAGCTACCTTGAAACTGCGTTGAGGAATCCATGAGTTTGATCGCATCAGACCACATGCGCATCGTTGTCGGCCTCGGCAAGAGCGGTATGTCCCTTGTGCGCTTCTTAGCGCGCCAGGGCCTGCCTTTTGCCGTGGTCGACACGCGCGCCAACCCGCCGGAGCTGAGCACCTTGCGTGACCAGTACCCGCAGGTTGAGGTGCGCTGTGGCGAGCTGGATGTGGAGTTCCTCTGCCGTGCTCAAGAGCTGTTAGTCAGCCCTGGTTTGGCCATCGCCACCCCAGCGCTGCAAGCGGCGGCTGCGCGGGGCGTTAAGCTCAGTGGCGATATCGATCTGTTTGCCCGTTACGCCAAAGCGCCGATCGTGGCTATCACCGGCTCCAACGCGAAAAGCACCGTGACCACCTTGGTCGGTGAAATGGCGGCGGCGGCCGGCAAAAAAGTAGCCGTGGGCGGCAACTTGGGTACCCCGGCCCTGGATCTGCTGGGTGATGACGTCGAGTTGTATGTGCTGGAACTGTCCAGCTTCCAGCTGGAAACCACCCACAGCCTGAACGCGCAAGTGGCGACTTGCCTGAATATCAGCGAAGACCATATGGATCGCTACGCCGATCTGCAGGCCTATCACCTGGCCAAACACCGCATCTTCCGTGGCGCCAAGCAGGTGGTGATAAATGCTGACGACGCGCTGTCGCGGCCGCTGTTGGGCGACGATGTGCCGGTCACGCTGTTTGGGCTGGGCAAGCCGGACTTCAACCGCTTTGGCCTGCTCGAAGAACACGGTGAGAAGTACCTGGGTTATCAGTTCGCCGCTTTGCTGCCAGTGCGTGAGTTGAAAATTCGCGGTGCACATAACCAAGCTAATGCCCTGGCGGCCTTGGCTTTGGGCCATGCCGTGGGCCTGCCTTGTGAGCCGATGCTCGAAGCGCTGCGCAATTTCGCCGGCTTGCCTCATCGCTGCCAGTGGCTGCGTGAGCGCGCCGGAGTGAGTTACTACGACGACTCCAAAGCCACCAACGTCGGTGCCGCCTTGGCGGCCATCGAAGGCCTAGGCGCGGATATCGACGGCAAGCTGGTGCTGATCGCCGGTGGCGATGGCAAAGGCGCGGACTTCTCGGCTCTTAAAGCGCCGGTGGCGAAGTTCTGCCGCGCGGTGATTCTGCTGGGGCGTGACGCTGAGCTGTTGGCCCAAGCCTTGGCCGGTGCCAGCGAGCTGATTCGCGTCAGCACTCTGGAAGAAGCGGTACAGCGCAGTGCTGAGCTGGCTCAGCGCGGCGATGCGGTGCTGCTGTCGCCGGCCTGCGCGAGCCTGGATATGTTTAAAAACTTCGAGCAACGCGGACAGCTGTTCGCCCAAGCTGTGGAGGGCCTTAAGTGAAACTTCTCGCCCGTCTACTCGCCGCTCCATCACCGCTGCGTAGCCCCCGTGCCGCCGATGTCGACTTTCCGATGCTGGCCGGCTGCCTGGGCCTGCTCGGCTTGGGGCTGGTGATGATCGCTTCGGCTTCCACTGAGGTAGCCGCGGCGCAGACGGGTAATCCGCTGTACTACTTGATTCGCCACATCATCTATGTGGCGCTGGGCCTGGGTGCCGGTTTGCTGACCCTGCTGGTGCCGATGGCTACCTGGCAGAAGCACAGCACCAAGCTGATGTTGATGGCGGTGGTGTTGCTGGCACTGGTGCTGATCCCGGGCATTGGCCGTGAGGTTAACGGCGCCAAGCGCTGGATTGGCTTCGGCTTCTTCAACTTGCAGCCTTCGGAGTTGGCCAAGGTCTTCACGGTGATGTTCCTCGCCGGCTACATGGTCCGCCGCCAAGTGGAAGTGCGCGAGAAACTCAGTGGCTTCCTTAAACCACTGGCCGTGCTGGCGCCCATCGCCGTGTTGCTGCTCGGTGAGCCGGACTTCGGCGCCACCGTGGTGCTGTTCGGCGCTTCGATTGCCATGTTGTTCTTGGGCGGCATTAACCTGGTGCGTTTTATCCCGCTGGGCTTGGCCGTGTTGGGCGCTGGTGTGCTGGTAATGACCAGCCAATCCTATCGCCTGCAACGACTGACCAACTTCGTCGACCCTTGGGCCGACCAATACGGCGCAGGCTATCAGCTGAGTCAGGCGTTGATCGCCTTTGGCCGTGGCGAGTGGCTCGGCGTGGGGCTGGGCAACAGTGTGCAGAAGCAGTTCTACCTGCCTGAAGCACACACCGACTTTGTGTTCTCGGTACTGGCCGAGGAGCTCGGCATGGTCGGCGCGCTGCTGACCGTGGCGCTGTTTATCTTCGTCAGCGTGCGCGGCCTGTACATCGGCCTGTGGGCGGAAAAATCCAAGCAGTACTTCTCGGCTTATTTGGCCTATGGCCTGTCGTTTTTGTGGGTCGGGCAGATCCTGATCAATATTGGCGTGAACATCGGTCGCCTGCCGACTAAAGGTCTGACCCTGCCATTTTTGAGTTACGGCGGCAGCTCTCTGGTGATCTGCTGCGTGTGCCTGGCCATGCTGCTGCGCATCGAGTGGGAGCGCCGTACCCAGTTAGGCAGTGCTGAAGTGGAATTTAAAGAAGAAGATTTCTTTGATGTGCAACCGGCCAAGGAGGTGCGCCATGGGCGCTAACGTCCTGATCATGGCCGGTGGTACTGGTGGACACGTGTTCCCCGCACTGGCCTGTGCCCGTGAGTTCCAAGCCCGTGGCTATAGCGTGCACTGGTTAGGCACGCCGCGTGGCATCGAGAATGAATTGGTGCCGGCGGCTGGTTTACCGCTGCATCTGATTGATGTCACTGGCCTGCGCGGCAAGAGCAAACTGTCCCTGCTTAAAGCGCCGTTGCAGTTGCTGAAAGCCCTGTGGCAGGCGCGCAAGATTGTTCGTGAGCTGCAGCCAGTCTGCGTGCTCGGTATGGGCGGTTATGTGACTGGTCCGGGTGGCTTGGCTGCTTGGCTGCACGGCGCGCCGTTGATTATCCATGAGCAAAATGCCGTGGCTGGCACCGCTAACCGCAGCCTGCTGCGCTTTGCCAGCCGGGTGTGCGAGGCGTTCCCGAATACCTTCGCCGCCAGCGACAAACGCCGCACCACCGGTAACCCGGTGCGCCCTGAGTTGTTCTTGAGCCAGCCGCGCGCCGCTCTGCAGCAGCGTCAGCCTCGCCTGCTGGTATTGGGCGGAAGTCTGGGTGCTGAGCCGCTGAATAAATTGCTGCCCCAGGCGCTGGCCTTGGTCGCGCCAGAGCTGCGCCCACATGTATTCCATCAGGCCGGTAAACAACACGCGCAGATCACCGCTGAGCGCTATCGCGAAGTGGCGGTGCAGGCCGAAGTGGCGCCCTTTATCCAAGACATGGCCAAGGCCTATGCCGAGGCGGATCTGGTCGTGTGCCGCGCCGGCGCCCTGACTGTCAGTGAATTGGCCGCTGCGGGCCTGCCGGCATTTTTAGTGCCGCTGCCCCATGCGATCGATGATCACCAAACCCGTAATGCCGCTTATTTGGCCAGCGAAGGCGCCGCCGTTCTGCTGCCGCAACGCTCCACTGACGCCGCCACGCTGGCCGCGCAGCTGACTGAGGTTTTGATGCACCCCGCACAACTAAACACTATGGCTGAGACGGCCCGTCGTTTGGCCAAGCCTGAAGCCACCCACAGCGTGGTCGACATTTGCTTGGAGGTGGCCCGTGGCTAAATCTCCCGCTGCAGTTCGCTCGGAAGTTCGGCGTATGCGTCGTATCCGCCGTATTCACTTCGTTGGCATCGGTGGTGCCGGCATGTGCGGTATCGCCGAAGTGTTGCTTAACCTCGGCTATGAAGTGTCCGGCTCGGACCTGAAAACCTCGGCCGTGACCGAGCGTCTGGAAAGCTTTGGCGCCAAGATCTTTATCGGCCACCGCGCCGAGAACGCCGAAGAGGCCGATGTGTTGGTCGTCTCCAGCGCCATCAACCCCAGCAACCCGGAAGTAGCGGTGGCGTTGGAGCGCCGTATTCCGGTGGTGCCACGGGCCGAGATGCTGGCCGAGCTGATGCGCTATCGCCACGGCATCGCGGTGGCCGGCACTCACGGTAAAACCACCACCACCAGCTTGCTGGCCTCGGTGTTTGCCGCCGGTGGTCTGGACCCGACTTTCGTTATCGGTGGCCGCCTGAATGCCGCCGGCACCAATGCGCAGCTCGGCAGCAGCCGCTATCTGATTGCCGAAGCGGATGAGAGCGACGCCAGCTTCCTGCATTTGCAGCCGATGGTGGCCGTGGTCACCAACATCGACATGGACCACATGAGCACCTACGAAGGTGACTTCAATAAGTTGAAGAAAACCTTCGTCGACTTCCTGCATAACCTGCCGTTCTACGGTTTGGCCGTGCTCTGCGTGGACGACCCCTATGTGCGCGAGATCCTCCCGCAAGTGGCGCGTCCGACCGTGACCTACGGCTTTGATGAAGACGCCGATGTGCGCGCGATCAATGTGCGTCAGGCGGGTATGCAGACTTTCTTTACCGTGCTGCGCCGTGACTGTGAACCGCTGGATGTGTCGGTGAACATGCCAGGCAACCACAACGTGTTGAACGCCCTCGCGACCATCGCCATTGCCAGCGATGAAGGCATCAACGATGACGCCATCATCCAAGGCCTGTCGGGCTTCCAGGGGGTTGGCCGGCGCTTCCAGGTGTACGGCGAACTGCCGGTGGCCGACGGCAGCGTGATGCTGGTCGATGACTACGGTCACCACCCGCGCGAAGTGGCGGCAGTGATCAAGGCCGTACGCGGTGGCTGGCCTGAGCGGCGTCTGGTGATGGTTTATCAACCGCACCGCTATAGCCGTACCCGCGATCTGTACGAAGACTTCGTGCAGGTGCTGGCCGACGCCAAAGTGCTGCTGTTGATGGAGGTCTATCCGGCCGGCGAAGAGCCGATCCCCGGTGCCGACAGCCGCAATCTGTGCCACAGCATTCGCCAGCGTGGTCAACTCGACCCGATCTATATCGAGCGTGGTGTCGACTTGGCGCCGATCGTTAAGCCGTTGCTGCGCGCGGGTGACATTCTTCTCTGCCAAGGCGCCGGCGATATCGGTGGCCTCGCGCCGCAACTGCTGAAGAGCCCGCTGTTCGCGGCTCAAGAGGAGGGGCAATGAGCGCCCTGAGCCTGCATTCACAAGTGCCGGTCAGTGACTTCGGTCGCGTCGCGGTGCTGTTTGGCGGCACCAGCGCCGAGCGCGAAGTGTCGTTGAAGTCCGGCCAGGCGGTGCTGCAAGCGCTGCTGGATGCGGGTGTGGATGCCTTTGGTATTGATGTCGGGGCGGATCTGCTCAAGCGCCTGAGCCACGAGCGGATCGACCGCGCCTTTATCGTGCTGCACGGCCGTGGCGGTGAAGACGGCGCCATGCAAGGCCTGCTGGAGTGCGCCGGCATCCCTTATACCGGCAGCGGCGTGCTGGCTTCGGCGCTGGCCATGGACAAGCTGCGCACCAAGCGTGTGTGGCTGAGCCTGGGCCTGCCGACACCGAATCATGATGTGTTGGCCACGCGCGAAGACTGCCAGCGTGCAGCCGCTGAGCTGGGCTTCCCGTTGATCGTCAAACCCGCCCACGAGGGCTCCAGCATTGGCATGGCCAAGGTGGATAACCTCGACGCGTTGATCGCCGCCTGGCAAGCCGCCAGTCGTTATGACTCGCAGGTGTTGGTCGAGCAGTGGATCGCCGGGCCGGAATTTACCGTCGCCATGCTGCGCGAGCAGGTGCTGCCACCGATTGCCCTGGGCACGTCGCACAGCTTCTACGACTACGACGCCAAGTACCTGGCCAATGACACCCAGTACCGCATTCCTTGTGGCCTGGATGCCGCTAAAGAAGCGGAGCTGAAAGACCTCACCTTGCGCGCTTGCGCGGCACTGGGCACCCAAGGCTGGGCGCGGGCTGACGTGATGCAGGACGCCGCCGGTAAGTTCTGGCTGCTGGAGGTCAACACCGTGCCGGGCATGACCGACCACAGTCTGGTGCCCATGGCAGCACGCGCTGCCGGCCTTGATTTTCAACAACTGGTGTTGGCCATTTTGGCCGACAGCCTAGCGGCGCGAGGTTAACTCATGAACGCCTCCCTACGTCACCCGTCAGGCTCCAATCGCGCACCGCTGCGCGGTAAGCCTGCGCAGCGCGGCGCCAGCCGCCTGGTGGCCAAGGAACCGCTGGCGCGGCGGGTGAGTATGCCGAAAACCAGCTTCGCTTGGCTGCGTCATCTGACCTGGCCGCTGCTGTTGATTGGTTTGGGTTACGGCACCTATGAGTTGTCGTTACGGGCGCTGCCCTATGCCGATCAGCCGATCTCCAAGATCAGCGTTGAGGGCGATTTGAGTTACGTCAACCAGCAAGCGGTGCAGCAGCGCATTGCGCCGTATGCCGCGACCAGCTTCTTCAGTGTTGACCTGACGGGGCTGCGCCACGAGCTGGAGCAAATGCCGTGGATTGCCAATGCCCAGGTACGCCGCGTGTGGCCGGATCAGCTGGTGGTGCGTTTAGAAGAGCAATTGCCGATTGCCCGCTGGGGTGATGAGGCACTGTTGAATAACCAAGGCGGCGCCTTCGCTCCGCAAGAGTTGGCCAACTACCAGCATCTGCCGCAGTTGTACGGGCCTAAGCGCGCACAGCAGCGGGTGATGCAGCAATACCAGGTGCTCAGCCAGATGCTGCGGCCAATGGGTTTCTCCATTGCGCGCCTGGAACTGCGTGAGCGCGGCAGTTGGTTCCTCTCCACCGGACAGGGCATCGAGCTGCTGTTAGGCCGCGATCACCTGGTGGAAAAGATGCGACGTTTCACGGCCATTTATGACAAGGCCTTAAAAGAGCAACAAGCGAATATTGCGCGCATCGATCTGCGTTACAGCAACGGCCTGGCCGTGGCTTGGCGTGAACCGACGGCGCCCGCAGCGCTTAAACCCGCTGCAGTGCAGTGATTTAGGAGAAGAAATTAGCCATGGCAAATGTGCAGAGCGGCAAGATGATCGTCGGCCTTGATATAGGTACTTCCAAGGTAGTGGCCTTGGTCGGCGAAGTGAATGCGGATGGCCAACTGGAAGTGGTTGGCATCGGCACCCATCCGTCGCGCGGCTTAAAGAAAGGCGTGGTGGTCAATATTGAATCCACCGTGCAGTCGATCCAGCGCGCTGTTGAAGAAGCGCAGCTGATGGCCGGCTGCCGGATTCACTCGGCCTTTGTCGGCGTGGCCGGCAACCACATCCGTAGCCTTAACAGCCACGGCATCGTGGCTATCCGTGATCGTGAAGTCAGCCAGGCTGACCTTGAGCGTGTGTTGGATGCGGCCCAAGCCGTGGCCATTCCCTCGGATCAGCGCGTGCTGCACACCCTGCCGCAGGATTACGTGATCGACAACCAAGAAGGCGTGCGCGAGCCGCTGGGGATGTCGGGTGTACGTCTGGAGGCCAAGGTGCACGTGGTCACATGTGCGGTAAATGCTGCGCAAAACATCGAGAAATGCGTGCGCCGCTGCGGCCTTGAAGTGGATGACATCATCCTCGAGCAACTGGCCTCGGCCTACGCCGTGCTGACGGATGACGAAAAAGAGCTGGGCGTGTGCCTGGTCGATATCGGTGGCGGTACTACCGATATCTGCATCTTCACCGAAGGCGCGATTCGCCACACCGCCGTGATCCCAATTGCTGGCGACCAAGTCACCAACGATATCGCCATGGCCCTGCGTACACCGACTCAGTACGCCGAAGAAATCAAAATTCGTTACGCCTGCGCCCTGGCCAAATTGGCCGGTGCTGGCGAAACCATCAAGGTGCCGAGCGTCGGCGATCGTCCGCCGCGCGACCTGTCGCGTCAGTCCCTGGCTGAGGTGGTGGAGCCGCGTTACGACGAGCTGTTCACCCTGATTCAGGGCGAGCTGCGCCGCAGCGGTTATGAAGACCTGATCCCGGCCGGCATCGTCCTCACGGGCGGTACCGCGAAGATGGAAGGCGCCATTGAACTGGCCGAAGAAATCTTCCACATGCCAGTGCGCCTGGGCCTGCCGCAAGGTGTGCGCGGTCTCGCCGATGTTGTGCGTAACCCAATTTATTCCACCGGTGTAGGCCTGTTGATGTATGGCCTGCAGAAGCAAACCGACGGTATCTCGATGTCGGTGCCCGGTAGCTACAGCGATGAAGTTAAACAACCTGTTTTGGAGCGGCTGAAACGCTGGGTCCAGGGCAATTTCTGATTTTGCAGTAGGCGTTACAACTAGAAAGTAAAAAGGAGAGGGACATGTTTGAACTCGTAGATAGCGCACCACAGAGTGCTGTAATCAAAGTCATTGGCGTAGGCGGCGGTGGCGGTAACGCCGTTAACCATATGGCCAGAAATAACATCGAAGGCGTGGAGTTCATCTGCGCCAACACCGATGCCCAAGCGCTGAAGAACATTGGCGCGCGGACCATCCTGCAATTGGGCACTGCGGTGACCAAAGGCCTGGGTGCCGGTGCTAATCCGGAAGTCGGTCGCCAAGCGGCGATGGAAGACCGTGAGCGTATCGCCGAAGTATTGGCCGGTACCGATATGGTCTTTATCACCACCGGCATGGGCGGCGGTACCGGTACCGGTGCAGCTCCTGTTATCGCCCAAGTGGCCAAAGAAATGGGCATCCTGACCGTGGCTGTGGTCACGCGTCCGTTCCCGTTCGAGGGTCGTAAGCGTATGCAGATCGCCGATGAAGGCATCCGCGCGCTGAGTGAAAGCGTTGACTCGCTGATCACCATCCCTAACGAAAAACTGCTGACCATCCTCGGCAAAGACGCCAGCCTGCTGTCGGCTTTTGCCAAGGCTGACGACGTGCTGTCCGGTGCCGTACGCGGTATCTCCGACATCATCAAACGTCCGGGCATGATCAACGTCGACTTCGCTGACGTGAAAACCGTCATGAGCGAAATGGGCATGGCGATGATGGGTACTGGCTGCGCCAGTGGTCCGAACCGCGCCCGTGAAGCCACCGAGGCGGCCATCCGCAACCCACTGCTGGAAGACGTCAATCTGCAGGGCGCGCGCGGCATTCTGGTGAACATCACCGCCGGTCCTGACCTGTCTCTGGGTGAGTACTCCGACGTAGGTAACATCATCGAACAATTCGCTTCCGACCACGCCACCGTTAAGGTCGGCACCGTGATCGATCCGGATATGCGCGATGAGCTGCACGTGACTGTAGTCGCTACTGGCCTGGGTGCGCGCATTGAGAAGCCAGTTAAAGTCGTCGACAACACTATGCAGGTTTCCGCCAGCGCCAGTGTTAGCGCGAGCACAGCGGCCCCGGCTCCAGTGCGTAACGAAAACAACGTCAACTACAAAGACTACGAGCGCCCCACTGTGCAGCGTCAGAGCCACAGCGGTGCAGCGACAGCGGCGAAGCTAAACCCACAGGATGATCTGGATTATCTGGATATCCCTGCGTTCCTGCGTCGCCAGGCCGATTAATGAAATGTATCAGGAGTATTAAGGTGATTGGTGTTCAGCAAAGGCTGGGTCTGATATTATCCCCGGCCATTGTTGAAAACTATTCGCAACTAGTGCTATAGCGGCCCAAGCCATGATCAGACAACGCACCCTGAAGAACATTATCCGCGCGACCGGCGTTGGCCTGCATTCCGGGGAGAAGGTTTACCTGACCCTGAAGCCAGCGCCCGTGGACACCGGTATCGTGTTCCGTCGTACCGACCTTGACCCCGTCGTGGAAATTCCCGCGCGCGCCGGCAATGTCGGTGAAACCACCATGTCGACCACTTTGGTTAATGGTGATGTCAAGGTGGATACGGTAGAGCACCTGCTCTCGGCCATGGCCGGCCTGGGCATCGATAACGCCTACGTCGAGCTCTCCGCATCCGAAGTACCGATTATGGATGGCAGCGCCGGACCCTTTGTATTCCTGATTCAATCGGCAGGTTTGCAAGAGCAGGACGCCCATAAGAAGTTCATCCGCATCCTTCGTGAAGTGACGGTGGAAGAGGGCGACAAGCGCGCCACTTTCGTCCCATTCGAAGGTTTCAAGGTGAGCTTCGAGATCGATTTCGATCACCCGGTGTTCCGCAATCGCACCCAGTCGGCCAGTGTTGACTTCTCTAGCACCTCCTTTGTGAAAGAAGTCAGCCGCGCCCGTACCTTTGGTTTTATGCGTGATATCGAGTTCCTGCGTTCGCAGAACCTGGCACTCGGCGGCAGCGTAGAAAACGCCATCGTGGTAGACGAGTTCCGCGTGTTGAACGAAGACGGCCTGCGTTATGAGGACGAATTCGTTAAGCACAAGATTCTCGACGCCATCGGCGATCTATACCTGCTGGGCAACAGCCTGATTGGCGAGTTCAAAGGCTTTAAATCGGGGCATGCGCTGAATAATCGCTTGCTGCGCACACTGATCGAGCAAACTGATGCTTGGGAAGTGGTGACCTTTGACGATATCAACACCGCGCCAATCTCTTACATGCGCCCGGTTGCGGCGGTGTAACGCAAGACCCTCTCTGTGTTTGATTAGGCCACCTTCGGGTGGCCTTTTTTTATGTCTGCGTTTTTATTGCTGGCACTTGGCTGCTATGGTTAGCCCTTGCGGGCTTAAGAGCCGCTTTGGCCGTGTTTCGCGAGGCGCTCTAAGGCGGCCTTAAGCTTGGGGTCGGTGATGCCTTCAGCGGTGGCTTGGATGTTTTCCGCGGCGCTGCTGGAGAGGCTGATAGTGCGACTCGCCGCACGCATTTCGACGGTTGGAGGTTGCACCTTAAAGAGAATCTTCGTTAAGGTCGCGAACTCTTCCAGAGCCTGCAATTGCTTGAGCAAGCGTTTTTGTTGATAGCGCAGGCGCGTGGCCCAGTGGCCGTCAGTGATGATTAACAGCAAACAACCTTCCCGCCACGATGCCACCAGGCAGTGCTCGCGGGCCGCCGGTTGCAGCTGGCTGGCCACTAATTGTTGCAAGCGCTCAATGCGTTGCGCTTGATTGAACAGCGTCTTTAAGGGTTTGACCTCGCGCAATAGCGCGGCAGGTGCCCGAGCTGGTAAGGGACGAAAGGCCATGGCGGGAAGCCTGAAAAAATAGAACTGCCATGGTAGCAGACCACTGCTGCCCACTGATGCTTCGTCGTTAGGGAGGGGAGCCCATGCAGATTATTGTGTTGAGTCGGCGCCACGGTGCTGCGCGTACTTTAAGTGTCGATCTGCGCTGGCTGTTGGCCGGTGCCGCGCTGGCATTGATCTTCGCCATTGCCGCTGGGGCTGTGCTCGGTTCGCGCTGGGCACCTGCGCCAGTTATCCAGCCGGCGGTGCCGCTAGCGCAAACGGACGCCGCACGGGTGCAGCAGCAAGAGCAAGTGAGTGCTGTGCGCCGTGATGCACAGCGTCAGTTGGATGCCTTCGCCGCCCATGTGGCCGAGCTGCAAGCCCGCCTGACACGCCTCGATGCACTGGGGGCGCGGCTTACCGAATTGGCTGATTTGGACGCCAGTGAATTTGATTTTTCCCTTAACGTCGGCCAAGGCGGTGCGGAGGACAGTCTCGGTGACGCCGCCTATGCGCCGCCGCCCTTTATGGATGCGCTGGATCAACTGAGCCTGCGCCTCGACAGCCGCGAACAGCAGTTGGAAGTGCTGGAGCAATTGATCGGTGAGCGTCAACTCAGTGAGGCGCAGTATTTGTCTGGCGCACCAGTGCGCCAAGGGTATATCTCCTCACCTTTTGGGCGGCGCGTGCATCCACTGACGGGGCGTAGCGGCCAACATAAAGGTGTGGATTTTGCGGCCAAGGCGGGTAGCGATGTGGTCGCGGTAGCGGCAGGCGTGGTCAGTTTTGTTGGCACCCGTTCGGGCTATGGGCGTACTGTTGAAATCAGCCATGCAGATGGTTACACCACCTTATATGCACATAATCAATCCAGTGAAGTTGCGATTGGCGACCTAGTGCAACGAGGACAAACCATTGCTAAGGTTGGCCGCAGCGGTCGCGCCAGCGGTTATCATGTGCACTTCGAAGTAACGAAGCACGGTCAGTTGGTCAATCCCGCCAGTTACATCGCCCGAGTGGGCGTGGGTGAATAAGGTGGCTTTCCTCATTCACGTTTCCGAGTAGAATGCCCGCTTCGCATGCAGCCATGAGGGCTGCTTGGGTCGCTGTGTAGCCTCCCTTAATCCATACGCCTGGAAGATCCTGTCGATATGTTTGCGCCTTTGTTAAAAAAACTCTTTGGAAGCAAGAACGAGCGTGAAGTTAAACGCATGCTCAAGGCGGTACAGGCCGTCAATGCCTTCGAGGAGCAGATGGTTGCCCTCTCGGATGAGCAGTTGCGCGCCAAGACCAGCGAGTTTCAAGCCCGTCTCAGCAAAGGCGAAACACTCGATCAAATCCTCACCGAAGCTTTTGCCGTAGCCCGTGAAGCGGGTAAGCGGGTCATGGGCATGCGCCACTTCGACGTGCAGTTGATTGGTGGTATGACCCTGCACGAAGGCAAGATTGCCGAGATGCGCACCGGTGAGGGTAAGACCCTGGTGGGCACCCTGGCCGTGTACCTGAATGCCTTGGCTGGCAAAGGTGTACACGTGGTCACGGTCAACGACTACCTGGCCCGTCGCGACGCCAACTGGATGCGCCCGCTGTATGAATTCTTAGGCCTGAGCGTGGGTATCGTGACGCCGTTCATGCCGCCGGATGACAAGCGCGCTGCCTATGCCGCTGACATCACCTACGGCACCAACAACGAATTCGGTTTCGATTACCTGCGCGACAACATGGCGTTCAGTCAGGAAGAGAAATTCCAGCGCGAGCTGAATTTCGCCGTGATCGACGAAGTCGACTCGATCCTCATCGACGAAGCCCGTACCCCGCTGATCATCTCCGGCCAGGCCGAAGACAGCTCGCGTCTGTACATCGAAGTCAACAAGCTGATTCCGCGTCTGAAGCTGCACGTGGAGGAAGAAGAGGGCGTGGTGACCCAAGAAGGTCATTACAAACTCGACGAGAAATCCCGCCAGGTTGAGCTCAACGAAGCCGGTCACCAGTTCGTTGAAGAAATGCTCACCGAAGCCGGCCTGCTGGCCGAAGGCGAGAGCCTCTACTCGGCGCATAACCTGGGCCTGCTGACCCACGTTTACTCGGGGCTGCGTGCGCACAAGCTGTTCCATCGCAACGTCGAGTACATCGTCCAGGAAAACCAAGTCATCCTGATCGACGAGCACACCGGCCGGACCATGCAAGGCCGTCGTCTGTCCGAAGGTCTGCACCAAGCGATCGAAGCTAAAGAAAATCTGCCGATTCAGGCCGAAAGCCAGACTCTGGCGTCGACCACTTTCCAGAACTACTTCCGTCTGTACACCAAGCTGTCCGGCATGACCGGTACCGCCGACACCGAAGCGTTCGAGTTCCATCAGATTTACGGTCTGCCAGTGGTGGTGATCCCCACTAACCGTCCGTTGGCGCGTAAAGACTTCAACGATCTGGTGTACCTGACCGCCGAAGAAAAATATCAAGCCATCGTCAAAGACGTTGAGGCCAGCCTGGCCCAAGGTCGTCCGGTGCTGGTCGGTACAGCCACCATCGAAACGTCTGAGCACATGTCCAACCTGCTGACCAAAGCCGGTATTGCGCACAAGGTGCTGAACGCCAAGTTCCACGAAAAAGAAGCTGAGATCATCGCTCAGGCCGGGCGCCCAGGTGCGCTGACCATCGCCACCAACATGGCCGGTCGGGGTACTGACATTTTGCTGGGCGGTAACTGGGAAGTAGAGGTCGCCAACCTCGAAGACCCAACGCCTGAGCAAATTGCCCAGATCAAAGCCGATTGGCAGAAGCGTCATCAGCAAGTGATCGAGGCCGGCGGCCTGCATGTGATCGCCTCTGAGCGTCACGAGTCGCGGCGTATCGACAACCAGCTGCGGGGTCGTGCCGGTCGCCAGGGTGACCCAGGTTCCAGCCGCTTCTACCTGTCGCTGGAAGACAATCTGATGCGCATCTTCGCCTCGGATCGGGTGAAGAACTTTATGAAGGCACTGGGCATGCAGTCCGGTGAGGCCATCGAGCACCGCATGGTCAGTAACGCCATCGAGAAGGCGCAGCGTAAGGTCGAAGGACGTAACTTCGACATGCGTAAGCAACTGCTCGAATACGACGACGTGGCCAACGAGCAGCGCAAAGTGATCTATCACATGCGTAACACCCTGCTCACTGCGGACAACATCGGCGAGACCATTGCCGACTTCCGTCAGGAAGTGTTGGACAACACCATCAATACTTACATGCCGCCGCAGTCGTTGCCCGAGCAGTGGGATATTGCGGGTATGGAAGAGGCGATTTACAGCAGCTTTAGCCTGCGTCTGCCGATCCAGCAGTGGCTGGATGAAGACGACAAACTCTACGAAGAAGTGCTGCGTGAGCGCGTCCTCGCCGAGCTGCTGAAGGCCTACAACGAGAAAGAAGAAGAGGCCAGTGCTGAAGCGCTGCGCACCTTCGAGAAGCAGATTGTGCTGCGCGTCCTCGATGACCTGTGGAAGGACCACCTGTCCACCATGGATCACCTGCGTCACGGTATTCACCTGCGTGGTTATGCGCAGAAGAACCCTAAGCAAGAGTACAAGCGCGAGTCCTTCACCCTGTTCCAAGAGCTGTTGGAATCGATTAAGCGCGACTCCATCCGTGTCTTGTCCCACGTGCAAGTACGCCGTGAAGACCCGGAAGAGGAAGAGGCGCGTCTGCGGCGTGACGCCGAAGCCCTGGCCGCGCGTATGCAGTTCCAGCACGCCGATGCTTCCGCTCTGCCGCAAGACGACGGCGCCGAGGAAGATGGCGTGGCTACAGTCGCCGCAGTTCCAGCGCGGGTCGAAGCCAAAATCGGGCGTAACGAGCCTTGCCCTTGCGGCTCGGGCAAGAAGTACAAGCACTGCCACGGCCAGGTTAACTAAGCCGTCGCACCCCGCTGTACAGGACTAAACAACGCCGCGTACGGGCTTACCGTTCGCGGCGTTTTATCATCGAATCGGTTTGCTTACCTGAAGGAGTCTTCCCATGGCTGTTGGTCTTGGCCCTCTGTCCACTCTGCACCCTGTCCCTGGCTTCGAGCTGGGTATCGCTTCGGCGGGTATCAAGCGTCCTGGGCGCAAAGATGTGGTGGTGATGCGCTGCGCCGAAGGCTCCAGCGTTGCCGGGGTATTCACCCTGAACGCGTTCTGTGCCGCGCCGGTGATCCTGTCCAAGCAACGGGTTAGCGGCAAAGTGCGTTACCTGCTGACCAACACCGGCAATGCCAACGCGGGCACCGGCGAACCTGGCTTGGTCAACGCGGCCCGCACCTGCGCGGCGCTGGCACAGCTGGCTGGGGTCGACGAGCACGCCGTGCTGCCGTTCTCCACAGGCGTGATTGGCGAGCCGCTGCCAGTCGAGAAAATCGAGGGCGCGCTGCAAGCTGCGCTGGATAACCTGGCGCTGGATAACTGGGCGCAGGCTGCCGAAGGCATCATGACCACCGACACCCAGCCTAAGGGTGCCAGCCGCCAGTTCCAGCATGACGGCGTGACCGTCACCGTCACCGGCATCAGCAAGGGGGCGGGCATGATCAAACCGAACATGGCGACCATGCTTGGCTATATCGCCACCGACGCCAAAGTCGCCCAAGGCGTGCTGCAGGATCTGCTGCGCGATGCGGCGAACAAGTCGTTCAACCGCATCACCATCGACGGCGACACCTCGACCAACGATTGCTGCATGTTGATCGCCACGGGCCAAGCAGCCTTGCCTGAAGTCACCGAGCCACGCGGCGAGCTGTTCGCCAAGCTCAAAGAGGCGGTGTTCTCGGTGTGCATGGAAGTGGCTCAGGCCATCGTCCGTGACGGCGAAGGTGCGACCAAGTTCGTGACCGTGCAGGTGAACGGCGGCGCGACCCACCAAGAGTGCCTGGACGTCGGCTATGCCGTGGCCCACTCGCCACTGATCAAAACTGCATTGTTTGCCTCCGACCCGAACTGGGGCCGCATCCTCGCTGCCGTTGGCCGTGCCGGTGTGGCGCAACTGGATGTCAGCCTGATCGACGTCTATCTGGGCGACGTGTGCATCGCCAGCAAGGGCGGGCGCGCCGCTAGCTACAGCGAAGACCAAGGCGCAGCGGTGATGGCCAAAGAAGAGATCAGCATCCGTATCGAGCTGGGTCGCGGCGCTTGCAGCGAAACCATCTGGACCACCGACCTGTCCCACGAGTACGTGAAGATCAACGCGGAATACCGCACCTGATCCAAGCGAGCCAGGCCAGGGCCCTGCATTCCCGTTGTTTATGCCTGCATAAACAACGGGAATTTGCTTTTCGGGGCTAGGGCTTTTAGCGTGCGCATCTGACTAACCGATGCCAGGCAGGAGGCGCACATGTCGCTGACTCTGATTATTGGCGATAAAACTTACTCGTCGTGGTCGTTACGGGCAGCCTTGGTTTTAGAGCTGGCCGGGGTGGCTTATACAGAGCAGGTGATTGCCTTTAATCGGCCTGACAGCAAGGCGCGGATGCTGCAGCATTCGTCCGCCGGTCAAGTGCCGGTGTTGCATAGCCCCGACGGCGTTATTGGCGACTCGTTAGCCATTGTTGAGTACCTGGCGGAGTGTTATCCACAGGCCGCTTTATGGCCGCAGGCGCGGGATGCGCGGGCTTTGGCGCGCAGCCTGTGTGCGCAAATGCACGCAGGCTTCGGCGCTTTGCGCAGCCATCTGCCGATGGACCTCAAACGTGATCAGCCATTGCCTACGCTTGCGCCTGAGGTGCTGGCCGATATCCAGCGTATCTGCGCTATTTGGCTTGAGTGCCGACAGCGCTTTGCCCAAAACGGCCCCTTTTTGTTTGGCGCACCGAGCATCGCCGATGCGTATTTTGCGCCAGTGGCCAGCCGTTTTCGCAGTTATCAGGTGGCACTCCCCGTGGAGGCCAGCGCCTATGTCGACACTATCTATCAATGGCCAGCGTTTCAGCGCTGGTATCAAGCTGCACAAGAGGAAGATTTGCCGTGAAACCTATCCATGTCGCCGCGGCGGTTATCCGCAATGATCAAGGACAAATCCTGCTCGCCAAACGCCCAGACGATAAACACCAAGGCGGTCTGTGGGAGTTCCCCGGTGGTAAGGTCGAGGCAGGTGAGAGCGTCGAGCAGGCTCTGTCCCGCGAGTTGTTTGAAGAGCTGGGGATTCGTCCGACTACGGCGCGTCCGCTGATCCAAGTGCGCCATGCCTATACGGACAAAAGCGTGTTGCTCGACGTGTGGGAAGTCAGCGCCTTCACGGGAGAGCCCCACGGTGCCGAAGGCCAGCCACTTGCGTGGGTGAGCCCTCGGCAGCTAAACGACTATGAGTTTCCCGCCGCCAACCAGCCGATTATGGCGGCGGCGCGTTTGCCCGATCAGTACCTGATTACCCCGGATGAGTTGAGCCCTAAAGAGCTGCTCAACGGTGTGCATAAAGCCGTCGAGCAGGGCGTGCGTCTGTTGCAACTGCGCGCCCCGGCAATGTTCGATGCGCAGTACCGCGACCTGGCGGTGGATGTCATGGGGCTGTGCGCCGGCAAGGCGCAGGTGATGCTCAAGGGACCGCTGGAGTGGCTGGGCGATTTTCCCGCTGCGGGCTGGCACCTGACGGCTGAGCAACTGCGTAAATACGTGGCCAATGGCCGGCCCTTCCCGCCGCAGCGTTGGCTGGCCGCGTCCTGCCATAACGCCGAGGAGTTGGCGCTGGCAGCGCAGATGGGCGTGGATTTTGTCACCCTGTCGCCGCTGCAAGCCACGGCCACTCACCCGGATGCCACGCCGCTGGGTTGGCAGCAGGCCGGTGAGCTGTTGCAGGGCTTTAACCAGCCGGCGTTCTTGCTCGGCGGCATGACTCCGGTTGAGCGTGAGCGGGCCTGGCAGATCGGTGCCCAAGGCATTGCCGGCATTCGTGGTCTATGGCCGCAGGAATAATGCGCCGTGAGCGTTAACGGCAGCCGCCCCAGCACCTTGCATTTGCCCCGTGGCCCATGGGTAACGGTGTATGAGTGCCTGTGTGCGCACTTTCCTGGCATTGATGCGCATACCTGGCAGCAGCGCTTTGCCCGCGGCCGGGTGTTGGATGCCCAAGGTCAGGCGCTCGATCTGCACAGCGCTTATCGCGAAGGGCTGAAGGTGCAGTATTTCCGTGAAGTGCCGAACGAGACGCCGATCCCCTTCGAGCACCAGGTGCTGCATATCGATGAACACCTGTTGGTGGCGGATAAGCCGCACTTTTTACCGGTGATGCCGGCCGGCCAATACGTTGAGCAAACCTTGCAGGCGCGCCTGGTCAAGCAGTTCGGCAACCCTGATATCGTGCCCCTGCACCGCATCGATCGGCATACCGCAGGGCTGGTGCTGTTTTCCACCAACAAGCAGACCCGTGGCGCCTATCAGGCGCTGTTTCGCCTGCGGGAAATGGACAAGTGCTATGAGGCTTTGGCGAAGGCGTTGCCGCACCTAAGCTTTCCCTTGCTGCGTAAGAATCGCCTGGTGGACGCTGAGCCGTTTTTTCGTATGCAGGAGGGCCCCGGTGAGGCCAACAGTGAAACCCGCGTAGAGGTGGCGCAGCAGCTGGCTGAGCATTGGTTATATCGCTTGTATCCGGTGACCGGCAAGAAGCACCAACTGCGCGTGCATCTGGCGGCCCTCGGTGCGCCGATCCTCAATGATCCGTTCTACCCCGAGGTGACCGCGGCGCCGGATGAGCCCGACGATTACAGCAAGCCGCTAAAGCTGCTGGCGCGGGCCCTGAGTTTTACCGATCCACTGAGTGGCGAGCTGCGTGAGTTTTGCAGCCGCCTCAGTTTGCTGAATTAACTCAAGCGCCGGCTTAGCCTTCGCGGTCTGGCTCTTTAGCCGCAGGCTGCCAGAGGATTTCTTGGATGTTCTGACGCTTGGCAATCAGGCGTGAAGCGACAAACAGCAGGTCGGACATGCGGTTGATATAGGCCAGATTGACCGCGCGTACCGGCTCCTCGGCGTTCAAGGTCTGGCAGCGCCGCTCGCTGCTGCGGGCTAGGCTGCGGCACACATGGGCTTGGGCGATCAGGCGGGAGCCGCCGGGCATGATGAAGTTCTCCAGTGGGCCGACTTCTTCGTTCCACAGGTCGATGGCCGCTTCTAGGCGCTCCACTTCCGCTGTTTGCAGGGCCTGATACTCCGGCATGGCCAGCTCGCCCCCTAAGTCGAACAGGCGGTGTTGGCAGGGTGTCAGCACTTCGATAATTTCCGACAGACCTGGCCACATCCCTTCTTGCTCGGCCAGATCGGCCAGCAGTAAACCGAGTTGGCTGTTCAGCGCATCGACTTCGCCGATGGCTTCGATGCGCGGGTGATCCTTGCGTACCCGGCGGCCATCGGCCAGCCCGGTTTCGCCGGCGTCGCCGGTACGGGTATAAATTTTAGAAAGACGAAAACCCATAAATTAGCCTGTATATGCGTTGGTGGCAGTCAGGGGCAGGCGCAGGGTGAAACAGGTGCCTTGGCCTAACGTGGACTGCACTTCCATTTGCCCTTTGTGGTTGTTGGTGATGATGAAATAGGAAACCGACAAGCCAAGACCAGTGCCTTGGCCGACCTCCTTGGTGGTGAAAAACGGCTCGAAAATACGTTTGCGCACCAGCTCCGACATACCCATGCCGTTGTCCTCGACCTGGATCTCCGCCCACGGCGGCGCCATGCGCGTGCGCAGGGTGATCTGCCCGGGCGCACTGTCGTCAGAGCGCATATGGATAGCCTGCGCGGCGTTTTTCAACAGGTTGAGCAGCACCTGCTCCAGCTCGTTGGCGATGCAGGGGATGGCCGGCAACTGCGAGTCGAAATCGCGCTCGATCAGCAGGCTCTTGAAGTCGAAACTGTCGGTGAGGTCGAAGTCATTGCTGGCGATTTCCAGCGCCTGATCGACCAGCGCGCCGAGGTCGCAAGGCAGCAACTGGCGATCACTGCGGCGGCTGAAGTTGAGCATATGGCTGACGATCTTGGCCGCGCGGTTGCCGGCCTGCTGAATGCCATCGAGCAACTGCGGAATCTCCCGCGCTTGCAGGTATTGGTCGATCGCTTCCAGGCTGATACCGATCTGCTCGGCCTGGGCGCGGTTTTTATCCAGTTCGCTGGACAGGCGGCGGCGGATGTTTTGCACGTTGTGCAGCATAGCGCCCAAGGGGTTGTTGATCTCATGGGCCATGCCCGCGGCGAGGCCGCCGACGGAGAGCATCTTCTCCGACTGCACCATCAACTCTTCCAGGCTCAGGCGTTCGGTGATGTCGTCGATGCGGATCACCACGCCACGGCCGCTGTTGCCGGTCAGGGGGTAGAAGGTCAGGGCGAAGTGCCGTGGCTGGCCGCTGATGCCCCACGTCACGCGCTCAATCTTCTCCACTTGGTGCAGCTCGGCGGTACGCCTGAGTAGATGCTGATAGGGCTTAAGCGGCGGGAAGGCGAGGTAGATCGGCTGATTCACCGCGTCGTCCAGGCTGGTCCCCGAGAGGCTGCTGGCCTCTTGGTTCCACTGGCTGACGTAGAGATCCTCGTCCAGGGCGATCAAGGCCGAGGGCATGGAGTCGATGATGCTGTTGAGGTAGTTCTGAAAGCCGGTGAGCTTCTTCTCGATCTTGCTGCGCACCTGCACTTCCAGCGCCAGTTTGCGGTTGGAGTGGCGGGTTTCTTCGGCCAGGTGTTGCGCTTGGTCGAAGGCGTGCTGGGCATCGTCGCGGGCGCGCTTGAGTTCCTGCTCGCGGGCTTCGATGCGGATCAGCATGGTATTGAAGGCCTCGGCCAAGCTGCCGATTTCATCGGCATTGCCCCGGCGCGCGCGCAGCGAGTAGTTCTCCTCGCGGGTCACCTGCCGCGATAGCTCTTCTAGACGGCGGATCGGCCGGGTGATCAGGCGCCGTACTTGTCGGGACACCAGCAGCCAGAACAGCAAGCTGAAGGCCAGAATCACCGCACTGGCGGTCAATGTGCCGGTGTAGAACGCCACCGGCAGCTCGCTGGACGCCACCAGCAACAAATGCCCTGGCGCATCATGGGCTTGGGGCAACTCGACCAATTGGCTGATGCGAAACTCGCCGTGTTGCCACGAGGCTACTTCCTCAACGCGCGGCGGCAGGTGCAGTTTGCCGCCGCGATGCAGCTGCGCCAGGCTGTGTCCGTTACTGTCGTAGATCACCGCCGCGCGCAGCGGGCTGTAGTCGTCGAGCAGTTGCAGCAGGGTCTTGGCACTTTCCGCTGAGCCCAGGGCTTGTTGGCTCAGTTGGCGGCTGGCAATCAGCCGGCCGAGGGTGTGCAGGGCCTGCGGCGCCACACTTTCCTGGGAAATCCAGTAAGCCGCGCTGATAAACGCCAAGTTGGCCACCAGCAGCACAGTGGCGAGCAAGGCCAGCAAGGCGACCAGCAGTTTTCGGCCAACCGAAAGGTTTTTCAGGCGGTGACGCAGCATGGCAGGTAAAGATCGTGATGGCGGGATTAGGGCAGGGTAGCGCGGCCTTAGTGGCTGGGCAATCCACGCGCCTGCAGATGGTGGACTAAGCGCTGCTGCAAGGCCGGCAGTTGCACCAACGGTAACTGCTGTTGGTGCGCGGCGCGACAGGCATAGCCGAGCAGGTAGCTGATCTCGGTGCGCCGGCCCTGCTGCACGTCTTGGTGCATGGAGGAGTAGTTATGCGCCGTGGCCTCAATCACCTGCTGCACTTGTTCGTGCAGGCCCGCCGCCGCGCTGGCTTGTCCGCAGGCGAGCAGCAGTTGGCTGAGTTCGTCGCACAGCGCCGCCACTTCGCTGGGGTACTGGCGCAGCTCACCATTGCGGCAGTCATGCAGCACCGTCAGTGGATTGATCGCACAGTTAAGGGCCAGCTTGCGCCAGAGGCGACTCAAGATGTCTGGCGTCCACTCATGGCTGATGCCGGCTTGCTGCAAGTCACCAAGCCAGTCAGGTGCGCAGCTATCCTGCGGATCGCCGAGCCAGGTGTGGCCTTGGCCTGCAAATACCACCTGAAAGTCCTCTTGGCGAAAAGCCCCTTCGGTGCTGGAGGCAAAAATACAGCGGGCTTGGGGCACCAGCGCGGCGACTTGCGCCTGACTGCCCAGACCGTTTTGCAGGAGGATGACCTGCGCGTCGGGGCTTAGGCGCTGGGCCACTTGGGCCACCGCGTTCGCCGCGTCATAGGCTTTACAGGCGACCAATAGGCGTGTGATCGGCTGTGTGGCGTCTGCGGTTTGCGCGGCAATGGGGTAGCGGTGCGTATGCCCTTGCTCGGTTAGGCTCAGGCCACCGGCTTGTTGATAGCGGGCTAAGCGCTGTGAGTCGCGCAGGATTAAAGCAACGGGCAGGCCCGCGCGTGCTAAGCGCGTCGCCCAGAGGGTGCCGAGACTGCCGGCACCGAGGATATGCCACATAAAAAATCAGGCTCAATGGGTCAGCGGCAGACGCATAGCGGTGACCCGGCCGCTAAGGTGCGCCTCAGGTAATTGGCTGTGTGCCAGCTGCATGATGTGATCGGGAGTATTGGGCAGGCCGCTGGCGTCGAGGCCAACCAAGCTGATTCCGGCTTTCAGGGTGATAAAGCCCTGGCTGGTCTTAAAAGCTTTGTGGTTGATGCCATCGTGCAGGCGTTTAAAACTGCCGGGGGCACATTCTTGCAGGTCATTGAGCAAGGTCAACAGGGCAAAGTTTTGGGCGTCTAAACGCACCAGAATATCCAGCGGCCGCACCAGTTGTTGCAGACGCCGCGCCACGCTGTTGAGCAGCTCCTGATACAGCTCGCGGCCATGCTGTTGGCGCAGGGCGGCCGCGTCATGCAGCTCCAGCACCAGGTAGCACAGGGCGCCGCCACGGGACTCGATCTGGCGCAGGCTATCGTGCAGCTTCTGCTTTAAATAGCGGCTGTTGCCTAAACCGGTCACCGGGTCGACCAGATTACGTGCCTCCAGGTGCGCGACGGTTTGGCTCAGGCGGCGGTTTTCCAGCAACAGGCGTTGCAGGGAATTGCACAGCCGATCAGCGGCGAAAACCCGCGGCACCAGTTGCTCGTTCATCACCGCTTTATTGATGAAGTCATCGACGCCGCCGTCAAAGGCTTCACCCAGCACGTTCTCGCCCTCTTTACCGGTGAGCAAGATCACATAGGTGTAGTGATTGGCGCTTTCATCCAACTGGCGTACGTGTTCGGTCAGTTGCAGGCCGTTGATCTCGGGCATCAGCCAATCCGCCAATAAAATGCTGGCGCGGCGCTGTTCTAGGAGTTGCAGCGCTTCGGCGGCGCTGCTGGCAAAGCGTACGTCTTGATACCCCGCTTGGCTGAGGGCTCGCCCGATCATGGCGCTGGAGAACTTCGCGTCATCAACCACCAAAATGCTCAAATGCGCTGTGGGCATGGACAAGCTCGCTACGGAGAATTTTCTACGCCTGATACTTCGTCAGGCAGTGTTTGTTAGTAGCGCTATATAATGGGTTGTTTTTTTAATCGTCAAGCCAGGCGCGTCAAGCATTTAGCCAATGCGCCCTGTTAGTGGAGCAAAACCATGCCATCGTTCGACGTGGTGTCCGAGCTGGACAAACATGAAGTGACCAACGCCATCGATAACGCGATCAAGGAACTGGAGCGTCGTTATGATTTGCGCGGTAAAGGCAGCTTTGAGTTGAAAGAGCTGACCGTCAACCTGACGGCCGACGCGGACTTCCAGCTGGAGCAGATGCAGGAAATCCTCAAGCTGGCGCTGATCAAGCGCAAGATCGACGTGCAGTGTCTGGAGTTCAAAGACGCCTATCCATCGGGTAAGGTGGTCAAGCAAGAGGCGCTGCTGCGCGAAGGGATCGATAAGGAGCTGGCGAAGAAAATCGTCGGCCATATCAAAGACAGCAAGCTCAAAGTCCAGGCCGCCATTCAGGGCGAGCAAGTACGCGTCACTGGCAAAAAGCGCGATGACCTGCAAGAAGCCATCGCGGCGCTGCGCGCCAAAGACTTCGGCATGCCGCTGCAATTCAACAACTTCCGCGACTGATCCCGCGCCAGTTGTTTGCCATAAAAAACGCCACGTTCTGCGTGGCGTTTTGCTTTGGTGCGAGGCGTCTATTGCGGGCGGTAGTCGCGCTTGCGCTCGGCGTTAAACAGCTCGGGGAAGCTACGCTGCATGGCGATCTGATACGCGCTGATCAGGCTCTGCCACTCCTCTGTGCTCCACGCCGAATGGCGGCGCAGTTGCAGCATGTCGTGCATGGCTGCCTGCTTAACGCTTAGGCGCAGGCGGGATTTTTCCAAGTCGAGCAGGGCGATCACCGCCCGTGGCGCGGCGCCCTGTTCATCGACACGAATGAAAATGTGCTTGGCGTACAGGCAGTTATGCTGACGCCGGCTGCGGTGCAAGAGGGCCAGGGTGTTAGCGATCTGCTCAAGTACGCTGCTGTGAAAAGCTTCGCCATAGCGTTGGCGCTGACCTTCGGCATACCACTGATCGATGGTGACAAAGCCGTCCAGGGCCTTGGTGACCAAGATCGCCCGCCAGCCTTCAGGATTTTGCTCGGCGGCGCAAAACACGATTTGCGCCACGTTAACCCCGGCACGGGCGGCGCTGAGCAGGGCGTCGCGCTCACGCAATACGGTCGGCCGACCTAAGGGGTAACGCAGGCTGCGATAGATGTGGCCCACTTGCCGCTTGGCGTAGAGGGTTTGACCATGCAGATTCAGACGTTGCACGCCGCTGCTGCCGCTGCGGCGTTCGTTGGGTTCCTCGACCCATTCGCCTTGGGTGTTCCACCAGCCTTGCAGGTCTGAGGGGAAGGCGTCATTTACTACTGATGCCATTACAGTCTTCCGTGGTACTTCGCCTCAGCTAAGCGCCGGGTTTATGGCTCATAGCGGTGGCTAAGGTGATTGATTGTTGTTCTTTTGACTGTCTGCCTGTTCAGTTTGTTCGCGGCGCCACTGCACAATTATCAAGACAATGGTCGGTAAACCGAGAATGGCGGTGAACAAAAAGAATTCGGCATAGCCGAGTTTTTCCACCAAGACGCCAGAGTAACCACCGATTAAGCGGGGCAACAAGAGCATGATGGAGCTCAGCAAGGCGTATTGCGTGGCCGAGAACTTGAGGTTGGTCAGGCTGGACAGATAGGCCACGAAGGCTGCTGTGGCCAGGCCTGCGCTGAGGTTATCGGCGGAGATGGTGACGATTAGCATCTGCAGATCAGCGCCCATGCTGGTCAGCATCAGGAACAGCAAGTTGGTCGCCGCCGAGGTGATCGCGCCAATCAGCAAAATCGGCAAAATGCCGAAACGCACAATCAATAGGCCGCCGATACCGGCGCCAAGCAGGGTCATGATCAAGCCAAACAGCTTGCTGACACTGGCGATTTGATCCTTGGTAAAGCCCTGGTCGATATAAAACACGTTGGCCATCACGCCCATCACCGTATCGGACATCCGGTAGGTAGCGATCAAACCCAGCAGAACAAAGGCATGCCAGCGGTAGCGCTGAATAAAGTCGTTCACCGGCGTCAGTACCGGTGCCAGACCACGGCGGCCCATGGACGACAGGCACAGGGTGGTGAGGATGGTGTAGAGCAGGGCGCGCAGGAAGGCACGATCTTCCAGTAGCAGCTCTAAAGGCGACATGTTGCCCAGCAGCACTTCGAGAATATCGCTCTGGATAAACTGCGAGCACATCGCCGGCACCGATACCAACAGCACAATCAGTACAAATACCGAGGCAATCTGGTGGGTAAAACCGTAGCGCGCTGCGGCTAACTGAGTGCGCAGGGATACCGGCGGCTCTTTCATCCACAGGCTGGTGAGCAGGCCGGGCAGCATCAGCAGCGCAAACAATAGGTAGGTGCCGGCCCAGGCGCCGTGTTGATAGAGCTGGGTGGTGGAGCCAAAGCCTTCGGCGAAATACAGCGCGCCGGCGGTGGCGAGCAAGGCGGCCACGCGGTAGCCCGCCATGTAACTGGCGGCGAGGGCAGCTTGGTGGGTGTCGTCGACGATCTCTAGGCGGTAGGCGTCCACCGCAATGTCTTGGGTGGCCGAGGCGAACGCTACCAATACCGCCAGGGAAATCAGCCAGGTCAGATGGGTGTGTGGATCACACAGGGCCATGCCGGCGAGGCCGATGGCAATCAATATCTGCGACAGCACCAGCCATGAGCGCCGCCGGCCTAAGCCGCCGAGGAGCGGCAGGCGCCATTGGTCGAGCAGTGGCGACCACACCCACTTAAAGGCATAGGCCAGGCCAATCAGGCTGGCAAAACCAATGGTGTCACGGGCAACGCCCGCTTCGCGTAACCAAACCGACAGGGTAGAAAACACCAACATATAGGGCAGGCCAGCGGCAAACCCTAACAGGAGCAAGACCAAAGTCGAGGGACTGGAGTAGGCAGCGATGGCTTCGCGCCAGCTTTTACGAGGCATTGAGCGGGTAACAGCCTAAAATTTAGCTAAGTAGGGGCGCACTCTAACCGCTGTGCTCCATTGGGCGCCAGCCATAGCGCTGCACATCTATCCGATCATTGCGGATTAACACCCCTTCGGCCGCTAAGCGCTGGCGTTGTTCTATGCCGCTGAGGCTGTCGGCGGGCAGGCTGAGCCGGCCGCCAGCGGCAATCACCCGGTGCCAGGGCAGTTGGCTGTCCTCGGGTAATTGACTGAGGGTGCGCCCGACCCAGCGGGCGGCGCGGCCTAATCCGGCAAATTCGGCCAATTGCCCGTACGTGGTCACAGTACCGCTGGGGATCTGCGCCAATACTGTGTACAGCGCTGTGCGGCGCTGCTGCGGTTGATCGCCATGGCTGTTGGCCGGGGGCTGCCGGGGCTCACTTATTAAGCTCTTATGCGGTTTATTCAACATGCCCTTACGTGCTCTGTTACTGATGTTATCGCTGATGATTGCGCCGGCTTGGGCCGATACGGTGTGGCTGAACAACGGTGATCGGCTTAGCGGTGAAATTTTATTGTTAGATGGCGGCAAGCTGGCGCTGAAAACCAAGTATGCCGGGCAAGTGCTGATCAGCTGGCGCGATATCGCCACCCTAAGCTCGGACAAGCCACTGCTGGTGCGTCGCCAGGGCTTCGACAGTGAGCATAGCAAGCAGTTGGCGGCGGCGGACAACGGCATGGTGCGCGTCGTCAATGACGACAGCCAGTTGGTGCCCCTCGCCAGTATCAATCGCCTGATACCACCACGGCCGCTGCTGCGTGACCGGGTGTGGGAGGGCAACCTAGACGGCAAGTTGGATATCAAAGACGACGACAACCAGACCGAGGAGTGGAAGCTCAAGGGCGACACCCGCTTAGAGCACGGGCGCTGGCGCCATGTGTTGGTCGGCGAGTTTGAACGCAAGGATAAGAACAGTGAAAAAACCGCCGATAACTGGCAGCTGGAATACAGCCTTGACCGTTTTATTAACGATCACTGGTTTTGGCGGATAAATGCCGAGCAGGATGAAGATCAGTTTAGTTTTTTCAGGCGCCAGCGTTCCTTAGGTACAGGGCCCGGTTATCGCTTTTGGGAAAGTGAACTCGGCCGTCTAGATGTGATTACCCAATTCAATCGTTTGCAACTCACCACTGAGCAGTCGCAGCTCGAATTAAATAGCTTGTCGCTTAACTGGGATTACAAGCGATTGCTTTGGGGTACCCGGCTGGAGTTGTACAGCAGTGGTGAATTACAAGTGCCGCAAGTGGAGGGCATTGATTATGTGCTCGACAGTGAAGTGGGCTTGCGTTATCGCCTGAATAACTGGGCCAGACTGTCGCTGTTATATGAACTGGAGCAGGCCCAAGGCCTCGGCGAGACTAGCCGCGATCAGCGTTATCTGCTGGGTGTTGGGGTGGGTTGGTAAAACTGAATAAGAAATTTCTGAACTCAAGTGCCGGGCGGCAGGTCATTGCTTGCTCAAATTCGGCGATTAAGGATAATCCGCCGCCTTGGTCAACTTGGGGGAAATTGTTTTAGTTATGCGTGCGCTCTCGCTGTTAGGTCTTGCTCTCATTGCAATGGTTTCCCCGGCTTTGGCCGATACGGTTTGGCTGAAAAATGGTGACCGCTTAACCGGGACTATTAAGTTCTATGACGGCGGCAAGTTAGTTTTGGCTACCGATTACGCTGGCAGCATTGCCCTGGATTTAAAGAAAGTCGCCACCTTAGAAAGTGATCAGGAACTGTTGGTCAAAGAAAGTGCTGATCATGGCGAGCGCGCTAAATCGTTGCAGCCGGCTGAAGAAGGCAAGGTGACCTTGATCAACGGTGAGGCGCCGCGCACCATTGAGTTGGCCAGCGTGGAGCAAATCCTCAAGCCCAAGCCGTTGATTGAAGACTTGAGCTGGAAGGGCAATATCGACGCGGCGATGGATTACAAGCGCGCCGAGAAAGACACCGACGATTACGACATCGTCCTCAAAACCCAAGCGCGTCACGGCCTGTGGCGGCACAACGGGAAGGCCGAGTACAACCGCGAGCTGTCCAATGAGGTGGTCACTACCAACGATTGGAGCGTGGAATACGCCCTCGACCGCTTTATCGACGAGAACTGGTTCTGGCAGGGGCGCCTGGAATACAAGCGCGACCGTATCGAAGACCTGCGTCGGCAGCGCTCGATTGGCTCGGGTCCGGGTTACCAGTTCTGGGATAACGAACTCGGCGCCTTCTCGGTGGCCACGCTGATTAACCGCAGCGATTACCAATACAAGGGCGGCAGTGAAGACAGCTTCTACGGCATCAGCCTGAAGTGGGACTACAACCGCTATCTGTGGGGCAAAACCGTCGAGCTGTTTAGTGATGGGGAGGTGGGTAAACCACTGTCTGGGGTCGCAGACTACGCCTTGGACGCCACTTTGGGCCTGCGTTACAAGCTGACTGACTGGGCCTCGCTGAACATGAAGGCGCAAAAGGATTTAGTCGAAGGGGCCGAAGGCGGTGTGGATGAAACCCGCTATAGCTTTGGTTTGGGTATCGGTTGGTAAGCCGGCTCGGCTAGGTTCTGCTGCTGCCTAGGTTCTGCTGAAACAACAAGGCCCCGCATTGCGGGGCCTTGGCTTTAGCGCAGGGCGATTACAGACGCAGGCCGCCGTCCAGCTCCAACACCCGACCGGTGTAGTAGTCGTTTTCCAGGATGTAGGCCACTGAGTGGGCGATCTCGGCTGGCTTGCCCATACGGCGCAGCGGGATCACCGACGTCATGCGCTCCAGCGCTTCGGGCTTCATGCTGGCGACCATTTCCGTTTCGATAAAGCCTGGCGCTACGCCGGCTACGCGGATGCCGTAGCGCGCCAGTTCTTTGGCCCACACCACGGTGTCGGCAGCCACCCCGGCCTTAGCGGCGGAGTAGTTGGCCTGGCCAATGTTGCCGGCGCGGGAAATCGAGGAAATATTGATGATCGCGCCTTCGTTCTTCAGCTCAATCATCTTCGCCGCCACTTCACGGGTGCACAGGAACACGCCGGTCAGGTTGACGTCGATCACGGCTTGCCACTGGGCCAGACTCAGCTTGCTCAGCTCGCCGTCTTTGACCTTGATGGTGAGGCCATCACGCAGGATGCCGGCGTTGTTGACCAGGCCGTTAAGCGCCCCGAAATCTTCGGCGATTTGCGCAACGGTCTGTACCACTTGTTCTTCATTGGCGACGTTGCACAGGTAGGAGCGGGCCTCCACACCGTGGGCCTGGCAGGCGGCAACGGCTTCGTCGAGGCGCTCTTGGTTGAGGTCGACCAGAGCCAATTTGGCCCCTTTAGCGGCTAAGTATTCAGCCATGGCGCGGCCCAAGCCTTGGCAGCCGCCAGTGATGACTATGACTTTATCTTTCAATTGCATTGCATTTCCCTCGGGTTGTTCTTATCGCGTGCTGCAGGGTCAGCTAGTTAGCGCTACTTGCGCAGCGCGGTGCTTGATTCTGGGCAACTCGCAGTGGTTAAAGGTTGCAAGAGCGAAGCTAAGTACTTGGTGTAACCTTGCCGGCACTGAACCTATTTTTTATTCGGCAGTGCCCGTCCGCTACTGACGGGTTCTATGCAAGGAGTCATAACGTGAGCGAGATGGCCAGTAAGAATGCCCGAGAATTGCTGCTCAAGGAATACCGTGGGGTGCTCAGCACCCATTCCAAGGCAATGCCCGGCTTTCCCTTTGGTTCCGCCGTACCCTACTGTCTGGACGGTGATGGCCTGCCGCTGCTTTTGATCAGCCGTATCGCCCAGCATACCCATAACCTCAAACAGGACGCCAAGTGCTCGCTGTTGGTGGGGGAACGCGCCGCGCAGGACGTCCAAGCCTCCGGCCGCCTGACCCTGCTGGCTGAAGCCAAGCCATTGAGCGACAGCGCGCACATCGAAGCGGCCGCGCAGCGCTACTATCGGTTTTTCCCTGATGCTGAGGGTTATCACCAGGCCCATGATTTTGATTTTTGGCGCTTGGAACCGGTGCGCTGGCGCTATATCGGCGGCTTTGGCGCGATCCACTGGTTGGATCAGGTGGCGCTGGCCAACCCGTTTGCCGGCGACGCCGGGGTGAGCATGCTGGAGCATATGAACAGCGACCATGCGGCGGCCATCAGTCATTACGTCGAGTTGGCCGGCTTGCCGACGCACAGCCCGGCGCAGATGGTCGGCATCGACAGCGAAGGCTTTAACCTGCGCATCGGTGAGAGTCTGTATTGGCTGCCTTTCCCAACATCCTGTAACACTCCCTTGGAAGTGCGTCAGGCCTTGGTGTTGTTGGCGCGGGCGGCGCAGTGGCCGACCGCTGGTAAGGCTTCAGCTTGAATTAAGCACAAAGCCCCATACTTCACTTTTATTGGAAGCTGATCTTCCGTAAAGGACTCTCTGATGCGTGCTTTTCTAGTGTTGTTTTTGCTCTTCCCGATTCTTGAACTGGCCGTGCTGATCAAGGTCGGCGGCGCCATTGGCGTATTCCCGACCCTATTGCTGCTGATCGCCGCCGGCGTGCTCGGCATGCTCTGCCTGCGCTTAGCTGGTCTGGCCACCGCTCTGCGGGCCCGCGAGCGTTTGGCCCGTGGCGAGCTGCCCGATCAGGAAGTGTTGGAAGGCTTGTTGATTGCGGTCGGTGGCGGCCTGTTGTTGCTCCCAGGTTTTATCAGCGATGCGTTGGGCCTGCTGTGCCTGTTGCCATTCACCCGCCGCCTGCTGGTCAACAAGCTGCGCCAACGCGCGGCTAATCAGGCCATGCGTCAGCGCGCTTTCTTCGATGATCAGGCCGCGCGCAGCGGCCAGACCCATCCGCAAGTGCTCGAAGGTGAGTACGAGCGTCGCGACTGACGCTTCTCAACAAAATATTCGAGCCTCGCCCTTGAAATCCCTTGGCGCGCCCTTATGTAGCTGGCACCGCAAGGTTTTCTGTTAAGAATAGATCGACTTTCAGCGCTACGCCCAGCGTGGCGCTACCGGCTCCGCCGGACTTTGCTAACCCGCCGGTGACTGCACCGGCTGTATAAACCACCTATTAGGGAGAGATCGACAATGAAGCTTCGTCCTCTGCATGACCGCGTCGTAATCCGCCGCAGCGAAGAAGAATCGAAAACCGCTGGTGGCATCGTGCTGCCGGGCTCCGCTGCTGAGAAGCCGAACCGTGGCGAAGTCGTCGCTGTAGGTACTGGCCGCGTGCTGGACAACGGTGAAGTGCGTGCTCTGGCCGTTAAAGTCGGTGACAAAGTGGTGTTTGGTCCTTACTCCGGCAGCAACACCGTCAAGGTTGACGGTGAAGACCTGCTGGTGATGAGCGAGAACGAAATCCTCGCGGTCGTCGAAGGTTAATTCAGCGCTACGCCGCTAAGAATTCCGCGCTACTTGAACCTATTAAGGAATAAAGATCATGGCTGCTAAAGAAGTTAAATTCGGTGATTCCGCCCGTAAAAAAATGCTGACTGGCGTCAACATTCTGGCTGACGCAGTTAAAGCCACCCTCGGCCCGAAAGGCCGTAACGTGGTTCTGGACAAGAGCTTCGGCGCTCCAACCATCACCAAAGACGGTGTTTCGGTTGCCAAAGAAATCGAACTCAAAGACAAGTTCGAAAACATGGGCGCGCAACTGGTTAAAGACGTTGCCTCCAAGGCCAACGACGCAGCTGGTGACGGCACCACTACCGCTACCGTTCTGGCTCAAGCCATCGTTAACGAAGGCCTGAAAGCCGTCGCTGCGGGCATGAACCCAATGGACCTCAAGCGTGGTATCGACAAAGCCACCATCGCTATCGTCAAAGAGATCAAAGCCCTGTCCAAGCCTTGCGAAGACACCAAGGCGATTGCTCAGGTCGGCACCATCTCGGCTAACTCCGACAGCGCTATCGGCGACATCATCGCTGAAGCCATGGAAAAAGTAGGCAAAGAAGGCGTCATCACCGTTGAAGAAGGCTCGGGCCTGGAAAACGAACTGTCGGTTGTAGAAGGCATGCAGTTCGACCGTGGCTACCTGTCCCCTTACTTCATCAACAAGCCAGACACCATGGTGGCTGAGCTGGACGGCCCGCTGATCCTGCTGGTCGACAAAAAGATCTCCAACATCCGTGAGCTGCTGCCAGTTCTGGAAGCTGTGGCCAAGTCCGGTCGTCCGCTGTTGATTGTGGCTGAAGACGTCGAAGGCGAAGCCCTGGCGACGCTGGTAGTGAACAACATGCGCGGCATCGTTAAAGTCGCTGCCGTTAAGGCACCAGGCTTCGGCGACCGTCGTAAAGCCATGCTGCAAGACATCGCCGTTCTGACTGGCGGTACTGTGATCAGCGAAGAAATCGGCCTGAGCCTGGAAAGCACCACTCTGGAGCACCTGGGCAACGCCAAGCGCGTGATCCTGAGCAAAGAAAACACCACCATCATCGACGGTGCTGGTCAGCAAGCTGATATCGAAGCTCGCGTTTCGCAGATCCGTAAGCAAATCGAAGAAACTTCGTCTGACTACGACAAAGAAAAACTGCAAGAGCGTCTGGCCAAACTGGCTGGCGGTGTTGCCGTGATCAAAGTCGGTGCCGGCACCGAAGTTGAAATGAAAGAGAAGAAAGCCCGCGTTGAAGACGCCCTGCACGCTACCCGCGCAGCCGTTGAGGAAGGCGTGGTACCTGGCGGTGGCGTAGCACTGGTACGTGCTCTGCAATCGATCAGCGAATTGAAAGGCGACAACGCTGACCAAGACGTCGGTATCGCTCTGCTGCGTCGTGCTGTTGAAGCACCGCTGCGTCAGATCGTATCCAACGCCGGTGGCGAGCCAAGCGTAGTGGTCGACAAAGTTAAGCAAGGTTCCGGCAACTTCGGCTTCAACGCTGCGACCGACACCTACGGCGACATGATCGAGATGGGTATCCTTGACCCAGCTAAAGTCACCCGTACTGCGCTGCAGGCTGCAGCTTCCATCGGCAGCCTGATGATCACCACCGAAGCGATGATCGCTGAAGTGGCTGAAGACAAGCCAGCGATGCCAGATATGGGCGGCATGGGTGGTATGGGCGGCATGGGCGGCATGATGTAAGCCACCCGGCAACCCTACGGGCTGCGCCAGACTGCAGCCCGGACGTGATTGACAAAGCCCCGTGCCTCGGCACGGGGCTTTGTTTTTGTGGCGCAGTTGCAGGTCCGCGACCGCCATCACAAAACTGACCACGCGCATGCCGTTTGCCCCCACGTGGCTGGTGTTGGTAGGCGCGCAACTGCTACAAAGTCATTATTAAGTACTATCGTGCTTCTATATTGCTGGCAACCTTGCTGAACTGATTGTCTGACGCGCGCTGACCGTTGGTCAGTAAGTGAACAGCTTTGCTCAGTAGTCCCCTAAGGTACGCACTCAGCTACTCGAAATTTCAAGAGGTTGCAGTAATGAAGCTAGAAATTGCACGAGGTTTGTTTCTGCTCGGTGCAGTCGGCGTAACTTGCGTTGCTGCAGCCGCATGGCATGAGCCAAAAACCCAAGTGATCGCACCGAAGAATCTGAGCTATTGCCCGCTGCCGGCACAGGAGCGCCGTGTTGAGGCGATGAAAACGGACGAAGATTTGCTGCTGTTTATGTTCGGTCTGACCCAAGGCGCGCGCTCGCAAAGCTGAGACGCTGACGCTGCGCCA
>NZ_JANLNY010000016.1 GCF_025465995.1 Pseudomonas sp. 5P_3.1_Bac2 | reverse complement strand
ATCGATCATCAGCACACCCAGCTCATTGAGCTTGCGGCTGTTCTCGGCATGCACGTAAGCGCTGGTGGCATCGAAGGCGATGCGGATTTCATCGGCTTTAATGTGGGCGAGCAGGCCGTCGACACCGTCGCTGGTGGTTTTCAGGCCCATTTCGCGGGCGCGGGTCAGGCCTTCGGAAGTGGGGTCGATGCCGACCATCCATACCGGCTCCAGCACCGGGCTGCGCTTCAGTTTGTACAGCAGATCGGTGCCGATGTTGCCCGGCCCAATCAGGGCGCATTTGATCTTCTTGCTCATGGTCTACTCCTGATAGTGGCGCGCCGGTCAGTCGACGAAGCGCAAGCTGGATTCGCCCAGGCCGCTAAGGCTCAGGCTGATTTCGTCACCGGGGCTGACCGGAACCAGTGGAGCCAGGGCGCCGGAAAGAATGATTTCGCCCTTGCGAAAGGGAATGCCGAATTCGCCCAGGGTGTTGGCCAGCCAGGCCACTGCGGCGCAGGGGTGGCCCTGTACTGCACTGCCAAAGCCGTGGCCGGCCGCCTGGCCGTTTTTCAGCATCTGCAGTTCTACTGCGGCCAGATCCAGTGCGCGTGGGTCAATGCGTTGGTTGCCCAGGGCGAACACGCCGCAGGAGGCGTTGTCGGCCACGGTGTCCTGGATGCGGATCTGCCAGTCGTGGATGCGCGAGTCGACGATCTCGAAGCAGGGGGTGACGAACTCGGTGGCATCCAGCACATCGGCGGCGGTGATGCCCGGGCCGGTCAGGTCTGCGCCGAGGATGAAGGCAATCTCGCCTTCGGCACGCGGCTGGATCAAGCCGTGGGCGGAGCAGCTGACCTCGCAGCCGTCGGCGACCTGCATGCGGTCGGTGAGAAAACCGAAGTCCGGCTGATGCACATTGAGCATCTCCTGCACCACTTTGCTGGTGACACCAATCTTCTTGCCGATAACGCGCTCGCCCAGCTGCAGGCGGCGTTCCAGGAAGCGCAGCGAGATACGGTAGGCGTCCTCCAGCTGGATCTGCGGATGTCGTTCGCTGAGCGGGGCAATGGTCTGGCGCCCCTTGAGGGCTTGGAACAGCTCGTCACCGAGCGCTTCGATCAGGTGTGCGTCCATAGGGCAGGATCGCTCCGTGGTAGTGAATAAAAAGGCCAGACCTCCACTCGGGATAAGGCCTGGCAAGTAGGGGATAGTTAGTCGAGCCAAACGCTAGACTCGGCGCCTCCATCTATCTCGAGAACCTTGCCGGTGACCCAGCTCGATGCCGGGCTGGCCAGGAATAGCGCTGCGTCGGCGATGTCTTGCGGCGTACCCAGGCGCTTGAGCGGCGTGGCGCGCTCCATGACCTGGCGCATGTCGCTGCTCATCACTTGGTGCAGGGCGTCAGTCAGGACCGGGCCTGGCGCCACCGCGTTGACTCGCACCTGGGGCGCGAAGTCCTGGGCGAGCAGGCGGGTCAGCTGATTGAGCGCGGCCTTGGCCGAGCCGTAGGCGCTGAAGTGGCGTTGGGCGTAGCGTGCGGCGACCGAGCTGATGTTGAGAATGTTGCCACCGCCGCTCTCACGCATGGCGGGCACGCACAGCTGGCTGAGGGCATAGGTGCTGACGACATTGAAGTCGAGCATCTGCAGCAGCTCTTGCGCGCTCAGCTGCAAGGGATCGTTGGGGCCGCCACCGCCGGCGTTGTTGACCAGGTGGGTGAGGCGGCCGAAATGCTGCAGGCTCTGTTCGACCAAAGCGCGGCGCTGGGCGTCGTCGCTGACATCGCAGGGCACGGCCAGGGCGCGTTGGCCGAGGCCTTCGATCTCGCTCACAAGACTGTGCAGGTCGGCGCGGGTACGGGCGCTGCAGACCACATCGGCACCCGCTTCGGCATAGCACAGGGCAATAGCTCGACCTATGCCGCGCCCTGCACCGGTGACGATGGCGACGCTACCCTTGAGGCTGAAACGCTGGGCGAGGCTCATGTCTGCCGGCTCCTGGTCTTAACGCGGGCCCCAAAGATCGGGCAGACCACAGTCAGTGGCGGCGATCAGGCGCTTGAGCAGTACCTTGAGAGCCTGTGCATCGTTGCTACCCAGGCGCATGGAGACTTCTTCCTCGACCGCCTTGGCCAGGGCGATTTCCTCCAGCGAGGTTTCCCGGCCTGCTGCGGTGAGCACATAACGGGTGACACCTGCCTGGATTTCTCGTGCGACGAGGCCCTGGCGTTCGAGAAACAGCAGGGTGCTCGGTTGCGCGTTCTTGCCGGTATAGCCAACAAAGGTATTGAGCTCTTCCAGCGTCAGGGCATCGCGGATGCACAGTACCGACAGCAAGAAGAAGGCGTGATCGTCGAGCTGCTGTGAGTGCAACTGGCGGCGCAAGGCGTGCAGCATCTGGTAGTGGGAGCGGCCGAGCAGGTAGCCGAGCAGGTCCTCGGTGTAGCTGCACTCTGGCGGCGGGGTGCTGCCCAGGCGCAGCTCCTCGCGCGGCTTGCGTGTGGCCAGGGCGTACTGGCCGCTCTGGAAGGCCAGCGGGGCGCGCTCGCTGTGATCGAAGGCGAGCACTTCGCCGACGAAGATCACATGGTCGCCGCCTTCATACTGGAAGGCCGTGCGGCACTGGAAGCGGGCGGTGCAATCTTGCAGTAGCGGTGCGTTGCTTACCCCATCATCCAGCTCGATACCCGCGAACTTGTCCTCGCCCTGGCGGGCAAAACGTCCGGACAGGCTCTCCTGCTCGGTTGACAGCACATGAACATTCCAGTGTTTGGAGTGGCTGAAGGTCGGCAGGCTGCGTGCGTTCTTGGCCAGGCTCCAGAGCACCATCGGCGGGTTGAGGGATACCGAGTTGAAGCTGTTGGCGGTGATGCCGACCGCTTCTCCGTCTTCGCCACGACTGGTGATGATGGTCACACCTGTCGTGAAGGTGCCCAGAGCGGTACGGAAGGCTTGGGGGTCGAAGCTGAGGTTTGCGGTCATGGCAGGCCCGTTGAGCTGGGATTTGGTGATCGCAGTATCGGCAGACATGCTGACTCCAACATCGTCTCAACGGACTAACGCTGGCGTGGCAGGGTGTCGTCCGTTTGGACGAGGTAATCCCCGGTCTGTGGATGCAACGTGCCGAGCTGGGTGATAGGCCTGAGCAAGAGCTTGCCTCCTGTCCATACCCCTTATACCGGCCTTTTCGCAGGCAGGTTTTTTCAATGGCGCCCATGGCTCGGAATGAGCGTTTTCGCGCATGCCCGCGTCTGGTGCCGAGTGGAGCAGCCGTCGATGTCCAGAACAATAACAATCGCTCAACGCCTGTGGTTTTGGGCTGCGTTGGCCAGTGGGCTTTTCTTCGCTGCTGTCGCTCTGGGGTGGTATGGCCTGGACCAGGCGCGCAATAGCCTGCGCCTGGTGCACGATGAGCGTTTGGCGGCTATTCAGGAGTTCAACGAGGTGCGTGACCGCCTGGATGACAATCTCCGCCTGACGCTGCTGGCCTTCCAGTACGACCCCGCCGGTACTCTGGTGGTGGCCCATGACCGGCCCATCGTCGGTCATCTGGATGCGATCAAAGCCAATGATGAACAGATCGAGATGGCCTGGACGCAGCGCATCAAGCCTCGCCTGGCGGAAGCCGATCAGGAGCAGGGCAGGCTCTTCGAGGAAAATTACAAGGAGTGGCAGATCGAGCTGGAGAGTGTCACCGCTTCCCTGCGCCTGGGGGATTTCCGTACCGAAAGCATGCTGAGCTTCCTGACCGCCGGGATGCCTTTTGCCGAGCAGGCCATGCAGGCGCTGCAGGAGCTGCAGAAGAATCAGGCGCAACTGACGGCGCAGGAGTACGGCGATGCAGAACGGCGCTACCGCCTGAGCCTGATTGCCTATCTAGCACTGGCAGTGCTGGGGGTGTTCGCGGGCAGCGTTACTGCGCTGACCACCCTGCGTCGTCTTCGGCGAGCGTTCGCGGTGGCCGGCGACAGTTTGCAGGCAATCGCGGCGGGTAATCTTTCGCGGTCGATACCGCAGGCGGGCAACGACGAGTTCGGGCGCATGCTGAGCGACATGGCGGGCATGCGCGAAAGCCTCAACGCAATGATTGGCGCGCTGCGTGGACAGGTGCAGCGTCTCGGGGTGGAGGCGCGGCAGATGGCCGAGGCCGCCAGCGGGGCTTCGGTGGCCACCGAACAGCAGGCGGCGGCAGTGAGCAGCATGTCGGCGGCGGTGACGCAGCTGTCGCATTCGATCAGCGAAGTCGAGGGGCATGCCGAGGCCTCGCGGCGCATCACCGAAGATTCCGCCGGGCGCTCGGGTGAAAGCGAGGGCTTCATTCGCGACATGGCCGGCGAGATGCGGCGAATTGCCGAGGTTGTGACGGACACCGCGAGCTATATCCGCGAGCTGGAGACTTACTCCGCCGACATCAATGGCGTGTTGGGGGTGATCAAGGCGGTAGCCGAGCAAACCAACCTGCTGGCGCTCAATGCCGCTATCGAGGCGGCGCGGGCGGGTGAGCAGGGGCGTGGTTTTGCTGTGGTGGCCGATGAGGTGCGCATGCTGGCTCAGCGTACCGGGCGCTCCATAGCCGATGTCGGTGCAACTGTTGAGCGTATCCAGGGTGGCACGCGGGAGGTGGTCTCGCGTATGGAGCAGGCGGTGCAGTGTGTGCAGGAAGGTTCCAGGCTGGCGGAGCAGGCCGGGGCTTCGATTGCGCAGATCCGCCAGGGGACTGAGCAAGTCATACGCGCAGTGGACGACATCAGCGGCGTGTTGCGTGCCCAGGTTGAAGCTACCCGCGAGATTGCCGAGCAGGTCGAGGGGGTTTCGGCAGGCACCAGCGAGCTGTCGCAAGGCGCCGGAAGAAGCGCCGAGGCCGCTGCTGGCCTGGAGAGTCTGGCGGCGGAGCTGGATCAGCTGTCGGCGCGCTTCACCACTGCCTGAGTTAATGCACTGGGCTGTCTGACTAGTCCGGTTTGACGATGATCATCTGCTTGCAGCAACCGAATATCTCTCCATGTCCGCGCAACCGCGCAATAACAAGAGAGAGTCGACGGATGACTGGCATGCGAGAAAAAACGCCCCAAGAGATCGAACTGATCGAACGCGCCCGCAACTTGGTACCCACGCTCAAAGCACGCGCCGCACAGGCAGAGCGTGACTTCAAGGTGCCGGTCGAAACCATTGCGCAAATGCAGGAACTCGGCCTGTTCCGCGCGTTGCAGCCGAAAGCCTTTGGCGGCTACGAAATCGACCTGCGGGCCTTCTTCGAGATCCAGATGACTCTCGCCGAAGGCTGCATGTCTACCGCCTGGATCTATGGTGTGATTGGTGTGCACCCGTGGCAGTTGGCGCGCTACCCGATTGAAGCCCAGCGCGACGTGTGGGGGCAGGACAGCAGTACGCTGATCTCCTCGACCTATATGCCGGTGGCCAAGGTTACGCCGGTCGAAGGCGGCTACCGCATCAGCGGTCGCTGGGGTTTCTCCAGCGGCAGCGAGCACTGCGAGTGGTGTCTGCTGGGCGGTATTCTGCCGCCGGCAGACGATATGCCGGCTGAGCACGGTACCTTCCTGCTGCCCAAGAGCGATTACCGCATCGAGCACAACTGGGATGTACTGGGCCTGCGTGGCACCGGCAGCCACGATATCGTGGTCGAAGATGCGTTCGTTCCGGCGCATCGCGTGCAGCGCACCAATAACTGGACCATCGAGGCAACCCCGGGCCGCCTGATCAACAGCAACCCGATCTATGCGATTCCTTTTGCCCAGGTCTTCGCGCGTGCGGTGTCCACTTCGGCGATCGGTGCGTTGCAGGGGGCGATCAACGAGTACTGCGCCAACGCCGCGCAGCACATTGGCAAGCACGGCGCCAAGACCGCCGAAGACCCGATGGCGCAGACCGCGGTGGCCGATGCGCTGAACACCGTGGACAGCCTCAAGCTGGTGCTGATGCGCAACTACGCGCAACTGATGAAGCTGGCTGAGGCCGGTGAGTATCCGGACGTCGAGATGCGTCTGCAGTACCGCTATCAGTCTTCCTATGTCACCAACATCTGTGCCGAGAAGGCCAGCGAGCTGCTGCGCAACATGGCCGCTTCGGGGCTGTACAACAGCAATCCGGTGGCGCGCATCTTCCGCGACCTGCACCAGGCGCGCGGGCACATCGCCAACAACTACATGGCCTATGGCCGTAGCTATGGCGCGGTGAAGTTGGGCCTGCCCAACCCCGATCCCTTCGTGTGATCGGCCCGGGGCGAGCGCTGTTGTGCTCGCCTTGCTGTAATGCGGCAGCAGTGGCTGCCGATGTTTTCCCTTCGGCTCAGGCATAACAACAATGACAGCTCAAGCTCAAGATCAGTCCATCTATGACGTAGTCGTCGTGGGGTCCGGTGCGGGTGCCATGACCGCAGCGCTCTTCGCTGCCGACCGTGGTCTTTCCGTCCTGGTTCTGGAGAAGAGCCAGCAGTTTGGTGGCACTTCGGCCATCTCTGGTGGCGGCATCTGGATTCCCAATAATCACCACTTCATCGCCAAGGGCGGTAACGACAGCCCGGAAAAGGCCTGGACCTACCTCAAGGCGGCGGTGGGTGACCGAGTCGACGAAAAGCGTCTGCGCACCTACCTGGAGCAGGCGCCGCAGATGGTGAGTGAGCTGGAAGCCTGCAGCCGCGTGCGTTTTGCCGTGGCCGAGAAATACCCGGATTACTACCCGCACCTGCCGGGGTCGTTGCCGGGTGGCCGCTCGCTGGATCCGGAAATCTTCGATGCCAGCGTGCTCGAAGAAGAATTCGCCAACATGCGCCCGGCCTCGGCCACCACGCTGCTGATGGGCAAGATCGCCTGGACCGCGCGCCAGGCGCACAGGGCCATGTCGCGCAGCTTCGGCTGGCGCCTGATGCTGCTGGGGCTGATGCTGCGCTACAAGCTCGACTTCAAATGGCGGCGCAAGAGCGAGCTGGATCGCCGCACGGCACTAGGCGCCTCGCTGGTGGCCTCGCTGCGTCGCTCGCTGATGGATCGCAATGTGCCGCTGTGGCTGGGCAGTGATTTTCGCGAGCTGCAGGTCGAAGCGGGGCGTGTCAGCGGGGTCAAGGTGCTGCGTGACGGTCGCGAGCTGCTGATCGGCGCGCGCCTCGGGGTGATTCTCGGCAGCGGCGGCTTCGAACAGAACCAGGAGCTGCGTGATCGTTACCTGCCCAAGCCGAGCCGTCGCGAGTGGAGCGCCACGCCGCCGGACAACAACACTGGCGCCGCGCTGCTGGCGGCGCAGGCGCATGGCGCCGCCACCGACCTGATGGACTGGGGCTGGTGGGCGCCGACCATCGCCGTTCCGGGTGAGGAGAAGCCCCGGCCGATCTTCGCCGAGCGTGCCTTCCCGGGGCCTATCGTGGTCAACCAACAGGGCAAGCGCTTCGTCAACGAAGCGGCGCCTTACCTGGAATTCGTCGATGCGATGTACCGCGACAACCAGGGCAAGAGCCCCGAGCAGCTGTCGGCCTGGGTGATCTTCGACGCGCACTTCCGCTTCCACTATGCAATGGGCCCGTTGATGCCGGCGCAGATCATTGCCGACAGCCGCCTGCCGGAGCAGTGGCTCAATAGCCTGTACTTCAAGGCCGATACGCTGGAGCAGCTGGCCGATCAGATCGGCGTGGATGCCGCCGGCCTGCAGGCCAGCGTGGAGCGGTCCAACGGCTTTGCCCGCAGCGGCGAGGATCTCGACTTCGGCCGTGGCGGGAACGTCTTCGACCGCTACTACGGTGATGTCAACGTCAAGCCCAATCCCTGCCTGGCGCCACTGGCCAAGGCGCCGTTCTATGCCATGCGCATCGATGCCGGCGACATCGGTACCAAGGGTGGTCTGCTGACTAACGAGCATGCCCAGGTGCTGCATGAGAACGGCCAGCCGATCAGCGGCCTATACGCCATCGGCAACACCTCTGCCTCGGTCCTGGGTACTACCTATCCGGGCGCCGGAGGCACCCTCGGTCCGGCCATGACCTTTGGCTATGTCGCCGCCTGCCATCTGGCTGCGCAGCGCTGAGGAGAGGGTGATGAGCAAGCTTGAGCCGAGCAGCGTCACGGAGATTCTGCAGCCGCTGTATATCGACAGCGCCGACACCCACGAGTGGAACGAGCAGTGCGATCTGCTGGTGGTGGGTTGGGGCGCGGCCGGTGCCTGCGCTGCCCTGGAGGCCCATGCCCAGGGGGTGGAGGTACTGATCGCCGACCGTTTTTGTGGCGGCGGTGCCAGCGTCAAGAGCGGCGGCGTCGTGTATGCCGGCGGTGGCACCCGCCAGCAGGTGGCGGCCGGTTTCCGCGACACGCCGCAGGCGATGTTCGAATACCTGCGGCACGAAACCGCCGGCGTGGTCAGCGACGTCACGCTCAAGCGCTTCTGCGACGAAAGCGTGAGCAACCTGCAGTGGCTGGAGAGCCATGGCGCCGAATACGGTTACAGCATGCCGCCTGGCGGCGGCAAGACTTCCTATCCGGCCGACGGCTACTACCTGTACTACTCGGGCAACGAGATGGTTCCGGCCTACGCCGGTGATCAGCCGCCGGCGCCACGCGGACACCGCACCGTGGCCAAGGGGCAGAGCGGCAAGGTGCTCTATGGCCATCTGCAACAGGCCTGCTATCGCGCTGGCATGCGTGCGCGGCTGCAGTCGAGTGTCAGACGTCTGGTGCTGGATAGCTCGGGCAAGGTGGTGGGGGCCGAGCTGTGGCGTTTGCCGGAGAACAGCGACGTGGCGCGCAAGCACGCCAAGCTGGCGGCCAAGGCCGAGAGCCTGCAGAACTTCCGCCCCGCGTATTGCGACAAGCTGCGCGCGCAACTCAGCCGGCTCGAGCGCGAGCATGCCCGGCCCTGGCTGGTCCGTGCCCGGCAGGGGGTGCTGCTGAGCACCGGCGGCTTCATCTTCAACCCGCAGATGGTGCGTGAGCACGGTGCCAAGTACCTGCGCAACTTCAGGCTCGGCGCCACCGGCTGCGATGGCTCGGCGGTGCGCCTGGGGGCCACGGTCGGGGCGGCCAGCGACAAGCTCGGGCAGGTGTCTGCCTGGCGCTTTCTCAACCCGCCGCAGTGCTGGCCCAAGGGCATCGTGGTCAACCAGCAGGGCCGGCGCTTCTGCAATGAAGAAGTCTATGGCGCGACACTCGGCGCGCCTTTGTGCGAGGAGCACGGCGGCAACGGCTGGCTGATTCTTGACCGCCGCCTGCGCCGCCAGGCGCTGTGGGAGACGCTGCGCGGCGGTTACTGGTGGTTCCAGACCGTCCCGGCGTTGCTGCTGATGCTGCAGGCACGTAAAGGCAAGACACCGGCGCAACTGGCCGAGGTCACCGGCATGGACCCTGCCGAGCTGGAGGGTGCGCTGGCGCGTTACAACGCCGCGGCGCGGGGCCTGGCCGAGGATGAGACCGGCAAGTCGGCCTACAGCCGCCAGGTGCTCGACCAGGGACCGTTTTATGCCTGCGACATTTCCGCCGGCAACCCTGCCTATCCCATGAGCGGACTGACGCTGGGCGGCCTGTGCGTGGATGAAGACAGCGGTGCGGTGCTGAACGGCGAGGGGCGGCCGATCGCCGGCCTGTATGCCGCCGGCCGTGCGGCTGTGGGGGTGGCGTCGCATCTCTATGTCAGCGGTCTGTCGCTGGCGGATTGCGTGTTTTCCGGTCGCCGGGCAGCGCGCGCGGTGGCGCAGCTGAAACAGGCCTCGGGCGAGAAGCGGGCCTGGGCGAAGTCATGAGTTGGATGAGTATCGAATTATGAGTAACTACATGATCCTGCGTGTGGCGCGGGTGGTCGAGGAAACACTCGACTCCCGCTCCCTGGTTTTCGATGTACCGGCTGAGCTGGCCGGGGACTTTCGTTATCAGCCGGGGCAGTTCCTGACCCTGCGCGTGCCTTATGGCGAGGACTGGCTGCCACGCTGCTACTCGCTGTCGAGTACGCCGCTGCTCGACGAGCCCTTGCGCGTGACCATCAAGCGCGTGGCCGATGGGCGTGCTTCGAATTGGCTCTGTGACCAGCTCAAGGCTGGCGATGAACTGCAGGTGATGCGCCCGGCCGGGGTCTTCGTGCCGCGTAACCTGAATGGCGATTTGCTGCTGTTCGGCGGCGGCAGCGGGGTCACTCCGGTGCTGTCGATCCTGCGTTCGGCGCTGCTCGCCGGGCAGGGGCGCATTCTGCTGATCTACGCCAACCGCGATCAGGATTCGGTGATCTTCAAGGAGGAGCTCAAGGCCTTGGCCAGCGCTCACCCTTCGCGCTTGCAGGTGGTGCACTGGCTGGACGCGGTGCAGGGCATTCCGCAGGTCGAGCAACTGACCGAGCTGGCCCGCCCCTTCGCCCATGCCGAGGCATTCATCTGCGGCCCCGGTCCGTTCATGGACGCCGCGGTCAGGGCGCTGCAAGCGCTGGAGATGGCCAAGGCGCGCATTCACGTCGAGCGTTTCGTGTCGCTGCCGGGCGAGGGCGAAGAGCTGCCGGTGGCCGCCAGCGACGCAGCCGTAAGCGCGCAGGTGACCGTGGATCTCGACGGCGCGCGACATGAGCTGGATTGCCAGAGCGGCGAGACCCTGCTGCAGGCCATGGAGCGTGCCGGCCTCAACCCGCCCAATGCCTGTCGCGTCGGTGGCTGTGCCTCCTGCATGTGCACCCTGGAGCAAGGCAGCGCGCAACTGCTGATCAACGATGCGCTGGATGCCGATGAGCTGGCCGAGGGCTGGATTCTCTGCTGCCAGGCGGTACCGACCAGCGCTGCGCTGCATATCCGCTTTCCCGAATGACTCGTCAGATGAGCCTGTAGCAATGACCCAGACCTCAATAACTCAGGCGCCTGACATGGCTCCTGCCGGCGCTGCGGCGCTCTCGATTCCTGCCATGTTGTTTGAGGCCGCGCGCCTGCATGGCGGCCGCTCCGCCATCGAGGAAGACGGTGTGGTCACCGACTACGCCGAGCTGCCTGGCCAGGTCCTGGAAGTTTCACGGGGATTGCTCGCCATGGGCATCGAACCGGGTGACAGGGTGGCCGTGTGGGCACCGAACTGCCGCAACTGGATCATCGCCGCCCTCGGCATCCACTGTGCCGGGGCGGTGCTGGTGCCGGTCAACACGCGCATGAAGGGCCCGGAGGCGGCGGATATTCTCGAGCGCAGCGGCACCCGCGTGCTGTTCGTTCAGGGCGATTTTCTTGGCGTCGATTACCCCGCCCTGCTGATGCCTTATCGGCCGCAGAGTCTGGAGTGCCTGGTGGTCTTCGGCAGCCAGGCGCAGGCGGCAGCGGGCACCCTGGGCTGGAGCGATTTTCTCGCCAGGGGGCTCCAGGTTGATGAAGTCAGGGCTCGCCAGCGGGCCGAGTCGCTGACTCCCGAGCATCTGAGCGATCTGCTGTTCACTTCCGGCACCACCGGCAAACCCAAGGGCGTGATGAGTGCCCATGGCCAGGTGACCCGTGCCTTCCGCGAGTTCGGCAAGGTGCTTGGGCTGGTACCGGGCGATCGCTATCTGATCGTTAACCCGTTCTTCCATGCCTTCGGCTACAAGGCGGGCTGGATGACCTGCCTGCTGGCTGGCGCGACCATCCTGCCGCACCCGGTGTTCGATGCCGAGGTGGTGTTCCAGCGCATCGCCGAGGAGCGCATCAGCGTGCTGCCCGGTCCGCCCACTCTGTACCTGTCGATGCTGGCGCACCCGAAACTGGCGCAGATGGATCTGTCTTCGCTACGCGTGGCGGTCACCGGCGCATCGACCATCCCGGCCGTGTTGATCCAGCGCATGCGCGAGGAGCTGGGCTTCAGCGTGGTGACTACTGCCTATGGCCTGACCGAATGCGGTGGCCTGGCCACCATCTGTGATCCGCAAGCTGCCGCTGAACTGATCGCCGGTACGAGCGGGCTGCCGATTGCCGGCACCGAGGTGAGCATTCGCGACCCCGAAAACCGTGCCTTGGCCGCCGGCGAGACCGGCGAAATCTGTCTGCGAGGCTTCCACGTCATGCAGGGCTATTTTCAGAACCCCGAGGCCACCAGCGAAACCATCGACGCCGAGGGTTGGTTGCATACCGGCGACGTCGGCAGCCTGGACGATGCCGGCAATCTGCGCATCACCGACCGGCTCAAGGACATGTTCATCGTCGGCGGCTTCAACTGCTATCCGGCGGAGATCGAGGCCGGCCTGCTGGAGCACCCCGCGATTGCCCAGGTGGCGGTTATCGGTGTGCCGGACGAGCGCATGGGCGAGGTTGGCTGCGCCTGCGTGGTGCGGCATGTCGGGCAGGCGCTGGGTGAGTCGGAGCTGATCTCCTGGAGCCGCGAACGCATGGCCAACTACAAGGTGCCGCGTTTCGTGCGCTTCCTCGATGGGCTGCCGCTCAACCCTTCGAACAAGGTCGACAAGAACGTGCTGCGCGCCCAGGTGGCCGCAGGCTGAGGGGTGAAACAGAACCACCGGAAAGTGTGGCGGACTAGGCCAAATGGATGATGTGTCCGGGGCAGGGGCTTTCCACACTGCCAGTGTGACCAGCAAGTCTGAGCTCTTGGGGCGCCAGCCTTAGCAGCCAGGTCTGATGCTCGATTGCAATACAACAATAATAAGGAGAGGGCCATGTTTAACAAACAACTGAGATGGGGATTCGCGCCCGGTCTGCTGAGCCTCGCCGTTGCGTTGGCGAGCGGAACCGCAGTGGCGGGGCCGACCATTGAGCTGGGGGAGAGTACTACTCTGGACTCCACGCTGACCGTCAACTACACCGCCTCGATGCGTACCGGCAAGCAGGCCAATCAGTACCTGGAAAGCCTGAACAACGATGACGCGACCCGTAACTTCGACCGCGGTTCGCTGATCACCAATCGTGTCAGCCTGTTCGGTGAGCTGTTGCTCAAGCACGAGAATCTCGGTGCAGTGCTGCGCGGCAGTCACTTCTACGACGCGGTCTATAACGACAGCAACGACAACGACTCGCCGGGCACGGTGAACAAGTCTGGTGCGAACAACCACTTCGTCAGCGATACCCGTCGCGACAGCGGCAGCCGCGCTCGTCTGCTCGACGCCTACGTGTATGGCGACTTCGACGTGTTCGACGATCAGTACCTGTCGCTCAAGGCCGGTCGCCATCTGGTGGCCTGGGGCGAGAGTCTGTTCTGGCCGAACATCAGCCAGGGCCAGGCGCCGGTGGATACCACCAAGTTCAACGTTCCGGGCACCGAGGCCAAGGATGCGTATCTGCCCATCGGGCAGTTCTCCGGCATCTGGACCCTCAACGACAGTCTGGCGCTGATGGCCTACTACCAATACGAGTGGGAAGAAAGCCAGCTCAGCCCGGTAGGTGACTACTTCAACTCCAGCGATATCTTCGGCCCAGGTGCGCAGTACTTCCGTTATGCCGCTGGCAACCCCGAAGTCGCAGCCATGCGCTACACCGGCGAGGAAGAAGCCAAGGACAGCGGCCAGTGGGGTGCCGGCGTGCGCTACCGCCTGACCGAGAGCACCGAAGTGGGCCTGTTCCACACCCGTTACCACGAGCGAGTCGGCGCGCTGTTCTTCAGTTGGGGGCCGGACACCGTGTACTCCACCCTCGACGGTGCAATGTCCGACGGCACCTACAAGCTGGGCTACTTCGAGGACGTCGAGCTGACCGGTATCAGCTTCAGCTCGAAGATCGGCGACTCGGTGCAGTACGCCGGTGACCTGAGCTACCGCGATGGCTCCGCCGTGTACCTGGACAACGGCGCCCCGGCGCGTGGCCAGCTGTGGCAGGCCAACCTCAATGCCATGTACATCATGGGACCCAACTCGCTGGCGCAACAGACCAGTTTGTATGGCGAAGTGGTGCACCAATACATCGAGGGCGTGGATGACGTGGATGTCAGCGTCGGCGGCTACGCAGCCGGCAGCTACGACAAGTTCGTCTACGACGGCCAGACCCGTGGCTCGAGTCTGTTGGGTGTCGGTGCGCAGTTTGACAACCCAGGCGTGTTCAGTGGCTGGGATCTGACCAACAAGATCACCTGGCAGCAGAACATCGATGGCAGCTCGCTACAGGGGCTGGGGCGCGAAGAAAAGCGTCTGACGGTGAGTGCCGATCTCAAGTACCTGGGTAACTTCCAGGTGGGGCTGACCTATGTCGACTACCTGAGCTCGCCCAACATCGCCAAGGGTCGCACCATGGCTGACCGCGACTATGTGTCGTTCAACGCCAAGTACAGCTTCTGATGCACCGGGCGGCCGCCGCGCTCTGCTGCCGCAGGCGCAGAGCATGAGCGAAGACCACGAGGGCCACGGCCCTGGGGGTTCGCCGCCGGCGGCCGAGCCATCACAGGACTGGCTCGAGCTGGTCTACGAAGGGGTACTGGAACCTGTGCCCTGGACTCTCCTGCTCGAGCGTCTGCGCCTGCATCTGCAGGCCAATTTCGTGTCCCTGGCCATCCGCTCGCCGAGTGCCGATGATCCGGGGCAGGTGGTTTTCGCCGGCGCTGCCGTGTCTGGTACGCAGCTGGCCTACGAGCGCTCCTTCTACGCGCTCGATCCTTTTGTCGATCTGCCCAGTGACCGCGTGCTGATGCTGCACGAGTGCGTCGATGAGCAGCAATGGCTGGACAGTGCCCTGTACCGCGATTTCCTCAGTGCGCTTGATATCCGCCATGTCATGGGCGCTGACATACGGATATCGGCGGGGCAGTCGAGCCGCCTGCGTATCAGCCGGGGCAAGCAGGGCGCGCCCTTCGGTGAGTCTGAGCGGCAGTTGTGCATGGGCCTGTTGCCGCACCTCAGGCATGTCCTGCGCATCTATGCCCGTTTGGATGATCTGGAAAGCGAGCGGCGTCTGTACGCCTCGACCCTGCAATGCCTGAATATCGGCACCCTGCTGCTCGATGCGCAGGGACAGGTCCTGCAGTGCAGCGAGGTGGCGAGTCAGTTGCTGACCGGCGAGCACGGTTTACAACTGCTGGCGGGGCGCCTGCATGCTCAGGCCGGCATGGACGAGCGGCGGCTGTGGCGGGCGATCAACCATGTGCTGGAGGCACGCGCCAGTCACAGCGCCGAGCTGGTCGAGGCGGTGTCGCTGAGCTGGGCGGGCAAGGGGCTGGGCATCTTGTTGCGCGGCCTGGCGCAGAAGGAATGCTTCGAATGCGGCTTGCCGGCGGCCGTGGAGGTGATTCTGCGCGATCCGCAGCGCCAGCCGGAACCCTCCGAGATGCTGCTGCGGCAACTGTTCCTGCTCACCCCGGCCGAGGCTGCGCTGGCGGCGCAGCTGTGCCACGGGCAGAACCTCGAGCAGGCCGCGATCGATTTGGGCATCAGCCGCAACACCGCCCGGGCGCATCTGCGGGTGATCTTCTCCAAGACCGGGACGGCCCGGCAGGCCTCGCTGGTGCAGTTGCTGCTGGGCAGTGTCGCCGCCCTGCATCCGCTGGCGGCGCAAAAGACTTAGTCCCCTTGGACGATGTTGCTGGTGCGCCTGGCGGATGACGCTTGTGGCTCCCTCACAAGCACAAAAAAAAGGGCTCACCATGCACGTACCGGCTGCTGCTGATTCGACCGCTTTTCAACCTTTGACCCTGGGGCCGCTGACCTTGCGTAACCGCTTTATCAAGGCGGCGACCAACGAAGGGGCCTCGCGGGGCGGCCTGCCGACCAAGCAGATGGTGCGCCTGCATGAGTCTCTCGCCGCCGGCGGTGTCGGCATGACGACCGTGGCCTACTGCTCGGTGAGCGCCGACGGCCGCACCTTGCCCGATCAGATCGTCCTGGCCCCCGATACTCTGGTGCATCTGCGGCGGGTGGTGGAGGCGGTGCAGCGCCACGGTGCCGCCGCTTCTGCGCAGATTACTCACGGTGGCTGCTTCACCTTTCTGCCGCCGCAGCAAACAGCGCGGCCACTGTCCGCCAGCGGCGGTTTCAACAAGGTCGGCGTGATGAGCGGCATGTGGCGCAAGCAGGCCATGAGCGAAGCCGATCTGCAGCAGGTGGCGAGCGAGTTCGTGCGTGGCGCGCGCCTGGCGCGTGAGGCCGGTTTCAATGCCGTGGAGCTGCACATGGGCCATGGCTATCTGCTTAGCCAGTTCATCTCGCCGCTCTATAACAAGCGTCACGACCAATATGGCGGCAGTCTGGAAAACCGTCTGCGCTTTCCGCGCCTGGTATTGCGCCAGGTGCTCGATGCGGTGGGCAAGGACCTGGCGGTGCTGTGCAAGTACAGCATCACCGAAGGGGTGCGTGGCGGTAACAACGGTGAAGATGGCGCGGCCATCGCGCGCATGCTGGAGGCGGAGGGGGCGCACATGCTGGTGCTCAGTGCGGGGATGAATGTGGAGTCGACCAGCACCACCTTCGGCTCGACTTTCCCAAAGGAAAACCGGGTCAAGACCGGCAATGCCCTGGTCAATGCCGCCATGTTCCTGAAGAACCTGAGCGAGCCAACCATCGCATTCCGCGAGCTCTACCTGCTGGAGCAGGCGCGCCTGGTGCGGGCCGCGGTGAAGCTGCCGCTGGCCTATATCGGCGGGGTTAAGAGTCTGGATGGCATCGAGCAGTTGATGCATGAGGGTTTCGATGCGGTTGCGCTGGGGCGGGTATTGCTGGCCGAGCCAGACTATGTGAACAAGCTGCACAGCGGCACCAGTCGCGACTCGATCTGCACGGCCTGCAACCGCTGCGTGGCGATGATGTATACCCCGGGCGGCACCTCGTGCGTGCTCGGTGCGCCGGGCGATGCGCTACTCAACAGCCAGGCCGCGGCATCCTGAGGAGTTGAGCATGTTGACGACTGTGGTGAGCGGTAGTGCGTCGGGCATAGGCGCGGCGGTCGTTCAGGCGCTGCGTGCGGCGGGGCAGCGGGTGATCGGCATCGACCTGCGGGATGCCGAGGTGATCGCCGATTTGTCCTCGGCTGAAGGGCGGCGTCTGGCGCTGCAAGCCGTGCAGGCGCAGCTGGATGGGCGCCTGGAGGGGCTGGTGCTGTGTGCCGGTCTGGGGCCACAGGTGCGGCCGGAGTCCTTGATTGTTTCGATCAATTATTTCGCTGCGCTGGAACTGCTCGATGGCCTGCTGCCGCTGTTGCAAAAGGGCGACAGTTCGGCGGCGGTGGTGATTTCCTCGACGGCGGCGACCAGCCTGGAGTGGGCCGATAATCCGCTGGCCGGGGCGCTGGTCGCGGGCGATGAGGCGGCGGCCGGAGAGCGGGTGATGGCGGCGGGCGCGCAGGGCGGCTATCTGGCCTACGCCGCCTCGAAGAACGCGCTGAGCGTGGCGGTACGCCAGCGCGTGGCGACCTGGGGGCAGGCAGGGGTGCGGCTCAACAGCGTCGCGCCGGGTGCCACCCGGACGCCGCTGCTGGCGGCCGGTTTGCAGGACCCGCGCTATGGCCAGGCGATCCGCGACTATATCTCGCCGCTCGGGCGCAATGCCGAGCCGCATGAAATTGCCGAGGCTGTGCTGTTCCTGCTCGGGCCGCGGGCCAGTTTCATCCACGGCGCGCAGCTGTTCGTCGATGGCGGGATCGATGCGCTGACGCGCCCGACCCGTCTCTGATCCGCTTGGCTCAGCGGCCCTCGAAGCGCGGTGCGCGCTTCTCGAGGAAGGCCTGCATGCCTTCCTTCTGGTCTTGGGAGGCGAACAGCAGGGCATTGGCCTTGCGCTCCAGGGCCAGGCCGGCCTCCAGCGAGGCGTCCATGCCGGCCAGTATCACCTCCTTGATCTGCTCTGCCGCCAGTGGCGGCATTGCGGCGATGTGACGGGCTATCTGCAGGGCGTGCTCGAACACCTGCTCGTCGGCCACCACCTCGCTGATCAGACCGGCGATCCAGGCTTCCTCGGCGCTGATCGGCTGGCCGGTGAGCGCCATGCGCATGGCCTTGGCCTTGCCGACAGCGCGCACCAGGCGCTGCGTGCCGCCGATGCCAGGCATGATGCCGATGCGGATCTCCGGTTGGGCGAAGCGGGCGCCACGGCCGGCGACGATGATGTCGGCGATCATGGCCAGCTCGCAGCCGCCACCGTAGGCATAGCCGCAGACCGCGGCGATGACCGGTTTCGGGCAGTGTCGGATCGGCGCCCAGAGGCGTTCGGTGTGGCGCTGGTGGATGTCGATGGCACCGACCCCGACCATGCTGGTGATGTCACCACCGGCGGCAAATACCTGCTCGCCGCCAGTGAGCAGGATGCAGCGCACCTGCCGGTTCTGGCCGAGGTCGGCGAAGTGCTGCGAGAGCAACTCCTGCAACTCCAGGCTGAGGGCGTTGGTCGCCTGCGGGCGGTTCAGGCGCAGCACGGCGATACCGGCTTCCGGGAATTCCAGCAGCACAGGGGGGAGGATGGGCGCGGACATGCCGGGGCTCTCGCAGGCGGTAATGACTGAGCGCATGTTCCTGCGCGCCAGTACCTCGCTCATCGTCCATTTAGACGACGAGGCGCTGGCGATGACTGCCTAGAGTGCGGGCATTAATGCAACAGGAGCAGTTTATGGATATCCAATCGGGCCTGGATTACCACGGCAAGGTGGTGCTGGTGACTGGCGGGGCCAAGGGCGTCGGTGCTGGCATTAGCTGCAGCTTTCTTGCCGCCGGAGCGCAGGTGGTGATATGTGGCCGCAATGCGCCGCAGCAGCTGCCGCAGGTCGAGGGTCGCTGTGCCCATTTCATCGCCGCGGATGTGCGCGACATCGAGTCGGTGCAGAGTCTGTTCGCGCAGATCCTCGGAGAGTTCGGTCGTCTCGATGTCGTGGTCAACAACGCCGGCGGCAGCCCGTCTGCCGATGCCGCCACCGCTTCGCCGCGCTTCAGCGAAGGCATCATCCGTCTGAATCTGATTGCCCCGCTGAACGTGGCGCAGCAGGCCAATACGATCATGCAGGCGCAGGCCGAAGGCGGGGTTATCGTGTTCATCGGCAGCATCAGCGCGCTGCGCCCGTCGCCGCAGACCGCCGCCTACGGCGCGGCCAAGGCCGGCATCCTGTCGCTGATGACTTCTCTCGCCGTGGAGTGGGCACCCAAGGTGCGCGTGGTCACGATCAGTCCGGGACTGGTGCGTACCGAGCAGTCGCATCAGCACTATGGCGATGAGGCGGGGATCGCCGCGGTCAGCGCCACCATTCCGGCCGGGCGTCTGGCCAATCCGGAAGACATCGGGGCGGCCTGTGTCTATATCGCCTCGCCGCTGGCCAGTTATGCCAGTGGTTGCAATCTGCTGCTGCATGGCGGCGGCGAGTGGCCGGCGTTCCTCGCCGCATCCAACGCCTGACATAGCGTTACCCGCGCGCCCGCATCCGCTGTGTCTGCGGATGCGGGCTGGGTATTTCCGGGGCAGGCATTCAGGCGCGGATAGTCCGCGCCTGAACAGGGCTCAGCCGTGCTGCAGGAAATCCAGACAGGTACGGTTGAACAGCTCGCGATGCTCGACCTGCACCCAGTGGCCGCAGCGGTTGAGCACGACGAAGCGGGCGTTGGGCGCGCCATCGATGATGCGTTGGGCGCCGCTGACCGGGTTGAAGTTATCGTTGCTGCCCCAGAAACCGAGGATCGGGCAGTCGATCTCGCCCAGGCGCGCTTCCATGTTGGGGATCATCATGGTGCTGAACAGGTTTTTCGGCTGGGTCACTGCCACAGCCACGCGTTCGGCGAGCAGGTCGTCCGGCAGGGTCGAAGGGTCGAACAGCTGCAGGCTCATCATGCTGCGCATCTCGGGCATGCCGATGGGGCCTGCGCCGAACAGCGTGACCATGCGCTGGATGCCGGACATCTTGAAGTAGGTTTCGCGCTCTTCAACGCCGCCCGGCGCCAGCAGGATCAGTCGTTCTACCCGTTGCGGCTCGGCCAGCACCAGGCCCAGGGCGATGGCACCGCCCAGGGAGTTGCCCAGCAGGGTGCAGCGCTCGATGCCGGCGGCGTTGATGAACTCGCGCAGGGTGGCGACGAAGAAGGCCAGGTCGTATTGGCCGTCGTCAGGCTTGTCCGAGCGGCCGAAGCCGGGGAGGTCGAGGACGATGTTGCGATAGCCGGCCTCGACAAACTTCGGGAAGTTGCCCTTGAAGTTGCTGAAGCCGCTGGCACCCGGGCCGCTGCCGTGCATCCACAGTACTACCGGGCCCTGGCCCTCATCGAGATAGTGCAGGCGCAGTCCGCTGGACAGGGTCAGGTAGTGGCCGACGGGCAACGGCAGATCTTGTGGCTGGGTCATGTGGAGTCTCCATGGTTGTTTTTATGCTCGAGCCAGTGGCGCGAGTCCGCCTGTGGCGATAGTCCGTCGCAGCCGGTACGCGGGCATCGTCCGTTCAGACCAGCTCACTTCGCCGCGGGGTTAGTCCCATCGGACGATGTGCCTTGCCCGTCGCGGTTCAATCATGGTGGCCAAGTTGGTCGCATTGCTCGCGACCCCAGGTTGTGAACTCAAAGCTAGGCAGGAGAAAAACAATGAAACTGCAAAACAAAGTTGCCTTCGTCACTGGCGCGGGTCAGGGCATGGGCCTGGCTATCGTGCGTGGTTTTGTCGCCGAGGGCGCCCGTGTGGTGGCTGCCGACATCAATCTGGAAACCCTGCAGCAGGCTGTGGCCGAGTTCGGTGACAAGGTGCTGGCGATAGCCTGCAACGTCGGCGACAGCGCCTCGGTGGCGAATGCCATCGGCCAGGCCGAAAGCGTGTTCGGCGGGCTGCACATCGTGGTCAACAACGCCGGCGTCGGCGGCCTGGACAGCTTCCTGGAAACCCCTGACGAAAGCTGGCAGCGGGTTATCGGCGTGAACCTGACCGGCACCTTCTTCTGCGCTCGCGAAGGCGCCAAGCTGATCATCAAGACCGGCCAGGGCGGCAGCATCATCAACCTGTCCAGCACCTCCGCGCTGAGCGGCGAAGGCCCCAACCACTACTGCGCCTCCAAGGCCGGCGTCATGGGCCTGACCCGTGGCATCGCCCGTGAGCTGGCCAGTCAGGGCATTCGCGTCAACACGCTGGTGCCAGGGCCGACCAACACCCCGATGATGGCCGGCATCCCTGACCAAATGATGGCCGACCTGCTCAAGAACGTGCCGCTGGGTCGCCTTTGCGAAACCGACGAGATCGCCCGTGTGGCGGTATTCCTCGCCTGTGAAGACTCGAGCTTCATGACTGGCCAGAACATCGCCGTGAACGGCGGCATGTCCTTTATCTGATTCAGGGGTATTCGCAATGACTCAACGTCTGCAAGGCAAGATCGCTGTCGTTACGGGTGCCGGTTCCGGCATCGGTGAAGCCACTGCTATGCGCTTCGCCGAGGAGGGTGCCGTCGTGGTGCTCTGTGGCCGTAACGCCGAACCGCTGGAAGTGGTGCGCGAGAAGATTCAGTCCGCCGGTGGCAAGGCCGAAGTGGCCGTCGCCGACGTCAGCGACGAGGCTGCCTATGTTGGCGCCATCGAAGCCGCCGCCAAGCGTCATGGGCGTCTGGACATTCTGGTCAACAACGCCATGGCCTTCACCTGGGGCAGTGTCGACAGCATGTCCACCGAAGACTGGCGCGCCAACTTCAATACCACCGTCGACGGCACCTTCTGGGGCACCCGCACTGCGGTGCGCCTGATGAAGGACAGCGGCGGTGGCAGCATCGTTAACATTTCCTCCATCTGTGGCCAGTTCGGCACCGCCTGGATGAGTGGTTACTCCGCCGCCAAGGCGGCGGTGAACAACTTCAGCCGTGCTGTGGCCAGCGAAGGCGCGCCCTACGGCATCCGCTGCAACGTGGTGATTCCGGGGGTGGTCGATACCCCGGCCATGGCCGGCATGTTGAGCGATCCGAAGGCCCGCGCGAACACCGAGAAGCTGATCCCGATGAAGCGTGTCGGCAAGCCGGTGGAGCTGGCCAACGCGATTCTGTTCCTCGCCTCGGACGAAGCCTCCTATGTCACGGGTGCCTGCCTGAACGTCGATGGCGGTCGCAGCTCCGATCTGTACACCGTTGTGGAGTGAGCCTGCATGAGCGATGACAACCTGCTGGCGCGCATCGACCGACTGGAGTCGCTCGACGCCATTCGGCAACTGGCTGGCAAGTACGCGCTATCACTGGATATGCGCGATCTGGATGCCATGGCCAACTGCTTCGCCCCGGATGTGCGGGTCGGTCGCGACAAGGTCGGCCGTGCCCACCTGAAGGCCTGGCTGGACGACACCATGCGTCTGCAGTTCCACGGCACCTCGCATCACCTGGGGCAGCACATCATCGAGTTCAAGGACCCGGATCACGCCACCGGCGTGGTCTATTCCAAGAACGAGCATGAGACTGGCCCGGAGTGGGTGATCATGCAGATGCTGTACTGGGATGACTATGAGCGCATCGACGGGCGCTGGTGCTTCCGCCGCCGCTTGCCGTGCTACTGGTATGCCACTGACCTGAACAAGCCGCCGATCGGCGGCCTGAAGATGCGCTGGCCGGGGCGCGAGCCCTATTCCGGCAGCTTCCATGAGCTGTTCCCCAGCTGGGATGTCTTCTGGGCCAGTCGTCCGGGCAAGGACGAGTTGCCCGAGGTGGCCGCGCCCGCGCCGCTGGAAGGCTTCCTCTCGACCATGCGCCGTGGCGCGGGCGATCCGAAGATCCGCGTTCGCTAAGGCGCAGATAACCCTTTTTCGCCCTCCTTCCTGTGCTCACTGGTCCATGGGGAGGGGGGCTTTTTTATACCGGACAGAGCTGCGCTGCCGAGACCCTTGCGCGGTAGTCGGCGCCTGTCAGCCCTGATCAAGGAGTCGCAAGCATGAGTCTGCTGTTTCACCCTCAGCAACTGGGCGAGCTGTACCTGCCCAATCGTATCGTCATGGCGCCCATGACCCGTAGCCGTGCCGATGAGCGTGGCGTGCCCACCGCCGAGATGGTCGAGTATTACCGCCAGCGCGCCAGCGCCGGACTGATTGTCGCCGAGGGGGCTGCCCCTTCCGCCGACGGCCTCGGATACTGCCGCACCCCGGCGATCTATAACGCCGAGCAGGTCGCCGGCTGGCGCGCGGTGACGGATGCAGTGCATGCCGAGGGCGGGCTGATCGTGCTGCAACTGATGCATGTTGGGCGTGCTGCCAGCCACCACAACAAGCCGGCCGGCGCCCGTACCGTGGCACCCTCGGCGCTGCGTGCGCAGACCCAGGTGTTCAGCGATGCCGCCGGCATGGTCGATACCGATGAGCCCCATGCACTGACTTGCGAGGAAGTACAGGCGGTGATTGGCGATTACCGCCAGGCGGCGATCCTCGCCCGTGAGGCCGGTTTCGACGGCGTCGAGCTGCACTGCACCAGCGGCTACCTGCCGATGCAGTTCATGGCCAGCGGCACTAACCAGCGCACCGATCAATACGGTGGCTCAGTGACGAACCGCGTGCGCTTCCCAGCCGAGGTGCTCGCCGCCATGGCCGATGCCATTGGTGCCGGGCGCGTGGGCTATCGCATGTGTCCGGGCAACCCCTATAACGACATTCAGGATGACGATCCGGCGGCCACTGCAGTGGCCCTGATGGATGCCGTCGAACCGCTGCGTCTGGCCTACCTGCACATCATGCGCTCACCGCTGCCGCAGCTCGATGCCTTCGCTCTGGCGCGTGCTCACAGCGGCACGGCGCTGATCCTCAATGACGGCTTTGATGCGGTTTCCGCCGAGGCGGCGCTGCACCAGGACGGTGGGGCGGCGGTATCCTTCGCCCGTCACTTCATCGCCAATCCGGACCTGGTCGAGCGCATGCGCAACAACCGGCCGCTGGCTGCCTTCGACCGCAAGACCCTGTATACCGTCGGGGCCAAGGGCTACAGCGACTATCCCGCCTGGAGCGAGTAAGGCTCAGCGGCGGCTGCGCTGCAAAACGCCCGATGCATGGCATCGGGCGTTTTTCATTGGCTCGCTTAATCGCTGCCGGCCTGCACAACGAGGCCTGCGTGAGCGGCCCTTCAGGCCTGCACGCGTGGCTCGCGCGGCATGCCCAGGGCGCGCTCGGCGATGATGTTGCGCTGGATCTCGTTGCTGCCACCGTAGATGGTGTCGGAACGGGTGAACAGGAACAGCGACTGCAGGCGCGACAGTTCATAAGGTGCAGCGTCGAGTAGTTCGGCCTGATCGCCGAGCACGTCCATGGCCAGCTTGCCCAGCTCCAGATGCCAGGTCGACCAGGCCAGCTTGTAGATCATCGCTTCGCGGCGCAGGCTGCCGTCCTGGGTGCCGGAAAGCATGCGCAGCGAGTTGTAGCGCAGTACCTTGAGGCCGGACCAGGCCTGGGCAAGGCGCTGGCGGATCAGTGGGTCGCGGTCGGCGCCGTTGTTCTTGGCCAGACGGATCACTTCATCCAGCTCGTTCTTGAACAGCATCTGCTGGCCGAGGGTGGATACCCCGCGCTCAAAGCCGAGCAGGGCCATGGCCACCTTCCAGCCATCGCCGGGCTTGCCGATGATGTTGTCCGCTGCGGTGACGGCATCGGCGAAGAACACTTCGTTGAACTCGCTGGTGCCGGTCAGTTGCTGGATCGGCTGCACCTGGATGCCCGGCTGATCCATGGGCACCAGCAGGAAGCTCAGGCCATGGTGGCCGACGCTGCCCGGCTCGGTACGGGCCAGTACGAAACACCATTGCGATTCGTGGGCCAGCGAGGTCCACACCTTCTGGCCATTGACCAGCCAGTTGCGGCCTGCGGCATCGAGCTGGGCGCGGGTCTTGACCCCGGCCAGGTCGGAGCCCGCGCTCGGCTCGGAATAGCCCTGGCACCAGAACTCCTCGCCCTTGAGGATGCCGGGCAGGAAGCGTTGCTGTTGTTCGGGGCTGCCCATGGCGACCAGGGTCGGGCCGATCAGGCCTTCGCCGATGTGGCCCATGCGGCCGGGGCCGCCGGCGCGGGCGTACTCTTCACAGAAAATCACCTGCTGGCTGATCGACAGCTCGCGTCCGCCCAGGGACTGGGGCCAGGCCAGGCCGATCCAGCCGCCCTGGGCCATTTCCCGCTCCCAGGCTTTGCGTTCCTCGGGGAACGCGTGCTCGTCGCCCGGTCCGCCGCGGAAACGCAGGTTGGCGAACTCGCCTTGCAGGTGCTCTTCGAGCCAGGTGGCAACCTCCACGCGGAAGGCTTCATCCTCGGTGCTGAATCCGATTTTCATGGGCGGGACTCCAGGATCAGGGTGGCCAGACGCTCGCGGTGCCAGCTGGGACTGCCCAGCATCTGCTCACTGGCGCGGGCGCGTTTGAAGTACAGGTGCGGGTCGTATTCCCAGGTGAAGCCAACGCCGCCGTGCAGCTGAATCGACTCGCCGGCGCAGCGCATGAAGGCCTCGCTGGCTTCGCTCTTGGCGATGGCGGAGGCCTCGCCCAGCTCGCCGGCGAGCTGGGCGTCGCCTTCGCTGGCCAGAGCCTCCTGGGCTACGCAGGCGGCGTAGTAGGCCGCCGAACGGGAGTTTTCGATGCTTAGCATCAGGTCGGCGCAGCGATGCTTGATGGCCTGGAAGCTGGCGATGGCACGGTTGAACTGCTTGCGCTCGGCGATGTAGGCCAGCGTCAGGTCCAGGCTCTGCTGGGCGCCGCCGACCTGTTCGCAGGCCAGGGCGATGGCGCCGATCTGCAATACCTTGTCCAGCAGCTCGGCACCGTTGCTGGCCGGGTGCAGGCACTGTTCGGCAGTCAGCGCTACGTCTTGCAACTGGATGCGCGCCAGGCGGCGGGTCTGGTCCAGGGTCGGCAGGGCCTCACGGCTGATGCCGGCCTGATTGGCCGGTACGGCGAACAGCGCCAGGCTGCCGTCATCCCCTTCGCAGGCGAGCAGCAACAGGTTGGCCTGCGCACCGTCCAGCACGGCGTCGTACTGGCCGCTGAGCAGCCAGCCGTCGGCCTGCTTGTGCGCCCGTGGTTGTTGCGCCTGGCGCCAGTCGCCACGCTGGTGCTGGTAGGCGACGGTGGCGCACAGGCTGCCCGCGGCCAGCTCCGGCAACCACTGCTCGCGCAGGGCCTCGTTACTCCCCAGCAACAGGGCCGGGGTGGCGAGACAGGCGCTGGAGAGGAAGGGCGAGCAGAGCAGGCGACGGCCCATCTGCTCGAGCAGGATGGCCTGCTCGACAAAGCCCAGGCCGAGGCCGCCGTACTGCTCCGGCACGATCAGCGCCGGCCAGTACAGCTCCTGGGCAATCTGTTGCCAGACCTCGGGGTTGAAACCCTCCGTGCGCAGCATGGCATCACGCACTGCCGCCGAATCGGAGGCCTTGGCGAGAAAGCTGGCGGCGCTCTCCTGAATCATCAATTGCTCGTCGTTGAACGCGAAGTCCATTGCAGGCTCCTTGGGCCGACCTCTGTTGGCCGCGAGTCTGCGTGGACTTGTGCGTGGGCGAATCCCTAAAAAGGACTAGCCGCAGACGAGGCCCATTTCGCTGCCAGCCATAGTCTCAACGGACGATGAGGCATGGGTAGGCGCTTCGCACAATGTGCCTGTCATGAAACGACCAGTTCAGGAGCAGGGACATGATCGAGATCCGTGGATTGAGTTACCTCGTCGCTCAGGTCGCCCATCTGAGCGACTGGCAACGTTACGCTGAAGACGTGCTCGGCATGTCTGTCAGTCAGGCCCCGCAGGGTGGCCTCTATGTGAAGATGGACGAGCGTCCGTTCCGCATGCTGATCACCGAGGGTAGCGAGGGTCGCTATCTTGCCTCGGGCTGGGAGCTGGCCACTGCGGCCGCCTTCAAGCATGCCCTGCAGGTGCTGCAAGAGAAAGGCGTGGCCTTCACTCTGGGTAGTGCTCAGGAGATCGACCAGCGCGGCGTGCAGGAGCTGGCTGTGGTCATCGATCCGTCTGGCAACCGCCATGAACTGTCCTGGGGACATCGTTCCGACTGCTTGCCATTCGTTTCGCCGCAAGGCGTGCCGCGCTTCATCACGGGCGACATGGGCCTGGGGCACACGGTGCTGCCTGCGCCGAATTTCGATGAAACCTTGGCCTTCGTTCGCGATGTGCTGGGCTTCGAAATGTCCGATATTTTCAACTTCCGCCCGGCCCCGGATGCTCCACCCGTGCGCATCTACTTCATGCATTGCGCCAACGCCCGCCACCACAGCCTGGCGCTGGCCGAGTACCCGGTGCCCAGTGGTTGCGTGCATGCCATGGTGGAGGTCGACTCGATGACCGAGGTCGGTCGCGCCCATGACCGCATGCTGGCCCATGGCGCTCAGCTGTCGGCCACCCTGGGTCAGCACCTCAACGACCGCATGACCAGTTTCTACATGAAGACCCCGTCCGGCTTCGATCTGGAGTACGGCTTTGGCGGTCTGCAGCTGGATTGGAAAGAGCACAGCGCCTTCGAATTCACCCGCGTGAGCATTTGGGGGCACGACTTCTCGGTCGGTCGCCAGCAGTAAGGAATCCTAATGAACAAGCAAATGACAACCCAGCAGGCTGTTGCCCTGCTGCGCGACGGCATGACGGTCGGATTCGGTGGCTGGGGTCCGCGGCGCAAGCCGATGGCCGTGGTGCGCGAGATCCTGCGTTCGGACGTCAAGGACCTCACCGTAGTCGGTTATGGCGGCCCGGAGATGGGCATGCTGTGCGCTGCCGGCAAGGTCAAGAAGCTGATCTTCGGCTTTGCCACCCTTGATGCCATTGCGCTCGAACCCTGGTTCCGCAAGTGCCGTCAGGCCGGGCAGATTAAGGAACTGATGGAGCTGGACGAGGGCATGTATCAGTGGGGCCTGCGCGCCGCCGGCATGCGTCTGCCATTCCTGCCGACCCGCTGCGGTCTGGCCACCGATGTCACCCGGCTGAACCCGGAGATCAAGACCATCACCTCGCCCTATGCCGACGGTGAGGTCCTGCTGGCCATGCCGGCGCTGAATCTGGATATCAGCTTCCTCCACGTCAACGAGGCCGATCGCCTGGGCAACACCCTGATCACCGGCAACGACGCCTACTTCGATCATCTGATGGCGCGTGCGTCCGCGCAGTGCGTGGTGTCTTGCGAACGCCTCAGCGAGCGCTTCGAACTGACCGCCGAGCAGGCGCGTTTCAACATGTTCGAGCGCTACCTGGTCACCGGCGTGGTGCATGCGCCGTTCGGCGCGCACCCGACCACCTGTGCCCCGGACTATGGCTGGGACCTGTCGCACATGAAGCGCTACGCCGAATCGGCCGAGGCCGAAAACGGCTGGGCCGCCTACATGGACGAATTCGTGCAGATCAGCGAGGCCGACTACCAGGCCAAGAACGGCGGCGCCGAGCGCCTGTCCACCCTTGCCCAGCCGGTATTCTGAGGAGAAAACCATGAGCGTTGCCAAAGACTTTTCTCTCGCCGAACTGATGATCGTCGCCGCCAGCGAAGCCTGGCGCGGCAATGGCGAGATCCTCGCCTCGGGTCTGGGTATCCTGCCGCGCCTGGGGGCCGGACTGGCCAAGCTGACCCACAGCCCCGAGCTGCTGATGACCGACAGCGAGTGCTTCCTGGTGGAAGAGCCGATCCCGGTCGGCCCACGCGGCGACTACGTGCCGAAATACTCCGGCTACATGGGCTTCGAGCGGGTCTTCGAGTGCGTCTGGGGCGGGCGTCGCCACGCCATGATCGGCCCGACCCAGGTCGACCGCTTCGGCCAGACCAACCTGTCCACCGTGGGCCCCGACTACTACCAGCCGAAGATCGCCATGCTCGGCGTGCGCGGCCTGCCGGGTAACAGCATCAACCACAAGAATTCCTTCTTCATGCCCAGTCACTCGACCCGTGCCCTGGTGCACGAGGTGGACATGGTCTCCGGTGTGGGCCTGAATCCTGAGCGCTGGGAAAAGGGCATGAACCAGGAGCTGATGTCGATTGGCATCGTCCTCACCGACCTGTGCGTGCTCGACTACAACGGCCCGGACAACGCTGCCCAGGTGCTGTCCCTGCACCCGGGCGTGAGCTTCGACGAAGTGCAGGAAAAAACCGGCTTCGCCCTGCTCAAGGCGCCGGGCATGGGCGAAACCCCGTACCCGAGCGAAGAGCAGCTGGCGGTTATTCGCCGTCTCGACCCGCATGATCTGCGTAGCAAGCAGCTCAAGGGCAACCCGCCAGGCATCCGCCAGGCCTGATAGGAAGTAGATGATGAGCGAATTTATCGAGCGGGTGGACAGCAGCGTCTACGAGACCGACAGTCCGGTGAAGTACGCCGTGGCCGATGGCATCGCTAGCGTGACCATGAGTCGTACCGAGTTCAACAATGCGCAGAACTCGCAGATGACCTACGCGCTGGACGCTGCCTTCAAGCGGGCGATCAACGACGACGCGGTCAAGGTCATCGTCCTGCGCGGAGAGGGCAAGCACTTCTCCGCCGGCCACGATATCGGCACGCCGGGGCGCGACATCAACAAGGAGTTCGAGCGCGCCCATCTGCTTTGGGATCACAGCAACAAGCCCGGCGGCGAGTTCCTCTACATGCGCGAGCAGGAGGTCTACCTCGGCATGTGCCGGCGCTGGCGCGAGATGCCCAAGCCGACCATCGCCATGGTCCAGGGCGCCTGCATCGCCGGCGGCCTGATGCTGGCCTGGGTCTGCGACCTGATCGTGGCCAGCGACGATGCCTTCTTTCAGGACCCGGTGGTGCGCATGGGCATTCCGGGGGTGGAGTATTTCGCTCATCCCTACGAGATGAACCCGCGCATCGCCAAGGAATTCCTGATGACCGGCGATCGCATGCCGGCCAGCCGCGCCTATGAGGTGGGCATGGTCAACCGCGTGGTCTCGCGAGCCGAGCTGGAGGCCGCCACCTACGAGCTGGCCGCCAAGGTGGCCAAGCAGCCGCGCATGGGCCTGGCGCTGACCAAGCAGGCGATCAATCACGTGGAAGACTTGGCCGGCAAGCGCACCGCGATGGATGCGGTATTCGCCTGGCACCACTTCGCGCACACCCACAACGAACTGCTGTCCGGCGACAAGCTCGGCGGTTATGACGCCAAGGCCATGGCCGCGGCGAACAAGAAGTCCGCAGGAGAAGCCTGATGAGCAGCTGGCTGCAAACCGAACTGACCCGCCGCCTGGGCTGCCGTTATCCGGTGGTGCAGACGGCCATGGGCTGGGTGGCCGATGCCAATCTGGTGATCGGCACCAGCCGCGCCGGCGGCTTCGGCTTCCTGGCTGCGGCCACGCTGGATACGGCGCAGACCCGCAGCGAAATCGAGAAGATCATCGCCGCCACCGGCAGCCGCAATTTCGGCCTGAACTTTCACATGTTTCAGGAAAACGCCGGCGACTGCGTGGACATGGCCATCGAGTACGGCCTCAAGGCCGTGAGCTACGGCCGTGGCCCGGATGCGGCGACGGTCAGACGTTTCAAGGATGCCGGCGTGCTGTGCATTCCCACCGTGGGCGCGGCCAAGCATGCGATCAAGGCGGTGCAGATGGGCGCCGACATGATCACCATTCAGGGCGGTGAGGGTGGCGGTCACACCGGTGGCGTACCCAGCTCGATCCTGCTGCCGCAGGTGCTCGACGCGGTCGATGTGCCGGTGATTGCCGCCGGTGGCTTCTCCACCGGCCGTGGCCTGGCCTCGGCCCTGGCTGCGGGTGCCTGTGGCATCGCCATGGGCACGCGCTTCCTGATGAGCCAAGAGTCGCCAACGCCAGCCAAGACCCTGGAGCGTTACCTCAAGGTCAGCGATCCGCAGCAGATCCGCGTGACCCTGGCGGTCGACGGCATGCGCCACCGCATGATCGAGAACGCCTTCATCAACCGTCTGGAAAAAGCCAGCGGCCTGGGCCGTCTGCTGATCGCCCTGCGCAGCGCCTGGAGCTGGAAGCAGCAGACCGGCATGAGCAGCGCGCACATGCTCTCGACCCTGCTCAAGGTAATCAAGGAAGAACCCGAGGCGCTGTCGCAGACCATCATGGCCTCCAACCAGCCGGTGCTGCTGCAGAAGTCTATGCAGGACGGCCAGCCGGACGAAGGCATCCTGCCCTCCGGCCAGGTGGCGGCGGCCATCGGCGAGCTGGCCAGCTGCGAAATCATCATTTCCGAGATCGTCGCGCAGGCCGAGGCCTGCCTCGCCGAGCTTTATCAACGCAACGCCCAGCCCAAGGCTGTGGCAGGGAGCGCGCTATGAGCACCGCATTCATCACCAGCCTGGACAACGGTGTGGCCGAGCTGGTCATCAACAAGCCGCCGGTCAACGCGCTCGACAGTCAGCAGTGGCTGGGTCTGGCCAAGACCATCGACGAGTTGGGCGCCAATCCCGAGACCCGGGTCATTGTCATCCGTGCCGAAGGCCGTGGCTTCTGCGCCGGCGTCGACATCAAGGAGCTGGACCAGCATCCGGAGCTGATCGTTAAGGTCAACCGTGGCAATTACGAGACCTTCAAGGCCGTGCATCGCTGCCCGGTGCCGGTGATCGTCGCGGTGCACGGTTTCGTCCTTGGCGGCGGCATTGGTATCACCGGCGCGGCCGACATCGTGGTCGCCTCCGAGTGCGCCACCTTCGCCCTGCCGGAAGTGGACCGTGGCGCCATGGGTGGCGGCGCCCACCTGCAGCGCCTGTTCCCGGTGCAGAAGGTGCGTTACCTATTCTTCACCGGCGACAAGATCGGTGCGCGTGAGGCCGAGCGTTACGGCTTCATCGAACGCGTGGTGCCGCGCGAGCAACTGCGCGACGCCGCGCTGGAAATCGCCGGCAAGATCGCGGCCAAGAGCCCGGCGATGATCCGCATCGCCAAGGAAGCCCTCAACGGCATCGAGGACGGCAACCTGGAAGACAAATATCGCTGGGAGCAGGGCTTCACCCTGCAGGCCTACAACGAGGCGGATTCGGCGGAGACCCGCCGCGCCTTCGTCGAAAAACGCGACGCGAAGTTCTGAGGCACGCCATGGATCTGATCTATACCCCCAAGCAAAAGGCCTTCCGCGCCGAAGTGCGTGCCTGGCTGGCCGCCAACCTGCCCAAGGAAAAGTTGGCCAGCTACGACACCCGTGAAGGTTTCGAGCAGCACCGGACCTGGGAAGGCAAGCTGTTCGAGGCGCGCTATTCCATGGTCATGTGGCCCGAGCACCTGGGCGGCCGTGGCTGCGATCTGATTGAGTGGCTGATCTTCGAGGAAGAGTACTACGGTGCTGGCGCGCCCATGCGCGTCAACATCAACGGCCAGTTGCTGCTCGGCCCGACCCTGATGGAATTCGGCACCGAGGAACAGAAGCGCGACTTCCTGCCGCGCACGGCCTCCAGCGAGATCATGTGGGCGCAGGCCTGGTCGGAGCCCAATGCCGGCTCGGACATGGCGGCGATCAGCTCCAAGGCCACCCTCGACGGCGACCACTATGTGCTGAACGGGCAGAAGACCTGGTCGACCCGCGCCAGTTTCGCCGACATGGCCTTCGGCCTGTTTCGCAGCGATCCGGCATCCGTTCGTCACCATGGCCTGAGCTTCCTGATGGTGCCGCTGGATGCGCCCGGGGTGACCATTCGCCCGATCAAGGCGCTCAACGGCAAAGACGCCTTCGCCGAAATCTTCTTTGACGATGTGCGCGTGCCGGTGGCCAACCGCATCGGTGACGAGGGGCATGGCTGGCATGTGGCAATGGCCACCGCCGGTTTCGAGCGTGGCCTGCTGCTGCGCTCGCCGGCGCGCTTCCAGTCCACTGCCCGGCAGTTGGTCGAACTGTATCGCGCCAACGCTGAAGTGGCCGACCGCGACCCGAGCATCCGCGAGGCAGTGGCCCGTGCCTGGATGGGGGCCGAGGCGTACTGCCTGGGGGCCTACCACACCGTGGGCCGGCTGAGCCGCGGCGAGAAGATCGGCGCCGAGTCGAGCACCAACAAGATCGTCTGGTCAGAGTTGGATCTGCTGATCAACGAAACCGCCATGCGCATCCTCGGTGCCCGTGGCGAGCTGCGCAGCGGCGCGCCGCTGCTGGCCGCGCAAGAGACTGGCTGGCTGGAGGGTTTCCTGTTCGCTCAGGCCGGCCCGATCTACGCCGGCACCAACGAAATCCAGCGCAACATCATCGCCGAGCGCATGCTCGGTCTGCCGAAGTGAGGGGCGGGCGATGAACTTCACCTTTACCGAAGATCAACTGGCGTTCCGTGAGGCCATCAGCCGTTTCCTGATGACCGAGGCCGCTCCGGAAATGCTCCGCGACATCTGGGAAACCGATACCGGGCGCTCGCCGGACCTGCGTGGCAAACTCGCCGAGCAGGGCATGACCGCGCTCTCTGTCCCGGAAGAATGCGGCGGCCTGGGCATGGACGACATCGCCTGGGCGCTGATGACCCAGGAACTCGGCTACTACGCCATTCCCGACTCGCTGAGCGACACCGCCTACCTGGCGGCGGGGCTGCTCGCCGGCTTGCCGCAGGGCGAGGCCCGCGACGCCTGGCTGGCGCAGATCGCCGAAGGCAGCATCCGCGTGGCCGTCGGCCATCCGGTCAACCCCTGGGTGGCCGATGCTCAGGTGGCCGACCTGCTGCTGCTGGCGCATGACGATGAAATTCACGCCCTGCGTAGCGATCAGGTCGAGCTGCAGGCCAATACCAGTATCGATGCCTCGCGCCGCCTGTACTGCGTGAAGTGGACGCCGGGCGCCGAGACGCGCATCGCCGATGCCGAACTGGGTCGCGTGCTGTGGGCGCAGGCCCTGAATCGCGGCGCCCTGTCGGTGGCCGGGCAACTGGTGGGCCTGGCCCAGCGCATGCTCGATCTGTCGGTCGACTACGTCGCCCAGCGCAAACAGTTCGGCAAGCCAATCGGCAGCTTCCAGGCGGTCAAACATCATCTGGCCGATGTCGCCACCCAGATCGAATTCGCCAAGCCGGTGCTGTATCGCGCGGCTCATGGCCTGGCCCGTGGCGAAGCGGATGTCGACGTGCGTATCTCCCATGCCCGTCTGGCCTGCTGCGAGGCCAGCTGGCTGGCGGCACGGCACGGCATTCAGGTGCATGGCGCCATGGGTTACACCTGGGAAGTGGATCTGCAGATGTTCATGAAACGTGCCTGGGCGCTGGACAACGCGTGGGGCGACCGTGCCCTGCACAAAACCCGCATCGACCAGCATCTGCTCGGCGCAGCCTTGCTGCCGGGCAACACCTTCGAGGAATAAATCATGGCCCAAGCCTATATTGTTGACGCGCTGCGCACGCCCACCGGCAAGCGCAAGGGCAGCCTGGCCCATGTGCACGCCATCGACCTCGGCGCGCATGCGCTCAAGGCCCTGGTCGAGCGCAACGTGATTCCGGCTGACGAATACGATGACGTGATCTTCGGCTGCGTCGATACCATCGGCTCCCAGGCTGCCGACATCGCCCGCACCAGCTGGCTGGCCGCCGGCCTGCCGCTGTGCGTGCCGGGCACCACGGTGGACCGCCAGTGCGGCTCCTCGCAGCAGGCGCTGCACTTCGCCGCCCAGGCGGTGATGAGCGGCACCCAGGACGTGGTGGCGGTCGGGGGCGTGCAGACCATGACGCAGATCCCGATCTCCTCGGCCATGCTCGCCGGCCAGCCGCTGGGCTTCCCCGATCCGTTCTCCGGCAGCCTCGGCTGGCGCGCGCGCTTCGCCGATCAGCCGGTCAATCAGTTCTATGCCGCCCAGCGCATCGCCGACCACTGGCAGATCAGCCGTGCCGACATGGAAGCCTTCGCCCTGGAAAGCCACCGCCGGGCCCTGGCGGCCATCGAGGCCGGCCGCTTCGCCCGTGAAGTGGTGGCTTGCGAAGGCCTGAACCAGGATGAGACGCCACGCGCCACTACCCTGGAAAAAATGGCCAGCCTGGAGCCGGTCGATGCGAACTTCCCGAGCATCACGGCGGCGGTGTCGAGCCAGACCTGTGACGCATCGGCGGCCCTGCTGGTGGTTTCGGAAGCGGCGCTCAAACGCTACAAGCTGACGCCGCGGGCGCGCATCCACCACCTCAGCGTGCGTGGCGATGACCCGATCTGGCATCTGACCGCACCGATCGAGGCGACCCGCCACGCGCTCAAGAAGGCCGGTATGCAGATGGCCGATATCGACCTGGTGGAAATCAACGAGGCCTTTGCCTCGGTGGTCATGGCCTGGACCAAGGAGCTGGACTTCGATCCGGCCAGGACCAACGTCAACGGCGGTGCGATCGCCCTGGGCCATCCGCTCGGCGCCACCGGTGCCCGCCTGATGACCACGCTGTTGCACGAGCTGGAACGCACGGGGGGCCGTTACGGCCTGCAGACCATGTGCGAAGGCGGCGGCCAGGCCAACGTCACCATCATTGAGCGCCTGTAAGGGCTTCCGGCAGCAAGTGCCGCGACGAATTTTTGGGAGAATGTGAGATGGGTATTCTGAACGGCCGAGTGGCCATTATTACCGGCGCCGGCGGTGGTCTGGGCGCTGCCCATGCACGGGTGTTCGCTGCCGAAGGCGCCTGCGTGGTGGTCAACGACATCAACCAGGCGGCCGCACAGAAAGTCGTGGATGAGATCATCGCCGCCGGCGGTAAGGCGGTGGCCAACGCCTCCGACATCACCCATTACAGCGACAGCGAAAACGCCGTGAAGCAGGCCATCGAGACCTTCGGCGATCTGCATGTGGTGGTCAACAACGCCGGCATCAACCGCGACCGCATGTTCGCCTCGATGACCGAGGCCGAGTGGGACGCGATCATGAGCGTGCACCTCAAGGGCCACTTCTGCATCAGCTCGCACGCCGTGCATTACTGGCGGGACCAGGTCAAGGCCGGCAAGGCGGTCAGCGCGCGCATCATCAACACCACTTCCGGTGCCGGTCTGCAGGGCTCCATCGGCCAGTCCAACTATGCCGCCGCCAAGGCCGGCATCGCCGCACTGACCCTCAACCAGGCCGCCGAGCTGGGGCGCTACGGCATCACCGCCAACGCAGTGGCACCGGCCGCCCGTACCGGCATGACCACGGCGGTTGAGGCCATGGCCGCACGCATGGCCGCGCCGGAAGATGGCAGCTTCGACTACTGGGCGCCGGAAAACGTCTCCAGCCTGCTGGCCTGGCTGGCCTGCGAGGAGGCCGCGCACATCACCGGCCGGGTGTTCGAGTCCGAAGGCGGCAAGATTTCCATTGCCGACGGCTGGCGTACCACGGCCGGCGTAGACAAGGGCGCGCGCTGGACCCCGGCAGAGCTGGGGCAGGCGATGGCCCGGCTGCTCGCCGCCGAAGTGCCGGCCCAGAAGGTCTACGGCAGCTGACTTAGGCTGGGGCAGCCATCTGCCCGCTCTTTTATGCCCCCATGGCTGTCTGTACGGCCCTGGGGGTTTTTTATGCCTGGCCCACGTCCGTTTTGACGATGTGAGGCGCTGGCCCGGCGTTTATATCTAGCTGCGTACTGTTTATCGCCGAGGTTTTTACCGTGAGACAAGCTCCCCCCTACGTTCCAGGCCACCAACTGTTGGCTGGCAAGTCCGTGCTGATCACCGCCGCTGCTGGCGCCGGTATTGGTTATGCCGCGGCCAAGCGTTGCGCCGAAGAAGGCTGTCGCGCGCTGATGATTTCCGATATCCATCCGCGTCGTCTCGAGGAAGCGGTGGAACGGCTGAAGGCTGAAACCGGCCTGCAGGCCATCTACGGCCAGCTGTGCAATGTGGTGGTGGAAGAGGAGGTTCAGGCCCTGGTGGCTGCGGCCGAGCAGACGCTCAATGGCGTCGATGTACTGATCAACAACGCTGGGCTCGGTGGTCAGAAACGCGTTACCGAGATGACCGACGAGGAGTGGCTGCGAGTGATCGACGTGACGCTCACCGGCACCTTCCGCATGACGCGCGCAATGCTGCCGCACATGGAGACGCGCGGTGCCGGTGCCATCGTCAACAACGCCTCGGTGCTTGGCTGGCGCGCGCAGAAGGAGCAGGCCCATTACGCGGCGGCCAAGGCCGGCGTCATGGCGCTGACCCGGTGCAGCGCAGTTGAGGCCGCGGAAAGCGGCGTGCGCATCAATGCCGTGTCGCCGTCCATTGCCCTGCACGACTTCCTCAGGAAGGCCTCCAGCCAGGAGCTGCTCGAGCAACTGGCCAGTCGCGAGGCCTTCGGCCGCGCTGCCGAGGTCTGGGAAGTGGCCAACGTGATGATTTTCCTCGCCAGCGACTACGCCTCCTACATGGTGGGCGAAGTGCTGTCGGTCAGCTCGCAGCACGCCTGAGGAGGCCCGGATGAGCGTGATCTTCAAGAACGCCGAGCAAATGCTCGGCGCCGCCGGCATGCAGCTGGGGCACACCGACTGGCTGACCATTACCCAGGAGCGCATCGACCTGTTCGCCGAGGCCACTGGCGACCATCAGTGGATTCACGTGGACCCGGTGCGCGCCGCGCAGGGCCCCTTCGGCGCCTGCATCGCCCATGGCTACCTGACCCTGTCCCTGGCCAACCTGTTCATGCCGCAGCTCATGAGCGTGGAGAACCTCGCCATGGGCGTGAACTACGGCAGCGACCGCACCCGCTTCCCGGCGGCGGTCAAGGTCGGCTCGCGGGTGCGTGGGCGCGGCGAGGTGCTGGGTGCCGAGCTGATCGGTGCTGCGGTGCAGTTCATCGTGCGCATCAGCATCGAAATCGAGGGCAGTGAACGCCCTGGCTGCGTGGTCGACACCGTTAGCCGTTACACCTTCAATCCCGTTTGTGAGTGAGTTCCGTCATGACTGAAGTCGTTATTGTTTCCACTGCGCGCACCGCGCTGGCCAAATCCTTCCGTGGCTCTTTCAACGACACCGAGGCCCCGCTACTCGGTGGTCATGTGGTGCGTGCGGTGCTTGAGCGTGCCGGGGTCGAGGGCGACGCCGTGGGTGATGTGATCATGGGCGCTGCGGTGCAACAGGGTACCCAGGCCTACAACATCGGCCGCCTGTGCGCCTATACCGGCGGCCTGCCGCACAGCGTGCCGGGCATGGCCCTGGATCGGATGTGCGCCTCCGGGCTGATGGCCATCGGGGTGGCCGCCAAGAACATCCTCTGCGGCGAGATGGATATCGCCATCGCCGGCGGCGTGGAGTCGCTGTCGTTGACCCAGACCAAGCACAAGAACACCTATCGCGCGCAGTCGCAGGCGGTGCTGGAAGTGGCGCCGAGCGCCTATATCCCGATGATCGAGACTGCCGAGATCGTCTCGCGCCGCTACCATATCAGCCGTGCCGCGCAGGATGAGTACGCCCTGCAGAGCCAGCAGCGCACCGCGGCAGCCCAGCAGGCTGGGCGTTTCGCCGAGGAAATCGTGCCGCTGCGCGCCAACAAGCTGTGCTTCGATAAGGAAGGCAATCCGCTCGGCCATGAGGAAGTACTGGCCGAGCGCGACGAGTGCAATCGCCCGAGCACCAAGCTTGAGGACCTGGCGGCGCTCAAGCCGGTTTGGAAGGACGGCAAGTGGGTGGAGCAGGGCGAGTTCGTCACTGCCGGCAACGCCTCGCAGTTCTCCGATGGTGCCAGCGCCTGCTTGCTGATGAGCAGCGCCGAGGCCAAACGCCGCGGCCTGACTCCGCTGGGCATCTACCGCGGCATAGCCGTGGCCGGTTGTGCGCCGGAGGAGATGGGCATCGGCCCGGTATATGCCGTGCCCAAGCTGCTCAAGCGCTTTGGCCTGAGCGTCAACGATGTCGATCTGTGGGAGATCAACGAGGCCTTCGCCAGCCAGGTGCTGTATTGCCGCGACGCCCTGGGCATCGCCAATGACAATCTCAACGTTAACGGTGGCGCCATTGCCATCGGTCACCCGTTCGGCATGAGCGGTTCGCGGATGGTTGGCCACGCCCTGCTGGAGGGGCGTCGTCGCGGTGCTCGCTATGTGGTGGTGTCGATGTGCATCGGCGGCGGCATGGGCGCGGCGGGGCTGTTCGAGCTGCCTTGAACGTGATGACCCGCAGGGCTTTGCATTGACCAGCGGGTACGGCATCTAACCCATTTGGACGATGTGGGAGCGGGTGCCTGATCCGAATATCAGTGCATACCTTTGCCTGCCGGTTTAACCACCGGCAGGCGTATAAAACAAAAATAAAATGAGGAATCGCCATGTCCGTCGACATGCGTAAACCGATATCGCCTCGGGCAAGCTGGATCAAGGCAGTCGCCTTGGTTGTACCTGTCGTCGCCATCGCTCTCGTCCCGTTGCTGTACCAGGCGACTCCTCACTACATCAAGCCGGCAGCGGCTCAAGTCCAATTCGCTAGCATCGCCTCCCACGAGTTGCGATACATGCCCACCCCGGCGGATATCGGGGCGTTCTGGGCAGCTCTGCGCTAGCTGAAAACAAGAGGAAGCAGAATGCGTGCATTAAAGCATCTCCCTGCCAGATGCGAGGGCGACTCATGCGTCAGTTGATCGCCTATGGCATGAGCGCCCTGGTAATAGCAATCGTGGCGTATGCCTTCGCCCCTCGTAATCCTGCCTCCATGGCCGCCACCACGCTGCATGTTGATCGGGTGCAGATCAACGATATGGTGGCCATCGAGCACAAGTTGGTTGCTGTCGGTGAGCGGGGCACCATCTTGCTCAGCAGTGATAATGCCTTGAGCTGGCTGCCGGCCAGTGTCTCGCCGCAACGGGACATCACGCTGACCGGGGTCGCGGCATTGGGCTCCGGGGTAATGCTCGCCGTGGGCCACGATGGATGGCTGCTGCGCTCGGAGGATGGCGGAAATAGCTGGACGGAGGTCGCCCACGACGAGGAACAGGGTGAGCCGCTGTTGGGCGTGTGGAGTGTCGACGGTCAGCGGGCGTTCGCCTTCGGCAGCTTCGGCAAGTACTACGAGTCTGCCGATGCCGGATTGACCTGGAATGCCCGCGAGGTCAATCCGGATGGTTACCACCTCAACGGTATGGATGGCGGTTCTGACGGCCGGCAGATGCTGGTCGGCGAGCAGGGCCTGGTCATGCGCAGCCTCGATGGCGGCGAGCACTGGGAAACACTGCCGTCCTTCTACAGCGGCTCGTTCTTTGGTGTGGCCCGCCTCAGCGCTACGCGTTGGGTGGTCTACGGCATGCGCGGGAATGTCTTCGTAACCGACGATTTTGGCCAGCAGTGGCAGCACCTCAAGCTCGAACACGGCAACCCGCTGTACGGCCATGTGCGGCTGCCGGAAGGGCAGGGCCTGGTCCTGGTGGGCGCCGACAGCACGCTAGTGCGTCTGGATGAACAGGGGCAGCTGATTGAAAGCACCCGGCGCAAGGGCCTCGGCACCCTGACTTCCGTTGCCGCGCCGAGCGCGCGTCTGGTTCTGGTGGGAGGGGAACACGGTGTTTCTCAAGGCGATCAAAGCAGATTGGCGGTGAGCAAGTGATGACACACAAGCAAACGCGGATGGAGCACTGGGTGCAGTGGTCGGCGGATCAGCTGATGAAGCACCGTAAGGCGCTGCTTGGCCTGTTCCTGTTGGTGACCTTGGTGCTGGGCTACAGCGCCACGCAGATTCGTCTCGATCCGGGATTCAACAAGCAGATTCCGGTGCGCCACGACTACATGGCCAACTTTCTCGACTTCAGTCGCAATTTCACCGGTGCCAATCGGGTGATGGTGAGTGTGCGCTGGACCGGTGAAGGTGACATTTTCAACACCGAGTTCCTTGAGGTTCTGCAGAAGGTTACCGACGAGGTCTTCTTTATTTCGGGTGTCAGTCGCCCTAGCGTGACCTCACTCTTCACTCCCAACGTGCGTTATATCGAGATCACCGAGGATGGCTACGTCGGCGATCTGGTGGTTCCGCCGCAGTACAACGGCACCGAGCAGGATCTGCAGCAGGTGCGCAGCAACGCCATGCGCTCCGGACAGATTGGCCGTCTGCTGGCCAATGATCTGAAGTCCGCCCTGGTGCGTGCCGACCTGCAGGATACCGATCCGCGCACCGGCAAGAAGGTCTCCTATCTGGAGATTGCCGAAGGGCTGGAAAAAATCCGCGCCAAGTACAGCAGCGCGAAGGTCGAAATCAATATCGTCGGCTACGCCAAGCTGGTCGGCGATGTGGTCGAGGGCTTGGGCACGGTGATTGGCTTCTTCGGCGCCGCTTTCTTCATCACCTGGGCCCTGCTTTGGGTGTATACCCGCTCGCTCAAGCTGACCCTGGTGTCGCTGGGCGTGGCGCTGCTGCCGGTGGTCTGGCTGCTGGGGTTGCTGCCCTTGCTGGGTCTGGGTATCGATCCGATGTCGATTCTGGTGCCTTTCCTGATCTTCTCCATCGGCGTTTCCCATGCCGTGCAGATGACCAATGCCTGGAAGCAGGACGTCCTGGCCGGCTCCGATTCGGTCAGTGCGGCGCGTGAGGCCTTCTGCAAGATATTCATTCCCGGTGCGCTGGCGTTGTTGATGAATGCGCTCGGTTTCGCAGTGATCATGCTGATCGACATCCCGATCGTGCATGAGCTGGGGGTGACCGCGTGCATCGGGGTGATGCTGATGATCATCACCAACAAGATGATGCTGCCGATCATCATCTCGCACATGAGCCTGGGACGCGTGGCACAGCAAGGCAAGCGCACCAGCGCTACGACGGCCCCTCATCCATTGTGGTGGCGCCTGTCGGCGTTGGCGGAACCAGGGCCGGCGCTGGTGGTATTTGCCTTGAGTCTGCTGTTGCTCGGTTTCGGCGTGACCAAGGCACGCCAGCTGGCGGTGGGCGATATCGGCACCGGGGCGCCGGAGCTGAGGGCAGACTCTCGCTACAACCAGGATAACGCCAAGATCATCTCCAGCTACTCCATCGGGCTCGACGTGCTGGCCGTATTTGCCGAGGTCAAGGGGGGCGATGAGGCCTGCCTGAACCCTGCGGTAATGCGCTCTGTGGAGGCCTTCGACTTCAAGATGCGCAACGTCGCCGGCGTGCAGTCGCTGCAGAGCGTGGCAGGGATGGGCAAGGAGCTGATTGCCGGTAACAACGAAGGCAATCCGCGCTGGGCCGCGGTCCCTGGCTCCTCGCGCGGGCTGCAGCAGGGCTCTCTGGCCTATTCACCGGACCATGGCCTGGTTACCGATGGCTGCCAGCGCATGCAGATTCTGATCTTCCTTACCGATCATGAGGGCGCCACGGTGTTCCATGTGGTCGAGGAGGCCAAGCGCATCATCGCCGAGGTGTCTGTGCCAGAGGTGCAGTTCAAGCTCGCCGGGGGCAATGTTGGCGTGATGGCTGCCTCCAACGAGGCGGTCAAGCGTGCCGAAGTGGTGATGCTCGCAGCGCTGTTCGGTTCGGTCTCGCTGTTCTGCCTGATCACTTTCCGTTCGTTGCGAGCGGTGCTGTGCATCCTCGTGCCGCTGGGTATCGTGGCCACCTTGTGCAATGCGCTGATGGCCATGCTGGGCATCGGTTTGAAGGTGGCGACACTTCCTGTGATGGCTTTAGGTGTGGGTGTTGGCGTCGATTATGGTATTTACCTGTACGAGCGTATTCAGCATGAAATGGCGGAGGGCAAGAATCTGCGCATGGCATTCTACGAGGCCATGTGCCAACGCGGCACGGCTGCAGTGTTCACCGCGCTGACGATGTCGATCGGCGTGTGCACATGGGCGTTTGCACCGTTGAAGTTCCAGGCCGACATGGGGCTGCTGCTGGCCTTCATGTTTCTGGTCAACGTGTTCGGTGCGATCTTCCTGCTGCCGGCGCTGGCTGCCTGGTTCAATCAGGGGCGGTCATTGGTCAAGCGTGCACCGTCTGCGGTTGCTGCTGATTCGGTTTAACGGTGTAGAGGCCAAGGAGGGTAAATGATTCTGCATGAAGGGTTCGCTTCGGGAGTGCCTGCTACCAGCTAACCGAAGCGTTTGATAACAATAAAAAAGAGCAGGCCGGACCTGCTCTGCGAGGTGTGCACGTGAATCCCTTGACGCTAGACCAGGTGCTGGAAAGAGTCGGACTGAGTTTTACCCGGTACGACAAGATTATTAGCAACATCTACGAAGCTGCTTTCGATACTCGTTGTTTGGGCGAGGCATTGAATCAAGTCCGCCAGCTGTTCCAGGCCAACTATGTGACCCTGATCCTGCGGGCGGCCGATGAGCCGGTGCCAGCGCCCATGATCGTTGCTGGCGATGTTGCGGGCATGGGGGAGACCAATGGCGAAGTGGTGTATCTGACCTACCACGACGAGTCCGCTCCCTTTATCAACCTTGCACCCAATCAGGTTTTCACCATTGCGGACCTGATGAACGATGGTGAGTGGGAACGCTCGACCTATTACCTGCTGTATTGCAAACCCTACAACACGTTCCATACGCTGGGGGCCAACATCACCACTCGGGATGGTGGACTCCTGCGCTTTCGCATCAGTCGTCCGCGATCCAGTCCGCGTTTTTCCGACGATGAGCGCAAGCTCTGTGAGCTCTTCCTGCCGCACATCCGTCGTGCAGTTCAAATGTATTCACAGCTCGATCGCAGTGCCTCCCTGGGCAGTCTGTTCTCCCAGGCGATCGGACGTTTGTCGATAGCCACCATGATCCTGGATGAGAGCAGCATGGTGCTGGAGCTCAATCCGGTAGCCCAGGAAATTCTGCGCAGCAATGATGGATTGAAATTGGTCGGCGGGCGCCTGGAGGCAACTTACCCGAGTGACAACCGCGAGCTGCAGCGGGTGCTGCGCAGCATTGCGTTGCGCCCTGGCGCGGAGGGGGGCAACACTGCCGAGGCGATGTCTATTTCACGCCCATCAGGGCAGGTAAGTTTTGGGCTGGTTGTCGAACCCATACCTTCCCAGGAGCTGGTCGAGGGTAAAGGGCGGCCCGCTGCGGTTGTCTATATCCGCGATGCCGTCGGCAAGTCCCAGGCCAGCAGCCTGGTTACCAAGCAGTTGTTCAACCTGACGCCAGCGGAAACGGGGCTGGCCCTGGAGTTGGCCAATGGCCTTTCGCTGGAGGAAGCAGCCGAGGCTCTCAACATTCGGCGCAATACGGCGCGGGCCCATTTGCGCTCGATTTTCTCGAAGACCGGTGTGCGCCGCCAGACTGAGCTGGTCCGAATCATGCTCAACAGCGTGGTTGCGCTAACTCAGCCTCAAGCGGTGGTGCGTCCCATCGCAGCTGCGGCCCGAGAGACAGAACGACGTCTTTCCAGCATCTGATCCGCTTCCCTTGAATGTCACGGACGACATTCGCGTTAGTCCGTGCGGACGATGTAGAACCTTCCTTCTCCTGTTGTTATTCAGCAGCACCCTGCCGGGGCGAAGGGCGTCATTCTGGTGCGCCGAAGTCTCAGTTGAGACCTGCCTGCCTCGGGCCTCATGCAAGAGGTCTGTCAGCAGTTTTCCAGAGTGACCCCTTGTGTGCCCATGGCGATGCCGCTGGTGCTGATCGTCGATGTCTATAAGGAGAACAAAATGCGTCGTAACCATCAACTCGGTCTGTGTCTGGGTGCTGTGCTGGCTCTGCAGGGACATGTATCCATTGCCCATGCAGCTTTGTCTGCTGAAGAAATCGCCCGACTGGGCAATGATTTAACCTGTTTCGGGGCCATCAAGGCCGGTAATGCTGACGGCAGCATCCCTGAGTTCACCGGCAAGTGGTCGGGTGTGCCGGATGGGATCGAATTCAAGGGCACTGGCCACCACCCGCAGAACCCCTATGCCAATGAGCAACCACTGTTCGTCATCACTGCGCAGAACATGAGTCAGTATGCTGATCGCCTGTCCGAAGGTCAGAAGGCATTGTTCAAGCAGTATCCGCAGACTTTCAAAATGCCGGTGTATCCGAGCCACCGCGACTTCACTTACACCCAGGGTGTCTGTGACGCCACTCTGGAGAACGCCCGCATCGCCAAGCTGGTGACTGATGGCGAGGGTATCGAGGGCCGCGCAGGTGGCGTGTTCTTCCCAATCCCCAAGCGTGCCGAGGAGATCCGTATGAACGCCACCATGGGTGGCCGCTATGCCTGGACCGAGGACTACGTCTCCGACAACGCCTATGTACTCAAGGATGGCAAGATCAACTGGGGGCGCGTGCACTCGCGCAACATGTCGCCGGGCAACGAGCCGGGCAAGGTGATCTACACCAAGGACCTGCCGGTTTCCTCCTATTACAGCAACCTGACCATGCTGCCGCAGCGTGACAAGGGGGAGGTGAACACCGGTGTGACCTACTGGGATTACGTCGCCAAGCCGATTCAGAGCTGGCGTTACGACCCGGGCACCCGTCGTGTGCGTCAGTCCCCTGGTTATGGTTACGACATGGCGTTCCCGGGCACCGGCGGTTCGATCACCGTGGATGAGGTACGTGTATTCAACGGTTCGGGCCAGCGTTACAAGTGGGACATCGTAGGCAAGCAAGAGCTTTACGTGCCTGCCAACAACTACAAGATCCACTCCAAGGATCTGAAGTACGCCGACATGCTTACGCCCAATCACATCAACCCTGATCTGATGCGCTACGAGCTGCGTCGGGTATGGATCATTCGTGCCACCCTCAAGGAGGGTTTCCGTCACCTGTATGCCAAGCGTGACCTGTACATCGACGAAGACAGCTGGTTCCCGGTTCTGGCAGACAACTACGACAACCGCGGCGAGCTGTGGCGCACCTCCATGCTCAACACGATCCACCTGCCTGACCTGCAGGGCTGGCAGGCCGGCGTGGGCCTGTACCACGACCTGAATGCCGGCAGCTACCTGGCGTTCAACCTGATCAACGAGCAGCGCAAAGGCTACATCTTGAACCAGCCGGACATCACCGCCGGTGACTTCGGTCCGGAAGCGGCCCGTCGCCGCGGTCAATAAGTGCGATCCAGCCCGTGGCTTAGGTCGCGGGTTTCTGCAGTGTTTCCAGCGGCCGCTACCCCCGGGTTACGGCCGTTTTTTATGGTCAGCCGACAGGACAATCTTATGAAATACCTCAGCCTGATTCGCCGGCGCGCAGACCTCAGTGCTGCCGAGTTTCGTGACTACTACGAGCAGCGGCATGCACCGTTGGCCCTGCAGTTCTTCCCGCCCAGCCTGTACCAGCGCAACTACCCGGCCGACTGTGCACAGGCTGGCTGCGACTGTCTCAGCGAGTTCGACTACCCCGACGATTTCGATTTGGCCCAGGTGTTCCTGTCCGAGGCTGGCCCGGCCTTGGCGCGCGACGAAAGCAATTTCATGCAGCGCGATTTCACCCGCACCGCACAGGCCCAACTGAAGTGGGGGCGGGCGCCTGAGCAGGTGGCGCCGCGCAGCCGGCAGCTGTGGTTGTTCGCTGGTCAGGTAGCGACAGAGCAGTTGCTGCAGGTGTTGGAGGCGGATGCCGAGTGCCGCGCCGCCGCCCTGTATGAGCTCACACCGTTTTTCTGCGAGGCCTTCCCCTATACGGCGCTTCTCTGCCTGGAAAACCCTCCGGAGGCGGAATGGGCGCAGCGGTTGTTGGCATTTGCGCCGTTGTGCCTGGACGTGAGCAGCTGCCCATCGCCACGATGCTAAGTGTTCTTATTTGTACTAGTCCAAGCAGAGGATGAGTAGCGGTGGACCTTGATAGAAGATGCCCAAGTAAAGATCACTTGTACTCTGTAGGGGAATTCAGAGCGAGTGACCCATTCTGTGAGTGTCTTGAGAGGAACAATAACTATGACGCAACTCGCTGAGATCAAGGTTGAAAACGCTCTGGAGTCACACCGCTACGCGCGTGGTTGGCACTGCCTTGGCGATGCAGATCAGTACCGCGACGGCAAACCGCACACGCTGGACATATTTGGCACCCGTCTGGTGGCCTTTGCGACCAGCGATGGCAAGATCAATATTCTCGATGCGTTCTGCCCGCACATGGGGGCCGATCTCTCTCACGGTACCGTCGAAGATGATCGCGTGGTTTGCCCCTTCCACCATTGGAAGTACGACGCTGGTGGAAAGTGTGTAGAAGTGCCTTACTGCAAGCGCATCCCGCCGAAGGCCAAAACCAAGAAGTGGCTCACCTGCGAAGAGAACAACCTGCTGTTTGTGTGGAACAACCCCGAGGGCAATCCGCCGCGTGAGGGCGTTGTCATTCCGCACCTGCCGGAAATGGACAGCGATGAATGGATCCATGAGTGGAACATCGACATCATGCGCATCGACACCAACCCGCGCGAGTTGGTCGATAACCTGGTCGATGCTCACCACTTCGGCCCGGTGCACGGTACTCCGACCAGCTACTTCTCGAACATCTTCGAGGGGCACATCGGTCATCAGATCTTCCGTGGCGACTCCGAGCACCTTGGCGGCGGCCTGGCGGCAGACTCCGCCTACTATGGTCCGGCGACTCACTTTACGCGCATCAATTCCAACTTCGGCGGAGTCGAGGTCCATGCCATTCTGCTCAACAGCCATGTGCCGGTGACGCCGAACAGCTTCGATCTGCGCTTCGGTTGCATGGTCAAGCGCGTAGCCGGTATGAGCGACGAGCAGACTCGCCAGATTGCGTTGGACTATGTGGTCGGCAACCGTAATTCCTTCTATCAGGATGTGATCATCTGGAAGAACAAGATCCGCATCGACAAGCCGGTATTGGCTGAAACAGATGGGCCGGTTTATCAACTGCGCGAATGGTACCAGCAGTTCTTCATGAACGAGGATCAGGTGCCGGCGAGCATGGCAGAGCGCCGCGAGATCGTCACCGTGGCTCTGAGCAAACCTTAACCTTTAGACGACCTGACAAGGCCGGCCATGTGCCGGCCTTGTCATTTCTGGCTGTAGTTCGAACGGAGGAGGGCGGCCTCCGGCACATGGCATAGCATCTCGGCATTCAATGTTATCGGGCAATCCTGGAGTTGCTAGTCATGTCTCAGCCATCTTTATTAGTCGATCGCCAAGGCGATGTGGTGCGTCTGCACTTTAATCGCCCCGAAGTGCTCAACGCCCTGGATGAAACCCTGGCGCAAAGTCTCTGTGATGCGCTGCGCAAGCTGGCTGACGACACCACTGTGCGTGTGATCGTGCTTGGCGGCAGCGGCAGGGCTTTCATGGCGGGTGGCGATCTTGCGGCCTTGCGTGCTGATCCCGTGGGCGTAGCCAATCGCTTGATCGAGCCTCTGCACGAGAGCGTCCGCTTACTGACGGAAATGCCGATACCCGTGATTGCCTGTGTGCAAGGTGTGGTTGCGGGAGCCGGGCTGAGCTTGTTACTGGCGGCTGATCTGGTGGTGGTGAGCGATGATGCCCGCTTCAGTTTCGCCTACACCGACATTGGAACTAGCTGCGATGGTGGCGCCTCCTGGTCGCTGCCGCGTGTTGTTGGGTTGCGGCGGGCGCTGGAGATTGCGCTGCTCTGCGAGCGGCTCACTGCCACGGAGGCATTGCAGATGGGATTGGTCACCCGTGTGGTGCCTTTGGCGACACTGGACGAGGTGGTTATGGGGATGGCTCGGCGCCTGGCAGGCCGCGAGGCTGTGGCACTGGCTCATTTAAAGCGCCTGATGCGATCGTCTTCGCAGAAGGGTTTGCTCGAGCAGTTGGCAGCAGAGCAACTTGCCTTCAACGATTGTGCTCGGCGCCCAGAATTCATTTCAGCAATCGATCGATTTTATGATCAGCGCCGTCAGCAATCGAAATAGTGATCGTCCTGTTACGCGCAGATCTGGGCTGGTTCAAGCAGGCTTAGTAACTACCGGGGTGCACTTTCAGAACCCGGCAAGGCCTCGGGTCGTTCGCCGCCAACTGACGGATCAAGACCTCCCTCCGCCGGGCTCCCTGGCAAAGCACGCGACGGCCTTTGCCAGAATGTCGCGCTCCCCAGCAACCCGCTCGCTTGAACTCGGCGCGCTGCGGGTCGTCTTCATGATGACGCTGCGCAACCAGCTTGCTCTGTAGCGCGTGATGCGCAGATACGGGCTGTGAGGCGATGCATCCTAGCGAGCAGCTACAGCGGCAGCGGGCAAACCAAGCGCGGCCACTTGCTTTACCACCCCGAGCTTGAGTTCTTCAGGCCAACGCCGGTACCCATGGCCCCTCCTAGTGGACTTTGGAGGTCTCTGCGGAGCCGGGATTATTCAGGGAGCCACCTGAGCCTCAATCTGCGTACTGCAAAACGTCTAGAGTTCCACTGCCGCAGGAAGGAAACGGACGCAGATTTTTCACCGCACCCAGAAACGACTTAGCCCAGCACGGAGGCTGGGCTAAGTCGTTGATTTATATGGTGGGCCCACACGGACACGAACCGTGGACCAAAGGATTATGAGTTGCCTAGAAACGCTGCAAGCCTAGTGAAATCGGGCGGAGCTTAGCGTAGGCACAGTTAGCTGAAAGTAGTGCTGTTATTGATGTTTAACGTAGTTAGGCGAAATCTATAAAAGCTGGTGACTGTACCGCCAGTGTACCGATCTATTTACCGTTAAGATCTCATTTGCCTACCAAACTTGTCTCTATTTGCCGTTTTAACAGCCAAGGGTGAGTGTGTGAGTAGGGAAGTTTTTTGATACGTATGACTGCTTATTTATTTGGAGCGCGGAGCGCTTGGGAGTTACGGGGGGATGCTTACAACTAGGGCCCTAACGCTTTAGTTCGGATACCCTAAGTTCCTAGTTGATTGACGTATCGCCCAACATTGCTTTACAACTAGCTGTAATCTGTTCAGACAAGGATCGTCAGAATGTCAGGAAAACCTGCTGCTCGGGTATCTGACCCAACCGCATGTCCAATTCCTGGGCATGGCACTAATCCCATCGTTACAGGCTCACCGGATGTCCTGTTCGACGGCCTACCAGCCGCCAGACAGGGTGACACCACCGCTTGCGGCTCTGGACTCACGGGTAATCTCGTATCCAACGTCTTCATTAATGGCTTGCCCGTCGCCACCCTTGGAAGTGTGGGCGACCATGGAAATGTTGTAATCGGTGGTTCTGGAACTGTAATCATCGGCAATACACATACGCCAAGCCCTATTTACTCATCTTTCTCTCTGCCTTTGGGAACAAAGCTTTGTCTTCCCTGCCTGCTTTTGGCGGCGAAGCGGAATCAAACTTTTGTTCCGCTTGAATCGCTTGGTGCGAATTAATGAGCTTGCCCGATGGTTTCCGTGGGATTAATGACGAGGTTAGGGCGCGTCTTGCAGAGATCCCGGATTTACAGCTCTACGCACTTGTTGATGGTGCTAAGTACCTTACCTTAGGCAACCGGCTGGATAGCTCCTCAACCCAGTGGCAGTGGTTATTGGCCGGAACCGAGCTGGAAACAATTAAGCATGCAGGTCCTGCCCTTGTTCACCTGAAAGATGATGGTGATTTGCAAAACTGGTTGGTAAGCCGGGACCGCAAGGAGCCGTGGGTATGTTGGCTCATGAGCACGCATGGGTTTGATGTACTTGTCAAGCATCTTGGGTCACTCCTGTTTACCCGATTACCTGATGGCAGAAAATCTCTGTTCCGCTATTACAACCCTACTGTCCGAAGATCACTTGATAGCGTTCTGACTGTTGAGCAAAGGCAGCAAATGATGGGGCCAGTCAATCATTGGTTGGTCTGGCAGCCACTGGGAACCCGCTATTTGGCCATGGAGGCAGCTAGCCACGGAGGGCTAAATGTTTGAGCTATCGAGCGAGCAAGTAGCCCAACTTGATGAAGTACGCAGCGATGAAACAATTGAGCGCTTGTTGCTGGAGTTGCGTACACAAGATCCGGCTTGGTATGACCGACTTGGTTTGACGGGGGGTATTAACTACTTGGCCGGGTATCGACGCCATGCCATAGAGTTGGGGCTAACCGATCCAGAGGTGATTGAGGACTTCATGCGTTACGGTCTTATGTTCCCCAATTTTGATCAAGACAAAGAGTTCGTGTCTTGGATGAAGCGAGCTGTCGCTGACTCACCAGAGCAGCGCTTCAGGGATTATCAGCACGTCATGGAATTTGTCTGGAAACTCAGGAACACTCAATGAAACTGATAGGGACCCAAGTGTTATGGGCGGATTGATCGGCGCAGCGGGGAATTCACTGGGAACTCCGGGGGCGGCTATGGGCTTTAGAGTCACACCTCGGTTAGGCCCCGGCCTTGCTCTACCGCGTCCACTGCCCCCACGACTGCCAATGCCTCCGGCACGGCCTGCACCGCGCCCCATTCCGGAGACGCTTCCCCAATCAAGGCCACTTCCGCGACCGCAGGTGTTGCCGCAGACTCGAACAGCAGACCAAACGCAGGAGCGTACGCGCAGCTGTGATAGCAAGAAGGATAAGGACTGTGTCGATTGTCCACCTGCCGAAGGCACAATGTTGGCCCCTAACAATGGTAAAGGGCACTCAATGTCTAAACAGGCCGCGAGCTATCAAGCCTGGGTAACAGGGTTTCCCTTTCCTTTGGAGTGGAGTTGGAGCGCAACCTGGTGGGATGGGTTCGACGAGCCTCGCTGCACCCTACTTGAGGCTAAGGCTAACTATGCGTTTATGTTTGTTCCCCTCTTGGGAGTGCCCAGGCCTTGGGCTGATGTCAAAAAAAATCTCATTGACCCAGCAATTCGACACTCGGCAAAGGCAAGCCCTACACCCCCAGTGAGAGTCGAGTGGCATTTCCTCCAGCGCGTTGTCTACGAGTATTGTTCTGCTCAGTACCGACGATTGGGGTTGGCTAATTTGACAGCTTTTTGGAACCCCATGCCTGGAAACTCTGAACACGAGGAATACCTGAAGGAGCGTGATCGTGAAAAGCGGGAACTGGAAGACTACTACCGCGATAATCCAGATCTGTCGGTCTAAGGAGCCAGAATGACAAGTCCTTTTCGCTCATTCGTGTTCAAAATGCGATTTGATAAGCAAGCGATTACTTCAGTATCCCGTGACCAGCAGGTGGAGAGGGTTCACCGTTATCTGAGTGCTTTAGGAGGGTTACACCCACTTCTCGGTAAATGGTATTTGCAAGGCTCCTCACTACAGGAGGCGCTGAAAACTGAAGTGGTAGCTGAGGCTAAAAACCTAGAGCGCGCAGCAGCAACAGGATTTGATACCGAATATCCAACCTGGTTGTCACTGTCGCTCTGGAATGGTCAAGAGGATCCGCTACAGGGGGGATTGGCCTTTAATTACTACGCACACGACATGCCCTCTATATCTAGCATTGATTTTGAGGATGCCGGCGCTTTGGTTTCAGCGCTAGATGACCCAGGTGCGTTGCTGGTGGAAATGCTCAGGCTGACGGTAACCATGTGGCCGGAAGTTGATTGGGGCGTTATAGCGCCTAATAAATACTACCTAGACGGCCAAGTCTTCTCAGACCGGCAAACCATCGGCTGGATAGGTTTCTGCCCCCATACGCTGAAACCCAGCGACTTTCCAGATGCTAAAGAGCTCATCGACATACCAGAGCGTGGAACCATCATGGTGAACTTCGAACAGGTGATGGATGAGCGCAACCGCGATCACTTCCGCATCGTCGGAACGCACGACACCAAGCTCGTCGAGTTGGGCTATCTGCCGATGTTTAATAACTGATCGTGAGCTCGGCTGTTGCCTAGAAATGCTGCAATCGTAGCCATCCTATAGCCCGCCGCTGCAATGCAAGAATAAAAGCACAAGGCCCGGATTCACCAGGCCTTGTGCTTAGTAGGAAAGCTGCTTGAGGCTATTGAGCGTAGCTCTGCGCGAAGGCAGCGATTTTCTGGGTGCCCTGATAGTCGACCAGCTGCAGGCCGCGTTCCTAGATGCTGTCCTTAGCTATCTGCATCGCTTTGCGGTGACGGGGCGAATCGTTCTCTGCCACCGGTATGAGCACGTTTTTCAGCTGAATAACCCCTTCCCGCTCTGCACTCACGAACTTCATAAGCCACTGATCACAGTGGTCAAGGATTCCGCTTGGTTCGGCCTGGTCAAAATCTAAAGGCTTGATGGCGGCAACGACTTCATTACGGTGAACCAGAGGTAGGTGCAGCTTGGTCAGATCATCGGTTAGGGTGTCATCGCGGAAGCTGCGGATAGAAGCTTCCGTAAACAGGGTGCGAATTTCACGCACCATGACTTCCGCGGGCTGCGGGCTGAGACAGTCGCTTGTCTCGGTAGGCTGCGATGATTTCGCTGGAGAGGGCTGCAAGGGAGTATTTACCTAGATCGGTAGTGAGCTTTTTGCCTTGCTTGCTTCGCCATTCTGAGTAGAAGACTTTGTGGTAGGGGTGACCTCCGACAGATAACGCTTCAGCGCCGCTTCTAGGGTCATCCGCTTTGATCCGCTGCGCTGGATGTAGACACCTCTGACCATCTTGTCTTCGGTTCGACGTGGCCAATCCTCAGTATCGCGTTTGGTGCGAAACGTTTTGGAAGCTGTCGGCCATCCAACTTTTTAGATGACCGCTTTCCACGTTCCTGATGGGGTTTTGACGAGAGTTGCCATGCTGTTCTCCGAAGACATCGGCATGGACTGTGCCGAAACTGTACCTCGGAGGCATTCCCAAACCCCCTCTCGAAACTGCAGCATTGCTGCAGCCCTTGGTTTATATGGTGGGCCCACACGGACTCGAACCGTGGACCAAAGGATTATGAGTCCTCTGCTCTAACCAACTGAGCTATAGGCCCTAAATGCCGGGCGAGTATAACCAGTGCCACGTTTAGCGCCAAGCTAAAGCGTTGATCGGGTTGGAGTTCTGGCTGTTTGCTGAGTGGTTTATGGGCTCACTGAAGCCGATTTTGACTGCCTGGCTGTGGCGGGAGGGTGAGGGGAGTGCGGGAGGGGGGGTAAGTCGATTGCCTTAAAGCAAAACCCCCGGCAGGGCCGGGGGGTTTGGTATTACTCGTCGAGGAAGGAACGTAGGTGCTCGCTGCGCGTTGGGTGGCGCAGCTTACGCAGGGCTTTGGCCTCGATCTGACGGATCCGCTCGCGGGTTACGTCAAATTGCTTACCGACTTCCTCAAGGGTGTGGTCGGTGTTCATATCGATGCCGAAGCGCATGCGCAGTACTTTGGCTTCACGGGCAGTGAGGCCGGACAGCACTTCGCGAGTGGCTTCCTTGAGGCTTTCCACGGTCGCCACGTCGATTGGCGATTGCATGGTGGAGTCCTCGATAAAGTCGCCCAGATGGGAGTCTTCATCGTCGCCGATTGGGGTTTCCATGGAGATCGGCTCTTTGGCGATCTTCAATACCTTACGGATTTTGTCCTCAGGCATTTCCATGCGCTCACCCAGTTCTTCCGGGGTTGGCTCACGGCCCATTTCCTGCAGCATTTGGCGGGAAATGCGGTTGAGCTTGTTGATCGTTTCGATCATGTGCACCGGAATACGGATGGTGCGCGCCTGGTCGGCGATGGAGCGGGTAATCGCCTGACGAATCCACCAGGTGGCGTAGGTCGAGAACTTGTAACCGCGACGGTATTCGAACTTGTCCACGGCCTTCATCAGGCCGATGTTGCCTTCTTGGATCAGGTCGAGGAACTGCAGGCCACGGTTGGTGTACTTCTTGGCGATGGAGATCACCAGACGCAGGTTGGCCTCAACCATTTCTTTCTTGGCGCGACGAGCTTTGGCTTCACCAATCGACATGCGACGGTTGATGTCTTTGATTTCCGCCAGGCTCAGTTCGGTTTCAGCTTCGAGGTCGATCAGCTTTTGCTGGCAACGCTTAACGTCGTCAACCAGGTTGCCCAGGGCTTCGGCGTATTTAGCTTTGCCTTTGGCCAGGCCAGCGGCCCAATTCATGTCGATTTCGTTGCCTGGGAACAGGCGCAGGAAGTCGGCACGTGGCATACGAGCATCGCGCACGCACAGTTGCATGATCGCGCGCTCTTGCCCACGCAGGCGCTCCAGAGCGCTACGCACGTGGGTCACCAGCGCGTCGTACTGTTTAGGTACCAGCTTGATCGGCATAAACAGCTCAGCCAGTTCAAGCAGAGCCGCAGTGGCTTGCTTGCTGCTGCGACCGTGTTTCTTCAGCGCTTTTTTCGCCGCATCGAGGGCTTCGTTGACCGCGGTGAAGCGGCGCAGGGCCTCTTCTGGATCCGGGCCGCCGTCACCTTCTTCTTCCTCTTCATCGCTGGCGGCTTCTTCTTCCTCGTCTTCGGCGTCATCAGCGGCGTCGTCGGCGGTGGCAGGAACCGGTGCAGCGGCTTCGGCAGGAACGGTGCCGTCGTCTGGGTCGATGTAACCGCTGAGCACTTCTACCAGGCGACCGCCTTCGGTAGTGACGCGGTTGTATTCACCGAGAATGCTGTCGACAGTGCCGGGGAAGTGGGCGATAGCACCCATTACTTCACGGATGCCTTCTTCGATGCGTTTGGCGATTTCAATTTCGCCTTCGCGGGTCAGCAATTCCACAGTACCCATTTCACGCATGTACATGCGCACTGGGTCGGTGGTGCGACCGATATCAGTTTCAACGGCAGCGAGGGCGGCCGCAGCTTCTTCAGCTGCAGCTTCGTCGGTGTCGGCATCCGCCAACATGAGGGCGTCCGCATCCGGAGCAACCTCGTGTACGGGGATGCCCATGTCGTTGATCATGCGAATGATATCTTCCACCTGTTCCGGGTCGGAAATATCCTCCGGCAAGTGGTCATTGACCTCCGCGTAAGTCAGATACTTCTGCTCACGACCTAGAATGATCAACTCTTTGATACGAGACTGCTGTTGCGCTTTTCCGGACATAACACCCTATCCACTGAAGGTCTTGGCGGGCAAAAAACAAGCCGCGGATTATACCCTAGATATACTCCTAAGCGCCAGTTGGGCTCGGGATTTCCGGCGCGGTCGTTCGGCTTAGTAGGCTTCGCAGTTGATCTTTCTCTTCTGCGCTTAGCTCACTTTGACGGGCTTTGAGCAGCAAATGTTCCAGGCTGCGTTCGCGTTGGCGGGCGACAAGACTATTTATAGTGTCGAAAAACTGTTGTTCAAGGTTATCCGCCGAAATCAGCCATTCTTTTTCCGCCAACGCTTTTAATAGGCGGCCTTGTTCGGTGCCGTGCCAGCGGGCGATCAATTGCAGGGAGCGCAGCTTGGGATTCTTTTGCAGAGCGCCAAGCAGGGCGACCAGTAGCTGGGCGTAGGTGTCGTCTTCACCGGCGAAATGGCTGACATCCTCGACCTTCTGCGCCAATTGTGGGTGATGCAGTAGGGTGCGCAGGGCGCTTAAGTGGGGCGACTCAACGCTAACGGCGGTGCGCGGTTGGCGGGGGCTGAAGTCGCCTTGGCCTTTCTTGCGCCAGTTTTTGCCGTCTTTCTTCCAGGCGCCTTTTTCGGCTTTACCACCGCTGGGCTGAAAATACGCCTCGGGCGCCGGATTGAGGTGTTCGTAGTCGTGGGGTACGGGTTCTGCGTCGTAATAGGCGCTGTCCGGGATGTCGCTGTAGTCCGGGTAATCGCTGCCCGGTGCCTGGTTGCTTGGGCTGGCCGGGGTGCTGCGTGGCGGATTGGGCGGCGGGCTTAAGCTCTCGCTATTCAGGCCGGTGATCTCGCTTAGGCGCTGGCGCATCAGGGTGCGTAGGTTGTTGCCGGGGATCTTGTCGATCAGCGGTGCGGCCAGGGTCATCAGGTGCGCTTTGCCTTCCAGTGAGCGCGGGTCGGCCTCTTCGCTCAGTTGCTGGAAGAAATAATCAGCCAGCGGTTGCGCGCGCTGGTTGATGCGGGCGCGGAAGGCTTCGGTGCCTTCGCTGCGTACAAGGGTGTCCGGGTCTTCGCCGTCGGGCAGGAACAAAAAGCGCGCGCGGCGGCCGTCTTGCAGGTTCGGCAGGGTCGCCTCAAGGGCGCGCCAGGCGGCGTTGCGCCCAGCGGTGTCGCCGTCGAAGCAGAACAGCACGCTCGGCACCAGGCGGAACAGGCGTTTAAGGTGTTCTTCACTGGTGGCGGTGCCGAGGGTGGCGACGGCGTTGCGCAAGCCTTGTTGGGCCAGGGCGATAACGTCCATATAGCCCTCCACCACCATGATTTCATCCAGGTTGCGGTTGTGCTTACGCGCCTCGAACAGCCCGTAGAGTTCCTGGCCCTTATGAAACACCGGGGTTTCCGGCGAGTTGAGGTATTTGGGCTTTTCGTCGCCCAGCACTCGTCCGCCAAAGGCGATGACTCGCCCGCGACTGTCGCGGATGGGGAACATGATGCGGTCGCGGAAGCGGTCGTAGCGCTTGCCGCTCTCGGCGTTTTCCACCAGCAGGCCGGCATCGATCATGGCTTTTTGCTGCAGGCTGTCGCTGCCCAGGTGCTTGTGCAGGTTGTCCCAGCCTGGTGGGGCGAAGCCCATGCTGAAGTCGCGGGCGATTTCCCCGGACAGGCCGCGACCCTTGAGGTAGTCCACGGCGGCTTTGCGCTGGGGGTGGCTCTTTAGGGCTTGCTTGTAGTACTCGGCGGCGGCGTTGAGCAGCGGATACAGCGGTGAGTCGGTGGGCTGGCGCGGTTTGTTGTTGCGCCCGCCTTCTTCGCGCGGCACTTCCATGCCGGCGCGCTTGGCTAAGTCCTCGACCGCCTGGGGGAAGTCCAGTTGGTCGTGGTCCATCACGAAGCCCAGGGCGTTACCGCCGGCGCCGCAACCAAAGCAGTAATAGAACTGTTTGTCGGGGCTGACGCTAAACGATGGGGTCTTTTCTTTATGGAAGGGGCAGCAGGCGGTGTAGTTCTTGCCAGCTTTTTTCAGCTGGATGCGCGAGGCCACCACGTCGACGATGTCGGTGCGGTTGAGCAAGTCATCGATAAAAGACTGTGGGATCAGGCCGGCCATAGCGCCTCAGGATACTGTTATGCGCGCAGGCAGAACAGGGATCAGCAAAAACTAAAAGACTCCGATCATCACCCGAGGGTGACGCGGAGTCTAAAAGCGAAACCCGGCCGGAGCCGGGTTCAAGCGTTGCATGTAGCTAATCGAGCAGGCTAAGGCCCGTGATTAGTACAGGCGCACGCTGCGGCGCTGCTCGCGCTGCACTTTCTTAGCGTGACGCTTAACTGCAGCAGCAGCTTTACGCTTACGCTCAGCAGTTGGCTTCTCGTAGAATTCACGGCTGCGAACTTCAGCCAGAACACCGGCTTTTTCGCAGGAGCGCTTGAAACGACGCAGAGCTACGTCGAAGGGTTCGTTCTCTTTAACTTTGACGGCTGGCATCCAGGGCGTACCTTTTTCTTGACCGGGGGTAACGTTACTCCTGGCAAATGGCGCTGGAGAACGTAGGTTTTTAAGGGTTGCGGATGTTACCGCCTCGCGGCGAGGAATGCAAAGCCTGTGATCGAAAAGCGCTGGCCGGGCACTGCCAGCGGCCATTATCATGCGCGCCTTTGCTGATGCACACACTATTACGAAGGCACTGCCCATGCTGGTTCTGGGATTAGAAACCTCTTGCGACGAGACCGGTGTCGCGCTTTATGACAGCGAGCGCGGCCTGTTGGCTGACGCGCTGTTTAGCCAGATTGATCTGCACCGCGTGTATGGCGGTGTGGTGCCGGAGCTGGCCTCGCGGGATCACGTTAAACGCATGTTGCCGCTGATTCGCCAGGTTTTGGCCGAAGCTCACTGCACCCCGGCCGACATCGATGCCCTGGCCTATACCGCCGGTCCCGGTCTGGTCGGTGCGTTGTTGGTTGGCGCTTCTTGCGCCCAGGCTCTGGCCCTGGCCTGGGATATTCCAGCCCTTGGCGTACACCACATGGAAGGCCACCTACTGGCGCCGATGCTGGAAGAGCAGCCGCCGGCGTTTCCGTTTGTCGCCTTGCTCGTGTCCGGCGGCCATACCCAGTTGGTGCGGGTCGATGGGATTGGACAATACCAGTTGCTGGGCGAGTCGTTGGACGACGCCGCTGGTGAGGCCTTCGACAAGACCGCCAAACTCATGGGCTTGCAGTATCCAGGCGGCCCGGAGATTGCGCGACTGGCGCAGCAGGGGACGCCAGGGCGATTTAAATTCCCGCGGCCGATGACTGATCGTCCGGGGTTGGAGTTCAGTTTCAGCGGCTTGAAAACTTTCACCCTCAATACCTGGCAGGCCTGTCAGGCGGCAGGCGATAACAGCGAGCAAACCCGCTGCGATATCGCCCTGGCGTTCCAGCAGGCGGTGGTCGACACGCTGACCATCAAGTGTCGCCGTGCCCTGAAACAAACCGGGCTGAACAGTCTGGTGATTGCCGGTGGGGTCAGTGCCAATCAGGCGTTGCGCCAGTCTCTGGAACACATGCTCGGTGAGTTTAAGGGCCAGGTGTTTTATGCCCGTCCGGCGTTTTGTACCGATAATGGCGCGATGATCGCTTATGCCGGTTGTCAGCGTTTACTAGCCGGTCAGCATGATGATCTGGCGATTAAGGTGCAGGCGCGCTGGCCGATGGAGCAGTTGCCGGCGCTATAGCGCGGCTCAGGCCGGGGATTCAGAAATGTCGCTCACGACCGGCAAACAGATCGCGTAAATTGCCGCGATGACGCCAGACGATCAGCCCCGTCAGTACGCACACCGGCAGCAAGGCCGCCGGTTGTTGCCAGGCCAGCAGCGGTAAGGTCAGTGGCGTGGCGATTAGGGCGGCGAGGGAGCTGGTGCGGGTCAGGACAAAGGTCAGCAGCCAGCTGCTCAGGGCCAGGAGTGCCGCCGGTGGATACAAGCCCAGCAGCATGCCGGCCGCCGTCGCCACGCCCTTGCCGCCGCGGAAGTTAAAGTACAGCGGGTAGAGGTGTCCGATTACCGCCGCGAGGCCAACCCAGGCTTGTTGTTGCAGGGTTAAGCCAAGCAGTTTGGCGATGAAAATCGGCACTACGCCTTTGAGCAAGTCGCCCAACAGGGTGAGAATGGCCAGACGTTTGCCGGCGACCCTGAGCATATTGGTCGCACCGGGATTGCCGGAACCCGTGGCGCGTGGATCGGGGCCGCCGACCCAACGGCTGAGGACGATGGCAAAGGACAGTGAGCCGAGCAGGTAGGCGAGCAGTACCAGCAGCCAAAACATGGTTCCATCCCGGGCAAGGGAGCCCGTTACGGGCAGATGGCCCAGATTCTAACTAGGTACGACAGCCTTGTCGTGCCACGGAGAGCATGCTTGGACACAGTTTTTATCGAAGGTCTGGAAGTCGATACGGTGATTGGTGCCTACGACTGGGAGCGGACCATTCGCCAATGTTTGCGCCTGGACCTGGCCTTCGGCTGGGATAACCGCCCGGCAGCGGCCACGGATGACCTGGCCAAAGCGCTGGATTACGCCGCCGTGTCGCAACGCATTCAGGCTTTTGCCAGTGATGCGCAGTTTATTTTGGTGGAAACCTTCGCCGAGCGCTTGGTCGAGCTGTTGATGGCTGAGTTCAATATCCCTTGGGTACGCCTTAAGTTGACCAAGCCCGGCGCGGTTGCGGCTGCGAGCGGCGGGGTTGGCGTGGAGATTGAGCGCGGATGTCGCTAACACCTGTAGTGCTGGGCCTGGGCAGCAATATCGAGCGCGAGCAGCACCTGTGCGCGGGGCTTGATGCGCTGGCTGAATTGCTCAGCGATATGCGCTGCTCGGCGGTCTTTGAAAGCTTGCCGGTCGGTATCAAGAGCGGGCCGTTTTTCAACCTGGTGGTGGCCGGATTTACCCAATTGCCCTTGGGCGAGCTGGACCGCCGCTTGAAGTTTATCGAGGCGGATAACGGCCGTTATGCCCCGCAGCGTAAGGGCTTGCCCCTGGATATCGATGTGTTGCTGTATGGCGATCTGGTCGGCAACTTCGATGGGCTGATTCTGCCGCGGGCGGAAATTCTCAAGAACGCCTTTGTCCTCTGGCCGCTGTCGCTGCTGTTGCCGCAGCAGGTGCATCCTGGCGTCCAGCAGTCTTTTGCAAAACTCTGGAGCGAGACGCAAATCGATCAGCAACTATGGCCAGTGAGCTTCAGTTGGGCGGGTCAGCAACTAACCAGCGCCCAGCTGTTAGCGGCTTATCCGGTTACGGGCTAGTGCTCGGTACTGATGATAATCGCCACCCGGCGGTTTTCACTGCGGCCCTCGGGGGTGTTGTTGCTGAAGATAGGTTTGCTTGAGCCGGCGCCACGGGTGGCAATCAGGTCGCGCTGCATGCCGGCGCTAACCATCACGTCGGCCACGCTATTGGCCCGCTGTAGCGACAGTTGTTCGTTATAGGACTCGCTGCCGCTGCTGTCTGTGTGGCCTTCGAGCAGGACCCCAACTATCCCGACATTGAGCAGTGCTTGGGTGATCTGGGTGATCTGGCTGGTGATCTCACTGTTGAGTTGTGGCGAGTCAAAGGCGAACAGCACCTTGGTCGACATGTTCAGCTCCCAGCCTTCATCGGTTAAATGAAAGCCATTGTTTTGCAACAGCTGCACCTGCTCTGCCGTCAGGGCTTTGGGGGGCGTGCTTTGACAGCCGCTCAGGAGCAGGATAGCCAGCAGGCTGGCCAGTAAGGTGTGGATCATGCTGCGCAAAATAAATCTCCCTATTTAGTGCTGCGTGTTTAGTCGTGCTGCGTGCGGGGACTGCTGCTGTGCTGGGTTACTCCGCGTCGGCGCAGCGGGTTTTGGCCATGGTCGGGCCGCAGTGGTTACGTTTCGCCTGGTACATCGCGACATCCGCCTCGTGGACAAGGGCGTCGGGGCTGTCGGCATGTTCGGGGTAGAGGGCAATGCCGATGCTCAGTGAGGTGATGATGTCGCTGCCATCCGGCAGAGTGATGGGGAGTTGCATGTTGTCGATGATTTTGTCGGCAATGCTCAATGCATCGCTCTCGCTGTAAATAGGCTTGAGCAACACGGCAAATTCGTCGCCGCCCAAGCGCGCGACGATGTCGTCCTCGCGCAGTTGTGCTTGCAGACGTTGGGCGATGGCGACCAGCACGGCATCGCCGGCGGCATGGCCTAAGCGGTCGTTAATGTCCTTGAACTTGTTGCTGTCCATATACAGTACGGCCAAGTGGCTGTTGCCGTCGCGGGCCTCACGCATGGCGCGCAATAGACGCGACTCAAAAAACGCCCGGTTAGGCAGGCCGGTGAGGCCGTCATGGCTGGCCTGGTGGGCGAGCGAAGCGTTCTCGTGCTGCAACTGATGCTGCCAGGCTTCGAGCTGATCGAGCAGGGCGTTGAAGTCGTAGGCCAGCTCGTGAAACTCGGCAATCTGCGGCGCCGGCACGCGTTGATTAAAGGTGCGATCCATCGAGATGTTGTGGGCCACTTGCGACAGGTCGCCGAGTGGCTGGGTAATCGCCCGTTGCATGCGCCGCGAGCCATAGATCACCCCAAGGCTGGTGAGGCCAAGGCTGGCCAGCAGCGCCAACAAGCCGCTCAGTAAGTAGCGCAGTAGAGTCCGCCCTTGTCCGCAGAGCTGCAGAGTGCCTAGCAGCTGACCGTTGTCGCTGATCGTGGCGATAAAGTCATTGGGCATTAAGGCATTGGCGATGAACTTTTCGACCTGCCCCATCAGATGCCGTTGATTGTTCTGCCGGCTGGCCAGCAGGGTGCCTTGGGCGTCGTACACGGCGACGCGGGCGATGTCTTCAGTGTGCAGCAAATGCTCAATGGCCTCGTGGATCGCTTCGCGGTCCTTGAACACCACGGCAGCCTCAAGGGCGTAAGCAGTGGAGCGGGCGGTCAGTTGCAGGTTCTGACTGGCGTAAGTGCTCAGCGCCAGCAGACTGATCAGCGCCAGCGGCAGGCTGGTCAGACCCATGGCCAAGAGCGCTAAGCGTAAGTGGGTACGCTGCAGCATGCCACGCAGGCTGGGTCGGCGTGAGGTGTGCGCGCTTTTGCGGCGATTCATGGCTGTGATCCTGCGCGCTGTCCCAGTTGCAGCACGTTAGGATGGATGCGCACGCCGCTGCGGGCGACGGCGTCTAGGTTGACTTTAAAGCCGACGTGCTCGTCGCGGATATTCAGGCAAAACAAGCTGCCTTCGTTACAGCCTTGGCTGGACTCACTGATGCTCAGAACCGGTTTGCCAATCAGTTGGCTGAATAGTAGCCGGCGTTGTTGTGGCTCCATCACGCCGATGTAAATAGCCTGGCATTCGCTTTCCAGCTTAGGGTTGTCTACCAGCAGGCGTTTGACGTGGATCTGGTAAGCCGAGGACATCTTCGGCTGTTGCCAGAGCAGGTCGGCGTACTCGGTCGGCGCGACGATGCACAGGTTGAGCGGTCGCGGCGTTTGTGGCCAGCGTGCATAGTTGAGGATGCCGTGCACCACGTTGGCGACATTGCTTTCCCGCTGTAAGGCACGGTTGTGTTCGGTGTCGGCAACCTGCGCCATGGCGCTACTGCACAAACCAGCGGCCAACAGAAGACTCACAAGGCGCTGTGCCAAGAAGCGTATGGGGGGCAAGGTAAGGTCTCCGTCGAGGCCGGTCATCATGGTCGATTCACATGCGCTGGCAGTCAGAGAGCCAGGTTCTTCTCTAATAAAAGCAGATTTAAAAAATTTCGGGAGCCCAGACGGGGGAATAGGATTTCTGGCGCCATAAATATGTTTGCTGCCAGTGCTTTAAGGGCTACAGCCTATCAGCACTGGATCAGATCAACTATGTGTCACGTTGTTCCTCACGGTAGTTCTCTAATGCCTGCAAGCGCAGTTTCTGCAAGCCCTGGCCGAGCTCGGCGCCGGTCAGTCCGCGCTCTAACAGAGGTTGTATGGTGACCCCCAGGGTGGCTTGCAGAGCGCCGCGCAGGTATTCGGCTTGGGGGTAGGCGCGCTGTTCAAAGCCCAAGCGGCCACGGGCATCCATTTCACAGCTGCTAATAAATTCGGCAAAGCGTTGTGGCCGGCGCCAGGCGTCAAAGGCTTGCAACAGCTTGAGCAGCGTTTGCGCTTTTAGCTCCAGGGCGCGGTGGCCATGGGTGTGGTATTCGCCAACCAAGAGCGCCAACTCTTGACAGTCTTTCGGTGCTTTAGTGCGCTGGTTGATTGCTTTGATTAGCGCCAGGCCCTTGTGCTCGTGGGCGATATGCTGCGGCCAGTGGTCTTGCGGGGTGAGGCCTTTGCCCACGTCATGCAGCAGGCAAGCCCAACGCACGGTCAAGGGTTGCTGATGCTCGGCGCATTGGCGCAGCACGCTGAGGACATGGGCGCCTGTGTCGATTTCCGGGTGGTGGGCTGCCGGCTGTGGCACGCCGAATAACTGATCGACTTCGGGTAGCAGCTGCTTGAGGGCTCCGCAGTCGCGCAGCACTTGGATAAACACATCCGGACGCGGCTCCAGCAGTGCCCGGGAGATTTCCTTCCAACTGCGCTCCGCAGTCAGGGCGTTTAGCTCGCCGGATTCACTTAACTGACGCATCAGCGCTAAGGTCTCCGGCGCCACGCTAAAGCCCAGCGGGGCATAGCGCGCAGCGAAGCGGGCGACGCGCAGCACCCGCAGTGGGTCTTCGGCAAAGGCCGGGGAGACATGGCGCAGCACGCGTGCGTCGAGGTCGGCGCGACCGCCATAGGGGTCGAAGATCTGCCCTTGGGCGTCTTCAGCCATGGCGTTGATGGTCAGGTCACGGCGGATCAGGTCGTCTTCCAGGGTCACTTCGGGGCTGGCGTAGAAGGTAAAGCCGCCATAGCCCTGGCCGCTTTTTCGCTCGGTGCGGGCCAGGGCGTATTCCTCACCAGTTTGCGGGTGCAGGAAAACCGGGAAGTCCACGCCTACCGGGCGATAGCCTTGGGCTAACAGTTGCTCGGCACTGGCCCCGACCACCACCCAGTCAACTTCCGTGACGGGCCGGTTTAATAAGCGATCACGTACTGCACCGCCGACTTGGTAAATCTGCATGACTAATCCTCCGTTGTGCCAAGCATAACGGCTGCAGGCAGTGCAGGCGCGATTAAATCGGTGGCAGCATGGGGGCTAGGCGCAGTATGTCGCTGCTGAGGTAATGCTCGGCCTGGGGCGGCTCATGCAAGCTGGCGACCTTTTGTTCACCTTGATAGATCTGCAGGTGGATATTAAAGCCCCACAGTCGGTGCAGGTGTTTGAGTACTTCGGCGGTGGAGTCGCCTAAGGGTTTACGGTCGTGCTGCTGGTGGCGCAGGGTCAGTGAGCGATCGCCACGGCGGTCAATGCTCCAGATCTGCACGTTGGGTTCGCGGTTGCCCAAGTTGTACTGCGCGGCCAAGGTTTCACGGATTTGCTGGTAGCCCGGTTCATCATGGATGGCGGGTACATACAGCTGCTCTTGGCGGTCATCGTCGACCACGCTGAACAGCTTGAGGTCACGAATCACCTTGGGCGACAGGTACTGCAGGATAAAACTCTCGTCCTTGAAGCTCTTCATGGCGAATTTGAGGGTGCTCAGCCAGTCGCTGCCGGCGATATCCGGGAACCAGCGGCGGTCTTCCTCGGTGGGGTGCTCGCAGATACGGCGAATGTCGCTGTACATGGCAAAGCCCAGGGCATAGGGATTGATCCCGCTGTAGTAGGGGCTGTCGAACGGCGGCTGATAGATCACGCTGGTGTGCGACTGCAAGAACTCCAGCATAAAGCCTTCGCTGACCAGGCCTTGGTCGTACAGATCATTCATCAGGGTGTAGTGCCAGAAGGTGGCCCAGCCTTCGTTCATCACCTGGGTCTGGCGCTGTGGATAAAAGTACTGGGCGATCTTGCGCACGATGCGGATGATCTCCCGTTGCCAGGGCTCCAGCAGCGGCGCGTGCTTCTCAAGGAAATACAGAATGTTTTCCTGCGGCTCGGCGGGGAAGCGTTTGTCGTCCTTACCTGCGCCTTTTTGCGCGCTCTTGGGGATGGTGCGCCAGAGGTCGTTGATCTGTTTCTGCAGGTGCTCTTCACGCTCGTGCATACGCCGCCGCTCTTCTTCGGCGGAGATCGGGTAGGGCCGTTTGTAGCGGTCGACACCGTAGTTCATCAGGGCGTGGCAGGAGTCGAGCAGATTCTCCACCGCATCGATGCCATGGCGCTCTTCGCACTGGGTGATGTACTGCTTGGCGAACACCAGGTAGTCGATGATCGAGCTGGCATCAGTCCAGGTGCGGAACAGGTAGTTGCCCTTAAAAAAACTGTTGTGCCCATAGCAGGCATGGGCGATCACCAGTGCCTGCATGCACAGGGTGTTTTCTTCCATGAGGTAGGCGATGCACGGATCGGAATTGATCACGATCTCGTAAGCCAGGCCCATTTGCCCGCGTTGGTAGCCTTTTTCCGTGCTTAAGAAGTGCTTGCCGTAGGACCAGTGGTGATAGCCCAGGGGCATGCCGACCGAGGCGTAGGCGTCCATCATCTGCTCGGCGCTGATCACCTCAATCTGGTTGGGGTAGGTGTCCAGGCCATAGCCTTGGGCAATTCGGGCAATCTCTTGGTCGTATTGGCGGATCAGCTCGAAGGTCCACTCGGAGCTGGTGGAAATCGGTTGGCGGCGCTGGGTCGCTTGGTCATCACTGTTCATGAGGTAAGCCTGCGCTGGAACAGATCACGGAAGACCGGGTAGATATCCCCGGCGGACACTAACTGCTGCTGGGCGAAGGTATCGGCGAAGGCCTCGCCAACCTGCTGGTACTCATACCACAGGGCCTGATGCTCACGGGGGGTGATCTCGACGTAAGTGAAGTACTGCACGAAGGGCATGATCTGCTTGAGCAGAATGTCGCGGCACAGCGGCGAGTCGTCGTTCCAGTTATCGCCATCGCTGGCCTGGGCGGCGTAGATGTTCCACTCGTTGACCGGGTAGCGCGCGGCCATGATTTCCTGCATCAGCTTCAGGGCGCTGGAGACAATGGTGCCGCCGGTTTCGCGCGAGTAAAAAAACTCCTCTTCGTCCACTTCGCGGGCGCTGGTGTGGTGCCTGATAAACACCACTTCGATCTTCTCGTAACTGCGCTTCAAGAACATATACAGCAGGATAAAGAAGCGCTTGGCGATGTCCTTGGTGGCCTGGGTCATGGAGCCGGAGACGTCCATCAGGCAGAACATCACGGCCTTGCTGCTGGGGTTGGGTTGCTTGATCAGCAGGTTGTACTTGAGGTCGAAGGTGTCGAGAAACGGCACCCGTTTGATCCGCGCCCGCAGTTTTACCAACTCTTCTTCCAAGGCCAGGATGTCGCCTAGGTTATCCGGCTGTTCTAAACGTAACTGCTCAAGCTGCTGCTCGAGGCTTTTCAGCTTGTGCCGGCTGCTGCCCGACAGGGCAATGCGCCGTGCATGGGCGCTGCGCAGTGTGCGCACGATATTGATGCGTGACGGGTTGCCCTCACTGCTGACGCCGGCGCGCACGGTTTTAAAGGTGTCGGTACCGGTGAGGTGGCGTTTGATCAGGTTGGGCAGCTCCAGATCCTCGAACATAAAGTCGAGGAATTCCTCCTGGGTGATCTGGAAGACGAACTCATCAATGCCGTCTCCGGCGTTGCTCGCCTGCCCGGCGCCCTGGCCGCCACCACCGCCTTGCGGCCGGGCAATATGCTCGCCGGCGGTGAATTCGCGGTTACCCGGATGCACCGTGGTTTGCTTGCCGCCGCGACCGTGGTGGAGGATCGGCTCATCAATGTCGCGCCCGGCGATGCTGATCTGCTCGCCGTGCTCCATATCGGTGATGGAGCGCCGGCCCACAGCCTCTTCCACCGCTTTTTTGATGTGCTCACGGTAACGCCGTAAAAAGCGTTGGCGGTTAACCGTGCTCTTGTTCTTGCCGTTTAGACGTCGGTCGATCACATGGCTCATAACGGCTCCCCGTGCGCTGCCAATTTTGGCTACACACTGCTGACGGCCTTATTGCGATTTACGCACGCGCAGATACCATTCCGAGAGCAAGCGCACCTGCTTGTCGGTGTAGCCGCGTTCCACCATGCGGGTGACGAAGTCGTTGTGCTTCTGTTGATCTTCCTTGCTCGCCTTGGCGTTGAAGCTGATCACCGGCAGCAAGTCCTCGGTGTTGGAGAACATTTTCTTCTCGATCACCACCCGCAGTTTTTCGTAACTGAGCCAAGTGGGGTTCTTGCCGTTGTTATTGGCGCGGGCGCGCAGCACGAAGTTGACGATCTCATTGCGGAAGTCTTTCGGGTTGCTGATCCCGGCCGGCTTCTCGATCTTTTCCAGCTCTTCGTTAAGGGCGACGCGGTTGAGGATTTCCCCGGTTTCCGGATCGCGGTATTCCTGATCCTGAATCCAGAAGTCGGCGTACAGCACATAGCGGTCGAAGATGTTCTGCCCGTATTCGCTGTACGACTCGAGGTAGGCGGTTTGGATTTCCTTGCCGATAAACTCGACGTAACGCGGCGCCAGGTATTCCTTCAGGAAGCGCAGGTAGCGCTCACGCACCTCGGCGGGGAACTGCTCCTGTTCGATTTGCTGCTCCAGCACATAGAGCAAATGCACCGGGTTGGCGGCAATTTCGTTGGCGTCGAAGTTGAATACCTTGGACAGAATCTTGAAAGCGAAGCGGGTCGACAGGCCGTTCATGCCTTCATCCACCCCGGCGCTGTCGCGGTACTCCTGGATCGACTTGGCTTTGGGGTCGGTGTCTTTGAGGTTTTCACCGTCATAAACACGCATTTTCGAGTAGAGGTTGGAGTTCTCCGGCTCTTTCAGACGGCTCAGCACCGAGAACTGGGCCAGCATTTTCAGGGTGTCCGGTGCGCAGTGGGCATTGGCCAAGGAGCTGCTGGTGAGGAGTTTTTCGTAGATTTTGATCTCATCGGACATGCGCAGGCAGTAGGGCACCTTGACGATGTAAATCCGATCGATAAACGCCTCGTTGTTTTTGTTGTTACGGAAGCTGTGCCATTCCGACTCGTTGGAGTGGGCCAGGAGGATGCCGCTGTACGGGATCGCGCCCAAGCCTTCAGTGCTGTTGTAGTTGCCCTCTTGGGTGGCCGTGAGCAGGGGATGGAGGACCTTGATCGGGGCCTTGAACATCTCAACGAATTCCATCAAACCCTGGTTGGCGCGGCACAGGGCGCCAGAATAGCTGTAGGCGTCGGCATCGTTTTGCGGGAAGTCTTCGAGCTTGCGGATATCGACCTTGCCGACCAGGGCAGAGATGTCTTGGTTGTTCTCATCACCGGGCTCGGTCTTGGCGACGGCGATTTGGTTGAGGATCGAAGGGTAGAGTTTGACCACGCGGAACTGGCTGATATCGCCGCCAAACTCTTGCAGGCGCTTGGTCGCCCACGGCGACATGATGCTGCCCAGGTAGCGGCGCGGGATGCCGTAGTCTTCTTCCAGAATGGCGCCGTCTTCGGCATCGCTAAACAGGCCCAAGGGCGACTCGAATACCGGCGAGCCCTTGATGGCATAGAACGGCACCTTCTCGATCAGGTGCTTAAGCTTCTCGGCCAGCGAGGATTTACCGCCGCCCACCGGACCGAGCAAATAGAGGATTTGTTTCTTTTCTTCCAGACCCTGAGCCGCATGGCGGAAGTAGGCGACGATCTGGTCGATGCATTCTTCCATGCCATGGAAGTCGGCAAAGGCCGGATAGCGGCGGATTACTTTGTTGGAGAAGATCCGCGACAGGCGCGGGTCGCTGCTGGTGTCGAGCAATTCAGGCTCGCCGATGGCGAGCAATAATCGTTCGGCGGCGGAGGCGTAGGCACTGCGATCTTGCTTACACAGTTCGAGGTACTCTTGCAGGGATAGCTCTTCCTGCCGAGTGGCTTCGAAACGTTGTTGGAAGTGGCTGAATATGCTCATGACTTCACCTCGCTCGATGCTCAGAGCGCAAGCGGGTCGGCCGGATGCTTGGTAGCCCCGCTGCGAATGCAGACGGGATGATCTCCCCAGTACCCCAAAAAAAGACACACCGACGATCCGCTGCCTGATGGCCGCTCTACTTTGTGTTGGATGGCTACGGTTAAGGATAGTTCGGATTCGGCGAGGTCAAGTATGAAGGAAATATTCTGTAGCTGAACGGCGCCCGACAATAGGGCTAAGGCCGCGTTGGGCGCGGCCTGGAGGGGGTGAATTATTCTTCAGCAGCGTTGGCGGTATGCTCAGGGAACGTCGCGCGCCACAGTTCAAAACCGCCATCGAGGCTGTACACCTGGCTAAAACCCTGGCCGACCAAGTAGGCCGCGGCGCTTTGGCTGGAGTTGCCGTGGTAGCAGGTGACGATCAGTGGCGCATCCAAATCGGCCTGGGTGATAAAGCCGTGCAGCGAGTGATTGTCTAAATGTTGCGAACCGCTGATGTGGCCGGCGGCGAAGCTTTGCGGGTCGCGGATATCAACCACTACGGCGCCTTGCTCGCGTAGGCTCTGCGCTTGCTCAGGGGGGATGCGGGTAAATTCGCTCATGCTTGCTCCTTACAGTCGCAGCTGTGTTTCTCGCCGCTATCAATATTCATCAAGGTCATGCTGGCGCCCCACACGCAGCCGGTATCCAGGGCCGTGACGCGGGGTTCGGTGCATTTGCCTTCAAGGGCGGCCCAGTGGCCGAAAATAATCCCGTTGTCGCGGGTTTTCCGCTGTTTATGGCTAAACCACGGGGCGTAACCCGGTGGTGCGCTGTCGGCGCCTTCCTTGGTTTTAAGATCCAGGGTGCCATCGGCTTTGCAAAAACGCATGCGGGTGAAATAGTTGGTGATCACCCGCAGGCGCGTCACGCCTTTCAGATCGCCGTGCCATTTCGGCGGCTCATTGCCGTACATGCCATCGAGAAACAGCGGAAACAACGCCTCATCGCGCAGGGCGTGCTCCACTTCGGCCGCGCGCTTAAGCGCCTTGCTCATGTTCCACTGCGGGGGGATGCCAGCATGCACCAGAGCCAGATTGCGCTGCTCGTCATAGTGCAGCAGCTTTTGCTGGCGCAACCAGTCGAGCAGCACGTCGGCGTCCGGCGCGTCGATAATCTCGCGCAGGGTGTCGCCCTTTTTCAGGCGCTCAATCTTATTCGCCACAGCCAGCAGGTGCAGGTCGTGATTACCCAGCACACAGGTCAGGCTGCTGCGGATGCTGTAGAGAAAGCGTAGGGTCGCCAGCGACTCAGGGCCACGGTTGACCAAGTCGCCGACCAGCCACAGCTGATCTTTGGCCGGATCGAAGGCGACCCGTTGCAACAGGCATTGCAGTGGTTTTAAACAGCCTTGTAGATCGCCAACTGCATAAGTCGCCATCAGTGCAAGGCTCCAGGGACGACCAAGCGGAAGGGCGCGATGGTCGCGTCAAAGCGTTTGCCGTCTTCGGCGAGCATTTGATAGCTGCCCTGCATAAAGCCCACTTGGGTGGTCATCAACGTGCCGCTGCTATAGGTATGGCTGGCACCTGCTGCAATCAGCGGTTGTTGGCCGATCACTCCGGCGCCGCGCACTTCCTGGACCTGGCCGTCGCCGTTAGTGATCAACCAATGGCGCGACAACAGTTGCGCGGGCAACTGGCCGTTGTTGGTGATGGTCACGGTATAGGCGAAGGCATAGCGGTTCTGATCGGGTTGCGACTGCTCGGGGAGATAGCGGCTGACCACGCTGACATCAATCTGATAACGCTCATCGCTCATAGGGCTTTAACTCGCTGAGCGGCAGACGCCTGTGCTGCGTTTGCCGCTGCTACTCACTCAAGGGCTAAGGTTGGGTTGGTGCGCTGGGTTGCGCTGCCAGTTGATCGGCCAAGCGCACGAAGGCAGCCAGATCCAGTTGTTCAGGGCGCAGGCTGCCGTCCACTTCGGCGACCTCGATAGCCTGCGCCGGCAGCAATGCTTTAAGGGTGTTACGCAAGGTTTTCCGCCGCTGGTTAAAGGCTTCGCGGACCACGCGCTCAAGCAAGCGATGGTCTTTGGCCGGGTGTGGCAGCACTTCGTGGGGCACCAGGCGGACGATCGCGGAGTCGACTTTAGGCGGCGGATTGAAGGCGCCAGGGCCGACGTTGAACAGATGCTCAACGCGGCAGTGGTACTGCACCATGATCGACAAACGGCCCCAGTCACCACCGCCTGGTTCGGCCGCCAGACGCTCGACCACTTCTTTTTGCAGCATAAAGTGCATGTCGCGGATCAGGCCGGCGTTGTCCAGCAGATGGAAAATCAACGGCGTGGAAATGTTGTAGGGCAGGTTGCCGACCACGCGCAGGCTATGGGGCGCGGCTTGCAGTTGCTGGAAGTCGAACTTCAGGGCATCGCCTTGGTTGAGGCGAAAGCGCGGGTTGTGGCCAAACTGGTTTTGCAGAATCGGCACCAGATCGCGGTCCAGCTCGATCACGTCCAGCTGCGCACCGCTGTTGAGCAGCCCTTCGGTGAGGGCGCCCTGACCTGGGCCAATCTCCAGCATGTGCTCGCCTTCGCGGGCATGGATGGCACGCAGAATGCGGTGGATCACCCCGGCGTCGTGCAGAAAGTTTTGGCCAAAACGCTTACGCGCGCGGTGTTGGTACTCGGACATGCAGCAGCTCCAAGCTTCAAACCGGGGGCTTGAAGCGATTTAAAACGGGCCTAAACCCATCAAGAAAGCCCAGCAGTTTAACAGCATTGCAGCGCCAGGCCGCGACTGGCGCTGTGGCTCAAGCAATTAGCTGGCCGGCGTCTGACTGGCGGCCATGGCATAGGCGGTTTGCAGGGCGACGTTGAGGCTGCCGCTGTCGATCTGGCCGCTGCCGGCTAGGTCCAGCGCGGTGCCATGGTCGACCGAGGTGCGGATAATCGGCAGGCCCAGGGTGACATTGACCGCAGCGCCAAAGCCTTTGTATTTGAGCACTGGCAGACCTTGGTCGTGGTACATGCTCAGCACCGCGTCACAGTGTTCAAGATGCTTGTGGGTGAACAGGGTATCGGCGGGCAGGGGGCCGACCAGGTTGATGCCTTCGCTGCGCAGTTGCTCGAGGGTCGGCTCGATCACTTCGATTTCTTCGCGGCCCAGATGGCCACCTTCGCCTGCATGGGGGTTCAGGCCGCAGACCAGAATGCGCGGTGTGGCGATGCCGAACTTGGTGCGCAGGTCGTGGTGCAGAATCCGCGTTACCCGGCTTAAGCGCTCCGGGGTAATAGCGGCGGCTACGTCTTTGAGTGGCAGGTGAGTGGTCACCAGCGCCACGCGCAGGCCGTGGGTGGCGAGCATCATCACCACCTGTTCGGTGTGGGTCAGCTCGGCCAGAAACTCGGTGTGGCCGGAGAAGGCGATGCCGCCTTCGTTGATCACGCCTTTATGTACCGGCGCGGTGATCATACCGGCGAAGTGCCCGTCGAGGCAGCCTTGGCCGGCGCGGGTCAGGGTCTGCAGGACATAGTCAGCGTTGGCGGCATTCAGTTGGCCGGGCACCACTGGCACGGCTAAAGGTGTATCCCACACATACAGGCTGCCGGCGGCTGCCGGTTGCTGCGGCCAGTTGCCGGGGCCGACAGTCACCAAGTTGATGCTAAGGCCGAGCAGGGCGGCGCGTTCACTCAGCATCTGCACGTTGGCAATGGCGACTAAGGCTTGCGGTTGCGCTTCACGGGCCAACAGCAGGCATAAGTCAGGGCCGATGCCGGCAGGTTCGCCAGGGGTGAGGGCAAAAAGGCGGTTACTGCTCATCTGTCAGTTCTCAATACGGGCCTGGCTGGCAACTTAAGGCAGGCCAGCACGTAGGCGATTGGCGTAAAAAAGCCCGGCTTTGCGTAAGCATAAGCCGGGCTTGATCGGTGTGGGCTAATTCTGCCGAGCGCCGGTCAGAGTTTGATCTCGACGTAGGCTTCGTCGCGAATCTGCCGCAGCCAGGCTTGCAGCTCTTCGTCGTACTTGCGGTTACGCAGGACGGTCAGCGCTTGTTGCTCACGGAACTGCGCGCTGCTGTCGGTGGCGCGGCGGCCGAGGACTTCCAGCACGTGCCAGCCGTAAGGGCTCTTAAAGGGCTTGGACAGCTCACCGGCTGGGGTGCTGCTCATCACATCGCGGAACTCTGGCACCAGTACATTGGGGTCGATCCAATTCAGGCTGCCGCCGTTAAGCGCCGAACCTGGGTCTTCGGAGTACTTCTTGGCCAGGTCGGCAAAGTTTTCCCCGGCCAGGATGCGCTCATACAGACGTTCAACCAAGCGCTTAGCATCGGCTTCACTGCGGATTTCGCTGGGTTTGATCAGGATATGGCGAACGTTAACCTCGTCCCGCACCTGAGTCTCGCCGCCGCGTTTTTCTTCCAGCTTGAGCATGATAAAGCCGCCCGCAGTACGCACGGGCTCGGTGACTTGGCCGACCGACAGGGCGCTGAGCATGGCATCGAACGGTGGTGGTAACTGACCGGCTTTACGCCAGCCCATTTCACCGCCGTCCAGGGCGTTCTCACTGGCCGAGTTGGCCATGGCCAAACGACCGAAATCGCTGCCTTGCTGAGCCTGCTGGTAAATTTCTCGGGCGCGCTGCTCAGCCGTCTGGATATCCTGTGGCGAGGCAGCGTCGCTGACCGGAATCAGGATGTTAGCCAGGCGGTATTCTTCCGACAGCTGCATCTTGCCCATGTCCGAGGCGAGGAAGTTTTTCACTTCCTGCTCGCTGACCTGGATGCGCTCGGCCACACGGCGTTGACGCACGCGGCTGATGATCATCTCGCGGCGCACTTGTTCACGGGCATCGTTATAGGACAGGCCATCGCGGGCCAGAGCCTGCTGGAACTGTTCGACGCTCATGCCGTTACGCTCGGCGATGGTGCCGATGGCCTGATTGAGTTCTTCATCACCAATGCGCACCCCGGAGCGATCACCGATCTGCAGCTGGATGTTTTCCAGAATCAAGCGCTCCAGCACCTGCTGTTGCAGGGCCTCGGCTGGCGGTACCTCAGCACCACGCTGGGCAATGGTGCGCTGCACTTCTTGCAGGCGCGTTTGCAGTTGGCTTTGCATGACCACGTCGTTATCGACGATGGCCACCACGCGATCGAGCGGGCGCACTTCAGCCTGAACCGCGCCAGCCAGCATTAGTGCGCCCAATAGCAAGGGGCGCACGCAGTTAGAAAGCTTTGTCTTCACGTTCACGATAACCTTGAATGCCTTTGTCGAGGAACGACTCGGTTTTTTGGCCCATGATGCCGCCGAGGCCCTTGAGGACGATTTGCAGGAAGATGCCACGGTCGCCTTCACTGTTGCGATCGCGGTCCAGACTGACTTCGTCGTAATCCACCCAGTAACGGCTGATCAGGCGCAGTTTCCAGCAGCAGTTGTCGTATTCGAAGCCGCCGAAGGCTTCCAGAGTACGGTTACGGCCGTAGTCATACTGCCAGCGCGAGATCACGCTCCACTGCGGGACGATCGGCCAGATGACCGAGAAGTCATGTTGGTCGATCTTGTAGTAGTTCTTGATGTAGTTCGGGTTTTTGACATCTAAACCAGTGGCTGGATCTCTTATAAACTCGGTCCCATAGTCCGAACCATAACCCCAAGTACCGGTGGACTCGTCATAACGGACGCTGTCGTTACGGTAGCGGTAGCCGACGTTAACCACTTTGTTGACGTTGTCTTCCGGCTGGTAATGGAACATGGCACTGCCGGAGCGGGTGCTGTGGCTGTCCGGGTCCCAGTTCAGGTCGGAAGTGAAGTTCCAGTCGCGGTTAAAGCGATACTCGTATTCCAGCGCATAGGGCGAGACGTTTGCGGTCGAGGCCGCACGAGTGCGGTAGTCGATGCCTGGCATCTGCACTTTGCGGTCTTGGAAGTAGAACGACTGGCCAATGCTAAAGCGCTGGCGCTCAAAGCCGTTCTCTTCGATCCAGCGGTTAGTCACCCCTAGCGAGATGCGGTTTTCATCACCGATGCGGTCGCGGCCGCTAAAGCGGTTGTCACGCCACAGCGAGGCATAGCTGAAGTTGCTTTCGCTGGTGTCGAAGACAGGGATGTCAGTTTGATCCTCATTCGGTACGTAGAGGTACATCAAGCGCGGCTCCAGAGTCTGGCGGTAGTTTTTGCCAAACCAGTTGGTATCGCGATCGAAGTACAGGCCACTGTCGACGCTAAAAATAGGCACGCCACGGTTTTGCGTGCCTTTGTATTTTTGCTCTGCCAGCAGGCTGGCTTTGCCTTGGCTGTCCAAGTCGAGGTCGTAGTTGGTATAGAGGTATTTAATCTCAGGCTTGATAAAGCCCCAGCTCCAGTCCAGCGGCAGGCTTACGCCAGGCTCAACGTGGACACGTTGGCCATTAGCGCGGTCGAGGCCGCGTAGATTGGCATCAAACCAAGGCCGGCCAAGGCTACCGTCAGGGTTGGTTGGACCACCATCTTCATCTATATAACGGCCGGTACGCAGGTCGCGGTCAAAGCGCACGTACTCGGTTTTGTAGCTGAAGTTCAAGCCTTCTGGCTTAAACGGCAGTACACCATCGAGGGTCAGCTGTGGCAGGCGGTCGTACTGAGTAATGTCGGTGATGTTGGCACGTTCATAGGCGTGCACATTGAGCCTGGCGGTGTAGCTGTCGCCGCGATAGGTCAGGGTGCCGCGCTGATCGACGGCGCTGCGGGAGCTGAGGCCTAGGTCGCTGTTCAGGTCTTGGAAGTAGTACGGGTCACTGATGTCGGTGTAGTCGACCTCAGCCATCAGGCGCGAAGTCAGGCCTGTGACGTGCTGCCAGTTGTACATCCAGCGCTGATCTTTGTACTCCGACGCCAACTCACGCTCGTCGCTGCGGTCGTTGAGGTACGCCGCGCCGACTTGGCCTTCGCTGTCTTTGGTCAGGTAGCGGAACTCACCTTCCATCAACATGCCGCGCTTGGCCATAAAGGTTGGATACAACGTGGCGTCGTAGTTCGGCGCCAAGTTGAAGTAGTACGGCGTTTGCAGAGTAAAGCCGTTGTCGCTGGAGGTGCCGAAGCTAGGCGGCAGGAAGCCGGACTGGCGACGGTCATCAATCGGGAAGTAGATATAAGGTGTGTACAACACCGGAATATTCTTCACCCGCAGGGTCACGTTGGTTGCAGTACCAAAACCAGTGGCCGGGTTCAGGGTGATGTTGTTGCCCTTCAGCGTCCAAGCGTTGCTACCCGGTTCGCAGCTGGTGTAGGTGCCGTCTTTGAGGCGGATGATCGCGCTCTCTTCACGTTTGGCATACAGCGCGTTACCGCGCAGGTGGCCTTGGTGGATGACGTACTCGGCGTTATCGACCCTGGCCTCACCGTTATCCAGTTGCAGCTCGGCGCGGTCACCGACCACCAGCATGCCTTTGTCGCGCAGGCGCACATTGCCGACCAGCTCACCACGGTTCTCGGCTTGCAGCAGGTTGGCCTCGTTGGCCTCGACTTGCATGCTTGACTGACGCAGCACCACGTCACCGGCGAGGGTGGCGATTTGCTCATCCTGCTCGTAGCGTGAGGCCTTGGCCGAAACGAACATCGGCGCTTGGCTCATCGGCGTGGTGTCGTTCATGCCCGGACGGGTGGGTTCGATATAGGCACCCGAGCAGTACGGGCCGGCCTCAGCCAGCTGCGCTTCGGTGAGTTTCTCCCGCGGCACCCAGTCCAAGTGGCTGTAATCGGCGCTACGCGAGGCCAGGGCTTTACCTTTGGCCTCGGTGACCAAGGTCACGGCCGCCACTTTCGCTTTACCGCTGGAAGCACTGCCGCTGGCCAACGAATCACGTTGAACTGGGCGCTCAGGCAGGGCAGCATTGCTGGTTTTGGGCGCGCAGGCCCAACCACCAGTAGCAGAAGCTTGGCAATCGAACTGCTCGGCAGCCGTTGCATATTGCAGGGCTACGGGTTGAAGAGCGAGGATGCCGCCCGTTACCAGTAGGGGAAATTTTTTGCGAAACGCGGGGTATTTAACTGCCATCTTATTTTTTCCGGGCTTCCTGCGTGCCAATCGCCCTTGAGGCCGCACGCCTCTCGATGGGCTTGAAAAGATGCTGGATAATAAAGCATGACCCGCGCAACGGCTAGCGTCGTCGGAGACCTTGTAATGCCTGATGAAGATGTACGTCTTAAACAGCTGGAAAATTGGTTAGCGGAAATACTCCCGCAACTCTTTGTAAGCCACGGCTGGGGGGCTCTAGCCCCTGCTACATTGACCGCCGCCAGTAGCGATGCGAGCTTTCGTCGTTATTTCCGCTGGCAGTGCGGCGCGCGCAGTTTGATTGTTATGGATGCGCCGCCACCACAAGAAAACTGTGAGCCTTTCGTCAAAGTTGCTCAGTTATTGGCGCAGGCGCAAATCAATGTGCCGCAAATTTTGGCCGCTGATATCGAGCACGGCTTTCTTTTATTAAATGATTTAGGCCAACAAACTTATCTGGATGTGATCAATCCAGATAATGCTGAACAACTATTTAAAGATGCCGTACAGGCGTTGTTAGCCCTGCAACAACTGCCCATGGAGACACCGTTACCCAGTTACGACGAAGCCTTATTGCGCCGTGAAGTCGAGTTGTTCCCGCAGTGGTATGTGCAGCGCCACTTGGGTCGCGAGTTCGATGAGCAGCAGCAAGCACAGTGGCAGCGCATCAGCCAGTTGCTGATCGACAGCGCCCTGGCCCAGCCCAAGGTGCTGGTGCACCGTGACTTTATGCCGCGCAATTTGATGTTCTCGGCGCCCAATCCCGGCGTGCTGGATTTCCAAGACGCGGTCTATGGTCCGGTCAGCTATGACATCACCAGCCTGTATAAGGACGCCTTCCTCAGCTGGCCCGAGGTGCAGGTGCAGCAGTGGTTGCGGCAATACTGGCAACAGGCCCGCGCCGCCGGTATTCCGGTGCAAGAGGATCTGGACGCGTTTTTGCGCGCCAGTGATTTGATGGGCGTGCAGCGCCACCTCAAGGTCATCGGTATTTTTGCGCGGATCTGCCACCGTGATGGCAAACCGCGCTATCTGGCCGATGTGCCGCGCTTCTTTGCCTATATCGAAACGGTGATCGCCCGTCGCCCTGAGCTGGCCGAGTTGGGGCAATTACTGACCAGTCTGAATACTGTGCAGGTCCCCGCATGAAGGCGATGATTCTGGCGGCCGGCAAAGGCGAGCGCATGCGCCCGCTGACCCTGCACACGCCCAAGCCGTTAATTAAAGCCGGTGGCACGCCGCTGATCGAGCACCACCTGCGCGCTCTGGCTGCGGCTGGTTTTACCGAAGTGGTGATCAACCACGCTTGGCTCGGCCAGCAGATTGAGGATTATCTCGGCGATGGCACGCGCTTTGGCTTGCGTATTGTCTATTCGGCGGAAGGCGAGCCATTGGAAACCGGCGGCGGCATCCTTAAAGCATTGCCGTTGCTCGGTGATCAGCCTTTTGTGTTGATCAGCGCGGATGTGTTCACCGATTACCCCTATGCCAACTTGCGCCGGCCGCTGAGCGCTCTGGCTCACCTAGTGATGGTGGATAACCCCGGCCATCACCCGAGCGGGGACTTCGCTTTGGTCGCTGGCCAGATCAATGAGGCGCCGGCTGAGCAGCGCAAGCTGACCTATAGCGGTGTTGCGCTGCTCTCGCCGCAGCTATTCGCCGGTTGCACGCCGGGGGCCTTCAAACTGGTGGATTTGCTGCGTCGGGCGATTGCCCAAGGGCAGGTGAGCGGCGAGCACTTTACTGGCTGCTGGGTGGACGTCGGCACCCACGAGCGCCTGGCTGAGGTTGAGCGCTTGCTTGAGGCGCATGCCTAGTATGCTTTGGCCGGCGACTTTGCTCGGTGCGGCGGGCGGCTTTGCTCTGGCCAGCATCCCCGGTGCGTTATTAGGCGCGCTGCTGGGCCAGGTGGTCGATCGCCGCCTGCGTTTGCAATCCTGGGCTGCTTTGCGTGAGCGCCTGGGCGGGCAGGCTGAGATCAAGCCGGAGCAGTTGCAGTTTGTTCTGCTTGGGCGCTTAGCAAAAAGCACCGGACGGGTGTTGCCGGCGCATATCCAGCAAGCCCAGGCCGAGATGCAGCGTTTGGGCTTAGGTGTGCAAGCCCAGCGCTTGGCGATTGAGGCGTTTAACCGTGGCAAAAGCGGTCGTGATCATTTACGTGGTCCACTGCGTCGCCAGCGTGATAACGCCCAGCCGCTGTTGCGCGCTTGCTGGCGTATGGCCTGGATTGAGGGGCAGGTGAGCAAAGTAGAGCGCGAACTCATCACGCAGTGGGCCAACTGGCTCGAGGTGCCGCCGGTGTTGCAAGCGCAACTGGCCCAAGGCTATACGCCGCGCCAGGAGGCGCCGCTAAGCACGGCGCTGAGCACTTATCAGCGGGCATTAAAGCTGCTGGGGGTGGCGGAGGACGATCAGCCGGCGCAGATCAAACAAGCCTATCGGCGCTTGCTCAGCCGTCATCATCCGGACAAGTTAGCAGGTAGTGGAGCGGCGCCGGAGCAGGTGCGTGCCGCCACTGAGCGCACCCGCGAGTTGCATCAGGCCTATGAAGTGGTGCGTCAGCGCCATGGCTTTCGCTAGCGCTCAGCCACCCCTGGGGGTTTATTTTTTCGGCGTCTTAGCTTGTTCGCTCAGCCAGCCACGGATGCGCCGGTAGGTTTGCTCCTGGGCCACTGGCGGGTTGCCGGGCAGGGCTTTGAGGGCTATCTGGGTGTAGCTGGGGTGCTGCAGACGCTTACTGGCCTGCAAGCGTTTGCGCGCGGCTTGGCTGCTGAGTGGCTCGTTGTTATTAAACAGGTCGGCGGTGCTTAGCTGCAGGGCCGGCAGCAGCTCATCCAGCGGTGGGGTGAAGCCTGCGGGCAGTTGGGCATCGAGCGCAATCAACTGCTGCACTTTGGCCTCTTTATGTTCCTGCAGATAACGCGCCGCCCAATAGGCGCCGCTGCCGTGGCCGAGCAGGGTGATGCTCTGGGCGTTGTGCTCAGCGGCGAATTTAAGGCCGGCGTCAATGCGCGCCATGACCCGCTGGCTATAGGCGCTACGTTGCTCTTCCAATTGTTTCGCGCTGTCGACAGCGACTGTTTTATCTGGGCTGGTATCTGTCTGGGCATCCGCTGGCGCCGGCTCGGCGGGTGTCTCGTCCTTAGCTGACGCTTCGCTTGCAGGCTGCTCCGTCTCTGCCGGCTGCGGAGACGTTGGCGTCTGCGGCGCGGGGCGTTGCAACGGAATATCACTGGCCGGACTGGGCAAACTTAAGCTCAGACTATGCCAGCCGCCATCAGGCAACTTGTGCCGCAGCGGGCCGATACTCCGTGGATCGTCCGCGCTCTCTTCGCTACCGGGCAGCAGCACCACCACGCCGCTGGGCTCAGCCACATTGGCTGGCAGCCACAGGGCTAAAAAGCTTTCATCGGCGCCTTGCAGTTGTTGCTGTTGCTTGGCTTCCAGCTGTTGCTCTAAGGCTTCTGCCTCGGCCTGACTGCGCTCAGGTAGCGGCGCGCGAACCACTTCTGGCGCTGCTGCCGGAGCCGGCGCGGCATCGCTCTCGCTGGTGTTGGCAGGATTAGTCGCTGTCTTATCAGGCGCCTCTTCGCCATACGCGGCAGCGCTGCTCAATGCAGTTACTAACAGACACAGCAACAGGTGGCGGGGGCGATGGGACATGGCGATTTCCTATACACAAGCGGGGCGCTCTGCGCGCCGTGAGCAGTGGGTTGGCAGATTAACACTAGTGCGCGATGGCCATTACTGAGTAAGTTAGCGGCACATTTTGCCTGACAATCTTGGGAGTGCCAGCGTCGTGCGGTTTCTTTGGGTGTTGTGGTTGTGGCCGGCGCTGCTCTTGGCCGATGGCCTGAAACCGGAGCAGCAACAGTGGTTGCAGGAGCATCCGCAGTTGCGTGTGGGACTGATCATGCAAGCGCCGTGGGCGCAATTCGAGCCGCGCCACGGCGAGCTGTCCGGGGCCAATGTGGAGTTGATCAGCCAGCTGCTGCGCGGGCTAAAGGTGCAGCCGCTGTGGCTGCGCTTTAGCTCGCAAGTGGAACTGGAGCAAGCCTTGCAACGTGGCGAAGTGGATCTCGCCCCAGGTTTGCAGCAGACCCCAGCGAGTCTGCGCCGTTGGCACTTCTCCGACCCTTATCTACGGGTGCCGCACTTAGTGGTGGGCGAGCGGCGCAGTGGTGGCGCGCTGGATTTGGAGCAACTGAGTCGCGATGACGTGGTGGTGCTGCGCGGTCCCAGCCAGGCGCTGGATTATCTGCAGCGCAGCCACGCCAACCTGCGCTTGCAGATCGTCAGCAGCGAGCGCGAGGCCCTTGAGGTGTTGCAGCGTCAGAATGCCAGTTACGCCGTGGTGGATGAGGCGCAGCTCAGCCTGCTGCTGCGCGAGCCACAGTTCGCCAGCCTGAGTGTCGTCGGCGATGTGGGTTTGCCGCAGTTGTTGCGTATTGCCAGCCGGCCCGATCAGCCCATGCTCGGGACCATCCTCGAACAAGCGCTGCAAGCCATGCCCGCGAATGAGCTGGAGCGCATCCACAACAAATGGTTTGCCCTGGATCGCAGCGTCTCGGTCGACCCGTTGCCGTTCTGGCGCAGCATCAGTGCACTGCTGTTGGTGTTGCTGCTGGCGGCAGGCTTGCTGGTGAGCTACTTGCTCAGCCAGCGGCGTTTGCTTGAGCGTCAGTTGATTGAAGCGCGCGAGGTGATCAGCCGTCGTGAAGAGGCCGAGCAGGCGCTGCGCTTAAGTCAGTTTTCCATCGACCACAGCACCGTGGGCATCCTTTGGGTGAACTGGGACAGCCATGTGCGCTACGCCAATGCTGCGGCCCAGCAGATGCTCAAGTTCGCCGACGGCGCCTTGGTCGACCTGCCCTTGCAGCGCCTCGATCCGCAGATGGACATGGACCGCTGGTTGCAGCTCTGGCGTCAGGCGCGCAGCAGTGAACAGGGTGCGCGCGGCTATGAGGTGGAGTATCGACAGGCCGATGGCGCGACCTTGCCGGTGGCGGTGTCCTTAAGTTTTTTACGCTTTGGTCGCAGTGAGTATCTGGTGGTGTTCCTCACGGACATCAGTGAACGGCGCCGTGCGCAAGCCGCTCTGCAAGAAAGCGAGGCGCGCCTGCAAGGCATTGCCGGCAACGTGCCGGGCCTGGTGTTTCGCCTGGAGCGTTATCCCGCCGAGAAAGCGGTGGAGTTTGCCTATATCAGCGCCGCCAGCCAGGACTTGGTCGGCTATCCGCCCCATGAACTGCAACGTCCGGAGCGCGGCATTCGCAGTCTGGTGCACGGCGATGACTTGGCCGACTACTTACGCATCCAGAGCCAGGCCTTCAGCACCGACAGTGACTGGCAGTGGCAGGGGCGCATCGTCACCCGCGACGGGCTGGTGCGTTGGGCTGATATCAAAGCCACCACGCGCCTCCTGCCCAATGGCGTGGTGGTGTGGGATGGCATCGTCTGGGATATCAGCACCAATAAACAGGTGGAGCTGGAGTTGGCCGACTCCCGCGCCCACCTGCGCGAGCTGGCGGCGCACTTAGAGTCGGTGCGCGAAGAGGAAAAGGCGCGCATTGCCCGTGAAGTTCACGATGAACTGGGCCAGGTGCTCACCGTGCTCAAGCTGGAAACCGCCATGTGCGAGCTGGCGTTCGGCGGCCAGCTGGACGGCTTGGATGAGCGTCTGCAGAGCATGAAGCGCCTGATCGCTCAGCTGTTCCAGCTGGTGCGCGATGTGGCCACGGCGCTGCGCCCGCCGATTCTGGATGCCGGCATTGCCTCGGCTATCGAGTGGCAAGTCCGGCGCTTTGAGGCGCGCACGCAGATCCCTTGCTTGGTTCAGGTGCCGGAGCAGGTGGCGAGCATCAGTGATGCCAAGGCCATCGGCCTGTTTCGGGTTTTGCAGGAGGCTTTGACCAACGTGTTGCGCCATGCCCAGGCCCACAGCGTGCAGGTTTATTTGCGCCAGGAAGCGGGGGAGCTGTGCCTGAGCGTGATCGATGATGGTCAGGGCTTTGCCCCGGAACAACGTAAACCCGGACAGTCGTTTGGCTTGGTGGGCATGCAGGAACGGGTATTAATGCTCGGCGGCGAGTTGCAGATCGACAGCCTGCCGGGGGAGGGCACTACGCTGCTGGTGCGGGTGCCGGTCGCTGATGAGGAGCAAAACCTTGATTAGGGTTGTAGTGGCAGAAGATCACACCATCGTCCGTGAGGGCATTAAACAGTTGATCGGCATGGCCCGTGATTTGGAGGTGGTGGGCGAGGCCAGCCATGGCGAGCAGTTGCTTGAGCTGCTGCGCAAAGTCGAGTGCGATGTGGTGCTGTTGGATATCTCCATGCCGGGGGTGAGCGGCCTGGAGGCGATTCCACGGATTCGCGCTCTCGCACAGCCGCCGGCGATCCTCATGTTGTCCATGCACGATGAGGCGCAGATGGCGGCCCGGGCGCTGAAGGTCGGCGCCGCGGGCTACGCGACCAAGGACAGCGATCCGGCATTGCTGATCACGGCGATTCGCAAGGTCGCCGCTGGTGGCCGCTATATCGATCCGGCGCTGGCCGACCGCATGGTCTTTGAGGTCGGCCTGACCGATGCGCGGCCCTCCCATGCGCAACTGTCCGAGCGTGAGTTTTCGGTATTCGAGCGTTTGGTTCGCGGCGAGGGGGTGAATGAGATCGCGCAGCATTTGGCGGTGAGCAATAAAACCGTCAGTACCCATAAAGCCCGCTTGATGCAGAAACTCGGCATCCACTCGGTGGCTGACCTAGTGAGGTATGCGGTAGAACATAAACTGTTCTAAAACAGGGCGCTTAAAGCCCGTCTATGGCGGTTGTCCATGGCCTTGCAAGGCCTCTAGGGCGGGCCTTTGTGGTGCGCTGGTGCACTGCCTTGACTCATGGGGTGTCGGGTGTTTTTATGTAGGAATCGCCCTACAAAAAATACTCCGACTACCCTACCGAAGGTTGTCATCCTGCCTGATTCTTTCCAGTTAATACCCCCTCTAGTCTTGTGCCATTGAGCTCAAGACAACAAAAAAGGTGGGGTGATGACCGGGTCTCAGGCAAGCGATGTATTGGTGAGCTTCCGTGGCGTGCAAAAGAGCTACGACGGCGAAAACCTGATCGTCAAAGATCTCAATCTGGATATTCGCAAGGGTGAGTTTCTCACCTTGCTGGGGCCGTCCGGCTCGGGCAAAACCACCAGCCTGATGATGCTGGCGGGCTTCGAGACGCCAACCGCAGGGGAAATTCTGCTCGGTGGGCGCTCCCTCAACCGTCTGCCGCCGCACAAACGCGACATCGGCATGGTGTTCCAGAACTACGCGCTGTTCCCGCACATGACAGTGGCTGAGAACCTCGCGTTCCCGCTGAGCGTGCGTGGCATGTCGCGCACCGACAGCACCGAACGGGTGAAAAAAGCCCTGGCCATGGTGCAGCTGGATAACTTCCGCAACCGCTATCCCGGCCAGCTTTCCGGTGGTCAACAGCAGCGTGTGGCCCTGGCCCGGGCGCTGGTGTTTGAGCCGCAACTGGTGTTGATGGATGAGCCGCTGGGCGCGCTGGATAAACAACTGCGTGAACACATGCAGATGGAAATCAAACACCTGCATCAACGCCTGGGCGTCACCGTGGTGTACGTCACCCATGACCAGGGCGAAGCGCTGACCATGTCTGATCGGGTGGCGGTGTTCCATCAGGGCGAGATCCAGCAAATCGCTGATCCACGCACCTTGTACGAGCAGCCGAGCAACACCTTCGTCGCCAACTTTATTGGCGAAAACAACCGTATTAGTGGGCGTCTCGCCAGCCGCGATGGGGATCGTTGCACCATCACTTTGGCCCGTGGCGAGCAGATCGAGGCTCTGGCCGTGAATGTCGGCCAAGTGGGTGAGCCGGTGACTTTGTCGATCCGCCCTGAACGAGTGCGCCTCAATGGCCACAGCGAGGCTTGCCGCAACCGGTTCTCCGGTCGCGTAGCCGAGTTTATTTACTTGGGCGATCACGTGCGGATTCGCATGGAGGTATGCGGCAAGGACGACTTTTACGTGAAGCAGCCAGTAGCAGAACTGGATGCGGCGCTCAGCGTCGGCGATTTGGTGCCGTTGGGTTGGCAGGTGGAACATGGCCGCGCCCTCGACCCGCTTATGCCTGACTAAACGTCAACCATCTGATCCAGCAACACAGAGGAGATTAGAACAATGAAGAAATCCCTGAAACTCGCGGTTCTGGCCGTAGGCGTGGCGTGTGGGGCGCAGGCCTTGGCCGCTGACCTGACCGCGATCTCATTTGGCGGTGCCAGTAAGGAAGCGCAAGTTAAGGCGTTCAACGGCCCGTTCGAAAAGGCCACCGGGCACAAAGTCGTAGCCGGTGAATACAACGGCGAAATGGCCCGCGTAAAAGCCATGGTCGACACCAAAAGCGTGAGCTGGAGCCTGCTCGAAGTCGAGTCGCCAGAACTGGCTCGCGGCTGCGACGAGGGCTTGTTCGAGCCGCTCGATCCGGCTGAGTTCGGTAATCCGGAGGACTTCGTTCCCGGCACCATCCAGCCCTGCGGCATTGGCTTCTTCGTGTGGTCCACGGTGTTGGCTTACAACGCCGACAAACTGGCCAGCGCGCCACAAGGTTGGGCCGATTTCTGGGACGTGAAGAAATTCCCCGGCAAGCGTGGCCTGCGTAAAGGCGCCAAGTACACCCTGGAGTTCGCTCTGATGGCCGACGGCGTCCTGCCGAAGGACGTCTACCAAGTGCTGGCCACCCCAGAAGGGGTGGACCGCGCGTTCCGCAAACTGGATGAGCTCAAGCCGCACATTCAGTGGTGGGAAGCCGGTGCGCAACCGCCACAGTATCTGGTCTCCGGCGATGTCGTGATGAGCTCGGCGTACAACGGTCGCATCGCTGCGGTACAGGGCGAGAGCAACCTGGAAGTGGTGTGGAACGGCGGCATCTACGACTTCGACTCCTGGGCTATCCCAACTGGGGCCAAAGATCAGGACGCGGCCAAGGCCTTTATCAAGTTCGCGGTCACCCCAGAAGCGCAGAAAGTCTTCTCGGAAAACATCGCCTACGGTCCTACTCGCAAAGCTGCCGTGCCACTGCTGGCGCCTGAGCGTTTGAAAGTGATGCCGACCACCCCGGAAAACATCGAGAACCAAGTGGCCATCGACGTGACCTTCTGGGCTGATTACGGCGAGCAGCTGGAACAACGCTTCAACGCCTGGGCTGCACGCTAAGGCGAAGGCTGGCGGTGGCCTGCGTGCCGCCGCCAGCCTGGCTTAACCCCGCGTTGCCCGGTGTGTCGGCACAGGCAACGCGACCTGATTTCTTCGTCGCCCGAGGCGACGATTGCATGCGGAGTCATCCATGGCCAGCGTTATGCCCGCCACTGAATTTCCTGAGTCCAGCCTTAAGCAGCGTTTGGCCCGTGCCGAGCGGTTTAACCGGCTCAAATCCAAGGCGTTGATTCTGCCGCTGGTGGTGTTTCTTCTGTTGACCTTTATCCTGCCCATCGGCGCCTTGCTCTGGCGCAGTGTGGAAAACCCGGAAGTGGTCAGCTCGTTGCCGCAAACCGTAGCGGCGATCGACGCCTGGGACGGTCGCGGCCTGCCCCACGAGGCGGTGTACAAGGCCATGGCCGAAGACATCGTGCTGGCGCAAAAGCAGCGCGTGCTTGGCGATCTGTCTAAACGCCTGAATATGGAACTGGCCGGCTACCGCAGCCTGATCAGCAGCACGGCGCGCAAACTGCCGCTGGCTACTGAGCCTGAGTCGTATAAGAACGCCTTGGAGGCGTTGGATGAACGTTGGGGCGATCCGGCTTACTGGCAGGTGATCCGCCGCAACAGCAGCAATGTCACCCCCTATTACTTGCTCGCCGCCGTCGATCACCGCATCGATGATCTGGGCGAGGTGGCTAAAGCCACGCCGGATCAGTCGATCTATCTGGATATCTTCGTGCGCACCTTCTGGATGGGCCTGGTGATCACCGCCATCTGTCTGGCGCTGGCCTATCCGGTGGCTTACCTGCTGGCCAACTTGCCGGCACGCACCAGCAACCTGCTGATGATTTTGGTCCTACTGCCGTTCTGGACTTCCATTCTGGTGCGTGTGGCGGCCTGGATCGTGTTGCTGCAGTCCGGCGGCTTGATCAACAGCGGGCTGATCGCCATGGGCATCATCGATGAGCCGCTGCAGTTAGTGTTCAATCGCGTCGGCGTGTACATCTCGATGGTGCACATCATGCTGCCGTTTATGATTTTGCCGATCTACAGCGTGATGAAAGGCATCTCGCCGACCTATATGCGTGCGGCGGTATCCCTGGGTTGCCATCCGTTTGTCAGCTTCTGGCGCGTGTACTTCCCACAAACCCTGGCTGGGGTCGGTGCCGGTGGCTTGCTGGTGTTTATCTTGTCGATTGGCTACTACATCACCCCGGCGCTGCTGGGCAGCCCGAACGATCAGATGATCAGCTACTTCGTCGCCTTCTACACCAACGTCTCGATCAACTGGGGTATGGCCACTGCGTTGGGCGGGCTGCTGCTGGCCGCCACCTTGCTGCTGTATGTGGTGTACGGCTGGTTGGTCGGCGCCAGTAAGTTGAAGCTGGCCTAAGCCGCCAGCCCTTGGGCGGGTAGGGCCAGAGGCCTTACCCAGCCGGCAGAATTTTGTGGAGATTGAGCATGCTTAGCCCTTACATGTCACCTGTCGAACGCATCTGGCACTACAGCCTGCGCAGCTTGGTCGCGCTGGTGCTGCTGTTTTTGATCTTGCCGGTGCTGGTGATCATCCCGCTGTCGTTTAACTCGGGGACCTTTCTGGTTTATCCGCTGCAAGGCTTCTCGCTGCGTTGGTACGAAGCGTTCTTTAGCTCAGACGAGTGGATGCGCTCGCTGAAGAACAGCATGATCGTCGCCCCTGCGGCCACCGTGCTGGCCATGGTGTTCGGCACCCTGGCCTCGATTGGTCTGACCCGTGGCGAATTTCGCGGCAAGGCGCTGGTGATGAGCCTGCTGATCTCGCCGATGATCGTGCCGGTGGTGATCGTCGGGGTGGCCAGCTACCTGTTCTTCGCCCCGCTGGGCTTGGGTAACAGCTATATCTCGCTGATCATCGTCCACGCAGTGCTCGGTGTGCCCTTTGTGATCATCACTGTGTCGGCCACCTTGCAGGGCTTTAACCATAACCTGGTGCGCGCCGCGGCCAGCCTTGGTGCCTCACCCCTGACCGCGTTTCGCCGGGTCACCTTGCCCTTGATTGCCCCCGGGGTGATCAGTGGTGGCCTGTTTGCCTTCGCCACTTCTTTCGATGAGGTGGTCGTCACCCTGTTCCTCGCCGGCCCTGAGCAAGCCACGCTGCCGCGGCAGATGTTCAGCGGTATTCGCGAGAATCTGTCGCCAACCATCGCCGCTGCCGCGACCCTGCTGATTGCCTTCTCCGTGGTGTTGCTGCTGACCCTGGAATGGCTGCGTGGCCGCAGCGAGAAGATGCGCACTCAAGTTCCAGAGTAACTCTTCGCATCAGTACCGGCGCGGTCTATGGCCGCGTCGGTCATCTGTTGGCGGCAGCTTGCCATTGGCTCGGGTACAATGCGCGGCTTGATCAAAGCCACTGAGGTGCGCCATGCAACCCTTTGCCATTGCCCCGTCGATTCTGTCCGCCGACTTCGCCCGCCTGGGTGAAGACGTGGATAAGGTGCTCGCCGCTGGCGCCGACATCGTGCACTTCGATGTCATGGACAACCACTACGTCCCCAACCTGACCATCGGCCCGATGGTGTGCAGCGCCCTGCGTAAGTACGGCGTTACCGCACCGATCGACGCGCACCTGATGGTCAAGCCGGTGGATCGCATCATCGGCGACTTTATCGAAGCCGGCGCCACTTACATCACCTTCCACCCGGAAGCCTCCGAGCATATCGACCGCTCCCTGCAACTGATCCGCGATGGTGGCTGCAAGGCCGGCTTGGTCTTTAACCCGGCGACTCCGCTGGACGTGCTCAAGCACGTCATGGACAAGGTCGACATGATCCTGCTGATGAGCGTTAACCCAGGCTTTGGCGGGCAGAAGTTCATTCCCCACACCCTGGAGAAGCTGCGCGAAGCGCGGGCGCTGATCGATGCCAGTGGCCGTGAAATCCGTCTGGAAATAGACGGTGGGGTCAATGTGCAGAACATCCGTGCCATCGCTGAAGCTGGCGCTGATACCTTTGTCGCCGGCTCGGCGATCTTCAATCAGCCGGACTACAAAGCTGTGATCGATGCCATGCGCGCCGAGCTGGCCCAGGTGCGCGGATGAAGCTGATTCATCAGCTGTTCCAAGGTGCACTGCCGCAACTGGTGATGTTCGACCTGGACGGTACGCTGATCGACTCAGTGCCGGACATCACCACTGCGGTGGATAAAACCCTGGCTGACTTAGGCCGCGCCCCGGCCGGGGTCGAAAACGTCCGGCAGTGGATCGGCAACGGCTCGCCGGTGCTGGTGCGCCGCGCGTTGGCCGGCAGCCTGGAACATGCGCAGGTGGACAGCGCGCAGGCCGAGCAGGCGCTGCAATTGTTCCTCGATCACTATGCCGAGGATCACAGCCAGACCCAGGTTTATTCCGGGGTGCTGGAAACCCTTAACTGGCTGCGTGAAAAAAATATCGAGCTGGCGATAGTGACCAACAAGCCCGAGCGCTTTGTCGCGCCCTTGCTCGATCAGCTGGGCTTGGGTGGCTACTTTCGCTGGATCATGGGCGGCGACACCTTGCCCCAGCAAAAGCCCCATCCGGCGGCCTTGCTGCATGTGATGCAACTGGCCCGGGTCGCTCCTGAACAGGCGTTATTTGTCGGCGATTCGCGCAACGACGTGCTGGCCGCCAAGGCCGCTGGCGTGGCCTGCGTGGCGCTGACCTATGGCTACAACCATGGCCGGCCGATTGCCGAAGAAAACCCCAACTACGTGCTTAACCAACTGACTGAGTTGCTGCAGCCTGCAGGTTAAGCCGCGCCAGCGCTGTTTTGCCTGGGTTGAAGGTTGCTTCAGCCCAGGCAACGCGCTAGTGTGGCCGGACTTTCCCGCCTAACTAAAAGAGAGTTTCGTGGTGCTTGTTTTCTGCACGCGTTGGTCGCATAGCCCCAGCATGATCATCCTCAAGGCCCTGGCCCGTTGGCGCTGGCGCCACTGATCTTGCCCTGGCCGCAACAGGCGGCGCGCATGCACGACTCACTTTAAGCATCCGTTACGAGACTCATCTGATGACCCGCGAAGAATTTCAGCGTCTAGCCGCCGAAGGCTATAACCGTATTCCTGTGGCCTGCGAATCCCTGGTGGATTTCGACACGCCGCTGTCGATCTACCTCAAGCTGGCCGACGAGGCCAACACCTACCTGCTCGAATCCGTCCAAGGCGGCGAGAAGTGGGGGCGTTACTCGATCATCGGTCTGGCTTCACGCACCGTGTTGCGCGCCTATGACCACAGTGTGCAGATCAGCATCGATGGCGAAGTCGTTGAGCGCCACGAGTGCGCGGACCCACTAGCCTTTGTCGAGGCGTTTAAAGAGCGCTATCGGGTGCCGACCTTGCCTGGCTTGCCGCGTTTTAACGGTGGCCTAGTCGGCTACTTCGGCTACGACAGCGTACGTTACGTGGAGCAGAAACTGGCTGGCGGGGTGAATCCGGACAACCTCGGCACCCCGGATATTCTGCTGATGGTGTCCGACGCCGTGGTGGTGTTCGATAACCTCGCCGGCAAGATGCACGCCATCGTGCTGGTCGATCCGAGCGAAGCCGCTGCCCTGGAGCAAGGTCAGGCGCGCCTAGAGGAAATCCTGCACAAGCTGCGTCAACCGATCACCCCGCGGTTGGGCGTGGATTTAAGCGCGCCGGTGGGCCCTGAGCCTGAGTTTATCTCCAGCTTTAAGCGTGACGACTACGAGCACGCGGTCAACGCCATCAAGGAATACATCCTCGCTGGCGACTGCATGCAGGTGGTGATCTCGCAGCGCATGTCGATTCCGTTCCAGGCCGCGCCGATTGATTTGTACCGGGCGCTGCGCTGCATCAACCCGACGCCTTATATGTACTTCTTTAACTTTGGCGACTTCCATGTGGTCGGCAGTTCGCCGGAGGTGCTGGTGCGCTTGGAGGAGGGCTTGGTCACTGTACGGCCTATTGCCGGCACTCGTCCCCGCGGCGCTAACGAAGAGGCTGACTTGGCGCTGGAAGAAGACCTGCTCAGCGATGCCAAAGAAGTCGCCGAACACCTGATGCTGATCGACTTGGGCCGCAACGATGTGGGGCGTGTCGCCAGCACGGGTAGCGTCAAAGTCACCGAGAAAATGGTGATCGAGCGCTACTCCAACGTCATGCATATCGTCTCCAACGTCACCGGGCAGATTAAGCCGCAACTGACGGCCATGGACGCCCTGCGCGCCATTTTGCCGGCCGGCACGCTGTCCGGTGCGCCGAAGATTCGCGCCATGGAAATCATCGACGAGCTGGAGCCGGTTAAGCGCGGCGTCTATGGCGGCGCCGTAGGTTACCTGGCCTGGAACGGCAATATGGACACGGCGATTGCCATCCGCACGGCGGTGATCAAAGACGGTGAGCTGCACGTGCAAGCCGGTGCCGGCATCGTCGCCGACTCGGTGCCGGCGCTTGAGTGGGAAGAAACCCTGAACAAGCGCCGCGCCATGTTCCGCGCAGTGGCGTTGGCCGAGCAAGGTCGCGCCGAATAAGTGCTACAAGGCCCCTGGCCGGTGCGGCTGGGGGTTGTGCTTAGGTCGTATGGTCAGGGGAAAAAGCCATCGACTTGGTTTGATGATGGGCGTTACAATCCGACCACTTGTTGGCTGCGGCAAAGGCTGCAGCGACTCATTCTCAGGCTAGGTATCATGTCCTCAACCGTGACGCTCAGGGTAAATCTGTGGTGGCGCTTCCAATAGGAAGCGGCGCGTCGTTGCGGTTTCAAACCCAACCCTGCCGCCAGCATCGGCAAGCAGGTTGCAGGATTTCCAAAAGCTCACCGGTGTGGCGGCTCCAACCCCTAGGAGAAGGCCACATGCCCTGTTTATCCCTCCCGCTGTTGCACCCGCTGCCGACCTTGGCGCTGGCCGAGCGATGGCCTGTGGTCAACCTGTCGAGCGCGAGGCGCTGCTGTAACCTGTCTGCTGCCCTGATTAACCTTAAACATAAAGGTTGGGATTGAAATGCTGTTAATGATCGATAACTACGACTCCTTTACCTATAACGTCGTGCAGTACCTCGGTGAGTTGGGCGCTGACGTGCACGTTATCCGTAATGATGAGTTGAGCATCGCCGAGATCGAAGCCCTCAAGCCTGAGCGTATTGTCGTTTCGCCTGGCCCTTGCACGCCAAGTGAAGCCGGGGTGTCGATTGAGACCATTCTGCACTTTGCCGGCAAGCTGCCGATCTTGGGCGTGTGCCTGGGCCATCAGAGCATCGGCCAGGCCTTTGGCGGTGATGTGGTGCGCGCCCGGCAAGCCATGCATGGCAAAACCAGCCCGGTGTTCCATGAAGACTTAGGCGTGTTCGCCGGTCTCAATAAGCCTTTGACCGTGACCCGTTACCACTCGCTGGTGGTGAAGCGGGAAACCTTGCCTGAGTGCCTGGAAATCACCGCCTGGACGGCGCACGCCGACGGCAGCGTCGATGAAATCATGGGCCTGCGCCATAAGACCCTGAATATCGAAGGCGTGCAGTTCCACCCGGAATCGATCCTCACTGAGCAGGGCCATGAGCTGTTCGCCAACTTCCTCAAACAACAAGGAGGCGTGCGCTGATGGATATCAAGCAAGCCCTGAATCGGGTGGTCAACCAGCTGGATTTGAACACCGAAGAAATGCAGGCCGTGATGCGCCAGATCATGACCGGCCAGTGTACGGATGCGCAGATCGGTGCGTTCCTCATGGGCATGCGCATGAAGAGCGAGACCATCGACGAAATCGTCGGTGCCGTATCGGTGATGCGCGAGCTGGCCAGCCAGGTGCAATTGAGCAGCCTCGAGCATGTGGTGGATGTGGTCGGTACTGGCGGCGATGGCGCCAATATCTTTAACGTCTCCACTGCAGCCAGCTTCGTCGTGGCCGCCGCTGGCGGCAAAGTGGCCAAGCACGGCAATCGCGCGGTGTCCGGCAAGAGCGGCAGTGCCGATTTGCTGGAGGCTGCTGGCATCCATCTGAACTTAGAACCGGAGCAAGTTAAGCGCTGCATCGAGGGCGTTGGCGTCGGTTTTATGTTTGCCCAAGTGCATCACTCGGCGATGAAATACGCGGCCGGCCCAAGGCGTGATCTGGGCCTGCGCACTATCTTCAATATGCTTGGCCCGCTGACCAATCCAGCAGGGGTTAAGCATCAGGTAGTGGGGGTGTTCAGCAAGGAGCTGTGCCGGCCGTTGGCCGAGGTGCTCAAGCGCTTGGGCAGCAAGCATGTGCTGGTGGTGCATTCGCGCGACGGTCTGGATGAATTCAGCCTCGCCGCGGCGACCCATGTGGCCGAGCTGAAAAATGGCGAGATCAGCGAATACGAAGTGCTGCCGGAAGATGTTGGAATCACCAGTCAAAGCCTGATTGGCCTCTCGGTGGACGGCGCCGATGCTTCGCTGGCGCTGATCCGCGACGCCCTGACCCGGCGTAAGACTGACGCAGGACAAAAGGCGGCCGATATGATCGCCCTGAATGCTGGCGCGGCGTTGTATGCAGCCGATTTGGCGGTTAGCCTTAAACAAGGTGTTGAGCTTGCGCATGATGCGCTGCACACCGGCCTGGCTTGGGAGAAGCTGCAGGAGCTGGTGTCATTTACCGCCGTATTTAAACAGGAGAATGCTGGGTGAGTCTGCCAACTGTTCTGGAAAAAATCATTGCGCGCAAAGCCGAGGAAGTCATGGCGCGGCGCGCTATCGTTAGCCTGGCAGAGCTGGAGCAACAACTGCGCACAGTCGACGCGCCGCGTGGCTTTGCCCAAGCGCTGATCACTCAGGCCGAAGCTAGGAAGCCGGCGGTGATTGCTGAAATCAAAAAAGCCTCGCCGAGCAAAGGTGTGATCCGCGAGCACTTTGTGCCTGCTGAAATAGCCGAAAGCTATGCCGCTGGTGGGGCGACTTGTTTGTCAGTGTTGACTGATATCGACTTCTTCCAGGGCAACGATCGCTACCTGCAAGAAGCGCGCAGTGCCTGCAAACTGCCGGTGATCCGCAAAGATTTTATGATCGATCCCTATCAGATCGTTGAATCCCGTGCTTTGGGCGCCGACTGCGTATTGTTGATTGTCGCGGCGCTGGAAGATGGCCAGATGGCTGAGTTGGCGGCCACGGCCAAGGACTGCAATCTCGATGTGTTGGTCGAGGTGCACGACGGCGATGAGTTGGAGCGGGCGCTGAAGGTGGTTGAATCGCCATTGCTGGGAATCAACAACCGTAACCTGCATACCTTTGAGCTGAGCCTTGATACCACCTTGGATCTGCTAACCCGGGTGCCCCGTGATCGTCTGGTGGTCACTGAGAGTGGCATCCTCAACCGCGCGGATGTGGAGCTGATGATGATCAGCGAGGTGTACGCCTTCCTCGTCGGTGAAGCCTTTATGCGTGCGGAAAACCCAGGTTTAGAGCTGCAACGCCTGTTCTTTGCCGAGCGCAGCATTCAGGTCGCGGCACCCGATGTTGACTAAGCAGTACCCAGCAATGAACAACGCCGACCCTTGGGTCGGCGTTGTTCATTGCGGCTGCGGTTAACGGGTGCCGAAGACCACCATGGTCTTGCCTTTGACGTTGACCAAGCCTTGTTCTTCCAAAGCTTTGAGCACCCGGCCGACCATTTCCCGCGAGCAGCCGACGATGCGGCCGATTTCCTGGCGGGTAATTTTGATCTGCATACCGTCGGGGTGGGTCATGGCATCGGGCTGTTTGCACAGTTCAAGCAGGGTACGCGCAACGCGACCGGTGACATCGAGAAAGGCCAGATCGCCGACCTTGCGTGTGGTATTGCGCAGTCGTTCAGCCATTTGGCTGCCTAGGGCATAGAGGATTTCCGGATCTTGCTGGCTCAGCTCGCGGAACTTCACATAGCTCAGCTCGGCGACCTCACATTCGGTTTTGGCACGAACCCAGGCACTGCGCTGTTTTTCCACCCCATCTTTGGTGAAGAGCCCCATTTCACCGAAGAAATCACCGGGGTTGAGGTAGGCGATGATCATTTCACGGCCATCATCGTCTTCGATCAGGATGGTGACCGAGCCCTTGACGATGAAGAACAATGACTCACAACGATCGCCCGCATAAATGATGGTGCTCTTAGCGCTGTAACGCCGGCGATGACAGTGTGCGAGGAGCTTATCGATATTTTTAATTTTTGGTGTGAGGGTAATAGCTACCATGCCCGATTCCCGAATTTATTAGATTAATTGCCATGGGGTGGCGGATATTTATAGTTGTAGTTATGTGTACAAGCGTGCCAGCGTTTTTGGAGCTTACCGCGCTAACTATGCAACATCCAAGCCCCCTCTGGTGCAGCAAAACAGTTTGAGAGGGTGCTGTGCTAAACTTGGCACCTTTTTAACGGCGGAGCCTGGGTAATGAAAGCGCGTATTCAGTGGGCTGGTGAGGCCATTTTTATCGGCGAATCGGGTAGCGGCCATGCAGTGGTCATGGACGGTCCGCCCGAGAGTGGTGGACGCAACCTGGGCATCCGGCCCATGGAAATGCTGCTGATCGGCCTGGGCGGCTGCAGCAACTTCGATGTGGTCAGCATCCTGAAAAAATCCCGCCAGCCGGTCGAAAGTTGCGAAGCCTTCCTTGAGGCTGAGCGCGCTCCTGAAGAGCCGAAAGTATTCACCAAGATTCATCTGCATTTTGTCGTCAAGGGTCGTGGGCTCAAAGAGGCTCAGGTCAAACGGGCGGTCGAGCTTTCGGCGGAAAAATATTGCTCGGCTTCGATCATGCTCGGCCGTGCCGGTGTAGACATCAGCCACGATTACGAAATCATCGAGTTGGGCGAATAAGCCCCGCTTCAGTTAGTTCTACACGGCATCTGTTACATCACGTAATGCGACATAACAAAGGGCACCTTAGGTGCCCTTTGTTTATTTAGCCGAAGGCTAAATACGATAAGTGCTGCTGGTCATCACCTTGGCCAGCAGGCTCATACCCAGCTTGACCGGTTTGGGGAAGCGTACGCCGCCGGCATCCAGAGCGTTGCAGGCATGCTGTTGTTCATCGACGCGCATTTGCTCAAGAATGGCCCGCGACTTTTGGTCTTCAAGCGGGATCTGTTCCAGGTGCTCGTCCAAGTGTTTTACCACCTGATCTTCAGTGGCGGCGACGAAACCCAGACTGATTTTATCGCTGATCAGACCAGCGGCTGCGCCCACGCCAAACGACAGGCCATAAAACAGTGGGTTGAGCACGCTCGGGCGGCTACCCAATTCACGGATGCGCTGCTCGCACCACGCCAGGTGGTCGATTTCTTCGTCGGCGGCGTGCTCCATGGCTTTACGCACTTGGGGCAGTTTGGCCGTCAGCGCTTGGCCTTGATACAGGGCCTGGGCGCAGACTTCGCCGGTGTGGTTGATGCGCATCAAACCCGCGATGTGCTGGGTCTGTTGGCTGTCGAGCTCAGTTGGTGCTTCAACAGTCGCCGGTGACGGCCGGGTGGGCTGGCCGCTAAAGGGCAGTAAAGTGCGTAACGCGGCATCCGCCTGCAGTAACAGGCGGTCGACTGGGGAAAAATGACGTTCGCTGGCCATGGGGACCTCCGGCGCTAACTATGCCGGGCAGTTTACTCCAATCCAGGCCATGGGGTTTGATCGAGATCAGCCTTGGCACCGAGCTGCATTGCTCATGAGGGCGCCTTGATCAAACGGATAAAGCGCCGGTTAATCTGCCCACTGAGCCAGCGGATGACACTGCGCGGGGCCAGTCGAGGACTGATCGCCAGCAGTCTGTTTCGCCAGCCGGGGATGATGATCGCGCGATTTTTATCCAGGCCTTTAAGGGCTAGCAACGCCACCTGCTCAGCGCTCATCATCAACTTGCTGCCTTGCAGGCCTGGCACATCAAGCTGCGCATTACGGAAGAAGGCGCTGTTGGTTGGCCCGGGGCAGAGGACCGAGACCCGCACGCCATACTGTTTAAGTTCTTCACGCAGGCCCTCGGAAAAACTCAGAACAAAAGCCTTGCTCGCGTAGTAATTGCACATCCCCGGTCCTGGCTGAAAAGCCGCAATCGAGGCCACATTAAGGATCTGCCCACCGCCTTGGCCGACCATCAAGCCACCCACGGCATGACACAGGCGGGCCAGGGCCAGCACGTTGAGTTCAATCAGTTGTTGCTCGCGCATCCAGTCTTGGCTGACGTATTCGCCGGCGTTGCCGATACCGGCGTTATTGATCAGCAGATCGATGCAGCGCCCGCCTTCTTCCAGTTCATGCAGCAGGCCGCTGACGCGCAGCGGTTGGCTCAGGTCGCAGACGCGGAACAGCACCTCCACGCCGAAGCGTTGGCTTAACTCAAAGCCGATGCTTTCCAGCACATCACGTTGCCGGGCCACCAAAATCAGGTTGCGCCCCCGCCGGGCCAGCGCTTCGGCTAAGGCCAAGCCGATACCACTGGATGCTCCGGTGATTAGCGCATAACTCTTCATGGGTTCTCCGTGTGACGCCTAACCCCCATGCGTAAAGCGATGGCGGGGTGAAAGTGGGCTGCGCAGATGTTGGTCGAACGGGTAGAGCGCAGAGCCATGCAAGTGGTCTGCGCCTACGGGTTTATGAGGCTTGAGCTTAATCCGTCAACAGGCCTAAAGCGCCTGGTAGCATAATCGCGGCCACGATACCTAGGCTCGCGAGCACCAGCCAGAGCCAAAATAGAATTTTTACTATCGGGCTATTTTCCGGTGGTGGTGGACCGAACTGGTTGGGCCCTGAGTTGCCCGGCAAAATCAGCAGAATTAAGCTGAAGAACGAGCCCAGTACGGGCACGAAGTTCAGCAGCCACAACCACCCCGACCAGCCTAAGTCGTGCAGGCGTTTGATGCTGATAATTAGCGACATAGCGCCGAACACCAATACCGCCGCGACGCTGAGCAAGCCGCCGATAAGAGGACTGGATTTGATCGCCATCACCAAAGCCAAAGCTGCCGGCAGCAGGCACGTCAGCAGCGTCGCTGACCATACCCAATAGCGCATCCGGCCAATCCGCCCATCACTGGTGAAGACTTTCAGTGTGTCGAACTCCGCGCTGGGGGCGCTGATCTTCGCTTGTGGCGTGGCATAAGGCGTGGCCGCTGCGGCAGCACTCGGCGCCAGGGCCGTTTGCCGGGCTAGGTACTTATCAATAATGATGCCGCAGGCCGAGCATTCCTTGGTTTGCGTTTGTTGATGCCCGCACTTGGGACAGGTCATGCGCGGGGCTTGGCCTGCCGCGTGGGCACTGGTCTGCGCAGCAGGGTGATCGTCGGTGAGTTGTAAGCTCAAACTGGTGCTGAGCTCCGCGACTTTGCGCGCATTCGCCCCGGCTTGGTGCAGGGCCTTTAAGTAGTGCTCGGCTTGCGCCTCGCTCAGGCCGCGTTTGATCTCTACGGGCTTACCACTAAACAGCGCCGCAATCCGTGCGGGGTCTGCTTTGAATAAGCGCGCCAAATTAGCCTGCACCACCTCAAGCTGGGCGCCCGGCACTAGTTCGCCGCTAAACAGAACTTTGAAACGAGCCTCAGACATTCCGCCTTCCTTGTCGCTGGAAAATTAGTGAGGGCTAGGCTAGCTAGCCATATGCCAGCAAACAAGCCGACTCATCTGTAAATGTCGACTGCTTATTATCTGCCGGCAGCTAGGCTGGGCGCGCTCGCAGGCGGCCCAGCTCTGGATTAGCGTGGCCAGCGCTGGTGTAAGCGTTGGCTGTGGCTCAGGGCGACGCGGTATTCGTGGTCCAGGCGGGCGATCAGGTCGGCCACGCTGAGCTCTTCATGGATACTGCCGACGCCTTGGCCGGCCGACCATACCGTCTTCCAGGCCTTGGCCTCATCGTCCATGGGTTTGAGCTTCTCGCCGTAGTTCAGCTCGCCTTTGTGAGTGAGCTGTTTAAGGTCATAACCCGCTTGCTCCAAGCTCTGGCGCATAAAGCTCGCCGGCACGCCGGACACCGCAGGGGTGTGGATGATATCGGCGGCCTGGGCCTCCAGCAGCATCTGCTTGTATGCCGCCGGCGCGGCGCTTTGCTGGGTGGCGATCAGGCGGGTGCCCATATAGGCCAGGTCGGCGCCGAGCAACTGGGCGGCGAGAATCTCATGGCCATGGTTGAGACTGCCGGCCAGCAGCAGCGTTTTGTCGAAGAACTGGCGGATCTCCGCAATCAACGCGAACGGACTCCAGGTGCCGGCATGCCCACCAGCGCCGGCAGCTACCGCGATCAAACCATCGACGCTTGCCTCAGCCGCCTTCTCGGCATGGCGGCGGGTGGTGACGTCATGAAATACCAAGCCGCCGTAGCTGTGTACCGCATCCACCACTTCTTTCACTGCGCCCAAGCTGGTGATCACGATGGGCACCTGCTGCTCCACGCAAATCGCGAGGTCCGCCTGTAGCCGAGGATTAGTGGCATGCACGATGAGGTTCACCGCATAGGGCGCAGCGGTGGCATTGAGCCCTTGTTTAATCTGCAATAGCCAATCGGCAAAGCCGCCGCTGTCGCGCTGATTGAGCGCAGGGAAGCTGCCGACAATGCCGCCATTGCAGCAGGCCAAAACCAATTGCGGGTTAGACACTAAAAACATCGGCGCCGCGACCAGCGGCAAACGTAGGCTTTGTTCCAGCACAGCAGGCAGAGCCATGGCGAATTCCTTTCGTGGGGATGTTTAACGTTGGGAGGCTTAAAAAGGCCGGACCACCACCAAGATTACGATGGCCAGCAGGGCGAACACTGGCGCCTCATTAAACCAGCGGTAAAACACATGGCCGCGTGGGTTCTCATCGCGGGCAAAGGCTTTGATCTGGGCGCCACAGAAAAACTGATAAACCACCAGCAGCGCGACGATGCTCAGCTTGGCGTGGAGCCAGCCCTGGCTTAGGTAGTAGCTGGGATTCAGGCTGATCAGGGCGGCACCCAATAACACCGTGAGCACCAGCGAGGGCCACATAATGCCGCGATAGAGCTTGCGCTCCATCAGGCAAAAGCGTTCGCGGCTGATCGGGTCACTGCTCATGGCGTGGTAAACAAACAGGCGCGGCAAATAGAACAAGCCGGCGAACCAACAAACCATGGCAATGATGTGCAGGGCTTTAAGCCACAGGTAGAGCATCGAGCAACCTCGGTGAAATTCATTAACCTGTGATAGTAGAGGCAGGTGGCGTTGGCGTCACGGGGCTAAATGCCAGGTTCAGGGGCCAATCGCCTGCAGCGTTGCGACTGAGGCTTGGGCTTTGCGCTGCGCCCGGCATTAGTCTGCTCCCTAAGCCATTCGCAGGTGTTGGCCGCAAGGCGCTGCACCCGTATGATTCCAAGCTTTCCACGGCATTGTTTAGACAAGGGGTAGGTAATGATCAAGGTTGGCATCGTCGGCGGCACAGGCTACACCGGTGTCGAGTTGCTGCGTCTGCTCGCACAGCACCCGCAAGCACAGGTAGAGGTCATTACCTCGCGTTCCGAAGCTGGGCTGCGCGTCGATGAAATGTACCCCAACCTGCGCGGTCATTATCCGCACCTGGCCTTCAGTGTGCCGGATGTGGCCACCTTGGGTGCCTGTGATGTGGTGTTCTTCGCCACGCCCCATGGCGTTGCCCACGCCCTAGCCGGTGAGTTGTTGGCCGCCGGGACTAAGGTCATCGACCTGTCGGCAGACTTCCGCCTGCAAGATGCCCAAGAGTGGAGCCAGTGGTACGGCCAGCCCCACGGTGCCCCGGATCTGCTGCCGGAAGCGGTGTATGGCCTGCCGGAAGTTAACCGGGAAGCGATCAAGCAAGCGCGTCTGATCGCCGTGCCTGGTTGCTATCCGACAGCTGCGCAGCTGGGTTTAATCCCGCTGCTGGAAGCAGGCCTGGCCGATACCACGAGCCTGATTGCCGACTGCAAGTCCGCGGTGAGCGGTGCTGGTCGCGGCGCGAGTGTTGGTTCGCTGTTCAGCGAGGCCGGCGAAAGCATGAAGGCTTACGGCGTCAAAGGTCATCGTCACCTGCCGGAAATTCGCCAGGGCTTGCGCCGGGCCTCAGGTAAAGAGGTGGGTTTGACCTTCGTGCCGCACCTGACTCCGATGATCCGTGGTATCCACGCCACTCTGTACGCCACCGTGGTGGATCGCTCGGTCGATCTGCAGGCGTTGTACGAACAGCGTTATGCCAACGAGCCGTTTGTCGATGTGATGCCTGCCGGCAGCCATCCTGAAACGCGCAGCGTTCGTGGCGCCAACGTGTGCCGGATTGCCGTGCATCGCCCGCAAGATGGCGATCTGGTGGTGGTGCTCTCGGTGATCGATAACTTGGTCAAAGGTGCATCGGGTCAGGCTGTGCAGAATATGAACATCCTGTTCGGTGTGGATGAGCGCCTGGGTCTGTCCCACGCGGCCCTGTTGCCTTAATGGCGAGTTGGGAGGTTCGCCCTAGTGATCCCCGGCGCGAGCGCCGCCGGCGTTTCGCCATCTTTGCCTTGCTGTTGGGCCTGCCGTTGGCCTTCTACGCCGGTATGCGTTATCAGCAACAGCTGGCGCCAGTGGCTGAACCTCCCGCGCCGCCCGTTACGGCCGCCGCCCCCGCGCCGGCCAATGACGAGCTCGAAGAACTACGCCAGCGCTTGGCGGTGCTGAGCAACAGCGCCAATGTCAGCCAGCAAGCCAACGAAAAGAGTCGCCTGACTATCAAGCTGTTGGAAGAGCAAATCTACCAACAGCAGCAGGACTTGGCCTTCTATCAAGGCGTGCTGGCTCCCGAACAGCGCCATCAGGGTTTGCAGATCAAAGCCTTTGAGCTGCAAGGCACAGAAAATCCACAGCGATTCCGCTACAAAATCCTCCTCAGCCGCATTGGTAAGGATGCTGCGCCCCTTGCCGGGCAGTTGGAGGTATCGATCCAGGGGACGCAGGATGGCAAGCCGCTCACTCTACCTTTGGCGAGCCTTGCAGAGCATCTGCCCAACGCCCTGAGCGAGCAGCCGATTCCTTTCGCCTTCAAACATTTCCAGGCGATTCCTGCTGCCGATCAATTCGCCGAGCTACAGTTGCCTAGTGGCTTCGAGCCCAAGCAGATCAAGGTGCGGGCACAGGTGAAGGGTGATAAACCACTGCTGCACTCGTTTAACTGGAACAAACCGGAGTAGTCGGGGCTTATGTGGAACAAAAATCGAGCGCGCACTGACCTGCAACGCTTCGCTGGCAAGACCAGCCTGCTCGCCGTTGGCGCCGAATTGCAGGGTGACTTGCGCTTCCAGGGCGCGGTGCAGATCGATGGCGTGCTCAAGGGCAATCTACTAACCAGCGAAGGCATGGTGCGTATCAGCGAGCAGGGCCGGGTTGAAGGTGAGATCCGCGCACCCCATATCATTGTTGATGGCGAAGTGCAGGGCGATGTGCACGCCAGCAGCCATCTAGAGCTTGGGCCACGGGCGCGGATTCGTGGCAATTTGTATTACGCCGTGATGGAAATGGCCATGGGCGCCCAGGTCGAGGGACGTCTGTGCCGCTTACAGGAAGAGTCACGGCCTTTAGAGTTACCGCAGAGCCTCGCAGTGCCGGAATAGTTGACCGCTTTTCTAGGAGAAGAGGATAATGCCGTTCAGAACGCAGTAGGGCGCTTAGCGCCGGGAGTTATCAGCATGAGCGTTGAAACCTTCACCCCTAGCGCTATGCAATTTACGCAGGGTGCTGCTAACAAGGTGAAAAGCCTGGTTAGTGAAGAAGGCAACCCGCGCCTTAAGTTGCGGGTGTTTGTAACCGGAGGCGGCTGTTCCGGCTTCCAATATGGCTTCACCTTTGATGAAGACGTCGCCGAAGATGACACCATCGTCGAGCGAGAAGGCGTCAGCTTGGTGGTCGATCCGATGAGCTTCCAGTATCTGGTCGGCGCTGAGGTGGACTATCAGGAAGGTTTGGAAGGTTCGCGTTTTGTCATCAAGAACCCCAATGCCACCACCACTTGCGGTTGCGGATCGTCCTTCTCGATTTAAGCGCCCAGCTGTAGTTTTCCAGTAACGCCGCGCCCTGTGCGCGGCGTTGTCGTTTCTGCACCATGCCCAGTGTTTAAGCAGGGTAGATGCCGCCCAATATGCGCAAGCCACGGGCGCCAGTGACGCTGGGGCGATTGGTCGGGATGCCCTCTAAACAGCAGTGCGCTAGCCAGGCAAAGGCCATGGCCTCCATCCAGTCCGCCGGCACACCATGGGCGTCTGTGCTGCCCACTTGGCAGCCAGGCAGCAGCTGTGCCAGGCGCTGCATCAGGCGCAAATTCCGCGCGCCGCCGCCGCACACCAGCAACAGCTCTGTATGCTGCTGCGCGGTTTGCAGCGAGTCGACGATGCTCAGGGCTGTCAGCTCCAGCAACGTGGCCTGTACATCCACCGCGGCCAAGACAGGCAGGCTGGCTAAGTGCTGATCCAACCAAGGCAGGTTGAACAGTTCGCGGCCGGTGCTCTTCGGTCCCTGAGTGTGGAAGAACGGATCGCTCAGTAGCTGCTTCAGCAGTGCCGGTTGTACATGACCGCTGGCGGCCCACTGGCCATCTTGGTCATAGGGCAGGTTGCGCTGGCGCCCGATCCAGGCATCCAGCAACACGTTGCCCGGCCCGCAATCGAAACCCTGTACGGGGCGATTGGGCTCAAGCAGGCTGAGATTGCTAAAACCACCGATATTAAGAATGGCGCGGTTGCTCTGCCCGTCGGCAAACAGCGATTCGTGGAAAGCCGGCACCAGCGGTGCACCTTGGCCGCCCGCCGCCACGTCGCGGCGACGGAAGTCAGCCACTACGCTGATACCCGTCAGCTCGGCGAGTAGAGCTGGATTGCCAATCTGAATGGTAAAGCCGCGCTGTGGCTCGTGACGCACGGTCTGGCCGTGGCTGCCGATAGCGCGGATATCCTGTGCGCTAAGCCCCTGTTCGGCTAGGAGAGCATGAATGCCTTGGGCGGCTAATTGGGCCCAGGTTTGCTCGGCCATGGCCGCGCGGGCCAGCTCATCTGGCCCGCTGGCACAGAGGGCCAGCAGGTCGTTACCGAGAGTGGGGGGCATCGCCAGATAGTGACTGGCGATGAGGCGGGTCTTGTGTGTTTGCTCAATCAGTGCGATGTCCAGCCCATCCAGGCTGGTGCCGGACATCACGCCTAAGTACAGAGGCATAAATCAGCGCTGATTGTTGAGGGCCAGCATGGTGGATTTTTCCTTATCCATCTGTGCTAGCAAGGGTTTGCTCAACTGGTTGAAACGCGCTTTTTCGCTGGCTGGGATCGGGTCCGCCATGGTCATCTTCTGGCTCAGCGGGTCCACATGCACACCATTTACCTGGAACTCATAATGCAGGTGCGGGCCGGTAGACAGGCCAGTGGTGCCGATATAACCGATGATCTGCCCTTGGCGTACGTTCACACCGTTACGGATGCCTTTGGCGAAGCCATTCATATGCGCATACAGGGTGCGATAACGCTGACCGTGCTGGATGATCACCGCGTTGCCATAGCCGCCGTGACGGCCTGCCAGCATGACCCGGCCATCGCCGGCTGCTTTGATCGGGGTACCGCGCGGCGCTGCGTAGTCCACACCTTTATGGGCGCGGATTTTGTTCAGGATCGGGTGGCGGCGACCGTTGGAGAAGCGTGAGCTGATGCGAGCAAAGTCCACCGGCGTGCGGATAAAGGCTTTGCGCATGCTTTCGCCCTTACCGTTGTAGTAGCTGGTGGTGCCATGCTTGTTGGTGTAACGCACCGCTGTGTAGGTTTTGCCGCGGTTGGTAAAGCGGGCGGAGAGGATATTGCCAGTCCCGACCTGCTTGCCGTTGACCACCTTCTTCTCGTAGATCAGCTCGAATTCGTCGCCGTCACGGATGTCCAGGGCGAAGTCGATGTCGTAGCCGAAGATATTGGCCAGATCCATCGTCAGGTTATGAGAAAGCCCGGCACGTTTCGCCGACAGGAACAGCGAGTTATTGATCACTGCGCGGGAGTAACTGGTGGTTACTTCGGGTTTAACCAGCTCGCGTTTAAAGCTGAAGCCCTTATCCGTGCGCACTAGAGCGATGCTTTCCAGATCGCTGAGTTTGCTGTGGACGCTGTCCAGCTTACCGTCGGTGGTGAGATTGAACTCAAGTGGTTGGCCAACCTTTAGTCGCGACAGCTGTTTGGCTTCTTTACTGCTGTTGATCGCTTCATGCAGGTCGTTGGCGTTTAGACCGACCTTGGCAAACAAAGTGGAGAGGGTGTCGCCGTTTTCAACACGAACGATATGCTGCAGCGGTTTGCTCTCGACAGGCGCTGGTGCTTCCACGCTAGCTTGTTCGGTGTCAGGGGTTTCGCCGGTTTGGGCGAGGGGCGATGGCGCTTTGTTCAGGCTTAATGCCGTGGCTGATTCGGTTTCATTCTCAGCTTGGCTGTATTCGGCGGAGCTGTCTAACTCAAGGTTCAGGTGGGTACGTTTGGCTTCCACTTCGCGACTGGGAAACACCAGTAGCGCAAGGCTGAGTAGCGCGGCTACGCCGCTGGCAGCCAAGATATGGCTTTTCGGATAAAGAGGCGGCGCTTTAGTTGAAGAGGTCATAGGCTGCTTTTTTATGATTAATATGAAAGGTAAAAAAATAGATAAACAATATGATGAAGATGCAGTAACTGTATAAAATATAACCAAATCGCTAGCTAGGCAACCCTACTGCGACCGAACTGGCCGACGGATGTTCCTGAGTCGTTGCAGTTTGTGTTCGCTAGGTGATCTTGTATGGTTGGTTCCCTTTCGTTTTCAGAGTGGTTGTGAGTCCTGTCATGAAGTCGGTTGAAGAGCAGTTAGCGCTGATCAAGCGCGGCGCAGAAGAGTTGTTGGTTGAGGCTGAGCTGGTTGAAAAACTCAAGCGTGGCCAGCCCCTGCGCATCAAGGCAGGTTTCGATCCGACTGCACCGGATCTGCATCTTGGACATACCGTGCTTATTAATAAGCTGCGTCAGTTCCAGGATCTGGGCCACCAGGTGATATTCCTGATTGGTGACTTCACCGGCATGATTGGTGATCCCAGCGGTAAAAGCGCCACTCGCCCGCCGCTAACACGCGAGCAGGTGCTGGAGAACGCCGAAACCTATAAAACCCAAGTGTTCAAAATCCTTGATCCGGCCAAAACCGAGGTGGCGTTCAACTCCACTTGGATGGATCAGATGGGGCCGGCCGACTTTATTCGTCTGACTTCCCAGTACACCGTAGCGCGCATGCTTGAGCGTGATGACTTCGATAAGCGCTACAGCTCTCAGCAGCCGATTGCTATTCACGAATTCCTCTATCCCCTCGTGCAGGGTTACGACTCTGTTGCTCTGCGAGCGGACGTTGAGCTCGGTGGCACGGATCAGAAGTTCAACTTGCTGATGGGGCGTGAACTGCAGCGTGCTTACGGGCAGCCATCTCAGTGCGTGCTGACCATGCCATTGCTCGAAGGCTTGGATGGCGTGAAGAAGATGTCCAAGTCCCTGGGTAACTACATTGGTATCCAGGAAGCGCCAGGCGTGATGTACAACAAGCTGGTGTCAATGCCTGATTCTCTGATGTGGCGCTATTTCGAGCTGCTCAGCTTCCGCTCCATGGATGAAATCAACCAGTTCAAGCTTGATGTCGAGCAGGGCGCCAATCCGCGTGACATTAAGATCAAGCTGGCCGAAGAGATTGTTGAGCGTTTCCATGGTGCTGAAGCCGCGCAAAATGCTCATCGTTCTGCCGGTAACCGCATGAAAGATGGCGAGCTGCCGGAAGACCTGCCTGAGATCGAAGTGCTCAGTGCGGCCGATATGCCAATAGCTGCTCTGCTGAACAAGGCAGGCTTGGTTAAGAATGCGGCCGTGGCGCGTGACCTGCTGGGCTCTGGTGGTGTTCGGGTCGATGGAGAGGTGGTTGATCGCACCTTTATATATAAGCTTGGTGCAGTGCACGTCTGTCAGGCTGGCAAGAAGGCTTTTGCCCGCATTGCGCTTAAAGCTGAGTAATCCGTAATTAAGTGTTGACCTGCTTGGGTGGCTCTCTATAATGCGCCCCTCTTGAGGCGTATCTGCTCCTGTAAATTTCTTATTAATCAATAAGTTAGTTTGAAATTAAGGGTTGCAAGTCAGTGAGAACTGCGTACAATGCGCCGCTCTGGCAGGGTGTTGAAAGATACGCTGCTGGTGCTTAGGTCGGGTCGATCTGAGACGGCAAAGAGGCGGTTGACAGTGGTTTGAAACGCTGTAGAATTCGCCTCCCGCTGACGAGAAGCTGAAAGCCGATCGAAAGCGCAAGTGGTTGAGTTTGAAAAGAAATTTTCAAAGCCTGCTTGACAAGATGTGGGGCTGCTGTAGAATGCGCGCCTCGGTTGAGACGAAAGACTTAACCAACCGTTCTTTAACA
>NZ_JANLNY010000006.1 GCF_025465995.1 Pseudomonas sp. 5P_3.1_Bac2 | reverse complement strand
TCGCACAGGCGCTTGCACCGCTGGTGCTCAGTCGTAGCACCACGGCTACTGTGCCGCATGCCGCTACAACGGCACGCGCGTTAATACCACTACGGCGCAAGGGAACATCAGCCACGGCTTGGCTCGGGGCTTATTCCGGCCCAGCCCATCAGCGCAAACGCGGCGTGCAACGTGCTGCGGCCTACACGCCTAAACCCCGCCACGCGGCTAACGTTTGTTCCCTTTTGTACGCCCCCAGGGCCTGACGATCACGAGATATTTATGAGCGATTTCCGTAGCAAAAGCCCCGAACTGCTGCTCGATCTGACCCAACATGTGGCCCATGCCCTGGCCGAGCTGACGGCCCTGGACGCCAGCCACGCCGAACAAGTCGCCAGCGCCGTCGCCGAACGCATGGCCGCGCACTGGGGCGGGCAAAATATCTACTTCCCCATGGGCCTCTCGATCCGCCTGAGCCGCCGCGATCGCCAGGTCTACGACAAATTCAACGGCCACAACCAAAGCGAACTGGCCCGCGAATTCGGCGTGTCGCTGCAATGGGTGTACAAAATCATCAAAGCCGTGCGCAAAGAAGAAATCGCCCGCCGCCAAGTCGACCTGTTTACCGCCTCCAGCAACCGCTAATACCGCACCGCCCCGACATGCACCCCACGGACTGTGGGTGGGATTGGTGCATTTCCGAATACGGGCGGGTTGGTGCCTTAGGGGGTGGTGGGTTTTTCGGCGAGGCTGTCGACGCTGTCGTCGATGATTTGGCTTTCCAGGTCCAGGGTGGTGGTGAAGCTGGTGGCGGTGAATTTGTGGGTGAGTTTTTTGCCCAGCCATTTGATGGCGCTGATCGAGTCTTTAATCCCCAGCACGTAGAAGCTTTGTTCGGGGTGCAGTTCCGGGCGGCCTTTGGCCAGCATGAAGGTCAAGCTGGCGCTGCCGCGTTTGAGTTTTTGCAGTTGGGCGTTGGCGGCGCTTTGCGCTTCTTCGGCGCTGCCGTAGAGGTGGCGCAGTTCTTGGACGGTGGTGGGGTCGCCGGCGATGGCGGATTTTTTTTGCGCGCTGTTGAGGTCGTGATAATAGGCTTTCACGCCGGTGTATTGGTTGCGATCAGGCTGGCTGAATTTGTGCTGGTCGCCATCGTTGCGGTGCAAGGTCACTTCGGCCAAGAACAGGCCACTGGCGCTTTGCCCCCGGCCTGCGCGCATAAACAGCAAATGGCCGGCTTTGACGGTGCTGACGGCATCGTGCTGCTCGCCCAGACGGGCGAGCAGGTTGGCATCGCTTTCGTTGGCCTGGTCTAGGTGGACAATGTTGATCGCGGCCAGGTCGCTGCTGATCACCGGGGTCAGGCCGTGGCTGGCGGCGATGCTGCGCAGCACCGCGCCTAAGGTGGTGGCGTGCCAGCTGCGTTCACGTTTGACTTTGAAATCGCTGCGCAGGTTGGCGCTGCGCGCGACGATGCTGAGGCTATCGGGCGCGCCGCTGTGGCTGGTTTCATCGACGATATAGGTGCCCTTATCGGTCAGCCCCGTGTTGCTCCAGCCCAGCCACAGTTGCAGCTCAGCGCCGCGTGGGGGGATGGCGAGGAGGCCGTCGTGGTCACTGAGGTCGATGGTCAGTTGGTCCGCTTCCAGGCTGCGGTTATCGAGCAGGGTGATGCTGATCAGGCGCGCTTCAACTTGTTGGCTGATATCGCGGCCATCCACCAATAGGCGATAGATGGGCCGTGGATAGTCTTGCTCGTTGCTCATGGCCGACCCCGTATCAGTCCGCCTAGGCTGCCGGCGATGGCGCCAAGCAGGTCGAGGCGGCCATCGTCGATGCGGGTCAGTTTAAGGCTGAAGTCGATGCGCCGCGCGGCGCCGTCGGGGAAGAACAGGCTGCGATCGTCGCTGAGGCTGTCGATCACCCACAGGCCATAGACGCGCCCGGTGCCCTCCACCAAGGGCCAGGCTCTGCCGCTGTCGGCCATCTGACGTAACACATCGAGGCTGATCGGCTGGCCGCCAGTGCCCGCGAGCAGGGAGCCGGGCAGGGTCAGGCTGTCGTTGTCGCGCCCGAGAAACTGGTGCGCCGGGTTGGTGCCGATACGCTGGGTTGGGCTGTGGCGCCAGCCGGTTTGCCGGCTGAATTTCTCATAGGACAGGGTTTCCAGGCTGAACACGAACATGCCAAGGGCCATCATCATGGGCGCAACTCCTTTTAGTCTTGATCAATAAATGAGCTGCGCTGGCGCACTTGTTGGGCCTGCAGACGTTTTTCCACTTCGTTGCCCACCATCTGCGCCAACTGTTGCTCATTCATGCCCGCACTGGGGTAGAGGTTGATGGTGATCACCGGTGCGGCGCTGGGGCTGCTGATGCTGCTGGTGAGCGCGCTGACGTTGGCACTGAGCGGCGCGCGGGTGTCCAGCGCGAGTGCCGGGCCGTTGACGGCCAGGGCCAGGCTGCCGGCGGCCAGCAGTTGTTTGCTCAGGCTGCTGACAGCTTGCAGCGGGCCGTTTTGCCCGGCCAGCAAGCCTTGCTCAAGGCCAGCCATGGTGAAGCCGCCCAGTTCGGCGAAGACCCGCGAAGGCGAATGGATGCCGAGCTTTTCTTTAAACCACAGCACGGTGCTGTCGGCGGCGTTGCTGACGGCGGCGCTAACGGCCGCTAAGCCGTTAGTGATGCCTTGCACTAAACCTTGCATCAACTGGCCGCCCATCTCGCTGAATTTGCCCGGCAGCTCAAAGCCGAAGTAGTTCATCACGGCGGCAAAGGCGCGGTAGAACATGCCCAGCGGGCTGAAGTTAAGCAGCATGCTGAAGAAATCACCGAGGGTGCCGCTGAAGCCGGCTTTGAGCTCTTCCCACAAGCCGAGGAAGAAGGTTTTGATCGGCTCCCAGTTTTGATAAATCAAATAGGCGGCTGCGGCGATCAAGGCCACGATGGCGATGATCGGGTTCGTCAGCAGGGCGCGGCCGATCAGCATGATCGCCTGGCCGACCATGGGCAGTGCGCTGCTGGCCAAGCGCAGCATCAGGCTCATCAAACCGCTCAGGGCGGTGCCCAGCAGCGGCAGTAAGGTGCTGGCCAGGCTTAACAGTTGCCCGCCTAAGCTAAGCAACACGCGGCCCAGCACTGAGCCTAACCACGCCGCCAACTGACGCACCCAAGTCAGCAGCGTGCCGCCTTGCAGGCCGAGTAAACCTAAGGCGCTGCGCAGCAAGCCGACGGGCAGCAACACCGTGCTGATGGCCAGAGCCACGGCACTGACAATGCTGGCCAGCAGCGCCAGGGCGGCGACACTTTTAACCAGCAGGGCGGTGAGCTGCGGATGTTCTTTGACCCAGGCGCTGACGGCGCTGGCGAGGTCAGTTAAATCGCGCAGCAGACTCTTCAGCTGCGGCTCCACGGTGGTGCCGATGTCCGCAGCGGTGGTGTCCCAGCGTTCCTGGGCGGTTTGCATGACGTTGGCCAGGCTGTCCAGTTGCAGGTTGACCCGGCTTTGTAAGTCGGCCTGCTGGGCGAGGCTGGCGCTGATCGCCTGGTAGCCGCCGAGGCCTTGTTCAAGCATCTGCTGGATGCCTTGTAAGTCGCCGCTGTCATCGCCGAACAGGGTCTGCAACACGCTGCCGCGCTGCTCGCCGGTTAAACCCTGGAGCTGTTGCAACTGCGCGAGCAGTGTCTCAACGCCGGCAAAATCGCCCTGGGCATTGCTGAAGTTGAGGCTGAAGCCCGCATTCATCCCTTGCAGTTGCTGTTGCGCGGCTTGCACGCGCCCAGGGTCTTGGGCGCCTTGTAGCAGGGTGCCGAGCACTTGCCCGGCAGCCTCGCCCGAGCTGCCGATTTGCTTGAGCATCAGCAGCAGCGGGGTGAAGCTGGTGGCTGCCTGCACGCCTTGTTGCGGCAAGCTGGCCAAGAGCGGACGCAGCTGTTGAAAGCTGCGTAATTGTTCATCGCCCGAAAGCCCTAAGTTGGCGGCGCGCTGGGCGTTATCCAACAGCGGCAACAACTCGTTGTCGCGACTGCCGGTGGCGCGCTGCAGTTGCACGGCGTTGGCCGCCGCCTGCGCTAAGGGTTGATCGGACTGCACGGCCATATAGGCCACCGCCTCAGCGCTGCCGCCGAGGATGGCTTGGCTACTCAGCCCTTGTTGCTGCAGGCTGCGCAGCAGGCCCTGATAGTCCGCCGTATTACCCGGTAACTGCTCGCCCAGGCGCGTGGCCAGTTGGTTGAGCGCTGGAAAATCAGCGCCCAGCTGGCCTTGGCTATTGAGTTGTGCAGCCTTGAGTTGATTGGTCGCGGTTTGCGCGCTCGCGGTGCGCTGGATGATCGCCAGCAGCGGTTGCCGCACCGCGGCGGCATCCACCGTGGGCAGGCTGCGTGAGGCCACGCCGGCGGCCGCGCCTGGCTTACCGGGCACAGCCGTCAGTTGCTTGCGCAGCGCTTGCAGGTTTTGGTTAACGTTGCCATGGCTGCGGATCAGTGCCGCATTACTGCGGATAATGTCGCCATGGCTGCGGATTAAGGCATCGCTGCTGCGGCTAACCCCACGCAGCGGGGCCAGGGTGCGGTCGATGGCCTGACGCAACGACTGCAGTTGGGTGTCAATGGCCATGCGCATGCTCCCAGCGTGTTCTGGCCCGCTCCTGCCATTGCATCAGATCGTTAAGGGTGAGGGTGTTCATGTCGGCAGGCGACCAATGAAACACCATGGCCAGATCGGCCATGGCGTCTTCTACACAGCGAGGGCAGGGTCCTTCGCCGACTTCTGCAACAAAAAACCAGCGATAGCCACACCGCAGGCCAGCAGATCGGCTGGGTCCATGTTGTTGACCTCAGGCTCGCTGAGAATCGGCGAGCTGATGCGTGGCAACACTTTGCGCAGCGCCAGCACATCCATCTGCACCAGCTCGATCAGGCTGACGCCGCGCAATTCCCCGCTTAAGGGTTTGCGCAGGCTCAGGCTGTCGACCCGTTGCTCACCACGCACCAGGGGCGTGTCGAGCTGGATGACGACTTCATTGGGGTTAACAACGGTTTCGGCCTTGGCCATGGGGAACTCCTTAGCGGGCGAGGGTTACAGGCCAATGGCTTTGCGGTGTTCGGCGAGGCGGTCATTGCCGTCGACGATATAGACGAAGTTGAGCAGGTCGATTTCGATCAGCACCTGACCATCCACGCTGAGTTTGTAGTAGCTCAGGGCGGTGGTGATTTTGTGCTCGGTGTCTTCGCCTGGCTGGGCATCGCCAAAGTCGATTTCTTCATGACGGCCACGGGCGACGATTTCCACCGCGCTGACCGCGCCGGTGTCGTCACGCTGTACGGAGCCGGCGAAACGCAGTTGCACAGCATCCACCTGGATCGCGGCAAACTGGCGCACGGCCAGCAGATCCCAACCGCCTAAGGTCCATTCCAGTTGCAGGCCGTCGTCGCTGTGACCGAGGTCGACTTTGATCGGGCCTTCCATACCCGCGCCGCGCCACGCTTCGAGCTTGCGTGACAGCACCGGCAAGGTGACGCTTTGGGCAACGCCTAAGTAGCTGTTGCCGTCGTTAAACAGGTTCATGTGTTTAAGCTTTTTGGGCAGGGCCATGATGGGCTCTCCTAGCGCAGCCTTAGCTGCGCGTATCAATGGGTTTAGGCGTTAACGCGGGCGGCGAAATCAACCAGGAAACGATCGGTGATGCGCTGGCGCAGCAGCAGGTTTTCCAGTGGCGGTACAGGGGTGTAGTCGTAGTCCAGGTACAGCTTGCCGGCCTTGAGGGTGTCCTTGTCGTTGGCGGCTTCGTCGTACCAGCACTCACCACCGAGCAGATAACCCTGGCGGATAAACTCGCGGAACTTGGCGTTGATGCCTTCGACGATGTCGCGCACCAGGCTTGGGTGCATCGGCTTGTCGATCGCCCACAGGTGCGCTTCGGCCATGGTGTCGGCCAGCACTTGAGCGGTACGGGTGTAGTTCTCGAAGGCAAACAGCGGGTCGCTGGAGGTGGTGCGCGAGCCCCAGAAACGCAGGCCTTCGCGGCGGATCAAGGTGGTCACTTCGCTGCCGTTGAGCAGGCCGGCGTCGGTCTCTGGGCTCTGCAGGTCAAAGAACACGTCTTTGCTCAGGCCGGTGACACCATTGACCGGGACGTTGGACAGGGTCTTGTGCCAGCCGACTTGTTCGTCGAGCTTGGCGCGCAGGCCCAGGGCACGGGCTACGGCGCTGGCCGGGGCGTCCTTGTTGGTGAGGTTGTCCCAGCTGATAAAGTCCGGCCAGATCAGCATCAGCTCACGGGCGCCAAAACCTTTGCGGTACAGGATCGCTTCGCTGACGTTGGCACTTTCCCACGCGCTGGCGTAGGCAAAACCGCGCAGCTGCTGGGCGATAGCCACCAGTTCAGCGGTTACGGCCGGTGTGTCGAGACCCGGCGCGCCGATGATGCGAGGTTTGACGCCCAGTTGTGCCTCGGCGGCCAGCAGGGCTTTGAGGCCGGTGTACTGACCGGTCGCGGTGACGCCGCCAATGACGTTGGTGGTGGTCTCGGTGGCATCTTTGCCTTCTTCAACGCGCACCACGACGGTGACCGGGCTGGCTTGGTCGGCGATCGCGGCCAAGGCTTTGGCCAAGGTGCCGCTGGTGCCGGCCTTGCCGCTGGCCGTCAGGACGTCGGTAAGCAGTACCGGTTTGTTCAGCGGGAAGACGCTGGCATCGGCATCGGCGGCTGTCGCGACCAAACCGACCACGGCGGTGGCGACGGTGCGAATAGGGCGGCTGCCTTCATTGATTTCGATAACGCGGACGCCGTGATGATAATCGGCTGGCATGGTGAAGCTCCTGCGGGGTTGGGCCTAGGGTTCAGTGAGTGCTGAGCGTGCCGGGCACGCCCATGGGGTGCGAGTGTTTGCGGCTGTAGCGCGCGGTGCTACAGGCGTTTGCGCGCTCAGGCAACGGCGGGTTGCTGAGCGCTGAGGTGCTCTAAAAGTCCAGATCAAGCTGCGTCGGTAACTGCTCAAGGTTCTTCACCGCCTCATCGGTAAAGGCCTGCGCTTGGTCGAGTTGAGCCTCTTTGATGTATTGGCGAATCTGCTCTTTGGCGGCCAAGCGCAGGGTGCGCAGTTGCTCGAACACACTGCGGTAGTTGGCCGCTTTGCGCAGAATTTCATCGGCGGCTTCTTGCGCGGTGCGCGGCGCGATCGCCCAGGCGGCAACCATGCTGGGCACGTCACCTTGATAGGCGGCGGCCACGAATTGCTCGGCCTCCACACGGGCTTGCTCGTACTCCACGGCGCGTAGCGGATCGCCGGTGAGCTGGCGCCGCAATTTGTCGGCGGCATAGTCGATAAGTCGTTCTAAGCGCAGGCGCAGTTCGTCAGCGCTAGGCGCCGGGCGATCAATAACCTGCACATTGCCGTCGGCATCCTGGCCTAGGGTTTTGCCTGCCACGGCAGCGCCGGCCACTTGGCTGAAGAGCTGGTATTGCTCGGCGCTGAGGGCCTGCAACTGATCCGCCGGTGGCAGGTCATCGCCATGGACCGCGCTGCAATAAAAATTCAAGTTTTGCCGGTGAATAAAATAGTTATCGCTCATCTTAGTAACCCCATGCTTCCCAAAAGACCGGACCGGTCGTGTCGTCGCCCTGAAAAATATCCATGCCTGCGTTGCGTATGGCGGTGATCACCTGGTTACCTGCCGAGGTGTAAAACCCTGGTGCTTGTTGGCAAAAGTTGCCGCCCAGCACTCGATTGGGGAAGGTCAGCGGGAAGGTGATGGTGGCCGCGGTATCTAGGGGCAGTGGCGCGGTGATCCCCCATTGCCGGATCAGTCCGGTGTCCTGGCACTTGTGCCAGCCATTGGTGGCCATCGAGCCTAGGGCGCGTAAACCAAGGTTAGCGATCGCGGTTTTAACAAAGGCGGTGTTGGCCAATTGGGTGTTATTGGCGCTTGGCGCAGCAGTTGGCGCGACAGGGATAGTGCTAAACGCTACGTAGGCGGCTAGGATGGCTAAATGGCCTTCGCCGCTGCTGCCGTTACCACTACTGGCGAGTAAGCGCACGTCGTAGTCGGTGGCGATGGCGCCGCTGTGAAAGTCGATGTACGACACTTGCTCGACGCCATCAAGCCGGCCGATTTCTATACCACCACCCTGCGTGGCCACATGCAGCGTTCCGCTAGTTGCAGGTAAACCCGTTAAATATGCGCTGACTACCGGCGCTGCCCCCAAAGTGTTACGTGCCGTCGCAGCATCGCCGTCATCGAGCAGAGTGCGGGCGAAAGGGGTCAGGGCGCTGACGGCAAACTGATCGGGCGCCGTGCTGTAAATAAGTTGGTTAGCTCCGGTATTAAGGCCGGCGAGGGCACTCAAGGTGTTGTCCAGCGGCTGGCGTGCATTCACCGCTGTTTGCACAAAGGCGGTAGTGGCCAGTCGGGTGCTGTTGGTGCCAGGAGGAACGGTGGGGGCATAAGGGGTTGCGGTAAAGCCTACGGTGGCTGCAGTGATGGTTAAGTCGCCTCCGCCGGCGCTGCCGTTACCGCCAGTGGCCATGAGGCGGACATCGTAGTCCACAGCAGTAGCCCCTGAGTGCAGGTCAATATAGGTTGCTTGGCTTGTGCCATCGGCCCGCCCGACTTCTAAGCCCCCACCTGCTGCGGCCACATGCATGGTTCCGGTGGTTCTCGCAAAACCTACAAATAACGGGCTATCTATTGGCGCCGCACCGAGGGTGTTAAGCGCGGTAGCTGCATCGCCATCATCGAGCAACGTGCGGGCATAAGGGGTTAGGGCGCTGACGGCAAACTGATCGGCGCCGGTGCTGTAGATCAGCTGGTTAGCGCTGGTGTTGACGCCGGCCAGGGCGGTTAGGGTGCCGTCTAGCGGCTGGCGCGTATTCGCCGCTGTTTGCACAAAGGCGGTGGTGGCCAGTTGTGTGCTGTTGCTGCTTGGCGCGGCGGTGGGGGCTGTGGGCGTACCACTGAATGCCGGAGTGGCCAGCGGCGCGGCGCCTAAGGTGCTACGCGCCGCGGCCGCATCGCCATCATCGAGCAGGCTGCGCGCATAGGGGGTCAGGGCGTTGAGGCTCAGCGCTCCGGCGCCGGTGAAGTAGGGCAAGCGGTCGGCCGCGCCAGCGAGCTTGCTCAGGGCTTGCAGGTTGACGTGGGCATCTTGTTTAAGCTCGTTGAGCGCTCTGCCTTGGGCTGCTGTCAGCGCTTTGCTGTCGCTGGTGCTGCTGAGGCTGTTGTCCAGCTGCACTAAACCGGCGCGGCTGGTGCTGGCGGTCAGGCTGGTTAAACCGGCTGGGGTTACGACGCGAGTGCTGTCGGTGCCGGCTTGGGTTTCCGCGGCCGTGGCCAGTTCCACCACCCCTTGCACGGTGGTGCTGGCGGGCGGATTGACAAAGATCACGTCGCCAAACTTGATGCTGGTGGCGTTGAGGCTTTCCAGAATGATGTCGGTGGCCAGCAGCAGGGTGCTGGCGGCGGATTTCTGCATGATCCAATCGGCGCTGGCCACTTGCGAATACACCGCGATCAGGGTGCCGCTGGCGCTAAACAGGCCAAACTCGCCGACGTTGTAGGCGTCGTTGCTTTCGTCCTTGACCATCACATGGATGGTGTCGGCGGCCACGGCCTGGCCGGCAATGGTGCTCAGGCGTTTACCTGGGGTTTTCAGCGCCGTCTGCTGTTTGCTCGGTTGATACTGGCCGGTGCCAAAGCCGATCTGGCTGATGACAACGCTGTTGGTGCCGGTGTTCTGCGCGTTGATAATCTCGGCGCGGCCGGCGTCAGTGATGGTGATATTCAGTGGCATCAGGGCGCCTCATTGAGTTGCAGTCGGAGGTAACTCACCGGCCGTGCAGCGCCTTGCAGGCCCAGTCCGGTAAGGGCCGTTTGGCCCACGGTGAGGGTGAAATGCGAGCGCACCGGTTTGGTCGCTTCGATTTCTTTGATGATGTCGAGCTGATATTCCTGGGTGTTGGGCACACCGCTGCCCAAGGTCAGCACCACTTCAAAGGTGTGTGGCGTGCCGCGCGGCGTGGTCTGCCACCATTCGCGCAGGGCCAGGGCGCTGCCGAACGAGGCGACGGCGTCGCGCACCGATTGGGCCGTGCCCTTGTGCCGCTGGATGTCCACTGCCGCTTTAATCCGCGCCCGTTTAACCGCTAGCGGCCAGTACGGCTGCCAGCTGTCCAGCGACAGTGACCAGGCTAGCCATGGCAGCAACTCTTCAGGGCAGGTGTCGGGGTTCCATAGCTCGCGCAGCGGCACGGGCAACTCGCCGAGGCGCGCGGTGGCTTGCTCGAGGGTGCGTTCCAGCGGCGTGGAGTTGCTCGGCAGCAAGCTGGGTGAGTTACTCATCCAGGCCCCCGTAGCTCAGGTTGATGGCGCTGCAGTAGGAGGCACTTTGCCGGTCGAGGACCAGATTCTGTTTGGGGCTGATCAGCTCTACGCGCTGTACGCCCGGTTGATGCAGGGCGGCGTACAGGCCCGAGAGGGTGACGTCCAGGCCCAGCCGGTGCTGCGTTTGGGCGTAGGTTTTGGCGGAGTTCTGGGCGTTTTGCATGATCACGCCGCGATCGGGACCGGCGAAGAAATACAGCACGGCCTCGATCTTGTACTCGACAATTTTCGCCGCTTTAACGCTGACCAAATCGGTCAGCGGGCGCACGTCTTCAGCGTTGACCGCGGCGTTAACAAGGCTGAGCAGGGCGTTGCTGGGTGTGCCGGGGTTAGTGCGCGCCAGGACGGTAATTTGCACTTCGCCGGGCTTGTCACTCACCGCGCTGGCGTCCAGCACCTCGCCGTCGGCGCTCATCGCGTGGAAGATGTAAGCGCCTTCGGGGCCGGCGGTGCTCAGGCCTTCAAGGGACAGTTGGATGCGATAGCGCAGCTCTTCATCGCCTTCATACACCGCCGGCTTTGGCGGCACGGCGCTGGGGTCCGCCGGCGTCACCAATAAGCGGGTGACGCCGAACAGCGCGCCTAAATTTTCCAAATCCTTACCGCGCGCGTAGGGCAGCATCACCGCGTGGGCTGCGTCGTTGATGCGCTGGCGCAGGATCAGTTCGCGGTAAGCCGCCACTTGCAGAATTTTTAGCGCCGGTTCCGATTCCAGCAGGGCATCCAGCTCGGGCATGCGCTGTAGCAGGTCGTCGAGCATCTGCTGGTAGATCACTTCGTAATCGAGGTTTTCCACCACATCCGGGGCGGCTACCAAAGCCAGGTTGATTGCGGTGAACTGGCTCATGCGGCGGCTCCCATTTGCAGCGGCACGCGCAGGCTGAGCAGCTCATTGCTGTCGATCAGGCTGCCTTCGACTTCCAGCAGCGCTTGGCCGGCTTGCTCGCCCAACGACAACTGCACGCGGCTTAGGTGCAGACGCGGCTCCCAACGCATCAGGGCGCTGGCGGTGGCGGCGTAGGCTTGCAGGCGGGTGGTGTTGTTCAGTGGCCAGTCGAGCAAGTCGGGCAGCTGGCTGCCGTACTCGCGACGCATCACGCGGCTGCCTAATGGCGTGGTGAGAATGTCGGCGATCGACTGCACCAGGTGGGCGTTGTCGCTGAGTCGTTGGCCGGTCACTTTGCTCATGCCGATCATGGGTTGGGAACTCCGGTGAGCCCGGCACCGGGCATGATGCCGCCGTGCAGGTGCTTAGTAAGGCTGATGGCCTGGGCGCCAGCGAGGACGTCTTGGCTGACGTTGAGCTGGCCGTTGATGGTGACGTTGCCGGTCAGGGTGATGCCGCCCGGGGCTTGCACGCTGGCGCTGCCGCCGGCGGGCAAAATCGCGCTGAGACGATGGCTTTGGTGGTCGTAGTCAATCTGCGCGCCGTCAGCGAACAGCTGACGAGTGAGGCTGGCGCTGTTCGCCGGCGCCGGATTGGCGGCACTGAATAAACCGAGCAGGACAAAGCCGTATTCCGGGCTGCCGCTGGGGCTGAGCAACAGGCATTGTTCGCCGACGCTGGGCGGATTCCACTGCCGGGTGCTGCCGGCGCGTTCGGCCAGCCACGGCAGCCAGGCACTGAGCAAACCGCCGCTGCGGACGCGACAGCGGGCAGCACGCAGGTCGACCTCGGCGATGGTGCCGGGGCGGATAAGATTTTCGAGACGGCGCAGCAGGTCGGCGTTATTCATGGCGCAGATGCTGCCGTAGCGGCTCGCGTAGCCGCACCGTGGGTCACTTGTCAGCCGCTTTGCTACAGCCGACTGACACCGGCCGCCGGCAGCGCGCCAAGAACCCAGGGGGCAAGCCCGGGGCAATAATCGGCAGCAGGCAAAGGGTGGGCTTGGCGCAATAATCGGCAGCAATCCCCGCCCGCCACAAAAATTGGCGCCGGGTGAGGCTCGGCGCGCGTAGCGGGCGCTTTGTCCATCGCCCATGGCCGTTCCGAGGCACGGCGTGAACGGTGGCCAAGCTTCGCGTTGGCCACCCTACGGATGGGCTTGGTGCATTTCATGCACCCTACGGTGGAGACGTACGGTGCAATCGCCGCACAGGCGCTTGCACCAGCGCTGCTATGACTCGGATGGCTTGGTGCGAATGGGCTGAGGACGGCCACATCACCGCCGCGATAGGGACATAGCGATAGGGACGTAAGGTGCAATCGCCGCACAGGCGCTTGCACCAACGGTGCTATGACGCAGCTGGCTTGGTACGAATGGGATGGGGGCTGGCCACGTCGCCGCCGCGATAGGGACATAGCAATAGGGACGTAAGGTGCAATCGCCGCACAGGCGCTTGCACCAACGGTGCTATGACGCAGCTGGCTTGGTACGAATGGGATGGGGGCTGGCCACGTCGCCGCCGCTGCGATAGGTGCTGTGCCAACTGGCCAGGGGCATGTCGTGCACGCTCAGTTGCCATGGGCCTGGCGGATAGAACGGCGCCAACTGCGGCTCATCCGGATGACTGACACTGAGGCTGCCGTCGGCGTTTTCCGTCACCAGTACGCGTTCGCTCAAGGCCAGGCTGATACTCAGACTCCCGCCTTGGGCATTGGCGTTATCACTGCTGAAACGGATGGCATTAGCCGCTTGGCTTTGGTTAGCCAGCAGCTCATGTTGATTGACCCGCAGCCACGCCAACAGCGGCACCACCAGTGCATCCAGCGAAGCGCTGAAATCGCTGACGTTCAAGTTCAGCACATAGCTGTATTCAAACGACAAACCGCCGGCGGCGGTGCTGCGCAATTGCCCTTGCTCCAGGCTAAGGGCGAGGCGCTGTGGATTTTGTTCAAGCTCGGGGATGGCCGCCAGCAAATGCTGGCGTAAGGCGTCAGGTTTGTTCATCGCGGCGCTTCCTGTTGCTGCAGTTGGTAGAGTTGATCGACTTGTGCGGCGCATTCGGCCCAGGCCAGCTCCAGCGCATCGAGGCTGCTTAACAGCTCGCCATTAGTGCGCGGCTGGCTGCTCGGCAGCTGGCACGGGATCACCGGCGGATAGCCACTTTGCATAAGCCTCGGCGCCACTGAGGGCGGGGCGCTGACGCAGGCGCTTAGCAGCATCAGGCAAAGGCTGAGCAGCCCAGCGTTGTAGTTCGGCATTGGCACGGGTGAGCTCCTCAAGCTGTTGTTGGCGCTGGCTTAAGCTGGCGCGTAATTGATTCTGTTGGCTGCGCAGTTGCACCTGCGCGGCGCGTTCGCGTTCGAGTTGCTGGTTAAGCAGTTCGAGATCGCGGGCTTGCTCGGCACTGCGCTGCTGGCTGGCGCGCAGCTGCTGCTGCGTCAGCTCAACTTGCGCCTGACTGGCTTGCTGCTGTTGGTACTGCCCCCACAGGGCGAGGCTGGCGACCAGCAACAGCACGGCGCCGAGCCCCGCTTGGCGCCACAGGCTCATAGGTTCACCGGATTGTTTTGGGGCTGTTGGGCACTGCTCAGTGGCTGCGGGCCCAGCGGCGTCTGGACGCGGCTGGCCTGCAAGGTTTGATAGCGCTTGCTGGGGGCGAGGCTTACGCCCAGCAGCACAGCGCCAGGCCCGTCTTGGCGGCCCAACCGCATAGGTTCACCGGGTTGCGCTTGAACGCTGGCTAGGCACTGAGCTGCTGCACTTGCACGTTGCCGGCGGGCGGCTTTTGCTACGGCGCGCAAAGGGCGAGGCCGGCGCTCGGCCGGGTCAGTCCCGTCTTGGCGCCCCAACCGCATAGGTTCATCGGGTTGCGCTGGAACGCTGGCTAGGCACTGAGCTGCTGTACTTGCACGTTGCCGGCGGGCGGCTTTTGCTACGACGCGCAAAGGGAGGGGCCGGCGCTCGGCCGGGCCAGGCCCGCCTTGGCGGCCCAACCGCATAGGTTCACCGGGTTGCGCTTGAACGCTGGCTAGGCACTGAGCTGCTGTACTTGCACGTTGCCGGCGGGCGGCTTTTGCTACGACGCGCAAAGGGCGAGGCCGGCGCTCGGCCGGGCCAGGCCCGTGTTGATGCCCCCGGCTCATACGTTCACCGGATTGCTGCGCAGACGTTGGTAGGCGCTGGCCAGCTTGCTGTCGTATTGATTGCGGGCGTAGGCCGGGCCGTTGTAGCGCCGGGCAAACTGCGGCCAGTCCTGCTCGCGCAGGGCGCTGTGCAGCGGCGCATCGGTTTCGATAAAGCGGATAAAGGCCGCCAGTTGCTGCTCGCTGTCGGCCGCCATGGCCTCGACGAAAGCGTTGACGCTGGCATAGCCCAAGCGCTGCCAGTGATAGCCCATGATCTGAAACGCGCCCCAACTGGTGGCCTCGTTGGCGCAGCGCGCATCCAACTGCCGGGCCAGTGCCAGACGCTGATGCTCGGCCAGACCGCCCTGATAACCGCCGCTCTGGCGATTGACCAGTTGCGGATAGTCCGCCGCCAAGCGCTCGGCTTTGCCGTGCAATACCTGGGCATCCTCAGTGGGGCTGCGCGGCAGGCTCAGACGCTGATACATCACATGCCGCTCGAATAAAATCTTCGGCAGGCCGTTAAGCAAAAAACCGCTGCCGAGGCTCTCGACTTCGGCCACCGCTTTAAGCGCCGCCAGCTCGACGTTTAAGCGCTGGGCCGCCGCTTGCCAGGCGCTGCCACTGAGCGGCGGGCGGCTGCTAAAGGCATCGAGCGCGGCGGCGGTTTGCGCGCCGGCCATGCCGTCCACAGTTAAGCCGGCGCGCTGTTGATAGGTGCGCAGGGCCTGCTCGGTGCTGGCGCCAAATTGGCCGTCGACGCTCAGATTAGGCGCCACCGCGTGCTGGAGTTGGCTCTGCAAATGGCTGACGGCAGCGCCGCTGTCACCGCGTTTAAGCGCGCTCATGGCGAGGACCTCAGCACGCTGGCGAGATTGCCGTGGCTGCGGTAAATCACCCCACAGATGAGCACCGCCACGGCGCACTGCCAGGGACTGACGGCGGGCTTGTAGAGGAGGATCTCCAAGCCCGCGCAGAACAGCGCACCAATCAGCACACTGGCCAGCAGCGAGATGCCGTGGCGCACGCGCGCGCCGTTGCGCTTAAAACACAACAAGCGCAGGCCTGAGGCGATATAAGCGCTGGCGGTGAGCATGGCGATCAGTTGGGGCCACAGCAGCATGGTCAGTCTCCTTTGCCTTTGCGCAGCCAACCCGGTAGCAGCAGTTGCAGATCGGCGAGCTCCAGGTGCTCGATCAGCGCCAACACCTTCAGCGCGATCGGCACCACCACGATGGCGCCGACAAAGGCGCCGGGGCCGCTCTGGGTGATCGGCGTTTGCGCGACGATTTCTTCGGCGCTGATATAGCCCACACCCACCGACACCAGCAGCCCCAACAAGCGCTGCCAGCTCTTTAAGTCGCTGGGTTTGAGAGCGATTAACGCGGCACCGATCACCGCGCCAAACAGCGCATTGCCATCTAAGTGCGGCAACAGCGTGCTGAGGCCGACACCGGCGGCAGCGGTCAACACCACGGAGCTGGAAGTCGGTTCAGTCATAGCCGCACCTGCACGGCTACCGCGTGGCGCGGAGTCAGTCCCATAAATTCACCACCTGGCGCTGTTGCGCCGGCGTCACCGCCTGCGGCATCTGTACCTGAGTGCCGTGGGGCACGATCACGCCGAAATCGGCCAGGCCCGGGTTGGCCAGCAACACCGCCTCCACCACCCCGGCCGTACGCCCGTAATGCCGCCAGCACAGGCTGTCGACGGTATCGCCCTGATGGGCCTGAACAGTGCTCATGACAATGACTCCTGAGGCAGAGAGAAACGCCCAAAGCAGCGGGCGCGAGAAAACACAGCCACGCGGGCCCTGAATGCTGGGGCTGCTGCAGCGCGGGCGAGGCGCTTAAGCAAGAGCCAGAAGCGGCGCGTAAGGCTTGATGCGGACATAGGGCGATCCATCTAACGCAGCGCCCGGACAGGGCGGCAGGGGGCTGGCTGGGGCACAGCGGGGCGGCGGCGGGAGGCCTCAGAGCCCGCGCAACGCGGCGCGGGCAGTGGCTTGGCTCAAGCCGCAAAGTCAGGCCAACAGCCTTGGCCACGCGGCGCAGTTCAAGGCATGTTCGGAAGCCCACGCCACGCCGGCAACGCCACCCCCTTGTGCGCCGGCCAACGACAACCGCCGCGCGGCGGCCAGAAACCCAGGGCAAACGGCCAGCAGAGCGCACTGCAAACGCCTGAGGCGCGTGCCTGAGAGGTTTTGGAGGGGCGGCAAACGGCGAGGGTGAGGGCCTAGAACCCGTGCAGGCAGAACAGGCCGCGACGCTTGGGCCGGGCAATGCGAGTCGCCTTCAGCGGGCCGGATGAGACCGATCGCTGCGTCGCCGGCTTGGCTTACGGGGGAGTGAGACTAATGAGTAAGACGGGCGAGCTTTCACGCGCACTGCACGGCTATAGGCCCGCATCAACGCACCCTGAACACTAGCGCGCTGAGTTAGCGAATTACGAGTCAGTGAGTTGTGAGTTGTGAGTTGTGAGTTGCGAGTCAGCGGGGCACCGAATTGCGAATCAGCGCTGATAGCACCCGCTGTCCGGGCGCTGCGAAGCGGTTTTCAGCGCAGTCCCTGCAACACCCACCACCTCCATCCACACCCGACAGCCCCAAGGCCAGCGATTAGCGGTCAAACAACCCCAGGGTAAAAAAACAGGTAAGGCAGGTAAGGCCGTCCGCCCATCCAAGCCCAAGCCCCAATTTTAGCGGCCTTGCGCGCATACCTAAGCCAGTAAGCCCGGGTAACTGAACGCTATTAAAAGGTTAACTAACTGAATTTAAAGGAAGTTTTAACGAGCAGATAAGTCCCGGAAAACAGTAAGCCACAAACCATCAAATTACCTTTTATATAAATTTATAAGGTATTGAATTTAATAGATAAATATCCCAATAAAGACAAACTTACCGAAATTACCCCAAAACCACCCCTCAACCTAAAAACCAAGCAGAACCCCCGAGCCTGCCGCTCCTGAACTGCCTCACACCGCGCCGATCTTTATCGCTAAACAGCTAAAAATTGCTGGATCACAGGCACACAGGCACACAGACGCACAGAGCTAAAGGCTTAGAGGCTTAGAGGCTATTGGGGATTGGGATATGGAGGGATAGCAAGGACGGAAGAATGGAAGGACGGCGCACAATCAATGGTGGCCACATGACCGCATGCTCCCAGGAACCCAGGAACCCTGGAACCCTGGAACACAGGAACACAGGAACACAGGAACACAGGAACACAGGAACACAGGAACACAGGAACACAGGATCACAGGATCACAGGATCACAGGATCACAGGATCACAGGATCACAGGATCACAGGATCACAGGATCACAGGATCACAGGATCACAGGATCACAGGATCACAGGATCACAGGATCACAGGAACATTGGCGCATGATCCTGCTTTGCTTTGCTTTGCTTTGCTTTGCTTTGCTTTGCTTTGCTTTGCTTTGCTTTGCTTTGCTTTGCTTTGCTTTGCTTTGCTTTGCTTTGCTTTGCTTTGCCGAAGATCAAACGACTCCAACCCAGCCGACTCAGCCATCCCCACAGCCCCGGCAGCCCTCAACAAAGCCCAACCAGCAAACCCTACGGCCTGTCCCAAGCAGATCAAAACTAAATAAAGGCTACAAACGGATTAATTTTTTATTAAATTTATTATTTTTCAGCATCTTATAAATTTAATCATCCAATCCATCATCGGCGCCACGCTAAAGCGACGGGATGGGCGCAGGGCGCGGGGAGTGGGCTGGGTGGAGGGGGTTAGCTTTGCCTGTTATGCAGCGTGGACGCTGGGTTTTCTTGGAAGACAACCAAGGCGGATTTTGAGAAATAGGCACTTATCCACTCACCCGCTGGAGTCTTTTGTGCAACCAGCGACTTTCCCTGGTGTAGGTCTGTTCGATATCTATCTACGCAACCATGGATTTATCTGCATAACGCTGGACGTAGCGGCTCTAGGTCGGCATTCTCAGCGCCCTTTAGGTGTGTGGGACCGTGGTTATGCTGGGGCGAGGGTTTTCACGCAAGGGCTGGGTATGGTTTGGGCTTGCTAGTGGGCTTTTGCTCCTGGTTTTGACCGGCGTTTGGGGGCTTGGGGATGCTGAGCGGTGGGTTGATCTGCGTGCTTGCTGTCAGCTCACAGCAGATACTGCGCCGCGCGCATTTAGCCTCGTTGCTTTGTTGCTGGCACTGATGGCGGGCGGCTGGGGGGGACGGCGCTTTTTATCCTACCGGCGGGCGGGGCAAGCTAAAGCCGGATTGAGCCAGTTAGCGATTGATACGCTGGATAAAATTTGGCTGCTCAGCAATAACTTCGCCCATCCGCTGCGTGAGGGGGCCTGGATGGCGTCATATCAGCGGGAAAACAAAGCTGATGATCTAGAAGAGCTCAAGCAGCGCTTAGCCCTGCTGCCCATGGCAAACCCTACGGACAGCGAGGCTCAGGCCCGCAATACGCTGCGTAATGCGCTGAACTATGGCCTTAACATCACGCAAAAAATGCGCGAGTGGGTTACCCGCGGGCACTCCCATCCGCAAGCGGTGCAACTGCTTTACGGTCATCGCCAAGCGTTAACACAACTGGTCGAAGCGCTCTTGGGCAACGTTCAGGTCGTGCAGCAACTGCCCCATGTTGAGCTGGGCAGCCGGTTGGAAAGCCAAACGCTGCGCCGCGGCCCTGAAGTCTATGGTGATACAGCGGTGCACATTTGTTGCTGCTTTAAGCCTTGGCACAATCCGGCGCTGGATATACCGCATTTGGTGGTGGTGCATGTCGAGACAGCATTTGCGCCGCACCCCGAAACCATCGTGATGCTGCACAAGGACCACAAGTGGCGTGACCAGTTGGAGTTGCAGCAACTGATCCAGCTTCAGGTTGAGTCCGCCTCCAGGCGTTTGGATTTTGCTGAGCTGGGCGTGGCTTAACTTAGCGACTGGTTATGAACCTGCATTGACCCATTAGTGACGCTTAATCACGACCTGCTAAAGACACGTGGGCTGTGGCTTGAGAGGCCTCTGCCATTCAGGCATAGGGTGGATCGGGGTGCGTAGCTGGCGCTTTATCCATCCACATATCCGCTTCACCGTGGTGCGCAGTAAAGGGTGGCCAGGCTTTGTGTTGACCACCCTCTGGGCTACGGCGGGGCGGCAAACTCTTGCCTGCGTTGCTGGTCAGCAGCGCGTGCCCCATAGCTCTTCGTGTTGAGGTTCAGTCCCAGCCTTTGGGACAGGCGATGCAGCCTTGCATATTGGCGTCTTGGAAGCTGCCGAAGCGGGTGAGGGTGCCCGTTAGGTTGCTGTTGGCCAGGTTGGCGCCACCGAGTTTGACTTCCAGCATATAGGCGTCGCTGAGGTTGGCGTTGGCGAGATCGGCTTTGTTCAGGTAGGTCATTTCCAGGTTGGCCGCTTGCAGGTTGACGCCTTGCATTTTGGCGGCGCTGATCCGGGCGAAATCGAGGTTAGCGCCGTGCAGGTTGGCACCGTTGAAATTGGCGGTTTGGGCAAACATGCCCCAGGCGTTGATCGCTTGCAGGTTGCTCTGGCTCAGGTCAGCGGCGCGCAGGTTCGCTTGCTGCAAGCTGGCGCGGGTGAGGTTGGCGGCGTGCAGTTGAGCTTGTTCCAAATTGGCCAGGTCGAGATTGCTATGGCGCAGGTTCGCGCCGGTTAAATCGGCGCCACTGAGGTTGATCCGGCGCAGATCTAAACCACTGAGGTCTTGTTCGCGCAGGTTGGCTTTAGGGCATTGGCTGCCGGGTTCTAAGCGGCAGCCGTTGATGATCAGCACATCGCTGTCTTCGTCTTGCGCCCAAGCAGGTTGAACGCAGAGCAGCACGGTGAGTGGTAGAAGTAGGGCTCGAATCAGCATGGCAAGGCCTCATAAGGGAGCGTCGGGGGCCAAGCCCTGGCACGTAGCCAGGGCTTGGGTGTGCGGGACGGCTTAGTTTTTGTCCCAGCTTGGCAGCTTGAATGCCCAGAACGAGCCGCCTTGGGCGACCGGCTTGGTCAGCTCGGCCATGTCGCCACCCCACAGCGGCACCGCGCCGCCGTAGCCGGCGGTGACGCCGATGTACTGCTCGCCATCTTGCTCCCATGTGATGGGTGGGGAGATCACGCCAGTACCGGTCTGGAACTTCCACAGCTCCTTGCCGGTTTTCGCGTCGAAGGCTTTGAAGTAACCATCGCCGGTGCCGGTAAACACCAAGTTACCCTTGGTGGCCAAGACGCCAGCCCAGAGTGGCAGTCGTTCCTTGTGCTCCCATACCACTTTGCCGGTGGTGGGGTTCATGGCACGCAGGATGCCCACATGGTCGTCATACAGACGCTTGATACGGAAACCCATGCCCAGGTAAGCGGAGCCGGCTTTGTAGTTGGCTTCCTCGGCCCAGTAGTCTTCCTTCCAGTGGTTGGCTGGCACGTAGAACAGACCGGTGTCTTGGCTGTACGCCATCGGGTTCCAGTTCTTGCCGCCTAAGAATGGTGGCGACACCTCAACGGTTTTGCCACGGCTTTGGCCCGGCTCTGGCTTAGGCGGACGTTGGCCTTCGTTCTCCACCGGGCGCCCGGTTTTCAGGTCGATATGGCTGGCCCAGGTGATTTTGTCGACGAAGGGGAAGGCGTTTTGCAGTTTGCCGTTGTTGCGGTCAACCACATAGAAGAAGCCGTTGCGGTCGGCGTGGGCGGTGGCCTTAACGGTTTTGCCATCCTTGTTTTTGTAGTCAAACAGCACCAGCTCGTTGTTGCCGGAGAAGTCCCAGGCATCGTTCGGCGTGTGCTGATAGAACCACTTCACTTCGCCAGTGGTGGCGTCTACGCCGACTTGGCCAGAGGTGTAGAGGCTGTCGTAGTCCTTCGGATCACCGCCATCGGCGGTACGCGCCCAGCCGTTCCACGGTGCAGGGTTGCCGGCGCCGACGATGATGGTGTTGGTTTCGGCATCAAAGCTGGCGCTCTGCCACGGGGCACCGCCGCCTTGGCTCCAGGCCTGTTTCTTGCCGGTAGGGCTATTGGGATCATCCGGCCAGCTCGGCGCTTTGACATCGCCGGTGGGGGTACTGTCTTTGCCGTTGAGGCGGCCCATATGGCCTTCCACGAATGGCCGCATCCACACTTCTTCACCGGTTTCGGTGTCGCGGGCAAACAGACGGCCGACTACGCCAAACTCGTCACCGGAGCTGCCGTGGATCAGCAAAATCTTGCCACTCTTTTGATCTTTCACAATGGTCGGTGCGCCGGTCATGGTGTAACCCACGGCGTGATCACCAAACTTCTTGTTCCATACCACTTTGCCGGTGTCTTTGTTCAGCGCAACCACACGGGCGTCGAGGGTGCCGAAGTAGATCTTGTCGCCATAGATGGCCACGCCACGGTTGACCACGTCGCAGCACGGACGAATGTTATCGGGCAGGCGATGGCTGTAAGTCCACAGCCGTTTACCGGTCTTCGCGTCGATGGCGAACACCCGCGAATAGGAGCCCGTCACATAGACCACACCCTCGTGGACCATGGCCTGGGATTCCTGGCCACGTTGCTTCTCATCACCGAATGAGTAAGACCAGGCCGGGGTCAGCTTAAACACGTTGTCAGCATTAACCTGGGCCAGCGGGCTGAAGCGTTGAGCGTTGGTGCCCAGGCCGTATTGCAGCACGTTGTTGGTGCTCAGGTGGTCGTTGGCGATGTCATCCCAAGTGACATTGGCGGCTAGCGCATGGCCGCTCAGGCTTAGGCTGCCAAGCAATAGCAGGCTGTGAATGGCACGTGCCACGGGGCGCGGCGTGCTGGGTAACGATCTTGTTGTCATGGTTGTGGTTTCCCATCGTGGTGAAGAGTGTGCCGGTGCAGCCGCGACGGCGACCTGGCGGATGGATAGTGAAACCAGCGGCTGGCGGCTGATACGGAAAAACTCCCGCACTTGCCGGGAACAATTCCCAAAGCACCTATGAATTAGCCTTGCTGCTAAAGCTGTTGCTGCAGCGGTCCTAAGCCCTACTACCAAGGGAGTAGAAACGAACGACCAAAGCAGAATTCGGTGAGGCAGGGCCAGTTCCTAAGATGCTCGCAGACAAGCTCTGCGTGAGCTGTTTTTGCGTGCATTAAGGTGATGAGGCCCTAAACATGAAAGTACATAAGAAGAATGTTTTTGCCCTACTGGCTATGGCCTTTAGCGCCAGCGTCTGGGCGCATGGCGACGTAGTTCCGCAGGCGGTGAAAACAGAGGGCCTAGAGCCGCTGGGAGAGGAGTGGCGCGAAGAGAACCCCTATCGTGGTAACCCGCGCGCCATCGAGATCGGCTCCTCGGCCTATAACCAAAACTGCGCCGCGTGCCATGGTCTGGAAGCGAAATCCGGTGGTATCGCGCCTGATCTGCGCCTACTGGAAAAAGGCGCGATGGGTGATGAGTGGTTCAAAGAGCGAGTGATCAATGGCGCCGTGCGTGATGGCCGGGTGTACATGCCGAAAATGGCTGACTACCTGAGCCAAGAGGCGCTTTGGGCTGTGCGTTCCTACCTTGAGAGCGTCGCCATCGAGGAGTAAGTCGCCATGCGCCGCCATTTGCTGGTGCTGGTTGTGCTGTTACATGCCCTGAGCCTGCTGGGTTTACCCGCGCAAGCTCAGGTGCGTGATTACGACACGATTATCCAATCGGGTGTGCTCAAGGTCGCCCTGTATAAAGACTTCCCGCCGTATAGCTTTACGCAAGATGGCCAGCCTCGCGGCACTGATTACGATATCGCCCAGGCCTTGGCTAAGGCCTTGGCGGTAAAGCTTGAAGTGATTTGGGCGCCACCGGGCGAGAAGCTCGATGACGACCTGCGCGACTACATTTGGAAGGGCCATTACCTGCGCCCCAAACAGTTGGCCGACGTGATGCTGCGCGTGCCGTATGACCGTGAGTTTTCCTACAAGCGCAATGAGCTGGGCGAGCTGATTAACGAGCGGGTGGTGATGTTTGGCCCTTATCAGCGCGAGCGTTGGCAGGTGGCCTATGACAAGCGCCGACTCAAGGCGGTGCCCAGCGTGGCGGTGTTCCGTAGCCATCCGATTGGGGTTGAGGTGGAAAGCGTACCGTCTTTTTATCTGTCTTCTGTATTTGAAGGCTCCCTCAGCCAGCAAACCCACCATTACAGCACCCCTGAACTGGCCTTTGCGGCGATGCAGGCCGCGCAAGTAGATGCCGTAATGGCCTTGCGCGGTGAAGTGCAGTGGCTGTACGGCCAAGCTCACGACCAACACTTGGCACTGGCGGAAAACGCGTACCCGAACATGGGGCGCCAGGTGTGGGATATCGGCATGGCGGTGCATGAAAGCAACCGGCAACTGGCCTATGCCCTCGAGGAGCAGCTCGAGCAACTGATCTTGAGCGGTGAGCTGAAGAAGATCTTCGCCCGCTATGGTTTGAACTACGAGTTGCCAGAGCTCTACCAAGAGAGCCAATAACCTGGGCAAGGCGGACATCACGCGAGGAGTGTTGCGATGGAGCTGGATTGGCGTTCATTTCTGCTACTGGCGTTGTTGGCCTTTGCCTGCGACAGCAAGGCCACCTCAACCGACCCGGTGACTTCGGTGATGTGGGATTACTATCACCAGCGCCTGCTCGGCGGCGAGGCGTTTGTGTTTGATGAGCAGGTTAAGCTCAGCGCGCCGCCTTTTGCGGAGGATGCCCGGCAGGTGCCAATTCAGATCGACGCCACAGCGCTCAGCGATGAGGTGGTGCGTATCCTGGCCTGGGCCGAGCTTAACCCCATCCCGCAGATCGTTGATTTTCGCCCCGGTGAGCAGGTGCTGCCGCGCTTGGCCATTCGTATCCGCATCGAGCAAGCCACACCGATCCGCGCTGCCGTGCAAACCCGCGACGGCCTGTGGCATATCGGCTCGACATACATTGAAGCGGCTGGTGGCGGTTGTACCGCGCCCAGCGTGGTCAGGGCCCAAGCCGGTTGGGAGGAGCACTTAGGCGAAGTGCTGGGTAAGCGCTTTACCCTGGCCGATGGCAATCGCCTGCGCTTGCAGGTGGCCCATCCCATGGATAACGGTTTGGTCGGCGGCATCCCGGAGTTCTTTCTCAACCAAGCTGAGCTGCGCGATTTACAAGGCCAGCGGTTGGCCGTTATGGAGCTATTCCCGGCAGTCAGCGAGAACCCCACCATCAGCCTGGATATGCGCGATGCCACGCCTGCCGAGCTGTGGCTGCGGGATAACAATGGCAATGAATTTAAAGCCCAGCTGTAGTCCAAGAGCCAGTGCCTGCGCACTGTGCGCGGCCATCGGCGCTGCTTATGCTGTGCTGAAGCCGGTGTATTCAGGCACTTAACTATTTATCGCGAGGCTGTACGGCTCGCGCTCAATTGACAATGTGAGGTTTGCGATGATCAAGGTCAGTGTGCTGTACCCCTATCAACCCGGCGTGCGCCTTGATCTGCAGTATTACTGCGAGCGGCATATGGCCATTGTCCGTGAATGCTTGGGTGAGGCCCTGCAAGGCATTGCCGTGGAGTCCGGTTTAACGGGAGCGACTCCTGGCAGCACGCCTGCGTACGTGACCATGGGCCATCTGTACTTCGCCAGTGTTGAGGCGTTCCAACAGGCTTTCGCCCCCCACGCGGAGCGAATCATGGCGGACTTGCCGAACTTCACCGACAGCCAGCCGACCATCCAGATCAGCGATATCGTCCTGACGCCTTAAGCATCACCGCCTGAATGGCCAGTACGCGGCCTGCGTCCTGGCCAGCCGTAGAACCTGCGACGAGGAAATCAGCATGCGCTGGATGGGCTTACTGCTGCTGTGCTTATGTGCCGGGGCCAATGCCGAGTTGCAGTATCAGTTGCAGCCCCGGCAAATTGCGCCAGATGTGTGGCTGGTCGAGGGCAGCACCGATAACTTCTCGCAGGACAACGGCGGCGCCATCGTCAATGTCGGTTTTATCGTCACCGGCCAGGGTGTGGTGGTGATCGATAGCGGGCCGTCCAAACACTATGGTGAAGCCCTGCGCCAAGCCATTGGCCGCGTCACCCCCCAGCCCATCGTTAAGGTGCTGCTGACCCATCATCATCCCGACCATGTACTGGGCAATCAGGCCTTTAGTGACGTGCCCATCGCCGCCCTTAAAAGCACCACCGAGCTGTTGGCCGAGCAGGGCGATGGCATGGCGGAAAACATGTACCGCTTGGTCGGCGACTGGATGCGCGGCACTGAGGTGCTGTTGCCTACTGAGGCAATCCAGGCCGGTGAACTCAGCATCGCCGGCCGGCCCTTGCAACTGCTGGCCCTGCGCGGCCATACCGGCGCGGACCTGGCCATTCTGGATAAAACCAGCGGCGTGCTGTTTGCCGGCGACATCCTGTTTTATCAGCGCGCCCTGACCACCCCCAACACGCCGGGCTTGGATATCTGGCTGGCGGACCTTGATCAACTGCAAAGCCTGCCATGGCAGCAACTGGTCCCCGGCCACGGCCCGGTGGCTAAGGACGCTAAGCCCTTTGCGCAAATGCGCGATTACCTGAGTTGGCTCGACCAATTGCTGCTAAATGGCGCAGAGCAGGGCGCGGAGATGAATGAGCTGATCCGCGCACCGATCCCCGAGCGTTTTGCCGCGATTAACTTGACTCGCTATGAGCTGATTCGCAGCGTCAGTCATCTGTATCCCCGTTACGAAGCGGCGCGGCTGGAGCGGGTTGATCAGTAATAAGGCCCGCTCTTAAGGCTGTCCGGGTTATCCGTGCTGCGAGTGCGGGCGCGGAGTTACTGTCATACCGACTGCTTGCGCAAGCTTTAGGGCCAATAAGGTCCGTGTCGCGGCCACTCGTTTGATCGGTTGCAGGCATGTAATGGGCGGCTCAAGCAGCGTTTATCTTTGGCTGCTTGGGCCGCCGCTGCTTTACAACAACTGCAACTGCTCGCCGCGCTCTTGCTGCCAGTCATCCTCGCTAGGGGCGGCCTGTTCACCGTCCATGCGGTGGATGATTTCGAAGTAGTGCTGCTTAAAGCGGTCTTGCATGATCTCGTTGCGTTTGCGCACACGCACGGCGTAAATGCTTTGCACGTTTTGGTGGTCGAAGGCGCGCCACTGTTGTGTGTCCTTGAGCAGGCTGTAGCTGTGCTCTTCAAGCGCAGTGATCAGGCGTTCGCTGTCGAGGCTTTGGCTGCGCTGCACGGCGTCGGCCCACTGCTTGACGATGGCGTAGGCGGAGGCGCTGGTGCTGCCGGGGTATTCCTGATGGGCTTGGATATAGCGCTCGACAAAGGCTTGGCCGCTGGCGCTTTGCAGTTCGGCGGGCAGGTTCCAGGTCCAGGCCTCGGTGCCGATTACGCCCTCCATGACCAACGGTCCGGCTTGTTGGATGACGCTTTTGGTGAGGTTGGGCACGATTACCTGCATGTGTTTTTTCAAACCGATCTGATGCACCAGCTGCATGCTGCGTTGCAGGTTTTCCCCGAGCAAAATCAGCACCAGCACGTCAGCTTTGCTACGTGCTGCCTTATCAAGTGCCGCTCGGTATTGGGCGCTGCTGACCACACCGGCCGGCAAGGCGCTGCGGCCATGGCGGGCGCGGTCGCTGGTGCTGGTGGTTTGCCGCAGGGCGGTTTCCATGCTGCGGCCCCAGGCATCGTCGACGATGATGTAGTGAAAGCGCTGGCGCGGCAGGTGCCAGGCAAGGTATTCGCCGAGCACCTTGGCGCTCATGTAAGCACTGTTGGATTCACGAAACAGATAGCGATGGCCTTCCTGGGCGGTCACTTCGTTGGCGTAGCCCAAGGTGGCGAAATACAGCAGGCCTTGTTCACGGGCTTGTCGGCCAGCGGCGATGGCTTCCTCGCTGGTGGCGCCGCCAAACACCATGCGTGCGCCTTGCTCGGCAAACTGCTTAACATTGTTGGCGGCCTTGCTGGCTTTGGCGCTGCTGTTGCGGCTTAACAGCTCCAGCGGTTGACCCAGTACGCCACCACTTTGGTTGATCTCATCCACGGCTAATAACGCGCCACGGCGCAGTTCCAGACCTTCGTCTTTGTAGTTGCCGACGCGGGGGTAGTTGAGGCCGATCTTGATCGTGGCGGCATAACTGCTGTTCAGCAGGCAGGCGAGCAAGAGGCAGCTGACTATTATGATTCGACCCATGGTGTGGCTCCTGATTGGCAGAGCCTGGGTTGTAACCTTGGTCAGCGGTGCTGCGAATGCTCTTTTAAGGGCGGCGACCTAGCACTTAAGTCGCCGCACTGGAGTAGGTATCGGTGAGGAATAGTCTGGGCTCGCTGCGGCAAGGTCTGCGCGATAAGCCAGACCTTGCCCGAGCAGCGCGCTAAGCCTTGCCCATCAACGGATCGCTGATGCTGTGCCGGCCGCTTTCCAGTCGCCCGGCCAGGCGATACAGCCACTGTTGTTGATCACGCAGGGTGAAGTCATACCAGCCGCCACTGCTGCGTCTGTCAAAGGTCTGCACATGCTTGCCGTGGGCTGGCAGGTTGATTAGCCAGGGGCCTTGCTCGGTGTAGGGGCAGCGTTCGATGGTCAGGGCCAGGGCCTGGCCGCTGGGGTTGAACAGCTCGATCTGGAGATGCTCATCGGCTGGGGTGATACGCACCAGCGCTTGCGGCTGCATAAGGTTGCCGCGCAGTTCGCGATGGAAGCCATTGGGGCCGAGCAGCCACAGGTGGTAGTCGGCATTGCTGCTCCAGCTGTCGCTGAGCGCCTTGCCGGCTTCGATGGTGTAGCGGCGGGGCACGTCATCCAGCTTGAGCATGTTGTAGACGTGCAACACCACGCCTTGTTCGCCGGTGTTGAGCAGGGTCAAGCTGACTTGTTGCTGCGCCGGATGCAGGCTGTGTTCGACATGCGTCTGATACGGCAGTGCCCGCGACGGCCGGGCCATGCGCGGTTGCCAGGGCAGTTGCTGGCTACTGGCCGAGGGCAGCGGCACTTGGGGCAGGGCCTGTTGTTGCTGGCGCAGGCTGTCGGCGCTTTGTTTGCTGATGCTGTGCAGTTTGGGCAACGGTTCATCGTTGGGATTGGCGAAGTTAAAGGCGGAAGTCAGATCGCCACACACGGCGCGGCGCCAGGCGCTGATATTAGGCTCTTGCACGCCGAAACGGCGCTCCAGAAATTGCAGCACCGAGGTGTGATCAAACACTTGCGAGTTGACCCAGCCGCCACGGCTCCACGGCGACAGAATCAGCATGGGCACCCGTGGGCCGGGGCCATACACGCGGTTATCCGGCGCTGGCTGTAAGCGGCTCCCTGGCGGTGCAGGGTGGTTAAATAACTCATCGGCAAAGGCCACGGTGGACTGCCCGGCAAAGCTGCCATCGGTGCGTGGCGAAGGCGGTGAAGGCGAGGGGATATGGTCGAAGAAACCATCGTTCTCGTCATAATTGACGATAAATACGGTTTTGCTCCACACCTGCGGGTTTTCCGTCAGCGCTTCGAGAATTGCCTGGGTGAACCAGCCGCCTTGGACCGGGCTGGAAGGCCCAGGGTGTTCAGAGTAGGCGGCCGGCGCGACGATCCAGCTCACCTGCGGCAACTGGCCGGCGCTAATGTCGGCGCGCAGGCCATCGACCATGCCTTGCAGGTCGTTGCTATTGGCCGCCGGCAGGGTGTTGCCGTTGCCTTTGTAGAGCGGCGCGATGGCCTCATGTTCAGGCCGATAGGGCACAAATTTGGTGAAGTTCGCCGCTGGCTGCGCCGGGTTACCGACCTTGATACTGGCCTCGCGATACTGGCGAAAACCGGCTAAGGGATTATCGCCAAAGTTATCCGGCAGATACTGATAAACCTTCCAGCTGACGCCGTGCTCTTGCAGGCGTTCGGGGTAAGTCTTCCATTGGAAACCGACCGAGGCCGGGCCGGGTGCATCCCATTCATTGACCACCAGAGCGACGTTAGCCGCCGAGGCGCCGTTACTGCCGGTCCAATGGAACAGGCGGTTGGCGGAGGTGCCGGCGTGGATCGAGCAATGGTAGGCGTCGCACAGGGTGAAGGTGTTGGCCAGGGCAAATTGGAAGGGCAGTTCCTGCTCGCGGTAATAGCCCATCGAGGTGGTGGTTTTGTGGGTCGGCCACTGACTCATACGGCCGTCGTCCCACGCCCGGTGCTCGTCCAGCCAGGTGTGCGGCGTGCCATTGACACGCTGGGCGTTACCGCGCGTGCTGTCGAGGTGATAGGGCAGCACTGTGCGATTGCTCCCTTGCTGTTGCCACACTGAACGGGCGCCGGGCAGGGGAATCGTGAAGCGATCACTGAAGCCGCGCACGCCGGGCAGGGTGCCGAAGTAATGATCGAAGGCGCGGTTCTCCTGCATCAGGATCACCACATGTTCAACGTCTTGGATCGTGCCGGTACGGTACGCGGCAGGGATTGCGAGGGCTTTGCGAATGGACGGCGGGAGCAGGCTAAAGGCTGAGCCAATGGCGGCTGCTTGCAGGATTTTGCGCCGGGTTAGATCGGTCATGGGCTGGGACTCCTGTCGTGGGAAATAACGCTAGGGCCAACCTAACGGGCAAAAATAACAGGGCTATGACTCTCGGCAAGATTCGCGGTGAGGCTCCGCCAAGCGTCTCAACGCGCACGGCAGCCGTGGCCTGCAGGGCAGTATTGCTACCAAGGAAGTAGCTAAATCGGCACTGCGATCAATTGTTGCGCAGCCCCCGGCACCGAAGAATCTGTGCCAGATCGGGAAAATTTCCCGGCGCTAACAATGAACCCGCAGAGGTAGCCGCATGAAACACTCCGCTTTTCGTCAGCCCTTGATGCTCAGTGCCTTATGTCTGGCCATGCTTGCGCACACCGCGCCGAGCCTGGCTGTGACTGACCAAGAAATCCTCAACGATGGCAAGACCACTGACCAGATCGTCACCAACGGTCTGGGCCTTGAGGGGCAGCGTTACAGCCCGCTGGCCACACTCAATACCGACAACATCAAGCAGCTGCGCCCGGTTTGGGCCCTGTCTTTCGGTGGGGAAAAGCAACGCGGTCAACAAGCCCAGCCGCTGGTCAAAGATGGCGTGATGTACGTGACCGCCTCTTACTCTCGGGTATTCGCGGTGGATGCGCGCACCGGCCGTGAGCTGTGGCAATACGATGCGCGTCTGCCGGACGATATCCGTCCTTGCTGCGACGTGATTAACCGTGGTGTGGCCCTGTATGGCGATCTGGTGATCTTCGGCACCCTCGATGCCAAACTGGTGGCACTGAACAAAGACACCGGCAAAGTGGTGTGGCGCAAAAACGTCGCCGATCACAAAGCCGGTTACTCGATCACCGCGGCACCGTTGGTGGTCAATGGTCGCCTGATCACTGGGGTATCCGGTGGTGAGTTCGGCGTGGTCGGTAAAATCGAAGCCTATGATCCGAAAAACGGCGATCTGCTGTGGAGCCGCCCGACTGTGGAAGGCCACATGGGCTACGTCTACAAAGATGGCAAGGCCGTGGAAAATGGCATCAGCGGTGGCGAAGCCGGTAAAACCTGGCCGGGCGACCTGTGGAAGACCGGTGGCGCGGCGCCTTGGCTCGGCGGCTACTATGACGCAGAAACCAACCTGCTGTTCTTCGGCACGGGTAACCCGGCGCCGTGGAACTCGCACCTGCGTCCTGGCGACAACCTGTTCTCGTCCTCGCGCCTGGCGCTGAACCCGGAAGACGGCAGCATCAAGTGGCACTTCCAGACCACGCCACATGACGGCTGGGACTTCGACGGCGTCAACGAGCTGATCTCGTTCAACTACCAAGAGGGCGGCAAAACCATCAAGGCCGCGGCCTCGGCTGACCGTAACGGTTTCTTCTACGTTTTGGATCGCACCAACGGCAAGTTCATTCGCGGCTTCCCCTTCGTGGATAAGATCACCTGGGCTAAAGGCTTGGATAAGAATGGCCGGCCGATCTACGACGACAGCAACCGTCCTGGCTCACCAAGCGCTCAAGAGAAGGGCAAGAGCGTGTTCTCGGCGCCGGCATTCCTCGGTGCGAAAAACTGGATGCCAATGGCTTACAGTCAGGACACCGGTCTGTTCTATGTACCGTCCAACGAGTGGGGCATGGACATCTGGAACGAAGACATCGCCTACAAAAAAGGCGCGGCTTACCTCGGTGCCGGCTTCACCATCAAACCGCTGAACGAGGAGTACATCGGCGTGCTGCGCGCCATCGACCCGAAAACCGGCAAAGAAGTGTGGCGCCACACCAACTACGCGCCGCTGTGGGGCGGGGTGCTGACCACCAAGGGCAACCTGGTGTTTACCGGCACGCCAGAAGGCTTTTTGCAGGCCTTTAACGCCAAAACCGGCGAGAAAGTCTGGGAATTCCAGACTGGCTCCGGCGTACTGGGCTCGCCTGTAACCTGGGAAATGGACGGCGAACAATACGTTTCCGTGCTGTCCGGTTGGGGTGGCGCCGTGCCGCTGTGGGGCGGCGAAGTGGCCAAGCGGGTCAAGGACTACAACCAAGGCGGCATGCTCTGGACCTTCAAACTGCCCAAAGAGCTGGTCGGGCAAAAGTAATGAGCTGAGGCGTCAGCGTTAACCCAATGGCCGGCATTTGCCGGCCATTGGCGTTTCTGGCGCCTGCTTTGTATGGACTGAGCTAAGCGCAAGGCGGGTGAGGGCCGCTCTTCTTGCTGCTCAAGCGCGGCAGTCTCGGTGAGCACTCTGGAGGCGATTTAGCCTGATCAAACAGCGCGAGACAAACCCGTACGGGCGCTCTAGCTTGAGGGTTTTCAGGGGGTTATCCGCGATTTACTGACCGTTCATCCCCAAAGCGTTTGACCGATTTTGCCGGCTCTGGCTTCATATGTATCGATCAGTACATAAATGGTCGTAAGGTCCGACAATTCAGGTCAACCTTTACAGATTTATGACGCAGCACGTGCTTACCCGTGCTGCCAAGTCAGTGCTTTAACGTCGCTAAAACGCTTGAGATCAAGCTCTTATCCCTTGGAGATACAACCATGAGTTCATCCACTAACAAACCCAGCAAAGTCTTAGTTCTTGGTGGCAGCCGTGGCATTGGTGCGGCTATTGTTAGGCGCTTCGCGGCACAGGGCGCCCACGTCACCTTTACCTATGTCAACTCCCGCGAATCGGCGGAAAAACTGGCTGCACAAACCGGCAGCAAAGCGCTGCATTTGGACAGCGCCGACCGCACCGCATTGATCTCCACCATTGAGTCGCTTGGCGCCATCGACGTTTTGGTGGCCAACGCCGGCGTGCTGCGCACGGGCAACCCGTTGGAAATCAGCCCGGTGGAGATCGACTACCTGTTCCAGGTCAACATCAATGCGTCTTATCACGCTGCGGTCAGCGCCGCGAAAAACATGCCGGACAATGGCCGCATCGTGCTGATTGGCTCGACCAACGCCGATCGCATCCCCATGGGCAATGCCTCTGCCTACGCGGCCAGTAAGTCGGCGCTGCAAGGCATGGTTAAAGGCTTGGCGCGTGACTTTGGCGAGCGTGGCATCACCGTCAACGTGGTTCAGCCTGGCCCGACTGACACCGATATGAACCCAGCCAATGGCCCGCGCAAAGACTTCATGCACAGTTTTATGGCGATCAAACGCCATGTGAAAGACGAAGAAGTCGCGGCCATGGTTGCCTGGCTGGCCAGCGCCGAAGCCAACATGGTCACCGGTGCGGCATTGACCGTGGATGGTGGTTTCGCGGCTTGATGGGTTGTACTTCGGCCGTGATGAGTTCCAGCGCTGCGCAGCCAACACCCCCTGGGGGTTAACCGCGCCTGCGTTAGGCAGGGTGTAAGCGCCGCGCAGGCGCTTGCAGCCTGCAGGTCCGTCTTTGGTGCTAAGTCATTAGGTCTAAAGACCAATACTGCTAGGTCTGTTCTTGCTTCAGCGTGCTGCCCACACCAGTTGGGGGAATCCAGCATGCCAAACCTCACGCGTCGTCATCTATTAACCGGCCTCAGTCTGCTGCCATGGCTGTTGCCGAGCACAGTGCAAGCCAATATTGGCCGGGCGCGAGTGGTGGTGGTCGGTGGCGGTTTTGCCGGTGCGACTGCTGCCCGTTATCTCAAGCGCCAAGCCCCCGAGCTTGAGGTGCTGCTGGTCGAGCCGAAAACGCAGTTTTATACCTGTCCGTTTAGCAACCATGTGCTCGCGGGGTTGCAGCCGCTTAACAGCCTTCGCCAAAGTTACCAGCGCTTGCAGCACGCCGGTATTCGGCATATCCGCCAAAGCGCCGCGCATATCGATTTAGCTAAAAACCGCCTGCTGCTGAGTAACGGCGAGGTGTTGCCTTACGACCGCTTGCTGTTGGCCTGCGGCATCAGCATGAACTGGCAGGCTCTGCCTGGCTACGATCAAGCCGCCGCGCAGTTGCTGCCCCACGCTTGGCAGGCCGGTGCGCAAACCGCGTTGTTGCACCGGCAATTGCAGGCCATGGATGACGGCGGCGTGGTGCTGATCAGCGTGCCCGATAACCCCTATCGCTGCCCGCCGGGGCCCTATGAGCGGGCCAGTTTGATTGCCCACTATCTGAGCCTGCATAAACCGCGCAGCAAGCTGCTGATCCTCGACAGCAAAGACAGCTTCTCCAAGCAGGCGCTGTTTCAGCAGAGCTGGCAGCAGTTGCATGCGCAACGTATCGAATGGCTCAGCCGCGCCGAGGGCGGGCGCGTGGTGGAGGTGGATGCGCGAAGGCGTACGTTGATCTGTGAGTTTGGTCAGCGTCATCAGGGCAACGTGGTCAACCTGATCCCGCCCCAGCAAGCGGCGGACATCGCACGGCAGGCTGGGTTGGTGGATCGCAGTGGCTGGGTGCCGATTCACGCCGCGAGTTTTCAGAGCCAAGTCCATCCCAAGGTTTATGCCATTGGCGATTGCTGCATCGCCGCGCCGATGCCCAAATCCGCCTATAGCGCCAATGCCCAGGCCAAGGTGGCGGTGGCGGCGCTGTTGGCGGATCTGGCTGGCAGCGCGCCCGCCGCCGCGCCGTTGCGTAATACCTGTTACAGCGCCTTGGCACCAGGGCGCGCGGTATCGATTGCGGCCAACTATGAGCTGCAACACCAGCGTTTGGCCGAGGTGGCGGGCAGCCTGAGCCTGAGCCCGTTGGATGGCAACGCGCAGTTACGGGCCAAAGAAGCCGTCATGGCTGAGGCTTGGTACCACAGCATCACGGCGGATGCCTGGGGATGATGCACGGCCAGCTAAGCAACTGCCGAGTGCGGCGGCGCTGCATCGGCATCTGGCTATTGGCCCTGGCCTTATCTGGCGTGCCCATGCTTAGTGCAGGCAGCGACTGGGGCCAGGCGGCGCCATGGCTCGAGCCGTGGTTAGCGGGCCGCGCGCCGCAACCTGCGGGCTTAACAATGGCGGCGCCAGCCTGGGTCGAAGACGGCGCCTTTGTGCCCATCGACATCAGCCTGCAGGGCGCCACTGCACCAGTGTCGCTGAGGCTTTTGCGCAGCGCTGAGGATGAGCCACGGATTGCCGATATCCAGCTCAACAGTTGGGCCGAGCCGCTGCGCTTAAGCACCCGAGTGCGCTTATCCCGCACGCAAAAACTGCTGCTGTTGGCCCGCGATGCCAACGGCAAATTGTGGTTGGCCGCACAAGCGGTGGAGGTGCTCGGCAGCAGCTGTCTGGACCCGCAGCCGCGAGCTGAACCACGCAACACCGGGCAGATTCAAGGCTGGCTTGCCGGTGAGGCGGAACTGGAGCTGCGCACCTTGCTGCAGCACCCGATGCAGACGGGGTTGCGTCCTGATCAAGACGGTGGATTGATCCCCCGTCATCTGCCGCAAAGCTTCACGCTGTCTACGGCTAAAGCCGTATTGATGCAGGTCGAACCTTTTGATGGACTGTCAGTCAACCCGTATTGGCGGCTGTTACTGCCCCTCGCGCAGCGTCCACTGCGTCTACACTGGGTTGACGGTGATGGCCGCGAATACCGCCTTGAACTGCCCTGATGCTGCGTAGATAGCCGGGCAATCAAGGCTTGCGGCTCTACTACCAAATGACGAGAGGTTTTGTGCCATGGGCGCATACCTGCGCCTTTGGTGCCTTTCTAAGATCCAGTCATGACCTGCTCCCGTCACTGGAGCAGGCTCCGCCACCAGAGAGGTTTTTTCCCATGCTTTACGCCAAACCCGGTACCGCAGGTGCACTGCTGACCCTCAAGCCACGCTACGGCAACTACATCAACGGTGAGTTTGTCGCGCCGGTAAACGGCAGCTATTTCACCAACACCAGCCCGGTGGACGGCTCGGTAATTGGTGAGTTTCCCCGTTCCAGTCGTGAAGACATCGACCTGGCGCTGGACGCTGCTCACGCCGCTGCCGATGCCTGGGGGCGTACCTCGGTCCAAGAGCGTTCGCTGATCCTGCTGAAAATCGCTGACCGTATCGAGCAAAACCTTGAGCTGCTGGCTGTGACGGAAACCTGGGACAACGGCAAGCCCGTGCGTGAAACCCTGAATGCCGACATCCCCCTGGCCGCCGATCACTTCCGCTACTTCGCCGGTTGCCTGCGCGCCCAAGAAGGCAGCGCCGCTGAAATCAACGACACTACCGCGGCCTATCACTTCCATGAGCCATTGGGCGTAGTGGGGCAGATCATCCCGTGGAACTTCCCGCTGCTGATGGGCGCCTGGAAGCTGGCGCCGGCGCTGGCCGCCGGTAACGCCATCGTGCTCAAGCCTGCCGAGCAAACCCCGCTGGGCATCAGTGTGCTGATGGAGCTGATCGGCGACCTGCTGCCTAAGGGCGTACTCAACGTGGTGCAAGGTTTTGGCCGCGAAGCCGGTGAAGCCCTGGCCACCAGCAAGCGCATCGCCAAAATCGCTTTCACCGGCTCGACGCCGGTGGGCTCGCACATCATGAAGTGCGCGGCTGAAAACATCATTCCGTCGACCGTGGAGCTGGGCGGCAAGTCGCCGAACATCTTCTTCGAAGACATCATGCGCGCCGAGCCTGAGTTTATCGAGAAGGCCGCTGAAGGTCTGGTGCTGGCCTTCTTTAACCAGGGCGAGATTTGCACCTGTCCATCCCGTGCGCTGGTGCAGGAGTCGATCTATGAGCCCTTCATGAATGAAGTCATGAAGAAGATCAAACAGATCAAGCGCGGCGACCCGCTGGACACCGACACCATGGTCGGCGCTCAGGCCAGCCAGCAGCAGTTCGACAAGATCCTCTCGTACTTCGAGATCGCTCAGCAAGAAGGCGCCGAACTGCTTACCGGTGGTGGCGTCGAGAAGCTCGAAGGTGGCTTGGCGACTGGTTATTACATCCAGCCGACCCTGCTCAAGGGCCACAACAAAATGCGTATCTTCCAGGAGGAAATCTTCGGTCCGGTGGTCAGCGTGGCCACCTTTAAAGACGAAGCCGAAGCCCTGGCGATTGCCAACGACACCGAGTTCGGTCTGGGCGCTGGCGTGTGGACCCGCGACATCAACCGCGCCTACCGCGTGGGCCGTGGCATCAAAGCCGGTCGCGTATGGACCAACTGCTACCACCTGTACCCGGCGCACGCCGCATTCGGTGGTTACAAGAAGTCCGGCGTGGGCCGCGAAACTCACAAGATGATGCTCGACCACTATCAGCAAACCAAAAACCTGCTGATCAGCTACGACATCAACCCGCTGGGTTTCTTCTAAGTACAGCATTGTGCCAGCTGGCGTATTCGCTCCAATACGCCAGCCTCCTTTCTGCAAATTGCCCTTGGGCGGTTGTGCTGGTGACCCTTCAGCAAAGCAGCGCGGCTTCGGCCGCGTTTTTTATTGCCTGCGCAAAAGTGCCCTCGGTGCAAGCGCCTGTGCGGCGATTGCACCCTACGCGAGGGAGGCCGACGCTAGGTAGGGTGTGTAAGCCGCGTAGCGGCGTAACGCACCAATAAGCGGTCTGATACTGCCTTTTTATCGTCTAAAAAACTCCTTTGCCTTCAACTGCTTGCTACCAATGAAAGGCAAATCTACTTCCAAAGTACCATTTGGCCATGCAGGCGCAGGGCGCTTAATGAGGCAGCCGGAATTCGCCGGCGTCGATAAAAAGAGGACCGCGCCATGTGGACTAAACCCGCGTTTACCGACCTGCGTATTGGCTTCGAAGTGACGATGTATTTCGCCAATCGTTGATCGATCTTTGCCCCGGCTCGCCGGGGCATCCTCATTTGGATTTCTGCCATGTACATCCACATTCTCGGTTCGGCCGCCGGTGGTGGTTTCCCCCAGTGGAATTGCAACTGCCGTAACTGCGCCGGAGTGCGCGATGGCAGTGTGCGGGCGCAATCGCGCACGCAGTCGTCGATTGCCATCAGCGATAACGGTGTGGACTGGATTCTGTGCAACGCCTCGCCGGATATCCGCAGCCAGATCGAATCCTTCCCCGCGCTCAATCCGGCACGGCGGCTGCGCGATACGGCCATTGCCGCAATCGTCCTGCTCGACAGCCAGATCGACCACACCACAGGCCTGCTGACCCTGCGCGAAGGCTGTCCGCATCAGGTGTGGTGCACGGAAATGGTCCACCAGGACCTGAGCAGCGGTTTTCCGCTGTTCAATATGCTGAGCCACTGGCACGGTGGCCTCGAGCACCACCTGATCGGCCTGAATGCCGAGCCCTTTAGCATCCCGGCTTGCCCACACCTAAGCATCACGGCGATCCCGCTGCTCAGCAGCGCGCCGCCGTACTCGCCGCACCGGGGTAACCCCCATCCGGGCGACAACATCGGTTTGTTTATTGAAGACCGGCGCACGGGCGGCAAGCTGTTTTACGCCCCAGGCCTCGGCCAAGTGGATGAGCAACTTCTGGCTTGGATGCGCCGCGCCGACTGTTTGCTGGTGGACGGCACCCTGTGGCGCGATGACGAAATGATCGTCAGCGAAGTCGGCGACAAGCTCGGCAGCAGCATGGGTCACCTGCCGCAAAGCGGCCCCGGCGGCATGCTTGAGGTATTAGCCCAGGTGCCCGCGGCGCAGAAGATCCTTATCCATATCAACAACACCAACCCGATCCTCGACATCGACTCGCCTGAGCGCGCGCAGCTGAATGCGCAAGGCATTGAGGTGGCGTGGGACGGCATGGCTATCGAATTATAAAAATCAGGAGTCGCCATGGGTCAGACGGCCATGAGCCCCGCTGAGTTTGAGCAAGCCCTACGGGCGAAAGGGGCTTACTACCACATCCATCACCCGTTCCATCAAGCCATGTATGCCGGCACCTGCAGCCGCGAACAGATCCAGGGCTGGGTGGCCAACCGCTTTTACTATCAGCTGAATATCCCGCTTAAAGACGCGGCGATCATGGCCAACTGCCCGGATCGCGACACCCGCCGCGAGTGGCTGCAACGCATCCTCGATCACGACGGCAAGCAGGGCGATGAGGGCGGTATTGAGGCCTGGCTGCGTTTAGGCGAGGCGGTGGGGCTTCAGCGCGAGCAGATCCTCTCCCAAGAGCTGGTGCTGCCCGGCGTGCGATTTGCTGTGGACGCTTATGTCAATTTCGCCCGTCGCGCCAGTTGGCAGGAGGCGGCCAGCAGCTCGCTGACGGAACTGTTCGCCCCGCAGATTCACCAGTCGCGGCTGGACAGTTGGCCGGCCCATTACCCCTGGATTGAGGCGGATGGCTACGCCTACTTCCGCTCGCGCCTGACCCAGGCGCGGCGTGATGTCGAGCACGGCCTGCGGATCACCTTGGCGCACTACAACACTTACGCGGCGCAGCAGCGCATGCTGGAGATTCTGCAATTTAAGCTCGACGTGCTGTGGAGCATGTTAGATGCCATGAGCATGGCCTATGAGCTGAATCGTGCGCCGTACCACAGCGTCACCAGCGAGCGCGTCTGGCACCGGGGGATCGCCCCATGACTGGGGCCATGTTGCAGCAAGTGCCCAAGCTGCGCCGGGGCTTTCGTATGCAGTGGGAGCCGGTGCAGAACTGTCACGTGCTGCTCTATCCCGAGGGCATGATCAAGCTCAACGACAGCGCCGGGGAGATCCTCAAACAGGTCGACGGGCAGAGCAATGTGGCGCAGATCATCGCCAGCTTGAGCGCGCGTTTCCCCGGCGTGCCGGGCATCGATGAAGACATCCTCGCCTTTATGGAGGTCGCCAGTGCTCAGTTCTGGATCGAGCTGCAATAAAGCCGCAACTCCGCCAGGGCCGCCGATGTGGTTGCTGGCCGAGCTGACCTATCGCTGCCCGTTGCAGTGCCCGTATTGCTCCAACCCGCTGGATTTTTCCCAGCACGGTCAAGAGCTGAGCACCGCTGAGTGGATCGAGGTGTTCCGCCAGGCCCGCGAGTTGGGCGCCGCGCAGCTGGGCTTTTCCGGTGGCGAGCCGCTGGTGCGACAGGACCTGGCCGAGCTGATCAAAGCGGCGCGGGACATGGGCTATTACACCAACCTGATCACCTCCGGCATTGGCTTGACCGAGCAGCGTATCGCCAGCTTTAGCGAGGCCGGGCTGGACCATATCCAGATCAGTTTTCAGGCCGCGGACGAGGAGGTGAATAATCTCCTCGCCGGTTCCAAGAAGGCCTTCGCCCACAAGCTGGCCATGGCCCGGGCGGTGAAGAAGCATGGCTATCCGATGGTGCTGAACTTCGTCACCCATCGGCACAACATCGACCATATCGAGCGCATCATCGAGCTGTGTCTGGAGTTGGAGGCGGATTTTGTTGAGCTGGCCACCTGCCAGTTCTACGGCTGGGCTGAGCTCAATCGCGCCGGTCTGTTGCCGACCAAAGCGCAACTTGCGCGGGCCGAGCGCATCACTAACCAGTGGCGCGACAAGCTGGCGGCGCAGAAGCATCCGTGCAAGCTGATTTTCGTCACCCCGGACTATTACGAGGAACGGCCCAAGGCCTGTATGAACGGCTGGGGCAATCTATTCCTCGACATCACCCCCGATGGCACTGCTTTGCCGTGCCACAGCGCGCGGCAGTTGCCGGTGCAGTTCCCTAATGTGCGCGAACACAGCATTGCTCACATCTGGCGTGAGTCGTTTGGTTTTAACCGCTTTCGTGGCTACGACTGGATGCCCGAGCCATGTCGCTCCTGCGACGAGAAGGAGCGCGATTTCGGCGGCTGTCGCTGTCAAGCCTATATGTTGACCGGCGACGCCAGCAATGCGGACCCGGTCTGTAGTAAATCGCCCCATCATGGACTTATATTGGCTGCCAGGCAGCAGGCCGAAGAGGCCCCTGGCAGTCTGGCGAGCCTGCGCATGCGCAACGAACAGGCCTCTAAGCTGATTTGTAAAGCCTAACCTTGTCGCCCTTGAGGGAGTCGCACGATGCCTGCACAGCCTTATGGCCACTGGCCGAGTGATTGGAGCAGCTTGGCGGCTGCCGCAGCAGGGCGTGACTTTGCCGAACTGCGCGCCGGGCTGGGCGGCTTGGTCTGGTCGGAGTTTGATCCCGCCGATGGCCGCACCAGGCTATGGCGCTGGACGCCGCAGCAGCGCCAGTGTCTGAGCCCCGATTTAGTCTCAGTGCGCAGTCGGGTTTACGAGTACGGCGGCGGCGCTTTCTGCCTGTCCGATCTCGGTTTGGCTTGGGTCAACGAAGCCGATCAGCAAGTCTACTGGCAAGTCTTGGGGGGCGAGCCGCAGCCCATCAGCCGGCTGTTGCACTGCCGTTACGGCGACCTCAATTACGACCGCCTGCTGCATGCCGTGCTGGCTGTCGAAGAAGAGCACGGCGATCAAGCCGTCGTGCATCGTTTGGTGTCCTTAAGTTGCGCTGGTGAGCCACGCCAGGTGGTGGCGCAGGGCGCCGACTTTTACAGCGCGCCGACCCTCAGTGGCGATGGCCAGCGGCTGGCCTGGATCGAGTGGGATCGGCCATATCAGCCTTGGCTCGCGACGCGTCTGTGTGTGGCCCAGCGCTTGTCCGATGGAACTTGGTCGGCGCCACAGACAGTGGCGGGGCAGGCCATGGATCAGGCGTTGCAACAGCCGCTATTCGACCCCCAGCAGCGTTTGTTGGTCATGAGCGATGTCCATGGCTTTTGGCAGCCCTGGCGTGAAACCCAGGCTGGCAGTGGCTTGCTCCAGCCACTGCCAGCCAAACCTTGCGACCATGCCGGGGCACCCTGGCAAATGGGCGCGCGCAGTTATCAGGTGTTTGCCCAAGGCATGCTGCTCAGTGGCTTCAACAGTGGTTACGGCTGGCTGCTGGACAGCCATGAATTGGCCGGCGGACAACGTCGCTTAGCCAGTGAATACAGCCGCTTTCGCCAACTGGCCATGGATGAGCAGTATTTCTATGTCATTGCCGCCAGCCCGCTGCGCCCCAGCAACATCTTGGCGATAGAGCGCAGCAGCGGCGCGCTGCGGGTCTTGGCCAGCACGCCTTGTGCTTTGCCAGCGACTGAGGTTTCGCCGCCCGAGCCTTTGAACTATCCCACTGCTGACGGCCAGTTGTGCCATGGTTTTTTCTATCCACCGCACAACAGCCGCTGCTCTGCGCAGCCCTTGCAGCGCCCGCCACTGTTGGTGTTTTTGCATGGCGGCCCGACCTCAGCCTGTTACCCAGCCTTCGACCCGCGCATCCAGTTCTGGACCCAGCGCGGCTTTGCCGTGGCGGATCTCAATTATCGTGGCAGCAGCGGGTTTGGCCGCGCCTATCGCTTAAGTTTGCACGGCACCTGGGGCGAGGCGGAGGTGGCGGATGCCGAGGCGCTGGTTGACCATCTGGCCGCGCGTGATTTGATTGATCCGCAGCGGGCGTTTATTCGCGGCGCCAGTGCTGGGGGGTATACCGCCCTGTGCGCCTTGGCCTTTAGCCGGGTGTTTCGTGCCGGTGCCAGTCTCTATGGGGTGAGTGATCCGCTGCGCTTGCGCGCCACCACCCATAAATTTGAAGCCGATTACCTGGACTGGTTAATCGGTGATCCGCTGCAGCATCCGCAGCGCTATGCCGCGCGTACGCCTCTGCGGCACGCTGCGGCGATTCGCGCGCCGGTAATCTTCTTTCAAGGCGGCTTGGACGCCGTGGTCCTGCCTGAGCAAACCGCGCAAATGGTCAGTGCGTTGCAGCAGCAGGGGGTGGAGGTGGAGTCAATCACCTATGCCGAGGAGCGCCATGGTTTTCGCCAGGCGGAGAATCTGGCCGATGCCCTAGACCGTGAGCTGGCCTTTTATCAACGCTACCTTTAAGCGGCAACTGCGAGGGGCAGGACCAACAGCCAATTGCATAAAGTTACAAATTGAGTAGGCTGGCGAGCCATTACAGATAACAACAAGAAATAGGCCGAAGTATGAGCCACGCGATCAGCCAGCTACGTAAATTCGTATCGCCTGAAATTATCTTTGGCGCCGGCTGCCGACATAACGTCGCCAACTACGTCAGCAACTTTGCCGCGCGCAAAGTGTTGTTGGTTTCCGACCCGGGAGTGGTGGCGGCCGGCTGGGTGGCCGACATCGAAGCCAGTCTGCAAGCGCAGCACATCGACTATTGCCTGTACACCCAAGTTTCCCCCAACCCACGGGTGGAAGAGGTGATGCTGGGCGCCGAACTCTACCGCAGCCATAACTGCCATGGCATCGTCGCCATCGGTGGCGGCAGCCCTATGGATTGTGCCAAGGGCATCGGTATCGCAGTCGCCCATGGGCGGAGCATTTTGGAATTTGAAGGGGTCGATACCATCCGCGTGCCGAGCCCGCCGCTGATTCTAATCCCCACTACGGCGGGTACTTCGGCCGACGTCTCGCAGTTTGTGATCATCTCCAACCAGCAAGAGCGGATGAAGTTCTCCATCGTCAGCAAGGCCGTGGTGCCGGATGTATCGCTGATCGACCCGGAAACCACCCTGAGCATGGACCCATTTCTGTCCGCCTGTACCGGCATCGATGCCTTAGTGCATGCCATTGAGGCGTTCGTTTCCACCGGCAGCGGGCCGTTGACCGATACCCACGCCCTGGAGGCCATGCGCCTGATCAATGGCAACCTGGTGCAGATGATCGCCAACCCCAGCGATATCGCCCTGCGCGAGAAGATCATGCTGGGCAGCATGCAGGCTGGCCTGGCGTTCTCTAACGCCATTCTCGGCGCAGTGCATGCCATGTCCCATAGCCTTGGCGGCTTTCTCGATCTGCCCCATGGCATGTGTAACGCGGCGTTGGTTGAGCACGTGGTGGCGTTTAACTACAGCGCTGCGCCGGAGCGCTTTCGTCTGGTGGCGCAAACCCTGGGGCTGGATACCCGCGGTCTGAACCACCAGCAGGTGCGCCAGCGCCTGGTCGAGTATCTGGTGCAGTTCAAGCGCGCCGTGGGCTTTACCGAGACCCTCAAACTGCATGGCGTGGGCGCCAGCGACATTCCGTTTTTGTCGCGCCACGCCATGGAAGATCCATGCATTTTGACTAACCCCAGGCAGTCCAGTCAGCGTGACGTTGAGGTGGTGTATGCCGAGGCACTCTGATCCCTCGCCTAAGCACAACGAGGCGTTGGCCGGGCTGTTGGGCCTCGGCAGTCAATCCGCCCGTAAGAGCCACTACCCGCAGTTACAGGAGCGTTTGCAGGAGCTGGAGACCGAGCGCAACCGCTATAAATGGCTGTTTGAGCACGCCGTGCATGGCATCTTCCAGGCCAACATGCAGCACGGTTTATTGTCCGCCAACCCCGCCTTGGCGCGCATGCTCGGCTATGACGATCCGCAGCAGGTGCTGTGGTCGCTCAGCGGGCTGGCTAAGTATTTGTTTATCGGTGGTGCCGCCGAGCTGCTGCATATCGAGGCCGAGCTCAACAGCACTGGCGCTTTGCTGGCATACGAAACCCAATTGCGCCGCCGGGACGGCAGCGTGATCGAGGTGCTGATGAACTTGCTGCTCAAGCCCGATGAGGCCGGCTTGTTTGAAGGTTTTGTCGCCGACATCACGGCGCGCAAGCAGGCCGAGCTGCGCATGCAGCAGCTCAATGATGAGCTGGAACAGCGTGTTAGCGCCCGCACCGCCGAACTGGAGCAGGCCAACCACAACCTGCGTTTACAGATCGCCGAGCGCGAGCGCATCGAACAGGCTCTGCGTGAAGCCCGCGACACCGCCCAAGCGGCCAATCTGAGCAAGGATAAGTACCTCGCGGCAGCCAGCCACGACTTATTGCAGCCGCTCAATGCCGCGCGTTTGCTGATCTCCACCTTGCGTGAACGCAGTCTGCCGGCCAGTGAGCAAAATCTGGTGGAGCGCAGTCATCAGGCCTTGGAGGGCGCCGAGGACTTACTCGCCGATCTGCTCGACATCTCGCGCTTGGATCAAGCGGCGATTAAGGCCGATATCGACACCTACAGTTTGGCCGAGCTGTTTGAGCCACTGGCCTCGGAGTTCGAGCCTTTAGCGGCGGCTGCCGGGCTGCGCTTAAGAGTGCGCGGCCCGGATGTTGCTATCAGCACCGACCTGCGCCTGCTGACGCGGATTTTGCGTAACTTTTTAAGCAATGCCTGTCGTTACACCCAGCAGGGCGGCATCCTCTTGGGCGCGCGCAGGCGTGGCAATTTTATTGACTTGCAGGTGTGCGACAGCGGCTGCGGCATTGCCCAGGATCAGTTGCAGGCGATCTTTCTTGAGTTTAACCAGCTCAATGTTGAGCGCGCCGCTGAGCGTAAAGGCGTCGGTTTGGGCCTGGCCATTGTCGAGCGTATCGCCGGCATTCTGGGCTACACGATCAAGGTCCGCTCACAGCCGGGCCGGGGCTCGACGTTTAGCATCCGCGTCCCTTTGGCCAAGACGGTACGCGCGCCCTTAACCGCGCAACCCAAGGCCGCTCCGCTGAGTCTCGGTGACCCGTTGCCGGGGCGGCGCTTGCTGGTGATTGATAACGAGCTGAGCATCCTGCACAGCATGTCGGCGTTGCTTGAACAGTGGGGCTGCACGGTGTTGACCGCCAGTGATTACACGGCGGCGTTACAGGCGCTGGACGGGCAGGCTCCCGAGCTGATTCTGGCCGACTACCACCTGGACCAAGGGCTCATCGGCTGCACTTTGGTAGAGCAACTGCGGCAGCACTTTGCCCAGCCCATTGCGACGGTGATTATCAGCGCGGATCGCAGCGATGAATGTCGCCGGCAACTGGCGCAACTGGGCATGCCGCTGCTGAATAAACCGGTCAAGCCGGGCAAGCTGCGGGCGGTGCTGAGCCAGTTATTGCAAAGCGCTTAAGCCCACGAGCGAGTGCTATTGGCCCTCGATTTTGCGTACCGCCCACCAGATGGTTCGCGGCAGCCAACGGCGCAGGCGCCAGGCCAGGGCGGTGACTGGCCCTGGGAACACCCACAGGGCTTTACCGCGCAGCACCTGCTCAATTTTATCCAGCACGGATTCCGCGCTGATCGCCGGCAATACGTTGAAAATTTTCGGCCATACCGTGGCCTTGGCTTGCTCCAGCAGCGGCGTCGCCACCATCGGCGGACAGACGCAGACCACCCGCACGCCGGTGTTGCGGGTTTCCTGATAGAGCACTTCGGTAAAGGCGCTTACGGCAAATTTGGAGGCGTTATAAGCGCCCATATACAGCACCGGCCAGTGCCCTGCGAGGGAGGCGAAGCTGATCACTTCGCCTTGGCCGCGGGCAATCATCAAAGGCAGCACCGCCTTAGTGACATTGACGAACCCGCCGTAGTTGATCGCCATGATCTTGTTGATCAATGCCTGCGGCTGTTCGATGAGGCGGCCTAAGGGCATGATCGCCGCGGCATTGCTCAGGCGGCTGATTGGCCCCAACTCTTGCTCGCAATGGGCCACTGCGGCGGCTACGGCCTCGGCATTGGTGATATCGACCACCAGCTTAAGCAGGCGCGGGCTGTCGTTGCCTAATTGATCCAAGCCGCTGGCATTGATATCCATGGCCGCTACGGCCCAACCCTCGGCCAACGCCCGCTTGGCGCTGAGCAAGCCCATGCCACTGCCGGCGCCCGTCACGAACAGCACTTTTGTCGACATCCGCCTATTCCTTGTTCTTGTTGTTATAAAGCGCGCCGCTGCTGGTAAGTGGTGCGCGCAGAGGTGCTTGGAGCCTAAGAACCTATAAGGCAGGCGGCAATTGCACGAATGATCAGTTTTGCTTGACCTAAGTGCTCAAGGCGCCAGCCAGAGCATTGGCTGACACTGACCCAGTGGCGACTAACTGAGGGCGATTACCGGGGTTTGTGGGCTGAGAATGGGCCGCAGAAGGATCTTGTAACTGTCGCCGTCAAAAGCCTGTGCCGGTTGTTTGGCCGCCGCCTGGGCCTGCGCTAGGTCAGGGTAGGAGCCGAGGTAATGCCACTGGTTGAGCACATGGAACTGCTCCAGTCCGTCTCGCGCTTCATGCAGGGCAATGGCGCCGGGGTAGGGCCAGTGATACAGCTGCCAGTCTTGCAGCGCGGCCAGTAAGCGCGCCTGATGCTCAGCATGGCTCTCAGTGCCGCGACAGGCGCCACGACACTTTTTGATCTGGGCGCGAAAGCAGCCTTGGCCGGTGTATTTCTCCAGGCCCATGACGGCCATGCACAGGCCATGCTCATCGGCCAGTTGCAGCACGGCTGAGTGGGCGCTGACTTGGTTTCTGAACAAACCATAGAGGGTTTCATCGCCCGTTAGATGGGTGGTGCTGACGATCTGCACACGGCCGTCCTGCAGACGTAGCGAGCACAGCCTACGGCTTTTGCGCAGGCGTTTATTGAATAGCGGTTGGCGCTGCTTGATCAGCTTGGATTCCAACAGCAGTGCGCCGATTTCACCGGCCGTGGGGATGTATTCGATATGTTCGGTTTGGCGCAGTAGGCGGGCCTCCTCGACGGTACGCAAGTGGGAGAGTAAACGGCTGCGGATATTCACGCTTTTGCCGATATACAGCGGCATCTTGCTCTGCGCCCCATACAACAGATACACCCCCGGTACGGCTGGCGCCTGATCGACTTGCAGGCGCAAGTGCTCGGGGTATTTGTAGAGCTCTTGCAGGCGGGTAAGGCGCGTCAATTCGGACATAGCAGTCGTATGCGGGCAACGCGACAGCAAGCGTGAGCTGCGCGGCTAATTGGAGGGATTGGCTGCGATTCAAACAGGCTGCGCACGATGTGCACGCAGCCTGGTGAATGCGTGGGACTTACTGCACCTTCACCTTGGCCCAATCAATGCCCAGGGCTTTGGCCACGCCTTTGCCGTAGGCCGGATCGGCCTTGTAGCAGTTGACGATATGCCGCAGCTGAATCGCTTCTTCAGCACCGCCCACTTCGCCGGCGGTGTTATCGAACAGCACTTGTTGCTGCGCTGGCGTCATCAAGCGGAACAGGGCACCGGGCTGGCTGTAGTAGTCAGCGTCGTCTTCGCGGAAGTTAAAGCGATCGGCCAGCGGGTCGATCTTCAGTGGCGGCTCTTTGAAGTCCGGCTGCTCTTGCCACTCGCCATAGCTGTTGGGCTCGTAGTGCAGGAGCCCGCCATGGTTGCCATCGACACGCATGGCGCCATCGCGGTGGTAGCTGTGCACCGGACAGCGCGGCTGGTTGACCGGGATTTGATGGTGGTTGACGCCCAAGCGATAGCGCGCCGCATCGCCGTAGCTGAACAGTCGGCCTTGGAGCATGCGGTCCGGTGAGAAGCTGATGCCCGGCACTACGTTGGCCGGGGTGAAGGCCACTTGCTCAACGTCTTGGAAGTAGTTTTCCGGGTTGCGGTTAAGCACGAACTCACCGACTTCGATCAGCGGGTAGTCGCCTTTTGGCCAGACCTTGGTGAGGTCGAAGGGGTGGTAGGGCACCTTCTCGGCGTCTTCTTCCGGCATAACCTGGATGTACAGGGTCCATTTCGGATGATCGCCACGTTCAATCGCTTCAAACAGATCGCGCTGGGAGCTTTCGCGGTCATGGGCGATGATCTTGGCGGCTTCTTCGTTGCTCAGGTTCTTGATGCCTTGCTGAGTCTTGAAGTGGAACTTGACCCACGAGCGCTTATTGTCGGCACTGATAAAACTGAAGGTGTGCGAGCCAAAGCCGTGCATGTGGCGATAACCATCAGGGATGCCACGGTCGCTCATGACGATGGTGACTTGGTGCAGCGCCTCGGGCAGGCTGGTCCAGAAGTCCCAGTTATTGTTGGGGCTGCGCAGGTTGGTTTTCGGATCGCGTTTAACCGCGTGGTTAAGATCAGGGAATTTCAGCGGGTCGCGGAAGAAGAACACCGGGGTGTTGTTACCCACCAAGTCCCAGTTGCCTTGCTCGGTGTAGAAACGCATGGAGAAGCCGCGGATATCGCGCTCGGCATCCGCGGCGCCACGCTCGCCGGCAACGGTGGAGAAGCGTACGAACATCGGGGTTTTCTTGCCGACCTTATCGAACAGCTTGGCCTTGGTGTAGCGGCTGATGTCATGGGTCACGGTGAATTCACCGAAGGCGCCTGAGCCCTTGGCGTGCATGCGTCGCTCCGGGATCACTTCGCGGTCGAAGTGGGCCAGCTTCTCCAGAAACCACACATCCTGTAGCAACATCGGGCCGCGTTTGCCAGCGGTCAGCGAGTCCTGATTATCTGGGACTGGGGCGCCGGCTACTGTCGTCAACTTAGGCTTGTCGCTCATGCTTCTCTCCTCGTCAGCCACCCTCGTCGGGGTGATTTGTAGTTAGGGGTAGAATCGAGCCTAGTGCTGGAGTTCCTTAGTTGCGAATGTCGGACAGTTAATTCAGATAAGTGGGTGAGAACCGGCTTGAGAATTGTCCAGGCGCTCTACTACGGCTTTTCTTTGCGCTTGCAGCGTTTTTGCCCATTGCTCTAAAACCACCGTACTGAGATAAAAAAAGGGGCTGGTATTAACCAGCCCCTTGGGTGTTGCCTCAGCGCTATTTAGTGCTTGGCCAACTGTGTGGTCAGGCCTAAGTAGTCGAGCAGAATACGACCGCTTTCAGCCAGGTAGGCATCATCTTCTGGCTTGGTTTTTTCCGGTTCAGCCGGTACGGCGTCCTCGTCTTCTTCCTTGATCTTGTTCAGCAGGCTTTCACCTTTGGCTTTGCGCTTGCTGTTTTCAATCGCCAGTTGCTGCGCTTCGATATCGGCTTGCTCGGCGCGGCGTTTGGTTTCGTTAAGGCTGACGGTGGTTTGCGCCATCAGCTTATTGGCCAGTTGCAGACGCTCACGGGCAAAGGTGAAGTCCGGATCGTTAGCGGTGCGCTGCTCAAACTGCTTGCTGAGCTGGGCCAGGTAAGGCTGGAACGGATCGCTTTTCGGTTGGATCGCCGGTTTGATGCTGTCCCATGGCAGAGCCTCGGGCAGGGCGCTTTCGCCGATGTCTTTGTTGTTCATCACATCCGGGTACTGGATGTCCGGAATCACTCCTTGGTGCTGGGTGCTCTGCCCGGAAACCCGGTAGAACTTGGCCAGGGTCAGCTTCAGCTCGCCGTGGTTCAGTGGCTGGATGGTCTGCACGGTGCCTTTACCGAAGGTCTGGCCACCTAAGATCAACGCGCGGTGGTAGTCCTGCATGGCGCCGGCAAAAATCTCCGAAGCCGAGGCCGACAGGCGATTGACCAGAATAGCCAGCGGCGCTTTGTAGAAGCCGGTGGTTTCTTCATCCGCCAACACATCAACGCGGCCGTCGCTGTTACGCACCAGCACGGTTGGACCTTGGCCGATAAACAGGCCAGTCAGTTCGGTGGCTTCTTGCAGCGAGCCACCGCCGTTGTTGCGCAGGTCGATGACCACGCCGTCGACTTTCTCTTTATCCAGCTCCGCCAGCAGGCGTTTTACGTCGCGGGTGGTGCTCTTGTAGTCTGGATCGCCGGCACGGTAGGCCTTGAAGTCCAGGTAGAAGGCCGGAATCTCAATCACACCCAGCTTGTAGTCGCGGCCTTCACGCTTGAGGTTAAGGATCGACTTCTTCGCCGCCTGCTCTTCAAGCTTCACCGCTTCGCGGGTGATGGTGACGATTTTGCTGGTTTGATCATTCGGCGCGTTGGTCGCTGGAATGACTTCCAGGCGCACTTGCGAGCCTTTCGGACCACGGATCAGTTTGACCACTTCATCCAGACGCCAGCCGATCACGTCGACCATTTCTTTATCGCCCTGGGCGACGCCGATGATCTTGTCGGAAGGGGAGATCTGCTTGGTTTTTTCCGCCGGGCCCGCCGGTACCAAACGCACCACTTTGACGTGCTCACTGTCGTTTTGCAGGACGGCACCGATACCTTCGAGCGACAAGCTCATATTGATATCGAAGTTCTCCGCGTTATCTGGCGACAGGTACGAGGTGTGTGGGTCGTAAGACATGGCAAAGGCGTTGATGTAGGTCTGGAACACATCTTCGCTGCTGGTCTGGTTGAGGCGCGTCAGCTGATTTTTGTAACGTTTGGTCAGCAGCTCCTGGATCGCCTTAGGCTCTTTGCCGGCAATTTTCAGGCGCAGCACTTCATCTTTAACCCGTTTGCGCCACAGGTCATCCAGCTCGGCCATGTCTTTGGCCCACGGGGCTTTCTCGCGGTCGATGACTAAATCTTCATCAACGCTGAAGTCGATTTTGTCGACGCCCTTGTTGAGCATGTCCAAGGCGAACTGCACGCGGTTTTGCATGCGCTCGAGGTAGACCCGGTAAATATCGAAGCCCGGCTCCAGATTGCCATTCTTCAGGAAATCATCGAACTTATCCTGCCAGGCATCAAACCGCGCAATGTCGGCGGCGGTAAAGTAAGTACGCGCCGGGTCGAGCATCTTCAGGTAACCCTGATAGATTTTCTCCGAGCGTTCATCATTGAGTGGTGGCTTGTTGTAATGATGGCGTTTAAGCAACTCCACGATGTTTAGGCTAGCGATCACCTGTTCACGATCTGGCTGCAAGTAGTCCCACGAAGTGTCGCGGGTGACTTTCGCTGCAAGCGGCAGGGCACTAAGGGCAAACGAAAGGGCGAGGGTGGCGCTGACTAAGGATCGCTTCATGCTGATTCGACGTTCGGGGAGTTGATAACGCATATTAGGCCGTCAGTAAGGGCGCCAGGTTCCGTCGGCGCAATGCAAAAGCCCGGCGGTCTGTGCCGGGCCCAGTTCTAATGCACTATGGAGGCAGCGTGAAGGCATTGCAAGGCGTTGGAGGCCACGTTGAGTGGTCAGATTATGCGGACCTGCACTGCGATGTGGGCCAAGTCCGGATCAAAGTAGCAGCAGCTGGGATTAACCGTGCAGATTTGCTGCAGGCTTCCGGGCACTATCCACCTCCGCCTGGGGCCAGTAAGGCTCTGGGTTTGGAGTGCGCGGGAGTGATCACCGAGGTGGGCGCGGGCAGCTCTTGGCAGGTCGGTGACCGGGTCTGTGCCTTGCTCGCCGGAGGCGCAATAGCCGAAGAGGCGGTAGTGGACTCGCGTCACGTTTTGCCGGTGCCGGCGGGCTTGAGTTTGAGCGAAGCCGCCGCGCTGCCTGAGGTGTATGCCACGGCGTGGCTCAACCTATTCAAACTGGGCAATTTGCGCCCGGGCGAAAAGGTGTTGCTGCATGCTGGTGCCAGTGGGGTGGGCTCCGCCGCGATTCAGCTGTGTAAGGCTTTCGCCAGTCCTTGTTGGGTGAGTGTCGGTTCGCCCGAGCGTCTGGCCTACTGCGAAGGTCTGGGGGCCCAGGGCGGGGCAGTGCGCCATGATGAGCAGCTGCAAGCGCTACGTGATTTCGGGCCCTTTGATGTGATTCTGGACCCGGTTGGCGGGGGCTATGCCGCGCTCAACTTATCCCTGCTTGCGGTGGATGGGCGTTGGCTCAATATCGGCTTAATGGGCGGGCGCACCGCTGAGCTTGATTTCGCGCAGATCTTAGGCAAGCGCGTGCAGTTATTAGGCTCGACCTTGCGCAGTCGCAGCGATGAGTTCAAGGCGGAGTTGATCAGTGAACTGCGCCAGTATGTTTGGCCCTTGTTTGAGGAGGGACGACTCAAGCCTATGTTAGAGTGCGTTTACCCGCTCAAGGACGCCGAATCAGCTTTTTCTGCCTTGGCGAGCAACCGGGTCAATGGCAAGGTCGCCGTACTGATTGATGCCACTCTTTAAGAAAGAACAGCGATTGGCCAAATCAATCAATGTGATGTGGTCAATCAATAAGCTTTTTAGTTTTTTCTCGCTAAGATGGGCCCTGTAAATTTTCCAACCCTCAGAAGGAACCAGAGATGTCCCTGATCAACACTCAAGTTCAACCGTTCAAAGTTAACGCTTTCCACAACGGTAAGTTCATCGAAGTTACTGAGCAGTCCCTGCAAGGTAAGTGGTCGGTTCTGATCTTCATGCCAGCTGCTTTCACCTTCAACTGCCCAACTGAAATCGAAGACGCAGCGAACAACTACGCTGAGTTCCAGAAGGCCGGTACTGAGGTTTACATCGTCACTACCGATACCCATTTCTCCCACAAAGTGTGGCACGAAACTTCGCCAGCTGTTGGCAAGGCTCAGTTCCCACTGATCGGTGACCCAACTCACCAACTGACCAACGCTTTTGGCGTGCACATCCCGGAAGAAGGTCTGGCTCTGCGCGGCACCTTCGTCATCAACCCGGAAGGCGTGATCAAAACCGTTGAAATCCACTCCAACGAAATCGCTCGTGACGTTGGCGAGACTCTGCGCAAGCTGAAAGCGGCTCAGTACACCGCTGCTCACCCAGGCGAAGTTTGCCCGGCTAAGTGGAAAGAAGGCGAGAAGACCCTGGCTCCTTCGCTGGACCTGGTCGGTAAAATCTAAATCGGGCTTAGTGCGCTGGCGCCCATGCGCTAGCCACGCAGCTTCGATTGACTCGCGCTTCTAGGGCTGTAACCCAGCCCCTTTAGTGCCCGACGCCCGGGCGCCAACCGTCCGGGCGTTTTTGTTCCTGAAATTTGTATAAAGGGATACCTGAATCATGTTGGACGCAACGCTTAAAAGCCAATTGAAGGCCTACCTGGAAAAGGTCACTCTGCCATTTGAGATCGTCGCGACCCTCGATGACAGCGACAAATCCCAAGAGCTGAGCGCTCTTTTGCATGACATCGTCAGCCTGACTGACAAGATTTCTCTGCGTGAAGACGGTACTGATGCGCGCATCCCGTCCTTCTCGCTGAATCGCCCTGGTGCGGACATCGGTTTGACTTTCGCCGGTATCCCCATGGGTCACGAATTCACCTCGCTGGTGCTGGCCCTGCTGCAAGTAGGCGGCCACCCATCGAAGCTCGAGCCGGAAGTGATCGAGCAAATCAAAGGCATCCAAGGTGAGTTCAAGTTCGAGACTTACTACTCGCTGTCTTGCCAGAACTGCCCGGACGTTGTGCAAGCACTGAACCTGATGGCTGTGCTCAACCCGAACATTCGCCACGTAGCGATTGACGGTGCACTGTTCCAGGAAGAGGTTGAGCGTCGCCAAATCATGGCGGTGCCAAGCGTGTACCTCAACGGTGAAGTGTTCGGCCAAGGCCGCATGGAAGCCGTTGAGATTCTGGCCAAGATCGACACCGGTGCAGCCAGCCGCGACGCCGAAAAAATGAGCGGCAAAGAAGCCTTTGACGTGTTGGTTATCGGTGGTGGCCCTGCTGGTGCGGCGGCGGCGATCTACGCCGCGCGTAAAGGTATCCGTACCGGCGTGGCAGCTGAGCGTTTTGGCGGCCAGGTGCTGGACACCATGTCGATCGAGAACTTCATCTCGGTACAAGAGACCGAAGGGCCGAAACTGGCTCGCGCCTTGGAAGAGCACGTTAAGCAGTACGAAGTCGACATCATGAACCTGCAACGCGCCTCGGCACTGGTGCCTGCCAGCAGCGAAGGCGGTCTGCACGAAGTGAAGTTCGAGAGCGGCGGCAGCTTGAAGGCCAAGACCGTGATCCTCTCCACCGGTGCCCGCTGGCGTGAAATGAACGTGCCGGGTGAGCAGCAGTACAAAGCCAAAGGTGTGTGCTTCTGCCCGCACTGCGATGGCCCACTGTTCAAAGGCAAGCGTGTCGCGGTGATCGGCGGCGGTAACTCCGGTGTTGAAGCGGCCATCGACCTGGCCGGTATCGTTGGCCACGTGACTTTGCTGGAGTTCGCGGACAGCCTGCGGGCTGACCAAGTGTTGCAGAACAAGCTAAACAGCTTGAGCAACGTGACGGTGATTAAGAACGCGCAGACCACTGAGGTGCTCGGTGATGGCCAGAAAGTGACCGGCCTGAACTACAAAGATCGCACCAGCGAGCAACTGCACACGGTTGAGCTGGAAGGCATCTTCGTCCAGATCGGTCTGCTGCCGAACACTGATTGGCTCAAGGGTAGCGTTGAGCTGAGCCGTTTCGGTGAGATCATCGTCGATGCTAAGGGCCAGACCAACATCCCCGGCGTATTTGCTGCCGGTGACGTGACCACTGTGCCGTACAAGCAAATCGTCATCGCCATCGGTGAAGGCGCCAAAGCCTCGCTGAGCGCTTTTGACCACTTGATCCGTAGTTGATTAAGTAAGGCTTAGCTAGCACGGATAAGCGGGCAACCTGTAATGGGTTGCCCGCTTTTTTGTGGGGGTGATTTAAGGTTTATGACGGGCTTACCACACACCAATCTTGACGATCTTATGCGCCTCAACCTCGCCATAGCGGAAGTTCTCGCCGCGCTGGATGATCTCTTCTTGGCTGATGGTGGTGCGTCGTTTCAGGCGACGATGCCAATCGAAGAGGTAGTTTTGATGTTGCTCGCGAACGCTGGCGTAGGCCGGATCGGCGCCTAGGTCATGTAACTCTTGTGGGTCATTGATCAGGTCGAATAGCTGCGGGCGCAAGCCGTCGTAGTGCAGGTACTTCCAGTGTTCACTGCGCACCATGGTCATGCGGCAGCGGTCGATGGGCTGGCCCAACCGTTCGCGCGCGGGTGATTGAAAGGCGTAGTCGTATTCGCTGATGGCGTATTCGCGCCAGGCCGGAGTATGGCCGTGCAGCAGCGGGATTAACGAGCGACCCTCAAGGCGGTGCGCTGCGCTGGGTAAACCCAAGGCGTCGAGAAAAGTGGGCAGGGCATCGATGGTTTCGACTAAGCGCTCATCCACCGTGCCACGGCTACTGTCGGCCTCGGCGCGGGGATCACGCACGATCAACGGCACACCTACGGCGGGCTCCAGTAAAAATTCCTTTTCCCCCAGCCAGTGGTCACCGAGGTAGTCGCCGTGGTCGCTGGTAAACACAATCAGGGTGTCGTCCCAGCGGCCGTTTTGTTCGAGCGCCTCGAACAGGCGGCCGAGTTGATCGTCGATCTGCTTGATCAGCCCCATATAAGTCGGGATTACCCGCAGACGCACTTCATCGCGGGAGAAGTTGCGGCTTTCTTCGTGCTGGCGAAACGCTTGATACACCGGGTGGTCGCTGGCCTGTTCTGGGCTCGGGCGCACAGCCGGCAGCACTTGCTCTGCGCCATATAAGGCGTGGTAGGGCGCCGGAGCGATATAGGGCCAGTGCGGCTTGATATAGGACAGGTGTAAGCACCAGGGTTCGTCGCCCTGCTCGCGGATAAAGTCCAAGGCCCGTTCGGTGGTATACACCGTTTCGCTATGGGCCTCGGGCAGACGGGTGGGTAAGTGGGCATGGCGCATATGCCAGCCACTGAGAATTTCTCCGTGCTCGCCGGCGCCTGAGTTGGCCCATTCATGCCAGGGATTGGCGCCGCTGTAACCGAGCTGGCGCAGGTACTGGGTGTAGGGCGCGGCGGCGGTCTTCTGCGCGTACTGCGGGGTATCTGGGTAGATGCCGTCATGGCGCAGGTAGGGCTCAAAGCCCACTTCATTAAGCGCTTGTGCTTGGCTGCTATCCGGCTCGATGGCGAGGCGTTCAAGGGCGGCTTCATTGGCGGTGGCGTGGGTTTTGCCAACCAGTGCGGTGCGGATGCCATGGGGCTTCAGGTAATCACCTAAGGTCAGTTCATCCACTGGCAGCGGCACGCCGTTCCAGCTCACCTGATGGCTGCTGACATAGCGTCCGGTATAGGCCGACATCCGCGACGGGCCACAAATGGTGCCTTGGCTGTAGGCCCGAGTGAAACGCACGCCGGCGGCCGCTAGCCGATCAATATTGGGCGTGTGCAAATGGGGGTGGCCGTAGCACGACAGGTAATCACGGCGCAGTTGGTCACACATGATGTACAGCACATTGCGCACGGGCTTGGCAGTTTGGGGCATGGCAGTCACCTAGCTAAAGTCAGGTGCTTTTTCGCCCCAAGCGCTGCTGTGCATCAAGCGCATTTAATGCATGCGATTAATGCATGGTGCGCATTTTACCCGACAGCTACACGGCCAGTTGTTCCAGCAGGTAATGCTCTTGGGCTTGGCTGTCGCAGGCTTGGATTTGCTCAATCATGGCGTTGGCCAGGGGCGACAGGCGATAGCCGGCGCGGCTGACAATGCCATAGCGGGTGTACAGCTCCTCTTGTTCCTCGCTGAGGCCGTCGATACTGAGTTTGACCAGCTCGTTTTGCGTGTAGCGCACGATGTCGCTGTTGGCCGAGATGATGCCGATGGCGTCTGAGTGCAGCACCACGCTGATCAAGCTAAAGCTGTTTTCACATTGCACATTGGGGCTGAAGTCGGGACGGCCGCTGAGCTCGACGATGATTTTGCGCAGATTGGGCGGGCGCATGGTCACCGCCAGCGGATAATTCATCAGTTGCGCAGCGCTGATGCTGCTGAACTGACTTAGCGGATGGCCGATACGGCAGCAGAAGTACCAGCGCTGCGGGCGTAAGCGGACAATTTGATAATCCGGATTGGCCTCAAACTGGCGCGTGTCGGCCACAAAAAACTCCAGTTGATCATTGAGCAGGGCTTTGTTCAGGCTCTGCCAATCATCGACGCGAAATTGCACCTGGGCCTTGGGATAGCGCCCGATAAAACTCCCCACTGCCCGTGGCACCAAGCCGCCAGCCGGAGCTGGGCCGCAGCCAAATTGCAGCTCGCCGGACTCCAAGTCATTGAACTGATTGATCTCGTTAGACAGCTGTTGGGCGCCACTGACCAGACGGCGGGCGTGTTCCAGCACCACTAAGCCTTGTTTAGTCGGCGCCAGTTGCTTGTCGGCGCGATCGACCAGCTGGCAGCCGACGCTGTGCTCCAGAGCCTGAATACTGCGGCTAAAAGCTGATTGCGAGAGGTTTACTGCATTGGCTGCGGCAACAAAGCTGCGCTGTTCGACCAATGCGATGAGGTGGCGGAGTTGGCGCAGGTCGATATGCAGGGTTCGCATAAGAAATATCCAGGGAATGCATTGGCCAGGGGGCGGGTGGGCTCCTTATAAAAGCAATCTCTTATTCCGTAAACATACGTATCAATCTAGATAAATAACAGTATGGAATAAGTGAGGTCGATGCATCAGGCAAAGGAGCCGCCATGTATTCATACAACCGTACCTCCCAGCGTCCCACCTGGCGCTTAAAGCGCCTGCCGCTGGCCTTACTCTTGGCTGGCAGCGCGGGTTGGGGCAGTAGCTATGCCGCCGAGAGCAGCCCGCCGCCAGCGGCCAATCCAACCACCCAGGCCCAAACCGGGGACAAACTGCAAACCGTCACCGTGACTGCCCGGCGCCGTGAAGAAAGCGCGCAAGATGTGCCCACGCCGATGAGCGTACTCAGCGGCCAAACCCTCGAAAGTCAGCGCGTTTATCGCATTCAGGACCTGCAGCAGCTGGTGCCCAGCGTTAACGTGGCTTATATGCATGCGCGCCAGTCCAGCGTGTCGATCCGTGGTCTGGGTAACAACCCGGCCAGCGATGGTTTAGAAGGCAGCGTGGGGCTGTATATCGATAACGTCTATCTGGGTCGCCCCGGCATGGCGGTGTTTGACCTGATGGATATCGAGCAGATGGAAGTGCTGCGCGGCCCGCAGGGAACGCTGTTTGGGAAAAACACCACGGCCGGGGTGATCAATATCAGCACCCGCGCGCCGAGTTTTGATCTGGAGCGCAGCATCGAAACCTCGGTGGGCGAGGACGGTTATTTTCAAACCAAGGGCACCATTTCCGGCCCCTTGACCGATGAACTGGCCGGACGCTTTTCGGCCTATCGCACGCGCAGTGATGGCGATATCAAAAACGAGTACGACGGCCATGATTTAAATGGCGGCTCGCGCCAGGGCTTCCGTGGCCAGCTGCTATACAAGCCCAATGAGAGCTTTAACCTGCGTTGGATCGGTGATTACAACGAGGAAGATTCCAGCGCCGGCACCCGCGTGCTCTACGACACCGGACCAATCATCAATGGCCGCAATCAATATGAAACGCGCGCCGCTGCCGCTGGCGCGACGTTGGTCAATGGTCGCCATCGCAAGGTCAACCTCGACGATGATCAGCGCGTCACTGTGTTCCAAGGTGGTACTTCGCTGGAGGCCAACTGGACACTGCCCAGCGACTTCACCCTGACCTCAGTCAGTGCTTATCGTTGGTGGGATTTCACCCCGCGTAACGACGATGGCCTCAACGTGCCTGCTGCTTATAACTCTGGGGTGTCAGTGGAGGATAAGCAGTGGTCCCAGGAGTTTCGTCTGGCGTCCCCCAAAGGCGGGCTGTTTGATTACGTGCTGGGGGCTTATTACTTCGGCTCGGACCTGACCAACAAATCCTTTACCTACTACGGTCCCCAAGCGGATGTGTGGAACGGCACCGCGCCAGGCGCCCTGAGCAATGTCACCAGCATTGGTGACGGCAAAATCCGCACCGACAGTTTTGCCTTATTTGCCCAAGGTACCTGGCATTTAACGGAGCGCTTGGACTTTACCGCCGGGGTGCGCGGCACCTATGAGGAGAAGAGCGCCCGGGTAAGGCGTAATGCCCCTGTGGGCGGTGTGGCAGTCAGCGGCCCAGCCGCGACGCAGCGGCGTGGCCGCACGGGAGCCTATGACTCCGGTGACCTCAACCAATACAGCGCCACGCCATCGGGGCTGCTCAACCTGAGCTATCGCTTCACGGATGAATTGCTCGGCTACGCGACCTTGTCCCATGGCGAGAAGTCCGGTGGGGTTAACTTGGCCGTGGGTTCGGCACCGGTGGCTGGGGCAGACTCGCTGCTGGTCGGCACCGAACGCGCGAACAATGCCGAGCTGGGCTTTAAAAGCACCTGGTGGAATCAGCGTTTGCAGTTTAACGCCAACCTGTTCTGGACCCAGGTCAATGGTTATCAAACCAACGCCTATGACGATGCCAACCGTGTGCAGTACCTGACCAACGCCGGCTCCGTGCGTTCGCGCGGTATCGAGTTCGACAGCTCCATCGTGCCGCTGCGTGGCCTGACCTTGAACATCAACGGCTCCTACAACGACGTGCGTTACCAATCCTATAAAGACGCACCATGCCCGCCTGAGGTGAGCTTGGTTGCTGGCGCCCCGGCGTCTTGCGACTTAAGCGGACATCAGGTGGTGGGCGCGTCGAAATGGATCGGCAACCTCAACGGCGAGTACAAGTGGAACCTGAGTAACGGCTTCGAGCCCTATGTCACCGGCAGCTACGCCTTCCGCTCCAAAGCCGTGGGCACGGTGGAAGACTCCGACTATGGGCAAATCCCCAGCTACGCGGTGGTTAACTTCTCCACGGGCCTGCGCGGTAACTATGAGCAAGGGCAGTGGGATGTGTCGCTGTGGCTGAAAAACGCCTTCGATAAAACCTACTACACCACCCTGTGGACAGCGGCCAACGGCGGTTACGAAGGCTTGCTGGGTAATCCTCGGACCTTGGGCGTGACTGGGCGTTACGACTTTTAAAACAGATTGGTAAGGGGTACTGAGGATTGACCTGTCCGGGGTTTATTGCCGCGCCATTCTTAATGGCAGGTTAATCATGAGGCACTTAATGGCGATGCATATGAGTGCCTTTGCAAACTCTGGGCAGGTATTTAACTTGGCTGTAGTGGGAGAGATTATTTATGGCTTTAAAGGTTGGCTGTGATGCGCAGAGTTACGGATTTTTATATGGGGTGACTGATCAATGCTTTAAATCTGCTGGGTCTTGAAGGGGCTGCGAAATGATTAGATGGGTTTCAGATGCTTTGATGGTTTTTAAATAATAATTATAGGTGGTTTTTTGTGGTCGTTGGGGGATTGGTTTGGCGGTTAACCATCATACACAGCTATCAGCCAAAGAGTTCTACGGGTATGCAGTCCTGGTAGGCTTAAGCAGTTCAATGCAGCTTATATGGAGTATTTCTGATATATGGGTTGTGTCTGAACGATCTATGGTTTATGTAGCTGCCCTTGGCTTGGTCGATGCCGTATTCGTTATGCTATCCGCCTTGGCTTATGGGATCATTGATGTTCATTCTGCACAGATCTCCAAGTCCGAAGGGGCTGCTAAGTTTGTTCAGGAATATCCTACGCTTTTACTATCGGCGCTAGTGGCTATCATAGTGAGCTGGGTGCCAGTAAAAATATCAAGTTTGTTCTTTGTAGATATTTTAACGCTGCTTAAACAGCCTGTTGAAGCCATAGTGATCGCTGAATCGAACCTGCAAGTGCGCGCCGATGCATACGTTTTGGGTGTCATGTATGTGATCGTCCCGCTGGCTTTACGAGTGCGTGGCTATCGAAGGTTGCCATTAGTGCTGATCGGTTTAAGTCTGTTGCTAAAGCTGTATCTCAACTCGGTTATTGAACAGCTGTTTGCGCAGCTTGCGCGTAGTCATATTGAGCAAGCTGTTGCCTATGTGACGGCTATAGTACAAGCTTTTTCAATTTCTATAGGTCTGCTCGTTCTGTTGTCATCGACTAATGAACTGAGAAAATTTAGATTCGACCTGAATGTTTTTGCCGCGTCTTGCCGGGATCTAATAAGTCATGCGCCTAAAATTGCGGTTTGGAATCTGAACGATTTTGCTTCAAGCGCTGTTGTAGTGTTTGTGTTTGGTCGCATAGGTACAGATTTTCTGGCAGCGGCTAACTTGGCATCAAAACTCACCAGTTTGTTCTATCGTGTACCGCAGGCCCTGACTGAGTCGGCCTTTATTTTTTATAGTTATGCGTTGAATAGAACCTTGGGTGAGCGTAGACGCATAAACAAAAGCACTGTGATTTACAGTGTGTTGCCTGTAGTTATATTGGGTTTTGTTGTTTTGTTCTGTGCGAATGATGTTGTGCGCTATATGACGCCTGGCGCTAAGCCTGAGTTACAAATGGTTGCTGGGTTTATTATTAAAGTCCATATGCTGTTCGCCTTGTTTTATGTGCTGCAGCACTTGTTCTCGCAGTTTTTAGTCGTCGAGCGGCAGACGAGGTTTTTACTCATTTCTTCTGTGATGAGTACATGGCTGTTGGTGATTCCAGGTGTATTTCTGCTCGATGCGCTTGGTCTGTCGGGTGAGGCGATTATTGTTTTTGAGCGTTGTTCAATCGCTCTTATGGCTTTGGTCAATATCGCTTATTTCAAATACTTTCAAAGCACTATTGCCCCCTCCGCTAGATGAGGGGCATTGGTGGCTTGAGTGGCTGTCCGCACTCTTGCCTCTCCGGGGTGCTCAAAGGCGCAGCAACTCCAGCTGCCACCAACTGGGCAGCAGCTCGCGCACTTTGGCTTGGGCGAAGCGATCATCGAGCAGATACACCACGCCTTGATCATCGGTGGTGCGAATCACCCGGCCGGCGGCTTGCACCACCTTTTGTAAACCTGGGTAGAGGTAGGCGTAGTCATAGCCGTTGGCCTCGGGGAACATCTGTTCCACCCGGTCTTTGATTTCTTCATTCACTTCATTGATTTGTGGCAGGCCCAAAGTAGCGATAAAGGCGCCAATCAGGCGCTTGCCCGGCAGGTCGATACCTTCGCCAAAGGCGCCGCCGAGTACGGCAAAACCAATGCCTTCGGAGTGCAGGGTAAAGCCATCGAGAAAGGCCTGGCGTTCGCCTTCGTGCATGTGCCGGGTTTGCGCACTGCTGGGGATCTGCGGATAGCGCTGGGTGAAAGCTGTGCGTACCTGTTCCAGATAGGCATAGCTGCTGAAGAAGGCCAGATAGTTACCCGGCTGGCGCTGGTACTGCTGGGCCATGAGCTGGCAGATCGGCGCGAGGCTGCTGTCGCGGTGCTGATAGCGGGTGGAGAGGTTACGCACGATGCGCACGCTTAGCTGCTGCGCGCTAAACGGCGAGGCCACGTCGAGCCACTGGGTTTGCGCTGGCAGCCCGAGCAAGTCGCGGTAGTACTCGGCCGGGCGCAAAGTAGCGGAGAACAGCGTGGTGCTGTGGGCGCTGCTAAAGCGATCAGCCAGAAACGGCGCGGGCAACACATTGCGCAGGCACAGGTTGCTGTCGTTACTCAGGCCTTGCTCAGTCTGGCGCGTAGCATCGAATAACGAATGGGGGCCATAGGACTCGCTCAGGCGGCAAAACAGCATGGCATCCAGATAAAACTGCAACAGGTTGCGTGGATTGCCATCGGGTTGTTCACTTAAATGATCGGTGATGGCGGTGACGGCTTTTTGCAGGGCCGCCACCAGCAGCTCAGGGATTTGCGGGTAGATCTGATAGTCGCGCTCTTGCAGGCGGTTGAGCTGCTCCCAGTGCCGGCCAACTCTTTGCAGGGCGCTGCGCACCGACTTGGGGGCGGTGCCGCAGAGGTTGTGCAGCACCGTTTGATCCAGCTCGGCGCTGTACATGCTTCGGGCGCGATCAACCAGGTTATGGGCCTCGTCCACCAGCACGGCGATACGCCATTCGTTGAGCAGGGTCAGGCTATAGAGCAGGGCGCCCAGATCGAAGTAATAGTTGTAGTCACCCACCACCACATCGGCCCAGCGGCACAGCTCTTGGCTTAAGTAATAGGGGCAAACCTTGTGTGCCAGGGCAATGCGTTTGACCTGTTCGTGGCTTAGCCAGGCGTGCTCAAGGGCGGCAGCGCGGGCCTCGGGGAGGCGATCATAAAAGCCTTTGGCTAGCGGACAGGATTGGCCGTGGCAACTGTTGTCCGGGTATTCGCAGGCTTTGTCCCGCGCCACATGCTCCAGCACCCGCAGCGGTACGTTGGACTCGCCGCGGCGCAGGCTGTGCAAGGCATCCAGCGCTAGGCGCCGGCCTGGGGTTTTCGCGGTGAGGAAAAACAGGCGATCCAGCTCTTGCCCGGGCATGGCTTTAAGCTGCGGAAATAAGGTGCCGAGGGTCTTGCCAATGCCGGTGGTGGCTTGGGCCAGCAGACTGGTGCCGTCGCGGGCGCTGCGAAACACCGCTTCGGCGAGCTGGCGTTGGCCGTGACGAAAGCTTGGGTAAGGGAACTGCAACTGCTCCAGATAGGCATCACGGCGCACGCGGTGAGCCTGTTCGTGCTCGGCCCAGCGCAAGAAAATCTGGCACTGCTGATTAAAGAACTGCTCAAGGCTGGCGGCGCTGTAATGCTCGCTGAAGGCATGTTCGGCGTGGCTCATGACATCGAAATACACCACCGCCAGCTCGATTTCACTTAAACCGCGCTCGGCACACAGCAGCCAGCCATAGACCTTGGCCTGAGCCCAGTGCAGCAGGCGGTGATTAGCCGGAATGCGGCTGATATCGCCACGATGGGTTTTGATTTCTTCCAGGCGCTTGGCTTCTGGGTCGTAACCATCGGCGCGGCCACTGACCAGCAGGCCGGGGTAGAGGCCGGCCAGCAGTACTTCTGCTTGATAGTCGGGGCCACGACGGCTGACCACGGTTTGATGGCCGGCCATGCCTTCCTGGGCCGTAGGCGAGGGGGTAAAGCGCAGGTCCAGGTCGCCCTGTTTGGCGGTGAATTCACACAGCGCCCGCACGGCGACGCGATAGCTCATGCACGCCAGCTCACGTAACACACCTCAACCGCAATGCCCTGTTCGGCAGCGAAGTTGAGCCAGCGTTTTTGGTTGTCTTGCAGGCGGTCGCCGGGGCCTTTGACTTCAATCATGCGGTAGCTGTTGCGCTCGGGGTAAAACTGGATCAAGTCCGGCATACCGGCGCGGTTGGCCTTGAGGTCGCGCAGCAAACGGCTAAAACAAACACGCAGATGGGCCGCCGGGATGCACGCTAAGGCCAGCTTGAGCAGCGGTTCATCGAGCATCTGCCAGAACACAAAGGGTGACTGGGTGGCGTATTTTTCCTGGTAGCGGGCAAGCATCAGGTATGGGTAATCCGGCTGGTCGAGGCGGGCTAGACAGTCGCTAAACAACTGCTGGCGGCGTGGCACAAAGTCGTCACTGTACAGGTCGACCGGGGCGCTATGAAACGGATGAAAGAAGGCCCCCGGCAATGGGGCAAAAATCGCCTCCCAACAGAGCAGGCCAAACAGGCTACAGAGCAGGGTGTTTTCTAGGTAAAACACCGGCGCTGATTCGCTGTGCAAGTGCTCAAGCACCGCCCACTCGACACTGCCGTGCTCGGGCTGATCGAGGACTAAATCCATGCGCACTTCGGCAAAGGCCTTGGCCGGCTTGCTCTGGCTTAATCCTAAGCGGCGGCGCAGACGGGTTAGGGCTCGGGCCAGGCGCTGACTTTCTTCATCGCTGCCAGGCTTCTGGGCAAACGCCTCTGCTTGTTCTAAGGCTTGGTTATCGCGGCCTAATAGCTCCAGCACGCGCACTTGGCGCCAGCGTGCCTGACCATGTTGGCTGCGTTGATAGAGGGCCAGGGCCTGCTCCAGCTCGCCGGCTTTCTCCAGCTGCTGGCCCAGTTGAAACAGCAGGCGCGACTGGCGCTGAGCCAGGTAGGGATTGTTGGAACTAAAAGCCAACAGCGGCGCCACGATGGCTGTCAGTTCCGCGCCTTGCTCGGCCTGTTGGCGCAGATCGCGCAGCAGCAGGTAATCCTCGATATCTTGGCGCGACTGAAACCCCCGCGACTGCGGGCTGATGTCCACGGCCTCGTAACGGTAAATACCCAAGTCGGCGAGGACAAACTCGCTCCAGTCCTGGCCCAGGTTGCCAAAGAACATCAGCCGCAGGCGGTCGCACAGCTCGCTGATTTGCAGGCTCAGCAACTGATCATCCAGCGCGGGACACCACTGCCTAAAACTCTGCGGCTGCTGGGCAAGGGCTACAAGTTGCTCGCTCAGCGCCGCTTTGCTTTGGCTTTTGCGTTGATCGGGCAGCGTGAGGTGGCTGAGCATCTCATCCTTGCGCAGCAGCTCGGCCAGCTCTTCAGCCGTCAGCAGGGCCTCAGTACTGAGCCAGTTGTGGGCCAGTAACGGCTGGGCTGCTTGCAGGCAATCGCCAATTTCCGCGTAGCTGAGTTTGCTTAAGCGAAAATGACTGCCGCGGCGCATGATCATCCGCACCAGCAGGGCCTGGCTGGGCTGGGCAAGCAGGGCGAAATGATCGATAAAGGCCTGTTCTTCGATACTCAGCAAATCGGCATAGCGTTGGCTAAGCCAGGCCAAAGCCGTACGGAAGTTCGCTAGGTAATAAAACTCAGGCAGCGGATCGCTGCGCGCTGGAGTGGTGGCTGTATTCATATACAGTATTGTGCTGATTGCGCCCAAGCCGGGCAAGCGCAGCTGACGACAGGAGCGCAGTGCCGAGCCGCGGCGCGCTTAGTTTGCATGGCTTACCTCAGCGCTGCGCAACTGCTGCGGCGTCTGGCCAAACCAGCGTTTGCAGGCGCGGATAAACGAGCTTTGTTCGTTGTAACCGAGCAGGGCGCTGACCGCCGCCAGCGGTAAACCGGCATTGGCTAGATACAGCCGCGCCTGGCTGCGGCGCAGGCTGTCGAGCAGGTCAGCGAAGACAATCCCCTGCTGTGCTAAGCGTCGCTGCAAGGTGCGTTGTTGCAGGCCTAACTGCTTGGCGATGGCGGCAATGCTGGCACCGCCGAGCGCCAGTTGCTGAATGATCAGGGTTTCGACCTGTTTGCCTAAATCCAGCGGGAAGCGCCGGATAATCCCGGCGATGTAAGCCTCGCTGGCTTGGCGCAACTGCGGGTCGGCTTGGTCGATGGGCTGATCGAACTGCTCCAGCGGCAACCAGATGGCGTCGACACTCTGCTCAAACTGCACTGGACAGGCGAAGTGCGCCTGATACTGCGCCAGAGGCAAGGCCTGCGCATGGCGCATACGTACTTGCGGCGGCGTGCTATCGAGCGCCACCAACATGCGCCACAGCTTGCAGGCCATGCCGAAGGACTGCTCGGTAATCTGCCGGTGAGCAATGCCGGGGCTCAGTAGCAAGACGTATTGCACCTCGATATAGCGTGGGTCACTGGCCGGCACAATGCTGATGGCGGCGCCGGGGGTGTGGTAGGCAAAGTGCTTGGTCAGCCCCTCCAGCGCGGCGCCCACGCTGCTGGCGTTGAGCATGATCTGCGCCAGCGGGCCGTACATCGATATGTCCTGAAACTGCACGATGCGCAGGCCTAAATCCGCCCAGTTGAGCACCTGCGCGCAGCGCTCATACAGCTTGGCCAGATGATCCAGAGGGATAGGCAGATCCGGGTTTTCTATGGCGGCCAAACTGATCTCGCATTCACTCAGCAGCTGCTCAAGACTCAAGCCTTGACTGGTGAGCAGCTCGGCAAAGCCCATGAGCGCGCGGGCTTGAATCATCTGTGAGAGTTGATGGGTCGACATAGGGGCGGCCAGTGATTGTCATCAAATGACAATACTAAGGTTTGCCGCGCTGCCATGATAGCCGCGCAAGTGAAGTCGCCAGTAAAGGAATAATAATGAGCGAATCACCGGTCAGCCTTGCGCCGCTGGGCCCACCCTTAGTCAGTGCACGTTCCGCGCAAATCTACCCTTGGGCCGCAGGGCAGGTGCTTAAGCTGTTCTATGAACATATAGCCCCCAGCAGCGCGCGCTGGGAGCGGATCAATGCCGAACAAGCCCATGCCCAGGGCGCGACGCGTATTGAGTGCCAGGGCGAGGTAGAACTCGACGGGCGCTACGGGATCATCCTCAGCCGCATCGAGGGCACGACCTTGACCGCCAGCGGTGAGCGTAATCCGCTGACTATTCTGCGCATGGGCCAACTGCTCGCACAGCAGCATTGGCAAGTGCATCAGGCCCGCAGTGAGCAACTGCAAAGCATTAAAAGCCTGCTTAACCAGCATTTGGCCGGCAGCGCCTTGGCGTTTTTAACCGGCGCCGAGCAGGCCAAGATGGCCGCTTATGTGCAGCGCTTGCCGGAGGATAACCGCCTGCTGCACCTGGATTTTCATACCGACAATATTCTGCTCGACCGCCACGGGGCGACGGTGATCGACTGGGCTACGGCGGCCACCGGAGATATCGGTGCGGATATCGCCATGAGTTATTTTTTGTTCAATGAAGCTGAGCTGTTTCCTGGCATTAATAAGGCCCAGGAGCTGCTTTACGGCAGCCTGCGCAGTTTTATCTACCGCAGTTACCGCAAGCACTACCTGCGCCTGATGGGCATGAGCCAGGAGCAACTCGCCGCGCATATCCAGCGTTGGTATCTGCCCATGCTGATCTACCGCTTGGCCCTGTGGCAGGCGCCCACTGAGGTGGCGCGCTTGCAGCAGCAAATTCGTGACGGCATTGCCCGGTTGCCAGAGGTGGCTGGGTGATGAACGCCAGTCCTCGTCTAAGCCTGGCTGAATGTGCCGGGCAGCAGTGGGATCTGATCGTCATTGGCGGCGGCATCACCGGCGCGGCGGTGCTGCGCGAGGCCGCGCGGGTAGGGCTTAAGTGCTTATTGCTGGAGCAGCGCGACTTTGCCTGGGGCGCGTCCAGTCGCTCGGGCAAATGGGTGCATGGCGGCCTGCGCTATATCAAGCAAGGTCAGTTCAAGGTTACCTGGCACTCGGTGCAGGAGCGGGAAAAGCTCTGTCGGGAGTTGCCTGGCTTAATCCAGCTCAAAGCGATGCAGTGGCCCTTGTTTAAGGGCAAGTGGCAAGCCAGCGCACTGATTCATGCGGGCCTGCGGCTGTATGAGTGGATGGCCGGCACACGCCGCCGGCATGCGGCAGATCTCAAGCAAATGGCGCTCGACTTTCCCTATTTGCAGGCTGTTGGCCTTAAGGGCGCAGTGTGTTTTTACGAAGGCCAGACCGATGATGCGCGCCTGACCTTGCGCGTGTTGCAGGAGGCCCGCCAGTGCGGCGCGCAAGCGCTGAACTATGCCGAGGTCACGCAACTGCTGAAGCAGCCGCACAGCGGCGCCGTGTGCGGCGTGAAGGTGCAGCGCCAGGGCAGCGCTGAGCTGCATGAGATCCACGCACGGCAAGTGATTGCGGCCACCGGCGCGTGGGCTGATCGCTTGCGCCAGCAGGTGCGGCATAACCCCCATGAGCACTTGCGGCCGCTGCGGGGCAGCCATTTGTTATTTAGCGCCGAGCGTTTGCCGATCCACAGCACCTTGGTGCTGGAACATCCACGGGATCGGCGCCCTGGCTTTATCACCCTGTTTCAGGGGCGGGTCATGCTGGGCAACACCGATATTGATCACCGCGCTGATTTGCAAGGCGAAGCGGCCATCAGCCCTGAGGAAGTGGATTATCTGCTGGAGAATATCCGTCATCACTTTCCGGCGCTGAATATCACTCGGACCGATGTGTTGAGCAGCTTTGCCGGCGTGCGCCCGGTGGTGGACAGCGGTCAGGCTGACCCGTCGAAGGAGTCCCGCGAGCATGTGCTGTGGCATGAGGATGAGTTGATCAGCATCGGCGGCGGCAAGCTGACCACTTTCCAGCACATTGCTATCGCTGCCCTGCGTTTGGCCCAGCACAAGTTCCCGGGTGTCAGTTTTGACCCTGGACAGCCGCTGTTGGCGACCGCGCCACCGGCCGTGGTTTTGCCTGCGCAGTTGGATGTGCAGCAGGGCCAACAGTTACTGGGCCGTTATGGTGCGGCTGTGGCGCCGATGTTAGCTCAGGCCAGTAGCGCGAGCCTGCAGCAGATTGCGGGCACGCAAACCCTGTGGTGCGAACTGGCCTGGTGTGCGGCCCATGAAGATGTTCAGCACTTGGATGACTTGTTGCTGCGGCGTACGCGCATTGGCTTGTTACTTGAACAGGGTGGACTAAGCTTGCTGGCGAATATTAGGACCTTAGTACAAGAAATCCTTGGCTGGAGCGACGCACACTGGCAGCTAGAAGTGGAGCGCTATTGCCAACTTTGGCGCACGCATTACAGCGTGCCTGACGCAGCCGTGGACGAGGCCAGCAGATGATTTTTGCCCAGCAACGACAGCAGATGGTCGAGCTTTGCCATCACTTATCCAGTAAGGGTTATTTCGCCGGCACCGGTGGCAACATCATGCAGCGCTTGGACGACGTGCATGTATTGGTAACGCCTTCTGCCACGGACTACCTCAGCATGGGCGCCGCCGATATCGCGGTACTGCGTCTTAAAAACCTAGAAAAAATCTGTGGCAAGCGCGCGCCCAGCGTCGAGAGCGCACTGCACGCCAGCGTGCTGCGTAAGCGCAGCGATGTGCGATGCAGCATCCACACCCATCAGCCGATTGCCAGTGCTTGCGCATTGCTCGGCGTGTCGTTAGCGGTGCCGCCGCAGTTGCAAGGCAGCTTAGGCCGTAAAGTGCCCATGGTGGGCTATGGGCCATCCGGTACGTTGTTGCTCACTTGCAAGCTGGCACGCCAAGTGCGGCCAGGGATTAATGGTTACTTATTGCGCAACCACGGCGTGCTTTGTGTCGGTCAAGACAGCCAGCAGGCGCTACAAGCCTTGGATGACCTTGAGCGTTTGACCCAACTGCATCTGGCCGCGTTAATCGAGCGCCAAGCCCAGCGTCGGCCGCGTAACGCGCAAATCTATCAGCAGCTGCTGAGTCGCCTGCATGAGGCTGGCCAATGACCATACAGGCCAATATCAGCGTCGAGCAGCTGCAACGGCAGATGTGGTTTAGCGTACGTAAGCGTCTGAGCGATAAACAGCTCAGCACCGATGGCTGCGCCTGTTTGTCGATGGCCATCCCCGGTACGCAGAAGTTCTGGTTTGGTTACCAGTATTCCGCCTCGCCTTGGTTGGTGGATCTCGGCCAACGTCCAGCCCAGGGCCCTGAGGAGTGCCTGCACGGGCAGATCTATCAGGCGCGGCGGGATGTGTGCGCCATTGCTTGTGGCACCGGTGATTACACCAGATATCTGTTGGAGTTGTGCGGTGATTTGCCGGTGCTGTTCGATGAGCAGGCACGCCATCTGGGGGCCTTAATCGAGGTGCGTGAAGGGCCGCTGGCGCTGCGTCAACAACTGCAAAGCGGCACCAATGTCTTGCTCGTCGGCTCGCAACTGCTGGTGCTGGGCATGACCGGGCAACGCCTGCTGTTTAACGCCGAGCTATTTGAGAAATGCGCCCAAGCCTATGTGTTGGCCGCCGCTACTGGACGCCCAGTCAAGCGTTTGCCCTGGTGGGTGCGCTGGATCGCCGGCAGGCGCTTGCAGCGTGATCAGCGCAATGCCCGTATCCGCAGCCAAGACTATTTGCTCCCAGAGGACGCGAAGGGCTATTAGTGCGCGCCTAAGCCTTCAAGCACAGCCGCTGATGGGGGCGCTCAAGCCGTTGGCACCGCCAATCGCGGCAGAGCCAGGGCATCATTGCTAGACCTAGCAAGGCATTCACCCCTGGGTTGAACTTGCGCGGGTTAGCCAGCGCGCACGGCACACATAGCCACGCGGCCCTTAACGTTGGTTGCGGCACAGCCCCTGACTGCGATAGCGCACACTGCGCAGGGTGTCGCTGGTGTCTTCAAAGACCATGATCTTTGGCACCACGCCGCAGAACTGCGGTTTGGGCGTGATAAACACCACCTTGGCAATATTCAGCGGCATGCCGTAGCGATAGTCCTCAGTCTGCGGCGTGGCTTTGCCGACTTTATCGGCGTAGCGCTGCGCGGCAGCTTGGGCTTCCTTTTCAATTTGCGCGGCCTGTGCGCTGGGAAAGTCCTGCAGGGTGGCACTGGTACTCGGGCTGGCGCTGACGGCGGCAATCACAAACAGCAGCGCGCTGGGTAATAGTCGCAAAGCTCGCATGGCATGACCTATCGATGAGTGGATTCGCGGTCTAGGCTAGGCGGCTGCGGATTACTCAGCAGTGGCGCGGGCATTACAAAATTGCAATGCGCGCTTAGGCGCTGTTAGCCATCAGTGGGAGTGGCTTTTGCCCACATGGCTGTCCTGGCCTTCTTCCGGCAGGCTGATGCCGCCATTCACATTGAGCTGCTGGAGAATGCCGCAATCTTCAGCGCCTTGTGGGTTGGCGCAGCGCTCACGGAGTTCGCTGAGTTGTTGATGCAGGGCGCGCAAGCTGTCGATGCGCGCCTGCACATGCTCGATATGCTCGTCGACTAGGCTGTTGATGCCGGCACAACTTTGTTGCGGCAGGGCGCGCAGGGCCAGTAAGCGTTTGATTTCCTCGAGGGTCATGTCGAGGCTGCGGCAGTTACGGATAAACACCAACGGCTCGATATGCTCCGGGCCATAACTGCGATAGTTGCCCTCAGTGCGGCCAGGGGCGCTGATCAGCCCTTCGCGCTCGTAATAACGGATGGTTTCCACCGGACAACCCACTTTGCGCGCTAGCTCACCAATCTTCATTGCCGATCTCCTTATAGTGCTTGACCCTATAGTGACTTCAGGGTGTGTAGTGGGCAACAGGGATCATGAGGAACCTGAACATGACTGAGCACAACCACCCAACTGCACATGCTGATCACGATCACGATCACGATCACGAGCCTGGCCACAGCCATGAGCGGGTGACGGATGCCGCGGCGCAGGCGCAAGCCATGGCTGCGGCTCAAGCACAAGCCAGGCAGGGCACGCTGCAACAGAGCCGTCTGCGCATCGAAGCGATGGACTGCCCGACCGAGCAAAACCTGCTCGAGAGCAAGTTGCAGGGTATGCCCGGGGTGCAGAAGCTGGAATTTAACCTGATCAACCGCGAGCTGTTGGTCAGCCACAGCCTGGCTAGCACAGCGCCGATTGAACAGGCCATCAGCGCCTTAGGCATGCACGCCGAACTGGTCACCGACAGCCGCGCCGCAGCCCGCAGCACACCGCCCGAGCCCGAGCGCAAAGCGTGGTGGCCACTGCTGTTGGCGGCAGTGGCGGCGGTTGGCTCGGAGGTGGTCGAGTTCACCCAACTAGGCCCGCAGTGGCTCAGTGCGGCCTTTGCCGTGCTGGCGGTTGCGCTGTGCGGTTTCAACACTTACAAAAAGGGCTGGATTGCCCTGAAAAACCTCAACCTCAATATCAATGCGCTGATGAGCATTGCGGTTACGGGGGCGTTGCTGATTGGCCAGTGGCCTGAGGCGGCGATGGTCATGGTGTTGTTCACCATTGCCGAGTTGATCGAGGCGCGCTCGTTGGATCGTGCCCGTAATGCGATTCGGGGCCTGCTCGACATGGCCCCGCAACGCGCCACCCGCCAGCAAGCCGATGGCAGTTGGCAGGAGGTCGATGTGCAGGCGGTGGCCGTGGGTGATGTGCTGCGCGTACGTCCCGGCGAGCGCATTGCTCTGGATGGTGAGGTGCGCAGCGGTCACTCCACAGTCGATCAGGCGCCGATCACTGGCGAGAGCCTGCCGGTGGAGAAAGCCCCGGGCGATGCTTTGTTCGCGGGCACCATCAACCAAGCCGGGGCCATGGAGTATCAGGTTAAAGCCCTGGCCGGCGACAGCACCTTGGCGCGGATCATTCATGCCGTGGAGGAGGCCCAGGGCTCACGGGCGCCGACCCAGCGCTTTGTCGACCAGTTTGCGCGGATCTATACCCCCGTGGTGTTTGTCCTGGCCTTGCTGGTGGCGCTGTTGCCCCCGTTGTTGCTCGGCGGCGCTTGGTTTGATTGGGTCTATCGCGCGCTGGTGTTGTTGGTGGTGGCCTGTCCGTGTGCCTTGGTGATCTCCACGCCGGTCACCATCGTCAGCGGCTTGGCAGCCGCCGCGCGTAAAGGGATTTTGATCAAGGGCGGGGTGTATCTGGAAAACGGCCGCCATATAACGGCCTTGGCGCTGGATAAAACCGGCACCATTACCCATGGCAAACCGGTGCAAACCGACAGCCTCAGTCTGCTGGCTGAAGCACAACCTGAGCATGCGCTGTGGGCGGCAAGTTTGGCCGCGCGCTCGGATCACCCGGTGTCCAAAGCCTTGGCCGTGCACGCCGAGCAAGCAGGGCAAAAGCTGCTGGCGGTAGATGATTTCAGCGCGCTGCTCGGTCGTGGCACCCAAGGCTCGATCAATGGCACTCAGCTGTATTTGGGCAACCACCGCCTGGTCGAAGAGTTGGGGATCTGCTCCCCGGACTTGGAAAGCCAGCTGCAAGCGCTGGAGCAGCAGGGCAAAAGTGTGGTGGTGCTGTGCGACAGCAGCCGGCCGTTGATGCTCTTTGCCGTGGCTGACACGGTGCGCCAGAGCAGCCGCGAGGCCATCGCCGAGTTGCAGCAGTTAGGGGTGCGCAGCACCATGCTGACCGGTGACAACCGTCATACCGCCGCCGCAATTGCCAGCCAGGTGGGGGTGGATGAGGCCCGTGGCGATTTACTCCCGGCTGACAAGCTGGCGTGGGTCAGCGCCCAACAAGAGCAGGGCCAGGTGGTGGCGATGGTCGGCGATGGCATCAATGACGCGCCGGCTTTGGCTAAGGCGCAGATTGGCTTTGCCATGGGCGCGGCGGGCACTGACACGGCCATTGAAACCGCCGACGTGGCGCTGATGGATGACGATCTGCGCAAGATCCCGGTGTTTATTCGCCTGTCGCGGCAAACCGCCCGTGTGCTCAAGCAAAACATCGTATTGGCGCTGGGGATCAAAGCGCTGTTTTTGCTCCTGACCATGATCGGTGATACCAGCATGTGGATGGCGGTCTTTGCCGACATGGGGGTGAGCTTGCTGGTGGTATTTAACGGTTTGCGTCTGCTGCGCCAATAGCTGCAAGCCGTTAGCCGCCCCGTCTAGTGCGTAAGCAGTGGCCGGGGCTTTTTTCTGCCTGATGGTTGCTACTTGCTGTATGCCGTAAGGCTCGGCAAACCGGCTGTAGACGGGGTTACACGCAGGGGGGCTGGGCGCGTCACCGCCACTAAGTCCGGCGTTAAGGGCTGCATCAAGTAGTTATCAGGAATGTAATTTAGCCCTCATGCTGCTGTTAGGCGCTGCTGCGTAGCCTGTAACGGTCGCTTTAGATAGCCGTTACCTACGAGGTTGATGCCATGCAAGTCGTTACCCGATTGATCCTTGCCACTCTGTTAGCCAGCAGCAGTCTGAGCGCTCTGGCTGAGGACGGTGCGCAGCGCTCGCAGCAAGCCGTGGCCAAGTTCCGCGCTGAGCAACAGCGCATCCATGGCCCAAGCCAGCCGCAGACTGCGGCTGGGCAAACCGAGGCAGCGGGGCAGTAAGCGAGCGTGAGCCTTTTTGGCATCCAGCTCCTTTGCCAGAAAGGTTTTTATAAGCGCCTGACAGGGCGCTTTTTTTATGCCTTGCGGTTACGCCTTAGCGCTGCCGACGGGGACTGCTTCAGGGCTTTGCGCCACCGGGAAATGCAGGGTGAAACAGGTGTTAAGACCAGGTTCGCTGCTGACGCTAACCTGACCGCCATGGGCCGTCATAATCGAGCGCACAATTGCCAGGCCGAGGCCGGTGCCACCATCGGCGCGAGCACGGGCGCGATCCACCCGGTAGAAACGCTCAAACACCTTGGGCAAATGTTCGCCGGCAATCCCCGGCCCGGGGTTGCTCACGCTTAGGCTCAGGTGCGCGGCGCTCTGGCTGATCTGCAACTGCACCAGGCTACCGGCAGGGCTGTGGCGGATCGCATTGGACAGCAAGTTGGAGATCGCCCGCTGCAGCATTAAACGATCACCCAGAATCTGGCCTTGGCCGCTGAGTTTCAGCTGCACCTGTTGGTCTTCAGCGCTCAGGCTAAACAGTTCAAGTACACGCTCCGTTTCTCGCGCCAGATCCAGAGGACGAAAGGGAATCAGCGCTGCCGGGTGGCTGACATTGGCCAAAAACAGCATGTCAGCGACGATGCCCATGGTGCGGCTGAGTTCTTCGGTGCAGCTTTCCAGCACGTTTTTGTATTCCTCACTGCTGCGCGGGCGCGCTAAGGTCACTTGCGCCTTGCCGATCAGGTTGGAGATTGGCGAGCGCAGCTCGTGGGCCAAATCATCGGAAAACTGACTGAGCTGCTGCACGCCATCGTCCAGGCGCTGCAGCATAAAATTGATGCTGCTGGCCAGCTCCGCCAGCTCTTGCGGCAGGTTGTCTTGTTCCAGCCGGTGGCTGAGGTTGTCGGTGCTGACTTGCGCCGCCACTCGGCGAAAGCGCCGCAGCGGCGCCAGGCCACGGTGCGCCACCCACCAGGAGCCGGCGGCAATCACCAACAGCACCAAGGGCAGAATCAGCAGGGTGGATTTAAACAGGCCATTGAGCAGATGGTGATCGCTGCTGCGATTAAGCGTCAGTTGGATGTCGATGGCGTGGCCATCTTTGCTGAGGATGCGTTGGCTGGCGGTCAACACCGGCTGCTGAGCAGCGTTCTGCCAGGCTTGATAAGTGACACTGGCGCCTAACGCCGCACTGGCCGCCGCTACTTCACCGGCCAGAGGCCCTGCGCGCAGCAACGTCTGCTGGGGCGTACCGGGCAAGGTGATGTTGAGCGATAAGCTGTCATGCCCGCGAATCAGGTCTTGCAGTTGGTGGCCTTGGCGCGGGCGCCAAGGTTTGACCTGTTGTTCGAGCAAGCTGTGGCGGACCTGGCCGAGTTTCTCCCCCAAGCTTTTACGCGCCGCCGCATCCAACTCCTGATGCAGCACGGCATAGGCCAGCAGACTCAGTAACAGCAGCAGGCCGGTGCTTAGCAGCGCTACGCTGAGGCCGATGCGGGTGGATAAACGCAGGGCGCTCATTCGCGTAGCTCCAGCACATAACCGACGCCGCGCAGGGTGTGGATCAGCTTAGTGGGGAAGGGGTCGTCGATCTTGGCCCGCAGGCGCCGGATCGACACTTCGACCACGTTGGTGTCGCAATCGAAATTCATATCCCACACCAACGAGATGATTTGCGTGCGCGACAACACCTCCGGGCTGCGCCGCAACAGCAGATGGAGCAGGGCGAACTCCTTGCTGGTCAGGTCTATGCGCTGGCCGCTGCGATAGGCGCGGTGACGGGCTGGGTCCAATTCCAGGTCGGCAATTTTCAGCACATCCGGCGTGCTGACTTGCTCGCCACGGCGGATCAGCGAACGCACCCGCGCCAGCAGCTCCGGAAACTCAAAGGGCTTAACCAGATAATCATCAGCACCGCTGTCAAAACCACGCAGCTTATCGGCCAAACGGCCACGGGCAGTCAGCATGATCACCGGAGTCTGAGCTTGCCGGCGAATGCTGGCGAGCACCCCCCAGCCGTCGATCAGCGGCAGGTCGACATCGAGAATAATCAGTTCGTAGTTGCCTTGGCTGGCCAGGTGCAGGCCATCGACGCCGTTGTAGGTGATATCGACGATATAGCCGCTTTCGCCTAGCCCCTGTTGCAAGTAGTCGGCGGTTTTAACTTCATCCTCGACAATAAGAATACGCATACAGAATTAACCTTTAAGATTTTGTCCGGCAATCATTAACTTGCCCCGATATTAGTTAGGGGTGTTTAAATTAATTAATGGTGCGCCACGCTACACCTTGTAGCGGGTTTAGGGTCAAGCCTGAGGCTGACTCAGATGGCGAGGGTTTAAACTAAGTGGTAGGGGTTTATGTAACTGTATGTGTTTGAGCGGTGCCAGTCTTTTGCTGGGAGGCTGGCTATTGGCTGTAAATCTTCACGTGAATAATTATTGAGCGAGTAGTTATTTACTTTTTGTTTATATAAGCCGGGCAGCCAAGACTTGGTTGCCCGGTGGTATGACTTATAGGGGCGCTGCTGACCATTTTTGATTGGCGGAGCCAACGCAGCTTTCCAAGGTCACTTCATAGCCGTCGCCTACTGCCGTCACGCATTTGTTGTTGCCCAAGTTCTTCAGCAAGCCATCGGCTAGGGACCATTGGGTGAATGTATTTTGCCCGTCGCCACACTGAATCACCTTGACCCCGCTGGCACCGTCCAAGCACAGGTTGCGCGCGGTAACTAGGTTGTTGTCCTTCGTGCTGCGCACCCAGCCTTGGTTTTCGCCATTGGTGCAGCGGTAGCTGATGGCCGGATTGCCTGCACCTAAGCCGGACTTCACGTCCAGACACAGCCCCGCATTAGTCAGCGGACCACGCACGGATTGACCGATGCCGTTCTCTTGGATGCTGCCTGTTGTCACCTGGCTGACCTTGGATATATCGCTGCAGGTGCTGGAAGTACTCACGCTGCTGATTTGTGCGCTGAGCTGCTGGTTGCCCTGGAAACCCACCGGCAAAGCCATGCTGGCCTTGCTATAGGGCTGGCTGCGGCAAGTGGTGGCAGGGTTGTTCCATTCGAAGTATTCGGCCCAGTTGACCATGCCACTGGCGGAGATACGCTTGGCTGCGGTTTTAATACTGCCCAGCACAAATGCTTGCTTGGTGGTTAGGTCAGTCACGGTCGCGGTGAGCCAATTATCTTGGCTGTAAGCCAAGATGAACTGGTAGGTGTGGCCTTCTTGCCAATCTAAATGCAGACGGCAACTGCGCCCTTCACCTTCACCAGAGAACGTCAGGCAGTAACTTTCAGGGCTGCCGGGTTTTGATTCAGTGGTATCCCAGGCGGAAAACAAAAAGGTCCGTGCTTTGCCGCCATTACTCTGCATACCGGCATAGGCCCCTGAGCTGGTGCCGACTAAATTGAACTGATTGGACCAGTAGACATTGGATGAATAGCCAGGGTCTTTATCCACGGTGATGGCGAAGTTAACGGCAGTAAAGCCTTGGATGGGATTTATGTTCTGTCCGTTATTACTGGCGAATCGATAGTTAGTGTAAGTGCCGGGAGTTTCACCGAATGGCTCGGCACTGCTTATTTGACTAAGGCTTATAAGGCTAAAAGCGATAATTGTTTTAAGTGCTTTGTTGTATTTATTAAATGTGGTCATTGTGCTAATTCCTTTTAGTTTGATACTAACTTGTTAGCGGTTGTAACTAACCAAGGAGCTTTTCAACAGTAGTCTTGATCTGACTGATCGGTCAATCTGCGTGCTGTCAGTTGGTCTGATTTGCAATTCGGTACTAAAAGCTGAACTTGATAAGAAACTTCTTAATTAGTTTTTTTGTAGGACGTTATATAGGGTTAATTAGCCGCTGCATTACGCTTTTGTAATGTTGAGGTCACCTCCGCGATAGCTGCGCTGATTAGATTTGGCAGCCACAGAACAACCGGCCAATAGCACTGGCCGGTAGATATTTTCGCGCAGGAGTGACTCGTGGTTAGACGTAACCCTAGATCGGCAAGAGGTCTGTATCAGTCCCTGGGCTTGGCTGTGGCCATGGCCCTCGCGGCCCTGAGTAGCCCTGCGTGGGCCCAGAGCCTGAGTTTGCAACAGGCGCTTGCCCAAGCGCTGGAGCACAACCCGGCGCTGCGCGCCAACGACCGCGAACTGGGCATGGCCCAAGGTGAGCGGCAGCAAGCCGGGGTGATCGCCAACCCGGAATTGTCCTGGTCGGTGGAAGACACCCGCAGCAACTCACGCATTACCGCCGTGCAAGTCAGTCAACCGATTGAGTTGGGCGGCAAGCGGGGCGCGCGGGTCGAGCTGGCTGAGCGCGGCCTCGACAGCGCGGCTTTGCAGCAAGAGCAAGCGCGTAACAACCTGCGCGCACAGGTGGTGCAGGCTTTTCACGGGGCGTTGCAGGCAGCCATGCGCTTGCAACTGGCCGAGCAAACCCTAACCGTCAGCCGCCGTGCCGTCGAGGTGGTCGAGGGCCAAGTGCAAGCCGGGAAAATCTCCACCTTGCAAGCCAAGCGCGCGCAGTTGCAGCTCGATGAAGTGCTGATCGAACAGCAGCGCGCCAGTAGCGCGTTGCTCGATGCCAAGCGCGAGTTGCAGGTGAGCATGGGCAGCGCCTATGACCTACAGCAGCTGCAGCTGGAGGGCAATGTGACCAGCTTGCCGCGCCTGCCCCTGGAGAACGACTTACTGCGCCGTTTACCCGGCGCCACGCAGATGCGTCTGGCCGAGATGCAAATCCAGCAGCAGGACGCGTCCCTGGCCGTGCAACGCAGCGAGCGCATTCCCAACCTGACCGTCAGCATCGGCAGTCAGTACAGCCAAGTTGATCGCCAGCGCGTCAACCTGCTGGGTCTGTCGATGCCTTTGCCGTTGTTTGACCGTAACCAAGGCAATGTTCTCGCCGCCAGTTATCGCGCTGATCAAGCCCGCGATCTGCGTAACGCCACCGAGCAACGCCTGCGCGCCGATGTGCTGCAAGCCAGCAGTCAGTGGCGCGTAGCGCAAGCCTCGATTGCCAGTTTTGAGCGGCAGATGCTGAACAACGCCAGCGCCGCGCTGGACAACACCACGCGTGGCTTCCAGCTGGGCAAGTTCGGTTTTATCGAGGTGCTGGATGCCCAGCGCAGCCTGATCGACATCCGCACCCGCTACCTGCAAGCCCTGGCCGATGCGCTGGATGCCTGGGTGCGCTTGGCGCGCATTTACGGCGATCTGAGTGCGGGCTAGGCAACTGCTGTGCATGGCCCGTTGGGCCGCTTACTTATTCGTCTCGGGGTTTACATGCAAAAGAAATACAGCCTGACCATTTTGCTGACGCTGCTGGTGGGGTTTGCCGCCGGCGCGATGTTTTATTTCAGCCAGCAGGCGGCGGCCGAGTTAGGCCATCAACTGGCCAACCGCGACGGTGCGCCAGCTCTGGCAGGGGCAGCCGAAGCCGCTGAGGAGGCAGAGCAGGAGGGCGTTATTGAGCTGAGCGAGGAGCAAATCCGCAGCGCCGGTATTGTCATCGCCACGGCGCAAAGCGCGCAGCTCAATAGCTATCTCACGTTGCCCGGTGAGGTGCGCTTTGATGAAGAACGTACGGCCCATGTGTTGCCACCCAGCGCGGGGGTTGTGGCGCAGGTGCAGGTGGAGTTGGGCCAGCCGGTTAAAGCCGGACAAGTGCTGGCCACCGTGGCCAGCCAGCAAGTTTCCGAGTTGCGCAGTGAGCTGGCCGCCGCCGGCCGCCGGGTTGAGCTGGCGCGGACCACCTTCGTGCGAGAGAAGCAGCTGTGGCAGGAGGGAATTTCCGCCGAGCAGGATTACTTGCTCGCCCAGCAAACCTTGCAGGAAGCGCAGATTGCCTTGGCTAATGCGCGGCAAAAAGGCCAGGCCATTTCCCCCGCTGAAGACGGCAAGGGCGGCAACCTCTACAGCTTGCGCGCGCCCTTGGATGGCATCGTGGTGGAGAAGCATCTGGTCCCTGGCGAAGTGGTGAGCGAAGCCAGCGCGGCCTTTACCGTGGCCGACATGCGCCGCGTGTGGGTGACTTTTAACTTGGCCCCGCAAGACTTGCTCAAGGCGCGCATCGGCCAGCGGGTACGCATCAGCGCGCCAGAGTTAAAGGCCCAGGTCGAAGGCCAGGTGAGCTACCTGAGCAACCTGCTCGGTGAGCAGACCCGCAGTGCCATCGCCCGCGTCAGCATCGACAACCCCCAGGGGCTGTGGCGCCCCGGCTTATTTGTCAGCGCCGGCTTGCTCACCGACAGCCGCCAAGCCGTGGTCAGCGTGCCGGGCAGCGCGATCCAGACCATCGAGGACAAACCCAGCGTGTTTGTCCGCAGTGCCACAGGCTTTGTGCTGCGTCCCGTGACCATCGGGCAGAGCAGCGAGGGCCTGGTGGAAGTCAGCAGCGGGCTTAAAGCCGGCGAGCAGGTGGCCAGCAGCGGCAGCTTTATCCTCAAGTCCGAGTTGGGCAAAGGCAGCGCTGAACACGCCCATTGACCGAATCTAGCGAGTAACTCCCATGTTTGAGCGCATTATCCAATTCGCCATTGAGCAGCGTTTCCTAGTGCTGTTGGCGGTACTGGCGATGGCCGGTGTCGGCGTGGCCAGCTACCAGCAACTGCCCATTGATGCGGTGCCCGATATCACCAACGTGCAGGTGCAGATCAACACCGCCGCCAAGGGCTTCACCCCGCTGGAAACCGAGCAGCGGGTGACCTTTCCCATTGAAACCGCCATGGCCGGCTTGCCTGATTTGCAGCAAACCCGCTCGCTGTCGCGTTCGGGACTGTCCCAGGTGACGGTGATTTTTAAAGACGGCACCGATCTGTTCTTCGCCCGCCAACTGGTGAGCGAGCGCCTGCAAAGCGCCAAGGAGCAGTTGCCCGAGGGAGTGGAGAGCGCCATGGGGCCGATTTCCACCGGTCTGGGGGAAATCTTCCTGTGGACCGTGGAGGCCGAGGAGGGCGCGCGTAAGGAAGATGGCAGCGCCTATACGCCCACCGACTTGCGGGTGATTCAGGACTGGGTGATCAAACCGCAATTGCGCACCGTGCCGGGGGTGGCGGAGATCAATAGCATTGGCGGTTTTGCCAAGGAGTTTCAGGTCGCGCCTGAGCCTAAGCTGCTGGCGGCCTACAAGCTGACCCTGAGCGATTTGCTCAACGCCTTGCAGCGCAACAACGCCAACGTCGGCGCCGGCTACATCGAGCGCAACGGCGAGCAGTTGTTGATTCGTGCGCCGGGGCAGGTCAGCTCATTGCAGGACATCGCCGACATCGTGGTGAGCAATGTCGATGGCGCGCCGATCCGCATCAGTCAGGTGGCCAAGGTGCAATTTGGCCGCGAGATTCGCTCCGGCGCCGCCACTGAAAATGGCCGTGAAGTGGTGCTCGGTACGGTGTTTATGCTGATCGGCGAAAACAGCCGCACGGTGTCGCAAGCAGTGGCCGCGCGCCTGGAGCAGATCAACCGCTCGCTGCCAGAGGGGGTCAAGGCAGTGACCGTGTATGACCGCACGAACCTGGTCGACAAAGCCATCGCCACGGTGAAAAGGAATCTGATTGAAGGCGCGATCCTGGTGATCGTTATTCTGTTTTTATTCTTGGGCAATATCCGCGCCGCGCTGATTACCGCCGCGGTGATTCCCTTGGCCATGCTGTTTACCTTTACCGGCATGTTCAGCAATAAGGTCAGTGCCAACCTGATGAGCTTGGGCGCACTGGACTTCGGCATTATCGTCGACGGCGCCGTGGTGATCGTCGAAAACGCCATTCGCCGCCTGGCCCACGCCCAAGCCAGGCATGGCCGCGAACTGACCCGCAGCGAGCGCTTGCATGAGGTGTTTGCCGCCTCTAAGGAAGCCCGCCGCGCACTGATTTTCGGGCAGTTGATCATCATGGTGGTGTACCTGCCCATCTTCGCCCTCACCGGCGTGGAGGGCAAAATGTTCCACCCTATGGCCTTTACCGTGGTGATCGCCTTGCTGGGCGCCATGCTGTTGTCGGTGACCTTCGTGCCGGCGGCCATCGCCCTGTTTGTATCCGGCAAGGTCAAGGAAGAAGAGAACTTCTTGATGCGCTGGGCCGGCCGTGTCTATGCGCCGACGCTTACGTGGATCATGCAGCGCAGCAAGTGGGTGTTTGTTGGCGCGGCGACCATGGTGCTGCTCTGCGGGGTGTTGGCGTCACGCATGGGCAGCGAGTTTGTGCCGAGCTTAAGTGAAGGCGACTTTGCCTTGCAGGCTCTGCGCGTGCCGGGCACCAGCCTGAGCCAGTCGGTCGAGCTGCAACAGCGTCTTGAGCACACCATTCTGGCCCAGGTGCCGGAGGTGCTGCGTATGTTTGGCCGCACCGGCACCGCCGAGATTGCCTCCGACCCGATGCCCCCGAACATCTCCGACAGCTATGTGATGCTGAAACCGCGTGCACAGTGGCCCGATCCGCAGAAAACCCGCGAGCAGTTAGTGGCGGATATTCAGAAGGCCGCCGAGCTTGTGCCGGGCAGCAGCTATGAAATATCCCAGCCGATTCAGCTGCGCTTTAACGAGCTGATTTCCGGGGTGCGTAGCGACGTGGCGGTCAAGGTGTTTGGTGACGACATGGCTGTGCTGAACCGCAGCGCCGGGCAAATCGCCCAGATGCTTAAGGGCATTGCCGGCGCCTCGGAAGTGAAGGTCGAGCAAACCACCGGGTTGCCGGTACTGGCGATCAATATCAAGCGTGATGTGGCTGCCCGTTATGGCCTTAACGTCGCCGATATTCAGGACACCATCGCCGTGGCCGTTGGCGGGCGCAGTGCCGGTACCTTGTTTGAGGGGGATCGGCGTTTTGACATGGTGGTGCGCCTGGCCGATGAGGTGCGCAGCGATGTCGATGGCCTGGCCCGACTGTTGATTCCGGTGCCGGCTAACGCCACGACCAACCAGATCGGCTTTATCAACCTAAGCGATGTGGCCAGCCTGGACGTGGCGCCGGGGCCTAACCAAGTGAGTCGGGAAAACGGCAAGCGCTTGGTGGTGGTCAGCGCCAACGTGCGCGGTCGTGATATCGGCTCTTTTGTTGAAGAGGCCGAAGCCAAGCTGAGCCGTGAGATCAAGCTGGAGCCCGGTTACTGGACCGTGTGGGGCGGTCAGTTTGAGCAGCTGCAATCGGCGGCCAAGCGCCTGCAAATCGTGGTGCCCGCAGCTTTGCTGATGGTTTTTGTGCTGCTGTTTATGATGTTTAACAACCTGCGCGATGGCCTGCTGGTGTTCACCGGGATTCCCTTCGCCTTAACCGGCGGCGTGCTGGCCTTGTGGCTACGCGATATTCCCTTGTCGATCTCGGCTGGGGTGGGCTTTATCGCCTTGTCTGGGGTGGCGGTGCTCAACGGCTTGGTGATGATCTCGTTTATCCGCAACCTGCGCGAAGGCGGCATGGCGCTGCACGAGGCGGTTAACCAAGGGGCGTTGCAACGCCTGCGCCCGGTGCTGATGACGGCCATGGTGGCGTCCTTGGGCTTTGTGCCCATGGCCCTGGCCACCGGCACCGGCGCCGAGGTACAGCGGCCACTGGCGACGGTGGTGATTGGCGGCATTCTGTCGTCCACCACCCTGACGTTGCTGGTGCTGCCGGCGCTGTATCGCTGGGTCTATCGCCGCGAAGCCTAAAGCGCTGCAAGGTGACCTCAGGCCGGGGTCGCCTTGCTGTTGATTCACCAACAGCAGGCCAACACTGTGTCCAAGGCGACGCAGGAGCAACCCTTTTTATTTTTATAGGTATTTGATTAACAAGAAAAAAATTAATGGCATGGATTGTGTTTGCAGGCTCTTACCCTAAGCCTCAGTCGCTGTTCAGGAAGCTGCCATGTCCCGTGAAATCCGTTTTAATGCCTTTGAAATGAACTGCGTCGGCCACCAGTCCCCAGGCCTGTGGCGTCACCCCCGTGATCGCTCGTGGCAATACAAGGATCTGGAGTACTGGACCGATCTGGCCAAGTTGCTGGAGCGCGGCAAGTTCGACGGTGTGTTTATCGCCGATGTAATCGGCCTGTACGACGTGTTTAACGGCAATGCCGATGCGGCGCTGCGTCATGCCACCCAAGTGCCGGTGAATGATCCGCTGGCGCTGATCACGCCCATGGCCTTGGTCACTGAGCATCTGGGGTTCGGCTTGACGGCCTCACTGACCTTCGAGCATCCGTATCCCTTCGCCCGGCGCCTGTCGACCCTGGATCACCTGACCAAGGGACGGATTGGCTGGAATATCGTCACCTCCTATCTGGACAGCGGTGCGCGCAACTTGGGTCAGAAAGCCCTGAGCGATCACGATGCGCGCTACGACTACGCCGATGAATATCTGGAGGTGCTGTACAAGCTATTCGAGGGCAGTTGGCAGGATGACGCGGTGGTGCGCAATCGCGCCACGGGGCTGTTTACCGAACCGAGCAAGGTCCATGAGATTCGTCATCAGGGCCAACATTTTCAGGTGCCGGGTATCCATCTGTGCGAGCCCTCGCCGCAGCGCACGCCGGTGCTGTATCAGGCCGGGGCATCGAGTCGCGGCAAGGACTTTGCGGCCGGTCACGCCGAGTGCGTATTTGTCGCCGCGCCGTCGAAGGTTGTGCTGAAAAAAACCGTGGCCGAGATCCGCCGCCGCGCCGCTTTGGCCGGGCGTGATCCGCGCAAGGTGCTGATCTTCAATATGCAGACGGTGATAGTCGATGAGACCGATGTGAAGGCGCAGGCCAAATGGCGTGAGCTGAAATCCTATGCCAGTTACGACGGCGCGCTGGCGCTGATCAGCGGCTGGACCGGCATCGACTTTGGCCAATATCAGCCCGAGCAGGTGCTTAAGCATCTGCACACCAACGCCATTCAATCGGCGGTGGAGGCGTTCTCCACGGCGGACCCGAACAAGCAATGGACGGTGCAGGAACTGGCCGATTGGGTGGGCATTGGTGGCTTTGGTCCGTTACTAGTCGGCAGCGCGCAAACCGTGGCAGATGAGCTGCAGGCTTGGGTCGAGGAGACTGACGTCGACGGTTTTAACTTCACCTATGCCTTGGCCCACGACACCTTCCATGATGTGGTCGAACTGTTGGTGCCGGAGCTGCAAAAGCGTGGCGTGTACAAAACCGAATACACCCCTGGCACCCTGCGCGAGAAGTTGTTTGGCGCCGGGCCGCGCTTACCGGCCAGCCATCCGGCGGCGCAGTACCGCGATTTGCCGCAATGGCTTAAAGCGCATGGGGTGAGTTAGACGCAGTAACGAGAACGGGGCCCTAAGGCCCCGTGATTGATTGGCTTACAGCCAGGGATGGCGGGCTGGGTCGATGCCGTTTAGGTAGTAGTTGCCGAGAATGTGGTACTTCCAGCGCACCGGGTCGTGCAGGGTGTGCACCCGGGCGTTACGCCAGTGCCGGTCCAGCCCCAGCTCTTCCAACGTGGAGCGGGTGCCGGCCAGTTCAAACAGCTTATTACTGGCTTGCAGCGCCACCTCGGTGGTGAGGATTTTCGCCTCAGCGGTGCGGATCGAGGCCAAGGCCACGCTGGCGTCGCTGGGTTCAAGCAGAGCCTGATCAATGGCGTCGGCGGCCCGCTCCAGCAGGGCTTCGGCGGCATGCAAACGCAGCTGAATATCGCCAACCTGTTGCAGGATAAATGGATCGTCAGTGGCCTTTTCCTGCCCCGAGTCGACCCAGGCGCGGGTGTGTTGGCGGACATAGGCCAGGGTGTCATCCAGGGCGCCACGGGCTAAGCCAGCATCAATCGCGGCTTGGATAAACTGCGAGATCGGGCCGCCGGCGGTGGGCCGTTCAAAGGCTTGCCAAATGGGGATTACCTGACTGGCCGGCACCTGTACGTTATCCAAGTTCACGGTGCCGCTGGCGGTGGTGCGTTGGCCGAAGCTGGACCAGTCGTTACTGACCTTAACCCCTGGGGTTTGCCGCGGCACTATGGCCAGGTTGGGCCGTCCTTCAGCATCCAGACCAACGATAGGAATCCAGTGGGCGAGCAGGGCGCCGGTGGAGAAAAACTTCTGCCCGTTGACCACAAAGCCATCGCCAGCCGGCTCGATGCGCGTCTGAAAGTCGGCGACGTTTTTTCCGCCGCGCTCGGAGAAGGCATTACCAAAGCGCACGCCGCTCAGCACCAAGTCGAAGAAAAAGCGCTTCTGCTCCTCGCTGGCATCAAAGGCCAGGTGAGCGAGGATGACGAAGTGGTTTTGCGGCAACTGACCGAGGGAGCCGTCGGCTGCGCTGATCAGGCGAAACACTTCGCCCACTGTGCGGTAACTGGCGCCCAGCCCGCCATAGGCTTTGGGCACGAGGATGCTCCAGAGGCCGCTTTGCGAATAGGCGTCCAGTTCCTCCAGCGGCAGGCGCCGCTCGCGGTCGCGGGCGATGGCGTCCTTGGCAAATTGCGCGGCCAGCTCGCGGGCCACGCTGATGGCTTGCGCCTCACTGCTCAGGCGTTGCGCTGGTTGTGAGGGTTGTGGGCGAATGATCTGTTCTGCTTGGCTCATGGCTAACTCCTTAAAAACGGTAGGCAAGGTTGAGGCTGTAAACGAAGGGGTCGACATCGATGCTGCCGACCTTGTTGCCATTGATCTTCACGCTGCTGTCGATCTTGGCGTAACGCACATCGCCGCCAATGCTCCAGTGGCTATCCAGGGCGACGTCCAGTCCTGCTTGGTAGGCGATGCCCCAGGAGTCCGACAGCTCCAGCTTGTTGCCGTCGGAAAGGTGCTCGTCATAGAAGTAGGTGTAATTCAGGCCCACCCCGACAAAGGGCCGAACCTTGGCATCAGGGGCGAAGTGGTATTGCAAGGTGACAATCGGTGGCAGCTGTTTGGTGTTGCCGACTTTGCTGCCGTTGAGCTTGATGTCGTGCTTAAGCGGCAGGCCGCCGAGCACGTCCACTGCCCAGTTGGGGGCAAAGAAGTAAGCCACGTTGAAGGTCGGGCCGACGTCGTTGCCGATGTCGATCCGCCCGGGCTGGATATGCCCAGGATCGGAGGTGGGCACTACTTTGCTCACACCTGCGCGCACCAGCCAGGGGCTGTCGGCGCAGAAGGCAAGGTTGCTGGCCAGCAACAAACTGCTGGCCAGGGCGCTGCGGTAAATCCATTGCACGCTCATGGCATCTTCCTTGATTTTTAATAAAGCCCTATGGGGCACATCCTTGGTACAGGCACTGATCACTAGAGCAGTTTCTGTGCCATTCTTATCTATCTGTTTTTAAAGGATTATTTTCTATCGAATAGGGCGGGGCTGTTGGTTTTGCAACAGCAAGCTGGCAGCCTGTTGAGCGACCAACACTGACTGCGCAGTAACAGCCAGGCAGAAAAAAGCCAGCGCAAGCGCTGGCTGGTATAGGACGCAGACGGTGGTCGTTAAGCCGCCGGTTTACCCGCTCCGATTTGCCACACATAAGGCGGCTCGGTTTGGTTGATTTGCCAGTCGCCGATAATCTTTTCTTTGTAGATAACCGGGTTGTGAGAGGCGGCTGTGCGGGCATTGCGCCAATGGCGGTCGAGTTGTTGGTTAATGCTGGTGCCGGAGGCGCCTAAGGCGTTGAACAGGTTGCTGGTGGCGCTTAACACCAATTCAATTACGGCGACTTGGGCCTGCGCCGACTGCAATTCGGCGGCGATGTTGGCCTGCCGTTCAGCTTCATCCTGCGCGGCGCTGCCATTGCGCCGATAGCGTTGCAGGTACGCGCCTTGGGCCGCTTCGGCGGCGCGCAGGGTGGCGGCCTCAGCGGCATAAACCTGGCCAGAGGCCTTGCCGACGACCTGCTGGATTTGCGCATCGTGGCGGACGTGGCCGGCGTTGCCGGTGCTAAAAATTCGCGTGCGGCTGCGTACCTGTTCGCTGAAGTCACGCAGCGCCGCGTGGCCTGAGCCGGTGATCACCGCCAGCAACACCAATTGGTAAAACGCGGTTTGGTATTTAAAACGGGTGGCGAAGTCGATGAGGTTTTCCTCCGCCACTTCAGCATTGACCAACACCGTGGTGCCGCTGCCCGTGGTGCGTTGGCCGAAGCCATCCCAGTCGTCACTCAGGGTGATGCCCGGCTGCTGGGTGCGCACCGCTGCGATCACATCGCCGCCAGTGTCATCACGGCGGGCGTAAAGGTCGATCCAGTCGGAGAAAATACTGCCGGTGCTGTAGTACTTGCTGCCGTTGACCAGCCATTTATCCCCTTGGCGGCTGACCCGGGTGATCACATCGCCGATCTGCACTGCACCCACTTCTGTCCAGGCGCAGCCGACTAAGTCACCGTGCGCAAAACGCTCAAACCACACTTCCTGGGTGTCTGAAGCGTGGGCATTGAGTCGGTCTTCAACGAAGGCAAAGTGGCCGCGTAGGGCTTGCGGGATATTCGAGTCGGCCTCGGCCAGCTCGATCAATAACTGCACCAGCTGCGGCAAGCTGGCGCCTAGGCCGCCGTACTCCACCGGCACCCGTACCGCGCCAAAGCCGGCTTGTTTCAGCCACTGGATGGGCTCATGGGGCAGGCTGCGGCTGCGTTCACGCTCCAGCGCCCCGGCGGCGATGCGCTCGAAGATGGGCCGAAAGCGGCTGGCTAGTGCTTGATATTCCGTTTCTTGTCTTGCTGCGAGTAGATGCTGCTGGGCACTCATGGCGATCTCCTTATTAGCCGTGTCCTAGCCCTAGAGCAATCTTTGTGCCTCTTATAAATATCAATAAAAACATATAGATAGGTTTTTATCGCGAAGGCCTGATTGTCCTCGTGTAGGCAACTTGCTGAATAGCTGTTGGCATTTCAACAGCCAATAGCCATAAGGCTTTGTGCTGTTGTTTGGGCAACTGTTGCTTGTCCAACACTTGATCAGCAGCTTGTTGTCGCGCAAGCAGCGGACCTCACATGCGTTTTGATTAACCTATTGATAAATAAAGATTAAATGACTTGGCATGGATGCTGCTGAAACAGCTGTAAGTATCGTGCTGAGGTCAGCCAATGAGTCAGAAGATTAATGTGGTGGTGGTATCCGGCAGCTTGCGCCAACCGTCCCGCACGGAAGGCCTGTTAAGCGCCATTAGCCAACGCCTGGCTGCTCGTTTAGCCATCGATGTGCAGTGGCTGCGTATCGCTGAACTGGCCGGCAGCCTGGCCGGCTCTTTGGAGCGTGATACGGCCAGCCCGGCGCTGTTGCCGGCGCTGCAAGCGATCGAACAGGCGGACTTGCTGATCGTCGGCAGCCCTGTTTACCGGGCGAGCTACACCGGCCTGTTTAAGCACCTGTTTGATCTGGTCGATTACCAAGCGCTTAAAGGCGTACCGGTGCTGCTTGCGGCCACCGGCGGCAGTGAGCGCCACGCGCTGATGATCGACCATCAACTGCGCCCGCTGTTTGGTTTTTTCCAAGCCCATACCTTGCCCTACGGCCTCTACGCCAGCGTGGAAGCCTTTACCGACTATGCGCCGACGGACACGGCCTTGCTTGAGCGTATCGAGCGGGCGCTGGACCCGGCCGTGGCGTTTTTTCAAGGCCGCCTGCGCGCCGCCTAAATAAGGAGTGTTTAGCATGAGTCAGCAACCGATCAAATTTGCCTACTGGGTGCCCAATGTCAGCGGCGGCTTGGTGGTGAGCAATATCGAACAGCGCACCAGCTGGGATATCGACTACAACCGTAAGCTGGCGCAAATCGCTGAAACAGCCGGCTTTGACTACGCGCTGTCGCAGATTCGTTTTACCGCAGGCTACGGCGCCGAGTTCCAGCACGAGTCAGTGACCATCAGCCACGCGCTGCTGGCCGCGACGGAAAAGCTCAAGGTTATCGCGGCGATTCTGCCGGGCCCTTGGAACCCGGCGTTGGCGGCGAAACAGCTGGCCACTATCGACCACTTCACCGGTGGCCGCATCGCCATCAACGTGGTGTCCGGTTGGTTTAAAGGCGAGTTCCATGCCATCGGCGAGCCATGGCTGGAGCACGATGAACGCTACCGCCGCAGCGAGGAGTTTATTCAGGCCTTAAAAGGCATCTGGACCACTGATAACTTCACCTTTAACGGCGACTTCTATCGCTTTCGCGATTACAGCTTGAAGCCCAAGCCGTTGCAGCAGCCGCACCCGGAAATCTTCCAGGGCGGCAGCTCGCGCGCGGCGCGGGATATGGCGGCGCGGGTGTCGGACTGGTACTTCACCAACGGCAACACCGTGGAGGGCATCAAGGCCCAGGTTGAAGACATCCGCGCCAAAGCTGCGGCCAACGGGCATAGCGTGAAGATCGGCGTCAACGCCTTCGTCATCGCCCGCGAGACTGAAGCCGAAGCCCGTGCGGTGCTGGATGAAATCATCGCCAAGGCCAACCCCGAGGCGGTCAACGCCTTTGGCAGCGAAGTGAAAAACGCCGGCGCCGCGAGCCCAGAGGGCGAGGGCAACTGGGCTAAGTCCACCTTTGAGGACTTGGTGCAGTACAACGACGGCTTTAAAACCAACCTGATCGGCACCCCGCAGCAAATCGCCGAGCGCATCGTCGCGCTGAAGGACGTAGGGGTGGATTTGATTCTCACCGGCTATCTGCACTTCCAGGAAGAAGTCGAATACTTCGGCCAGCACGTGCTGCCGCTGGTGCGTGAGTTGGAGCAGCAGCGCGAGGGCAAACGCGCCGTGGCCTAAGCCTGACGCGCTGGCAACTGCTCAAATCAAGGCCGGGACGTACAATCCCGGCCTTGTGTTTTTTAGGCCAGGGCAATCGAGAGGTTTTCACCGCGCAGAAAAAACGGCCCGAGGCGATTGCCCCGGGCCGTTTTAGTGTGTCGCTAAGGATTAGGCTTTTTTACCGGCACGCACGTCAAAAGCGCCGCCGGTAAAGCTGCCATCCACGGTGACTTTTTGCTTACCTGGCAGCAGCGGGAACACCAGCTCAGCAAAGCGGTAGGCCTCTTCCAAGTGCGGGTAACCGGACAGCACAAAGTGGTCGACGCCTAAGTCTGCGTACTCCTGCAAACGCGCCGCCACGGTTTGAGCATCACCGACCAGCGCGGTACCGGCGCCACCACGCACCAGGCCGACACCGGCCCAGAGATTGGGCGCCACTTCCAGTTTGTTACGGTCGCCACCGTGCAGGGCCGCCATGCGTTGTTGGCCCACGGAGTCCATCTTGGCGTAGTTCTGCTGGGCGGCGGCGATGGTGTCGTCATCCAGATAGCTGATCAGCTCATCGGCGGCGGCCCAGGCTTGTTCGTTGGTTTCCCGGACGATCACATGCAGGCGCACGCCGAAGGTCACGCTGCGGCCATATTTGGCCGCCCGGGCGCGCACGTCGGCGATCTTCTCGGCCACGGCAGCCGGCGGCTCGCCCCAGGTCAGGTAGCCGTCCACATGCTTGGCCGCCAGCTCGTGGGCGGCCGGCGAAGAGCCACCGAAATACAGCGGCGGATAAGGCTTCTGCACCGGGGCGAAGAAATTTTGTGCGCCTTTGACGTTGAGGTGCTTGCCTTCAAAGTCGACGGTTTCACCGCCCAGCAATTGCTTCCACACGGTGAGGAATTCATCGGCGGCGCTGTAGCGTTCATCGTGTTTCAAGAACACGCCATCGGCGGCCAGCTCAGTGGCATCGCCACCGGGGACCACGTTCAGCAGCAAGCGGCCTTCACTGGCTTGATCCAAGGTCGCGGCCTGACGTGCCGAGGCGGTGGGGTTACCCAAGGACGTGCGCAGGGCCACCAGCAGTTTGATCTTGTGCGTGACCGGCACCAGGCTCGCCGCTGTGACCCAAGGGTCCAGGCAACTGCTGCCGGTGGGAATCAGCAAACCGTCGTAACCGAGGTTCTCCGCGGCCACGGCGATCTGACGCATATAGGCGTTGGTGGCGGGGCGGCCACTGGCGCTATGGCCCAGGTAACGGGTGTCGCCAGAGGTGGGGAGAAACCAAAAAATATCCAAACTCATAATCTCTACTCGATGCAGGTCAAAGGGCTGCCGACTGGTTTGGCAGTACGGGCAACGCAGGCAGCTAAGTTGGCGTGGGCGCTTGCTTGGGCAAGTCTGGGTTTAGGTGAAACTTAAATCGACAGGTTGAGTACTTTCCCTCCCTGCGAGCTTTGCGCGGGACGGCGTTTGTTGACCACCAGCTCGCCAATGTTAATCAGCAACGAGCGCGTCACATTGCGGCTTAAGCCCAGCAGGCTGGCGGTGTGGACTTGGTTGTAATGGCAGAAGTGATAGGCGCTGCGCAGCAGGGCTTCTTCGACCTTTTCATGGAGGGCGCCGCTCTGTTCTTCAAACAGCTTATGGAAGGCGCGCTGCAACAAGGCATCAGCGCTTTCATCCTGGCTCGGGCTCGCTTCCGGGCGTTCGATGCGCAGGTTGGTCAGGCGCAAGTCCTGCTCGCGGATCAAACCGTCCTGGCAGATCAGCAAGGTGTGATGGATAACGTTTTCCAGCTCGCGGATATTCCCCGGCCAGTCGTAGCTGCTCAGCTTGCGTTCGGCATCGCCGCTTAAGCGCACTTCACCGTAGCCCAAGCGGGCGCTGTAGGTGCGGATAAAGTGGCGGGTCAGCGGCAGGATATCGCCCGGGCGTTCACGCAGCGGATACAGCTGCAGGCTGACTACATTGAGGCGGTAGTACAGATCCTCGCGGAAGTGCCCGGCATTGATCGCCCGCTCCAGTTGCACGTTGGTGGCCGCGAGCACGCGCACATTGATCGGGATGCTCTTGCGCGAGCCCAAACGCACCACCTCACGCTCCTGCAAAACGCGCAGCAGCTTGACCTGAATCGCCAGGGGCAAATCACCGATTTCATCGAGGAACAGGGTGCCGCCGTTGGCTTCTTCAAACCAACCGGCCTTGGCCGCTAGGGCGCCGGTAAAAGCCCCTTTTTCATGGCCGAACAGCTCGGCCTCGACCAGGTTCTCCGAGAACGCGCCGCAGTTGACTGCCACAAACGGGCCATTGCAGCGCCCGCTGAGGTTATGGATATGTCGCGCCACCAGCTCCTTACCCGTCCCGGTTTCGCCAATGATCAGGACGCTGGCCTCACTGGGGGCGACCTGTTGCAAGTGGGCGAGCAGCGCCTGCGATTTTGGGTCTTCAAACACCTGAGCGGTGGCCCGAATCGAGGTAGCCAGTGTGGGCGAGGGCGGTAACGTCAACAGTTGCATGGTCGTCCCTTATGAGTAGAAGGTCGGTGTCGGGAGCGTGTGATTCAGCGCCCAGTCGCCCAGCTCATGGAGTTTGTATTCCACCGGGTCGTGCAGGGTTTGGGTGCGCAAGTTGCGCCAGAAGCGATCAAAACGCAGCGAGGCATGGGTGGCGCGGGCGCCGGTGACTTCAAAGACGCGGCTGCACAAGTCCAAGCCGACGCGGGTAGCGGCGACCTTCGCGGTGGCGATCGATACCGCCAGCCGGCCACGTTCCTCGGCGCTGAGCTGCTCCTGTTTGGCCCACGCCGCGTCCAGTTGGGCGCTGGCCCGTTCGATCAGTAAGCGCACGCTTTCCAATCCCACCCAAAACTCGCCGTAGTGGCGCAGGGTGTAGGGGTCTTGATTAGCCTCGCTGACATTGGCGCGAAACCACGGCCGGCTTTCCTTCGTGGTGTAGTTTCGCGCTTCTTCAAAGGCACCTTCGCTGATGCCGAGAAACAGATTGGCAAAGTGCAACTGGGCAATCAGCGGACGCAGGCTGGCGAATGGCGTGCTTAGCGGGCCGGGATCGAGCAGCAGCTCGTTATGCTCAACCCGCACCCGTTCAAAGGTGGCGCTGCCGCTGTCGGTCTGCCGTTGGCCGATATTGTCCCAGTCGCCATGCAGGCTGATGCCGGTGCGGCCACTGGGGATCGCCGCGATCAGCAGCTTGCCGCCGGCTTGTTCATCCACCGCTGAGGCGATGAGCATTTCCGAATCACTGGCGCCGGAGCAAAAGCTCTTTTTCCCGGAGAACTCGTACCAGCCATCAAACTTCTTCACCACCGTACGGGTGTCCAGCGGGTTTAAGGCATTGCCCCAAAACCAGTTCTTGCGCGCGGTTTGTTCAAACCAGGGTTGCCACTGCTCTGGGCGCGAGAACAGGCGTACGGTGGCCAGCATCAGGTGTTGGAAACCAAACACATGGGCCACGGAGCTATCGACCCGGGCGATGCTGCGCACCGCGGTCAAGGTCTCGCTCCAGTTAGCGCCGAGGCCACCGTATTGTTTGGGGATGATCAGGGTCAGCAAGCCACTATTGCGCAGGGCGTCGCGCTCGGCTTTGGGCGTGCCGCCGCTGACATCCCGCTCCACTGCCGACTCGGCAAATTGCTCAGCCAGCTGTTGCGCGATGACTTGCGGGCTCACAGCTGAGATTTTCTCTTCGGCATTCATGGTGAATTCCTGGCTGTGGGCTTTAGGCCGTTTTACGCTTGCTGTAGGCTGCGCCAAACCAGCCCGCCGCACGTTCTACGGCCAGGTCGATGCGGTTGTTGAGGGCGTCACTGGTGATCTGATAACCGTCGAAATCCGCCGCTGAGGCGTATACGCCGATGGGTAGCGTCAGCGCTTGCAGGAAGCTAAACAGCGGGCGCAGTTGGTGATCGAGAATCAACGCATGGCGATCACTACCGCCGGTGGCCGCGAGCAGCACCGGCTTATCGACCAGGGCGTTTAGCTCGATCAAATCAAAGAAGTGCTTGAAGTGCCCGGTATAGCTGCCGCGATACACCGGGGTGGCGACGATCAGCAGATCCGCCGCTTCCACCGCCGCTAATGCGGCTTCGACTTCGCTCGGCGCTTCGGCGCGATAAAGAGAGGCACCGAGGGCGCGGCCGATTTCACTCAACTCGATCACCTCGCTGCTGATATTCAGCTGCTCACCGAGTTGGCCCAGCAGCGCCTCAGTAAGCGCCAGAGTCTTGGAGGGACGCGCAGTGCCCGCGCTGAACGCTACAACTTTTAGTGCCTTGCTCATGAAGATGTTCCTGTGATGGTTAGGGACTGAACAGTCCATAACAATCTTTGTGCCAATAATTAGCCTTTAAAAATCAGCTAGTTATATTTAATAGTGAATGGCTGGCTGTTGCTCATCAGTGCATTTGTTGCTCAGCTGTTGCTCCAGCAACAGTTTTTGGCTGTTGCTGGAGCAACATGTGCGTTTTGCAGAACTGGCTGCTGTTATAAGTCCCAAGGCATATATCTGGAAGGAATTGATATTTATATATTTATTCCATATTTACTGGTCTCATGCTCCATGGGCGCGCCGTGGGCTTGTTTAGACGAGCTGTAAGCTGCATTAGGGGATCTGCTGCTTGCTGCTTGCTGCTTGGGCTTGCTGCCCGACATGGTTATGCTCTGCGCACCAACTAATCTGCGGGTGATCCATGTTGCAATTGATTTGCGCTGGTGGCTGGCTGCCACTGGTATTTGTCTGCCTGCTCAGCAGTGCCTGTTCCTCCGATGCGCCCATGCTGCTCAACCGCAGTGGCTTGCCCGAGCGGGTGGAGCTGGCTGATGTGCCATTCTTTCGCTTGAGTGACGAAGTGGGGGGCGCCTCGGCGCTGGCCGCGCAGCTTAACCACCACGAAGTGATCGTCAGTCCTGGCTTGGTCAGTACCCGTATAGAGCAACTGCCTAAATCTGCCGCTGGTGCCAACAGCCCCAGTGCCCTAAGCGCAGCGGCGCGCTCCTACGACATGCTGGTCTACTCACTGCCAGCCAACCTCGAAGCACTGCTGACGCAAGTGGCCGCTGGCCAGCCGGTGCTGCTGAAACTCGATGAGGGCTTTGCCGGTGGTGACACCGAATACGCCAACCTAGTGGGTTTCGATCAGCGTCAGCAAATCATGCTGCTGCGCGCCGGCAATAACCGCCGTATGCATCTGCCGTTTAAGGACTTCGATAAGGCCTGGGCCGAGGCCGGGCGTTGGGCTGTGCTGGTGTTGCCAGCCAACACCTTGCCTGCGCAGCCCGATCAGGCCCTGTGGCTGCAAGGCGCCCGCGATCTACAAGCCCAAGGCCGCACCGATGCCGCCCAGCGTGCCTTACGCACAGCCCATAAAGTCTGGCCGGATGCCCAGCTCTGAGGCTGATTGCGCCCGCATAAAAAACGGCACCCGAGGGTGCCGTTTGGCTTTGCCTGTTAAGCGGGATCAGATCCCCAGCTTGTCACGCAGCGAGTAGTACCAAGCGCCCAAGGCCGTGAAGGGCACGCGCAGCAACTGGCCGCCAGGGAAGGGGTAGTGCGGTAGCGTGGCGAAGGCATCAAAACGCTCAGCCTGGCCGCGTAGCGCCTCAGCCAGCACCTTGCCGGCCAAGTGGGTGTAGGTCACGCCGTGGCCGCTGCAACCTTGCGAGTAGTAGACGTTGTCGCCGAGGCGGCCGACTTGCGGCAAGCGCGACAGGGTCAGCAGGAAGTTACCGGTCCAGGCGTAATCAATCTTGACGTTCTTCAATTGCGGGAAGGCCTTGAGCATCTTCGGCCGGATGATCGCCTCGATGTTGGCCGGATCGCGGGCGCCATACACCACGCCGCCGCCGAAGATCAGGCGCTTGTCCGCCGAGAGGCGGTAATAGTCGAGCAGGTAGTTACAGTCTTCCACGCAGTAATCCTGCGGCAGCAAGCTCTTTGCCACTTCATCCGACAGCGGCTCAGTGGTGATTACCTGAGTGCCGCACGGCATCGACTTAGCCGCCAACTCTGGGATCAAGTTGCCCAGGTAGGCGTTACCAGCAACCACCACGAACTTAGCTTTAACTCGCCCTTTAGGCGTTTGCACCACCGGGTTGGCGCCACGATCAATACGCGTAGCCGGGGTTTGCTCATAGATGGTGCCGCCCAGGGACTCCACTGCATCGGCTTCACCCAAGGCCAGATTGAGTGGATGGATATGGCCGCCGCTCATGTCGAGCATGCCGCCGACATAGTTGTCGGTGCCCACCACATTGCGGATGCCTTTGCTGTCCAGCAGTTCAAGCTGGGTATGACCGTAGCGCTCCCACAGCTTCTTCTGCGACTCAAGATGCTTCATGTGCTTAGGCGTGTTGGCGGCAAACACGCCACCGTCTTTAAGGTCGCATTGAATGTTGTACTTGGCCACGCGCTCACGAATGATGCGGCCACCTTCAAAGGCCATATCGCCGAGCAGTTTGGCTTGCTGGGCGCCGACGCTGCGCTCGATGACATCAATGTCGCGGCTATAGCTGTTAACGATTTGCCCGCCGTTACGCCCCGATGCACCAAAGCCAACCTTCGCCGCCTCGACGATTACCACCTTAAAGCCGTTCTCGAGCAGGGCAATGGCTGTCGACAGTCCGGTATAACCGGCACCGACCACACACACATCGGTTTCAATCTCACCTTGCAACTCAGGCCGCGCCGGTGCCGGATTAGCTGATGCTGCGTAGAAAGATTGCGGATAATCGCTGTGTGCCATTTTTCAAACCCCTGTTCTTTATTTTTTACGAATTTCTCGATGCTACCTTAGATAAAAATGCCCGGCTAGTGCCGTTGGCAAATGTCGGAAATCCCGCAAAATCGTAAAAATAGAACTTATTCAGTTAGTTAGCGAAAAAAAGTGTTGACTCTGTTTGGCGGATCTATAGAATGCGCACCCACAGCAGGCACGTAGCTCAGTTGGTTAGAGCACCACCTTGACATGGTGGGGGTCGTTGGTTCGAGTCCAATCGTGCCTACCAAACAAAATCCGCTCTGCTGGCGGTCTAGAAGGCGATCCGAGAGGGTCGCCTTTTTTGTTTTGGGAAAACTTTGGGAATATTTTGGGAAAACGAAAACCCAATCAAAGCTTTAAACCCGCTTTCACATGCTGATAGATAACCCCTTTCTGTTCGTGACCGTCCTGGTAGTAAGCTGTCATTTCTGGCGTAGCGTGTCCCATCAAAACCTGGACGTACTCAGTCGGAAACCCCTGCTGTTCATACAGCCACGCACCGAGTGCTCGCAGCTCATGAATGGTAGGACGCGCTTTGGGGTTCTCGATGTGGTCGTATGCCCCTGATAGATCCCTTGCCTTGCGAAACTCTTTGGTCAGGTAGTCATCAGTGATTGCTGACCAGTGCAGCTTGGCTTCGATCTGCTCACGCTTGCGCGCCTTGGGTCGATAGCAAAGCAGGAAAGGGCTGGCTATTGGCTCCGACAGGCACTCCTGCACCACGCCGCGCAGGTCTGCCCCCATTTCAATCTCAAGATGAATAGGGGTGTCGTAGCTCTCCGTCTTGCCCGGGCTTACCCGGATCACATTCCGCTTCATATCGACAGCCGCGCGCTCCCAGTTCACAAGATCCTCACGCCGCTGCAGGCTCAGCAGAGCTAGACGAATGGAGCGCTTGAGCCAGGCCGGGGTGGTACAGGCGTCCAGAATCCTCTGCACGCCTTCCAGTGTGTGACGTTGGCGCACTTTCTCTTGTTCTTTCTTCAGCAGAGTAAGTGCTGCGCAGTTGCGCTCAGCCATCCCCTTGGCGACGGCGAACGCATAAATCTGCACCCAGAGCGCGCGGTGCTTCGTGTACGCGTTGTTTGTGAACTGGTCGAGGTACTCAGCCATGGCCAAAACATCCATCTGGCCAATCATCCTCCCGCCCAAGTCAGCGCGGTATCGCTCCAGCTTGATCCGGGTCTCCTTCAGTGTTGATTCAGCTAGCTTGCGGCCTGGCAGATATTCTTCTGCAAAGCGCTCAAGCAGTAGATTGATCTTAGGCGCCTGCTCGCCGGTAAGTAGCTGCAGCAGCTCACAATCATCGACCAGCAGTGGTGCGAGCCTGGCATTGGCCTGCCGTGCCAGCTTAATAGCCTCGTTCAGCGGTTTGTTAATGCTGACCTTCTTGCCGGTAATCGGATTGCGGTACTGCCAGTACTTCCCGTTTGGGTACAGGTTTTCCGGTAGATTACGATTGCGGCTGGTGCGGGGGCGTGGAGGGCTCATGTCAGCTTACCGCCATCATCTTGCGCAGAAGCGGGTCATTAGACCCGGTCAGCTCGGAGTTGATATCAACGAAGTACATACCACCTTTTACTTCGCCAATCATTTCGCCTTCCTCGATCCAGCGCTTTAGCTGTTGCAGGCTAGGCTTGTCGCCGGCATAACGCAGCTTGCGGTATTCGCCAACTTCCATAAGTCGCGGTAGGCTTATAGTTACCTGAGATATGACTTTAGCCATATGAGCTCTCCCTTGCCGGCTGGCTGCCGGGAGGTTGTTAGATAGTGGTCAACCCTGGCGCAATGCCGGGGAGTGCGGAGTTAATTGGAGCGTAGGGCGGGGATCAATGGGCGCCTCATGGCCCCGTCTCGCCCTTGGGCCACGGCATAATCAGCCCGGCCCGCGCCGCCGCTTGCTCAATCTCAGGCGCAGTGGTGATGTTGTTGATCTAGAACGGAATATCGTCGTCGAAACTGTCGTAGTCCGGCGCCTGCCGGGCTGCCGGTTGCGCTGCAGGGCGTGGTGCTGGTTGTCGAGCCTGCTGTGGTTGCTGCTGGGGAGGGCCGCCGGCAAATTCGATATTGCTAACTCGACCAACCAGCTTGTGCCCTTGCGAATGGTCTGCCTTGGTGAAGGTTTCGATATGAACATCATCCAGGGTGACGCCCACTTTCTGGCCCTTCAGAAGATGCGGAGCCATGGCCTCGCCGCGCTTGCCCCAGAGGGCTGCGTCAACCCACTGAACCGGCTTCTTGCCGTCGGTCTTCTTACCGTACTCAAAGGCCAGCGAAAGCGAGACAACCGCATCACCGCTAGCCGTATAGCGAACTTCTGCGTCCCGGCCGATCCGGGCGACACCGAACATCTGGGCCATGCGGCCTCCTGTTATCGTGATTAAGCTGCAATGCCTAGAACGCGATGCATGCGCTCTTCAAGCAATTCATGGAAGGTTTTGACTCGCTCAGCGATCTTGCGAATCAGAACCTCGTCCCGGTAGGTGCGTTTGACGAACATCGGCATGCCGGGCCAGTAGCTGATGAAGTCGATCCACTCTCGCTCCGAAACCCAAAGGCCGCCCTGGCACTGCGCGACGTGTTCTTTCGGCACCTCGCCCGCCAGAATCACGCCAACCTGAAACTTTGGCAGCTTGGTTTTGATTTCGGTCAAGCCGTCCGCGCCGACCAGGGCGTCTGGCGAATAGCCGATCCCGTGGTTGAGGATAATTCCTGCGGCCTGGGTGACTACCTCTTCGCGCGCCTCGTAGAGTCCGCGCGCCACAGCCTCAAGCTCATGACCTCGGATCGTGGCCTTGGTTTGGAATGGAAGCTCGGCCGCCTCGCCAGTGATGCGCTCACCGATCAGCTGATCCATGTAGGTGAAGGCTGCGACCCCAAAGCCAGCTTCACCCTTGCCAGCCACCAGCAGAGCGTCCAGCTCTGAGCAAGTGACAATGCCTAGCCGCATGGCCAGCCACTCGGGAGAGCCTTGCTCGATGTCGGTAATGATCTGCATATTAATGCTCCTGCGCGTTCTGCTTGGCGGACTTGGAAAGCATGCCCAGGACCTGATCAAAGGCTGCTTTTTCAACGCTGGCCGGGGTGCCGTGAATACCGGCAAAAGCGGTCTTGGCCTTCTCGCTGCACTTGTCGAGCAGTTCGGCGAGCTGAGCGGCTTGCACCGACGTAACGCGAGGGGTTACAACGGCGCCATTGCCATCGTCATCCTCGCCAGTGGTCGTAAAGTTAAGCAGCGCGCCCGCCGTGTAACGCTTGCCGTAGCTAACGCTGGACGCAACGGCCTGAACGCCGTTCTTGCTGCCTGTCGTGTCCGCTGGTAGCACCAGTGAGGTGGTTTCGCGGTGGCCCGCGCTGTGGCTTAGGACGCCTTCAACCTCGATGCCTTTATCATTGCGCGGAGTACGGAAGGAGAGGGCAAATCCGTGCTTTGCCAGCACAGGCTTGATCATTTCATTGATGTCCTCCCATAGAGCGTATGTGCTTTGAACGCGGCCGCTTTTGTCTTTGATGCCGCCGCGCTCGCCGATCACAGGAAGTTCTTCCTGCATACGGGACATGGCATCGTCAAACTGCTGCTTGGCCTGATTGGCCTGCAGGCGCTCATGCATGGCCATTAAGCGCTCCATCTTGTCGATGTCTGCGTTTGGGTTGACGGCAACTTGCTGGATGATCTGGAGAATCGTTGCCGACTCCCCAATTACTGCAACCGGTGCGGGCTCTTGCCGCTGAACTATTGCGTTAGCCATGGCGACCTCAGTAAGTGATCTGGATGTTCGGGATTTGCCGCTTGACGATCAGCGTAATTGCCTGCTTGGCGCACTCTTCAGGCATGCCGCCGGCGATGAAGGCGGCGAGGGCGGCGTTGTTGATGCGCTTTCTGTGCTCAATATCAGCCTCACGACGCTTTGCCTGCAGCTCTTCATCAGCGATAAGGTCTGCTTGACGCTTGCGCTCGTCTGCCGCCGCTTGCTCGGCGCGGGCGGTTGCATCGCGCTCGGCCTGCTCGGCTCGGCGGGTTGCCTCAAGCTCTGCGTTGCGGGCGCGCTCAGCCTCCAATTCAAGATCGCGCTCACGCTGAGCAGCTGCATCACGCTCAGACTGTGCTCTGGCTTCAGCATCCCGCGTGGCTTTTTCCGCTGCCTCACGGGCAATGCGGTCGCGCTCTTCTTGCTGATCGCGTTCAGCCTGCAGGCGGCGTAATCGCTCAAGTTCGGCTCTTTCAGCATCTTGCTTCTCGCGGGCCAACAGGGCATCGCGAAGCGCCGACAGAGCCTTGTCCTTTTCCCGCGCTGCCTCAGCCTCGAACTCTTCGAGGTCTTCGTTAACCGGGGTTTGTTCCAAGGCCGCAATGGAACCGCGCAGATATTCTGCGTCGTAGGCCCCGGCTTCGGCGCCGCGCTCTTTAATGCCATCGATTACCGCCTGATGGCGGTCAATACGGGCATCTTCAGCTGCCTGCCAGTCATCCAGCGGCTTGCGAACTTCGTCCTTCCAGTTATCGAGTAGATCCCGCACGCGCTTGCGTTCGGCGTCGATCTTCTTCGGGATTTCCTTCAGCTCAGCAACCAAGTCTTTGCCGACGTTATCCAGCGCCGTCTTGGAGCGAGCGACTTTGTGTGCAATCGAGGCAATGGCCTCACGCCCTTTACGGGTCGAAACGTCCGGCACAAAGTCGTCAATTTCCTTGCGAATTTGAGCCAAGAAAGGGTCAAGACCGTTAACGGCCTGGAACACCTGCAGGGCCGTTTCTTTGGGCGGCAGGACCACCAAATCAGTTGCAGCAGACATAGCGAGTCCTTTGCCGCGCCATGCGCAGCAGTAGAGTTTGATAGGGAAGGGGTTAGGCCAGCGTTGGGCCAATGATCGTGACGATCAGGAACAGGGCGATAAGGCCGAATGCGCCTTTCCAGTAAGCGCGGCGCAGGGCGCGCTGGTGGCCGGTCATGGCAAGCACCAAGGATTGCCGCCGCAATAACTAGCGTCCGAGTCAAACAAAGATGCATCAGCGTCATGCACATAGCGATTGCTGCATGATTTGCAACGGGCTATCCATTCGCCATCGATCAATTCAAGCCCATCCGGCCCATTACCTAGCCTCGCCTCAATGCGGGCGTTACGCTCTTGGCGCCGGGCGCGCTTTAGTTTTGCGGCATGCAGTCGGTTCATAGCGTCACCACGCAACGCCCGCCACGGCGCTCCAGTTTCACTGACTTGGGCAGATCAGCGACCAACAAAAAGCCCCGCGACTGCAGGGCTTCGATTGCGGCCTGAATGCTTGGATAGATCGTTTTCACAGCTGACCTCCTAGCCAAGAAACGCTGGCCTCTGCTTTGTCGCGAGCGTCATAGAGCATGCTGCGGGCAACGTCGCGGGCCAGCTCGGCGTACTTAATCGGCGCCAAGCCACCCTTGGCCAAGGCCCAGTCCAGGGCAAAGCTTGCGTCTTGCTGTTCCAGCTCCGTGCGTCGTTGAGAGAACTCGCTAATGAAGTCGGCACCCTTAATGGTTGACGCGTCAATTCCAAGAAGCAGGTGTCGTATTCCGTCTTGTAAATACTCCAGACCTTGCCTGGTTTCGATCCACGGTACAGGTGGTTCTTGATAGTCGTAAGCCAGCTGAGCTGAATGTAATGCGCTCATGATGTGATCCTCGCTGAATCGCACTGGTCAGACGCCAGCGCAGGGGTAACCAGCCGCCTGCGAATAGCCGTGCTGGCGCCTGCCGGTGCGATTTATGGAAGGGGAAAAAAACCGGCGAACCGGGTAAAAGTGCCTGAATAGTTTTGGCCGAACCGCCCAGGTGGCCAGCCTGCTTATTGCCCCGTTAAGCGTCCTGCTGCCCAAGGCGGCGTCCCGTGTCGTGTTAGCTGGATTCATTAAACCGTTAGCTCGACCCTTGGCCGAACGATGCGGAATTGAACCTGTGTACGTGGGCGCTCTGGCCGGCGCAGTGGCTGACCCTGCTGCATGTAGCCGCAGCCGAACATCAGGGCTAAGGCAAGCGGGGCGATGATGCCGCGCTTGAATGCCTCGACGATTACGCCGCGCATCGTGTTGGCCATGCCCATCTTGAAGCGCACCCTGTCAGCCCGCTTCTTGATCGTGTCCGGCGCGACCTTCATGTCGCGGGCCATTTCTTTGTAAGACTGCTCGGCGGCAGATGCGGCGATCAGCTGACCCTCTTTAGCTGTCAGGCCGTCGAGTTGAACTCGGAAGCCTGCGTGTTCGATGTATTGCATGATTACCTCCGGGCTGCACTGTCTAGCTAAGTGATGCAGCCTTGTCTTCAACCTTCTTGCGCCAGGCTTCCAGCGCTTCTTGACCAGCTCCGCACCCACTCCGGCATTCGCGTGAGAGAGGGCAGCGATCACAGCTGCTGGCATCTTTGAAGCTGTAGTGCTTCTTGCAGACCAGTTCTGCTTGCTCCATATCTTGAGCCTCGCTCTGTCAATCCTTCCCGCTGCCCACTCAGGGAATGGGCAGAAGTGAAAACTCAATACGACCCCCATCCGAGCTGCTTTATGTAGTCACCGCCCGGACAGGTGTGCTCATCTGTGATTTCTTTGCTTTCTGAAATTGCTTCAAGCGCTGTCTTTGCCCTCTCTAGGGCGAGAGTTGCGTGACTCATCTGCCAGCGTTTGCGTGCCTTATACGACTCCAACGCCGCCGCCTTGTCTGGATATGCAAAGCGCTTGGTGGAAACCTTTGGAACGCGCTTTGCGTACCTAGGTATCCGTCCGCGCTCAATGGAGTGCCTGGCAACCAGTTCGTAAGATGGCTGCACTATCCAGAAGAAGTGCTCAGACTCACGAACTGCAACGAACTTCTTGCAGGATATGGTCACTCCAGCAGGGCCAATCTCATCGATGTAGCGATAGTGAATGGGCAGCTCGCTCATGCCGCACCTCCCTTGTTGTCTTCCCAATGCACCCTCAGAGAAGGTGCATCAGTGAAAACTGTTCTCGAATCAAGCACCGGTCGCTTATCCGGCCTTGGCGCTTCCCACCTCTTTTTGGGCGTGCGCCGCACTTGCTGCCTTGGGCTTAACCCTTGGCTCCTGATTCGCAGCATTGCCCTGTTGGGTTGCTGGCCTTCTATGCCTGAAGGCTCGGCGGTCTAGTTTTTTAAAGAGCGGTGAGTCGCTGTTTGGCGTCTCGATGAAGCAAAGATTAACCGCCGGTTTATATGTTGGTCAATACCGCCGGTTAATTATTTTTCCAGCGCAATGCGATAGTCTTTTTCCTTGCTGTATGTATATCCAGTACTGAGGGCGTTATGGGAAAGAGAACAAAAACAAACGCAGGGCAGGCTCAGCCACAGCTGGGCGACACAGATCGTCTAGGTCTGCGCGTATCGGCAATGATCAACTCGCCCAAAGCGCAGCTAGAGCGCAAGGTGAGGATTCACCGGCTCGATACAGATTCAGATCAGGCTTGGGATGGGGTTATGGAGTTGTTAGCCGAGACGGACGGCATTGATATGGTGTTCAACGATGATGGAGGTGTGTCGTTGGGATGGGGCGGGCAGGGTGATGAGGCGGAGATAGATGAGGAGGCAGGGGAATTTGCGCCTTTTTAAACTCAAACAAATAGCCCGGCCAAATGCCGGGCCATTATGCGTGTGGCTATTACTCTACGTTTAAAAGGTGTCTTTTAAAGACATCTCTCTTGCCTACTGAATCCCAGTATTTCAGGGTTTCAACTTTCACCCTGGCATGAGATGCAATCTTCAGCTTTTGCACCTCTTCGGTGAGCTTTAGTGGAAAGCGGATTAACAGCTTGCCTTCTGCTGTTCTGAGCGCTAGGCGGCCCGTATCCGTGATCCCTGCAACGCTTCCCTCAATTGTTTCGTTGTATCGTTCCGGCTCATTTACAGTATCAAGCAAGGCTCGTACCCGGGTAATTTCATCGGGACGACCCTCCCAGCGCTGAGCTCCACGAGTTGCATTCCATGAAAATTGAACAGCAAGGCCCGCCTTGTCGAGGCCTTTCATGAACTCCCCAAGCTGATGAGCTGCCTTTCCCCCAATAGCGTCTACTGCATCGTAAAACTCTTCCTGGCCTGCATTTAACAGGCGAAAGGTCTGGGTCAGGGTCGCTTGGAGTAAGCTTTCACCCGTTAAATCTGGAGCTGCATTGCCGGTAATGTAGATATGCGTTGATCCGTGCGCCAGTCCCGCTAATTTGAAGTTTAAGGCACCAATAACGTCTGATGCCGCCCCGCGAACAGCATCATGTCCGTACCGGAGCCTGTGAGCGGCATACTTCCACGATTTTGATAAAGGCCCTATCGTTTCAAGAAAGCTATCAAGAGGTATGCTGCCATTTGCACGAGGGCCAATTAGGCGCACATCAAGTAGCTCGCCCATATCATCAGCTTCAAGTAATGAGGCTCTTTTAGACACTGAAAGGGCGGCCGCTCTTTGATTTTTCGCCGCCATCTGAAGAAAGAAGTCGCCTGGACTGTCTTTGGCACGGCGAGCTGTTTCGTCCGCGAACACTACAAGTGAGTTCGCATGGTCACGAAGAAAGGTGCTGCTCATAATGTTATCTCCGCGAAGCCTTTTGCAGTTACGCGATCATGGCAGTAACCAAGGATACCCCGCCAGTAAGCTTCTCGATGAAAAATCTGATCAGGTGCCGGAGTTTCGAGGTAGAAATCGAGGTTATACACCGCTTCGGCGTGAGCGTGATCAAGAAGCTGCTGGACTTGATTCAAAATATTAGGGGTAACTAAAGCCGGACTAACCCACGCCGGAGACCAAAGAACGCAGTCAATATCGCCAGGATTTGGCTTCTCGGTCAGGAATGAACCGTCAATCCAGAGTTGCCCAGTCACCCCTGCCGCTTGTAATGCATTCACCCAGGTTGTCAATTTTAGGGAGAGGTCTGTCCTTCTTGCGTCGTTAGGAAACGGTGTTACTGCTAACGCAAGTAGCTGTTGCAAAGACATTTGGTGAATCCCTGGCGTCAGAAGCGCGGGGAAGTCAGGCTTTGCCATCTACATAAATTCCTTTCGGGATTTGTAAGTCCTGCAGAGCGCTAGTCAGCAGCTGCATTATTATAGTTTTTTAGCATTCCACACCAACAGGACCCTGGCCTGTATGTAGGTGTCGTCCATCCTTATTTTCCGAGGCGGATGCATCGGATTATCAGAAATCATTTCGAAGTGCTCTTCATCCGCTATCTGCAGGCGCTTAACGTAGAAATGCCCTTGCCAGATCAAGGCATAGATGCCGTCACCGTTGAAATCGCGAATGCTCACGTCCACGATCATCGGGTCAAGATGATGGATTGTCGGCTCCATTGACTGGCCAAACCCTGTAATCATCTTGAGGTGAGAGGCATCTTTATACGTGACGCCCAACTCCCTGAGGTGGCTCTGGCTGACTGTCAGGTCTTGCACAACTTCAGGGTAGTCCTGAACCTGCTGGCCACCACCAAGTGAACCACGCACGTCGTAATGCGCAATCCTGATTTCATCGCCAGCCGTTGGGCGGCGAGAGAAGTCGCCTGTAATGACGTTGCTGCTACCAACAAGGCTATCAGCAACCGCCTTGGCTATTTTCCCTTGAGCCGTGTCGTCCAGACTCTTTCCGGCATGCTTGCGCAGCATTTCTAGAACTTTCTCTGCCGCCCCAGAGTTGTCTCCGGAGCTTGGCGCTGCCTGCATCTGGCGTATTTCAGCAGCCAGCCGAGGGCTGAACTTTTCTACAGGCACCTCAATCAGCCTGGACAGAACCGCAGCAAACTTCGCATTCAGTGGGTTTTGTCCGTTCAGATACATGGCTACTGCGGCAGGTGAAATATCAGCTGCTTCAGCAATTTTGGCCTGAGTGAGTCCGAGCGCATTTTTACGCGACGTAAAAAGGGCCTTCGCGGCATCGCACTCGGCTTTGAGGTCTGGGGATAGATCTTTCTTTTTGCTCATCTGCTGAATTTAACCGGAGGTTAACATCTATTCCTCAACCGGCGGTGTTGTAATGATTCTAACCGCCGGTTAATATTTGATTCGTGAAACCACTAACAGAGGCATTGAAATGAAGAAGACGCCACTGCCTGAGCTGGTGGAGCGGCTCAGCCAATCAGTTGTTGCAAAGGCATTGGGAGTCAGCGCACCAGCTATCTCAAAGGCATTAAAGGCCGAGCGGGACATTTCGGTCACTGAGCATGCGGATGGCTCACTAACAGCCGTGGAAATCAGGCCATTCCCGCATCAGTCGCAGGATCTGTGAACCGCCTGATCACGCTTCAAATATTAGCGGCAGGTAGCAAGCCAAAACAGGCCTGCGGTGGGGCTGATGATTCATACAGCGGCGATAGCAAGAGATAAAACCCCCTGAATAAAAAAGCCCTGTAACAGCCCTGTTTCGCGGGGTTGCAGTTTTAGAAATATGTGGAAGATAGAAAGTGCTCTTTATCTTCGGGCACAAAAAAGCCCCGAATGACGGCAATCAGACCGGGGCTTTACCTACAACAAGTGAGGCGGTTATGAACAACACAAGCGCAGGCGGCAATAGGTTACAGGGGGCAGGGGTGGCACGCCACGTTTCGGCCCCGTTCAATTCTGTGGCGCAGAACGCAAACCCGAACACCCACACCTCGAACAGTCATTGCGCAAAGGTGCTTGCCCATTTATTGGCTGGTAACCGACTGACCGCCATTAGTGCGCTTTCCTTGTTCGGCTGCGCACGCTTGGCGGCACGAATCGAAAACCTGCGAGCAGAGGGATGGCCGATCATTAGCAAGTCGATCAAGGTCGTGAATCGTGACGGAAAGACCGTACGGGTGGCTGAGTACAACATAGATTTGGAGGTTATGTAATGGCCCGCGCACGCAACATCAAACCAGCACTATTCAAGAACGAAGTTTTGGGCGTGGCAGATCCAATGCTTACCCTGCTGTTTGAGGGGCTATGGCTGCTAGCTGATAAAGCTGGTCGTCTAGAGGATCGACCGCTACGCATTAAAGGCGAGCTTTTTCCGTATCGCGACAACCTCGACACCGACGGCCTTTTGCAGTGGCTGGCTAATGAAGGATTTATCACTCGATACACCGTTATCGGGAAGCGCTACATCCAGGTAGAGAACTTCGACAAACATCAGAACCCGCACCGCAACGAACCCGAGTCGATTATCCCTTGCGCGTCAGAGGGTTGTACGTCTTCCGATTTTGGCGGTACTGGTTCTGCCATTCTCGGAAGCGCTCCGGCTGATTCTCTGATTCCTGATTCCCTTAACCTGATTCCTGATCCCCTTATCCCATCAACGCCTGCGGCATTGTCGAGCGCACCGGAAGCCGACCTATTCCCGAAGTTCTGGAGGCTGTACCCGAACAGGAAGGGCAAGGCGGCTGCGGAAAAGGCTTGGAAGAAACTCAAGGTCACTGATGGCCTTTTCACTCTGATCACTGGTGCGCTGGCCAGCCAGGTTGGTTGCCCGGAGTGGACCAAGGATGGCGGTCAGTACATTCCACACCCCGCTACGTGGCTCAACGGTAAGCGTTGGGAAGACGAGATTAAGCCGGCAGGCAATGTTCACCAGCTCCCGATCAGCCGTCACACGCTTACCAGCCAGCGCGATTACCGAGCCGGTACCAAGGAGAACGCCAATGGCACATTCCGTATCTAACTTGGGTATTGCCATGGATCGCAAGCTAGGCGTGATTGGTCGCCAGGCTGCTCATTGCGAAACGCATGGCGAGTATTTGGCTGTACTGATCAAGGCCGGCGGTCTGTCAGGATGCCCAGTGTGCGCGGCTGACAAACGAGACATGGAAGAGCTTGAGCGCAAGCGCTCCCAGTTCAGAGCTCGACAGCATGAGCTGGCTCGAATTCCTAAGCGCTTCATCGACAAGACATTTGACAATTTCGAGGCGTCTAGCCTTGGGCAAAAGGTTGCATACGAGGCCGTAGCTGAGTACGTCGATAACTTCTCAAAGCATCGGCGTGAAGGGCGCTGCATGTTGCTCCTGGGTAGGGTTGGTACCGGCAAAACCCACCTGGCCGCGGCGGCGACTAGCTTCCTGATCAACCAGTGCATGGTCCGGGCGATTTATCGCACGGTTGGCAACGTTATCAGTGACATCAAGGCAACCTTTCGCGATAAGTCTGGCGATTCAGAAGCTCGCATTATGCGTGAGCTGATCGAGGCCGATCTGCTAGTGCTGGATGAAGTGGGCGCCACCAAGCAAAGCGAGTTTGAGCTAGCAACCTTGTTCAGCATCATCAATGGTCGCTACGAGCAATGCCGTCCAATGGTAATCGTCAGCAACCTGTCGCCTGCAGAGCTGGATGACGCTCTCGGTGCCCGCTGCGTTGATCGCATTCGCGAAAACGGCTGCATTGGTGTCGCCTTTGAGTGGGAATCCGCCCGGGGGGCACATGCCTAATCCAATCGCATTCCTGGCCGCGCTGCGTGAAGTCCATCCCGCCATGCCGAGCCACGGGCTGAATGGCGCCTGCTTCCCTGTCTATCTGCTGCTGAAACAGGCCTTCCCGGACGCTGAGCCCTGGTATGACGGCAATCACGTGATCACCAAAATCGGCGCCGATTTTTACGACATTCGCGGGCGCATTGAGCCTGTTAGCGAGGTGGGCTCGGAGTATCAGCGGATGGATCGGCTCGACTTCAATCGGGCTTATGACTGGCCGGATGCGCAGGCGGTGGTCAATGGCTGATATAGCCTTGGTGCGCTCCGGCGCCGGCCTAATCCCCGCAACTGAGGCAGACCGTGAGCTGATCAGCAAGATCAAGCACGGCCAGATGATCCATGGTGACTTTCGCAAGATGCGCAACGCCAAGTTCCACGGCAAATTCTTCGCGATGCTCGACTTGGCCTGGGAATATTGGGAGCCCAAAGGCGGTCTGATCCCGCGCCAAGAACTGCGTGGTATTCGCGGCCTGCAGCGGTACTTCGAGCAATTGAACGAGCGGCCGGGCCAGCTTAAGACGGCGGTGGACGTGTATCTGGCCCAGCTCGAAGCTGAGCGTTCCGAGCGATTCCCGGCCGTAGGCAAAAGCCGCGAAGCATTCCGCGAGTGGATCACGATAGAGGCCGGGCACTTCAAGCTGGTGCAGTCGCCGGATGGCATCCGCAAAGAGGCCAAGTCGATCAGCTGGTCTGCCATGGATGATCTGGCATTTGAGGCCCTATACCGGGACGTGTTCAACGCCTGCTGGCGTCTTGTGCTGTCGGCTCACTTCGAGACTGAGGCTGACGCAGTGGCGGCTGCTGAGCAGATGGGGAGCTTTGCATGAGCCTAATTAAGCGCTTTACGCGCAACACAGATGGCCGTGACTTCGCGGTGGGCGACATTCACGGATGCTTCACTTTACTGCAGGCCGCCCTTGATCGTGCAGGCTTTGATTCTGCGGTAGATCGCCTGTTCTCTGTCGGTGATCTTGTCGATCGCGGGCCTGAGTGTCGCGATGTACTGGAGTGGTTGGGCAAACCTTGGTTCCACCCGGTGCGCGGAAATCACGACGACTACGTTTGCCGCTTCAACACCTGCGACACAGAAAACTGGTTTTACAACGGCGGGGCATGGTTCGCTAGTTTGGCCTGGGACGAGCAAAGAGAGTTTGCCGCCCAGTTCCGCGAGCTGCCAATCGCTATTGAGGTTGAAACCGAAGGTGGTCTGGTTGGCATCGTTCACGCTGACTGCCCATTCCATGATTGGGGCCAGTTGCAAATTGAGCTGTCCGAGCTGGCCGAAGCCAAGCGGCTGAAGCTGGTTAAGAACACCTGTATGTGGTCGCGCAGCCGGATTACGGACGACGATCACGCCGGGGTAAAGGGTGTGCGCGCAGTCGTTTGTGGCCATACACCTGTCAATGCGCCGGTTGTGCTCGGCAACGTGTTCCACATCGATACGGCTGGCTGGTTGCCGCACATGCGCGGCTACTTCACGCTACTGAACCTGAGCACCCTGGAGTCAATCCCACCAATGCCAGCGAAACTGGATTGGGTGGCGGCATGACCCTATCCCGCAAGCCACTAAAGCCAGCCAGCGGCAAACCCAAAAAGTGCCGTCACTGCAAAGGGGCTTTCGTGCCGGCAAAGCCTCTGCAGGTCGCATGCGGGGTGCCTTGCGCTGTAGCTCTTGCCAAGGCCGCCGGCGAGAAAGAGCGCAAGTCGCTGGCCCAGCTAGAGCGCAAAGAGCTCAAGGCGGCAAAGGAGCGGATCAAGTCCCGTGGCGAGCACTTGAAAGAGGCTCAGGCAGCGTTCAACGAGTGGGTGCGCCTGCGTGACGCCGATCAGCCTTGCATCAGCTGTGGAACTTTCGCAAATGTGCAGTACGCCGCTGGCCATTATCGAACTGTGGCTGCCGCGCCTGAGCTTCGGTTTGAGCCGCTGAATGTGCACAAGCAGTGCAATAAGAACTGCAATAAAGAGAAGTCGGGAAACATCGTCGGGTACCGAGTCAGCCTGGTGCGCAAGATCGGCGCGGATGCTGTCGAGTGGCTGGAAGGCCCGCACGAACCGAAGAAATACACCATCGACGAGATCAAGGCCATCAAAGCCCATTACCGGGCGCTGGTGCGGGACCTACAGAGGGTTACTGGATGAAGAAGCGTGAATACACGAACAAGCCGCTGGGTGACACTGAATGGCTATTGGAGCAGTGGGGGTGGTGGCGGATGGATGGTATGGGTGTGCCACGGTATGTCTCTCCTAGCTTCGTTCTGATTCGGGATAACACCAATTGTGTTGGCGGCATTAAGGCGTATGTCTTGACTGATGGCGTAGCCTTGGTTGTGGATCGTGCTGTTGCTCGTCTTGCGGCGCGTGACAAGCAGATGGGGGACTTTGTATGGCTGTACTTTGGCGCGAAGTGGCCAGCGCTGCGTGTTGGTAATGCGAACGGAATGTGTGAGCGTAAAGCTAGGGAGATCATTAAGGCGGGCGTAGCTTGGATTGACGGGGTATTGGAAGGAATGCAAGAGGTGGCTTAAAAAGTTCTTTCCGGGCGGATAAACACCTGTTTTTATGGCAGCGTGTTCGGCTCGTCAGCGAGTGACACATGAATCAACGCCCCAGCATTTATGCAGGGGCTTTTTCTTTTCTGCTCCGCCGCTCCCAGTGGCTTTGCCCGCCATGCCTCTGCCTTCGGGTAAGCACAAATCGTGCGGGTCTTTTGCTACCGGCCCAGTTTCTCAAGTGCCGCATCAGCGAGAAAGGATGAACGGCTCTTGATGTTGTGATCCCGTACAAAGCGGTCGATCTGCTGGATTACATGGCCTGGCAGGGTGACGTTTACCTTTTCGGTCTTACCCAGGTAAGGCGTAATGTCGATTTCAAGCATGCCCCAGCCCATGCCGGCAAAGTCAGGGTTTTCTCTATGGGCGGCGGCGGAGGAAGGCATTGGAATGGCGCCGTCGTTTGCTGCAATTTCCTGAAGCATGATGTTGGCGATTTCGACAGCAGCGCTGTAAGCCTCCTCGAACGTATCGCCTGCAGTGATGGCGCCCGGAATATCGGGAATCTGAATGCCGGTTGCGGTGTTGTCGTCGCCCCACTCAATGCAAATTGGGTATTTCATTTGAGTCTCCTGCAAAGGTGCAAAGGTGCAAAGGGTGAAACCGGGTCATAACAACCCGGCTAGTTTTCTGATCGCCCTTACGGTTCCTTGTGGTAAGTCCTTCTTCGGGTGTGGTACTGGAACTGTTTGGGGTTTGGTTGGATGTTTGAACATGTGGTGGCTTCCGGTAACTCGATCTAGAACCCATCCATCATTTTCAAGCTCCTTGATCAACTCTCTGCTTTGCACCTCCGTCTCCTTGTTTAGTAGATGGAATATTTATAACCCTAGGTGCATAAATATGCAAGTTAAAAGATAACTCTAGAGTTATTTATTTGCGTGGCATTCTGAATGCACGACACCACCAGGCGTTCGCCGGGAGTGATCAATGAAACAGCAAGGTATCAACCTCATGTCAGAACCGGGCCCATTGACCGCTGCGGGCGGTATTGCGCTCTACAAGCTGGGCGCGTTCGGTTTCTTCGCGGTTATTGCCATTGTCCTGGTGTCAATCGTTGTTATGGCGATGACCATCCCGAAAACGGTTCGCGAGTTTGTTGTGGCCCTGATCAGTACGCTGGCATTCAGCACCGGTGGGGGCGCGTTCATTGTGCGCTGGCTGGAGATTGGGCACTGGGCTCAGGATGACGTTGGCATGGTAGGGCTGGCCGGAGTCGTGTTCGTGTGTGGCTTGCCGGGCTGGGTGCTGGTTCGCGCATTGTTCGCCTGGAGCGAAGGCAAGAAGAACCGAGAAATCACCGAGATTATTGATATGGCCATCAATGCCAAGAACAAAGCGGGTCTGTGATAGAGCTTGAGTGAAGCGCCGCAGGTGAGTGCGGCGCCCCTAATTTACTCAGCTGCACGCATGCGTAGAGCGATGCCCTGTAAATAGCAGATTAACTGCTCGGTCTGATCTGCAGTTGTAGCGATAGGGTATTCGCCAATTACAGCGCGAAGGATGTCGTGGTGATCAATGAAGAACAAGTCGTTTGCGATATATGAAGCGTAGCCGTCAAGCGGCATTGCTCTCATCTCCGGAATGTCAGCCGCGCAAGATTCGCTATCCACATTAATTTGAATCCTCATAGTGTCGCTCCGCTGGAAGTGAGGCTCACCAATACAGGCAAACGGCCATTATTTCAATTTCAGCCGCGGGTATGAAAAGACCCATGCCATCCGCCTGGCTGCTGGAGCAGGAAAACCTCAGCATCACGCTTGAGCCTGCTGCTGGAGTGTGGGACTGGATCAGCGCCGAGATATTCTCCGACACAGGCAGCACTAATAACCACGAGCTTACAGCGCCGGTGAGGCGATCTGCTTACATTGCGCGCCTGCGCAGTTTGCGCAAAAGCAGACGTTGCGCGGGGTGCGTGAATGTTGAAGGGGGCTGGAGTCGCGCATATTGCGCAGCTAATACCCCATTGCTTTATGCAGGTTATCGCCCAGGCAGCTGGGCTAAGTCGGTAGAGGCGCCGTCTAATCCCGTGCGGACAATGGGCGGCTACGCGATGAGAGGGCAGGGTACGTGACCCGGCGATCTGCCCCACCAGAGCTGGACAGTTGCACCAGCCACCTGCACCCATTCAAGAGGCCCACCATTCGTGCTTCAGGCCGATACATGCCACATCAACTGCCGGATGATTGCCGGCCGCCAACCAGATAGGTGAGCCCATGCCTTTTGTAGTGATCCCTCAGCCTTTTCCCAATTCCCCACTGCAAACGCAGTTCGCGACTGAGGATCAGGCAAACGCCCGGGCTGAGCAGATGGTGCAGCAGGCGCCCAAACAGCCCGTGTACGTTGCGGAGCTGAAAACGATGTACCAAGGCACAGTGACCGTCACCACTGCGGCGGCAGTCGCTCAGCCACTGAATCCCGAACAGGGGTGATTGCACTGCCACGCCGTGAGGCGTTGCAGCGACGTGCCGTATCGTCGAGATGACGACACTCAAGCACAAACCGCCAGGGTTCGCCCTGGCACCTATTCAGGTTGCCTCGACAGATACCGACATGCGTTTGCCGAGTGCGGCCAAGGCGTTTTCCAGCTGCTCCATCCTCGATGTGTGCAGGACGGCGACAAAGCGATTCCCCTGGGCAGAGACCTCAACCAGCTTCAAATACCGAGATATCCATACCGTCGTCCTCACTCTTGACGGTCGCGAGACTCAGGCTAGGGAAACCGCCCAGTTCAACGTCAGCAAACCAAGGCGTCGAGCTGAAATCCGCGCCACGTTTTCGAATACGCCAAATCGTGGCTTGGATATGCGAGAGCTCAACCTCAGAATGCTACCTACGGTAGGACTGACATACATCCAGAGATCTGTATTTTTTCTCGAGACTCGATTTCCCCTGCTCACGTTGAGTTTCAGTGAGTTGCGGAATGACGTAGGTGGGACGCTGCAGTTCCTCTTCCAGCTCCGTGATTTCTTTGCGAATTGGCGCGCAAGGGTCTGAGTTTTTTAGTGATGCGCTCAATTGCGCCACACGGTCCTCAAGCTGTTTAGTTTTTAGCTCACTTTCATCAAGCAGCTTCTTGTCATATTTGTTGTCGTTCTGCTCCGTCAGGAGTTGTTTTCGCAGATCGTCAATTTGCAGTTGAAGATTTCCCTTTTCTACTTTGAGCTTTTCATTCTCAGACTTGCTCTCGACAAGCTGGCCTTTTGTGAATGCGAGTGCAGCTCTGTTCTCACCGTATTCGGCCGATCTCTCGGTCGAGTCGTGCCACATGGTGTAAGCGATGGTTAGGAGCGCAGCGACGCCCGCGCCGCCTAGCATCACTTGGATGATCGTTTTGACTGCGCTTGAGACATTGAAAGCCATGAAGCCTCCACTATGGAATAGATCGAATCGCCATCCTATCAAGTGCGAATAAAGCGTTGGTCAACACCTCCGATCATAGCTCTCAGGTTTGCGAGGATCTGTCACGTTTTGAGTTCAAAGCTCACCCTTCGCAGAGTTCGAGCTAGGTCAGATGATTGGCACTTCCAAGTGGCATGCACTTCCCCGAATTCATCTCAAAACCAGGTAAGGATCATGCCATCAACTACACGTGGTGTACGCAACAACAACCCCGGGAACATTGACTACAACCCGCGCAATGCCTGGCAAGGGCAGCTGGGCCTGGAGGTCGGCGTACCATCCCCACGATTTGCTCGATTCGACACTCCCGAGAACGGTATACGCGCCTTGGGCAAGCTGCTAATCAACTACAGCGGCAAAGACGGCATGCCTGGCGTGGGTGGGCCTGGCATCGACACGGTGCGCGAAACAATTACCAGGTGGGCGCCGGGCAACGAGAACAATACCGAGGCCTACATCGCGGCCGTGGCCCGCCGGTTGGGCGTGAAGGCCAATGACGTGATCGACATTCGGAACCCGGCAACGCTGGAGTTAATGGTGTCCAGCATCATCGCGCATGAAAACGCGGGCTTCGCTTATCCGCAAGCTGTGTTAGCGGAAGGGCTCCGTCGAGCGTTGTCGTGATCCGCTACCTGGTCGCAGTGCTGATTGGATGCCTGATCATCATCTATGGCGGCTATCAGCGCATCGAGTCTCAAGCTCAGGCCCTAAAGAAGGCCAGCAATTTGGTGGAGATGATGGGCAAGGCCGCGCAGTCGCGCCGCACAACCCAGCGGCTGCTCGCGCAGCTCGACAGAGACCACACAAAGGAATTGGAGAATGCCCAAGCCGATAATCAGCGTCTTCGCACTGCTGTTGGTAATGGCGCTCGGCGGTTGTCAGTCGAAGCCACCTGTCCCGCAGTGGGAGCCGCCACCGCCACCTCCGGCGTGGGTCATGAAAAAGCGCGAGCCGAACTTGACCCAGCGGCTGGAGAAAGAATTGTCGCCATTGCCAACGACGGTGACGAAGGATTGATAGCGCTGCGCGCTGCCCAGGACTACATCAACACCTTCTGCCAGGCACCAAGGCAGTAGCACAGCACACACCGATTCTCACGCAAAGGAAGCGCTTTCATGGCTGCTAAATGTGATTGGGCAGCCGTCGAAAGGGATTACCGGACGGGCTGCTTTACGAACCGCGAGTTGGGCCGCCGGCACAGTATTTCGGAAAGCTCGATCCGCAACCGTGCCGATAAGCACGAGTGGCAGAAAGACCTGTCCGAGATGATCCGTCAGCGCGTCAGGGAGAAGACCGGGCGCGCCGCCGCTGCTGCTGTCGCAGAGGCGACCAATGACGCCGAGATCGTCGAGCAAGCCGCCGAGGCCGGTGCGCAACTGGTACGTGGCCACCAGGTGGTTATTGCCAGAACCCGCGATATCACTCAACAGTATGTCGAACGCATTCACGATCAGGTCGCCGTCGGGAAGATCACCGTCATGACCCAGAAGGGTGAACCGGTCGAGATCGACATTCCGCTGGACTATGTGGGCAAGAGCATCGGCCACGCGACGCAGTCCCTAGAGCGGCTGATCAAGCTGGAGCGTCAGGCCCACGGTCTGGACACCGATAAGGAACGGCATAGCACAGGCAAGTCTCTTGAGGATCTGCTGGCTGAGGCAGCTGGTGATGGGGAATGAAACGGACCGCCAGCGCTTGGTGCGCGAGGGTGACGAATTCATCGCCAGGCACCGCGCCAAGCAGCTCAAGGGCAACGCCTTACTGCTGAAAGCCCTGAGCAACAAGTGGTACAGGCTGAACGCCCTGTACAAGATCAAAGACAAGAACGGCAAGGTTCAGCGCTTCAAACCGAATCAGCAGCAGCGCGAGCGGTTCCTCGACGAGCATAACCGCGACATTATCCTCAAGGCCCGCCAGCTTGGTTTCACCACGTTCGAGATGATCGACGCGCTTGACGATTGCCTGTTCATCAAGAACTACAGCGCCGGCTGCATCTGCCACACGTTGCCGGACGCCAAAGAGATCTATCGCAACAAAATCAGGTTTGCCTTCGAAAAGCTGTCAGGCGACCCGGCGTGGTCGGCGATCTTCAAGCTGATCGGCATGCGTCTGCCGGTGCCGCGCAGCGACAAAGACCAAGGCTACATCTTCGACAACGGTTCCAGCATTCAGGTGTCGACCTCGTTCCGGGGTGGCACGCTGCAGCGCCTGCATGTGTCGGAGTTCGGCAAAATCTGCAAGCTAAGCCCGGACAAGGCCCAAGAGATCGTCACCGGTGCATTTGAAGCCGTCGGCCTAGGCAACCGGGTCACCATTGAAAGCACCGCCGAGGGACGTGAAGGCTACTTCTTCACCTACTGCGAGTTGGCCAGGGCCATCAAAGACGCCGGCCGCACGCCGACGGTGATGGATTGGCAGTTTCACTTCTTCCCCTGGTTCAAAGACCCCACGTATCGCCTGGAGGCATTCGATCAGGTGGTGGTGCCGCAGTGGTTGCAGGAGTACTTCGCCGAGCTGGCAGCCAAACACGGCATTCGCTTGGATCGTGCACAGCAAGCCTGGTACGCCAAAAAAGCCGAGACGCTGCACGACGATATGAAGCGTGAGTATCCGGCCACGCCGGACGAAGCGTTCGACCAAGGCATTAAAGGCGCTTACTACCTCACGCAAATGCGATTCCTGCGGCAACAGGGCCGGATCACCAAGACGGTGACTCGCAACCCAACCTTGCCAGTGTTTACTGCCTGGGACTTGGGCATGGGGGACGCTATGTCCATCGTGCTGTTCCAGGTGGTGGGCCGCCAGGTGCACATCATTGATTACATCGAGCATTCCGGTGAGGGCATGGAGTACTACGGCGACCTACTCAAAAAGCTGGGGTATTCCTACGGCGCCCACTACGCCCCGCACGACATTGTGGTTCGCGAGATCGGAACAGGGAAATCCCGTATCGATGTGGCAAAGCAGTACGGGATCACGTTCCAGATCGTTCCGCGTGTCTCTCGAAATAGCGAGGGCGTGCAGGCGGTGCGTAACTTCCTGCCGCTGTGCTGGTTCGCCGAGGATGAGCAGGACACCCGCGCGTCGACTGGCGATGCCGATACTGGCAAGCCAAGGACCGCTGGTGTGTCTAGGCTGATCGACTGCATCGACAACTACCGCAAAGAGTGGGATCTGAGGCTGGGCGTGTACAAGGAACAGCCGCGTCACGACTGGGCAAGCCATGGGGCAAAGGCATTCGAAACGCTGGCCCGCTGTGGAGTCTTCGAGGCTACGGCAGGGGCAATCCCCGCGCCGGCAACTACATCAAACACAGACCGAGCCCGACGCAACTGGAGCGCGCACACATGACCACGATGTTTATTGAATGGAAACAGGTCGCCGGCGTCATCGCCCGCTTGGTTGCCCCGCTGGCCGTCCAGTGCTTTCAGCTGCGCCGAGACATTGGCTTGGTCCAAGTCGACGCGGTAGAGATCAAGGAGCCGGATGGTGCACACCCAGCCGTTCGGGTGCAGTTCGAGATGGCTCACGAGATGGGCGTGACACTCAACGTAAAATTGGCGGAGTTCGCGAACGACCCCGTCAACTACATGCAGGATCTAATGGCTAACCTGCGGAAGCTGGAGCACGGCGCGAAGCTGCGCCGCTGCGGCCGGCAGGCTGAAATCAACAACGTTCACGAGGCAATGATCTATGGCGGCTGAATTCGGTTTGCTTCAAGTCAGGAGCGCGGCCGATCTGCATGCTGATGATCTGGCCGCTGAGGAGCAGGCGCAGCAAAGTCGGCGCGCTCAGCAGGTCCAATCCTCACTAGCGTCGCACATCCGTCGGTGTTTCGATTCTGCCAAAAACGCCAAACGTGAAATCGACGACAGGCTGCTGGACTGCGCGCGGCGCCAGAAAGGCAAACACGAGGAGACGAAGCTCCAAGCGATCCGCGAGGCTGGTGGCAGCGAGATCTTCCCCAAGCTGACCACAACCAAGTGCCGCGCAGGCGCTTCATGGATTCGTGACATCCTGATCCCTGTCAACGGCCACCCGTGGGGGTTAGATCCAACGCCGGTGGCGGACATCCCGCCCGAGTTTCTTGCTGCGTTTCAGCAGAAGCTCGCCCAGCAGATGATGCAGGCCCAGCAGGGGCAAGATGCGCCGCCACAGGCGATGCCTGACCCGAACGAACTGGAAGTGAAGTTGCGTGAGTTGATCCAGGAGAAGGCCAGGGAGGCAAGCGAGGCACATGAAACGCTTATAGCTGACCAGTTGGCCGAAGGCGGATGGGAGACCGCACTCGAGGAATTTATCGACGACTTCACCATCTATCCGGCTGCATTCGTTAAAGGGCCATTGCTACAACGTGTGCCGCAGATTGCCTGGGGGCAAAACTGGCAGATGATTGAAACAGAGGAAATTCAGCCCTTGTTTCATCGGGTTTCGCCCTTCGACATTTATCCGTCGCCAGATTCCACGAATACCGACGACGGTGCGTTTATCATCGAGCGCGAACGCTACACCCGTTCTCGTCTCAATGCACTGACAGGGGTGCCAGGGTACAGCGACGAGGCGATTCGCGCCGTGCTTACTGAGCATGGCCAGGGCGGTCTGCGTGAATGGCTTGCAACGGATTCGCAGCGTGCCCGACTTGAAGACAAGGCCGGCGACTGGATGATCAACAATGGGGAAACCATCGAAGGTCTGCACTATTGGGGCGGTGCACAGGGGTTGATGCTACTTCAGTGGGGGGTTAACCCCGCCCAGGTGCCGGACGTGCTTGATGAGTACCAAGTCGATGCAATCCTGATCGGAAACCACGTCATTCGCTGTGTGATTAACCGCAACCCGTTGGGTGGTCGGCCATATCACAAAGCGTCGTTCCAGATCACGCCTGGCTCGTTCTGGGGTATGTCGATTCCCGAGTTGATGAGTGACGTGCAGGACTTCTGCGGTTCAACAGCCCGTGCACAGGCCAACAATATGGCATTCGCCAGCGGCCCTCAGGTGGAAGTCGACGAAGACCGCTTGCAGCCAGGTGAAAACCCGAACGAGATGTACCCGCTGAAGCGCTGGCGGGTGAAAAGCGGTCAGACGCCGGGAATGCAGGGAGGGGCGGCATCACCGGTGATTCGCTTTTACCAGCCGGTCAGCATGGCTGGAGAACTGCAGGCAGTTTACGACTCTTGGGAAAAGCGCGCGGACGACGCGACAAATATTCCACGGTACATCTACGGTGCCGAAAAGGTCGGTGGCGCAGGCAACACGGCCAGTGGCCTGTCGATGTTGATGGAGTCGGCCAACAAGGGGATCAAGGATGCGATCCGTCATATCGACCGTGGAGTGGTTCGTCGCGTCATTGAAGCGCTGTGGTTGTTCAACATGCGCTATTCCGATGACAACGCCATCAAGGGCGATTGCAAAGTTGTGGCCCGCGGCGCAAACGCGATGCTGCAGCGTGAGCAAACGCTGAACGCGCGCACGCAGTTCCTGAGTTTCACCAACAACCCGACCGACATGCAGATTCTCGGCCTTGAAGGTAGGGCCGCGATCCTGCGCAAAGTTGCCGAAAGTCTAGATATGTCGGGCCTGATCCCGACGAAAGCCGAAATGAAGGCCCGTGAGGAGCAACAGCAGGTGCAGCAGGCCCAACAGCAGCAACAGCAAGCCGCTGCAGTTGAGCAGCAAGTCGAAGCAGAAACCGAGAAAACCGCTGCCCAAACAGCTGAACTGATCGCGAAAGCCGAGAAAACCCGTGCCGAGGCCCAGCGTCTCGGGATGAGCAATGGTGCCGTGGTCGCCCAACTTCAACATGCAGGTGGCGGAGCCAATGAAACCCAGCAACCAACAGTGGCAAGCCTTGGTCAACCTGACCAACAGCCCGGACTGGAAGCACCTCAAGGATCTACTGAGCAGCCATCTGACGGAGGCGCAGCAGAGCTTGGAGGGGTTGAACAACCTGGAGGCTTTATTCAGAGCCCAGGGCCGGGCGAGCCTAGCCAGGGAGCTGATCAAGTCGTTTGAAGAATCCCGCGAGATGCTTGATCGAGTTAAGGCAAGCACCTCGCGGTCCACCCAGTAGCTACAGAAAAAGCGGCCTAACTTGAGGCCGTTTTTTTGTGGCCACTCTCCGGTCATTCGGCCAAATGCCCGGAACCAGTCGCACACCCAGAAGCCCGGACCTGCCGGCTCTACCCAAGGAGAATACGATCAATGAGCACGCTACCCCGCAACGTACAGGCGCAAATCGACGAAGCAACGGCTATTCAGGAAGCGCTGAATAAGCCGGCTGAGAACCCCGCATCAGATGCGGCTCCGGTAGCTAATCCCGAAGCGCCAGCGGTCTCAGAGCAACAAGCACCCGCCCAAACGGCCCCGGCCGCCCGCGACAACGGTGCTGATTACTGGGAGCAACGCTTCAAAGTCATGCAAGGGAAATACAACGCTGAAGTGCCGGCGTTGCAACAGGAAGTGTCTCGGCTGACCACAGAGCTGACAAAGGCGCAAAAGCCCGCAAACAATGCCGTGCAGCGCGCAGTGTCGGATCTGACCCCTGAGGAGATCGAGAGCTACGGGCCTGATCTCGTAGCGCTGATCCAGCGAGTGGCTGGTGGGCATGCATCTGCCGCCAATCCCGCCGAGCTGGAAACGATCAAAACCGAACTTGAGGGGCTGAAGCAAAAAAACCAGCAAAGCGAGCAGGTAAAAGCCGTGCAGGCGCAGGAAGAATTCTTCCGGCAACTGATTCAGCGCGTTCCTGACGCAGTTGAGATCAACGGATTGCCAGCGTTCCATGAGTGGCTCAGCCACATGGACACGTTCAGTGGCAAAGAGCGGCAGCAGCTTTTGGTTGAGGCTCAGACAGCCAACGACGCATTGCGCGCCGCTGCGCTGTTCCAGGCCTTCAAAGACGCGCAGCCGACTCCGGCGGCACCGAACCCAGATCGCACCATTCCACCGGAAAACGTTCAGCCACGCTCCACTCGCACCGATCCTACGCCGCCGGCGGAGGGCAAGTGGTGGAGCAACGTTGAAATCAACGAGTTCTATAAGGATGTCGCGCTGGGTAAGCGGTACACGAAAGCCGAAGTGGCTGCGATTGAACAAGACATATCAGACGCGGTAGCCAACGGTCGCATTACGCGATAGCACGCGCTCTGTAACGCCGCGAGGCGTCAAGAAATAGGAGCTACACCATGGCAGGTCCAGTACGCGCCGCAGGGCAACCAGACTACAGCTCCACCAGCGCATCGGGTTTCATCCCGGCGCTATGGTCGGGCAAGCTGGTACAGAAGCTGTACGCCGCAACGGTTTTCGGTGAGATCGCCAACACCGACTACGAGGGCGAAATCAAGAACCAAGGCGACACCATCAATATTCGCACCGTGCCGTCGATTGTCATCCGTGACTACAAGATCGGCGGTGGTTTGACCTATGAAAAACCGGTCAGCGACAAGGTGCAACTGCAGATCGACCAGGGCAAGTACTTCGCGTTTGAAGTGAACGACGTCGATGCTTACCAAGCGGATATCAAACTCATGGATGAGTTCAGCACTGACGGCGGTGAGCAGATGAAGGTTGCCATCGACACCCAACTGCTTAACCGCCACTACGCCGATGCTGCTGCGGCCAACCGCGGTGACGACGCCGGCGCTAAGTCGGGTGGTATCAACCTGGGTAAGGCCGGCGCACCCGTGCAGATCACCAAGGAAAACATCCTGGATGTGCTAGTGGACTGCGGTACCGTCCTCGACGAGCAAAACGTACCTGAGCAGGGCCGTTGGGTCGTTTTGCCAGCCTGGATGAACGGCATGCTGAAAAAGTCCGATTTGCGCGACGCCAGCATCATGGGTGATGCCACTTCGGTATTCCGCAACGGCAAGGTCGGCATGCTCGACCGTTTCACCGTGTACATCAGCAACAACACCACCGCCGTGGATGACGCCACTGCCGCCAAAAAGGCGAGCAACGTGATGTTCGGTCACAAGAAGGGGCTCACCTTTGCAAGCCAGATGACTCAGATGGAAACCCTGCCGAACCCTAACGACTTCGGCAAACTCGTTCGCGGTTTGAACGTGTTCGGTTCAGGTGTCATCGACCCCAAAGCGATCGGCAACCTGTACTGCAGCCGCTGATCAGCCTCATCTCCACATCATAAGCGGCCGCTGGGCCGCTTTTTGCTTTTCTCGGAGAAAACCATGATTCGCGAATTGATTGAAAAGGCGAGCACAGCCGACAAGCCAGGCTTGATCGAGATGCTCTCCGATCTGGGATTGAAGGCAGACAACCGCAAAGGCGAGGACACGCTGCGCGCTGAGTTGATTACAGGGCTTGAAAAGGCTCTAGCCGATGAGGCCGATGACGTAAAAGAGCTTGATCCTGACCCAGTCCCAGGTAATTCGGGTATTGCTGGCCAAGACCTTGGCCGGCACATCGGGCCGGTTACTCAAGATGGTGAAGACGACCAGTTGAACATCCCTCAAGCGCTGGTAGCCGAAGCATCCATCCCGGGCAGCAACATTAAGTCGGTGGTGGCCGACCCGGCGAAAACCTCTGTTCTGCGCGAAGCCCAGGCGCCAGATCTCGATGACGCTGAAGATGAGCAGGAGCGTTTAGTGCCTATCGCGGTAAACCGCTTGCTGCGCAATACCAGAACCGGCTGCGAGTTCGTATGGACCACCGAGCTGGCGAAACTTTCCTACATGCATGAGGTGTAATCCGTGGCCGTGACGACTGTAGGCAACATCCTGACCCGCGCCAAAAAGATCCTGCAGGAAGTCACTTCCAACGGCACCCGGTGGGCAAACACCGAACTGCTGGATTGGCTGAATGAAGGGTATGCGGCAATTTGCAACATCAAGCCCAATGCCAGTTCTGTCACGGCCGAAATTACTTGCGTCCCGGGCACCAGGCAATCCATTCCCGAGGGCGGTCTGCGCCTGCTTGAGGTGGTGCGAAACATCACCCCCGCGGGCGGTGGACTGAGCGTGATTCTCACGACCCGGGGTGCCATCGATTCAACCAGGCGGCGGTGGCACGCCGAGCAACCGGTGGAGGAAATCGAGCAGTACGTCTTCGACGAGGCAGCGCCGCGTCAGTTCTACGTCTACCCGCCGGCAATGGCCTCCAGCAAGCTGGAGATCATTTACTCGTCGGTACCCGATCCGCATGTCCAAGCGACAGCTACCGATTCAGCCTCTGAGAAAATCCGCTTAGACGACTCGTTTGCGCCGGTGCTGGTGGATTACATCCTCTCCAGGGCCTACGCGAAAGATGCCGAGCATGCAGCCAATCTCAACCGCGCGACGATGCACTTCCAGATGTTCCAAGCTGCCCTGGGCATGAAGGTGCAAACGGATCGCATGCTAGGCCCTGTGCCGGTCGCGGCTGCTTCCCAGCAGCAGGTGACACAGCAATGAACATGAGCCAGTTGGTTGATCAGATTCTGCCGAACGTACCCGGTGCGGTTATCGCCTCAATACGTGACGGTGTGGCATGGGCGCTTCGCGAGCTGTGCACCGAGGTGCCGGCCTGGAAGGTCAGAATCCAACTGGCCGATGGTGTGCAGCAGATCACCGCCGGGCCAGGCTTGGAGCCTATCCGAATCCAGGCGCTGTATCAGGATGGTCGGCCTGCACATTGCCAAGTTTTTCAGCCGTCGCCTGACACAGTCATTGTCAGCGGTGGCCCTTCGGGGCTGACCGCTGATGTGGTGGTGCGGCCCGAATTTGGCTCCACCGTAGCGATGCCGCCGGATTGGCTGTTAGACCGTTACTGCGAAGCGCTGACGCTCGGCGCCCAGTGCTGGCTGCGCAAGATGCCCGAAAAGCCGTGGTCCGACATGTCGCGCGCCCTGATGGATCAGGCCGCGTTCTATGCCCTCTGCACCAATGCCCGATCTGAGGCGCTTGCCGGCCATCAGTACGGCAGCACAAGGATGAAAACACCGAGGTTTCCATGACATCGATTGCGATCACGTCTTTCAAGGGCGAGTTGCCAGCACTGACTCCGCGTCTTTTGCAGCCGAGCAACGCCCAGGCGGCCCGCAACGTAAATCTGCGCAAGGGTTCGCTACGGGCAGAAAACGCGCCCCTGCCTGTGCTTGGCATTGGCGGCGTGATCAATCCGTCGTCGATTTACCGTTACCCATTCGGTAACAACGGCGCCGGGTTCTGGTTTGCATGGGGCGATGGTCAACAGGTCGATGCAGCGAAAAGCCCGCTGGCTAAGGACGCTTGGTCGCGAGTTTACTGGACCGGTGACTCGTTCCCCAAAATGGCGCCCATCGGAGTTGCCACCCAGGGGGCAGGGCCTTATCCATCAGGTTTTTATCGATTGGGGATACCGGCGCCGGCCAGTGCGCCCTTGGTAAAGGAGCCAGCCGGCAGCGAAGCCCCTCCCGCCACAACTGTGGGCGCAACGTATGTGGTGACTTATGTCTCTGCCTACGGCGAGGAAGGGCCGCCCAGCTCGGCGTCCAACATTATAAATCGCTGGGATGGTACCGAAGACCAATTACCCGGAAAGGTGAACGTTCAACTACCGCCGGCGCCGAATGGCCCGTACAACATTGTATCCAAACGGCTTTACCGTTCGGAAAGCGGGGGGGAGTTCTTGTATCTGGCGGACTTTCCAGTGGCTCAGGGGAGCTGGGTGGACGCGGTGAACAGTGACGAACTGGGCATCGCCTGCCCATCGCTCACTTGGGATATGCCTGACCCCGCCATGGTCGGTCTGGTCGAGATGCCAAACGGCATTTTTGCCGGTTTCTTCGATAATACGCTGTGCTTCTGCGAGCCCTATTACCCTCACGCCTGGCCAATTGATTACCAAATTTCTTTCCCTGACAAAATTGTAGGGATCGGTGTCACCACAGCCGGCCTGGTAGTTGCTACCACTGGGCGGCCGAGATTGGTCACCGGCACTACGCCGTCGGCCATGACGGCCGCTGACCCTGACGCGGATCGTGTGTGCGCCTCCAGGGGCTCTGTAGTCGACATGGGGGAGTACGTCGTTTATGCCTCGACCGAAGGGCTGGTGGCGATATCTGGCGGCGAACCACAGTTGATTACTGACGGGGTGCTGACCCCGGAGCAGTGGCAGGCGCTCAATCCTGCGTCTATCCACGCTTGCCGGTATGAAGGACGCTACCTGGCGTTTTACGACGGCGGGTGTTTTGCCCTGGCCCCGGGGGAGGGCATAGAGTTCATTGACGCACAGGCGGCCAACTCCTACTACGACATTGCGGCTTCCACGCTGTATCTGATCCAGGGCAGCACCATAGCTAAGTGGCGAGGCGGGGCAGCGATGACTTACCGTTGGCGCTCGAAGGTATTTGAGTTTCCACCAGGATCAGCAAATTTCAGCTGCGGGAAAGTGGTGGCGGCAGCGTTTCCGGTCCGGTTGCGGGTTATTGCCGATGGCGCCACCGCGCTCGACGCGGAAGTTGGCAGTAACCAGATGTTCAGACTGCCGCCAGGCTACGCGGGAGCGCGCGAGTGGCAGGTGGAAGCGTCAGGCTCGAGCGAAGTTTTCTCTATCCAAATTGCGAACACACCCTCTGAGTTGACCTAATGACGACAAAGCGCTCAAGCCTTCCTGCACCCAGCAGCAAGGTTTCGGCGGAGTTGCGCCCGTTTTTCAGTGCTCTGACAGAGATCATTGAGACGGGCGAGGGCAATCGCGGGAATGGCCTCGACAAGAAGCTGACTTACCGGGATTTACTGGAAAGCGGTGCGTTTACGCTCCGGCCAGGCTGGAAGCCAGGTGGTAACGGTGGACTGGTTCCAAGCCCCGGCGTGCCAGACCGGGCAATACCGCCTGCCCCTTTGGGGTTCCAAGGTGTTGGTGTATTCGGCATGAACACGCTGACTTGGGATAACCCCTACAAGCTCTATCGAAACCACGCGCTGACCAATATTTACCGCAGTGAAACCGATAACTTCGCTCAGGCGACGCAGATCAGTCGCGCCACTGGCATGATGTACAGCGACCCAATTCGAGGCGATGCGGTTGACCCAAACGACCCCAAGAAAGGGAAAGTGTATTTCTACTGGATCACCTGGGTTTCCACCTCCGGTATCGAGGGGCCTCCTAATAGCCCTGCGGGTACCGCCATTGAGGCACAGCTCGATATCGAGTATCTGCTCAAACTGATCACGAACCAGACCAGTCAGAGCGAACTTGCGAAGGCACTGGCGAAAGCCATTGACCTGGAAGGGCTGAATCAGACGATAGCAATGCTGGATGCGGCCGCGCAGTCAGCGAGGCTTCTGACATCCGCTGAGCGGTTCCTGCGCGACGACGACAACGTCCAGATTCGCCGGCAAATCACCGATATCCGGGTGCAGACCGGCGAAGACGTGAAAGCGTCTATCACGCAGTTGCAGGAGGTGATCAGTTCTGATCAGCAGGCAATCGCCCATCAAATCGACCTGATGGCGGTCAGTGTCGGCCAGGCTCAGGCCGATATCGTCGGCGAGCGTTCGGCGCGTATCACGTTGCAGGACGCCGCAACTCAAGCACTGAACGGCATGTCGTCTCGCCTTGAAACGGCAGAGGCGGTACTGACCGGGTACAGCGAGACCTTTGCCAGCGCCTTGGAAACCCAGGTTCGCAATATGCAAAGCCTGGTCGCGAGGATGGATAACACCGACGCGATATACGTGAGCGATCAGCAAGCCATTGTCAACGAGTTCGAAGCGACCGCCCGCGCGATCACGACGTTGCAAAGCAATTTGAACGACCAGTCAGCAGCCATTGAGCAGACCCTTAGCACGCATTCATCGGCGCTTGAGGGGCTGTCAGCGCAATATACGCTCAGGCTGGATGTAAATGGACTGATCAGTGGCTTTGGGGCCTACAACAACGGCACGGTGGCCGACTTCGCCATCCTCGCCAATCGTTTCTGGGTCGCCACGCCGGGCGCTCACGGGCCGAACTATGTCAACCCATTCACCATTGATGGTGAGAAGGTCTATATCAACACGCTGCTTGTCAAAGAGGCGTCTATTCAGCAGGCGCAGATCGGGCCAATCAGCATTGGTAAGTTGACGGCGAATGATGGTTTTACCCCCATCACCACTTTGGGCGGACTGTTGCGTGCCGAAGCCATTGACGTGGCGAACATCACCATTGGCTTCGGCCAGGTATACGGGCAACTGGTCAGTTCCCAAATTGGCGCGGGCGGACTGCCGCGTTTCGTCATCGACCCCCAGGCCGGGATTTTCATGAATGGCCTGGTGGGAGGTACGCGTATGGTCATGACGGATCAGTACCAACACTGGTATGACGCCGCCGGCGATCTGCGCATTGAAATCGGAGAGATGATGGGATGACATCGATTATTCGCTGCCGAGATGCGAATCAACAAGTCACGTTCGACAGCACGGTTCGAACCATAAGGAAAATGGAATCAGTGCGAACGCAAAGCAATACGAGTGGAAGTCTTGACCTGAGCGCTTATGAAGGCCTCAAGCTGGATATAAGCCTGATGCCTGCGGAGAACGTAGGGCTGTCACCGGTTCCTCTTGTGGTGATCAACGGCAACACGTTGACGTGGTCCTCGGCGCCCGTGTCGTGCTTCCTGATCCTAGGTATTTCCTCGTGAGTATCGGCTTCAGGGTCACTAACGATTGGGGCAACCTCGCTGTCGATGAAAATAACCCAATTTTCATTGCGACCGGTGAAGATGCGGGACACATTGATAACGGCGGATGGACCAATGTGCAGCTGTATGAGGATTATGGTGCCATAGGCTCTGAAGCCATCTTTTTTGAGTACACCTTTTATGGCGTCTCAACCAGTGTGACACCGCCACTGGTGTTCGCCAGACCGCGCAACATCGCCTCGCAAGTGGCCACCGTTATTGGATATATCGCACCCAAGGGCGCTCCGGGAGCATGGACGGGGGTTGTGGTTGCGTTCTCGGTCATCAACTTACCGGGTAGGGCGCAGAACAATGCGCAGCGTTATGCGCTTTTGCGGGACTATATGTGCGAGTTCATGGTCATTGCTTCCGGTGGATACATAAGCGGTGAAACCCATGGTATTCGCGTTTGGGCGCCGGGCTCGGTGGTTGTCTTTGACTCTGGCAACAACGCGGTCAGTTACAAGCGCTCGAGCGGTGTTTGGAGATACAGCAATCGCGATCAGGTGTTGCGTGATCAGTATGTGGAGTTCTGGCTTGGATCGGACACCTATGGCGCGCGTAATGAGTGGATGCTCGTTAGCTCCATTGGCACTGGCTACTTCAAGCGTTACAACGGAGAGGTTGCAGGAAGCCGACTTTACGTACCGGGTCTGATCGGCGAGTCCATCCAGCGAATCATCCTGACAGGTCGTTCAGGAACATTAATTCACATGCCGTTTCTGTTCATTGAAACCAGAAGGCCTGTTGATCAAGGCATCATCCTACCCGCCGGTTCCGGCCCCGCTTAACACTTCTCAGGACACAGTATGTCTAACCACATTTACCGCGCGGGCACGGTCAGCATCGCCGCGGGCGCAACAATGGCAACCGGGACTGGCACCTTATGGTTGTCCAATGCCGTGCGTGGCGACGTTCTGGTATTGACCAGCGGCCAATGCTTCGAGGTGGTGACGGTTGAGGCAGACAACCGCTTGACGCTCGATGCGCCTGCGGCGGCGGCCGTCAATGGCGCGCCATACGTCCTGCTCCGGCTGGCCACAGCGCAGAACGTTCGTGATCTCCTGGAGAAGATCGAGGAGTTTCTGAAAGACCGGCAGATCAGCCTGGCGCAATTCGCCGATTGGGCCGCGGGTTCTGCTGCCGGTGGGCCGAATAAAGACGGTAACTACCCACTTACTGACCGATATGGCACGGTCATCATGGCCGCATGCCCGGCCAGACTTGCAGTTATCGCAGGCTCTGGTGAGGGCGGTGGTGGCGGTGGTGGCGGTGACGGAACGGTCAAGCAGCTCAATGACGTTGTTCCGGATGAGAGCGGTAAACTTACCGTTACCCCCGGCGATGTCGGTGCGGCAACAGCGGAGCAGGGTCTTTTGGCGGACGGTGCCGTGCAGAAGGTGCTGGCCCGCCTCTACAAGCCCTTGCTCACCGATGTACTGGTGCTGGGTGACAGCCGCGCGTTTCAGTGCACCAAGGGCAACGTAGGCTTTGCTGATTGGGCTGTTTCAGAAACGGGCGGCCTTGCCGCGTTTCCCCTGGCTCTGAACAAAGGGATCGATGGCAACACCACGTCGCAAATGCTAGCCCGTCTGCAAGCCGATGTAATCGCCAACAGCAATGCCTTTGACGTGATGGTGCATTTTGGTACCGGAAACGACCGAATCAAAGGCATGACGCTGGAACAGACGATTCGAAATCTTGAGTACATGTATTCGGCATTGATCAAGCGGGGCAAGATAGTCATTGCCATTGCTGAGACGCCAGTGATGGGCGTTAACGTTGGGCTCCCTGCGCAGCAGACCGCGAACCACTTCGCTGTCCACAACTGGTATTTGAACGTTGCACCCAGCTTGGGCGTGGTGGTGGTGAACCCCTGGGACGAAATGGTTGACCCAGCGTCCGGTTCGAATTTTTGGCCTTTGGGCGGACTGACAGGTGACGGTCTCCACCCAACTGCGGCAGGCGCGCGAATCATCGGCCGAAAGGTCGCTGAGGCTTTGAAACGCCTGTTCACCTTTCCGGCAGTTCTCCCAACCGCGAATGTTGCTTACGACGCGGCGCTGGTACCCGGCGGCAGCTTGATTCCCAACTCGCTGCTCACCGGTACCAATGGCACGCTGGGCGCCGGCAGCAATGCCTCGGGACAAGTGGCCACGTCTTGCACCCTGCTGGGCTCCAACCTCAACGGCTTGACAGTGGCAGCTTCCAAGGAGACCGCAGATGCGGGGTTCAAACAGGTGCTGCGCATCACGGGCATGCCGAGCGGTAACACGCCAACCTTGACCCTGGAGCAGTCGGTGGATGTGTCAAAGGTCGCCGTGGGCCATCGTTTGCGAGCTGTTGCGGGATGGGAGTTCATCAGCGTGAATGCCAGTGTGCTGCAGGTGGCCCTACAAATCGTGGCTGTGGGAGCGAGCGGCACCACCATTGCCCAGATCGGGCAGAACCAGGAGCTGAATCACGCAATGCCAATAGGGACCATTGCCGGCACGCTCGTCACGCAGACGCTGACCCTGGCGGAGGTGCCCACCAGCCTTAAGCTTCGGCTATCCATCATTTTCAAATCCGGTACCGGCCAGGATGCAACGATCAAACTGCGTCAGGCGGATTTGACACGAATTTTCGCGTGAGGACTTATCCATGAGCGAAACACAAGAGCAATTGCTCGCCCGGGTACTCAAGGGCAACCCTGATGCAATCTTATTCTGCGAGACGCTGTTCTCTATCTCGCAGACCCTGGATGACATCGTGGACGGTGATAAGCCGCTCACCCCCAACGACGTTTACCAGGCGTTCTGGCTCGCGCTGATCGAGTTGCCCATCAACCCGTTCTACCGCCACTTTGAACATTTCGTTCGCCCGCTCATGGCCGCAGCCCTTCAAGATTGGCGCGACAGCGTCACCCTTGAGCGAGAGGGTGACCACCACGGTCGTAGCCTGGCCTTTGTCTTGCGGGATCAACTCACCGGTCTGGTGGTGCAATGCGCCTACCTCATCGGCGGGAGCGCATGGATGGCTGAGGTTTCCGCCGGCATACGGCGGTTTTTCCACGACGAGAGCTTTTACGACTACAACCAGGAATTAATCAAGGGAGGTGCGCAATGAGTGGCGGTGGGGGCAAAACCGATAATTCGATACAGGACACGCCTGAACAGAAGTATGCCGCTCAAGTGGCCGCGGAAAAGTGGAACTACGCCCAGGAAAGGCTGGCACCGGTTGAAAACGCGTATATGAAGCGCGTAGATGACATGGATTCGGCCGGGAGCATGGCCTACGTCCGCGGCAAGGCGAATGCGGGAACTCAACAAGCGCTCACCTCAGGCATGAAACAGGTCAGCCAGGGCATGACCCAGCAATATGGGCTGAACCCTAACAGTGGACGCTTTATTGGCGCCCAGGGCGACTTGGCCGCCAGTGTCGGGACCGCGGGTGGTGACACAATGGCCCGGGCGCAGTTTGAGCAGAAAGGGCAGAAGATTGCCGGGCTCAATAGCGTGGCCGCTATCGGCCAGGGTCAGTCGTCACAGGCCCAGGCGGGCTTAAACACCGTCGCCAACCAAGCAGCTCAAGACGCCCAGTCTGCTGCGTTTACGAATTTCAATCGCAAGTCTGCAAACCTGCAACTCGCAGGTGCTGCTATGGGAGCTGTTGCTGGCGGAGCAGCCTACGGGCTTAACAACATGGCCCCGGCCAAGACAAATTTGGCCAACTCTAGTGTCCTCAATCCGAAAGGACTGAGCGGAAATATCTACGACAGCGCCAACGGCGCCGCTAATTTCGGGGGGTATGCCTAATGCCTTACTACGTCGATCCGAATGCGGCTTTTGCCGGTAAACAGGGCGCTTCCACCGTGCTGGGACAGCTCAGTCGCTCCCAATGGGACGATTGGAAAGCTCGTTTTCAACCCTACGTCGACAAGCTGGCCAACATCGCCACCAGCGAGTCTTTTGCCGGTGAGCAGGCGGCAACCGCCTCAGAGTCGGTCAACAAATCCTTTGATAGCGCGACCCAGGGTCTCCAGATGCAGCAACAGGGCATGGGTTTGATGCTGTCACCTGCCCAGCAGGCGGCGCAGGACAGAAAACTGCAGTTGGGTCGAGCATCTGCAACGGTAGATGCGAGTAACAACGCCCGCGTCTCAGCACGCGATCTGCAGGAGCAAATCATGGCCGGCGGGATGGGCCTCAGTGGCCTGAAGCAGGGAGGGTAAGGCTATGGCATACGGATTAGTTGGGCTGAAGCAAGAAATGCAGGGTGAGGCCATGCAAGGCCTTTCCCAACTGTCACAACAGCAGCAACAGGCCAAGCTGGCCGAGGACCAGATGAATCAGCAAGCAAAGGCTAACACCCAATCGAGTCAGGTTGGCATGGCCACCACTGGCGCCATGGTGGGCTCCGCCTTTGGACCAGTCGGTACGGCCATTGGCGCGGGGGTTGGCTTCATTGCAGGGTCATTTATGTGACAGGTATAGTCGAACTGTCGCGATGTAATCGCCCTCTGTTCGGGAAGGATGCCTGTTATGTATATCAAGTTGTTCACCGGGCTGGTAATTCTATGGTTCTTAGGGAGTTATATTTACAACTTCCACATAGCCTCTAAAGAGTGTCAGCGGCGAGCGCGGGAATACAACAAGGTAATGGAAGCGCTTATAGACGAACTCGGGCCCACAAAATCGAGTAAGTTTTTCGATGAACACTCTGTCTTCCCTTTTATGGATGAGGGCATCAAGAAAGGTAAATGGGGTATTCGTCTTGGCTGGTAAAGCGACTGTTTCATGTGAATTACAGTGAGTAGCTAGGGATGTAAAATTTACCAAAAGTTAGCAACAGCAGACCAATAGGTGGAGCTGTTTCTTATTGTCGGGAGACAACAAATGGCAGGCGGATTAGATACCCGTGGTGGTATGGATGGCTTTACCCAAGGCTTCGGCCTAGTCAGTAATTTGCTTGCGCAGAAGGATCGGCGCGTGTTGCAACAGGCCCAGCTCGCCCAACAGGCAGAGGATCGCCAATATAGTCGCGAGATCCAGCAGCAAGAAATGGGACTGCGTAGGGACGACTTGGCGTATCGCCGGGAAACTGATCAGCGAAACTACACTGACACCCAGGCCCAGCGTCAGTACCTCCAACAGCGCGATGCCGACAACGCTGCGCGCCAGGATCGCCAATTCCAGGCAACCTATGGCCTTCAGGTCTCCGGTCAGCGGCAGGCAGCAGCGCGGATGCAGCGTGAGGATCAGCGCTTTGATCTTCAGCAACAGCAGCTGACGCGCCAGATCAGCAGGCAGGACAAGGCCGAGATGCAGCAACAGGATGCGCTCACTGCGAAATCCGCCTACGCCAAGATAGCCGCTGGTGGGGATCTGGACGACAACGACCTTGAGGTGTTCAAGCGCAACCCTTGGATGGACCCCCGCCACGTCCTTTCTCCGACCATGCAGGGCGATGTAGCGACTGCCGGCAAAGTATTCACTGGTGAACTCAACTCAAACTCACCTGAAGCTTTAGACGCGGTAAATCGTATGTTTGCGCCGAACATACAGAAGGGCGGTGGCGGTCAAAAGCGCATCGTTCAGGTAATGCCCGGCCGCACGGATGGGACCGTGGTGTTTGAACTGGAGGTGACGGGGGATGATGGAAAGAAATACACCGCACCGATGACCAAGAACCGCGGCACTGCCAACGACGCCGACGACGAAGTGCTTGAGGTGCCCATCGAGAAGTTGGTTGATCGCGTGTCCGGTTACAAGCTCCTGAGCGGCGTCTTCAATACTCCTGAGAATCGCCAGGCCGCTCTGCGATACGGTCAGCAAATGGGGTTGGCGCCTAAAGACCAATTGAGCAAGCCCCTTGCGGCTCCGGTTCAAAAAGCTGAGGACAAGGATCTTGAGGCGATTGCAGCCGCTTCGACCATGAACGATCAGCTATCGCGCATTGGCGAGCAAATCACCTCCGGGAAGCTCAATCTCGGTCCGGTCAATAACAAGCTCGCAGCGGCTCGCAATGCGATGGGCATGAGTACCGAGGAGTCGAGGAACTACGGCTCGCTCAACTCGACGCTTGAACAATTGCGCAACGCGAGTCTTCGGCTCAACGCTGGTGTTCAGACTGATGGTGATGCCCAGCGCGCCTGGAATGAGCTCATTACCAACATCAATGACCCAGCACTGGTCCAGCAGCGCCTGAGCGAAATCCGTGACCTGAACGAAAAGGCGATGGAGCTGAAAACCAACATGATCCAGCAGCGCCGAAATAATGCGCGTGCGGAGCCGTTGGACATCGGCACGGTCATTCCGCAGGTTGATCAGCAGCGAGGCTTACAAATTCCTTCGGCACAGTCGCAGTCAGCGCCTCGGCAAGAACAGCCTACATCGCCTCGGATCGCAAACGACGATGACTATAACCGCCTGTCCTCCGGCACGGTGTTCATCGACCCGAATGGAAAGCAAAGGGTGAAACCATAATGGCCGCTTGGGAAGATGCTCCGCTTCATGATGCGAGCGCTGTTGCGAAACCAGAAAACCGCTCTGCCAGACCCGCCTGGGAATCTGCGCCACTTGCCGAGAAAGAAGCCTCCAAAGAAGGTGGTTTTTTCCAGTCCGTGAAGAACTTGTTCACAGGCGAGGACCGGCAAACCCGCGCGACCAAAGAGCTTCCAGAGTTGCAACACTCGGGGCTTTTCAAAGGGCTCGATATTCCAGCCGGTCAGCAAGCTGCGTTATTCGCGGCTCTGCCTACCACAACGGATACTGGTGAAATTGCCCAAATGTTGCGTTCTAGCTCTCCCTATATTGGAGTTTCTCAAGATGAGAAGGGCAACCTGATTGCTGCCAACAACAAGACCGGTGTTCAGACGGTAATTAACAAGCCTGGCCTGAGCGGTTTTGATGTGGCGCAGGCCGCGGGAATCGGCGCTGCATTTGCACCTGCGGGCCGTGTAGCTACAGCGGCAGGCGGCGGTCTTGTGCGGCGGGGGGCAGTGCTAGGGGCTGGTTCTGCCGCTACTCAGGCGGGTCTTGAAGGCTTACAAGCAAATGCTGGCGGCGATGTGGATGGTAGTGAAATCGCGATAGCTGGTGCGCTTGGTGCGGCGGCCCCTGTCGTCGCGAGCGCGGCGGGCGGTGTTGTCGACGCCGGCAGGCGAATACGCGGCGCAATGCGAAATCCTGCCCAAGGTGAAAATGTGCAGCTCGTTCGAGCCGCCAAGCAGGCCAACATCCCATTGATGACCTCCGATGTATTTCCGCCTGAAACGTTCATGTCGCGTAGCGCGCAGGTAGCCGGTGAGCGAATTCCGTTCGCTGGCACGGGGGGAACACGTCAAACACAGCATGAAGCCCGGATAGCCGCGGTTGAGGATCTAAATACTCAGTACCCGACACCCCAAGCTGATCAGATCATGGAAAGCCTTGAGGCAAGGGTAGGTCGGCGCCGTCAAGCTGCTGGCAACAGGATTGGCAGGTACGAGGCCCAGTTGGATCAGGTAGGGGTTGTACCGTACGCCAGAACTACCCAAGCCGCAGAAGAAGCCCTTGCCGAGCTTAACCGGCCGGGGATTGTTGGGAGCCCTGAGGCGGCGAACGAAATCCAGCAGTTCATGCAAACGCTAAACGCAGCACCACAAACATACTCCTCTCTCCGTGAGAACCGCACTGCTTTGCGAGACATCGTGAAGTCCTTCGACGGCGCCGCGCGAAGCCAGCTTCCCACACGGGCGAAAGCCCTACTGACTCGTCTCCAATCAGCGCTTTATGACGACATGAACGATGTTGCGCAGGCGAACCTGCCAGTTCAGGACGTGCTGAAGCTCCGTCAAGCGAATGCCATCTACGGTGAGGAAGCTGCCAAGGTAAGCAAATCTCGCATGAAGTCGGTTCTTGATCGCGGGGATGTCACCCCTGAACTGGCCGAAAGTTTGCTTTTCAGTCGAAAACCGAGTGAGGTGCGGAGCCTATACCAGAGTCTCGACACTGAAGGCAGGCAGGCAGCACGAGCAACGATCATTCAAAAGCTCCTCAGAGACTCAAATGGCGCTGATGGGCTATCTCCTGATCGATTTATCAACAACATGAACAAAATGCCGGCCCAGGCCAATATTTTCTTCAGGGATGCAGACCGTAGACAGCTTGAAGGGTTGCGGCAGGTGTTGGATGCGACGCGACGCGCAGGTCAGGTTGGTGTTATGACGAATACTGGTCAGCAAAACTACAGTATTGGCGGTTTCGCTGCCGCAACTGCGGCAGGGCTGAAGGCCATACCTATCGCAGGCGCGATCGGTGGCTTCGCTCGTCTATACGAGAGCGCACCCGTCAGAAACGCCTTGATTCGTCTGTCGGAAAACCCGAGTACCGGCGCTTCGTCTGCTGCTGCCCAGGCATTGGCATTGCGCTTTTCACCTTACTTACAGGCATTGCAAGCCAGTGGCGGGGACGATGATATTGAAGATCCCGAGAGCGCGAGCGCATACGCTGAAAGGCTCCAGGAGAACCAGGCGGAGCAATATGGCGACAAGGATGGCGCCAAGCCCGGTGCCGTTCTGCCGGAGGTTGGTGATGATCAGACCGCGTTACCGCCTGCTCAAGCGCTGGATCTGGCTGCTCGCAGCGCTGCTACCTCTCCAGACAACGATCTGCCCGAACCGACCCGTGCCCAGAAGGAAGCGGGCAACTATCGCAAGGGGCATATCAAATTACAGGGGTTGGACATCGCCATCGAGAACCCGCGCGGTTCTGAGCGCAGGGGGGTGGATGGGAGCGGTAAGGAGTGGTCGCATTCCATGTCGGACCATTACGGCTACATCAAACGCACCACCGGCGCTGACGGTGACCAGGTGGATGTCTACGTTGGGCCTGAGCCGTTCAGCCAGCGTGTGTTCGTCGTAGACCAGAAAGATCAGGGCAGCGGTAAGTTCGATGAGCACAAGGTCATGCTGGGCTATACCAGCCAGGCCGCGGCGCTCAAAGCCTATAAATCCAACTTCGACAAAGACTGGAGCGTGGGTGACGTCACTGAGATGAAAATGCCGGAGTTCAAGGCATGGCTCAAGACAGGTGACATGGCAAAGTCTCTGGCGGCCGGCGCTTCCAAGCCTACCTTGAAGGCCATTAATGCCCAAATGTCAGCGGTGCGGTTAAGTGGCATGAGCGCCGAGCGCAAACAGCAGGAGTTGGCCAGGCTGGCCCAAGAACGGGAAAAGCTCGCCGGCTGACTCACCGCGGCCTGGCGGTATAGGGGCCGCTCTCAACTTTATCCGGCCGTGAGCCCTCACCCAATAGGTACTCCAGATGCCTGGACAATCTACAGACTCGGCACTTTTCACTGATCCAGACCGCTTGAAGCCGGGTGAGCGAGAGCCAATACGCGCGCTGAATCCGCTGCCGTTGGACGGCCAGGCGCTTTGCTCATGCAGTTGCGGGTGGTTCGGTCCCGTGGGACAACGCCAGGAGGGCGCGTGCCCTGCGTGCGGATCAAGCGTAGCGAAGGCTGCGAGCAAGGCTGTGCTACACGTTTACGAGGCCATGGCCAAGTTGCTGAGCAACACCGGTGAGCTACTTAAGAGCGCTCAGATTGACTGTATATCGCTGCGCGCAATGGTGGATCAGTCGGTTCAGAATTGCCGAACGCTGCAGGACGTCCAGAATCCACTCACAGCAAAGGCGGCGGCATTCGAAGCCTCAATTAAGCTGATCGGCCTGCCGGTGGATACTCCGACTGATGTGTTCCCAGGATTTGTTCAGTCCATCCTGCTCGACCAACTTCGCTATACCATGCACCGCGATGTACTCCGGCTCGACCCCGTGGCGTGGGATGGAATCCAAGATTTCCCCCAGCATAAGCTGACAGCTGCTGAGTACGATCTGGCCATTGACCGGCAGATATCCCGCTGGCGACAGGTTCAAAAGCAGGCTGAAGCTCATCGTCAGGAAGAGGGACGGCGCGTAGAGGGCGAGGCGGGCGAAGCTGCTCTAACCAAGTAGCGAATGAACCACGTTTGATTTATGCGCGACGTGTGACCATTGGTGATAGGCGCCCACGATGGGCGGGCAAACGCTAAGAATTTCAGAAATGACCAGCCGAAAGCTGGACCGTCTTATCGAGGCTTTCGGTAAATGTTACTTATAGTGCATATGCAGCGTCGCAAAGCGAACCGTCAGGTTGTGCAGATTTTCATACTCGAACCTGTATATATTTTTCATTTATAGCTTGATGAATTAGCAAAATGTGCTAATCTATTTTTCAGTGAGCTATGTTAGTTCGCTTGGAGGCATATATGTTGACTGAAATCGGTAAATTCCTTCGAAAAGCTCGCATCGACCATGGGTGGCTTTTGAAAGATATGGCTGAAGGCGTCGGAATCTCCGCGGCCCACCTTTCTACGATCGAAACCGGTAAGCGCCAGATCACGCAGGATCTGGTGAGCAGGCTGGGAGCCTTTCTCGGATTGAGGGCAGGTACACAAGAATACGCAACCTTGGAAAAGGCTGCGCTGCTCAGTCGTGGGCAGGTTGAGATCGGAACGAAAGGGATGTCTGCAAAGCACCAAGAGACGGCATTAGCTTTCTCTCGGCAGTTCAATGAGATGAATTCGAATGACCTGGATAGGATTCTTCAGGTTCTCAATTCTGCTCAAAAGAAAGGTAGATGAGATGAGTGGCCCATCATGTGAAGTACCTGCCCGAAGTGAGGCGGAAATTTTCAAGCTTGCAGCTACCGTGCGGTCTGACTTGAAGATAACCGCCGATGCGTTCCCCATCATCGAGTTTTTAGAGCTCGGTATGCCCCAGTTCTTCGACGGGTTCGCCCTTGAGGTTGGAACAATGGCGCAGATGGGGAGTAATCATGGCCTCACGATTCCCTCGGAAAACGTGATCCGATTGAGAGAGGATGTTTACGAGCGTTGTTGTGATGGCCAAGGAAGGGATAGGTTTACAGCTGCGCATGAGCTTGGTCACTACCTGATGCACCGGAATGCCCCAATTAAGTTTCACCGTGCTGAGCAAGGTAGGCTTCCTGCCTATCTAGATAGTGAGTGGCAGGCAAATAGATTCGCAGGCGCGATACTGATGCCTGAGAGTCTGATGAGGGAGTGCAATACGTTGTTTGATGTGATGCGAAGATTTGGCGTTAGCTATGACGCAGCATCATATCAAAATAGAGTTTTGGCTAAGAAAGGCAAGATGATAATTTTGAACTGATTGGAGTTGGCGCTCCAATCAATTCGGTGAGCTTTAGAGAAGGGGCTCGCCCTTGCAGGGTAGCTGCGAAAGGAATGTTAGTCGTTTCCTAGCGGATGGCAAGAAAAAATTTCCTTCTGCTAAGGAGGTGACTATGGAAGATGCCTAAAAAACCAGCCCCTAAAGGGTTCCGTTGGGTTTTCTGCCGATACCGTCGGGTGAAGAACTCGCAGCGCGTACTCGACGCATGGGAATACGGTCATGAAGCCTGGTGCTTCTTGGTCCGTTGCTAAACCATGCACACTGCAATTCCTAGACTAGCGAGGATGCAGAAGCAAAAAAGCTCAAGAAGTGCTTCTAACACTTCTTGAGCCTTGGTGAGGTGAATGAGGGTCTACCTAACCACCCTGATTCCTATACAGATGTCTTGGGGAAGACGTCAGCAGTGTAGTTGTGGTCTCAGATCAGGGCAAGCGAAAACCTTCTAACCCTTCTAGGGGAGGGCCTGCCATGGCTTACTCGACTATGAAGAGCGTTTTTGTGCATCGCTATTTTCGTTACCGGCTTGGTCGGTGGGAAAATGTATGCCAGCACTGGCGTTCTCATCCTGGTCAATTGACCTTGTTTTAAATGCGATAAAAATGGAGCCCCCTATGGGGCTTCATTTGCTGGCGGGTATCACAGGTTTAATCAGTTCTGGTCCTTTGTTTCGCACATTGCCCACGGTGGTGTTGACCTTAAACCACTATTCAACATAATTAACCGATGACTCTACTTATATACCAAGACTTTTCTTTAGAAGCTCGCCAAATATCGGCCAGATAATCGGTTGCATTGCTCCCCATGCTGGACCACAAACTTTTTCAAGTACGTTCTTCGCTTGTTTACCATTACCATCTTTTGCCTCTTCTACTGCTAATACCAAATTAATACGTTGTTCGGCAGAGACTGAATGTCCATTGTTCTCGAGTAGCTCAATTAGCTGGCTAACGATTTCATGGTCAGTGGAAATATCAAGATTTTGAGAGATATTATTACCAGCTGCTAGCTGTACGTTAGAGAATTGGCCTCCTGAGATAGTGAGGTGATTTGTGATACTCGGTGTTCTGGCCGGGCGGTTAGGGGGTTGTCTAGCCGCTTTGTACCCTAGTTCAGACAGGCTGCAATACTCTCTTTTACTATAGCCTCCCATCATTACAAAGCCGCTAGAAGGCTTATCCTGGTAAGGTGCAAACGGCCCTGTTCTTATGAATTCCCGTTTTTCAAGATCGGAGAAAGCCAAATCAAAATCAACTGTCGATATGTCTCCTGAAGCGCAGATCACTGCACTCAGGTCAGCAACTCGGGGGCCTTCATATTTTTTTTTCAGGTCGTTAGCAGCGAGTCCGCGCTCTGAAAAGTCTGCGAGTAAAGCTGCGAGAATTTGCTTCTCGGCTTCGTCGAGCTGTGCCGGCATGTCTAAATCCTTAGAAAATTTAACTTCTAATCCCACTGTGTGGTGTGAAATTTATACTTCTCACGACCAAGTTCGACATTAAATTGTGCTGGTTTGTATGTCTATGACAAGTTCACTAGTAGCCGCTTACGCCAAGGCTGAGAACCTGCTGATGGATCTACGCCAGCGCGGCGAGTTCACCGACTACATGTTTGCCGAGACCCAGCCTGTGGTGGCTGAGCAGGTGATGGACGTGCTCGATCAGATTAACGCTAAGCGGGGGGCGCGGCACGTTGCGCCAGGCTGGGGTGCCACTGGCGCCGGCCTGGGGGATGAGGCGCGAGATGTTGAGTCCGAGCTATACCACTAGGTGGGATCAGCTTTGGAAGGTGAAGGCAGTTTAGGTTTGATATTGGCAGTAAGGAGGACCGTTATCGCAGGCATTTCGCGGTACCGGGCCTTTTTTGTGTACCCGACGTCAGTCAGTTAGTTTCAGAAAATCGTAGTTTTACGTTGGTGTGGGTCTTTAACAGTTACGCCCCATAAACGCTGGCCGTCATAGGAGCAGTTGAATTGCATTGCACGAATACGCTTTGTGTACCGCTGTGCAATGGCGTCGTAATGCGCATGCGTATGGACATTATTAAAAGGGCCGTTGCATACCGCTCGCCCAGCGATTGGAGCAAGCAGGCTAGAGCAGATTAGGTCGGTGATCTGTAGGCAGGCGTGGTTGTCGCTAATGCCGAATACAGCTGTCTCCTCAATTGAAGGATAGGCATCTCCGCCGTTACCGAGTTTGTGCTTCTGCGTGAAAACTGAATGAGCTACATAGCGGTTCCGGACGGGATCACGAAAGTCGGCAATGATCATTCCACGGGAGCTTTGTTCTATGAGGTAGTGTTGAAAGCGCTTCGCTATGTTTTGGGCTGAAATCGAATAAACGGATTTGTCATTCAGATGTTGACCGTAGGATTTAACCCAAATACGAGATACTAGTTTCACGTTCTGGGCTTTGCAGATCGCAAGTACTTCATCCAGAAAACGGAAGTGATGCTGGGTTATTGGACTGTTTACAGGGTTTTTCCGGATATCTGTCCGAATATCGGAGCCTTTGATTTCTGTTAAGAGCACGTCAAGCGCATGATGGACGGTTGCAAAACGCTTCGGGTAGTATTTTCTCTTGAGCCGAATGAAGTCTTCGGTCAGTCGATTAATGCAGCCCGCATCTACAAATAGTCCTGCAATCACGAGCATTGGTTGTTGATTGTGGGTGGCGCTGTTTACCTGCTGCGAATCTCCAGATTCGTCTATGTAGCAAATGTGCATCGTAACCCCTAAAACAAAAACAGCCACCTAAGGTGGCTGTGGTCTGCTTTCGCAGTATTTAACGTCGGACTTAACCGACGTAGCTTTCAACCGTTCACGGTTGCAATGTGAATTTTGGGTATCGTTGTCCTATTAGTCAAGCTCTCTCAGGTAAAAATTCTGATCGCCCAGCCGATCATAAATGAGCGGATATAGGCCCATGCGCCCCTCAGCGCTCGGTATAGATCAACTAATGCTAGGGCACTCAAGCGCGAAATGAACCGGCTAGGGTTTGAAATGCTTTATTGCCAGGACAGCAATGGCAAACCAGACAATTGCCACGGCCAGCAGGGTAGAAGACCATCGCGCGCGCGCGCGTACCCCGGCTGGGACCTTGGCCATCTCGGAAAGGTTAACTTGGCCGCGCTTAACGTAATATCGTTGTAGGCAGATTGCCCCGCAGATTACGTTCAGCTGCATGTACCTGGCTGTGAACCCAGCGCCGGACCACATTTTCATCTGGTTTCGTATGAGCTGGCTATTCGGGAACGTATCCCTTACACGCTCAAGGTCGTGATAAACCATGTACACAGTCAGCGCCTGACCGGAAATTGCAATGAAAAAAGGGGTGACCAGCAGGGTGAATGGCCACCACGAATTCCAGAACCAGCTCATCGTGTACCCTCATACAAAAGTTCGCCAGCTACCTCTCCGCCATCGCCGCCCAGTCGGCCCGCTCCATAAGAGGCAGCGCCAATTACCAGTAAGGCGCAGGCCACACCCCCGACGCCTGCCGATCCGACCCCGATCGCCACACAGATTGGCCCAGCTAAAAACCGGGATGCGAGCGGCACAGCGGCCGTTCCAAGCGCTATGCCACCGGCAAAACTCCCGGTCTCTGTAAAACGGATTTTCTGGCAAGCCTGGGCATCTCCTGCTTGGCACACCTCCTGAACCTTTAGGCTAGAAGCAGTTCCACCGAGAGCAAGGCCGATATAACCACCGGCTTTGAGGAATTTTGCTGCTTTTGAGACTTCGGTCATGTGGGTGGCGTAGCCGGGGATTTGCCCTGGTGCGCCGCTGCGGCTCCAGTGGTGCACTAGGCTTTTGGTGGATATGCCTAGGTCTTGGCGGAGGGTGTGGTAGCTACCTAGGCCCAGCTGTTTGCCGAGAAATGTAGCTTTGAGTTGGCTGTCGAGTTGGCGCAGTAGTTGTTGGCGTGTGGCAAAGAATTGTTGGCTTTGTAGGTGACCGTGGGCGGTGAATTCGCGCTGATGCAGGTATTCAATGTCGCGCAATGTGCTTTGTATCTGTTGGAGCCCTTTATCTAGGACGTCTTTTGTGATGCCAAGCGATTGGCTAGCGCCATCGATCATGAGGCTTATTTCTGCCTGGTGTTGCACCATGAAGTTGGCTTCAGTTTCGCTAAGGGGGGCTAGGGCGGTGCGTACCTGGGCGGCGGCAGCCATGAGGTCCGCCTCTTCGCGCAAGCACGCGGTGGGGTTGATGAGGTTGCCTAGTACGAGTATTTCCCCTGCTTTGTAGCCTTGGCTGAATGTGGGGTTCAGCGATTTGATGCGGGTGAGGATGTTTGGGGTTGGTGGGTCGGTAAACAGTTTGGCGATGACCTGATCGCCGCTCATGCTTTGTTGTATGACATAGAAGCCGGGCGATTGGGGCGCTGGGCTTTTGAGCAGGTCTGTTTGGGGGGCAGTTTTTTCAGCTGTGGCGGAGGCTTGGTTCCAGGCCGCAAATGATGCTCCGCCGTTGTTGGACTTTAGATGGGTTAGGGTGTCTTGGGTCGTGTTTCGGGCCCTGGTTTCGAAGTTGCTGAGGCTATCGACCTTCCAGTCTGAGTCTGCCTGCCAAGCTCCGTCGAATTCATAGGTTGGCGCGGTGCGCTTTTCCATAGCTGCTTTCCATGTCTTTTATTGAATGCCCTGTTGGGGTCTCCTTAGTCTTTGATTCTGCCCGGGCTTTGTGTGGGTGGGCAATGTTGTAGGTCAGATTTTGCCGCGCGCTAGAGCCTTGGCGGGCATTTTTTGTGCCGGATGGCCCCGGTTCACGGGCGTTTGCGGTGTGCTGTTTGGTCGGCTGGTGGCTTCATTTCTACGACGGGGCGTGGTCTACTGTACGCATGTACAGTATTCGGTATGCTTATGACTTTTAAGCTTTTAGGGCGGCCAACCAATGGAGGGGTGCGCTTGCCGTTTTTTTTGTTTCGGGTGCCTGCGGGTTTCCCGAGCCCTGCTCAGGATCATTTGGAGCATGAGATTTCCCTGGATGAGTTGTTCGATCTGCGGGCGCCGCATTCGTATGTGGTGAAGGTGGCGGGCGACAGCATGGTTGGGGCTGGGATTTTTGATGGGGATTTGTTGGTGGTGGATCGCTCGCGGGAGGCGCGCCAGGGCGATGTGGTGATTGCGGCGCTGAATAATGAGCCGTTGGTGAAGCGATTGTGCAGGGACGGGGCGCAGGTGGTGTTGCGCTCGGAGAATCCGGTTTATCCGCCGCGTTATGTGTTGGAAGGGGATGAGCTGTGTGTGTGGGGAGTGGTGCGGTTTAGTGTGCGTTGCCATGACGCAGGGTGAGCGGGTTTTTGCTCTGGTGGATTGCAATTCGTTTTACGCGAGCTGTGAGCGGGTGTTTCGCCCGGACTTGGCGCGGGTGCCGATTGTGGTGCTATCTAACAATGATGGGTGTGTGATTGCGCGCTCGGCGGACGCGAAGCCGTTTGTGAAGATGGGGGTGCCGTATTTTCAGATTAAGGTGGATTTGAAGCGCCATGGCATTTTGGCGTTTTCGAGCAATTACGCGCTGTACGGGGATATGAGTCAGCGGGTGATGTCGGTGATTGAGTCGATGGTGCCGGCGCTTGAGGTGTATTCGATCGATGAGGCCTTTGCTGAGTTGTCGGGCTTGCCTGAGGGCTCTATCGAACGCTTGGGCCGGGACATTAGGGCGAAGGTGTTGCGGTGTACGGGTATCCCGACAGGGGTTGGGATTGCGGGCACTAAGACGCTGGCTAAGTTGGCCAATCATGCGGCGAAGCGTTGGCAGCGGCAGACGGGCGGGGTGGTAGATATCCGCGATCCGGTGCGCCGCAATAAGTTGTTGCGGGCGATTGAGGTGGCTGAGGTGTGGGGCATCGGCCGGCGGATGACGGCTCATCTTGAGGCTATGAATATTAAGACGGCCTGGGATTTGGCGCAGGCGGATGCGTGGACGCTGCGTAAGCAGTTTTCGGTTCTGGTGGAGAAGACGGCGCGGGAGTTGCGCGGCACGCCCTGCTTAGACATTGAGGAGGCTGTCCCTGCAAAGCAGGAAATCTGCTGCAGCAGGATGTTCGGAAAACGCCTGCATGAATTGCCGCCAATAAGGGAGGCCGCGGCAACCTACGCTGCTCGAGCGTGCGAGAAACTCCGCACGCAGGGCTCATTGTGCCGGCGTGTACGGGTGTCGATTCGCACTGGCATGTTCAATCCGGACGAAGCCAAGTACTCCAAGGGCGCACTGATCGAACTGCCTTACCCGAGCGATGACACGCGAGTTATTACCGCCGCCGCAATGCAAGGCTTGGACCGAATATTCAAAGAGGGCTATGCCTACAGCAAAGCCGAGGTGCTGCTGCTCGATCTGCGTCAGCGCGGCGAGTTTACCGGTGACCTGTTTGCTGTTGAGCAGCCGGCAACTACTGATCGAGTAATGGGTGTGCTCGATCAGATCAACGCTAAGTACGGGCGCGGCACGCTACGCCCTGGGCGAATCAAACCGTCCGCTGACTGGATGATGCGGCGTGAACTCATGAGCCAAAGCTACACAACGAGGTGGGATGAACTGTGGGAAGTGAAGGCTCAGTAGCACTGATATACCTGAGCTTCACTAAAAGGAGCGGTGCTCGAGAAGGGCCAGGATCGACAATGTTTGAGCCGCAACCTCTACGCTACTGCTACAGGATTGTTGTACCGCCGCAGTATCAGCAGGCTTGGGAAAAGCCCGTTAGCTGTAGGAAAATACAGTGCCTAAGTTATTGATTTTACGTGGTGTTTTAAGGCTTTTTGTAAAGCATAAATAACTAACTAATTTCTTTAAAATCAACTAGATATGGGTATTTGGCTGCCATCTTGACATGGTGGGGGTCGTTGGTTCGAGTCCAATCGTGCCTACCAAACAAAATCCGCTCTGCTGGCGGTCTAGAAGGGTGATCCGAAAGGGTCACCCTTTTTTGTTGTGCAAAGCTTCTACAAAAGCCCTTCCCGTTACAGATCGAATTGAGTAACGCATAAGCCTTCAGAGTTACTGAAGCGTACTTAACACCCAATTTTTGAATACTTCGGCAGCGGGTGAAAGAGGTTTTGAGGCATTGCAGACGAGATAATCGGCTTTGCCCGTGTGATAAGCGAAGGGCCCTAGCTGCTTAATGATTCCGCTGCTAATAGAATCTCGCGCCATAAACTCCCAACCTAGCGCAACCCCCAGACCTTGTGCGCTTGCGCTTAGGGCCAAGGTCACTTGGTTGTAAATCAATATGTTTTCAGGTGGCTGATAGGCAACATTGAAGTGTTTAAACCAGTCGCTCCAGTTCATCCAGTTCCATGCTCTTGGATCAAGCTGTACTAAACGCAGCGCCAGTATTTGTTCGGGGCTGATAATTTCCGGCGCCTGGAAGCTACTGCTGCATATTGGAAATATAACCTCATCGAACAGTTTGCAAGCATGCAATCCCGGCCATGCTGCATTCCCGTAAAGAATTCCAAAGTCGTGCCCTAAGCATGCCTCCGCACTGATGTCATTGGTCGACACAATGTTGACTGTAATGTCCGGGCGAACCTGATTGAACAGTACCAGACGTGGAAATAGCCAATAGTGTGATACTGCCTGAGTGCAAATCACGCTCACCACATTGCTCACTTGCCAGCGTTTTATGCGCGCTACGGTATCGCTTAGAGCGTTTAAAAGCGGTTGCGTACTCTCGTAAAGCTCTTGCCCCGCTTTGGTTAAAGCCACGCCTCGTTGCTGTCGGTCGAACAGCGGAAATTGCAAGTTTTGCTCAAGGCTTTTTATTTGTTTACTGACAGCGCTTTGGGTAACACATAACTCGTCTGCCGCCAGGGTGAAGCTTCCGAGTCGGGCGACTGCTTCAAAATAAGCCAAGGTGTATATGGGTGGCATATTTTTGTTGCCTTGATAACTCATACCGCGCACTCGTGAGTTCTGTGGTTAAGGACTGTGGGTTTTAGCAAGCGCTAGCCTAACGCATTAGGCCTGTTCTTAGCATTCCGAAACGGAATGCCAGGATGAAATTATATCGCTTGTTGATGGGGCCTCTGTGAACGACTTTAGCGGCGTTTACGAGGAGAGCATTTATGCAAAAAATAAAAAAATTCCCGCGCGTCGACGGTGATCTGGGTTGGTTTGAAACTTCGCCAAATCGAGATCAGCATTTAGGCAAACGCCTCAAAGGCGAACAAAGCTTCGATATTGCGATCATTGGTGCCGGTTACACTGGGCTTTCACTTGCTCACAGGCTCGCTGAATTAAATCCAACTGCAAAAATTGCTTTGATTGAGGCTATGCGTGTAGGGCAGGGAACCTCAGGGCGTAACGCCGGATTTATCATTGATTTGCCGCATAACTTAGATGCAGGCAAGCCCGATATTGCCCATGATCACCAACTTTATCGGCTCAATACCTTTGCCATCGAACGGCTGAAGTATTTCAAAGACAAGTTCAACATCGATTGCAACTGGCACTTGGCTGGCAAGTATATGGCCGCTCACGAAAGCAGTAACCTGTCCGGCCTTGACAGCTTTGCGGCAACGCTTGAAGCCTGCCACTTCGACTATGAGCGGGTTCAAGGCCAAGCGTTGGCAAAGCGCCTGGGTACGTCTTACTACCAGTCGGCTATTTATACGCCTGGCAACATCCTGATGAATCCGGCCTCCTTGGTCCGCGGGGTTGCCGCAGCCTTGCCTAGCAATGTCAGCCTTTTTGAGCAAAGCCCGGTTGTATCCTGCGAGTACGGTGCACCTAATGTCATCAAGGTGGTCGGTGGAACATTGCGTGCCCACACCTTGGTACTGAGCGCCAATGCTTACAGTGAGGAGTTTGGTCAGGTGGCTAACCGCTTGGCCCCGGTGTTCACCTATGCAAGCCTGACTGAGCAACTGTCCGATGACGACTATCAACGCCATTTCAAAGACGTTGCTGCTTGGGGGCTGACCTCTGCGCATCCTGCGGGTACAACGGTGCGCCTAACTAATGACCGGCGCATTTTTATCCGTAACGTCTTGGACTTTGAGCCAACATTGCAGAGCACTCAAGAAGGCCTGCACAGCGCTTGGGCACAGCATCGTAAGTCGTTTGAGGTGCGCTTCCCGCAGTTAAAGAAGATGATTTTTGACTACACCTGGGGCGGCATGCTGTGCATGACGCTCAACCATGAGTCCATCTTCAAAAAAGCGGCGGATAACGTCTACGTCATTGGGGGGTGCAATGGTGTGGGTGTCGCTAAGGGAACTTACCTCGGCTACTACATGGCGGACTACATCAATAACGTTAAAAGCCCTGACCTGGAGTTCATCCTTAACCACAGTAATCCAAGCTGGGTGCCTCCTGACCCGTTGCGCACCCTAGGTGCGCGTATGCGCCTTAAAAGCGAATCGAAAACCGCAGGCGGTGACATTTAAGTCAACGTCGAGGAACTGCAGTAAATAGCTATAACCGTCCCAAGGAAAAAAATAATGACAACAATTTCCCAAACCTCAGCGCATGTTTTCGAAGATGCGCCATTACGTTCATTGCATATCAAAGCTGCTGCCGGCGGTATGGGTGGCCAGTTCAGCGATGGCTACATTCTAGGCTTGATTGGCATTGCCATGAGCCTAGCGACCACACCGCTCGGGCTGACCACCTATTGGTTGGGGTTAATCGGCTCGGCATCTTTGATTGGCATTTTGTTTGGCAGCTTGCTGACTGGACCGCTTGCCGACCGTATTGGCCGTAAAAATATTTACACTTGGACGATGGGCGTTTTTTTCATCGCCTCAGTCGCGCAGTTCTTTGTCACTGATCCTACGCAGCTCTTAGTACTGCGCCTGATCCTAGGTTTTGCTTTGGGCGCAGATTACGTCGTGGGGATTTCATTAGTCAGTGAGCTGGTGCCCAAACGCCTGCGAGGGCGCTTGATGAGCATGATGATGGTCGCTTGGGTCGCAGGTTTTAGCTGCGCTTACGGGATCGGTTATATGCTCCAGAGTCTCGGCGATGATGCTTGGCGCTGGATTCTTTTCAGCAGCGCTGTGCCGGCCTTTGTGGTGCTGCTGGTAAGGTTTAATACACCTGAATCCCCTCTGTGGTTAATCAATAGAGGGCGTGAAGCTGAAGCGCGCGAGATCGTCAGTAAGCGCCTTGGCAGCGATATCCAGCTACCTCAGGCAGATGCAAAGACGCAGTCGGCTTCCTGGACGCAATTGTTTAGTAAAAAGTGGCGACGCAACACCTTTGTAGGTGCGATGTTCTATACCTGCCAAGTCATTCCGTACTTCGCTATGAGCACGTTCATACCGCGCATTCTGGAAACGCTTAATGTTGAAGATGGCTACGCCAGTGGCATCGTGTACAACGTGTTTCTGCTCTTGGGATCGATCATTGGCTTGTTAATTATTAACAAGATTTCGCGCCGGGCATTTTTGGTCGGTAGCTTCTATATCACTGCCGCCAGTCTGGCCGTGCTGGCTCTTTGGTCCGGCATGCCTGCGTTACTAGTGGTCACGCTGTTCGCGGTATTCGCTTGCGTATTGGCTGGTGCCGGCGTCTTGGAGTTTGCCTATACGCCTGAGCTTTTCCCCACCGAATTGCGCGCCTCCGGCGTAGGTTTTGTAGTGGCTGCAAGTCGATTAGGTGGTGCAGGCGGTACCTTTATTCTGCCCGTGCTAATGGAAAGTTACGGCACGCCCGCGGCGCTTGGCGGTTGCGTATTGGCACTACTGGTGGGCGCTATTGTTTGCCAGCTTTGGGCTCCAGAAACTGGCTTAAAGCCTGTCCAGGGACACTAAAATAATGACATCGATTACTCGCATTAAAGAAAACCACTTGATGTCCCAAGTCGTTCGTTATGACCATTTCATCGAAACGGCAGGGCAAGTCTGCGCCGATACATCGCTGGATATCCAAGGGCAGACCCACCAAGTTTTGGCACAGATTGATCAGTTGCTCAGTCAGGTAGGCGCCTCTAAACAGGATCTAACAAGAGTGCAGATATGGCTCGCGGATATTGATGACTTTGCTGAAATGAATGTTGCCTATGAGGCCTGGCTTGCGAATTGTCCCAAACCGGTTCGAGCTTGTGTAGGTAGCGACTTGGTCAGCGGCGGTTACCTAATAGAAGTGCAAGCCTTTGCTTACATTAAGTAGCGTTCCCGCTATCCTATTCATTAGGGTTTGCATGAACATTTAAGCGCAGTACTTAAGGTGATTGCACTAGCTGCAATCACCTTAAGTTTTCTCTATGGTAGTGTTCATGTGTACTGGTAAATTTTGTTTTATCGACAGCATAAGCGTCTTTAAATAAGCTAAATAAAAGCGCTTGCCATTAATGTATACATAGCGGGTCAGTGGTAGTGTAATTGGGGGGGGTTTAGCCTGTGATGCAGATACTATGTTGGCCTGTAGCTGTCGAAAATTAAATTTTAGTTGCACGCATCAGTGATTTCATTAGTATTTTTAAATCAAATATTTCCACTAAACTCTACACTATACCCCTGTAAAACCAGTCAACCATTGATCTGTATGTCAGTGATTGACCGGGTATATTTAATACTAATTAATCAACGCTTTTCAGGAATTCAATGCCGTCATCTAAGGCCTGTTGTCCGAGGGCGTTGTATTGTTTGTTCTTAAAGAACTGAATAAAGCCGTGCCTTTGCTTGGCGTAGGTAAGAAGTTTGCTGTTTGGTGCCGCATTATGGTAGTCACGGGAGCGTTCAATTAGCGGGTCAGCCTCACCGACGCTTATGAGAGTCGGCGGTATATTGCTGTTATCAGCAAATACTGGCGAGACCAGCGGATCTTGCTCACCTACCTGACCTGCGGTGTAGCTTTGCTTGAACATATTAAGGATGTCTAGGGTAGGGAAGTCCTCAGTGGCCAGGCGTTTTAACGACTCTGGGTTCATGTTGACGTCCAAAACTGGGTAGATCAGCCATACACCCGAGACCTTATGCTCAGCATTTAGTTGAGTGCTAAGGCTGGCCATAATATTACCGCCTGCACTATCGCCGACCAGGAAGGTCTTTTTGATGCTGCTAAAGCGCTTATGTAACCAATGAAATGCATCCGTCACATCGTTGGTCGCTGCGGGGGCGCAGTGTTCAGGCGCCAGTCGATAACCGACAGACAGTACCAGTGTATTAAGGTTGTTAGCCAAGTAACGTAGGAGTACATCATGGGTTTCCAAATCACCAGAAACCCACCATCCGCCATGGGCGAATACGGTGATGGACTCGGCAGCATTGCCACGCGGGTAGTAAAGCTTGCCCTCAATGGCTCGCCCGGTATCTCTAGAGGGGATGGAAATATCTTCAAGCTTGTATACTTCATCAGGGCTGCCAGCACTAGGTATTAAACTTCTGTAGCTACTGCGCATGTTTTTTGCAAGTTCTAGTAGCTCATTTGTATTGTTCATGGGTCCATCCGTCTATATGGGTTGGTAATATCTAGTGAGATTATGTAATTGCTTGAGTGCATCTGTATTCTGTATTAAAGCATGCTCACCCCGTGACCGTTATTCGTGTGCGTGATCGGTGCTTGTGAAATTTTATATTAGTATTGATTTTTCACAGCGTAGAAATTTTTTGAGGTGGATTAGCTCTAAAAGTTCCTGAACTGGCGTGCGGTCTAAGGGCGCATAGCTCAAATCTGCATTCATGTTATCTGCCAGGCCCTGACCTCAATGAGGGCTATGAAAGCATCGCGCTATTCAGCGGGGTAGATGATTTATGTGTTATGGCTGTTTGAGATCAGCATGACAGTTTTGATGTTTGCTGAGGCCCGGGGTATGTGGCACTAACTTTTATATCTGCGTATGAAATAAGGCGATTTGATAGCTAGGATTTGCGCAGGTTTCACTTGCGTAAAGACGCAAGCGCCTGTCTAAAGCGCCTATTAGCAGACACAGGAAATTATCCGTAAAGGTTCTAGATCTGGTGTGCCGCATAGAGGTGTTGCTGTAGACCAAATATCTATTGCAGGGGCTGCTTCTGGAGGGGCACGGCTCGCGAGTATTGGCAAAGGTCGCTGGTATTGTTCTGTCATGTGCTCTATCAGGGCTTGATGCGAATCTGCATCAAGTGCAGGCGACCGTGTGGGTCATCCGGGCTCTGATTAGTTGTGCATCAAGATATTTGAGCTGTTTTTTTAGATGGGGGGCGTGTTGCGAGGGTGAAATAGATAGGCTCGATGCAGAGGCAATGGATGACTTTCTCTCCTGCTCAGTTCAGCGGGCTTGCGTAGTATGGAGAATAGCGATTTGCAGCTTGGACCGGTAAGTACAGATTGTCTTAGCTCGTGCTGTGATAGGCGCTGGCTAATCGTCGAGGTGGCTGTGCATGTCCTGCGCGGCAAAGCGGCAATGCGTGGGCTTTAACACTGGGGCACTGCCGCGTCGCAAGAGCAATTGGGTGGCCTAGTACTGGCTTAGAAGCTCAGCACACTCTTGCCCCAAGTATGCCCCTGTAAAATCGCGCTATAGGCCTCCGCCGCTTGGGCAAACGGGTAGCTGTTGCTGACCAGCCAGCTCAGGCGTCCCTCAGCGACGCCGTCGACCACGTGCTGCAAGTTGGCTTTATTGCGTTTAACCCACATCGGTTGGATGCGCGATGAGGACAGTGGCCGGCCGGCGATGGTGCCGAGAAACCCGTCATTTTTCACGGTAGCCAAGGAGGCTTGGGTTGCGTCTTCGGTGCCGGCCATATCGAGAGACGCGTCGAATTTCTCTGGGTGTATGGCTTGCAGGCGTTCCGTCAGGCCAGCGCCGTATAGCACTGGGGTGGCGCCGAGATTTTCAAGGTACTCGTGGTTACGCTGTGAGGCGGTGGCCACCACGTCGATACCTAATTCGCGGGCCAGTTGTACGGTGATCGAGCCTACGCCGCCTGATGCACCATGAATCAGCAGTGACTTCACCGGCCCCTTTTCTTGCAGCTCTTGCAGGATAGTCATCGCGGTTTGTGCTGCTCCGGCCAGAGAGCCGGCGACAAGCCAGTCCAGATTAGCCGGGCGGGCGACCAGATTGCTCACGGGCACATCAATCACTGTGGCATGGGTAAAGCCGGCGCCGGAGCCGAGCACTTCATCACCGACCTTCCACTTGCTCTGAGGGTCATTGACCTCAACGATCACCCCGGCAAATTCAGTACCGAAGGTTTGCGGCAGAGTGCCGTGGCGAAATTCGCCGCTCATGCGTCGGGCATCGATGGGGTTGATGCCGGCGGCCATGACTTGGATGCGCGCGGTTTCAGCCGCCAGTTTAGGTAGTTCTAACTCGGCGAATTGCAGGACTTCGGCGGGGCCGTAGGTGTGTGCCATCAATACTGTGCTGTGCATAGGGGTAACCACTTAATCGAGAGGGATTGGTGCAGTAACTATTCAGATGGCAAGTTTATGTATGAGAAAAATCACGGGAAGCCCTGTATATGGCTTTCACTTTTGCAAAGGTGATACAAGTGGTACCGCAATGTGCGAGTTGAGGGCGATCCATGACGGATCTCAATGGCTTAAAGCTGTTTAAGCAGGTGGTCAGCGCGGGCGGGTTTTCTGCCTGTCACCGGCAAACGGGGATCTCCCGAGCGACCTTGAGTCGCGGCATCAGCGCGCTTGAACGTGAACTTGGCGCCCGTTTGATTGAGCGCAGCACGCGCAGCTTTCGCCTGACGGAGCAGGGCGAAACGCTCTATCAGCGCTGCCTGGATATTTTTGAGCAGGTTGATGAGGCGCTGGCCTCCGTTGAGGTAATGCAGCGCGAGCCGAGCGGCGCGGTGCGCATCGTGCTGCCGCCGTCGCTGCTTAATCTGTATTTTGCCGATGAGATTCTGCGTTATCTGCAAACCTACTCAAGGGTGCGGGTGCATATCGAGGCGTCTAACCGGCCAGTTGATGTGCATAACGAGAACGTCGACTTTGTTATCCGTGCGCGCAGCCAATTGGATTATCCGCTGGGCTATGTGCCGGTGTTGCTGGCGCGCATCCCCTTGGTTTTAGTGGTGCATCCGCAGTGGCAGAGCGAGCTTAAGCTCAGCTTGAATGAGACCTTGCAGCGGGTGCCGGCAATTGCCTGGAGCGGGGCGGGAGGGCAGTGCCATTGGCAGTTGTTGGATGGCGATGAGCAGGTTGTCGATGTGCGCTTGGAGCCGCGTTTGGTGGTGGACGATATGGCTACTTTGCGCAGTGCTGCGCTGAGTGGTTTGGGCATGATTATGATCCCCGAGCTCTATGTCGCTGAGGACCTTGCCGAGGGACGCCTGTTGAGGGTTGAGCTGGACCTGCACCCGCCGATCAGCTTGGTTCACGCAGTGCATCTGGGCCAGCGCGGTATGCGTCCGGCCGTGCGGCATCTGTTGGATTGGCTTAAAGAGAAAACGGCGGCCCTGCGTTAGGGCTGTCGACGGATTACGCCCGAATAAATTTAATGCCGGTGGCCAAGCTTCGCGTTGTCCACCCTACGGGTGTTGGTGTTACTGGAACGTAGGGTGGATGACGCTTCACCCATCCACCGTGAAATGCTGGCAACGTAGATTTGCTGGCGAATAAAGGCTGTGAGGCAAGCAGTTTTTATGTAGTTGCCGCAGGTGGTGAACTTGGATTGAGGCGGCCAAGCTTCGCGTTGTCCACCCTACGGGTGTTGGTGTTGGTGTTGCAGGAGCGTAGGGTGGATGACGCTTCACCCATCCACCGTGAAATGCTGGCAACGTAGATTTGCTGGCGAATAAAGGCTGTGAGGCAAGCAGTCTTTATGTAGTTGCCGCAGGTGGTGAACTTGGATTGAGGCGGCCAAGCTTCGCGTTGCCCACCCTACGGGTGTTGGTGTTGCTGGAGCGTAGGGTGGATGACGCTTCACCCATCCACCGTGAAATGCTGGCCAACGCAGATTTACTGGCGAATAAAGGCTGTGAGGCAGGCAGCCTTTATGTAGTTGCCACAGGTGATGAGCTTGGGTAAAGGTGGCCAAGCTTCGCGTTGTCCACCCTACGGGTGTTGGTGTTGCTGGAACGTAGGGTGGATGACGCTTCACCCATCCACCGTGAAATGCTGGCAACGTAGATTTGCTGGCGAATAAAGGCTGTGAGGCAAGCAGTTTTTATGTAGTTGCCGCAGGTGGTGAACTTGGATTGAGGCGGCCAAGCTTCGCGTTGCCCACCCTACGGGTGTTGCTGGAGTGGATGGCGCTTTATCTATCCACCATTGCCCCGAAGCCAATCCACAGCCTAGGCCGAGGCATATTTTTCCTTGCTTCAGCGCAGTTTTTTCGAACTTTCTCCGCGTTTGCAGGCGTATTAACTTCTCCTTGAATCTTTCTTGGCACCTAGGTGCTGCTTGCTCGTTATGGCGCGGTCTGTGCTTTGGCGAGAAGTGCAACGGTGTCAGCTGCTATCAATCTGGCCATGGGCTGTATGCGCCCGCCTATTAGCTGTGGAGTGAATCGGATGGGGATTAATCACAATAAGGTTGCCGCCATGGTGACCCGTCTGCATGGCGTGGCGGGGTTGCCTGAAGCGCAGGCGCAGTGCCTGCCTGGGCAGTTTTACAGCTGCCCGGATTTCTATCAGTTCGAGGTGGAAAGCTTCCTGAAAAAGGAATGGCACTGCGTGGGGCGAGTCGATGAGCTGGCGGAGGCCGGGGATTTCTTTACCACGCAACTGTTCGAAGAGCCGCTGATCCTCATTAAAGGAGATGAGGGCACGATTCGCGCGCTGTCCAATCTCTGCCGCCATCGTGGTATGCCGCTGGCTGAAGGCAAGGGCCATACGCGGCGTTTTGTCTGCTCCTACCACGCTTGGAGTTATGAGCGTGACGGGCGCTTGGCCCATGCCCCGCGCATGCAAGAAAAAGGCGTGACGCCGCACAGTTGCAGCCTGCCGGAGTTTAAAACTGAACTGTGGAACGGCTTTATTTACGTCAACCTGGACGATAACGCCGCGCCCTTGGCCACTCGCTTGGGCAATCTAGAAGCACTGCTGGCCAATTACCAAACCGCCGAAATGCGCCATGTGCACAGCCAGGAGGAGATCTGGAACACCAACTGGAAGTGTTTGGTGGAAAACTTTATGGAGGCTTACCACCTCTCGGTGGTGCACCCCAAAACGCTGCACCCCTATACGCCGACGGGCTTAAGTCGTAAGTCCATGGCTGATGAGGCCTTTACCAGCTATTGCGCCAACTATCCGGACTCCGCCGCCTCCCGTGGCTTAGGTGCGCCAGGTTTGTCCGCTGAGGAGCGGCGGCGCTCCACGCTGTTTTGTCTGTTCCCCACTCAGCTCGTCAGCCAGGCAGCGACCCTATTGGTGTCACTGTCGATCCAGCCCTTGGCGGTGGATCAGATTCGCGTGCGCTGGACGGTTGCCACTTATGGCGAGGAACTCAGCGCCGCCGAGCTGGATGAGCGCCTCGCGCTGTGGAATGAAGTCAACCGTGAAGACCGCGAGAAGCTGGAGCGCATGCAGCGTGGTTTGGCCTCGCGGCATGCACCTTCCGGGCAGCTTTCGCCGGCGGATTTTGAAGGCACCATTTGTGACTTTTACCGCTATTTATCGCGCAGCCTAAGCTCGCATATTGCGGTGACTGAGCTTTAACGGCACGCAAGCCTTTAGGCTGATTAAAACGCCCGGCGTTGATCCTCTGATTACGCCGGGCGTTGTGTTTTAAGGCCTATGGTAGGTGCGTAACCCTTGCCATACGCAGGCTGTGCCAATGCAGTGTGCGCCTGCTGTTTCTCTGCAACTCAGGCTGGGTTTCAGCACAACGCCTTAGGGCTGGGCAAACCTGTTTCAGTCAGTGGGCTATGAGCCTGTGTCTCAGCGCAGCGCTTAAAAAATCCTGATTGAGCCTTATTCCAAGCGGCTGGTGCGCATCTATGGCGACCCAAACTGGGGCGCTGCGAGTCGATTCAAACCTTACGCCCAGCGCTTGCGGTTATGACGGCCCCAAGGACTAAACGCCTGCGCTAAACGCTCCGCTTCAGGGGGCGGCAAAGTCAGCCTGTGCTGCATTGCAGGATGAGCCATCAGTGGATTGCGCTGCTGCACCAATAAGGCGGTGGAGCGCACCAAAAACGCCCGGCCTAGCCACGTTTTTCATAGGCCTAAGGCAGTTTTTCCTTACTTTATTTATGCCTAGCCCTCGGCCACCATCCGGCCATATCCACTTCGCGTGCAGCCTGATCAGTACTTCGAAAACTGGCGAATAAAGGCCGCTCAGACCTTGCAGTAACGTCTTATCGAGGAAGCTTTATGGCACAGCTCATTACGCCCACCCCGGTTGCCCAATTGATCACTGCTTTACAAGCAAACTGTGATCGTGACTTTGTCGATGCGCGGGCTATGCCGCCCGAGGTGTACACCTCCAAGGCCTTCGTCGAGCTGGAGCAGCAGCACATCTTTAAGGCGCAGTGGCTGTGTGTGGGCCGCGCCAGCAAGTTGCAAATCCCCGGGGATTACCTGACCTACGACATCGCCGGGCAGCCGGTGGTGGTGCTGCGGGATAACCAAGGCGAGATCCGCGCGTTTTCCAACGTGTGCCTGCATCGCATGTCGGTGCTGTTGCAGGGCAGCGGCAATGTGCGCGCCATCGTCTGTCCCTACCACGCCTGGGGTTATGACTTGCAAGGCAAGCTGCGTGGCGCGGCACAGATGGATCGGCAGAGCGGCTTCTGCAAAAGCGACTACCAACTGCCCAGCGTGCGTTGCGAAATCTGGCAGGGCTGGATTTACCTGACCCTGGACAACGATCTGCCGCCAGTCAGTGAGCAGCTTAAAGAGCTGGAGGAGCTGATCAGCCAGTACCGCATGGAGGGCTATATCGAGACCTTCCAGGAAGATCATGTGTGGGACTGCAACTGGAAGATCCTCGCCGAAAACTTTATGGAGAGTTACCACCTGCCCATGCTGCACCGGGCGACTGTGGGCCCGCATTCGCGCTTGGAAGAAATGGAATGCCCAGCGGGTTTGCCCGCCTTTAACTATCACTGGATTACCAAAGAGGCGACGCTGGCCATCGGCAACGCCCACCCAGATAACCAGCATCTAGAAGGGCATTGGCGCAAAACCACGGCGCTGCTGAGTATCTATCCGAGTCACCTGATCACCCTGACACCGGGCTATTTTTGGTACTTGATCGTGCAGCCGTGTGGCGTCGACAAGGTGCATATCCGCTTCGGCGGTGGCCTGGCTCCGGAGTTTATTAACGACCCCAAAGCTACTGAGTACCTGAGCACGCTTAAAGCGTTGCTCGATGAGGTCAACGCCGAAGACCGGCAGGGCGTCGAGGCGGTGATGCGTGGCGTGCGTGCGCCGCTGGCGCAGCCAGGCCACCTGAGCCATCTGGAACGGCCCAACTATGACTTCGCCCGTTATATCGCCAGCCGGGTCAGCCTGTGATGAACGCGGCCACTGCGCCTGGGGCGGCGGAGCCCTTTATCAGTTTCAGTAACGTCAGCAAATCCTATGACGGCACGGACTATGTGGTGTACGGCCTCAACCTGGCCATCAATAAAGGTGAATTTGTCGCGCTGCTGGGGCCTTCGGGCTCTGGCAAAACCACCACCTTGATGATGCTGGCCGGCTTTGAAACGCCGAGCAAAGGTGAGATCTGCATGGCCGGCAAACGCCTGGACGATCGCCCACCCTATGAACGCGACATCGGCATGGTGTTTCAGAATTACGCCTTGTTCCCCCATATGAGCATCGCCGAGAACGTCGGTTTTCCACTGTCGGTACGGGCTGTGCCACGCAGTGAAATCAAGCAGCGGGTGAGTCGTGCGCTGGACATGGTCGAGCTGTCCCATGTCGCTAAGCGCCGCCCGGCGCAGTTGTCCGGCGGTCAGCAGCAGCGCGTGGCGTTGGCCCGGGCGCTGGTGTTTGAGCCCAGCTTGATTCTGATGGACGAGCCCTTAGGGGCCTTGGATAAACGTCTGCGCGAGCATATGCAGTACGAAATCATGCGCCTGCATCGCGAGCTGGGCCTGACCACGGTGTATGTGACCCATGATCAGTCCGAAGCCCTGACCATGTCAGATCGGGTGGCGGTGTTCTTCGACGGACGTATCCAGCAAATCGCGCCGCCCCATGAGTTGTACGAGCAGCCGCACAACGCCTTCGTCGCCAATTTTGTCGGTGAGAACAATGGCCTCAGTGGCCGCATCAGTCGTATCGAAAACGGCCTCGCCACCTTGCAGCTGGCCAATGGCGCCGAGGTGCGTGGCCACACCAGCCAAGACCTCAGTGTGGATACGCCGGGCACCCTGTTTTTACGCCCCGAGCAGGTCAGTTTGGCCACGCCTGGGGTAAGTCTGGGCAACAGCCTGCGCGGCTTGGTGCAAGAGACCATCTATTGCGGCGATCACCACCGCGTGCACTTGCGTGTAAGCGCATCCGAGCAGCTGATTTGCAAGCTGCCCAATACCTGGAGCCACCGATTGCCGCAGACCGGCAGCGAGGTTGAACTGACTTGGCGGGTGGCGGACTGCAAGGTTCTGGCGCCCTCGGCCAGTGCCACCTGAGGCTTCTTTGAACTGCCGCCACTTAACAGAGATAGAAGGAATGATATGCCAATGAAGCCTATTACCAATCTGCTCGCCAGTGCCTCGTTGCTCGCCGCTGCGGTTGCTGTCAGCCCCCTGCATGCGGCCACCAAACTGTCCATCGTGACCTTCGGTGGCGCCTATGAAAGTGCGGTTAAACAAGCCTATCTGGAGCCGTATACCCAAGCCAGCGGCACCACCTTTGGCCTTGAGGCCTATGACGGTGGCCTGGCCAAGTTGTCGGCCATGGTTCAGGCCAACAACACCACCTGGGACGTGGTGGATTTGGAGTCCAACGACGCCATCGCTGCCTGTGATGAAGGCTTGCTGATGAAGTTTGATAAAGCTCTGCTGGGCGACAGCAGCGACTTTATCGACGGCTCGATCAGTGAGTGCGCGGTGGCCAGCATGGTCTGGTCGACCATCTTCGCTTACGACAGCAGTAAGCTGAAAACAGGCCCCAGCCAGGTCGGCGACTTCTTCGATACCGCGAAATTCCCCGGTAAACGCGGCCTGCGTAAGAGCCCTAAAGGCACTTTGGAATGGGCGCTAATGGCTGATGGCGTGAGCAAGGACCAGGTTTACAGCGTACTGGGGACGCCTGAAGGGCTGGAGCGCGCCTTTAGCAAACTGAGCAGCATCAAGAACGACATCATCTGGTGGGAGTCCGGTGCCCAGGCTCCGCAACTCTTGGCCGATGGCGCGGTGGTGATGGTGCAGGCGTACAACGGGCGCATCCAAAGCGCCGTGGACACCGATCACAAGCCATTCGCTATCGTGTGGGACGGACAGATTTACGACTTCGAGTGGTGGGGCGTGCCTAAAGGCGCGAAGAACGCTAAGGCCGCTGCCGACTTTATCGCCTACGCCTCCCAACCCGAGGTGATCTCCCAACTGTCGCGCTACATCGCCTATGCGCCGCCGCGCAGCAAAGCGCTGGAGCATATCGACGCGCAAACCCTGAAAGGGCTGCCCACCGCGCCGGCTAACTTTGGTAATGCCGTGCAGATCGATGTGAATTTCTGGACCGATAACTTCGACGTGATCAACAAACGCTTCCAAGTGTGGCTTAGCCAGCCTTGATCCACCCCAAGGTCGCCGCCCGTACGGCGGCGACCTGTTGCTGAGCGTGCCTGTTTGGAGTTGCCCATGAATGTGACCATCCCCGTTGCTGCGCAGGCCCTGGCCCAGGGCGCCGCGCAAGAGAATGCCGAGCAGGCCCGAGCCTACCGTCAGGCGCGGCGCAAAGAGTCGCGCAAGGCCTTGCTGCTGGCGGCGCCATTAATGGTGTTTTTGTTGCTGACCTTTGTTGCTCCCATCGGCATTTTGCTTTTGCGTAGCGTGCAGAACCCCGAGTTACCCAGTGCCATGCCGCTGCTCAGTGCGGCGCTCAATGACTGGGACGAATCTGCCTTGCCGGAGGCTGAAATCTATGCCGCTTTGGCCAAGGAGCTGGTCAGCGCCAGTGCCAGCGATGAGCTGGGCAGCGCCGCGCGGCGTCTGAATTTTTACGATCCGGCCATGCGCAGTTTGTTGATGAAAACCGCGCGTAACCTTAAGCAGCGCGAGTCCACCGATTGGGCGGTGACGTTGCCGCAAATCGATGCCCGCTGGGCGGATCTGGATACCTGGCGCGTGCTCAAGCGTGCGGCGCAGTCGCCTACGGTGGACTATCTGTTAGGCGCGCTGGACAGCAAGATCGACAGCAGCGGGGCAGTGGTCAGCATGCCTGCTGAGGAATCCATCTACCTGCAAGCTTTTGCCCGCACCATCGGCATCAGTACCAGCATCACCCTAATCTGCCTGCTGCTGGCCTACCCGGTGGCATGGTTGCTGGCCAACTTGCCGGCGCAGCAGAGCAAGCGCCTGATGCTGCTGGTGATCGTACCGTTTTGGACGTCCTTGTTGGTACGCACCACCGCTTGGTATGTGCTGCTGCAACCCAATGGCGTGGTCAACAGTTTGCTCAGCGGTTTGGGCTTGGTCAGCGAGCCGCTGCAGTTGATGTTTAACCGCACCGGGGTATTGATCGGCATGACCCATATCATGCTGCCGTTCATGATTCTGGCCATTTACTCGGTGATGAAGGGCATCTCGCCGATTTATCTACGCGCCGCGCAATCCTTAGGCGCTAAGCCGCTGACCGCCTTCGTGCGCACCTATATTCCGCAGACATTGGCCGGGGTGGGCGCCGGGTGCTTCTTGGTCTTCGTCTTGTCCCTGGGCTACTACATCACTCCGGCGCTGCTGGGCGGAGCAGGGGATGAAATGATCAGCCAACTGATTTCACTGCAAACCAACCAGCAATTGAACTGGGGCCTGGCCGGCGCGTTGTCGGTGTATCTGGTGCTGTTTACCGCGTTTTTCTACTTTGTGTTTAACCGCTTGGTGGGCATTGACCGCCTGCGTTTCGGTTAATCGGGAGCGCCTATGAAAACCCATTACTGGTCCCGTCTTGAGCGTTGGAGCGCGCGTTGGGTGCGCTGGCATACGGCGTTGGTGCTGCTGTTTTTGGTGGCGCCGATTGTGATCATCATGCCGCTGTCGTTTAACAGCAGCTCGTACTTCTCCTACCCCATGACCGGCGTGTCGCTGCGCTGGTACGACACCGTATTGAACAACAGCCAATGGCAGCGCGCGCTGCTGAATAGCCTGGGCATTGGGTTTGCCTCGACGCTGCTGGCCACCGCCTTGGGCACCTTGGCGGCGCTGGGCTTGAGCCGCGCCAGCTTCCCCTGGCGTACGGTGGTGATGCCACTGCTGATCTCACCGATGATCACGCCGATTGTGGTGGTCGCCGCAGGCTTTTATTACGTGTTCGCGCCGCTGGGCTTGGTCGATTCCTACTTAGGCGTGATCCTCGCCCACACCGTGCTCGGCACGCCCTTTGTGCTGATCACTGTGTGCGCTGCGCTGCAATCCTTCGACCATAGCCTGACCCGTGCGGCCAGCGGTCTGGGCGCACGGCCCTGGACTAACTTTCGCCGGGTGACGTTGCCGCTGATTACCCCGGCCGTAGCCACCGGCGCGGTGTTCGCCTTTGCCACATCCTTTGATGAGGTGATCGTCGTGCTGTTTATCGGTGGCTCCGAGCAACGCACCGTGCCGCGACAGATGTGGAACGGCATCCGTGATCAGATCGATCCGTCGATTCTGGCCGTGGCCACCTTATTGATCCTGGTGGTACTGGCTCTGTATGCCTGCACCAGTTGGTTGAGCAAGCGTAACCAAGCGGGGTCGGCTGAGGCCGAGTGAGTCTTATCGTCGGGGAGGGTTGGTGGATGGATGCACAATGGCGGGAAGCGTTTAACCGTGACGGTGTGGTCGTGGTGCGTGGGTTGTTTGCGGATTGGATTGAACCGCTGCGCGCGGCGGTGGCGGATAATCTGGCCCATCCCGGCCCCTTGCAGCGTAACTACACGCCGAATACGGCGGCGGGGCGCTTTATCGGCGATTACTGCAACTGGCCCAACATTGCCGGCTACCGTGAGTTTATCCAGCACAGCCCGGCCGCTCAGTTGGCCAAGCAATTGATGGGCTCGCGGCAGGTGCGCATCTTTCATGAGCATATGCTGGTCAAGGAGGCGGGTAACCCCAGTGCCACGCCTTGGCATCACGATGAGCCGTATTACTGCGCCAGCGCCGAGCAAACAGTGAGTATCTGGTTGCCGCTGGACCCAGTGGCGCGTAGCTCCAGTGTCGAGTTTGTCGCCGGCTCGCACTTGTGGGGTAAGCAGTTCCGTCCGCGTAAATTTACCGGCGCCGATTATGAGCAGGATGTCGCCGGGCTTGAGGCGATGCCGGATATCGAGGGCAATCGTCAGCAGTATCAGATTCTGGGTTGGGATCTTGCCCTGGGCGATGCCATTGCCTTTGACTTTCGCACCGTGCATGGCGCCCCAGGCAATCGCTCGCTAACGGATGCACGGCGGGTGCTGTCGACGCGCTGGTTGGGCGATAACGCCTGTTATGTGGATCGCCACGGCGAAACCTCACCGCCCTATACCCACCTGATTGGCCAGTTAAGTCATGGCCAGACCCTGCCTGAAAGTGAGTTTCCCTATATCGCCACGCCGGCATAGCTCAGGCCTGTCGTAGAGCGGCGTCGTTGCCTGCAGTGAGAAACAGACAGGCGCCGTAGCAGGCGCTAGAATCGCCATCTTTTTGCGCTGAGGCAGCGATGTTGAATAGCAGTGGGCGGGCGGCGACTCTATGTGGCGTGGTGGCCCTGCTGGTTTGGAGCACGGCCTCAGGACTGATCCGCAGTACCAGCCAATACTTTGGCCCCATCGGCGGCGCTGCGTTGATCTACAGCTTTGGCGCAGTGTTGCTGTTCGTGCTGTTAGGTCGTCCGCGCCTGCGCCACAGTTCGCGCCTGTATCTAGTGTTGGGCACGGCGTTGTTCGTCACCTATGAAATTTGCCTGTCCCTGGCCTTGGGCTACGCCAACTCCAGCGAGCAGGCGATTCAAGTCAGTGTGGTAAACAGCCTGTGGCCCTGTTTGACGGTGCTGCTGGCGGTGCCGATGAATCAGCAATCAGCCCGCTGGTTTATCTTGCCGGGCACGGCTCTGGCGTTATGGGGCACGACATGGGTGGTCAGCACCGACGGTCTGTCGCTGGCCAGCTTTGTCAGCAACATCAAATCCAACCCACTCAGCTACGGCATGGCCGCCACCTGCGCGATCACCTTTGCTCTGTATTGCAACATCACTCGCCGTTACGCCCGGGGCGAGAATCATGTGGGCTTTTTCTTTGCCGTCACGGCCATTTTGCTGTGGGTGAAATATGCCCTGAGCAGTGAAGCGCTGCCGGCTTTTACCCTGCAACCTTCGCTGGAGTTGGCCTGTTTGGTGCTGTCTATGGCCGGTGGTTATGCGCTGTGGAACGTGGGCATCTTGCGCGGCAATCTGACTCTGCTGGCGACGCTGTCGTATTTCTCCCCAGTTCTGTCGGCCGCTTTTTCGGCCCTCTGGCTGGGTGCCAGTTTGTCGTTACAGTTTTGGCACGGCGCGCTGCTGGTTACCTTCGGCTCGCTGATTTGCTGGTACGCCACGCGTACGCAGGCCAAGGCAGGCTAGGGCGCTTGTGACTTACTGGACAGACTAAGTTATTGATTTAGTTATGCTAGAATGCCGCTCCTAGCCAAGGCTGAAACAACCTGTTTCATTAGAAATCATCCACTTAGCTCGAACTCCTGACTTGATTTAAGTCTTGAACTGGCAGCAAAAGTGTCCGGTTGTAAGCTTTTCGTCGCGCAATCTGTGTCCGAGGATTGTTTGGCATCGCCCAGCGCGGCTAGCTATGTGTGTATTAACCATCACCAGTGATTCTGGTTCGGTGAGCTTGGCCGCAAGGCTCCTGCCCCTGTATGGCAGGTATAGCGCCGGATCACTTACTGGCTCATCCCAACCCATGTGGCCTTTGGTAGAGGTCACCACTAGGAGAGGAGGCGCCATGCCCGTTATTACTCTTCCCGACGGCAGTAAACGTCCATTCGACCACCCGGTATCCGTGCTGGAAGTCGCCCAGTCCATTGGCGCAGGCTTAGCTAAGGCCACCGTGGCCGGTAAGGTCGACGGCAAACTGGTGGATGCAAGCGACCTGATTACCCAGGACGCCAGTCTGCAAATCATCACCCCGAAAGATCAGGACGGCGTTGAGATTATCCGCCACTCCTGCGCCCACTTGGTTGGCCATGCGGTCAAGCAGCTGTTCCCCAGCGCCAAGATGGTGATCGGCCCGGTGATTGATGAAGGTTTCTATTACGACATCGCCGCCGAGCGCCCCTTTACCCCTGAGGATATGGCGGCGATCGAGCAGCGCATGCGTGAGCTGATCGACACCGAATACGATGTGATCAAGAAGATGACCCCGCGCGCGGAAGTCATCGAGCTTTTCCAGGCCCGTGGTGAAGATTACAAGCTGCGCCTGATCGACGACATGCCGGACGAGCAGGCCATGGGCCTGTACTTCCACGAAGAATACGTCGACATGTGCCGTGGCCCGCACGTGCCCAACACTCGTTTCCTTAAAGCGTTCAAGCTGACCAAGATGTCCGGCGCCTACTGGCGTGGCGATGCGAAGAACGAGCAGCTGCAGCGCATCTACGGCACCGCGTGGGCGGATAAGAAGCAACTGGCTGCTTATATCCAGCGCATCGAAGAAGCCGAAAAGCGCGATCACCGTAAGATCGGTAAGCGCCTCGACCTCTTCCACACCCAGGAAGAAGCGCCAGGCATGGTGTTCTGGCACCCCAATGGCTGGACCATCTATCAGGTGCTAGAGCAGTACATGCGCGGCATCCAGCGCGAGAACGGCTACCAGGAAGTGCGCACTCCGCAAGTGGTCGACCGTATCCTGTGGGAGAAATCCGGGCACTGGGGCAACTACGCCGACAACATGTTCACCACTGAGTCGGAAAGCCGCGACTACGCGATCAAGCCGATGAACTGCCCGTGCCACGTGCAGATCTTCAACCAAGGCCTGAAGAGCTACCGTGAGCTGCCGCTGCGCTTGGCCGAGTTTGGCTCGTGCCACCGTAACGAAGCATCCGGCGCACTGCACGGCATCATGCGTGTGCGTGGCTTCACCCAGGACGACGCCCATATCTTCTGTACTGAAGAGCAGGTGAAGAAGGAAGCGGCTGATTTCATCAAGCTGACCCTGCAGGTTTACTCCGACTTCGGCTTCAGCGACATCAAGATGAAGCTTTCCACTCGTCCGCCTAAGCGCGTGGGTGATGATGCCTTCTGGGATCGCGCCGAAACCGCTCTGGCTGACGCCCTGAACGAAGCTGGTCTGCCGTGGGAATACCTGCCGGGCGAGGGCGCGTTCTACGGTCCGAAGATCGAATTCACCTTGCTCGACTGTTTAGGTCGTAATTGGCAGTGCGGCACTCTGCAATATGATCCGAACATGCCGCAGCGTTTGGAAGCCAGCTACGTCTCCGAAGACAACAGCCGTAAAGTGCCGGTCATGTTGCACCGGGCGATCCTGGGTTCCTTCGAGCGTTTCATCGGAATTTTGATCGAGCACTACGAAGGTGCATTCCCGGCTTGGCTCGCGCCAACTCAGGCTGTGGTGCTGAATATCACTGATAAACAAGCCGATTTCGCCCAAGAAGTGGAAAAAACCCTTAACCAAAGCGGTTTTCGTGCCAAGTCTGACTTGAGGAACGAGAAGATAGGCTTTAAAATCCGCGAGCATACTTTGCTCAAGGTCCCCTATCTTTTGGTTATTGGGGATCGCGAAGTCGAGACGCAAACTGTCGCCGTGCGTACCCGTGAAGGTGCTGATCTGGGCTCCATGCCCGTCACTCAATTCGCTGAACTTCTCGCGCAGGCGGTTTCCCGGCGTGGTCGCCAAGTTTTGGAGTAATCATTATTAAGCGTGATATGAGACAAGATAAACGAGCTGCACCGAAGGCCCCGATCAACGAGAATATCTCGGCACGCGAGGTTCGGTTAATTGGCGCTGACGGCGAGCAAATTGGCATCGTCTCGATTGATGAAGCGCTTAGGATTGCTGAAGAGGCCAAGCTGGATCTGGTAGAAATCTCTGCCGACGCAGTTCCTCCGGTTTGCCGAGTCATGGACTACGGCAAATCGCTCTTCGAAAAGAAGAAGCAAATTGCGGCAGCTAAGAAGAACCAGAAGCAGATTCAGGTTAAAGAAATTAAGTTTCGTCCAGGGACGGAGGAAGGGGATTACCAGGTAAAACTACGCAACCTGGTACGTTTCCTAAGTGATGGGGACAGGGCCAAGGTATCGCTTCGATTCCGCGGCCGTGAGATGGCGCATCAGGAGCTGGGCATGGAGTTGTTGAAGCGGGTTGAAGCTGACCTGGCTGAATACGGCACCGTTGAACAGCACCCGAAGATGGAAGGACGCCAGCTGATTATGGTCATCGCCCCCAAAAAGAAGAAGTAACCACCAGGGCACGGCAGGCCTTGCGGTTATGTTTATCAACTGAATGCGGAGTATCCGAACATGCCAAAGATGAAAACTAAGAGTGGTGCAGCCAAGCGTTTTCTTAAAACTGCTACTGGCTTCAAGCACAAGCACGCTTTCAAGAGCCACATCCTGACCAAGATGTCCACTAAGCGTAAACGTCAACTGCGGGGCAGCAGCCTGATTCACCCGTCTGACGTAGCAAAAGTGGCGCGCATGCTGCGCGTTCGTTAATCGGTCAAGATTTAGAGGAAATTACTCATGGCTCGTGTTAAGCGCGGCGTTATCGCTCGTAAGCGTCACAAAAAAATTCTGAAACTCGCTAAAGGCTACTACGGTGCGCGTTCGCGCGTATTCCGCGTTGCCAAGCAGGCTGTGATCAAGGCAGGCCAATACGCCTACCGCGACCGCCGTCAGCGGAAGCGCCAGTTCCGCGCTCTGTGGATCGCTCGTATCAACGCTGGTGCTCGTGTTAACGGTCTGTCCTACAGCCGTTTCATTGCTGGCCTGAAAAAAGCGTCCATCGAGATCGACCGTAAGGTTCTGGCTGATCTGGCAGTGAACGAAAAAGCGGCGTTTGCTGCGATTGTCGAGAAAGCGAAAGCCGTACTGGCTTAAGTCCCCGACAATCTCCGGGTTCGCCCGGAGCTAAACGTCACCGATAGGGGAAGAGCCTTCAAGCTCTTCCCCTATTTCGTATCTGGAGTCTGTAAATGGAAAATCTGGATGTGCTGGTCTCGCAAGCGCTTGAGGCCGTTAGCCACACCGACGATGTGAACGCCCTTGAACAACTGCGCGTTCAGTATCTGGGTAAAAAAGGCGAATTGACTCAGGTGATGAAGACCCTGGGCAATCTTTCGGCCGAAGAACGTCCGCAAGCCGGCGCGTTGATCAACGCCGCCAAGGATCAAGTTCAGGACGCACTTAATGCGCGTAAAGCTGATCTGGAACAGGCTGCCCTCAGCGCTAAATTGGCGGCTGAAAAAATTGACGTCACCTTGCCTGGCCGTGGCCAGACTTCCGGTGGCTTGCATCCGGTGACCCGCACTCTGGAGCGCGTGGAGCAATTCTTTACCCGTATTGGCTACGGCATCGCCGAAGGCCCGGAAGTGGAGAACGACTACCACAACTTCGAGGCACTCAATATTCCAGGGCATCACCCGGCACGGGCGATGCACGACACCTTCTATTTCAACGCCAACATGTTGCTGCGCACCCATACCTCACCGGTACAGGTACGCACCATGGAGTCGCAGCAGCCGCCGATCCGCATCGTTTGCCCCGGCCGCGTCTATCGCTGCGATTCGGATATCACCCACTCGCCGATGTTCCACCAGGTCGAAGGCCTGCTGGTCGATGAGGGTGTGAGTTTTGCCGACCTTAAAGGCACCATCGAAGAGTTCCTGCGGGTGTTCTTCGAGAAGCCGCTGGGCGTGCGTTTCCGTCCATCGTTCTTCCCCTTCACTGAGCCTTCGGCTGAAGTCGATATGCAATGCGTGATGTGCAGCGGTAAAGGCTGCCGCGTTTGCAAGCAAACTGGCTGGCTGGAAGTCATGGGCTGCGGCATGGTTCATCCAAACGTGCTGCGCATGTCTGGCATCGATCCAGAGAAGTACTCCGGTTTTGCCTTCGGTATGGGTGTGGAGCGTCTGGCCATGCTGCGTTATGGCGTTAACGACTTACGTCTGTTCTTCGAAAACGACCTGCGATTCCTGGCGCAATTTCGCTAGAGCCGCATGACCGAACCGAATTGTTGAGGAGAGCAGAATGAAATTCAGTGAACAATGGCTGCGCACCTGGGTAAACCCGCAAGTTTCCCGTGATGAGCTGGTGGCGCGCCTGTCCATGGCCGGTCTAGAGGTCGACAGCGTGACCCTGGCCGCCGGTGAGTTCAGTGGCGTGGTGGTCGGCGAGGTGCTGAGCACCGAGCAACACCCTGACGCCGATAAGTTGCGCGTGTGCCAAGTGAGCAGTGGCGCGGAAACCTTCCAGGTCGTGTGCGGTGCGCCGAATGTGCGTCCGGGCCTGAAGATTCCGTTCGCTATGATCGGTGCTGAGTTGCCGGGCGACTTCAAAATCAAAAAAGCCAAGCTGCGTGGCGTTGAGTCCAACGGCATGCTGTGCTCGGCTGCTGAGCTGAAAATCAGCGAAGACCACGATGGCCTGCTGGAACTGCCGGCTGATGCGCCGGTGGGCGAAGACATTCGCAGCTACCTGCAACTGGATGACGCCAGCATCGAAGTGGACCTGACGCCGAACCGTGGTGACTGCTTGTCCCTGGCCGGCCTGGCCCGCGAAGTCGGTGCGCTGTATGACGCGCCGGTGACCCGTGTCGCTGTGCCGGCAGTTGCTGTTACGCATAGCGATGAGCGCAGCGTTGAAGTGCTCGCGCCGCAAGCCTGCCCGCGTTATTTGGGCCGTGTGGTGCGTAACGTCGACCTGTCCAAGCCGACGCCGCTGTGGATGGTCGAGCGCCTGCGCCGCGCGGATATCCGTAGCATCGACGCTGTGGTCGATGTCACTAACTACGTGATGATCGAACTGGGTCAGCCGCTGCACGCTTTCGACTTGGCACAAATCAATGGCGGCATCCGTGTGCGTCTGGCCGAAGAAGGCGAGAAGCTGGTGCTGCTGGATGGCCAGGAAGTTAGCCTGCGTGCCGACACCCTGGTCATCGCTGACCATAACCGTGCTCTGGCGATTGCTGGTGTCATGGGCGGCGAGCACAGCGGCGTCAGCGCGATGACGCGTGATCTGTTCCTCGAGAGCGCCTTCTTCGACACCATCGCCATCGCTGGCAAGGCCCGCTCTTATGGTCTGCATACCGATGCTTCGCACCGCTACGAGCGTGGCGTGGACTGGCAACTGGCTCGCGAAGCCATGGAGCGCGCCACTGGCCTGCTGCTGGATATCGTAGGTGGTGAAGCCGGCCCGATCACTGAGGTGGTGAGTCAGGCTCATCTGCCGAATATCGCGCCTGTTACGCTGCGTGCCGAGCGCGTTGAACAAATGCTCGGTCTGGCCTTTGAAGACTCTCAAGTTGAGCGACTGCTCAGTGCTTTGGGTCTGCAGGTTGAAGCGCAAGGGGCAGGGCAGTGGCAAGTCAGCGTGCCAAGCCACCGCTTCGACATCAGTCTGGAAGTGGACTTGATCGAAGAGCTGGGCCGTCTCTACGGCTATAACCTGTTGCCGGTGCGTTACCCGCAGGCGCGTCTGGCGCCGCAGGCCAAGGCCGAAGCTGAAAGTGGTTTGCCGCAACTGCGTCGCCTGCTGGTGGCTCGTGGTTATCAAGAAGCAATCACCTACAGCTTTATCGATCCGAAACTGTTCGAGCTGTTCAGCCCAGGTGTAGCGCCGCTGCTGCTGGCTAACCCGATCTCGGCGGATATGTCGGCGATGCGTTCTTCGTTATGGCCGGGTTTGGTCAAAGCCTTGCAGCACAACCTCAACCGTCAGCAGGGCCGTGTGCGCCTGTTCGAAAGCGGCTTGCGTTTTGTCGGCCAGCTTGAAGGTCTGCAGCAAGAGCCGATGTTGGCCGGCTTGATCAGCGGCCCACGCCTGCCTGAAGCCTGGGCGCACGGGCGTGACAGCGTCGACTTCTATGACATCAAGGCTGATGTTGAAGCGTTGTTGGCCAGTGCCGGTGCGGCGGATGACTTCGTGTTTGTACCGGGCGAGCATGTGGCTTTGCACCCGGGGCAGACTGCGCGTATTGAGCGTGACGGCAAGCTGGTTGGTTTTGTCGGTGCGATCCATCCCGAATTGGCAAAAGTCTTGGGCTTGGACCAGGCTGTGTTTATGTTCGAGTTGGTTTTGGCTGAAATCAGTCGTGGCACTATGCCTAAATTCCAAGAGCTTTCTAAGTTCCCGGAAGTGCGGCGCGATATTGCTGTCTTGGTCGAAAGGGATGTTCCAGCCCAGCAATTGCTGGAAGTAATCCGTGCTGCAGCAGGTGAATGGCTAACTGACCTCAAGCTATTTGACGTATATCACGGTAAAGGCATTGATCCTGATAGAAAAAGTCTAGCAGTTGGCTTGACCTGGCAGCATCCATCGCGCACTCTTAATGACGATGAGGTGAGTACCACAATGCAAAATATCCTCACCAGTCTGGAACAAAGGTTCAACGCCACGTTAAGGAAGTAGCGTATGGGGGCTCTGACGAAAGCTGAGATGGCGGAACGTCTGTATGAAGAGCTGGGCCTGAATAAACGGGAAGCCAAGGAATTGGTGGAGCTGTTCTTTGAAGAGATCCGCCAAGCGCTGGAGCTCAACGAACAGGTCAAACTCTCGGGGTTCGGTAATTTTGATTTGCGCGACAAGCGTCAGCGCCCCGGTCGTAATCCGAAAACAGGGGAGGAAATACCGATCACGGCTCGCCGTGTCGTGACTTTCCGCCCCGGCCAGAAACTTAAAGCCAGGGTTGAGGCGTATGCTGGAACCAAGTCATAACGACGAACTACCTGCGATTCCTGGTAAGCGTTACTTCACCATCGGTGAGGTAAGCGAATTATGCGCGGTTAAACCGCACGTATTGCGCTACTGGGAGCAGGAGTTTACCCAGCTCAACCCGGTCAAGAGGCGCGGCAACCGCCGCTATTATCAGCGCCAAGATGTGCTGATGATCCGGCAAATTCGCGCCTTACTTTATGACCAAGGTTTCACCATTGGTGGTGCGCGTCAGCGTCTGTCCGGTGATGAAGCCAAGGATGACAACACTCAATACAAGCAGCTGATCAAGCAAATGATTGCCGAGCTTGAAGACGTGTTGTTGGTCCTGAAAAAATAACTGCGATTTTCAAAAAAGTTTCCATATTTCAGAAGCTTATTGTATAGTTCGCAACGTTTTCGGCCCGCCGAGAATAGATTCACGCCTAGTCGGGGCGTAGCGCAGTCCGGTAGCGCACTAGCATGGGGTGCTAGGGGTCGAGTGTTCGAATCACTCCGTCCCGACCATTAATTCCTAAAAAGTCCAGTCACTTAGCGGTGACTGGATTTTTTTATGCCTGCACATAAATAAAAGGTGCGGGGAAGTTGCGGGGATTGAATCATTTATCCGAGCTTTCTCGTCCCTATCGTTAGGACTGGTGCCCGGTTATCAGCTGCAGTTACACGGTTGGCCGAAGCAATCAACGTATCCAGCTCAGCCACCTTCGGGTGGCTTTGTTGTTTCTGGCTTAGTGACTTTTCGAGTGACCTCGATAAGTTCCATTAACCAGCCCTCCTGCTAAATATTGCTAAAACAGCCCCGCAGAGGATGTTGTTTGGATGCGTGGGAGGAGCATGGCCGCGTTGTTTCGTGTTCGGCTGCCCAGTGTTTACCCTCCTAACTGCTGTACCACGCAGTCGATAAAGCTGCGCAGTTTGGGCGTCTGGCTGCGGGCGCTGGGGAACAAAATGTGCACGGGTTGTGCCGGGGTTTCGTAGTCGCTCAGTAAGCGCTGTAGGCGGCCGCTGCGTAGGTCCTCGGCGAGCATCATTTCGGCGCCGAGGATGATGCCGATGCCTTCCCGTGCTGCGGCGAGCTGGGCGCGGCTGTCGTTAACTTGCAAGCGGTTGTGGACCTGGGCCAGGAGCAGGTTTTCGCCGGCCATAAATGGCCACTGCTTGGCCGGTGGGCGCGCCGTATAGGCGAATCCTAAGCAGTCATGGTTGGCCAATTGGGCCGGTGTAGTGGGGGTGCCACGCCGTTGTAAATACTCAGGTGCGGCACACACGATCAGGCGATAGGGCTTCAAGGTGCGGGCCATCAAACTAGAATCGGCCAGCGTGCCGATGCGGATAACCGCCTCGTAGCCTTCTTCGATGAGATCAACGACCCGGTCGCTGAGCGTCAGGTCTACTTGCACATCCGGGTAGGTTTTGAGGTATTGGGCAATCACCGGCATCAGGCAGTAGGTGCCGAAGGTGACTGGTGCGTTGACCCGTAGACGTCCCCGCGGCGCGCTGGATTGAGTGTGCGCGATGGTTTCGGCGGCCTCGACCTCGGCCAATACCGTTTTACAGCGCTCGTAGTACTGCCGACCAAGGTCGGTGAGGCTCTGGCGCCGGGTTGTGCGGTTGAGCAAGCGAGTGCCCAGTCGCTCCTCGATGGCGCTGACGTGTTTGCCAACCATTTGCGCTGACATGTCCAACGCCGCGCCGGCAGCAGCAAACGAGCCGAGATCGGCCGCTTTGACAAACACAGCCATGCCTTGCAAGCGGTCCATTGCCACCTCGATTAGAAACTGTGGGTTTCGATAGCCAATGCTCGCGCACGATTTATCCCATGGCAAGGCTTCAATAGCATGGTGACATCTTGTTACTGATGGAGTCACTCAATGAGCACTTCCGTTATTGCCCTGTTGGGCGCTGGCCCGTTGGGGTTGTGGACCGCCGCCGCACTGGCCAGCTCGCCAGCGGCTGAATCACTGCATCTGCGTATGGGCAACACCCGTGGTCAGGCGCCGGCCTGGGTTCCACCTGCCGTACAGACTGCGTTTGAGCAGGGCCGTTTGAGTTGGCATGCCTTTGATGCTCTCGATTCGGCCAGCGTGCTGGACTTCACCGCAGGCGCTGCCGCCATCGTGCACAGCGCCATCCCCGGCTACCACGAGTGGCTAAGCAAGTTGCCGATCATTCAGCGCAATGTCATCGATGCCGCCGTGGCTCACCGGGCGCGGTTGATTTGCGCCGATAACCTGTATGCCTACGCCGCACCAGTCAATGGCCCGCTGACCGAGGAGCAGGCAGAGCTGCCGCCAAGCAAGAAGGGGCAATTGCGCAAAGAGGTGCTCGAGCAAATGCGCCGCGCGCAGCGCGAGCGTGGCCTGGTGTGGGGCACCGTGCAGGGGTCGCAGTACTTTGGCCCGGGGGCCGGCGCGCAGAGCGTTTTTGGCGACTGGTTTATTGAGCCGGTGTTAGCCAATAAGCCGGTGCGCTTTGTTGGTGATCCGAGACTTGCCCACGCTTGGGCATTTGCCCCGGACTTTGGCAAAGCGTTGGCCTTGATGGCCATCACTGAGCGCGCGGAGCTGCTCAACCACTCTTGGATATTGCCGCATGCCACGCACTTGTCTGCGTTCGACCTGGCGGATGAGTTGTTTGCTGAGTTGGAGCGTCAAGGTGTGCGGCCGGCGCATGCGCCGCGTAAAGCGGTCGCCGTGCCGGCATGGCTGTTGAAGGTGTTTGGCTGGTTTAACCCGGTGATAAAGGCCCGTGAAGAAATGCTTTATCAGTTCAACATGCCCTGGCAGGCCAGTGGTGAGCACTTCACTCGTCTTACTGGATTGACGGCCACACCTCTACAGAGTGTGGTTGAACAAACGGTGAGTTATTGGAAAGCGAGCAAAGTGCGCTCTGCCTAGATGTTTGCCCGGAACCGGCGATGCTTCACCTGAGCGCTAAAAAAGAACGCGCGCTTTTGTGAGCAACAGCGCTTGAGCGGTGGCCCATAGTGCTGAGGGGCAGCTCTGTTTGCCTGGGGCGCTAAGCCCAGTCTGGCTGTAGTGTCTTGGCAGTCTGTATTGGTAAGGATTGGCCCTGCGCGGCAAGCGCGCTGGCGGTCCTTACCCGATTGCCCGATAAGGCAGAAAAACCTGTGTTGTTTTGCACGGTGGATATGGTCAAGACAGCGCCGGAGCCTGTTCCCGGATGGTTACCAGGCTCGGCGCTGGTCAGGCTTGATTAGGCAATTCGTCCGCCGCCATCGACAAATACCGTTGAGCCGCTGGTGTAGCCGTTATCTATCAAGAAGCTGATGGCTTTAGCGACATCCTCCGCCAGCCCGACGCGGCCCACCGGCAAGCGTTTGGCCACCGTATCGAACATCGCCTCGCGTTTATCCTCGGCTAGGCCGGCCCAGAGTTCGGTATTGAGTAAGCCGGGGGAAACCGTATTGACGCGCACGGGGGCAAGTTCGAGCGCCAGTGCTCGACCCAGCGCTTCAAGAGCCGCGTTAATCGCGGACTGTAACGCGCTGGCCTTACCCGGGCGCAGCGACAGGTAACCGGCCACGAAGGTTATGGAGCCCTGATCCGCTATGGGGATGTACTTGGCCGCGTTGTAGGCGCCCCAGAACTTGCTGTCCATGGCCCTCCGGGCGTCGTCATCGGCCAAGGCGGCGAGGCTGCCCATGGGCGTTTCAGCAGCGCTAATGACTAAGTGCTGCCACGCCGGACCATCACGCAGCGCTTGCAGTTGGGCGCTGTCGGTGATGTCGAGGGGCAAAAGTTGGGTGGCATCGCTGAGCTGGCGTTTGGCAGCCTTGAGTTTTTCAAGGCTGCGTGAGGCGATGGTCACCTTTGCGCCCAGGCGCTCAAGCAGTTGCGCGGTTGCCAGACCAACGCCAGATGAGCCGCCGATAACCAGCACGGTTGAATCCTGAAAATTGGACATCAGACTTTCCCCGCCAAGTCAGAGGAGCGCACGCGCGCGTAGGAGGCTCTTTCAAGCTCGCTGATCTGTACGGCTATGTCGCAGTTGCCGTTGCTCAGCGCCTGGTGAAAGTGCTCTGAGAGGACCTGCAGGGCCACCTGGCTAAGGTTCTGTTTCTGTTCTGCGGTTTTGCCGAAAAAGGTTTCAATGTTCAGTCGCACGAACGAGGCGTTGTCATGGCCCAGGCCAATATGGAAGTTCTCAACCGGGAAAATTCGCGACTTGAAGTCTTGGCTGCGCAAATCACCGGCCTCGGCCAGTTGTCCATGCAACTGGTTAAACAGCGTTTCAGTGTCGAGGCCGGCGCCGACGTTGGCGGAATACTCGAGGGTCATATGTGGCATCTTGAGAGTCCTTGCTCAGGAAGTTGATTTGCAGGCGATGACTTGCGGCTTGCTAAAACCGCTCAGCACGAGGGCAATGCACACCACCAGCGCGCCGGAAGCAACGATCAGCGCGGGTGTGATGCCCTGGTTGAACGACTCACCGGCAAAGTCACCGAGTAGCAGTCCCATGGACGCCACGCCAATCAGCCCGCCGATCTGCCGCGAGGCATTGAGCACACCGGAGGCGACGCCGATATGCTTGCTGTCAGCGCTCGACACCATGGCGTTGGTAACGGCTGGCACAGCCAGGCCAATGCCAAAACCGGCGACGATAAACTGAACCAGCATTGCGCCGTACGATTGGCCGTTGAGGAAGGGCACGATGGTGGCGTAACCCAGCGCGGCCAGTCCGGTGCCGAGCAGCAAGGTCTGGCGGAAGCCACGGCGCACCATCAGTTTGGCGGAATAGAGGTTGGCTAACATGATCGCGCCGGTCATTGGCAGGAAGGCCAGGCCAGTCTCCAGCGGTGAGTAATGCCAGCTGTATTGGAAGTACAGGCTGAACAGAAACACCAGGCCGTAGAAAGCAAAGTTGATCATCACGCCGATGAGCGCCGCCGCCGTGAATTGTTTGTTGGCAAACAGGGACAGCGGCAGCATTGGCGCGTTGACGCGCTGTTCGACCAAGATGAACAAGGCCGTGGCGACGACGAACCCGGCGGCGCTGAACAGCACTTCAGGGGAGTGCAGGCCGTAGGCGTTGACCTGAATAAGTGCATAGGTCAGGCAGCTCAGTGCCGCGACTGCCAACACTTGCCCGGCGATATCGATCCGCCGGTCAGCGAAGGAGCTTTTCTCAAGCACGAACACATAGGCCAGGGTAATGCCAAGCGCCGCTATGGGAATGTTGACGTAGAAGATCGAGCGCCAGCCGAACATGGAAATCAACGTGCCGCCGAACACCGGGCCAAACGCAAGGGCCATACCGCCTGCGGCCGCCCACAAGCTGATGGCCCGACTGCGTTCGTTGGTATCCGGGAACGTCTGGTTGAGGATCGCCAGCGAGGCGGGAACCACCAATGCCGCTCCCAAGCCTTGCAGCAAGCGAAACACGATCAAGCTGGTGAGACTATCGGCATTGCCGCACAGCCAAGAGGCTAGGGCAAACAGGGCGAAGCCGATCAAAAATACCCGCTTGGGGCCGAAGCGGTCACCCAAGGAACCGGTGGTGAGCAGAAACGAGGCGAAGGTGAGCGTGTAGCCGTTCACCACCCACTCCAGATGCGCGAGGCTGCCGTCGAACTCGCCATAAATCTGTTGCAGGGCCACATTGACCACGCTGACGTCGAGAATGACGATTACAAAAGCCAGGCAGGCAGAGGCCAGGCTCAGCTTCTTTCTCAAAGAACTATTCATAATGCGATGCCCATTGCAGTGATAGGAGCGGGTAGTGATGTGTCCAGCAGTCCTAGGTGGGTCATAAGCGCGTAGTCAATTTCTTTGACCAAGGCGTCGGACATAGCTGGGGTGGCGTACGAATACAGAATTTGCAGGCGTCCGCGGAAAGAGCTCAGGTGCAGCACGACGCTGTAGTTGGCCACGTTGCGGTTGACGGCTGTTTCGACGAAATCCACGTGCTGGCAGATGGCTGAGGTGAAGTCCGTATTGCCGCTATTGGTGATGCACGGGCCGCGAAAGTGTTCCGCCGCACACAGCTGCTCGACTTGGGCTTTTATCGCCGGGTGCGCCAGCGTACTGGGCGCCCAGCCAGTACCGGCCTTCGACATCGCACTGCGGTAGCGCACTGCCTGTGAGTCCAGCGTTAGCGCTGTGAGCGGCATCTGACACGCCAGCACGTGAATATTGCAGCCCAGCCCATCGGCCAACTCCTCGGTGAAATACCGCCGGGAGCTGATGGCGGTGTACAGCTCGACTTGGTCGCTACCCAGGCAGCTGGCATAGGACAGGGCGAGGGCCGTGGCGAAACACTCATTGAGGCTGAGCCCCCGGCGTTTGCACGCGGTCATGATGGATGCCGAGAGCGTGCGGTCGAACAGGCGCCGGTGAATGCGGGTTTGCCGCTCGCTGATGGCCGTGCGCGTGCAGTGGCGCAGCGCTTCAGGCGCGGGGCCGGGAGCGGCTGTAGGCAGACTCTCAGGGGCTGTACTCGGCGTGTTCAGCGGGCTGCCCACGCGATTAGGGATTAACGGGGTCAGTGGCGCCGTGGTGACATTCCATAACAGGATTTCCAGCAGCGACTGCAGCAGTTGCCGCGTACTGAAAGCATCCGAGATCACATGGCTGCGGGTGAAATACAGGTACAGCGCGCCTGCTTGTATGACCGCCGATAGCCGCCACTGCCAGGCGCTGTGCAATGGCGTATTGAGTTCTTCGCTAAAGCAGGCTGGATGATCGAACCATTGGTGTTCATGGCGAACACTCAGTTGTTTGGCCTGGTATGGCTGCGCCGTGAAGTGCAGCTGCTCTTGTTCGGTATCCGTATGGCTGCTCTGCACAGCTATGTTCAGCACTGCATGCCTGGCCGCCCAATCGGTCAGTCTGGCTGACAGCGTATTGCTGTCGAAATTGCCGCGCACGCGTAAGGCGGTCACCACTTGGGTCGAGCCATTAGCCATGGCGTGCAGGTAATGGAACGTCGCCTCCACATCGCTCAGTACTCTGAGTGTCTTCATAGATCCCTCTTGGCCACGCACTAGGTTCATCCCTGGAACAAGCGTTTAGGCACTCTGCAGCATCAGTGGGTTGGACAGTCCTAGATCGAGTTCGTTGAAGCGCAGCGAAATCGTGTCGCCATCAATGAGGGCGTGACCATGGTCATAGCTGTTGCGGTCGGCACCGATATAGAGGTAGTGGACCAGGCCGGGTTGTCTAAGCGAGGGTGAGCTGAACAGGCTGTCGGTTAGGTGCTCGCGCTGGTAATAGAGCTGGTCCAGACCGGTTTCAAAGACGCTGCTGAACACCGACTGCTGGTTGCGGTAAACCTGGCAGGTGCCTGTCAGTACCAACGGTGGCGGGCCAAGGAAGACCCGCTCGCTGACGGAGCACTCCTTTAGTTTGGCGTAGGAAAAAGCCGTGGCAGAGGCCTTGATGGCGCCAATGTCGGTGATGTCATTGCCGACGGTAAAGCCGATGTAGCGTGGCTTACGCTGGGCGTCGATGATGTAGATCAGGACGATTTCGGCCTCTTCACAGATCGCGGTAATGCCGCTTTCGATCATCAGTGTGTCGCCGTCGGCCTTGAGCACATGTCCCGGCCCTTTGTAGAACCAAACCGGCAGAGGGTTGACGGTATTGCCGGTGGACAGCACCTTTTTCTTATTGGTCAGGCCAAAACCACTGATCACTGCCGCAGACTTATGCGCCGGCAGTAAGGGCGGGATTGGCTGGCGCTCGTGGGCCGTAGCGGCGGGCAGGCGCTGCTCGACACTGGAGTCGATCAGCAACTGCTTGAACCGCTCAACGTCGTAGTCTGCCTGGAGCAGGAATTCATGCAGTGCGCCGGGCACGTAGGGGTAGGCCAACAATTCCCCGCCGCGCTGCGTGGCGAAGGAAACATAGGTTTGATTGCGGTAAGTGAACTCAAAGAAAGTATTCATCGGCATTCCTATTGAATGAGCAGTTCTACCACTGCGGGTTTTCCGTGCTGGCTGATGTACGCCACCGCCTCATGCACCGTGGCAATGATGTCGGCGGCTGTGTTCACCACGGGATAGGCTTTGATATTGAAAGACTGAGCAAGCTGGACGAAATCGACGGGGTTCTCGTAAAAGCTGGTGGCGATATGGGCTTTGTCGATATCCCGGTTGCGCGCGCCGGCCACCCGCGCGGCGTGTTGGGTGGAGTTGAAGTACAGCTGGTTGTTCATGACGATGATCAGCAGCGGGATGTTGTAGGCAGACAGCGTCCATAAACCGCTGGGGGTGTAGAGAAAATCGCCGTCGGACTGCAAGTTGACGCACAGCTGCTGCTCATCTTTGAGCGCCAGGGCGGCGCCGATCGACGCCCCCAGGCCATAGCCCAGGCCACCGCCGCCATTGAGGCCCAAGTAGCAGTTGGGCCGCTCGAGGTGCCAAAGCTTTTTCACCCAGCCATCGACCGTGAGGCTGCCGCTATTGGTCAGCACCCAGGGAGTGTCCGCCAGTGCCGCGCCGATTTGCTGGACGGCGACGCTGACGTGGGGGATGTCATCTGTGTGGTGTGCCTCGAGCTGGCTTTGGATCAGCGCTCGGGCGGCGTGTTGTGCCGGCAGCAGAGCCTTGTCGGTGAAGCTCTTTTGCACCTGTAGCGAGGCTGACTGAGGCTGCGCGTGGCGTGTCTGCAGTGCATTGAGCAGCGACTCGAGTGAGGCCTGGGTGGCGCCGATGTACTTAGTGCAGTGGGGCACGTGGCGTTGGTAGTCGGCGGCCCATTTGCTGCTGAGCAAGTCGTTGCAGTCGAGCGCGGTCACCGTCACCTCGCGAGTGATGGTGGGTAATGACTGACCGGGGAAGAGATCCAGCAGGGCGCCTTCCAAGTCCTGCACCTCTATGGCGAGAACAAGGTCCGCGTGGACGAAGTGGCTGCGCTCGTACTGGGTGCCGTTACGCAGATGGCGGCTGGGGAAGTTGAAGCGGTTGCCCCGGTCAATGATCACGGCTTGGGTCAGCTCAGCGATGGCGATCAAGGACTGGATGGTGGCCGGTGCCCGGCCTGAGAAATCCAGCACGATGACGGGCGCGCGGGCCGCCAGCAGTTGCTGGGCAATCTTGTCGCTGGTGGCCGCGTCGAGGCCGCCTAACAGTGGCAACGGTTCGGGTACGGGGAGGCTGGCCTGCAACTCGGCCTGGAGCGGTTGCTCCTGCACGTCGAAGTCCACGGCGACCAACACCGGGGCCGGCACGCCGACCTCCATGATTTTTCGCGCCCTGAACAGGGCTTCGACCGTGGCTACCTGGCTGGTGGGTTGATCGCTCCATTTGACGAACTCATTGACCGCTGTCGGCAGGTGCGCCGAGGTATGGATCCAGTCGATCCACGGACGGCGCTTGGCCGCATCGATGGGGCCGTTGCCGGCAATCATGAACAGCGGTACGCGGTCGCACCAGGCATTGAAGATCGCCATGGAGGCGTGCAGCAGCCCGACATTGGCATGGATAAGCACGGCCATGTGTTTGCCAGAGGCTTTGTAGTAACCGTGGGCGATCGCCACCGCGATTTCTTCGTGGCAAGCCATGACAATCTCGGGGGCAAAGTCTTGGTTGTGCTCGAAGACGAGCGAATCGTGAATCCCACGGAAGGAGGCCCCGGGGTTGAAAACCACTTTGTCAAAACCGTGCACACTGAGGAACTTGACGATGTAATCGGAAAAGTAAGTCGTCTCTGGGAGGCTAGCCATGATTTGCATCCTTGCGCTCAGATCAAACGCGTCTGTTTGAATTGCGAGATGACCGGGGTCACGGTGGTGCCGAAACCTGCATGGGCAGGCGCGTTGATTCGGTTGGTCAGGCGGTTGACGGTGGATGAGGGCTGAGCAACGGGGACTTGGAAAAACAGGTCGGATTGCCCCGCCTCGGTGGTGAATGCCTTGGGCAGCAGGAAGCTCAAGGTGCGTCCGGCATCGATCAAGGTGGCGCACTCGGCGACTTGCACGCCGACTTGATAGCCAATGCCGTGTGCGTCGGCGAAGCGCGCCAGGCGCAGGGCAGGGCTGATGCCGCCCAGCTTGGCCACGCGTAAATTGAAGTGCGTGCAGCTGTGGTGCTGCAACGCTTGCTCGGCGTCGGCCAAGCTGCACAACGACTCATCCAGCATGACCTCGATGCCGGTGACGCGTTGCAAGGTGGCGAGTGCGCAGTAATTGCGCGCAGGCAATGGTTCTTCAACGATATCCACCTGTTGCTCACGCAGCTTTGGGCAGCGATCCAGCGCTTGCTCAAGCGTCCAAGCCATATTCACGTCGAAGATGATCGGTATGTGCTCGCCGAGCTGCGCGCGCAATGTTTGTAGCACCTGCAGATCTGCGCAAAAGTTCGAGCTGGCTTTGACCTTGACCACATGGAAGGGGCCGCGATTGGCGAGGAAATCCTCCACCGCCAAGCTGCTGTCCTTCACTTGCGAGAACGGTCGCGGTGGGTGCGGACCTTGGCCCTCGGCGAGGTGTGCCAATACCGAGGTCTGCAGCCGCTTCCCCAACACATCGAGTGCCAGCAGCTCCAGCGCGCAGCAGGTGTTGTTCTGCGCCGGTTCGCCGAGCAGAACACCGATGCCGTTGTCGAGCACCTGTTGCATGACATCGGCCGGGTCCTTGGATTCAAGGCCTGCGCGGTAGCGGCGCCAGTCGACCTGGGCCAGTTCCGTGGCCACCGTATCCAGTGTTTCCCCCGTGACATAGGACCTGGGGGCGCACTCGCCATTCGCCGTTATGCCCGCGCTTTGATAGGTGAGCACCATCGATTCAGCGTTGTTTCGCTGTTTCGCCGCATGGCCGAAGCTTCTAGCCATGGGCATGTCGACGGCGTAGGCGCTCAGCTCACACATGGTTGCTGTGACCATGTGACGAGACATAAGCGGACACCTGGTTGATCAAGCGTTGGCGAACGTTGGTGTACAGCAAGTAGTGTTTGTTCGCCGCAAGCTCGAGGGTTTCCCCTTGGTTGCCGAACAGCGCTAAGTACTGTTTTTTCGCGCTATCTAGGTTGATGACCGGGTCTTTATAGCCGCTGATATAAATGCTCGGCGTATTGCGGCTGAGTTCTTTTTGATACAGGTACATCATTTCCATCTCGACCAGGCGGGCTCGCGAGGAGGCTTTGAGCTGGCGAGTGGCGAGCACGTCAGTGCTGATGAAATCCACGTAGCGGCTTTGATCGGAAAAATCTTCGGCCTTGAGGCCGGCATCCCACAGCTCGTCTGACTGATCGCGAAGGAGCGCCTGGATCTTGTGTGGGGGCAGGGTGTGGTGGATTTTCCCCAGCCAGGCGGAGCAGAACACCAGCGATTCAAATTCAGTCTCGAATGCCGGATCTGCCAGCAGGGCGGCGAGAAACGAGCCGCCTAAGCAGTGCCCGAACAAGCCCAGTGGAATGTTATCGCCGACTTTCTCCCTTACGCTGCGGATGGCCGAGCGATAGTCGGCCAGCATCTGCTCGACCGGGGCCAGCTCCCCCCGTGGCCCATCGCTAATGCCGCAGCCACGGCGGTCCAGGGCATAGAACGCCACGTCGTTTTCAGCGAACTGACAGCCTGCTTCCCAGAGCCAGCCCGCGTGGCTTTGCAGGCCATGGAAATAGAAAACCGCAGCCTTAGGTGCCTCCGGTGTCCAGGAGTGCAGCGCGAGGTTACAGTCGCCCATGGGGAGATATTCAATGCAGCGTTCTACTTCTTTGGCATTTACTGTGCGCATGTCAGCCTCTGTTAACGAGTTGTTACGGCAGAGATAAAATCCAGGTTTTGCTGAAAGGGCTTGTACTTGTACTGATTGGCGTTGGGCCCGGCGCGCTTGCTCTCGACGTAGTGAGTGATCGCATTCGAGTCCACGGCCCGCACTTCAATGGGGGCCAGCCGATTCGATTCGCGCTTCGACGCGTATTCGATGTTTTCGATCTTCAACTGGTCGTCGAGGGTGGCGGCTAGCTTTGCCGCGTTTTGGCCGTCGGCGGCGGGGACTTCGACCATCACCACGTAATGCGGCGGTTCTCCCCAAGACGGCCCGCACATGAACAAGCCTTTGCTCAGGCCATGCAGTTCGAGGCTTCTGTCCAGCGCTTCGCAGATTTGCGTTTCGGTCAGCTTCTCGCCGGTGAAGGAATGAAATACGCCATCGCGGCGAATGAAATGAAGCCAAGGTATGCCGTCGACAATCTGGTCGATGCGATAAATGTCCCCGGTCCAGAGCCTGTAGAAGCCATTGCCCTGGCTCATGATCAGGTGATAGTCCTGGCCCACTTGCAGCTGGTCGAAGGTCAGGGTTTCGACCTGCTCGCGCCGTTCAACAAGTTCCCGCAGTGCTACGTTGTGGGGTACGAACTCGAAGTAGGCTTGGTTGATAGCCAGCGGCTGGCTGTGTGCGGTGTTGTCGACCGGGATGGTGGTGACGCCCTCCGAGCCACAACTCATAAAGGGTAGTTTGCTCACACCCGGGAAGATGGTGTTGAGCTTGGCGCCGTACAAACCTGCCGAGGCGGTTAGCCAGCAGCTGATGAATTTCAGCTGTGGCCAGATGTCGACCAGGGTGAAGTCGGGCCGTGCCAGGATTGACTCCAGCTCCTGCGCCAAGGGCTCGTCAGGCGCACAGAATGGCGCACCTTCCAATGTACCGTTGCGCACATCCTTGATCAGGATCTCGCGGAATTTGGAAAAATAGTCCTTGATCGATATCAGCGTGCTGGGGTTGATCGCCGAGATACAGTGCAGTCGTTTACCGATGAAGTGACGGATGCGGTGATACATTTTCTGATCATGGGCAATCGGCATCTCCGGGACGAACCACGGCTCCTCGTACCACGGAGGGCACCAGTCGTTGGCATTGATGCGTGGGTGGCGATTGCTGATCGCCTGATGGCAAACACCTTGCAGATGCTCCTGCACATCTTCACGAACGGTCTGGGTGTCGAGGACAGCGTAGGGATGGTCGAGGATTTCCGGGTAGGCGCGGATATAAGTGGCCCACAGGACTTTCATCGCCGGTATGCGATAGCTCTGGAGCCAGTGCAGGGTGTAGGGGATCTTCTTGGGAACGCCGGTCGTGCCACTGGTTTTTAACCAGCGCATGACCGGGCTGCAGGTGAGCACGCCACCCTTGGATTGCGACTCGCGCTCAATGTAGGGCTCGAAATCTTCGTAGCGCATAATGGGTAAATGGTCGCGAAACGATTGCTCATCGGTGACCGACTCGCTGTAACCACTTTCGCGCCAATGCAGGGCATTACGGCTAATCGATATGATGTCTTGCAGGACTTCCAACTGCGCTTGTTTGGGCTGCCTCAACGAAGTCATGTAGTGCTCGTAGGCCATCATGCATTCGTGCAAGAACTCATCTTTGCGTCCATGCCAGTCGAGTGAAAGTTTTTTACGAGACATCGAAATTTCCTTATTTCGTAATGACAAGTTTTACTCAAGCACTGGAATTCTTTCTCACTGCAGGCGTTGGTTTTCAGGCATGGGTGTGCTCAACGATCGACGAAGGCCATCATTCTTTCGTTGTAGCGAGGCCCAGAGGCGGGGAGGTCACTGGTGATTTGCACGAGTTCGCGGAGCGTTTCTGGCGAGAGCTCAATGCCGGTCGCGGCGCAGTTTTGCTCAAGGTACTTGCGCCGTTTGGTGCCAGGGATGGGCACTATGTCGTCGCCCTGGGCCAAGATCCAACCGATGGCCAGTTGTGATGGGCTGATGCCAATTTTATTGGCCAGAGCGAGAATCTGTTTAGTGATCGACATGTTGTTGTCATAATTCTGGCCTTGCAGGCGCGGGTCCTGGGCGCGGAAATCGGTGTCGGGATAATGTTCCGCTCGCTCCACCGTGCCGGTGAGAAAGCCTCGCCCGAGCGGGCAGAAGGAGACCAGGCCGATACCGAGTTGGCGCAAGGTTGGCAGTACATCCTGCTCGATGTTGCGCTCCCACAACGAGTACTCGCTTTGCACCACCGACAGCGGATGAACCTTGTGCGCGCGCTCGATGGTGTTGACCCCGACTTCGCACAGGCCCAGGTATTTGACTTTGCCGGCCTGGACCAGTTGGCCCATGACGCCCACCACTTCTTCGATCGGGATGCTTGGGTCGATCCGGTGCTGATAGAGAACGTCAAGGTAATCGGTGTCCAGCCGCTTCAAGCTCGCGTTGACCACATCAACAATGTGCTCGGGACGGCTATTGACCCCAACGATCTTGCCATCGCGCAGGTCAAATCCGAACTTGGTGGCAATCACCGCTTTGTCGCGAACCCCTTTGAGCGCCTTGCCAATCAGCGTTTCATTGGTGAAGGGGCCGTAGGCCTCGGCGCTGTCGAAGAAATTCACCCCAAGGTCGATGGCCTGCAGCAGGGTGCGGGTGGATTCCACATCATCGGGTTCGCCATACCATTGGCTCATCCCCATACAACCTAAACCGAGCCTGGAAACCTTCAGACCTTGTGAGCCGAGTTTTACAAGTTTCATGTCTTACTCCTGAAGCTAAGTTGTGCAGCATCCATTTCTTTAATCTTTATCAAAGAAAAGTCATGTACTTGGTTAGTTTCAAGGTCTTTGCATCGCAAAAGCCACTGTGGTGTGGTGTGGTGTTCGGTACTGCCGAAGTGAAGGAAGTCCACCTCGATGTTTCGCTCGCGTACTATGCCTTTCCAGTTTTCATAGACAACCTTCATGCATTATCCCCGTCGATTAGTCCGCAACATGGGAGTAGAGCGTCTTACCTTCGGCGCGCCAGATAAAGCACTAATGATTGAAAACACTTTTTACATCGGCTGAAGAGTGGTATTAGTGAGGCGTGGTGTTGCTCAGAGTAGTCATTGTGCAAGAAAAATCCCTCAGCATCGAGCAGATGTGCGATCTGTCGGGGATAGAAAATCTTGCCCGGTGAACACGGAACGCATCTGCAAATTGCTGTGTTGAGTTCAGTGTAATACGGAGTGTTTGAGGTTATGGATAAACTTAGGGCGCTGCAGGTATTTGTGCAGGTTGTTGATAGTGCTAGCCTCACCAGAGCTGCTCAGAAACTCAACATGTCGGTCGCGATGGTCAGTAATTACATCAAGTATTTAGAAGGGGAGCTCGGTGCGGTACTGCTGTTGCGCACAACACGGAAGATATCCATTACCGACTTTGGCGCTTGTTACTACAAAACCTGTCGCAATATTTTTGATCTGTTGCGTGAGAGTGAAGAGGCTGCCTCTCATGTTGTTGAGAACCCCGAAGGGGTTTTGAACATCTCCATGCCGCGGACCTTTGGCATATTTGCCTTTCTGCCACTGCTCGATAAGTTTTATCAGGCTCTGCCAAAGATCAGAGTCGATGTCTCGATCAGTGATGAGCTGGTCGATTTCTCTGATAACCGCTTCGATGCCGCTGTGCGTTTGGGGGCACTGACTGATTCATGTTTGGTGGCCCGCCCACTGCGGCCTTACAAGTTGGTTTTATGCGCGGCCCCAGCCTACCTGGAGAAAAATGGCGTACCGGAAAAACCGGAGGATTTGGTCATCCACGAATGCATTGCGACGTATTTTGACGAGCACAAAACGACCTGGAACAGCTTGCAGAACACCTGGGAGTTTTTACGTATAGACGCCGAGTTCACTAAGGTTTCGGTCCCGGCTAGGATGCAGGTCAATGATGCCCAGGGGGTTTGCATCATGGTGCTGAGTGGGTATGGGATCGCCTTGCTTCCAGAGCTGATGGTCAGCGATCACCTGGCCGACGGGCGCTTGGTGGAGTTGTTGCCGGGTTATCAGGTACCGTCGCGGGCAATGCATCTGGTGTACCGCAAAAGTTCGCATATGCCATTCAAGCTCAAAGCCTTTATTGGCTTCATTATGGAAGAGTTCAGTTGAGCGGCTGGAATGACAGTGGCGCCAAATTGCCACTGCCAGCATGGCTGTATTTCTTTGAGGGTTGCTTGATCTTATAGCGCCATTATTGTCTGACTGAGTAATTGATTTACATATTATTGATGTTCAAAAGTACAATCAAAATAGTGGCCGTTACAGTTGGGGCCTAATTGATTTATGTTCGTGGCGACCACGAAAGAGGGGCGTGGGATTGTGGCGATAGGTTCGCTTGTGACTGGCTAGGGATTTTCTTTACTCGAAAAATTTTACGAAGATTTTACAGATACAATAGTGGTTGATTTGTTTAAATTGCTTGGCCTCATGTTTGTGAACTTTGTTTTTTACTGGTTTATTGCTTGGGGAAACAAACTTTTAGTCAGATAGTTATTTGGAACTTATTGGTTGAATGAGTGTGTTGTTTTTGTACGGCTGTTCCGCTTGATTGTTTGTTTGTGACCACTTTTGTATTTATAGATGCTGGATTTTTCGTCTTGTTCTTTAATTCGCCTTCACGATTTGATTGATTGGCAGGATTGGTAAGTGGTATTGCTGGTAAGGCTGTGGAGTATTTTGCAGTAGTACGCTGTTTAGGGCCTGTAAATATAATTTTATGCTGTGCTTTGGCTTTGTGAGGCTTGGCTGTCTGATATTTTTATAAATATTCTTAAATAATAATTAATATGCCTGTTATTTTGCCCTGTGATTTCCTCTTTGGGATCACCTGTGGGTTTGCATCTATTAATCGCTGAATGCCGCGTTGATAGTTGCTGCTGACGTATAAAACTCAGTGTAAAAGTTGCGAATCTGTCTTGTAACGGATGGGCCAGAGTATGCCGCTTGAGCCCACTAGCAAGGCTGTTTTGTGCATTAAATCATCGGCGCAAGCTTGTGGTTGCTTGATCATGTTTAGCGGGCCGCCGCTTGTGCTTCTTGCAACACCCGCAGCAAGTTGCCGCTCCAGATATTACCTATCTGCTCTTCGCTATAGCCGGCGTCCAGCAGGCGTTGGGTTATCACGGGGAGTCGGCTGACATCCTCCAGGCCGCTGACGCCGCCACCGCCATCCCAGTCGGCGCCGATGCCGACATGTTCAGTACCGGCCACTTCTAACAGGTGCAGCAGATGCTGCATAAACACATCGAGGCTGGCCTGCGGTTGGGCGAAGCGTTGGTTGATGCTGTCGCGCTCCTGGTAAAGCTGCTGGGTCTGCTCGGGGCTTAAGGCCGCGAGGTTGTGGAAGCGCGCGCCGAGTTGGGCCATGGCTTTGTTGCGTTCCAGATTGGTGCTGAGGGGGATCAGGTAATCGCTGTAGGCGTTGACCTGAATGACACCGCCTTTGGCCGCCAATTGACGCACGCGGGCATCGTCGAGGTTGCGTGGATGGTTGTTGACGGCGCGGCTGCTGGAGTGCGAGGCAATAATGGGCGCGCTGGATAACGCCAGCACTTGGTCGAATACCGCATCGCTGGCGTGGGACACGTCGAGCAGTATCCCCAGGCGATTGGCCTGCTGCACCAGCTCACGACCTTTGGGGCTCAGACCATGCCACTCGGGGAGTGCCGTGGCGGAGTCGGCCAACTCGTTATTCATAAAGTGCACCAGGCCGAGCATGCGCAGACCTTGGCGATAGTAGGTATTGAGCAGCTCGGGGGCGGAGCTAAGTGGCTCGGCGTTTTCCATGCTGATAAACACCACGCGTTTACCTTGAGCGGCGATACGCCGGGCGTCGTCGGCGTTCAGGGCCAGGGCGAAGCTTTCCGGGTTGCGTTCAATCACGTCGCGGATGCGGGTGAGGGTGGCTAAGCCATAAGCGCTGGCGTAAGCGCGGCCTTCTTCGGTGCGTGGCCCTTGCGGTGTGTAGATGGCGAAGAAGCCACCGTCCAGGCCGCCTTCACGCATGCGGGGCAAGTCGACCTGGCTGCCATCCTGGCGATAGTCATGACGCTCAAGAATATCCCAGCCGGGGCGGGTCAGGCTCAGTGGCGTATCGAGGTGGCTGTCGAGCACCAACAGGCGCTGGTGCAAGGCCAAAGCGGCTGGGCTAACACTGCTCTCGGCGCTGGCTAATAGCGGCAGAACGGCCAGCAGCATCAGGTACTTATGCATATTTATAAGTCCATGCTCAGAGTGGTTTGAAAGGTGCGCGGCGAGCCCGGACGGAACACGGCGGGGCCGCTGGTGCTGGTGAGGATGTAGCCGAGGTAGTCTTTGTCGAAGAGGTTGTCGACGTTGAAGCGCAGTTTGAATTTTCGTAGCGCCGTGTAAGGCAGGCGCTCACCACTGAGGTCCAGGTAGGCGTTGTACAGGGTGTAACCGGGGACGGATTCGCTGTTGGTGAAGTTGCTGTAACGCTCGCCGATATAGCGCCCGGAGAAATTCACCACGGCCCATGGTGTCACCTCATAGGTGAGCCCGGCCTGGGCCAGCCAGCGTGGGCTGTCGGGCACATCATTGCCGCTGATCGACAGGCCGCCGGCATCGTTGCGGAAGGTGGATTTGTTGTAGGTGAGGTTGCCGTTCAGCACCACTTTTTCGGCCAGGATCGGCAGCTTCCATTGCCCGCTTAACTCGGTGCCATAGGCCTGCACCTTACCGACGTTCTGGTAGTAGGTTTCCACTTGACTGCTGCCCGGCACCGGTGAGGCGAAGGACTGCAGACGGTTGTCGAAATCGGTGCGGTACAGCGCCCACGAAGCGTTAAAGCTCGGGCGGTTGATGCGATAGCCCACTTCGTAGTTTTTGGCGCGCTCAGCTTTAGGTGGTGGCGCGCTGGGGCTGGCGGTGCGGAAGATATCGTCGGCGCCACGGGGCAGGGCCATGTTCTCCGAGTAGGAGGCAAATACCTGGGTGTCATCGGTGAGGTTGTAGACCAGCCCCGCCTGGGGCAGGAAGGCATCGTTCCACTGCGTAGAGAGGCGCGGCTGGCGGTTGTTGATGTAGTCACCGGCATTGCGATAGCCCTCGATGCGGTATTCCAAGTGCAGGCTCTTAAAGCCGGCTTGCAGAAGCAGACGATCATCCAGCAGCGACCAAGTGTCTTTGAGGTGGTATTGCAGGGAGTTGCGCGTTGAGCTGAAGTCGCCTTGCAGGTGCACTGGCTCATTCAGTAAGCGTTCGCCGGTGGGGCTGCCATCGCTCAGGTTGTAGCGCCCTTGCTGGCGATTGAACACATCGGTTTCAGCCCACAAACCGCTATCGATCTGATGTGCGCCAACTAGCCATTGCAGCCCGGTACGCCCACCAAAGCGATGGCCACTGAGGGCGGAAAGGCCGTACTGCAAGCCTTTGGGGTCGTACAGGCCGGGCACATTGCTTTCGGCGTTATGCAGGCTCAGGGAGGTGGAGTAGGCCTCGGGAGATACGCCAAAACCTTTCTTGGCCTCGTAGTAGAGGGTGGTGTAGTTGAGCAGATCAGGGCGAAGCTGAAACTGGCCGCCCAGGCTGTACAGAGTGTCACGCCGTTGGTTGACCGCCTGTTTGTAGTATTGGTTGTAGTTGCTGTTGCTATAGCGCACGCCGGGCACGCTCTCTGGCAAGGCGGGCAGGCTGCCCAGGTAAGCGAAGTCGCGGCCGGAGCGACCGAACGGGTCGTTGCTGCTGCCGTGATACTGGGCGAGGCTGACGGAGGGCGAGTCGTAGTCGTAGAACGAGTTGTGCACCGCACGCAGCCAGATTTCATCGCGCTCGCCGAAGCGATAGCGGACCTTGGCCTCTAAGTGTTCACGGTCGATGGTGCCGGGCCCGCGCCACAGGTCACCGTCGATTTTCGAGCGGCTGAAATAGGCCGACAGGCCTTGATGCTCGCCGCTTTGCAGCTTCACGAAGCTGCGCCGCAGGCTGTCGCTGCCCAGGGTATAGGACAGGCTGGCACCGGGCTCGGCCGAAGGGTTGCTGGTCTGGTAGTCCACATAGGGGCCCAGCGAGGCATAGCCGTCTTGGGTCACATCGCCGGCGCCGGTGGAGGCGGTCACGCGCTCGGTGTTTTCGTTGTCGACGTAGCGATAGATCGGGCTGCCGCCAAACTGGTCGGTGCGGCCCAAGGGCACGCCGTCGATGGAGAAACCGATCTGCTGCAAGTTGAAGGCGCGCACGAACACCGAGTTGCCAAACTCGTACAAGCCCAGCGCATCGTTGACCTGCACGTTAAAGCCCGGCAGTGCTTCGAGCATTTTCAAGCCGGAGGTGCCGGCTGGTGCTGAGAGCAAGGCTTGGTGTGAGATGGTCAGGGTGTTGCTGATTTTGTCTTCGCCAATGGCGCTGCTGGCCTCGTTAACCCGGGCGCCGACCACCACGACTTTGCTCAGTTGCGGTTCGCTGGAAGTGGCAGCCTGGGCAGCCCAGCTGGAATCGGCCAGCAGCAGGCTGGCGAGTAAGGTTGTACGGTACTGAGCAAGCATGGGCGGTCCTTGGCAAAGTGTGGCGTTAAAGCCCGGCGCGGGCTTCGGCGAGGAACTCGGGCTGAGTGCGCAAGCCGCGCTGCAGAAGAACGTCCTGTTTCAGCTGCGAGGCGGCGAGATTGGGGGCGGGCAGTGGCGCGAAGAAATCCAGCACGGCGCTGACGCGGCGCAGAAATTGCTCGTGTGCCGCCAAGGCGATCTGGGTCAACAGTTCGGCGGCGCGCTGCTGACTAACCAAGGCCAACGCGCAGGCCAACGTTGCCAGCGTGAATGTGCTTACCAGCATGGAAGTTTGCTCCGGGTCGTTATGTTGTTTACGACCTTGAGCAACTTCGCCGGCGGATTTTCACTGCTCAGTTAGAACAATTAGTTGAGTGCCTAGACGATTTGTTTGCACTTATAAGCTTCGCTCAACGCGCCCTAAATCAGCGCTGAAGATACAAAGAACTCTCTGCATAAGGGGGCGACCAGCAGCGCTCGTGTGCGCGTATCTAGCAACGTTTTCAGGAGATAGACGCCCCTATCTGAATCGCCAGTGCTACAGGCTAGGGTGCAATCCCTGAGCGGCGCGTGCTGGGGCTTGCATAAGCAGAGCGCTAAGTTGGCCTGGGGCAATAAAAGAGCACCGCACTGTATTTCCCAATGCCCTTGAAGCGCTGTGGCAGTCGATTGCGCGGCGCACCGTCGCAAGCTTTTCGCGCTGACTCCGTTGTGATCTATCGGGGCCGTAGGCTGATTGCCTTGGGCTGCCTCATCTACGCCGAGGCCTTTGCCGCCAACCGCGCCCCAGAGGTATTTGCTGAGCCTTTGCAGATTGCTCCAGGCCGCCAAAATACGCGGCACTTGCAGTCTGGCTACGCCATGCACAACGCCTATGTAGGGGCCGCAGGGTGTCTTGCACACCTGAAGAGTTGTGGTGTGTTATGCAAAATTTGCAGTTTAATTATTCTTTTTATTATTTTATTTGAAGTTGTCCGCTCGGGCAAACTGGCCGGACCTGCCTGGATGCAGGTCTACTTCAAACCTACAGGCCCACCACCAATTATCAGTTGGCGTGTGCAGTCCATGGAGATTATGGACTTATGGACCCGAATGCTTTGCTTAAGAGCCGCCTTATCGGCCAGATATTTCAGCAGCACTACCGATGGCTATGCGCTCGTTTGTGTTATCGCACCGGTTGCAGTCACAGTGCCGAGGACATCGCCGCCGAGACCTTCCTCAAAGTCTGGATGTTGCCAGACCCCAGCGCCATCCGCGAACCGCGGGCATTACTGACGACCATTGCACAGCGCCTGATGTACGAAAGCTGGCGCCGCCGTGATCTGGAAAGGGCCTACCTGCAGATATTGGCCGAAGCCCCGGAACAGGTGCAGCCATCGCCCCATGAGCAGTTGATTCTGATCGAAAGTCTGCTGAGCATCGACCGCATGCTCGATGGCTTATCCGGTCAAGCCAAGGCGGTATTCGTGCATAGCCAGTTAGACGGCATGACCTACAGCCAGATCAGTGCACGCCTGGGCCTCTCGCTGGGGCGTATCCACCAATTGATGACCCAGGCCTTACGCGCCTGCTATCTGGGGTTGAGCGAGTGAGTCAGCAGCCATTGCAAGATCCCGTCGTCGAGCAAGCCATTGCCTGGCTGGTGCAGCTTCAATCGGGTGACTTCAGCCCCACACAACAGGCAGCGCTGGAACAGTGGCGGGGCACCTCGGCCCGTCATCGGCAAGTCTATGAACAATTGCTCGCGAGCCTTGAGCAGTTCAAAGCCTCGCCATGGCGTGGGCGCCCCAGCGAGCCGTTATTGCGTAGCCTGGAGCAGCCCAGCAGTCGCCGCGCGCTCCTGCGTAACAGCTTCTGTGTCCTGGGCGTGGCGGCTGGTGTGGGCTGGCTGACAGGCTATGAGGCGGCAAGGTAGACCGCCAGCCCCTATGCACCGTCTCAATGCCTCAATGCCCGCAGACAGGGCTCAGCGGCACTTAGCGTTATGCGGGGCGAAAGGCTACGGCCACAGCCTGTGGCCGATCAGCACTCAGCGATGCCGCTTGTTCGCCCCGGCGGTAAACGCGCTGCATATCCCTCAGCCATCTAGCACAGCCTGGCAACGGCCAAGCCAGCACTTAGCTGTTCAAGCCTGTGCCGGCCATGGGCTGGCTAGGCGTGCTTTCGCCTACAGGGCTTTATTGGTAGCATCGTGCCAATTTCTAGGGCGGTGCTGACCTGGGCCCTCTGCGGCTCTGGCGTCTGCATCGAGTGCACCCGCAGTTTTAGGCGCAAGCCTTGGCGGCGCTCTGCCTTGAGTGCCAGCCGGCGCGATGAGCGCGGGCCCGCACTAGCGAAAAACAACAATTGCAATCTGCATAAGGCATAGCGTGATGAAGCAGCGAGTGTGGTGGGCGGCGTTAGCCTTGTGTAGTTGTGCGGTGTTGGCGGCGAATGAGGGCGATCCACTGCTGGATGGGGACATGCAGAGCAGTGCTGGCGCGAGCCCCAGCAGTGAAATTCGCGGCGTATTGCGGGCGCGCTCCCAAGCCGTATTAGCCAGTGAATTGCCCGGTCGGGTGGTCGAGATAGCCTACGCCGAAGGGGAGTCCTTCAAAAAGAATGCGGTGCTGGTGCGCTTTGATTGCACGGCCTATCAGGCGCAAGCCAATGCCTCCGCAGCCGCCGTGCGGGCGGCCCGCGAAGAGCTGCAAAACAAGCAGCAATTGGCCGCGTTGAACTCAGTGGGGCGCTTTGAAGTGGCGCTGGCGCAAGCACGCCAGGCCCAGGCCCAGGCCGAGTCGCAGGTGTATCAGGTGCAGGTGCAGCGCTGTCAAATCAAGGCGCCGTACGACGGTCAGGTGGTGAGCAAGCGCGTGCAGGCCCACGAAAGCGTGGCCAGCGGCGCGCCGCTGCTGGAGATCGTCGATAACCGCTCACTGGAAGTCCATCTGCTGGTGCCCTCGCGCTGGGTTGGCAAGCTCCAGCCGGAACAGACTTTCAGTTTTATCCCAGATGAAACCGGCCAGCCCTTTGAGGCGGTGATCAAGCGTCTCGGCGCGCGGATCGACGAAGGCAGCCAGACCTTACTCCTGATCGCCAGTGTGCCGGCTAATACCCAGGGCTTGTTGGCCGGTATGAGCGGCACAGCTAAATTCGCGGCGCAGCCATGAACGCTCAGGCGCCCGGGGTCCTCGAGCAACTGCTAGCCCACTACCTGAAACTGGAGCGCCAGGCCCGTGGCGCGCCGTCTTTGGCGGAGTTGGCATTCAGCATGGTCAACGACAGCCAAGCGCTATTTGGCTATCGCCACGCAGTCCTGCTGATTACCGGTAAGGTGCGGGCGCTCACCGGCATCAGCATGGTCGAGCCGAATGCGCCCTTTGTGGTGTTTATTGAGCGCGTTTGTGCGCGCTTGGCCAACACTGAGCGTTTTGCCCTGCCGGGAGCGGTGGCGCCTGAGACGCTGGATCAGGCCTGTCGCGATGACTGGCAGGCACTGTCGGCGCCCTATGCCTTTTGGCTGCCGCTGAAAGACCGGCAAGGTGAAGTGTTCGGTGGTCTGTGGCTGGCCCGCGACAACCCCTGGACGGAGCCCGAGCAGGCCTTACTGGCGCAGCTGGGTGACTGTTATAGCCATGCCTGGCGTGCCTTGCAGCCGGGCAAGCCGTGGCGGCTGCGCTGGTCGGCGCGCCGGCGTTGGGCCCTTGCTGCTGCTCTGGCGCTACTGTTGCTGATTCCGGTGCGCCAATCGGTGCTGGCACCGGCAGAGGTGGTGCCGCGCAACGGCCAGGTGGTCGCGGCGCCACTGGAGGGTGTGGTGGCTGAGTTTTTGGTCAAGCCCAACCAAACCGTCAAGGCCGGTGAAGTCTTGGTGCGCTTTGACGCCACCACCTTGAAGGCCCAAGCCGATGTGGCGCAGCGCAGCCTGGGGGTGGCCGAGGCCGAACTGAAAGCCAATACGCAGCGGGCATTTTCCGATGCTGACTCCAGCGCACGCTTGGACTTGCTGGCCGCTCGCGTTGAGCAAAAACGCAGTGAGCGCGACTACGCCCGTGACCTGCTGGCACGCAGTGAAGTGCGCGCTGAGCGTGACGGTATTGCCGTATTCAGTGACGCTCAACGCTTGGTAGGCAAACCCATGCGCACCGGTGAGCGGTTGATGGAGATCGCCGATCCGCTCCAGGCTGAGTTACATATCGAGCTGCCAGTGGCCGATGCCATCAGCCTGGAGAAGGGCGCCGAGGTGGCGCTGTTCCTCGACAGTGACCCGCTTAACCGGCATGACGCCATCCTTGAGCGCGCGGCCTATCAGGCCCACAGCAGCGCAGCCGGGCAACTGGCTTATCGTTTGGATGCGACTTTCGCGCAGGCGCCGCCGCGCATTGGTTTACGCGGTACGGCTAAAGTCTTTGGTGAGCGCGCGCCCGTGGCCCTGTATCTGCTGCGCCGTCCACTGGCAGCACTGCGGCAGGCGGTGGGCCTGTGACGCTGCCGGCGCTGCGGCCTGATCTGCAACTGTCGCCGGGTGCACCGGGGCTCGATGGTGCGCCGCAGTGGACCCTGGCGGACCCGTTGCGCGGACGCTATTTCAAACTGGGTGCGCCGGCCATGCGTCTGCTGCGCCACTGGGCATTGGGCGACGCCCAGCGAGTGCTGCAAGCGGCCAATGGCGAACCGGGCTTGCCGGTGCAGGAGCAGGCGTTAGAGGAACTGCTGCGCTTTTTACGGGGCCACGATCTGGTCAGTGCGGTGGACAGCGAGCAGCGCGCCAGTTACGCCACTAAGGCCGCTGCGCAGCGACAAGGGCTGTGGACTCAGATTCTGCACAAATACCTGTTCTTTCGTATTCCGCTATGGCGACCGGATGCCTTCCTTAATCGCACCTGGCCGTGGCTGGAACGTTATGGCCTGAATCTGCTGCGCTTTGGTTTGCCGACGGTCTTGCTGCTCGGCATGTTTCTGGTCATGCGCGACTGGCCGCGCTTTCTCGCTACCTTCCCGCATCTGCTGAGTCTCGGTGGGGCCGTCGCTTTTGCCATCGCCTTAGGCTTTGCCAAGCTGGCCCATGAATTTGGCCATGCCTATATGGCCAAGCGTGCGGGGTGTCGGGTGCCGAGCATGGGAGTGGCGTTTATGGTGCTGCTGCCGATGCTGTACACCGATGTGAGCGATGCCTGGCGGGTGCAAGACCGGCGCACACGGTTACTGATTGGCGCCGGTGGCATGCTCGCCGAACTGGTGCTGGCCTGCATGGCCTTGCTGGCCTGGTCGTTGTTGCCGGACGGAGCAGGGCGCACGGCGGCTTTTATGCTGGCCAGTGCCACGTGGATTACCACGCTGTTAATTAACGTCAATCCCCTGATGCGCTTCGACGGGTACTTCCTGCTCAGTGACCTGTGGGGCGTCGACAATCTGCAAGGCCGTGGGTTTGCCTTGGGGCGCTGGTATCTGCGGGAAAAACTATTTGGCTATGGCGAGCCGATGCCCGAGCGTTGGTCACCCCAGTTGCGCCGTCGCCTGTTGCTGTGGAGTTACGCCGCATGGCTGTGGCGTGCAGTGCTGTTTCTGGGTATCGCGCTGGCGGTCTATCACCTGTTCTTCAAGGTGCTGGGCATCTTCTTGATGATGGTCGAACTGGTGTGGTTTCTGGGGTTGCCGGTGTGGCGCGAGATGCAGCATTGGTGGCAGCACCGTAGTCAGGCCCAGCCCGGCAAAGTGCTGGCGCTCGGCAGCAGCCTGGTGTTGTTGCTGTTACTGCTGATTGTGCCGTGGCGCAGCAGCGTAGAAGTCCCTGCGCTGCTGGAAGCGGCGCAAGTCAGCGCCGTGCATGCACCCACTGCGGCGAGGGTGCGCGAAGTGCTGGTCAGTGACGGCCAGCAGGTTGCCGCCGGGCAGGTGCTGCTGCATTTGCAGTCGCCCGACCTTGAGGCGCGGCTGAGCATCAGTCGGCGCGAGATTGAAATTCTGCAACTGCAATTACGGCGTCAGTCTGGGCGCACTGAGACGGCTGCCGACAGCGGCATTCTCGAACAGCGTCTGGCCGAGGCTGTGGCCGAATACCGTGGGCTGGCGCAGCAGCGTGAGCGCCTGACCCTGCGTGCGCCCCACGCCGGTGTGGTGCGCGACCTGGCGAACAGTCTGTGGCCGGGACGCTGGGTGGGCAGTGAGCTGGCCCTGGCGCAGGTGGCCGAATCTGGCGTGCGTCTGCACGGCTATCTGGCTGAGGCAGATTTGTGGCGGGTCGAAGCTGGCAGCACAGGGCACTTTGTGGCCGACGATGTGCTGCGTCAGTCCCTGGCCGTTACCTTGCGCAGCCTGGACGTCAATGGCGTGGCCTTTATTGATCAGGAAGCGCTGATTTCGGATAACCAAGGCCCCATTGCCATTCGCCGTGACGTGGACAAGAGGGCGCAACCCTTGCAAGCGCAATACGGCGCGCAGTTCGTGGTTGACGACGATAGCGGGCAGCCCCTTAGCCAGCCTGTTCGTGGCCTGGTGGTGCTCAGGGGGAAAGCTGAATCACTGTGGGCCGCGGCGTGGCGGCGGATGGCGGCGATTGGGGTGAGAGAGAGTGGGTTTTAAATATTAATTGGCACTATGGTTTTACAAGTGATTATCGGACAATAATTGCTATGGCGAGCTGGACGCCACGGCCAACAACAATCATTCAATGAGAGCAGTTATGCCCAATGCCTTAATCACACTGAGGGTGTTAGGTGTCGGGGCCATGGCGCTTATCGAACGCCTGTACGCCAATTCAAGAACATTGGACGCTCCCGTAGTGGCTGAGCCGCTTAGCCAGTCGCGGCCTTTTTCAGCCAGCCACTCCATTACCCGCACAGGTATTACCAAGCCCAGTACGCCGATGTTGGGCTCCTCGTCATTGCGTGGCCGGGCGAGTACCCACCCCAAGCCTCATGCAACAACTGGCGGCGCCCATGGGCTGCCGCTACTTTTTTGCCGCCTTGCCTGCATGGGGCAGGGCGGTGGCACTCCAGGAGTTGCAACATGAAATTCATCGAACGATTCTCGCGTAAGTCCGCTGCTCAGCCGCATACCGTCGACCCTGGTGCCGCGCCACTGCTGATGGCCCTTGAACCGCGAATCATGTTCGATGCGTCCGTGGCGGTGGTGGCGCAGGAGGCCATCCAGGCCAGCGCCGAACCGGCCAAGCACAGCAGCTCCGCTAACACCACTCAGGCCGGGGCCGATGGCAGTCAGCGTAACGAAGTGGTGTTCGTCGACGGCCAGGTCGGCAACGCCGCCGGGCTGATCGCCGGCCTGCCGGGCAACGCTGAGGTCGTGGTGCTCGACCCGAGCAAGGACGGCCTGCAGCAGATGGCCGACTATCTCAAGGGCCGCGAAGGTTTGGACGCTATCCACCTGCTGTCCCATGGCGCGGACGGCACCGTGCAGGTGGGCAATGTCTGGCTGGCGCAAAGCAACCTGGCCCAGCATCAGGCGGCGCTGGAAAGCGTCGGTGCCGCGCTCAAGGCTGACGGCGACCTGATGCTCTACGGCTGCCGCGTCGGCGACAGCAGCAAGGGACAGGGGTTTATCGATGACCTGGCAAGCATCACCGGCGCCGATGTGGCGGCCTCCTCGGACGATACCGGGGCCGCGGTGCTGGGCGGCAACTGGACGCTGGAGCGCAGCAGCGGGGTGATCGAAACGGCCACCCTGACGGTGGAGGCCTACGACGCTCTGCTGGTGACCACCTGGAGTACCGGAAATGCTCCGCTGGGCTCCTCGACCATTGGCGCGGCCGGTCGTGTGGCGGTTGGCGATTTCGATGGCGACGGCGATACCGACATTCTTTATCAGACCGGCGCTAATGGCAGCCCCTGGGCTTATTCGCGCAGCGACGGCAATGGCACCTTTACCCAACTGGCATTGGCGCAATCGCCGTTTGCCGGGTTAGCGCTGCCGGACCATACCAACTCCAACTACTTTGCTGGTGATTTCGATGGCGATGGTGATATCGATGTGCTGGTCGGGGTGAACGACACCACCGGGGTGTTCCTGCGCAACGACAATGGTGTTTTCAGCAGCCAGTCCAGTGCGAGCTTTCCGCAGCCCGCTGCCGGCGGCCGCATGGCGGTGGGTGATTTCGACCACGATGGTGATACCGACATCCTTTATCAGACGGGTGCCAATGGCAGCGTCTGGGCCTACGCCCGCAGCGAAGGCGGTGGCAACTTCACGTTTCTGACTCAGGGGACTTCGCCTTTCGCCGGGCTGACACTCCCGGACCACGGGGGCAACAACTATTACGTTGCCGATTTCGACGGCGATGGTGACCTGGACATCCTGGCCGCGGTCAGCGGAGCCACCGGCACCTTCCTGCGCAACAATGGCAGCAGCTTCAGTACCGGCTCCACTGCCACCTTCCCCGCGGCCGTCGCCAACGGACGCCTGCTGGTCGGCGACTTCGACGGCGATGGCGACGCCGACATTCTCTACCAGACCGGTGCCAACGGTACTGCCTTCCAATATGCACGCAGCAATGGTGATGGCACCTTCACCATCCTGACCCTCGAGAACTCGCCCCTGGCGGGCGTGCCCCTGGTCGACCACACCGGCGCGAACTACCGCGTCGGCGACTTCGACGGCGATGGTGACCTCGATATCTTCTCGGCCACCACCTACAGCTCGGGCAATTTTTATGTGCAGAACGGCTCGCCGCCCGAGGTCACGGCGTCCACCCCGAGCGACAATGCCACCGGTGTCAGCCGGACCGCCAATATCGTGCTGACCTTCAGCGAGTCGGTCACCAAGGGCACGGGCAATCTCTACATCGTGCGGACCTCCGACAACGTGATAGTCGAAACCATCCCGGTCGGCAGTACGCAGATCGTGGGTTCCGGCACCACCTGGACCATCGATCCGTCGATCACCCTGGCCGCTGGCACTTCCTATACCCTCCGTGCCGACGCCAAGACCTTCGTCGATACCGACGGCATTGTCTTCAAGGGTATCCAGAACAACACCACGCTGAACTTCGCCACCGCGGCCAACGCCGCGCCGGTAATCGCCAACCTCAACGACGACACCGTCAGCTATACCGAAGGCGGCATTGGCACGCGGCTCGATGCCAGCGGCAACGCCATCGTCACCGATGCCGACACCACTCTGTTCAGCGGGGGCACCGTTACTGCGTCGATTACCAGCAACGGTGTGTCCGCTGAAGACGTCCTGTTTGTTGTCAACGAGGGCACCGGCCCCACGCAGATCAGCGTCTCTGGCAGCAACATCTCTTATGGCGGCGTCCAGATCGGCACCTTCACCGGTGGCACAGCGGGCAGCCCGCTGGTGATCACCCTCAACGGCGCCGCGGACGCCACTGCCGTCACTGCGCTGGTGCGCAACCTGAGCTACCGCAACAGCAACGATGCCGACATTGCCACGCCGGCGCGCACCGTGCAGGTCATCATCAGCGATGGCATCGGCGCCACCAGCGCTGCGGCCTCGGTCACCGTAGGCATCACCCCGGTCAACGACGCACCGACCCTGACCGCCACCGGCGTCAACCCTACCTTCACCGAGAACGGTGCGGCGACGGTGCTCTTCAACGGCACCGCCATCAGTACCATCGAAGCGGGGCAGACCATCACCGGGCTGATCGTGCAGGTCAGCAACCTGGCCGATGGCAGCCTGGAAAAGCTGGTCATCGACGGCACCACTGTCAACCTCACCAACCTGACGTCGGTGACCACGGGTACCAACGGCCTGAGCGTGTCGGTTGCCGTCTCCGGCAGTACCGCCACCGTGACCGTCACCCATGCCGGGCTATCCACGGCGCTGGCGCAGACCATCGTCAACAACATCGCCTACCGCAACGACAGCGACAGCCCGCAGGGCGTTTCACGCACCGCCACCCTGACGGCCGTTCACGACAGCGGCGGGACTGAAATCGGCGTGCTGTCGATCGCCAGCGTGGTGACCCTGGTGTCGGTGAACGATGCTCCGACCCTGAGCGGTGGGCCTTACGTTCTGACGGGCACGGACGAAGACACCATCTCCACTGGAACCTCGATAGCCACGATACTGGCTGGCCTCACCTACGGCGATCTGGACACCGGCGCCCAGAAGGGTATCGCGGTGACCGCGGTCAGCGGCAGCGGCTCTTGGCAGTACTCCACCAATGGGGTCACCGGCTGGAGCAACTTCGGCACGGTGTCCAACGGAGCCGCGTTGCTGCTGGCGCAAACCACGTACGTGCGCTTTGTCCCCAACGGTGCCAACGGCGAAACCGCGACCCTGACGTTCCGCGCCTGGGACCAGACCAGTGGTCTGGCGTCCTCCAGTGGCGTGCCGCGTACCGCCGACACCCGTGTCTCCGGCGGCAGCACCGCGTTCTCCGCAGGCACCGCCTCGGCCTCGCTCACCGTCACTTCTGTCAATGACGCGCCGGTGCTCACCCCTGCCGCGCCGACCCTGCCAGGCCTGACCGACGGCTCGATCAACAACATCGGCGTCCTAGTCGGTTCGCTGTATGGCGCCAACTACACCGACGTCGATACCGGCGCCCTGAAAGGCATCGCCATCACCAGCCTGAACAGCGGCAACGGCACCTGGCAGTACAGCCTCGACGGCAGCACCTGGAGCAACGTCGGCAGCGTGTCGGCGAGCAGTGCGCTGCTGCTGCGTGCCAGCGATCACGTGCGCTTCGTGCCGGACGGCAGCAACGGCACCAGTGCCAGCGTCACCTTCCGCGCCTGGGACCAGAGCGGCGCCAGCGCCGGACAACAGGGCACCAAGGCCGATGCCTCCATTGCCGGCGGCACCACCGCGTTCTCCACGGCCCTGGACACGGCCAGCGTGACCGTGACCGCGGTCAACGATGCGCCGAGCCTGGGCAGCACCGGCAGTACCGTGACCTGGACCGAAGGCAACAACGTCACCTCTACCCCAGTGGTGGTCGACAGCGCCCTCGTCATGACCGACACGGACGGCCCGGGCATCGCCTATGCCACGGCGCAGCTGACTTCCAACTATGCCACCGGCCAGGACTTGCTCGGCTTCAACAACAACGACGCGGCGCTGTACGGCGATATCACCGGCTCCTGGGACAGCGGGTTGGGCACCCTGACCCTGACCTCCGCCAGTGGTACCGCGACCCAGGCGCAGTTCCAGGCGGCGCTGCGCGCCGTGACCTTTACCAATACCTCGGATACCCCGGTCGTTGCGACCCGCACCGTGACGTTCCTGGTCAATGACGGCAGCCTGGACTCCAACGCCGTGACCCGCAACGTGACCATCGTCGCGGTCAACGACTCGCCGATCATCACGGCGCCGTCGAACACCCAGGTGGTCGAGGACATTGCCTCGGTCATCAACCTGATCAGCATCAGCGATGTCGATTCCAGCAATGCCACCGTGACCCTGAGTGTCGCCTCGGGCACGCTCAAGGCCAACAGCGGCAGCGGCGTGACCGTGGGCGGTACGTCCAGCGCGCTGATCCTGACCGGCACCATCACTGACATCAACAGCTTCATCGCCAGCAACAAGCTGAGCTACACCACGGCGGCCAACGCCACCGCCAACGTGACCCTGACCATCAGTGTCGATACCGGCAGCGTCAGCATCACCAGTACCACCATGACCCTCACCGTCAACCCGGTGAACGATGCACCGGTGGCGACAGTGCCGGCATCGATCGGCGTGGTCGAGGATGTCCCAGGTGCACTGACAGCCATCAGCTTCAGCGATGTCGATGCTGGCAGCGCCTCGGTCACCGCGACGTTCTCGGTGCCCAGCGGTACGTTGACTGCGACGTCCGGCAGCGGGGTCACGGTGCTGGGCTCGGGCACCGGATCGCTGTCGCTGTCCGGTTCGCTGAGCGATATCAACGCCTTCATCGCCGCCTCCGCCGTCAAATTCCAGACCGCGCTCAACAGCACCAGCACCGTCACCTTGACCGTGTCCATCAGCGACAACGGCAACACCGGCGGTTCCGCGCAGACCGACAGCAAGACCGTCAGCCTGGTCGTGAACGCCGTGAACGACGCGCCGGTCATCAGCATCCCGGCGGCCCAGACCGTGCTGCAAGACGGTTCGCTGGTGTTCAACAGCGGCAACGGCAACCTGATCACCATCAGCGACGTGGATGCCGGTGGCAATACCATGTTCGTGTCCCTGACCTCGGTGAACGGGCAGATGACCCTGGGCTCGATCGTCGGTCTGAGCTTCACCACCGGCGATGGCACCAACGACACGGCGATGGTCTTCACCGGCACCCTGGCGGCCATCAACGCCGCCCTGAACGGCCTGACCTTCACGCCGCAGGCCGGCTTCAACGGTACCGGCTCGATCACCTTCGGGAGCAACGACCAAGGCTCCAGCGGCAGCGGTGGCAACCAGAGCGACACCGATACCCTGTCGATCACCATCTCGCCGCTCAACCCGAAGATCACCGGCGTGGTGGCGGCACCGGGCAGCGACGGCGCGCACAAGGTCGGCGACCAGATCGACATCGTGCTCAACTTCGACAGCAACGTGCTGCTCGATCTGACGTCCGGCAGCCCGACGCTGTTGCTGGAAACCGGCGTGATCGACCGTCAGGCTGTCTATATCAGCGGCTCGGGCAGCAACCAGTTGACCTTCCGCTATACCGTGCAGGCCGGCGACCTCAGTGCCGACCTCGATTACGCCAGCACCACGGCGCTGTCGCTGAACGGCGCGGTGCTGCAAAGCGCCCAGGGCTTCGGGGCGATCCTGACCCTGCCGAGCGTGGGCAGTGCCAGCTCCCTGGCCGGCCAGCAGAACATTGTCATCGATGGCGTAGTGCCGACCATCAGCAACGTCGCCATTCCGGCCAATGGCACCTACAGCCTCGGCCAGAACCTGGACTTCACCGTGAACTTCACTGAAGCAGTGAGCGTCAACGCCGCCGGTGGCACTCCGCGTATTGCCGTGACCCTAGACACCGGCGGCATCGCCTACGCCGAGTACGTCTCCGGCAGCAGCACCAGCGCCCTGGTGTTCCGTCTGACCGTGGCTAGCGGGCAAGTGGACAGAAATGGCATCACCCTAGGCAGCACTATCGATCTCAACGGCGCGACCTTGCGTGACGCTGTCGGCAACGATGCGCAGTTGGCCCTCAACGGTGTTTCGGCAACCGACGGCGTGCTGGTCGATGCCGTGGTCCCGACCGTCACCACCGTTGGCCTGCCGGCGCCGGGCGTCTACAACGCCGGCGACGTGCTGCGCTTCACCATCAACGTCAGCGAAACGGTCAGTGTCGACACCAGCAGCGGCACTCCGCGTATCGCGCTGAACATCGGCGGCGTGACTCGCTACGCCACCTATGTGTCCGGCAGCGGCAGCAATGCGCTGGTGTTCGAGTACACCGTCGCGCCGAGCAACAACGCCAGTGGCGGCATAGGCCTGGGCGGTACGCTCGACCTCGACGGCGCGACCGTGCGCGACGCTGCCGGCAACGCCTTGAACCTGGCGCTTAACACTCAGGGCGTGGCGTCCGGCGTGGTCATCGACACCGTGGCACCGCAGGTCGGCGACATCGTCTGCGTCGACCTCAGCCCGACCAACAGTGCTTCGGTGCGCTACACCGTGACCTTCGACGAGAGTGTGTCCGGCGTCGACAGCGCCGACTTCTCGCTGGCCTTCAGCGGCTCGGCCAGTGGCCGCATCGCCTCGGTGGAGCGGGTCAACGCTTACACCTACCGTGTCGTGGTCGACAGCCTGAGCGGACAGGGTGAGGTGCGCCTCGATCTGAACACCAGCGCAACGGGTATCACCGACGCGGCGGGCAACCCGCTGGTGGGCGGCTTGGCGGGCAGCAGCTACAGCATTGATCGGGTTGCGCCATCGGTCAGCAGCGTCAGCGTACCGGCCAATGGCACATATGTAGCCGGGCAGACCCTGGACTTTACCGTCAATACCAACGAAGCCGTGCTGGTGTCCAGTGGCAACGGTACCCCGCGCCTGGCGATTACCTTGGACAACGGCCAAGTTGCCTACGCCGACTATGTGTCAGGTTCAGGCAGTACTGCGTTGGTGTTCCGCCTTACTGTCAGCAGCGGAATGTCGGGGCAGCCAAGCTTTGCCTTGAGCCCGGCGATTGACGTTAACGGCGGCACACTGCGTGATGCGCTGGGCAATGAGGCCAATCTGCACCTGAGCCAAATTGCCGATACCAGCGGCATTGTGCTGGATGCCAAAGCACCTTTGGCCACCGCTCTCGTGCTGGAGAAAGCCCCTACAGCGGCTGAGCGCAGCATGAGTTTTATCCTCAGTTTCGATGAAACCGTCAGCGGTGTGGATGTGCCTGACTTCTCCCTGTCTGCCACCGGCAATGCCAGCGGTACCGTGCAGTCAGTACAACAGATCGACGGGAAAACCTACCGCATCGTGGTGGCTGATATTCGCGGCTCAGGCAGCCTCAGCCTGAGCCTGAATGCGCCGGGCAGTGGTGTGCGCGATGCGCTCGGCAACACCCTGCAGAACTCCCTGAAAGGGCCTGAGCAAGTCACACGCGATCAGGATGTGGGGGATCTGAATTACCGGCTTACTCCTGCGGCTACCTCCGCAACGCCTGCTGCGCCCGTGACACCACCGGTTGTAGCAGGGCTGTTTGTGGGGGGGACGTCGCCTCTGACTCCAGCTTCGCTGTTTGAAGTGCGTACGGTAGGCGGCGACTTGCAGCCGCTGGGCATCATCTTCCTCGGCAACGGCAGCAGCGCGCCGAGCTTCATCGCCCAGGTATTTGGCGGCAGTCATTCGGGCCTGGGCGACTCAGCTGGATTGCTGGGCTTTGGCGGTGGGGACGGTGGAGTGTTCGGCACTAGCACCTTCGCCAGCATCTTTAGCAGCGACGTGCCGGGTGTCGGCGAAATGAGTGTGTTCAACGGTAGCCAGTGGCGTCCGGTGGACATCAACCAAGGGCTGCGCGGGGTGTTTGGGGCACCGACGTTGGGCCAACAATTGCACGACTTTAACGAGGCTGACCAGCGTCAAGTACGCGAATTGGCTATGGCATTAGCTCAACCGGCACAGATCGGTAACCGGGCATAAACGACAGCACACACTGACACAACAAGGCCGTACCAGGGGGCGGCCTATTCATGAATAAGACCTATCAACTATTCGCTACCAGTCTGCTGGCTTTGGCTATCAGCGGTTGTGCTGTCACCAGTCAGCCCATTGAGCGCAGCGTCAGCGAAGAGCGCGCCCGTGCTGATCTGGCCACTATGTTCAAGGATCAAGAGCCACTGAGTGGCCCGCTGACCCTGCATCAGGCCATGGCTCGTGCGGTTAAGTACAACCTTGAAGCACGCCTGAAGATCATGGAAGAGGCGCTGGCACAGCGTCAGCTTGATCTGACCCGCTTCGATATGTTGCCGCGCATGGCGTTGGCCGCGGGTTACGCCGGGCGTGACAATGTCAGCGCCTCCAGCAGTGAAAGCATCCGCACTGGCACTCAGTCCCTTGAGCCGTCCACCTCGCAAGACCGTGATCGTGGTGTGGCAGACCTGACCATGGTCTGGAACGTGCTCGATTTTGGGGTCAGCTACGTCAGCGCCAAGCAGCAAGCCGATCAGCGTCTGATTGTCGAAGAACGCCGGCGTAAAGTGATTCACACCATCACTCAGGATGTGCGTTCAGCCTACTGGCGCGCAGTGGCGGCTGAGCGCCTGCTGAAGCAGATCGACGGGCTGGTGGGACGCATCCACACGGCCCGCGACAATAGCCAGAATATGGCCGCACAGCGTCTTGGCGACCCGGTGCAGGTGCTGAGCTATCAACGCGCCCTGATCGAAGCCACCCGCCAGCTGGAAGAGCAACGCCGGACATTGGCGCTGGCGAAAACTGAGCTGGCCGCGTTGGTCAACCTGCCGTTGAATACGGATTACAGTCTGGTGGTTGGCGAACGCTACGAGGTGCCGGAGTTCAAGGCCGATTTCGCGGCGCTTGAACAGCAAGCACTGGCCAGCCGCCCAGAACTGCGTGAGCAGGATTACCAAGCCCGTATCAGCGCCGCAGAAACCCGTAAGGCCATGCTGCGCATGCTGCCGGGGCTGGAGTTCTCTCTAGGCGGTCATTACGACAGCAACTCCTACCTGACCAACCAGAGCTGGGCCGATTACGGGGTGAAAATCACCTGGAATTTGCTCCACCTATTGTCTGCACCGGCAGCCATCAAAGTCGCCGAGGCGGGGGAGGATGTCGCAGCGGCCCGGCGTCAGGCGCTGTCCATGGCGGTTCTGGCACAGCTGTATGTGGCCAATGCGAACTACAACGAGGCCGTGCGCCAATTCCGCACCAGCGAAGAGCTGGCCAGCCTCGACAGCCAGATCGCCGAGCAACTGCGTAACCGCTACAAAACGCAGAACATCGGCGAGCTGGAGCTGATTCAGGGCGAGCTGAACAGCCTGCAAGCACAGCTCAAGCGCGATCTGGCATACGCCGAACTGCGCAATGCCTACGCGCAGCTTTACGTCAGTTCTGGCAGCGATCCGCTACCTGACACCTTGGCCGACAACAACCTGCAAACCATCGCCAGCGCCTTGCAGCAGACCGAGCAGAGTTGGGGACAGTAACCCGCATGCGCAAGCGCCACGAGACTCAAGCCAGTCTGTGGCGCGGTGATTTCACTTAGCAGCTTTACGGGCAGAAGTGCAGGGCAGGCATTGAGAAACTCCGCCAGATGAGTCTGGCGGAGTTTTTTATGGGCCTTAGAAGCCCAGGCTGAAGCTCAGGGTCAGCGCATGGTCGCGGTTATCGCTGGACAACTGCCCCGAATAGCCCAGGCCCAGCTTGCCCGCCACACCGACGCTGACATCCAGCCCGGCCTCGAGCACGGCGGCATCCTTGGCGATTGGTACGCCTTGGTTGCTGAACGCGGCGCCGCCGTCGACGAAGCGCAGGTCTGCGTCCGGCGTGGTGTCGCCATAAGCGTGGCGCCAGCCAATGCTGGCGCGCGGAGTCAGCTCGGTGCCATTGGCCAAAGTCAGTGGTTTAGCAACACGCAAGCCTAAGGTGCTGAATAACTGCTCATGTTGCACCTGTGCTTCTAAGCGTGCGGCCCCCCCATGTTCTTTACCCTTAGCACTGCGCTGATCGACATAAGCCAGGGCTGCGAAAGGCTCAAGGGCTACACCTGCCACCTGCGTGGTGTAGGCCAGCTCACTAAAGACTTGGGCCGTTTCAGCCTTGTATTTGCCCTTGTGTTGTTCGCTGTAAGCGCCGGCTGCGACCTGGCGTTTGCTGTCGATGTTGTGCCACGTATAGCCAATGCCTAAGCGTGCCGCGAAGGCATCCAACTGGTAGCTGAGATAGCTGCTGAGGTGATAGCTGTCGATTTTGCTGTCGCTGTTGAGCGTGCTGGCCTTAAGGCTGGTGTTGGTTTGCCCGGCGGCGATACCGGCGCGCCATTGCTCGTTCAGATTGTTGTCGTAGCCGAGCATGAAACCAGACAGGTCACGTTCGGTGCTGGCGTTAGCCGCGCTGCCGTCGTCTTGACTGCGGCCGCCCAGCGCGCTGAACCAGCCGACCCCCTGGCCTTGGCAGCCGCTGCTGCTGGACTGGGCGCTGGCCGGGGCGAGGGCGTTACGTAGGGCCAGGTTGCTGCAGTCGCCCTGGCGCATGCGGTCGTTAACGCTGTTGCGCAGGTAGCGGCTGTCCTCCACCAAGGCGCTGGCGGTGCTGGCATGGATCTCGCCGGAGAGGCTGGCGAACGCCGCCTGTGCCGAGGCGCGGTCCATGCTGGTGATGGTGCTGCGCAGAGTGGCCGGTGCGGCAGCCGAGTCCAGGGCGGCGGCGGTGCTGCGTTGATTGTCATTGCGGGCAACATCGGCAAAGGCCACGTCGTTGCGTGCTACCGACAGGCTGACGTCGTGGCTGCCATAGGTGAGCGTGGTGTCGATGAAGGCCAGGTTCGATGCCCCGCCGAGGCTGTCGAGGTTGTTGCTGGCGAATTTGCCGTTGATGCCACCGGCAGCGCTCAGCAGGGTGTAGGTGGTGTCGCCGGTATACGCCGCCGGCGCGAGCAGGTTCAGCGTACCGGCCAGGTTGGCGCTGCCGCCCACGGCCAGGTAGCTGGTGGGCAGTGGCGTCAGGGCGATGCTCAGGGTGCCGTTACTTTCGTTTGTGAAGTTGCCGGTGACGCTCAGGTTGCCGTTCGGACCAGGCTGTACGGTGCCTTTGTTGATCACGCTGTTGACGGTGCCGGTACCGGTGAGTCCGGCGCCGTTGGCGACGACCACGTCGGCCGCCAGGGTCGTGCTGAGCGGCGCGGCGAACAGCGCCATGCGCGTGCGGGCAGCCACCGGTGGCGCGCTGGCGAGCATTTGACCCACTTGCAACACGCCCTCCTGGATAATGAAGGTGCCACTGAAGCTGTGATCACCGGTGAACAACAAGGTGCCGGCGCCGCGCTTGAAGGCCGTACCGGTACCGTTCAGGGTGCCGCTGAAAGTGCCGTTCACATTCTGTTGGAAGATCAGGTCGGCGTTGTTGAGGATCGAGCCTTGCAGACTGTTGCTGTTGCCTTGCAGGGTGCCGCCGGAGACCGTGGTGCCACCGCTGTAGCTGTTGCTGCCGGTGAGAATCAGCGTGCCGCTGTCGAGTTTCTCGATGCCACCCTGACCGCCCATGGCGGCACTGATCAACACCGAGACGGCGTTATCGACCCGAATCACCGCCGCACTGCCGGCGCTGCTATTGATCGGGTTCAAACCATTGCCCTGTGCGCCAATCAGCTGATAACCGTTGCTGAGGAACTGCAGGCCGCTGAAGGCCTGCTGTCCAAGCACCGTCACCGTACCGCCGATGCCGCCGAAGACAGCAAACTGGCTGTCCCAGGTACTGTTCTGACTGCCGTTGGCATTGCTCCAGTTACTCGCGTCTCCCCAGACGCCGTCGCCACCGTGAATAATACCGGTGGATTGGTTGTTGTTACCGTTCCAGAACTGCAAAGCACTGCCGGAAGAAGCCTCGACCACTAGATTGATCTGGTTGGCGATGCTGGTTTGCACTTGCAGTTGGTTAGCCGCAGTGCTGCCTGGCAGGTTACCTAGGCTCAGGCCATTGTCAGTGAGGGTGCCGCTGTAGTCGGCCAGGCGATATACCCCCAAGCCGAAGCCTCCGGCATCGCGGATGTTGAGGATGCCGTCCAGTGCTAGATCACCGTTGACCTTGAGCATCCCCGGCGCGCCGGTAATTGGCGCGCCGAGTAGGGCGTCCAGATTGGCGTTGGCGCCCAGGCTGAGGTTGCCGGTTGTCAGGGTGTTGCCACTGCTGATCAGCAAGTGCGCGTTATCGGCGACAGTCACTGCGCTGCCAATGTTGCCTGTACCGCTCAGGGTCGCGCCGCTGGCAACGCTCAGCGCAGAGGTGTTGAGCGTCGCGCTGCTGGCCAGTGCGAGGGTGCCAGCGGCCACTTCAGTGCTGCCGCTAAATTGGCTGCTACCGGACAAGTTCAGCGTGCCGCTGCCGGTTTTAACGAGGCTGCCGTTGCCACCTAAGGCACCGGCAAAATTGCCGGCCGCGACGCTGAACAGGCTGTTGTTGGCCAGGGCGACAGTGCCCAGGCCATCGAGTCGCGCCACGCTGTTGTGGCTGTCTACGCCCAGTGTCCCTGCCGCGTTGAGCAATACCTGGGCGGCGGACGAGGTATTGCTGCCTTGTAGGTTAAGGCGACCCGCGTCGATCTGGTACGTGCCGTTGAAGTTGCTGCTGCCTGTCAGGTTGAGGTTGTTGACCCCTTGCTTGAGCAGGGTGCCGTTGCCGCTTAGCGCGCCACTGAGGGTCAGGTCATGCTGGCTGGCTAAGGTCAGGCGGGAGTCGAGGTGAATAGCGTTGCCCACGCTCATGGCCGCGCTGCTAGCGAGCTTGCTCACGCCGGCGACAGTCAGTTGGCCGGTGCCCAGGGCGGCGTTGTGGCCCAGCAGCAGGGTGCCGGCGTTGAGCGTGGTGCCCGCGTAGTTGTTGCCCTGGTTCAGGGTCAGCGTGGCGCTGCCGTTTTTCACCAAAGCGCCATTGCCAAGCACCAGACCATTCAGTACGAGGTCATGGCTGCCGCCCAGCGTCAGGGCACCATTGAGATTGAGGGTGTTGCTCAGGCTGAGCGCCGTGTTGCTGTCCAGGGTGGCGCCAGCGAAAGTGGTCAAGCTGCCGGAACCCAGGGCGCCGGCGTTGCCCAACACCAGGGTGCCCGCGTTCAGTTGGGTGCCGCCGCTGTAGGTATTGGCGTTGTTGAGCACCAGGGTGCCGCTGTCCAGCTTGTTGAGCATGCCAGCGCCGGAGAGGTTGACGTCGAGGCTGGCGATCTTGCCGCTGTCGACGCGTACGGCGGTGTAACCACCGATACCATTGACCAGTTGCAACTCACCGGCACTGCCGCCGGTAAGGGTGTAGTCGTTACTGAACTGCAACCCGTTGACGCTTTGGTTGCCGTCAACGCTGACGGTGCCCGCCGCACCTTGGAACACCGCAAAAGTGTTGTTCCAGGCGCCGTTGAGGATAGCGTTGCTGGTGGTCCAGTTGCTGTTGGTGCTGTTCCAGGTGCCGCTTCCGCCTTCGACGGTGCCATTGCCGGTCAGTTGGCTGCCGTCCCAGAAACGGATATCGGCCGAGCCACCCACCACCAGGTTGATCTGGTTGGCGACGCTGCTCTGTAGTTTCAGTTCGTTGGCCGGAATGCCTATCGGCAGCCCGTTGAGTTGCAAGCCGTTATCAATCAGCAAACCGCCGTAATCGAACAGGCGGTACACACCGATGCCAAAGCCGCCGGTATTGGTGATATTGAGCTTGCCGTCGAGGGTGAGGTTGCCGATGACATTGGCCAGGCCCGCTGCGCCCGGGGTGGCGGTGCCTAGGGCGACGTCGAGGTTGGCGGTGCTATTGAGCCCCAGATTGCCAAGGGTCAGCACTGAACCACCGGCCAGGCCGAGGTGGCCGCCGTTGGCGACGGTCACGGCACCGCCCACTGCACCACTGCCGGCCAGGGTTGCGCCGTTCTCGACCGAGACACTGGCGCTGCCCAGATTGCCATTGACCCGCAAGGTGCCGCCGGCCACGGTGGTCGCCCCGGTCAGGTTGCTGTTGCCACTGAGCAGCAGCGTGCCGCTGCCATTCTTGTAGAGCGTGCCGTTTCCGCTCAGGGCGCCACTGAAAGTACCCTCGTCAACCCGGAATTCGCCCGCATCGAGCTGCACATTGCCGGCGCCGTTGAGCTGGTCTGTAGCGGCTCCCGCGATCAGTTGCAGGGTGGCGCCAGCCGCGACATTGATCGCGTTCGGCTCGCCCAGCGTGACGTTGGTGTTGCTGATCAGGCGCCCGCCATTGATGTTGTAGATGCCGTAGAACCCGTTGCCACCGTTGAGAGTCAGGGTACCGGTGCCGGCCTTGGTCAGGCTGCCCATGCCGGTAACGGAACCGTCCAGGGTCAGGTTGTTGCTGCCCTGTACGGTCAGGTTGCCGCTGATGGCGACGTCGTTGCCGACGGTCAAGGCGCTGCTGCTTTCCAGCGCGGCGGTCCCGGCGACATCCAGCCGGCCAGCGCCCAGTGCGTTGGCATTGCCCAGCACCAGGGTGCCGGCGTTCAAGGTGGTATTGCCCTGGAACAGGTTGTTGCCGCTCAAGGTCAGCATGCCGCTGCCGTCCTTGACCAGCCCGCCGGCGCCGGACACCACGCCGTTAAGGGTCAGATCGCTGCTGCCGGCTACGGTGAGTTCACTGTTAAGCGTGACGGCATTGCTGAGCGCGATATTCGCCGCGGCCTGCAAAGTGGACGCGCCGCCGACCGTCAGCGTGGTGTTGCCCAGCGAGGTGTTCTGGCCCAGGCGCAAGGTGCCCTGGTTCAGGGTGACCGTGCCGTTCAGGGTATTGGAGCCAGTCAGGCTCAGCGTACTGGCGCCGTTTTTGATCAGGTTGCCGGAGCCGGAGACGATGCCGCTCAGGGACATGTCGCGGGTGCCGAGAACGGTCAGGTCGCTGTTGAGCGCCACGTTGTTGCCAACCAGCGCGCCCGCGCCCGGCAGGCTGCTGTCGAGCGTGGTGCCGCCGGACGTATACAGCTCGCCCGCGCCCAGCGCGCCGCTGTTGCCCAGTACCAGGCCACCGGCGTTGAGCCAGATATTGCCCAGTTGAGAGTTGTTGCCATTGAGCGCCAGGGTGCCGGTCCCGATCTTGAACAGGCCGCCGGCGCCGCTGACGGCGCCGTTCAGGGTCAGGGTGGTGCCAGCGTCGACCTGAATGTTGGACACGCCGGAGAACACCATGCCATTGCTCAATTGCACATCGCTGATGTCGGTGCGCAGGTAAGTGCCGGAGGCAAGGCTCAGGGCGCTGCTACCCAGCGCGCTGTTATTGCGCAGCACCAGGGTGCCGGCGCTGAGGGAGGTGCCACCGGTGTAGCTGTTGCTACCGGCGAGGACCAGGCTGCCTGCACCGCTTTTCTGCAGTTTGCCGGTGCCGCCGACAGGCGCTTCGATCAGCGCCGTGAGGCCGCTGTCGACGATGACCAGCGCCGAACCGCCCGTGCCGTTGATCAGGTTTAGGCTGCCTGCCGTCCCTGCGGTCAACGCGTAGCCGTCGGTCTTGAATTGCAGGGCGCTGACGCTCTGCGAACCTTCGATGACCACCGTGCCCGAGGCTGCCTGGAACACTGCCGAGACACCTGTCCAGACACCGTTGATGGCCCCGCTGGACTTGGTCCAGTTGGTATTGGTCGCGTTCCAGACGCCGCTGCCACCCTCGACGGCGCCGTTGCCGGCCAAGGAGATGCCATCCCAGTACTGGATCGCCAGGGCCGACGAGTTGACGACGATGTTGGCCGTCTTGGCCACGTTGTCCATCGACAGGGTGATCTGCCCGAGCACCACATCCGCCGGGAAGATGCCCGGGTTGGCACCGCCGTAGTTCAGGGTGCCGGTGTAGTTGATCAGGCGGTAAGTGCCGTTGGCCAGGCCACCGGCATCGCTGAAGTTGAAGGTGCTGTTGTTGATCGCCACGTTGCCGGTGACGTTGAGCATCGGCGTGGCGATGGTCGGCGTGCCCAGCCCGATATCCAGGTTGCTGCCACTGGCCAGCGTCAGCGTACCGGTATTGAGCGTGCTGCCGCTGGTGACGGCCAGATGGCCGCCGCTATTGATGGTCACGCCACCGGTGAGCGTACCGCTGCCGCCGAGGGTCGCGCCGTTGGCCACGGTGACCAGGTTGCTGGCCAGCGAGCCGCTGGAGGCGATGTTCAGGCGACCGGCGCTGACCGTGGTGTTACCGCTGAGGCCGCTGATACCGCTCAGGGTCAAGGTGCCAGTACCAGACTTGGTCAGGGCTCCCAAGCCGCTGAGTGCCCCGGAGAAGGTCGAACTGGCGTTGCCGGCGCCCACCGTGAAGGTGCTGCCGGCGATGACGGTCACCTGACCGGCGCCGCTCAGGCTGTTGATGCTGTTGCTGGCCGTCAGCGCGACGGTTGCACCGCTGCCGACCAGCAGGTTCGGGTTGTTGCCCAGCGCGTTGGCGACCGCTGCGGTGACGGTGCCCTGGCGCACGTCCAGCAAACCGCTGAAAGCGTTGGCATTGAACAGCATGAGCTCTTCGGTCCCGCTCTTCACCAAGGTGCTGGTGGCGGTGCCGGTGATCTGGCCCATGTGAATGATCTGCACATCGTTGGCGAACTCGAGGGTCACGTCGCTGTTGATGGCAATCGACGTGCTCGACACCTGCGCCGTGGTGTACGCCAGACGGCTGTCACCGGTGGCAGTCAGGGCGCCGCTGCCCAGGGCGCCGGAGTTGGTGGCCACCGTCAGGGTGCCGCCATTGAGCTCGACGCCGCCCTGGAAGTTGCTGGTGCCGGTCAGGGTCAGGTTGCCCAATCCGCTCTTGATCAGTTTGTTGGCCGCGCCGCCGGTGATGTTGCCGTTGAGGCGCAGCGCGAAGTCGCCGCTGACCGTCAGGTTGCTGTTCAGCGCCACGGCGTTGTTCAGCATCACCGACTGGGTGGCGCCCAGGCTGGATGGGCCGGACACGGTCAGCGCGCCGCCACCCAGTGACGTGTTGTTGCCGACCAGCAGGGTCCCGCCGGCGAGCGTGGTGCCGCCGCCGTAGGTGCTGGCGTTGGACAACACCAGCGTGCCGGCGCCATCTTTGTTGAGCACGGCACTGGCGTTGCCCAGCAGCGCCCCACTCAGCGTCAGGTTGCCGGTGCCACCAAAGTTCACGGTGCCGGTGAGGTTGATGATGTTGCTCAGGGTCGCGGTGGCGCCGGAATCGATCCGGGTGCCGGTTGCGGCGCTGACGGCGCCGGTGCCCAGGGCCTGACTGCTGCCGATGATGAGCGAGCCGGCGTTGAGGGCGGTGCCACCGCTGTAGGTATTGGTGCCGTCCAGGCGCAGGACACCCGTGCCGGTCTTGGTCAGGGGGGAGGTGCCGTCGCCCGAGATCACCCCGCTGAGGGTGATGTTATTGCTGCCGCTCACCGTCAGACCGTTGATGCCCGAGAGGGCGTTCACTTCCAGGTTGATGTCATTGGCCAGGATCAGCGTGGAGGCCGCGAAGGACGAGAGCGTCGCGCCGTTGGCGTTGACGATGCCGGTACCAAACACCCCGCTGTTGTTCACCCACAGCGCCCCTCCGCTCAGTCTGGTACTGGTGGTGGCGCCGGTCAGCAACGCGCCGCTCACGGTCCAGCTACCGCTTTGCACCAACAGGTTGCTGAAGTTGAGGAAGTTCGCCGCAAAGATGGTGCCGCTGCCCCCGCTTCCAGAGCCACCACCGATAGCGTTCTGCAGCGCCAGGGTGTTGGAGCCGCCGGCACCGCCATCGACGATTCCGGGGGCGAGGAACACCAGGTTCGGGTTAGAAGCGACGGTCACGCTACTGGCGCCGGACACACCCGATGCCTGCACTCCCGAGCCGGTGATCGCGTTGAAACGGTTGTTACCGCCCCCGGCCCCCATGGACAGGCTGCCCCCCAATGAGCCGCTGTTAGTGAAGGTGTTGCCCTCGGCCGAGGCCTGGAAAGCAATCCGGCCATAAGCCGTGTTGGTGTTGAACATCTCGACCTGGGCACCGCCGTAGACCGCCACGGTCGGCATGTTGGCCACTTCCAGCGTCCCCCCGACGATCACGTTGGTGAAAATGGTGCCGTGGTTGACGATGGTCACCTTGCCGCCAGCACCAGCCTCCACATCCAGGGCCATGCCCTTGAGGTCGACGATGGAGGCGCCAGGGTTGGCGCCGGTGCCGGAAATCGAGCCGGTGGGGTTATTGGAGATGGTGATGTTCTGCGTGCTGCTGTTGCCGACTTTCAGACCGGTGGTCGGCAGGCTCTGTTGCCCGCTGTAGGACGGGTAGATCTGGCCGCTGTTGACGACGATGTTGTTGCTGCCGGTGAGCTGGAGCACCGGGTCGCCGCTACCGTCGGAACTGACAATAGCGCTGCCGATGACGTTGACCGTCAGGTTGCTGGCAGAACTGGCGAAGTTCTGCTGGTCCGTCCCATTACAGTTGACAGTTTCGCCAAGTATCGGAATGTTAGGGGTACAAGCAGCCATGGCGCTAGGCGCGGGCATAACCGTACAGAGGCCCAGTATGGCCAAGCTGACCGCTGTAGATAAGCGGGTGCGCTTGCTCGTCAAGCTAAGAGCTGAACCTGTACCCACACATTACTCCTCAATGTGGATCAGGCCGTTCGAGCCCTGAACAAGGGCTTTGAGCGGGGAGCTGTGCCCCGTGAAACGACCTGACCAATTCTTATTAATTTTTGTCGTTGAGGCGGCGCTCAACCCCAGGCACCCACACCTGGCCACACTGGGTTTTGCTCCTGCCCGGGCAATGCTGGGCGCCGTTGCTCTGGCGCCGCGCACAGGGCCGTCAGTCAGTCAGGTTGTTGCAGCACCTTGCTCAGCGCCGCGCCATCAAGGCTTAGGGTGGCGTTGTTAAACATGTCACGGAGGTATTTTTGTGCGGCCTGCTCTTGTTGGCTGGCGCGCAGTGTTTCGCGCAATTGCCCGCGCACTTCTGCTAAGCCGGCTTGACGTGCAGGTTGCAGCTCGGTGAGTTGGATGATGTGAAAGCCCAGCGGCGTTTTAATCGGCGCGCTGACTTGGCCCACCTCAAGTTGGCTAACGCTGCTGCGGATTTCCGGGATCAGTTGTCTCAATGGCTGTAGGCCAATATCGCCGCCACGTTCGGCACTGACCTGCTCTTGCGAGTAGCGTCGAGCCAGCTCGGCAAAATCAGCATCTTTGGCCTGGGCTTTTTGGCTCAATGCGAGGGCCTGGCTGTACACACTCTCCGCCGCCTGAGGGGCTGGCACCGTCAGGAATATCTGGCTTAAGCGGTAGCTGGCAGCCACTTGCAAGGCGCCTTTGTTGGCCTCATAGGCTTGCTGTAGGGCCTCTTCAGAGGGAAAGTCTTCAGGTACTTGGGTGACTGAGTTGAGGTAGTTGCGCAGAACAATTTGTTCAATCGCGGCACGGATTTGCGCCTGCACCTCGGGACGAGCAGCCCACTGCTGCGCTTCGGCTTGCTGGTACAGGGACTTTTCCGCCAAACGCGCGCGCAGCCAGTTTTCCAGTGCTACGCGCTCGCCTTTGAGCGCGTCACGGGTGGCCGCCGGTAGTTGCGCGAGCAGGCTGTGTAGCTCATCGGCACTGACCTGCTGATCGCCCAGGCGGGCGACTACGGCGCTGCTGTCTTTAACTGGCGGTGCAGTTTGAGCAACGGCGGTGACGGGGGCGTCTGTCGGGCGTAACCACAAAGCCACGGCAAGCGCCACTGCCGTCAAGGCGCCTGCACCCAACCAAAGAGTCGTACGGGCCATTATGCGCTGACCTGCTGTGTAGGCTCAGCGGTGGCGGTGAAGTCCCGCAGATAAACCGTGAGTGCCTGCAGCAGGCGATCCCATACCACCACGCTGCCTAACAGATGCTGCTGACTGATACCGTCGGCGACGATGACGTCTTGTTCCAATACCAAGAAATCAGCTTGCACTGAGAGACGACAGAAGCGCCGGCTGGCATTCCACTGATTGACTAGGTTGGGTGCAAGCTCGCCTTGGATGCGTAGCGCACAGCTGTAGGTGAAATCTAAAAACTCACCGGGGGCGGCCCCTGGATTGCCCAAACGCACACTAAAAGCCAGGCCCTGACTGGCGCTCAGGAGTTGGACTAAACCGTTTTGTTCGTGGTGATTAACGCGAAAGCCGGCATCTTGGAGGAGGGTGGTGAGGGTCTCGACACTTACTGATACGACCCAGTCAGTTTGGCTCATGTCTTATTCTTATGAAGGTAGTGATAGCTGCGCTTTTTAGCATAAGTGGTACATCAGTACTATGAATATGTAGGCTTTTAAACGCTCAACTCAGAGCCACTCGGTCACGGCGGGCTCTATTTAATGGCCCCTGAAATAACCTTTGTTTTGCCTGTTTATTCAGCTTTAAATCAAATTAAATCAATTGTTTAGCTTGATTTTACTGAGGCCTTCAGGGCGCACATTAAAGTGCCCAGACCCAGGCCAATTTGCTTCGGTGCGAGCAGGGCGAATTGAGCCGTGCTTGCCGCCAGCCGTCGCGCTCGACCGGAGCCGCTAGGAGGCTTGTGATGAAGGGCTTCGGGTAAAAAAAGCTGACTTATAGCCCAACAGTCGCACAAAAAACCAAAATGCAATTGACACTATGGTTTCATGTCGCTGTAGAATTGACGCAATTAAAAAAATAATTGCGAAAGTTCATTTAGGCGTCAAGGAAATGGCTTTTCGCTCGTCTGCTGCAGCACAGCTAGGGGCAACTATGAGCGTTCCGAGCGACATATCGAACCTATTCAAACTGTTCGGCGATAGCGCTGACGGTTATCAGGAACTCGCTTCTGGGCCAGTCCAGTCATCTCAGTCTGGTTGGTCAACGCCAAGCAGGATTGAGCCTGCGGCCATAGTGCCTGAGTCGGCAGAGCCGGAGTCTGAGCCTGTTGTGGTGCAGCAAGCCGAGGCGGGTTGCTGCGCTGTTGCCGCGCCAGCTGTGCCGGTACGCGGGCAAAAGGACGAGCAGGTGTGGACCTCCCAGGGCTTGCAAGGTCTGTTGGCCGGTCTGGCCCAGCAAGACTCGCCAGCCAGTCCCGAAGTCCTGGCGCCACAACTCAGCAGCCAGCGTCCTGACTTACAGCACATCCGCGTGATTGCCGTCGTGTCAGGTAAAGGTGGGGTGGGCAAGAGCACCATGGCTGCCAATTTGGCCGTGACTTTCGCTAAAGCGGGCAGTGCCGTGCTGGTGTTGGAGTTAGATCCACAAAATGCCTTACGCCAGCACTTTCGTGCCGCTGAACCGTCCGCTTGGGCCGCTGCGGCGGGGCTGGCGGTGAGCGCTGCGCAGATAGCCGAGCAGTGCTTGCACAGCAGCGATGGGGTGACGTTGTTGCCCTATGGCGTGATCGATGAGCCACGGCGTCGTGAGTTTGAGCAAAGCCTGGCTAACGATCCGCATTGGCTGGCGCAACAGTTGGCGGATTTGCACCTGAGCAAGGGCACCGTGGTATTGCTCGATACACCACCGGGGCCGTCGGTGTACTTGCAGCAAGCCTTGAGCGTGGCCAACTTGGCCCTGGTGGTGAGTTTGGCGGACGCGGCGTCCTACACCGCCTTGCCGTTTATCGACAGCCTCATCGCCACTTACAGTCAAGAGGCGGCGGACTTTGTTGGCAGCAGCTATCTGATCAATCAGGTCGATCCCTCGCGCAAGCTTAATCAAGACATTACCCAGATCATGCAAGGTCTGTTGGGCAGCCGCCTGGCTGGCATGGTGCATGCCGATCCAGCCATTGGCGAGGCCTTGGCGTACAACCGCAACGTGTTCGAATACGCCCCCAACAGCAGCGCCTGCCAAGACATTGTGTGCTGTGCGCAGACCTTGGTTGAACGCTTAGCGGCCAACTCCCACGGCGAGCAAACAGCATGATTAATCGGTTTAACCGGCTCGGTAAGTTCTTACTGGGCCCGGCCTCTACATGGAAGCCTGACACTCATTTGCGTTCGGCGCTGCGCACCGCGCGTAACCTGCTGACCTTGCTGCTGCTGGTGGTGATCGTCGCAGTACCGCTGGATCTGGAGCAGCAGGCGGTGTTTTCCGCGATCTGTCTGGCCGTGACCCTGGTGCTGCGGCGCTATGCCAACCGGGCGACGATCTTGGCGATGATGGTGCTGTCGACCATTGCTTCGCTGCGCTACATGTACTGGCGGGTGACTGACTCGCTGGGCTTTGAAACCACCTTGGAGTTCGTTCTGGGTTACGGTTTGGTGCTGGCCGAGCTGTACGCGTTGTTGGTGCTGTTGCTGGGGTATGTGCAAACCGCCTGGCCGCTCAAACGCAAGCCGCTGTTGCTGCCGCGTGACAGCAGCGAATGGCCGACCGTGGATGTACTGATCCCGACCTATAACGAGCCGCTGGACATCGTGAAGTTGACGGCCTTTGCCGCGCAGATGATGGATTGGCCGCAGGACAAGCTAAAGATTTACGTGCTCGATGATGGGCGCCGTCCGGAGTTTCGCGAGTTTTGCGAGCGCGCAGGCCTAGGCTATATCGTGCGCGACAATAACTTCCATGCCAAAGCCGGCAATCTTAATCACGCCCTGACGCAAACCAGTGGCGAATACATCGCCACCTTCGATGCCGACCACGTGCCGACGCGCTCGTTTTTGCAGGTCGGCATGGGCTGGTTCCTTAAAGATCCCAAGTTGGCGCTGTTGCAGACGCCGCACTATTTCTTCTCGCCGGACCCCTTCGAAAAGAACCTGGATACTTTCCGCACGGTACCCAACGAAGGCGAGCTGTTTTACGGCTTAGTACAGGACGGCAATGACCTGTGGAATGCCACATTCTTTTGCGGCTCGTGCGCCATCATCAAGCGCGCGCCGTTGGAAGAAGTGGGTGGGATTGCCGTGGAAACCGTGACCGAAGACGCCCACACCGCGCTCAAGCTCAACCGCGTCGGCTACAACACCGCTTATCTGGCGTTGCCACAAGCGGCAGGCCTGGCCACCGAGAGTTTGTCTGGGCATATCGGCCAGCGCATGCGCTGGGCGCGCGGCATGGCGCAGATCTTCCGCATCGACAATCCGTTAATGGGCAAGGGCTTAGCCCTGGGCCAGCGCCTGTGCTACTTCAACGCCATGTTGCACTTCTTCTATGGCTTGCCGCGTTTGGTGTTTCTCACCGCACCGCTGGCTTACCTGTTCTTTGGTGCCCATGTGTTCCAGGCCTCGGCCATGATGATTCTGGCCTATGCGCTGCCGCATATCCTGCTGGCCAGTATCACTACCTCGACCACCCAGGGGCGCTTCCGTCACTCGTTCTGGAACGAGGTCTACGAGACGGTATTGGCCTGGTACATCATGCCGCCGGTGCTGGTGTCGATGATTAACCCCAAGCTGGGCAAGTTCAACGTCACGGCTAAGGGCGGGGTGATCGACCGCAGCTACTTCGACTGGAAAATGGCCACGCCCTATATCGTCGTGCTGCTGATCAACCTGTGCGGCGCGGCGGTGGGTATAGGCAAGTTGCTGTTGGGCCTGGAGGTCAGCATCACCACCTTGCTGATCAACCTGGCCTGGACCTTCTACAACATCATCATCTGCTCGGCGGCGGTAGCGGTGGCGGCCGAGAGTCGCCAGGTCCGCAGTGAGCCCCGGGTATTCGCCCATCTGCCGGCCACTGTGACCTTGGCCGACGGCCAGCGCATCGCTTGCATGACCAAGGATTTCTCCCAGCGCGGAGTGGGCCTCGAACTGCCGGAAGGGGTGCAGGTGCCCCGTGGCGAGCTGGTCGAGGTGTCGCTGTATCGCGATCAGCACGAAGCGCAATTCCCCGCCAAGGTGGTGTTCAGCCAGGGCGACAGCCTGGGCCTGCACTACGAGCACTTGGCCATCGAGCAACAACGCGAGCTGGTGCGTATGACCTTTAGCCGCGCCGACACCTGGGCGGTCAACTGGGGGCGCAGCTCCGTCGATACCCCTTTGCGCGCCTTAGCTGAGGTCAGTGGCATTGGTTGGCGCGGCATACGCCTGCTGAGCATTGCCAGCGCTAACGAAGTCCTGCGGCGCCTAGGCCAATCTTTCACCACTCTTACTCGTTCGAGGAATACATGAGTCGTACATCTCCCGGCTTATTAGCGATGGCGTTGCCGTTGTTGTTGAGCATGCCAGCATCGGCTGCTGAGGACGTAACTGAGGTGAGCGCTGAGCCCGCGCAGCCGGTGAGTATCGTAGAGCCGAGCTTTAGCGCCACCCTCAAACAGTTGGGCACTGACTACACCATGCAACTGCGCGGTGTTGAAGGCAGCGACAGCGTGAGCTTCGATGTGCGGGCTGATCAGGTGGTGACGCAGGCCAAGGTCAACCTCGAATACAGCTATTCGCCCGCGCTGCTGCCGGACTTGTCGCAGATTAACGTGCTGGTCAACGATCAGCTTGCCGCGAGCCTGGCCCTGCCTAAAGAAACCGCTGGCACCTTGCTCAAGCAGCAGGTGGAGCTGCCGCCGCAGTTGATCACCGAGTACAACCGCCTGAGCTTCCAGCTCATTGGTCACTACACCATGGAGTGTGAGGACCCGTTGCATTCGAGCCTGTGGGCTAAGGTCGGCAACAGTACAGAACTGCAGCTGTTTACCGAGTACGTGGGACTGGGTAATGAGCTGGCGCGCCTGCCGCTGCCGTTCTTTGATCAGCGTGACTCGCGCCTGCTGCAACTGCCTTTTGTGTTTGTCGGCAGCCCCGACAGCCAAACTTTAGAAGCCGCCGGCACCGTTTCGTCGTGGTTGGGCGCGTTGGCCAGCTATCGCGGCGCGAAGTTCCCGGTCAGCCTCGGTGAGTTGCCGCAGAAGGGCAACGCCATCGTGCTGCTCAACGGTAGCGCCGCCTTGGCGGGCTTTACTGATGTGCCTAAGGATGTGCCGAGCCTGACCATCGCCGATAACCCCAACGACCCGCAGGGCAAGATTCTCCTGATCGCCGGCAAAGACGCCGCCCAGCTTAAGCTGGCCGCGCAGGCGTTGGTCAGTGGCAGCCAGGTGTTGTCCGGCGCGCAAGCGCGGATCGATAAAGTCGCCAGCCTGGCGCCGCGTAAACCCTACGACGCGCCTAACTGGCTGCCCAGTGATCGCCCGGTGCAGTTGGGTGAGCTGACGCGCTTGCGTGACCTTAATGTCTCGGGCTTCAGCTCCGGCATTATCAGCGTGCCGCTGCGTTTGCCGCCGGATCTGTTCAGCTGGCGTGAGAAGGGCGTGCCGCTGCACCTGCGCTATCGCTACACGCCGCAGCCGGTGGCCAATGACTCGTCGCTGCTGGTGAGTGTCAGCGGCAAATTTATTAAGTCCGAGCCGCTGCCGTCGCGCGAGCAGTTAAAAGACCAGCAGTCGCTGCTGGCCAAGATCCGTCAAGACGACACCTTGCTGCGTGAGCTGGACCTGTATATGCCGCTGGAGAGCATCCCGCTGCAGGCGAATTTGCAGCTGCGCTTTATGTACGACTACATCAAAGAAGGCCAATGCCGTGACGTGATTGTCGACAACATGCGCGGCACCGTGGAGCCGGATTCGACGATCGACCTCAGTGGCTACCAGCACTTTATCGCCATGCCCAACCTGGGCGTGTTCCATAACAGCGGTTTCCCTTTTACCCGCCTAGCGGACTTGTCGCAAACCAGCGTGGTGCTGCCAGCCAATGCCGCTGCGGCTGAGCTGTCGCTGTACCTCGAACTGCTGGGGCGCTTTGGCCAGTCCACCGGCTTGCCAGCCAGTGCCGTCACCGTCACCGATGGCGAAGACCCGGCGTTGCTCAGCGACAAAGACTTGCTGGTCCTGGCTCTGGGCAGTCAGCCTGAGTTGTTGCAGCGCTGGGCGCAGTACCTGCCGGCGAGTGTCGATGGCAGCGCGCGCTTTGAACTCTCCGACTTGGTCCACCACGTGCGCAACTGGTTGACCACCGATAGCCAAATTAACGCGCGCCAAGCCCACAGCAATGTGTCGCTCACCAGCGGCGGGGCCGGGGCTTATCTGGCCGGCTTTGAGTCGCCACTGAGCAGTGGCCGCAGTGTGGTGGTCGTGGCCGCCAACAGCGCGGAAAAACTCGGTGAAATCAGTGCCGCGCTGCGCGGCGGTGAGGACTACGAGCAAAACATTCAGGGCAGCCTGGCGGTAATCAACGGCAAGCGCATCAGCTCGCTGGTGGCCGAGGAGCAGTATTTCGTCGGTGATCTGGGCTGGTTCCGTTACCTGCAATGGCTGTTGGCGCGCAACCTGACGGGCATGTTGCTGCTGACGGCCTTGGGCGTGGGCCTGATTACCCTGGTACTGTTCCTTAGCCTGCGGGCTCGGGCACGCCAACGTCTCAACGGTTAAGAGGGGGCTCAGTGATGAATAGTCTGCGCAACGTCTTGCTGAGTCTGCTGTTGCTCGCTAGTGGCAGTGTGCAGGCGCAAGCGCAGAGTTGCGCGACCGAGCCATGGTGGTTGTGGTCGCTGTTCACTGAGCACTTTATTCAGGACGACGGCCGGGTGGTCGACGCCAGCACGCCGCAGTTGCACAGCTCATCCGAAGGGCAGTCGTACGCCATGTTCTTCGCCTTGCTGGCCAATGATCCGGCCACCTTTGAGCGGCTCTGGCGCTGGACCGTGAGCAACCTGGCCGGTGGCGATATCAGCCAGAACTTGCCTGCCTGGTTCTGGGGCAAGCACAGCGACGGCAGCTGGGTAGTGCTGGACAGCAACTCAGCGGCCGATGCCGATCTGTGGTTCGTTTACAGCTTGCTTGAGGCCGGCCAACGCTGGCAGCGCCAAGACTACCTGGATGACGCCAAGCGTCTGCTGGATAACATGGAGCAACGTGAGTTCGCGCAGATGCCGGGGCTGGGGCGCATGCTGTTGCCCGGGGTCAACGGCTTTGTCCAGGCGGATCAGCTGTGGGTGCTTAACCCCAGTTATTTGCCGCTCCCGGTGCTGCGCCGTATCCAGCGCGCGGCCCCCCATGGCCCTTGGGCTGAGGTCACTGGCGCACTGCCGCGCCTGCTGCGTGAGGGCAGCCCGCACGGCTTTGCTCCGGACTGGCTGGGTTACCGCGCGGTGGCGCCACAGCAAGGCATGTTCGTCGAGTCCAACTTGCGCGGCGGGCAGGGCAGTTACGACGCCATCCGCACCTATTTATGGGCCGGCCTGACAGCGGCCGCCGACCCGGCCGCGGCGGACATCCTGCGTAGCCTCAATGGCATGGTCCGGGCCGTGGCGGTAACTGGCATGCCGCCGGAGAAAGTCAACATCGCCCAAGGCAGCACTGAAGGCATTGGCCCCTTTGGTTTTTCCGCCGCGCTTTTACCCTATCTGCAAGCCTCGGGTAAGCCGTGGCTGGCCGAGATCCAACAGCGCCGGGTGCTCTCTGAGCTCAAGGCCAGCGTGACCCCAGAGCGGGTGAAAAAAGCCCAGCCACCTTATTACGACTTCGTCCTCAGCTTGTTTGCCTTGGGCTGGAGCGAGCAGCAATTTTCCTTCCGCCCTGACGGCGGCATTGACCTTAAATGGGAGAAAAAATGTTCTCAAGGCGCCACCTCTTCGCCGTAAGTGCCTGCTCGCTAATGCTGCAGGGTGCACTTGCGCTGCAGCCAGCCATGGCTTCTGAAGCTGCTCAGGCGCTGGTTAAACAGGCCCAGTTTTGGTACGAAAAAGGCAATAACGAACGCAGTCGCGAGGCCTGGGCACGCTTGCAACAATTAGAGCCGGGCAACGTCCAGGCCATCTATTGGCAAGGCGTACTGGCCGCTCGCGGCGCAGAGCTGGACAAAGCCGCTGAGTACCTTGCGCTGCTCAAGCAAAACCCGGCTGCGCAAAGCCAGGCGTTGCAGCTCGATCAGGAAATTTACTTGCAGCAAAGTGGCCGGCCTGAGCAACTGGAACAGGCGCGGGTGCTGGCCGAGTCGGGGGAACTCGACAGCGCCGTGGCGGCCTATCGCAAACTGCTCGGCACGCGTACCGCGCAGGGTGACCTGGCCTTCGAGTTTTATAACTACTTGGGTTACACCGACGAAGGCTGGAATGAGGCCAAAGAGGGTCTGGCGCGGGTGCATAAGCAGTTCCCGCAGCGCAGCGATATTGCTTTGGCCCAGGCCAAGTTGCTGACCCGCAATCAGGCCACTCGGGTGGAGGGGCTTAAGCAGTTATCGGTGTTGGCGGATCACCCGCAAGTCGGCACCGAGGCGCTGGAAACCTGGCGCGATGTGCTGACCTGGATGGGCCCGCCGCGTGCCGATGCCATGCCGCTGTTCCATAGCTACCTCAAGCGCGTGCCGGATGATCAGGAGATTCGCAAACAGCTGAATGCCGCCAAGGCCCAGCCAGTGGCAGCCAAACCTGTGGTATCGCCTTTGGCCGGGGCGTTTAAAGCCCTGGAAGGCGGCCAGGTGAGCAAGGCCGAGCAGCAGTTTGAGCAGCGCCTAAACAAATACCCCAATGACGCCGACGCGTTGGGCGGCCTGGGCCTGATTCGGCAAAAGCAAAACCGTTTGGAAGACGCCGAGCTGCTGTTGGGGCGGGCGATCAAGCAAAAGGGCGGACAGCACTGGCGCAAAAACTACAACGAAGTGCGTTATTGGACGTTGCTGCGCCAAGCCAACGATAACCGCGAGGCCGGCCAGCTTAGCGAGGCGCGCAAGCAGGTCGAGCAAGCCCTGCTGCTTAAGCCCGCAGGGACCGATGCGCTGGTGGCCAAGGCTGATCTGCAAAGCGCGGAGGGCCGCTATGGCGCCGCCGAAAGTGGCTATCGCGCAGCGCTGAAGCAAGCGCCTGGCAGCCTGTCCGCTAAGCGCGGGCTGATTGGCGTGTTGTCCCAGCAAGGCAAGCATGCCGAGGCGCAGCGTTTGGTCGACAGCCTGCCCAATAGCGCCCGGGAAACAGTCGGCGACTTAAGCCGGATTCGCGGCGAGCAGGCCTTTCAGCGGGCCCGTTTGGCGCAGCAGCGTGGCGATCCCGCCGGACAGCGCGCGGCCTTGGAGGAAGCCTTGCAGCATGACCCGGAGCATATCTGGGCGCGCTATGACTTAGCCCGGGTGTATGTCGCCCTGGGCGCCAGGGATGAAGCGCGCAGCCTGATGGAAGGGTTGCTGCAGGCCAAGCCGAACGACGCCGATGCCCTGTATGCCGCCGCCCTGTCGGCTGTAGAACTGGGCGATTGGCCCCGGGCTAAAGAGCTGCTGGCCCGTCTGCCCCTTGAGGGCCGCGACGCGCAACTCAATCGTCTGGTCAGTGAGGTCGACTTCCAGCAGCGCATGCAGGAAATCAATGGCCTGAACAAAGCCGGGCGTTATCAGGAAGCGCGCGTGTTCCTCTCCCGCGTAGCGCCACTGGCCGCCGGTCATCCACAACGTGAGGCCATGATGGCCAGCGCCTATGCCGCAGCCAAGGACCCACAGCGGGCCCTGACTATGTTGCGCGAGCAACTGGCGCGCAGCCCGCGCTTTGATGCCGGGCTGACCCTGAGCTATGCCAACGTGTTGTTGCAGACTGAGCATGATGCCGAAGTGGCAGCGATCTTGCGCGACTTGCAAAGCCGCCCCCTCAATACCAGTGAGCGAGCGCAGTACGACGATGTGCTGTTCCTCTATCGCGTGCGCCAGGCCGAGCAACTGGTGGAGCGCGATCAGTTGGCCGAGGCCTATGAAACCTTGTCGCCGGCCTTATTGCAGCGACCACAAGACCCGACCGCGATGGCCGTGTTAGCGCGCATGTATGCCCACGATGGCGACAAGCAAAAGGCGTTGGAGCTGTATAAATCGCTGGCCCAGCGGCACACCGACAACCCCTTGTTGCTCATTGGCGCCGCCGATATGGCCGCGCAACAGGGCTACGACAGCCAAGCCGACGCGTGGCTGGAACAAGCGCTGAAAGTCGCCCCGCAGGACCCGGATGTGCTCAGCGGCGCCGCGCGGGTGTATCGCCAGCAAGGCCGCAGCGCTAAAGCCAAGGAGCTGCTGCAAAAAGTCGTGGCGCAAGAGCAGCGCCAGCAGCAGGTGGCCTACGCGGCCAGCAGCCCGAGCAGTGCGCCGAGTAATCCCTTTGCGAAAAAAACCGGCAGCGGCAGTGCGTCCGCGCCGTTACCGGCTGCCAGCATTCCAGAGCCTGTGTCGAGCCTGAGCGCCGCCCCGCAGACGGCCATCCCCAGCTTTGCCAAAACCCCAGCCGCACCAGGCTTGGCACCTGGCAGCACAAACAATCCGTTTGCCAATGGCGCTGCCGAGGGCAGTCCTGACCCTCGGGCCGGCATGAGTGACAACCAGCGCTTGCTCGATGATCTCATCCAAGAGCGCAGCGCCTATGTGGTGCAGGGCTTGCAGGTGCGCACCAATGACAGCGAAAAGGGCTTGAGCAAGCTCACCGATGTGCAGGCTCCGCTGGAAATTAACTTCCCTGCCGGGGACAGCCGGTTGGCCGTGCGGGTGACGCCGGTGCATCTGGATGCCGGCAGTGTCGGTAGCGATGCCAAGCAGCGCTTCGGTGGCGGCGTGCTGAGTGTCGGCGATGAGCTGAGCGGCTATTTGGCCGGCGGGCCCAGCACCGCGCAGGCCTACGCCAAAGCTAATGAGCTGCTGGCGTCTTCGCCCGGTAAACAGCGCGATAGTGGCGTGGGTCTGGCCGTGGCTTGGGAGCATGAGCCGACTGGCCTTAAGGCCGATATCGGGGTGAGTCCGCTGGGCTTTTTGTACAGCACCGCCGTGGGCGGGGTGAGCAAGGAGGGTGACTTCCGCGGCCATCCTAATCTGCGCTATAGCGTGTCGGCCTCGCGCCGCGCTGTTACTGACAGTCTGACGTCCTTTGCCGGTGCTCACGATGCGCGCATAGACGAGGAGTGGGGCGGCGTGACTGCCAACGGCGTGCGTGGCCAATTGGGCTATGACAACAGCCGTTTTGGTGTCTACGGCTATGCCTCGGCCCACGCGCTGCGCGGGCATAACGTTAAAGACAACACCCGCGCCGAGCTGGGCAGCGGCGTGTACTGGTACCTGCTCAATGCCGAGGAGCATCTGCTCACTGCTGGTCTGAGTCTCACGGCGATTGGCTATGAGAACAACCAAAGCAGCTTCAACTATGGCAGCGGCGGTTATTTCAGCCCGCAGAAGTTCTTCTCCCTTGCCGTACCGGTGCAGTGGGCGCAGCGCGGCGACCGCTGGACCTACAAGGTCAACGGTGCGGTCGGTGTGCAGCATTTCTCGCAGGAGTCCACGCCTTACTTGATCAATGACAGCGATGCTCAGCGGGCCTTGGAAAACCTCTCGGCGCAAGCCGCAGGTTCTGGCCTGTACTTGCCGACGCGCTATGACGGCTCAAGCAAGACCGGCATTGGCTACAGCCTGGCCGCTGCGGGCGAGTATCAGCTGGGTAAACACTTCTTCCTGGGCGGCCATCTCGGCGTGGATAACGCCCAGGACTACCAACAATGGAATGGCGGCCTGTACCTGCGCTACATGGTTGAGAGCATGACCAGTCCATTGGAGCTGCCGGTTTCCCCTTATCAATCCCCATACGTGAAATAGGAAGTTTTGTTATGGCATCTTCGCTGCTAGCCGGCTTGTCCATTTTGATGATCGGCGACAGCCACCTAGCGACCCCTGATTACCTGATCGGCAGTCTGCACAACGAACTGTTAGCCAAGGGCGCCAAGGTGCATAGCATCGGTATCTGTGGCGCGCAGGCCGGTGATTGGTTGAAAGTCTCGCCCGCTGGCACTTGCGGCGGCGCGGAGCGCAAGGGCAACGGCAAAGCCGTGGTGCTGCGTGGCAAGGCCGCCACTCAGCCCATTGCCCAGTTAATCGCCAGTGAGAAGCCAGACCTGGTACTGGTGGTATTGGGCGACACCATGGCCGGCTACACCCAGGCTAACTTCCAGCGGGCCTGGGTCTGGCAGCAGACCACCAAGTTGGTCAAATCGATTGCCGGTACGGGTACTCAGTGCGCCTGGATTGGCCCGAGCTGGGGCAGCGAAGGCGGTAAGTACGGCAAAACCTATGCGCGGGTTGAGCAAATCTCCACGTTGTTAAGCAGTAACGTGGCGCCGTGCGGTTATATCGACTCGCTGAAGCTGGCGAAGAAGGGCCAATGGGCCACCGTTGATGGCCAGCACCTGACCGCCACCGGCTACAAGCAGTGGGGCGTCGGTATCGCCAGTGCCTTGGAAAGCTGGAAGGGGCAAGCCCAATGAAGCGCCGGGGCCTGGCGCTAGTAATCGGCATGTTCAGTGCAGCCTGCCTGCATGCCGAGGAGATTGCCCTGTACCCCACTGGGCCCAGTGAGGATTCGGCTTTCCTGCGCTTTTTTAACAGCACCGATACGCCACTGCAGCTGAGTGCGGCCAATGGCGCCAGCTTGAGCTTAGCCGGCGAGCAACGGGCGTCGGATTTTCTCACCGTGCCAGCCGCTAAGCCGATCACCGGCAGCCTCAAGCAAAACGGTCAGCAGCAAGCCTTGGCGATCAGCGTGGCGCCGGGCGAGTTCGCCACCGTGGTGGCGCTCGCCGATGAGCAAGGTCTGCGCTATGTGACCCTGCGCGAGCAGCCGGATGACTTCAATGGGCTCAAAGCTTCCTTGGCGATCTACAACCTGGCGGGCAGTTGTGCCGCTGCCGGCATCCAGGCGGCGGGGCGCAAGGTCGATATTTTTAAGGATGTGCCTGAGGGCAGCGTACAGCGCCGCTCCATCAACCCCTTGGCGCTGGCTGTGCAACTGACTTGCGCCGGCGCGGCGCAAGGCCCGGTCGTGGAACTTGGACAACTGGCCGCGGGGCAGCGCTACAGCCTGTTTCTCGTGCCCACGGCGCAAGGCCCACGGTTGTTACCGACCCAAGACAACTTAGCGAACTGATATGGTCTTTGCCTCCCTTGAGTTCCTCCTGCTGTTTTTGCCGGCGTTTATGCTGGTTTACGCGCTGGTGCCCAACCGGGGGCGTAACCCTGTTCTGCTGATTGGCAGCTGGCTGTTTTACGGCTGGCTGAGCCCGGCGTTCTTGCTCCTGCATATTGTCCTCACCGCGCTAGGCTGGGTTGGCGGCTTACTGGTGGTGCGCACGCAGCAGCAGTCACGCCAGCGTTTGCACCTGTTGGCCGCGCTGATCACGATCAATGTGCTGGTGTTGTGCTGGTACAAGTACGCCAATATCCTCGCCGCCACCTTCAATGAGTTGCTCACGTCCTACGGCGCCTTGCCCTATGACTGGCAGAAGGTGGCATTGCCGGCGGGGCTGTCGTTTATCGTGCTGCAGGTGATCAGCTATCTGGTCGACGTGCACCGCAAAGTGGTGCCGGTGGAGCGCAGCTTCAGTAACTTCGCCACCTACTTGGCGATGTTCGGCCACTCCATCGCCGGGCCGATCATCCGCTATGACTGGGTTCGTGCGGAGCTGCGCCAACGTTACTTCAACGCCCTGAATTTCGCCCTCGGCGCCCGGCGTTTTATGATCGGCCTGAGCATGAAGGTGCTGGTGGCGGACAGCTTGTCGCCTTTGGTGACGGTGGCCTTCGGCGTTGACCAGCCGTCCTTTATGGATGCCTGGATTGGCTGTCTGGCCTATTCGCTGCAGCTGTTTTTCGACTTTGCAGGGTACAGCGCCATGGCCATCGGCCTGGGGCTGATGCTCGGCTTTCACTTCCCGGAAAACTTCAACCACCCGTACTGGGCGCGCAATATTCAGGACTTTTGGCGCCGCTGGCATATCTCGCTGTCGAGCTGGCTGCGCGACTATCTGTATATCGGCTTGGGCGGCAACCGCTTCGGCACCTGGAAGACCTATCGCAATCTGTTTTTGATCATGGCCATCGGTGGTCTGTGGCACGGCGGCGATAGCTGGAACTACGTGCTGTGGGGCGCCGCCCACGGCATTGCCCTGGGCATTGATCGGGCCTGGAGCCGTAACGGCTTGCCAGATTTACCGGCGCCCTTGGCCCACCTGATCACGCTGTTGTTTGTGTGCCTGGCCTGGACGCTGTTTCGCGCCCCGGACTTCGCCTCGGCCTTGGCCATGTACGCCGGCCAGTTCGGCCTGCAAGGCTGGGCCTTGGGCGATGCCCTGGCCACCACGCTGCGCCTTAGCCACGGCATAGCAGCTGGCTTAGGTGTGCTGTGTTTGCTGCTGCCGCTGTATCAGGGCCGGGCCGAACAACGTTTTGGCCAGCTGTGGCTGTTTCGCGCGGTCGGTGCGTTGTGGCCGATTCTGGGGTTCTTGCTGTCGTTCGCTCTGATCGCCAGCCGTGAAACCGTGCCTTTTCTGTATTTCCAATTTTAACGGGAGGTGAGCATGACGAAAAAAGACGCCTCTCTGGCTCCGGTACCGCCCAGCGCCATGACCATCCGCCTAAGCCCTTTGGCTGGCATCGTAATGGCGCTGTTTCTCCTGAGCGGTTTGTGCGCATGCCTGTGGGCGATGCTGGTCAGCCACAGTGTCGACTGGCTGCCCAAACAAGTGAATTGGCAGGTGCTGCGCGATGGCGACATTACCCATCACATCGCCAAGGAACTGTCCCACGTCGAGCTGGCGCGCAAAGCCGCCGACTTGGAACGCGCCGGCAGCTGGCTGTTGCTCGGTGACACCGGGCCACGGGTGCGCCAAGGCTGCCCGGGTTGGTTGTTTCTGGCCGACGAGAATCGTATCCATCGTCACGCCCAAAGCAATGCCCAAGCCCGTGCCGACAAGGTGGTGGCGGTGCGCGACTGGCTGGCGCAACGCCAGATCGCCTTGCAGGTGGTGCTGGTGCCGGATAAGAGCCGCATTGCTGCGCAGCAACTCTGTACGCTGTTGCGTCCCGCCCAGTTGCAGGCCCGCGCCGAGCAGTGGCAGGCGCTGCTTAAAAACCATGGCGTGGCAGTCCTGGACTTAGCCCCAAGCCTTAAGCCGCTGGGCGGCAGTGCCTTTTTGCGCAGCGACAGCCACTGGAGCGAGGCGGGTGCCCAGGCCGCAGCCCTGGCCTTGGCGGAGCAGGTTAAGCGCACCGGCGTGACTGCCACGCCGAGTCAAAGCCTTGCGCGCAGCCTGTTGCCGCAGGCGCTGCGCCCCGGCGACTTAGTGCGTTTAGCCGGTCTCGATTGGCTGCCGCAAACTCTGCAGCCGGCCGCCGACTATGTCCAGGCCTCCAGCTTTAGCCAAAGCAGCCAAGGCGAAGCGCTAAGCGAAGAGGATCTGTTCGGTGACAGTCAGTTGCCGAACGTGGCCCTGATCGGTACCTCGTTCTCGCGCAACTCCAACTTCGTTGCTTTCCTTGAACAAGCCCTCGGTGCCAGCCTGGGCAACTTCGCCAAAGACGGCGGCGAATTTGCAGGCGCAGCCAAAGATTATTTCGCCAGCCCGGCCTTCCAACAAACCCCGCCACAATTGCTGATCTGGGAAATCCCCGAGCGTGATCTGCAGCCGGCGTTTGTCGATGATTTGCTGCTGCCAGCGCAATAGCGCCTAACTGTTGCCCAAGTACCAGCTGCTCGATTCAACCGCACAGCAATAGGCACTGAACAATAACGACCGGGTTATCGTTATTGTTCAGTGCCTGTGTCCGCATCAGGTAATAAGCTTATTGCTGATTTTATAATAAGGTTTTTAGTATTTATTATTGTTAACAATTTATAAGCATATAACTCGAATAGTTGTTGTTGCTCCAACAGTGATTAAACAAATTGAGTTTTATGGCGCAGATGGATTTGTTGTAAATTTATTTATCTTGTTGAAATATAAAAACTAAATATATTGGAATGGTCCTTGCTAACCAATATTAAGTATGACGCTGCGCATTACAAATAGCTCGTCAGACACTTATTTGGGTAAAGGGGACTATGGTGTTTGGGGTCAATCTAAGGATGGCGGCCGGGAGTGTGCCCGGCAGGTTTAAACCGCTGATAATTTCTGTAAGTACTGGCAGTTTGATTTTATGCGGCGCCCACTATGCGAGTGCTGCCGAGAAAGCTGAACCCAAGTTGGATCGGGTCGTAATCAGTGCGGCTAAAGCCACTCCCGCACAGCAGGCTGAGTCACGTTTGGATGAGATCGCCGGCGCCGCCAGCGTGGTCGACAACGCGGAAATAGAGCAGGGCCGGGCGGCTACCTTGGCAGACGTGTTGGCGTTTCAACCGGGGGTCATTGCGCAGTCTGCCGGCGGTACTGATGCCATCAAAATCTCTATTCGTGGCTCTGGGGCGAATGCCTCCCCAGGCTATTTTCGCGAAGGGGTGAAGTTCCTCTTTGATGGCCTAGCCCTGACGGGGCCAGGTGGCACGCCCTATGAGCTGCTGGATATGGCCGGGGTCAATTACACCGAAGTGCTGCGCGGCGCCAACGCTTTCGATTACACGGCGTTGTCCTTGGGTGGGGCGATCAATATGGTCACCCATACCGGCTATACCGCCCCGGGCAATTATGCGCGCTTTGAAATAGGCAGCTTTGGCTGGCGTAAGCAGCAACTCAGCACCGGCGGCGTGGAGGGCAACGCCGACTATTACATCAGCTTGAGCAACTCTGAGCGGGATGGCTATCAGGACTACAGCTTTACCAAGGCCAAAGGCGTGGTGGGTAACTTTGGCTATCGCTTTAGTCCCAAACTGGATACCCGCCTGATCGTGCGCTACCGCGAGGAGTACCACGAAGATCCGGGTGAGCTGACCCTTGACGAGTTCAAGCACAACTCTTCGCAAGCCAATGCCACCAGTGTGGCGCAGCGCGATGATTCGAAGAAGAACGGCTCAATCTGGGTCGGCAGTAAAACCACTTACACCTTTGATGATGACTCTCAGCTTGAGCTGGGACTGGTTTATCACAACTATCGGCAAATTCTCGGCAGCAAAAGCCCGTCTACCCCCAACCACTGGCAATGGCGCGATATCAACACCTCGCTGCGCTATCTGCGTTTCGACCAGCTGTTTGGCCATCAAAGCAACACCACCTTCAGTTTCAGCAACAGCATCCACGACCGGGCTGAGGTGCAAACCTACGACGGCATCAGCAAAGCGTTGCTGAAGGACACCAATTACAGCGGCTCCTTTGACACGGTGTTTGCGCTTGGCAACGAACTGGAGCTGGTCGAAGGCCTGTGGCTGTCCAGCGGTCTGTCGGCAGTCAATATCCGCCGTGATGTGGATGTAGATTTCAGCGATCGGCCCAATACCACGCAGTTTCCCCAGCATTACAAGTACGACAACTGGAGCCTGGCGCCACGCTTGGGCCTGCGTTATGACCTGACGCCACACTTTCAAATCTTCGGTAACGTCAGCCGCTCCATCGATCCGCCCAGCGCCTGGTCGATTTCACCTTCAGGCCCCAGCAATAACTTCATCAAACCGCTAGTCGAGCAAAAGGCCAATACCGTTGAGGTGGGCTTGCGCGGCTCCCAGGGCATCTTCTCTGGCAGTCTGGCGCTGTATCGCTCTTGGGTGCAAAACGAGCTGCTGACCGTGGAGCTTGTTCCGGCGTCGGGACTGACCCCGGCACGTACTGCCACGTCCAATGCCAGCTCGACCATTCACCAGGGCATTGAAGCGGGCTTGGATACGCAGGTATGGCAGGGCACGCGTGGCGATAGCTTGTTGTTGCGGCAGATGTACACCCTCAATGACTTCTACTACCGCCACGACAATGAGTTCCACGCCAATGAGCTGCCGGGCTTGCCCAAGCACATGTACCAAGCCGAGCTGAAGTATCAGAACCCTAACGGCTTCTACGCCGGCGTCGATGTGCAGGTGGCTTCCAAGGCGGCGGTGGATTACGCCAACAGCTTTTACGCGCCGTCCTACACGGTATGGGGCGCCAAGCTGGGGTATGAGCATCCGACTCAGCGCTGGCAAGTGTTCCTCGATCTGAAAAACCTCACCGACAAAGACTACGTCACCGCCATCAGCCCGCTCTACAACAGCCGTGGTCAGGACGCTGCCGGCTTGTATCCCGGTGACGGCTTTGGCGCCTTTACCGGCGTGTCGTTTCACTTCTAACCCAGCGTTTTTCAAAGGCAGGCGGCCGAGCTGTCGCCTGCCGAGCCTGTGCAGCGAGAACCAGCATGGATTTAACCTTAGGCAAGCTCTGGCAGGGCGCGTTGATGGCCGCAGCGATACTGCTTAGCGGTTGTTCAGCAAACGACAGTGACGCACCACCCCAAGCCAACGAGCAACGCGCTCAAGTGCTGGATGGGGTGCTGAGCTATCCGGCCAGTGATTATTACCAGCGGGCGCCGGGCAAGCCTGGCGGCACGCTGAAGGTCTCAGTGGCGCTGGATACCGGCACCTTCGATATTCACGCACTCGCCCATGGCAATGTGCAGTGGCTAGGGCGTCTGTTGTTCGATGCTTTGGTCTATCAGGACGAGCAGGGCGGGATTTCCCCTTGGCTGGCTAAGTCCTGGGATATTTCCCCAGACGGCACCCGCTACACCTTCCACCTGCGTGATGACGTCACCTTTAGCGACGGCACGCCGTTTAATGCCGAAGCGGTGCGCGTCAACTTAGAACATATGCGTGACCCCGACACCAAGTCGCCTTTAACGGCCGCTTATATCGCGCCTTATGCCAGTGGCCGGGTGGTGGATGACTACACCTTCGAGGCCACGCTCAAGGAGCCTTATTCGGCCTTCTTGAGTGTGTTGGCGCAGTCTTGGCTGAGCATGATCTCGCCCAAGCAAATCCTTGAGGCGCCTAAAAGCATTGCCGAGCATCCCATTGGCTCCGGGCCATTTTTGTTGCAGCACTACAACCGTGCGCAGAACGCCATCTTTGTTCGCCGCGACGATTACCACTGGGCACCGCCTGTGACCCGCCATCAAGGCCCGGCCTATCTGCAGCGCATTGAGTTGAATATCGTGCCGGAGGCCATCATTCGCTACGGCACCTTGGTCTCTGGGCAGGACGATTTCACCCTAGATGCTCCGCCGCAAAATGCCGTGGCGATCCGGGCTAATCCAGAACTTGAGTTCTCCAGCAGTATTCGCAAGGGCAATCCGAATCGAAGTGTGACCTTCAACGTCGAGCGTTATCCGTTCGATGATGTGCGGGTGCGTAAAGCCTTTACCCAAGCGATTGATCGCGAAGGCTTGGCGTGGATCATCGGCTTTGGTGAGTACCAGCTAACCAGCGATTTCCTTGCGGTGAACACCCCTTACTACGATTCGGCGTTTAGCCATGCCCTGCAATATGACCCCGTCGCGGCGGCCAAACTGCTCGATGAAGCCGGTTGGAGCGAACGCGATGCGGAGGGTTTTCGGGTTAAACAGGGCAAGCGTTTTCAGGTGAGCTTGTCGTTCACTGACAACGCGACATTTCCCGGCTCCGCCGGCGTGGCGATTCAAGCCGATGCGCGCAAAGTGGGCATCGACCTGCAGCTCAAGGTGTTGCCATTGCTGCAAGCCATGGAGGCGCGTTACCGCAGCGATTTTGACCTGTTCGGCGGTGGCTACTGGCACAGCAACACGCCGGATGGCTTGTTTATGCTGTATCACAGCGACTCGATTCCCGGAGCCCGTTTAATCGGCCAGAACGTGGGTCGCCTACGTGACGCCAAGCTGGATCAGTTACTGAGTGACGCCCGCCGCAGCCAATCCCCAGAGCAATTGAAACAGCTCTACGCCCAAGCCCAGCAGCGCCTGACGGAGCTGGTGCCGGCTGCGCCGGTCTATGAAAGCCAGCACCTGATTGCCTACCACCGCTACGTCAAAGGCTTGGTGTTCGACACCTCGCATAACACGCCCTTATTCACCAGCGTTTGGCTGGATAAGGAGCAACCATGAGTATTTATCAGCGTATAGGCTGGCGTTTACTGGCCGGGATTGTGGTGCTGTGGGGCGCTGTCAGCCTGAGCTTTATTGGCCTGCATTTCGCCAGCGGCGATCCGGCTTTGGTGATTTTAGGCGGGCCGGAAGCGTTGCCAACGCCTGAGGTGCTAGCCCGGGTACGCGAACAATATGGTTTGGATCAGCCCCTGTGGGTGCAGTACGGCCACTACCTAAGCCGCTTGCTGGTGGGGGACTTGGGTGAGTCTTACCGCTTGCAGATTCCGGTGACTCAGGCCATCGCCACACAACTGGGCGCCACCTTGCAATTGGCCCTGGCGGCAGCCGTTCTGGCATTGCTGCTGGCGATCAGTGTGGCGTTGCTGACCGCGCGTCGCGGACGCTGGCTGTCGGCCAGTGTTTCGGGGGTGGAGCTGGTGCTGTCATCCACGCCCATTTTCGTCTTGAGCATGCTCTTGTTGCTGCTGTTTTCCTTCACCTTGCACTGGCTACCGCCCACTGGCTCTGGGGGTTGGCGCAATCTGATCTTGCCCAGCCTGACCCTGGCGCTACCGGTGGCGGCGCTGTTGATCCAAGTGTTACGGCAAGAGCTGGACGATATTTTGGAGCAGCCTTTTATCACCATGGCCCGTGCTCGCGGCCTGTCTGAGGCAGGGGTGCGTGTTGGCCATGCCTTGCGTCATGCGTTGATTCCTTTGCTCACCTTGGCGGGTTTTATCTTCGCCAGTTTGCTCGCCGGCTCGGTGGTCGTGGAAACCCTGTTCTCCCGTCAAGGCATCGGCCGTTTGCTGCTCGATGCAGTGACTAACAAAGACGTGCCCATGGTTTTGGGCATCACTCTGCTGGCCGCGCTGAGTTATGTGCTGATCAACCTGTTGGTGGATTTGTTACTGCCGTGGATTGATCCGCGAGTGCAAGGCCAATGATCAACTTCTGCGCGCTGCAAAGCAGCAACAGCGCAACCACAGTCAAGGATTTGCAGATGATTTTCACTGAATCGCAGGCCTCCACCGAAACCTCACCAATCGAACCGCAGGCGGTGACTGACGCGCAGTTGTTGAGTATCTTCCAGCCGCTGTTTGAACGCATTAGCCAAGGCGCTATCGCCCGCGAACAACGCCGTGAATTGCCCTATGACGCCGTTGGCTGGCTGCGCGAGGCCGGCTTTGGCCGCCTACGGGTGCCGCAGCGCTATGGCGGTTTTGGCGCCAGCCTGAGCCAGCTGTTTGAGCTGCTTAGCCAGCTGGCGGCAGCTGACTCCAACTTGCCGCAGATATTCCGCGCGCATTTCGGTTTTGTTGAGAGCCGCCTGAATGATCAGGACGCGCCCAACAACGCCCAGTGGTATCAGCGCATCGTGGCGGGTGATTTGTTTGGCGCGGCGATGGCCGAGCGCACCGACAGCACCGGCAACAGTGTCGAGCTGAGCCGGGCCGGGCAGGGCTGGTTACTCAGCGGCGAGAAGTACTACTGCACCGGCACCCTGTATGCCGACTGGATTGCCGTGTCTGCCGTGGATGGCGCTGAGCAAGTGGCCATAGCCGTGCCTACCCAGGCTCAGGGGGTGACCTTGGTGGATGACTGGGACGGTTTTGGTCAGCGCCTGACGGCCAGTGGCACCACCAAGTTCGAGCAAGTGGCGGTACAGGATGAGCAGATTTATCGGCGTTTCAAAGTGGGTGAGGTGCGCACAGACACCTATATCACCGCGTTTTATCAGCAAATTCATCTAGCCACCTTGGCCGGCATCGCCCGGGCGATCCTGCGTGACGGCATCGCCTTTGTGCAGGGACGTACCCGTGCTTTTGGCATTCCCGGCCAGTCCAGCCCGAAAGATGATCCCTTGGTGCAGCGGGTTATCGGGCGTCTATCCAGTTTGCAGTTTGCCAGCCAAGCCATGGTGGAAAAGGTCGCGCGCAGCTTCGATGAGTTGCATCAGGCCTATCTGCTCAGTAGTGCCACTGCCGAGCAATACGCCGCTGCGGATATCCAGACATTTCAGGCGCAGCAGGTGGTGATCCAGTTAGTGCTGGAGGCCAGCACCTTGCTGTTTGAAGTGGGCGGGGCTTCGGCGGCCAGTACTGCGCGTGGTTTGGATCGGCACTGGCGCAATGCACGCACCCTGGCTTCACACAATCCGGCGATCCTGCGTGAGGCTTATCTGGGCGATTTTTTCCTCAATGGCACCGTACCCAGTGCCGCTTGGGCGCAGCGTTTTGCCCAGGCCCAAGGCAGCCAAACCGATGCTGCACAAGCCAGCGCACCTGGGCTTAATGAGGGGGATCTGGCATGAGCACGGCAAGCCGGCAAATGAGCATTGGCATGAACATCTTAGGCTTTGGCGCCCATGCTGCCGCCTGGCGCGAGGCCGAGGCCCCGGCCACAGCCATGACCGATGTGCAGTACTTCATCAACATCGCCAAAATCTCAGAGCGCGGCACCCTCGATGCGATCTTTCTGGCTGATGGCCCGGCACTGGCCGGGGATCTGGCCACGCAGCCGGCTGGGCGCTTGGAGCCCACGGTGTTGCTGACGGCCATTGCCTTGGCCACCCAACATATTGGCGTGATTGCCACCGCATCGAGCACCTTTAACGAGCCCTATAACCTGGCCCGGCGCTTGGCGTCGGTGGATCACATCAGTGGCGGGCGCGCCGCTTGGAATGTGGTCACCACTTATAACGATGCAGCGGCGCAGAACTTTGGCCAAAGCGCTTCGGCCCCGCATGCCGAGCGCTATGGCCGGGCGGCGGAGTTTATTGAGGTGGTGCAAAAACTCTGGGACAGCTGGGAGGACGACGCGATTATCGGCGACCCGGTGCAGGGCTTGTTTGCCGAACGCGACAAGGTGCACAGCATTGAGCATGTCGGCGAGCACTTTGCCGTGCGTGGCCCGCTGAACCTGCCGCGTTCTCCCCAAGGGCGGCCGGTGTTGGTGCAGGCCGGCTCTTCCGAGCAGGGCAAAGCGCTTGGCTCGCGCTATGCCGATGCGATCTTTACCACGCAAACCACCTTGGCCGGCGGCCAGGGCTTTTATCAGGACATGAAACAGCGTGCGCGCCAGTGGGGGCGCGATCCTCAACAGTTAAAAATCATGCCGGGGCTCGCCACCGTGATTGCCAGCACGGAGGCCGAGGCGCAGGCGCGTTTTACCCGGCTCAATGATTATTTAGGTGAAAGCAGTCTGGCCCAGCAGATTGCCTGGCGCATCGGCATTCCCTTGGCCGAGTTGGATCTGGACGCTGAGCTGCCGTGGCAGCGCATCAGCGCTGTCAGCGAGTTGAAAAGCTCCCACGGTTTTCTTGAGGCGCAGCTGAATCTCGCGCGGCAGGAAAAGCTCAGCGTGCGGCAGTTGGCGCGGCGCATTTTGGTCGGCCATCGCTTGTTGGTGGGCACCCCGGAACAGGTGGCGGACAGCCTCGCCGAGTGGTTTTTAAGCGGCGCGGCGGACGGCTTTAACATCATGCCGGACGTGTTTCCCAGCGGCGTGCAGGTTTTTGTCGATGAGGTGGTGCCGCTGCTGCGCAAGCGCGGCTTGTTCCGTCATGAATACAGCGCTAGCACCCTGCGCGGGCACCTCGGCCTGGCGTATCCCGCGAATCAGTTCACGCCGAGCCGCAGCGCAGCCTCGGCGTGACGCTTAATCACGGCGCGGCTAAGCGCGGCGCCTAATCCCTTAATTACATGAGTCAGCTCGATGAACTACCGCCCCTTGGGTCACAGCGATATTCAGGTCAGTGCCATTGGTTTGGGCAGCATGACCTTCGGTCATCAGAACAGCGAGGCCGATGCCCACCAGCAGTTGGATTACGCCCTGGAGCAGGGCATTAACTTTATCGACACGGCAGAAATGTATCCCACGCCAAGTCGCGCCGAGACGTGGGGCAGCACTGAGCGTTTTATCGGCAGCTGGCTGGCCAAGCGAGGCCGGCGTGCGGACATCGTCCTCGCGAGCAAGGCCGTGGGCCCGTCGCGTAACGGTGCGCAGGCGCATATCCGCCACGGCCAGAGTCATCACGACGGCAAGAATCTGCGCGAAGCCATTCAGGGCAGCCTGCAGCGTTTGCAAACGGATTATCTCGATCTGTACCAACTGCACTGGCCGGATCGCAGCACTAACTTCTTCGGTGTACGTGATTACCCCTGGCAAGAGCACGAGGAAGGTGTCGCCATCGAGGAGACTCTGGCGGTGCTGGCAGACCTGGTCAAAGAGGGGCTGGTGCGGCATATCGGCGTGTCCAATGAAACGCCCTGGGGCGTGGCACAGTTTCTCAAGGCCAGTGAGCGCTTGGCTCTGCCGCGCATCGTCAGCATCCAAAATCCCTATAGCTTGCTCAATCGCCTGTATGAAGTGGGCTTGGCTGAGTTTAGCCACCACGAAGGCGTGGGCCTGCTGGCTTATTCGCCGCTGGCCTTTGGCGTGCTCAGCGGTAAGTACTTGGATGGTGCCCAGCCGGCCGGGGCACGTCTGACTCCCGGTGGCCCCTATGCGCGCTTTAACCGCTATGCCAGCGCTGAGGCGGCGGTTGCCGTGCGCGCTTATGTGGAGCTGGCCCACAGCCGTGGTTTATCGCCGGTGCAACTGGCTTTGGCGTTTGTCCTCAGCCGGCCGTTCGTGACCAGCGCCTTAACCGGTGCCACCAGCCTGAGCCAACTGCAAGAGAACCTCGGCAGTTTGCAGCTGAGTCTGGATGAGGAATTGCTGGCCGCCGTGCAGGCGATCCACGACCGCGTCCCCAACCCATCGCCATAAGTCAGTGGAGCGAATCCGATGCCAAGCATTTCTCCCACTCTGAGCCGGGCAAGTTCAGCCAGAGCCTGGCAATTGTCGCCATGGACGCTGCTGGCGCTGCGGCGTCCAGGCCTGCTGTTGGCCGGTTTATTTGTTCTGTTTCTGCTGATTGCCAGCATTGTGCCCAGCTGGTTAGTGCATACCGATCCTTTTGCGGTCAGTGCCCGTGACGCTTTTCGTGGGCCCAGCGCTGCGCATTGGCTCGGCACCGATGAGAACGGTCGCGATGTGTTAGCCCGGCTGATCTATGGCGTACGCAATTCGCTGTTGCTGGGCATCAGCGCGAGCTTGATTGCCTTGCTCGGTGGCAGTTTCCTGGGGCTGCTGGCGGGGTTAGGCAAGCGCTGGCTGGATACGCTGTTGATGCGTTTGATTGATGTGCTGTCGGCGTTTCCGGACTTACTTCTGGTCTTGCTGATCATCACGTTCTGGGGCGGCGGGTTGGTCAATACCGTATTAGCCTTGGGCGTCGCTGGGATTCCGCGTTTTGCCCGGATAGTCCGCGCGCAGACCCAACTGGTGCGCCGCGCACCCTATGTGGAAGCTGCGCTAACCCTGGGCCTGCCACGCTTTACCGTGGTGGTGCGGCATGTCTTGCCCAACGCCATTCGGCCCGTTCTGATCCTGGCCACCATCAGCGTCGGTGGCAATATCGTTATCGGCTCGCTCTTGAGCTTTCTTGGCTTTGGCGCGCCGCCGCCAACTCCCGAGTGGGGGGCCATGTTGGCCGTGGGCTACGGGTATATGGCCAACGCTTGGTGGCTGGTGGTAGCGCCTAGCGTGCTGGTGATGCTGACCGTGCTTGCTATCACCGCCCTGGGCCGCACGTTGCTGCGTTACAGCGAGGGTAAAGGACTATGAAGCCATTAGTTTCTGCGTCACAGCCGCTAGTGGAGGTCAGTGAGCTGCGGGTTGCTTTTGCCGATGACATCGAGGTGGTCAAGGGGGTGTCATTTCAGCTTGATCGCGGCGAGTGCTTGGCTCTGGTCGGTGAGTCCGGCTCCGGTAAAAGCGTCACCTCGCGCAGTTTGGTGGGCTTGGCCGGGCAGGGCGCGCAGATTACCGCGCAGCAGTTGCGCTTTGCCGGTGAGGATCTGCTCAGCCTACGCAGCGCACGTGATTGGCGGCAGCTACGCGGCGCACGGATAGGCTTTGTGATGCAAGACGCCCTCGGCTCATTGGACCCATTACGGCCCGTGGGGCAAGAAATCGACGAGGCCCTGCGCCTGCATACTCAGCTCAATCGCCAAGAGCGTGAGGAGCGGGTGATAGAGCTATTACGCGCAGTCGGGGTTAACCAGCCGCAGCTGCGCGCGCGGCAGTACCCCCATCAACTATCCGGCGGCCTGCGGCAACGAGCCTTGATCGCCACGGCCATCGCCTGTGAGTCGCAACTGTTGATTGCTGATGAACCGACTACCGCCTTGGACGCGGCGGTGCAGGCGCAGCTTATGGACCTGCTCGACTCCTTGCGCAGCCCTGAGCGGGCCATGCTGGTGGTCAGCCACGATATGGCGGTGGTGGCGCGTTTGGCCGACCGAGTGGCAGTGATGCACAACGGTCGCATCATCGAGCAAGGCCCGGTCGAGCAGGTGCTTTACGACCCGCAGCAGGCCTATACCAAGTCGTTGTTGCGCGCCGCTGCGGCGGTGCATGTGCGGCGTAATGCCGGCACTGCCTCGCCTGCGGCTGCTGACGATAGCCGCGCCAGCGTGTTGGAGGCCCGCGGCCTGAGCAAAGCTTTTGTGGGGCCTGACGGCGTTAAACGCACGGCGGTTAAGCCCATTTCGTTCAGCCTTAAAGCAGGGGAAACCCTAGGCATCGTCGGCGAGTCCGGCTCTGGTAAAACCACCTTGATGCGCATGCTGTTGGCGCTGGAAACACCCGACCAAGGCCAGCTGTTTGTTCGTGGCCAGGATTGGCAACACCTCAATGCTCGCGAGCAACGCCATGAGCGCCGGCGTATTCAGGTGGTGTTCCAAGACCCGCTCAGTTCTTTCGATCCGCGCTACACCGTGCAACGGGTGTTGGATGAAGCCTTACGGGTGGCCGGGCTGGCCACTGCTACTCAGCGCCATGAGCGCACGATTGAATTACTGAACCTTGTGCAATTGCAACGCAGCGTGCTGGCACGGCGTCCCATCGAACTGTCCGGTGGGCAACGCCAGCGTATCGCCATCGCCCGGGCGCTGGCGGCAGAGCCTGAGGTACTGGTGTGTGATGAACCGGTCAGTGCGCTGGATGTGTCCGTGCAGGCGCAAATCCTCCAGTTGCTGGTGCAATTGAAGCAGCGCCTGGGCTTGGCTTGCCTGTTTGTTTCCCATGACCTGGGAGTGGTCCAGCAAATCAGCGACAGGGTGCTGGTCATGAAAGACGGTGAAGTCGTCGAGCGCGGCACCGTCAGCGAGGTGTTTACCCGCCCGCAACATGCCTATAGCCAAAGCCTGCTGGCCGCCATTCCCTTTCTGTATATCCATCAAGATCGTGGCGTACGGTTGAACGCCATTGCGAACTAAGCGTGCCTCGCGATACGCGCACTGGCTGTGTAGCGCGACGCTGGATAAATACGCCTAAGCGGGAATTATCAGAGTGTTTACGTAACTACTGACAGTTAACTATTTAAAACTATCTGTATGCAGGATTGGGCTGGTTATCGGTGGTTATATGTAGTTTGAAAGTTATTGATTTCTGGTTATGTTTATTTGTCGTAATTGTTTTTATGAGTTTAAGTGGCTGGCTGAGTAGCTCTTTATAGTGCGATATAACTTAAATGTGCCGATTGTGTTAGTCGACTGGTGTCAGCATGCTTGAGCGCTCAGGTGCGCTGTGCTGAAGCAGGTGAAGGCTATGAGAGGGGGCGGGGGCTCTAGGCAGACTTCTCGTGCCTTATTTAAGTGCCATAGGCTAAAAAACTGAATGGATCACACGGCACGTCTTAAAGAAGCCGCCTTGGTTAAAGGTTAAACCTGGGCGGCTTTAGGCCTATCAATTTCGCGCAGCACTGCCCGCTTCTTGAATACTGCTTTTTACTGTTTTCTGGGCTTCGGTGCTGAGTGTTTCTGTTGCGGTTTTGATGATGTCACCCAGGAAGGAGTTGGCTGGCGCTTGCTGTTGGGTGGTCACTTGGGCTGGTGCGCTGATGGCGTCTGCACTTGCTGGCTGCGGCGCCGGCTGAGCGGGTTGTTGCAGACTTGCACAACCTGCCAAGCCTACTGAGGAGAGAACTAAAATGGCTGCGAAAAGATTAGGTTTCATTAGTTATTTTCCAATGCGGCCCATACCGACCGATTCGGCTGGATAAATTCCGACTATACAAATTATCGATTGTAGGGCAATGCGCTGAAGTTATAATTTGATGTTCTTATGTTTAGGTTGTGATAAACGTCTCACTTGATGATTGATGTTATTTAGCCACTACTTGCCTGGATTGTGCTGAGTCAAAACAATTAGTAACTAATTGTTTCTTGTGTATTCTGGGCGTGCTGGTTTCTGAATGCGCCATATCGTTTATTTGGCTGCGGGAAAGTTAATAATATATTTCATGTGCTGTGTTCTTAAGTTGGGTTTTGTAGGGTTTTTATTTGGCTGAAGCTAAATGCCTTGGCTGGTTTTTGTGGGGTTTTTATTTGAATGGCAGCACGGGTGTACTCGAGAACTATTGCTTTGGAACCCGTGCTTATAATCGCTAGAGATAACTTTAAAGGAGCAGTTGCGATGACGGAACATCGAAGCCATCCCCTTATACGTGCGGCGCACTTGGACGACTGTTCGTCCATCGTCACGGTGCACTTGCAGTGCTGGCAGCAAACTTACCAAGGATTGTTGTCTGCGCAGTATCTGAACGGTCTTGAGCAGACCAGGGCTCGGCGTATTGCTTGGTTTGCTCAAACGATTGAGGCCGGTCAGCCGAGAGTTTTAGTCGTCGAACAGGACGGGCAGATCGTTGGATTTTGTAACTTTGGTGGCGCGCGTGAGGAGGGTGCCATCACCACCGATGCGGAGTTAATGGCGATCTATTTGCTGGCTACGCATCAACGCCAAGGGCTCGGCCGAGCGCTGTGGCAGCAGGTACGGCAAGCGTTGCTGCCGCAGGAATTTAAGCGGGTATTTGTCTGGGTGTTGGAGGCGAACACCGAGGCTTTGGGATTTTACCGTAGCCTGGGCTTTACAGCCGATAGCAGCAGTTCACGCGTGTTTGAGGAGCAGGGTGAGCCCTTAGCGCTGATTTGTCTCAGCCTTGCTCTTTAAAGCACAAGCCTGCACGTTGAGAGAATTCACCTCTGTTTTCCTGCCAATTTCTCAGCATTTAACTAAAGGCCTGCTGCGCTTTAGCGCCGGTGTGCAGGCTTTACCTGGCCAGGACTCGCCTGGGCGCCATTGAGCTGGGCATAAATCGCTCAATGTTGTTTGAATTACTACAAAGCTATAGATTCCAAGCCTTGTCTCGCTTGCTGAGCCTGGCGCCGCCTGCTGCTGTTTTGGCGTCTGGCTTGCTCAAATGGCTAACAGCTTGGGTTCTGTGGCGACAGCTCAGTACCTATGCCAGAGGCCTTTACGCATTTAAGGAGAGCTGCGTTGAAACTGGCTTTAGTGGGTGACATAGGCGGCACCAATGCGCGCCTGGCTTTGTGGCGTGATGGCGAATTAAGTGCCGTGCAGGTGCTGGCAACGGCAGCCTATGCCAGTTTGGAGCTGGCCGTGGCCGAGTACTTAGCCCAGCAGCAGGTGCCGGTGGCGGATATTGAGGCCGTGTGCCTCGCCGTGGCTGGGCCGGTGCGTGGTGAAGAGTTTCGCTTTACCAATAACCACTGGCGCCTGAATCGGCGCGACTTCTGTAACAGTCTCGGCATTGCCCAGTTGCTGTTGATCAACGACTTTACCGCCATGGCCTTAGGCATGACTCGCGTGACGCCTGAGCAGCGCATCGAAGTCTGTTCAGGTGTGGCTGAGGTTGATAGCCCGGCAGTGGTCATCGGCCCCGGCACGGGTTTAGGCGTCGGTACTCTGCTGGCGCTGGCCGATGGCAGTTGGCATGCGTTACCGGGCGAGGGTGGCCACGTCGATTTGCCGGTGGCCAGCCCTGCCGAGGCGCAGCTGTGGTTGCAGTTGCAGCGTCAGTTGGGCCATGTCCGGGCTGAGGACGTGCTCAGCGGCAATGGCCTGTTGCAGCTGTATCAGGCCTACTGTGCGCTGCATGAGTTGCCTGCGCCGTTGACCAGTCCAGCCGCCATTACCGAGGCCGCCTTAGCCGAAGAGCCCGTGGCGCAACAGGTGCTGGAGCAGTTCTGTGTGTGGTTGGGTCGGGTTGCCGGCAACAATGTGCTGACCTTAGGTGCGCGCGGCGGCGTTTATATCGTCGGCGGTGTAGTGCCGCGTTTTGCCGAGTTTTTTCGCCGCAGCGGCTTTGCCCAGGCGCTGCGCGATAAGGGCGTGATGAGTCGTTATTTTGCTGGGCTGCCGGTGTATCTGGTCACCGCGCCATATCCAGGGCTTGAGGGCGCCGGGGTGGCGTTGCAGCAACTGCGTTAAACACTGCATATAACAAGAGCAAGGATTGCCTAATGAACCCAAGTGCAAAATCGATCCTGCTGGTGGATGACGACGCCGAGATCCGTGAGTTGCTGCAAACCTACCTGCAGCGCGCCGGCTTTAACGTGCAGACCGTGGCCGATGGCGCGGCCATGCGCGAGGCGCTGGCCAGTGCTGGCGCGGATCTGATCATCCTCGATGTGATGCTGCCGGATGAAGACGGCTTTAGCCTGTGTCGCTGGCTGCGCGAGCATCCGCGCTTCGCCCAGGTGCCGGTGATTATCCTGACCGCTAGCTCCGATGAAGTGGATCGGGTGATTGGCCTGGAATTGGGCGCCGATGATTACCTCGGTAAACCCTTTAGTCCCCGCGAATTACAGGCACGGATCAAGGCATTGCTGCGCCGCGTCGGCTTTGCCCAGGAGCGTGGCGGCTCCGAGGTGCTGGCGTTTGCCCAGTGGCGCCTGGATATGGTCAGCCACCGCTTGTTTCATCAGGACGGTGAGGAGGTGCTGCTATCCGGCGCCGACTTCGCCTTGCTCAAGCTCTTTCTCGAACACCCTCAGCAAATTCTTGACCGCGACACCATCGCCAACGCCACCCGTGGCCGCGAGGTGATGCCACTGGAACGCATCGTCGATATGGGCGTCAGCCGCCTGCGTCAGCGCCTGCGTGATACCGGCAAGGCGCCGCAGTTGATTCGTACCGTGCGTGGCGCAGGCTATATGCTGGCGGCCCAGGTCAGTAGCCTTAAACATGCGCCGCTGTAAGGCTTGGCTGGTGCTGCCACGCTCCTTGCTGGGGCGCATGCTGGCCCTGACTTTACTGGTGGTGCTGCTCGCCCAGGGGCTGTCGAGCTGGATCTGGGTCACCCAACTGCGGGCCAGCCAGACCGAGGGCATGCTTTTGGTCGCACGCAGTCTGGCCCATTCCATGGCGGCCAGCGCCAGTTACTTCCGCTCCTTGCCAGTGGGCTATCGGCCCATGGTGCTGGACCAACTGCGCAGCATGGGCGGCACGCGGTTTTTTGTTTCGCTCAACAACAAGCCTTTGCAGATGCCCGAGCTGCCCGCCACGCCACGCAAGCAGGCAGTGCTCGCGGCAGTGGCCGAGGTGTTGCAGGAGCGCCTGGGTAAGACTGCGTCGATTTCTTTGGAGTTTGTCCGCCCGGAGGATCTGCGCATCTTCAATGGCGAACTCAAGCTCGATCAACTGCCGCGTTCCTGGGCCCATTACGCCTTAAGCCTGGAGCCGGTGAATCCACCGGTGCTGGTCACGCAAATCCAAATCGCCCCCAGCGAGTGGCTGTATCTGGCCACCTTGCTGCCTGAGCCCTATGCCAGTTTGGAGGCGCCAGCCTTGCCCACGCAGCAGCTGCTGTTTGTACTGTTTACCAGCGGTTTTCTGCTGCTGTTTATCGGCCTGCTGGTGCATTGGCAAAGCCAGCCACTCAAGCGTTTGGCCGCCGCTGCCCGGGAGATGTCCTTGGGCGCCAGTGTCGAGCCGCTGCGCGAGGAGGGCGGCAGCGAAGTGGTGGAAGTCGGGCGGGCGTTCAACAGCATGCGCGAACGCATCAGCCGCTATCTGAGCGAGCGCAGCCAGCTGTTTAGCGCCATTTCCCACGACCTGCGCACGCCGATCACGCGCCTGCGTCTGCGCGTGGAGTTGCTGGAGGAGGAAAAACTGCAAGGCCAGTTCAGCCGCGATCTGGATGAGCTGGAGTTGCTGGTCAAAGGCGCTTTGCAGTGCGTAAAAGACACCGATATCCACGAGAACATCGAGCAGGTCGATCTCAACGCCTTGCTCCATGGGCTGATCGAACCCTATCTGGCCAGCGCCCAAGTCACGCTGCAGGGCCACGCGCACAGGCACTATCCGGGCAAACCTTTAGCCTTGCGCCGGTGTATCGGCAACCTGGTGGATAACGCCCTGAAGTACGGCCAACGCGCCCATTTGCAAGTCTTCGACACGCCCGAGGCCTTTGTACTGCATGTCGATGATGAAGGCCCCGGCGTGCCAGAGCAGCGTCTGGCCCAGGTGTTTGAGCCGCATTTTCGCTTAAGCAGCAAGCAGCAGGGCTATGGCTTGGGGCTGGGCATTGCACGCAGTTTGGCCCACAGCCATGACGGCGAAGTGAGCTTGCAGAACCTGCCTCAGGGCGGCTTGCGCGTGACCCTGTGGCTGCCGCGTACAAAGGCTTAAGGTTTGTAACCAAGTGGTGACCTTTACACCTCCGTTCGTTACTTGCCAACGCCAGGCGCTGGATAGACTGAGGCAAGGCAAGCAACTGACTTGCTACACCATAACAACAACGATGGTATCGACATGAAAACTATTTCCCGCCTGGCCCTGGGTCTGTCCATGGCCTGCCTGTTACCCCTGACTACCCATGCCGGTGAGGTTGAAGTGCTGCACTGGTGGACTTCCGGTGGCGAAAAGCGCGCAGCCGATACCCTGCAAAAACTCCTCGAAGAAAAAGGCCACGTCTGGAAAGATTTCGCCGTCGCCGGTGGCGGTGGTGAAGCCGCCATGACGGTGCTGAAAACCCGCGCCGTATCGGGCAATCCGCCTGCCGCCGCGCAAATCAAAGGGCCGAATATCCAAGAGTGGGGTCAGTTAGGCTTACTGGCCGATCTCACTGCGGTGGCCAACCAAGGCCAGTGGGACAAACTGCTGCCTGAGCAGCTCGCCGAAGTGGTGAAATACGATGGCCACTATGTGGCGGTGCCGCTGAATATCCACCGGGTTAACTGGCTGTGGATCAACCCAACAGTGTTCGCCAAAGTCGGCTTGCAGCCGCCGACCACCCTCGACGAGCTATTCAGCGCTGCCGATAAACTCAAGGCAGCCGGCTATATCGCCATCGCCCACGGCGGCCAGCCATGGCAGGACGGCACTCTGTTTGAAAATCTGGTGCTGGCGATCCTCGGCCCAGAGGGGTATCACAAGGCGTTTGTAGAGCAAGACCCAGCCACGCTGACCAGCGCCAAGATGGCTGAGGCTTTTGCCACCTTGCGCAAACTGCGCAGCTATATCGATGCCGACGCCGCTGGCCGCGATTGGAACGCCGCCACGGGGCTGCTGATCGATGGCAAGGCTGGCATGCAGATCATGGGCGACTGGGCAAAAAGCGAATGGACGGCCGCCGGTAAAGTCGCCGGTAAGGATTACCAGTGCGTGGTGTTCCCCGGCACCCAAGGTCGCTTTATCTACAACATGGACTCTCTGGTGATGTTCAAGCTGAGTAACGAGGCCAATCGCCAAGCTCAGGACGACTTAGCCCGTACGGTGCTGGAGCCCAAGTTCCAAGAGTTCTTTAACCAGAACAAAGGCTCGATTCCGGTGCGTCTGGATCAGGATATGTCGAGCTTCGACAGCTGCGCTCAGAAGTCCATGCAGGACTTCAAACAAGCGGCCAGCAATGGCGGCTTAGAACCCAGTCTGGCGCACGACATGGCGGCCTCCAGCTACGTGCAGGGCGCGGTATTCGATGTGGTGACCAACTTCTTCAATAGCCCGGATATGCCACCGGAAAAAGCCGCCGAGCAACTGGCGGCGGCGATCAAGGCCGTGCAATAGCCTAGCGCTGCTAAGCACCGCCTAACTTCAGCGACTGCTGCACTGGATGCCCATGGACATGGGCATCGCAGTCGGCTGCTGCCTGGAGGTTTTGCTCCGCTGTTGTGTTCGGTTTCTTTGTTCGGTTTCAGGAGGACTGCATGTCAGCTCCCGCAACAACTGCCCAAGCTACTGGCCAGCCATGGCTCGATCGACTGCAGCAGTGGCTGCCCAAAATAGTTTTGGCGCCCAGCATGTTGATCGTCTTGGTCGGCTTCTATGGCTACATTCTCTGGACCTTTATCTTAAGTTTTACCAACTCGCGCTTTATGCCCAGCTACAGCTGGGTTGGTCTGCAGCAGTATCAGCGGCTGTGGGAGAACGAGCGCTGGTGGGTGGCGAGTAAAAACCTGCTGCAGTTCGGCAGCCTGTTTATCGCCATCAGCCTGGTCATCGGCGTGGTGCTGGCAGTGCTGCTGGATCAGCGCATCCGCCGCGAAGGCTTTATCCGCACCATCTACCTGTACCCCATGGCGCTGTCGATGATCGTCACCGGTACGGCCTGGAAGTGGCTGCTTAACCCCGGTCTTGGCCTCGACAAGCTGCTGCGTGACTGGGGCTGGGAGGGCTTTCGCCTGGACTGGCTGGTCGACCCTGATCGCGTGGTGTACTGCTTGGTGATCGCCGCCGTGTGGCAGGCTTCAGGCTTTGTGATGGCGCTGTTTTTGGCCGGCCTGCGGGGCGTCGATCAGTCGATTATCCGCGCCGCCCAAGTGGACGGTGCCAGCACTCCGACCATCTACCTGCGTATCGTGTTGCCGAGCCTGCGCCCGGTGTTTTTCAGCGCGCTGATGATTCTGGCCCACATTGCGATCAAGAGTTTTGACTTGGTGGCGGCCATGACAGCTGGCGGCCCCGGTTATTCCTCGGACTTGCCGGCGATGTTTATGTACGCCCATACCTTTAGCCGCGGCCAGATGGGCCTGGGGGCGGCCAGTGCGATGCTGATGTTGGGCGCGGTGCTGGCGATTATCGTGCCGTATCTGTACAGCGAGCTGCGAGGTAAGCGTCATGCTTAAGAGCCTCAATCGCAGCTTTATCTACGCCATCTTATTGCTGGCCTGTGCCGTGTATTTGCTGCCGCTGGTGGTGATGCTGCTGACCAGCCTGAAAACCCCGGAGGCCATCCGCACCGGCAACCTGTTGTCGCTGCCCGATGCCTTTAGCCTGATCGGCTGGAGCAAGGCGTGGGATGGCGTAGGTGGCTATTTCTGGAACTCGGTGAAGATCACCGTGCCTGCGGTGCTGCTCTCGACCTTGCTCGGGGCACTCAACGGCTATGTCCTGTCGTTGTGGCGTTTCAGGGGCTCGCAGCTGTTCTTCGGTTTACTGCTGTTTGGCTGCTTTCTGCCGTTTCAGGTGGTGTTGCTGCCGGCATCCTTCACCTTGGGTAAGCTGGGTTTGGCCAATACCACTGCGGGCTTGGTGCTGGTCCACGTGGTCTATGGCTTGGCCTTTACCACCTTGTTCTTCCGCAACTTTTACGTCGGCGTGCCGCAGGCGCTGATCCATGCCGCACGCTTGGATGGTGCCGGGTTCTTCACCATCTTCGGGCGCATTCTGCTGCCGATGTCGCTGCCGACCATCATGGTCTGCCTGATCTGGCAGTTCACCCAAATCTGGAATGACTTTCTGTTCGGCGTGGTGTTCGCCAGTGGCGACAGCCAGCCGATCACCGTGGCCCTGAATAACCTGGTCAACACCAGCACCGGGGTTAAGGAATACAACGTCGATATGGCGGCGGCGATGATTGCCGGCTTACCCACCTTGTTGGTCTATGTGGTGGCCGGCAAGTACTTCGTGCGTGGCCTGAGTGCCGGCGCAGTGAAAGGTTAAAGCGCTGCCTATTGGTGGCTAACAGTGGAGAGTGACAATGGCGACTTTACGCCTGCAACAGGTCAATAAGAGCTACGCACCGGGGCTGCCTGACACCCTGAAGAACATCGAACTGGCGATTGAGTCCGGTGAGTTTCTGATTTTGGTCGGGCCGTCGGGCTGCGGCAAATCGACCTTGATGAATTGCATCGCGGGGCTTGAAACCATCAGCGGCGGGGCGATTTTGCTCGATGGTGTCGACATCACCGAGCAGAGCCCCAAGCAGCGTGATATCGCCATGGTGTTTCAGTCCTATGCGCTGTACCCGACTATGAGCGTGCGCGACAACATCGCCTTTGGCCTGAAGATCCGCAAACTGCCGCAGCAGCAGATTGATGCGGAGGTGGAGCGGGTGGCCAAGCTGCTGCAAATCGAGCATTTGCTCAAGCGCAAACCCGGGCAACTCTCCGGTGGTCAACAGCAACGGGTGGCCATGGGCCGGGCCTTGGCACGGCGCCCGAAAATCTATTTGTTCGATGAGCCTTTATCCAACCTCGACGCCAAGCTGCGGGTGGAGATGCGCACCGAAATCAAACTGATGCACCAGCGTCTGAAGACCACCACGGTGTACGTCACCCATGATCAGATCGAAGCCATGACCCTGGGCGATAAAGTGGCGGTGATGAAGGACGGCATCATCCAGCAGTTCGGCACTCCGCAGCAGATTTATAACGACCCCGCCAACCAGTTTGTCGCCAGCTTTATTGGCTCGCCGCCGATGAACTTTATTCCGCTGACCCTGCGTCAGCACGATGGCCAGGCTTGGGCTGTGCTGGAGTCGGACCTCGGCAGCTGTGAGCTGCCGCTGGGCCAGTGGAGTACCGAGTGTCAGCAGCCACTGCTGCTGGGGGTGCGCCCGGAGCAGATTCAACTGGCCAGCGAGCCGGCGCTGCAATCCTTGCGCGCCAGCGTCGCGGTCACCGAGCCGACAGGCCCGGACACCTTGGTGCTGATCACGCTCAATCAGCGCCAAGTGTGCGTACGCGTGGCGCCCGATCAGGCCCCGGCGGTGGGCGCCAGCCTCAGTGTGCAATTCGATCCGAGTCGTCTGCTGCTGTTTAACGCCAGCAGCGGCGAGCGGGTGTATCTGGCCAATGCGGTCAGTAACCCCAGTGCGGTGAAACAAAGCCGCGCCTGTTAAGTGTTTTACCGCTGTTTCTTGCATAGACCTTTACCACAACAACAATAGAGGGTGTAGAGATATGGACCGTCGTCAGCGCACCACGCAAGGCACGCTAGCCTTGCTGACGTTGCTTGCCAGCAGTATGGCCATCGGGGCCGAGGCTTTCTCCAGTGAATCAAAGTGGATGAGCGGAGATTGGGGCGGCACGCGCACCGAGTTATTAGACAAGGGTTATGACTTCAGTGTGGATTACGTCGGTGAGGTGGCGTCCAATCTGCAAGGTGGTTATGACCACAGCAACACGGCGCGTTACACCGACCAATTTGGTTTAGGCGCTCACCTGGACTTACAGAAGATTCTTGGCTGGCACGACGCCGAATTTAAGCTGACCATCAGCGAGCGTAGCGGGCGCAACCTGTCCAATGACCGCATCAGTGATCCGCGCGCCGGCCAGTTGAGCTCTGTGCAAGAAGTCTGGGGCCGTGGGCAAACCTGGCGGCTCACGCAAATGTGGTTCAAGCAAAAGTATTTCGATGGCGCGCTGGATATTAAAGTCGGTCGCTTTGGCGAAGGTGAGGACTTCAACAGCTTCGCCTGCGACTTCCAGAACTTGGCCTTCTGCGGCTCGCAAGTGGGCAACTGGGCGGGTGGTATTTGGTACAACTGGCCTGTTAGCCAGTGGGCCATGCGGGTTAAGTACAACCTGACGCCCGAACTGTTTGTGCAGGTCGGCGCGTTTGAGCAAAACCCTTCCAACCTGGAAACCGGCAACGGCTTTAAGCTCAGCGGCAGTGGCACTAAGGGCGCGATTATCCCCGTGGAGCTGGTCTGGTCGCCGAAGTGGCAGGGCCTGCCGGGTGAATACCGGGTCGGCTATTACTACAGCAGTGCCAAGGCCGATGACGTGTACGACGATGTCAATGGCCAGCCTCAGGGCTTGACTGGTGAGCCGGCTAAATCGCGCTCCAGCAAACATGGCTGGTGGCTCGGCGGCTTGCAGCAAGTCACCGCCCATGATGGCGATAGCAGCCGCGGGCTTAGCCTGTTCGCCAACTTTACCGTGCACGATCAGGCCACCAACGTGATCGATAACTACCAGCAAGCCGGCATGGTCTACAAAGGTGCCTTTGATGCGCGGCCGAAAGACGATATCGGCTTTGCCGTGGCGCGTATCCACGTTAACGATGATGTGAAGCGCCGCGCCGAGCAGTTCAACAGCCAAAGTGGCATCGATGACTACGACAACCCGGGCTTTGTGCCGGTGCAGCGCAGTGAGTACAACGCCGAGCTGTACTACGGAGTGCACGTCACCAACTGGCTGACGGTGCGTCCTAACCTGCAATACATCAAGAGCCCAGGCGGGGTCGATCAGGTGGATAACGCCTTGGTCGCCGGGTTGAAGATCCAGTCGTCGTTCTAAGCGGCGCTGGCCTTAGTTAGGTTCATCATCAAGAGGGTAGCGACTGACGTTGAGACTCTCCTTGATGCGCCGCAGGTGCGGCTGAAAGTCCGCGCCACGGCGCAGGGTCACGCCGGTGGCCAGCACATCGAGGACGGTCAGTTGGACGATGCGTGAGGTCATCGGCATATAAATGTCGGTGTCCTCGGGCAGCGGGATATTCAGGCTTAAGGTGCTGGTTTGCGCTAGGGCCGAATTGGCGGCGGTCAGGCCCAGCACTGAGGCACCGTTGTGACGGGCCAGGCGGGCAATTTCCACCAATTCACGGGTGCGGCCGGTATAGGAAATGATCACAAACAAGTCGCCGGTATGGGCCACCGAAGCCAGCATGCGCTGCATCATCACATCGCTGTGGGCGCTGACGGCGAGGTTAAAGCGGAAGAACTTATGTTGCGCGTCCTGGGCCACCGAGGCCGAGGCGCCGAGGCCAAAGAAGTGAATCTGCCGTGCTTGAATGAGCAAATCGACGGCGCGGCTAATCAGCTGCGGGTCGAGCTGCTTAAGGGCGCTGTCGAGGGAGTTGATGGTGCTGCCGAAAATCTTCTGGGTGTAGGCCTCAGGTCCGTCATCCGCGGCTACTGCGCGGCTGACATAAGCTGCGCCGCTGGCCAGGCTCTGCGCCAGCTGCATCTTCAGTTCGGGGTAGCCATTGACGCCGAAGGAGCGACAGAAGCGGTTGACCGTGGGCTCGCTGACCTTCGCGGCCTGAGCCAGTGCGGCAATGCTAAAACGCGTGGCCTGCTGGGGCGCTTGCAAGATGACTTCCGCCACTTTGCGTTCAGCTTTATTCAGTTCGCTCAGACGATTCTGAATCTCTTCCAGCAGGTTATTCAGACGGTCCATTTGGGCTCCCAGAGAGGACGGCAATCAGGCGCCTATCCTACAAGGCACTTCGGTGCCCCGACTACCGGCATTGTGGCGCCGGCAGGAAATTCTAAGCAGTGGTTAAATGTTGTTTTATTACTACATAGCTCTTGAACAAGCCCAGTGAAGGGTGTAAATCTACGGCGCAATGTTATGGAAGACCACAAATGATCCAAGAAAATATTGAGCCGTGCACCTTGGCCTTATTTGGCGCCTTTGGTGATCTGGCTCTGCGTAAGTTGTTTCCCGCTTTGTATCACCTGCATGCCGCGGGCTTGTTCGCCAGTGACAGTAAAATCTTAGCCCTAGGCCGCGAGGTGGCAGGCGAGCAGCCGCTGGCGGTCATTGAACAAGCCTTGCGGCGGCATGTGCCGGAAGATGAGCTGGATGCTGCGCAGCTCAACAGCTTCCTGGCGCGTATTGGTTGGTTAAACATCGACTTCCAAGACAGCGCGGCCTACGCGGCGCTCGCCGAGCTGCTCGATGCTAAGGCCCCGATCATTGCTTATTTCGCCACCGCCGCTCGGGTTTACGGGGCCATTTGCGCCGGCTTGGCCAGCGCCGGTCTGGCTGAGCGTACCCGGGTGGTACTGGAAAAACCCATTGGCCATGATCGCGAATCGGCGCGCCGGGTGAACCAAGAGGTCGCGCGTTACTTCCCCGAAGAGCGGATCTACCGCATCGATCACTATCTCGGCAAAGAAACCGTACAAAACCTGATTGCCCTGCGCTTCGCCAACAGCCTGTTTGAGTCGCAGTGGAACCAGAATCATATCTCCCACGTAGAGATTACCGTGGCGGAGCAGGTGGGTATCGAAGGCCGTTGGGGCTATTTCGATCAGGCCGGGCAACTGCGCGACATGATCCAAAACCATCTGTTGCAGCTGTTGTGCTTGATCGCCATGGACCCACCGTCGGACCTCTCGGCCAATAGCATCCGCAATGAGAAGGTCAAGGTTCTGCAAGCCTTGGCCCCGATCAGCGCGGAAAACATCAGCCAGCAAGTGGTGCGTGGCCAATACGTGGCCGGCAGTATCAATGGCAAAGCGGTGCCGGGCTATCTGCAAGAAGACAACAGCAACGCCAACAGCGATACCGAAACCTTCGTCGCGCTACGCGCTGAAGTGCGTAACTGGCGCTGGGCCGGTGTGCCGTTTTATCTGCGTACGGGCAAACGTATGCCGCAAAAGGTGTCGCAGATCGTCGTGCAGTTTAAAGACCCGCCGCACTATATCTTCGCCCCAGAGCAGCGGCCGCTCATCAGCAATCGCTTGGTCATTCGCTTGCAGCCCGATGAAGGCATTTCGCTGCAGGTCATGACCAAAGAGCAGGGTCTGGATAAGGGCATGCAGCTGCGCAGCTGTCCGCTGCAATTAAGTTTTAACGACACCTATCGCAGCCGGCGCATCCCAGATGCTTACGAGCGTTTGCTGTTAGAGGTGATGAAGGGCAATCAGAACCTGTTTGTCCGTGAGGATGAAATTGATTTCGCCTGGCAGTGGTGTGATCAGTTAATAGCCGGCTGGCAGCGCCAGGGCAGTGCGCCCAAGCCGTATCCGGCTGGGAGTTGGGGGCCGCAGGCGGCGGTGGGGTTAATTTCACGCGATGGTAGGGATTGGTATGGCGATTTCTAGTTTGCAGCTGCCGCAGGCACTGCAACTAATTGAATTGGCAAATGAGCAGAAGCTCGCCAAGCAGTTAGCCGCAAGTGTGGCTGAGGTGTTACAGCAGGCCATCGCTGAGCGGGGCACGGCAAGCTTAGTGGTGTCGGGCGGGCGTACGCCGCTGAACTTCTTCAAGCAACTGGCGCAGCACGAATTGAACTGGGCGCAGGTGGTGGTCAGCCTGGCCGATGAGCGCTGGGTGCCGGTCGGCCATGCCGATAGCAATGAGGGTTTGGTGCGTCGTCATCTGCTCCAGGGTCCGGCGGCCAAGGCGCGTTTTATTGGCCTGTATCACTCGGCAGCCACTGTCGATGAATGCGCGCTCGCGGCTGATCAAGCTTTGGCGCAACTGCCACAGCCGATCGACGCCTTGGTCCTGGGGATGGGGGAGGACGGCCACACGGCTTCGTTATTCCCCGCCAGCCCAAATCTCGCTGAAGCATTGCTGCCAGACGCACAGCGGCGTTGTCTGGCCCTGCGTGCGCCGACTGTGCCACATCAACGGCTGAGCCTGACCCTGGCGGTGCTGGGCAAGGCACGCAGCACCTTCCTGTTGTTGCAAGGCAGCTCCAAGCTCAGCACTTTGCGTGAAGCCGTGGCTGCTGGTGATGTACCCCTGATGCCCATCCGAGCCTTTTTTAACTCTCCACTAAACATTTATTGGTGCCCTTGAGCGCTGAGGAGCCCGCAATGAGTCTTGCAAAACAAACACAAAAACTGCACGACGCTGTACCGAGCATGGAACACAAGGTGGCACTGATCGACGCGATATGTGAGCGCGCCCGAATTCTGCCGGTGATTACTATTGAGCGCCTGGAGGATGTCTTGCCCATGGCCGACGCTCTGGCGGCAGGCGGCCTGGACACTTTGGAGGTGACCCTGCGCTCCGAGTTTGGCTTAGAAGCCATTCGTATCCTGCGCGAGCAACGCCCGGAGTTGTGTGTCGGTGCCGGCACGGTGCTGGATGAGCGCATGCTGGCCGAGGCCGAAGCTGTTGGCGCGCAGTTTATTGTCAGCCCCGGCTCCACTTCTGAGCTATTGCGTGCTGGCGTCTACAGCCCGCTGCCTTTGTTACCCGGTGTCAGCAGCGCTTCAGAAGTGATGCTGGGTCATGCCCTAGGCTATCGTCGCTTTAAGTTATTCCCCGCTGAAGTTGCCGGTGGCGTGGCAGCGCTCAAGGCTTTGAGTGGTCCATTTAACAGTGTGCGCTTTTGCCCAACCGGCGGCGTCGGTCCGGCCAACCTCAAGCAATACATGGCTCAAGCCAATGTGATGTGTGTCGGCGGCAGTTGGATGCTTAACCGCGAGTGGATTCATCAGGGCCAATGGGCACGCATCGAGCAAGCCACCGCTGAGGCGCTGGAGTTATTTAACTAAGCGGCCCGTCATCCGAGTCAGCTTTGAAGCAGGTGTAATCATGAGCATTGCCAAGCAACTGGATACCTTATTTCCCCGTGCAGAAGACATCCCTGAGCGCTACCGTTTGGGCGAGCCGCAGGAGCAGCGCGAGTACCTCCTCAATGGTCAGATGAAAACCTGGCAAGGCCCGCTGGCGACTGTTTACAGCCCGGTTTACCTGAGCAGCGAGCAGGGCGAGCAACAAGTGATTTTAGGCAGCACGCCGCTGATGGATGCCGACGCGGCCTTAGCGGCGTTGGATGCCGCGGTACAGGCCTACGACCATGGGCAGGGGGTGTGGCCCAACCTGCGGGTGAGTGAGCGGATCGGCCACGTCGAAACCTTCCTCGCGCGTATGCGTGAACAGCGCGAGGCCGTAGTGCGCTTGCTGATGTGGGAGATCGGCAAAAACCTTAAAGACGCCGAGAAAGAATTCGACCGCACCTGCGACTACATCGTCGACACCATCGAGTCGTTGAAGCAATTGGATCGCCAATCCAGCCGCTTTGAGATGGTCCAGGGCACCATCGGCCAGATTCGCCGGGTGCCGTTAGGCGTCGCGCTGTGCATGGGCCCCTACAACTATCCGCTGAATGAAACCTTCACCACCCTGATTCCGGCGTTGATCATGGGCAATACCGTGGTGTTCAAACCAGCTAAGTTCGGCGTGCTGCTGATTCGCCCGCTGCTGGAAGCCTTCCGCTCCAGCTTCCCGCCAGGGGTGATCAACGTGATTTACGGCCGTGGTCGTGACACTGTCAGCGCGCTGATGGCCACCGGCAAGATCGACGTGTTTGCCTTTATCGGCACGCACAAAGGCGCCAGTGATCTTAAGCGTCTGCACCCACGGCCCCATCGCCTGCGTGCGGCGCTGGGCTTGGATGCGAAAAACCCCGGCATCGTGTTGCCCAAGGTTGATCTGGATAACGCCGTGGAAGAGGCGGTTACTGGCGCGTTGTCCTTTAACGGGCAGCGCTGCACCGCGCTGAAAATCCTGTTTGTGCATGAGGATGTACTGGAGCCGTTCCTGACCAAGTTCAGTGCCAAACTGGCGGCGCTCAAGCCCGGCATGCCATGGGAAGAGGGTGTGGCGCTCACACCTTTGCCTGAATCCGGCAAGGTCGCTTACCTCACGCAGTTGCTCGATGATGCCTTGAACAAAGGTGCAAAAATCATAAACGAAGGCGGCGGCGAGCATCGCCAGAGCTTCTTCTACCCGGCGCTGCTCAGCCCCGTGTCCACCGATATGCGCCTGTATCACGAGGAGCAGTTCGGTCCGCTGGTGCCGGTGGTGCCGTTTAAAGACGTCAAGGAAGTCATCGACTACGTGCAGCAGTCTGACTACGGTCAGCAGCTAAGCATCTTCGGCAACGATTCAGCCGAGGTGGGGCGTTTGGTCGATGCCTTTGTTAACCAAGTGGGCCGCATCAATATCAACGCCCAGTGCCAGCGTGGCCCGGACAGTTATCCGTTTAACGGGCGTAAAAACTCGGCTGAAGGCACGCTGTCGGTGGATGACGCCCTGCGGGTGTTCTCCATCCGCACTCTGGTCGCCAGTCGCAGCACGCCGCAAAGCAAGGCGCTGCTTAACGACATCATCCTTAACCGCGAGTCGGTGTTTATCAGCACGGACTATATCCTCTGACTTATTGCCGCTCATTCGCTAAGCTAGCACTACAGAATCAGGCCCGTTTGCGCGGGCCTGATTTATTTAGGGGGTTCAATCATTACGCAGGATGCGCAGATGAGTAATAGGGATGAGAAGTTTGCCAAGGCGGGTTATCGCTTAAGCCTGGATAAAACCAGCCTGGATTTGGATGTTATCCATGCACTGCTCAGTGAGTCGAGATGGGCTGCTGGCATCAGCCGTGAGCGAGTGCAGCGCAGTATCGATCACAGCCTGTGCGTGGGCCTTTATCATGAGCAGCGTCAGGTCGGTTTCGCCCGGCTGGTAACCGATTACGCGACGTTTGGCTATCTGTGTGATGTGATCATTGCATCTGCCCATCAGGGCCAAGGGCTTGGTCGTTGGCTATGTGCGGCACTGTTGGCCGAGCCTGATGTGCAGCAGTTGCGACGTATTCTGCTGGCCACCAGCACAGCAGGGTGGTTGTACGAGAAGCTGGGGTTCACTGCCGTGAATCAACCAGACTTTATCTGGCAACTGCATCGGCCGGATATTTATCAGCAGTAGATGGTTAAACCGGCACTAGCCCGGACCAGTGCGCGTATTCGCTGCGGTGGTCTGTCAGCGAGGAGCGTCGCACTTAGGTCCGGACTGTGCGCTTGAGCCCATGCCAGTCGCTATAGTTTGCATCGCGTGGCGTAGGCCATTCTTGCCGGCCTACGCCACGGGCCATCGAGCCTACTGCTGTAAGGCATAGCGCCGACAGTGGTTAAGATAGCCTTCCTCATGCTTGCCGACTAACTGCACCACACTGGTCCACAGCCACGACGGCGCGTCGAGGTCTTTGGCGCGATTGACCTGCAAGTCCGCCAGCCAGCTTAAGCGGGTGGCGCGGTCCATCTGCCGGGCGTGGGCCACACCTACTACTCGGGCCAGATAGCCGGCAGCTTGCACGGCATCGTTTTGACTAAGTTGATCAAGCTCCAACTTCATATCCTGCGGCAACAGCTCGCGGACAAAGAAACCGTTGTCGAGAAAACGCGTGCTGAGCATCCGTTCGCCCAAGGCTGGTGACAGATTGCGCGCACCTTCAAGAATGCGTTTGCCGTTATCACGGGGCATTTTCGCCCGGTTAAAGCGCGGCGCGGCGGCGCCCACGGCCTGCTTGATATCGATCAGGCAGTACTCTTGATCATCCTCATCGCCCACGCCTAACAGCACGGCGTAGCGGAGCAGCCCCAAGGAGCTACAGCCCTTCACCCAGTAAGCGCTATCGAGCAGTTCAACCCGCGCATCAGTGGGTCGGCCCTTCAGTGAAGTGACCAGCTTATGTACATCATCTGAGGCGCATAGGGTTTTAATCGCGCTGCTTTCCTTGCGCGACAGCGGCCAAAACTTTTTGCCCAGTGGAATGGTCGGTTTGGCGTTCTCAATACGTTCGTGGGCGAGGTGCTTCCAGGTGCGTTTAACCGCACTGCGCATGCTCGATTTAACCTGCGGTGGACGCGTTGGCGGCTCGTCGGGGCGGTCCTCAAAGGCGCTCTCGTAGCCGCGGATCATTTCTTCCAGTACCCGTGCGGTGGTCACCCCAGGCAAATCCGAACCCCGTGATGCGGTGGCCAGCGACAGGGCCAAGCGCACCAGGTCGTGCACCGGGTTGCCGATTACGGTTTGGTCCAGGTCGCGGATATAGACGTCTGTCTTGCCCTTGCTGTTGGCCGTGGGGCCAAGATTACCGGCATGGCAATCGCCACAAATCCAGATCGCCGGCCCTTGCGGCAGGCGTCGCCCGGGCTGGCTGTGCAGCCAGTCATAAAACTGCACCGTACTGCCGCGCACATAGGCGTGGGCACTGCGGGCCATTTTCAAGTTACGTAATTGGGTCAGATAGGGCAGGCGATCGGCGGGGCGAGGCGGAGTCATAACGAGTGCTCTGGGCTGGGTAACTGTTGACGCTCCAGAAAGGCAAATGTTTCAGTTTATTACTGAGGTTTAACGGATTTAAGGAGCCCAGCTTGCCGCTGGGCAATAAATCTTCAGCAGCCAAGGAACATAGCCGAGCGAATAGCCAGGGTTGTCCTCAGTTTAAATTCCCGCAGCGGCGCAATAACTGGGAATTAAGCCAAGGGCATGGGCATACCGGATCAGGGTCGAGACGCTGCAGGGAAAACCCGTCATAACCATAGAATTATATGATTCTTTCATAACTGTGAATGCTCAATATAAGCTCTGTTTGGAACTATCAGTCCACTGCGCAAGCTGGTCAGGTAACTTGCCAGCGCCGCTAAGGCCTGATTGAACATCGTTATGCATAGGGAAGTGGCATGAGTGAGTTTGACCGTTTTACCCGCCGGCGCCTGTTGACTCTTGCCGGTGTGGTTATCGCCAGCCCGCTGCTGGCGGCGTTGCCGCGCTTTGCCGGCGCCGACGAGCATAGCGCCCACAGTGGCCATAGCCCGCAAGTGGCCAATGAACCTGCCGATACTGGTGAGTTCATTAAGTTGCCGCAGCCACGCGCACTAAAGCTGGCGGTCAACCTCAATGCGGTATGTCTCGCCCCTGTAGTGATCGCTCACGGCCAAGGCTTTTTTAAGCAACACAACTTGGATGTGGAACTGGTTAACTTCGGCAACTCCACTGAGGTGCTCTTGGAGGCCATTGCCACCGGTAAGGCTGATGCTGGGGTAGGGATGGCCTTGCGTTGGCTCAAGGCGCTGGAGCAGGGGTTTGACGTCAAACTTACCGCCGGCACCCATGGCGGTTGCCTGCGGTTGCTCAGCGCTGCCAACGGTTCGATTCAGCGTCTGGAAGACCTCAAAGGTAAGACTATCGGCGTTACCGATATGGCCAGTCCGGATCGCAACTTCTTTTCCATCTTGCTTAAAAAACATGGCGTTGATCCGGTGCGTGACGTGGATTGGCGGCTTTATCCAGCCGACTTGCTAGGTACTGCGCTGGAGCGTGGCGAAGTGCAAGCAGTCAGCGGCAGTGACCCCTTCATGTATCGCCTGATCGCCGGCGGTAAGGCGCAGGAGCTCGCCACCAACTTGGTCGAGGAGTACGCCAATTTAAGTTGCTGTGTGGTCGGGGTCACTGGCCAGTTGGTGCGTGAAGACAAGCGCGTGGTGGCGGCCCTGACCCAGGCTATTTTGGAGGCGCACGATTATGCCGCGCAGCACCCTGAGGCTGTGGCTGAAGGCTTCCAGGCTTATGCGCTGAACACCAGCGTCGAAGAGGTGGTGGCGATTCTTCACGATCACACCCACGCCCATCACGCCGTTGGCGCGGCGCTGACAACAGAGATCAGCACCTACGTTACGGATCTGCAAGGCGTCGAAGTGATTAGCCCAAGCACCGATGCGCAAGCATTTGCTAGGGAGATAACCGCCGATGTCTTCAGTTGAACTAGCCGTCCGCGGCCATGCGCTAGCACCGCGGATTAACTGGCGCTGGCGGCAAACAGCGCTGGCTGTGCTGGCATGGGTTGCAGTGGCGCTGCTGATTATTTATTGGCCCAACGCCACTCGGCAATGGCCGATGACACAAGGACTGGCCAATCTGTGTTTGGCCGTGGCCTTGGCTATTACTTTATTGAGTATTGCTGGGTATCGCTTCGCGCGGGTAGCCAAGCCCCTGCGGCGGGCGACTCCTTGGCTGATTGCTCTGCCGCTGTTGCTAGCTCTGTGGGAATTACTCACCGCTAAGCTTGCGCTGCTGCCATTGCCGTTTTTTGCCCCGCCGCAGGCACTGTTGGCAGTCTATGTAGGCGATTGGCCGAGGCTGGCGCAAAGCTTATGGCATTCGGCTCTGCTCTTGGCTAGCGGGGTGGTGCTAGGCGCCGTCACGGGCTTTATCGCCGGCGTGGCCTTGGGCTGGTCAAGCAGTATTGGTTACTGGCTACATCCTTTGCTGCGGATTCTCGGCCCGGTACCGTCCACCGCATTGCTGCCGCTGTGCTTCTTCATCTTTCCCACCAGCTGGAGCGCCAGTGTCTTCCTCATTGCCCTGGCCACTTGGTTTCCCGTGACAGTGCTGACCTGGTCGGGTGTCGCCAGTGTGGATCAGGCCTATTACGACGTAGCCCGCACCATGGGCGCCAAACCGCGATTCTTGATTGTCCAGGTGGCGATCCCGGCGGCGCTGCCCCATGTGTTTGTCGGTCTGTTTATGGGCCTTGGCGCATCATTCTCGACCTTGGTGGTGGCGGAAATGATGGGCGTTAAAGCCGGTATTGGCTGGTATCTGCAATGGGCCCAAGGCTGGGCCGCTTACGCCAATATGTACGCGGCGCTATTGCTAATGGCGCTGGCGTGCTCCGGGCTGATCTCGGCCTTGTTTATGCTGCGCGATCGCTTATTGGCGTGGCAGCAAGGGGCGATGAAATGGTAACGCCGGTGCAGCACGATCAGCCAGACGTTAACCAAGGCCTGGCGCTGGACATCGATAGCCTCAGTCATGGTTTCACGCTTAATGGCGAGTATCTGCCTGTACTTGAGCAGGTGAGTTTGTCGGTCGCGCCGGGTGAGTTCGTCGCCTTACTGGGGCCCTCTGGTTGCGGTAAGTCGACGCTGCTGCGCTTGGTGGCTGGGCTGGAGCCTGCGCACAGCGGCAGCATATTGGCTGATCAAGTCCCTATTCGCAGTCCAGATCCAAGCCGGGTGGTGGTATTCCAAGATCCCACCCTATATCCCTGGCGCCGGGTATGGGACAACGTCGCCCTAGGTCTTGAAGCCCAGGGCTTGCTTAAAAACCAGCGTAGCAAGGTTGATGCAGCGTTGGCTAAGGTAGGCCTTAGTGCCTTTGCCCAAGCCTATCCACGACAGTTATCCGGTGGTATGGCCCAGCGTGTAGCCTTGGCGCGCGCGCTGGTCAATGAACCGCGCTTGCTGATACTGGATGAACCCTTAGGCAAGTTGGACTCGCTCACGCGTATCAGCATGCAGCAGGAGCTAATCGAGCTTTGGCAGCGCCAAGGTTATACCGCGCTGTTGGTGACCCATGATGTCGAGGAGGCACTGCTGTTAGCCAATCGGGTGATTGTCTTCAGTCAGCGACCGGCGACGATCAAGGCCCAGATGTTGATCGAGCGCCCTTATCCAAGGCATCGTGATGATCCTTATCTGGTGCAAATGCGCCGGCAGATTATGGAGTTGCTGGGCTTGAGTGAGAGTTGGTAGCGCAAGGGCTGAATGAGGCGGCGCAAAGCAAAACGCCCGATCTACTGATCGGGCGTTTTGTTTGCAGCTGAAGCCTTAGCCGCGGCGGCGGAACAGCGGGATGGGCTGATCGGTCGAGGCTTGATAGACCTCGTCGAACTCGGTGAACGCCTTAAGGGCATCCACCGGGTCTTTATCTTCACGCAGGGCGAAAGCATCGAAGCCCACGCGCAGATACGAGAACAGCTGATCACGCAGTACGTCACCAATGGCGCGCACTTCACCTTGGTAGTTGTAACGGTTGCGCAGCAGGTACGCGGTGGAGCAGTGGCGGCCATCGGTGAAGGCGGGGAAGTTCAGGGCGATCACTTGGAAGTTATCCAGTTGATCGGCGATCTCTTCGATTTCTTCACCGGCGTCCAGCCATACGCCCAGGCCGCCATCGCGGGCTTTCAGGGCGCTGCTGTGCTCAACCCAAAGGGCCAACGGCACGATCAGGTCGTCGCTGTTGGAGATGTTATCCAGGGTTGCGTCCTTGGGCAGCAGGTGCCAGGTTTCATCAACCAGCTGGCCGTTCTTAATGATTCGCTGCATATACGCGCTCCTTGAACGGATCAACACCAATGCGGCGGAAGGTGTCGAGGAAGCTTTCTTCTTCAGTACGGCGCTCAACGTAGACCTTGATGATCTTGTCGATCACGTCGGCCATGTCAGCTTCAGCAAAGGATGGGCCGAGGATCTGTGCCAGGCTGGCGTCGCGACCGGCGCTGCCCCCCAAGGACACTTGGTAGAACTCTTGGCCTTTTTTATCCACGCCGAGAATGCCGATGTGGCCAACGTGGTGGTGACCACAGGCGTTCATGCAGCCAGAGATATTGAGGTCGATGGCGCCGATATCGAACAGGTAGTCCAGGTCATCGAAACGACGCTGGATGGCTTCGGCAATCGGGATCGACTTGGCGTTGGCCAGCGAGCAGTAGTCGCCGCCTGGGCAGCAGATAATGTCCGTCAGCAGGCCCACGTTCGGCGTGGCAAAGCCTTGCTCGCGCAGCTCGCCCCAGAGGGTGAACAACTGGGCTTGCTCGACATCCGCCAGAATGATGTTTTGGTTATGGCTGTTACGCACTTCACCAAAGCTGTAGCGGTCGGCCAGATCGGCAACGGCATCCAGCTGCTTGTCGGTGATGTCGCCAGGCGCTACGCCGGTAGGCTTGAGCGACAGGGTCACGGCCACATAACCAGGCTTCTTGTGCGCCACGGTGTTGCGTTGACGCCAGCGGGCAAAGCCTGGGTGCTCAGCGTCCAGCGCGGCGAGGGCGGATTCTTGGTCTTGCAGCTCTTTATAGGCTGGGTCGACGAAGTATTGCGCCACACGCTGCACTTCAGCTTCGGTCAGGGTGGTCGGGCCATCTTTGAGGAACGACCACTCGGCATTGACGCGCTCGGCAAACACTTCCGGGGTCAGGGCCTTAACCAGGATCTTGATCCGTGCTTTGTACTTGTTATCGCGGCGGCCATAGCGGTTGTACACCCGCAGGATGGCGTCGAGATAGCTCAGCAGGTGCTGCCAAGGCAGGAACTCATTGATAAAGCTGCCGACGATCGGCGTACGGCCCAGACCGCCACCGACGGATACGCGAAAGCCCAGCTCGCCGGCTTCGTTGCGCACCGTTTCGAGGCCCACGTCGTGCACTTCAATCGCGGCACGGTCGCTTACCGCGCCGTTGACAGCAATTTTGAACTTACGCGGCAGGTGGGCGAACTCAGGGTGGAAGGTCGACCACTGACGGATGATTTCACACCATGGGCGCGGGTCGATCAGCTCGTCCTTTGCCACGCCAGCGAACTGGTCGGTGGTGGTGTTGCGGATGCAGTTACCGCTGGTCTGGATTGCGTGCATCTGCACGGTGGCCAGCAGTGCGAGGATGTCTGGTACATCTTCCAGGTCAGGCCAGTTGAACTGCACGTTCTGCCGGGTGCTGATATGGGCATAGCCCTTGTCGTAGTCACGGGCAATCTTAGCCATCATGCGCACTTGCGCAGAGGACATCAGCCCGTACGGCACGGCCACGCGCAACATCGGCGCGAAGCGTTGGATATACAGGCCATTTTGCAAGCGCAGCGGGCGGAATTCCTCACCGCTTAATTCACCAGCCAAATAACGGCGGGTTTGATCGCGAAACTGCTTAACGCGGCTCTCGACGATGTGTTGATCGTATTGGTCGTAGACGTACATGGGGTGTCCTGTTATCAGGCTTTCTACTGCTAATCAGCGCGCACGGCAGCGCACTCCTGGCGGAGCCGGTGGAAGATACCAGTTCAGGGTTATGCGCAAAAGCGATGTTTGAGTATATGTAGAGAACTTAAAAGCATAAGAAGCCGGCCCATCATGCCGCCAGCGCTTGAGTAACCGCTGTAAGTGGACTTAACTGCTAGGGCGTTCTCACTGATAACGACAATCACGAGGTGATAGCCATGCATGATCCCATTGAGCTTGCCGAGCAAGACAGCCGTGTCGATGCCAAAGCAATTTTCGTATTAATCCTGTTGGTCGTGGCCACAGCGGTGTTTTGGGTCAGCCACCAGTAAGCATGAGTTCACGTCTGCACAGGGCTAAGGCTGGCCTTGTGCAGGTCTCAGTCGGCGCCTCAGCAATTGAGGCTGTCGGCTTGGCGATAGAGCAGCAACAGTTTGCGCGTGATGGTTTTCTGAATGTCTTCCCGTTCAAAGCTCGATAGACGGGGCAAACGACTGATTTGCAAGCGGTGCAGATGGATATAGGGCAGGCGCCGATCGAACTCGCGCAAGTCGCCCTTAACCATGATCGGCAAGAATGCATCGCCCGATTTCTTCTGATTGTTAATAATTTGTGCCAGCGCTGGCTTAAACGGCATGGTTTTTGGCGCGGGAGCACCTTCTTTAATCATGCTAGTGAGTAATAAACCCGGTTGGTTAAGTACCACTCCGGGTAGAATGCACAGCCCTGTTTGGCGCACTGCCTGTGGCTCAATGCCGTGCAAGGTGTCGTGAAAAGCATAGGGGTTGGGCAGGACCACCATTTTGCGCGTGGTGTCACTGGGAAACAGCAAGTCATAGTTGGTGTAGAGCTGGCGTGTCGATTCGGCGTAGACGCACAGGCGGTTTTCAAACAGCTTGATAAAGCGTTGGGCTAAGTCGCCATGGGTAATGCTTTGTAGATCCCAGACCAAGTCCTGATTCTGTTCCTGGCTCAGATCGACCTCCTGATGCTGCATGGTTACGCCTCGCGCCTTAGGTCTGGTGGAACAAGTTTTGCCGGCGAAAATTGCCTGGCTGTTATCAGCCTGTTTCTGCCGTTAATAGTTTGTTAGGCATTAGCTGGGCAACTCTAAGATTACAAATGAATGATTTGTAACATTTTTTAATTATCACCAAGGTCCGGTGAATGCACCGCGCAGGTCGCTGTCACAGACCAGTCAATTTAGTGTAGTGCGCGCGATAAACCGCGTATGGGGAGTGGAATGGATCTTTGGGTTGCAACTCAGGCTTTTATATTAGGCGTAGTCGAGGGCTTAACCGAGTTCTTACCTATTTCTAGCACTGGGCATCAGATCGTGGTCGCCGACTTGCTCGGTTTCGGCGGCGAGAGGTCGATGGCCTTTAATATCATCATCCAGCTTGCAGCCATCTTGGCGGTGGTTTGGGAGTACCGGCAGAAGATTCTCGGCATTGTTGTTGGCTTGCCCAAGGAACCTCAAGCGCAGAAGTTTACGACTAACTTGCTGATTGCCTTTATTCCAGCGCTGGTCTTGGGCGTAGTGTTCTCCGACTTGATTCACGAATACCTGTTTAACCCGATCACCGTAGCGCTAGCCTTAGTGGTGGGCGGCTTGATCATGCTCTGGGCGGAGCGCCGCCAGCATCAGGTGCGGGCTGACAGTGTCGATGACATGACTTGGAAGGATGCCCTCAAAGTTGGCTTTGCTCAGTGCCTGGCCATGATTCCCGGGACTTCACGTTCCGGCGCGACGATTATTGGCGGCCTGTTATTTGGCTTGTCACGCAAGGCGGCCACCGAGTTTTCGTTCTTCTTGGCGATGCCGACCATGGTCGGTGCGGCGGTTTACTCTGGCTATAAGTACCGCGACTTGTTCCAGGCCAGTGATCTGCCGGTATTCGCGGTCGGTTTTATTACTTCGTTTATTTTCGCCATGTTGGCAGTTAAAGCCTTGTTGCGCTTTATTGCCAAACACAGTTACGCGGTATTCGCGTGGTATCGGATTGCGTTTGGCCTGCTGATATTGGCCACTTGGCAGTTACAGTGGATTGATTGGAGTACGGCTCAGCCATAAGCCCCGCAGTCAGTGAACAGAAGGCGCACTCTACAGAGTTGCGCCTTTTTTCTGCGGTGGGATAAATAGTGCTTCTGCAACTTCGCGGTACAGGCTTATAGCGTAGCTGTAGAACAACTTTGCAAGAGTCAGGAGAGAGTATGGAACGGCGCGGTATTTTGCGCAGTTGGGATGATCATAAAGGCTTCGGTTTTATCCAGCCTGCTGATGGCGGCGCCGAGCTCTTCGCCCATATCTCGGTAATGCATGGCCAACGTCGGCCTCAAAAGGGCGATGCGGTGTTGTATGTGGCAGGCAAAGATGCGCAAGGCCGGCCCCGGGCCAGCCATATTCGCCTGGCTGCAGAGCTGGCATTGGATGATCCCAGTATTCGGGTTAAGCCCAAACAAGGCCGGGGCCGGGCCAATTCAGATACATCCAGTGGGGCTATCCAGCATCTGCGCCTAAAGCTGCTGCTGGGGTTTTTATTGTGTGTGCTACCGGCTTGTGGGGTATGGCAGCTGTATGCACACACGGGGCAGCTGTTGTGGCTGTGGATTTACCCGCTGGCCAGTTTGATTAGTGTTGGCCTGTACTGGCGCGATAAGGTCCAAGCGCAGCGAGGCGGCTGGCGTACCCCAGAGAAAATTCTGCATGCCAGCGAGTTAATCGGTGGTTGGCCCGGAGCGCTAATCGCGCAACAGTGGCTGCGGCACAAGACGCGTAAATTGTCCTACCAGTGGGTCTATTGGCTAATTGTGCTACTGCATCAATTACTTTGGCTGGACCGCTTGGTGCTGGACGGTCGCCTGCTGAGCGTCCACTTGGGTGGCTAGCGGCGGGTAATGGGTTGTTGCCGGCTGTAGCACGCGCTTAGGTGATCGATCCACGCGCGTACCGCAGGCAGCATGCCGCGCCTGTGGGTGTACACGGCCTGCAGATTGCCGGCTGGCAGCAGCCAGTCGGGCAGTAGGCGCACTAAACGGCCATCCTCCAACTCTTCCTGGCAATAAGCCGCCGGTAGCATGGTGAAGCCGAGATCAGCCAATGCGGCGTATTTACGCAGGCTGAAGTCCTCACTGGCCAAGCGCGGCTCCAACACGGCCTGATGCAGGCGCCCGCTGTCGTGCTGGAACTGCAGATGGATCATGCGATCGCTAGATATGGCGCCTAAGGCGGGCAGCAGCGCTAAGTCATCGGGGGTAATGACTGTGGCCTGGCTGGCCAGGGCCGGTGTAGCGACTACATAGGCTTGCTCAGGTTGCAAACGGCGGGTGATCAGACCTAGGTCTTCATCCTTGGCGCTGCGGATACGTAGCGCTACGTCGATGCCCTCATTGAATAGATCGACACGGCGGTTGGTCTGTAGGAGCTCAAGCTGGACCTTGGGATAAGCTGCTAGAAAGCTGGCAATTTGCTCGTTCAATACGAGAGCGCTGGGCGAGCTGATGCGTAAGCGCCCCCGGGGCTCACTGGTCAAGCTGGCGACGGCCTCTTCAGCTAATTCGGCCTCCTGCAGCATGGACTGGCAGTGCCGCAGATAGCGCTCGCCGATAGTCGTAAGTGCCAGTTTACGTGTCGTACGCTGCAACAGTCGGGCGTTTAGACGCTCCTCCAAATCTGCGATACGTCGTGATAAGCGCGATTTGGGAATACCCATGGCGCGCCCAGCAGCGGCAAACCCACCGTGTTCAACGACTTTGGCGAAGTAGAGAAGGTCATTAAGGTCGTGCATGGGATTGTCCTATATGTGGGACGAACTATCGCATTTTTTCGGACTAATCTGCGCACTAATCGATAGGTATGATCTGTCGCCATAACCCAATCACCGTTTACTCTGGAGAACACCATGTCCTTACTGCATATCGACTCAAGCATTCTCGGCGACGCTTCGGCTTCGCGCCAACTCAGCCGCGCCATTGTTGATGCCTGGACTGCCAAACATCCTGGCACCAAAGTGACCTACCGTGACCTAGCACAATTGACCAATCACGTGACTGGCCTGACCTTGGCCGCCGGTGGTACTCCTGCTGAGCAACAGAACGACGTACTGAAAGCAGAGGCGGCGCTGTCCAGCAGCCTGATCAGCGAATTCCTCGCGGCTGATACCATCGTGATTGGCGTGCCGATGTACAACTTCAGCATCTCCAGCCAACTGAAATCCTGGATCGACCGCATTTCGGTTGCCGGTGTGACCTTCAAATACACCGAAAAAGGCCCAGAAGGTCTTGCCGGTGGTAAGAAAGTCATCCTCGCCAGCACCGCTGGTGGTCAACACGCTGGCCAGCCATCGGGCTACGCCCATGAAGACTACGTGCGCTTTGTACTAGGCTTCCTCGGTATCACCGACATTAAAACCGTGCGTGCGGAAACTTTGGCCTATGGCCCAGAAGCACACGCCGCTGCCATCGATGGCGCGCTGAAGCAAATCAGCCAAGTGGTCTAAGCTTCACACAATACAAAAAGCCCGCCATTTGGCGGGCTTTTTGCTGTGCGCAATTAAGGAGGGTTAAACAATAATGCCTTGGCTGCGCAGGTAGTCGTCATAGGTGCCGCTGAAGTCAGTGACGCCGTTATCCGACAACTCGATGATGCGGGTGGCCAGCGAGCCGACGAATTCACGGTCGTGGCTGACGAACACCAACGTGCCTGGGTAGTTTTCTAGGGCCAGGTTAAGGGCCTCAATGGATTCCATGTCCAAGTGGTTGGTCGGCTCGTCCATGATCAGCACGTTGGGCTTCTGCAGGATCAGCTTGCCGAACAGCATGCGGCCTTGCTCACCACCGGAGATCACTTTTACCGACTTAAGAATCTCATCGTTGGAGAACAACATGCGGCCTAAGGTGCCGCGAATCATTTGCTCACCCTGGGTCCACTGGCCCATCCAGTCGAACAGGCTAACGTCGTCTTCAAAGTCGTGGGCGTGATCCTGTGCGTAGTAGCCCACCTCAGCACTTTCGGTCCACTTAACACTGCCGCTGTCGGGTTGCAGTTCATTAACTAAGGTGCGCAGTAGGGTGGTTTTACCGATGCCGTTGGGGCCGATGATAGCGACGCGTTCGCCGGCTTCGACGGTGAAGCTGAAGTTTTTAAACAGCACTTTGTCGTCGAAGGACTTTGACAACTTCTCGATGGTCACGGCTTGACGGTGCAGCTTCTTGGTTTGTTCAAAGCGGATAAACGGGCTGACGCGGCTGGATGGCTTAACTTCGGCCAGTTGGATCTTGTCGATTTGTTTGGCGCGGGAAGTGGCCTGCTTGGCTTTCGAGGCGTTGGCCGAGAAGCGGCTAACGAAGCTTTGCAGTTCGGAAATCTGCGCTTTCTTCTTGGCGTTATCCGACAGCAGCTGCTCGCGCGACTGGGTGGCGGCAATCATGTACTCGTCGTAGTTACCCGGGAACAGGCGCAGCTCGCCGTAATCTAGGTCGGCCATGTGGGTGCAGACCGAGTTAAGGAAGTGGCGGTCGTGGGAGATGATGATCATGGTGCTATTACGCGCCGTGAGGATGTTTTCCAACCAGCGAATGGTGTTGATATCCAGGTGGTTGGTCGGCTCATCGAGCAGCAGCACTTCTGGATCGGAGAACAGGGCCTGAGCCAGCAGTACCCGCAGTTTCCAGCCTGGTGCCACCTCAGTCATCGGGCCGAAGTGCTGTTCCAACGGAATCCCCAGACCTAAGAGCAGTTCGCCTGCACGGGATTCGGCGGTGTAGCCGTCCATTTCAGCGAACTCACCTTCAAGTTCACCGACCTTCATGCCTTCTTCTTCACTCATTTCTGGCAGCGAATAGATGCGGTCGCGCTCAGCTTTGACCTTCCACAGCTCTTCGTGGCCCATGATCACGGTGTCGATCACGCTGAAGTTCTCGTAGGCGAACTGGTCTTGGCGCAGCTTACCCAGACGCACGTTGGGCTCCAGCATCACCTGGCCGGCGGAAGGCTCAAGGTCACCACCGAGAATCTTCATAAAGGTCGACTTGCCGCAGCCGTTGGCGCCGATTAAGCCGTAGCGGTTACCGTTATTGAATTTAACGGAAACGTTCTCGAACAGCGGCTTAGCGCCAAACTGCATGGTGATGTTCGCGGTGGAGATCAAAGTGCTTATTCCTAGGGGGTTACAGCGCTGGGTAGAGCCACTCAAGACCTGTTTGAGGGCCTTTTAGAGCGTTTCCATTTCTCCCCAGTCGCCATTGGAAGACCAGCCAGCACCCATAAGTTGCCAGCAACTTAGACGCCTAAGGGCCAAGTCACGGGGCGATAAATGCGGGATTTACGCTGGAAAACGCGGATTGTCGCATAGCTGGCAGCCCAGTTGTACGTGGGCCGATCACTGATGCCAGGCAAATTGTTCAGCGTGCGCCGTGTGGGCGCATCGCTGCGCTGGCTAATCGACGGATTGGCGTAGTGTGCCTGGCTTAGCTAAGGCACAGAGATAGGAGGGTGGGGCGAGCAAACTACGGCTCCAGATCCTCGTTACCACGCACATAGTTGATATGGGCTGAGACCAGCGGTTGATTATTGATGCTGACCCGGCACAGGCGATTGACCACGGTTTTGTAGTCGGCGCCCAAGGTTTCATCACATTTGAGCAGCACCTGGTTGCCTTTCCACTGGGACAACGTGCCATCGGCGGCATCGCTGGCGGATTTTTGGATGGCTTGCTCGTTGTTAGGGCTGAAGTAGATCTGCGGTTCAGTGGTTTTGCCACTGTAGGCGCCGAAGTCCCGTGTGGCGCAGAGAGTGCCGGCGACTTGTTTGCCGTCGATGTAGTTGGCGCCGGTGACGCAATTCATCGGTTCGTTCCAGACATTCAACTCTGCAGTTTCTGCCGGTTGCGTGGATGAACTGCTGCAGCCATACAGGCCGCTTATAAGTGCAGTTAAACCAATAATCGCGACGGGCTTTGTATAAAACATAGAAAGATCCTTCGTTAGCTCCACGTTTAATTGGTACGCGGTGCCTTGAATTGGTTCAAGTTGTCACTGATATGTGGGGGGCTTAGTGCAGATAACACAATGGATTAAGCCAGGGCTTAACTGCGCCATAACATCTGCAATAGGTGAGGTTTGTGGCAGCACTTAGAAGAAGGCTAACGCCTCAGTCTCGCGCCAAGGTGGCTGGCGCGATACTGAGGCGTTAGTGAACTACGGCTGGCTGAGGTTAACCCGGCAGCAAAAATGGATTGAGTCCGCTGCGGGCAAAACCTTCCTGCTGCATGTGCGCATCCAGAGGCAGCGAAGCGAGGTCATCGGCTAAAGTTTCGGCCTCATGGTCGTGCTCCGGATAGAGGACTTTGAGGTAGGTGTGGCAGTCACCACAGCTTTCGGCCTTTATCGCAGTCTTCAGCTCGTTGAGTGACCAATAGTCGATTTGCCCGGTTTGCTCACAGTTGCTGCACTTGACCCTGACCATATGCCACTGACTGGCGCACAGGCTGCAGTGCAGGTAACGCAAGCCCGCTTGAGAGCCGGTCATGATCACGCTGGCCACGGGGATGCCGGAGCAGACCGGGCAGCGTTGCCGTTGTTCACCCAAGCCTGCCTTGCCTGCAGCGGGCAATTTGGCGGCCAGCTGAGTGAAATACAGCGACAGCGCGGCCCAGATAAACACGGCTTGGCCACCACCGCTATGGTCGTATTCGCCACTGATCAGCGCATGGGCAAGGGTCTCAAGGGTTGCCTCGTCCAAGTCGCGCAACTGATCCAGAACCGCTTGGGTGCTTGGGTTGGCGCTGGGATAAAGACGGTCGCTGATGCGCCGCAGCAGGTCTTTCCAGTAGGGCTCAGCCAATAGCCTGCGATCTGCCAGTGGCGCCTGCCCGGTGCCGACGCGCTGGGCTAAGCCCGCGCTCAATTGCTCGGGCAGGGGCGCGATGCTGAGCAGTGCCTGCTGCACGTCCACTAGGTTGGCAGCGAACAGCAGGTAGTCAGCCATGTCATGGGCCACGGCCAACTGGCGCAGACGCGCCGCGCGCCGGCTATAGAGATGCTGCAGATTAGGCAGGATTACGGGAGGGATTTCCGCTATGCCGGGGGAGCGCTCTTGCGGCGGTGTCAGTTGAATGCTGTTCATTTATCACCCGAGGACTTGGGCTGTTTAGGGCTGATCTGCCGATACCAACGGTCGTGGTGTGTCTTCGCCCAGAGGCGGCTGACATAACCGGTGATCATGCCGTTGATCGAGCCTTTAACCCAGAAGCCCATATAGGCATGGCCAATGACCAAGAGAATCAGGCAGATACCGGCCAGGGAGTGCACTAGCAGGCCGATGCGGATGACTGGAATGGGAAAGTACTCGGCAAAGTAGGCGCGCCAGATCACGATACCGCTGATCAATAGCGTTGAGATCAAACCCATGATGCCCCAGAACAGCAGTTTTTGACCGGCATTGTATTTGCCGACTTGCAGGCCTTTGACGTGTTTACCCTGGAGCACACTCATGATGTTGCGCACCCAGATTAGATCTTCACGCACGGGAAGGTTGTGTTTGACCAAGCGGATAAACAGGAACATCAGCGCCAGAAATATCACGACGCCGAGCATCGGGTGGAGAATCCTGGCCATTTGTGGCGTGCCGAGCACGCCACTAAGCCAACTCATGGTGGGGAAAAACCACGACAGTCCCGAGAGGGCTACCAGGAAGAAGCAAATCACCATAAACCAGTGACAAGCACGGTCGACGAAATGGGTGCGCAGAATTTCTTTGTCCTTGCTCATTTCGGTACCTCCTGATCGTCTTGATGATCGCCAACGGGTTCCGCCTCTGCATCGTCGGTGGTCAGTGGACCTACGCCGATATAGTGGAACATCGTCCCGGCCAGGGTGGCGAAAAATGCCACCGCCGCCACGGGCTTGAGCCAACCTTTCCACGCGTAAACGGTTGTGCTGATATGCGGGTCGGTCGGCAGCTTGTGGTACAGGTTAGGTTTGTCCGCATGCTGCAACACATACATCACGTGGGTGCCGCCAACGCCTTGTGGGTCGTACACACCCGCGCCGGCGAAGCCGCGTCCTTGCAACTCGACAACACGTTCGTCGGCTTGGTGCAGCATGTCTTCTTTGCTGCCGAAGCTGATGGCTCCAGTGGGGCAGGTTTTTACGCAGGCCGGCTCTTGGCCCACGCTGACACGATCGACACACAGGGTGCATTTATAGGCTTTGTTGTCCTTCTTACTGATGCGCGGCACATCAAACGGGCAGCCCGCCACGCAGTAACCACAGCCGATGCAGTACTCGGACTGGAAGTCGACGATGCCGTTGGCGTACTGCACAATCGCCCCCGGCTCCGGGCAGGCAGTCAGGCAACCCGGCTCGGCGCAGTGCATGCAGCCGTCTTTGCGGATCAGCCATTCGAGCTTGTCATCTTCACCTGCGACTTCGTCGAAGCGCATCAGCGTCCAGGTTTCCGCGGACAAATCCGCCGGGTTGTCGTATACGCCAACGTTATGGCCGACCTCGTCGCGCAGATCGTTCCATTCGCTACAAGCCACCTGGCAGGCTTTACAGCCGATGCAGATGCTGACGTCAATCAGTTTGGCCACTTGGGCTTGATGATCGCGCGAGTGTGGTGCGGGTGTTAGCGAGTTGGTGGCCGAACGCCAAATAATATCTTGCGATTGTAGGGACATGAGAGCGCTCCGCTAGGCCTTTTCAACGTTGACGAGGAATGCCTTGTATTCCGGCGTTTGCGAGTTGGAGTCACCGATACCAGGGGTCAGCGTGTTGGCCAAGAAGCCTTTACGCGTAGTGCCCTCATAACCCCAATGGCAAGGAATGCCGATGGTGTCGACTTCCTGCCCATCAATCGGCAGCCGGCGGATGCGCTTAGTCACCACGGCCTTGGCTTTGATAAAGCCGCGCTTGCTGGAGACTTTGACCATGTCGCCGTGGCCAATGCCTTTCTCATTGGCCAGCTTTTCGCCAATTTCAATGAATTGCTCAGGTTGAAGGATCGCGTTTAAGCGCGAATGCTTGGTCCAGTGGCGGAACAGCTCGGTAATCGAATAGGTGGTGGCCACGTACGGGAATTCGTCCCGGTTGCCCATGCGCGCCTCGTCACTTTTAAACAGGCGGGCGGTTGGGTTATGGCTGACCTGTGGGTGCAGCGGGTTGGCCGCCAACGGACTTTCAAACGGCTCGTAGTGCTCGGGGAAAGGTCCATCGTTGAGCTTCGCCAGCGAGAACAGGTGGCCCAAGCCGTCGGGCAGCATGATGAAGGGGTTAGTGTTGCCCCCTGGGGCCACATCAGCAGGAAAGTCCGGAATATCGGCTCCGCTCCAGCGTTTGCCGTTCCAGCCAATGATTTTACGTTGCGGGTCCCAAGGCTTGCCTTGAGGATCGGCGGAGGCGCGGTTGTACAGAATGCGCCGGTTCTGCGGCCAGGCCCAGGCCCAGGCAGGCGTGCAGCCTAAGCCCGAATCGGTGTTGTCGCGGCGGGCCATTTGGTTGCCTTGTTCGGTCCAAGAACCACAGAACACCCAGTTGAAACTGGCTGTGGTGCCATCGTCACGCAACTGCGAAAAGTCGTCGAGCAACTGGCCCTTGCGTAGGATTAGTTTGCCTTGTTCGTCATGCACATCGACCAGGGCGTAGCCATTGGCTTGCTTGGCAATTTCTTCCGGTTGCGGTTCTTTCGGGTCGGCATAATCCCACGCCATATTGAGGATGGGCGCGGGATTGGCACCGCCTTCTTGTTGGTACAGCTCACGCAGCTTCATGAACAGCTCGCCAAGAATCTTCGTGTCGTGCCAGCTTTCACCCGGTGGTGCTGCGCCAGCCCAGTGCCATTGCAACCAACGACCGGAGTTGACGATGGAGCCGTTTTCTTCCGCGAAGCAGGAAGAGGGCAGGCGGAATACTTCGGTCTGGATAGACGCAGTATCTACATCGTTATGCTCGCCGTGGTTTTCCCAGAAGCTGCCGCTTTCTGTGGCCAGTGGGTCGATGATGACCAGAAACTTGAGCTTGGCCAGAGCTTCGCTGGCTTTGTTCTTGTCTGGAAAGGCGGCAATGGGATTGAAGCCTTGGGCGATATAGCCATTGACCTTGCCTTCATACATGCGATTGCCGAAGTGCAGCACGTCGTAGCTTTGATCCCACTTGGGCAACCAATCGAAGCCCCAGTCATTGTCTGCGGTGGCGTGCTCACCCCAGAGGCTTTTCATCAGGCTGATAAAGAACTTGGGCGTGTTCTTGTAGTAGTTGACCTGTTCGTCCAACTGCGCAGCGGGCGTGACCTGTTTGAGGTAGGTATCAATGTCCGTCTGTTCTTCCGAAGGCAGGTCCATATACCCAGGCAGGCGCAGGGAGAGTAGGCCGAGGTCGGTGTAGCCTTGAATATTGGAGTGCCCGCGCAGCGCATTGACGCCACCGCCTGCCATACCAATATTGCCAAGTAACAGTTGGATCATGCCCGCGCCGCGGATCATTTGCGTGCCATTGGTGTGGTGTGTCCAGCCAAGGGCATAGAGGAAGGTCGTGGTTTTATCTGGCGCGCTGGTTTCGCCGATAATGGCGCAGATGTTGAGGAAATCTTTGGTCGGCGTACCGCAGATACGCGTGACCACTTCTGGGGTGTAGCGGCTGACGTGTTGCTTGAGCAAGTTCCACACACAGCGTGGGTGGTCGAGGCTCAGATCACGCTTGGCGAAGCCCTGCTCATCAACCTCATAGGCCCACGAGCTGCGGTCATAGGTGCGGCTACCGGCGTCATAACCGTTGAATAGGCCTTCATCAAACTTGAAGCCTTCTTTTACGATCAGGCTGGCGTTGGTGTAAGCGCGCACGTATTCATGCTGAATTTTGTCGTGAGAGATCAGGTAGTTGATCATGCCCATCAGGAAGGCCACATCAGAGCCCGCGCGGATCGGTGAATAGATGTCTGCTACTGACGCGCTACGGTTGAAGCGCGGGTCGACCACGATGACTTTGGCGCCATTGTGGATTTTCGCTTCGATCACCCATTTGAACCCGACTGGGTGAGCTTCTGCCGGATTGCCACCCATAATAAGGATGACGTTGGCGTTTTTGATGTCGACCCAGTTGTTGGTCATCGCGCCGCGGCCAAAGGTCGGCGCCAGCGCCGCCACTGTGGGGGCATGGCAAAGACGAGCTTGGCTGTCGATGCCGAGCATGCCCATGGCACGGGTAAAGCGTTGATCGAGGGAGCCGGTTTCGCTGCTGGCCGCAGAAGAGCAGAGCATACCGGTACTAAGCCAGCGGTTAACCACTGTGCCTTTGTCGTTGCGCTCGATGAAATTGGCATCGCGGTCATCTTTGAGCAGGCGGGCAATGCGGCCTATGGCTTCATCCCAACTGATGCGCTGCCACTTGTCTGAGCCGGGTGCACGGTATTCGGGATATTTCAGGCGCTGGTCGCTGTGGATGTAGTCAACCAGGCCGGCGCCTTTGGGACAGAGCGAGCCGCGGCTGACCGGATGATCCGGATCACCTTCGATATGAAAAATGCGCGCTTTGGCGTTCTTCGCGCCATCGCCAAGGCTGTACATCAAAATCCCGCAACCTACCGAGCAATAGGTGCAGTTGTTTCGGGTTTCCGTGGCGCGCAACAATTTATAGTGTCGCGACTGACTGGCCATGACGACCCCAGGGGCGAACCCCAAAGAGGTCGCTGTTGCCACGGCGGCCCCTACGGTGCACAACTTGAAGAACTGCCTTCTACCGATGTCCATGCCTTCTCCTTAGCATTGGCATTTGCAGTGAACAAATGCCATGTCACGCATGAGGTAGTTAGGGCTCTTCTAGAACCTAACCCAACAGCATGCTGATGTACTAAAACTTGCGTGTGTGTAAATGATGTGTGGCAAAACCGGGGTTTGTCCTTTGATAGGCAATGGACCCTCCAAGCTCAGGGCATAACATCTGCACAACACCACATCTCTATGAATTAAAAGCAATTTTTCAAATTAAAAGCCTGCGCCGACAGGCTCGTACTATTTAGTTAGCGGTTTAGCCATGGGGTTACTGCACAGTCAGCGTAGCTTAAAGCTGAGCCCGTGTGGCCGAACCTGGATAGGCACGCCAAGATGTCTGGCAGTAATCGTGCGAGGGGGATTAAACCCGTTGCAAATGCAGAGAATAGGCCGGTCATGTTCAGACTGTTAAATCACTGTATGTTATTGATTCTTATTACCATTATTCCCTCGGCTACCTGCTCAGTATGAGTAATAGTTAAGCAGAGAGTTCTTTGCAGTCGACGAGAGGACGTATAACAATTGACGATTACGCGGCGCAGCCCCTATTTCGATACTTTGAGCCGATATGCTGCCACGACTCTGCAGCACCAGGTTATGAGGAGGCGGCTAGGCGCGTGGTGAACTGGCAGAGCTCAATGCGCAGCGCGCATATAGTGGGGAATACACCGACGATGCGCACATGACGATTACAGATAAACCAAGTTTCGTCGCGGTCGTTGCTGAGGATGAAGTAAGCATCGGATGTTTCTGAAGGATTGAACATACCAATGGCGCGGTAAGCCGTTTGCGTATTGAAGCCGCTGCAACTGGGCAGGGGCTTGGGGCCACCTTCAAGCTCTTGGATGCGTACGTAAATACCGGTCTCAATCATCATTCTTATCACTCCATTCAAGGGCTAAGAATGTGATGGACAATAGGACAAAGAGTTCGTGGGGGGGCGCTGATTAGTAAGAACAAATGTCTCTAACACGCTGAGTCATCTAAAACTTTTGTATGAGGGCCTGAGACAGTACCGTGAACTAGAGCAATAGGCTGACACGCTGCCATTTCGGCAGTTTACTCACCACCAACTGGTGTGAACGCTGCAGCAGTTGTTCAAGCTCAGCGCGGCCCAGCGGATAGGGCGCATCCATGTTGATCCAGTGGGCTCGTGCTAAGTACGGCGCGGGGCGGATGCCGGGACGGTCGCAGTGACCTAAAAACAGATCTGTGTCGACCTTAAAGCCCAGGCTCTCTTGGCCAGCGATATGCATCACCGCGAACATCTTGTTCTGTGCCACCGAAAATACCCGAACACCGCCCCATTTGTAGTCTTCTTGCGCCCCTGGCAGGCTCAGGCAGAAGGCCGCCACTTGCTCAGGGTTAAGCTTAGAGTTAGGGCTTGGCATTCGCGGGCACTCCATGCTGAGCATGGCGCGCGGCGATTACGCCAGCGCGCAATGACTGGTGGCGTTAGCGGGCCCGTGATGCCGGATCGAGGGCTAAGGCGATCAGCTCATTAAGCAGTTCGCTGTAGCTCAAGCCGCTGGCTTGCCACAGTTGAGGGTACATCGAGATCGGAGTAAAGCCAGGCAGGGTATTGAGCTCATTAACGACTGGGCCGTGCTCAGTCAGGAAGAAGTCCACCCGTGCCAAACCTGTGCAGCCAGTGGCCTCAAAGGCGCGCACGGCAGTGTCTTGTAGCTGCTTTAACTCGGTCTCGGTGACTACGGCAGGTAAGTGCAGGGTGACACTGTCGGCCCCTAGGTACTTAGCGTCAAAGTCGTAAAAGGTGCCTTGTTGGCAGACAATTTCACCGATCACACTGGAGGTTCGTGGGCGTGTGCCATTGCGTCCGCCCAGCACGGCGATCTCCACTTCGCGGCCACTGACGCTGGACTCGATTAGCAGCGCCGCATCATGGGCAAAAGCAGTCTCTAGAGCGGCGGGCAAGGCTTGCTTGCTGGTCACGCGGCTTACGCCCATGCTCGAGCCAGCTCGCGCTGGTTTAACGAACAGCGGGTAGTTGAGACCGGCATCTAGGCTGTCGAGTAATTCAGGTTCACGTTGCCACTGATTGCGGCTCAGCGAGCGCCCGGGTGCCACTTGAATCCCCGCTGCGGCCAACACCAGCTTGGTGAAGTGCTTGTCCATGCACAGCGCTGAGGCCAGTACGCCATTGCCCACATAGGGCAGGGAGATCAGCTCAAGCATGCCTTGCACGGTACCGTCTTCGCCGTAGGGGCCGTGCAGCACCGGGAAGACTAAGTCCACTTCGCCGAGTAGGCGCAGGGAGCCATCGGCCTGGGTTACGCTGATCTGCCGTGACGCGCTGCTTTGCGGCCAGTGGAATTGACTGCCGTTATCGATCACGTGCGGCAGTTGCGGCGCATCCAGGCGATAGTCCATGGCCTCAGGTGCAACCAGTTGCATCTGACCGTTAGCGCGGATGCCCACGGGCAGTACGTCATAGCGCTGTTTGTCGAGGGCGTCGTAGACGTTTTTGGCGGTCACGCAACTGATGCTGTGCTCACTGGAGCGTCCACCAAACAGCAGGACCACACGAATCTTGGCGCTCATTACCACTTCCTTATTAACTGAACTGCGCGGCTTACTCGCGATAGAACACTTGCACCAGGTGATAGCCGAATTGGCTCTTCACCGGGCCATGCACTTCGCGCAGCGGTTTCTTAAAAATCACTTGGTCGATCGAACGGACCATCTGGCCGGGGCGCACTTCGCCCAGATCGCCACCTTTTTTCCCCGAAGGGCAGGTGGAATGTTTGCGGGCCAGCACGTCGAAAGCTTCGCCGGCGGCAATCCGTTTTTTCAGGGCCGCGGCTTCTGCTTCGGTTTTCACCAGAATGTGCCGGGCCATTGCTTTGGGCATGACAGGTTCCTCGTTTTTCAGGCGGCCATTGTGCCAGTATTTGTCCGGCAAAATTCAGCGCCTTTGATCATTCCCAAGTGACAGTTGTAGGCCGCTAGCTTGGTTATTCGCACGGCTGTTCACTCTTGGGCAACAGATAATAAAGCCACTCTGCCGGATGCTCCCTATGGACCTCAATGCGATGCTCAAAATCCTCTCCAGTCAGGACGGTTCCGACCTGTACCTGTCCACTGGAGCGCCGCCGTGCGCCAAGTTCAACGGTGTACTCAAGGCTTTGGCCGCAGAGTCACTGAAAGCCGGTGAGGTGGCCGATATCGCTAATTCGGTGATGGACAGTGCCCAGCGCGAAGAGTTTGAGCGTGAGTTGGAAATGAACCTAGCGATTTCCATTAGCGGGGTGGGGCGCTTTCGCATCAACATCTTTAAACAGCGCAACGAAGTGTCGATTGTGGCGCGCAATATCAAAATGGAAATCCCCAAGTTCGAAGACCTCAAGCTGCCGGAGGTGTTGCTCAAAACCGTGATGGAAAAGCGCGGCCTGGTGTTGTTTGTCGGCGGCACCGGTTCGGGTAAATCTACGTCTTTGGCGGCACTGATCGACTACCGTAACCGCAACAGCGGCGGCCATATCATCACCATCGAAGACCCGGTGGAGTACGTGCACCGGCACAAGAAATCGATCATCAATCAGCGCGAAGTCGGGGTGGATACCCGCAGTTTCCACGCCGCCTTGAAGAACACCCTGCGCCAGGCCCCAGATGTGATTTTGATCGGTGAGATCCGCGACCGCGAGACCATGGAGCATGCTCTGGCCTTTGCCGATACCGGCCACTTGGCGATTTCCACCTTGCACGCGAACAATGCCAACCAGGCACTGGACCGCATCATCAACTTCTTCCCCGAGGATCGGCGCCCACAACTGCTCAATGACTTGGGTAACAACCTCAAGGCCTTTATCTCCCAGCGTCTGGTCAAGACCGTGGATGGCAAGCGCCGCGCCGCCGTCGAGGTATTGCTGGGCACGCCCACGGTGCGCGATTTGATCAAGCGCAGCGAGCTGTCGGAGATTAAGGAAATCATGGAGAAGTCGCGCAACATCGGCATGCAGACCTTCGATCAGGCGCTGATCTCGTTGGTACACGAGGCCGCGATTACCGAGGATGAGGCGGTTAAAAACGCCGACTCGGCGAACAACGTGCGCCTGCAACTGAAACTGCACCGAGACACCAGCCCCGCGCCGGCAGCCCAGCCAACTAGCGTTGCAGAGGCTGGCGCGCCGGCACAACCGCCGGTGGCCGCTAAGGCGCAGTGGGGTCTTGAGCTTAAGCTTGAGGAGATCGACGAAGATCAGGCGGATGACCCAGGCCGCAGCGGCATCTGAGCGCTCCATAATCAGGCCGCTAGGCCTGATTTGTTGCAGTGGACCTAGGTGGTTTGGCACACGGCTAGCGCATGCTTAGGCATAGCAAGCAGCGCAGGATTACCCCGTGGCTTGCCCGCTAAGCCAGCAGGGTCGGCCAGTCGCAGCCTTGCAATATCTCCGCCATAGCTTGGGCGGCGCTGGACAGGTGATGGTCACGGCGGTGCAGCAAGCCAATGCGCCGCTGCACCCGTGGGCTGTGCAGGGGCACACAACAGACCCCCAGCGCTTGCATCTGTTGCTGGCACAGCGCGGGGACGGCGCTAACGCCCAGACCTTCGGCGACCATTCTGCCCACGGTGACCAACTGATGGCTTTCAAAAGCTACGGCGAGCCGCCCGTGTTCGGCCTCGATGCTTTGCTCCAGCAGCAGGCGCACAGCAGAGGGGCGCTGCAAGGTGATAAAGGGCTGGCTCAGCAGTTGCTGCCAACTGACTGCACTATGGGCCAGCAGCGGGCTGTGCTGCGGCACTAAGGCGACAAACTGGTCGTTATAAAAAGGCGTGAAATACAACTGTTCCAGAGCGTCCGGCTCGAAGGCGATACCCAACTCAACCCGGCCGTTGCGCACCATCTCCAACACCTGTTCGTTGATCACATCAAACACCGCCACATTGACCTTGGGGTGTTGCTGGCGAAAGCGTTTCAGCGCCTTGGGTAACAGATTGCTGGCAAAGGACGGCATGGCGGCGATGGCCACTTTGCCCAGCTGCAAGGTGAAGTGCTGATGCATCAGCTCTTCGGCATTGTCCCAATCGGCCAGCAGGCGGCGGGCAATTGGCAGCAAGGTTTCCCCTTCGGGCGTCAGGCTGACGCTGCGGGTGTTGCGCAGCAGCAGGGCACCACCCAGGCCATCTTCCAGACTCTTCAGCGCGAGACTTAAGGCTGGCTGCGACAGGTGCAGGCGTTCGCTGGCTTGGGCGAAGCTTAGGGTCTGCGCCACGGCGACAAAGGCGCGTAACTGTTTGAGCGTCATTGATAAGGTTTTCTAATTAATAGTTTTGTAAAACAAACTTAACAAATCACTGCCTAACAGAGAAGCTGTGGCAAGCTCGGTGGCGACAAGTGCCCATCTAACAATCAATAACATCAGCAAGAGGCCTGACAGCATGAGCGGACTCGACAAGCGAGTAAGCAGTTATGAAGAAGCCTTGGACGGCTTGACTGACGGCATGACCGTCCTCTCCGGTGGTTTTGGTCTGTGTGGTATTCCGGAGAACCTGATCGCTGAGATTCGCCGCCGCGCGGTACGCGATCTGACCGTGGTGTCGAATAACTGCGGGGTGGATGGCTTTGGTTTGGGCGTGCTGCTGGAAGATCGGCAAATTCGCAAGGTGATCGCCTCTTATGTTGGCGAAAATGATCTGTTTGAGCGGCAGTTGCTCTCTGGAGAGCTGGAAGTGGAGCTGACTCCGCAGGGCAGCTTGGCGGAGAAACTGCGCGCTGGCGGTGCTGGCATCCCCGCTTTCTTTACCGCCACTGGCTACGGTACGCCGGTGGCTGAAGGTAAAGAGGTGCGCGAATTTAATGGCCGCCAATACATCCTTGAGCCGGCGATTACCGGCGACTTCGCCATCGTTCGCGGCTGGAAAGCCGACCACTATGGCAATGTGATCTATCGCCACACCGCCCAGAACTTCAACCCGCTGGTGGCCACTGCCGGGCGCATCACCGTGGTCGAAGTGGAAGAAATCGTCGCCCCCGGGGAGCTTGATCCGAGTCAGATCCACACCCCCGGTATCTACGTGAACCGCATCATTCAGAGCACCTTCGAGAAGCGCATCGAGAAGCGCACCGTTCGTTCCTGAACCCACGCACACGAGAGAGCAGACCATGGCATTAACCCGCGAACAAATGGCCCAGCGCGTGGCGCGTGAGCTTAAAGACGGTTACTACGTCAACCTCGGCATTGGCATCCCGACCCTGGTGGCCAACTACGTGCCGGACGACATTGAAGTAATGCTGCAATCGGAAAACGGCTTGCTCGGCATGGGCCCGTTCCCCACCGAAGCGCAAGTGGACGCCGATATGATCAACGCCGGCAAGCAAACCGTCACGGCAGTGAAGGGCGCGTCGATTTTCAACTCGGCGGAATCCTTTGCCATGATCCGTGGTGGCCATGTCGACCTCACCGTGCTCGGTGCCTTTGAGGTGGACGTGCAGGGCAACATCGCCTCGTGGATGATCCCCGGCAAGTTGATCAAGGGCATGGGCGGCGCCATGGACCTGGTGGCCGGTGCCGACAACATCGTCGTCACCATGACCCATGCGTCCAAGGATGGTGAATCGAAATTGCTCGAGCGCTGCAGCTTGCCGCTGACTGGCGCGGGCTGCATCCGCAAGGTGCTCACTGATTTGGCCTATCTGGAAATCGTCGATGGCGCGTTTATTCTGCGTGAGCGCGCACCTGGGGTGAGTGTGGAAGAGATCGTCAGCAAAACCGCCGGCAAGCTGATCGTGCCGAAGGATGTGCTGGAAATGAGTTTCTAAGTCGTTGCGGCGCAGCCTGTTGCCACGAACAGCAGGCACTCTGCGTCGACTTAGATGCAAAACCGCCAAGGTTTTACGGCCTTGGCGGTTTTTTTGTGCCGGTTAGGCTTGCGGTGCTTTGACCTGAAGAATCAGCAGCGCCGCCAGTGCCGCAGGGATGGCCGCGAGCATAAAGATGTATTGCACCGGCAAGTGCATGGCCAGCAGCAGACTGCCAAACAGCGGGCCTAGGATCGAGCCAAAACGGCCAATGCCCAAGGCCCAGCCGGTGCCGGTGGCGCGCACCTCGGCGGGGTAAAAGTTACTGGCAAAGGCATTCAGGGTCAGTTGCCCGCCGATCACGCAAAAGCCGCCGGCAAACACCGCCACTAGCAGCCATAACGGCTCGGCATGGAACAAACCGATCAACACCATACACAGCGCCGCACCGCCTAAAATGCTCGCCAGCAACCGGGTTTTGCTGCCCACCCGATCCGCCAGCCACGCCACCAATACCGCGCCCAAGGTACCGGCAAAGAGGAACATGGAGGTGGCCAGGTTGGCGCTGTTACGGCTCAGACCGCTGTCTTGCAGCAGTGAAGGCAGCCAGCTGACCATAAAGTACAGCAGCATCAGGCTGACGAAGAAGGTGGCCCACAGCAGCAAGGTCGGCCGGGCGAAACCATCGCGCAGCAATGCCAGCATGCTTAGCTTGGGGGCGGCCTGCGCTGGCTGCACCTGCTCAGCCGCAGGCACTTGCCAAGCCGGCACGATGCGTTGGCTGAGGCGCTGTAAGCGTACATAGGGCGGCGCATCACGCAGCAAGCGCGACAGCGACTCCGGCAGGTAGAAAAACAGCCAGGGCCACAGCAGCAAGGGCGCTAACCCGCCCGCCAGAATCACTGCCTGCCAGCCAAAGCTGTCCATAAAGCCGGCCGCGACAAAGCCACCGGCGGCGCCCCCAAAGGAGAAGCCGCAGGTGGCCAAGGTCACCATCAGTGTGCGCAGGCGCGGCGGTGCGTAGTCGGCCATCAGGGCAATGGCACTGGGCATGGCGCCGCCCATGCCGATACCGCAGAGAAAGCGCACCAGCATCAGGCTCTCAAGATTAGTGCTGAGCAGCATCAGCAGGCTCAGGCTGGCGTAGAGCAGCACACAACTGAGCAGCACGCGGCGGATACCAAAGCGATCGGCCAAAGGCGTGATCAGCAGTGAACCTAACGTCAGGCCAAACAGGTTGGCGCTAAACACCGGGCCAAAGGCGGCTTTCTCTAAGCCCCATTGCTGGGCCAAGGTCGGCACCACATAGCCTAGGAGCTGGGCGTCGTAGCCATCGGTGATCAGTAACAGGGCCAATAGCAGCAGCAGGCGCCATTGGTAGCGCGACACCGGCCGTTGATCTATGGCCGCACGAAAGCTGGCTATCTGGTTGTGCATCGCAAGAGTCCTTTCTTTTTATTGGTCGGGTGGTTTAGGACTAACTGGGTGGGCAATCAGGCTGGTTGGCCGGATGGGCCTGCTGAAATGCCGGGTGTTGTTCGGCCAGCGCCGCCACTCGACGCAGGCGCGGGTAGGGGGCGAGGTCCACGCTAAAGCGTGCGGCGGCATAGAGTTGGGGAATCAGATACACGTCAGCCAGCCCCGGCTGGGGGCCGAAGCACCAGCCTGAATCGCCGATCCATTGCTCAATGCTGTCCAGACCCAGACTGATCCAGTGTTTATTCCAGTGCTGCAACTGCTCTTCGTCATGGCCGAGCTGGCGCAGTTGATTCAGCACGCTGACGTTATGCAGCGGGTGGATGTCGCAACTGATCAGCGCCGCCACTGCGCGCGCGCGGGCCCGCTGCAGCGGCTCGGTGCTGAGCAGCGGTGGCGTGGGATAACACTCCTCCAGATATTCAAGCAGCGCCGGCGACTGGTATAGACGCGCCCCTGAGTCCAGCTCTAGGGTCGGCACCCGGCACTGGGGGTTGATGGCGCGGTAGGGCGCTTGCAGTTGCTCGCCATCTTTTAGGTTGATCGCCAGGCTTTGGTAATCCAGACCCTTAAGCGCTAGCGCAATGCGCAGGCGATAGGACGAAGTGGAGCGGTAGTAGCCATAGAGGCGCATCGTTATAGCCCCGCAGGCGCCGGCAAGATTTGCCCGCGACATTCACCAAAACCGATGCTGGCAAAACCTGGGCGCGAGCAACGGGCCCGCAGGATGATTTCGTCGCCATCTTCTAAAAAGCGTCGGGTCTCGCCGCTGGCCAAGCTGAGCGGGTGTTTACCACCTTGGCTGATTTCCAAGAGTGAGCCGAACTGACCAGGCTGGGCGCCAGACAGGGTGCCGGTGCCGAACAGGTCGCCGGGCTGTAGCTGGCAGCCGTTAACGCTGTGGTGGGCGATCAGCTGCGCGGGAGTCCAGTACATGCTTTGGCTGTTGCTTAGCGTCAGACGCTCAGGGGGCAGGCCCTGCTCGCGCAGTCCTGGGGTCAGCAGCAGAACCTCCAGCTCGATATCCAGTGCGCCGTGGGCTTGGTCGGCGGCATCCAGCAAATACGCCAGGGGTTGCGGGTCACCGGCTGGGCGCGGCGCCTGGGCGCAGCGAAACGGCTCCAGGGCTTCTGCGGTCACCACCCACGGTGAGATCGTGGTGATAAAGTTTTTGGCTAAAAACGGCCCCAGTGGCTGGTATTCCCAGGCTTGGATATCCCGCGCCGACCAGTCGTTAAGCAGGCAGTAACCGGCGATATGTTCGCCCGCTTGGCCTATGGCAATGGCCTCGCCGAGTGGATTACCTGGGCCCATCCAAATGCCTAGTTCCAGCTCATAGTCCAGGCGCTGGCTGGGGCCAAAGGTTGGTTCAGTGGCGCCGGCCGCCAGGGTTTGGCCATTAGGGCGGCGTACTGGCGCACCCGAGGCGCGGATGGTCGAGGCGCGGCCGTGGTAGCCGATGGGCACGTGTTTGTAGTTGGGCAGCAGCGGGTTATCCGGACGGAACAGCTTGCCGACGTTTTCAGCGTGGTTAATGCCGACATAAAAGTCGGTGTAATCGCCGATCTTGGCCGGCACGTGCAGCTGGCAATCACTGGCCAGGTGCAGCAGCTCAGGACGCGGCGTCGCGGCGGCGCTGAGCAGTTCCAGCAAGCGCTCACGCAGCGCGACACGGTGAGCTTTACCGAGGGCAAACAGGCCGTTCAAGCTGCCATCCAGGCTGGCTTCGACTGCTTCCAGGGCCAGGCCGTGGAACAGGCCGGCTTGCCGGGCGGCTTGCAGGTCGAAAATCTGCTCGCCGATGGCCACGCCGCTGCGTGGTGCTTGTTGGCCGTGACTAAAGATACCCAGCGGCAAGTTGTGCAGGGGGAAGTCCGCATGGCCATTGGCCGAGGTGACCCAGCTGTGGTTTACGCTCATAGGTGCTAGCTCCGAGGGCCAGTAAAAGTAGGGGTGAGGTCTGCCCAGCAGGCGTCGTAATCGTTCTGCAAGGCGCGGCTGTGCATGGCGAACTGGCTGGGGCGCAGCACTTGGCTGGTCTCGACCATAAAGGCCATGGTCTGGTCGACTTTTTGCGGTTGCAGATCGGCGTTAATCGCTTTGTTGCAACTGGCGGCGTCGGGGCCGTGGGCGCTCATGCAGCTATGCAGCGAGCTGCCGCCGGGGATAAAGCCGCCGCCTTCCTTGGCGTCGTACACGCCCTGGATCAGGCCCATAAATTCGTTCATCAGGTTGCGATGGAACCACGGCGGACGGAAGGTGTTTTCTGCCACCAGCCAGCGCGGCGGGAAGATCACCAAATCCATGTTGGCCAGGCCGGGCACGCTGGTGGGCGAGGTCAATACGGTGAAGATCGATGGGTCCGGATGATCAAAGCTGATGGAGCCGATGGTGTTGAACTTACGCAGGTCGTATTTGTACGGCGCGCTGTTGCCATGCCAAGCCACTACATCCAATGGCGAGTGATCGAGTTCGCAGGCCCATAGCTCACCGAGGAACTTCTGCACCAGTTGCACCGGCTCACGGCGGTCTTCATACCAGGCCACAGGGCTTTGAAAGTCGCGCGGGTTGGCCAGGCCATTGCTGCCCAGTGGCCCTAACTCGGGCAGGCGCAGCGGTGCGCCATGGTTCTCGGTGAGATAGCCGCGAGCTTCGCCGTCGAGCAGCTCAACGCGGAATTTAATGCCTCTAGGAATGACCGCAATTTCCAGCGGCTCAAGCTCAAGCAAGCCCATCTCGGTATACAGACGCAGACGACCTTGCTGCGGCACCAGCAGCAACTCGCCATCGGCATTGAACAGCACTCGCTGCATGGAACGGTTGGCCAGGTATTGGTAGAGGGTGACGCCGGCGACTTTATCGGCAGGGCTGTTGGCGGCCATACAGACCAAACCGTCGAGGAAGTCCGTGGGGCTCGTCGGCAGCGGCAGTGGGTCCCAGCGCAGGCGATTGGGATTGGGCCGATCGAGGGCTTGGCCATTAATCTGCTTGGGCAGGCGGGTAAAAGCCGGATGCTTGGCCGAAGGATTGATCCGGTACAACCAGCTGCGCCGCACTTCGCTGCGCGACATGGTGAAGGCGGTGCTGGAGAACAGTTCGGTATAGAGGGCGTAGGGCACCTGTTGCGGCGAGTTTTGCCCTTGGGGTAAGGCGCCGGGCAGTGCCTCAGAGCTGAAGTGATTGGCAAAGCCACTTTGATAGGCAGGGGCAGCGGTATGCATCGAGTCCTCCTTGGCGCGAACCTATAACACTTTGCGTATAGGGTTATAATTATTCGTAATCTAGTTACGAATAACGTAATTTGGCCAAAAAGCCGCGTCAAGCTATAAAGACCCACTCGTTTTCAGGAAGCTCAGTGCATGGCCCCGTCCGATACCCCAGCAACCCCGCGCCAAACCAAGGCTGGCAAGGCACATGGCCGCCAGTCAGAAAAATCTGCCCCGCCGCCCAGCAATAAGCAAAAGGTGCAGTCGGCGGAGGTCGGCACCGACATTCTTAAAGCCTTGGCGCAACTCTCACCGGCGACGTCGCTGTCGCGTTTGGCAGAGCATGTGGGCATGCCGGCGAGTAAGGTCCATCGCTATCTGCAAGCTTTGCTGGCCAGCGGCTTTGCCCGCCAAGACAGCGCCAGCAGCCATTACTCCTTGGGCCGTGAGGCGCTGTTGGTGGGCTTGGCGGCGCTGGATGCGGTGGATGTGCTGAAGCTTTCGGCGCAGGCGCTGGTGACACTGCGCGATACGCTCAACGAGAGTTGCTTTTTAGCGGTGTGGGGCAATCACGGGCCGACCGTGGTGCAGGTCGAGCAAGCCGTGCGGGCGATTACGGTGGTCACTCAGGTGGGCTCGGTCTTGCCGCTTTTAGGTTCGGCCAGCGGCTTGGTGTTTGCCGCGCATTTGCCTGCAGCCGAAGTGCAGGCGCTCCGGGAGGCGGAGCTGGCGCAGCAAGTCGCTCATCCCCTGGCCGATGCCAAGGCCTATGAAGCGTTGATGGCGAGCATCCGTGAGCAAGGCGTGCATGCCGTGCATGGATTGTTGATGCCGGGTGTGGAGGCGCTGGCCGCGCCGATCTTCGATGCCCGTGGCGAGATTGCCGCAGTGCTCACCGTTGTGGGCACCGCGGGCATCTTTAAGGCCGAGCAGCAGGGCAGTGCGGCGGCGCAGTTGCGCCAGACCTCCCAGGCCATCAGTTGGGAGATGGGTTATCGGGTTTAGTCAGGGGGAGCTTTGACCAAACCATGCTTTGACCAAACATTGCTTTAACTAAGCCATGCTTTACCTAAGCCATGCTTTGACTCAGCAAGGCCTTGGCCACTCGCGAGCCGTTGGCTTTACCCAACACCTCACAGATGCGCTGGCCAGCGGCGACCAGCGCATTCAGGTCGATACCACTGTGGATGCCTAAGCCATTGAGCAGGTAGACCACGTCTTCCGAGGCGACATTACCACTGGCGCCCTTGGCGTAGGGGCAGCCACCTAAGCCTGCGACCGAACTGTCGAAGACGTTAATGCCTTCGAGCAAGCTGGCGTAGATATTGGCCAGCGCCTGGCCGTAGGTGTCGTGGAAGTGCCCGGCGATTTTCTCCCGTGGCAGTTCACGGCCCACGGCTTCGATCAAGCGGCGGGTGGAGGCGGCGTTGCCGGTGCCAATGGTGTCGCCCAACGACACTTCATAGCAGCCCATGGCATACAGCTCGCGGGACACGGCGGCGACTTGCAGCGGATCGACTTCACCGTCATAAGGACAGCCAAGCACGCAGGACACGTACCCGCGCACGCGGATGCCCTGTTGTTTAGCGGCTTCCAGCACTGGTACAAAGCGTTGCAGGCTTTCGCTGATCGAGCAGTTGATGTTCTTTTGCGAGAAGGCTTCGGAGGCCGCAGCGAACACCGCAACTTCTTTCACGCCGGTGGCCAACGCGTCTTCAAAGCCTTTGAGGTTCGGCGCTAATGCGGCATAGGTGACGCCAGGTTGTTGCTTGATCTGCGCGAACACCTCGGCCGAGCCGGCCATTTGCGGCACCCATTTGGGCGAGACAAAGCTGCCGACTTCGACATAGCTCAGGCCCGCGGCGCTGAGGTCATCGACCAAGCGCACTTTGTCGGCGACGCTGATCGGTTGCTTCTCGTTTTGCAGGCCGTCGCGTGGGCCGACTTCGACCAGGCGGACTTGTTTGGGTAGGGACATCTGAGTTCTCCGTTAGGTGGATGGGGTTGCGCCATCCACCGGTTAAGCGCTGGCCACATCGGGCGTGTGCTGCGTAATCGCGGTGTAGCGGTGGCCAAGCTTCGCGTTGACCACCCTACGAGCTAACCACCCTACGAGCTAACCGGGTGGGTTAGCCGCGAAGCGGCGTAACCCACCCTGTCATTCAGCCTCGGTTGCGGCTAATTCTACGAGCACGGCACCTTCGCTGACCATTTCCCCTTCGCGGCAGTACAGGGCCTTGACCGTGCCTGAGTGCGGCGCGCGGATGCTGTGTTCCATTTTCATGGCTTCCAGCACTACCAAGGCCGTACCGGCTTCCACCTGCTGACCGGGCTCGACCAGCAGACGCACGATGCTGCCGTTCATGGGTGCGCTGAGGCCGCCTTGTTGCTGATGGCCGGCCTGAGCTTCGGCGATGGGGTCAACCAACTGTACTAGGCGCAGCTCGCCGGCATAGTGCAGGTACAGGTCGGCGCCACGGCGTAGCACACTGTATTGCTGACGCTGTTCGCTGCTGTGATCGCTCAGCACTTCGCCGTTAAGCGTCAACGTACTGGGCGCCGCATGGCGCAGGCGCACCAGCTGGCGCTGGCCTTGGCAGCTCAGGTGTAAATCGCTCTGCGCCGGCAGGCCCAGGCGCAAACCGCTGACCTGCGGCCAAGGCGAATGCGGGTCGTCACTGCGCGTCGCGCCGGGGCTGCTTTGTCGCCAGGCTTCGGCGGCCAGTTGCCAGAACTCAGCTGGCAGCTCATTCACCGGTGGCAGCAGTTGCGCCTGATGGCGGGGGATAAAGCCGGTGTCCAGCTCGGCCGCGGCAAAGGCCGGATGGGCCAGCACGCGTTCAAGGAAAGCCAAGTTGGTTTTCACCCCGCCCACATAAGTTTCGCGCAGCATGGCCAGCAAGCGCAGGCGCGCTTCTTCACGGTTCTCGCCCCAGGCAATCAACTTGCCGAGCATGGGGTCGTAGAACGGCGAGACGGCATCGCCTTCGCTGACGCCGCTGTCGATGCGCCGGCCCGGGCCGGCCTTGGCTTCACGATAAAGGGCGAGGGTGCCGGTGGCGGGGAGGAAGTCGTTATCCGGGTCTTCGGCATACAGGCGCACTTCAATGGCGTGGCCATTGAGCGGCACCTGTTCCTGCGTGATCGGCAGCGCTTCGCCACGGGCCACGCGGATTTGCCAGGCGACTAGGTCCAGCCCGGTGATCAGCTCGGTGACCGGGTGTTCCACCTGCAAGCGGGTGTTCATCTCCATAAAGAAGAACTCGCCGCGCTCATCCAGCAAAAACTCCACGGTGCCGGCGCCGACATAGCCGATCGCCTGGGCGGCCTTCACCGCCGCTTCGCCCATGGCGCGCCGCAGTTCGGGCGCGAGGCCCGGTGCCGGGGCTTCCTCGACGACCTTTTGATGGCGGCGCTGGATCGAGCAATCGCGCTCGTTGAGGTACAGGCAATGGCCGTGGCTGTCGGCGAACACCTGAATCTCCACATGGCGCGGCTTGAGCACGTATTTTTCAACCAGCATGCGCGAGTCGCCGAACGAGGACTGCGCTTCGCGCTGGGCGCTGGCCAAGGCTTCGGCCAGCTCGCTTTCCTGTTCGACCACCTTCATGCCTTTGCCACCGCCACCGGCCGCGGCTTTGAGCAGCACCGGGTAGCCGATACGGCTGGCGGCGGCGCGGAAGGTTTCGACGTCTTGTTCTGCGCCGTGGTAGCCGGGCACCAAGGGCACGCCGGCGGCCTCCATCAGCGCTTTGGCGGCCGACTTGCTGCCCATGGCGTCGATGGCCGTGGCCGGTGGACCGAGGAAGATCAGCCCGGCCTGTTCAATGGCGCGGGCAAAGCCGGCGTTTTCCGAAAGAAAGCCATAACCGGGATGGATCGCCTGGGCGCCGCTGGCCTTGGCGGCGGCGATCAACTTGTCGACCAGCAGGTAGCTGTCGGCGGGTTTGGCGCCGCCTAAGTTGATTGCCACATCCGCTGCGCGCACATGCCGGGCGTGTTGGTCGATGGCACTGTGCACGGCCACGGTTTTAATGCCCATGGCCGCTGCCGTGCGCATTACCCGGCAGGCGATTTCGCCCCGGTTGGCCACCAGCAGGGTATCGATAGGCTTAAGGCTCATACGGACGGCTCCTGCCAGTTGGGTTGGCGTTTTTCCAAGAACGAGCGCAAGCCTTCCTGACCTTCGGCGCTTACGCGGATGCGGGCAATGGCGTTCTCGGTGTAACGGCGCAGGGCCGGTGGCAGGCTGCTGCTGGTGACTTCACGGATCAGATCCTTGGTCACCTGCATGCCTTGCGGGCTGTTGAGCAGCAGATTGGCGATCCAATCGTTGGCGGCCTGATCCAGTTGCTCGGCGGCATAGCACTCATCGACCAGACCCAGCTCATAGGCGCGTACGCCGTTAAAGCGTTCGGCGGTGATGGCGTAACGGCGCGCCGCGCGCTCGCCCATGGCCTTGACCACAAAGGGACTGATCACTGCGGGAGCCAAACCAATGCGCACCTCGGACAGACACAGCTGGGCGTCTTCACTGGCGATGGCCATGTCGCAGCAACTGATCAGGCCCAGCGCGCCACCAAAAGCCGCGCCTTGCACCACGGCCAGGGTCGGGATCTTCAGCTGGTAGAGGTTGTACATCAGCTCGGCCAGCTCGCGGGAGTCATTCAGGTTGGCGTTGTAGTCGAGAGTGGCCGCGTGTTGCATCCAAGCCAAGTCGGCGCCGGCGCTAAAGTGCTTGCCGTGGCCGCGCAGCAGCAAGAAACGCAGGCTCTTATCGCTGGCCACGGCGTCGAGGGCGAGGATCAGCTCGCGGATCATCTCGGCGTTGAAGGCGTTGTTCTTCTCAGGGCGGTTAAGCCACAGGGTGGCAAAGCCGCGTGGGTCTTTGGCCAGTTGTACGGTGGTGAAGTCGCTCATCGGAACTCCAGCGGGGTATTCAGTTCATGGGGTGGCAATGGTGGGTTGCACCCACCTTCCGGCGCTTGGCTACATGCGGAACACACCAAAGGTGGTGGGCTCAATGGGCGCGTTGAGGCTGGCGGAGAGGGCCAGGGCCAGTATGTCGCGGGTTTGCGCCGGATCGATGACACCGTCATCCCACAGCCGTGCGCTGCTGTAGTAGCTGTGGCCCTGACGTTCGTACTGCTCGAGGATCGGTTGCTTGAGGCTGGCTTCCTCTTCGGCGCTGAAGGTTTGGCCGGCGCGGGCGGCTTGCTCGTGCTTGACCTGCACCAGCACACCGGCGGCCTGTTCGGCGCCCATCACGGAGATCCGGGCGTTGGGCCACATCCATAAAAAACGCGGGTCGTAGGCACGGCCACACATGCCGTAGTTGCCGGCGCCAAAGCTGCCGCCGATGATCACGGTGAACTTCGGCACCTTGGCGCAGGCCACCGCATTGACCAGTTTCGCGCCGTGCTTGGCGATGCCGCCGGCTTCGTATTTTTGCCCGACCATAAAGCCGGTGATGTTCTGCAAGAACAGCAGGGGGATGCCGCGCTGGCAGGCCAGCTCGATAAAGTGCGCGCCTTTTTGCGCGGACTCAGCAAACAAAATCCCGTTATTGGCAAGGATCGCTACCGGATAACCATGGATATGCGCAAAGCCGCACACCAGGGTGGTGCCGAACAGTGCCTTGAATTCATCCAGCACGCTGCCATCGACGATGCGCGCGATCACTTCGCGTACATCGAAGGGCTGCTTGGCGTCCGCCGGGATCACCCCATACAGCTCGTCGCTGGCATACAGCGGGGCGATGGGCGTGTGTGTGTTGAGTTGGCCGAGCTTGCGCCAGTTGAGGTTGGCGATGCAGCGCCGGGCGATGGCCAGGGCGTGTTCATCGTTTTCGGCGTAATGGTCGGCCACGCCTGAGGTTTTGCAGTGCACATCGGCGCCGCCTAAATCCTCTGCGCTGACCACCTCACCGGTGGCGGCCTTAACCAGTGGCGGACCGGCGAGGAAGATGGTCGCTTGCTCGCGGACCATGATGGCTTCATCGGCCATGGCCGGCACATAGGCGCCGCCAGCGGTGCAGGAGCCCATCACCACGGCGATCTGCGGGATGCCCATGGCGCTCATATTGGCTTGGTTAAAGAAGATCCGCCCGAAGTGCTCGCGGTCAGGGAACACCTCATCCTGACGCGGCAGGTTGGCGCCGCCGGAATCCACCAGATAGATACAGGGCAGGCGGTTCTGCTGGGCGATGGTCTGGGCGCGCAGGTGTTTCTTCACCGTCAGTGGGTAGTAGCTGCCGCCTTTGACCGTGGCGTCGTTGGCCACGATCATGCATTCCACCCCTTCGACACGGCCGATACCGGCGACGACCCCGGCCGCGGGGACATCTTCGCCATACACCTCATGGGCGACCAGTTGGCCGATTTCGAGGAACGGCGAACCTGGGTCGAGCAGTAGGTTGATGCGCTCACGGGGCAGCAACTTGCCCCGTGAGGTGTGGCGCAACTGGGCTTTCTCGCCGCCGCCTTCGTGGATGCGCGCGAGCAGGGTGCGCAGGTCGTTGACCTGAGCCTGCATCGCCGCCGTGTTGGCGATAAAGTCCGGCGAGCGGGTGTTGATCTGGGAGTGCAGGGTGGCCATAGAGCGGCTCCGTTGATCCGTCTTTTCGTAGGGTGGATCGGGGCGCGTAGTCGCGCTTTATCCATCCACCAGCTTTTTAGCGTTCTTCTGCGTTTGCAGACTTCGAAACAGTGACTTACTTGGTTTCGTTAAACAGCTCGCGGCCAATCAGCATGCGGCGAATTTCGCTGGTGCCGGCGCCGATCTCATACAGTTTGGCGTCGCGCAGCAGGCGACCGGCCGGGTATTCGTTGGTGTAGCCGTTGCCGCCCAAAATCTGGATGGTGTCCAGGGCCATCTTGGTGGCCATTTCAGCGGTGTAGAGGATCACCGCCGCGGCGTCTTTACGCGACTCTTCGCCGCGATCACAGGCCTTGGCGACGTTGTACAGGTAGGACTTGGAGGCGTTCATGCCGGCGTACATATCGGCGATCTTGCCCTGAATCAGCTGGAACTCGCCGATGGCCTGATTGAACTGGCGGCGTTCATGCACATAGGGCACCACCACATCCATACAGGCGGTCATGATCCCGGTGGGGCCACCTGACAATACGGTGCGCTCGTAGTCCAGGCCGCTCATCAACACGGCCACGCCACGGCCTTCGGCGCCGAGGATGTTTTCAGCGGGCACTTCACAGTCTTCAAACACCAGCTCACAGGTATTGGAGCCGCGCATGCCGAGCTTGTCGAGCTTCTGATGACGGGAGAAACCTTTGAAATCGCGCTCAACAATGAAGGCGGTCATGCCTTTGGAGCCGGCGTTGATATCGGTTTTGGCGTAGATCACATAGGTGTGGGCGTCGGGGCCGTTGGTGATCCACATCTTGTTGCCGTTGAGCACATAGCGGTCGCCTTTTTTCTCGGCGCGCAGCTTCATCGACACCACGTCGGAGCCGGCATTCGGCTCGCTCATGGCCAGCGCGCCGATATGCTCGCCGGAGCAGAGCTTGGGCAGGTACTTTTGCTTCTGCGCTTCAGTGCCGTTCTTGTGGATCTGGTTGACGCACAGGTTGGAGTGCGCGCCATAGGACAAACCCACCGAGGCCGAGGCGCGGCTGATTTCTTCCATGGCCACCACGTGGGCCAGATAGCCCATGTCAGTGCCGCCGTACTCTTCCTTGACGGTCATGCCGAGCAGGCCCATATCGCCGAATTTGCGCCACATATCCATGGGAAATTCGTTGTCACGGTCGATTTGCGCCGCGCGCGGGGCCAGCTCCGCTTGGGCGAATTGGCGCACCGAGTCGCGCAGCATGTCGATGGTTTCGCCAAGACCGAAGTTGAGGGACGGATAACTCATGATTCCACCTGCAGTAATTGTTGTTGGAGAGGGGAGTAGCGTTAGCGTTTTTTGATTTCAGCCAGGGCCGCTAGGCAGCGTTCCTCGGCGGTATCCAGTTCCAGCTGCATTTGCTCGATATCCAGCAGTTGTTGTTGCAACTGCGCACGGCGTTCGGCGATTTTGGCCATAAAGGTGTCGAGCTGTTTTTGGTTGCCGTGTACGGGGTCGTACAACTCGATCAGCTCTTTGCATTCGGCCAGGGAAAAACCAATGCGCTTGCCGCGCAGAATCAGCTTGAGGGTGACTTTGTCTTTGGCGCTGTAGATGCGCTCCTGACCACGTCGCTCAGGGCTGAGCATGTGCTGCTCTTCGTAGAAGCGAATGGCGCGGGTGGTGATATCCAGCTCGCGGGCCAGTTCGGAAATGGAGTAGGTGGGCGCTGACATAACAGACTCTTGCTTAACCTTTACGTTAACGTAAACCTGCCAGGCCTTTTAGTCAATCCACCGATGCGCGCTATGCCGGTAAGACGCTCCGCGCGCTTGCTATGGCCTAGGCCCGAACAGCCGCAAGCCAGGCGCCCGCGCTATGACTGCCGGGCATATCAGTTAAAGGCTGGGGGATGATAAGTGGGAGGCCTGTAACAGCTCGCGGGTGTAGGGATGTTGTGGGGCGGCAAAGATCTGCCCGGCGGGGCCGTGTTCGACCACTTTGCCGTCCTTGATCACCATCAGGTCGTGGGCCAGGGCGTGCACCACGGCCAAATCGTGGCTGATAAACAGGTAGCTCAGGCCGCGCCTGGCCTGCAATTCTCGCAGTAACTCGATGATTTGCTTCTGCACCGTGCGGTCAAGCGCGGAGGTGGGTTCATCGAGCAAAATCAAGGCTGGCTCCAACACCAAGGCGCGGGCGATGGAGATACGCTGGCGTTGCCCGCCGGAAAACTCGTGGGGGTAGCGATGGCGAATCTGTGGGTCCAGACCTACTTCACCTAACACCCGAATCACTGCCGCTTCCTGCTCCGCGGCGTTGCCGATGCCATGGGTAAGCAGGCCTTCAGCGATGATCTGCGCCACCGACATACGTGGACTCAGGCTGCCAAAGGGGTCTTGAAACACCACCTGCATCTGCCGCCGCAAAGGGCGCATCAATTGTTGGCTGAGGATGCTCAGCTCTTTGTTGGCAAAGCGAATGCTGCCGTCAGAGGGCAGTAGGCGCAGGATGGCTTGGCCCAGCGTGGACTTGCCTGAGCCCGACTCGCCCACGATGCCTAGCGTCTTGCCTTTGTGCAGGTTGAGACTGACGCCATCCACCGCCTTGATATAGGAGCGCTCGCGGCGCAACAGGGGCTTGGGCAGGGCAAACCAGACTTTAAGGTCATTGACCTCCAGCAAATTAGTTTGGGTTGTGACGCCCACCGGCGCACCGCTGGGTTCGGCGTCGATCAACATCCGGCTATAGGGGTGTTGCGGCTGACTAAACAGATCGGTGCAGCTGGCTTGCTCGACGATCTCACCGTCGCGCATCACACACACCTGCTGAGCGATTTTTCGCACCAGGTTGAGGTCGTGACTGATCAGCAGCAGCGACATATTCAGGCGCTGTTGCAGCTTAATCAGCAATTCGAGGATCTGTTTCTGCACGGTCACGTCCAGCGCCGTGGTGGGCTCATCGGCGATGAGTAACTCCGGCTCGTTAGCCAGCGCCATGGCAATCATGACCCGCTGCCGCTGGCCGCCGGAGAGCTGGTGCGGGTAAGCCGCAAGGCGTTGCTGCGGGTTGCGAATGCCGACCAGATCGAGCAATTCCAGAGTGCGTTCGCGGGCCTCGCGTTTTTTCAGGCCCTTGTGGGTGATCAGCACTTCGCTGATTTGCTTCTCCACGCTGTGCAGCGGGTTGAGCGAGGTCATCGGCTCTTGAAAGATCATCGCGATGCGGTTGCCGCGCAGGCTGCGCAGCTGGCTGGCGCTGGCGCTGACCAGATCGAGGCCGGCGTAGTGGATGCTGCCTTGCGTCTGCACATTCTGGCCCGGCAGCAGGCGCAGGATTGAATGGGCCGTTACCGATTTTCCTGAGCCCGATTCACCCACCAAGGCCAGGCACTCGCCACGGCGGATATCCAGATTGATCCCGCGCAGCACCGGCTTATCGGCAAAACTGACGCGCAGGTCGCGAATCTCCACTAATACGTCGTTCATCGGCGTGCTCCTGGGTCAACCTTGGGGATCGAATGCATCGCGGCAGGCCTCGCCGATAAACACCAGCAGCGACAACACCAGCGCCAGGGTGCAGAACGCGGTCAGGGCCAGCCAGGGTGCTTGCAGGTTGCGTTTGGCCTGACCGATCAGCTCACCTATGGACGCCGTGCCCGGCGGCAGACCAAAGCCTAAAAAGTCGAGGGCGGTGAGAGTGGTGATCGCCCCGGTCAAAATGAACGGCAGGAAGGTCAGGGTTGAGGTCATGGCGTTGGGCAGGATGTGCCTGCGCATCAGCTCACCGTCGCTCAAGCCCAGTGCGCGCGCCGCCTTGACGTATTCCAGGTTGCGTCCGCGAAGGAACTCCGCGCGCACCACATCGACCAGCGCCAGCCAACTGAACAGCGCCATGATGCCCAGCAGCCACCAAAAACTCGGCGCAACAAAACCCGACAGAATGATCAGCAAATACAGCACCGGCAGGCCAGTCCAGATTTCCTGCATGCGCTGACCGAGCAAGTCGATCCAGCCGCCATAGTAGCCCTGCAGCGCACCGGCAGTAATCCCAATCAAAGCACTGATGGCCGTCAGCAGTAGGGCGAACAAGAGTGAAATGCGTATGCCGAAAATAACCCGGGCCAACACGTCGCGGGCCTGCTCATCGGTACCTAGCCAGTTCTGCCTTGATGGCGGGCTGGGTGATGGCTGGGTGAGGTCATAATTGATCGTATCGGCACTGAACGGGATCGGCGCAAACAGCATCCAGCCGCCTTGCCCTTCGATTAGCTCGCGTACATAGGTGCTGCGGTAATCTGGCTGGAAGGGCAGCTGTCCGCCAAATTCGGTTTCGTCATAATCGACTAACGATGGGAAATACCAACTGTCGTGATAGTGGACCAGCAGTGGTTTGTCGTTGGCGATCAACTCACCACAGAGGCAGATCACGCACAGGGCCGCAAACACCCACAGTGATATGAGCCCCCGGCGATGGCCTTTAAAACGGGCGAGGCGGCGCTGGTTGAGTGGCGATAGTGTGAGCATCAGGCAGTCCTTGCCGTGAAATCAATCCGGGGGTCAAGCAGGGTGTAGCCAATGTCACCGATCAGCTTGATCAGCAGGCCGAACAGGGTGAACAGAAACAGGGTGCCGAACACCACGGGGTAGTCCCGCTGCACGGCCGCTTCGTAGCTCATGCGGCCGATGCCATCGAGGTTGAAAATGGTCTCGATCAACAACGAACCGGCGAAGAATACTTCGATCAGTGCCTGCGGAATCCCTGCCACCACCAGCAGCATGGCGTTACGCAGCACGTGTCCGTAGAGCACCCGTTGCTCAGTAAGACCCTTGGCGCGGGCCGTGACCACATACTGCCGGCTGATTTCGTTAAGGAAGCTGTTTTTGGTGAGGATGGTCAGTGTGGCAAAGCCACCGGCGACCAACGCGCTGACCGGCAGCACCAAGTGCCAGAGGTAATCGATGATCTTGGCGAACAAACTCAGTTCGTTGAAGTTGTCCGAAAGCAGGCCCTGCACCGGGAACCAGCTGAGATAACTGCCACCGGCGAACACCACGATCAACAAGATGGCCAACAGAAAGGCCGGCAGCGCATAGCCGATCACAATGGCCGTACTGGTCCATAGATCAAATGCGCTGCCGTTGTGAATCGCCTTGCGGATGCCCAGTGGTATGGAGATCAGGTAGGTGATCAGCGTCGCCCAGAAGCCCAGTGACAGCGATACCGGTAACTTTTCCAGGATCAGATCAGTGACCGCCGCGCCGCGGAAAAAACTATCGCCGAAATCCAGCTGGGCGTAGTTCTTCAGCATCAGCCACAAGCGCTCATGCATGGGTTTGTCGAAACCATAGTGCTTAGTTATTTCTTCAATGAGCGCCGGGTCCAGTCCACGGCTACCGCGACTGCTGCCGCTGCTGTGGGCCGCCATGTCGCCACCGCCGCCACCCATTGCCGCGCCACTAAAGCCCTGCAAGCGCGCGATGGCTTGCTCTACCGGGCCGCCGGGGGCTGCCTGCACGATAAGAAAATTGACCACCAAGATGCACAGGAGGGTGGGGATGATGAGCAGTAGGCGCCGGCTGATGTAGTGCAGCATGTCATTGGCCCTCCTGGGTGGACGGTGCAGCGGGCTGCGCGGTTTTGCTCACTTCCCACCAACTGTCCAGCCCTTCGTCATACAGGGGCTCTTTAGCCGGGCGGCCGAAACGGTTTTGGTACACCGTAGGCGTACCTATCGAGTAGTAGTTGGGGATCATGTAGTAGCCCCACAGCAGCACCCGATCGAGGGCGCGGGCGTAGTGCACCATCTCATCACGGCTGTTGGCCTGCACCAGGCCGTCGAGCAAGAGGTCGACGGCGGGGTCGCGCAGCACCATGCTATTGGAGGAACCGGGCTGGGTGGCACTGCGCGAACCATACATGTCATACATCTCGCGACCGGGCGAGACGATAGGTTGGCCGCTGCGGGGAAACTGCGCGGCGATCATGTCGTAGTCACGGCTGTTGAAACGGTTGATGTACTGCGCGGCGTCTATTTTGCGCAGCTCCATCTTGATGCCGATCTGCGCCAGATTACGCATGAACGGCAGAAGCATCCGGTCAAAACCACCTTGGCCGTCGAGGAAGGTAAAACTCAGTTGCTCGCCTTGGGCATTCACCAGTTTGTTGTCTTTAGGCGTCCAGCCGGCCTGTTTAAGCAGCGCCAGGGCCTGTAGTTGTTTGTCGCGGATATTGCCGCTGCCATCGGTTTTGGGGGCTTGGTAAACCTGGGTGAATACCTCCTCAGGCACTTGGCCGCGCAAAGGTTCGAGGATCTCCAGCTCGCGGGCATCGGGCAACTCGGTAGCGGCCATGGTGCTTTTAGGGAAGTAGCTCTGCAGGCGCACATAGAAATTGCGCATCATCTGCTTGTTGGTCCATTCAAAGTCCCACAGCAGGCTGATGGCCTGGCGCACCCGGCGGTCTTGAAAAAATGGATTTTGCAAGTTGAAGGCAAAGCCTTGCGCCGCCCCCGGTTTATGCTTGGCCAACACCGCGCGTTGCAGGCGCCCGTCACTCAGAGCCGGACTTTCATAGCCGATAGTGAAACCGGTGGCGGAGAATTCGCGGTTGTAATCAAACGCAGCGGCCTTGAGCAACTCGCGAGTAACGTCGATATCAATGTAAAAATTCACCGTCAGACGGTCGAAGTTGTACAGCCCCTTGCTCACCGGTAGGTCCTTCGCCCACCAATTGGGGTTGCGCGCAAAGGTGATGCTGCGCCCCGGCACGACCTGCGCAACGCTATAGGGACCACTGCCCAGCGGCGCTTCAAAGCCACCGCCATTGGCGAAGTTGCGGGTTTGCCACCAGTGCTGCGGGAGGATGCGCATGCTGGCCAAATCCAGGGCCAGGGTGCGGTTTTGGTTGGTTTTGAAGGTAAAAAGAATTTGCTGTGGATTCTCTACCAGGACCTCTTTCACATCGCCATAGAGCATGCGAAAACTCAGGCTGCCTTTGCTCATCAGGGTGTTGTAGGTGAAGGCGACATCGTCGGCAGTAATCGGTGTGTCGTCGGCAAAGCGGGCTGCGGGGTTCAGATGGAAGCGTACCCAGAGGCCGTTCGGGTCACGTTCCATGGTCTGGGCAATCAGGCCATAAACCGTGTAGGGCTCATCCAGTGAGCGAAAAGCCAAGGGCGAGTACAGCCATTGATCCACCTGCGCGACGCCGGTGCCTTGGTCAAGATAGGGGAGGATGTAGTTGAATTGGCCGATTTCCATCGAGGCCCGGCTCAGGGAACCGCCCTTGGGGGCCGCCGGGTTAACAAAATCAAAGTGCTTAAAATCTGCCGGATACTTAGGCGCCTCGCCATACACCGTCAGTGCATAAGTGCCTGGTGCGGCAACGGCCTGCGCTGCAGCAATCAGTCCGAGGCATAGGCAAAAGCACAGGTGCAGCAGGGGGCGGGTGCTGATGGGCATAGCTGCGCTTTCCTCTTGGTCTCGGTGATAAAGCAAGAAAGGAGTAAAAGTCACCGCGAACATAACGCTTAGCGATTAGCCTGCGCAATCGCTTTGGCGCAGGCTAGACGCTTCGGCTGCCCAATGCGGGCTTAGAAGTGGTAGGTCATACGGGTGAACAAGGTGCGCCCTAGCGGGTCGGTGTAGCGGGGGTCATAGCCTGCCTGGAAGTTGTAGGCTTGATTGGAGAAGGGTGGGTCGCGGTCGAACAGGTTTTTGATCCCGGCATCAATATCCAATACCTCGGCGAAGGTGTAGCCCGCCGCCGCATCCCACAGCATATAAGACGCGACCCGGCTATTGGTGCTGGGGTCGTAGTCGTTATAGCCGGTGGTAAACCGATTGCTTAACGAGGCCCTGGCCGCGCCTAAGGTCCAGCTGCCGGTGAGGTTGTGCTTCCAGCGCGCGATCATGCCAGCATCTCTGAAGTCGCCGACATTATCGGTGTAAGGCCCTTTGATCGTGCTCTGGTAGTCATAACGATTGACCAGGGTTCCTTGCAAAGTAAGCGCGAACTGGCCATAGGGCGTATTGGGGAAGCGGTAGTCCAGCGAGGCATCAATGCCGTTAGTTTTGACATTACCCATATTGGCGTTGAGGGTAGATATGTAATTCAAGCTGCCATCGGGGTTTCGTATAAAGCGCTCTGCGTACAGGTTTGGCTCAGCGAAGACGGTAGTGTCAGGGAAGGCGCTAATTTGGTTGGCAATATGGATCCACCAAAAATCCAGACCCACTGACAGATTGGTGATTGGCTGGTAGACAAAACCAAGCGTCACGTTTCGTGCCGTTTCAGGCGCTAGGTCAGTATTGCCACCGATCTGCCGAAGAAACTGTTGATTACAATCGCGCCCAGCGCTTGCACCTGCCTGGGCAACCCCACCTGGGCAGAGAACCGGATCGTTGAAGGTGCCTTGGGTAAACGTGATGCTGCTTGGGGCATATAGTTCATACAGCGAGGGGGCACGGAAACCCTCACTGTAAGCACCACGTATCACTAACTCTTTGATGGGTTGGTAGCGGAACGAGTACTTGGGGTTGGTGGTATTACCGAAGTCACTGTACTTGTCGTAACGCACTGCAGCCGAAAGCTCCAGGCTGTCTAGTACTGGCACATTAAGCTCGGCGTAGGCCGCTTTGACATTACGCTCTCCGTCGACACTGCCCGTTGGGTCCACCCCCACGCTTTGAATATCACCAGCGAATGCTTCAAGGTTTTGATGGAACTGCTCTTTACGGTACTCACCGCCTAAAGCCAGGCCAGTTGGCCCTGCACCAAACCAGTCGCCTATTTCTCGACTGACCCGACCATCAACGCCGCTAACCCGGCCAACCGCTGTGCTGTAGGGGCCACGGTAGGCCGCAGCATCGATAAAGGACTGCCCGGCAGCGGTCTGCGCCCCAAAGGGATTGAGTAGACCACTGGATAAACCGTCCCGCATAGCGGTGTCACTGACAAAGCCGTTGCTCAGTGAGGACACCACTTTGTTTTGGTTGTATGAGGCGCCGACGTTGTAGTCCCAACCCGCCACCAGTCCATCAAAGCTCAGGATAAAGCGCTGGCTGGTGTTCTGATCCTTAAGTTCCCGGGGGCCTGCGGCAGTTTCGCGCCAATTGAGGTCGACAGGTTGGCTGGGGTCAAGGCTAAAGTTAGTCGGTGCTGGCGTGACGCCATTGCCGGGGTAGTAGGGCGAAGATGAGTCCAGACTCAAGCCGGTTAGTGTGGCAGGCCCCAGGGTGGTGGCATTGTTATTACGGGCCCAGAAATACTCGAGGTTGACGTTGTGTTGGTCAGCCAGCTTGGCTGTGGCTTTACCAAAGAACGAAGTCTTTTCAGTCTGGGGGATTAGGTCGATATATTCGCGGGTATTGAACCGGCACAGGCCTTGACTGGCGACCAGGTTTGGCCCGTTACAGTTGCTGGCGGCCAATGGGTTGGAGGCGTTGTCACCTTGAGAATAGTTACTGGGAAATGAGGTGCCTGAGGTCTGGTCTATGCCGCGAGCAGGCACGTAGTTTTGCGCGAATTTACGATCATTGGCGTCCAGGTTTTGCTGTTTGTTGTAGTTAAAAACTCCCAATAAGTTGAAGCGATCCTCCTCAAGATCACCCAATCCCCAGTTGGCATTGAGTTCCTTGCTGGCCCCACCACCACTGTGGGTGGGGGATTCACCCCCTAGTGTGAGTTGACCGTCAGTCATAGTTTTCTTAGTGATGAAATTGATTACTCCGCCAATGGCGTCGGTGCCGTACAGCGCTGAAGCTCCATCGCGCAGTACTTCAACTCGATCAATAGCGGCAAACGGAATCATATTCAGGTCCACGCTCGTGCTACTGATGGCGTTGTTGGCCAGGCGCCGTCCATTGAGCAGAACGAGGGTTTTGTTCGAGCCTATACCGCGCATGTCGGCGAAAGACGCTCCCCCGGTCAACTGGCCAACAGAGCTGGCACTGTTGGTTAGGGACTGGCTGCCGGTTATGCGCTGGACAATTTCTGCGGTGGTATTAACGCCCTGCTTACGTAACTCATCGGCACGCAGAATGGTGATAGGCACTGCGGTTTCGGCATCCACCCGGCGAATGGCGGAACCGGTGACTTCAACTCGTTGCAAGACGGTGTTCGGCACCACTTCAGCGGCGCTACTGTCCGGATCCGTTTCTGCGGCGTTAACCGTTGCCGTACCCAGCGTCATGGCCATCAGGTACAGCGGTGTGTGGATCAACCGTGCAACGGCGCTGCCCTTTGGCAGCCTGCACACAAGGGCTTGGCGTGTAATAACTGAGCGACTGATCATCAAAGTGACTCCAGAGTTATCAAGACATTGAGCTACATGGCCTTGTGGGCCTTCCTTGGTCCGAGTGGAGCGGTGCTGTTGCTAAGAACAACGGCCATGCCTTGGCGCTGCAGATGCGTTAAGGCATGGGTGAATAAAACTTGGCCAATGCCCTCCTATGGAGGGCAATAGGGTCGCTAACGAGTGGTTAAGCGTCTTTGCCTGGCGCTTTGTTTAACGGCTGGTCATCACCGCAATCTTGGTGATGCCGGAGCGCTCGATAGCCGCCATGGCTTTGGCTACTTGCCCATAGTTGACGGCAGTGTCGGCCTGCAGCTGTACCCGCACTTCGCTGTCTGCGGCCTTGGCTTGCTTGAGGCTGGCTTCCAATAACTCTGGTTCAAGCTGGTTTTTCGCCAGATAGAACTTGCCGTCCTGATCCACGCTAACCACCAGCGGATCTTTCTTCTCGGCCGGGGCCACGGCGTCCGTTTTCGGCAGGTTGACCTTGATCGCATTGGTCATCAGCGGGGCGGTGACGATGAATACCACCAATAACACCAACATCACGTCGACCAGCGGCGTGACATTCATTTCGCTAAGCACTTCATCGCTGTCTTGAGTGGAGAATGACATTAGCTAGCCTCCCTTACGGCCGCAGTGCTGCTGGCGCTGATCGGTTGGCGGGTGATGTTGAACGCACTGCGCTGCGCCAGCGCATCGAAGTCATGGGCGAAGTCGTCCATGTTGGCCAAGGCCAGCTTTTGCCTGCGCAGGAAAAAGTTGTAGATCAGCACCGCCGGTACGGCGACGGCAATCCCGACCCCGGTCGCGATCAGGGCGTGACCAATCGGCCCGGCGACGGTTTCAAGACTGGCCGAGCCACTGGCACCAATGCTTTGCAGGGCTTCCATGATCCCCCAGACCGTGCCAAACAGGCCGATAAAGGGCGCGGTGCTGCCGATGCTGGCCAGCACCGCCAAACCACTTTCTAGTGCACGGCGTTCTTTTTGAATTTGCTGGCGCAGATTACGTTCGAGACGATCTGCCCGATTAATCGTGCTGGCCAGCTGGTGGGTGGTGCGCGGCGCTTCGGTCACGTGAATGGCCTCGAAACCACTGCTTGCGATGCGCGCCAATGCACCAGGGTATTGATGGGCATGTTCGGCCGCGCTCAGCAGATCAGAGGCATTCCAGAACGCTTGGCTAAACCGCTTATCTTGACGTTTGCGTTGCAGATATTGGCTGGACTTGATTAACAGCAAGGCCCAGCTCACCACCGAAAACAGCACCAAGGCCCACAGTACAGCCGGGACAATTAGGGATGACATTGACTCGTTCATGACAACACCTCTCGCAGGCAAGTAGTAGCGGCCACAGTTATTGCGGCAACTTAAAATCAATGGTTTGGGTGGCGAAGCCATCAATGGCGGTGTCACCCCGTTTGGCGGGAATGAATTTCCAGTTTTTCACTGCCTCGACCGCCGCTTGATCGAGCTGCGGCTTGCCACTGGAGCGGCTGACCTCGACGCTGCCGGCGCGCCCGTTGCTAAGCACTTGGATGCGCAACACGACCCGGCCCTCCCAGTTTCGGCGCAGCGCCAGAGGCGGGTAGTCCGGTGGTGGATTGCCGAGGCTGGCTAAACCTGAAATCGCGGCGGTTTCTTTAACGTTGGCGCTGCCCGCCGATGCCGTGCTGGCTGGCGCAGGCGCGCTGGCTGCTGATGCTTGTGGCGCTGCTGCAGCAGGTGCCGGCGCTGGTGCTGGTGCTGCAGGCGATTTGAGCGGCGCGACGGGTTTGGCCGGTTTGGGTTTTCCCCGGGGTTTGGCTGGCGCCACAGGTTTGAGTTTAACGAGCTTGGGTGGCGGCGGTTTTAAGGCGTTTTCATCTTCAATGGGCGGCGCCAGGATCGGTTCTGCTGGTGCGGAAGTGACGGGCTGGGGCTCGGGCGGCGTAGGTAGCGGTTGCGCGCTCGATAACTCAACGCTGATCTCGGGAATTTGCGCCGGTGTTGGCACTGGCAGCGCTTCGCGGCTATGGAAAAAATACCAGAGGCAAACATGCAGCAAGATAGAAACACTGATTAAGCCAAGTATCTGCCAGAGGCTCAGGGTCGCAACCGTTAAAGGGCTGACTTTATACCTGCCCTTAGTCAGGCGGGTATTGGATTGAGCAGGCGCTAATGGCTCAGTTAAATAACTGGGTAGAGCACTTTTTAGCAGTGCGTTATTCATTGCGAATGATCCTTCCTGCGTAAGGGAATATGCACTGGGCAAATAACAAGAAGTTAGTGTTAGGAATATTTAGCGCGCACTCGGCCACGGCTATTGAATACGCCGATGGATTTATTGGCACATGACTTATAAGCACGCGATCAGGCCTCAGCAGTGACTGCGCATCTGCTTGGGGTTGTGCTGTAGGTGCTGCGCTAGAGCGAGTTAGCCGCTCGCGCTATGTCCGGGGGCATGATTGTTAGGCACTAGCAGTAGCGCTGCTGTAGAGGCGGGAGATAAATGAGCGGCGAACAGGATTAAGTGCTGTTGGCGTAACTGAGTAGTGGGCATGGTTAATATCCCTATTTGCTAATGACACCACGAGTAATAAGCTTTTGGCTCTTACTCGCTCCATTAAAAGACGCTGATAACGTCTGTTGCTCATTGCTGGTGCATTGTGCCCATGGGCTTTAACCTGTTTCCAAGTCAAAACGCCATAGTGGGATTTAATAAGAAAAAAGCGTGCCAACTTAAGTTTGATCAGAGTGCTTTTGTCGACTTAGCGTCAGACTATTGCTGATCAACCAATGGGACAGTGGGATAGGGTGGGTTAATGACACCTTCTGATGCTGCATGGTATGCGCCCAGAAGGTGTCTATTAAACGCGCTAAGGCTGCAGCGCAGCCCTCTGCGGTTTAGGCGGCAGCGGCCTCAGGCAGCACAGGGCTGGCTGTGGAGTGCTCGCGACGAATGCTCGCCAGCGGCACGATGACCAGCAGCAAGGTCAGCACCACCGTCACACCAATGCCCCACGCTGCCAGGGTGAAACCACCCATGGAGATCAGGCCACCGGAAATCGCCGGACCCACGGCCAGACCCAGGCTGAGGAAACCACTGGCGGCTGCTACGACACGACCTTCGCGGTCCAGCGCGGCGGCGAGCCCGGTGAGGTAACTCAAGGCGTAGAAGTAGGTCACGCAGATGGTCATCACCCCGGCGGTGTAGAGGAACTTGGAGTGTTCGCCCAGTACGTAGGCCAGGCTGGTCCCACCGCTGAGCAGGATGGCCAGAATCACCGGGGTGCTCAGGCCAAAGCGCTTGCCGATGATCGCGGCCAGCAGCGGGCCAATCAGGCCGACCACCGACTGCAGCGACAGCAGCATGCCCAACTCGGCGCCGCTGTAGCCAACCATGGTCCCGATACGCTCGACAAAGGCCCAGCCCATGGTGTCGCGCGCCTGGAACACAAACATGGCGAGCATCATGCAGATGGCCGGCAAGCTCAGCAGGATATTGCCCGAACCGCTCTTGGCGGTGGGCGACAGCGGGCTTGGCGCGATGCTTGTGCTGCGTTGTTGCATGGCCGGAATGGCCAGCAGCATCACCGCCATAGTGGCGGCCATGGCGTAGTAGAGACCGGACAGCCCGTACAAGGCCATGACTTTGGCGTAGCCGAGCATCACCACGATCATCAGCACTACCGAGAGCACGTTCATGTGCCCGGCAATGCGATCGGGTTGCTTGGCGCTGGAGACGCTGGCATTGCCGCAGGCCAGGGCCAGGCCGGCACCGATACCGGCGATGCAGCGCACTGCCGCCAGCGTATAAATGTGGTCAATGTTGGCGCTGATCAGGTTGGCTACGATGGCCAGCAAGGTGCCCAGCAGCGCTAGGGTGCGCCGCGGTGCACGGCCCATGAAGGGCGCGATCAGCAACGAGGCGAGCATGGTGAAACCAAACTCGGCGGACATCAGCAGGCCTGCTTCGACCTCGTTCAGCTTGAGGTCGTTGATGATGGCGCTGATCAAAAATGGCAGCGCCCACAGACCGAGTAAACCTACGCCGTAGGCAGAGCCTGCGGCGGAGAACACCAGAGCCCAACTCTCTGGCAGTAGGTTGCGTATTGTTTTCATGGGTGGGTCCTAATTTTTGGCAAACATAGGGAAGAAAAAGCGCGCCAATAGGGCGCGCTCAAGGGGGGTAAATTTATTGTTTGCTTTCGTCGACCGGCGTGCCGTCATCGTATTGCGACAGCCAGGCGACCATTGCATCGCGGTAGCGGGTAAAGCCCTTGTAGTCCACCAGCTCCTGATCCAAATCACGGATCACGCGGTGCATGCGCTTGGCCCACTGTGGCGCGTACTCGGCCAGCTCTTTGAGGCTGACTAGGTAAGTGCGCACCGGGAATAATACGGCGTTGCTACGCGGCATACGGTGCAGGGGTTGCAACTCGATGCGCAGGTTGACCAGCTCACCGGCGTTTTCCGGGGTGACGATAGTGCGGTCCGGTGCCCAGTCCGGCAGCGTTTCAGCCGAAGTTTCGAGGCGCGGGTTGACGGTGATCGACCAGTTGGTACGGCGCACTGGGTGGCCTGGACGCAGGCGCAGGAGGAACTTCAGCGCACGGCTGAGGATGCCCATTTCTTCAAGCTTGGGCACCGGACCATGGAACTCCATGAAGCTCATGCCAAGGTTGAAACGCAGGGAGTAGTCGGCACGCTGAGTGGCCATGCCGGCGCCCATGTAGAGGGTTTCGTCACGCTCTTCAAGCAGGATGAACTCACCCTGAGCCTGACGGGTGATGTATTCCATCGGCTCCATCGGCAGGGTGCTGGTGTCACCGAAGGTGAAGGTCTGATCGATCTGCAGCGGGCGGTTGATCCAGTGCCATTGGCTGCCGTTTTTGTTCAAGGTGAAGTGCTCAGGGAAGTCGCGCGAGTACGACTCCATCAGCAATTCCAGCAAGTCCCACTGGGCTTCCATCATGTGCGGCAGGGCCAGGTAATGCACGCCTGGCTGAGTATCGAGGATATGGGCGCGGTGGTGGCACTCGGAGATGTAATGCTCGTCGATATCGAACTGCGCACGCAGTGCGCCTTCGCCAAAAGGTACATGGGGTTCGACGTTCATCGAATACATGTACTGATCTTCCGGGTACGGGAAGGGCAGGCGGGTCACGGCCTCGCGCGAGTTGCTGTAGGTGTAGTCGTCAGAGTAGGTTTCAATTGGCTTGAATACGGTCATTATTTTACTTCCTATCTTAGAGGTCTACGACCAAACGGCTGCAGTTGGCGCGTGAAACACACGGCATAAATTTGCGTTTGCTCAGTTTGTCTTCTTCGCTGAGCCAGTCATCGCGATGGTCCAGCTCGCCTTCGATTTCCAACACGGTGGTTTCGCAGTAGCCACACGCGCCGCCACGGCACAGGTACGGCACTGCGTAGCCGGCTTTTTCGGCGGCTTCGAGCAGGGACTGATCGGGTGCCACTTCGAGGGTCACGCCCTGACGCGCCAGCGTCACGCTGAAGGGTTCGCCCAGCGAGCCTTGCTCGACAAAACGCTCGTAATGGATGTGGCTGTCGGTCCAGCCCAGTGCATGGGCGCTGTCGATGGTGTCGTCGATCATGCTGTCCGGGCCGCACACGTAAACGTGACTGCCCAGCGGCCGCTGCGCGAGCACTTGGCGGATATCCATGCGTGGGCCTTGGCCATCTACATAGAGGTGTACGTGTTTGCCGTACTTGGCTTGCAGCTCCAGGCCCAGGGTGGCGTGTTCCGGGCCACGAACGGCTAGGTGCAGCTCGAAATCGACCTGTTTGAGATGCAGCTCATCCAGTTGCGAGTAGACCGGGGTGATGCCCACGCCGCCGGCGATAAAAATGTGCTGGCGCGCATGCTTGGCCAAGGGGAAGAGGTTGGCTGGCTGCATGATTTGCAGCAAGTCGCCTTCCTTGACTTGGCTGTGCAGGAAGCGCGAACCGCCACGGCCTTCGCTGACGCGGCGGACCGCGATCTGATAGGCGCTGGAGTCGTACGGCGAGTTCATCAACGAATAGGCATTGCGATAGGTGCTGTCCGCGTCGTCGATCACCACCACCACATGGCTGCCGCCGGAGAACGCGGGCAAATGCTTGCCTTCTAGGTCGACCAAGGTGAAGCGCTTGATTTCGGGGGTGAGGGTTTCGATGCGGGCAACCCGCACTTTGAGAATTCCGTTATGGCTACTCATGTGTCCAGCTCCTCGGCAGGTGGTAGTTCGCCCGGGACTTCACCATCGGCTTTGATGCCCTGGAAGGCCGCCAGGCGCCGGGAATAGTGGTCACGCACGACCAAGTTGAGTTTGCAGCCAGGGCAGACAAACAGGCGCTGGGTGACGTTCTCGGTGTAGGTGTCGCAGTGCGCACACCAGACCCGGCGCACCAAGGTGCCGCTGTGTTCGCGCAGCACTTCGTCGCGATTGAGGTCGACCGCGTTGGCGGCCTGCATGGCCGTGCCGATAAAGCTTTCCGAGCCGCTGAGATACAGGCGCGTGCCCATGTGCGCATCCCGCAACAGCTGCGCGAGGGCGTCGATCAGCGCTTGGTTGCTGGCGAATACCTGCAAGCCCGCGACATCGGCCTGTTGCAGTGTTGCCAGGTGGTTATGCCCGGAGAATGTCTCGGTGGAATAGAGCAGGGTGGTGTTGGCGCGTTGTTGCGCAGTCATTTCCTGGATCAGACGAAACATCGCCGTACCGCCGCTGCCCTGACCTGCGATCAGGTGGCGCAAACCGCCAGCCATGGGTTGCAGGCGGTCGTAGATGGGTCGGCTCTTGATGCCGGTGATAAGCATGGTGCACACCTCGTAAGGCGTTACCGCGGCGCTGCCGCGAGGTAACAATGAAGGCTGTATTAATACGTTGGCCGGAGCGAAAGCACGACTCATGCCATAACATATTATTTTATATGTATTTCAGTATTGGCCTGCCTTGGCCTGCATTGCGCTGTAGCGATAGGCCCGGATCACGGGCTTAAGGCTGCCCGCAGAGCACCACCAGGGTGCAATGCGGACTATCAGTGGGCGCTTTTGGCGCTGTTAATGCTTGAACATGACGTGACGTACGCAGGTGTAGTCTTCCAGGCCGTACATCGACATGTCTTTGCCGTAGCCCGAGTGCTTCATGCCGCCGTGGGGCATTTCGCTAACCAGCATGAAGTGCGTGTTGACCCAGGTGCAGCCGTATTGCAGGCGGGCGGCAAGGCGGTTCGCGCGGCCGACATCAGCGGTCCAGACCGACGAGGCCAGGCCGTAGTCCGAGTCATTGGCGAAGGCCAGGGCTTGGGCTTCGTCGGTGAAGGGGGTGATGCTCAGCACCGGGCCAAAGACTTCGCGCTGGACGATTTCGTCGTCCTGGCGTGCGTCGGCCAGCACCGTAGGCTCGAAGAAGAAGCCAGGCCCCTCGACGCGTTTGCCGCCAGTGATGACACGAATGTGCGGCTGGGCCTTGGCGCGTTCAACAAAACCTTCGACGCGTTCCAGGTGTTCGCGGGTGATCAGCGGGCCCAGCTCAGTCTCCGGATCGTCCTGCAGGCCATAGCGAATGGTGGCGACGGCGGCACCGAGTTGTTCCACGAAACGCTCGTACACCCCTTGCTGCACGTACAGGCGGCAGGCGGCGGTGCAGTCTTGACCGGCATTGTAGAAAGCAAAAGCACGGATGCCTTCCACGGCGGCGTCGATGTCGGCGTCGTCGAAGATCAGCACGGGAGCCTTACCCCCCAGCTCCATGTGGGTGCGCTTGACGCTGCTGGCTGTGCTGCTGATGATCCGGCTGCCGGTGGCGACCGAGCCGGTCAGCGACACCATGCGCACTTTGGGATGGGTCACCAGTGGCTCACCGACGTTCGGACCGCGCCCGAAGAGGATGTTAACCACGCCCGCGGGGAACAGCTCGGCGATGAACTCGGCCAGTTTCAGGGCGCTGAGCGGCGTCTGCTCCGACGGCTTGAGCACCACGCAGTTGCCGGCAGCCAGGGCCGGTGCCAGTTTCCACGCGACCATCATCAGTGGGTAGTTCCACGGCGCGATCGAGGCAACCACGCCCAGCGGGTCGCGACGAATCATCGAAGTGTGGCCAGGCAGGTATTCACCACCGGCGCTACCGCTCATGCAACGGCTGGCACCGGCGAAGTAGCGGAACACATCCGCGATGGCCGGAATCTCGTCGTTAAGTGCCGCCAAGTAGGGCTTGCCGCAGTTTTGCGACTCCAGCCGCGCGAGGGTTTCGGCCTCAGCTTCGATGCGCTCGGCCAGTTTCAGCAGCAGGTTGGCGCGATCCTTGGGCGGGGTTTGCGACCAGGCGGCAAAGGCTTGATCCGCAGCTTCAACAGCGGCATCGACCTGCGCGCTGCTGGCTTCGGCAATGTTCACCAGCACCGTACCCAGAGACGGGTTGTAGACGGCATAAGGACTGCCTGCGCCATCAATCAGTTGGCCGTTGATCAGAAGTTTGGTTTGCATGGCATATCCCTTAGTCGGTCTTATTAAGTGGAACAGATGGCAAGTGAACGGGGTGGCCTAGGACTAGGCGCTTGCCATCTCGGGCTTAAACATATAAAAACATATCTTAATGTTAGATGACAACTACAGGGCCTTGTGCACGATATTGATGAAGGGAATGAAGACGTGAGCCCACGCATAAGCGGTACCCCCCGGCAAGTGATCGCTATAAGATGTGGAAATGTACGTTTAGCAGCGCCACTGCGCCGGCCTGTGCAGGGGGCTTCATCCTGTGCGGAACACCCGCGAGTGGACTGGCTTGAATGGATGGCCAGTTTGTGTCGCGGCTGCTGAATTTTTTACCTTCAATCTGGAGTACTCATGAGTTCCTTGAATACTGCGCGTAGCACAGCCTTTATTCGGTTACGCCAGGAAGGTCGTACCGATGAGGTGGCACGTCGGCTCATGGAAGCCATTGACCTGGGCATCTTTACCGAAGGTCAGCAACTGCCTAGCGAGAGTGAGTTGGCGCTGCAACTGGGCGTCGCCACCGTGACCTTGCGCGAGGCCCTGGTGGTGTTGCGCCAACGCGGGCTGATCGAGACACGGCGCGGGCGCAACGGCGGCAGCTTTGTCTGCGCGCCGGTGGAAGTGCCAGAGGCACTGCTATTACGGCGTTTGTGCGAGATGAGCGGGCCGGATTTGCGTGACTTGGGCGATGAGCACATCGCTATTTCCGGCACGGCCGCGCGGCTGGCGGCTAAGCGCAGCTCGCCCGAGCAACAGGCGCGCATCGCCCAACATATAGATGCCCTGAGCCAAGCCAGTACGCGCTTGGCCCGGCACCGCGCCGACGCCCGTTTTCATATTGAGGTAGCTGCTGCCGCGCAGTCATTGCGCCTGACCCATGCCGAGATGCGCTTGCAATCGGAGGTCGGCGAAATGCTCTGGCTGGAGGCCGTGGGCGGCGATGTCGGCGTCGTGGAGCAAGAACATCGGGCTATTTTGCAAGCGCTGGTCGGCGGCGATGGCGTGTTGGCCGGCGCACTGGCAGAGGCCCATGTGAGCCGCGGGATCAAGCGCCTGATCGGGTTGCGCCTGGAGTTATTGGCGAGCACTGCGCAGCCAGCAGGCGCCGCTCTGTCGCCCGCCACTGAAGTGCCCGGTGAGCTGATGGTTGAGCGGGGGAGTATTACAAAAGACCAAAGTTGAGTTTCCACGAGCGCCGCAAGGCTTTAGATTCTGTACAAGCGTGCAAATTATGTGCAGCTGTACGATGTATCTACCAGCATGCGAGCTCAGTACCAACGTGCGTGAGATTTGTATGAGCGGGCGAGCAGTGTTCGCTCGACATACCCAGTCCCGCGCCCGAACCCAAGCGATCTGCCCTTGGTTGCAACACATAAAAAAAAGTAAAAAACCTGCGTGAGGTAATGCCATGTTTGCCCAGAGCGACAATGACCCTCTATCGATCTGCGTGGCGCAGCTCGATAGCACCTTAGGAGCTATCTTCAGCCAGGTTCGGCACCTAGTAGAGGAAAATCTGCAACTCTGGGAGCGAGTTATCGCCGAGGGCCGTCAACCGGATGCCCGCGATTTGGCCCTGTTACGACCCGCTATCGAACAGATGCTCCAAGCTTGCGGCACCTTTGGCTGTGGCGGCGGGGTGGTGGTCGAACCCGGATGTTTGGGCGACCGCAAGATGCATCTGGAGTGGTGGCACCTTGTGGACGGCGGTAAGACCCTGCCGCTGCGACCCAACTTCGACCGCAACCGGGAAAACTTTTACGACTACACCGAAATGCTCTGGTACAGCCGCCCGCGTGACTTAGGCAAAAGCGTGGTGGAAGGTCCCTACATCGACCTCTACGGCACCAATATGTATGTGCTGACCTTCACCGTGCCGATGTACGTGCAAGGGCGTTTTATTGGCGTGGCGGGCCTGGATCTGTCATTGCACAACGTCGAGCGTCTGCTGATCCAAAGCCTGATGCGCTTGGAGAACGAAGCGCTGTTGCTAGCCGCTGATGGCCGCGTCATCGCGTCCAATACCCCGAACTGGATGATTGGCGACCTGGCTCAGAGCCTGTTGCAGTTAGCCCCTGAACTCGCTGAGCGCCGGCCGTTGGGCGCGCCCGACGCCGGTTGGTCGCTGGTGCACTTGCCCGGACTGCGCGCGGCTGCGTGAGCAGCATGATGTAGCGTCGAGGCCACTAACCCGCCATAGAAGTGGCCTGTTGCCGGGCTGCAAGGGCATGTAGCTGCGTATCAGTCCGCGGCCATGGAGCGTGGCCGTGCAACGCTTGGCAGGGTATGCACGGCACAGGGCTGGTTCGCCGGCGCGTTGCGCCTGCTATTGAGTTTGAGATCAGCCGTAATGTCATCGATCAAGCGACTGATGCGGCTGTGATCGCGATGATGGGGCGTGGCGATCAGGTGTGCGCAGGCGCCTGAGGTGGCGAGACCGTGTTGTTTGCACAGGTGCTCTGAGGGGCGGGGGAAAATCACCGTGATCGAGTTGTGGTTACGCCAGGCTGCAACCCCAGCGGCCTTAAACCGTTCCACCGCATATTGCGCCAGCTCCAAACAGCGCAAGGTGCGCTGCCGCCATTGCTCGTGGCTGTGACTGCGCAGCGCGGCCCACATAATCAACGGTGTATGACCATTGCGCGAGCCGCTGATGGTTTTGTCCTGAGCGCTGATGTAGTCGATATCCACCGAGATGCGCTCGACATGATGACGCTTGGCTAGGACGATGCCGCAGGGGATTGGCGAGCCGATCATCTTGTGCCCCGACACGCTGATGGAGTCGATGCCATGGGCAAAGTTATAGGGTTGGGGAGCTTCGACAAAGGGCAGGATCATGCCGCTTAGGGCGGCGTCGGCATGCAGGTAGTAGTCGTTGCGGGCGATGCCAAGATCCGCCAAGCGTTGCTGGATCAGGCTGATATTGTCGGTGGCCCCATGCATGGTGGTGCCGATATTGGCAAAGATCAGCGGATTGGCGCAGTCATCGATGGCGATCTTGCTGATCAGGTCGTTGTGGTCGATCTCGCCATTGCTCAGGGTGGCCACGGCACGGGCCGGCATGCGCAGCAGTTTGACGATTTTCGCCACTGAGTAGTGAGTATCCCGCGAGTAATACAGCACGCCATCGGGGAACAGCTCCCGGGCCAGGTAGCAGGCAAACATATTGCCCTCGGTGCCGCCGTTGGTGACATAGCCCCAGCTGTCCTGCAAGGGGATTTCAAACAGCTCGGCGAAGTAGGCCATCACTTCCTTTTCAAAACTAAAGGAATTGAGGATGTAGTTGCTCGGGGCATCCCAATCGCCGCAGTTGTTCAGCGAAAAATGCATAAAGCGGTGCAGCGGTCGGTAGTCGAAATCCGCCGCTTCAGGGTAGCCCACATTGAAATATTGATGGGTCAAACAGTGCTGCCAAAAGTCTTCGAGTTTGCCTTGATCGGCGCTGGACAGCTGCATGAGACACTCCCTGTTAAATCGTGGCGCGCAGGCGCGGCCAATAAATTCCTGAGGTTTAAACGCCTGCCGCGGGGCCTGGTGCTTGCCCCGCGGCGGCTCTTAGCTGGCGCTTAAGCGCTGGCCGATCAGGCCATACCAATGGGCTAACGTTGGCGTGCGAGCCAACTCATCAAAACTGATGAGCACGCCACGCTCTTTCAGCTCCGCAGCGATTTTCATGACCTGTAGCGAATCAAGGCCGTAGAAAATCAGGTTCTCCTGCGGATCAAGCTGATCTTCATCCTCGATCAGTTGCAGCACCCGTTCCCCGAGCCAGGTGCACAGGGCTTGCTGCGCTTGGTCATTGGCAGTCGCGTCGAGCTGGCTGCTGAGCAGTAGCTGGGCGCAGCGCTGACTCAGGTAGTTAAGCGCCAGTTGATGCTGTTCACGACTGTCCGCCAGCAGCGCATCGGCCACGACGAACAGCTCAAGTTGCTGATCAACGCCAGCGAGGGCCGTGGCCAGCCCTGCGCCGTACGCATCAGCACCGGCTAACAGCAGTTGATCGCGGTTGGCGGCGTTGAGCTTGGCCAGCACTTGGCCGTCCGCCAGGCTGCTGAGGCTGGACTTATTCAGCACTTGGCCGCTGTCGCTGGGCTGCAGTTGGCTGAGTAGGGGCGAGGGTACGGCTTCGCCCGTATCAATCTGGCGGGTATACAGCACCGGCACCTGATGCTGCTCGGCCCATTGCCGCAGCCCCTCCAGGTTGTGCAAAACGCCATGCAACAGGGCGCCATCGGCAGCGTAATGGCTGAGTAAGTCCTCTTGCATATTGTGGATCAACAATAATGCGCGGCTGGCATCCAGCTGGCTGCTGCGCAGGTTTGGCGGCAGCTCGGCGCGGCCTGGCAGGGGGTAATCAATGGCTTGCGACATGGGGCAGTTATCCTTGTGCGGCGGCATCCAGCTCTTGGTTGAGCTGTTCGCGCAATTGTTTCTTGTCGATCTTGCCGACGGCGGTGAGAGGCATCTGTTCGAGCAGGCGCACCCGATCCGGCAGCTTGTATTCAGCAATGCCTTGCGCCATCAGGTAACGCCGTAGCGCCACGGCCTTGAGGGCAGGATTGCGGCTGACGATAAAGGCGCAGCTTTTTTCCCCAAGCAACGTATCGGGCAGGGCGACCAATGCGGCGTGGGTGATATCGGCGTGGCCAAGCAGGAGGTTTTCGATCTCCTCCGAGGCGATCTTCTCGCCGCCCCGGTTGATCTGATCCTTCACCCGGCCGACCACCTGCAAATAGCCGTCTGGCAACTGCTGAACGATATCGCCGGAGTAGTAAAAGCCCTCGTTATCAAAGGCCTGGGCGTTGTGTTTAGGGCTCAGGTAATAGCCGCAAAAGGTGTAGGGGCCACGGGTCGCTAAGATCCCCGGCTGACCCGCAGCCACGGGCTGGCCCTGTTCATCGACGATTTTGATTTCATCGTCCGGACAAATCGGCCGGCCCTGACTGGTAAACACCAACTCCTGGGGATCGTCCAAACGGGTGTAGTTGATCAACCCTTCGGCCATGCCAAACACCTGCTGCAGCTGGCAGCCCAAGACGCTCGGAACTTGCCGCGCCAACGCTTCGGCAAAGCTGGCGCCGCCGACTTGCAGCAGTTCAAGAGAGGCAATTTGCTCGGCATGGCTGGGCGCCGCTTGCAGCCACAAGGCCACGGCACTGGGCACCAAGGCGGCGGTATTAATCTGGTGCCGCGCAATCAGGGCAAAGCAACTGCTGGGCTCGGGACTGCTCGCCATCACCACGCTGCCGCCGGCATAAAACACGCCTAAGGCGCCGGAGGAACTGAGCGGGAAGTTATGCCCGGCAGGTAGCGCGCAAAGAAAGCGGGTACGTCGCGACAGGCCGCAAATCTCGGCACAGGCGCGCACGTTGTAGAGGTAGTCATCGTGGGTGCGCGGGATCAGTTTCGGCGTGCCGGTGCTGCCGCCGGACAGCTGAAACAGTGCCACTTGGTCCGCCGGAGTAGGGGCGTATGGGCACAGCGTGCTGGGGGGCTCGTTCAGCCAGCGGGTCAGGTCGCAAGCAGAATCGCGGTCATGCAAAAACAGCTTCAGCGGTGGGCGAATGCCTTGCTCACTCAGGGCGTGGATAAAGGCGTCGTCGCGGAACACTTCATGCTCGCGGCAGCCGATCAACAGCCTGGGTTTGATCTGCTCGGCATAGCTGCGCAGCTCCATCTGCCGGTGGTTGTACAGCGCCAGTACCGGCACCACGCCGCACTTAAGCAAGGCAAACAGGACCAGATAAAATTCGGCGCTATTAGGCAGTTGCACCAGGGCGCTGTCGCCATGGCCGAGGCCGCTTTCGGCTAAGCGTGCGGCCAGGTTAGTGGAACGTTGATCGAGCTCGGCGTAGCTGAATTGGCGCTCACCACAGAGGATGGCGATGTCATCCGGCTGAGCGTTTTGCTGGAGGATCTGCGTCAGCGGTTGCGCAAGCCAGTAACCGCGCTGACGGTACAGCTCGGCGCGGGTGGCCGGCCAGGGAGTAAATTCGATAGTCATTGCCGTCACTTCAAAAGGGTGAATGTCAGAAGGGCTTATTGGCTTAAGCCGCAGCCGCGCAACATGGTGCCGAGCTTGGTCTGCACCTCGGCCCACTCGGCGTCCGCAACGGATGCCTCGACGATGCCGGCGCCGGCAAACAAGCGCACTTGATTGCGCTTGACCAAGCCACAGCGGATGGTCACCACCCATTCGCCATTACCCTCGGCGTCACACCAGCCGACCATGCCGCTAAACAGGCCTCGCTCAAATGGCTCGACAAAGCGAATCAAGCGACGCGCCAGCTCCGTCGGATAGCCGCACACGGCTGGCGTTGGGTGCAGGCGGCAAGCCAGTTGCAGGGCATTGGTCTGCTCATCGAGCAACTGCCCCTCGATCTTGCTCGAGAGATGCCACAGCGCGGCGGTGCTCAGCAGCGACGGCTGTGCCGGGACTTCCAGGGTTTGGCACAAACCGGCCAATTGCGCGGCGATGTCCTCAGTGACGAAGCTGTGCTCGTAATGGTCTTTGGCCGAGTTGGCGAGGTTTTGCGCGCTGAGCTGATCGGCTTGCGGGTCAGCCATGCGTTTGGCCGAGCCGGCCAAGGGGTTGGAAATAAAATGCCGGCCACGTTTGCGTATCAGCAGTTCCGGGCTCACGCCAATCAAGGTCGCGCCGTCGGCCAGCGGCACGCAGAAGTGATAACCGTGCGGGTTCTGTACCCGCAGGGTGTTTTGCATCAAACGCAGATCCACATCCTGAGCGAACTCTAACTCGCGTTGTACCGACAACACGGCCTTGCGCACATCGCTGTGTTGGAAGTTGACGATGGCGTGTTTGACCGACCGTTTAAACCCGCTTTCTTCGGGAATATTGCGCTGACTGATTAGCGGCGGCTGGGTGCCTTGCAGGCTGTCAGGAGTGCTGCTGGCACGCTCGAGCCATTCACTGTGTTCGGGGATGAAGAGGGCAGAAGACTGGCTGGGATCGAAGGGAATGGCGCCGACCACCACGGGGTTTTTATGACCCTTTTGTCGGGCGTTTTCGAAGGCAATTTTAAGTTGTTGTTGCAAGCCGCTTTGTGGGTCGAAACCGCCGGCAGCCGGGGTGTCCAGGCGTTCCAGTATGCCTTGGGTGATGAGTTCGCGATCTCCTGATGTAAACGAGAAACTACGATATTTATCAATAGGTTGTGCTGCATCACGAGGAGTCGATGGCAGCGTGCCAGTTCTCATCTAAAGCCTCCTTGGCTGAATTGTCCGAATAAATTTTGTCTTGAAATATAATGATAATCGTTCCTAAATAAAAGGCGCCAAACACAGGGATTTGTCAACCGCGCGAGTGAGCCATGAGAGAGTTAACAGCGATGCAGGCCGCCTGCTGGTTTGGGCGTGATGCCCATGCGCAGTTAGGTGGAGTTTCGGCCCATTTGTACGCCGAATTTGCTGGTCACAAGCTGGATGTGGCCAGACTGGAACAAGCTTTACAGCGACTGTATGAATTACACCCGATGCTCGCCGTACGCATCACCGGCGATGGCCAGCAACAGCTCGCTACGCCTGCGGCGGTTTTAGAGGTGGACGATTGGCAAACGCTGGGGCAGTTAGCCAGCGAGCGTGAGTTGCAGCACAAGCGCGAGCGTTGGAGCCACCAGCAGCTGGACTTAGCCAACGGGCAGGGCGCTCGGTTTTCCCTCAGCTTGCTCAGTGATGAGCGTTTTCGCCTGCACCTGGACACCGACATGGTGGCCATTGACCCTTCCAGTCTGCGCATCCTGATCGAAGATCTAGCCCGTTTGTATCTGCAGCCAGATGTGACCCTGCCGGCACCGGCCGATTACCTCAGCTGGCTGGATAAGTGGCGCGCTGACCCCGAGCTGCGCAGTCGCCGCGAGCATGACCGGCGCTGGTGGCGCGAGCGTTTGGAGCAGGTGGCCGAGGCGCCCAAGTTGCCGTTTCAGCCCACGCCGGCTGAGCAGGCGCAGAGCCACCGTTTCAGTCACTGGTTGAACGCCGCGCAACGCCAAGCCTTGCAACTGCAGGCGCGGCAACAGCGGGTGAGTTTGTCCAATTTGCTGTTGGGTGTATTTGCTCTGGCCTTGGCCGAGCAATGCGGGCAGCGTCAGTTTCGCTTGAACGTACCGACTTTCTGGCGCGCGCCGCTGCTGCCGGGGATTGAGCGCACAGTCGGGGAATTTGCCAATGTGCTGATCCTGAGTGTCGATCTCGAACACGCCAACACTGTGGCTGAGCTGTGCCAACAACTGGCACGACAGATGGTCGATCTGCTGGCCCACAGCAGTTACTCCGGGGTCAGCCTGATGCGCGATTTATCGCGCTGGCACGGCACCCCACAGCTTGCGCCTGTGGTGTTTACCGCCGCCCTGGATTTACCCGGCGGTGAGCTGTTTAGCGGGCACGTCACAGAGGCTTTTGGTCAGCTCAACTGGTTGATGTCCCAAGGCCCGCAGGTGGCCATCGATGCCCAATCTGCGCTGAGTGACGGTGGTATTTTGCTCAATTGGGATACCCGGCTGGATGCCTTGCCACTGCCATGGCTCAGTGAGTTGTTTGCGCGTTACCGCGACCTGCTGGTGGCGGTCGCGCAGGATGGCCAGCCGCTTAATCAGCCGCTGCCGGCATCTGCCGGCAAACCCCGGCGCGTAGAGCAGCCCCTCAATGCCCTGCAGCAGGCTTATCTGCTCGGCCGGCGCAGCGACCATGTGCTCGGCGGTGTGGCCATGCAGGAGTTTCGCGAGTATCACGGGCAGATTGAGCCTGCACTGCTGCAAGCGCGCTTACAGACCATGGTCAAGCGCCACCCAAGTCTGCGCCGCCGGATTGATCCTGAACGTTTGGTGCAGTGGGTCAGTGACGAGGCAGAGGTTAACTTCGAGCAGATTGACCTGAACCATCTTTCTTTGCCCGAGGCATTAGCTGAATTGCAGCGCCGCCGCGATGACTATGCCCACGCGCTGTTCGATTTCAGCCGCTCGCCGTGGAATATCAGCTGCTTTAGCTTGCCCGATGACTCTGTGCGGGTGTTTGCCCGCTTCGATGCACTGATCGTCGATGGCCGCTCCATCGGCGCTTTGCTTCTGGAATTGCTCGATGGCGTGGTGGAACCCGAATTACCGCCAGTAGAGGCAGCAGTGCCGGAGCAGTTGGCCGAGCAGCGCAAAAGCGCCAGCCGCTATTGGCGCAGCAAACTTCAAGGGCTTAGGCCGGGGCCACGGTTGCCGTGGCGCGTGGCGCTTGAGCAGATTCAGCAATCGCGTTACGCGCGCCTAAGCCAAGTGGTGCCCCGCGCGCAGTTTGTCGCGCTAACCAAGCTGGGCGCGCGTCAGCAATTGTTTAAAAACAGCGTGGTCATGGCTTTGGCGCTGGAGGTGCTGAGTCACTGGCTCAGTGAAGGCGACTTGCTGGTGGCCGTACCTGTGGCGCCACCGCCCAGTGCCGCGCTGGCTAATCATTCGAGTTTTATCGCGCTTAACTGGGCGCGCAGCGATGCTGAGTTTATCCAGCGCGCCGCCGCTTTGCAGGTGGATGTCATGCAAGGGCTGGAACATCTGGCCTTCAGCGGCGTGGATCTGGCCCGCTTGCTGTATGACGGGCAAAACCCTGGGCCGGTATTCCCGGTGGTGATCACCAATGGCCTGTCGTGGCCTGCGGCATCTGCCAGCAGCCCCATGCAGTGGGTCGACGGCCTCACCCAGACGCCGCAGGTGGCACTGGATCTGCGCTTTTCGGCAACCGCCCAGGGCGATCTGCGGGTGGAGATCGATTACGCCCGTGAAGCGCTCGATGGGCAAATCGTCAGCGCTATCTTGCAGAGCTTCGCCGCCAGCGTGGCGGCGATCACGAGCCATGCCGACTTGGCCCTGGCCGCGCAGCCGGCGCTGACTAACGAGCACTACCGCTTTAACAGCCAGGCACAGGCGGCCAGTCAGGAGGACTTTCTGGGGCGTATCGCCGGGCATATTTTCGACCCAAACAATCAGCGTATCGCCCTGGTGCAGGGCTCACGGCAACTGACCTACGCCGCGCTGGGTGACAGCGTTAAGCGCATGCTCGGTGGCTTGCAGGCATTAGGCTTGCAGGCCGGCGAAGTAGTGGCGATTTGTCTGCCGCGCAGTCCTGAGCACAGCATGCTGACCTTGGCCTGCGCCTTGGGTGGTTTGGTCTGGGTGCCGATTGATGCGGCGTCGCCCAGCGAGCGCTTGCATTACCTGCTGGATAACTGCCAACCGGCCTTGGTGGTCAGTGCGCAGGCGCCGGCCTTTAACCATCGCCACAGCACGCCCGCGGCGTTATTGGCCCACGCGCCTCGCACGGAGTTAGCAACCGACTTCAGCGCTTTGTCGCGCAGCGAAGCGCCGGCCTACTACCTGTATACCTCGGGCACCACCGGTAAACCTAAGTGCGTTGTGCTGAATAACCGCGCCACCGCCAATGTGCTCGGCAGCACCCTGGCGCAGTGGCAGGTGAGCGCCGAGGACGTGCTGATTTCGGTTACGCCGCTGCACCACGACATGTCGGTGTTTGATGTGCTCGGCAGTTTTGTCGCCGGTGCCAAGCTGGTGTTGCCGGGACCGGGTGAAGACAAAGACGCGCAGCGCTGGAATCAGCTGATCAGCGAGCATCAGGTCAGCCTCTGGTGCTCGGTGCCGGCGATCCTCGAGATGCTCCTGGCCTGTCGCAATCAACACAGCTGGCAGAGTCTGCGTTTGTTCGCCCAGGGCGGCGACTACATCAAGCCGGCGCTGATCAGTCAGTTGCATCAGCTGTGCCCGCAGGCGCGCTTGATTTCTCTGGGGGGGCCGACAGAAACCACCATCTGGAGTATCTGGCATGAGATCGATCCCAGTGAGCCGGGCAACGTGCCCTATGGCCGGCCGCTGCCGGGCAACAGCTACTACCTGCTCAATGAGCATGGCGCGCATTGTCCCGTCGGCGTGGTGGGGCGTATCCATACCGCTGGGGTGAATCTAGCCCTGGGTTACTTGCAGGACGGGGCGCTTTCGCAGACCGATTTCGTCACGATTAAGACTGAGCGCGGCGAGCCGGTACGGGCTTTTCGCACGGGCGACTGCGGCCGTTATCGCGCCGATGGCACGCTGCTGTTCGATAGCCGGGTCAATGGTTATGTGAAGGTGCGCGGCGTGCGGGTATCGCTACCGGATATTGAAATGGCCCTGAGCACACAGCCCGATCTTAAGCAGGTGCTGGTGGTGGATTACCCCGAGGCCACTAGCGGCGACAACCTGTTGGGCGTCTTGTATGTGCCCCAGCCAGGCCAGAGCCTAAGCCAAGCGCAACTGCGCCAGATGGCCCGTAGCCAACTGCCGCAATCCCATGTGCCGGCGCGCTTTATTGAGGTGGCAGAGTTGCCGCTGTCGCAAAACGGCAAGCCTGATCGCCACCGCGCGCGCAGCTTATTGACCCAGTCGCAGCCAACCCAGCCCGTCAGTGCAGCGCCCACATCAACGCCAACGGCTCGTAACGCTAAGGCGCAACAAGTGTTGGCGATCTATCTGCAAGTGCTGGGGGCCAGCAGTGACGACACCGCTCAGGACTTCATCAGCTTGGGCCTGCGCCCACAGCATTTAAAAACCATTGCTGCCCGTTTGCAGGAGGCCTTTGCCGTGGCGCTTACGCCGGGGCAACTGCTGCCGTGCCGCAATGCCCATGAAGTTGAACAATTACTAGGCGTCGCCTAAGCCATAACACCGCAGGCAGACGACCTGCGGGCAAGGACTAACCGCCTTGCGTGCTCATGATTCGCATCGAGGAAAGGAAGTATGACTCATATCGATATTGCCGGGATTGGCATTGGCCCGTTTAACCTGGGTTTGGCGGCGCTGCTGGCCGAACACAGCGACCTAAGCGCGGTGTTTCTGGAGCGCAAAGCGGAGTTTCGCTGGCATGCAGGCATGTTGCTGCCGGGCACCACCTTACAGGTGCCGTTTCTCGCCGACTTGGTGACCATGGCCAAGCCGACTCATCCCTTAAGCTATTTGAATTACCTGCACGAGCACGACCGGCTGTTCCAGTTTTACTACCACGAGAACTTCCATGTGCCGCGCTTGGAGTACGACCATTACTGTCGCTGGGCCTCGCAACAGTTGCCCAGTTGCCGCTTTGGCGAGGAGGTTGCTGATGTGCAGTACGACGCTGGCCGCCAGCGCTTTGTCCTGCACAGCCAATCCGTGTCGGGGCTTAAGCGTGAGTACAGCAGCCAGCATCTGGCCCTAGGTATCGGCACCGTGCCGCACCTGCCTAAGTGGGCGCGTAGCGTTAACCAAGTGCCGCTGGTGCATTCGGCTGAATTTGCTCAGCATCAGCAGCTGTTGCAGGGCTGCCAACGAGTTACGGTGATCGGCTCGGGGCAGAGCGCGGCGGAGTGCGTGCTGGCCCTGTTCAGTGCGCTCACACCTGAGCGAGTGGCGGCTGGTGCGTCGATTCAGTGGCTAACCCGGGCGCCGGGATTTCATCCCATGGAGTATTCCAAACTCGGCCAGGAGTGCTTTACCCCGGCCTACATGGATTACTTTCATAGCCTGCCGCGGGATACCCGTCGTGAGGTGGTGGCCAAGCAGGGCCTGCTGTACAAGGGCATCAGCTTCTCGACCATCGCGGATATCTTCGATCTGCTCTATGAACGCTCCATCGGCGGCCGTGATCCGGGCCTGGCGCTGTATTCCAACTGCGCGGTGGAGGACATAGTCGCAGGCACGCAAACGGGTTGGGCCCAGGTGCAGTTCCAGCATCAGCAGCTTAACCAAGCCGGCAGTCTGGCCACCGATGCGGTGGTGGCTGCCACCGGTTATGCCCATGCCTGGCCGCAGTGGTTTGAGCGTCTTAAAGACAGCGTGCTGGCCATCGATGAGCAGGGCGACTGCATTGTCGATAGCGACTTCCGCGCCCAGCGCATCGATGGCGGCGCCGGACAGATCTTTGTACACAACGCCGAGATCTTCCAGCACGGCGTCGGCTCGCCGGACCTGGGCATCGGTGCCGGGCGTAACGCCCATATCATCAACCAGCTACTGGGCCGCAAGCATTACCGCCTGTTGGCGCGCAGTGCCTTCCAACACTACGGCTTACCGCCGGGCTAGGTTTTGTCCCGCAAGACCTGCTCTCGATAAGGTCTGCTTAAAAAGCAGCGAGTAGGGTGGATGGCGCCTTACCCATCCACCATTATTTGCCGAAGCTTGGTGGCCAGGCTGCGTATTGCCACGCTAGTTGCGATGTACTTCGTCGTGGTTCTGACGCGCAGCGTGGGGATGCAACTGAGGGTCAAATGCAGGCTGCCTTGGGTGCTGCGCTAAGGTTTAGTGTGCCCCCCAGTAATTTCGTATAGCACGCGGTCTAACCCCGTGGCGCAGTAAGTGAACTGGATTTAAAGTCGATTACTGTTGATGGTTGGGAGTGTCCTGCTTGTATTTCCAGTCGTGCTCATTCATATGTGGGATTAAGGGAAAATAAACTAGTCCCTTTATCTTCATTCGATTCATTATTATGGTATCGGCCGCGACTAGAAAGAACTTTTGGTAAGCGGTACTTGCTTAAAGCATATAAGCCAGCTGCCAAGAGGGTTTTTGAATATTATTTTGTCCTATTTTGGCTGGCGATAATATCATTGCTAGAGTTGCGCCAAGGCGTATGAAGGGGTAGTTGTTGATAGAGTCAAGCGAGTCGAATGGACCCGAGGATGATTCGTTTATAGATGAAGGTGTAGATATTTTGAAAATTTGGAGCAGGCTTAAATGATAATAGAGTTGAAGTTTCGATGATTGAAAGTCGAATTTCATATAGAGAGTTGTTTATGAGGCCGGGGTTTGCTGGGTTATTGCTATCAGTAAGCTTAGGAAGACTTGCTGCAGGACTCATTCCGTTTGGATTAAGTGCAATCTATTTACAAAATGATAAGTTTTTGTCGGCTGGTATCGTTTCAGTCTGCTTTATGATTTTTTCATCTCTTACTTCACCATGGAGAGGGAGGATTATTGACAAGTATAGCCCCAGGAATACTCTTCCTGTTATGGCGCTATTAACGACTATATTGATAGTTTCGGCGGCATTCTTTTTTAATGATGTTACAGGTTCTTTGTTGGGGTTTTTTCTTGTCATGGTTGCGTCTTTAATTGCGCCGCTAAATGGTGTGGTGTTGCGTTCGGTATGGTCGATAATATCTAAGAATGAGACCGAGAGAAAGTTGCTACATACATTAGACTCGACTCTAGAGGAATGTGTATTTGTATGTACCCCTCTATTGGTTGCTCTGGTTTGGAGTACGGTAGGTCCGCAATGGGCCATCGCATTGGGCGGCTTAGCTGTTGCTATGAGCACAGTTTCTCTGTTCTTTTTTGCGTTTAGAGCAGGACGAGATGTGTGGGGTGTTTTTGGAAAAAAGGCAACTAAATCTGAAACTCAAAATACTCTGAAAAAATCACTCTTGATATCTACTGGAGGGTTGGCGCTAACGATACCTATGTTTGGATTTTCATTAGTAATAGGATTTTGCACCATATCATTTGCCGCTTGGTCCAGCAGCCATGTGACAGCTTCTTTTACAGGGATTTTAGTTGCTGTTATTTCGCTGGCGGGGATTGTTGGAGGGTTGCTATATGGAAAGGCTAAAATTCCTGAAAAATTTTCTAATTTCGCATATTTGATTATGCCGGCGATTGTAGGTTTGATCACGATTTTTATGGGTTTTGTAGCCTCTTCTATATTTGCTATTGTAATCGCCTTCTTTATTGGTCTTGCAATGACGCCAATGTTTATTACTGCCTTTGTCAGTGTTCCGAATTTATTTAAGCCTGAATTTTTTAATGAAGCTAATGCCTTAATAGGCATGGCTTTTAATGTTGGGTCTGGTTTTGGGGCGCTAATTGCTGGGTTATTGCTTGAGTATTATTCATTAAATAGGGTTTTTTGTTTAATTGCACTCATTTCGTGCTCCATAACCGCTTTGTCTTTTCTAATTTTACGAAAACATCGGTTAGGAAATTTTGCATAGAAGCGTGCCGGCAAAAAACACATCAGGTTAACATGCGTTTAATTATTTGGTCATGGAGGGTACACTAGTCGATTTTGTGCAACAGCCGAACTCAATGCAGTTTATGGATAAACCCAAGTTTTGAGTGGCGCAAAACTTGGGGGAAGTCAAAGCCCTTGCCGATTGAACTCAGCAAGGGCTTTTTAATGGTCGGAGTATGGTGCTTATTACAGCTCGATCTGGGCCAGACTCAGGTGGTTAAGATCGTCCTGGGTAAAGCGCTCCAGCAACTGCTCAATGCTGCGGCTGATGCGCTGCGCCAGGGCATGGGGATAACGTTCCAGACGATGGGTAAGCAGCAAGCGCAGGCAACGCTGGCCGTCGAGGAAGTTCTCCATAATCTCGAACTGCAGGCCGAACATCGATTCGGTTTTATCCGGGTCAATTTGCCGGTAGCGGATCGCTTTGCCTTCGGGGCTGCGCAGCTCGCCGTTTAGGGCGTTGTCGGCGTGGATCTGCACATAGACATCAAACAGCAAGCCATCGGCGGCGGTCATGCCCAGGGCCTGCTGGATATGCTCCAGCGGCACGTCGGCGTAGGGCATGGAGGTATTGATGGTCTGGGTCACCTGTTTGATCAACTGCGCCACGCTGTGTTGGCCGCTGAACTGCACGCGGTGGGCAACCATGGTGGTGAAGTAGCCGACGCTCTGGTGGTACTGCGCCTCACTGCGCCCGGAGGCGGAGGTGCCGATGATCAGGTCTGGCAGCTGTCCCAACTTATGCAGGGCAATGGCGATGGCGCTGTAGACCAGACTAAACAGCGACGACTGCTGTTCGCGGGCGACGCTGTACAGCTTGTCGATGGTGGCTTGGCTGGGTGTGATTGCCAACCAATCGGCGGCCACCCCGGAAGATTGGCCGGCTTGGGCTTCTTCAGGTGTAAGTGGCAGGTTTAGACCACGGGTGGCATCGCGCAGCATGCTGGTCCAGTACTTCAGATGCTGCAGGTCCAGACCCTGACGCACTTGTTCGCGGGCGAAATCATGGAAGGACGCCGCCTCCGTTGACCACACCGGTGTTTGACCTTTGGCGCGGGCGAGATAGGCGTGGGCCAGCTCATCGAGCATGACGTTAAGCGACCATTCATCAATCGCCATATGCTGCACCAGCAACGACAAGCTCTGCTGCTGGCTCTGCGCATCGGTAAAGAAACGCACGCGCAGCGGCAGCTCGCGGGTCAGATCGAACTGATGCTGAGCTTCGTCCTTGACGCTTAAGCCGACACTTTCGGCGCTCGACCAAAACCATTGGTATTGATCCAGCTCGGCGACCGGCACTAACTGCTGATAGGCCACACCGTCGGCCTCGTTGTACAGGGTGCGCAGGCTGGCATGACGAATCAGCAGATCGCTGAAGGCTTGCTTGAACACCTCTTCATCCACGGGCTCGAGAAAGTGCACGGCAAAGGGCAAGTTAAAAATCTTACCGAAATCAAAGGCCTTATACGCCCGCCATAACGTCGCCTGAGCCAAGGCCAGCGGGCTTTTTAGCTCAAGGCTGGTGGGGGTTTGCGCGTGGCTGGATTTGGGCTGGCTAAACTGCGCACAAGCGGCCAACTGCTGGGCGGTCGGCGCGCTGAAGAAGTCATTGAATTGCAGCTCGATGCCGTGTTGGTTTTGCAGTTTGCCGATGATGCGCGTGGCCAGCAGGGAATGGCCGCCGAAATCAAAAAAGTCGTCGCCCACTTGCATCGTCGGTTCATCCAGCGCGCTGCGAAATTGCTGCAGAATAATTTGCGCGGTCTGCTCAGGACTTAGCGCCCCGGCTGGCTGGCTAGGTGGGGCAATAAGTGGTGGCAGTGCCACGCCGCTATGACCGGCCAGCTGGCTTAAGAAGCTGCGCAGCAATTGTTCCGCAAGGGCCGGGTTAACCGCTGCACCGGTGCTTAAGCGCAGCGCTAGCTGATCGCCGTTCGGCGTAATACTCAGCTCTAAATCCGGGCGCTGTTCGGCGCTGGGCAGCAGCAGTTCTTCATCAAACAACTCACTGTGTAGCCGCTCGGCTGCCGGGCAAAGCTGAACATAAAGCCAGGGCAATTGTGCGTTGTTCAGCAGGCGTTGATCACTGTCGGTCTGCTCGCTGATGGCTTTGCCAATGCTTTGTTCGCTGCATAACGGCCCCAGCACCAAGCGGCTAAGACCGCTGTGCTGGCGGACCTGCAAACCAAGGGCCGGTTGCTGGCCTTGCTTGGCGATAAACAGCGCAAAAAGCACGGCGAGCTGGGTCGCTGTAAGCCCGCTGATACGGCTGTGCCAGTGCTGAGTCAGGGGTTGGCTATAGGGCGCGGCGTAAGAGCTGCGGATAAGCACCGCGCTTGGCTCGCTGCGCAGCCAGTGAATAGGCGCATTGTCGGTGGACTGTGGCACGAGCAAAGGCGTGGTTTGTGGCGCCAGGTTCAGCGCTTGGCCGTGGTAGGTATTGTCGATGGCGCGCAGCACTTGCTCAGGACTGAACTGCTCATCCAGCAGTCGGTGCACTAACAGGCCCAGCACACATTGCTCAGGGGTGATCACCAGCAGCGCTTGAAAGGGTGGCTGCTGTTCGGCATCCCAGGGCGCCGCTTGTTGACTCAGCAGCAATTGCTGCGCGGCAGCCGTGGAGGGCGCTTGCAACAGCTTCCAGCCACTGGACCTCTGGGGCGACGCCAGATGCTGCAAATCCCCATCGTCGCTGAATACCAAGCGGCTGCTGAGGGCAGGGGTGGCCGTGACCACGCTGTGGATGGCAGCAGTCAGGCGATTGATATCTACCGCTGCGGCTAAACGCCACGCACGTAGTTGCTGAAAGCACTGCTGGGGCTGTTGTTGCTGGATCAGCCAGAGTTGTTCCTGATACAGGCTGACGGGCAGATGGGGGGCGGCGTTTGGGATGTTTTCCATCATGGATAGGTTCCACCTAGGGTACTGAAAATGGGCGCATGCGCCCGATGTATAGGCTCGTTGGTGCTAGCTGACTGCGAGGTAACTGAACTCCTTAGGCTTAAGACGCGATGCCGGGCATGGTTTGCCTGGGTAATGCTGAAGTGTTGTAATCTTGTAGAACACTATTCCAGAGCCTCTGCGTGCACATGAGTGCTAACTGTGTGTAGAACGACTAGACAATAACTAATTGATAGTAATTATCATTTCTATTAGGATCAGTCAAAGTCAGCAGATGCAGGGTTGGCAAAGGAGAGCCAAGGTGGACAGCGGATCGTTCGCGTTTCAGCAACAACTACAAAAACTCTATGTTGAACATCACAGCTGGCTGTGCCGCTTACTGCGGCGCAAATTGGGTAACGCCGTGGATGCGGCGGACCTCGCCCAAGACGTCTACCTACTCCTGCTGCGCCGTGGCCAACTGCCCACGGCTGAGTTGTGCCGCTGCCATTTGAGTCAAATCGCCAAAGGTTTGGTGATTGATCTGTATCGCCGGCGCCGCGTCGAAACCTGCTACCTGCAAGGCCTGGGCGAAGTGCCCGAAGCCCAAGCTCCCTCAGAAGAGGCCCGGGCCTTGGTCGGCGAAGCGCTGGTGGAGATCGACACGCTGCTTCACAACAAGCCCGCCAACACTCGCGATGCCTTGCTGCTCAGCCGTTTAGACGGCTTGGGCCACCGGGCTATCGCCGAGCAATTACAGGTCTCGGTGTCATCGGTGGAGAAATACATCGCGGCCGCGCTTAAGGCCTGCCAGCAGGTCACAAGCGGTGCCATGGCTTAACTAGCCATTAGCTATTGACGCCGATCAGCGTTAATCAACAGGGAGTGGGGATGAGCAAGGATGAACAAGTTGCGGCTACGGCCAGCAGCCTGAAGCAGGTTTTACGGCCAATCCGTCAGCGTTTAGGCTTGGCCGCCGCGCTGGCGGCACTGGGCGCGATGTTGACCTTGGTGCCGCTGGCTGCCATCACTCAGCTGGCGCAACAGGCTTTAACCCATTGGCAAGCAGGCGCGGGGCCTTGGCAGGCACAGCAACTGTGGCCATTGCTGAGCGTCAGCTTAGTCAGTCTGTTCCTAGGCATGGGCCTGCAAACCTTGGGCGAAAGTCAGGCCCATCTGGCTGATAACCAACTCACCGCGGACCTGCGCCGACGCATCAGCCAGCGTCTGGGCCAGGTGGCTTTAGGTTGGTTTACCGAGCGCGCGGCAGGGGAAGTCAAGCAAGCGCTGCAGGACGATATCGGCACCCTGCATAGCCTTAGCGCACACTATTTCACCACCTTGGGCCGTTGCGTTGGCGCGGTGGGGATTTCGGTGCTTTATCTGTTCGCTATGGATTGGCGCCTGGCCATCGTGGCGTTGCTGCCATTTCCACTGTTCTTCCTGTTTTACGCCCGGGCGACCAAGGCCAGCGCAGCCAATATGGCCTCGTTTGGCGCCGGCATGACGCGCATCAACAACGCCGTGGTTGAGTTCGTCAACGGCATCCCCGAGGTCAAAGCCTTTGCCGTGCAAGGCCAAGCCAGCAGCAGTTACCGCACTGCGGTGAATGCTTTTGCCGCAGCCTTTAAAGACTTTACCCGGCCGCTGGTCAGCGCCATGGCCAATGCCCACGCGCTGATCACCCCGGTGGCCGTACTGAGTGTGGTGTTGGCGGGCGGTACGCTGATGGTTCTGCTCAATTGGCTAAGCCCGGTCGACGTGTTGCCCTTTGTGCTGGTGGCGCCGGGGCTGTGTGCACCGCTGTTACTGCTCAGCTATATCAGCCATGACTTAGGCAGTGCCCGCGCTGCCGCCGAACGCGTGCAGCGCTTGCTGCACACGCCGTTGCTGGCCCAGGTCGCGCCCGGCGCCGGGCAACTGCCGGCGGATAACCGCGTGCGTTTTGAGCAGGTCAGTTATGCCTATCAGGACCAGCAATGGGTGCTGAAGGATCTCAGTTTCGAGTTGAAACCCGGCAGCATCACGGCGGTGGTGGGCAGCTCCGGCTCGGGGAAATCGACCCTGGCGCGCTTGCTGCTGCGTTTCTTTGATCCGCAGCAGGGGCGCATTAGCTTGGGCGGTGTCGATCTGAAGCAGATCGACAGCAGTCAGCTGTATCAGCGCATTGGCTTTGTCTTGCAGGAGGTGCGTTTGCTGCACACCAGCCTGCGCGACAACATTGCTTTGGGACGGCCCGCCGCGACGCAGGAGGAGATCGAAGCCGCCGCGCGCCTGGCTAATATCCATGAGCTGATCGTCAGCCTGCCCAAAGGCTATGACTCCGTACTGGGTGAGGATGTGCAACTTTCTGGCGGCGAGCTGCAGCGTGTCAGCATCGCCCGCGCGGTATTGCTCGATCCGCCGATTCTGGTGCTGGACGAAGCTACCGCGGCAGCCGATGCCGACAACGAATTGCAAATCCAGCAGGCGCTGTCGCGCTTTGCCCAAGGGCGCACGGTGTTGGTGATTGCCCACCGTCTGGACACCATCAAGCATGCCGGGCAGATTTTACTGCTCGAACAGGGCCAGCTAATCGAGCAGGGCAGTCATCACCAGCTGTTGGCTCGGCACGGTCGTTATGCCGCCTTATGGCAGCAGGGCGGCTATGGCCAGGAGGCGGGCGCATGCTGAGTACCTTTAAGCGTTTACTCGGCAGTGAGGTCAGTGCGCTGCGCCGATACCTGAGCCTGGCCCTGCTTTACGGGCTGCTCTGCGGCGTGAGCATCTTGCTGGTGCTGCCAATGCTGAACGCCTTGCTACAAAGCAAGCTGATCGCCAGCCTGTCTTGGCTGTTGGCCTTGCTGCTGGCTTCGTTGTTGTGCTGGCGCTTGCGCGTGCGGGTCGAGAAGGCCGGGATTGCCGTAGGCATCGCCGTGCTCAGCAGTGGTCGCAACCAGTTAGGCGAGCATGTGGCGCAGTTGCCGATCGGCTGGTTTAACCCGGCCAATACCGCGCGCTTAAGCCACGTCAGCAGCCAGGGCATGATGGAAATCGCCCAGCTACCAGCCCACGTCTTTACCCCGGTGCTGACCGGCATCATCAGCCCGTTGGTGATGCTCGTGGGCCTGTTTGCCTTGAATTGGCAGGCCGGGTTGCTGGCGCTGATGGGGCTGCCGCTGCTCGCGGGGCTGTTTGTACTGACCGCCGCATTGGGCCAGCGCGCCGACCAGCGCTATCACCTCGCGGCGGCCAACAGCAGCCAGCGTATGGTCGAGTTTGCCCAGGCGCAGTCGGTGCTGCGGGCTTTCAATGGCGCCGGCAGCAGCACCGGGTTGCTCAACGATGCACTGGCTGAGCAAGAGCAGTCGGCTAAGCAGTTAATCCGTATTTCCGCTATGTCGGTGCTGCTTAACGCCTGGGCCGTGCAAGGCTTGTTTGCCTTGTTGCTGCTGGTGTTGTTCAGCGCCATCAATCAACTGCTGGCTACTGATTTGGACCTGCCAGCCGTGAGTTCGGCCATCGTCGCGCTGCTGCTGGTCAGCCGTTTGGTTGATCCACTGTTGGAGGTGGCGGGCTACGCCGATGTATTGCGCGGCAGTCGCAATCAACTGCAAGCGGTGGCGGATATTTTTGCCGTGCAGCCGCTGCCCGAGCCTGCCGTTAGCCAGCACCCGGCGGATGCCTCGGTGCAGTTGCAGGATGTCAGCTTCGCCTACGCGGCCGAGCAAGCCCCGGTGCTCAAGGGCCTCAGCCTGCGGATCGAGGCGGACAGTATGACGGCTTTAGTCGGTGCCTCTGGCTCAGGCAAAAGCACGCTGCTGAAGCTGATCGCGCGGTTCTTTGAGGTCAGTGGCGGCAGTGTGAAAATCGGCGCGGTGGATGTGCGGCAGATGGACAGTGCGCAGCTGGCCAGCCAGATCAGCCAGATTTTCCAAGACACCTACCTGTTCCAGGGCAGCATCGCCGACAACATCCGTTTGGGCCGGCCGGATGCCAGCCTTGAGCAGGTGCAGGAAGCGGCCGAGGCCGCTGGCTTAGCCAGCATGCTGGCTAACTTGCCAGAGGGCCTCGACAGCCCAGTCGGCGCTGGCGGAGCCAAGCTCTCTGGCGGCGAACGCCAGCGTATCGCCATTGCCCGCGCCTTGATCAAACAGGCGCCGATTCTGCTGGTCGATGAAGCCACCGCAGCGCTGGATGCGGAAAACCAAGCGCTGATCGCGCAAACCCTGGCGCGCCTTAAGGGACGCTGCACGTTAATCGTGATCGCCCACCAACTGTCCACCGTGGCCATGGCCGATCAGATCATCGTGCTTGATCAGGGCCGGGTGGCGGAGCAGGGCACACCGCAACAGTTGGCCGCGAATAATGGCCTGTACGCGCACTTTCTGGCTCAGCGTCAGGCCAGTAAGGGCTGGCAAATCGCGGCCGTAGGGAGTGCGGGTTGAAGTCATTGTGGCTGCTGGGCGGCTTTGCCCTGTTGTGTTTGCTGTCGTTGCTGGTGGGGGTGAAGGAGCTGAGCGCGGCGGACCTGCTCAGCTTCTCCGATGATGCCTGGCTGACGCTCAGCGCCAGTCGCTTGCCGCGTTTGGCGGCGCTGGTGCTAACCGGTGTGGGTTTGGCCGTGTGCGGGGTGATCCTGCAACAGATCGTGCGTAACCGCTTTGTCGAACCGGCTACCTCAGGCGGTTTGGATGCGGCCAAGCTGGGTATTCTGGTTTCGCTGATTGCCTTGCCGGCGGCAGGCACGGGCGTGCGCATGCTGTTCGCCTTGTTGTTTTGTTTTGCCGCAAGCTTGCTGTATGTGGCGATCATCCGCCGCATCAAGTTCAAAAACACCGTGCTGGTGCCGGTGGTGGGCTTGATGTACGGCAGCATGCTCAGCGCCATCGCCGAGTTTTATGCGTATCGGCATAACATCCTGCAAAGCATGCAGGGCTGGATGCTCGGCGACTTCTCCAAGATCGTCCAAGGCAACTACGAAATCATCTACCTGATTTTGCCCATCGTGCTGCTCACCTATCTGTATGCCCAGCGTTTCACCGTGCTGGGCATGGGCGAGGGCATGGCCAGCAGCCTGGGGCTTAACTATGCAGCCACGGCGGCCTTGGGTTTGCTGCTGGTGGCGGTGACGGTAGCGGCCACGGTGATCACCGTCGGCGCGATTCCCTTTGTCGGGTTGGTCATTCCCAATCTGGTGGCCCTGCGTTACGGCGAAAACCTGCGCCGGACCTTGCCCATCGTGGCCTTGGCCGGGGCGGCGTTGCTGCTGTTATGCGACATCATCGGCCGTCTGCTGATCTATCCTTTTGAAGTGCCGATTGGCATGACCGCAGGCAGCGTTGGTGGCGTGCTGTTTCTGCTGCTTATCCTGTGGAAGTACAAATAATGCGTAACCACAGCCGTTATGTCGTGTGGCTGTTGGCGCTGGTCTTGGCCGTGGGCTTTGTCTTGCTCGGCGCCGATTGGGACTTCGCCTATGTGATTCCCAAACGCTTGCAGCGCTTAGCCGCCATGGTCGCCGCCGGGGTCTGTATCGGCTGGTCGTCGGTGGTGTTTCAAACCATCGCCGGCAACCGCATTCTGACCCCGGCGATCATGGGGTATGAGGCGGTCTACCTGCTGTTCCAGGCCTTGCTGATTCTCCTGTTAGGGACTCACAGCTTGGTGCTGCTGGGCCGCGATGCCAACGCCGGCTTGTCGATTCTGTTGATGCTCGGCTACAGCTGGGCGATGCACCGCTGGCTGTTTCGCGGCGATCAGCACAACGTCTATCTGTTGTTGCTGCTGGGGTTGGTGTTGAGCATGGTGCTGGGCACCTTTAGCCAGTTTATCCAGCTGAAGATCAGCCCCGGCGAGTTCTCCATCCTGCAGGGCTTTAACTACGCCTCGTTCAATAAAGCCCAGCCGCTGCAACTGCTGTACTGCGGCGTGTTGGTCGCGGCTGTCGGCTTGGTGCTGTGGCGCACCCTGGCGGTGCTGGACGTGTTGGCCTTGGGCCGCGATCAGGCCAGCTCCTTGGGCGTGGATTACCGGCCCAGCGTGCGCCTGCAACTGGCGCTGATTGCCGTGCTGGTGGCGGTGTCGACCAGTTTGGTCGGGCCCACGGCCTTTATGGGCGTGTTTGTCGCCAACATCACCTATGCCTTGGCCGGCAGCAGCCAGCACCGCATCACGCTGCCGATGAGCTGCGCGGTGGCGATCTGTATTTTTATCCTGGCGCAGTTTCTGGTGGAGCAGGTGTTCAACTACTCCACCACTGTCACCATCCTGATTAACTTGGTGTGCGGCGCATACTTTTTAGCCCTGATGGTGCGCTCGCGAGGTACCGCATGATTCGCTTTGACAAGGTCGGCAAAGACTACGGCCAGAAACAGGTGCTGGGCGAGGTGAGCGTGGCGTTCCCCGGCGGCCAGATCACCTCATTGATCGGCCCCAACGGCGCTGGCAAAAGCACCTTGCTAATGCTCTTGGCGCGCTTGCATAAGCCCAGCCGTGGCACGCTGAGCATCAATGGCCGCGACATCCAGCAATGGTCGCAGCGCGACTACGCCAAGCAGGTGGCGACCTTGCGCCAATCGCCGGACTTCAACCTGCGCCTGACCGTGCAAGAGCTGGTCGCCTTTGGCCGCTTCCCCTACAGCCGGGGCAACCTGACGGCGGAAGATGAGCAGATCATCGAACAGGCCCTGGAGTTTTTGTCGCTGATTCCACTGCGTTCGGCCTATATCGATGAGCTTAGTGGTGGGCAGCGACAGATGGCGTTTTTGGCCATGACCATCGCCCAGCAAACGCCGTACATCTTGCTCGATGAGCCGCTGAATAACCTCGACATGCCCCACGCCGTGCAGATCATGCGTGCGCTGCGGCGCCTGTGTGATGAGCAGGGGCGCACGGTGATCATGGTGGTGCATGACATCAACTTCGCGGCCAATTATTCCGACCATATCGTCGCCATCAAACAAGGCGCGCTGCACTGTTGTGGCAGCGTGCAACAAGTGATTAACCCTGATCAGCTGCAAGACCTTTACGGCCTGCAATTCGAGATTCTGCAAAGTTCGCGCGGTTTTGTTTGCAACTACTTCAATCCATCTAGTTAAAGGGAATTGTTATGCGCACGCTTAAGTTCAAAGGATCTGCCACTTTGCTCCTCGGCACCGCCTTAGCCCTGGCTTTGGCCGGCTGCGATAAAGCCAATGAGCCGGGCAAACCCGCACCGGCCGAACAAACTAGTGCCACGGGCTATCCCGCGATCAGCATCGTTCACCAGCTGGGCACCACCACCATTACCAAGCTGCCGCAACGCGTGGTGGCCTTTGATATGGGCGAGCTGGACAGCCTCGATCAGCTCGGCGCACCGGTGGTGGGCGTGGCGAAAGACTACGTGGTCGGTTTTTTAAGCAAGTACAAGGATGACCCCAAGGTGGCGGATGTCGGCGCCACCGTGCAGCCCAACCTGGAGAGCCTGCACAAGCTGAAGCCGGACCTGATTCTGATCTCGCCGCTGCAAGCGCAAAGCTATGCCGAACTCAGTGAAATCGCGCCAACCCTGCACTTTGATATCGACATGACCAATAAGCAGGGCGATGTGATCGCTGTGGCCAAGGAGCACTTGCTGACCTTGGGGCGGATCTTCAACAAAGAGCAGCTGGCTCAGGAGAAAAACGCCGAGATCGATGCTGAGATTGCCCAAGCCCGTAAGGTGACCGAAGGCCGCCCGGAAAAAGCCCTGCTAGTGCTGCATAACAACGGCGCCTTTGCTTCCTACGGAGTCAAATCGCGCTATGGCTTTGTCTTCGACACCTTGGGGGTGAAGTCGGCCAGCGCGGACATTGAAACAGGTGTGCACGGCCAGCCGATCTCCAATGAGTTTATCCAGCAGGCCGACCCGGACATCATCTATGTCATCGACCGCACCGCCGTGATGGAGCGCCGCGCGCCACTGAACCGCGAAAGCCTGGATAACCCGCTGTTGCGCCAGACCAAAGCCTGGGCCAACAACAAAGTGATCTTTGTCGACTCAGACACCTGGTACCTGTGCACCGCGAGCCCAACCTGCATTAAACGGATCACCGCCGAAGTGCTGCAGGGCTACAAGCAGTAAGCGTTTAGCCATTCTCGGCGCCCACTGCGGCGCCGAGAGCGGGCGCCATGGCCTAGCGAAGGCGCTATTTACGCTTGGTTGTCAGGTTTAGTTAGGCCTTATTAAAAATATTACAAAATAATTATCATTTAGATTGAGGATTGGGCTTTTTCATACGGAAGACTTAGTGAGCATGAGCTCGCTTCTGCCAACGGAAAAGGAACCCAGCATGTCGCAATACCGTCGTCACCTCCCTGTCATGCCTGAGCTACAGCGGGCTGCCCCACGTTTTACCCTGAATAAAACCCTCGCCGCCGTACAAATGGCCATGCTGCTCGGGCTGGTTGGCGCCTCGTTAACGGTGTGGGCACCGCAGATTCAAGCTGAACCAGCAGGTGCTGCCGGGCACATGGATAAGACCTTCAATGTGGCGGCGGGCTCGTTGAGCCAAGTGCTGAAAGATTTTGCTACAGCGGCCGGGGTGCAGATACAGGTTGATGACAGCTTGCTGGCCGGTAAAAGCAGCCTCGGCTTAACGGGTATTTATAGTGTTGAAGCCGGCTTTGCCCAAATTCTGCGCGGTCAGGGTTTGCAGGCCAGCGGCAGTGGTAACAGCTTTAGAGTGATAGCAGCGGACAGTGCCGCAGGCGCTGATTCAGCCCAAGCCGCCACGGCCGCTGGCGATTTGTCGCTGGCTGCGGCAACGGTGCGCGGCAGTGCCGAGCAGGGCATCCCTGAAGCTTATGCCGGCGGCCAGGTGGCCAGCGGCAGTCGGGTGGGGATCTTGGGCAATAAAGACTTTATGGAAACCCCGTTCAACACCATCAGTTACACCGACGAATTTATCGAGAATCGCCAAGCCCAAGACATCGGTTCAGTGATCGGCGCCACTGACCCCTCGGTGTTTATCCCCAGCAAACGCAGCAACTATGAAACCTTCTTTATGCGCGGTTTTAACACCACCGCCAACGACATCACCTACAACGGTTTAGTCGGCATGGCCCCCAACATGCGTGGCTCCACCGAGCTGGCGGAGCGGGTCGAGGTGCTCAAAGGACCGTCGGCATTGCTTAACGGCATGCCGCCAGATGGCAGCGTGGCCGGCAGCATCAACATGGTGCCTAAGCATGCCGCCGATGAACCGCTGACCCGCCTGACCACCACCTATGAGTCCGACGGCTTGGGTGGCTTGCATGCCGATATTGGCCGCCGTTTCGGTGAGGACAAGCAGTTCGGCGTGCGCTTTAACGGCGTGTATCGCGATGGCGACACTGCCGTGGATGACCAGCAGCACAAGATGCAGTTGCAGTCCTTAGGGCTCGACTGGCGCGGCGAGCGTGGGCGTATCTCGGCGGATATGTACAACCAGCGCGAGCGCATGGATGGGGTCAACTACTTCGGTATCTCCAATATCGACAAGGCCGTGACCCACATTCCCAAACCGAAAAAAGGCGACCACAGCCTGGCGCCGAAATGGGGCTACACCCTCAACGAAACCCAGACTTTGGTCCTGCGTGGTGAATATGACCTGACCGACTGGGTCACCGTGTACGGCGCCTGGGGCCAGCGCGAGGGCGGCTATAACGGCCAGATGGTGCAGAACACTCTGCTCAATAACGACGGTGATATGTCGGTGAATGCGATTCGCTCGATCCGTGAAGGCCGGCAGAAGTCCGGTGAGATCGGTCTGCGCGGCACCTTCAGCACTGGCCCGGTCAACCATGCCTGGTCGCTGGCGGCGAATAACTTCCAATCGACCTGGAGCTTTAAGGACGCCCGCTACGGCGGTCGGGCGCGGGTCAATTATTGGAATCTGGACTACGGCAATAAGCCCGACACCAGCGGCTACGGCGCTAAAACCCAGCGCACCGAGGCCGAGCTGACCAGCTTCGCCATGGTCGATACGTTGTCGTTCTTTGATGACCGGGTGCAGTGGACCATCGGCACGCGGAACCAGTCGGTGGAATCGAAAAACATGTATTACCCGAAAACCTCGGCGCCGACCAAATACGACAAAAGCAAAGTGTCGCCGGCCACGGCCTTGCTGGTTAAGGTCACTGACGATGTGTCGCTGTATGCCAACTACATCGAGGGCCTGAGCCAGGGCGGCACCGCGCCACAAACTGCGTTGAATTCCGGGACCATGACCAGCCCGTTCAAAACCAAGCAGTATGAAGTCGGCGCCAAGCTCGATCTGGGCACGTTCGCCACCACCTTGAGCCTGTTCCAGATCGAAAAACCCAGTGCTTACGTGGACAACGAAACCAATATCTATGGCGAATACGGCGAGCAGCGCAACCGCGGCGTGGAGCTGAGTTTCTTTGGCGAGGTGACGCCAGCGGCACGCTTGCTCGGCGGTATCTCCTATACCAAAGCCGAGCTGACCAAAGCGCTGCTGGAAAAAGACAAAGACAAGCAAGTCACCGGGGTGCCTAAGGTCATGGCCAAGCTTGGCGCGGAATATGACTTAAGTGCGTTGCCCGGGCTGACCCTGACTGGCGATGTGAACTACACCGATGGACGCGCCGTGACCAACGACCATCGCCTGTCGCTGCCGTCGTACACCATCTTCGATGTGGGCGTGCGTTACAGCACCAAGATCGAAAGCAAGCCGGTGACCCTGCGGGCCATGGTGCAGAACGTGGCGGATAAGGCCTACTGGATCGGCTCCTGGAATGGCGGCGACGGCAGCGGCTTGTCCGGTGGTCTAGGCGCTCCGCGGACTTATATGTTCTCCGCCAGCGTGGATTTCTAAGCGGTTAATGCAAACGACTGCGCTCCCATAAGGGGCGCAGTAATCAGCCAGGGCAGGGTGGGCGTACCGCGTGCACTCTGCTGCTAAGGAGTAACAGATGTCGGATCTGAAAACAGCGCAAGAATGCACCAGTCTTAACGATATTCGCCAAGGCATCGACTATTACGACCGGGAGATTTTCCATGCCCTGCAAAAACGCCTGCGCTATGTGAAGGCGGCGGCGCAGTTTAAAGGCAATGAACAAGAGATTCCGGCGCCTGAGCGGGTGGCTGCCATGCTCACCGAAAGACGCCAGTGGGCCCATGCCGCAGGCTTCGACAGCGCCTTTATCGAGCAGCTGTACAGCTTAATTATTAACTGGAACATCCAGCAGCAAATCCAGCATTGGCGCGAAACCCACCGCTAAGCGCGAGCCGCCAAAGGCCGTCAGCTGGCGGCCACTTGCTGGGCGATCTCAATAATCTGCTCGCGCATCCACCGGTTGGCCGGGTCTTGATCAGTGCTTTCATGCCAGTACAGGTGAGTCTCAAGCGCGGTCATGTCCTTAATGGGCAAGTCCATATAGTGCAGGTCGTTGCGCTGGGCAAAACGCACCGGCACGGTCATGGCCATATCGGTGGTTTGCAGCACGGTGGTGGCCATCAGGTAATGCTGCGAGCGCAGGGCGATCTTGCGCTGCAGGCCCAAACGACCCAAGGCCAAATCGACATGCCCGAGACCGCTGCGGCGGCTGGAAATATGGATATGGGTCAGGGCCATATAATCGTCTAGGGTCAGTTTTTCCTTGGCGTGCGGATTGCCTTTGCGCATGGCGCACACATAGCGGTCTTCCATCAGTTTGACGTGACGCACTTGCGGATCGGTGTTGAGCGGCGCATCCACGGCAAAGTCCAAGCGCCCGGCAGCCAGCTCTTTGGTGGTTTCGCGGCGGCGTGCCAGCAGGCTCTCGATCTTCACATTCGGCGCCGAGCGGCGCAGACGCTGGAATAACGGCGGGAAAATCACCGCTTCGGTGAGGTCAATCATGCTGATGCGGAAGGTTTTATTCGCTTGGCTGGGGTTGAACACCCGGCTTTCTTGCACCGAGATACGCAGCTGCTGCAAGGCGTTGCGCACCGGACCGATGATGTTTTGCGCCATCGGCGTAGGCACCATGCCTTGAGCGGTGCGTACGAACAACGGGTCGTTGAACGTCTCGCGCAAACGGGCCAAGGCGTTAGACACAGCCGGCTGGGTGATGCCGACAATTTGCCCGGCGCGGGTCAGGTTGGCCTCGCTGTAGATAGCATCAAACACCACGAACAGGTTGAGATCGACCTTGTTTAAATTCATAACCGGTGCGCTCCGCAGTGTGACGACGTGAATAAGGTATATATCCGTGATGAATGATCATGGACGCATTAAATAGGCTGGGTAAATCTTAAGCCCTGTTCAAGTCTCTTTACCACTGTCCTTTCCCATTTGAGTCAGAAGGTAGCCTTCCATGGATTTCGCCTATTCCCCCAAAGTCCAGCAATTGCGCGAACGCGTCAGCGCGTTTATGCAGGAGCACGTGTACCCAGCCGAAGCGGTATTCGAGCAACAAGTGAGTGAGGGTGACCGCTGGCAACCCACCGCGATCATGGAAGAGCTTAAGGCCAAGGCCAAAGCTCAAGGATTGTGGAACCTGTTTCTGCCCGACTCGGAGCTGGGTGCTGGCCTGACCAATACCGAATATGCGCCGCTGGCTGAGATCATGGGCAGCTCCCTGATCGGTCCGGAGCCGTTTAACTGCGCCGCGCCTGACACCGGCAATATGGAAGTGTTGGTGCGCTACGCCACTGAAGCGCAAAAGCAGCAATGGCTGCTGCCGCTGCTGGACGGCACCATTCGTTCCGCTTTCGCCATGACGGAGCCGGGTGTGGCTTCCAGTGACGCCACCAATATGCAAGCCCGCGCCGTGCGTGAGGGCGATGAGTGGGTGATCAACGGGCGCAAATGGTGGACTTCCGGCGCCTGTGATCCGCGCTGCAAAATCATGATCTTTATGGGCCTGACCAACCCTGATGCGCCGCGTCACAGCCAGCACTCGATGATTCTGGTGCCGATGGACACCCCCGGGGTGAAAATCATTCGGCCATTGCCGGTGTTTGGTTACGACGACGCTCCTCACGGCCACGCCGAAGTGCTGTTTGAAAACGTTCGCGTACCTTACGAGAACGTCCTGCTTGGCGAGGGCCGGGGCTTTGAAATTGCTCAAGGGCGCCTTGGCCCAGGGCGGATTCACCACTGCATGCGCTCCATTGGTATGGCTGAGCGCGCGCTGAAACTGATGTGTGAACGCTCGATCAACCGGACTGCCTTTGGCAAGCCGTTGGCCCGCTTGGGCGGCAACATCGATCTGATCGCTGACTCGCGGATGGAGATCAACATGGCGCGTCTGCTGACCCTGAACGCCGCCTATATGATGGACACCGTCGGCAATAAGGTCGCCGCCAGCGAGATCGCGCAGATCAAAGTCGTGGCGCCTAACGTGGCCCTGAAAGTGATTGACCGGGCGATCCAAATCCACGGCGGCGGCGGCGTATCCAATGACTTCCCGCTGGCGTATTGGTACGCCATGCAGCGTACCCTGCGCCTGGCTGACGGCCCGGATGAAGTGCACCGCGCCGCCATCGGCAAGTTCGAGATCGGTAAATACGTGCCCAAAGATCTGCTGAAAAGCGCCCGCTAAGCGCTTTAGCTCATCGACATCAGGCCCGCCATTGCGGGCCTGATGCGTTATGGCTTAGTGGTTTTACCCCCGCTCAGCAGCAACGCCAGCAGGCTTAGCGCGATCAGAATCAGCCAGCCCGGCACGTAGCTGTGGCTAAGGTCACGTAACCAGCCCAGGGCCGGCGGCACCAAGACAATCGCCACTTGGTTGACGGCCATGGCAAGGCCCAAGGCAAAACCGGTTTTATCGGCGGGGGCCGAATCAGCCACATAGGCGACCCAGGGGCCGTACCAGCCAAAACCAAAGAAACCCAGCCAAGCCAATAACAGCGCCAAGGCCCAAAATTGCTGCAAGGGAGCCAAGAGCAACAGGCTTAGACCGATAATCACGGCGAGCAGGCAGGTCAGCACCGGGAAGTAGCGCCCGGCTTTGCTGTGATCCCCCCAGGCCGCCAGCACGATGCGTCCAACCACCCCAGCGCCTTGGGCAATCACCAGTAAGGTCGTAGCGGCGCTGATACTCAGACCCAGGCGCTCATACAGATACAGCGCGGTAAAAATCAAAATTCCGTACTGCACCGACACCAGGCTGATGCCCGACAGCATGATTTTGCCCATGGCCGGTTCGCCCAGCATTGCCAGCCTTGCGCGCAGCAAAGCGTTAATCCCCAGGCTTGGCGCAGCGCCGGCAGGCTTATCCGGGGTGGCCGCCCGGTACAGGGCGATAAACAGCAGCCCCCCCAGCAAGGCAATCAAGCCACCGGCTAGAAAGCCCCAGCGCCATCCCCAATGCAGGGCAATGGCTGGCAACGCGGCCGCCGCTAAGGCACCGCCCAAAGGCAGGCCGGCCTGTCGAATGCCCATGGCAAAGCCACGTTGCTTGGGACCGAACCAACTGGCCACCGACTTACTGCCGCCGGGTTGCGCAGTGGAATAGGCAGCCCCCACGACCAGTAAGCAGCTAAGCAATGCCCAGTAGCTGTTGGCGAGCATCGACAAACACAGGGCAAAGCCCACCAGCAGGGTGCCGATGCCAACCACCCAGCGTTCCTGGTAACGATCGAGCAGTTCACCAGCCACCAGCAAACCTAAGATCGGCAGTAACTGCGCGGCAGACATCAGCAAGCCGATTTGCAAATTGGACAGCTGTAAATCCTGCTGCACGAAGAGGGCGATGGCGCCGATGCCCTGGACAAAAAAGCAGGCGCTGGCCTGGGCCAAGGTGGCGATAAAGAGAACCACCCAGCGATAACCTGAAGCGTGGGCAGACGGTTTTACACTTGTCATTGCTGACCTCGATAAATCCAGAGTTGACTATCGACAGCGGCGGGCGGGAACAGGGAGAAATACTTAGTGTGTTTTCAGGGCCGTTGGTTGCAACGCTAGGCTTAACTAACGCTTAGCTAGGTGCTTTACGAAAAGTCTCCGGGCGAAGATCAGGCAAGGCAAACATCGGTGGGGAACTGGCTGGGCTCGCATGCTCATTTAAGAGTGGTAATTGAGCATTACGAACCGATTTTTAACGTAGCCTGATCGAGCGCAGGCACTTTCGTACAGAACCTGGAGCCACATTGGCCAGCCCAGAACGGCGGTGCAGTAGCGCGCAACTACTTGTGCGGATGGCTAAGCCGAGGGCTCTGCAGCCTATGTTAGCCACGGCGAAAAAACTGGCGGCTTATACCTAAAGTGGATTGGCCGCTGAACTCTGCCTAAGGCTGATTGACCTACTAAAGGTCGTTACCGAATAAGCCGGAACCTAACCTTATGCAGCCAATCGCCATCGTCACCGGAGCCAGCAGCGGAATTGGCGCCGCCACCGCTAAGGCCTTAGCCGCCGCAGGTTATGCCGTGGTTGTCACGTATCAGCGCGATCAGCAAGGCGCGCAGCAAGTCCTGAGCGATATCCGCAAAAGCGGTGGGCAGGCCGCGGCTTTTGCGCTCGATGTCGCCCAAGAGGCGGAGGTGGCCGAGTTATTTAGCTTCACTGACCGGCGCTATGGCCCGCTTAGCCTGCTAGTCAATAACGCCGGCATCACCGGCGGCACCGCGCGGCTTGATCAACTCAGCAGCGAGCGCTTACAGCAGGTCTTTGCCGTCAATGTGCTGGGCAGTTTTTACTGCGCGGCGCAGGCCGTGCGGCGCATGTCCACGCGCCATGGCGGGCAGGGCGGCAGCATCATCAATATCTCTTCCCGCGCCGCGCAACTGGGCAGTGGCGGTGAATGGATTCACTACGCGGCCACTAAAGGCGCCATCGATACGATGACCACTGGCCTGGCCAACGAAGTGGCGCGCGAAGGCATTCGCGTCAATGGCGTAGCTCCCGGTTTGATCGATACGCCTCTGCATGCCCTGGCAGGTTTACCCGAGCGCGTGCAGCACATGGCGCCGCATATCCCCTTGGGCCGCGCAGGTTTGCCTGAGGAAGTCGCTCAATGCGTGTGTTGGCTAGCTTCGCCTGCGGCGGCTTATATCACCGGGGCCATTGTGCCGGTGTCCGGTGGGCGCTAGCGTTCGATGAGCAGGCGCGAAAAATAATAAAAAGCCAGACAGCACACTAAGGTCAAAAACACCTTACGTTTCCAGGCCGTGAGCACGACGGCTAGGATCACCGTGGCCAGTCTCAGCAAGTTATGGGGGCTAAACAGCGTTAGCTCGTTAAGCGCTTGGCCATAGAGGGCGGTATAGATAATCCCGCCCATCACGCTTAGCGCGGCGTAGTTCAGGTAGCGATAAACCAGCCCATCAGGGGCCATGGGCAGCTTGTTAAAAAGCACAATTGGCAGGCTGCGGATGAGATAAGACGTCGCGCCTGCCACCACAATAATTTGCCAGTTAGTCATGTGCTTTTCCCTGTCTGATAACTTCCCATAGCAGCCAAAGTCCCGCTAATAACAGCGGGGTGATGAGGATCTGGTATTCGCCCAGCCAGCGCTCGGCAAAGGGCGTGACCACAAAGCCCATGCCCGTGACCAACAGGGGCCGCAGTTTTGGCCAGGCCAAGGCGGCGAGCGCGGTGAAGTGAATGGGCAAAATCATATTGATCAGTTGCTCATCGGCGAAATGTTGCTCGGCACCCACCCAAAAACCAGCCAGGGTCGCCAAAGTAGCAGCGACTAGGGTGATGATGCCGCAGCCTAAATAGTAGTGATACAGATCGGCGATATGCTCTTTCTGGCTGTTGGCCAAGGTGAAGGTCGAGATGGACAGCAGCTGCACCGATAGCAACTGTTTGCTTAGCGCGGTGTTGCCAAATTCCTTAGTCAGCAATGACGACATAATCAAAAAGCGAAAATTGATCACCAGCGTGGCGAACAGCAAGCTGAGAAAGCTCAGGCTTTCCGCGTTTTGCGTGATCAACACCTGCAGCGGCGATGCATGCACGGCGAGGGTCATCAGAACGCTTTGCACGGCTGTAAAGCCGGCGCTCTGACTGGCAGCGCCAATCGAGAAAAACAAGAAGACAAAAGTGAAGCAAATGGGAAGCGAGTCGATACAGCCGCTGCGAAAACTTTGCCGGGCCTGGCTTGAGGTGAATTGCTTGAGGGAATCGGGGTGGCTCATCAGCTAAACATCCTTGAGCAGCAGAGGATTGTTTAATAAACAAGTTGTCTGCGCATCGATTGCTAGACATAAGCAGAGAGCGGTGCGCTAGCTATGAGCTGGGCGGCTTAGGCAAGTTCCGTTGTTATCGGCTGGCGTAGAAGAAATTCCGCTGACTAGCCTGCCAGCACCTACGCCGGTTAATAGGCGCGCAGCAAAAAGCTGATCAGCCCCTCAAGGGTTTTGCTGTCACGGGCATTAAATTCGTCAGCAGGCACCGTCCCGCTGATTTCAATTTGTACGGCGAGATTACTGCCTTGCACCGCTTGGCCATTGCGCGTTGGACTGAGGCTATCGCCGGGTTTGACCGTCTGTACTGAGTGAACCGCCTGGCTCAGCTCACCGGAGGGGGACGCTAGCGCCAGCTCAACCGCTTGGCCATCGAGCACGGCGTTGCTGAGGCGTAAGCTTAACTGGGCGTTTTGCGCAAACTTAAACTGCTCGCCTAAGTTGGCCCCTTGCACCATCAGCAGCAATCGCGAAGCCTGCGCACAGTGGGCGGTTAACGTGACGGTACGCGGTGGCAGGCGGGTGGCCCCGGCTGCGTCGGGCATGATGCGGCCGATCTCCACCAAGGCATTGCTCAGGCGCACCGTGCATTCTTCGGCACGCGCGGGGTGCATCAGGGCCAGCAAGCCAATGAGGCCTAAAATGCACCTGGAAACGAGGGATAGCTTCATGTTCTGCGACACTCCGTGTCTGAGATAAGGGTAAGGCGTTAGTGGCATACCGCCTCAGTCGTTTCAAAGTGCGCCTCAAGATTAGCTTCTTCAGGCAAGTGGTATGTCAGGTTGCAGCTGTGCTGCTCGTTCAGTTGCACCCTCAAGCCCTGCTCAGGCTGGGCGTTGTTGAGGAATACCTGGCCGTCTTCCACCACCATGGTGACGAATCCACCTTCTTTATCGACTACCGATGCGCCACGCTGCAGGGCCTGGCCTTGGCCATCAGTCACGTGCAGCAGCACTCGGCGGGTAACCACCACGGGAAACTCGATGGCTGAGACTGAGCCGCGACTGACGGTCAAGGTTTTATGGCCGTTCTGGATATCGATATTGCGCGGCAGGCTCTTGCCGGCCACATCAATGCGCGTGGTTTGATACGGGCTCAATTGCGGGATCACGGCACGCCCCCAATGGTCCGTCCACACCGGTCCCGCCCCGGTGGCGATCTGCACCCCGGAGACGTCCGCCAGCTTAGCGATGGCAAAGGTATCGGCGATTTGATAGGGCGAGAGGGTCAGGCCTTCGCCATGCAGGGCAATGCCACCTCGGACTTGGCCGTTGTAGCTAGTGCTGTCCTCGCCATTTTTGGCGTAACCCAAGTTGATTTGGGCAACGCTTGAGATCAGATCAACATTGCCGGAGTAATCCCGTTCGCGGGTTTGGCTGTTGTTCTCGGCGGACAGCCGATAATTCAGCACATCGCTCAGCGTTTCGTTGTAGGTGGTGCCTAAGCGCGTGGTGCCGTCGCGCTTGTTTGAATAGGCTCTGAGACTACGGTTACTGCCCAAAGGAATACTGATGGTGACGTACGAGGCATTGCCGTCGTAAGTGCTGCCCATAGCGTTTTCGTCCGAGCTGTATGAGCTGCCTTGGCTGCGCTCGATGGTGGCGCTGATGATGGCGTAGCGAAAAGAGCGGCTCCACGCTGCCGTCCAGGTTTTCACGGTGCGCCCGGAAAAATTGCCCGATGAGGTATAGCTGCTGCTAAAGCCGCCCAATACCTCATGGGTCCAGTTCACGGCAAAGCCGTACTGACTTTTATTAAGGCTGTCTTCAAAGTCAGCAGCCTGCGTACGGGTGGTATCCAACAGGTCGCGATGGCCGGCGGTTTGCCGGGTCAGGTTAGTGCTGAGCGTCAAATTCTGCGACAGCTTAGTGCTCAGGCTCGCCGCGACCTGCATGCCGCTGACACCTTCCTCCTGGTCGCTCGAAAGGTTGTGCCGCAGCCGGAACATCGTGGCGCTACCGAGGACGGCGTCGAGCATGACGCCGCCTGCGTAATAGTCGTTATCGCTGGTCATGAGTCCGGCAGACATCAGCGTCGTTGGGCTCAGCAGCCAACCACCGCTGCCGGTGGCCACCAGAGGCGCTTGCATGTCATCCGCCTCAAACGTGCGGACCTTACCCACGCCCCAGGAAAACCCCGGCGCCGACAGCGTAACCAAGCCCAGGGAGGCGGCCGGAACCACGAAACTGCGCTGCTCGCCATTGGCTTCGATGACCCGCACATCTAGATCAGCATTACCGTTTAACAGTTGAATATTGCTTAAGCGAAACGGCCCGGCCGGCACCAGCGTGGTGTGTACCAAGGCGCCCAATTGGCGCACCTCGACCCGCGCTTGGCTTTGTGCAATCCCGGTTACGGTGGCGCCGCTGGCACTGTTCTTACGCAGGCTTTGCTCGGGTGCCAGCTGCAACCCGGTGATGGCTGCACCGGGAAATACCACGCTGCTTAGGTTGATCTCGCCGATTTGCAGGGTCGACTGCGATGACTCAAAGGAGGTCTGAGCATAGGTGTACAGCGACTGAAATTTGTTGGCTTGGTTTTGCGCAGTAAACACCTGACGGCTGCGCACCAGCCAGTTATCCGCGTTAAAACCGACTTCAGTGTTGCTGGCGTAGTAATAACTGCTCCCGCTGGCATAGTCGTTTTGCAGCCCAGTCAGATCGTAGTTAATCAGCCCAGCCACGCCGCCACGGGCATAGTGGCTGTAGTCATGGTTTGGCGGCCGAAGAGTATCCGCAGAAACGACCAAAGCAACTTGTTCGCGCGCCGGATTGAGGGTTACTTCAGTCTGGGGAAAGGCCTGTTGATAGTCATAACAACTGGCTGAGTGCGCAGTGTTTTCAACAGCGCTAGGTTTCTTAAGGAGGAAATGCTCAGCGGGAATTTTCAAATTGGCCTGATCTAACAGCTTGCGATCGAAACACAGTTGCCCTTCGTGATTGAAAGTCGCATCGACTTTGCCGCTGGCTGCGCCATTGACTACAAGATCCACCCGCCGAACACCCGCCGTAAAGCGTGCGGACTTACGAAAATACTCAGCGATGCTTGGGTCCAGACCACGTTGTTTCATGACCTCGCGATCAAACAACGCATCTTGGCCTGGACTACTTAATTCAGGACTTTTATTAGCCGCCAGGCATTGGCCGACAAAGCCCGTATGTAGCCCGAGGCAAGCTAAAATTAAATGTGGGTATCGCGACATAAATAAGCGCGCTAATTAAAACAGGCAAATGAAAGCCAAGACGAGCTTATTGAGAAGCTCGTCTTGATGATTGAATATGCAATTAGTTAGCTAATGGCGTTTCGTAAGATTCAACTTGAAAGCCGTAGGCACTGGCGGGGTAAATACGCAGCGATTTAACCGGCTGATTTGATCGGGGCAGGGCAATAGACAGTGATTCGCCTGCCAAGATATAGGTCCTAGGCAGACTGACCACGGCATCGCCCGGCAACAGACTCACTTGCTGACTCAAGCGAATAACATAAGGCGAGTCATTCTTAACCGTTAACCCGTCGCTGTTTAAGTGCCACTTGAGTAATTTCCAAGGCTCGCTGTTTTTGGCTAATCGCGCAGGGTTAATAATGACTGGCAAGTTTTGCCGCACTGTCACTCCCACTGTAGCGCCGGCATTGAGGTTTTTTTGCGGAATTCCCTCAAACGACACACGTTTTAGTCGCTGAGTGGTAATAGGTTGGGATGACTGGACAATAAAACGCACTTGTTGTTTTTCCCCAGCCTCAAGCCGAGTCACCGGTGGGGTAATAATCAGCAATGTTTCGGTGTCTTCGGGGAGGTTCTCCAGCGAAGAGTATAAAAGAGCGGCTTGGCTATCGGTGTTAGTCACATCGATGGTGCCCTCGCCATCTTCGACATTGACCATTACTACAGAGGTTTCCGGAACCATACCGGTAGCGAAGCTTTGTGATAAGCCTAAAATTGGCAGACTTACCGCTACTGAAAAACTAACCACTGGCATGAAGCGTTTCACTGTTTAATCCTTTAAATCAGAGTTTGTATAAATGCATGTACAGGCATGAGGGAGCTGGTACAAGCTGCCTAAAATACTGATAGATTTCAGCGCTGCCTGGCAGGCATGGGCGCGATACCATCATTCAACAATTTATTACCAGCAGAGTATTTTACCCAGCACTTAGATCTTTAGCTGTGGTCTTGCCATAATCAAAAAAACCACCGTCGCCGAAACTCGCTGTGCAAGCAACAGATATAATTTCCCCTACCACTTTAAATCAGCGTTAGCGGTGGCAAAAAAGCAGTTGCCGAGGTCCAGCAAAGCAAGTAGCAATGGCTTTATATTTTCATCGTACGATCCTTCGTACTGAACACTTTTTATCAACTATAAATCACTGGGGTACTGCCAAAACTTGGCAGCTGCGGTGACAGCTGCCATTTAATGGAAGATTTAATAGGTTTTTTGGGGCCTATCTGGACTAGAGGTAGCGCACTTCTAAAGTGGCTAAACCATCTAATTTGACATCGGCACTGGTGGTAAACGAACTGGTGGGCGCAATAGTGGCTTGTACGCTAATGCTGCCGGTATAGTTTTGGTAAGCCTTAGGTACAGTGGTGCCGGTTGCCGCATAGGATTGCAGTGCATCGGAATGTTCAATCTCGCCAGTCGCCGCTTTCCACGTTACACCTTTGTCCGTCGACGAAATAAGTGCAACTGCTGCGCCATCGGCTGTCGCCGAGCCAGGTGCTTGGCTTAATTGATAAGCGCCGATCTTATTGGCCCCTTGCAGACCTAAGCCGAACTCCTGCACGGCGGCAATGCTGGGAATGTCAAAGGCTGAAGTATTACGACCATCGACCCAGACGGTGCCAATTTTAATAGCCGCATCGCAAGCGATGGTGTAACCAATCGTTTTCTTCGCCAAGGTGGTCGGGGTCGTTGGGCTTAAGTCGCCAACCGAAATCTTGCCGTAATCTACCGTGCCGCCACCGGCAAAAGTAGGCGTGCAAGATCCGGGAATAATAGTGCCGATTACTTTTAACTCAGCAGTACTGGCGGCCAGTGCGAGACCGGTAGCGCTGATCAAAGAGCAGGCGATAAGGGTTTTAAATAAAGTTTGCATGTCTAAATTCCATTTTAGTGGTGGTGCAGTCACATCTACTGATAGGTAGAGTTTTGGAGCTAAATTTAACTTCAACAGGGTTGACGAGCCGGCTGCCTGTCTTGCTATCTAAAATCAATGGTGCGTTGGCAGTCATTGATTAGGGGCGTCTGGCATGCAGGGTGAAAGCTTAAGCTGGCGAGCCTACAAGTTAACTATCAAAGATAAGTTACGGTCATTGTCGCTAAACCATCAATGGGGATTTCTTTAGTTATATCGAGGTCGTTAGTTTTGCGAACTTCCATGTCTAGTCTAATTTTACCCGATAAATTTTTAAAGGCTGTAGGTGTAAGAGTGTCCTTGTTGGCAAAAGAAAAAAGCCAGTTGGCGTCTCGATGTATGAGGGCCGAAGTTGGTTTGTTCCATACTGCACCCGAGTCACTACTCGCAATAGTATCGACAGCGACGCCGTCGGCTAGCGTTTCTTGACGTTCTTGGTACAAGTAATAAATCCCTATATTCTGACCTAATGGCTTGTTGGTTGGGTTGAAATCAAATGAGGATATCAATAGCGGTCGATTATCCTTGAAGCTCAATGCGATTCGTGTTGGAGCACTACAGCTAATCGTCCAGGTAAAAAATTTTCTAGGCAGCGCGGTAAGCTTAGTTGGGCTCAGATCTTTCGCGGAAATTTTCCCAAAATCAACTGTCCCGCCGCCCGAGAAAACTGGCGTGCAGGCGGCGGGAATAATAGTACCGGCTACTTTTAGATCAGCAGTACTGGCGGCCAATACAGCGCCAGTGGCTGTCATTAGCGAACCCGCACAGAATGCTTTGAATAGGTTGTGCATCGTAAAATCCATTTTAGAGATGAACTTATAGACAGCTAGTCGCATCGGCAGTGATGAGCTGCGGCGGCATGCCGGAATTTTCCAGAGTAAGTTTCTGCCAGCTTATAAAGCGCAGAGTTCGGACTCGAATATAAGTCTGCAGATGAGTAGGGCAGGTTAGATTTCAGGCTGAGAAATAACACCCATAACATCTAATGTGTATGCAGTGACTCCTAAGAAGGCGTTCATTTCATCTGAACAAAGCTTCAGGCCGCAAACAGGTTGCCCAGTAGGCTTGGCTTTCATGATCAACATCCGTTATCAAACGTAGAAAGTCATTAATAGGGGAGATTGGCAGCCCCACTCCTTCGGGGGGTAGATCTAGTCCATGCCAACTTAAAGCTCATCACTGCGTGCTTGATCGATCAAGGTAGAAGGTGATGGCTTTATGCATACCAGATTAAGCACTTTGCGACATGGATCAACATAATTTGTCTAACAATATAACTTGTCCGACAGGCGGTAAACCTCAGTAATTACGGGGTCTTCAGGCGCATAGCCGTCTGCGATCAGGGTTTCGAGGCTATTTTGACGTCAAAAAAGAGGCGAGCCATAGCTTGGCTGGCGCGTGCTGCTGGGGCGATTTAGATACTAAGGTGCTAACAGAAATTTGGCACTTTAGTCTTGTTATTATGGCCAGATTTTGCGCTTATTTTCCAGCATGGGCGGCCTCGTTAAGACCCTAGTCACGGCCTATAATTTTTTCATAAGCAATTGTTATTAAAGATAAAAATATCTATTTCTCTGAGGATTTCCCGGGGCTTCACTGGTCTTTAGGTGGGCTAGGCGTTGACCATCGATCCGAGGAGACGAGTCAAGAGAGCTAACGGTCCACAAAAGTGTGGGGTACTAGCACTTAGCCTTAGTCATCTCTAGAATGTCCGACAATTCTGCTGAGTACCAACTTTGCAGCCAACTAAATTAGTTAAAACCACAGTTTCTTGTGCAGAACTGTGGTTTCGTTCTTCAGGATGAAGGATAAGTTTATGCAGTGGATTGCTAAAATAAAAAACTTACTGGCTATTGCGCAGCCAAGTAAGCACATAGCGACAGCGTTACAACCGCCGGCAGTTCTTAGCCCACCTGAAGATATTCAGGCGCAGGCGATTAAGTCACCTGTTGCTGTTTCTCCTGTGGCGCATGCCGCCTATCAAATTGACCCACTTTCTACTGACAACGATAGTTTCGGTTCGCGCGCGCAATCACCGGATGGAAGATGGGTGCTTTCTTGGAAATGGTTAGAGTCTACAACTGCCAATAGCAATGCTCAGGCGCCTAGCAAAAGTCACTATCAGCTAGTCGATAGTCGCACTCAAAGTGTTGTGGCTAAAGGTGAGTTAGATCGACCCAATGCAGGACAGGTCGCTAATAATGGCTACTTCTGTTTCGAAGACTGGCACGATGGCAATGATCAGATCGACACTTTTCGTGTGTTTGATTCCAGCGGTGTACAGATTATCGAAAATAAAGTTCGCTCAACCCTGACCAAGAGCGCCATATCTCGCAATGGCATGTTCGCCGTCTTCCAAACCCTTAATGGTTTTACTGAAGACGGCAACAAGTTGTTTTTAATCGACCTCGTGCGCAAAAAACTGGTTTACGCCGTAGCACCAGATGCTGGCTGGGCTGATCGCTATGATATTGACGAAACCTCCGGCGAGGTCGTCGCGCAATTTAAAGGCTTGGGCTCGTTTCGCTATGGCCCCTCGGGGCATTTCCTCGACGCGGGCGCTTTAGCTCGCGCCAAGCTGGCATCGAATAAATATGAGATTTGCGTGCCTGCCGCGGAAAAAATCCTCCTGTCGCCAGATTTAAACCCCGCCATGGCTCAAAGCACGCTGAGCGCCATTGACCGTTTATTTGCGACCGGCAGCGATGGCATCGACCTGTGGAAGTCCAAATGTCTAAAACTCAAAGGCTTTGCTTACGAGGAACTTGGCGATTTGCCGTCTGCCCTTGAGTCTTTTGATCAGGCATTAGCCTTGGATTATTCAGCGGAGATTGAAAGCCGGCGTAAGCAGATTCTCGAGAAAATGCACAAAGTCAGCAGCTGAGTGCAGGCGCGCGCTGGGCTGGATTGGTTTGTACGGCAAGGTGCCGTGTAGCGCGGTACAGCCGCGCAAGTGATCAGTGCGCAGGCGCCGCTAAGCTCTTCACACGTAAATGCAACTGGGCCGCAAAGGTGCGTGCGGCCAGTTCGTTGTTAAAGGTCAAGCGCCGCTTGCCCATGCTTACCTGCCAAAAGGGCTGGCCTTGTTTAATCACAGGTTCAATGGTGACGATGGGCGCTTGCATGGGCTTATGGGTCTTGGTGAGGGCGAGTTTTCAGCAGCGACAGTAACACGCCACTGGCCAGCACTCCGAGGGTTACGCCCAGTGAGAGTATGGCCGGTATGTGGATGTAGCTGTGCAGGAAGATTTTGCCACCGATAAACATCAGCACCACGGCCAGCGCGTACTTCAGGTAAATAAAGCGGCTCATCAACGCAGCCAGGGCGAAGTACAGCGAGCGTAAGCCCAAGATAGCGAAGATGTTCGAGCTGTAGACGATGAAGGGGTCTTGGGAGATGGCCAGCACCGCCGGCACGCTATCTACGGCAAAGACGATGTCCGCCAGTTCGATCAGCATCAGCGCCATCAGCAGTGGGGTGGCGTGCAAGAGCATTTTGCCGTTTTTGCCTGACGGCAGACGTACCAGAAACTGGCCGTTGTGCATGTCATTGGTCATGCGCACATGGCGGCGGAGAAAGCGCAGCAAGCGGCTTTGGTCAAAGTCGGGGTTCTCTTGCTCATCGCTAAACAGCATCTTGATGCCACTGAACAGGAGAAAGGCACCGAAGATGTACAGTACCCACTCGACGTTTTGCACCAGTGCCGTGCCCACGCCGATCATGATCGCGCGCAGCACGATCACCCCAAGAATGCCCCAGAACAACACGCGGTGCTGGAATTGCCGGGGTATGGCGAAGAAGCCCAGGATCAACGCCATGACGAACACGTTATCCATGGAGAGCGATTGCTCGACCAAAAAGCCGGTGTAGAACTCCATGGCTTTGGTGGCGCCCAGCTCAAACCAGATCCAGCCGCCAAAGGCCACACCGACAGAGAAGTAGCCGGCATACAGCAGCAAGCTTTCGCGCATTTCAATGACGTGTTGGTCGCGGTGCAGGACGCCGAGGTCCAGCACCATCAGCACAACGACGACCAGGAGGAAGCTGAGCCAAAGCCAGCTGGGGGTTCCCCAAAGGGATGTGTTGAGCACGCCTAATAGGCTGTCCATAGTACCACCTTGAAAGTCGGACTAAGTTGGGAGGCAACTCAGTGACTCCGACATCACGGTGATAAATCACCGCCAGAGGGGCCCGGCGTCACGCAGTGGTAATTTTTGTAGTTCAGGTGCGGATTGGCAAGCTTTTAGGTTGATTTTCTTTGTATTTATGCCTCTAGAATGGCCTTTTGCCAGAATTTGCAGGGCTTTTCGTCAGGGGTAAACCCATACCTCTACTCGGCGATTTTTCACCCGGCCTTCATCGCCTGTATTACTCGCTACCGGCATTGCGGCGCCCATGCCCAGCATGTTCTGCACTTGCGCACCGGCGCGCTGCAATTCACGGCGCACGGCCATGGCACGCAGGCGTGAGAGCAACTCAGCCCGTTGCGCAGCAGATTTGCTATCGGCAAAACCCACCAGCACTACTTTGCCGCTGAGCTTGTGTTCGGCCTGTAAGTAGCTCAGTAAGCGCTTGAGGTCCTGTTGCGCTTTGTTGTCGAGACTGGCACTGCCTTCTGCGAAACGAAAGTTCACCGATAAGCGCAGCGCCGTGGCGGCTAGTTGTTGGTAAGCCGAAGGCATGTCGGCCTGGACTTCGACCGTCATCGCCTGGATATTTTGCCCAACAAAGCCTGCTTGTTTGACGATGGCCTGGCCTGCATCGCTGTGGGCAAATGCCACTAGCTGCTGCAACCACGGATTGTTCGAGGGTGCCGGGCTGTAGAGATACAAGCGGCGGGCGAGGGGGTAGTCCTCAGTGGCGATCAACGAAGGACTGGGCAGCATGGCCTGCGCATCTGGCGCGCTGACGGCCAGGGGTTTGCTGTGGCGCACATAGGGCAGACCGATAAAGCCGATGGCTTGACGATCCTGACTGACCCCAGCGCTTAGGGTGCTGCTGTCTTCAAAGCGTTTAGCGGTTGCGCTGAGCTGCACGGCATTGGGTTTGAGCAGCAGCTCATTAAAGCTGTCGAAGGTGCCGGATTGCTCATCGCGGGCATACAGCACGATGCTGCCCTGGGGCCCGCCCAGCTCGGACCAATCACGCACCTGACCGGCAAACACTTGGGCCAGTTGCGTGCTGCTGAGGGCCTTAAGCGGGTTGTCGGGATGCACAATAATGGCCAAGCCATCGAGGCCGATGATGTGTTCCGAAGCGGCGCTGCGCATATCGCCGAGGTGGGCGAGAGCTTGGCTTTCTGCGGCTTTAATCAGCCGTGAGGAGGCGGCGAGATCCGCTCGGCCTTGGGCAAGAGCGGTAAATCCCGTACTGGAGCCGTGGGCGGCGATATCAAAACGCAAATGGCGACCGTCGCGGCCTAAGGCCAGCAGGATTTGTTCGTTGGCCTGAGCCCCCGGCTCAAGCTGGATTTGGCGGATGCCTTGCTGTTGCAACATGCCTTTGAGCAACGCCGGAATCAGCTCGGCGCCTAAGGTGTTAGAACCTTCAATGCGCAGATCGCTGCGCGCTGAATCGGTGTCTTGGCTTGCAGCCCTGGCCGCCAAGGGCAGGGCATAACAACAACTGGCTAGCAGCAGCCAGCTAATCAAACGTGGCCAGGGATTGCGCTCACAAGCAGAGGCGAAGTGCAGCATTGACGGGCTACCTAGAGGAAAGGGCAGCCGGGAAGATAAGACAGACAAATGACTGTCAGATGACAGCCATTTGTCCGCTATAGGCTTTTAAGCGAAAGTAATCAGTGGCTTAGCTCAGCGTCAGCCAGATCGGCGCGTGATCCGAGGGCTTCTCCATACCGCGCAGCTCGTAGTCGACCCCGGCGTCTTGCAGACGATTTTGTAAGGCCTGCGAGGCAAGGATGACGTCAATGCGCAGGCCGCGCTTAGGCTCGTCCTCAAAGCCGCGGCTGCGGTAGTCGAACCAACTAAAGCGGTCATTAACTTGCGGATGCAGGGTGCGGAAGCTGTCGACCAGCCCCCAGTTTTTCAAGGTCGCCAGCCATTCGCGCTCTTCCGGGAGGAAGCTGCATTTGCCGGTTTTCAGCCAGCGCAGGCGATTCGGCTCACCAATGCCGATATCGCAGTCTTCGGGGGAGATATTAATGTCGCCCATGACTACCAGCGCTTGCTGCGGATCGAACTGACTCTCCAGCAAACTTTGCAGATCGGCGTAGAAACGCCGCTTAGCCGGGAACTTGGTCGCATGATCGCGGCTTTCGCCCTGGGGGAAGTAGCCGTTCATGATGGTGATCGGCTGACCTTGTGCGTCTTTGAAAGTGGCGTAGATAAAACGTCGCTGGGCGTCTTCTTCATCGCCGGGGAAGCCTTTATGCACGCTGATGGGTTCTTGGCGCGAGAGCAGGGCCACGCCGTAGTGGCCTTTTTGTCCGTGGTAGTGCACGTGATAACCGAGGGCGCGGATCGATTCCTCGGGAAACTGTTCGTCGGCCACTTTGGTTTCTTGTAGGCCAATGACATCCGGCTGATGTTTTTCGATCAGTGCTGCCAATTGCTCTGGCCGTGCACGTAGGCCATTGATATTGAAGGAAACGATCTTCATGGGCGGCAGTCCTGCAGCTTGCGTGGGGAAACCGTCGATCCTAGCCCATATGCACTTGGGCCTGCCAGTCTGTGGCAGCCGGGCGGTGTCGGTGCTAAGTTGGCCCAAGGCCCACAAAATTCTACAAGAACAGAGGTCAACCCGATGCCCACCTGCCTAGCCGAAGTCCGTCTGTTAGATGGCACCTTCAGTCGTGAAGCCCGTTCGTTGCTGTATCACGCCTATCGTCACGATCCCACCTTTGCTTACCTGTTTGAGAGCGAGCGCGGCGGCTATGACCAACGCGTGCGCGCGGTGGTGCGTGAGCTGGTGCAACAGCACTTTGGCGAGGATTTGCCGGCCATTGGTTTGCTCCACGACGACCGCCTGATCGGCATGGCCATGATCCAGCCGCCGCAGCAACGCTTTGCTTTGTATGAAAGCTGGGCTTGGCGGATGCGCATGCTGCTGACCATCGGCTTTCGTTGCACCAAGCGCTACTTGGATTATCAAGCGGCCGTGCGCAACTGCCTGCCGGTTGGCAGCTATCACATGCTGCCACTGCTGTGTGTACACCCGGAATTTCAGGGCCAGGGCTACGGTGAGCAACTGCTAGAGGCGCTGTACGGCTGGTGCGCCGAGGATGCCAGCTCGTCCGGGGTGGTGGTCGATACCGGCAACCCGCATTACCTGGATTTCTACCGGCGCCAGGGTTACCAGTTGCTGGGCGAAGTGGCGATTGGCCCCATCATCGAGCATGTGTTTTATCATCCGATCGATACGCACTTGCAGGCGGCCACCGCTTAAAGTTCAGGGCAGCGGGCTATTTGTCCTGCTGTCCCGCAACTATCTGTTAATCGGTCGCTCAAACCTGCCACTCATGAGCTGTGCTAGCATCGTTTAATGCTTGTTTTTATTAGTGTTTGGCGTTTTACGCTAGGGTTGGTGGCCATTCTGTTATGCGATGCGGCGTGGGCCGAGGCTCAGCTGCGCGTGGAGGTTAAGCCCAGCAACAGCGCACTGAAGAAGAATATCGAGGGCCATATCGGCAATCTCGGTGAGCGCAATGAGGAAGACTTGCAGCGTTATCGCCGGGTCGCCGAAGTTCAGGCCAACAAAGCCGCGCAGGCGCTGGGTTACTACCATGCGCAAATCAGCAGTGAAGTGGACGGCAACAAAACCAAACGTCTGACCCTGCGTGTTGAGCCCGGCGAGCCCTTGCGTCTGCGTAACGTGACCCTGCGTGTCGAAGGCCCGGCCAGCAGCCTGAAGGCTTTCCAACTGCCAGACAGCGAGCAGCTACGCCCTGGCGCGGTGCTCAACCACGGCCATTACGAAGACGCCAAGCGCCTGATCCAGAACCAAGCCTCCCGTTACGGTTTTTTTGCCGGACATTTTGCCCAGCAAAATTTCTTGATCGACCCTGAAGGTGGCTTTGCCGATATTGAGCTGGTGTACGTCAGCGGCCCGCGCTATCAGCTCGGCGCCGTGAGCTTTAGTGGCGATGCGCCGTTCGATGAAGACCTGCTGCGGCGCATGTTGCCGTTTAAGACGCCCACCGAGTACGACTCCGCGCTAATCGCCGAGCTGTATCAGGCCCTGCGTTCCAGCGGCTATTTCGACAGCGTGCAGGTGGATGCCAATCCTACTCAGGCCGCCGCTGAAGTCATCCCTGTTGAAGTCCAGCTACAGGCCCGCAAACCACGCAGCATGGGCTTGGGCCTGGGCTTTTCGACCGACGTCGGGCCACGGGGCAGGGCGGATTGGACGCGGCACTGGGCCAACCCGCAAGGCCACAGCTACGGCGCCGAGCTGGAGCTGTCGGCCCCCCGGCAAAACGTCGGCCTGTGGTACGACATCCCGCTGCAGGCGCCGCTCACCGATAAGTTGCGCATCGCCGGTGGCTACCAAGCAGAGGAAATCGCCAACACCGACAGCCGCAGCCGTTTGTTAAAGGTCGGCCCCGAGTGGCACAGCCAGCAGGCCAACGGCTGGCAGCGGGTGATCTCGCTCAAGTGGCAGCGTGAGGAATACAACTTAGGCGGCGACTCCGGCTTAAGCACGCTGTTGATGCCGGGCTTAAGCTACTCATTGCTGCGCAGCGACAACAATATCGACCCGCACAACGGCTATCGCGTGCAGTTTGAAATGGCCGCTGCGGCCCAAGGGCTGCTGTCGGATGCCAATGTGTTGCACGCCAATGTGCAGCTTAAGGGCCTTACCACCGTATTTGATAACCATCGTTTCCTCGCCCGGGTCGCCGTGGGCGGCACTGAGTCCGGCGGCTTTAGCAAGGTGCCGCCGTCGCTGCGCTTCTTTGCCGGCGGCGACCAAAGTGTGCGCGGTTATGACTACCAAAGCCTGTCTCCGGAAAACCGCGACGGCGACAAGGTCGGCGGACGCTATATGCTCGCCGCCAGTGCCGAGTATCAATACAGCCTCACCGAAAAATGGCGTCTGGCGAGCTTTTACGACACGGGTAACAGCTTCGACTCCCTCGATTTGCCCTCGCTAAAAAGCGCGGTAGGCGTTGGCGTGCGCTGGGTCTCGCCATTAGGCCCGCTGCGCCTGGACCTAGCCCACGCGCTGGATGCTGACGGCGGCATCCGTCTGCACTTCTCCATGGGGCCTGAGCTATGACGCGCTGGTTAAAACGCGCCGGGCTGTTACTGCTGAGCCTGGTGCTGTTGCTGGTGATCAGTGTTTACCTAGCCCTGGCGAGTGAGGCGGGGAGCCGCTGGCTGCTAGGGCAAATCCCAGGGCTCAGCGTGCACGGCTTTAGCGGTCAGTTAGGCGGCACTTGGCAGGCTGAGCGCGTGCGCTGGCAGCAAGGTGACGACAGCGTTGAGCTGCAAGGGCCACAGATGAGCTGGTCACCGGCTTGCCTGTTACACCTGACCCTATGTGTTGAGCGCCTGCACAGTGGGCCGATCAGCCTGAATTTCGCGCCTAGTGAGTCCAGCCCGGATGACGCGCCCATCAGTTTGCCGGCGCTGCGTTTGCCCTTGGCGATACAACTGGGTGACGTGCAACTGGCCAGTCTCAGCTACAACGCCAGCGAGCAATTGCAAAGCGCGCAGTTGGTGGCGCACTGGAATAGCCAAGGCATGCAAATCGACAGCCTTAAGCTCAGCGCGGCAGGGCTTAAGCTCGACGCCACTGGGCAGTTAGACCCCAGTGGTAACTGGCCGCTTAAGGTCAGTGGCCAGCTCAGCTTGCCCGAGGTGCAACAACAACCCTGGCAGCTGGCCATCGAAGTGGCCGGCGACTTGCAGCAGCGCTTGCAGGTTGCGGCGCGCAGCAGCGGTTATCTGCAAGGGAGCGTCAGCGGTTGGGTCGAGCCGCTGTTGCAGCACTTGCCCGCGCAGGTACAGATCGCCGTCGCACAGTTTAAAGCCAGCCCACAGCTGCCGGATTCGCTGACGCTTGAGCACACCAAGCTTGAAGCCATCGGTGATTTGCGCAAAGGCTACGCGCTCAATGGCAGTGCCTTGGTCGCGGCCGAGCAGGGGCCAATCCCGTTAACCCTAAAAGGCCTGCTCAAGGCCGATGGTCTGGACTTACAAGCGCTCGACCTCAGCGCCAATGAGCAGCAACAACTGGCGCTTACTGGCCAGTTGAACTGGGCTGAAGGGCTGAGCGCTGAAGCCAAGCTGCACTGGACCGACTTCCCTTGGCAGCGCCTCTATCCGCTGGAGCAGCCGCCGCAGGTCGCACTCAAACAGCTAAACGCCGAGTTGTCCTATGCCAATGGCAATTACCTCGGCAACTTTAGCGCGGACCTCGATGGCCCCGCCGGCGCCTTTAGCCTGCAAAGTCCGGTCAGTGGCGACTTAAGCAATGTCCATCTGCCCGAAGTGCAGTTGCAAGCCGGCCAAGGCAAGGCTGAGGGGCAGGTGAGCTTAGGTTTTGCCGATGCGCTGAAGTGGCAGGTGCAGTTGCAACTGAGCCAGTTTGATCCGTCTTATTGGCTGGCGGAGCTGCCCGGTAACCTTGCTGGTTCGATCAACAGTAAGGGGGATTTGCAGCAGTTCGACGCGGCGCTGGCGATTCAAGGTCGCTTGCGTAACCAGCCGACCCTGTTGCAGGGCCAGTACAGCGGCAGCCTGGCGGCGGGTGCTTTACGCCAGCTAGAGCTGCGCTTGGGTGATAACCGCATCAGTGGCCAAGGCCAATGGGCCAAGCAGCTTGAGGGCCAGCTGGAGATCGCCATGCCGCGTCTGGGCCAACTGTGGCCGGGCCTGCAAGGGACGTTAAATGGCCAACTGGCACTGGCTGGCAGCCTTAACGCGCCACAGGGCAGCCTGGATCTAAAAGGTGCCAACCTCGGTTTTGAGCAGCAGCGCATCAGCACCTTGACCCTCGCCGGGCGTTTAAATAGCCAGCAGCAAGCGCAGGTGGATTTACTCGCAGCGGGCATTGTCAGTGCTGACCAGCAAATCGGCCAGCTGCACGTTAAAGGCAGTGGTGATCTGGCTCGCCAGGAGCTGCAACTAGATTTAACAGGCCCGCTGCTACAGGCCGAGGCGGCGCTCAGTGGCGGCCTAAGCCAAGGCAACTGGCGCGGTAATTTGGCGCGCGCCCAACTGCGCAGCGGGCCGCAGGACTGGCGCTTGCAGCAGCCCGCCAGTATCGAGCGCCTAGCCGACGGCAGCCTGAGTGTGGGTGCCCACTGTTGGCGCTCCGGCGCGGCTAGCCTCTGTGGTCAACGTCAGCAAATCCTGCCGCAACCCAAGCTGGATATGCAGCTGCGCAACCTCTCCATGGCCAGCTTGCAGCCTTGGTTGCCGCCTGATTTCGCCTGGCAAGGAGAGCTAAACGGCACGCTGCAGTTGCAAGTCACTCAGGCTGGGCCGAGCGGCACCATCAACGTGGATGCCGGCAGCGGTCTGTGGCGGGTCAAAGAGCAGCAGAACTGGCTGGACTTCGCCTATGAGGCGCTCAACCTCAAGGTGCAACTGAAGCCCCAGCGGATCGATGCCAATCTAGAACTGCGCGGCCCGAGAATCGGCCAGTTGCAGGTGACTAGCCAGATTGATCCGCGCCCGGCGAGCAAACCGATTCGCGGCAGCTTTAACTTGAGCGGCTTGGATCTGGCCATTGCCCGGCCCTTTGTGCCCATGGTTGAACAACTCAGCGGGCAGTTGCGCGGCAATGGTGAGATCAGCGGCTCGTTGCTTGCGCCACAAATCAACGGCTCGTTGCGCTTGGTTGACGGCACCGTGGCCGGTGGTGAATTACCCATGAATCTGCAGGATGTGCAGCTGTTGGCGCAGATCCAGGGGCAGCAATTACAACTGGATGGCGGATGGCGCAGCGGCGCAGTCGGCCAGGCCAAGCTGCAAGGGCAGATGAGCTGGGCCGCAGGCTTAAACGCCGAGCTTAGCCTCAAGGGCAGTCAGCTACCGGTCAGTGTTGAACCTTACGCCAACCTGGAAGTGAGCCCAGATTTGCGCCTGACCTTGGCCCAGCAGCAATTGGCGGTCAGCGGTAGCGTGCTGATCCCCAAAGGTGCCATTGAAGTGCGGGAGTTGCCGCCGTCCACCGTGCAACTGTCTAAGGATGCCAAGGTGGTCGGGCAGAGCACAGCCAGCAGCGCAGGCCCGGCTATCGCCATGGACATTGACGTGCAGGTCGGTCAGGAGCGCCTGAGCTTTAAAGGCTTTGGCTTAACCGCTGAGGTGGCCGGACGCCTGCATATCGGCAATGACCTGGACGCCCGCGGTGAACTGGCGCTGAACAAGGGGCGCTTTCGCGCTTACGGGCAGCGCTTGAATATCCGCCGGGCGCGGATTCTCTTCACCGGGCCGATTGATGAGCCCTTTATTGATGTGGAGGCAGTGCGCAAGGTCGATGACGTGACCGCTGGTTTGCGTTTGACCGGCAGCGCCACGGCGCCCAGCTCGGAAGTGTTCTCCGAGCCGGCCATGAGTCAGGAACAAGCGCTGTCCTATCTGGTGCTGGGCCGGCCACTGAACCAAAGCAGTGGTGACAACAATATGCTCGCCCAGGCCGCCCTGGCTCTGGGCATGGCAGGGGGTGCGCCACTGATTAATAACGTCGCCCAAGACTTGGGCATCAGTGATTTCAGCCTGGATACCCAAGGCTCGGGGGCGACCACCAGCGTGGTGGCCAGCGGGCAACTCTCGGAGCGCTTGAGCTTGCGCTACGGCGTGGGTGTGTTTGAGCCCGCCAACACCATCGCCTTGCGCTACGAGCTGACCCGCAAGCTGTTTTTGGAAGCGGCCAGCGGCCTGGCCAGCTCTCTGGATTTGTTCTACCGGCGCGATTTCTGACCGGGTAAACAACAGTCAATTCGGTGGATTTCATTAACTAAGTCGCGTTTTAATCGCATCAATCGCTCAAATCCACCGGGCGAATACTTCTAATTAGTGAAATCGTCTATTCCAGTCTTCCTATACTGAGCGCCCCAGCGCTGCCTGGGCCGTGCACCTCGGGTGCGGGCCCGCCGTCGTGTTTACACAGAGCACGATGGCCGCTGCGGGCAATGGACGCGCGAGAGCCCTCGCATTCACTACAAGAATAAGGATATGCGTATGGATGTTATTTCCAGTCTGGTCAATTCAATCAACTCACTGGTATGGGGCCCACCGATGTTGGTGGCGATCCTCGGTACCGGGTTCTATCTCATGCTGCGCCTGGGCTTTATGCCGCTGCGCAAAATCGGCGCGGGTTTTAAGCTGACTTGGCAGGGGCGGCAGAAGGGCGACAGTGACAGCGGCGAAATCAGCCCCTTCCAAGCGCTGATGACCTGTCTGGCCGCCACCGTCGGCACTGGCAATATTGCCGGCGTGGCCACGGCGATCTTCTTAGGCGGCCCGGGTGCGTTGTTCTGGATGTGGTGCACCGCCTTGGTCGGCATGGCCACCAAGTACTGTGAAGTGGTGCTGGCCGTGCATTACCGCGAGAAGGACGCGCGTGGTGAGTTCGTCGGCGGGCCGATGTATGCGATCAAAAATGGCCTAGGCCCCAAGTGGATTTGGCTGGGGACGTTGTTCGCCATCTTCGGCGGCTTTGCCGGTTTTGGCATCGGCAACATGGTCCAGGTGAACAGCATGGCGGCGGCGCTGCACGACACCTTCCAGATCCCGTTGTGGCTCACGGGCGTGGTGACCATGGCGGTAGTCGGCCTGGTGATTCTTGGCGGGATTAAACGCATTGGCACGGTGGCAGCCGCCCTGGTGCCACTGATGTGCGTGGGCTATATCATCGCCTCGCTGACCGTACTGATCGTGCACGCCGAGCGCATCCCAGAAGCCTTCAGCACCATCTTTACCTATGCCTTTACCCCGGCTGCGGCCACGGGTGGCTTTGCCGGTGCAGCGGTGTTGGCGGCGATTCGCTTTGGCGTGGCGCGGGGGATTTTCTCCAACGAAGCCGGCCTGGGTACTGCCGGTATCGCTCAGGCCGCAGGGACGACCAGCAGCCCGGTGCGTTCGGGATTGATCGGCATGATCGGGACTTTTATCGACACCATCATCATCTGCTCCATGACCGGCCTGGCGATTATCTGCTCGGGGGTCTGGACCAGCGGCGCTAGCGGTGCGGTGCTGTCGGCGGCGGCTTTCGAGTCGGCCATGCCCGGTGTCGGAGCCTATATCCTTACCGTGGCACTGGTGGTGTTTGCTTTTACCACCATCCTCGGCTGGAGTTATTACGGCGAGCGCTGCTGGGAATACCTGGTGGGCACCAAGGCGATTTTGCCGTTTCGTTTGATTTGGGTGGTGGCCGTGCCGTTTGGTGCAATCTCCCAGCTGGATTTTGCCTGGCTGGTGGCCGACACCCTGAACGGGTTGATGGCGCTGCCTAACTTGCTCTCGCTGCTGTTGCTGTGCCCAGTGGTGATCAAGCTGACGAAAGACTATTTTGCTAAGTCTTCACAATAACTGCGCAGGGGCTGCCAAGCCGGGTAAGCTGGCAGCCCTTACGCATTCTCTATCCGCCACAAGGAACGCTGTCATGTCCCAAGTTACGCTTAAAGGCTCCCCTGTCAGTATCAACGGCCAACTGCCGAAAGTCGGCGCACAAGCTCCGGCATTTAGCTTGGTCGCGGCTAACCTCAGCGATGTCAGCCTGAGCAACTACGCCGGCAAGCGCAAAGTGCTGAATATCTTCCCTAGCGTCGACACGCCGACCTGCGCCACCTCGGTACGCACCTTCAATGCTAAGGCCAATGCGCTGAACAACACCGTGGTGCTGTGCATCTCGGCGGATCTGCCATTTGCCCAAGCGCGCTTCTGCGGCGCCGAAGGTCTGGACAACGTGGTTAACCTGTCGACCCTGCGCGGCGCCGAGTTCCTCGCTAACTATGGTGTCGCCATCAGCAGCGGCCCGCTGGCCGGTCTGGCGGCTCGCGCCGTAGTGGTTTTGGATGAGCACGATAAGGTGCTGCACAGCGAGCTGGTCAGCGAGATTGCTAACGAGCCGGATTACGCCGCCGCGCTGGCCGTTTTAGCTTAAGTGTTGCCAGATATTCCAACGGCCTGCTCTGCAGGCCGTTTTTATTGAAGGATGGTTACTTTAGTTAGGTAAGGATTGGGTAAACAGGCTTTGCAGACGGCCTGTTTGTGCATATCGTGCACGCACCTAAATGAAGCGATCACTTCTATGTCTGATACACACGTTTCCAGCCGCTCGCGCAGTCAGTCCCGTCAATGGCTCTTAGGCTCTGCGGCGTTGATCATTTTGGCCCTTTTACTCTGGTGGTTCTGGCCAGCCCAACCACAAGGTGGAGTGCCAGCTGGGCCAGGCGGCAAGCGCCCGAGCCCCTTTGGCGACGGCGGTCCGGTACCCGTGCGGGTAGCCCCGGTCAGTCAAGCGGACTTCGCTGTCGAGCTGAAAGCCTTGGGCACGGTGACGGCCTATAACACCGTCAACGTACGGCCACGGGTGGATGGGCAACTGGTCAAGCTGTTGTTCAATGATGGACAGCAAGTGAAAGCCGGTGATTTGCTCGCGGTAATTGATCCACGTCCGTTTGAGATCGCCTTGCAGCAAGCCCAGGGCGCATTAGCCGAAAGCCAAGCGCAGCTGCGCAACGCCGAGCTGGATCTGCAGCGCTATCAAGGATTGTTTGCGCAAGACTCGATCGCCAAGCAAACCCTCGACACCCAACAGGCCCAGGTCAATCAACTGCGTGGCAGCCTGCAAAGCTTGCAGGCGAATGTCGCCAGCGCGCAGCTCAACCTCGACTTTACCCAAGTACGCGCGCCGATCGCCGGGCGTCTGGGTATTCGTCAGGCCGACGTGGGCAACTTGGTTAACTCCAGCGATGCCACTCCGTTGGTGGTGCTGACCCAGACCTTACCGATTTCGGTGATCTTCACCTTGCCGGAACTGGAACTGCCGGCGGTGCTTGAGCAATTACGCGATAAACACAAGCTGGTGGTCGAAGCCTGGGATCGCAGCGAGCGCAACAAGCTGGCCGAGGGCGAGCTGGAAAGCCTAGACAACCTGATCGACACTGCCACCGGCACGGTTAAGCTCAAGGCGCGTTTTGCCAACGCCGAGCAAAGCCTGTTTCCCAACCAATTTGTCAACGTGCGCTTGCGCGTTAAAACCCTGAACAATGCCGTGCTGATGCCTGCGGCAGCCTTGCAATATGGCGCCAACGGCACCTTTGCTTACGTTGTCGATGGCGAGGATAAAGTCCAGCAAACCCCAGTCACCATCGGCACCAGCAATGGTGAAATGACCGTGGTGGAGCAGGGCCTCAAGGTCGGTGAGCGAGTGGTGATGGAAGGCACCGACCGGCTGCGTTCCGGCAATAAGGTTGAAGTGGTCAGCAATACCCCCAACGCGGCCGCTACGCCCAAGCCAACTGAGCCACAGCAAAAACCGGGTTCGCGTCCATAATGAACGTCTCCCGCCTGTTTATCCTGCGCCCGGTCGCCACCACCTTGATCATGGTGGCGATCTTTATCAGTGGCCTGATCGCTTACCGCTTGTTGCCGGTATCGGCCTTGCCGGAAGTGGATTATCCGACCATCCGCGTGATGACCCTCTATCCAGGGGCCAGCCCGGATGTGATGACCAGCGCCGTCACCGCGCCGCTGGAGCGTGAGCTGGGGCAGATGCCCGGGCTGAAGCAGATGTCCTCGACCAGCTCCGGGGGCGCCTCGGTGATCACCCTGCGCTTTAACTTGGAAGAGCGCATCGATGTGGCCGAGCAGGAAGTACAGGCGGCCATCAACGCCGCGAGTAATTTGCTGCCCAACGATTTGCCGGCGCCGCCGGTGTACAACAAGGTCAACCCGGCCGACACTCCGGTGCTGACCCTGGCCGTGACATCGCAAAGCATGCCGCTGCCCAAGGTTTACGATTTAGTCGACACTCGCCTGGCGCAAAAGCTCGCGCAAACCAGTGGCGTCGGTTTGGTCAGCTTGGCGGGCGGGCAACGGCCGGCCATGCGCCTGCGGGTCAACCCGGAAGCCCTGGCTGCTTACGGCTTGAACCTCAGTGATGTACGCAACCTGATCACCGCCAGCAACGTCAACCAACCCAAGGGTAACTTCGACGGGCCGACCAAGGTCTCGCAACTGGATGCCAACGACCAGCTGAAAACCCCCGAGGAATACCGCGAGCTGATTCTGGGGTATCAGAACGGTGCGGCGCTGCGTTTAAAAGACGTTGCGCAAATCGCCGATGGTGCCGAGAACCAGCGCTTGGCGGCCTGGGCTAACGCCAACGCGGCCGTGCTGGTCAACGTGCAACGCCAGCCCGGGGCCAACGTGATCGAAGTGGTCGATCAGATCCAAGCCATGCTGCCCAGCCTCACCCAGAGCTTGCCCGGCAGTGTCGATGTGGTGGTGCTCACCGACCGTACCGAAACCATCCGCGCGGCGGTCAAGGGCGTGCAGCATGAGTTGCTGCTGGCGATTGCCCTAGTGGTGCTGGTGACCTTTCTGTTCCTGCGCAAATTAGCCGCCACCATTATTCCTTCGGTGGTGGTGCCGCTGTCGCTGATCGGCACCTTCGGCATCATGTATATGGCCGGCTTCACCATTAACAACCTGACCTTGATGGCCCTCACCGTGGCCACCGGCTTTGTGGTGGACGATGCCATCGTCATGCTGGAAAACATCGCCCGCCATTTGGAGGAGGGCGCCACACCGCTTGAGGCCGCGCTTAAAGGCGCCAAGCAGATCGGCTTTACCCTGGTCTCGCTGACCATCTCGCTGATTGCCGTGCTGATCCCGCTGCTGTTTATGGAAGATGTGGTCGGGCGCCTGTTCCGCGAGTTCGCCATCACCCTGGCGGTGGCAATTCTGATCTCGCTGGTGATCTCCCTGACCCTGACGCCAATGATGTGCGCGCGCTTGCTCAAGGCCGATAAAGCAGAAAACGAGAGCCGTTTCTACCGCGCCTCCGGTGAGGTGCTGGAGAAAATGGTGCGCTTTTACGGCCGTGGCCTGAACTGGGTGCTGGAGCATCAACCGCTGACCATGCTGGTGGCGGTGGCGACCTTGGCCCTGACTGTAGTGCTGTATCTGGCGGTGCCTAAGGGCTTCTTCCCGGTGCAGGACACTGGGGTGATTCAGGGCATTTCTGAAGCGCCGCAGTCGATTTCCTTCCGCGCCATGAGTGAGCGGCAGCAGCGCCTGGCCGAAGTGATTCTGCAAGATCCGGCGGTGGCCAGCCTGTCGTCCTATATCGGCGTTGATGGCGATAACCCGACGCTCAACAGCGGCCGTCTGCTGATTAACCTGACGCCCCGCGCCGAGCGCGATCTGACCGCAAGTCAAGTGATCGAACGGCTGCGCCCAGAACTGGCGAAAGTCTCCGGGATCGAGCTGTTTATGCAGCCGGTGCAGGACTTGAGCATCGAAGACCGCGTCAGCCGCACCCAGTACCAGTTCAGCATGGAGTCACCGGACATCAGCCTGCTCGAGGAGTGGGTGCCGAAGTTGGTCAGTGCCCTGCGTGAGCAGCCGGCCCTGACCGATGTCGCCAGCGACCTGCAAAACCGTGGCCTGCAAGTGTTCCTGCAAATCGACCGAGATTTGGCCGGGCGCTTGGGCATCAGCGTGGCGGATATCGACAACGCGCTGTACGACGCCTTCGGCCAGCGGCAGATTTCCACCATCTACACCCAGGCCAGCCAATACCGCGTGGTGCTGGAAAGCCGTGGCGCGGGCGTGCTCGGCCCAGAGGCGCTGGAGCAGATTTATGTAAAAGCTGCCGATGGCACCCAGGTCAAGCTGTCCAGTCTGGCCCATGTGGAACAGCGCGCCGCGAGCCTTTTGATCAACCATATCGGCCAATTCCCGGCGGCCACGCTGTCCTTCAATCTGGCCCCCAATGTGTCCCTGGGCGAAGCCGTGGCAGTGATTGAGCAGGTGGAACAGCAAATTGGTCTGCCGGAGGCGATCCAAAGCCGCTTCCAGGGCGCCGCCGAAGCCTTCCGCGCCTCGCTGTCGAGCACCTTGCTGCTGATTCTGGCGGCGATAGTGACCATGTATATCGTGCTCGGCGTGCTCTATGAGAGCTATATCCACCCGATCACCATTCTCTCCACCTTGCCTTCGGCCGGGGTCGGCGCCTTGCTCGGCCTGCTGTTAAGCGGCACTGAGCTGGGGCTGATTGCGATCATCGGGATCATCTTGCTGATCGGTATCGTGAAGAAGAACGCGATCATGATGATCGACTTCGCCCTCGATGCCGAACGTAACCAAGGCATGGCTCCGGAGGCGGCGATTCATCAGGCGGCGCTGCTGCGTTTCCGGCCGATTCTGATGACTACCCTGGCCGCGCTGTTTGGCGCCATCCCGCTGATGTTCGCCAGCGGTTCCGGCGCCGAACTGCGTCAGCCGCTGGGCTTGGTCATGGTCGGTGGCTTGCTGGTGAGCCAGGTGCTGACCCTGTTCACCACGCCGGTTATTTATCTGTATTTCGATCGTTTCTCGCGGCGCCTAACTGGCCGTAGCGCAGCAGGGCTGGTGGTGTCGCGATGAATTTGTCGGCACCCTTTATTCGCCGGCCCGTGGCGACGCTGCTGCTGAGTCTGGCGATTATCCTGCTGGGCTCGGTGAGCTTTGGCTTGCTGCCCGTGTCGCCGCTGCCGCAGATGGATTTCCCCACCATCACCGTGCAGGCCAGCTTGCCGGGGGCCAGTCCGCAGATCATGGCCTCCAGCGTGGCCACGCCGCTGGAGCGGGCGCTCGGCACCATCGCCGGGGTCAGCCAGATGAACAGCCGCAGCAGCCAAGGCAGCACGCGGATCATGGTGCAGTTTGATCTGGACAAGGACATCAACGCCGCCGCCCGCGAAGTCCAGGCCGCGATCAACGCCTCAAGGCAACTGTTGCCCAGCGGCATGCGCAGCATGCCGACCTACGCCAAGGTCAACCCGTCGCAAGCGCCGATCATGGTGCTGTCGCTGACCAGCCCGGTGCTCAATAAAGGCCAGCTGTATGACGTGGCCTCGACCATCGTCGGCCAGAAGCTGTCGCAAATCAGTGGCGTCGGCGAGGTACAGGTCGGTGGCAGCTCCTTACCCGCGGTGCGGGTGAGCCTAGAGCCGCGCCTGCTCGATCATTACAACGTGGCCCTCGATGAAGTCCGCCAGACCATCAGCAATGCCAACGCCAAACGGCCCAAGGGCGCGGTAGAAGACAGCACCCAGCATTGGCAGGTGCAGGCCAGCGATCAACTGGAAACCGCCGCCGATTACATCCCGCTGATCATCCGTTACCAAGACGGCGCAGCGGTGCGCCTCGGCGATGTGGCAAAAGTCACCGATGGTGTTGAAGACCGCTACAACAGCGGTTTCTATAACGATCAGGAAGCGGTGCTGGTGGTGATCAACCGGCAGACCGGGGCCAATATTCTGGAAACCATCGCGCAAATTCGCGAGCAGATGCCCAGCCTGCGCGCGGTGATTCCGGCCAGTGTCGACCTGCAAGTGGCCATGGACCGCTCGCCGGTGATTCGCGCCACCTTGCATGAGGCTGAGCAGACCCTGCTGCTGGCCGTGGCGCTGGTGATTTTGGTGGTATTCGCATTCCTCGGCCGCTGGCGCGCCGCGTTGATCCCGGCGCTGGCGGTACCGGTATCGTTGGTGGGCAGCTTTGCCGCCATGTACCTGCTGGATTTCTCCCTTAACAACATCTCGTTGATGGCCCTGATCATTGCCACCGGTTTGGTGGTGGACGACGCCATTGTGGTGCTGGAGAACATCTCACGGCATATCGAGGCCGGTGAGAAACCCATGGATGCGGCCCTTAAGGGCGCCCGCGAAGTGGGCTTTACCTTGCTGGCGATGAACCTGTCGCTGGTCGCGGTGTTTATCTCGATCCTGTTTATGGGCGGCATTATCGAGCGGCTGTTCCGCGAGTTTTCCATCACCTTGGCGGTGGCCATTGTGATCTCGCTGCTGGTATCGCTGACCCTGACGCCGATGCTCTGCGCCCGCTGGCTTAAGGCCGAGCATGAGGGGCATCGACCTGGGCGTATCGAGCAACTGGGCAATCGTATTCACGAGCGCATGCTGGGCTTTTATCGGCGTACCCTCGACTGGGCACTGCGCCATTCGTTGCTGATGCTGTTTACCTTTCTGGCGACCATCGCGCTCAACGTGTTTTTGTTTGTCAGCGTGCCGAAAACCTTTATGCCGCAGCAGGATACCGGCCAGCTGATCGGCATGATTCGTGGCGACAACGGCCTGTCGTTCCAAGTCATGCAGCCGAAGATGGAAATCTACCGCCGCGCCATTCTGAGCGACCCGGCAGTGGAAAGCGTGGCCGGCTTTATTGGCGGTAGCGGCGGTGTCGGCAATGCCTTTGTCATCGTCCGTTTAAAACCGATCAAGCAGCGTCAAGACAGCTCGCAAGATGTGATCAACCGCTTGCGCAAAAGCATGCCGAAAGTGCCGGGGGGACGTATGTTCCTGATGCCCGACCAAGACCTGCAAATTGGCGGACGGGAAGGGCGCAGCTCGGAAAACGAATACCTGCTGATGTCCGGCGATCTGGATCTGCTGAAGAAGTGGCTGCCGCCGGTGCGCGAAGCTCTGCGAGGGCTGCCGGAACTGACCGATATCGATGCCAAGGAGGTCGACGGCGCGCAGCAGATTCGCTTAGTGGTCGAGCGCGATGTGGCCAAGCGTCTAGGCATCGACATGAACATGATCACTGCCGTGCTCAACAACGCCTTCAGCCAGCGGCAGATTTCCACCATCTACGACAGCCTCAACCAGTACCGCGTGGTGATGGAGATCAATCCGAAGTTTGCCGAATACCCGGAAACCCTCGACCAAGTTCAGTTGATCACTGCCGATGGCCAGCGTGTTGCGCTGTCCAGCTTTGCCCATTGGGAACGCAGCATTGAGGAGGATCGGGTCAGCCACCAAGGCCAGTTTGCTGCCGAGAATATCGGCTTTGCCTTGGCTGAAGGCGTGAGCCTGGATCAGGCCACGGCGGCGATTAATAAAGCCGTCGCGCACTTAGGCTTGCCGACTGAGGTACAAGGCTCCATGGGCGGCACGGGGGGAGCGTTCCAGCAAACCCAGGACAACCAACCGCTGATGATTCTGCTGGCCTTGGTGGTGGTCTATATCGTCCTAGGCGTGCTCTACGAGAGCTATGTGCACCCGCTGACGATTCTTTCCACGTTGCCCTCGGCGGGGGTCGGCGCCTTGTTGGCGCTGCAATTGATGAAGATCGAATTCAGCCTGATCTCGCTGCTGGGGTTGTTCTTGCTGATCGGCATCGTCAAGAAGAACGCGATCATGATGATCGACATGGCGCTGCATCTGGAACGGCAACAGCATATGGGCCCAGCGGAGTCGATCCGCGAGGCCTGCCTGCTGCGTTTTCGGCCGATTATGATGACCACCCTGGCGGCCATTCTCGGGGCGCTGCCGATGATGCTCGGCAGCGCTGAAGGCGCCGAGATGCGCCAACCTTTGGGCATTACCATCGTCGGCGGGCTGGTCCTGAGCCAACTGCTGACCCTGTACACCACACCGGTGATCTACCTGTATTTCGAACGCCTGCGCCGCCGAGTTAATCGCTGGCGTGGCGTGCGCACTGACGCTGCTTTGGACACTCCGCTATGACTCTGATGCGTTTGCCCCATCTGCCAACCTTATTGGCGCTGTGCCTGTCTTTGAGCGCTTGTGCCTTGGGCCCGGACTACCAGCGCCCCAGCCATGCGCCCGTAGAGGCCTTTAAACAGGCCGAGGGCTGGACGCCGGCCAAACCCAGCGATGTGCTAGAGCGCGGGCAGTGGTGGCAGTTGTATCAGGACGCCGAGCTGAATGCTTTGGTTGAGCGCCTGAATATCTCCAACCAAAACCTCGCCGCTAACGAAGCCCAGTACCGCCAAGCGCGAGCCCTAGTGCGTGGTGCGCGGGCGGCGTTTTATCCGACCCTGTCGAGCAGCACGGGCGTGAGCCGCAGCGGCGAAGGCCGCGCCTCGCCGAGCAAGAACTACGACCTGAGCCTGAATGCGGCGTGGGAGCTGGATATCTGGGGCAAGCTGCGCCGCTCGCTGGAGTCCAGCCGCGCCAGTTATGAGGCCAGTGCTGCCGAGCTGGCGGCGCTGAAGCTCAGCCTGCAATCGGAACTGGTGCAGAACTATCTGCAACTGCGCGTGCTGGATGATCAACAGCGGTTGCTCGACGCCACCGTGGTGGCCTATCAACGCTCATTGACCCTCACCGAAAACCAATACAACGCAGGCGTGGTGCCCAAGTCGGATGTCAGCCAGGCGCTGACCCAACTCAAAAGCACTCAAGCCCAGGCTATCGACCTTAAGTGGCAGCGCGCACAGTTGGAGCACGCCATTGCCGTGCTGGTGGGCCTGGCCCCGATTGAGTTGAACATTGCTGCGCGTGAAGCCTTACCTGAACTGCCGCAAATCCCTCTCGATGTACCGTCACAGTGGCTAGAGCGTAGGCCGGATATCGCCGCCGCTGAGCGCCGCGTAATGGCCGCCAATGCCGACATCGGTGTGGCCGAAGCCGCCTGGTTTCCTGATTTGACGTTGTCGGCCAGCGGGGGTTATCGCGGTAGCAGTTTTGCCGATTGGATCGATCTGCCCAACCGTTTCTGGTCGGTCGGCCCGCAACTGGCTCTGACGCTGTTTGATGGCGGCGCCCGCAGTGCCCGTTTGGAGCAAGTGGAAGCGATCTATGACCAGACCGTGGCGCAGTATCGCCAGTCGGTGCTCGACGGTTTGCGTGAGGTAGAAGACAACCTGGTGCAGTTGCAGGTGCTAGCCGAGGAGGCGGTAGTCCAGGACCAGGCACTGCAAGCCTCGCGCGAGGCTTTGAGGTTGATGGAAAACCAATACCGAGCCGGGACTGTGGATTACAACTCGGTGGTTAATGTCCAAGCCACGGCTTTGAACAACGAACGCACGGCCTTAAACCTGTTGGGTAGCCGCCTTACGTCCAGCGTGCAATTGATTGCCGCTTTGGGGGGTGGTTGGCAGCAGGCTAACTTGCTCGAACCGACCACCCCACCCGCGCCCTAAAAAACGCAGCTAGCGGCGCAGCGCCCGGACTGCGCTGTACAGCACGGTCAGCAAGAGCACGCTGACACTGAGCAAAGTCCAGTAGGTAAAGGAAATGCCCAGAATGGCGTAATCGTTTTCGCCGCACACACCGGCACTCATAAAGACGTCGGGGAACCACTCATGCAGCGGTAAGGTGAAGGCATAGAAGGGGAAGGGCGAGCAGCTGGTGCTGGGGATCAGGCCAGTCTCGATCAGCACCAGATGAGTATTGTCGTAGACCGCCCAGCCGCTAGCGACGACCAGAATCAGCCAAAACGGCAGGCTTAACAGGCGCAGCTTAGCCGTCTCCAGTAGCACGATAAGCAAACTACTCACCCCTGCACACAACAGCCAAAGACGAATCTGTACACACAGCGTGCAAGGTTCCCAACCGGCAACATGTTGCAACAGCAGCGCTGCGGCGAGCATGGCAAAACAGGCGAAGCTGATCAGGCTTAACAGCCGGGTGATGGACTGAGGTCGAGACATCCGAAGCTCCAAAAGAATAGAAAGGCAGGGGGCAAAACGAGACGGGTTTCACCGTAACAAGGGCGGCTTAGGATGATCCTCTGGGGCAGGCCAAGCAAGTCTGTAACACCCAGACAACGGATTAAATTGACTGCCAGCAAGGCGCAAAACAACATGTAAAACAATTCTACAGAAACTGATTTCGGTCAATGAAAGTCAATAAAGCCCAAGCCCCCGCCAGCTGACTCGTTATAGTCAGATTTTCCTGATGTATTGATGGGATACGTAAATCCTATTGGCTGAATCAATGCTTGCTCGTCATTCTCAGTCAATCTGTCAGCGGTCATTAATAGGAGATCATCATGTCTAATGAATCTAAATGCCCCTTCTCAGGCGGCCAAAAACCAGCCCCGACTGCCTTGGCGCCCACCAACAAAGACTGGTGGCCGAACCAACTGAAGCTGGAGATCCTTCATCAGCATGGCGCTAGCAGCAACCCGCTGGACCCTGACTTTGATTATGCCGAGGCGTTTAAAAGCCTCGACCTGCAGGCCGTTATCGCGGACCTGCATGCCCTGATGACCGACTCGCAAGATTGGTGGCCGGCTGACTGGGGCCACTATGGCGGCTTGATGATCCGTATGGCCTGGCACGCGGCGGGGACTTATCGGATTCAAGACGGTCGCGGCGGTGCCGGCACCGGCAACCAACGTTTCGCCCCGCTCAACAGCTGGCCGGATAACGCCAACCTGGACAAAGCCCGGCGCCTGCTGTGGCCGATCAAACAGAAATACGGCAACAACATCTCCTGGGCTGACCTGATCGTCCTGGCTGGCAACGTCGCACTGGAATCCATGGGCTTGAAAACCTTCGGCTTTGCCGGCGGGCGCGTGGATATCTGGGAGCCTGAGCAAGACATCTATTGGGGCGCTGAGCACGAGTGGCTGGCCACCAGTGACAAGCCTAATAGCCGTTACAGCGGCGAGCGTGATCTGGAAAACCCGCTGGCAGCGGTGCAGATGGGCTTGATTTATGTGAACCCGGAAGGTCCGGACGGTAACCCCGATCCGCTGGCTTCGGCACGCGACATCCGCGAAACCTTTGCCCGCATGGGCATGAACGATGAAGAAACCGTGGCCCTGATCGCCGGCGGTCATACCTTCGGTAAAGCCCACGGTGCTGGCGATGCCGCGCTGGTTGGGCGTGAGCCAGAAGCCGCTGGGATCGAGAGCCAAGGCCTGGGTTGGATCAACCAATACGCCAGTGGCAAAGGTGAGCACACCACCACCAGCGGTATTGAAGGCGCCTGGAAGCCTAACCCGACTACTTGGGATGACGGCTTTTTTGCCGTGCTGTTCGGTAACGAGTGGGTGCTGACCAAGAGCCCGGCCGGGGCCAAGCAGTGGACGCCGAAAAATCCTAAGCCTGAGCAAATGATCCCGGATGCCCACAACCCGGCCAAACAATTCCCACCGATGATGACCACAGCGGATCTGGGCTTGCTGTTTGATCCGATTTACAAGGAAATCGCCCTGCGTTTCCACAAGGATCAAAACGCCTTTGCTGATGCTTTCTCCCGCGCCTGGTTCAAGCTCACTCACCGCGACATGGGCCCGATTGCCCGCTACCTCGGCCCGTTAGTGCCCAGCGAAGTGCAAGTTTGGCAAGACCCTGTGCCAGCGGTGGATCACCCACTGATCGATGCGCAAGACCAAGCAGCGCTGAAGGCCCAGGTTCTGGCTTCAGGCTTGAGCGTGGCGCAACTGGTCAGCACCGCCTGGGCTTCGGCCTCGACTTTCCGCGGTGGTGACAAACGTGGTGGCAGCAACGGCGCCCGTGTGCGCTTAGCGCCGCAGAAGGACTGGAGTGTAAACCAGCCTGAGCAACTGGTCGTTGTGCTGAGCAAGCTGCAGGGTATTGCGGATGCTTTTAACAGCGCCCAAAGCAGCGCTAAGCGCGTGTCCCTGGCTGACCTCATCGTGCTGGCCGGTAACGCCGCCATCGAGCAAGCGGCCCAGCAAGCCGGCCAATCGGTCAGCGTGCCGTTCCGCGCAGGGCGCACCGATGCCAGCCAAGAGCAAACCGATGTTGAGTCGTTTGCCGCGATGGAGCCGCTGGCCGATGGCTTCCGCAACTACTACCGCGCCGATGTGGCAGGGTATCAGGGCGAATTGCTGATCGATAAAGCCCAACTGCTGACCCTAAGCGCACCGCAAATGACCGTGTTGGTTGGCGGCCTGCGTGTACTGGGAACTAACTTTGCACAGAGCAGCTACGGGGTACTGACCCAGCGTCCAGGCGTGCTGAGCAATGACTTCTTCGTCAACTTGCTGGATATGCGCACGGCCTGGCAGCAATCGGCCAAGCAAGGTGTGTTGGAAGGGCGTAACCGCGCAAGTGGCGAGTTGCAGTGGACGGCCACTGTGGCCGACCTGGTGTTTGGCTCCAACTCGCAACTGCGTGCCATCGCTGAGGTCTATGCGCAGAACGACAATCAGGCCAAGTTTGTGCGTGATTTTGTCGCAGCATGGGACAAAGTGATGAACCTCGGCCGCTTCGACTAGGTCATACCCCACTCACAGCCTTAGGGTTGTGTTCACACAAAGCCTGACAAGCAGTTGTCGGGCTTTGTGCTTTTAGCTCTTTTAAGTTTGTTTTAAGCCCAGAGGGTTAGCCTTTCTCCCTGGTGATTAATAGGAGTTTTGCCTGTGTTTGCTCTACCCGGTCCAGTCAATTTTTTCGGTGGCTCAATGAAGGTTCTGTGGCTGAGCGCTATTACCGCGCTTTTGCCCATCAGTGCATTAGCGGCCGACGCAGAGAACAACGATCCGCAGATTCTCGGTTTGCACGAGTATGTGCACCTGCCTGAGCTGCAGCTGCAATTACCAGCCAAGTTGGATACTGGCGCCGAGACAGCTTCACTGAGCGCGAAGAATATTCACGTCTTTAAACGCGACGGAGGCGAGTGGGTACGCTTTCAGTTGGGTTTGGATGATGAGCAGGGCGAACAAGTCATTGAAAAGCCGCTGGTGCGCATGAGCTATATCAAACGCCGTGCCGGTGATCGGCAACATAATGATGCCCAGCAGTTCACCGAGCGGCCAGTGGTCGCGATGGACGTGTGTGTCGGTGATGACCTCAACACCATCGAGGTCAACCTCACTGACCGTAGCGACTTCCAGTTTCCTATGCTGATTGGCTCGCGTGCGCTGAAGGTACTTAATGCGGCGGTGAGCCCTGGTCTTAAGTACTCGGCTGGCAAGCCCAGTTGCGTACAAACCAGCTAAAACCAGTGCCAGCCAGCAACCGCTGGCTGGCATGCATGTTTAGTGACGGGTCAGTGCTCCTAGCCATTGGCACAGGGCCCACGGCGAGGTGCTGCAGGAGCCATCTTGCAGAGCGAGCTGCAGAGCATTGATGTCCAGGCGTGTTAGATAGTTCTCGGCATCAGCCATACGTTCCTCCCCTCCAAATCCGCCTTGTTGCATCTCGGCTAACGCCTGCTCCTTGCTCCAGCCTTGGTAGACAACGCGGTATATCGCCGCGATTAAGCCGGTGCGGTTCTGCCCATGCTTACAGTGGATCAATACCGGGCCATTGCTCTGGGCCAAGCGAATACTGCGCAGCACCTTGAGCACATCAGCGTCATTAATGCGATCGGTACGAAGCGGCAGTTGCACTTGCTTTATGTTGGGGTCGTTCAGCCAGTCGCTATCACTGTGCTGATAGAAGTTGATGACGGTTTTAATCTGCAATTGCTCAAGGGTCGGGAGATCAGTGGCGTCAGGTAAGGCACTGCGATAGAGCCCGTCATCCATACGATACAAGTTGAATGACGGCTGCACAGCACTGGCCCAGCTAGCCGGGCGCGTTGGCAGCGGTGTATTGCCGGCACTGGCCTGGCTGAGCGTCGCACTGAGGGACAGAGCCGCCAGCAGCACAGCGGCACAAACTTGGCGAATCAGGCGCGCGGTGATCATCACTGTTTACCCAGTGTTGCTAGGTGGATGCCCTTGGGTCGATAGAGCAACCAGCGATAGCACAGCGCGCAAATCGTCCAGTCAATCAACAACGTCCAGACGTTATGCGAGAGGAAGTGCGCGCCCTGCAACATGCGACCCACGGAAAACACCGTACCCAAGGCTAAGGCAAACACCAAGGCGCCACGGGCCAAGCGCGGGCGGCGATCACGTAGGGCAAAAAATAAGGCGAGCAAGGCAAAACCTGACGAGGCATGTCCACCTGGCCAGCAGCGCCCAGGTTTATCGGTAACTGGGCGCTGATCGAGCAAGTTGCTGTAGGTTTCCGTTGCGCCAAACTCACTTAAGTTCCACGGGCACTGCACGGCGGTGAGGACTTTAAGTGGTGCCACCATGCTGGTGGACAAGGTCAGCGACAGAACCAAATAACCCAAGGTGAGGCGCTGTGGTTTGAGGCGTTGAACAAAGAGGCTGGCGATAAAACCCACTATCACAAGTACGCCAAAGAGGATCACCGCTTGCTTGGCGCGGTCGTGGAGGAAGTCCTCCAGCACGAAACTTTTCGCCCCAATAAAACCTACCCCGGGTTGGTAAAACCAGTGGGCGAGGGCGAAGTCCAAGGGCGCGGGCTCGACGATCAGTAGTAGCACCATGCAGAGCAGGGGAATGCTCAGCCATAAGCGAAAATTAAACGGCCGTGAGGAGTGTTGCGCTACGGCCTGGGGGCTGTAACGAAAATCATTGGCTAAATCGGTCATCAAGCGACTCCGTACTGGCACCGCAAGCGGTGCCAGACATCAAGGCGGGGTTAACGTTTGCTGAATTGCTGTGTGTTTACTTCCTGGGGGTGCCAAGTCAGTAGCTGTTTCTTGAAGGCCATGCTGGCCCCTTGGTAGTAGGCAATGTCGCGGCGTAGCAGAGGATCGCTGTTGTTGCTCTTCAACTCATGACTAAGACCCAAGGCATCGTCATGCCGGCGCATACCTTGGCGTGGGCTCAGAATGGCCAGACTTTGCCCGTCAAACAGCCCCAGGTGCTGGTAGTTGCCGATCACTGCCCGGCCTGGGGCGCGGTCATCGCGTAACACGTTGCGCCCAAAGAAGGTCGAGGTGTAATCGAGGTTGAGCAAACCGAGTAGGGTCGGGGCGATATCAATTTGGCTGGCCACATCAGTGAAATCACGCGGCGCGATATTGCCCGGCGAGTAAATAAACAGCGGGATGTGGTAGTTCGCCACTGGCAAGTCTTCATTCCCGGCACTGCCTGCAGTGTGGTCGGCGACGAACACAAAGATAGTGTCTTTGAACCAGGGCTTGGTTTTGGCTTGCTTAAGGAACTCACCAATGGCGTAGTCGGTGTACTTCACCGCGCCTTCACGACCTTCGCCTGAAGGGATATCAATACGGCCATCAGGGTAGGTGTAAGGGCGGTGATTGGAGGTGGTCATCAGTTGCAAGAGGAACGGCTTACCTGCGGCAAAATCGCTATCAGCAACCTTCAAGGTTTCCTTGTAGAGATCCTCGTCGGCCATGCCCCAAGCGTTTTTAAAGCTGATGTTGGTTTCATCGATACTGCTTTGGTCTACCACGCGGTAACCGTTACCGCTGAAGAAGGCGTTCATGTTGTCGAAATAACCGCGTCCACCATAGATGAACACGCTGTCGTAACCGGCCGCATCGAGTTGCTGGCCGAGGCTGCTGTAGCCACTTTCACGGCCAATGCGTTTAACGATAGAGCGTCCCGGTGTGGGCGGAATCGACAGGGTAATAGCTTCTAAACCGCGGTCAGTACGGGTGCCGGTTGCGTAGAAGTTGTTGAAGCTCAGGCTCTGTTTACGCAGCTCATCTAAGTTAGGCGTCAGACCGCGCGGATCGCCAAAGCTGCCGAGGTACTTGGCGCTCAGGCTTTCAATGGTGACCAACACCACGTTGAGTTTCTTGGGTTGTCCACCATTGTCGATCTTGCGCCGTATATCTATAGGATCGTCATTGACAAAGGTCGCGTTGGGTTCGCTGACTTCATTGCGCAGCAGGCTGGCTACCGCCTGATTAGGCAGGGTGCTGTAAAACTGCTGATAATCGAGCTCGTTATTACGAAAGGCAGCAAAGAATTGATAAGGCCCATTACTGGCCAATTCGTGTTGATAGGTGTTACCGCCAATGCCACGGGGAGCACCCTGACCAATCACCAAGCTACAGACGCCGGCCAGTACCGCCAGTCCTGCCAGGGTCGCAAAGCTGCTCCCGCGGGGCAGAGTTGGGGCCTTAAGTGCGGCCATCAGCGGTTTGTACAGCAGCACTGCGGTTAATACGGCGACCACTGCCAAAGCGGCGAGCAGCGGATAGATGGGATAAGACTCAAGGATGTTGTTCACCACCTCCTTGGAATAAACCAGATAGTCCACGGCGATAAAGTTAAAGCGCACGCCAAACTCATCCCAGAACAGCCACTCAGCTACGGCGGTAAACAGCATAACGAACACACTGAGCGCCATCACGCCGAGCATCAGGCGTTGATGCCAGCGTTGCCGCCACAGGCGGTTAGGGCACAGCAGCAAATAGATGGCCAACGGCAGTAAGGCGTACAGCAGGAAACTCAGATCGTAGATCAGGCCAATGCCGTAGATGCCGAGCAATTGGCTAACACTTGCCTGGGCATCGCCTAAGTGGGTGAGCAGTAAGACGCTGCGGGTCAGAAAAAACACCAGCAACCATGACAGTCCGATAATGGACAGATACCGTAGCTGAGCGTAATAAAGCCGGGACATCATGAAATCCTTGTGAGATGAGTCCGGCAGATTTTTGCCAAGTGCATGTGAGTGGCGCGTCAATACGCCGTGAAAAATTCGTTACTTAGGGACTATTTAAGAGAGTTAATGCATGCGCATTCTGGTCATTGAAGACAACCGCGACATCCTCGCCAACGTGCTCGACTACTTGCAGCTCAAGGGTTTCACCGTGGATTGCGCGCAAGATGGCTTGGGTGGACTACACCTGGCCAGCAGTGGCCACTACGACCTTATTGTGTTGGACATCATGCTGCCGGGCATCGATGGCTTTCAGGTTTGCCAACGCTTACGCGAAGACGGCAATAACGAAGTGCCGATCCTGATGCTGACCGCCCGTGATGCCCTCGATGACCGACTGCAAGGCTTGCGTTCCGGTGCTGACGACTATCTGATCAAACCCTTTGCCCTGTCCGAACTGGTCGCCCGTATCGAGGCGATTTTGCGCCGCAGCCAGGGCAGCCGTAAGCGCCAGTTAAAGGTGGCCGATCTGGTTTATGACCTTGACACCTTGCATGTCAGCCGCGCCGGGCAAAGCCTCAAGCTCAACCCGCTGGGCTTGAAAATCCTCGCCTTGCTCATGCAAAAAAGCCCGGCCGTGGTGCGCCGCGAGGTGCTCGAAGAGGCCATCTGGGGCGATGACACGCCCGACAGCGACAGCCTGCGCAGTCATATCCATCAACTGCGGCAAGTCCTCGATAAACCCTTTGCCAAGCCCTTACTGCACACGCTACACGGTGTCGGTTTTCGCTTAGCGGAGCTTGATCATGAACACTAAGCAACCATTTGCGCAGCGCATCTTGGTGGCGTTTGTGCTGATGACCGCCATCGTCAGCGGTCTGTTTTCCTTAGGCATTGTCGCCGTGGTGCATTTCATCGAGGGCCATTTGGTTTCTCAGGAACTGGGCCGCGAGCTGAGTCAGATCCTCCACGAAGACCTTAAGCATGGCCGCGCGCCGCGCTTGGATGCCAGCACCCGTTTTTTTGCCTCCGACAGTGACCAGTACCCCATACCGCCGCAGTACGGCAAAGTTAAAGAAGGCTTCAATGAGATGGTCGAGGGCGACCAGGCTTATTACTTGTATGGCCAGGAAATTAACGGGCGCACTTATCTGTTAGTGCAAGAACAGCACGAATTTGAATCCCGTGAGCAGGCTCTGTTTAACGTGGTGTTAGCCGGCTTCCTGTTTGCCGTGCTGGCTTCCTGGGGGTTAGGCGTGATCATGGCGCGCAAGGTGATGGCGCCCATCAGCCGCTTAGCTGGGCAAGTTCGCCACCGTGATCAGTTGCACTCCTTAGCGCCGCCCTTGGCCCCGCAATACCCGGATGACGAAGTCGGGCAACTGGCCTCAGCGTTCGACAGCACCCTGGGCCAGGTCCGCCAATCCTTGGAGCGCGAGCGCCTGTTTACCAGTGACGTCAGCCATGAGCTGCGCACTCCGTTGATGATCATCGCCACTTCCTGCGAGTTGCTCGCCGAAGGCCAGTTGAGCCCCCGTGAACAGGAACAATTAGCGCGCATTAATCGTGCCTGTGACGATATGCAGCATTTGGTGCAGACCTTCTTGCAGTTGGCCCGTGACAAACGCAATGCCAGTGTCGACATTAAATGCGGGGTTCAAAATATCATTGAGGCGCAGGTCAGCCATTGGGCCCCCTTGATCGAACAGAAGGGCCTGTCTTTCAACCTGCGCTATGAGGGTCAACCACCGGGGCTGTTTAACCCCACGCTGTTGGCCACGGTGCTGAGTAACTTGTTGCGTAATGCCTTGCATTACACCGAGAGCGGCCACGTCAACTTGATCGTCACCGAACAGGGTTTTAGCGTGGAAGACACCGGCATCGGCATTCCCACCGAGCAGCAAGAGTATATGTTCCAGCCATTTGTCCGCGGTCAGCACAACCGAGGGGAGGGCTTGGGGCTGGGCTTGTCGTTGGTCAAACGCATCTGCCAGGCCCAAGGCTGGCAGATAAATTTGAATAGCTCGGCTAGTGGCGGCAGTTGCTTTAATGTGATCTTGTTTGACGATCAAACAGAGTCAGCGGCAGTCCCTGCATAAGCCGTAAGTTATTAAATTTATTCATTTAACGCATTTTTCACATGACCTTGACGCGTTGTTGATACGCCGCTGGATAGTCTGGCGGCGCATTCATTCAAGGACACCGTGTGATGAACAAAACGCCGCCCATTGAACTGGAATTTTCGCGTAAATACGACAAGCAACATTCCCAGCATTATTTGCGTAAACACCGGGCCAACTTCGCCCGGCGCTTGTCCCATTGGCGCGATGTACAGGTTGGCCGTCAGGCGCTGAAAATGGCCGGCGAACCTGACTTGGTACTCGATTTGCCCTGCGGTGCCGGGCGCTTTTGGCCGATGTTGGCCGAGCATAAAAGCCGCGTGATTATCGCCGCCGATAACTCTGCCGCCATGCTCAGTGTGGCTCAGGCCGCACAGCCAGCGGAGGTGGTGAAACGGGTCAGAACCCTGAGAACCTCTGCCTTTGCGATTGATCTGGCCGACAACGCAGTGGATAGCATTTTCTGTATCCGCCTGCTGCATCACATCGAATCCAGTGATAACCGCCTAACCATCCTGCGTGAGTTTCACCGGGTTAGCCGCGACACCGTGATCGTCTCGCTGTGGGTAGATGGCAACTTCAAAGCGTGGAAACGCAAACGTCTGGAACAGAGCCGCAAAGACGCGGGGCGTGGTGGAGAAAACCGCTTTTTAGTCACCCGTGATGTCATTGAGCAAGAGTTCCGCCAAGCCGGTTTTAGCATTATCGGGCACAAAGATTTCCTGCCCGGCTATGCCATGTGGCGGACCTATGTGCTGAGAAAAAACACCGCGCTCTAAGTCACAGACTTACTTCTCACCCCACAGCGGCTCTGCCGTTGTGGGGTTTTTCTTGTTCGCAGCAATCGCACTCTGACGTGCTCAACCCCGCAAGACTGATGCGCGCAAATACCGGCGATCTAAGTGAGGCAAAAAACCGCTGCGGCGGATTTGCCTGGCGCAGCGCAAATTCCACATCTAAGTGCTGGAAAGGAAAAATTCTTGGCATTAAAAAACCCCACAACTAGACAAACAGTCGTGGGGTGCAAAGGGCTGGCTAAGCCAACCTCGGGGAGAGTCGGTTAAGCGTCGGGAGCTAGGCCACCACCCAACGCGCGGTAAATGGCAACGATACCGCTGTACAAATCAACCTCGGCCTGTGCTTGGGCATCTTCAGCCGTTAAGCGCTGGCGCTGCGCATCAAGCAGAGTCAAGTAGTCGGTCTGGCCTTCGCGATAGCGTAGTGTGGCTTGATCAGCCGCCGCACGACTGGCCTCGGACTGGCGCACCAGAGAGAGCAGACGCTGTTGACTTTTGCTGTAGCTGCTAAAGGCATTAGCGGATTCCTCCAGAGCCAACAACACCTGCTGCTCGTAGGTTGCCACGGCGCCTTCAGCGGTGGCTTTGGCACCGCGCAAACGCGCCTTAACGCTGCCCAGATCAAACGCCGACCAGGTAATCGATGGTGTCAAACTCCAAGCCCGAGCTACTGATGAACCCAACTGCGAACCACGCCCGGCGGTAAAACCCAGGAAGCCGCCCAAGCTCACCTGCGGGAACAAATCGGCGGTTGCCACGCCAACATCGGCGGTGGCCGCTGCCAATTGCCGCTCAGCCGAGCGGATATCCGGGCGCCGCCGCAGTAGCGCCGTTGGATCACCAATCGGCAGTGCCTTGCTGATGGCCGGCAGTTGTTTCGGCGCTAAATCGACCGTCATATGCTCAGCTTGCTGGCCGAGCAGGGTGGCGATGCGATTGCTGGATACCGCTTCAGCGGCCTGCAGTTGCGGCACGCTGGCTTCGGTAGCAGCCAAGGTGGCTTCACTGCGCAGCACGTCGAGCTCATCGCCCACACCGTTGTCACGCAGTTGCACGGTGAGGTCGTAGGTCTGCTTCTGGTACGCCAAGTTGTCGCGGGCGATCTTTTCCCGTTGTTGATCGCCGCGCAGGGTGCCATAGGCGTTGACCAGCTCGGCGATCATGCTGACTTGCAGCTGTTGCAGGTCCGCTTCCGCGACCTGGATTTGTGCCTCACTGGACTCCAATTGGCGCTGGATGCGGCCGAACAGATCGACCTCCCAGATCATGTCCAGCCCCAGGTCATAGCTCTCGGTCTTTTGCCGTTCGCTGTCTGAGCCTGGCACTAACGAGCGGCCGAAGCTGCCCGAAGTGCGGCTAGTGACCGTAGGGAAACGGTCATTCGCCACATCATCGCGGATCGCCCGGGCGGCTTTGAGGCGGGAGAACGCCACTGCCAGATCACGGTTGTTATCCAACGCTAACTCAACCAGCTGATTCAACGTCGGGTCATCGAACTGCTGCCACCATTTCGCCTCGAAACGCGAGTGGTCGTAGCCTTGGCCGGTTGACTCAACCGGCGCAGTAGCACTTGATTTTGGGGCCTTGTAATCAGGCCCCACCACACAGGCAGCCAGGGCCAGGCTTAACAGGCTGGGAATCAGAACAGGGATAATTGCTCTCATTTTGCGACTCCACTGGCTTGAGCCAAGGCTGCTTTTTGCGCTTGTTTCTTCTCGACATAGGCGCGGATCAACACGTAGAACACCGGGGTCAGTAGCAGACCAAAGAAGGTCACCCCGAGCATGCCGCTAAATACTGCGACACCCATGGCATGGCGCATCTCGGCACCGGCGCCGGTAGACAGCACCAGCGGCACGACCCCCATGATGAAGGCGATACTGGTCATCAGAATCGGCCGCAGGCGCAGACGACAGGCCTCCAGCACAGCACTCATACGATCCTTGCCTTCCTCTTGCTGCTCCTTGGCAAACTCGACAATCAGAATGGCGTTCTTGCAGGCAAGCCCGACCAATACGATCAAGCCAATTTGGGTGAACACGTTGTTGTCGCCACCACTTAAGATCACCCCGGTAATGGCCGAGAGCAACGTCATAGGCACGATCAGAATCACCGCCAGTGGCAGGCTCCAGCTTTCGTACTGTGCAGCCAGTACCAAGAAGGCCAGCAGCACACAGATGGGGAAGACGATGATCGCGGTGTTACCGGCGAGGATCTTCTGGAAGGTCATGTCGGTCCACTCGTAGGTCATGCCGTTAGGCAGTTCCTGATCGAGCAGTTTGGCCATGGCCTCTTCAGCTTGCCCGGAGCTGTAGCCTTGGGCCGCGGCGCCGTTGATTTCAGCAGTGAGGAAACCGTTGTAGTGCATCACCCGATCCGGGCCTGCGGTTTCTTCGACCTTAAGGATGGACGCCAGCGGCACCATTTCCCCAAGGTTATTGCGCACTTTCAGTTGCCCGATCTGTTCGGCATCCATACGGAACTGTTGATCGGCTTGCACGTTGACCTGATAGGTACGGCCAAAACGGTTGAAGTCGTTGGTGTACAGCGAGCCCAGATAAACCTGCAAGGTGGTGAACACCTCGTTTAAGTCGATACCGTGGCTCTTGGCCTTTTCCCGGTCAATGTTGGCGTACAACTGCGGCACGTTGACTTGGTAGCTGGTGAACACCGAGTTAGGGTTTAACTCCGGCAGGGTCCGTGCTTTGGCGATGACTTCTTGGGTGACTTTGTACATCTCGTTATAGCCCAAGCTGCCACGGTCTTGCAGTTGCAAACGGAAGCCGCCCAGGGTGCCCAAGCCCAGTACTGCCGGTGGCCCGAATAGCACCACGTTGCCATCTTGAATCTCGGCAAATTGACGGTTCAGATCCGCTGCAATGGCTGGCCCACTGAGGGATGGGTCCTTACGTTCGTCAAAGGGCTTGAGCGGGGTAAACACCACCGCACTGTTCGGGCTATTGGTGAAGCCGTTAATCGACAGCCCCGGATAGGCCACCGCGTTCTGCACACCTGGGTGCGCTTTGGCGATGGCGCTCATGCGCTCAGTCACTGCTTGGGTGCGGTCCAGGCTCGCGGCATCCGGTAGTTGCACGAAGCCGACCAGATATTGTTTGTCTTGCTGCGGCACGAAACCAGTCGGCGTTGTGGCAAAGCCCAGATAGGTCAGCCCCATTAACCCGGCATAGACAATCAGCGCCACCGTGCTGCCGCGTAGCACTCGGCGCACCACGCCAACATAACCGTTACTGGCGCGGCTAAACAGGCGGTTGAAGGGGGTGAAGAACCAGCCCCCGAGGATTTTATCCAAGAAGCGCGAGAAGCGATCTTTAGGTTGGTCATGGCCCTTAAGTAACACGGCGGCCAGCGCTGGCGACAAGGTCAGTGAGTTAAACGCCGAGATCACGGTAGAGATGGCAATGGTCAAAGCGAACTGCTGATAAAACTCGCCGGTTAAACCGGTAATAAACGCCGTGGGCACGAACACTGCACAGAGCACCAGAGCCGTCGCGATGATCGGCCCGGTCACTTCCTTCATCGCCTTGATCGTCGCCTCGACCGGAGACAGTCCTAAGGCGATGTTTCGCTCGACGTTTTCCACCACCACGATGGCATCGTCCACCACAATCCCGATCGCTAGCACCAAGCCGAATAAAGACAGTGCGTTGAGCGAGAAGCCGAGCATATGCATGGCGGCAAAGGTACCGACCAACGACACCGGCACGGCCAACAGCGGAATCAGCGAGGCGCGCCAGGTTTGCAGGAACACGATGACCACCAGCACCACCAGCACCATGGCTTCAAACAGCGTATGCACCACTGCCTCAATAGAGCCACGGACGAACACGGTGGGGTCATAGACGATGGTGTAGTCCATGCCTTCTGGGAAGCTCTTCTTCAGCTCTTCCATGCGCTTGCGCACGGCTGAGGACACATCCAAAGCGTTGGCACCAGGCAGTTGGAACACCGCCAAGGACACGGCTTCCTCGTTGTTGAGCAAGGAGCGCAGGGCGTACTGGTTTGAGCCTAATTCGACCCGGCCAATGTCTTTCAAGCGGGTGATCTCACCATTAGCCCCGGAGCGAATAATGATGTTTTCAAACTCTTCTTCAGTGACCAAGCGGCCCTGGGTGTTGATCGACAGTTGGAAGCTACTGCCAGGGGCTGGCGGTGCACCGAGCGAGCCGGCCGCAACCTGACGGTTTTGCTCCTGGATCGCGGTCACTACATCATTGGCAGTCAGGTTGCGCGAAGCTACTTTGTTCGGATCGAGCCACACGCGCAGGGAATAGTCGCCTAGGCCCAGCACGCGCACATCACCGACGCCATCCAAGCGGGCAATCTCATCACGGATGTTGACCGTGGCATAGCTGGACAGATACAGCATGTCGTAGCGCTTATCTGGGGAGATCAAGTGCACGGCCATGGTCAGGTCCGGCGAGGCTTTATCCACGGTCACCCCGAGGCGCTGCACTTCTACCGGTAGTACCGGCATGGTGCGAGTCACCCGGTTCTGCACCTGGACTTGGGCAATGTCCAAGTTGGTACCTTGGGCAAAGGTCACGGTCAGGGTAAGGCGCCCGTCACTGTTGGCTTGGGACGACATGTAGAGCATCTTCTCGACGCCAGTGATGGCCTGCTCCAGTGGCGCGGCCACTGTTTCGCCAATCACCGTGGGGTTAGCACCTGGATAGGACGCACGAACCACCACAGTAGGGGGGACAACTTGCGGGTATTCACTGATCGGCAGTTGAAACACCGAGATCAGTCCGGCGAGCAGGATGAGCAGTGATAGCACTGCTGCAAATCTCGGTCGGTGAATGAAGAACTGAGAAAAATTCATGGCTATCTACCTATCAACCGCGCGGTGCAGTGCTGTCAGAGTTGGTCTGGGCGGTAGCCTGGCGTTCGAGCAACTGCCGTTGTTTGCTGAGCTCCGCCAGGGTGGAGGCATCGGCCATCGTCTGTACTTCAGCGTCCACGGTATTGCCTGAGCGAATGCGCATCAGGCCATTGATGACAATCCGATCACCTTGCTGCAGACCGCTACGGATGATGCGCAGGCCCAGCAAACGCGGGCCAATCTCGACACCGCGGTACTGCACGGTGCTGTCCTTGCTCAGGACCATCACGTACTTCTTGCCGAGGTCAGTGCCGATGGCCTCGTCCTTCACCAGGATGGCCTCATATTGCTGACTGCCGACCAGCCGGATGCGCGCATACAAACCTGGGGTATACAGGCCTTCGCTGTTATCGAAGACGGCACGGCCATTGATCGTGCCGGTCTGGGTGTTGACTTGGTTGTCGATGAAATCCAGCTTGCCCAAATGGGGGAAGCCTTGCTCTGTGGTTAGGCCCAAGTACACCGGACTGGGATTGCGCACTTGGCCACCGGCTTGGCGAGCCAGTTGGCTGTACTTGAGGAACACCTGTTCATCGGCATCGAAATAGGCATATACCTTGTCGGTGCTGACCACACTGGTCAGACTGGTGTCGCCAGCGACAACCAAATTGCCTTCAGTGATCAAGGCGCGGCTGACACGACCATTGATGGGCGCGGTGATGTGGGTGAATTCGAGGTTCAGCCGGGCCGTATCTAACTGCGCCTGCACCGATGCTGTCGCCGCTTTAGCCTCAGCGGCGGCCGTAGTGCGCGCCTGAGCCAGCTCAGTCGACATGGCATTGCTGTTTAGTAGCCGCTCGCCACGACTGGCCTCGCTTTGTGCGCGAGCTTGGGTGGCTTTGGATTGTTGCAGCAGAGCTTCTAGGCGATTGACCTCAGCAACGAAAGGGCGCGGGTCAATTTGGAACAACAGGTCGCCTTTTTTAACCAAATCACCTTCGCGGAAAGCCACCTTGTCGATGTAACCTGCCACACGAGGCCGGATCACCACCGACTCCGGCGCTTCCAAGCGACCGGTAAACTCATCCCACTCGATAATGGGCTGTTGAATGACCTCGGCGACTGTCACTTTGGTTGCTGCTGAGGCTTGTGCTGACTCTGCACTTTTGCCACAACCACTAAGGGCTAACAGCGCTGCGAAGGTTACGGATAAGGGCCAAGTTCTTACGAGACTTCGATTCATGGTAGAGCTTCCGCCTGAGGTGATTTATGAGGCGGGAGTCTGCTGTCAGTAACGAAATGTCACGAATCGAACGCTACAAAAGTGACTATTATTTTTAATGATTTCGCGATATCAGGTGTGATATCGCGTGATTTCATGAAAACGCAGGTGTTTCTCCTGTGAGCTAATTCAGGCTATCGGGATCGCCGCAAAACATCTGAATCCGCGAGCGTAACCATCGCTCAGCCGGATCATTATCTTGGGCACCACGCCAAACCATATGCAGTTCAAAACTACGACTGGGAATGGGTAAGTCTTCCGCTCGCACGCCACCGGCGGCAGTGAGGGCCGCGGCGGTGTAATCCGGCACTGTCGCGAGGATATTCGTGCCGGTTAGTAGCGTGGCTAATCCCTGGAATTGCGGTAGTGCAAGCACGACTCGGCGCGTGCGCCCAACCTTCTCCAATTCCTCATCGATAAAGCCATTTAAGTCGCCCGAGAACGACACTAAGGCATGGGGCCTTGTGCAGAAGTCATCCAAACTTATATTTCCCGGTGTCGAATCGGCGCGCAGTAATTGTGCTTTGCTACGCCGCAATACTTTGCGTTTGGCATTCGCCGGTAAGTCCTCGGTGTAACTGACGCCTACGGAGATTTCCCCCGAGGCTAACAACGCGGGCATGAGCAAATAATTGGTGCGCCGAATCACCAGCACCACTCCAGGTGCCTCCGCGCGCAAGCGTTTGATCAAGGGCGGCAGCAGACCAAATTCAACGTCATCGGACAGGCCAATACGAAACACCGCATTGCTGCTTTCTGGGTGAAAATCAGCTGCGCGACTGACCGCCGTGGAAATCGAATCCAGCGCTGGCGAGAGCAGGGCGGTGATTTCCATGGCCCGCGCAGTGGGTTCCATACTGCGCCCGGTACGCACAAATAGAGGATCGTCAAACAACGTGCGCAAGCGTGACAAAGCGGCACTGATCGCCGGCTGGCCGAGAAAGAGTTTTTCTGCCGCCCGTGTGACGCTGCGCTCGTACATCAGTGTTTCAAACACAATCAGCAAGTTCAGATCGACACGACGAAGATCGTTACGGTTCATCCGCTATCCATCCTGGAAAGGCACGGTGGGGGCAGGTTTGTTAAGGCTAATGCTGAATCAGGTTGTGGAGCAAGATGCCGGCTATTACAGCTCTCAGCGCAGATCATCAGCGTCAAGCATGGTAAGTATCAGTCATGTCCTGTGGAAATGCTGACTGTGCCCGGATAAAGTTCATGCTTATGAGGGGGCATCACTATTTTGTAGCAAAGTATCGCGTATGTCCCCTAACTGCCAGTCACCCGAAGAGGTTTGTCATGTCTCGCATCGTACGTTTCCATGAGTTTGGCGACGCTTCAGTCCTCACGCTCGAAGAACGTCCAACGCCAGCACCGGCCGCGGGCGAAGTATTAATCGCTGTGGAGGCCATCGGCGTGAGCTGGACCGATGTGCTGTGGCGGCAAAATTTGGCCCACACCCGTGCCCAGTTGCCTGCTGGTTTGGGCAACGAAGTGGCCGGGGTGGTGCTGGCTGTTGGGGAGGGCGTAGATGATTTAGCCATCGGCGACAAAGTCGCCAGCTTCCCTGCGCAAAGCACCAACCGCTATCCCTGCTATGCCGATCATGTGCTTTTGCCACGCAGCTCGCTGGCCCGTTATCCGGCCAACCTGACCGCTGTGCAAGCAGCCGGCCATTACTTTCCATCGATGATCGGTTGGTTTGGCTTTACCGAGTTAGCCCGATTGCGCGCCGGTGAAAGCGTGTTAGTCACCGCGGCCAGTCGCTGTTGGGGGCCAAACATTGTGCAGATGGCCAAAGCCTTGGGCGCCCGTGTGATTGCGGCCACGTCGTTCAGTGAAGATGTGGACTTCCTGAAAGAGCAGGGGGCTGACGATATCATCCTCACCGAGGAACAAGATCTGGTCACCCGGGTGGAAAAACTCACTTCCGGCCGCGGCGTTGATGTGGTCATGGACTCCCTCGGCGGGGCGCAAATGTCGCTGCTGGGCGATGCCTTGGCACCGCGTGGGCGCTTGGTGTTGTTTGATCTGCAAGGCGGCAATGAAACGCCATTTCCGGCCTGCGCCGCCTTCCAGAAAAACATCCAGTTCTTCGTCCACTGCATTGGCAATTTCACCGGCAAAGAAGAGCTGGCGATCCCCCAAGATGAGGTGGCGGTGAACAAAGCCATTACGGCTATTAATCAGCTGACCGGTGATGGCTTGCTGCGTCCTCTGATTGATCGGGTCTACCCGTTGACGGATGTCGTCGCGGCTCACAACTACATCCATTCCTGCCCAACCCGTGGGCGGGTGATTCTGCAAACCGCCGAATAGGCGTCATCTACCTGTCGCTGCGGCTTCGAGACATTTTGGCCGCAGCAGCTGGAGGTATAACCCTCGGCCACTATTAGATTTTTCTGATGGTGACTGGAGCGGCATACAGCCAGCATGAACAGATGCAACTCAGAAACTTTCTGCTATTCAACGACTCCATTTTTTCCACCCCACGAGCAGCCCGTAAATTACTTCGGCTATTGGCTGGGGTGGTCTTGGCGTGCCTGGCGTTAGCCTTATTTTTTTATCTTTCCACACTGTTCAACCAGCAAATTTCCCAGCATCGCCGGGTCATGAACGGGGCCATGTACGATGCCCAGTTGTACCTGTATAAGCGCGAAGCGCTGCTCACCCACCTGAACCGTGGCGTGCTCTACCAAGCGGTGGAACCCTTGCAGTCGATGGGGCGATTGGATCATCCGCTCTCAGCCCATTCGTATATCAACCAGCCCTTGGGCGATCCGGCCAAACGCTGGAGTCTGTTGTTATCCGGCCGCGATGTACGGGAGTTGGATGATAAGCGACTCAACTTGCTGTACGTCGACTCCAGCCTTGGCCAGCCGGTGTATCGCCTCCATGAATCTTTTGCCGGCGGCCAAGACGTGCCCAGCTCAGTACTGGAGCGCTTAGCCAACTGGGACGCCGAAGGTCAGCCGGGCGGTGTGCGTTGGCTGAGCGACGACAGTGGCGCAGTGGTGCGGGTGTATTTGTTCACGCGCATTTCCGACAGCTTGGATGCTGGCTGGCTGGGCATTGAAGCGCGCGGCAGTGATGTCAAAAAAGCCTTGAACGTTCCGGTGGCTGGCAACTTTCAATTGCTTGATCAAGATCAGCATCAGGTGGTGGGTAGCCAGTTAATCAAACCGGGCAAAACCTTAGGTGATGTGTGGAAGGGCGATAGTTTTGCCTTTGCCGGTTTAGGTCCGCTGCCGGCTCGCCTTGAACTGCTCAAGCACTTGGGCAGCAGCGGTTGGGGCCTGATTTATTACGTCGAGTTACGCACTTTAATGGCGCCGTTATGGTGGCCGGTGACCCTCGCGTGGATGCTCGGCTGCGGCGCCTGGATTGTCATCTGGCGTTTATGTCGACGCATCGAAACCCGTTTAATCAATCCCGCCCAGCGCCGCTTAGAGGCCTTGGCAGAAAACGAAAATTTTCTGCGCGCGGTCATCGACGCCTCTCCTGTGGCGCTCTGCGTATTACGCCGCGCCGATGGCAAAGTGGCTCTGGAAAACCGCTTGGCGCAAAAATGGTTAGGTGATGTCGAGGCACGGCAATCCCTCTACGACTGGGTTGTCAGCTCATTTTCCAGCCATAACAGCAATGGCTTTGAAGAGGTTGGTCTGATCGATGACCGCCATCTCTACCTGAGTTACATGCCCACCCGTTACCAGCGCGAAGAAGTCTTGTTCTGCGCCTTCAGCGATATCAGTGTGCGCAAAGAAGTGGAGGCGCAACTGGCCCGCGCCAAGCAACTGGCCGATTCAGCTAACGAGGCTAAAACCCAATTTCTGGCCACCATGAGCCATGAAATTCGTACGCCCCTGTATGGCGTATTGGGCACCCTGGAGTTACTCGGTCGCACAACCTTGGATAACCAGCAGCAAAGCTATCTGTATGCCATTCAGCGTTCGTCCACCGCGCTGCAGCAGTTGATCAGCGATGTGCTGGATGTGGCCAAGATTGAAGCCGGCAAGCTGGTGCTGCGGATAGTCGAGTTTTCGCCCTTGGAATTGCTCCAGGAAGTCATGCAGGGCTATGCCGCATCGGCGCGCAGCAAGGGCTTGCAGTTTTACTTTTGCGCCGACGCGCAGATCCCCGAGCGGGTACGTGGTGACGTCAACTGTCTGCGTCAGGTGCTGAATAACTTGCTCAGTAACGCGGTTAAGTTCACCGACAGCGGGCGCGTGGTACTGCGTGTGCGCATGGAAAGCCGCAGTGCCAACCAACTCACCTTGATCTGGCAAGTCACCGACACCGGTATGGGCATCAGCGCTGCCGAGCAGCCACGTCTGTTCAAACCTTTTTACCAAGTTGCCAGCCAGCCGCAGCGCGCCGGTGGCACGGGGCTGGGCTTATCCATTTGCATGCGTTTAGCCGAGCTGATGCAAGGTCAGCTCAGTGTGATCAGTGAGCTGGGTTTAGGCAGTAGTTTTAATCTCAGGGTGCCCCTGGAAGTCATCTCCAATAGCAGTTCGGGGCCGTCATTAAGCGGCGCGCTCATCCATGTGCACACCCCGGTGCGTGAGCTCTCCGACAACATCTGCAGCTGGCTCAACCGCTGGGGGGCAAAGAGCCAGGTGATTGATGGCCGCTACAACCAAACCAAGGATGCGTTATTGCTGGAAATGCGCCTCGACGCAGGCGCCGAGCCATGCTTGCCGGAGTGGCAGGGCAGGCGCGTGGTGATTTGCGATGAGGGCGCGCAAAACCCAGGCGGCCAAGGCCGTGAATGGCTGGTCGGACCCTATGACCTCGGCATCTTACGCCGGGCGATCACCATGGCCTTGGGCGAGCAAAAAGATGAGCCCATAGCGGACGAGTGCAACGAACGCCTGCCCATGCTCGGGCTGCGTTTGCTAGTGGCCGAAGACAGCATCATCAACCAACTGATCATCCGCGAACAGTTGGAAGCTCTGGGCTGTTGCGTCGAGCTCGTCAGCGACGGTTTGCACGCCTTAGAAAGTTGGCAAGCCGCCGAATATGACGCGGTGCTGACCGATATCAACATGCCAGGCATGAACGGTTACGAGCTGGCGACCGAGCTGCGCCGGCGCGGCTGCAGTGCGCCGATCATTGGCGCCACGGCGAATGCCATGCAGGACGAAAATGACCGCTGCCTGCAGGCCGGCATGAATCTGTGCCTAGTGAAACCTATTGACTTAAACGCTCTGGCCAACTGCTTGGCCACTATTCAGGCGCCTGCATGAACAAATTGGGTTATCGGGTGTTGGTCGTCGAGGATCAACCGTTTCAGCGTGAGCATCTGCTGCACCTATTGCGTGAGCAAGGGCTGATGCAACTAACCTGGGCTGAAGATGGGTTGCAGGCCATCTGTCATTTAGAGCGCGAAGTGTTTGACCTGGTGTTCAGTGATTTGATGTTGCCGCAGGTCGATGGCGTACAACTGATCCAGCATTTGGCTCAGTTGGAACAAAGGCCGCAGCTTGTGCTGATGAGTTCTTCCACTCAACAGGTTTTGACCAGTGCCAGTATCGTGGCGCGCTCTCTCGGGTTGCCGCTGCTAGGCAAGCTGCCTAAACCCGTGCAGGCCAAAGACTTGGCCGACTTACTCAAACAAATCGATCTGCCGCCTAGGCCGCCAGCCCCAGCGCTAACCTCCGTGACGGAGGAAGAGCTGCGCCAAGCGATCGCCAGCGGCCAGCTGACCGCTTGGTTTCAACCCAAAAAATCCCTGCAACACAATCGCATCGTCGCGGCAGAGGCGTTGCTGCGTTGGGTCAAACCTTCGGGGGAGGTGTTGCTACCCGGCATGTTTCTTAGCGTCATCGAACACGCGGGCCTAGATGAGCTGTTGTTGCTCAGCGTGACCCGCCAGGTCCTGCTCGCCCAACAGCTGTGGCAAACAGAGATGGGCTTGGCGATTCCGGTGTCGATTAATTTACCGACCCATTTACTCGACGACGCCGGCCTGCCTGATCGCCTGCTTCAGCTTGTTCAGGAATTACGCGGTGATCCTGCGGCTATTTGCTTTGAATTAACGGAAAACAGCACCGCGCGCAATCCGGTCAACTACTATGCTGGTACCTGTCGACTGCGCATGATGGGTTTTGGTCTGGCTCAGGATGATTTTGGCCAAGGCTACAGTTCCCTGTATCAGCTGCTGTCAACGCCATTCAGTGAGCTGAAAATCGACCGTACGTTATTGCAAGGCTGCATCGACGACGCCCACAAAACCTCGGCCTTGCAAAGCATTATCCAATTGGGCCACCAACTGGGCCTAACCGTCATTGCCGAAGGGGTAGAGACCCAAGCCGAGCTGGACTTACTCAACCAGCTGGGTTGTGACCATATACAGGGCTTTTTAATTGGAGAAGCATTAAACACCCAAGCTTTTGGCCAAACTTTTGCCCTGGCCCAAGCCTGAAAGAACGAGTGACCCAGCACAGAGCGATTTTTTAATGCTTAAGTTTTAACTGGTAACTGCTTTGAGCTGTTGCTGGGGAGTTAGCCTTACAAATGTTCACGGCTTGGTCGCTATTTTCTCCGCTGACAGGCCATAATTCGCTCTAGCTCGGGGCTTTGGTAGCAATTAAACAATGCCAATGGCTACGAGCAGCAAGTACTAAAGGGCGGTTTTCTAAGGATAGGCCCGCTTTTAGTGATTAGGAGCTAGGCGCACATGAAGTGCTGTGGGATGGGACTTTTTATATGGAATACGATGATTCGTCCGTACCCAAGCTGACGACTATTTCACATCGGCTTAACCGCTTATTAATTGCCTTATTTGCATTGGCCTTTTTGCTCTTAGCCACTTCTTATTGGGCGATGAGCAGGGTGGTGCAAGAAGCCGAAGATAAGATCCATTTCCACTTCACCCGGCTCATGGGTGATATCCAAGAGCATGAACGTTTCTTAGCCACCATCGCCCATCAAAGTGACGCGGTCACCCAAGCCCGGGATCGGCAGGTAGTGCCGCTGCAACAGCTGCTGGTCGGCGTGCGCGAGGGCCTGGCGTTTTACGAAGGCCGTGAGTTCTCCTTCGCCATGCCGTTCTCTTTGGCACGCACTGACACGCCAATCGATGTCGAACATGACAAAGGCGTGTTCGCCCTAGGCGTGATGCTGGCGAACTTTTACTCAAGGTTTTGGAGTTTATCGGCCTATCCCTCGCCGCAGACCGCCATCATCGACTTGCACGGGCATACCAGCCTGGCAGTGCCTGCATTCGGCCACATGCCGCTGCATGAGAATCTCACCTGGCAGACCTATCCGCGCTCATTGGGGGTGATGCGCAAGCTGTTGGCGAGAGCGGTGACTCGCCACGACCTTGACCAAGTGCATTGGGCGCCCACCCAAGACTTTATCAATGGCCATCCAGCGTTGATGGGCTACGTGCGGGCCAAGCTGCCTGACGCCCTATGGTGGCAGCAAGACCCTGGCCGGCAAATTATCGCAGTGACCCTGCTCGATATGCAGCGCATCAACGATTACGAACAAGTGCTGGAGCGCCAAGTGTTCGATAGCTTGGATCTGCTGAGTCCCGAAGGGCAGTTGTTGATGGGGCAGGGTAGTACGAACGAGCGCTTTAACCCGGGGCTTAACTTCACGACCCAAGGTGTCGTGATCAAAGTCATCAGCGATGACAACCAACCCTGGGTAGCCCAGTATCACCTGGGTTACCGGGTGTTTTTTCAATACGCCAAATGGCAGCTACTCGGCGCAGTGCTGCTGGCGATGCTGGCCGTGCTCGGCGGGTGGCTGGTCAAGCGCTGGTATGCGCGCAGAGTGATCCAGCCGGCCAGTGCTGCGCACCAACATCTGCAGGAAAGCGAAAGTTTCAGTCGCACCATCATCCAAACCGCACCCGTGGCCCTGTGTGTGGTGCAGCGCAGCGATCAACGGGTGATGGTGCATAACACCCTGGCCCAGACCTGGCTGGGCAACCCTGAACAGATCAGCACATTGATCCGTGAGTTGTGCCGTTTCGATCAGGCCGATCAGCTGATTGATCCGCTCAACGCCGTCACCGCCAGGGTCGGTGAGCGATATCTGCATGGCAACTTTGCCCAGACTCGTTTCCAAGGCCAGCAAGCTATCCTCTGCGTGTTCAATGACGTCAGCGCCCATAAGGAAGTGGAGCAAACCTTAGCCCAAGCCAAGCGCGCCGCCGATGCGGCCAGCGAGGCCAAGAGCGTGTTCCTGGCCACCATGAGCCATGAGATCCGCACCCCGCTGTATGGTGCTCTGGGCACCCTTGAACTGCTCGGCTTAACCGACTTAAACGCCCGCCAACGGACCTATCTGGAAACCATTCAAGGTTCTTCGGTGACCTTGTTACAGCTGATCAGCGACATCCTCGATGTATCAAAAATCGAAGCTGGGCAGATGGTCTTGGAGCACTTGGAATTCAGCCCATTGCAGATGCTCGAGGAGGTCATACGCAGCTATGCGGGCACCGCTGCGAACAAAGGGTTGCTGCTGTATAGCTGCATAGATCCGGAAGTCCCTGAGCGGCTTTTAGGCGATGCGGTACGGATCCGCCAAATCCTCAACAACCTGCTGAGTAATGCCATCAAGTTCACCGAGCTGGGCCGCGTAGTGCTGCGCCTAAAAGTGGCAGGGCGCAGTGCCAAGGGCATCCAACTGCAGTGGCAAATCACCGACACCGGGATTGGCATTGGCCAAGAGCAACAGGTGCGCCTATTCGAAAGTTTTTATCAGGTCAGCGATAGCCACACCACCAGTGGCACCGGCTTGGGGCTGGCGATTTGCTCGCGGCTGTGCAGCTTGATGGAAGGCGATTTACAGGTGGTCAGTGAGCTGGGTTTAGGCAGCAGCTTTACCCTGACCCTGCCGCTGCAAGAGGCGCGGCCAGCGATGCCGGCCCTGCATGATATCCATCTCGACAGCGCCCATATCCTTCTGCGCGCACCACTGCGGGAACTCAGCGAGAGCATCAGCCTCTGGCTAATTCGTTGGGGGCTGGTGGTCGATTGCAATGAGCGTGGGCGTGATGCCAGCGAAGCGGATCTGATCATTGAGCTGCTACCAGAGCCTCAGACCAACCCACAGCAAGCGGCTGCGCAAGTCCTGTTGCTGGCGGATGGCAGCATCAAACCGCAGTACGTCAATGGCGCTTGGCAAGTCAGCCTGCACAGCCTGCGCGGCATAGCCCAAGCGGTGCAAGCCACGATCCGTGGCGAATACTGGCCAGAACAACAATCTGAAACCAAGCCGACACTGGAGAAATTGCCGCTGCGGGTTTTGGTCGCCGAGGACAACCCGGTCAACCAAGCGCTGATCGCCGAGCAACTGCAAGCCCTCGGCTGCAGCGCAACAATCTGCGCCGATGGTCGCGAAGCCCTAGGCCGCTTCGAGGAAGAGGAGTTTGATGTGGTGTTGACCGACCTCAACATGCCCAACCTCAATGGTTATGAACTGACTCGTACGTTACGCGCCCGCGGAGTGGGGCTGCCCATCATCGGTGTGACCGCCAATGCCCTGCGTGAGGAGGTGCAGCGCGGCCGCGATGCAGGAATGAACGCTTGGTTGGTTAAACCGATGAGCCTGCAAGCGCTGTACGAATGTTTACACCGCGCGGTCGGCCAGCGCCCATTGGCAGAGGCACCGGCACCCAGCGCGAAAACGCCCCTGGAAGTGCCGCAGCGCATGCATAAGCTCTTTATGCAGACCATGCGCGAAGACTTACGCATGACTCGCGAAGCTCTGAGCCAAGCGGATTTTACTCAGGTCAGGCAACGCATACATCGGATGCGCGGCTCCTTGGCCGTGGTACAGGCCCGTCACTTAGAAGCCGCTTGCGGCGAAGTCGAGAACCAACTCAGTAGTTTGCAAGGCGAAGCACGACTGCACAGGGTCAGCGCCTTGCTGGAGCAGATTGAGGCTGCCCTAGCCAGCCTCTAGGCACCTCTGACAAACGCGCGAAGCCATCAGGCTGCGGCGCATGGATTAGTTCTGGCCCTAGGCCGGATTCGGTAGCGGGATACGGTTTTATGGAAAAGGTCAAAGTTGTCGTAGCAGATGATCACCCCATCGTCTTAATGGGGGTCAGGGAGATAATCGAGCGTGACTCACGCTTCGAGCTAGTCGGCGAGGCACATAACTCCAGTGAGTTAGTGCAGCTCTACGAGCAGCATCAGCCACATATCGTCATCACTGACTACAACATGCCCGGAGACACCACTTACGGCGATGGGTTAAAGCTTATTGAGTACCTGCTGAGGCGCTATCCGCAAAGCAAAATCCTCATCCTCACCATGATGAACAACAGCCCCTTACTCTCCAGTCTGTATGACTTGGGCGTAGCAGGGGTGCTGTTGAAAACCGGTGATTTAAACGAGCTGCTAGTGGCCCTTAACACCATCTTGCGCAAGCGCACCTATCGCGGCGCGGCCGTGCAAGCGGCGACTAGCGTAGGCATGCAGGACGATACGCAAAGCCGCATTGCTAGCTTGTCACTAAAGGAATATGAAGTACTGCGTCACTTTGTAGTCGGCGGCTTATCCGTCAATGACATCGCCCGCGTGCTCAATCGCAGTGTCAAAACAGTGAGTGCGCAAAAAATCTCCAGCATGCGCAAGCTTGACGTGGCCAACGATCAAGCCCTGCTGACCTTCTGTATTGAGAGCAATATCTTTCAATAACACCGCCTACCAGCTCGGTTTATCGTGCCGAGCTGGTGTCCCAGCCCCTCCTGCTTAAGCTGCGCCTCAAACACAGTTTAATATTTACAGAACTACCTTCTGCACAGGTTAGTGTGTCGTTATAAAGACTGCTGATTAACAGTATCAATCAAGTTATTTGCCGTGTTTATTAAGCTCTAATTTATTGTCAGTCAAACTGACAACTTTTAGGTTTTTCTTTGTAATAACTAAAAAATTCATATCTATATGAAGTACAAGTAGATACCCATTTAATAAGATTCAGTTATTCTCGGCACGCAGCGTGTCCTACGGTCCCGCTGTAGCGGCACGCCCGTAAAATAATCAGGCTGTTTAGAGATTTTTGATAAGTTTATCGAGGGAATGAAAATGGGATTTTTTAAGGCCGTAACTAAGTTTCTCAGTAACTCAGTGGAACGTGCAGGCCAAGTCTTAGAAGCCACCGTTGATACGGTGAAAGATGTGGCAAAAGCCGTAGTCACCACCACTACTGAACTGGCTAAAGATCAGGTAGAAACCGTGGTCGACTCCGTTAAAGACGCCCTCAGCAGTGTAGATAAAAAGGTTCATTCAGCGATCGACAGTGTCGAGAAGATCGTTGACGATACCGCAAGCTCGTTGCTGCACACCATTGATGACACTTTCCATAACAGCCAGGAAATCGTTGACGATCTGCTGCATGGCCGCATCGAACCCCAAGACTATCTAAAACTGATCGGCGATTTAGGTCAGGGCGCATACAGCACTGTCAGCAATGCCTACCAGTTTTCCAGCGATAGCCTGCAGTTCGCTAACAGTCTGTACAACTTCGCCAATAAAGGAGGCTCTCTCAGTTTGGGTGATAGCAATGGCGTGCTCGGTATCAATTTGATCGGTTCGCTCTTAGGTGGCAACACCGATCAAGGCGTGATCCCGGACACCCGTGGCAGCATCGGCGCGCTACCGATCAACGTATCTTTCTCTGGCGAGGGTATTTCCTTCGGCGGTGAGGCGACACTGACGCCACTGATTATTGCCGCCTTGTCGCTGGTTCCGATTACTGCGCCGTTAGTGCCGCTGATTACACCGTTGAATCTGGGCGGTATCGGCGTAGTGGGTTCGGTGACTGCCGAAGGCTTCTCAGCCAAGTTCTATGGCATCGCCGGGCCAAGCTACAACGCCGGTGTAGCCAGTGCGAAAACCACTGTGGAATTGGGCAGCTACACCAACGTTCAGTTGGTTAGCTGGAACACCCATAGCGTCACCGAATTGCCATTGTTGGGCAGTGTGCTGGGGAAACTGCCATTTATCAAAGACCTGAGCTTCACCTTACCGAGCCTTGACCTGCACTTCGACAGCAAGCTCTACGCACAAGCCAACGGTAGTCTGAATGTTGCCGGGACTGGCCCTCAAGCGCAGCTCGAACTTGTGCATGATTTGGACAACAACCTGAATCTGCTGGCCAAAATCGCCGACAGCGCATTCGACGCCGGTTTACACGGTGCCGACAATGTGTTTAACGTACTGTTCCATGGCGCAGAAACAGATCCATCCATCCAAACTATTGGCAGTGGCCCTGGGTCTGACCAAGCTTTAGCGGCTTAAATAGAGGTAATTGAGATCGGGTCACCCAGGCCCGATCTCATTAAGTCAGTACTGGATTGTACTGATCAGTGTCACCGGACAAGGATAGAACGGGAACTCATGAGCAAGCCTGACTCAATTAACAGCAACGAAATCAAACAGGCTCTCCAGCAAAGTCGTCGGGCCTTACGCAGTGTGGGTTTGTTTTCCGGGGTCATTAACTTACTAATGTTAGTGCCTTCGTTGTACATGCTGCAGGTGTATGACCGGGTGCTGTCCTCAGGTAACCAAATGACCCTACTGATGTTGACCCTGATGGTGCTCGGGGTTTTCATATTTATGGGCATCCTCGAGGCGATTCGCAGCTTTGTCCTTGTACGTGTCAGCGAGTCCTTTGACCGCAAACTACATTCCCGAGTGTATGACGCCGCCTATGCGCGTAATTTAGCCGGTGGTGCCCAAGAGGCATCTCAGGCGTTGTATGACCTAACCACCATTCGCCAATTCCTCACTGGACAAACCTTATTCGCCTTCTTCGATGCCCCTTGGTTTCCATTGTATCTGTTGGTGATTTTTCTCTTTGATCCTTGGTTAGGTCTGTTGTCTTTAGTCGGCGCGCTCTCCCTGAGTGGCCTGGCTTGGTATAACCAATATGCGACCCATGAGCCTTTAAGTAAGGCCAGTGCCGCGTCCATGCGCTCAGCCCATCTGGCCAGCAGTAATTTGCGCAATGCCGAAGTGATTGAAGCGATGGGCATGCTCAGCAATATGCGTAAGCGTTGGCAGCAGTTGCATAGCGAATTTATCGAACAGCAAAGTATTGCCAGTGAGCGTGCAGCGCGAATTAACGCCTTAAGTAAATACCTGCGTATCGCCCTGCAGTCCTTGGTCTTAGGGCTCGGCGCATGGCTGGCAGTGGAAGGCCGGATCAGCCCCGGCATGATGATCGCCGGTTCGATTTTGATGGGCAGAGCTCTAGGCCCGATTGATCAATTAATCGGTGTTTGGAAGCAGTGGGGCGCCACTCGAGAAGCCTATCAACGCTTACAACAACTGCTGGTACAGCACCCATTAAACCAGCCTCCGATGCAATTACCCGATGCTCAAGGTCATGTATTGCTGGAGTCTGTTGATGCCTCTCCACCGACCAGCAAAGCCAGAACCTTGCGTGGCCTTACAGTACAGATTGGCGCAGGTAATGTGGTGGGTGTGGTTGGGCCGTCTGGCTCGGGTAAATCCACTTTGGCCCGGGTGATTTTAGGAATTTGGCCAGTAGCCGCCGGCACCGTACGCCTAGACGGCGCGCAGATCAGCCAGTATCAACGGGAGCTGCTCGGCCCGCGCATTGGCTATCTACCGCAAGACGTCGAATTATTCGCTGGCAGCGTGGCTGAGAACATCGCCCGCTTTGGCCAGCCAGATTCTGATCAAGTTGTGCAAGCAGCTCGCGCGGCGGGTGTGCATGAGCTGGTGTTGCGTCTGCCCAATGGCTATGACACCCAGTTAGGCGAGGGCGGGGCGGGGTTGTCCGGGGGGCAGCGGCAGCGCATCGGCCTGGCTCGCGCGCTGTATGGCACGCCCACCTTGGTGGTCTTGGATGAGCCTAATGCTAACCTCGACGACAGTGGCGAAAGAGCCTTAATGGCGGCCATTAATGGGCTCAAAGAGCGGGGCTGCACGGTACTGCTGATCAGTCACCGCCCCGGCATTTTGGCCATTACCGATCGCCTGCTGGCACTCAACGCCGGTCAACTCTATCTCTACGGCGAACGCGATCAAGTGCTCAACGCCCTCAACAATCCGCGCGGGGTGAGCCCTGCAGAACCGGCGAAGGACTACCGCACCACGGGCTATAGCACCACGCAAGTACGTGCCGCCAAAGGAGGTGCAGAATGAGTCAGAGTGCCAAATATGACGAAAATGCCTATGCCCGCATTGGCTGGTTGCTTGTGCTGGTTGGCTTTGCCGGGGCGTTGCTGTGGGCAGCCTTTGCGCCATTGGATCAAGGCGTTTCTGTGCCGGCGACAGTCATTATCAGTGGTCAACGTAAATCGGTGCAGCAGCCACTAGGTGGGGTCATCAAGCGGATCTTGGTCCATGAAGGCCAGCAAGTCAGTGAGGGGGATACCTTACTCTTAATGGAACCGACCTTGGCGCAAGCCAATGCGGATGCGTTGCTCAACCAATATGTAGGCGCACGCCTCAACCAAGCTCGTTTACAGGCTGAATACGAGGGCAAACACAGTTTAGTGATGCCCGAAGACCTACCCCAGCTGTTGGATGCACAAAGCCTCGCTGAGCGTTTTGAACTGCAAAAACAACTGTTATTGAGCCGCCAGGCAGCACTAGCTAATGAACTCGCAGCCCTCGGCGCCAATGTCGCGGGCCTCAAGTCTGAGTTGTCAGGTCTACAAGCCAGCGGCCGAGACCAACGGCGCCAACAAAGTCTGATCAACAGTCAGTTAGAAGGCGCTGAGGACCTTGCCGAAGAAGGCTATATGCCGCGCAATCAGTTGCTAGAGCAGCAGCGCCTACTGGCCAGCATCAGCGCCCAGCTTGCCGAAAGCGGTGGGCGAGCAGGGCAAGTGCGGCAAAGTATTGCGCAAAACCAACTGCGCATTAGTCAGCGGCTCGATGAGTACCGTAAGGAAGTCAGCAGTCAATTGGCCGAAACCCAAGTCAATGCTCGCAGCCTATGGCAACAGTTATCCGGCGCTCGTTTCGAGCTGCAACAAACTGAGGTCAAGGCGCCAGTCAGCGGTTATGTCGCAGGACTTAAAGTATTTACTGAGGGCGGGGTGATTAGCCCGGCTGAGCTGCTGATGTATATCGTACCCAGCAGCAATAGCTTGGAAGTCGAAGGGCAGCTCCCGGTTAATTTGATCGATAAAGTCCACGACGGCTTACCGGTCGAAATGCTCTTTACCGCTTTCAACCAAAGCAAAACACCTCGCATAAGCGGCCAAGTCAGTATGGTTACCGCAGATCGGCTGGTGGATGAACAAAACCGCCAACCTTATTACGGCCTGCGCGCCCAGGTAGACGAAGCCGGCATGGCTAAGCTGGCCGGTCTGCAGATCCGCCCGGGCATGAGCGTTGAGGTGTTTGTGCGCACCGGCGAACGCTCGCTGCTGAGCTATCTGTTTAAACCCTTGCTCGATCGCGCTCACGTCGCGTTGACGGAGAGTTGAGCATGCTGCGTGTGTTTTCCGTGGTCTTAATCTCCACATTACTGCTGCAGTGGCAGCAACCGGCACAAGCTCTGGGACTACTCGATAGTTACTACCTGGCCTTGGATAGTGATCCGCAATTTCAAGGCGCCATTCAAGAACATGAGGCCGGTAAGCAGTTTCGCGCACTCGGGCGCGCCGCTCTGCTACCACGCTTGGTATATAGCTATAACCGTGGCCGCAGTTGGTCGGATGTCACTCAGTCCACTACCCGCGGCGACATCAGTGAGCAACGTGACTACGACAGCTACGTTTCAACCTTCAGCCTGCAACAGCCGTTGTTCGACTACGAGGCCTACAGTCGCTATCGCAAAGGCCTGTCCCAGGCATTGCTGGCCGATGAACGTTTTCGGAGTCAAAGTCAGCAACTGCTGCTGCGCGTATTAGAGGCCTACAGCGGTGCTTTGCTGGCCAAAGAGCAGATAGATTTAGCGCGCTCACAGAAACGCTCCTACAACGAGCAGTTCAAACTTAATCAACGCCAGTTTGAGCGTGGTAACGGCACCAAGACCGACACTCTGGAAACCCAAGCCCGATTTAATCTGGCCCAAGCTCAAGAAATCGAAGCACAAGACAACCAGGACAGTGCTCTTCGAGAATTGGAGCGGCTGGTCGGTGTGCCTCTGGAGATAGGCGATCTAGAGCCGCTGACTGAACACTTCACCGTAAACCCACTGGTACCCAGCCATTATGAAGCTTGGCGGGATCTGGCCATGGCCGAGAATCCGGAATTGGCTTCAATGCGCCATGCAGTCGATGTGGCGCAGTACGAGGTGGAGCAAAACCGCGCAGGTTTTTTACCTCGCTTGGGTCTGTACGCCAGTAGCGGCAAATCCAAATCGGGTTCGGAAAACACCTATAACCAGCGCTACGACACCGATAGCGTCGGTATCCAACTGAGTATTCCACTGTTCAGCGGCGGAGAGACCTTAGCCGCCACACGCCAAGCCAGCCACCGGATGCAGCAAAGCAGCTATGAGCTGGATGACAAAGTGGCAGAAACTCTTAACCAAGTGCGTAAGATGTTTAATTTGAGCAGCAGTAGTGCCGCCAAGATCAAAGCCTATGAGTTGGGCGTTGAATCCGCACAAACCCTGGTAATGGCGACACGAAAAAGCATTGCCGCAGGGGTACGGGTTAACCTGGATTTGCTCAATGCCGAACAACAACTGTTTAACGCCAGCAATGAGCTGAGCAAAGCCAAGTACGACTATCTAAACGCTTGGACGCGTCTGCGCTTTTTCGCCGGAGTGCTCAGTGAGCGCGACTTAGAATTGGTTGGGCAAAATTTCGCAGCTGCAGATACCAAACTCAGCGCCTTGCCGGAGCAGTCAAAAAAACTACGCTAAACCTGACCCGGTCCTTAGCGCTTGAGTTTAAGGGCCTTAGCGGAGTGGGCGCGAGCTGCAGGTTTCGCGCGTGTGATATTTGCAGCATGAAGCCACAGATAAAAACACAAGGAGCAATTGCTCGCGAGCGCTCAGGAATAATCGCGAAGATATGCAGATACACCAGAGGACCGAGCGAGCTGAAGCGATTTGGCTCAAGCCAAACTGGAGGCTAGTTTGCGTGTGAAAAGCACAGAGGCCTCACCCATGTAGCCAAGCACAAAACTACGTATAATGTATATTATGTTAAATTATAGGTCATGACATAGATGTTCATGAACTGTCTAAGCCACTGATTCGACTAATTCGTTTTTGACGCCTACTCTCTCAACGGGCCATGTACGTCTGGACTACCCCCGCACCAATAGACATCTCGAGGCCGCATAATACGGTTCATTAGGAGGTGCCATAAACAATCCCTAATAATTTAAAATCGAAGCAGTCAGACAGGCTCCTGAGCGAGGTCTTCCGGTTGCCCTTGCAGGCTGGCATCCGCTTTGGTGTGTCAATCTGCCCGCCTAAGCTTTAACATCTGCGATCTTAGCCAAAGAAATCCAGAGCCTCTTGCTTCACAAGAAGACAGGTTCTGTCCGAGCCCGAACTCTTTCAGAAAACATTAGAATGATGGCAGGGAAAATAACCACACTGGCCACGAGCATTGCGCCCTCGATCCCGGCCACATTCAATGCTCCCCCACCGATAATCACCCCCAGCCCGATTGCACTGTTCAACACAGCGGTATGGATCGCGGTTGCAGGCAGCATATGATCACCGGCAATTCTCAAGACCCAGGTTTGCAGGCCGGTAAATAAGGAAGAAATAGCGACGCCCCAGACCACCAGTAAGAACACCACGGGCGCGATACCCAGTAAGGGGCCGTAGATGCCCAAGGTCATCAGGGCCAATGCCATCGCTATCAACGCTACCAGAATGAATATCTTCAAGTAGCGATCAACAATCAACGCACTCAACAGGTTGCCTAGAAACCCGGCTGCGCCGAAGGCAAACAACAGGACAGCAATCAAGTACGACGTGATGCCTGGCACCTGGCCAATAAACGGTTCGACAAAGGTGTAGGCGCCAAAATGCGCAGGCGCTGTCAGCCCGGTGATGACGTAAGTGATCAAAAGATCCTTGCGTCGCAGCACCGCTGCGAACCCGACACCTTGGGCGAGTGAATGAATCTGCATGGAGGGCAACACGAGGGCTATCACACCGGCGCTGGTAACACACATCAAGGCCAGGCACACAAAGGCCGTGCGCCAGCCATCGTACTGCCCAATAAGATTGATCAGTGGAACGCCCATGACTGTAGCGATCGTGATGCCGCCCAACACGATCGAGGTGGCCAACCCTATGCGTTGCGCCGGCACAATGTGTGCGGCAGTGGTCGCCACGATTGCCCAGAACACACCATGGGCCAATGCGCCGACGGCGCGGACGCCGAGCAGCGTCGAAAATTCGGAGGATAACGCCACCAGGCCGTTTGAGACGGCCAGTATCAGCATCAATCCAATCAGTAGCGCCTTACGCGGTATCCAGTTGTTCAACCAGTTGGACAGCAAGCCGCTGACCGCGCCGATCCATGCGTACAGCGTCACTGTCAGCCCGGTCGTGGATGGGGTTTGATCCAGGTCAACTGATATCTGCGACAACAAACCAATGGGGGCAAATTCGGACGTCACCATCGTGAACGAGGCCACACACAGCACACTGACCGCACACCATATCCGCAAGGCTGAGTTGACCATCAGTAATATCCACTCCAGCTCACTGCTGAGTCATCATGAATCCACCCGTACACCCTGCGCTGGGTGAGTGGGTTCTACACTTACGCTAGATATCCACGGAGACGTTATACTCGGCGAGCCAACTGTTCATGCCCACCACCCGCTCCATGCCCATACGTTCGTGCAACGGCGAGACTTTCCCCGCCTCTCTGCCCAGGGTGTCCTTGACTCTCCCTAGATCCAGCAATTGACGTACCGGTGCATTCGAGTCTGCCACGATAGTGGAAACGGCTGAACGCAGCTCTTTTTCGTAGGCCGGATCCTGGGTCGCCGGATAAGGGTTCTTGATCCGTTGCACGATGGAATCAGGCAACAAGTCCCGTGCCGCCGCTCGCAAGATACTCTTTTCTCGGCCATCGAAGGTTTTCATTTCCCAGGGAATATTGAATGCATATTCCACCAGACGATGATCACAGAAAGGCACCCGCAACTCGAGCCCCACTGCCATGCTCATACGGTCCTTACGGTCCAACAGTGACTGCAGCATCACGGTTACCGTTTCGTATCTTGTTACTCAAAACAGACAATATAAGAACTACAAAGCAAATCAATACCAATGACCACATATAAAAATTAACACCATAGTCTTCGATTAAAATAGCCCCCAAAGGCACACCGACCGCACCAGCCATTCGAGAAAGTGCGAAACAGCTGATCCAAGTTCCGCGTGCCTCATAGGGAGCAATGGAAATAATATTGTCGGTTAACCCAAGATTTATGATGAATTCCGCGATTGTAAAAAATAAAGCAAACAAAAGAAATGAAATAACTACAGGTAGTGGAAGTATCAAGAATACGGACGAGATAAGCAGTATTACCACCCCCGGAAGCAGTACATCCTGAGCCTGATACTTTTTGAGTACTTTTACGTAAAACGGCTGAATAGCTACTATAAATAGCCCGTTGATGGCTACTAGCAAGGGGTATAGATCTCGGCCCAGCACTTGAGTGCCTTTAACTAGTACACTTATGTTGCTGGTGAATTGTTGATATACACATGAGTAGGAACAGCCGATTAAAAATATTATCGCAAACCCTTTTGTAAAGAGACTTGAATACGATTTTAACAAGCCAGCTGAAGACGTTTTTCGAGAGCTTTCCCTAGACCCTGTCCGAGCCAGCATCAGTAATACGACTATAATCGAGGCTACCTGAAAAATTATCGCAGTGATAAAAACCGCTTTATAATTATCAACAGCGAAAAAGAATATCGCCACTGGCGCAAGCCCCAGCAATAGATTGGTTGAGGCGTAGTAATAGCTGAAATTGATCTTTTGTTCCGTTTCAGGCTCGTCAGTTGAGTAAATTACCAGAGTCATCGATGCACCAAATAGCAATGCACCGGCGGTGTATGCAACGAGGCCAACAAGTACTGCTACCCATATCGGATAAAAAACAAGGGATACAGGCAGTGCCAGTACGAGGATGAGTCCGATTGACGCTAGTTTGTAAAGCTGAACGCTGTCAATCAAACGACCGGCAACAATGCGGATGATTACATTGATAGCTGTCGCAAAGCCCACTAGTGAACCAGCCGCTGTAAGTGAAAACCCCTCCTCCTTGGTGAGAAAGTAGACAATGTAAGGATAAACCAAACTCGCTACTATAGAACTAGCGATACCTCCCAATATGGCAACACCTCGGCTTCCTAATCTCAGGCTGCGCATTTCATATGCCATACAGAAAAGTTTTCAAACTCGATCAATTTTGCACTTCTTACAGCTGCCAAGCCAGCAACATAGGCGAGCAGCATTTCTATGGCACTTTTATCGTCGGCTGCATATATTATTTCATTTACGTCGTCGTAAGAAAAATTCGTCAACCGAGTACGATGGTCATTAATCATTCGCGGTCGTCCATGATGAAAGTTCTGCTTGCTTCGGGATGACGGGGGCGTGTCGGTGAACAGGATATAAGCGTCTAGACCACGCTTGTGAAAGGCTATTTCGATCTAAGATAATAATTAGCAGTCAGCATAAATAGACATGCCAGTTTTCTAGAAACTTTGCTAACCCTATATATGCGTAAGGAGGATGATGTCGTAGTTTCTTCTCGGATCCCAAAACGCACTGTTTTTGCCCACAACACACTGGGTTATAACAGTTGAATCCAGTTAGGACCGAGCAACCCCAGCGTCATCCCACAAGCGGTCACAGTACACTCCCGCGTAGCACGCAATCATTGGACGATGTATTGCTGGGCTCAGTGTCTGTTAGCCGATAGGAGCCTTGCACTGCATCTTGAATGTCTTGTCCTGCGCATGGGGTTGGTAATACGTTCTCGTAACGATCCCGTGGACGATAACGAAGTCATCTTGGGTGTTGATACACATCTGAACACCCTGCTTAGGAGTCTTAAATGGCAGCACTGGATAACGTTTTTCATGGCCTCCACCAGCAAGGTTTGCTGATCCTGGCCAACGTGGCCGATGCTGGCGGCGCGCGTCTGGTCGAGCGTCTGGGCAGCCAGGCAGTAGCCACCAGCAGCGCGGCGATGGCCTGGTCCCACGGCTATCAGGACGGCAACAAACTCCGCTGCAGCTGCTAAGTTCCACCATCGGCTCGATGACGCGGGTTCTCGGCGTACCACTGACGGTGGATATCGAAGGGGGCTATTCGGACGACTCCGAACAGGTCGCCAAAGTCGTCGAGGCCGTCATCGCCACGGGCGCGGTAGGAATCAATATCGAAGACGGTGCGGCCTCCCCCGAGCTGCTTGTGCACAAGATCGACGCCGCCAAGAGGGTTGGCGATCAGCACGGGGTCAACCTGTTCGTGAATGTGCGCTGCGACGTCTACCTGAAAAACCTGGTGCCCACCGAGCAACGCCTGGAAGAGCTCGTCAAGCGCGCGGCTCGGTATGCCAATGGGGGCGCGAATGGATTGTTCGCCGCAGGCGTGGTCGAACCTGATGAAATCGCCGCGGTGTGCCGGGAGTCGAGTTTGCCGGTCAACCTACTCTGGCGCGCGGGGCTGGCCGCTCCCAGCGAGCTACAACGTCTTGGTGTCAGGCGTCTGAGTGCCGGCTCGAGCATCGCCGAGTTCTTGTATGGCGTTATGGACGGATTGGCCCGCAGTTTCCTGGAGAGTGGGCAACTCGACATCCATACTTTGAAGGCCCATACCTACGGCGAGCTGAACACCCTGATGGCCCCTCAGGGGGACTGACCTTGCTCGTAAACAAGGGTCGATAACGCTACACAGGTCAAGTCTGAACGCCCCTAAACGCAAAAGCCACTGATGCATAAAGTTCTCAGGGACTTTTGCGTTTAAACCGTTCACCCAGCATCGCTCAAGCGTACTTTTCATTCAGCGCATACAAGATCGCGCACGTTTCAGCATCCAACACACCGTCATAGTTATCCGCGCGGAAATGCAACTGAAAAGCCCGCACCAATGAGCTGAAAAACGTATCGGTTACCGGCCTTTCAATGCCATAGCCATAACGGGCAAATGCCTGAATAACATCCGCTTGCCCTGGCACGCCGGAACTGAACTGCAACAGGTATTTATCTTTCACTGACTTCTCATACCAAGCGCCGATACCCTCTTCAGCCAGCTCTTTCCACGGAAGCTTGGGTCCCGGATCAGACTTGCGGCCAACCGCAATGTCAGAGTGCCCCACTACATTCTTCGGCGACATATCCGGGTAGCGCTGCAAAATATTCTTCGCCAACTGTTTGAGCGCTGCAATCTGCGAAGGCTGGTAATCGGGAAAGCTGAAAACGCCCTCAACATCGGTCGCCTGATTGACGATTTCGATACCAATGGACGTGTCATTCAACCCTACTCGCCCTGCCCACTCACTAACCCCTGCATGCCAAGCCCGATCATTCTCATCCACCAAATTAAATACTCTCTGATAACTAAACCCCGCTGCCAGATAAGTCGGATCAGACGCATCAGGAATCAGATAATGCGCGCTCGCCGCTCCGGTAGTCAGAATCTGCACCGACTGGGCAAAATCCAGTGCCGTGTAATGCAACACCAAAAAGCGCACACGCTTACCGTATGGGCCAACGGTGCGATATGAGTTGTAGTCAATCGCATACATAGAACACACCTCCTTGTTGAATAGTTTTGAGCCACTCGCAGGCTAGCTCATTAGTTTGGAGCAATCGGTTAGGAGCTGAGTTCAAGGTTTCGTAGCGACAACAAAACGCTGTGCTGCAGGATGTTAAAAAGAGGCAAAAGACACTACGGCGTTGGAACATAAATGACCTGGCATGCTCCACTAGATGCAGGTTTAGGTTGATGCCGCTCCCAAAGTCTTAAGGACCTCTGTTTCAAACTAAAACAGCGCAGGGTAGCTCGCGTCCCTTATGCTTCTAGACTCACATAAGGATGACTGAATAAGGTGTGGCGATATGACAGCAGATAAAGCTTGCCCGGTGGTTCTGCGAGCCCGCGAGACGTTGGAGATATTGGCGTTTGAGCATCCATTGGCAGGTGTACAACTGGTCAAAGGCAGTGTCGAACTAGGTGAGTCAACCGAGTTGGCTGCTGTGCGAGAGCTGTTAGAAGAGGCAGGAATTCAATCCACGGTAAGGCGAGATTTGGGGCAGTGGTATTCCTCCGTAACTGGGCACACATGGGCATTTCATGAATGTCATGTTGCCCAAGACCTTCCCGATACATGGGTACATTTTGCAAAAGATGATGGAGGTCATGAATTCAGATTTTTTTGGCACCCGCTGATTAGTGAGCCTTCTTCAAGCTGGCATCAGGTTTTCAAGGATGCTTTACGCTTTCTTCAAATGACCCTCGCATAAACCTGCCGGCGGGCCCCACTTATGTGGCAATAACTGATTGAGCTCACCCGAGCAAAGATGGATTACTGACGGTTCAGCGGTGGATGGTCAACAAACATGGCGAGCCCCAGCCGCACCCAATATATCTCCACCGCCAACAAAACACTGCTAAGCCTATGCCTAAAAACTCAGTGGGAAAGTTCGCCGTTTGCTATTCACGGATGTTAATTTGCTCGGGTCGTTTAAGTTAAAACCAACCCCTTGCAAAGGAATGCATCTATGCAACTTCGCTTCAAACCCTTGGCCATGGCTGTGATGCTGAGCGCTGGCTTGGCGAGTTTCACCGGCGTTGCCCAGGCCAATCTCAGCCCTACGCAAAACGCTGAGATCCTCAAGAGTTTCAAGAACGATTCAGTGGTCGATTTCAAAGCCTTCCTCGGCAGCGTTCGCCATTTAGATGTGGCTAAGGGCAAGCCGCTGGCCAAGACCATCACGGCGTATCTAAACAAACAAACGCTTACCGGCGAGCAGCAACAAGAGCTTTACCGGCTGCTCGGTTTATATGCCCGGGTTAAGTACGGTCAGGTAGCGCTGGAGAAACTGACTGAGTTGGTGGCCATTCCGACTGCTCGAGTAGATGGCGTCGCGCAACATGAAAACCCGGAATTTATCCGCATTGGCAAGCATATTGAGCAGCTGTCCAAATCGTTAGGCTTGAGCTTTCGCAATATCGATAACCGTGTGTTCGAGGTGTCGCTGCCCGGTAGTGGCGATGAGGTAGTTGGCCTGCATGTGCACGCCGATGTGGTGCCGGCGAACCCGGCCAATTGGGTGCTGGAAGATGGCACCAAACTTGATCCTTACAAGGTGACTAAGGTCGGTGATCGCCTATATGGCCGTGGTACTGAGGATGACAAGAACGGCATTGTGGTGTCGCTGTATGCCTTGAAAGTGATTAAAGATGAGCACTTGCCGCTGGCCCGTAGCTTCAAGCTGCTGATCGACACCACTGAAGAAACCACCAGTGACGCTATCCCCTACTACTTTGCCCGCAACCCTACCCCGGCCTACAACCTGGCGCTGGATGGCGGCTACCCGGTGGTGATCGCCGAGAAAGGCTACGGCACCGTAATGGCTGACTTCCCGCGCCGTGCAGGCACAGGCAAGGGTGCGGAAATCATCAACCTGACTGGTGGTTTGGCGACTAACCAGATCCCTTCCAAATCCATCGCGACCTTTATCAGTGACGAGCCTGAATCGTTGCTCAGTGCGCTGCAAAAAGCCGGCGATGCTTATGTGCAGAGCCATGGCGGTGATTTCTCGGTCAACGCCAAGGTTGTCGATAAGCAGGTGCTGCTCACCGTCACCGGCGTATCAGCCCACTCCTCCAGCCCGCAGTCTGGGGTCAACCCGGTGGCGCGGCTGTTGGATTTTGTAGCGGGCCTTGAGCCGAGTATTGCCCTGAAGCACAACCACATCACCGACGCGGCCCGTTACGCCGCTGACAACTGGGGGCTGGACTATTTTGGTGGCAAGCTGGGCATCGGCTTTAGCGACGACTTTATGGGCCCGCTGACCACCTCCCTGACCTATGTGGCGCTGGACGACAAGAGCCTGAAACTGGCCGTCAACTTGCGCGTGCCAAAAGGCCAAACGCCTGAGCAACTGCAAGAAAAAATCGCTGGCAAGTTGGAACTGTGGCTACAACAAAGCGGCGTTAAGTTGGCCCTGGATTACAAAATTGCCGCGCCGATGTACCGCGATCCTAGCGGGGAATGGGTCAAGGCACTGCTTAGCGTAGCCAGCGAAAACTTAGGTCTGCCTTCCAAGTTCGGCACCTCCGCCGGTGCGACCTCCGTGCATGAGCTGCCTAATGGTGTGCAGTTCGGATTAGCCAGGCCTGATGAGAAGTACACCGGCCATACCGATAACGAGTTTAAGACTCTGGAACAATTCCAGCTGGATTTGCAGATCGTTACGGAAATGGTCGGCCGTATCGGCCAGCTGCCTAAGCTGTAAGCCTCAAGCGGTGCCATCTATTAGGGATGGCGCCGCGCTCAAGCCTGATCGAGTCGGCACGGACAAATGGACAGATCCCTAGGCTTATATGAAGGCCCTTCTAACTCGTCTGCCGCCGCAAAGAGCTAGTAAGCTTACGCAGCTATTACCGTTTGAATGACGCGCAGACTAAACGTATCAGGAGGTGCGGCTTGGACGCCTTAGCCATTCGAAATGCGCTGATCACTGACGCAGTTGTGCTATGCAACGCTGAGCGCGAAACCGCTTGGTGGTCGGTCATGCTCTACTGGAGCCCGATAGGCTTGAGGCGCTCGCCCACGTATATAGCTTGACTATCGTTGTGCATCCCAACAACCTCGAACAAGGTGTGGACAAGCACTGATGAGCGCGCTTCTGCAATGGGCCCAAGCCCGGCCCGGCCTACTTAAGATCGAGCTACGCGTACGTGAAACCAATTTGCGTGCCCGGCGCCTGTACGAAAAATTTGGCTTTGTTGAGGAGGGACGCCTACAAAAGCGCATCCGGCTGCCAGACGGCACTTTTATTGCCGATATCACTATGGCCTGGTTCGTTCCTGACTAGAGTTATCCAAGTATTGTGTGCTCCCCGAACGCATGCGCCCTTCCCTCCTCCAAGCTTAATCATCGCGTGATCAAGTCCAGTCGCTATCGCGTTAAACACTTGCAGCAGCGTCCGGTAACGGCTGATTTTTACACCCTATGCAGGCCAACCCCGCGTGATGCAAAAACACTGTGAACAAGCAGAGCGCCATTGTTTGCAGCGCTATAGACGCTGCGCAGGCTCAACGCCGCATGACTGTAAAAGCGGCACATCAGAGTTGCCGAATTTGCCCCGCCGAGATAGGCGCTCAGCCTCTGCCGTGGATAAATTTGTGCATTCATAAGCAGCAAACAGTGTGCATTGGTATTATTCTCAGTTTACATTTCCCTCATGCCCAATATGCGAGAACGGAATATGAAAATCGATGACATGGACGCCTTCGTCGCCGTCATTCGCTGCCAGTCGACCAATCTGGCGGCTGAGGCTTTGCAATTAACGCAACCGGCTGTAACCCGCCGCCTGCAGAATTTTGAAGAAGACCTGGGCACCACCCTGCTCGATCGCAACACCAAACCGCTTAAACCAACGCCCATGGGCTGGCGGGTGTATGAGCAGTGCAAAGCCATCTTGCGCGAGATCGACACCCTGCGTGAGTTAGTCGGTAATGAAGGGGCCCCCAGCGGTACTCTGCGTTTAGGCGTACCGCAAACCATTGGTGATGTGGTGCTGTTGGCGGCGCTGGAAAATATCCGTGAGGTATTCCCGGAGCTGCGCACTCAGGTGGTGAGCGGCTGGGGTAGTGCCTTGATTGGCAAAATGGAAAATGGCGAGCTGGACGCAGCGGCGGCGCTGTTCCCCACCGGCAAAATCTTCCCCGAGGGCATCAGCAGCCGTTCCATTGGCCGCATGCAATTGCGTGTGGTAACCGCCAAAGGCACGGCGACTAAACGCAGTTACAAGCTCAAAGACTGCTACACCCAAGGCTGGGTGCTGAACCCTGAGGGTTGTGGCTTTCGCGCGGGCCTGCAGCGGGCTTTAAGCGAACAAGGGCTATCGCTGAATATCAACTTGGAAACCTTTGGCACCGAGCTGCAGCTGGGTTTGGTCGCCAATGGCCATGGTCTGGGCTTGGTGCCGGAGCCACTGCTGGCGGCCAGCCGTCACCGTGATCAGCTGGAAGTGCTGAACGTAAGTGACTTCAAACCGCAGGTCGATCTATGGCTGTTCCATCCGGCCTATCTGGGTAACTTACAAGGACCGGTGGAGTTATTTGGCGAGGTTTCAGTTCAGCAGCTAAGCCAGCACAAAATGCTTTAACTGCATTTTTATAGTTATCAACTATGCTAATTGCTGATTATTATCTTAGATCAAAATAGCCTTTCACAAGCGCGTTCTAGACGCTTATGTTCTCTTCACCGACCCCAACCAGGTGGAGGCAAAAATGGATTTCTGCCTCTGCCAGTGGGCTCGCGTGCCCTCCTGCGAGCTGCCTTAAGCGCAGCCAACTCCTGGTAGTCAGCAGAACGCCGACCAGCAAACCTCAGGCTTGACTGACAGGTTGCGCGTGGCTGTGGCCAAATTCAACGCGCCCTGCAGCAGCCATATGGAGATGGCGTTTATGGGGCTTACCCGTAGAGATTTGATCAATCGTATTGCCGCTGTGGGCGGCTACTCCGCGCTGGCCAGCAGTTTGGGCGGTTTAGGTTTGGCCGCACAGACTGCCCAAGCGACCAGCTTTAGCCCGCTTAAATTGCCCACGGGGGCTGGTAACGGCAAACGGGTGCTGATTATCGGTGGTGGGATTAGCGGCTTAGTATCGGCTTACGAGCTGCGCAAAGCCGGCTTCAGCGTGCGTTTATTGGAGGCCCGCGAACGCATTGGCGGACGCGTGTGGACCTTACGCAACGGCGACAAAATCGAGCATAACGATGGCAGCAAACAGACGGTAGAGTTTGACGACGGCCTGTTCTTTAACGCCGGCGCCGCGCGCCTGCCGAGCCATCATCTGACCATCTTGGGTTACTGCCGCGAGCTGGGCGTAGAGCTGCAAGTTTTGGTTAACAGCAGTCGCAACGCCCTGGCGCAGCCAGATCTATCTAAACCGCCCATTCTGTTGCGCCAGGCGGTGAACGACACCCGCGGCCACCTCAGCGAACTGCTGGTGCAAAGCCTTAACAACAAGGGGCTTGATCAAGCGTTAAGCACCGAACAGCGTAAGGCTTTACTCGAATTCCTTAAGGTCTATGGCGACCTCGATGCCAAGCAGCACTACGCCGGCTCCGTGCGTTCGGGCTATTCACGCTTTGCCGGAGGGGGTGAGCAAACCGCGATTATTCGTGAACCGCTTGACCTGGATCGCTTGCTCGATAGCAACCTGTTGCTGCCCTTAGTGTTTGATGAAATCCCCGAGTTTTCCGCGACCATGTTCCAGCCGGTGGGCGGCATGGATCAAATCCCCAAGGCGTTCTATCGCCAGGTTAAAGATCAGGTGCAACTGGGCGCTGAAGTACTCAGCCTGCAGACCACCGACAGCGGCAGCAGCGTGCGTTGGCGTGATCGTAAAACCGGGGTTGTGCACACCGAGACGGCTGATTACGCCGTGGTCGCCCTGCCCCTGCCGCTGCTTAAACGGCTGCAGACCAACTTCACCAGCGAGTTCCAACAGGCCCTGAGCACGGTACAAGGCGATAAGGCGAATAAGGTGGCCTGGCAATCGCCGCGTTTTTGGGAGACCGACTACCAGATTTACGGCGGTCTTTCCTATATCAACCACGAAGCCCGCAACCTCTGGTACCCCAGCGACCGTCTGAATAGCGCCCAAGGCATCTTGGTGGCGACCTATAACACCAGCAATGTGGCTGAGCAGTTCGCGGCCAAACCCTGGGCTGCGCAACTGGCTTCATCCCGCGCGGCGGTGGAGTCACTGCACCCTAGCCACTCCAGCAAGCTGGGCCGCGGCGTAGCGGTTAACTGGTCAAAAATCCCCTTCAGCGAAAGCCCCTGGATCGTCCATGACGAAGTCGCCCAGCCGGCCTACGACACCCTCAATCAACCCCAAGGGCGCACCTGGCTGGCCAGCGATGCCTTGGCGCACACCGGTGTTGGTATTTGGCAAAACAGCGCAGCCGAGTCAGCCCGGCGTGTGGTCGGTTTGATCAGCGCCCATGCCGAGCAAAACCGCCGCGGTGTAGCCGCTTAAGCCCTTAACCCAAGCAAGGAAGACCACCATGAGCACACGCAGCGCCTTACTGATCGGAGCCCTTATGAGCCTGACCCTACCCACGGCCTTTGCCGACAGCATCAAGCGGGTTGACCCGCCGGGCAGTAATTTCCCTATCTCGCAACTGGTCACGGTCCCGGCCAGCGCCCAACTGACTTTTGTCAGCGGCACCTTGCCCGATGTGGCTGATACCAAGGCTCCCAAGGGCAGTGTTGCCGCCTATGGCGATACCGAAACCCAGACCCGCTCAGTGCTCGGCAAATTGAAAAGTGCCTTGAACAGCCAAGGTTTGGACTTGGGCGACATCGTCCAGCTCCGGGTGTTTTTAGTCGGTGATCCGGCCAAAGGCGGCCAGCTCGACTTCGCCGGTTTACAAGCCGCCTACACCACCTTCTTCGCCACCGCCGCGCAGCCGAATAAACCCACGCGCACCGCCATACAAGTGGTGGCCCTGCCCTTGCCTGGCGCGCTGGTGGAAATTGAAGCGGTGGCCGCGAAAGCGCCGTAAGGCCTAGAGCTAGCTTCGCCAGCCTGAGCCGGGTGGCACGCACTTAAGCCATCAGCTGCGCACTGAGCTCACACGGGCACTGGCCACAAACCTAGCGTTAATCATTGGACAGAAAAGGATGTCTGCCTTGAACCTTAACCAACGCCCCCACCGCCATTACCTCGCCCTCTTGCCGGCGACTTTGCTCGCCTTTAACCCAGTCGACAGCTATGCCGACAGCACAACCGCCGCCAGCAATCCACGGCTGGATACTGTGGTGGTCACCGGCAACCGTGGCAGCCAAAAACGGACGGTGACCAGCAGCCCGGCGCCGATTGATGTGATCAGCGCCAAGCAGCTGCAAAACACCGGCAAACCTGGACTGATGGAGGCCCTAAGCGCGACGATTCCGTCGTTCACCCTGCCGGAAAAAACCGGCTGGGATGCCAGCGGCATGGCCCGCTCCCCCAGCTTACGCGGCCTAAACGCGGCGCAGGTGCTGGTGTTGGTCAACGGCAAACGCCGGCACAGCAGCGCCACCTTAAATATCAGCGGGATTAACGCCGGCGCGGCGCCGGTGGACTTGGATCTGATCCCCATCGCCGCAATTGATCATGTCGAAGTGCTACGCGATGGCGCTGCGGCCCAGTACGGCTCGGATGCCATTGCCGGGGTGATCAACGTGATTCTCAAGGCCGACAGCAGCGGCACCGCAGTTTCTAACATCGGCCAAGGCTACGACGGTAAAAAACAAACCGTGCAGCAAAGTTTGAACAAAGGCTTTGAGATCGGCGACGGCGGCATCGTGCAATTGGCCTTGGATGCCCGCAGCCAAAATGACGATAACAAGGCCAGTGGCAACGGCTACAGCTATGCCGAGGCCTACGAAAAAGCCGGCAAAGTCACCTACGGCGGCTACGGCACGCCGAAAATCAACTTGGCCAGCCTGGGCTATAACGCCGAGCTGCCAGTGCACGACAACCTCAGCCTGTACTCCTTCGGCACTTGGGCTTATCGCAAGGCCGAGCAAGGGCAAAACTTCCGTTTGCCGACTATCACCAACACCATCACTACCGGCCCCAATGGCTATCCAGCGGGTTACACACCCACCTGGTATATCGAGGAGCGCGACTTCCAAGCCGCTTTCGGCGCCAAGGGCCTGGCCGGTGACTGGGATTGGGACCTGTCCAGCACCTACGGGCGCAACGAGGCCGAACAAGGCACGTGGCACAACCAGAACCCGTCGCTGGGCGAAGCCACGCCCAATTCGTTTAAGTCCGGCACCTGGATTTCCACCCAACTGACCAGCAACCTCGATGTGCACCGCAGCTATGAGATCGGCCTGAGCAAGCCCTTGGATTTCTCTTTTGGCTTGGAACATCGCCGTGACGGCTATGAGGTACAGGATGGCGACTGGGCCAGTTGGGCTAATGGCGGCTATTGCGTGGCTCCGGGCAATTGCGCCGCCTCAGGTGCACAGGTCACCAATGGTATCTCGCCGCAGGAAACCAGCAGTGCCCACCGTAACAGCGTCGCCGGTTATGTCGATGTCGGCTTTAACCCGCTGCCACAGTGGTACGTGGACACCGCCCTGCGCTACGAGCATTACAACGAAGGCATTGGCGCCACCCGCAGCGGCAAGCTCAGCACCCGCTATGAGTTCACCCCAGAGTTGGCTGTACGCGCGACGGTGAGTAACGGCTTTCGCGCACCGTCACTGGCCAACAGCCTGTTCAGTGCCCGCTCCACCACCTTTGGCGTAGTCGATGGCGTGTACCAGTCGATCAACTACGGCGTGTTGCCGGTGGACTCTGCCACGGCCAAAGCCCTGGGCGCGCAGAGCTTAAAACCAGAGAAGTCGACCAACTACAGCCTGGGCCTGACCTACCAACCCAGTGAGCGCCTGAGCTTTACCGCCGACGCCTACCTGATCAACGTGCGTGATCGCATCACTCTCACCGGCACCCTGCTCGGCCCAGAGGTGACCCAGACCCTGCTGGACAACGGCATCAACTCCACCTCGGGCGGCCAGTACTTCACCAACGGCGCCGACACTCGCACCAAGGGTATTGATCTGGTCAGCAGCTATCAGCAGGACTTAGGTAAATTCGGCAGCGTGCTGTGGACCGCCGCGTGGAACTGGAACCAAACCGAGATCCTCGACTATCAACAAGGCGTGAATATTCTGGGTCGCGACTATGAGCTGATGAATCGCCAGGCCCGCAACAACATCACCGAAGTGCAGCCGCACACCAAGTTACTGCTAGGGGCCAATTGGCAAATCGACCGCTATAGCGTCAACCTGGGCCTCACCCGCTACGGCTCGCACCGGGAGGTCAATGACAGCGCCAACCGCTCGCTGGATCGCGAATATGGCGCGCGCTGGATTACCGACTTAGACCTGGCCTATCAGCTGAACAAACAGCTGAATATCGCCATCGGCGGACGCAACCTGTTTGATATTTACCCTGAGCGTAATCAGCCGGCCAGTAAAAGTAACAGCAAGGGCTACGGCGCCTATTCACCCTATGGCTTTACCGGTGGCTACTACTTCACCCGGCTGACCTATAACTTCTAGCAGCCGGCCAAAACGCCTAACTGTTATACCAATTAAAATGCTAAGTACTTATAAAGATGATAATAGTAAATGCTTTAAATAAATAATTAGCATAGAAGAATAAATACTTTCACAGCCTGTACGCGCAAGCATAAGGTCTAACCGGACCGACCCCTTTCCTGGCGGAGGCCGGTTGCTCAAGGTTCAGCTATCACGCGAAAGCACCGACTGAACCACAGCAGCAGCCGCACTGAGATACCCCCTATTCCATTGCCTGTTGCGGCCTTTAGCTGTTGTCGACTGCACGGGCCGTTCCAGGAGCGCAGCATGAGCCACAAACAATTAAAACTGGGCACCATGATCCATGGCGTGGGCCATGGCTGGGGTGAATGGCGTCACCCGGATGCCTTAAGCGATGCCAGTGTCAATTTCAGTTTCTACAAGCAACAGGCACAGCTGGCGGAGGCCGCTAAATTCGACTTCGCCTTTATCGCCGACAGCCTGCATATCCACGCTAAATCCAGCCCGCATTACCTCAACCGCTTCGAGCCGCTGACCATACTCAGCGCCTTGGCCGCCGTCACCGAGCATATTGGCCTGGTAGCCACCGTTACCGTGAGCTACACCGAGCCCTTCCAAGTGGCGCGGCAACTGGCCTCGCTGGATCACATCAGCGGCGGTCGCGCAGGTTGGAATGTGGTCACCTCTTGGCTGTCCGGTACCGCCGATAACTTCGGCAAGGCCGGCCACCCGCCCCATGCCGAACGCTATCGCATCGCCCATGAGCATGTGGCCGTGGTGCAAGGCTTGTGGGACTCCTGGGAAGACGATGCGTTTGTCCGTGACAAAGCCAGCGGCCAGTTCTTTGACCCGGAAAAACTGCACACACTCAATCATCAAGGCGAGTTTTTTAAGGTCAAAGGCCCGTTAAATATCGCGCGCTCAGCCCAAGGCCAGCCGCTGATCTTCCAGGCTGGCACCTCTGAAGATGGACGCAATTTCGCCGCCCGTACGGCCGATGCGATCTTCGTCAGCCCCGAAGGCTTTAACGATGCCCAAGCCTATTATCTGGACCTCAAGTTGCGCGCCAAACAGGCCGGGCGCAACCCCGATGACTTAGCGATTCTGCCGGGCATCCGGCCCATAGTCGGGCGTGATGCGGCCGATGCAGAAGAGCGCTATCAACAAGCTCTGGCGCTCACCAGCATTGACGACGCGCTGGTCGCCCTGGGCCGGCCCTTCAATGATTACGACTTCAGCCGTCATGAGCTGGATGCGCCCTTCCCTGATCTGGGCGACTTGGGCAGCAACAGCCACAAAGGCACCTCGGATCAACTCAAACAACTGGCCCGCGACCAAGGCCTGACCCTGCGCCAAGTGGCCCTGCGCTTTGCCGCGCCAAGGCGGGATTTTGTCGGCACCCCCGAGCAAGTCGCCGATGCTTTGCAGCACTGGTTTGATCATCAGGCCGCCGACGGTTTTATCGTCAATACGCTGCTGCCTGACGGCTTGCAACGGTTCACCGAATTAGTGGTGCCGGTGCTGCAACAGCGTGGGTTGTTCCGCGAGGAGTACAGCGGCAAGACCCTGCGCGAGCATTTCGACCTTGCCGTACCGCGTAATCGCTACAGCCAGCGGCGCGAACACAGCGCCGTGGCCTAACCCCCTTTGCCAGCGACAGGAGCACAAGCTATGAGTCTCGAATTTATTGGTCTGATCGGCCCGCAGGAAGGCAGCGAATCCCAAGCCCCCCGTGGGCCCAATGTCGATTTGGAGTTTATCAAGGCCTTTGCCCAGGCCCAGGAATATGGCGGTTTTGACCAAGCCCTGCTGGCTGTTAACACCAGCGCGGCTGATTCCTTGGTGCTGGCCAGTTATGTCGCGGCCCATACCGAGCGTTTAGGCTTGTTGGTGGCGCACCGGCCGGGCTTTCAGGCGCCGACCTTTGCCGCCCGCCAATTCGCCACCTTGGATCAACTGAGCCGTGGCCGCGCGGCGATCAACGTGATCACCGGCGGGGACAGTGGCGACTTGCAGCGCGATGGCGACTTTATCGATAAGGACGCCCGCTACGCCCGTACCGATGAGTACTTAGACGTGCTCAAGCAAACCTGGACGCAAAGCCAACCCTTCTCCCATCATGGCCAGCACTACCAGGTGGAAGACAACCTGACATTGGTTAAACCGCTGCAAAAGCCCCATGTGCCGATCTACTTTTCCGGCGCTTCCGACGCCGCTGTGGAAGTCGCCGCCAAGCATGCCGACGTGTACATGATGTGGGGCGAGCCACTGGACAATATCCGCCAGCGCATCGCCCAAGTGCGTAAGGCTGCCGCCCGTTACGGGCGGGAAAACCATATCCGCTTTAGCCTGTCGTTACGCCCCATCTTGGGTGCCACGGAAGAACAAGCCTGGGCCCGCGCTGAGCAGATTCTGGCCGACGCGAAAACCTTGATCGAGCAACGCCAGAGCAAGCGCCGCGACCGCAATGTGGGCAAGAGCAATAGTGGTTCACAGCGCCTGGTCGATATCGCCAGCCAAAAGACCGTACACGACGTGCGCTTGTGGACCGCCATTGCCGCCCTGACCGGCGCCGCCGGCAACTCCACCTCACTGGTGGGCACCGCCGCACAAGTGGCTGAGGCAGCGCTGGAGTATTACAAGCTGGGCGTCACGACCTTCTTGTTCCGTGGCTTTGACCAACTGCGCGACGCCATCGATTACGGCCAGCACCTGCTGCCGCAGATTCGCGCACAAGTGGCCAACTACGAGCAAGGCCAGCGTAAACAGGCTTAGGGCAACCTGCGCCAAGGCGATAACAACCTTGGCGCAGAGATGCAGCGAGCGCTGTGTGATGCTAATCCTCCCTGCCTGGACTCACCTACAAGCCCAGCTCAGCGTTTTTTACCCGCCAGCCCCTGCTTAAGGCACAAACACCGGGTTAAAGCTGTTATCGAACAAGCTTGCTGCGGGATAGGCCTTGATCAGTCCCAAGCCGCTAAAGAAGTCGATGGTCTGCTGCGCCGCCTGAATCCCCTGTTCGCTAACCGGTTGCAACACCGTCTGCGCGCGGGCAAACCAGGCTTGGGCAATCGCCTGATCGGCGCGGCTATAACCACTCCATACCTGGGCGTAGCGCGCATTGTGCTCAGAACTCTGGGTTGCCCACGCTCGCGCTTGTTTCAGTCGAGTTAAAAAGTCACTGATCTCGGCACGTTTTGGCTCGATCACTGCGCTATTAGCCACGACAAAGCTTTGCCCGGCCATCAACCCCTCGGCGGTGGCCAGCACCCGTGCACCTTGACGCTCCTGCTGGGTAACGTAGGGCTCCCAAGTGGCAATCACATCCACCGCACCGCTATCCAGGGCATGGGAGGCATCCAAGGCGCTTAAGTAGCGAATCTCCACGCTGTCCCGCGGCACAGCGGCCTTATCTAGGGCTGAAAGCAATAACTGCTGGCTCCAGGAGCCCTTCCAGATCGCCGCCCGTTTGCCGGGCAGATCCTGCAAGGTTTTGATCGGGGAATCCTGGCGTACCAAGATCGCGACCCCGGCAAGGCTTTGCTGGCTGATGGCGACGACTTTAATCGGTGCCCCCAGCGCGCCAAGAAACAGCGGTGGCGCATCACCGAGTAAGCCCAAGTCGAGACTACCGACATTTAACGCTTCGGCCACTGGCGAGCCGGCGGTAAATTGCCGCCACTCCAGCTCGTAGGGCAGATCCTTGAGGACTCCGGCCGCCTCCATGACCGCCCGGGTGTTATAGCTTTGGTCGCCGACAATCAAACTGCTGGCCTCGACGCTAAAGGCCAACGTCAAACCCAATAAGGCACCGGTAAAGCTTTTGGCGAGCAATCCCATCGTGTCTCCAAGTCCTGCTGTGCAGGTGTAATAAACAGGTGAACAAGCGAGGCTCTCACGCGCAGAGCGTTTCAAGCCTGCGCGCCGGGAGCATGAGTGCGGCTTAAATCTCTATGCGGGCAGCAAGGGGCAGCCCAAGACAACCAAACGATTGGCTTCAAGGGCATAAAAAACCTAAGGATTGGTTTGGCCTACAGGCCCCAGGCTAAGCTTCAGGGCTGTTTGGCCAACGCTGCGGGCGCCGGGGCGTTCACGCTAAAGCTGCGATCAAACGTCGGCGCCACATCCAGCTTGCGGCTGATCAGGCCTTGGGCTTGATAGAAGTCAGCGGTTTCCTGCTGCTCTGTGATCACCTGGCTATCGACGGCCTGCCAGCGCAGTTGGCGGCGCTCAAATTGCAAGCGTGCAGCCGCAACCGGAAAGCCGATGATCTTGGCCAGGGTTTGGCTAAAGCTGTCGAGATGCTCGTAAGCCCAAACCTGCGCTTGGCTTAAGCGTTGCAGATAATCCTGCAGCGCGGCGCGCTTAGCCGGGTCTGCCAGCGCCTGGTCAGTGGCGGCGATAAAGCTATTGCCGCTGGAAAGACCGCGCCCGTTGACCAGCACCCGTGCCTCACCGTTGACCTCCGCCAGGGCGGTATAGGGCTCCCAGGTCGCCCAGGCATCCACCGAACCATTGGCTAAAGCCATCTTGGCATCCACCGGGCCGAGAAAGCGGAAGTCCACGTCCTTAGCCGTCAAGCCCACGCTATCCAAAGCCTTAAGGGCCACGTAATGGCCAATGGAGCCGCGCCCGGTAGCGATGCGCTTGCCTTTAAGGTCCGCGGCCGACTGCAAGCTCGACTGTTTAGGCACCAGCAAGGCGGTGCCGTAAGGATCGTTCTTGTTTACCGCAATGGCTTTGACCTGCGCGCCGGAGGCCAGGGCAAACAACAGCGGCGCATCACCAATCACCCCGGCATCGATAGCCCCGGCATTCAGCGCCTCAGCCAAGGGGGCGGCGGCTGGGAACTCGGCCCAATGAATGCGATAAGGCAAATTTTGCAGTGCATCGGCGGCTTCTAACTGCGCGCGCATATTGCCCTTCTGATCGCCCAGACGCAGCTCCACCGGTTCAGCCGCCCAAAGCGGCACAGCGAGTAGCAGACTGGTTAAGGCGAATACGGTTTTGCGCAGCATGGGCATCATCCCTGAATAGTTTTTGGTTTAAGCGTACGGCCTTATTTAGCAGGGGCTCGCACGCTCTGGCAGTGACTTTAGCGCGACAGTTCTAATAATTTAAATTCATTTTATTCATATCCTAATATGCGTATTAATTTTCTAATTCGCCATTAGCTTATGCATAAAAAGACTTTTACTTAAAGGTTTCTCAATAATACGGTCATAAGGAGTTGCGTATTCAAACCGCCTTTATTGGCTTCCTATGCTGCTGATTCCGAGTATCTGATGACCCAATTCGCCGCCCTCGCCCAACCACTGCAAGCCGAGCCCCGCCCCACTGCTGCGGCCACACCTGAGGATTTCACTGCCTTATTGGCGCAGATCACCGTGCAGCTGGCCGCCACTGCGGCGGATTACGATCGCAGTGGCGAATTTCCTGCGGCCAACTTTGCCCTGCTGCATCAACATGGCCTGCTCAGCCTGACGGTGCCCCGTGCATTGGGCGGTGGTGGCGCGGATCTAGCCACCGCACGTCAGGTGATCAGCGCTGTGGCCAAGGGCGAGCCCTCCACCGCGCTGATTCTGGTCATGCAGTATCTGCAGCACTTTCGCTTGCAGGACGACCCACGCTGGCCCAGCCATTTGCGCCTGCGTCTGGCTCAAGAGGCGGTGGAGCATGGCGCGCTGATTAACGCCTTTCGCGTTGAGCCCGAGCTGGGCACCCCGGCCCGCGGCGGTCTGCCTGCCACTATCGCCCGGCGTACGCCTGAGGGCTGGCGGCTGTCGGGCAGCAAGCTGTACTCCACCGGCAGCTACGGCCTGACCTGGTATGTGGTGTGGGCACGCAGCGACGATGCCGACCCGCTGGTCGGTGGCTTTTTGGTGCACAAGGACAGCCCCGGCATTCGCATCATTGAAGACTGGGATCACCTCGGCATGCGCGCCACCTGCAGCCATAAGGTGGAATTCAGCAACGTGTTATTGCCGCTGGAGCATGCTGTCAGCGTTAGCCCCTTAAGCGCACCGCAAGCCGAACTCGATGGCGAGGCGTTGGTGTGGATGTCTGTGCTGCTGTCCAGCATTTATGACGCCGTGGCCCAAGCTGGGCGGGATTGGCTGGTGCAATTCCTGCGTGAGCGGGTGCCGTCTAACCTCGGTCAGCCTTTGGCCAGCCTGCCACGGTTTCAAGAGTTGGTCGGGCAGATCGAAACGTTGTTGTTTGCCAACCGCAACCTGCTCGATGCCGCCGCAGCCGGGCAGATCGACGGCCAAGGCGCCGGCCAGCTTAAGCAACTGGTCACCAGTAATGCGATTAACGCTGTGCAACTGGCCATTGAAGCCAGTGGCAACCCAGGATTATCACGACGTAATGCACTGGAGCGGCACTTGCGTAATGTGTTGTGCAGCCGTATCCATACCCCACAGGACGATGTGGTGTTTATCAATAAAGGCCGTGCGGCCCTAAGCAAGGACGCGTGATGATGAGCAACGTGAAGGTGATTGCCAGTCAGTTGGATGCCGCAGGTAACGAACTGCTGCGCCAACATCTGCCCGGTCAGCAGGTACAGGACTTAAGTATTGAACAGTTACAGGCCGAAGACGCTGATGTGCTGATCCTACGGCCGATCAATGTGCGTGGTCGCCGAGTCGATCAACCGCCGCCTGGCTGGCCCTGGTCGGTACGTTGGGTGCAACTGCTGTCCTCAGGGATCGATTTTTACCCGGACTGGCTGTTCAACGGCCCCCCAGTCACAACAGCTAGAGGGGTCAGCGCTCACCTGATCGCCGAGTTCGCCCTAGCCGCGATTCTGGCAGCTGCCAAAAAGCTTCCCGATCTTTGGGTCAAAGATGAGCGCTGGCAGTTTAGCCAGCTGCAACCCGTGCGCGGCCGTACCTTAGGCATCCTTGGTTTTGGCAGTATTGGTCAGGCCCTTGCCCAAAAAGCCAGCGCACTGGATATGCGAGTACTGGTCCTAAATCGCTCAGGCAGCAGCCAGCCTGGCCAAACCCATGTGCAGGTGGCCACGTCTTTGGAACAGCTGTTTGCCGAGTCCGACCATCTGGTACTGGCCGTCCCACTCACCGCGCAAACCCGCGGCCTGATCAATCGCCAAGTGCTGGCCAACGCCAAGCCAGGGCTGCATCTGATCAATATCGCCCGAGGTGGTTTGCTCGATCAGCAGGCACTGCTGGAGGCACTGGAGGCTGGCTGGGTCGGTCGCGCCACCCTCGATGTCACTGAGCCGGAGCCGCTGCCCGCCGGCCATCCGCTTTACCAGCATCCGCAGGTATTTATCTCGCCTCACACCTGTGCCCTGTCCAGTGAAGGCCCAGCCGAGTTTATTTCCAGCTTCAGTGAGAACTTCCAGCGCTTCAGTGACGGTCTGCCCTTACACAATCTGGTCGACTTTCAACGCGGCTATTAACGCCCCAGCCAATAAGGAGATACCTGCAATGACTGCACTTTCCGCGTTATCGGCCGTCCCGGCCAGCACCACTACACTGCGCCAACGGGTGTCGGAAGCCGAGTGGGAGGTGCGGGTGAAACTGGCTGCGGCTTATCAACTGGCTGCGCTGTTTCGCTGGACCGATCATATCTATACCCACTTCTCGGCCCGTGTGCCCGGCCCTGATGAGCATTTTTTGATCAATGGTTTTGGTCTGCTGTTTGATGAAATCACTGCCTCCAACTTGGTCAAGGTGGATGTCGACGGCACTATCATCGATGACCCATTGGGCCTTGGCATCAACCAGGCCGGCTATGTGATTCACAGCGCCATTCACCGCGCCCGCCCCGACCTGCATGCCGTGCTGCACACCCACACCCGCGATGGCGCAGCGGTTTCCGCGCAGCGCGGCGGCCTGTTGCCGCTGTCGCAGCATGCGCTGGCCTACTACAGCCGCGTGGTCTATCACAGCTACGAAGGCGTGGCGCTGGATCTCGACGAGCAGGAACGGCTGGTTGCGGACCTCGGCGCAAGCAATATCCTGATTTTGCGCAACCACGGCCTACTCACCGCCGGGCGCAGCGTCGAGCATGCCTTCCGTGAGCTGCATGGGTTGGAGCGCGCCTGCAATATTCAGATCGCCGCTCAGGCGGGTGGCAATGCCGACTTACTCTTTGCCCCGGACGACGCCATCGCCAAAGTCGCCCAGCAAAGCGCCGCAGTTACCGACCCCAACCACCCGGGGGTCCAGCGCCATTGGGATGCGCTGATTCGCCAGCTCGACCGCCATACCGAGGCGTACAAGCACTAAGCCAATAACGTGCGATCAAGCGCCAGCTACGCCTGGCGCCTTGCATAAGCCCTAATTAGAAACACGCCAACCCGAAACACCGACCCCATCCGGCGGAGGTACAGGATTCCTGCATCCCCTCACCGGCTATGGCGGCCCTAAGGGCGTGCAGGTTTAACCACAACCGAGCATGTATAGCCCTTAGGAAGACTGACCATGGCCTTAAGTTATCTGCCCCACCGCCTCTGCCTGATGTTGTCGCTGCCCCTCACTGCCTTGGCCGACAGCGCCGTCGATAGCAGCGATACACGCCTGCCCAACGTCACCGTGACCGCCGAGCACCGCCAGGAAAACCTGCAAAAAGCGCCGCTGGCGATCAGCGCATTCGACGAAACCACCCTGCGCGATCAGCAAATCAATAACATCCGCGATCTGGCCGGACGGGTGCCTAACCTCACCCTCAATCGCCAATCGATTTCCTATAGCGCGCAGACTTATGGCATCCGTGGCATCGGCGAAACCGACCCGATTCAGGAAGCCGCCGTGGCGGTGTATGCCGATGACCTGTATATCCCCCGGGCGATTTCCTCGATGCTCGACTTCAACGATGTCGAGCGCGTGGAAGTACTGCGCGGCCCCCAAGGCACCCTCTATGGACGTAACAGCGCCGCCGGGGCGATCCGTGTAATCACCCGCGACCCGACGCAGGAAACCCGTGGCTTTGTCGAGCTTGGTGCAGGTAATTACAACGCGCAGAACGGGCGCCTGTTGATTAGCGGCCCGCTGATCGATAACAGCCTGTTTGGCAGCTTCTCGGCGCTGCGGTTGAGCCGCGACGGCACGGTGCGCAACCGCACCCGCGACAAGGACGTGAACAACATTGATATCCAGTCCTATCGCGGCAAATTGCGCCTGGCGCCAGTGGACTCCGCCTGGGACACCCAGCTGACTCTGGCCGGCACCTTCGACCGGGGGGACACCACCAGCTATACGCCATTTGATCCGCAAACCGGACACTTCGATAAATTCAAAACCTACAGCAGCCTCGACCCGAAAAACCGTCTCGACCAAGGCAGCGCGGTGCTGCGCACGATCTATCACATTGATGATCAGCTCAGCGTTAAGGCCGTCACCGCGTGGTCGGCCTTCGATCAGCCAGTGGACTACGACAACTCCGGTGCAGCCAACAGCGGCAACGCCGCGCCAATCCAGAACAACCTGATCCACTACAAGCAGCGCTACGCCACCCAGGAATTCCAGCTCAACGGCGACTATGAGCGCTTCAATTACACCCTTGGCGTGTTTCTCTACAAAGAGCGCTTTCGCGCCGAGCGCGACAGCCTCACCTATTCCGTGGCGGCCGACCGGGTTAATGCCAGTGGCCAATACAGCACCACCGACACCGAAAGCTACGCGCTGTATGGCCAAGGCAATTACAAGCTGACCGAGCGCCTGTCGCTGACCGCCGGCCTGCGCTACACCAAGGAACATAAAAATTTCGATTACGACAATTACCGCATCACCCCTGAGCGGGACATTACCGGGCTTAATTTTGCTGCACAAACCAGCGAAAGCTGGGCCTCGTTTAGCCCTAAGCTCGGCATTGAATACAACTGGACGCCGCAACTGACCCAATACGCCTATGTGGCCAAGGGCTTCAAGGCCGGCGGTTTTGATAACCGCGCCCCGACTCGCGCTGCGGCCCTGCAAGGCTTTGATCCGGAGAACGTGATCACCTATGAAAGCGGCCTCAAAGGCGAGTTTCTTAAGGGCCGCCTGCGCAGCAATATCGCCGTGTTCTATAACGACTACCGCGACCTGCAAACCAACGCCTGGGACCCGGCCATCAGTGCCAACCTGCGTACCAACGTCGGCAGCGCCCACAGTTATGGCATCGAGTTGGAAAACACCGCCCTGCTGCTTAAGGACCTGACCCTGACCGCCAACCTGGGTTACCTCAAAGCCCAGTACGACGACTTCGCCAATGCCGCCGGCCCCGGTGTGGATGCCGACGGCAACTGGATGGTGTTTGCACCGCGCTGGAATCTGGCGCTGGGCCTGAACTGGGTGGTGCCGGTGAACCTGCCGGGCGCCTGGGTAGCGGGCACCGATTGGCAGTTCCAGACCAAATCCTATGCCAATGCGGTCAATGGTGAGATTTACGAGGTGCCGCAGCAAAGCTTCTGGAACGCCGTAACCAGCTACAGCAGCGGCGACGGGCATTGGACCACCACCCTGGCGGTGAAGAACCTGCTGAACCGCGCCTACCCACAAAGCATTACCTACTCCGCGGCCAGCCGGACTAATTACTACTCAGTCAACGACCCGCGCACCATCACCCTCAGCCTGCGCTACGACCTTTAATTGCAGCGGGGCGGCGCAATGCCGCCCTAACAGGCCTATCTATTAAAAATCCGCATATCCATAAATTTAGTAAATAGATAAAAAGAATAATATTTATATACCCAAAAAGAATTTCCTTCACCGTTCTTATAAAAATACTATCGATTCAACGGACCTTAAACACGCCCTCAAGCCCACCATTACAGGCTTACAGCTGTACCCCCGCACCGGGCCAGTGCTGCCGCAACGGAATCTGCGCACCATGAATCAATGCCGCCCATGTATTACCGCCACCACGCCCTGGGCAACCGCTCAGTGGTTAGCCGGCGCCTGTTCAAAAATCTTCGTCGCCACGCGGCCTGCCTAAGCACAAGGAATTGCCCATGTCCCTGCCCCGTATCTACAGCGCCGGCCTATTGGCATTAAGCCTATTACTCAGCGCTTGCTCGCCGTCGGAGCCCGCTGCCAACGCCAGTCGCGTGCTGAAAATCGCCTTCGCTGGCGACAACACCCAACTGGTCAGCCTCGACCCGTTTCAGGTGTACTGGATCGAGCACCGCGTGGTGCTGCGCAATGTGGTGGAGTCCCTCACCGATCAAGACCCGGCCAGCGGTAAAATCATCCCTTGGCTGGCGCAGCGCTGGAGCATCAGCGACGACGCCCGCGAATACACCTTCTACCTGCGCTCCGGGGTGACGTTCAGCAACGGCCAAGTGTTTGACGCCCAAGCCGTGAAAACCGCCTTCGATAGCAACAAGGCTTTGGCCGCCGAGCTACCCAGTGTGTTTGGTGCGACCTATTTAGCCGGTTACGACCACGCTGAGATCATCGACGCACAGACCATCAAGCTGGTGCTGGCCAAGCCCAATGCCGGCTTTTTACAGGCCACCTCGACCACTAACCTGGCGATTCTGGCGCCTGAGTCCTACGGCAAAACTGCCAAAGAGCGCTCCTTGGGCGCGATTATCGGCACCGGCCCTTTTGTGCTGGCAAACTACACCCCGGAAACCGGTGTGCGCTTAGTCAAGCGCCAAGGTTACGCCTGGGCCTCGGCCAATCTGAAAAACCAGGGCGAAGCACTGGTGGATGCCATCGAGGCCAGCTATATCCCCGAGGAAAGCGTACGCAACGGCCTGTTTGTGCAAGGCAAGGTTGACATCGTGTGGCCGCGCATACCGTTCTCGGAAGTAGATATCGCGCTGTTTAAACAGCATGACGCCACTATTCAAAGTCGCTCCCTGCCTGGCCCAGCTTGGGGCCTATACCCCAACACCACTGACGGACGAATTTTGGCCGACCCTCAGGTGCGTCACGCCCTGCAAAAAGCCATCGACCGCAAAACCTACGCCAGCACCAGCTACAGCCCCGAGTTCCCGGTGGTGCAAAGCGTGCTGGATGTGACCACGCCGTTTTTCCGCAGCCAAGGCGCCAAACTCGCCTTTGACCCGCAAGAGGCTGGACGCTTGCTCGACCAAGCAGGCTGGCAGTTAGGTGCCGATGGTTATCGCAGCAAAGCGGGTAAACGACTGAGCCTGGAGGACAACGTCGTACTGCGCGAAACCCCCGGCGACGTGTTGCTGCAAGATCAACTGCGCCAAGTCGGCATCGAGCTCAAACTCAAGGTGCGCACCTATGGCGATTGGTCCGCCGCCAATGCCGCCGGCCAATACGACCTGACCTCCACCTACATGACCCGCGCTGATCCGATCGTGCTGCAAAACATCATCGACCCACGCACGGCCAACACCCCCACGGTGGCGCGCAATATTTACAGCCCCGAAACACTCAGCCAAGCGCAAACGCTGTTTGACGCCGGCCTGACCGCTACCAACGATGCGCAGCGGGCCGACGCCTACGGCCAAGTGCAAGATTTGCTGATCGATCAAGCCCTGGCCTTCCCCATCTACGAACGGCTGTGGCAAGCCGCCACTTCGTCTCGGGTGAGCAACTTCCGTTGGAGCGCCGAGGGCTTTGCCTTCCTCAGTGATATTGAGCTCAAACCATGAAGCGCTACCTGCTCAGCCGCATTGGCCAGGCCGCTTTGGTGCTGTGGGGCGCCTACAGCATCACCTACTTTATTTTGTACCTGCTGCCGGGTGATCCGCTGTCGATCATGCTCAGCGGCGCCGGCCAGGAGATCGCATCACTCAGCCCCGAGCAACTGGCCCAGGCCCGGCATTACTACGGCCTCGATCAAGGCGTGCTGCAGCGTTACCTGAGTTTGCTGTGGGGCGTGCTGCACGGGGATTTGGGCCAGTCAATGAGCCTGAATAGGCCAGTCACGGCCATCCTTGCCGAGCGCCTGCCCCAAACCTTGGCGCTGGCCGGTTCAGCGATCCTGCTGTCACTGCTGGGCGGCATTGGCCTGGCCTATGTGGTGGCCTATGTGCGCTGGCTTCCGTTAAAAACCTTGCTTGCACGTCTGCCGAGCTTTGGTGTGGCAGTGCCGGTGTTTTGGACCGGGCTGCTGCTGATCCAAATCTTTGCCTTTAGCCTCGGCTGGTTCCCCGCCACCGGCAGCCAGGGCTTTAGCAGCCTGGTATTGCCCGCCGTGACCCTGGCCATCCCCAGTGCCGCGGTATATGCGCAAGTGCTACTGCGTGGCTTTCAGGAGGTGTGGCACGAACCCTATATCGTCACCGCCTTTGCCAAGGGCTTAAGTCGCGCCCAAGTGCAAGCTCGCCATGGTCTGCGCAACGCCGCCCTGCCCCTGCTGACACTGGTCGGTTTGCAAATTGGCAACACAGTATCCGGCGCAGTAATAGTCGAAACCATCTTCGCCCGTAACGGCGTCGGCCGCTTGGTGCAAGAGGCGGTGCTGCGTCAGGACTTCCCCGTGGTACTGGCGGTGGTCGCGGTGTCGGCAGCGGCCTTTGTTCTGATCAATCTGCTGGTCGACTTGCTTTACCCAGTGCTTGACCCGCGCATCACCCACACACCCGAGGTGAGCTGAGATGACGGCTTTTGAAAGCAAACTCGCCCCAGCGAAACCTAGCGCGCCATGGCGACCGCGCGGCCGCTACCAGCGCGTGGCGGATCAGCTCAAGCCGCTGCTGCGCCGTCCAGGCTTTGTTTTAGCGGCCGCGCTGTTGCTGTTTACCTTGCTCGCCGCCTTGTTGCCGAGCCTGCTCAGCCACTTCGATCCCTATGCCACCCTGCCTGCGGCCAAGCTCATCGCGCCCAACGCCCAGCACTGGTTTGGCACCGATGAGTTGGGTCGCGACCTCTACACCCGCGTACTTTACGGCGCGCGGCTGTCGGTGAGCGCCGCCTTGATTGCGGTGGGCCTGGCCTTGATTTGCGGCTCGGCCATCGGCGTGCTCGCCGGCTTTATTGGCGGGCGCTTGGATGCATTGTTGATGCGCCTGATCGATGTGCTGCTGGCACTGCCCGGCCTGCTGCTGGCCTTGGCCATCGTCGCCGCCATTGGTTTTGGCACAGTGCCGGTAGCCATCGCCGTGGGGGTTGGCATCATTCCCGGTTTTGCCCGCACCATCCGTGCCCAAGTACTACGGATCAAAACCCTGCCTTATGTCGAGGCCGCGCGCTTAGGCGGGGCCAGTTGGCCACGTACCTTGCTGCGCCATGTGCTGCCCAACGCCTGGGGCCCGGTAGCTGTGCTGGCGACGCTGGATATTGGCGTAGCCATTATGGCCACCGCCGCCCTGAGCTTTTTAGGCTTCGGCGCCGCGCCGCCCTCTGCCGAATGGGGCACCTTGATCGCCAACGGCCGGCATTTTTTGATCACCGCGCCGTGGGTTTCGCTGCTGCCGGGTCTGTATCTGGCCTTGGTGGTGTTTAGTCTCAATCATATCGCCCGCACTTTTGAGGAAATCCAACGATGAGCCTGTTACTCGACGTGCGCGATCTGAGCATCAGTTACCACAGCGCCGGACGCATCACCGAGGCAGTGCGTGGGGTGAGTTTTACCCTTGAGCGCGGGGAGATTCTGGCCATTGTCGGCGAGTCTGGCTCGGGTAAAACCACTGTGGCCAGCTCACTGCTGGGGCTGCTCCCGGCTAGCGCCAAGATCAGCAGCGGTCAGTTGCATGTAGCCGGGCAGGACGTCACCCACGCCAGCGAGAAGAGCAAACGCCAGTTGCGCGGCCGGGTGATCGGTTTGGTTCCGCAAGACCCGATGGTCAGCCTTAACCCGACCCTGAGCATCGGCAAGCAAATTGGCGAAAGCCTGGCGCTGGCCCACGGCAGTCGCTATCCGGCGCTGGATGCCGATGTGCTGGAACTGCTCGGTCAAGTTGGCCTGGACAACCCTTTGCTGCGCGCTCGTCAGTACCCCCACGAGTTGTCCGGCGGCATGCGCCAACGGGTGCTGATCGCCATCGCCTTGGCTGGCAATCCGCAGTTGATCATTGCTGACGAGCCCACCAGCGCCCTGGATGTAACCGTGCAAAAACGCATCCTTGATCACCTGGAGCAGTTGGTTAAAGCACGCGGCATTTCCCTGTTGATCATTACCCATGACCTGGGCGTAGCCGCCGACCGGGCCGATCGCGTGTTGGTGATGAAAAGTGGCGAGCTGGTCGAGCAAGGCCCGGCGGCAGAGGTCCTGCAAGCCCCGCAACATCCCTACACCCAGGCGCTGCTGGCGGCTGCGCCGGCCTTCTCTGGTACTCAGGTCAAAGCGCCTATCGCGCCTAACGGCCAGCCGCTGCTGCGTTTTGTCGATGTCAGCAAAAGCTTTGCCCTACCCCGGCACTCCGGTCCAGCGCAAAGCTTTCAGGCGCTGCAAGGGCTTAATCTTGAGCTCTATGCCGGGCAGACCCTGGCCATTGTCGGTGAGTCCGGCTCGGGTAAAAGCACCAGCCTGCGTATCGCTTTAGGCCTGGAGCAACCCAGCAGTGGCGAGGTGGCTTTTGCCGGGCAACGCCTGAACGGCTTGAGCTGGAAAGCCTTCCGCCCGCTACGCCAACGTATCCAACTGGTGCAGCAAAACCCCTTTGCCGCGCTGGACCCACGCTTAAGCATCTATGAGAGCGTGATCGAGCCGCTGGTGTCGTTCGCTCGCCTGAAAGGCCGCGCCTTAGAGCAGGCAGCCCAAGAGCTGATGGAGCAGGTGCAACTGCCGGTCAGCTTCCTCGACCGCCTGCCCCACGAGCTTTCCGGCGGCCAGCGACAACGGGTGGCCATCGCCCGCGCCCTGGCGCTAAAACCCGATGTACTGCTGCTGGATGAACCGGTGTCGGCGTTGGATGTGACGGTGCAAGGGCAAATCCTCGACCTGTTGGCGCACCTGCAAGAGCAACTGGGTATCGCCTATGTGCTGGTCTCCCACGACTTAGCCGTAGTGGCTCGCCTCGCCCACCAGGTGCTGGTGCTGCGTAACGGTCAAGTACTGGAGCATGGCAGCGCCACCCAGGTGCTGCACCACCCCCAGCACCCCTACACCCGCGAACTGCTCGGTGCTATTCCCGGGCGCCGTGTCGAGCTGCCCAACCTTAAGCCAGTGCCATGGCTGGCCGTGGCCTGCTGAAGCGCCGCTACGCCCTGTCTACCGGCGTCAGCGAGCAGCACAGAGTCCTTCTGGCTAAGCAGGCACACTGAGGCGCTGGTGTGCTGCCAATCGACTAAGAGCAGGTCCCTCCTCTCAATCGCCGCCGCTCGGCGCAACAACGGGTTTAGAGGGCCTGGCTGATCATCGGCGCATAGCAATGGGATCGTGGACGGCGCTCGACTCCCGCTGAATATCCGTAAGCGTCCGGGCAACACACCTTCCTGACACCGTCGCTTGAGGCGATGGTGTCCACCTAAATCTAAGTGGACACCATCTTTAACCTTTTTAAGCGGACGCCCATGCCACAAGAACGCCGTTCCTATTCCAAATCCTTCAAGGCCCAAGTCATTGCCGAATGTGCGCAGCCTGACACCTCAATTGCCCATGTCGCATTGACCCACAACCTTAACGCCAACCTCGTCCATAAATGGATTCGGGTGCATGCGCAGAAAAACCTTGCACGGCAAACCGCGTTTATTCCGGTCAAGGCATTGTCGTCGGCAGCGGCACCTCAAGTTCTTCCGTCCACGATCCGAATCGAAGTGCCTCATTCAAAAGGCGTAGTCGTTGTGAATTGGCCGGTAGAACATGCAGCGGCGTGCTCCGCTTTCCTGCGAGACCTGCTGCGATGATTCGCATCGACACCATCTGGCTCGCCATCGAGCCCATGGACATGCGCGCCGGCACTGAAACCGCGCTGGCGCGAGTTGTCGCGGTGTTCGGTGCGGCGAAGCCGCACTGTGCTTATCTGTTCGCCAACCGCCGCGCCAATCGTATGAAAGTACTGGTGCATGACGGCGTGGGAATTTGGCTTGCAGCCCGGCGCTTGAATCAAGGGCGCTTCTTTTGGCCAGGCGTGCGGCACGGCTCTGAAGTCGAGCTGGATGCAGAGCAACTTCAAGCCTTGGTGCTCGGTTTACCTTGGCAACGCATCGGGCGAATGGTGTTGCTCAGTTACTGCCGCATAATTGGCGGATGCCTTCCAGCTGATTATTTCGCAACACAGGAGATCAAGCGGTGAGTAAACGGATTTATATCAGCGGCGCTTCGGGGGCTGGAGTAAGCACGTTAGGAGCAGCATTGGCTGACAGGCTTCGAGTGCCTCATTTTGATGTTGATGATTACTATTGGTACCCGACTGATCCACCCTTTGAGAAATCACGCCCGCCTGAAGAAAGACTTGCTCTGTTAAAACAGGCGCTGGCTGACTTCCCCTGGGCACTGTCCGGATCATTAGATGACTGGGGATCTGAGGTGATTCAAAGCGCTGATCTGGTGGTGTTCATTGACACTCCAACAGCCCTGCGAATGGAACGCTTGAGATCACGTGAATCACAACTGTACGGCCACCGAATTCTGCTAGGCGGCGACATGTATGCGAACCACCAAAAATTTCTCACATGGGCTGAAAGCTATGAAGCAGGCACCAGAGCGGGTCGTAGTAGGCCTAGGCATGAGCTGTGGCTCAAGCAACTGACTAAACCAACCCTTAGATTAAACGGAGAAATCGCGGTCGCAGAAATGGTGATAAATGTCGTCGCCGCGATTTCAGATTTGACTCATCAGCAATCAAAGGCGAGTGAGTGAGCCAACAATCAAGCTATGTGCTTCCATCGCAAGGTGTGTTTGCCGGCCGCTTACGAATATCCGGCAATGCAGAGCGTCCTACAAATTTGACACTAAGCGCCAAAACAGGTCTGATCGAGGACAAAACAATAAGACGGAGCTTAGCTTCAGCCATGACCGACTATGCCCGAGCCTCTAGCCTCCATGGGATTGCAGAGTTCGCCAGCTCCCAGCAGGTCAGTGTCGATGATCTGTTTAAACGTGCCGGCTTATCACCGGATATCTTGGATTACCCAGAAAACCTGATCACCTACCAAAGCCTGCTTAAGATTCTTGAGCAAGGTGCCTTGAGCTCAAACAATCCGTTATTTGCTTTGCAGTTTGGTATGCAACAAAACCTGGCCGCCAGCATTCGGCCGCTGCTGTATGTGATGCGTAATGCCGGCACCTGTGGCGAGGCGCTGCAAGAACTCAGCCGCTATTACCAAGTGCATGCCAGCTCTGCGCGGGTGCATATTGAAATCGAAGAAGGCCATGCGTTTTTTTATTACTCCCCCGCCGCTACGCTGGACTTAAGCCGCATGCAGCCGATCACCGAGCTGGTTTTAGGCGGTGGCTTACAAGTGATGCGCATGCTGCTGGGCAACCGCTGGCAACCCCAAGCCTTAATGCTGCAACACGCTCCAGCTAAAGACTTGAGCGCTTATCACCGGTTACTGGGCATTACGCCGACCTTTAACGCCCCAGCCAATGCGTGGGTTTTCGACGCGAAACTGCTGGAGACTCCGTTGATCTCTGCAGACCATGAGCTGCAAAGCTTGATTCGTCAGCACTTGGACAACCTCGGGCAAATCACGGTTGAGGACCTGCCCTCCCACGTGCAGCAGGTCGTGCGCAGTTTTTTACCCCAGGGCCGCGCCTCAATTGAGCATGTGGCGGATTATCTTGCCCTCAGTACCCGCACCCTGCAGCGCTATCTGGCCGAAGAAGGCACCTCGTTTAACCAGCTCGTCGATCAAACCAGACGGGCGATAGCCACCCGTTACATGACCGATTCCAATATGAGCTTCACGCAGCTCTCGGAGCTGCTGGGCTATGCCGAGCTCAGCGCTTTTTCGCGAGCCTTCCAGCGCTGGTATGGCATGAGTCCACGACAATGGCAAAAGAACCAAGGCAGCCATCTCAGTAAGCGCCGCCTGATAGCCACTCGCCGCTAACCGCCAAGAGCCGTTTAAAGCTCTTGGCGCGCAGCGCTGTGTTAGGGGATGCGTTTGACCTGCGGAGGCGTCCAGCCACCAGTCAGGGCACTGGTATGCGGCCAATACAGGCGCAAATTCATGCTGAAACCTCCGCTGGCTGGAGTCGGCAGCCAGTTGGCCTCACGCTCGGCGCCCGGTGATTGGCGTTGGATGTAAATATCCAACGAACCGTCTGCGTTGTATTTCAGCTCGTCACGATCGCCAATGGAATAACGGCCAATGGGGTTATCAGTGAACAACTGGCGCTCGTCATACATGGCCAGCGACCAGAAAGCACGCGCCGGTGGCAGCTCCAGCTTTTTAAAGTGCAGCACATAACGCTGATCACTTTGCAGCGGCTTGCCCTCTGAGTCATTGAAGGCGCTTGGGTAAATCGCATCCTCGATCGGATTGGCGCCAAGGCCTGCATAGGCCACCCCCGCACGGCGCAGATAATCGGCGCCATAGGTGCCAATTGCCGTTAAGTTGGTGCGCCAGCCGTTTACGAACACTCCCGACTGCTTGAACGATTGCTCAATCAAACCCAACGCAGCAGCAGGGGCATCACGCATCGCTGCTTGAACTTCGGGAGAGGCTTGGCTGAAGTCAAACGCCTGACCAGGTTCAATCCCCAAGCGCTTGAGCCGATCCACCATCGGGTAGTCGTTGTTATGGGGCGGGTTGTCTTTAAGCAGCGCGGCAAATTTATTGAAGAATTGCTCGCCACTCATGGCCTTAACTTGCAGCGGCGGCGCCGTCATATCCTGGTGCTCGCGGATAACGCCTTTAGGCGCGGTGTAATCCTTGCCATAAGCACTCAAAGGATAAACGCGCATACCGTCCTGGAAAGCATGCACAGCGGCATAGTCGGCTTTGCCGTTGGTTTGAATACGTCCAATCATCAGGCCCGACTTAGTCGGCGTTCGATACTCACGCACGCCTTCGGGCAAGGTCCCTTGCCAGTCTTGACTGACGATGGCGAAACGCTGTGCCTGATTACCTGTGGTGCGCGTGCCCGGCACGCTGAACACATCGGTCCAATAATCCAGCAACGGCATCAGGTAGTAGCGGCCTTGGGAGTCCGGCAGCTCAACCACCAGGGGTTCTTTGCTGACGTCATAGGTGATGGCCGAATAGAGGGTGTCCGCATTGGGACGAACCACAACGGTGAAGTTGTGATCCGGGAACGCCCGGGCATGGGCCAGTTGGTTAACCGGGGCGGTTAAACCACGCGGCTCAAGAACGTTGGTTGCAGTTTCGCGGGTCACCTGCATCAGCACCAGCGGATAGGCGTAGATGTAGGCGTCACGGGCAAGCTCTTGGGCATCTTCTTTGGAGATCGTTGTCGCGGCCAGAACCGGAGCGGCTAACCCGCCCCAGCACGCCATCGCCCAGATAAGCTTTTTCATGGTTTTACCCTCAGTTTGACTCGATAACCCTAGGTTCCAGGCATGTGCAGCCAAGAGTCTAGACAGTTCTAAGTAGCTATTTTTTTTAATTTTCCCCGTGACACCAATACCGCAACCACAGAGGATGCGGCATTCATGTCAGGCGAGCCTAGTTAGCGCACACTGGTGGCACGCAGTGCCGCTGGCGTGTACTCCTTAGCCGAAGCGGGTACGCCGAAACGCAGCCAATGCTTCTCTTCGTTGATCATGCCGTACACCCCGTAACGTCCCGAGAGCACGTCGTAGAGCGCTTCAAAGGCATACCAAGGCGCCTGTGCGTTGTACTCCTGCAAGTGCATCAACTGCCCCACACGCCATAGTTGGCCGCGGCCGTCGTAGTGCTCAGAGGCGACAATGGTCCAAGAGTCCTCATCAATGTAGAAGCGGCGCTTGGCATAGACATGGCGCTTGCCCTCTTTCAAATTGCCCTCGACAACCCACACCCGATGCAGCTCATAGCGCGCCAACTCTTGGTTGGTGTGGCCGGGTTGCAAGATGTCCTGGTACTTCACCGAGGGTGAGGCCAACTGGTAGTTGTTGTAAGGGATGTACATCTCCTTCTTACCCACCAGCGTCCAGTCGTAGCGGTCAGGAGCGCCGTTATACATATCGAAGTCATCGGATGTGCGGGTGCCATCGGAGTTTGCCAGCGGGCTGTCGTAAGCCACTTGCGGCGCCCGCCGCACACGCCGCTGACCGGGGTTATAGGCCCAGGCCATGCGCGGCTCGCGGACTTGATCAAGGGTGTCGTGGACCAGCTGCACAGTACCCGCCAAGCGGGCTGGAGAGATGGTGTTCATCTTGAACACCAGCAGCAGGTTCTGCGCATCTTTCTCCGACAAGTCCGTCATGCTCGACGGATAAGCCACGGAGTCATACATGCGCACCAGCGTGTAATCGCCGTTTTTCTGTGGAGAGGCGTTGGTCGACTCGCGGTAGATGTTGCCGCCCTTGTAACGGGTGATGTGGTTCCACACCACTTCCAATCCATTGGATGGAATCGGGAAGGCATTGACCCGCGATTCGGTAAAACCACTCAAGCCCGTACCGCTATCGAGCAGTTTGACTTTCTCTGCACTCACGCGCGTAGCGGCATACACAGACTCAGGCATGCTGGTGGTGCGATGACTGGGATAGACCTTCATTTTGTAGGTGGCCGGATAGCGCGCAAACATCGCCAACTGACCTTCGGAGAGCTTGTCTTTGTACTCCTGAGCATTCTGCTTGGTGATTTCAAACAGCGGCTGCTCGGAAGCAAACGGGTTGCCTAAGAACCCCTTGCTATCCACTGGCGCCGCGTTTTTGCCCAGGCCGCCAGTCCACTCAGGAATAGTGCCGTCGGCGTTACCGGCTTTTTCCGCGCCTAGAGGTGTCAGCGTGTTGCCAAGTTTGGCTATGTCTTCAGGCGAGGCCGCGGCGAGGACAGTCACACTGAGTGCTGACAGGGCCAGTCCGGTTATGAGTTTTCTTGTTGTGTTCATCGCTATGGACTCTCTCTAAATTAAATTTAGAAGCTCATACCAGCACTGAAAGCTAAGAAATCGCGATCAATTTGGTTGTTATAGTCGCCACCGAAAAAGTCGGTGTAAGACAGGCTCGCGGTGTAAATGCTGCGGTAGTCCGCTTCAATACCCACGCTGACAGCTTTAGAGCCTTCGTTGAACGTCGGTCCGTAACCGTCAACATCATGCGACCAGGCGACGTTCGGCTTGAGGTTGACCCCAGCGAAAACGTTGCTGTATTCCATGATGGCGCGAGCGCGATAGCCCCAAGAGGTTTTGGTGAAGAAGCCGTTTTCATCCCCTGCCGCGTAATCACCGACTTCGGCGATTCGGCCGTAGCGCCGCTCACTGCGTGGCTCCAACGCACCGATCTGAGTCACACCCAGTTCACCCACCAAAATCAAACGATCAGAACCGGCCACACGCTCAATGAAGTGCGTGAGCGTGGTTTGCGCCTGTGTCACTTCTTTGCGCGAGTACGCCTGCAGGTCCTGATTGGCGGTGCCGAACGCCCCGTTCAGGCCTCCCGTCAGGAAGCCATTCACCACTTCCAAGACTGGGCTGTTGGTTGCGTCGTGGGCGTTAATGGCCAGCGGCATATTCGGCCGGTAGCTGATCTCACCCGACCACGCCGTACCGTTCTCCAGGGTGGTAGAAAAACTCAGTCCGTAAAGACGGATGTCTTCTGGGTATTCAAAGAAGTACTGGCTGTTGCCCAGTAACGACGTCTGCATCAACAGGCTATTGAGGTTCGGCAGTGGCGTGTGCTGCATCATGCTCAAACCCAGCCCGATATCGGCCGCGTTGGGCGTCGTGAAGCCCAGATACGGCAGGCGGCTGTGGTAGTTCATGGCGTAGGCGGCATATTCGGTGTTCTCGCCCATCCAGCGCAGGGCTAAGCCCCACTGCCCGCTGTCGCGTGCATCACGATCACCGCCACGAGGAATAACCAGACCTTCTTGGGTGATATTGACCCCCATGTCACCCGCAAAAGGCCGGGCGAAACCCACGTTGCGCGCTGGGCCTACGGTGAACCCATCGGTACAGCCGTCAGCAATGGTGTCACTGCCAAAGAAGGTGCCGCAGTTATCGACAACGGTCTGCTCCCAGTCCAACTGATAAAACGCCTCAGCCGACAGCTGATCGGTAATACCCTGGGAAACAAACAGCATCTGCACGGGGATCAGACCTTCTTTAATCTCGGCCCCTGGACGGCGGAATGCGGCGACGTCCATAGGGTTGATCGCGTTGATGCTGTTGCCGATGAAGGTACTTTCCCCCCAACTAACCACCTGCCGTCCCAAGCGCACACTGCCTGGCAGATCGTCGATGCTGTAGTTGTGGTAGATGAACGCGTCCATCAACTCAGCCCCTGAAGACTGGGCGCCAATTTTGCGGTTGCTGTCGCTGATGTCTTTGTGCGGACGGTTTTCGTCTTTCAGCTCAAAGTCATACCAGTACTTGCCGCGCAGGAAGATGCCGGTGTCACCGTATTTCAATTCGAGGTCATGCAAGCCTTTAAAGATTTTCGAGAAGGTTTCGCCCTTCTTGAAATTTAAACGGCCATCGTCGTTGGCGGTTGCGGCTGTTTTGCCGCCATTGGTCTGGCCAACCAGATCAGGATCAGCCCCACGCATCGACCAGCTAGCCCCCACCGAGAGGGATGAATCCAGCTGAGCTTCAATCGGACCAATATTGAAGTTCACTGCCTGTGCCATTGGGGCTGAAAAGCCCAAAGCAACAGCGATAGCCAATGGGTTTGGCAGAACTTTTACGGGCCATTTTATTTTTGTCATAAGGCTCTCCGTGAATAAGTAGAGGGGCTTTACCCCATATCATCGACCACTCAGACAAGGCGCCCAGCGAGCACAAAGGCCAATAGATACAGGCATCTATGAGCGCAGCTGTGCCTCAACTCGCGCTGCATCAAGGCAATGCAGCGCGCGTTGCACCCCGAGCACTAGTCCAGCAATCTTACAACTGAACACTTGGGATTTTAGATCATTAGTACCAATATTTTGCCGTTACACGACGCGCCCACTTACCCATGCCTCACACCGCAGCAAAGGCTCAGTCCAGAGGCGTTTCAGGGTATTTAGGGGGTTATGCTTGATCGGTGCTGTAGCGACCCGCACCACCCAAGATGTATTTGGCCGGCTCCAAGCCGCGATCACGGATCAGGTGATCGACCAGCTTCATCACTTCGCTAGCGTCCAACAAACCCAGGTAGTTACCGTCCTGATCGAAATTGATATTGGCGCCGCTCACCACCATGATGGTTTCGGTGATTTCGGTGTTATCGGCGGGGGTCATGAACTGGTGGATCGATCCACCCGGCTCATATAAGTAGCAACCTGCTGTTTGCGGCTGATCAGGGTATTCGACATACATCCAACGCCCGGACAGCGTCCACAGATGCACGGTACCCGTGTGGAAATGCACCGGCATGATCACGCCGGGGTGGAAGAAAATACGCATCACCCACGTACCATTATGCGGGTCCATGAACAGCGGCTGCGAGTCGATACCCGGTACACCAGGCATGGCGTCCTTGTAGATTGGCAGCTCGTTCATGTTCAGCGACAGCAGCGACTTGTGGTCATAGACGATGTTTGGCATGGGCATTGTTATTCTCCTCATTAGGTCCCCGAACGTCAGGTGCCCCCATGCTGCGCTGCTACCCATAGACAAACTTGACATGTGCCGCCACTAATTTGCCATTCGGTGGCGGCATTCTGAGATCAAGCAGCCAATTTCGGCTGAGCTGATAACAGCAAACCCGCGCCCTCACCGCGCTATCTCAAGCCTTCGCGACGAAAACCCAATTTGCCTCGCTCTGTACTATCAGCAATGTCTATAACTGCCTATAGCCAGTCCTGCACGGCGGCTTTAATCAAATGATTGGCGCCGTATGTCAAAAAAGTACCGCCCGCGAAGGTCACCCTCAGCCTAAGTCCAATAACAAAATCGCAACGCGCAGCCCCGCTCTGTGCGATTGCCTGCGAGGTTTGAATGCTCAATCTAATGATGGATGACCAACTGAATATCAGCATGGTCATGGAATATGCCGAGCAAACCGCGGCGCATGTCGAAATCGTCTCTGTACTTAGCAACGGCCAACAGCACCGCTATACCTATGCGGATGCCTTTCAGCGCGCGCGCAAGCTAGCCAATGCCTTAGACCAGCTGCAAATAGCCGCACAAGAGCCCGTCGCCACCCTGGCATGGAATGACTACCGACATTTTGAGCTGTATTACGCCGTGCCTTGTTCTGGGCGTATCTGCCACACCATCAATCCACGCCTGTTTCCCGAGCAGATTGTTTACATCATTAAGCATGCGAAAAACCGCATTGTTTTCTTAGATCCGCAGTTCGTCCCGCTGCTGGAGAAGATTCACTCCGAGCTGCCACTGCTGCAGCACATCGTGGTGTTATGCGCGGCCGATGAGTTACCCCAGTCCAGCCTGCCGAACCTCATCAGCTATGAAGCACTGATCGCCACTCACCCTGATAGCTACATGTGGCCTGAATTGGATGAGCGCACGCCAAGCGGGCTGTGCTACACCTCCGGCACCACTGGCAACCCCAAAGGCGTGCTCTACAGCCACCGCAGCACCTTACTGCACACGCTGGCCGGGTGCCTGCCCAATGCCACTAACTTGTCTGGCGCAGATGTGGTGTTGCCGATTGTGCCGATGTTCCATGTCAACGCCTGGGGCGTGCCATACAGTGCCGCCATCACCGGTTGCAAACTGGTTCTACCGGGCAACAAGGCCGGAGATGGCGCGACGCTGACCGCCCTGATCAACCAAGAACAGGTCACCTACGCCATGGGCGTACCGACCGTTTGGCTGGCCTTGGTGAATCATTTAGAGAGCAGCGGTCAGCAAGTATCCAGCCTGCGTCGCGCTGTGTCCGGTGGCGCCGCTTGCCCATTAGCCTTAATCGAGCGGATGCGCGCCCAAGGTATCGACTTGGAGGTCGGCTGGGGCATGACTGAAACCAGCCCGCTGGGCAGCTATAACCGCCGACAACCTTGGTATGACGAACTGCCTAGCGAGCAATATCAACGCCAGGTCACCTTGGCTGGACGGCAGGTCTTTGGTATTCGCCTGCGCATTGTCAGCCCCGATGGCCAAAGCCTGCCCCGCGATGGGAAAGCCTCGGGCATTCTGCAGGCGCGTGGGCCTTGGGTAGCCTGCGGCTACTATGGCGGCACACCCAGCAAAGGTTGGTTTGATACTGGCGATGTCGCCACCATCAACCCACAAGGCTACGTGTGCATCGTCGATCGCACTAAAGACGTGATCAAGTCCGGCGGCGAGTGGATCAGTTCCATCGACATAGAAAACGCGGTTATGGCACACCCTGCCGTACTGGAAGCAGCAGTCATCGGTCTGCCACACCCAACGTGGAGTGAGCGCCCGCTGCTGGTCGTGGTGCCACGCCCAACCCATTCGGTCGAGCCCAGCGAGCTGCTTGAGTTCTTGAAAGATCGTGTGGCGAAATGGTGGCTGCCCGATCTGTGCATCTTGGCGGAGGGATTGCCGCATACCGCTACCGGCAAGGTCAGCAAGAAAGATCTGCGCGAGCAGTATCAAGAGATTCAGTGGCCTCAAAGCGCTACGCAGTCAGCCAATGCCAGCTGAGCGGCGCTCGCTGCTAAGCCTCATTGCCCCCTGCCCCGACCTGTCGTTGGGCCTGGGGCTTGAGCAGCACTTCGACGTATCGTCTTAACTCGTCCTAGCACAATAACAAAACCAACTGGAGACTCGTCTATGCCACTGCGCAAGCTATCCCTGCCCTTGAGCCTCGCCATCAGCCTTGCTGCCGGTAGCGCTTTGCCGCTCGCGGCTTACGCTGCCAACTCAGTCGCACCGACTGCACAAGCAGCGGCCTACGACCAGGAACAATTTAAAACTTTGGCCCGCGACGTTTATATGTACGCCTATCCGCTGGTCGTCATGGACCTGACGATGCGCCAATCAACCAACGTTCCCGACGCCAACACCACTGCACGACGGGCACCCATCAACCAATTTGCCCACTACCGTGAGTACCCAAGCGCCGAAGCCAAGGAAGTTGTGCGTTTTAACTTCGACACACTCTATTCCCTAGCCTGGCTTGATGTGTCTAAAGAGCCAATGATTCTGAGCTTGCCAGACAGCCAAGGGCGTTACTACTTGGCACCTCTGCTGGATATGTGGACAGATGTTTATGCCGTCCCCGGCACACGCACCACCGGCAACAAGGCCGGTAATTACGCGATTACCGCTCCAGGATGGAAAGGCGAACTACCGGCTGGCGTCGAAGAGATCAAATCACCCACCAGCCTGACCTGGCTGATCACACGTATCTTGACCAACGGCCCCGCCGACTACGCCAATGTGCACCAATTTCAAGATCACCTGAAAATCACCCCACTGAGCCTGTGGGGCACCGACTACACGCCGCCGGTTAAGCAGCCCGTAGACGCCACTATCGATAATAAGACCCCGCCGCAGCATCAAATTAATGCCATGGACGGGGTGCAGGTGTTGACTCGCTTTGCCCAGTTGCTGAAAACGCATCAGCCCCATGCCAATGACTACCCCATCCTGCACCGCATGCGCGCATTGGGCTTGGAGCCAGGGAAAGACTTCGATACCAGCCGCTTTAGCCCGGAACAATTACAGGTGCTGCGTGATGCCGCGAAGGCCAGCCAACAAGAGATCTTTGACGCGATCAGCAGCGCCTCTATGGGCAAATATAAAAATGGCTGGAACTGGGCTGACAACTTAGGCACTTACGGCACCAACTACCGCCTGCGGGCCCTCGTAGCCTTAGCTGGACTTGGGGCTAACCCACCTGAAGATGCCATCTACCCCAATAACTTCCGCGACGCCAACGGCAAACCCTACTCAGGCAAGAACGACTATGTTCTGCGCTTTGAACCCGGCCAACTGCCTCCCGCTGGCGCGTTCTGGTCACTTACGCTGTACGACCATGAAGGCTTCCAAGTCTCTAACCCCATCAATCGTTTTGCCCTAGGCAGCTACGACAAATTTAAGTACGGCGAAGACGGCTCGTTAGAGCTGTATCTGCAAAACAAAGCCCCGGCTAAAGACAAAGAAAATAACTGGCTGCCTACCCCAGAGGGTAACTTCCAACTCACCCTGCGCCTTTATCTGCCCAAACCAGAAGTGCTCGACGGCAGCTGGAGCGCCCCTGCCGTTAAGCAAACACGTTAATCTGCTTCAGCCAAAAAAGGCGCCAAACGGCGCCTTTTTTAGTGCTTCAGCATAGGCAGAGGCTTGTCCCTAAGAAGGTCTGCAACAGCTCATGCTGCACGCATTGCGCGCGCTCACTCATTGCGGTTCAGCAAATGAAAGCGCGGCAAGGCGATATGCCAACGGATGGCCGCTAAACGAATCAGCAGCACGGTCAGCATTGCCACACTGGTATCGAGCCAATGTGGCGTGGACAGCTCGCGCAAGCCGATAAACACCAAGGCCCCGACCAAACAGGCGGTGGCATAGATCTCTTTGTGGAAGATCAGCGGGATGTCATTACACAGCACATCGCGCATCACCCCGCCGGCCACGCCGGTCATCACACCCATAATCACCGCCGTGCTGACAGGCACCTGATGTTGCAGAGCGACTTCGCAGCCAATCACGGTAAACACCGCGAGGCCAAAGGCATCCGCCACCAGCAAGCCGGTCTCGGGGATGGGCCGGGTCATGCGCACCCACAACACGGTACCAATGGAGGCTAACGCCGCAACGACGATGTACAGGTCGTTACGGATCCAACTGACCGGATGGTTATCCAGAATCAGATCACGCAAGGTGCCGCCACCCAAGGCGGTGACAGTGGCAATCACCATCACGCCAAACAGATCCATCGACTTGCGTCCCGCCATCAGTGCACCGGTGACGGCAAACACCGCCACACCGAACAGATCCGACAGGTAAAACAGCTGCTCCACGCTCAATTAACTCTCGACCGGGCTGCGCATGGTGACGAACTCTTCTGCGGCGGTTGGGTGCACACCGATGGTTTCATCGAAGATCTGTTTGGTTGCCCCGGCTTTAATCGCCACAGTCAAACCTTGGATGATCTCTCCCGCATCCGGCCCCACTATATGGCAACCCAGCACCTTATCGGTGTGGCTATCGACCACCAGTTTCATCAGCATGCGCTCTTGGCTGTCAGTCATGCTCAGTTTCATCGCCCGGAAGCGGCTCTCAAAGATGCTGACGGCGTAGCCCTCTTCACGTGCCTGCTCTTCGCTCAAGCCGACGGTGGCGACGTTAGGCAGGCAAAATACCGCCGTGGGGATCATCCGGTAATCCACCTTACGGTATTGCTCGGGCTTGAATAGCCGACGGGCCACGGCCATGCCTTGCGCTAAGGCCACGGGCGTAAGCTGCTCCCGGCCAATCACATCGCCGATGGCCAGGATCGAGGGTGTGCTGCTTTGGTAGTGCTCGTCGACCGCCACAAAGCCGTTCTTATCTAGCTGCACGTCGACATTTTCTAGGCCCAAATTATCCAACATCGGGCGCCGACCCGTGGCGTAGAAGATGCAGTCGGCTTCCAAACTGCGTCCGTCATTAAGGGTGGCTAGCAGGCTGCCATCGGCTTGTTTGTCGATCCTCGAGATGTCGGTATTGAACTGTAAGTCCATGCCGCGCTTAAGCATTTCCTCTTTAAGGTGCTGCCGCAAAGCACCATCGAAGTCCCGCAGAAATAAATCCCCGCGGTACAGCAACGAGGTCTTGGCCCCCAAGCCATGGAACACCGAGGAAAACTCCACGGCGATATATCCACCACCGACTATCAATACGCGCTTGGGCAGTTGCTTAAGGTAAAACACTTCATTGGAACTGATGGCATGCTCGCTGCCAGGTACATCCGGCGTTTGTGGCCAGCAACCGGTGGCAATCAGAATATGTTTGGCACGGTAAGTCTTACCACTGACCTCTACTGCATGCTCGCCAACAATGCGGCCATGGCCTTCAAGCAAGGTAACGCCACTGTTAAGCAGCAGGTTGCGATAGATGTCATTAAGCCGTGCAATTTCGCGGTTCTTATTGGCCATTAGCGTGGCCCAGTCAAAACTAGCCGCACCTAAACTCCAGCCATAACCTTGGGCCTGCTCGAAGTCATCGGCGTAATGTGCACCGTAAACCATCAACTTTTTCGGCACACAGCCGACGTTGACGCAGGTGCCGCCCAAGTAGCGACTTTCCACCACTGCCACGCGTGCGCCAAAGCCCGCCGCGAATCGTGCTGCGCGTACTCCGCCGGAACCGGCGCCAATTACTAACAGGTCAAAGTCTTCAGTCATTTCAGCCTCCAAAGCAGCTTGCAAGCATAACCCATGGTTTATGCATGAGCGCCTAATGTGCCATCCCCAAACGCACACAGCCACCCGAAGGTGGCTGTGTAGACGACACGGGCAGAGCCTTATTAGTAGGCTTTACCGGTCTTATACAGGTTCTCAAAGCAGAAGTTGGTGGCATCGATATAGCCTTCAGCACCACCGCAGTCGAAACGGCGACCTTTAAACTTATAGGCCATCACGCAACCGTTTTGCGCCTGCTTCATCAACGCGTCAGTGATTTGAATTTCACCGCCTTTGCCCGGCTCGGTCTCTTCGATCAGATCGAAAATATCCGGAGTGAGGATATAGCGGCCAATGATCGCCAAGTTCGACGGAGCATCTTCCGGCTTAGGTTTCTCCACCATGCTGTGCACACGGTAGATATCGTCACGGATCATCTCGCCAGCGATCACCCCATATTTATGGGTTTCCTGTGGGTCGACTTCCTGGATCGCGACGATGGAGCAACGGAACTGTTTGTACAGCTTGACCATCTGGGTCAGCACCGCGTCGCCGTCCAGGTTCAGGCACAGGTCGTCCGCCAGCACCACGGCAAAGGGCTCGTCACCAATCAAAGGGCGGCCGCACAGAATTGCGTGACCTAAACCCTTCATCTCCACCTGACGGGTGTAAGAAAAGCTGCACTCGTCGATCAGGCGACGAATGCCGACCAGATACTTTTCTTTATCGGTGTTGCGAATCTGGGTTTCCAGCTCGTAGCTGATATCGAAATGGTCTTCCAACGCCCGCTTGCCCCGCCCGGTGATCATGGCGATTTCAGTCAGACCGGCTTCCAGCGCTTCTTCAACACCGTATTGAATTAACGGCTTGTTAACGATGGGCAGCATTTCTTTGGGCATGGCTTTAGTCGCAGGCAGGAAGCGAGTGCCGTAACCGGCTGCGGGAAACAAGCATTTTTTGATCATGATTGACCTTGGAAGAATGGGGAAATGCGCGGGAAGTTTATCAGCCTGTATGGCCCTTACAATGGGTTACATCAATGCCAAATCACTTATTCGTGATAAAGGACAAAGGTCAAAGCGGATTGTTCAGTTTTGCGCATGGCCAGAACCACCAAGAAACGGCCTGAAGGCAGGCTGCAAATAGCGCAACCGCAGGCGTTGCGGCCATCTCAATACATAAGCCCAAACAAAAAGGGCCTGCCTGAGAAGTCTCATGCAAGCCCTTGATATGTATGGTGCCCGAAGCCGGAATCGAACCGGCACGAGGTTACCCTCGAGGGATTTTAAGTCCCTTGCGTCTACCGATTTCGCCATTCGGGCGGTAGCGCTGTCTGCTGGTTGAGGACTATATACAGCCCAATCGGCCCAAGCAAGACTTTATCTGAATGAAAAAGCCCTGAAGATCAGTGATCTACAGGGCTTTTCTAAATGGAGGCTGAGGTCGGAATCGAACCGGCGTTCACGGATTTGCAATCCGGTGCATAACCACTCTGCTACTCAGCCTTGAAACTAAACGGACCGTTAATAACGGCCCGTGGAAAACTGGAGCGGGAAACGAGACTCGAACTCGCGACCCCGACCTTGGCAAGGTCGTGCTCTACCAACTGAGCTATTCCCGCTTGTCGTGTTGACGGGCGCCATTCTATATCTTCAGCAGCGTACGTCAACCCCTTGATTCAAAAAACTTTATTTCTTTTTTGCGGTGGTTTGCAGATGGGGCCATGCGGCGTACAGGTACTGCACCATGGACCACAGTGTCAGTACCGCAGCAATCATCAGCAGCGCATAACCTAACAACACCCAAACCGTGAAGTCCGCCGGGTTACCCAGCAAAATCACCAGGGCAAGCATCTGCGCAGCAGTCTTCCACTTACCCAACTTAGACACCGCAACGTGGGCCCGTGCCCCCAGCTCGGCCATCCACTCACGCAGAGCCGACACCACAATCTCACGCCCGATAATGATGACCGCCGGTAAAGTCAGCCACAGATTCGAGTGCTCATCGACCAGCAGCACCAACGCCACGGCCACCATAAGCTTATCTGCCACCGGATCGAGGAACGCCCCAAATGGCGTGCTCTGCTCCCAGCGCCGAGCCAGATAACCGTCCAGCCAGTCGGTGGCCGCGGCAATGGCGAACACCAAGCTAGCGGCGCCATAGCTCCAGCTAAAGGGTAAATAGAACAGCAGGATAAAGACCGGAATCAGCAACACGCGGATAACGGTGAGTAGATTAGGGATATTCATGGGCGCAACTTGGCGATAAAGAGAGGCGGCATTCTACTCACTGTGTAAGGCAGCATAAATCAACTCAGCTAGTTTTTTACTAATTCCCGGGGCTTTGGCTATTTCTTCGCTACTGGCACGGGACAATTCTTGCAGGCCGCCAAAGTAGTTAAGCAGCTCACGCCGGCGCTTTGGACCTACGCCCTCAATCTCTTGCAAACTCGAAGTCCGCCGGGCTTTACCCCGCCGCGCACGGTGCCCGGTAATAGCAAAGCGATGGGACTCATCGCGAATTTGCTGAATCAAATGCAGCGCTGGCGAGTTGCCCGGCAAGGTAAATTCATGGGCGGCATCATTTAGATACAACGTCTCCAAGCCTGGCTTGCGTGTAGTGCCTTTGGCCACCCCGAGCAGGATCAGCTCGGGCACAGCCAACTCCTCCAGTACTTCACGGGCCATGGCTAACTGGCCCTTGCCGCCGTCGACTAAGAGAATATCCGGCAGCTTGCCCTCGCCGTCTTTAACCTTGCTAAAGCGCCGGGTCAGGGCCTGGCGCATCGCTGCATAGTCATCGCCAGCGGTGACGCCTTCAATGTTGTAGCGGCGGTAATCGGACTTCAGCGGCCCCTCGGGACCAAACACGACACAGGAGGCAACCGTCGCTTCGCCACTGGAGTGACTGATATCGAAACACTCCAGACGCTGCGGCAGTTCATCCATATCCAGCGCCTCGGCCAAGGCCTCAAAACGCGCCGCTACGTGCTGACGGTTGGCTAAGCGCGCCGCCAGAGCCTGCTCCGCATTGGTCACCGCTAACTGCTGCCAGCGCGCTCGGGTGCCGCGCACACGATAGCTGATACTGAGCTCACGGCCGCGCAGCTCATCAATTGCCGCGATCAATACCGGGAAATCCTCGTGCTGAGCGTTAACGATTAATTCACCGGGCAAATCACGCTCTTGATTATTGAGGTAGTACTGCTCCAGAAACGCCAACAGCACGCTGCTGCCCTCTTCCTCAATCGCCACTTGCGGATAGAAATTCTTACTGCCCAGCACCCGCCCGCCACGCACGCTAATCAAATGCACGCAGGCGCCACCTGGGTTGACCATGGCCGCCACCACATCGACATCGCCACTACCGCCCTCCATGCTCTGCTGATCCTGCACGCGACGCAGCAAGGAGATCTGGTCACGCAGTTGCGCCGCGTGCTCAAAGTCCAACTGCATCGCCGCAGCTTGCATGGCGCTCCCCAGCTCTTCGGTCAAGGCGTTGCTACGCCCTTCGAGGAACATCACCGAATGGCGCACATCCTCAGCGTACTCAGCGGGCTCAACCAGGCCGACACAGGGCGCCTTACAACGCTTGATCTGGTACTGCAGACAAGGCCGGGTACGGTTCTTATAGAAGCTGTCCTCACACTGCCGGACAAAGAAAGTCTTTTGCAGCAGACCGAGACTTTCACGAATCGCCCCAGCGCTGGGATATGGCCCGAAGTAACGGCCCTTCGCCTTTTTCGCCCCACGATGCAAGCTGAGGCGCGGGAACTCACCATCGGACAACAGCACGTAAGGGTAGGACTTATCATCGCGCAGCAGGATGTTATAAGGCGGCCGCCACTCTTTGATCAGCGTCTGCTCAAGCAGCAGCGCCTCGGTTTCGTTGGCGGTGATGGTGGTTTCGATCTGCGCAATACGGCTGACTAACGCAGCAGTCTTCGGCGCTAAACCACTTTGACGAAAGTAGCTGGCTAGACGTTTTTTAAGATTCTTGGCTTTGCCGACATAGAGCAGTTTGGCCTGCTCGTCGAACATGCGGTACACCCCAGGGTGACCGCTGCAAGTTGCCAGAAACGCGCTGTGATCAAAGACGGCGCGCGGCGCCTCAGTTGCTGGCATCAATCATGCCGTGACGCACGGCGAGCAATGCCAGCTCCACATCGCTGGTAATCGACATCTTTTCAAAGATGCGATAGCGATAGGTGTTTACCGTTTTCGGTGACAGGCACAGCTTGTCAGAGATGCTTTGCACCTTCTGACAGCCGGCAATCATGAGCGCAATTTGAATCTCACGCTCAGAAAGCAGATCGAACGGCGAGTTGCTACTCTGCGGCTGGAAGGACTTCAGCGCGAGCTGCTGAGCGATTTGCGGGCTGATATAACGCTGCCCGCTAAACACCAAACGGATCGCTTGAATCATCTCTTCCAGCGCGGCGCCCTTGGTCAGGTAACCGGCAGCGCCGGCCTGTAACAAACGCGTAGGGAACGGATCTTCCTCACACACGGTCACAGCTATAACCTTCAAGTCCGGATGGCTGCGAATCAGCTTACGCGTGGCTTCAAGGCCGCCGATGCCAGGCATCTTGATATCCATCAAGACCACATCAGGCTTAAGTTCACGAGCTTTTTTCAGTGACTCCTCGCCAGAGTCGGCCTGACCCACTACTTGCAGGCCATCGATATCGGCCAGCATGCGAGTAATACCCGTACGCACCAAGTCATGATCGTCAACGACTAGCACCCTGATCAAGCGACACCCCGTTTTGAATGAGCCACCGAAGTCGGCGACGAGGTTGACTGGTATACACCAGCTTGGCGCATAACCGTTAAAGATCAAGCGCAATAATGGCAGTGATATTAACGGCTAGAGAGAAATGGCGGAAGCCGTGAGATTCGAACTCATGGCCAACACCAAGACCTAGGCTGCAGCCCAGTAAACACGCTCAAACTACTGCAAAAACCAAGAATAATTGTTCCCAGCAGACTCTAGATGGTCGACCAGGAACGCTCTGCGGCCGGCATTCTACCTTTTTTCATTCAGACGTGGGAAAAAGGTAATACGGCTGAGATATTTCTCTAGGCAGCCGGTAAACCCTTCTAAATCAGCATCTTGAGCATGCGGCGATCGGGGAATTTTTAGGGAATATTGGCGTAATGAGCATGACCCAATGCCCCGTGTGAGATTTAAAAATAATTCCATATAAATCATATAGTTATTAAAGCCCCACCTTAGCTGCCACCCAGCATTAGCCTACTTGTGATTTGTCAAAACCCACGCAGAATTAAGGCTACAGCCGTTTTTCCAGCACTATTTTGCCTGCTTACCTTGTCCTCGCAGCCATCCAGAAAATGGCCACCAGGTGATTGCCGAACGACTCTCAAAACACCCGCAGGTGCAGGTATCCGAAGGTAAAAGCTTGCATACATTTGCCCTAACGGCGCCGGCAATACCTCAGCGTCCTAGCTCTGCATCGGTGCAGCAAATGCCACCCATTTAGCCCGCAGGCGTAGCGGGGACGACGGCGCCCCGGTACTGAACCTTCTGGCGAGATGATTGTGGGCAATAGAAAATCCGCCTCATGGCCGGCCTCTTCATCAGGCGTTGCACGCACGCCCTTCGCCCGCATCGTCCACAACTGACCCAACCGCATCGTATAGCTAATCACCAGCTCCCGGCGCAGCGCCTAGGCGACGGGCTGAGTGGGTGCGGACATATGGCCTGTACACTCCCCTACCTGCTCCAATCCCTAATAGGCAAACGCTGCAAAGCCGAAGACACCCTCAATGCTGGATTGGGTGGTTTGGCCGCTGATGCCGGGCAATGGTGGATGGATAAGGCCTCATCCATCCGACTCGCTAGGTTAAACCGGTAAGGACCGGCTTAACCTAGTAGGAGTTGTTGATTAGAAGCGAGGGGGAAGGTCAGGGTTTTACCAGCGTGATGTTGACCAGTATCTCGCGGCTTTCTGTTTCGGCGATGGCGTTCACCGGCAGGATGCCGCTGTAGGTCTCTGGAGGCAGATCGGTGTTATCTTCCGGCAGATATTCAACAACCAGGGTGCTCTGCAGCGGGGTGCTGGCGCAGCCAACACTGGCGTTCATCGCACGTGTATTGCATGCGGTGCGGCGATAACCTCTGAGCTTAACCACTTGGACATTACCTAAACTGTCGCGCAGTGGAACAGTGATCAATGCTGAGCTGCCAATGGCGGGCGATCCTGTTGTATTGGGGCCTTGTAGGAGGTAGGTCGCCACATAACCGTATTGCTGACCTGTCATGAGTTTGGACACAGAGGCCTTCTTGCCTGCATCCGGGATATCCAGATTAACCGTGATTGTATTCACGCCATCGAACGGGGACTGGAATGGGTTATAACTTGTGACGCTCAGCGCAACGATGAGGTTTTGTACCCTGCGCCCCAGCTCATCGTTAATCCTTAATGGCAGCCAGCCTCTATGGGTTTGCGGAGCGGAGCTCTGAATAGGCTCCGGAAAATTGACCAGTAATTTGGCGTTATCAGCTGCTGGCGTACTCAGATCATGGATGCCGCTGTCATCCTTAATCGAGAGCTGTAGCAGCTGATGATCGATTGACTTGCTGACCGGGTTTTTTACGGCAATTCGAACGTTTGAGTAGTTGCTCAGGTGCTCGAGATCCAAGTCTGTATAGGCTTCAATGCGCCCGCCTGATGGAATGTCTACCTGCGTGATCGGCTGAAGATAAGGTGCGGACGCTAAGTTATAGCCTTTGAACTTGCCTTCCCCGGGGACGCTGATGTTATTGGAGCCAAGCAGTGGAGTGATCTGCTGCTGCAATACGGGTAAACCGACTGCTACGTTGGGGATGGAGCTCCCCCAGTGAAGGCCAACTATTTGCGAGCTCTCTTGCTCGATAACAGGTGAACCAGAGCTGCCTGACTGGGTATCGGCATCATGACTGAGTTGGAAATTTTGGGCATTGATTGCGACGATGGTGGTTTTCAGCCCTGCATCATTCTCGGCTGCGATCATCATAGGGCGAAGTCCGCCGTTGCCGTACTGGGGTATGTAAATCGCTGTACCGGGTTGCTGAGGCGTTTTTTCGGATATTTTTAGGCTGCCAAATACATCGAGCGCGTGAGAGTGTTCGACGTCGAATGTATCAAGCTCCAATAACGCGTAGTCGGTTGAGGAAGCGGGATTGCCGCGGACTAATAGCCTGGTCGTACGCAAGCTAATAGTACTCTGCCTATTGAGGGCAACAGGTGCATCGCACGTACTGTTGAACCAACCCAGGCGCACTTCATTGTCAAGCGGTGTTGGCCCGCCATCGGCCCCTAAACTTGGTGTCACATGCGCATTGGTCAATGCATAACGTCCGTTACCGACCAGTGAGCCTGAGCCATTGTTGATTACCATAACTGCCGCCAATGCGGGAGTGTAAAACGGTGTATTGGCGTAGCACTCCAGATCACGGCGATTGTCTGTGCCGAGGATCGTACGTGACTGCCTCCGTGCTGGACCTGGCTGATACGTGACATTACTCAGGCGCAGTGATGCGCTCTGCAAGCCATTGGATAACACTTGGATAGTGGCATTCTCGCCCCTGATTGTGACGCCATACTCCAAGTCTTGTACTGAGGAAAAAATCTGGCTGGTTCCCGAGTCATCAATAATCTCGACATAGGCGCCGTCTGGTAACTCGACTGAATCAAATTTCAGGGTAAGACTGATGGCACCTTTGTGCTCAATATAGTGCTTGCTGATCTGGCTGCGTGAATGGGGTTCAACAATAAACTGACCGTAAGTGGTGGTGACTTTTTGTGGTAGTTCGATCTGCTCAGCGGCCAGAGCCTGGGCCTGCGTGAGCGCTAAAGCCAGAACTGAGTAACTTAGGTATTTATGGGCAACACGAATCCTATCAATGCAGTAAGACATGGTCTCATCCTTGAATATTAATCATATGGAAGGCGGCTACTCCATCGCCTAAGGATGATTGTCGGACGTTTTGAGCATAGAAAATTCAGCTAGGGCGACTTAAAATTGCACAAAAGGGAAGCTGACGCCAAGCAAATGGCGCAGCAACTTGGTACTTCACACTGTTGCGGCCACCTAACCCTAATTGATGACCAAGCTGCACAACAAAACTGTGCGCAGGCGTATCCAAATCAAAAACGCTGGTCTACGCCCACGCGGCCCCAACCAATGCAGGCACACGCTTGCCAGCCAACGGCTAACCAGCGGCCTGGCATCACCAGAATGGATTGCAGAACAAATGGGCCACACGTCAACGGCAATGATCTTCAAACACTGCGCGACGTGGATAAGCGAAGACGGCCCGGACATAGTGGGCCTGATCAACAAGGCGTTAAGCCTAAAATAAAGAAATGAGCCTCAGTACCAAGGCCTTCAGCGACAGCTCAGAGCGAGCTAGAGAGGTAAACGGGAGGCCTGCAATGGGCCTCCTCATTCACTACCATCCCCAAAGTGTTCCCAAATCGCTCCGACTCGAGCATAAACCCAGGAAGAAATACTTTGAAAAGGGCAATTAATATGGCGGAAGCGGTGAGATTCGAACTCACGGAAGAGTTTCCCCTTCGACGGTTTTCAAGACCGTTGCATTCAACCGCTCTGCCACGCTTCCGGCGTTTGCGGGCGGCAATCTTACCCGAACGAAATAAGCTGTCAAACTCTACGTTTAGCTTACTGCAATTGCTCTGCTAGTATCGGCGCAGTATTGTCCAAAGATTCACCACTCAAACCGGAGTATCACGATGAACGAACGCAACTACGCCTTAGACCATAGCCAGGTCGAACAGCAAGAAGTCAGTCGGGTACTGCGCAACACCTATGGCCTGCTGGCAATCACCCTCGCCTTCAGCGGCCTAGTGGCTTACTTGGCACAGCGTGCCCACGTTGGCTACCCGAATATCTTCGTCGTACTGGTGGGCTTCTACGGTCTGTTTTTCCTCACCGCCAAGCTGCGCAATTCTGCTTGGGGCTTACTGTCGACTTTGGCTCTGACCGGCTTTATGGGTTACACCCTGGGCCCGATTCTCAACCGCTATATGGGCACCGCCAACGGCGCAGAGATCATCAGCAGTGCCTTTACCATGACCGCCGTGGTCTTCGCCGGGCTGTCAGCCTATGTGCTGACCACGCGCAAGGACATGAGCTTCCTAAGCGGCTTTATCACCGTCGGCTTCTTTGTGCTGCTGGCCGCAGTGATCGCGAGCTTCTTCTTCCAAATTAGCGGCCTGCAACTGGCGATTAGCGCAGGCTTTGTGCTGTTTTCCTCGGCCGGCATCCTGTATCAGACCAGCGCCATCATTCACGGTGGTGAGCGCAACTACATCATGGCTACCATCAGCCTGTACGTGTCCATCTACAACCTGTTTATCAGCCTGCTGCAAATCTTCGGCATCATGAGCGACGACTAATCGCTCTGGCTCGGCAAAAGCCCGCTTCGGCGGGCTTTTTTGTGCCTGCGCCGAGCATATTTGCGATACAGGCTTTATCATTTGCCGCACATTCGCTGCTCAGGTTAATCATGAAGTTTGCCATCGCGCTCTTCGCCGCCCCCTCCGCGCCCTCCTCGCGCCGTGCTCTGCGCTTTGCGCAAACCGCGCTAGCTGACGGACATGAGATCGTGCGCCTGTTTTTTTATCAGGACGGTGTTTACAGCGCCGCCAACAACCTGGTCAGCGCCCAAGATGAGCTGGACCTGCCCAAAGAGTGGCGCGAGTTCGTGCAAAGCGCCAAGCTGGATGCCGTGGTGTGTATTGCCGCCGGCCTGCGCCGTGGTGTGCTAAATGAGCAAGAAGCGCAGCGCTACAACCGCAACGCGGTGAATCTGGAGGCCCCGTGGGATTTATCCGGCTTGGGCCAACTGCATGAAGCGGCGCAACTGGCCGATCGTTTGATCTGCTTTGGGGGGCCGTAAGATGGCTAAGTCTTTACTGATTATCAGCCGCCAAGCGCCGTGGGCCGGACCTAGCGCTCGCGAAGCGTTGGATATTGCCTTAGCGGGTGGCGCCTTTGATTTACCCATTGCCCTGCTATTTCTCGACGACGGCGTGCTACAGCTGAGCAACGCTCAACAACCCACCAGCCTGCAACAGAAAAACCTGAGTGCCAATCTGCAAGCCTTACCCATGTTTGGCGTGGAGCAGCTATACGCCTGCCAGCGCAGTTTGGCGGAGCGCGGCCTGACGGAGCAGCAATGGACAATGCAAGTCGAGCGTTTAGATGACGCGCAACTATCCGGCTTGCTGGACCGTTTTGACCAGGTGATCACCCTCTGATGGCTACTTTGCACGTCTTATCCCATTCCCCCTTCACCGACAGTCGCTTAAGCAGTTGCCTGCGTCTGCTGGGTAGCCAAGATGCACTGTTGCTCTGCGGTGATGCGGTATACGCCCTGCAAGCCGGCACCGCGCAACTACAGGCTTTGCAGCTCATGCCAGACAGCATCAGCCTGTACACCCTGGATGAGGATGTCCAAGCCCGCGCCATAGCGCTCCCCGAGCGCGCCACCCAGGTGGACTACTCGGGCTTTGTCGCCCTGAGCTGCCAATACGACAAGGTCAACACATGGCTGTAGAAGCGCTTATTGTCGATGGCCAAGCGTTGCCCTTAGATAAGGACGGTTACCTGCAGCAGCTAACCGACTGGTCAGAGGCGGCCGCTGAGGCCCTGGCTCAAGCCGAAGGCATCCAGCTTAGCGCCGAGCATTGGGAAGTCCTGCATCTGCTGCGGCGCTTCTACGACGAGTTTCAGTTATCGCCGGCTAATCGTCCGCTGATCAAATACGTGGCACTGAATCTCGGCGTCGACAAAGGCAACAGCCTGCACCTTAATCGCCTGTTCAGCGGCACGCCGGCCAAGTTGGCAGCCAAACTCGCCGGCCTACCCAAACCGACTAATTGCTTATGAACCTCACCACTCCCGCTGAACACCCCTTCGCTCAGTTTGTGCGCATCCTGGGTAAGGGCAAGCGCGGCGCGCGCAACCTTACCCGAGCCGAAGCCCAGGCGGCCATGGCCATGCTGCTCGATGGTGAAGTGACCGAAACGCAGCTCGGCGCTTTTTTGATGCTGCTGCGCCATAAAGAAGAAAGCGCCGAGGAAATGGCCGGTTTTGTCGACGCGGTGCGTGAGCGGATCAAGGCTCCGGCCATCCCCGTGGATTTGGACTGGCCAAGCTACGCCGGGAAAAAACGCCACCTGCCTTGGTATCTGCTGGCCGCTAAGGCCTTGGCCGCCAGCGGCGTACGGATCGTCATGCATGGTGGCGGCGCACATACCGCGGGGCGCCTGTACAGCGAGCAGTTACTGGCGCGGTTAAAGATCAGTCCCTGCCACAGCTGGACTGAAGTCGCGCAAACGCTAGAGCAGCAACAGCTGGCGTTTATCCCGCTGGCCAGTTGGATGCCGCGCCTGCAAGCAATGATCGACCTGCGCAATATCCTCGGCCTACGCTCGCCGATTCACTCCCTGACCCGGGTGATCAACCCATTGGGTGCGCGCTGCGGCCTGCAAAGTATCTTTCACCCCGGCTATCAGGCTGTGCACCGTGAGGCTAGCCAGCTGTTGGGCGATACGGCTTTAGTCATCAAAGGCGAAGGCGGCGAGATCGAGATTAATCCGGACGTCAACAGCCAGCTGTACGGCACGACGCAAGGCGCAAACTGGGATGAAGAGTGGCCTGCCCTCGCCGCTCAGCGCCACGTTAAGCCTGAATCCCTCGACCCCGCGCAGCTTGTCGCCCTATGGCGCGGCGAGAGTCAGGACGGCTACGGTCAACTGGCCGTGATCAGCACCATGGCGCTGGCTCTGCGCGCCTTAGGCGAACCCCGTGAGGCTGCCTTGGCGCGGGCCGAACAGCTATGGGCTGCGCGGGATCACAGGGCGCTTTGAGCGCCTTCAAACCAAGCCAGCTTGTCCCGTAGCTGCACCACTTCGCCGACTATCACCAAGGTCGGCGCATGCACCTCGTGCTGCGCCACCAGGTCGGCCAAGTTGGCCAAGGTGCCGGTAAACACCCGCTGATTGACCGTAGTGCCCTGCTGAATTAACGCCGCGGGCGTGCTGGCGGCGCGGCCATGGGCAATCAGCTGCTGACAGATCTGCGGCAAGCCGACCAAGCCCATATAAAACACCAAGGTCTGGCTGCCAGCGCTGAGCTCAGCCCAAGGCAGGTTGCTGCTGCCGTCCTTGAGGTGGCCTGTGACAAAGCGCACGGACTGCGCATAGTCGCGATGAGTCAGGGGAATCCCCGCGTAGGCCGCGCAACCCGACGCGGCGGTAATACCCGGCACCACCTGGAACGGTATGCCATGGGCGGCCAGTTCCTCGATCTCTTCGCCACCACGTCCGAAGATAAAGGGATCGCCACCTTTTAAACGCAGTACCCGCTTACCCTCTTTGGCCAAGCTGACCAAACGCTGATTGATCTGCTCCTGCGGCAACGCATGCTCGGCGCGCTGCTTGCCCACGTAAATGCGCTGTGCATCGCGGCGGCACATCTCGATGATCGCCGGAGCCACTAAGCGATCGTAGAGCACCACATCCGCTTGCTGCATCAGGCGCAGCGCCCGGAACGTCAGCAGATCAGGATCACCCGGCCCGGCGCCCACCAAATACACCTCACCCAAAGATTGACTGTGGGTGCCGTCAATCTTGGCCGCCAGCAGTCGCTGCGCCTCCTGCGGCTTGCCGGCAAATACCTGCTCGGCGATTTGGCCTTGGAATACGTCCTCCCAGAATACCCGGCGCTGCTGTACATCCGGCAGCAAGTCTTTGACCTTGGCGCGGAACTTCTTCGCCAAGCCCGCCAGTTGTCCGTAGCTTGCCGGCAGCCAGCTTTCCAGTTTGGCCCGCAGCAGACGAGCCAACACCGGCGCATCGCCGCCACTGGTGACGGCCACAATCAGTGGTGAGCGATCGACAATGGCCGGGAAGATCACCGAACACAGCGCCGGAGCATCCACCACATTAACCGGTACGCCCAATGCCTGGGCTTGCGCCGAGACTTGGGCATTGAGCAGCGCGTCATCTGTGGCGGCGATAACCAGCACCACGCCAGCTAAATCCTCTGGCTGATAATCGCGCAACCGCACCTCGCCACTTTGGCTTGCTAGCTCCAGCAGCTCTGGCTGAATCTGAGGTGCCACCACGCGCAGACGCGCTCCGGCATCCGCCAGCAAACGGCCCTTGCGCAGCGCCACCTCGCCCCCGCCCACCAGCAACACCCAGCGCTGACGCAGATTATGAAACAGCGGAAGGAAATCCATGACAGCCACTCTCAATCAGTAAAAACAAAAACGGGGCAGCCCAAGCCACCCCGTTATCGACGCGCTTGCTACGCCTTAGCCGATGACGTCAATGCCCGCCATGTACGGTTTGAGCACCTCAGGTACCAGGATGCTGCCGTCGGCTTGTTGATAGTTCTCCAGTACCGCTACCAGCGTGCGACCTACCGCCAGACCCGAACCATTAAGGGTGTGCACCAGCTCAGGTTTGCCAGTTTCTGGGTTGCGGTAACGGGCCTGCATGCGCCGCGCCTGGAAGTCTCCACAGTTGGAGCACGAGGAAATTTCGCGGTACTTGTCTTGGCTTGGAATCCACACTTCCAAGTCATAGGTTTTCACCGCGCTAAAACCCATGTCACCAGTGCACAGCGCCAGTTTGCGATACGGCAGCTCCAGCAATTGCAGTACGCGCTCGGCGTTGGCAGTCAGACCTTCCAAGGCTTCCATAGAGGTAGCCGGATCGACCACTTGGACCATCTCGACTTTGTCGAACTGATGCTGGCGAATCATGCCGCGGGTATCACGGCCCGAAGCACCAGCTTCGCTGCGGAAACACGGCGTGTGCGCCACGAACTTAATCGGCAGTTGCTTGGCATCGAGAATCTCGCCGGCCACGATATTGGTCAGCGACACCTCGGCGGTCGGGATCAAGTACAGATCGGCCTCGCCTTCGCGGCTGATCTTGAATAGATCTTCCTCGAACTTAGGCAGCTGGCCAGTCCCTTGCAAGGCCGGTGCTTGCACCAGATAAGGCGTGTAGGCCTCTTCATAACCATGCTCAGCGGTGTGCAGGTTGATCATAAACTGCGCCAGAGCGCGGTGCAGGCGGGCGATCGGCCCACGCAACAAGGCAAAGCGCGCGCCAGAGAGTTTGGCGGCGGTTTCAAAATCCAGCCAGCCGAACTTCTCACCCAGCGCCACGTGATCCTGAATGGGGAAATCAAAGCTGCGCGGCGTGCCCCAGCGGGACACTTCGACGTTATCGTCCTCATCGGCGCCGACCGGCACCGAGGCGTCCGGCAAGTTAGGAATGCTCAGCAGTATTTGGTCCAGCTCAGCCTGGATGCTGTCCAGCTGACGCTTGCCCTCTTCCAGATCACTGCCCATTTTGTCCACTTCAGCCAGCAGCGGCGCGATGTCTTCACCGCGTTGCTTGGCCTGGCCAATGGACTTGGAGCGACTGTTACGTTCGGCCTGCAGCTGCTCAGTGCGGGTCTGCACCGTTTTGCGTTGGGCTTCCAGCGCGTCGATGCGCGCGACATCCAAAACGAAACCGCGAGTGGCTAAGCGCTCGGCGATTTCGTGGAGTTGGGAACGAACGAGTTTGGAATCGAGCATGGTTTTATCTCAATACATCAAAAAGATTTGCATGGCGTGCGGCCATACGCGCAATAGCTGGCAGTTTAAGGGTTAAACAGGCGTTGTTGCCACTTGCAATGGGCTTGGGCCGCGATTTATTGCCAAATCCGCGCCAGGACAAAACCGGCCCACACCGCCAGCACTCCACCCAAGACGCTGCACAACAGATAAGCCAAGGCCTCGCCGATGCGCCCGCCTTCAAACAACTTAAACAGCTCCAGGCTGAAAGATGAGAAGGTGGTGAAGCCGCCGAGCACGCCGACGATCAAGCCACTGCGTAGCTCAATGGGTAAATCGCTGCGCACCAAGAACAGTGCCGACAACAGCCCGATCAGCAGGCAGCCAAGGATATTGACGGTGAAGGTGCCCAGATAAAATTGCCGGGGGAACTGCGCCACCACCCACTGCCCGGTGAGCAAGCGCAGCACCGAGCCTAGCGCGCCGCCTGCAGCCACGGCGAGAATAAGGCGAGTCATGGCTTTCTCCGTTGCCGCGGACTGGCCTGGTCGAGATTGCGCAAGTGGGCCAGCTTGTCGCGAATTTTCAGCTCCAGGCCACGCGGTACCGGTTGATAGTAATCGCGGGGGGCGAAGTCTTCAGGGAAGTAATCTTCACCCGCGGCAAAGGCATCTGGCTCATCGTGGGCATAGCGATACTCATCGCCATAACCCAGCTCTTTCATCAACTTGGTCGGAGCATTGCGCAGGTGCAGTGGTACCTCTTGCGAGCCGAACTCGGCGGCGTCGCGCTTAGCCTGATTAAAGGCGTTGTACACCGCGTTGCTTTTCGGCGCGCAAGCCAAATAAACAATGGCCTGAGCCACCGCCAGCTCGCCTTCCGGGCTGCCTAAGCGTTCCTGCACATCCCAAGCATTGAGGCACAGGGTCAGGGCGCGCGGGTCGGCATTGCCTATATCCTCGCTGGCCATACGCACCACCCGGCGGGCGATATACAAAGGGTCGCAACCGCCATCGAGCATCCGGGCAAACCAGTACAACGCACCATTAGGGCTGGAACCACGCACAGACTTGTGCAGCGCGGAGATCTGGTCGTAAAACGCCTCACCGCCTTTATCGAAACGCCGGCGGCTGTCACCGAGCAAATCGAGCAGCAGCTCAGTGCCAATCTCACCACCGTCCTCGGCCAAGTCAGCAGCGTTTTCAAGAAAGTTGAGCAAGCGCCGGCCATCGCCATCAGCGGCCGACTGCAAAATCTTAAAGCTCTCATCCGGCAAGCGCAGGTGCCGCTCACCCAGCCCCTTGGGGTCTGCCAAAGCGCGCTCTACCAACTTGCGCAGCGCTGCCTCGTCCAAACTCTTGAGCACATAAACCCGCGCCCTAGAGAGCAAGGCGTTGTTCAGTTCAAACGAGGGGTTTTCCGTGGTGGCGCCGATAAAGATCAGCGTACCGTCTTCCACGTAAGGCAAAAACGCATCCTGTTGGGACTTATTGAAGCGGTGCACTTCATCGACAAACAAGATGGTGCGCCGGCCGTATTGGGCGGCATGTTGCTGCGCCACTTCTACGGCTTGGCGAATTTCTTTAACCCCAGAGAGCACCGCGGAGATGGTCTCAAAGTGCGCATCGGTGACCTGCGCCAGTAGCCGCGCCAAGGTGGTTTTACCCACGCCCGGCGGGCCCCAGAAGATCATCGAGTGTAGAGCGCCCTGCTCCAAGGCTTCCCGCAGCGGCTTGCCGCGAGCCAGCAGGTGCTCCTGGCCCACATACTCATCCAAGCTGGTCGCGCGTAAACGAGCGGCCAGAGGTTGCGCAACGGGGGCCTTGCCAAACAGGTCCATGGTGATGCCGTTATTCCTGAATCACGTCGGCGCCGGCTGGGATCTCGAAGGTGAACTGCGAGTCGGCTTGCGGCTGATTCATTTTGACGTTGAGAAACAGGATATTGGTGCGTTGACCGATGCTGTCAATCAACTGCATATCGTTAAGCGTGTTGTTGCGAAACGACAGGCGCAGGCTATCGAACAGGCTGTCTTTGGCCTTGGGCTTGAGGATGAAATCGACCACATTGCCGCCTTCGTTGTGGGTGATTTCGAAGTTCTCTTGGATCTTCGACACATCACCGGACAACAACAACGCCGGGGTATGAGTCAGGCGCTGATCGAGCTTCTGAATCGTCACCTGCTGCAGATCCGGGTCGTACAGCCAAACCTGCTTGCCGTTAGACACCAGCAGTTGCTCCATCGGCGCGTCGGTGTGCCAGCGGAACAGCCCCGGACGCTTGAGCACCATCTGCCCGGCGCTTTCTTGCAGCTGGGTGCCACCGGCATCCAAGGTCAGCTGGGAGAAACGGGCGGTGATGGTTTGCGCTTGATTCAGCAGCTCAGTCAGGCGCTTGACCGCCACGGCGTCGTCAGCCAGGGCGGCAACGCTGGTAAAGCTCAATACAGTGAGTAACAACAGGCGTACTAGGCGCATGACAATCCTTGCTTTGAGTTAATCGCGGACCGGGCCAGGTGCAAGCACCTCGCGGGAGCCGTTGGTGTTCATGGCGGTGACCACACCGGCCATTTCCATCGCTTCAATCATCCGCGCAGCGCGGTTGTAGCCAATCTTAAGCTTGCGCTGTACCGCAGAAATCGAAGCGCGGCGGCTTTCCAGCACAAACTGCACGGCTTCGTCATACAGCGCGTCGGTTTCAGCATCATCGCCATCACCACCACTGCTGCCTTCAAAGCCACTGCCGGCCTCTTCCACACCGTTGAGAATGTCGTCGTTGTACTCCGGCGCGCCGCGCAGTTTCCAAGCCTCCACTACACGGTGGACCTCATCATCGGAAACGAAAGCACCGTGCACACGGATCGGCAAGCTGGTGCCCGGCGGCATATAGAGCATGTCACCGTGGCCAAGCAGTTGTTCGGCGCCGCCTTGGTCGATGATGGTGCGCGAGTCAATTTTGCTGGAAACCTGGAAGGCCATACGGGTCGGGATGTTGGCCTTGATCAGACCGGTAATCACGTCTACCGATGGCCGCTGTGTCGCCAGGATCAGGTGAATCCCTGCCGCCCGGGCTTTCTGGGCGATACGCGCGATCAGCTCTTCAACCTTCTTACCGACGATCATCATCATGTCGGCAAATTCATCGACCACCACCACGATGGTCGGCAGCTTCTGCAGCAGCGGCGCTTCGTCGTGGATGCTTTCGCGCTTATACAGCGGATCGCTGAGCGGCTCGCCGGCTTCCTGAGCCTCCTTCACCTTGGCGTTAAAACCCGCCAGGTTACGCACGCCCATTTTTGCCATCAGTTTGTAGCGCCGCTCCATTTCCGCCACGCTCCAACGCAAGGCGTTAGCGGCGTCTTTCATGTCGGTGACAACTGGGCAGAGCAGATGGGGAATGCCTTCGTAGATCGACAGTTCAAGCATTTTCGGGTCGATCATGATCATCTTGGCGTCATCGGGGCCAGACTTGAACAGGATCGACAGGATCATCGCGTTGACCCCCACCGACTTACCGGAACCGGTAGTACCCGCCACCAGCAAGTGCGGCATCTTGGCCAGATCGGTGATCACCGGCTTGCCACCAATGTCGTGGCCCAAGGCCAGGGTCACTGGGGATTTGAAATTGTCGTATTCCGGCGTCGACAGCACTTCCGAGAAACGCACGATCTGCCGGTCTTCGTTAGGAATCTCGATACCGACGGTAGTCTTGCCAGGGATAACCTCCACCACCCGTACGCTGGTCACGGCCAGAGAGCGGGCCAAGTCCTTGGCTAGGTTAGCGATACGGCTGACCTTAACCCCGGCCGCAGGCTGAATCTCGTAACGGGTAATCACCGGACCTGGGTGAATCGAGTCCACGGCTACTTCCACGCCAAACTCTTTGAGTTTGATCTCCAGCAAGTGACCAACTGCGGCCAAGGATTCTGGCGAATAATTCAGGGCTTTCTTTTCAGCCACGTCCAGCAGCGAGATCGGCGGCAAGGTGCCTTCTACAGCGCTGTCGACGAACAACGGCACCTGCTTCTCTTTCAGTACGCGCTTGCTCGGCTCGGGCGCCTTGGCCGGAGCTGGGGTAATCACGGGTGGTGCCTGTTTCTCACGCTCCACCATGTGCTTGTTAAGGGACTCTTCACGCTCAATCAGGCGTTCTTTAACCTTGGCTTGCTCACGACGATCCATAGCCGCCGGGGCGGCGACCTCGCTCACGCGCGCATCCACTTCACGCAATTGCGCGACCAGTTGCTTACGCTCCAGGCGTGAACTCCACCAGCGATTGGCCAGGCCTTGGATCAGCTCAACCAAATCCAAAGTGATTTTGCCGGTCAGGTCCATGACCTTAAACCACGACAAATCCGTGAATACGGTCAAGCCGAAGAGGAACAGAGCAATAAACAGCAGCGTACTGCCCTGCACATTCAGGGCTTCGATGCCGAACTGGCCCAGGCTCTCGCCTACCGCGCCGCCGGCGGAGGCAGGCATGCCGGTACTCGGATGGAAATGGATATAAGCCAGCGCGGCGCCGGACAACACGAGGAAGACCAAGCCGGTAAAGCGCCAGGCGAACAACCAGCCGCTCCACAGCCACGGCTGATGGCGATGACGGAACATCTGCCAGGTTTTAGCTACCAGCAGCAGCGGGAATAAATAAGCGAAATAGCCCAGCGCCATAAACAACACGTCGGCAAACCACGCACCGGCGCGCCCGGCCGCGTTGTGCACTTGGCCTAAGTTAGTACTGGTATGAGTCCAACCGGGATCACCGGCGTCGTAACTCAGCAGAGCCATCCATAGATACAGGCACAACGCGCCCAGGCCAATCAAAGCGCCCTCCTTCAATCTAGAAGGCAGTTGCTGACGCCAGAGGGGAAGTTGTGCAGTTGGGCTAGATTTCTTCAAAACGCATCTGTTCCTGCGCCATAGGCGCCGACTATTTAGTTAATGGCAAAATATGCAGTGATTCTACGGGTTTAGCCAGCGTATAACAGGCACCCAGATAACCTCGGGTGAACAGACCGGGTCGACTCCCGTTCCACGCCCGCTTCGGTGTAGCATATTTGCCAACATCTTCCGTGCGGCTCAATTGGAGCATGCATTCTCTTTTGTGACAAAGGCTTATGAGGTGTTTTTATGAGTGAAGTCAAGCATTCGCGCTTGATCATCCTGGGTTCCGGGCCTGCTGGTTATAGCGCTGCTGTATACGCCGCCCGCGCCAACCTCAAGCCGGTGATCATTACCGGTATGCAGCCTGGCGGTCAGTTGACCACCACCACTGAGGTTGATAACTGGCCAGGTGATGTTGAAGGTCTTACCGGCCCTAGCCTGATGGAGCGTATGCAGAAGCACGCCGAGCGCTTCGATACCGAGATCATCTACGACCATATCCACACCGCTGAGTTGCAATCGCGCCCTTTTACCCTCAAAGGTGACAGCGGCACTTACACCTGCGACGCGCTGATCATTGCCACTGGCGCCTCGGCCCAGTACCTCGGCCTGCCTTCGGAAGAAAGCTTTGCCGGCAAGGGCGTATCGGCTTGCGCCACCTGCGACGGTTTCTTCTATCGCAACCAAGTGGTCGCGGTCATCGGCGGCGGTAACACCGCGGTGGAAGAGGCACTGTATCTGTCTAACATCGCGAAAGAAGTGCACTTGGTGCATCGCCGCGACAAGCTGCGCTCGGAGAAAATCCTCCAAGACAAGCTGTTCGACAAGGCGGCCAACGGCAACGTGGTGCTGCATTGGAACCACAGCCTGGATGAGGTCTTGGGCGACGCCAGCGGCGTTACCGGTGCACGCCTGAAAAACACCCAATCCGGCGCAACCACTGATCTGCCGCTGGCTGGCGTGTTTATCGCCATCGGCCACAAGCCGAACACCGACTTGTTTGTCGGCCAACTGGACATGCACGACGGTTACCTGACCGTTAAAGGCGGCAATCAAGGCAATGCCACCGCCACCAGCATTGAAGGCGTGTTCGCCGCCGGCGACGTCGCCGATAACGTCTATCGCCAAGCGATCACCTCGGCAGGCGCGGGCTGCATGGCAGCGCTGGACGTTGAGAAATTCCTTGAGGACTAAACCTCACACCAGGGCGGACTCACCATCCGCCCTCCCCCACTCCCGCTCGACTCACTTTGGCCTTCTGCATGCTGACTTGGCTACAACGTGACTTCCATCAATTCCCACCCCTGACAAAAGCGCTGCGCGAACCCAATGGTTTGCTCGCTGCAGGTGGCGACCTTAGCCCTGAACGCTTGATCGCGGCTTACCGACACGGCTGCTTTCCGTGGTTTCAGGATGGCCAGCCGATCCTGTGGTGGTCACCCGATCCGCGCACAGTGCTTTTGCCCCAAGAGCTGCACGTCTCGCGCAGCATGGCCAAACTGCTGCGCCAGCAACGTTATCGCGTCACCTTCGATCAGGCCTTCGCGCAAGTCATTGCCGCCTGCGCCGCACCGCGCAGCTACGCTAACGAGACGTGGATCACTGAGCAGATGCAACGCGCATACCTTGAGCTGCATCTGCGCGGTATCGCCCATTCAGTCGAGGTCTGGCGGGACGATGAACTGGTTGGCGGCCTCTACGGCCTGGCCATGGGCCAATTATTCTTTGGTGAATCCATGTTCAGCCGCGCGGACAATGCCTCCAAGGTGGGCTTTATCACCTTAGTCCAGCACCTGCAGACCTGGGGCTTTGTTCTGATCGACTGCCAGATGCCTACCGAACATTTGTACAGTTTGGGCGCCAAGAGCATTAGCCGCGAGCAGTTCAGCCGCTATTTAAGCGAGTACCTTGATCAGCCCTCACAAGCTAACTGGCTCGCCTAGGCGAGTACGCCAGGCTGGCATACACTTGCTAGAAGACTGATTTCGAGAGTCGACCATGACCGAGCTGGCCCGCCTTAAGTTCTATGCCACTCAGCCCCACGCCTGCAGCTACCTGCCCGAGGAAGAGGCCACTACTTTATTCCTCGATCCCAGCCAGCCGATGGACGTGGGGGTTTACGCTGACCTTTCGGAAATGGGCTTTCGGCGCAGCGGCGACCACCTCTATCGCCCGCATTGCCAGCGCTGCACCGCATGCGTGCCGGCGCGAATCCCCGCCGCGCAATTTATTGCCAATCGGCAACAGCGCAAAATCCTTAATCGCAATCAAGACTTACAGATCAACATGGTGCGCCCGGCGTTCAGCGAGGAATATTACGCCTTGTATGCCCGCTATATAGAGCTACGCCATGCTGACGGCGATATGTACCCACCTAATCGCGAGCAGTTCAGTACTTTTTTAGTCCGCGATCTGGCCTTTTCGCGCTTCTATGAGTTCCGTCTTGACGGACGTTTGCTCGCTATCGCCGTCACCGACGTCCTGCCCAATGGACTTTCGGCGGTGTACACCTTCTATGATCCAGACGAAGAACGGCGCAGCCTTGGGCGCTTCGCCATCCTCTGGCAAATAGCTGAGGCCGCACGCCTGAACCTGCATGCGCTCTACCTCGGCTACTGGATCAAGAACTGCCGCAAGATGAACTACAAGACCCAATACCGCCCTATTGAGCTGTTCGTAAATCAGCGCTGGGTAGTGCTTAACTGAATTTCTTGGCGCCGACGACTGTTTTCGGGCACAATGCACGCCGCTTTTGCCGAGCGCCAATTGCGCTGGGCCATTCTTTGAATATCGAGGGCTTTACTGCATGTCGAAAGAAGACAGCTTCGAAATGGAAGGTACTGTCGTCGACACCCTGCCCAACACCATGTTTCGTGTGGAGTTGGAAAACGGGCACGTCGTTACCGCGCACATCTCTGGGAAGATGCGCAAGAATTACATCCGCATTCTGACCGGGGACAAAGTTCGCGTTGAGCTTACCCCTTACGACTTGAGCAAGGGCCGCATCACCTACCGCGCCCGCTAAGTGCGATTGGCGAGTACAAATCGCCTCTGACTTAAGCAGCTTAAGTAAAAACGCCCGGCATAGCCGGGCGTTTTTGTTTGCACTGAAATGCTTTAAGCCATTTCAGCCGTGGTCTCGAACTCGAAGGTCAGCTCATCGCCGTCCATATCGACATGCACCACACCACCATGCTCAGCCAACTCGCCGAAGAGAATTTCTTCCGCCAGCGGACGCTTGATCTTATCTTGGATCAAGCGTGCCATTGGGCGAGCCCCCATCTGCACGTCATAACCATGCTCGGCCAGCCAATCCCGCGCCGCACCACTGACCTCAAGCGTGACGCGCTTATCCTCAAGCTGCGCTTGCAGCTCGGTGAGAAACTTGTCGACGATGCTTTTGATCACTTCGTGACTCAGGCGGCCGAACTGAATAATGGTGTCCAGACGGTTGCGGAACTCAGGGGTGAAGCTCTTCTTGATCACTTCCATGGCATCGGTTGAATGATCCTGGAAGGTGAAACCAATCGATGCCCGCGATGCAGTCTCAGCACCGGCGTTGGTGGTCATGATCAGAATCACGTTGCGGAAGTCCGCCTTGCGCCCGTTATTGTCAGTCAAGGTGCCGTGATCCATCACCTGCAGTAACAGGTTAAAGACTTCCGGGTGGGCCTTTTCGATCTCATCCAACAACAGTACGCAATGTGGCGTCTTAGTAATCGCCTCGGTCAGCAGACCACCCTGATCAAAACCGACATAGCCCGGTGGCGCACCGATCAGGCGCGACACAGTGTGACGCTCCATGTACTCAGACATATCGAAGCGAATCAGCTCAACCCCAAGGGCTTTAGCCAATTGCCGCGCTGCCTCGGTTTTACCCACCCCAGTAGGGCCGGCAAAGAGGAACGAGCCCACTGGCTTGTCCGGCGCTTTAAGGCCGGCACGGGACAGCTTGATCGCGGTAGACAACGAATCGATTGCCGCATCCTGACCAAAAACGGTCAGCTTGAGATCGCGCTCAAGGTTACGCAGCAGTTCCTTATCGGAGCTGCTGACGTGCTTAGGCGGAATCCGCGCGATCTTGGCGACGATATCCTCAACCTGAGCCACATCAATGCGACTCACGCGCTGATCTTGTGGCAGCAGGCGCTGATAGGCGCCGGCCTCGTCAATCACGTCGATAGCCTTGTCGGGCATGTGGCGGTCATTGATATAGCGCGAAGCCAGTTCGGAAGCCGCGCGCAGCGCCTCATCACTGTACTCAATGCCGTGATGCTGCTCGAAACGCCCCTTAAGGCCACGCAGGATGCCGATGGTGTCCTCCACCGAAGGCTCGACCACGTCGACTTTCTGGAAACGCCGCGCCAAGGCGCGATCTTTCTCAAAAATCCCACGGAATTCTTGGAAAGTCGTCGAGCCGATGCAACGGATTTCACCGGAAGACAGCATGGGCTTAAGCAGGTTAGAGGCATCCATCACCCCGCCCGAAGCGGCGCCCGCACCAATAATGGTGTGAATCTCGTCAATAAACAGAATCGCATGGGGACGTTTGCGCAGCTCACCCAACAGGGCTTTCAAGCGCTTCTCAAAGTCGCCACGGTACTTAGTCCCGGCCAGCAATGCGCCGAGATCCAAGGAATACACCACGCTTTCAGCCAGCAGGTCAGGGACCTGGTTATCGACGATACGCTTAGCCAGGCCTTCTGCGATGGCGGTTTTACCCACCCCTGCCTCACCGACTAGCAGCGGGTTGTTTTTGCGCCGACGCGCGAGAATCTGCGCGACACGCTCCACTTCCTGCTCGCGACCGACCAGTGGATCAATTCGCCCTTGGCGAGCCAGCTCGTTGAGATTACTCGCGTAGGCATCCAGCGGGTTGCCGGAGGCAGTAGGTTCGCCGCCCTCCTCATCCTGGCTGTCTTGATCAGCTTCTGGCTGACCACCATGGCCAGGCACCTTGGAGATGCCGTGGGCAATAAAGTTGACCACGTCGATACGGGCCACGCTTTGCTGCTTGAGCAGGAACACCGCTTGGCTTTCTTGCTCGCTAAAGATCGCGACCAGCACGTTAGCACCGGTGACTTCACGCTTACCCGAGCTTTGCACATGGAATACGGCACGTTGCAGAACCCGCTGGAAGCCCAAGGTAGGTTGGGTTTCGCGCTCGTCATCGTGCTGAGGAATAAGTGGCGTGGTGGAGTCGATAAATTCCTGCAACTCCTGGCGCAGCTTGTCTAGATTAGCCCCGCAAGCACGCAAAACGCTGGCAGCGGCTTCGTTGTCGAGCAGTGCCAACAACAGATGTTCAACCGTCATGAATTCATGACGCTTGATTCGAGCCTCCTTGAAAGCCAGATTGAGGGTGACTTCGAGCTCCCGATTTAACATAGCTTCACCTCATGCCCAGGCGGCCGGAATTAACCGTCCTTCTCTATTTCACAGAGTAGCGGATGCTGGCTCTCTCTTGCATATTGATTCACTTGCATCGCTTTGGTTTCAGCGACATCACGAGTAAATACACCACATACCGCTCGTCCCTCAGTGTGAACGGCCAGCATCACTTTAGTCGCCGTTTCACGATTGAGATTGAAGAAAACTTCAAGCACCTCGACGACGAAATCCATGGGGGTGTAGTCATCGTTAAACAAAATAACCTTGTACATCGGAGGAGTCTGCAGCGCAGGCTTTGACTCTTGGATAGCGACGCCCGCTGAGTCTTCGTCATGCCCGTCAGGCTGATCCTGATTGAAGGTTAGTCGAATGTGGCTATGTGCATGCATGCGCAATTGCTTCTTTGGTGAGCGAATATTCTGTACTTGACAGAGTTTGAACGGCTTCTCAGCCAGATGCAGCATTGCCTTGACTATCGGCAAAACGGTGTTACAAACAAAGGACACCCATTTGGGTATTAAAAAAAGGTTTCACAAAGCTGCCTGGTAATGCCAAACAGCTTGTGGAGTGGAAGTGGATGATACTCCAGTGATGGAGTCCTTTGCAGAGGGATATCAGCATGGTCAGCGGTAAGGTCAAGTGGTTCAACAACGCCAAAGGTTACGGGTTTATCCTAGCTGATGGTCGAGATGAGGACCTGTTCGCCCACTACTCGGCTATCCAGATGGACGGCTATAAAACACTCAAGGCCGGACAGCCGGTAAGCTTCGATATTATCCAAGGACCTAAAGGGCTGCACGCGGTTAATATCAGTGCGCCTAACGCGGCCAGTGATAGCCCTAGCCAGCCCACTACCTCAGCCACTGAGGCTTGAACTAGCGCAAAACCTGCGCCCATTAAAAAGGCCGGTCAATTGACCGGCCTTTTTTTCTGGCTGCCGCCTTACATATGAGCGATTAAGGCATCACCAAAGGCTGAGCACGACAGCAACTTTGCCCCGTCCATCAGGCGCTCGAAGTCATAGGTCACTGTCTTGGCACCAATGGCGCCGTTGGTGCCCTTGATAATCAGATCAGCGGCCTCAGTCCAGCCCATATGGCGCAGCATCATTTCGGCGGAAAGAATCAGCGAACCTGGGTTGACCTGATCCTTGCCGGCGTACTTAGGTGCCGTGCCGTGGGTCGCCTCGAACATGGCGACGGTGTCGGACAAGTTGGCACCCGGAGCGATGCCAATCCCACCCACTTCTGCCGCCAGGGCATCCGATAGATAGTCGCCATTGAGGTTGAGCGTGGCGATGACATCGTACTCCGCCGGGCGCAGCAAAATCTGTTGCAGCATGGCGTCGGCGATAGCGTCTTTGACGATGACATTTTTGCCAGTCTTGGGGTTTTTAAACTGCATCCAAGGGCCGCCGTCGAGCAAGGTCGCACCAAATTCTTTGGCTGCGATCTCATAGCCCCACTCTTTGAAGGCACCCTCGGTGAACTTCATGATGTTGCCTTTGTGCACGATGGTCAGCGAGTCGCGATCATTGTCGACCACATACTGCAGGGCTTTGCGCACCAAACGCTGGGTACCCGCCCTGGACACTGGCTTCACGCCAATGCCGCAGTCTTCATCGAAGCGGATCTTGGTGACGCCCATTTCTTCTTTAAGAAACTTGATCACCTTGTTCGCCTCAGGCGAACCGGCTTTCCACTCGATACCGGCGTAAATATCTTCGGAGTTTTCACGGAAGATGGTCATATCGACATCACCCGGTTTTTTCACCGGGCTAGGCACACCCTCGAACCAGCGCACCGGGCGCAAGCAAACGTAGAGATCGAGCTGCTGGCGCAGGGCTACGTTGAGGGAGCGAATACCGCCGCCCACCGGAGTGGTCAGCGGGCCTTTAATAGAGACGACGTAGTCTTTGACTGCATCGAGGGTTTCCTGCGGCAACCAAGTGTCTTGATCGTAAACCTGGGTGGCCTTCTCGCCGGCGTAGACTTCCATCCACGAGATCTGGCGCTTGCCGCCATAGGCTTTTTGTACGGCAGCATCCACCACTTTGATCATCACCGGGCTGATATCCACGCCGATGCCGTCTCCTTCTATATAAGGAATGATCGGATGGTTGGGGACGTTCAGGGATGTATCGGCATTGACGGTGATTTTGTCACCGGTAGTTGGCACTTGGATCTTTTGGTATCCCATGCTGGACTCCGTTGTCATTGACGTTGATACAGCAGCTCGCTTGCCGAGGGTAGCGCAAATCGAGCAGTGGCAACCATATGCAATAGTCTTATGTAGATAAGCATTCTGCGACGCGCTGTCGCAGTGGTATACTACTTAGGTGGCTAACAAGTCATAAGGGGTCAGTGTCTCGCACGAGACTCACACCTCTTGATACTGGTGGTCGTCACCACGGCCTTCCAGCTCGAACCGCTCGGCCCTCTACTGGTGCATTCATCATCACCGCGGCGAGTCCTCGACTTTTGAGCCGGTCAAACACTGGCTTCTGCGTCTATCTGCGCATGTCGAGTTTCTGTGCACGCACAGCAAAGAAGAGAGTTAACTACCAATGTCCACCCCTTCGAAGATTATTTACACCTTCACCGACGAAGCCCCCGCCCTTGCTACCTACTCGCTTCTGCCCATCGTTGAAGCTTTCGCTGCATCGGCTGACATCTCTGTAGAAACACGCGACATCTCTCTTGCAGGACGCATACTTGCGACATTCGCCGACCAGCTGGCCGCCGATAAGCGCATTGACGACGATCTCGCCAAGCTGGCGATCCTGGCTACTGAGCCTGATGCCAACATCATCAAGCTGCCAAACATCAGTGCCTCGGTTCCACAACTCAAAGGCGCCATCGCCGAGTTGCAAGCCCAAGGCTACAGCATCCCTGATTTCCCAGAAGACCCACAAACTGACGCGGAAAAAGAAACCCGCGCGCGTTACGCCAAAATTCTCGGCAGCGCAGTAAACCCGGTTCTGCGTGAAGGCAACTCCGACCGCCGCGCCCCTGCTGCGGTAAAAGCCTATGCCCGCAAACACCCGCACTCGATGGGCAAGTGGAGCATGGCTTCGCAGTCCCACGCGGATTACATGCGCGGCGGCGACTTCTTCTCCAGCGAGCAGTCGATCACCATGGCCAAGGCCGGTGATGTCCGCATCGAGTTCGTCGGCAAAGACGGCAAGGTAGAAGTTAAGAAGCAACTGGCCCTGCAAGAAGGCGAAGTGCTGGACAGCATGTTCATGAGCTGCCGCCAGCTGCGCAACTTCTTCGAGCGCACCCTGCAAGACTGTAAAGAGACCGGCGTGATGTGGTCCCTGCACGTCAAAGCCACCATGATGAAGGTCTCCCACCCAATCGTCTTCGGCCACGCCGTCAGCGTTTACTACAAAGGCGCGTTCGAGAAGCACGGCAAGCTGTTTGAAGAGCTGGGCGTAAACCCGAACAACGGTATCAGCAGCGTCTACGACAAGATCAAAGTGCTGCCGATCTCCCAGCAAGAAGAGATCCTCCACGACCTGCACGCTTGCTACAGCGAGCGCCCAGAAATGGCCATGGTGGACTCGGTTAAAGGCATCACCAACCTGCACATCCCAAGCGACGTGATCGTTGACGCCTCGATGCCGGCGATGATCCGTAACTCCGGGCAGATGTGGGGCAAAGACGGTAAGCAGAAAGACACCAAAGCGGTAATGCCAGAAAGCACTTACGCGCGCATCTACCAAGAGATGATCAACTTCTGCAAAACCAACGGTGCATTCGACCCAACCACCATGGGCAGCGTACCGAACGTTGGCCTGATGGCGCAGAAAGCCGAAGAGTACGGTTCCCACGACAAAACCTTCGAGATGACTGCCGACGGCAGCATGCGCGTAGTGCTGGCCGATGGCTCCGTACTGATGCAGCACGAAGTGGAAGCTGGCGACATCTGGCGCGCCTGCCAGACCAAAGACGCGCCGATCCGCGACTGGGTCAAACTGGCCGTCACTCGCGCTCGCCAGTCCGACACTCCAGCAATCTTCTGGCTCGACCCAGAACGCGCCCACGACCGCGAGCTGCAAAAGAAAGTTGAGCTGTACCTGAAGGATTATGACCTGACTGGCCTGGATATCCGCATGATGGATTACAACCAAGCCATTCGCGTGTCCATGGAGCGCCTGATCCGCGGTCTGGATACTATCTCGGTCACCGGCAACGTGCTGCGCGACTACCTGACTGACCTGTTCCCAATCATGGAACTGGGTACGTCGGCGAAAATGCTCTCCATCGTACCGTTGATGGCTGGCGGCGGCATGTACGAAACCGGTGCGGGTGGTTCTGCGCCTAAGCACGTGCAGCAGCTGGTCGAAGAAAACTACCTGCGTTGGGACTCCCTCGGCGAGTTCCTGGCTCTGGCGGTTTCCCTGGAAGACACCGGGATCAAAACCAACAACGCCAAGGCCAAAGTACTGGGTAAAACCCTCGACCAAGCCACTGGCAAACTGTTGGATAACAACAAGTCGCCAGCCCGTAAGGTCGGCGAGCTGGACAACCGTGGCAGCCACTTCTACCTGGCCCTGTACTGGGCCCAGGCGCTGGCTGCACAAGATGAAAATGCTGAGCTGAAAGCGCAATTCGCCCCGCTGGCGAAAACCCTGACTGAGCAAGAAGCCACTATCGTTGCCGAACTGGCTGCCGTCCAAGGCAAACCGGTCGACATCGGTGGCTACTACCGCTCCAGCCCGGAGAAAACCAGCCAGGTGATGCGCCCAAGCGCCACCTTCAACGCTGCGCTGGCTTCTTTAGCGTAACGCTGTAGAGCAAGACCCAGAAACCCCGGCCACGCACCGGGGTTTCTGCTTTCTAAAGCACGCACAAAGAGAACCCCAGATGGACTGGAACCCCCATATCACCGTAGCCACCGTGATTGAAGACAACGGTCGCTTTCTCTTGGTTGAGGAACTCAAAGGCGGCCGCCTGGTGCTGAACCAGCCCGCCGGCCACCTTGAGCCCAACGAAACCCTGCGCCAAGCTGCCATCCGCGAGACCCTCGAAGAAACCGGTTGGGACGTCGAACTTACCGGGCTGCTGGGCATTTATCTGTATACCGCACCGAGCAATGGCGTCACTTACCAGCGCGTCTGTTTTACCGCCAAAACCATTGCCCACCACCCCGAGCGCGCCCTAGATGAAGGCATCAGCCGCGCCATCTGGCTCAGCCGCGACGAGCTGCTCAGCGATCCAAGCCGCTGGCGCAGTGAATTGATCCCGCGCTGCGTGGATGATTATCTGGCTGGTACCGCAGTCAGCCTTGACGTAGTGCGCGACTAGCCGCCCTGCTCGGCTAGCCGTAGCCCGCCGCCTTTCTGTTAGAATCAGCGGCTTTTCAGGCTTTACTCGCAGACTCCCATGCAAGCACCTAGCTCCCAACGCGTGATCGTCGGCATGTCCGGCGGCGTCGACTCTTCCGTTTCAGCCCTACTGCTGCTTGAGCAGGGTTATCAGGTCGAAGGCCTGTTTATGAAAAACTGGGATGAGGACGATGGTACTGAATACTGCACCGCCATGGACGATCTGGCGGATGCCCAAGCCGTGTGCGACAAGATCGGTATCAAGCTACACACCGCTAACTTCGCGGCGGAGTACTGGGACAACGTATTCGAGCACTTTTTGGCCGAATACAAAGCCGGGCGCACGCCTAACCCAGACATTCTATGCAACCGCGAAATCAAGTTTAAAGCCTTCCTCGACTACGCCCTGATGCTCGGCGCAGACCTGATCGCCACCGGCCATTACGTGCGCCGTCGCGATATCGAGGGACGCACCGAGCTGCTTAAAGGCCTCGATCCGAATAAGGATCAGAGTTACTTCCTGCATGCCGTAGGCGGCGAGCAGATCGCCAAGACCCTGTTCCCGGTGGGTGAGCTGGAAAAGCCGGCAGTACGCGCCATCGCCGAGAAATACCAACTGGCCACGGCCAAAAAGAAAGACTCCACGGGTATCTGCTTTATCGGCGAGCGGCGTTTTAGCGATTTCCTCAAGCAGTACTTGCCCGCCCAACCCGGCAATATTGAAACCACCAGCGGTGAGGTCATTGGCCGCCACCACGGCCTGATGTACCACACCATTGGCCAGCGCCAAGGCTTGGGTATTGGCGGCCTGAAGGGCGCCGGTGATGAGCCGTGGTACGTCCTGCATAAAGACCTGAGCCGCAATGTGCTGGTGGTCGGCCAAGGTAATGAACATCCCTGGCTGTTCAGCCGCGCCCTGCTCGCTTCAGAGATTTACTGGGTGAACCCGATTGACCTGAGCAGCCCGCGCCAACTGACCGCCAAGGTGCGTTATCGCCAAGGCGACCAGGCCTGCACGCTGGAGCGCACTGACAACGGCTACCGCGCCGTGTTTAGCGAGCCGCAGCGCGCCGTCACTCCCGGCCAGTCGGTAGTCTTTTACGACGGCGAAGTATGCTTAGGCGGCGGCGTGATCGAAACCGCCGAACCTTGGACCAGCCGCGAGCAGACCGTATGAGTAACACCCGCGATCAACTGATCGCCCTCGCCGGCGTCTTTCAAGCGGCCTTTTTAGTCGACAAGCTGGCCCGCACCGGGCAAGTCCATGAACCGGCCGTGACTTGCCTGATCAACAGCCTGTTGGTGCGCGATCCCAAGGACACCCTGGACGTGTACGGCGGGGACGACCTTAACCTGCGCGACGGTTACCGCGCCTTGGTTGGCGCCTTAGAACGCGACCCTGCCAGCCTGCAACGCATGCCGCTGCGCTACGCCTTGGCGCTGCTGACCCTGGAACGCAAGCTGGATAAGCGCAATGACTTGTTAGACCTGATGGGCAGTCGCCTGGCTCAGGTACAGCAACAGGTTGAGCTCTTCGGCCCGGGCCACGACAACGTCATTGCCAATTGCGGCAGCCTGTATCAGGACACCATCAGCACCTTCCGTCAGCGTATTCAGGTGCAAGGTGATGCCCGTCACCTGCAGCAAGCCAACAATGCGGCGAAAATCCGTGCCCTCCTGCTCGCTGGCATCCGCAGTGCCCGCCTCTGGCGGCAATTAGGTGGCCATCGTTGGCAGTTGGTGTTTAGCCGGCGCAAGCTGCTCAAAGAGCTGTATCCGTTGCTGCGCAGCGAAACATGACAACCGCTAAAGCCGCCTAATAGAGGCTCAGGCGCACCTGCGCAGCAGGCGCCGACAACTTTGGGGCGGTTATCGCTGCTAAACGGCTGCAGGCAAACGCGGTTAAGCAGCGGTTTTCATGTATGATGTGCGCCCTTTTCAATGGCCGATTGTCCGAGAACGCCTCCCATGCTGCTTTCCTCGCTCACCGCGGTTTCCCCTGTTGATGGCCGTTACGCCAGCAAAACTAGCGCCCTGCGCCCCATTTTCAGCGAATACGGCCTGATCCGTTTTCGCGTCCTCGTTGAAGTGCGTTGGTTACAACGCCTCGCCGCCCACGCTGGCGTCAACGAAGTAGCGCCTTTTTCGGCCGACGCCCAAGCTGTGCTCAACCAATTGGCAGATAACTTCGCCATTGAGCACGCCGAGCGCGTTAAAGAGATCGAACGCACCACCAACCACGACGTTAAAGCCGTGGAATACCTGCTCAAGGAGCAAGCGGCTAAGCTGCCTGAGCTGGATAAGGTCAGCGAATTCATTCACTTCGCCTGCACCAGTGAGGACATCAACAACCTGTCCCACGCCCTGATGCTGCGCGCTGGTCGCGACGAAGTGCTGCTGCCGCTGATGCGTCAAACAGCACAAGCGATCCGCGAACTGGCGATCAAGTTTGCCGAAGTGCCGATGCTCTCGCGCACCCACGGCCAGCCGGCCTCGCCGACCACTCTGGGCAAAGAGCTGGCTAACGTGGTTTACCGCCTAGAGCGGCAGATCGCGCAGGTAGCGGCCGTACCCCTGCTGGGCAAGATCAACGGCGCCGTCGGTAACTACAACGCGCACCTGTCGGCTTACCCGCAAGTAGACTGGGAAGCCAACGCCCGCGAATTTATCGAGCAAGACCTGGGCCTGCAGTGGAACCCCTACACCACCCAGATCGAGCCGCACGACTACATTGCCGAGCTGTTTGATGCCATCGCCCGCTTCAACACCATCCTGATCGACTTCGATCGCGATGTGTGGGGCTATATCTCCCTGGGCTACTTCAAGCAGAAGACCATCGCTGGCGAAATCGGCTCCTCGACCATGCCGCACAAGGTCAACCCGATTGACTTCGAGAACTCCGAAGGCAACCTGGGCATCGCCAACGCTCTGCTGCAACACCTGGCCAGCAAGCTGCCGATCTCGCGCTGGCAGCGTGACCTGACCGACTCCACCGTGCTGCGTAACCTGGGCGTGGGCTTCGCTCACAGCATCATGGCTTATGAGGCAAGTCTCAAAGGTATCAGTAAGTTAGAGCTCAATGCTCAACGCATTGCTGAAGACTTGGACGCCTGCTGGGAAGTCTTAGCTGAGCCGATCCAAACCGTCATGCGCCGTTACGCCATCGAAAACCCTTACGAGAAGCTCAAAGAGCTGACCCGTGGCAAAGGCATCAGCCCAGAAGCACTGCTGAGCTTTATCGATGGCCTGGATATGCCTGCACAAGCCAAAGCTGAGCTCAAGCTGCTGACTCCAGCCAATTACATCGGCAATGCAATTGCCCAGGCAAAACGCATCTAAATGGCGTCAGCCACTCCGACGCCCGGCTGAGCCGGGCGTTTTTATTTACGGCTATTGAATTAGATCAAAGGCTTAGCGATGAATCCTGATACTCCGCTACAACTACTGGGCGGCCTGACCCCGCGCGAGTTCATGCGTGACTACTGGCAGAAAAAACCGTTGCTGGTGCGCCAAGCGATTCCTGGCTTTGAGAGTCCTATCTCGCCGGATGAGCTGGCTGGCCTGGCCCTGGAAGAAGAAGTTGAATCGCGCCTTGTCCTTGAGCACGGCAGCCAGCCGTGGGAGCTGCGCCGTGGCCCGTTCGCCGAGGACGCATTTAGCGAACTGCCGGAGCGCGACTGGACCTTGCTGGTGCAGGCGGTCGACCAATTCGTTCCGGAAGTGGCCGAAGTCATCGAGCAATTTAAGTTTCTGCCCAAGTGGCGCATCGACGACGTGATGATCAGCTTCGCCGTGCCTGGCGGCGGCGTGGGTCCGCACTTCGATAATTACGACGTGTTTCTGCTGCAAGGCTTAGGCAAGCGCCGCTGGCAAATCGGCCAGGTCTGCGACTCCGAAAGCCCGATGCTGCAACACGCGGATCTTAAGATCCTGGCTGAATTTGTTAAAACTGAAGAATGGGTGCTCGAGCCCGGCGACATGCTGTATCTGCCGCCACTCCTGGCCCACTGTGGCACCGCTGAGGATGATTGTATGACGTACTCCGTAGGCTTCCGGGCGCCAAGCGCCGCTGAAGTCCTGACCCATTTCACTGACTTCCTCGGCCAGTTTCTGCCCGAAGAAGAGCGCTACAGCGATGCTGATGCTGCCCCCAGCGAAGACCCGACGCAAATCCAGCGCGATGCTCTGGAACGCCTCAAAGCCCTGCTCAATGAGCACATGGGTGACGAGCGCCTGCTGATGACCTGGTTTGGCCAATATATGACCGAGCCGCGCTACCCCGAACGCATCAGCGGCACCGAAATCGAGCTGCAAGACCTGCTGAGCAACCTCGAAGATGGCGCCGTGCTGATTCGCAACCCCAGCGCGCGCATGGCCTGGTCGGAAGTCGGCGAGGATCTAGTGCTGTTCGCCAGCGGCCAGAGCCGTCTGCTCTCGGCCGATCTGCGCGAACTGCTGAAGCTGGTCTGCTCGGCTGACGCCCTGCATATCGACAACCTTGGCCAGTGGCTGGGTAACGAAGAAGCCAGCTGCCTGCTGGTCGAGCTGGTGAAACAAGGCAGCCTGGAGTTTGCCGATGAATGAGATCCGTGTACGGCTAGCCGACTGGCACAAGGACAATGCTGATCTGCGCCGCATCCGCGAAACCGTGTTTATCGGTGAACAAGCGGTGCCCGCAGAGTTGGAATGGGATGCTGAAGACGTTGACGCCGTACACTTTCTGGCCTTGGAAGGCGAATACCCGATTGGTACGGCACGTTTGCTGGCTGACGGCCATATCGGCCGGGTATCCGTCCTCAAGGACTGGCGTGGTCTTAACGTCGGCGTGGCACTGATCAAAGCGGTGATTGCCGAAGCGGAAAAACGCGGCCTCAATCAACAAATGCTCAGCGCCCAGGTGCACGCTTGTGGTTTCTATGAAAAGCTCGGCTTTACCATTGTTAGCGGTGAATACCTAGAAGCGGGTCTGCCCCATGTCGATATGGTGCGCAGCAGCACATAGAGGCCTCCATGCACGACGAAAACGCCCCGCCGCCTGCTCCAGCTGAGTTAAACAGTATCGAGTTTCAGTCGCCGGGGCGTTTTGCCGTGCATAACCCCGAGAGCTTCAGCAACGACCCAGCCCAGGCTGAACCCGCGCCCTTCACCCTAGGCCAACATCTGCCTATGGAGCGCTTCAGCAACCTCGAGCTGGTCCGCGCCCACTGCCTGGCCTTGCTGCAACAAGCACGGCGCACGCTGTGCCTGTACAGCCACGAGCTGGAACCGTGGCTGCTCAATCACAGCAGCGTGGAGCAGGCTTGCAGCGACTTTTTACGTGCCCATCCGCGCAATCAGCTGCGTATTTTGCTGCGTGATTCCAGCCGTGCGGTGCACGATGGCCACCGCCTGCTGCAGCTGAATAAGCGCCTATCCAGTAACTTCCATATTCGTAAACTGCACCCCGACTACCCTAGCGAAGAGATCAGTTTTCTCTTAGCCGACCGCAGCGGTTTACTGGTCCTGCCCCAGCCCAGCCGTGCCGAAGGCTATGCTCTGTACCAAGACGGCGTGCGCAACCGGCAGCGCCAGGAACAGTTTGATCGTGCCTGGGAGACCAGCCTGAGCGACAGCAATCTGCGCAGTTTTTTACTTTAAGACTTCCACTGTGAGCCTTGCGCTATGAAACGTTCTGCCCTGCTTGCTTTAGCCCTACTGAGCTGCAGCCTGCCGCTGCGCGCTGCAACTGAGGTGATCCCACTCAATTACCGCACTGCCGATGACGTACTGGCCATCGTGCAGTCGACCTTGGGTAACGAGGGCAAAGCCAACTCTTACGGTAATCAGCTGATCGTCAACGCCTCACCTGCCAAGATCGACGAAGTTCGCCAGCTTTTACAGCAACTTGATACCGCACCCCGGCGCTTGCTGATCACCGTCGACAGCAATGAATCGAGTACCGGCAACGATCAAGGCTACCGGGTGGACGGCACGCTCAGCGGCGGTAATGGCCAGATCAGCATAGGCCAGGGCGAAGTCAACGGCCGCGATCAGGTGCGCATCATCCGCCGCAGCACCAACAGTCGCAGCGGCGGCAGCCAACAGGTACAAGCCACCGAAGGCTACCCAGCACTGGTGCAAGTCGGGCAAAGCGTGCCGCTGCGCAACCGCGGCCTCGATGCCTACGGCCAACCCTATAGCAACACGCAATATCGCGACGTTACCCGGGGCTTTTATGTCACGGCCAACGTCAGTGGCGAGCTGGTCCACTTAAGCATCAGCAGCAACAACGATCGCCTGAGCCAAAGCCAGCCCGGCGTGATTGATGTGCAAAACACTGACACGCGGGTCAGCGGCCGCCTCGGCCAATGGATCAGCCTCAGTGGCGTCAGCCAACAAAGTGCCAATGATCGCAGCGACGTGCTGCAGCATCGCAGCACCCAAGGCCGCGACGATATGAACGTGCGGGTCAAGGTCGACCTGGTCGAATAACCCTGCGCCCTTGCTGGCCGCGCTAATGCCCGAGATCACGCTCATTGGCGCCTGCCATCCCCTCCTCAACCCCTCTAGCTAGGGGCAAAAGATGACCATGCGGTCGCTAAACGGATTATGTAGTAGCGAAAAAAAAGCACTACAAAATAATTGACGAACCCGTTTGCCATAGGCATGATGGCCTCGCTCCCGCTAATCAGAGGCGCCGAAAGGCCCTCCGAGTCGCACTCTAACTTACCGTCCGAGGCGATTCGTGTTGTGAAGCCCACAAGGCTGTTCAATGAGATTGCGACTGGAACGAAGTTGTCCTGAGGGACGGGGAAGCGCTTTACAGCAGTACGTTTTATGCCACAGCAGGTTGAGTCGTCCTCCGGTCACCATGCACCGCAGGTCGCCAAATGACCCCGTCATTTGCAACCACTGCCGCTCACGCACTGTTTAGCTCGTCACCCTCCTCCCGGATTCACTCCGCCCCAAGTCGATTTCTCGGCGATCCGCAGTGTGCAGCAACAACCTCCGGCAACACAGATGCAGTGGGGAAGCCGGTGCTCAACCAAACACATTCTTTGAAGGATTGACCATGTCAGCTTATCAAAACGACATCAAGGCAGTCGCCGCTCTGAAAGAGACTAACGGCAGCAGCTGGAGCGCTATCAACCCGGAATCCGTGGCTCGCATGCGCGCCCAGAACCGCTTCAAAACTGGCCTGGAAATCGCGCAATACACCGCCGATATCATGCGTAAAGACATGGCCGAGTACGATGCCGACTCCTCCGTCTACACCCAATCCCTGGGCTGCTGGCATGGCTTTATCGGTCAGCAAAAGCTGATCTCGATCAAAAAGCACCTGAAGACCACCAACAAGCGCTACCTCTACCTGTCCGGCTGGATGGTTGCTGCTCTGCGTTCGGACTTCGGCCCGCTGCCTGACCAATCGATGCACGAGAAGACTGCCGTCTCCGACCTGATCGAAGAGCTGTACACCTTCCTGCGTCAAGCCGACAGCCGTGAACTGGACCTGCTGTTCACCGCTCTGGATGCTGCCCGCGCTGCTGGCGACAACGCCAAAGCCGCAGAAATCCAAAAGCAAATCGACAACTTTGAAACGCACATCGTGCCAATCATCGCTGACATCGATGCTGGTTTCGGTAACCCAGAAGCCACTTACCTGCTGGCTAAGCGCATGATCGAAGCAGGCGCTTGCTGCATCCAGATCGAAAACCAAGTATCGGATGAGAAACAGTGCGGTCACCAAGACGGCAAAGTAACTGTTCCACATGCTGACTTCCTGGCGAAGATCGCTGCAGTTCGCTACGCATTCCTCGAGCTGGGCATCGACAACGGCGTGATCGTTGCTCGTACCGACTCCCTGGGTGCTGGCCTGACCAAGCAAATCGCTGTGACCAACGCGCCTGGCGACCTGGGCGACCAATACAACAGCTTCCTGGATTGCGAAGAAGTGTCCGCTGCCGACCTGGGCAACGGCGACGTCGTGATCAACCGTGGCGGCAAACTGCTGCGTCCGAAGCGCCTGCCTTCCAACCTGTTCCAGTTCCGCGCTGGCACCGGCGAAGCACGCTGCGTTCTGGACTGCATCACCAGCCTGCAAAACGGTGCTGACCTGCTGTGGATCGAAACCGAGAAGCCACACGTTGGCCAGATCGCAGCCATGGTTGACGAAATCCGCAAGGTCATCCCGAACGCCAAGCTGGTTTACAACAACAGCCCATCGTTCAACTGGACCCTGAACTTCCGTCAACAGGTATACGATGCCTTCGTTGCTGAAGGTAAGGACGTCTCCGCCTACGACCGCGCCAAACTGATGAGCATCGACTACGATGCCACCGAACTGGCTCAGGTTGCTGACGAGAAGATCCGTACCTTCCAACGTGACGGCTCGGCCCACGCCGGTATCTTCCACCACCTGATCACCCTGCCGACTTACCACACTGCCGCGCTGTCCACCGACAACCTGGCTAAAGGGTACTTCGCTGATCAAGGCATGCTGGCCTACGTTAAAGGCGTACAGCGTGAAGAACTGCGCCAAGGCATCGCCTGCGTTAAGCACCAAAACATGGCTGGCTCCGACATCGGCGACAACCATAAAGAGTACTTCGCTGGTGAAGCAGCTCTGAAAGCCAGCGGTAAAGACAACACCATGAACCAGTTCCACTAAGAACCGGTTCACTCAACCCAGACCACGATCAAAGTTGAGTGTGTTGAATGAAAAAACCCCAGCCTAGGCTGGGGTTTTTTTTATCGCTTGTATTGGCCTAGCAAGGGGTTACCAGACACCGCGACGATGGTTTTCAACCCAGCGGTACATGCCCTGGATGTTAGCCATCTTCATATTGTTAAAACCCGTCCACTGCTGCACTTCAGGGCTGAATTTAACGTTGCGATAGAGCTGGTCCCACGACTGCCCTGCGCGAACCAAATCCAACACCTGCTGGTGCAAATCGACCATATAGGTGCGCAGCGCCAGTTGATCGGCCTTGGTCGCCGGGGTGTAGTGGCCGACATCGATAAACTCGACATCCTGCTTGGCGACCCAATCCAAGGTGTCGATCCAGCCGGTGTAGTAGAAGTCGAGCAGGTCGTTGTACGGCATGGTTTTGCTTTCACACACATCGGTGCATTGCAATACCTTGTAGTCAGGGAACAGCACCATGCTCATGCTATCCGAGTGACTGGGCGAGACGTGATGCAGCAACACGGTTTCGCCACCCAGGGTGATCTTCATGTCCTCATCGAACACTCGGGTGGGCAACGCTGTGTCGATCTTCTCCCCGACTATGGGTTCAACCGCCCGACGGTTAGCGACGATGGTTGCGCCGTGCTCGGCAAACACATTGGCGCCGCTGATATGGTCGGCATGGGCGTGGGTATAGACCACATACTTAACCGGTACCTTAAAGCGCTCGGTGATTTCGTTGTATAGCCAGGTCGAGGTACAAGCCATGGCCGGATCAATCACCAAAGCACCCTCCTTGGTAATCAGCACCAGCCCGCTGTGCACCGCCAGCCCTGCGCCGGTGGTATGGCGGTAAAGGTTGCCCTTTACCTGGACTAAGTCCCGTGGCGTGTTCGGGCACGCCGTGGCAGTAAAATCAGGCAACTTGATTCGATTTTTATAGGGGCTCACATCAATGCTCTGACCGTTGTCAGCGGCTACGGCCAGTTGCAATGGCAGAGCAGCCAAAGCAGTGATGAGCAGTCGGGTAAGTTTTTGCATACAGCCTCCAGAACTTTGCGCTAAAAGCCCACACGCGATCACCCGGCACAGATTTTTAAGGCTGCCACCGGGGCAGGTGATCGGTGATAGATGAGTACAAAACAACAGTTCAACAAGGCATCCAAGGACGCTAAAAATCCGTTTCAGAATTTCCTTGCTCAGTGTAGACCAGTTGCGTTGCAGGCAAGTTTCTCGGCACGTTCGACGACTTTTGTCCGACTATATGCGAAATTTACCAACTAATTGACTCAAGTCCGCCCCCACCTGATTTAACTGTTTGACTGTCAGGCTTCCTTGCTGCGCCTCAGTGGCAACCGCATCCACACCCAGCACAATTTGATGCACGCTGCGGTTAATTTCTTCGGCCACCGCCGTTTGCTCCTCGGCGGCGCTGGCGATCTGCGCGCTCATAGAACTGATGGTGGCGATCAGCTCAGCAATGCTGTCCAGCGAGGTTCCAGCATGGTTGGCCTGCTCGCTGGTCACTTCCCCCGCTGCGCTGGAGCGCTGCATGGCGCCCACGGCATTCTGCGCGCCCTGCTGTAAGCGCTCGATCATGCCCTGGATCTCCTGTGTGCTTTGCTGCGTGCGACTGGCCAGCGCGCGAACTTCATCCGCCACCACAGCAAAACCCCGACCGGCATCCCCTGCCCTGGCAGCTTCGATGGCGGCGTTTAAGGCGAGCAGATTGGTTTGCTCGGCAATCGAGCGAATGACATCCAGCACGCTGACGATGGAGCTGACGTCTTTACGCAGGTTATCCAGGGAAACACCGCTTTCACGTATGTCCTGAACCAAGGTATGGATGCGCGCAATGCTGCCCGCCACCACCTGCTTGGCCGCCTGCCCTTCGCTATTGGTTTGCTGCGCGGCCTGGGCTGCACCCTGGGCGCTGTTAGCGACCTCATGGGCAGCGGCAGACATCTGGTTAATTGCCGTGGCGACCAAGTCGGTCTCATGCCGCTGACGCTCCGTGGCCTGCTCTGAGCGCTGGGCTTGCGCGGAAATCTGCGCCACCAACGTGCTGAGCTGGCCTGTCATGCTCACCACTTGGCCGACCAAATGATGGATCTTCTCGACAAAGCGGTTGAACGACTGCGCCACCTCGGCCAACTCATCCTTACCGGTAACCGGCAGGCGGCGGGTCAGATCACCATCGCCGGCCGCGATGTCATCCAGATTATCTTTAATCTGCTGCAATGGCCGCAGCACCGCCCGACTTAGCAACAGACCGACCACGGCGAAGATCAGCAGCGCAATCGCGGTTAAGACCAATATCCAAGTGATGATGGTGCTGATCCGGTGGTCTATGGCGGACTGCATCTTCTGCACTTGGGCAGCGACGTCATCCATATTCACCGCCGTGCCCAAGGCCATATCCCACTTAGGTAAGAAGTAGCTGTAGGCCAGCTTTGGCACCTGCACCGCCTCATTGCCGGGCAAGGGCGTGCTGTAGTTGAGGTAATGACTGTTGTTCTTGGCCACGTTGACCAACTCACGGTTGACGTAAACACCATTGGCGTCACGCCGCTGCGCCATATTGACGCCTACATCGACTGGGCTGTCGCCACGAAACAGGCGGTTAACCTGACCGTCATAGCCGAAGAAGTAACCGTCTTGGCCGTACTTGATGGTCGCCAGCAGCGCGATGGCTTGAGCACGACTCTGCACATCACCGGGGGCGGCCGCATCGTAGAGTGGCTTAATCGCGCCTACGGCGATTTGAATCTGGCTCTCTAAGTCTCGCCGGGCGCTTTCTTCTAAGCGCTGGCGATATTCATCGACCTCGGCCACCGCCAAGCTGTGCAGCACGATGGACGCCATACCACTGACCAGCAGTGAGAACAACAGCACGGGCAGTAAGGCTAACAGCAGTACTTTTCCCTTCAATGAAATGCGCATGAGCTAATCCTTGCTGTGCGTGGAGTACAAAAAAAACGGGGCTAACGATGTTATCGCCAGCCCCGCTGTCAAATTTAATACTTTTTTGCTGTTTAACCGCTCTACAATCGGTGTTAGCGGCTATAGCACCATAGCCGCGATCCAACCGAATACCAGCAGTGGGATGTTGTAGTGCAGGAAGGTCGGCACCACGCTGTCCCAGATGTGGTTGTGCTGACCGTCGACGTTAAGACCAGCCGTTGGCCCCAAGGTCGAGTCCGATGCCGGCGAGCCCGCATCGCCCAAGGCACCGGCCGTGCCGACGATGCTCAGAATGGCCATTGGGCTAAAGCCCAGCTGAACGCCCAGCGGCACAAAGATCGCCGCAATGATTGGCACCGTGGAGAACGACGAGCCGATCCCCATCGTCACCAGCAAGCCCACCAGCAGCATCAGCAGCGCGCCGAGGGATTTGTCGTGGCCAATCAGAGTAGCGGAGCTGTCGACCAGGCTTTTAACTTCGCCCGTGGCCTTCATCACCTCAGCGAAACCGGCGGCCGCTATCATGATGAAGCCGATCATGGCCATCATCTTCATGCCTTCGGTGAACAGATCATCCGCTTCACGCCAGCGCACCACGCCGGATACCGAGAAGATAATGAAGCCCACCAGCGCGCCGATGATCATCGAGTCCAGCCACAGCTGAATCATAAAGGCGGCGGCAATGGCAACCAGCGCTACTAGCAAGGTACGCGGGTTGTAGTTGATTTCACCGCGCTCAACCTGCTGGATTTTTTCGAGGTCATACACGCGTTTTTTGCGATAGCTGATCAGCGCAATGAGCAGCCCCACCACCATGCCAATAGCCGGAATGGTCATGGCATGGGTGACGTCCAAGCCGGTCACGTCCACGCCGCTGCGCGTCACGTTAGCCACCAGAATATCGTTGAGGAAGATCGCACCGAAGCCCACTGGCAAGAACATATAAGGTGTGATCAAACCAAAAGTCAGTACGCAGGCGATCAAGCGCCGGTCCATCTGCAACTTGCTCAACACGTACAACAGCGGCGGTACCAGCAGCGGAATAAAGGCGATATGAATCGGCAGGACGTTTTGCGAGGAAATCGCCACCACCAGCAGCAAGGAGATCAGCAGCCACTTTAGTAAGCCTGCGCCGCTGGCGTGCTGTTTATCGACCATGCGCAGGACCTTATCGGCCAAAGCATGGGCCAAGCCGGATTTGGCAATGGCCACGGCAAAGGCGCCGAGCAAGGCATAGGACAGCGCCACAGTCGCACCGCCGCCCAAGCCTTTATTGAAAGCTTCCAGTGAGCCCTGGATGCCCAGCCCCCCCATCATCCCGCCGGCCAACGCGCCGACAATCAGTGCCACTACTACGTGGACGCGGCACAAGCTGAGAACCAGCATGATCCCCACCGCCGCAACAACTGCGTTCATCAATTTACTCCCGCCATGAATAGGATTCGCCTGAGCCGTCTGTGTTGGCTGCGCGCTTAGGGCGAAGGGCGGCTACTCTGCCTAATGCTGACCGGGCTGTCAAAATGCCCTGACGACTGCCGTAGAGCCTGAGGCGGCGATCTTGCCAAGCACGTCGCGCCACGCAGTTGGCATTTCTGCGCAAAATAACTTGGCCCACTCACCTGTCACTTAAAGAAATAGCGCTAAGTGCCGATGATGCTTTAGATCGTTGATAAAAATTAGGACGTCTGCATGCTGTTCAACCGAATGTCGATCCAACTGAAAATTACCTTATTGGCTGGCCTGTGCTTGCTCGCCATAGTTGTGGTGCTAGAAATCGCCTCGGTTATTCAAAGCACCCGCAGCGCCCGCCTGGTTAAGCAATTCAGCTCCGATATCCTTGAAGAATCCGCGCAACAGCGCATGCAGGCCCGCGGAGAGTCTGAGGCGCTGAAGATGCAGCGCTACTTTATGGATGCTTACCAATACGGCCGTGGCACGGCTGCGCAAGTCACGTTAATGCGCGAACAAGCGCAAAAGCGCTTCGTCGACCCCTTTGATCTGCGCGAAGACCTCACCCACCACCTGCACAGCGCCCTCGAAAACAACCCCAGCCTGATCGGTATTTATGCCACTTTCGAGGTGAACGCGCTGGATGGCAAAGACGAGCTGTTCGTCGATCAGCCTGAGCTAGGCAGTAATGAAATCGGCCGTTTCTCGATCTACTGGGCGCACAACGAGAAACAGGAACTGGTCGCGGAAAGCATGGGTGAGAAAATACTTAGCGATGCCACTCCAGGTGCCAGCGGCATGGCTTACAACGCCTGGTATACCTGCCCGAAACAGACCAAAAAAGTGTGTTTGCTTGAGCCCTACCTAGACGACACTGCGGGCCATCAAGTGCTGATGACCAGTATTGCCTTCCCGCTTTTCGAGAACGGCAATGTCATCGGCGTGCTGGGTGTTGATATCAGCCTCAGTAGCTTGCAGGAGCTGAGCAACGCGGCCCATAAGGAGCTATTCGACGGCGCCGGGCATGTCAGCATCATCAGCGCCAAGGGCCTGCTGGCTGGGCACAGCGAAGACAGCACACTGCTCGGCAAACCCTTGCAAACCGCCTTCAGCGGTCAGCAGACACAGATGCTCAAGCAATTAGCCGACAACCAACCCCTGACAGTCATCCAGGACGGCATGCTGCAGGTGCTACAACCCTTGCTGCCGACGCCAGAGGCACAACCTTGGGGCGTGCTGATGCAAGTGCCACAAGCCACTCTGCTAAGCCCTGTGGCTAAGCTGGAGGCGAAAATGGACAGCATCAGCACCCAGAGCAGTCTCATCTCCATCGCCATGGGCTTGGCTGCCGTGGTACTGGGCTTGCTGCTGATGTGGTTGATGGCCTTGGGCGTGACCAAGCCGATCCTGCATGTAGCCGCCATGCTGAAAAACATCGCCAGCGGCGAAGGCGACCTGACCCGCCGTCTGCAATACGAAAAACAGGACGAGCTGGGCGAGCTGACCAGTTGGTTCAACCGTTTCCTCGATAAATTGCAGCCGATCATTGCCGACGTCAAACGCAGTGTGCAGGACGCGCGCAATACCGCGGATCAGTCTTCGCTGATAGCCAACCAAACCAGCGCCGGCATGCAACAGCAGTATCGCGAAGTCGACCAGTTGGCCACCGCCTTCCAAGAAATGAGCGCCACCGCCCAAGACGTCGCGCATAACGCTGCGCAAGCTGCCGATGCCGCGCGTACGGCCGATCAGGCAAGTAACGAGGGCCTCAGCGTCATTAGCAAAACCACCACCGCCATTGAGCTGCTGGCCAGCGAAATGAATGTGGCCATGGAAGAAGTCGAAGGCTTAGCCATCAGCAGTGAAAAAATCGGCTCGGTGCTGGAAGTCATCCGCGCTATCGCCGAGCAAACCAACCTGCTCGCACTCAACGCCGCGATCGAAGCCGCGCGCGCTGGTGAGGCCGGCCGAGGCTTTGCCGTAGTCGCCGATGAAGTACGTAACCTGGCCAAACGCACCCAAGACTCCGTAGAAGAAATTCGTCAGGTGATCGAAGGCTTGCAGCAAGGCACCAAGGAAGTGGTTAACAGCATGCACAGCAGCCACCGCCAAGCCCAAGGCAGTGTGACCCAGGTTGAGCAAGCGGTGGTGGCACTGCAACACATCAACCAAGCAGTCAGCGTAATCACCGACATGAACCTGCAAATCGCCAGCGCGGCGGAAGAGCAAAGTTCAGTGGCCGAGGAGATCAACCGCAACGTCGCCTCGATCCGCGATGTGACCGAGTCGATCACCGGCCAAGCCTCGGAGTCGGCGAAAATCAGCCAGGGTCTGAACCAATTGGCCAATCACCAGCAAGGCCTGATGGATCAGTTCCGCGTTTAATCCTGCGCCCTGGTGCAACTGACACCTTGGGACGCTGTCTTGTGATGCAGGCTGGTTATCGCTAGCCTGCTTTTTTATTTTCAGGAGATTCACGATGCTCAATATTGCCTTGGTGGCTGGCTCCAGCCGCGTTAATAGCCAGTCGGCCAAAGTGGCGAATTTTTTGCGCGCCCGCTTGATCGAGTTAGGCCACACCAGCAGCGAGCTGAGCACAGTTATTGATTTAGGCACTGGCCCCCTGCCCCTGTGGCCAGCGGACGATAGCGGTCCATGGGCGCAGTACAGCGCGCAGCTGAGCGCTGCCGATGCGGTGGTGATTATTTCCCCTGAGTGGAATGGTATGGCCAGCCCGGCGATCAAAAACTTCTTTATCTATGCCAGCAAAACCGAGCTAGCGCACAAGCCTGGCCTGCTGGTCGGCGTATCAGCTTCGGTGGGCGGTTCTTACCCCATCAGCGAGCTGCGCGCTTCGGGCTACAAAAACTGCCGCCTCAGCTACCTGCCTGAGCACCTGATTATTCGCGGTGTCAGCAATGTGCTGAACAGCGCCCAACCGGCCAATGCCGACGATGAACGCCTGTTCCCGCGTATCGATTACGCACTGGATATATTCGCTAAATACGGTTATGCCCTGCGCCCGGTACGCGCCAGCATCGACATGAATAACCCGGCCTTTACCAACGGCATGTAAGCCGTTGCCAAGCGTGTTGCTTAGGCACGCTTAGCCGGCAGACTGATCTGCACGCGCAGCCCCTGCCAGGGGCTGTCGCTCATAATCAGCTGACCGCCCCAGGCATCGACGATGTCGCGCACGATGCCCAACCCTAGACCATGCCCGGTCACCTGCTCATCCAAGCGACTGCCACGGTTGAGAACCGCCTCACGCTGCGCGGGGGCAATACCGGGGCCGTCGTCATCGATAATCAGCTCATAACCTGTCGCACTGCGCTGGATCGTCAGCTGCACGCGGCTGTCGGCCCATTTACAGGCGTTGTCCAGCAGGTTGCCGAGCAGCTCCAGTAAGTCTTCGCGATCCCAAGGTAAACGCAGCCGCTCTTCGGCTTGCCAGTCCAGCTGCAAGTGGCCGCCATGGATCATGCCCAGGGTATTAAACAGCTCCGGCAGCTCCTTGGCACAGTCAAAATGCGCACCGGGCAATGCTTCGCCAGCCAGGCGGGCACGCCCCAACTCACGGGATATACGCTGCTGAATCTGCTCTAACTGCGCCTGTAGGCTGCTTTGCAGCTCAGGTACGGCGCGCAACTCTTCACGGCTACTCAAGCTGACTAACACGGCCAAAGGCGTCTTTAGCGCATGACCTAGGTTGCCCAAGGCATTGCGCGAGCGCTTAAGGGTGTCCTCGGTTTGCACCAGCAGATGGTTGATCTGCGCCACCAGTGGCTCCAGCTCTTGCGGCACCGCCTGATCCAGCTGATTACGCTGGCCCTCTTGCAACTGCAAGATCTGCTGCCGGGTACGCTCCAACGGGCGTAATGCGCGGGCAATCAACAGGCGCTGGAACACCAGGATCAGCAGCAGCGCGCCGATGCCCAAGCCCAAGATCAGGCGCTGCACCTGGCGAAAGCTATCCAGCACCGGCTTATAGTCACGGGCGACAACGATGACGATCTGCTGGCCAAAACGCTGGTAATCGGCCCGATACACCAGCCACTGTTGGCCTTGCGGGCCGTCACCGAGGTGTTCTTGTAAGCCCAGCTGCTTGGCCATAGGCAGTTCGTGATCCCAGAGCGAGCGCGAGCGCCAATGTTGGTCGGCAAATTCGATCCGAAAATACAGCCCCGAATAAGGCCGCTTATAAGCCGCGCTCATGCGCCGGTCATCCAGCTCAATACCGCTTTTGCCGCGCTCCATGGCGCCGAGCAGGCCTTGGGCTTCGTCTTGCAGGCTGGCTTGCAGGTAGTTACGCAGACTGCGATCAAACAGCCACAGGCTGCCTTGGGCCAAAAGCAGCCCAACGATCAGCAGAATGCTGATCAGCCCCAAGCTCATGCGCTGCTGGATCGACCTCAATGACTGTCCCCAGCAAAGCGATAGCCTTGGCCGCGACGAGTTTCGATGATTTCGCGGCCGAGCTTGCGCCGAAGGTGATTGACGTGGACTTCCAGCACATTGGAGTCACGCTCGCTTTCACCGTCGTACAGATGCTCGGCCAAGTGACTTTTCGACAGCAATTGCCCCGGATGCAGCATGAAGTAACGCAGCAACCGAAACTCTGCGGCGGTGAGTTGCACCGTTTCATCGCCACGCGTGACCTGCTGCTGACTTTCATCCAGCTCAAGACCGGCCGCCAGCAATTGCGGCTGGTTAGCCAAGCCACGGGCACGGCGCAACAAGCCCTGAATGCGCAGCAGCAGCTCTTCAGGGTGAAAGGGTTTAGTCAGGTAATCATCCGCGCCGGCCTTAAGTCCCTCAATCCGTTCGGACCAAGAGCCACGCGCGGTAAGGATCAACACAGGGGTGGCGATCTGCTGCTGGCGCCACTGTTGCAACACCTCAAGCCCAGGCAAGCCTGGCAAGCCGAGATCGAGAATGATCAGGTCATAGGGCTCAGTAGCGCCCTGCACCGCCGCATCGCGGCCATCGGCCAGCCAATCCACGGCATAGCCCTGCGTTTTAAGGTTAGCCAGTAACTCATCGGCCAAGGGTACGTGATCTTCTACCAACAACAGCCGCATCAGTCGTCTACCTCATCCTTGATCACTTCACCGCTGCCGGCATTCAGCTCGATCTCGCGCACTACGCCTTGGCTGGTGACCAGCTCCACTTCATAAACCAGCCGGCCATCTTCGTCTTCTAATTCGGCCTCCAGCAATACGGCGCCGGGATAGCGTTGCAAGGCGGTTTGCAGCAGTTGTTCGAGGGGCAAAATACGCCCCTCTTGGCGCAGTTTCAGCGCTTCATCCTGATTAAGATCGCGCGCGCTGCCACTGCTGCTAACTACCAGCAACACGGCACTGATCAACCAGCGCGAAAGCAGGGACACTGCCGTCATTAATCGTCTCGTTCGGTTTTGATGATTTCAGCAGTGGCGGCATCTAAGTCCAAGTCCCACTGCACACCTTGGGCGTCACGCACTTCAACTTCGTAGACATAGCGCCCGAGCTTTTGCTCCAGGTCACTGTCTTCGACCTGGGCGCCGGGGTACTTGGCGAGGGCCGCGGCATTGAGCTGCTCTACCGACTTGATGGTACCTGCTTGCACCAGTTTTTGCGCCTCATCAGGGCTAATATCGCGGGCTTGAGCCAAACCAGCAATGAGGCTCATGGCAGCGGCGGCAGACACAGCAGTCAATATTTTCATGATCAAGCTCCTTGTGAAGGGGTCTAGCGACAGAGACAAGCCTAAGTCGTCACACTTAATTCAAGCTGAATTTGCCAGCCACACGACTTCAGCCGCCGGACTGCAGGCACAGGCTTGGCCTGCGCCAGTAGCGCTTTATAATCTGCGCCTCGCCGATGGAGCCCCGCATGAGTGCAATCCACATCAAGTCCCCTGCCCTGACCATTAAAGCCGGCCACAGCGCGCTTCAACGTATTCATCGCGACGGTTTGCAGCCGCAAGACGTGGGGATTATCCCCGGCGCGGCGGGTGGCCCCAAACCCTTAGGCATTCAGGGCTTGGACTTAGCCCTGTTCGCCGACTGGTTCCCGCGTGCGCCACGGCAGCGCGCGTTGATCGGCGCCTCGATTGGTGCCTGGCGCTTTGCCAGCGCCTGTCTGCCCGATGCAGCCGAGGGTTTGCGCCGCTTGGCGCAGTTGTACACCGCGCAGCGCTTTGCCAAGGGCGTGAGCATGCAGCAGGTGTCAGAGAGTTGTGAGCGCATGCTCGATCAGTTGCTGGGCGAGCACGGCAATAGCCTGCTGAGCAATCCCCACTACCGCCTAAACATCCTGACGGTAAAGAGTCACGGCTTACTCAGCCACGACCATAAGGGCAGCCTCGGCCTTGGCTTAGCCGGGGTGATTGGCAATAACTGGCTAGGGCGCAAACGCCTGGGCAAGCATTTTCAACGGGTGATCTTCCATGATCAGCGACAAGCCCCGCCACTGGCCGAGTTAACCGACTTCCCCTCGCGCAGCTTACCCCTCGCACCCAACAACCTGCGCCATGCCCTGCTCGCCTCGGGCTCGATTCCCATGATCATGCAGGGCGTGCGCGATATTCCTGGCGCAGGCCCGGGTACTTATCGTGACGGCGGCCTGCTCGACTATCACTTGGACTTGCCCTATCAAGGCGAGGACATCGTGCTCTACCCGCACTTCACCGATAAGGTGATTCCTGGCTGGTTCGATAAATCCACGCCATGGCGCCGTGGCGATGGCCAACGCCTGCGCAATGTAGTGCTGCTGGCGCCTGCTCCTGAATATCTGGCACGTCTGCCCTACGGCAAGCTGCCGGATCGCAAGGACTTCCACCGTTTTGTCGGCAACGACAGCCAGCGCGAGCAGTATTGGCGCCAGGCCATCAGCGAGAGTCAGCGCCTAGGCGATGAGTTTCTTGAACTGGTGGAAAAAGACCGCATCGGCCAGCATCTGCAGCCGCTCTAAAACCCTAAATACGGCTAACCCTGCAATTTTGGAATAAGCGTCTATGCTGTCGTAAATGGACAAAAGCTAGCCTTTTCCGACATTTCTGCAGTTTTCTTAAACAGACTTGTGACTTCGTAGGCAGCTCAGATCATCAACATTCAAGACCGGCATGCTGGATGCGCCACATGCCTTTGTGTATTTGGGATCACTACGGAGAAAATGACCCCATGAACGCACCCCTGCGCGTTAACGAAGCCCTGTTAATTGCTGATCGTGCTTTCCAACCGTTCCAGTGCGTGGCCTGGACGCCGCAAGATGGCAGCGGCACCCTGAGCCTGAGCGTGATTGATCGCACCAGCACCCGCCTGCTCGGCCGCACCCAACTGTCGTGCAGCACCTACAGCGATCCAGCGCAACTGGCTGACTTGCTCCAGCAGTCCCGTGAGCAACTGAGCCAGCAAGGTTTTGCCCTGGAAGCTTGGAGCATGCCGGAGTAAATTCGGCTGCATTAAGGGCTCTGGCTGTACAAGTACTGCTGTATATCAGCTGAGCCCTAATTCCTAGGCAGGTTATTGCCCTGCCCGGCTAAGGTTTGCCGTGATCACGGTGCCTTCTACCCAGCCATAGTCCAGTGCTGGGCCGTATTCGCGGCGCACAGGTCGACAATCCAGCTACGCTGTTAGCAGGAGGTGGCTATGCACGACGAAGACGAAAAGCCCTTAACCCTCAAAGAAATGCTGCAAAGCGTGTTCAGCGCAGCCCTGGGCGTGCAGAGCGGGAAAAACCGTGCGCGCGATTTTTCCCGGGGCAAGCCCAGCCACTTTATTATTCTGGGCGTGCTGTTCACCACGGTGTTTGTCTTAGTGATCTTTACCGTGGTGCAAATCGTGCTGCACTTAGCTGGGGTCTGAGTCAATCCAGCAAGGGTTGCAGCGAGAAATTATAGTTCTGCATGTCTTCATGGTAGACCGAGCTGAACTGGCGAAAATCAAGGCCATAGCCCGGCCTATTTAAGCGCTGTTGCAGGCGCCGCACCTGCTCAGGGTTGAGCACAGTAAATAGCGGGTCGAGCCGATCCTTACCGCCGCGCAGTTCAAAATCCTTACCTTTGTGGTAATCGTGCAACATCACCATGGCCCAGCCACCTAAGGTGAAGTGACCGCCCACCAGCACACTCAAGCGTCCATCGAGACGAGCCTGAAATACTTCCTGTGAGTTATTGATGCCCGACAGCAGTAAGTCCTTACCTGGGACCTTACCCTGCTCTTGCGCCGCATCCATCACCCCGAAGGCCATCTGATCATTGGCCGACCAGACCAAGCGCACATTGGGATAGCGCGGCAGCAATAACTTCGCCTGTTCATAGGCGCGCTGCCGGCTCCATTCGCCATACACCATCTGCTGCAACTTGATCTCAGGGTGTTCGTGTAAAGCTCGCTTAAGGCCTTTAGCCCGCAAACTGGAGTTAGGCGTATTACGCACCCCGGCAAATGCCAACAACGAGGCTGGCTGGCCCTGCAACTCACTGATCAGCGCCTTGGCTGCGATGTAGCCGGCTTGCTCATCATTGGCGACTAAGCTGCCGATCCAATTGCTGTAGCGGCCACGGGTGCCGCCAATAATATCTTGCTGATCATCGGTGAGGGTGCTGTGCAAGGAGAACAGCTTGATGGAGCTGTCGGCATAAATACGCAAAAGCTCCGGCGCCACGCTCAGTTCATTGACGAACAACAGGTAATCTGGCTGTTCCTTAGAGGTCAGTATTTTGCGCGCTTCACTGAGCAGGAGCTCGCTGCTGCGCTCACCGTGGACCACCTCGAGCTGCATATCCAGATCATCAGCAGCGGCCTGCATAAAATCGATATAGCTGAGCCAGAACTCCTCATCCGAGTACCCAGGACTGAGGAATACCACCTTAGCGGCTGGCTTCGGCGTGACCACATGACTCTGGGGCGAAGCAAAACTAATCTGCGCCCACAAGGCAAAAATCGCTGCCATCAGCAGTCTGGAAATGGAGCAAAGCACAAGGACTCTCCTAAGTAGGCGCGCAGTATATCGGCATTCCAATAGCATAAAGCCACTCAGCAAGCGCATTTCCCGGGCATAAGCGTTAAGCCTTACACTGTTTACAACTCCATCAGGCTTTACCTATGTCTCCCCTAGAAATCATCGCAGCAGCCATCGGCGTCATCTCGGTTTACCTAACCGTAAGGCAGAATCCATGGTGCTGGCCCATCGGCTTAGTCATGGTAATCATGTACGGCTGGATCTTCTTTGACGGCAAGCTCTATTCCAACATGTTGTTGCAGGGCGTTTACGCCTTGCTGCAGGCCTATGGCTGGTGGCAGTGGACTCGCGGCGGCGCCCAGCAAGCCGGTGTAGTGGTCAGTCGCTTAAGCCTTAGCGGCCTTGGCGCGGGACTCCTCTGCGGCGGACTCGGTGCGCTTATCCTCGGTTATCTGATGGCGACCTTTACCGATGCGGCCGCTCCTTGGCAGGACGCCAGCTTAAGCGCCTTCAGCCTCGTGGCGCAGGTATGGATGGCGCAGAAACGCGTGCAGTGCTGGCTGCTGTGGATCGTACTCGACAGCCTCTTTGTCGCCCTGTTCGTGCAACAAGAGTTGTACTTAACCGCCGCGCTCTATGGCCTGTTCACCTTATTAGCGATACATGGTTGGCGCAGCTGGCAACGCGACCGCGCGCTGGTGCCGGCATGAAGGTCCTGGTGCTGACCGGGCCAGAGTCCACCGGTAAAAGCTGGTTAAGCCAGCAGCTCCAAGCGCGCTTTGGCGGTTTGATCGTCGGCGAGTACGTGCGTCACTTTATTGAGCAAGAACAGCGCGACACCTGCTATGCCGATATCGAGGCCATCGCCCGCGGTCAGCTGGCCTGGGAAGATGCGGCCCGCGCGCAGCGACCCGAGCTGCTAATTCTCGACACCCACCTGTTAAGCAACATCCTCTGGAGCCAGGTTCTGTTCAACGCCTGCCCGAGCTGGATGGAGCCGGCGCTCTTGGCGCGCGACTATCACCTGCACCTGCTGCTTGATCCGCGCGATGTGCCTTGGCTGGATGACGGGCAACGCTGTCAACCGGAGCTGGCCCAGCGTTGGGATTTTTACCAGCAGTGCCAAAGCTGGCTGATCCGCCATCAGCAGCATTTTATTGGCATTAATGGCGACTGGGCACAGCGCAGCCAGCAGGCACTGGCTTGTGTTGAGCAGTGGCTGGCGGAGCCGTGCGAGCTGGCCGTTAAGGGCTAACGACGAGCAAAACGCGAAGTGCCGCACAAAAAAATCACACACACTTTATAACTACCGGTACTGGCTAGCAGGCACTGCAATAGCGACTTGCCATTAAAACCAGTTGTTGGCATAAGCGAAAGAATAATAAAAACGCCAACAGGACCAACCCATGGGCATCGTCCGCCGTGTTTGTAAAACCCTCCTTGTACTCGTTCTCATTGTTCTGGCCGTGCTGCTGTACTACGTCGCCAACCCAAACCTGGCCGAGTATCAGCCGCCCAGCCAAGTCCATTACCCTGAGCAGTGGACAGACGAACAGCGCCAAACCTATTACTACACGCCCCAAGGCGTGCAAGTAAAAGGCCTGCGCTATAACTGGTTCACCGCCCTGGAATTGCCCTTCAGCCAAGACAAATTCGCCCGCCCGGAATACTTGGCGCGCTTTGGCTTTCTGGTCGATCCCAAGCAACAAGCCAGCGCGCTCAATCCCGGCAACTTACCGCTGGGCTTCTCCCAACACAAAGACCCGGAAAGCGGCAAACACTATCTAGATATCACCTGCGCCGCTTGCCACACCGGCGAGCTGCGCTATAAAGGCCAAGCCGTGCGTATCGACGGTGGCGCGGCCATGCACTCCTTAGCCAGTACGGTGCCAACTGTGCGCGGCGGCAGCTTCGGCCAAGCGCTGGGCATGAGCATGCTCTTCACCTACGTCAACCCGCTTAAGTTCAATCGCTTCGCCCATAGCGTGCTCGGCGAGAACTACAGCGCGAAGCAAAAGAAACAGCTGCGGAACGACTTCCAAGCCGTGCTCTCGCGCCTACTCGGTACCGCCCGCAACGATTGGTGGCGCGGCCTCTATCCCACCCAGGAAGGCTTGGGCCGCACCGATGCCTTTGGCCGCATCGCCAACACGGTGTTTGGTGATGGTATCGACCCCAGTAACTACCATGTCGCCAACGCACCGGTGAGCTACCCGCATCTGTGGGACATCTGGAAATTCGATTGGGTACAGTGGAACGGCTCGGCCATGCAGCCGATGGCCCGTAACATCGGCGAGGCGTTGGGTGTGGGCGCCACCGTGCACCTGTTTGAAGATGACGGTAAGCCCGTAAACGAAGATGACCGCTACGCCTCCAGCGTGCGCGTGCAAGAGCTGCATAAGCTGGAAAACACCCTGCAACAGCTCAAGCCGCCGACCTGGCCGCAGCAGCTGTTTGCGCCAATCGATCTGCCCCTGGCCAGCCAAGGCCGCGCCCTGTTTACGGAAAACTGCGCTTACTGCCACGCGCCCCATGTGGCTGATCCGCAGCAGAGCGCGGCCAGCGGTCGTGATCCGCAATGGCTGATGAAGATCGTGCCCACCAGCGTGATCGGCACTGACTCGACTGCTGCCGATAACATCGCCGACCATCGCTTTGATCTGAGCAAGCTGGGCTGGAACCTCGATGAGCTTAAGCAGTTGAACGTCCAGCTCAAGGATGCGGACGTCAACAGCCTGGATCTCAGATCGATCTCCAGCGCCAAAGGCCTGGCTTACATCACCGCTTACGTGGAGAAGCGCGCTTACGCGGATGCAGGTATTAGCCCGGCTCAGCAAGGGCAAATGAATGGCTACGATCTGCCGATCGCGGTGCAGGAGATTCGCGGCTACAAGGCCCGCCCGCTGGACGGCATTTGGGCGACTCCGCCGTTCTTGCATAACGGCTCGGTGCCGACTCTCTTCCAACTGTTGTCGCCGGTCGCTGAGCGGCAAAGCCAGTTTTGGCTCGGCGACTTTGAGTTTGATCCCAAGCAGGTGGGCTTTCACAGCCAGCCCTTTAAAGGCGGCTTTCTGTTTGATACCCGCCAAACCGGCAACAGCAATTTCGGCCATGAATTCCGCGCCGGCTGCCGCGGCAATGGCGTGATTGGCCGCGCCTTAGCCCCCGCTGAGCGTTGGGCCTTGGTCGAGTATCTCAAGGTGCTCGGCAATGCTGAGCTTGAGCAACAACTCACCCCAGTTAGCGCCAAACCCTGGAATCCGGGTCCGGTTTGCCAACCCGCCACGCAGCTTTAAAGGAGCCTCGCATGTTTAAGTCACTCTGGCTGTGGTTGGGCCGTGTTCTCGGCAAGTTGTTGCTGCTGGTGCTGCTGCTCGGCCTTGGTGGTTGGTTAATCGGTAGCCTCTACTACGGGTGGAAATTCTCCGGCCCGGTGTCCACTGAGGAACACATTCCACCGGCAGAAGCCGCACTCACCCAAAGCATCATCGAAGACGCCATCCGTGTGGTTGAACAACACCGCGACAACACCCGCGTGCTGCGCGATGCCCATGCCAAGGCCCATGGCTGCGTGCGCGCGCAAGTCACCGTCAGCCCGCAGTTGCCGGCCAGTCTGCAACGTGGTGTATTCGCCGAGCCAGGCAAGACCTGGCAAGCCTGGATGCGTCTGTCCAACGGCAATGCTTACCCGCAATTTGACCGTGTGCGCGACGCCCGTGGCATGGCCCTCAAGCTGCTCGACGTGCCTGGAGCCAAACTCAGCGGTGGCGCGGCGCACAGCACGGAACAAGACTTCGTGATGTTCAATAACACGACGTTTTTCGTGCGCGATGTGGCCGAGTACAAAAGCAATTTCGCTGCCCAGGCCAATGGCCAGAAGGTCTTGGCGTTCTTTCCCAGTTGGGATCCGCGCACCTGGGAAGTCCGCCACTTGATCATCGCCTTGCAGACGCTGTCTGCCGCGCCGCAGAGCCCGCTTGCCACCACCTACAACTCCATCGCACCGTTTAAACTCGGCGAGCACAACATCAAGTATCGGGTGACCCCAGAGCCACAGGCATGCCCGGATTACCAAGTGCCCGAGCAAAATCAGCAACTGCCGAACTTCCTCCGCGCCGCCCTGTATCAGCAACTGTCCCTAGACCGCGCACCGGCCTGCTTCGCCCTGCAAGTGCAGGTGCAAAACCCGCAGCTGTACATGCCAATCGAAGACACCAGCGTGCAGTGGCAAGAGAGCCAGGCGCCGTTTCAAACCGTGGCGAGCATCTTTGTCCCGGGTCAGGACTTCGACAGCCGCGAGCAAAACCTGATGTGCGATAACCTGTCGTTTAACCCCTGGCATGCGCTGCCCGAGCACCGCCCTATCGGTGGCATCAATCGCCTGCGTAAAGCCGTCTATGAGGCCGTGAGCAGCTATCGACTGGAGCGCAATCAGCCCTAAAGCCAGCAACATTGCTCTGTGGTACTCGGTAAGCCGGCGCTGAACTGCTACCATTCGCGCCTTTAACGGCGCTGGCGCCGGGTAGCAGCAGAGAGAATTGTTGTGGAATTGTTTAAAGAGTTTATGTTCGAGGCGGCCCACCGCCTGCCCCACGTGCCGGACGGGCACAAATGCGGCCGCCTGCATGGCCACTCGTTTAAGGTCGCGATCCATATCGAAGGCCAGGTCGATCCGTACACAGGCTGGATTCGTGACTTCTCCGAGATCAAGGCCATCTTTAAGCCGATCTACGAGCGCCTCGACCACAACTACCTGAACGATATTCCAGGGCTGGAAAACCCCACCAGCGAAGTGCTGGCTAAGTGGATTTGGCAGGAGCTCAAGCCTCTGTTGCCTGAGCTGTCGCAGATCCGCATCCACGAAACCTGCACCAGTGGCTGTGTGTACCGCGGCGACTAACTGCCGGGCTAAGGCCGCCAGTCGCTGGCGGCCTTAGCCAAGCGCCTTAATTCAGGCCGTAACCGGCCAATGCGGCGAGGAATTGCTCCTCATCCATCACCGCCACCCCCAACTGGCTAGCCTTAGCCAACTTGGAACCGGCACCGGGGCCCGCCACCACACAGGTGGTTTTACTCGATACCGAACCTGCCACCTTAGCGCCCAGGCTTTCCAGCTTGTCCTTGGCCTGATCGCGACTCATCTGCTCCAGCGTGCCGGTCAGCACCCAAGTCTGCCCCATCAAGGGCAAGCCACTGACCACCCGCTGCTCGCTGTGCCAGTGCATACCAAACTCGCGCAGCTGCGCCTCGATAGCTTGCGCCCGCGCCACGTTGTCAGGATTAGCGAAGAACTCGCGCAGCGATTGCTTGGCCTTTTCGTTTAGCCCCTTAAACACCGAGAGCGACAGCCAATCTTGGGCCAGCTCCAGCACAGCCTCCAGGCTTGGGTATTTATCGACCAGCTTTTGCGCACCGGTGGCGGCGATATGGGCGATACCTAAGCGGTCAATAAACTCAGCGAAACTGGCGCAGGCGGCAAACTCAGCATGCAGCTCGCCCTCTTCCTGCAACTGCACACCACGCTCAAGCAGAGCCTTAATCACTTCCTGGTTATGCGCGTCGGCAAAGAAGTGGCTGATTTCATGGGCCACTTCGCTGCCCACATCCGGCAGCCAGGTCAGCACTTCAGGCAGCGCCTGTTGGATACGCGACAGCGAGCCTAAAGCGCGGGCCAGCAGCTTGGCTGTCTCCTCACCCACATCTGGGATACCCAGGGCGTAGATAAAGCGTGCCAGAGCCGGTTGCTTGCTTGCCGCGATGGCGGCCAGCAGGTTGCGTGTGGACAGATCGGCAAAGCCTTCCAGGCCCACGACCTGATCGTATTGCAGGCTATACAGATCGGCAGGCGACCGGACCAAGCCTTCATCGACCAGCTGCTCGACGATCTTGTCGCCCAAACCTTCGATATCCAAGGCCCGGCGTGACGCGTAATGGATGATGGCCTGCTTAAGCTGCGCCTGACAGCTGAGGCGGCCCACACAGCGGTAAACCGAGCCTTCGCTGGTGGTGGCCTTGCCCTTGCTGCGTTTGATCAACTGGGTGCGCTCTACCGCCGAGCCGCACACCGGGCACTGCTCGGGAATATGCACGGCCCGCGCATCAGCTGGCCGGCGCTCCAGCAGCACCTGCATGACCTGTGGGATCACATCGCCAGCGCGACGAATAATCACTGTATCGCCAATCATCAGGCCCAGCCGTGCCACTTCATCCATATTGTGCAACGTAGCGTTGGACACCGTGACCCCGGCCACCTGCACCGGCTTCAACCGCGCCACCGGCGTGACCGCGCCGGTACGACCGACTTGGAACTCCACATCGAGCAGCTCGGTGAGCTCTTCCTGGGCCGGAAACTTCTGCGCCAGAGCCCAGTGCGGGGTGCGGGCGCGAAAGCCTAATTGCTGCTGGTCTTCGAGGTTATTGACCTTAAACACCACGCCGTCGATGTCATAGGCCAACTGCATACGCCGCGCGCCGATATCACGGTAATAAGCCATGCACTCGCTGATGCCATTGGCCAGCTTGAGTTCGCGACTGATCGGCATGCCCCAGCCTTTAAGCTGCTCCAGCACTGCCACGTGGGTGGCGGCTAATTCGCCGCCCTGGACCAGGCCTAAGCCGTAGCAACAGAACTCCAACGGGCGCTGCGCGGTGATTTTCGGGTCCAGCTGGCGCAGGCTGCCAGCTGCGGCGTTGCGCGGGTTAGCGAAGGTCTTGCCGCCCTGCTCCAGCTGCCGCTCGTTGAGCGCATCAAAGCCGGCCTTGGGCATGTACACCTCACCCCGCACCTCCAGCACGCTGGGCCAGCCGCTGCCACTGAGCTTGAGGGGGATATTGCGCACCGTGCGCACATTGCTGGTGATGTCCTCACCGGTGCTGCCATCGCCACGGGTAGCCCCACGCACCAAGACCCCATCTTGATACAGCAAACTGACGGCCAGGCCATCCAACTTAGGCTCACAGCTGTACTGCACGGTAGCGCTGCTAAACAGGTCTCCGGCGGGCAAGTTCAAACCTTCGCTAACGCGGCGATCAAAGTCGCTTAAATCCTCATCGCTGAATCCGTTGCCAAGGCTCAGCATGGGTACTTCATGCTGCACTTCGCCAAAAGCGCTGAGGGCTTGTGCACCGACCCGCTGGGTCGGTGAGTCGGCGCTAACCCACTCGGGGTGAGCCGCCTCTAAGGCTTGTAGCTCACGAAACAAACGGTCGTATTCGGCATCCGGAATGCTCGGAGCATCCAGCACATGGTAGTTGTGGTTGTGCTGATTAATTTCGCGGCGTAGCTCTTCGATACGCGCTTGGGCAGGCAAGGTGTCGGTCATACCAATCTTTCTCAAACAAAAAGAGCAGCCGGAGCTGCTCTTTATTTTTAGCGGATAACTCAGCGTTTATTGGTTAGCTGCTTGCGTTCGTATTCGACGATGCGCTGACGGTAATGTTCGATGGTTTGTGCGGTCAACACGCTACGTTGGTCGTCTTTCAGTTCGCCATTGAGCTCATGGGCTAACTTGCGCGCCGCGGCGACCATCACATCAAACGCCTGTTTCGGGTGACGCGGGCCGGGCATACCGAGGAAGAAACTCACCGCTCGAGTGCTGAACCCTTCAATGTCATCCAAATCAAAAGTACCGGGCTTCAGCGCGTTAGCCATGGAGAACAGCACTTCGCCATTACCGGCCATGCTTTCGTGGCGGTGGAAGATATCCATCTCGCCAAAACGCAGACCGCTTTCCAGAATATTTTGCAGCAACGCCGGGCCTTTAAAACCCGCCTCGTCACGGGCGATAACGTTAATCACCAGCACTTCTTCAACCGGGGGCAACTCTTTGCCCAAGTCGTGACTTGGCTCTTTATCTTTTTTGCCAGCCCCCGACTTAGCCGCCTTGCTTGGCTTTTCTTCATCTACTGGGTTGAGCAGCGTGGGCACAGGCTCATCCAAACCCAGGTTGAGGTCGCCTTGTTGCGGCTCGTTCGGGTTGCTGTTGCGACGACGATTAAGCTCACGGGCGCTCAACGACGGCAGGTCTTCTTCATCCAACGACGGTTCATTGTTGCGGTCGACCACTCGCGGCGAGCTGATTAAGCCCGGATCGGTTTCTTCATCGGGGACGTTGGCAAAACTGCGATCAAGCTTAAATTTCAGCTTCCCTTTACCGCCACGCATACGGCGCCAGCCATCAACCAGAATGACTGCGATAACAATAATGCCAATGACAATTAGCCACTCGCGCAGACCGAATTCCATGTAATACCCTAACCCCTAATAAATATGCTGAAAAAAGGCCTCTGCGGCTCATTTTGCTAATTCTTTTACGTGACGCCAAGCCTATGTTCTGACTGGCCTTTCACAAATTGAGACGTCACATCTAATAATAGTGCGCATTAAACTAGCACGACAAAAGACAACTTTACACCGCCTGTGCACTGAACCTGCCGATCAGGCCTCAACCAGCGCCAGAGCCTCCTCCACATCCACCGCAACCAAACGCGAGCAACCGGGCTCGTGCATCGTCACGCCCATCAACTGATCCGCCATCTCCATGGCGATTTTATTGTGGGTGATATAGATAAACTGCACGGTTTCAGACATTTCCTTAACCAACTTGGCGTAACGACCCACGTTGGCATCATCCAGCGGCGCGTCCACCTCATCGAGCATACAGAACGGCGCGGGATTGAGTTTAAAGATGGCAAATACCAAAGCCAGTGCCGTCAACGCCTTCTCGCCACCAGACAGCAAGTGGATGGTACTGTTCTTCTTACCCGGTGGCCGCGCCATGATGGTTACCCCGGTATCGAGCAAGTCTTCTCCGGTAAGTTCCAAATAAGCGTTGCCGCCACCAAAAACCTTGGGGAACAACGCCTGTAAACCGCCGTTAATTTGATCGAAGGTTTCTTTAAAGCGATTGCGGGTTTCTTTGTCGATTTTGCGAATGACGTTTTCTAAAGTATCCAGCGCTTCCACAAGATCGGCGTTTTGCGCGTCGAGGTAGCGTTTACGCTCAGACTGCTGTTCGTATTCATCAATTGCCGCCAAGTTGATCGGGCCCAAGCGCTGAATCCGCCCAGCCATACGCTCCAACTCTTCTTCCCAAGCCGCCTCGGTGGCCTCGGCCGGCAACGTTTCTAGCACGCCATGCAGGTCGTAATTGTCTTCCAGTAATTGATCTTGCAAGGTTTTGCGCCGCACGCTGAGGGACTGCCAGTCCATCCGCTGCTGTTCCAACTGGCCGCGCAACAACTGCGCCTGCTGCTCGGCTTGGGTACGGCGGCGCTCGGCGTCACGCAATTCGCGATCGGCATCTTCCAGCGCTAAACGCGCCAGTTTCAGCTCGTCGTCGACGGCCATGCGTTTTTCCAGCAGTTCTTCCAGCTTCATGCGCAGCTCTTCCAGCGGCGCAGCGCCCTCTTCCAAGTTCAGGCTCAGTTGCTCACGGCGCTCATGCAGGCGTTCGGCTTGCAGATGTAAACGCTCTAGCGCCTGCTGCGTGGAATCATGCTGGGCTTGCAGGGAGCCTAAGCGCACGGCCAGCTGATGAGTCTGGTCTTTGTGCTGACGCGCTTCTTGACGCACCCGGTCCAGCTGTTCGCGCAAACTATCGCGAGCGAGCATCAGCCGCTCACGCTCCTCGGTGTCATTGGCCATGCAGTCCAGGGCATCTTGCAATTGCAGACGGGTTTCACCCAGTTGCTCATGCTCAACCGCACGCTGTTCGGCAGCCTCATCGAGCTCATGCTGCAAGCGCTCACGACGCAGCAACAGTTGCTCGACCTTGGCTTGCCCGGCCGACAGTTGCGCTTTGAGTTCGGCTAAACGCCGCGCCTGCTCCTGGCCTTGGCGGCGCAACTGCTCACGTTGTTCTTCCTGAACGCGCTGGCTGTCTTTAAGTTGCTGCAAGCGCTCATCCAGCACAGCCAAAGCCGCCTCGCGCTCTTCACGCTCCAGGCCTAACTGTTCAATCTCTTGGCCACGGGCCAGCACACCGCTTTGGGTTTCGCTGGCGCGGCGCACGCGCAAGAAGTTGCGCCCCAACCAATAACCATCACGGCTGATCAGGCTCTCGTCGGCGCCTAACTGACTGCGCGCGGCCAACGCCTGATCGAGACTCTCGACCGGTTTCACCTTTGCCAGCCAAGGCGCCAGATCGACATTGGCCTCGACCTTATCGAGCAGGCTGCCAGCCACGCGCGAAGCGGTTTGACCGCCATTAACCAAGCGCACATCGCCTTGGCTCAGGCTGCTGAAGTCCAACCCGCGCAGATCATCCACCAACACGGCCTGCAGATCGGCGCCCAACACGGTTTCCACCGCCAGCTCCCACCCTGGCTCGACCCGCAGGCCTTCAGCCAAACGTGGCCGTGCACTGAGTTGCTGTTGACTGAGCCACTCGCTGGCGCCCTTGCCAGGATCCAGAGCAGCTTGCTGTAAGGCTTCCAGCGAGGCCAAACGGCCATTTAAGCGCTGCAGTTCACCCTGTGCTTGCTGCTGCGTCTGAGCGCTGTGTTCGATATCACGGCGCAGTTGCAGGAGCTGCACGGCTTGCTGTTCTTCAGCAAACTGCACTTCTTGCAGGGTGATTTCACCGGCGGCTATTTGCTCGCCCAATTCGATGATGGCAGCGTCTTCTGGATCGGCCGCCAGCTGCTGCAGCTCATCGTTCAAACGCCGTTGACGCTCGGCCACTCGCTCTAGGCTCTGCTCTAACTGCGCGATACGCGATTGCGCCACTTCGGCCTGCCGTCTGGGCTCGGCACTGCGCTGGTTGAAGCTGTCCCACTGCTCTTGCCACAACTGCATGGCGCTGTCGGACTCTTCCAACGCCGCCGCTGACTCTTCAGCCGCTGCTGCGCTGAGTTCCTGCTCCGGCGCCAGCATGGCCAACTCTTCAGCCAACGTGGCTAACAAGGTGCGGTCATGGCCCAAATGCGACTCGGTTTCTTGACGGGAGCGTTCGGCCTCACGCAAGTCATCCTGCAATTGGCGCAAACGCTGCTGACCATGCTGGATGCTTTGCTCGACCCGGGCGATATCGCCACCCACCGAATAAAAACGGCCTTGCACCAAGTTAAAACTTTCGCTGAGCTCATGATGGCTGTCGCGCAGGCGCTCGATGCTGGCATCAGCATTACGCTGCTCGGCCACTAAGGCCTCAAAGCTGACCTCTTGGTTACTGATCACCGCCTCGCGCTGGCCGACCAGATCATTTAAGGCTTGCCAGCGCAAAGCCGTCAGCTGCGCCTTGAGCTGACGCTCTTCGGCTTTGTATTCCTGATATTTCTGCGCCGACTGGGCCTGGCGGTGCAGGCGTTCCAGTTGCCGCTCCAGCTCTTCGCGCAGGTCAGTCAGACGCGCCAAGTTTTCGTGGGTGCGGCGAATGCGGTTCTCGGTCTCGCGGCGGCGCTCCTTGTATTTGGAGATGCCGGCGGCTTCTTCGATAAAATTGCGCAGGTCTTCGGGCTTGGCCTCAATCAGCTTGGAGATCATCCCTTGCTCGATGATCGAGTAGCTGCGCGGGCCCAGACCTGTGCCAAGAAAGATGTCGGTGATGTCGCGACGCCGACACTTAGTTCCGTTAAGGAAATAAGTGTTTTGGCTGTCGCGAGTCACTTTGCGGCGGATGGAAATTTCGTTGTAACCGGCGTACTCCCCGGTCAGGGTCGCATCCGAGTTATCGAAAACCAGCTCAATCGAAGCTTGGGTTACCGGTTTGCGTGTATTCGAGCCATTGAAGATGACATCGGTCATCGACTCGCCACGCAGGTTCTTCGCCGAGCTTTCGCCCATAACCCAACGCACGGCGTCAATGATGTTTGACTTACCGCAGCCGTTGGGGCCCACCACCGCCGCCATGTTACTGGGGAAGGTGACAGTGGTTGGATCTACGAAGGATTTAAAACCGGCCAGCTTGATGCACTTGAGCCGCATGTACTGCCATCCTTAGGCCTCTGCCAATGCCGCCAGCACAAGCTGGCAATTATGCTCGGCATATTCTAGCAATACTTCGCGGATCTGCTGATGATTCCGTTCGACAATCCCCTGGATCAAACCTGCGTAGGTCTGCAGGAATTTGCCCATCTCGCTGCCGGCCTTGGACAAAGACAGGTGATAAGTACGGCGAATCGCCGGCATCAGGTCTTCCACGGTACTTTGCAAGTATGGGTTGTTGGCAAAGCTGTAGGTTGAACGAACGATTGAGAACGTAGCATCGACAAAGTTAGACAGCTCTTCCTGTTGCTGGCTGACGAGCAAACGCTCATTAATGGTTTTGAATGGCGCCAGCTCTGCTTCGTTTTGCCAGTTATCCGCCACGGCATTGAGCAGCATGATGTACAACTCAGCCATCAGACTGTAGAGGCTTTTGACATTATGGGGGGTCAACTCAGCCACGTGGGCACCACGGCGCGGAGGAATGACCACTAAATGACGGCGCTCTAATATCAACAGAGCCTCTCGCACTGAGCCACGACTGACATTAAGTGCTTGAGTAACTTTTTGTTCTTGAACCCTTTCACGGGCCTTCATTTCGCCGCTGATAATACGTTCCGCTAGGTGATGAGCAATTTGCTCGGCGAGGCTATCCGGTGCCTTGAACATCTGTTGGATCCTTCGGTTTGTGTGTTCGAGTGAGGATTTAAATGCGGGTTCGACTTGAGCCTGCACCAGGCTGGATCTGGCGGTTCAGCGAAGAAGAAAGTGTAACACAGGGCATTACAGCCCCTGAGCACCCTTAAACCCTTAATTTAAGCAACGATTTGTAACTAAAGCATTAGGCATTTCAAGTAACTAGCTCACGTATTAACACGAAATTAATACCCGGACCGGCTAGAAATCCCGAACTTACAAATCGGCCTGAAACCCCGAAGCTAGAGGGTTTTTCTGAAAAAAAATCTTATGAGCATCAAGCAAACCCACAATCTTTTTCAGTGAAAGTAAGATTGTCCGATTAGTTAACATGCCAGACAATCACCCAAATGGTGTAAATACATAACGCCACATAAGTACTAGCCCAAAAAGACAACTCTCATTTAGCTCAAATCCCAACACCAGAACTTATATATCTATGTTGAGAATAGTCTCATCGGTCAATTAAACAAATAGATTGTTCGACATATTTGGCGCAGTTCATGTAACGAATATTGATAAAGGCTTGCCTCATACATGGTTCTTGAACGAAGCAGCCTTTACGAGTTGGACAACTCTGCTTGTGTGAGCAGGCTCGCGCTTCTGCAAACTCTTGCCTGATGGTTTAGGCTGGGCGCTGTAAACCCTTTTGTGACTGATTGAGTAGAGCATGAATCACCCGACCCAAGCCTATCGCGCCGCGATCCTGCACAGCCTTGACGACCCGAACGTAGTCGGCGTTGAGCAATCCTATGAGTATTTTGCTGATGGTGTGCTGCTGGTTGAGGCGGGACGTGTGGTTAAGGTCGGCGCAGCTGCCGAACTGCTGCCTAGCCTGGGTGATGTGCCACTGGTTGAATTCCCCAACGCCTTGATAACCCCAGGCTTTATCGACACCCATATCCATTATCCGCAAACCGGGATGATCGCCTCCTACGGTGAGCAGCTGTTGGATTGGCTCAATACCTACACCTTCCCCACTGAACGCCAGTTCGCTGACCCACAGCATGCGCAAGCCGTCGCAGAGTTCTTCATCAAGGAACTGCTGCGTAACGGCACCACCACAGCACTGGTCTTCGCCAGCGTGCACAAGCAGTCAGTAGACGCCTTCTTTGCCGAAGCCGCGAAATGGGATCTGCGCATGATCGCCGGCAAGGTGTTGATGGATCGCAATGCTCCGGACTACCTGACCGACACACCTGAAAGTGGCTATACGCAGAGCAAAGAGCTGATCGAGCGCTGGCACGGCAAGGGCCGTCTGCACTACGCCGTAACCCCACGCTTTGCCCCGACCAGCAGCCCCGAACAGTTGCGTTTAGCCGGCCAGCTGTTCAATGAGTACAACGACCTGTACATGCACACCCACCTCTCGGAAAACCGCGATGAAATAGCCTGGGTGAAGTCCTTGTTCCCTGAGCGCAAAGGCTATTTGGATGTCTACGACCACTATCAGCTGATCGGCCAACGCGCGGTGTTTGCCCACGCCGTGCATCTGAGTGATGAAGAATGTCAGCGCCTGGCCGAGACAGGCTCAGCGGTGGCCTTCTGCCCTACTTCGAACTTGTTTCTGGGCAGTGGCTTGTTTGATCTGCACAAGATGGAACAACAGGGCGTGCGCGTCGGGTTGGGTACCGATGTGGGCGCTGGTACCAGCTTCAACCAACTGCAGTCGCTTAACGAAGCCTATAAGGTCATGCAGTTACAAGGGCAAAAGCTTGATCCGTTCAAGTCTCTGTACCTAGCGACTCTGGGCGGCGCGAAAGCACTGTACCTCGACGATAAGATCGGCAACTTCACCCGCGGCAAAGAGGCCGACTTCGTCGTACTGGATTACCACGCCACCCCCTTACTCAAGTACCGCTTGCAACAGGCCAGCAGCCTGGCCGAAAAACTGTTCGCCCTGATCATGCTCGGCGATGATCGCGTGATCCAGCAGACCTTTGCCGCTGGCCGCTTAGTCCATCAGCGCGACTAAGCAGCCGAGGCGATGCAACCCATTACTTAGGCGTTAAAACCGCCATCCACATCAATTACCGAACCGGTGATATAGCCGGAGCTTGGGCTGGCCAGATGCACGACGGTCGCGGCCACTTGCTCGGCGCTGCCGTATGTGGGTACCGCCAACTTGGCTAACAACACACTGCTGGAGGGACCATCGGCCGGATTCATGTCGGTATTGATGGGCCCAGGCTGGATCAAGTTAACCGTCACCCCGTTCCCGCCTAAGTCGCGCGCTACGCCTTTGGTCAGCCCCACCAAGGCCGATTTGCTCGCTGCATAAAGGCTGGAGCCTGCGCGGGTGGTCCGGGTGCCGATGCAGCTCCCGATGCTGATGATGCGTCCACCTTCCGGCAGGTACTTGGCAGCCTGCAAAATTGCGGCGTAGACGGCTTTGACGTTGACCAAGAAGGTACGGTCGAAGTCTTCCAACTCCAGAGTGTCGATGGTGCCGCGCAACAGATTACCGGCGTTATTGACCAAAATATCCAGGCGGCCAAACTCTTCCACCACTTGGTCAACGGCAGCAATAACCTGCCGGGCATCGCTGGCTTGCGCCTGAATTGCCTGCGCTTGCCGGCCCTGCTGGCGAATGCTGGCCACTACGGCCTCAGCCTTGTCCGCAGATTGCGCATAGGTGATGGCCACATCCGCACCTTCGGCTGCTAGAGCCTTGGCGATTGCCGCACCAATACCGCGACTACCACCAGTGACCAATGCGACTTTTCCAGTTAGAGAACCCATATCTGTAACTCCTGCTATGATGCCTACCGTTGATAAATATACTGCTTGGTATATATCTAGTCAGAGCCGCATGAGGCCGTCAACCACTTATGTACTGATCGGTATCTAAATCGGAGGAATTTGCCATGGCGAAGATGGGGCGCCCCCGCACTTTTGATCGTGAAGCCGCGCTGCAACAGGCTATGCACCTGTTTTGGGAGCACGGCTATGACTCCACCTCACTGGCCATGCTCAAGGCCAATATCGGTGGTGGCATTAGCGCACCCAGTTTTTATGCGGCGTTTGGCTCCAAAGAAGAGCTGTTTCGCGAAGTGGTGCAGCACTACATCAAAAGCCATGGGCATGTCGCCGACAGCCTGTGGGATGACCAGCTAGCACCGCGCCAGGCGATGGAGACGGCGCTGCGCCGCTCCGCGCAGATGCAGACAGAATGCGATCATCCTGCCGGCTGCTTGATGGTGATTTCTGCCAGCGCCTGCTCGCCTGAGCATGCCCAGATCCAGCAGTTGCTCGCTGAACAACGCGCCCTCACCCGCCAAGCCTTTGAGCACTGCGTACAACGGGCGGTAGATCTGGGCGATTTACCCAGCAGCATCAATGTCAGCGCCTTTGCGTCGCTCTTTGTCTCGTTCTTGATGGGCCTGTCGATTCAGACCCGCGATGGCGTCGCCATCGATGTACTGGAAACAGCCATCAGCCAGATCATGCTGAGCTGGGACAGTGTGGCAGCCAGTGCAGTGGCAACCCGCACAGCGCCGGCCAGCGCCGACTCAGGCAAAGTTAAAACAAGCAGCAAGGCAGCTATCGCTTAGACAGAGCCAATAGTGCCATTGGGCCTGTAATTGCTCTTGGCTATTCCCCCCAGGGACTTAGCCCTTTAAGCTTGCGCCGCAAAATTGACCACGGCTCGGCCTGCCAGCAGGCTCAGCTTGGCTTCGTATGGGGGTAAGCATCAGGCCAACCCGGTACGCAGCGCCATACCTAGGGCGTATGGCTGTTCCCTTTTAACTGCCAACCACCAGCACCGCAACACTCCATTCTGAGCGGCCACACAGCCGCCTCTACACCACTGTGACCGCGCCTCACAACGGGCGTGGCGTTCAGCAATGGAGCTGCACTAAGGACCCGTAATGACCCGCTTGCCACTCCCGCGTTACCTCGCCCACTCCTTGGCCATTTGCGGTGGCTTTGTCAGTGCCGAGGCCAGTTTCGCCGACGACTATCTGCTGTGGCAGGACACCAGCCTGACCTACCTGTACGGCGACAACTTTCAGCGCATGAACAACAATGCTGAAGAACACGCCTCGCAAACCACCTTCACCCTGGAAAACGCCAGCGGCTGGGTATGGGGCGATACGTTTTTCTTCTTCGACTACGTGATCGGCGACAACTTACAGGCCCGTGGCAGCAACTACGGCAACTTGTCGGTGAAGGAAAAGAGCCACTTCTACTACATGGAGTTTTCTCCACGCGTCAGCCTCAGTTGGCTGACCGGTCAAGACCTGTCCTTCGGTCCGATCAAGGATGTGAAAGCCGCCTTTACCTATGAGAAAGGCAATGGCGGCCCAACCACCGAAAACTACCTGTACGGCCTGGGCTTGGACTGGGCTGTTCCAGGCTTCAACTACCTGCAGACCAACCTGTACCGGGTCAAAATCAACAACCACATCTACTTCGATCACGACTACCAAGCCAGTAGCGTCGGCAACGGCTACGCCACCCAGCTTACCGTGGTCGGTGCGTTCCCCTTCGCCATTGGTGAGCAAAGCTTCCTGATCGACGGTTACATCGACTGGCGCAGTCCATCGCGCGATGCCAACACGCAAAGCAACATCGGCTCGTCGATTCAAATCAAATGGGACGCAGGCAAGGCGCTGTTCAATCAAGAGCGCAAACTCTACGTCGGCACCGAGCTGAACATGTGGCGCAATAAATACGGCCTCAAGCCGGTAGACGGCTCTGGCGGCAGCTTTAACCAAACCGCTGTGCAAGCCTTGGTCAAGTACCACTTCTAAGGGCAGTTCATTGCCGAAGAAAAAAGGAGCCACCATGGGCTCCTTTTTTATTTCGTTTAACCGCCGGTCACGCTCATAAAGCGCAGCACTTGAACCTGTTCCTCCACGGCAAAGTGGTGACGTTCAGGCTTCAGCCGTAGCGATTCAGCGATGGCGCTACGCAAACGCTCAGTGTCACCTGGATAGCGGCGCATTAAGCCCTTCAGATCCAGGGCATTCTCATGGCCTAAGCACAGCACCAATTTGCCTTCAGCGGTGACCCGCACCCGGTTGCAGTCGCCACAAAAATTATGGCTATGGGGGGAAATAAAACCGACCTGGGTAGCACTGCCCACTACCTGCCAATAGCGCGACGGACCGCCAGTGAGCTTACTGCTGCGGACCAAGTCGTAGCGCTGCTCAATCAACTGGCGCACATCATCGCTGGAGCAGAAGGTCTGCTCGCGCTGGTGACTGGAGATACTGCCTAAAGGCATTTCCTCGATAAAGCTGATGTCCATTCCACGGGCCATGGCGAACTCCAGGAGTTCGATCACCTCATCGTCGTTACGGCCCTTTTGCACCACGCTGTTAAGCTTAATTTTGCTAAAGCCGGCACTGCGCGCGGCTTCAATACCGGCTAAGACCTGCGTCAACTGATCGCGCCGGGTAAAGGCGGCGAAGCGCTCACGTTGCAGGGAGTCGAGACTGATATTCAGCCGTTTCACCCCTGCCTCACGCAGGAGCTGAGCCTGATTGTGCAGTTGCGAGCCATTGGTGGTGATGGCTAAGTCTTCCAGCTCGCTACGTGCGCCCAAACGATTGAGCAGGCTGAGCAGGTTCTTACGCACCAGCGGTTCACCGCCGGTGATGCGAATACGCTTAACGCCCAAGCCGATAAAAGCGTCCGCCACGTTGTACAACTCTTCCAAACTGAGGATTTGCGAGCGTGGGGCGAACTGCATGTCTTCACTCATGCAGTAGGTACAACGGAAATCACATCGATCAGTGACCGATAAACGTAGGTAGGTGATACGCCGCCCAAAGGGGTCGATTAACTGCTCACTCACGGCTTATCTCCTGAAGCCCAAGGTCAAGCGGTAACGCATAAGGCTGATCAGCCGAACCAGGTACACAGCAACCAACTGGCCCGCACTTTACAACAGCGCAACTGGCCTTAGCAGGCTAGCATGGCTGCACACCTCTGCGCCGGTTAAACACTGGGGCATTGGCGCAAATATCCGCGCCGTGCCGCCAGCCACTCTCAACAATAGTAATTAGCAGCGCCAGTCATGATTGCTGGCCCAATGCCGGTTAATTGCCCCAAGGCTTAGGCGCGGTTTACCCTGCCAGCACTGGGCTAGTCACCAAGCTGCACCTCTATGACCGCGGAGACTCTATGTCGTTTGATCCGAAGCAACTGTTAGATGAGCTATTCGCCAGCGCCCTGCGGGCCACCCATCCACGCCATGTGCTGCCAGCCTATCTGCCCCAAGAGCGCAGCTCGCGCTTGATTGTGATCGGCGCCGGTAAAGCCGCTGCGGCCATGGCCGAAGTGGTCGAGCAACACTGGCAAGGGCCACTGACTGGCGTGGTGGTAACCCGCTATGGCCATGGTGCCAACTGCCAGAAGATTAGCGTGGTGGAAGCGGCGCACCCGATCCCCGATGACGCAGGGCAGCGCGTGGCCAAGCAGGTGCTACAACTGGTCAGCAACTTGCAAGAAGGCGATCAGGTGATGTTGCTGCTCTCTGGTGGCGGCTCTGCCCTGCTGTCGTTACCCGCAGCAGGGATCGGCCTGGCGGATAAACAAGCCATCAATAAAGCCTTGCTCAGAAGCGGCGCCAGCATTGCCGAGATCAACTGCGTGCGCAAACACTTGTCGGCGATCAAAGGCGGACGCCTGGCTAAGGCCTGCTGGCCCGCGAGCCTGACGACTTACGCGATCTCTGATGTGCCCGGCGATGATCCAGCCGTGATTGCTTCCGGCCCCAGCGTGGCTGATCCCAGCACATGCCAAGAGGCACTGGATATTCTCAAGCGCTACGCCATCTCAGTACCCGCCGCCGTAACGGACTGGCTCAATAGTCCTGAGGCAGAAACGCCCAAGCCTGGTGACCCACAGCTTAGCCGCAGTCACTATCAGCTGATTGCCACCCCGCAGGATGCTCTGGAGGCTGCGGCCGCTGCGGCTCGCGCCGGCGGCTTTAACACCTTGATCCTGGGCGACGTGGAAGGCGAGTCGCGGGAGGTCGCCAAGGTGCATGCCGCGATCGTCAAGCAGATTCGCCGTTACGGCCAACCCATGGCAGCGCCCTGCGTGATTCTCTCCGGCGGGGAAACCACCGTGACCGTACGCGGCACGGGTCGTGGCGGGCGTAATGCCGAGTTTCTGTTGAGCCTGACGGACAGCCTCAAGGGTCTGCCTGGCGTGTATGCCCTGGCAGTGGATACCGACGGTATCGACGGCAGTGAAGATAACGCAGGCGCGCTGATGACGCCCGACAGCTACAGCCGCGCCCAAGCCCTGGGGCTGAATAGCCGTGTTTATCTGGATAACAACGATGGTTACGGTTATTTCGCCGCACTGCAGCAGCTCATCGTCAGCGGGCCGACGCGCACCAACGTCAACGACCTGCGCGCGATCTTGATCCTTGCCGATGCCGACACCACGCCGCCAGGCAACTAGGCTGTCCTGAGCCAAGCACAAGGAACCCTATGCACTATGGATACACCGCAGTCACTACGCCAACGCCTGTACGTCATTATCTTTCAGACCGACACGCCGGCCGGTGCCCGCTTCGACCGCTATTTGCTGCTGACCATCATGGCCAGCTTGGCGGTGGTGATCCTCGACAGTATCGACAGCATCCATCAACGCTACGTCGGCCTGCTGACGGCGCTGGAATGGCTCTTTACCGCGATCTTCGCCATCGAGTACCTGCTGCGCCTGTACTGCTCGCCCAAGCCACTGCGCTATGCCTTTAGTTTTTTTGGCCTGATCGACTTATTGGCGATCCTGCCGGGCATCATCGCCTTGTTTTATGCCGACGCGCAGTACCTGCTGATTATCCGGGTGATCCGCATGTTGCGGGTGTTCCGTATCCTCAAGCTGCGCCCCTACCTGAGCCAGGCCAACTTTCTGCTCACGGCGCTGCGCACCAGCAAGCAGAAGATCGTGGTGTTCTTCGCCTGCATCGCCACCTTGGTGACGGTGTTTGGCACCTTGATGTACGTGATTGAAGGGCCCGAACATGGCTTTACCAGCATCCCCACCGGGATTTACTGGGCGGTGGTGACCCTAACCACCGTCGGCTTCGGCGATATAGTGCCGCGCACCGCCTTAGGCCAGGCCCTGTCAACCTTGGTGATGATCACGGGTTATTCGATTATTGCCGTGCCCACTGGCATCTTCACCGCCGAGCTGTCCAACGCCATGCGCGGTGCTGAGCAACAGCAACATGCCTGCCCGAGCTGCGCAAAAAACAAACATGAGCAGGCCGCAGCCTTTTGCTCGCGTTGCGGCAGTGCCTTGTTTGCGCGAAAAGATTCGGCTTAAGCGCGTTCGGCCACAGTGGGGGTGAGTTCGAAGGGATTGTTGCTACGCCGCTGATTGCGGTCTTCCCGTGGCGTGGCGCCAAAGAAGTTGCGGTAGGCACTGGAGAAATGCGGGCCGGAAGAGAAGCCGCAGGACAGACCAATCTGGATGATCGACTTACTGGTCTGCATCAACAGCTGGCGCGCCTTGTTCAGACGCAGCTCTAGGTAATACTGACTGGGTACACGGTTGAGATACTGCTTGAAGATGCGCTCTAACTGTCGTCGCGATACGCACACATGTTGGGCGATTTCATCGGTGGTCAGTGGCTCTTCGATATTGGCTTCCATCAGCAACACCGCTTGGGTCAGCTTGGGATGGCTGGAACCCAAGCGGTTTTGCAGGGGGATGCGCTGGCGTTCGCAGCCCTCGCGGATACGCTCCACCACCAGCTCTTCCGATACCGCACCAGCCAGCTCAGCGCCGTGATCACGGGCCAGCAAGGCTAGCAGCAGATCCAGTACCGCCATGCCGCCGCAGGCGCTAAAGCGCTCGCGATCCCAATCAAACAGATGGTTGGTGGCGATGACCTTGGGGAAACGCTCACTGAAATCATCCTGCCAACGCCAATGCACCGAGGCCCGGTAGCCATCGAGCAAGCCCAGCTGCGCCAGCGGATAGACCCCAGCCGCAACGCCGCCAACCATGCAACCGCTGCGCGCCAACTGTTTCAGCGCAGTTGAAAGCGCCGCTGGCAGTGGCCCTGGTGGCTCATCGGCGAGCAAAAACAGCTTATCGCAGCCCTCCAGCTGGCCTACCCAGTTTTCCCCCGGCAGTTGCCAGGCGCCGGGCGCAGGGGCTTCAGCTTGCAGAAAGAGCAAGTCGTAAGTCACTTCAGGATGCACGCGCTCGGCGACACGCAAGGCTTCTTCGGCCAGGGCCAAAGTCAGTGGTTTGGTACTCGACCAAAGCAAAAAGCCAATTCGGTGGGCAGTCATGGCGGGCAGTTTAGGCTCTCAAGCAGGTGCGGCATAGTCGCAAAGGCAGTTATTTAAGACTACCAGCGAGGAACTGCTTGAGCCGGTCGCATTGCGGATTGGCCAAAACCTCGCGCGGGCAGCCACGCTCCTCAACCACGCCTTTATGCAGAAACACCAACTGGTTGGAGACTTCCCGGGCGAAGCCCATCTCATGGGTCACCACCACCATGGTGCGGCCTTCATGGGCCAAGTCCTGCATGACCTTCAGGACTTCGCCGACCAGCTCTGGGTCCAGCGCCGAGGTAGGTTCGTCGAACAACATCACCTCAGGCTCCATGGCCAAAGCACGGGCAATGGCCACACGCTGCTGCTCACCACCGCTCATATGCGCCGGGTACGCATCTTTGCGGTGGGCCACACCGACTTTGTTCAGGTAATCCTCGGCGCGCTCTTGGGCCTCCCGCTTACTTTTGCCCAGCACCTGTACCGGCGCTTCCATGACGTTTTCCAGCACCGTCATATGCGACCACAGGTTGAAGTGCTGGAACACCATGCACAGACGCGAGCGCATACGCTGCAATTGCTTGGCATCAGCGGCGTGCAAGGCGCCATCTTTGCCGGCAACCAGCTTTAACTCTTCGTTGTTCAGCAAAATTTTGCCGGCGTGGGGCTGCTCAAGCAGGTTGATGCAACGCAAAAAGGTGCTTTTACCCGAGCCGCTGGAGCCGATGATGCTAATCACGTCGCCCGCTTTGGCCTCAAGTGATACGCCTTTAAGCACTTCATGGCTGCCATAACGCTTATGCAGATCGCGCACTTCAAGCTTGTACATGGAGGGGCTCTCTTTAATCTTCAATCTTTAATCAGTTCGGCCTGGTGCAGATGCAGGCGCCTTAACCTTTACGCGGGGCCATGTAGGCCAACCAGCGGTGTTCGGCGAGCTTAAACAGGCGCACCAGAATAAAGGTCAGCGCCAGATAGAACAGCCCTGCGGTGATATAGGCCTCAAACGGCAAGTAATACTGGGAATTGACCGTGCGCGCCGCGCCAGTGATGTCGATCAGGGTCACGATCGACGCCAGGCTCGTGGTATGCAGCATCATGATCACTTCGTTGCTGTACTGCGGCAGCGCCCGGCGCAGCGCCGAAGGCAGCAGGATGCGTCGATACAGCTGCAGGCGTGACATGCCCATGGCCTTGGCCGCCTCGATTTCGCCATGGGGCGTGGCTTTTAAGCTGCCGGCAAGGATTTCGGCACTGTAGGCACTGGTGTTGATGGCAAAGGCCAGACAGGCGCAGAAGGTAGCGCTGGAGAAATACGGCCACATAAAGCTGTCACGCACCCAGGCGAACTGGGCTAGACCGTAATAGATCAAAAACAGCTGCACCAGCATCGGCGTGCCGCGAATCACGTAGGTGTACAACCAAGCCAGGCCGTTGATCCAGCGCGTTTTCGAGACCCGCATCAGGCCTAGCGGAATCGCCACCGCTAAGCCGCAAGCCAGGGAAATCAGCAGCAGCTTCAGGGTCACGAGCACCCCGCCTAAGTACAGCGGTAGGTTTTCCCAGACCACGTTGTAATCGAAAATCATCCCCGCCTCCCCTTACAGCTCAACGGCTTTGGTGCCGACTGAGTAGCGCTGTTCGAGAAAGCGCAGTAGCAACAGCGAAATACTGGTGATCAGCAGGTACAACGCCGCCACCGCCAAATAAAAGGTGAACGGCTGATGGGTCGCATCGGCGGCGCTCTTCGCCTTGAACATCATGTCTTGCAGGCCCACGACCGAGATCAGGGCCGTGGCCTTGGCCAATACCAGCCAGTTATTGGTAAACCCGGGGATGGCGAAGCGAATCATCTGTGGCAGCAGAATACGCCGCAGCACCTGGCCACGACTCATGCCGTAAGCAGCGCCCGCCTCAGCTTGCCCTGCCGGGATGGCCATAAAGGCGCCACGGAAGGTTTCACACAGGTAGGCACCAAAGATAAAGCCCATGGTGAAGACGCCAGCAACGAAAGGATTGAGGTCGATGTAGTCCTCATAGCCAAGCAACGGAGCGACGCGGTTAACTAGATCCTGACCGCCGTAAAAGATCAGCAGAATCAACACCAAATCAGGGATACCGCGCACCACCGTGGAATACACCTCCCCCAGCAGCGCCACTGGCCGCACAGGCGACAGCCGCGCCGCCGCACCGAGCAAGCCGAGCACGGTGGCCACGGCCATACTGGTCAGCGCCAGTGTCAGGGTAAGCCAGGCGCCCTCGATAATCGTCGAGCCGTAGCCGTCAAGCATGTCTTGCTGTCCTCATCCCCGCGCCAAGCCGCATTGGGAAGCCAAATAAAATAGGGCGTAAACCCACTCACGCAGGTTTACGCCACTAGGAAAGGGTGCGCTCGGCTATACGGGCTTAGTTGCCGTATACGTCGAACTGGAAGTACTTGTCCTGGATGGCTTTGTACTTGCCATTGGCGCGAATAGCGAGGATAGCTGCGCTGATCTTGTCAGCCAACGCCTTGTCGCCCTTACGCACGGCAATGCCTTGGCCTTCACCGAAATACTTCACGTCGGTGAAGTTCGGCCCGACAAAGGCGTAGCCCTTGCCCGCGTCGGTTTTCAGGAAGCCATCGTCGATGTTGACCGAGTCGGCCAGGGTGGCATCCAGGCGACCAGCGGTCAGGTCGAGGAAGACTTCGTTCTGCGAGGTGTAACGGACGATCTCGGCGCCATCTTTAGCCAGCACTTCGGTGGCATAGCGGTCGTAGACCGAGGAGCGTTGTACGCCGATCTTTTTGCCTTTGAGGTCGGTTTTCACGTCGTTGATTACTGCGCCCTGCTTCATCGCCAGCTTGGCGGGAGTGGCGTAGTACTTGCCGGTGAAGTCCACCGAGCGCTTACGATCTTCAGTGATCGACATGGACGACAGCACTGCATCGAACTTGCGCACTTTAAGCGCGGGGATCAGGCCGTCGAACTCCTGTTCGATCCACTTGCACTTAACCTGCATCTCTTCGCACAGAGCGGTGCCGATGTCGTAGTCGAAACCACTGATCTCACCGCTAGGGGTTTTGAAGGCAAACGGTGGGTAGGCCGCTTCAATACCAATGCGCAGGGGCTTGGCCTCGTCCGCCGAGACCACTGGCGCCAGCAGAGACAGCGCTAGTGCGCCGAGCAGGGCAATCTTGTTCATGTGCAAGTCCTTGTAATAGGTAGGCTGGCCACTGCTGCAAGCCTGCTCTGGGGCAGACGCTTTGCAGTAAGTGTAGTAAGGCGCCGCCATGCTGCGCAGGCGCTAGCCGAAAGTGCGGCATTCTATCGACAGCAGGCCAGTCGATATTTCTCCAATGCGACAACAAATTACATAAGAACCTGATTGCCCAGGCAGGAATATTGACAGAGATTAAAAAACGTGGGAGCCGCTGGCGCAAAGACTGTCTGCGCCAGCGGCTGATAAAGCGTCAGCAAGGCTCATTACATATGCCAACGCCCTGCCCGCCTAATGAGCGGACAGGGCGTTGGCTGGCGCCGGTTAAGCGACCTGCATTTGCTGATGGGTATCGATCAATTGCTGCACCACACCCGGATCGGCCAGGGTGGAGATATCGCCCAAGGTGTCGTACTCAGCCGTAGCGATCTTGCGCAGGATGCGGCGCATGATCTTGCCCGAACGGGTCTTCGGCAAGCCCGGCGCCCACTGGATTACATCCGGCGAGGCAATCGGGCCGATCTCTTTACGCACCCAGTTTTTCAGCTCCTGACGCAACTGCTCACTGGGCTCGATGCCGCCATTCAAGGTGACATACACATAAATGCCCTGGCCCTTGATGTCGTGCGGCATACCGACCACGGCTGCTTCAGCGACTTTCGGGTGGGCAACCATGGCGCTTTCGATCTCGGCAGTGCCCATGCGGTGCCCAGAGACGTTCAGCACGTCATCGACGCGGCCGGTGATCCAGTAATAGCCGTCCTCGTCACGACGGGCGCCATCGCCAGTGAAGTACATGCCGCGGAAGGTCTTGAAGTAGGTATCGACATAACGGTCGTGATCGCCGTACAGGGTGCGCGCCTGCCCCGGCCAGGAGTCAACAATCACCAGGTTGCCTTCGGTTGCGCCGTCGAGAATATTGCCCAGGTTGTCCACCAGTGCAGGCTGCACGCCGAAGAAAGGTCGAGTGGCCGAGCCTGGTTTAAGTGCCGTGGCGCCTGGCAGCGGGCTAATGAGGATGCCGCCAGTCTCGGTTTGCCACCAAGTATCGACAATCGGGCAACGCTCTTTGCCGACTGTTTTGTGATACCAGCTCCAAGCCTCAGGGTTGATTGGTTCACCCACCGAACCCAACAGACGCAGGCTCGAACCATCGGCGCCAGCCACTGCTGCGGTGCCTTCGGCCATCATGGCGCGAATGGCAGTGGGGGCGGTGTAGAGGATATTCACTTTGTGCTTGTCGATAATCTTCGACACGCGGGTGATGTCCGGATAGTTCGGCACGCCTTCAAACAGCAAAGTCGTGGCGCCATTGGCCAGCGGGCCATAGACGATATAGCTGTGGCCGGTCACCCAGCCAACGTCGGCGGTGCACCAGTACACATCGCCGGGACGGTAATCAAACACCCGCTCGTGGGTCAGCGCGGCGTACACCAGATAGCCGCCAGTGGTGTGCTGCACGCCTTTAGGTTTGCCGGTGGAGCCGGAGGTGTAAAGGATAAACAGGGCTTCTTCAGCGCCCATTTCTTTCGGTGCGCAGTGGCTGGAAGCCACGGCCATTAAGTCTTCAAACCAGATGTCGCGGTGCTGATTCCACTTGATCGGGCTGCCGGTGCGCTTGCACACGATGACTTTCTGAATGCTGCTGGTTTCCGGGTTGGTCAGGGCATCGTCGACGTTGGCTTTGAGCGGGGTTTTCTTGCCGCCGCGCAGGCCTTCGTCAGCGGTGATCACCACCTTGGATTTGCAATCGATGATGCGCCCGGCCAGGGCTTCAGGCGAGAAGCCGCCAAACACCACGGAGTGGATCGCGCCGATGCGGGTACAGGCCAACATGGCCACCACGGCTTCGGGGATCATCGGCATATAGATGGTCACTACATCGCCACGGTGTACGTCTTGACCGCGCAGGGCGTTGGCGAACTTGCAGACCTGTTCGTGCAGTTCGCGGTAGGTGATTTCTTTGTGCTCGGAAGGATCGTCACCTTCCCAGATAATCGCCACCTGATCGCCACGCTCAGCCAAGTGGCGGTCAAGGCAGTTGTAGGAAACGTTCAAGGTGCCATCGGCGAACCACTTGATATCCACGTGGTGATCGTCGAACGAGGTCTGTTTGACCTTAGTGAAGGGTTTGATCCAGTCGATGCGCTTGGCCTGCTCACGCCAAAAACCGTCTGGATTGATCACCGACTGCTGGTACATGGCTTTGTAGGTGGCTTCATCAGTCAGGGACTGGGCGGCCACCTCTGGGCGCACGGGATACAAGGACGCAGCACTCATCAAATATACCTCGGTGGGTAGTTGTTGTTTTATGCCCCATTCTGCCGCTACCGCCCTACCCGTCGACCATTCGACCATGGTCTTAGCACGTTACAACCATGGTCTTAGCGCCTCACGCAGGCAAAAAAAAGGCGGCCACCAAGGCCGCCAACAAATCATTCCGGGGTAGGAATGGAGAACGCTCGAAACTACATAACGCAGGACTTAAACGTGTTCAGTGTCCTCGAACAAGCGTGCCATCTCCATTGCACAATGGTCTTACGACCTAAGCACTAACTGCCTTCGCCTTAACGCCTAGGGCTGAACCTGCACGGTCTGCAGCCAGGGCTCTAGCGTGCGGCCAAAAGCCACTTGGGCGGTAAAGTTCAAGTCCTGCGCCGTCGCGCTGGCCAACCCAGGTTGGCGCAGCGCTAAAGGCACGCTGAGCTGGGTATTGGCCATGCGCGCGTAACCTGTGCACTGCGCTTGATGGTCCGCGGCGGAATAGTCCAGACGCGCTTCAACGACAGCCGGAACGATCGCGTACATCGTGCGCTGCCCATACTGCTGGCGTAATTGCTGCGCATCCACACCCACCGCCACCACCAGCAAGCGGCTAAGCACCTGCTCCGTTCGCTGGTAATCCTTCTCGGCCGACTGCAGCACTTGCTGCCGGGCCTTGCGCGCCGGTTGTCGACGCAGCGCCGCCCGGGCATTCTCCAGCCGCTGCTTGGCCCTGGCCAACTCTTGCTGATAGGCCGGGCCATTGAGCTCCAGCACCATGAACGCCTCGCGGGACGGCTGCCAACTGTAACGCTGGCGCTCGCAGCGCTGCAGGTCAAAACCGAGCTGGCTCATTTGCTCAACGCTCAGATTCTCTGCTTGCTGATCCGGCCAGCGATAGCTGATATGCAGCTCGCGCTTGAGACGCAAACCCGCGCTATAGCTGGAGCGGTATTGGGGCAACTCGCGTTGCGACAGCTGCAATTGGCTATCAACCGGCTCTTGCCGATTCCACCACACCGAACCCAACAACCAGGCATTGAGCGCGACAATCAGGCTAATACTCAGTAATAGATAACGGCGCCGCCCACTCATGGCCGTACCTCACCTTGCCGCCAGGCTTGCACGCGGCGCATGCGCCGCAGCAGCAGCAAGGCCGCGATGGCCAGCAAGCCCAGGAGCAAGAAGAACAGGTAGTCCGGCAGCACCTCCCAGAACCAGTCAAACATCTTCAAGCCCATAAACAGGATAAAAAACGCTAAGGTGCTGTTGAGCACCTCTGGCCAATTACAACGCGTGCCCAGCACCAGCAGGCCGCTGGCGACAACAAAGCCGAGCAATTGGTAGAAGCCCTCGATGCGGCTGGTGCTAAAGCTCAGGTAACTTGCCTCGCCCCAATAGCCTAAGCCCAGCAGACAGAGCAACACCCCCACCGTGCCGACTAAGCGATAGATCTGGTTAAAACCATCAAAGCGCAGCTGACGGTTGCGCAGCGACAACAAGAAAATCACCACACAGGGCAGCAGGAAGGTTTCCGGGCGCTCCACAAAGGCGTCCCAGCTCGCGCCGCCCAGACTGCCCAGCCACGAAGCCACAAACACTGCGCCACACCCCAGGCCCAAGACCAACAGCAAACGCGAGTTACAGGCATAGGCCAGCAGCAAGCCATACAGCGACCAAGGGGCAAAAGCCTTGCCCGAAGGCTGGAGATTGAACATATCGGCCAGCAACAGCACGTTCAGCAGCAAACTGGTAAAGGCCACCAAAGCCGCCAGCTTGCTGAAGTAACCGCTGCGATCCCGGCGCTGTAAAAAGAAGGTCAGCGCGCAGGTGGCCAGACTAGAGCCGGCCAGCACGGTCACCTGCAGCGTGGTGCTGAGCTGATCCCAAAACTGATAGAAGAGGAAAAACAAACTGGCCGCCATCGCCAACGCGCCAATCAACGAGGCCACGCGCATGCCGATGGAAAGCTGCTGTGTCTGGCGGTTGTAGTCGATATCAAAGGCGCTGAGAAAACCGTCGAGCAGTTGCTGCTGGTACTGGTGGATGCTACCGCGCTGCTCTGTACTGAGCTGCAACACTCGAGCTTCTTCCAGGCGCGCCAACTCGCGATTAAAGATGCTGATTTCGTCGGCACGGCGCTGGGCGTCCGTTCGATTAAGTGTGGGCATAACCTTCCTTAGTGCAGTTAATCGAGGCAATAAACCCGATCAACTCTAACGAGAAGGCTTGGGCCTGGGTAGAGGCGTTGCCTGACAACCACGGCCTAATCACATAACAGCGCCAGCCCGCTCTGGCCGGCGCCGCCCCTATGCCGGCCTTAGGCGGTTTGTACGGCGCTGACGCGGAACTGGCCAACCAAGCGGTCGAGCTTGGCCGAGGTGTGCCGCACGCCTTGGGCGCGGGCTTCAAGATCGCCCAAAGTGGCGCCCATGGCACCAACTGCCGCCGCCACTTCGCGCACATTGCTGCCGTAGCTCTGACTGCGCTGATCGAGGTGCTGGATGATGCTGAACATCTGCTCCACCGCCGCGTACAGTTGCTGATTACCGTTATCCCCTGCTTCGGTGCGGCGCAGAGTGGCATCGACATTGCGCACACCGCCTTGCATATAGGCGACGGCTTCACGGGTTTTGCCCTGTACGCCCTCAACCATCTGCTGGATCTCCCCTGCCGCCCTGGCCGTGCGCTGGGCCAGGGTGCGCACCTCATCAGCGACCACCGCAAAGCCGCGGCCATGCTCACCGGCGCGGGCCGCCTCAATCGCCGCGTTAAGCGCGAGCAGATTGGTCTGTCCGGTGATCTCGCTGATCATCACCACGATCTGGTTGATCGCGTTCATGCGTTCATCCAGCGCCTCCACATGGCCTGCGGAAGTGGCCACCACATCGCGAATTTCCCGCGTGCCGACCTGCGCCGCCTCAAACTGCTGACGGGCTTGGGCAATCACCTGATCGAGGCTGCGCTTCATTTGCTCGCCGACCTGCGAGGCTTGCTGGATCTGCTCCAGCTGCACGCGCACCAGCTCAAGCATCTCGTGGATCGCCGCCACCACATGGCCGGAACGCTCGCCGGCCTGGCTGGCGCTACTGAGCATGCCGTCGTTGCTATGCCGCACGGTCTTGGCCACCTGAATCACCTCACCGACCACCCCGTCGAGGTTGTCGATAAAACTGTTGATCCAGCGACTCATATCGCCGGTTTCATCGGGCCTCGCTTGCTGAGTATCGAGGCGCTGCCGCAGGTTGCCCTCGCCTTCGGCCAAGGTGCGGATCATCTGGGTCATGCTCGCCATTTGCCGCGACAAAGGCTGCACGGCGCTGCGGCCAAACCACCAAGCCGTGGCAAACATCACCAGCAGCGCCAACGCATCCAGGGTACTGCCCGACCAATCGCTGAGGTTGCGCAGCGCCGTGAGGCTGGCGAACAGCGCCAGCAGGCTCAGGCTGTAATTGCGCATCAGGTTGAAGCCCAACGAGCGAAAGCGATAAACCTCCTCTAAGTCCGCCTCGCACATCATCCCCCAGCGGTCCGGCGAGCCAGGCAGCTGGAAGGTCAGGCCCTTGCCAATCACCGGGATATGCCGGTAATCCGAATAGCCGGGATAGGTGACAAACAGGTTCTGGCCCTTACGAATGGTCTCGCGCACGCCGGGGTGCAGCTGGCCGGTGGCCGGATCGGTAAAGCGCAGCTCCAACTCAGTGTGCTGGCTGACCTGCACGGTGCCATAGGCGGTATTCACCCCTTGCTTGAGGTTTTCGCCATGGCTAAAGGTGGCGTCTTCAAAGCGTGAGCGCGACAGCGCCGTGCCCTCGCGGATGCGCGGCTCAAAGCGCGACTCGACCATAAACAGGTAATTGTCGCCGGACTCCGGGTAGATGTGCCCGGCCTCGCGCTGAATCAAATCCCCCAGCACATCATTCGGCACCCGCGCACACAGGCAGCCCACGGCCTTGCCGTTAAGCACCAGCGGCTGATAGAACATCAGCGTCACGGCGTCGTGGAAGGCCGAGCGAGTCGGCCCTAACGTCAAGGTATGCGGATCGCTATACGGACCATGCAGAAACGGCGCTTGCAGCCCGCAGGCTAAGGCTCTGGGCTCAATATGCCGCGAACTCGCGACCAGCCAACTGCTGCCAAGCAAGGCACCATCGCCGCCCACCACCAGCAGCTCACTGGGATCGCCCCACTGGCGGCGCTTGTCGCTGAGCAGTTGGCTGTCTACATGGGGCCAATGGCTGACGATTTGCTCGGCCAGGTCATGCAGATGCTCCCAATGCGCGTTAGCCCAACTGCGCAGCAGTTTTAGGCGGGTTTGCGCGATGCTCTCGAACACCTGCTCCAGCTCGCCGTACTGCCCGCGATTGAGCGCACAGGCCAGGCCCATGCGCCATTTGCCGGTGCGTCCAAATACCGGCAACCAACTCCTTTCCGCTGAGGAAAGAGACATCTCGTCGCTGTGCAGTCTGCCCATCGTTCACCCCCGTGGTCGATAGGCACTGCTCAGCAATAATCGCTCCAAGACTTAAAACTTAAGTAGCACCCGGCACTTGGCTGGCAAAGTGCCAAGTTTATGCCGTCAATTTTGTGCGCCAGTGCGCCTTCCTAGTGCGCCTAGGATTTGCTCAGCCCGTGTTGGCGCAACTTATTGGCAATGGTGGTGTGCGATACGCCAAGCCGCTTGCCCAGCAGGCGACTGCTCGGGTGCTGTTCCAGCAAGCGCTGCAACACCGCTTTCTCGAAGCGCCCGACTATCGCTTCCAAGTCGCCCTCCAAGCCAAATTCCCCCAAAGGCTGCGCGGCGCCGTAATCGGGCAGGCGAATCTGCTGCAGCTTGATCAGCTCATCGCTGCACAGCGACACCGCCTGAAACAGCACGTTTTCCAGTTGCCGAATATTGCCCGGCCAGTGGTAGTGGCTGAGCTTGTCCAGCACCTGTGGTTGCAACTTAGGCAGTGCGCAGCCGATCTGCCGGCTGGCCTGGTCGACAAAGTGCTGCACCAGCGGCGCCAGGCCGTCGAGACATTCGCGCAGCGGCGGAATATGCAGGCTCAGCACGTTAAGACGGTGATACAGATCGCGGCGGAACTCGCCCTTGTTACACTGCTCAGACAGATCCAGCTGAGTGGCGCAGATCACCCGCACATCCAGATAGACCTCCTCATCACTGCCGATACGGCGAAAGCAGCCGTCCTGCAAAAAGCGCAGCAGCTTGCCTTGCAGGCGCAGGCTCATTTCCTCGACGCCATCGAGAAACAGCGTGCCCCCGGCAGTCAGTTCCAGCAGGCCGAGCTTGCCCTCTGGCCGGGCGCCTTCAAAGGCACCGCTGCCGTAGCCAAACAGCTCGGTCTCGGCCATAGAGTCCGGCAGCCCGGCGCAATTAAGCGCCATAAACGGCAACTGCCCCCGTGGGCTGGCCAGGTGGCAGGCGCGGGCCAGCAGCTCCTTGCCGGTGCCGGTTTCACCCTCGATCAGCAGCGGCGCATCCAGCGGTGCCATGCGCCGCGCCTCGCTGACCACCGCGGCCATGCCCTGGGAGCTTTGGAAGATGCTGTCGAAGCCGCGCAGTTCTTGTTTGCGCACGTGATAAATACGCTCACCGATACGATCCACGCTGTGCAGGCTGAGCACCGCCCCGGCCAAGGCATCGCTGTCGTCATGGGCGGTTTGTAGCGGCGCAATATCGGCCAGAAACACCTCACCCTTGATGCTCACCCGCACCCCGTTGATCCGCGCCTTGTGCGCGCGCAGCAATTGCGGCACATCGAAGTCTTCGGCGTAGCGACTGAGCGCCATGCCCGGCACCTCATCCACGCGCACCCCAAGTAACTGCGCAGCGCTGCGGTTGGCGGCGACAATGCTGCCGGCCATATCGATGGACAGCACCGGAAAGTCCAGACCGCTGAGCAAGGCGTTCAGCTCCAAATGCTTGCGCTCGCTGGGCATCAGGCCCACCCGTTTCAGGGCAAACACCCCGGCGATGGCGGCAAACTTGGGCTGTAGCGCTTGCAGCTGCAAATTGACCAGATTCGGGCAGTGCAGATAGATGGCATTGCCCTGCTCGCCGCCGACTTCGCCCCTGGCCACGTTGACGCCGTAGTCCACCAGCAGGTTGAGGATGTCGCGCAGGATGCCGACACGGTTTTGGCACAAGACTTTGATGCGCATGGGGGCGCTCCTTGCATTGAGGCTCAGGTCGCTGCAGTGCGGCCATTTATTCGTAAAATTTCCCTGCCAGATTAGCCGAACAAAGCCGCAGCCCCCTGCACCGCCGATCAACTCGTAAAGTTTTATTTACAAAAATGCGGCTTGCGCAGTGCTTATTGTCCGCCCCTCAGCGCTAGCAAGGGCCCTGCCTTGGGTTAATCCTTAGGTCGAGCCCATAACAATAAGCAGGAGCCAGTCATGGCCCACAGCCCTTACCAAGCGCGGCAAGCCGATAGCAATGGGGTGATCCATTACCCCGAGGCCGAACACGCGATCTGGCAACAACTGGTCAGCCGGCAACTTAAGTTGCTCGAAGGCCGCGCCTGTGATGAGTACTTAGACGGCCTGGCCAAGCTCAAGCTACCCAGCGCGCACATCCCGCAGTTGGCCGAGATCAACCGCGTGCTGCGCGCCAGCACCGGCTGGAGCGTGGCGCAGGTGCCAGCGCTGATTCCCTTCGAGACGTTCTTCCAGTTGCTGGCCAACCAACAGTTCCCCGTCGCCACCTTTATCCGCCGCCCTGAAGAGCTGGACTACCTGCAAGAGCCGGATATCTTCCACGAGGTTTTTGGCCACTGCCCGCTGCTGACCAACCCGTGGTTCGCTGAATTCACCCACACCTATGGCAAGCTCGGCCTTAAAGCCAGCCCGCAGCAACGGGTGGTGCTGGCGCGGCTGTACTGGCTGACGATTGAGTTCGGCCTGGTTGAAACCAATGCCGGTACGCGGATTTACGGCGGCGGCATCCTCTCCTCGCCTAAGGAGACGCTCTACAGCCTGTCGCCTGAGCCCCAGCTCCAGGCCTTCGATGCCTTAGAGGCGATGCGCACGCCCTACCGCATCGACATCTTGCAGCCGCTGTACCTTGTCCTGCCCAATCTGAAAACCTTGTTTGAGCTGGCCCAGCAAGACTTACTGGCCTTAGTCGAGCAAGCCATGCAACTGGGCCTGCACGCCCCTAAATTTCCACCCAAAGCGGCTTAAGCACCCTCTCAATCACCTACAGGACACCTTTATGAGCCTTGCCCAAGACCGCTGCGAAGCCTGCCGCGCCGATGCCCCGAAAATTTCTGAGGCCGAACTGGCCGAGCTGATGCAGCAAATCCCCAACTGGAATATCGAGGTGCGCGGCGACCATATGGAGCTGGAGCGGGTGTTTGCCTTTAAAAACTTCCGCTATGCCCTGGCCTTTACCAATGCCGTGGGCGCCATTGCCGAAGAGGTCAATCATCACCCGGCGCTGCTCACCGAATGGGGCAAAGTCACCGTCACCTGGTGGAGTCACGAGCTGCGTGGCCTGCACCGCAATGACCTGATTATGGCCGCGCGCACCGATCAACTGGCGGCCCAAGCTGAAGGGCTAAAACAGCCCAAGTAATAGCGGCTAGAACTCCACCTTGCCGCGCCCGGCCTTGATTCCGCTGCGCTTGGCCTTGCCTTCCAGGCGGCGTTTTTTCGAGCCGAGGGTGGGCTTGGTCGGGCGCCGGGCTTTTTCGGTTTTCACCGCACTGCGCAACAGCTCGACCAAACGTTCCAGGGCATCGGCGCGGTTCTGCTCCTGGGTGCGGTATTGCTGGGCTTTGATAATCACCACCCCCTGAGCGGTGATACGGCTGTCGCGCAGCAGGAGCAGGCGCTCCTTGTAGAAATCCGGCAGCGACGACGCCTGGCTGTCAAAACGCAGGTGCACGGCACTGCTGACCTTATTGACGTTCTGCCCACCCGCGCCCTGGGCACGGATGGCGGTCAACTCCAGTTCATCATCGGCAATCTGCACGGTTTGGCTAATCAGTAGCATGCTGGCTCGTCGTTTATCACAGCGCTTCAGCATAACCGCTGCCACGCCGCTCTGGCGAACCCTGCAGCGCCTGCGACATAGCCGCGCAGGCGCTGCTTGAAGCGCGCCAAGGGCAGCCCATTAAAATCACTAAGCAATTGTTTTAATTATGTTTACCTGAATAAACAGAGCAGTTTGAAAAGCATCTGATACGGTTTTTATTTAAAAACCTGAGCCTGTTTTCATCACACTGCTAGGTCGATCATGCGCCCCGCCTGAATTAGCCAAAGGGGTCAAACCTCATGACCGAACGCATCCCCGCCACGCTGGTAGAAACCATCGACCCGCAAAAACCCATTCGCCTGACCCCAGCGCAGGCCGGCGGGCCGATTCACACCCGCAGCTTTACCGGGCTGTTCCGCAACTTGCGCCTGTATGGCGCCGGCAGTTTGTTTGTGCTGTTTTTCGGCACGGTATGGCTCAACTGGGGCGAGCGCCAAGCGGTGCTGTGGGATTTTGGCCAAAGCCAGTTCCACATCTTTGGCGCCACCTTCTGGCCGCAAGATTTCATCCTGCTCTCGGCGCTACTGATCATCTGCGCCTTTGGTCTGTTCTTTATCACCAAGTTCGCCGGTCGCGTCTGGTGCGGCTACAGCTGCCCGCACAGCCTGTGGACGTGGATTTTTATGTGGGCCGAGAAAGTCACCGAAGGCGACCGCAACCAACGGATCAAGCTGGATGCCGCGCCCTGGTCGGCCAATAAGCTGCTGCGCCGCAGCGCTAAACACGCCATCTGGCTGGCCGTGAGCCTGGCCACCGCGCTGACCTTTGTCGGCTACTTCACCCCAATCAAACAGCTGGTGCCAGACTTACTGCACTGGCAAGCCGGCGCCACCACCAGCTTCTGGATCTTTCTGTTTAGCGCTGCCACCTATATCAATGGCGGCTTTGTGCGCGAGAAGGTGTGCCTGCATATGTGCCCTTACTCGCGCTTTCAAAGCGTGATGTTTGATGACAGCACCTTGCTGGTCAGTTACGACAGTCAACGCGGCGAAGGCCGTGGCTCACGTAAGAAAGACAGCGATTACCGCGCCGAAGGCTTGGGCGACTGCATCGACTGCACCCTGTGTGTGCAGGTATGCCCCACCGGTATAGACATACGAGATGGTCTGCAACTGGACTGCATCAGCTGCGGCGCCTGCATCGACGCCTGCGACAGCGTGATGGACAAGATGGGCTACGCCCGCGGTCTGGTGCGCTACAGCTCCGAGCGCGCCATGGCCGGCACCCCAACGCGCTGGCTGCGCCCGCAACTGGTGGGCTATGCCGCCATGCTGCTGGTGATGATCGGTGCGCTGGTGTGGGCCTTAGAGGAACGCTCGCTGGTGTCGCTGGATGTGCACAAAGACCGCAGCCTGTTCCGCGAAAACAACCAAGGTCAGGTGGAAAACATCTACGTGCTCAAGGTGATCAACAAGACCATGCAGCCCCACAGCTATCACCTGTCGCTGCGCAGCGAAGCCGACCTGCGTCTGCAAGGCCAACAGCAGCTGCACTTGGCCCCGGGCGAGATGCTCGAAGTGCCGGTCAGCGTCGCCCTGCTCAGCGGCCACAGCAACCGCACTTCACAGCCGCTGAGCTTTGAGTTGGTCGAGCAAAGCGATCCAAGCATCCAGGTTAGCGCCGCGAGCACCTTTGTCGCCCCGGTTAACCGCTGAGTACGGTCGCATGCCGACGCAACAGTCAGTACAGTACCCGGCTTCTGCAAGCACGGTGGTCAACCAGGACAAGATGAAACGCTATGAAAAGTTTGCCGATGAAATCGCCGAACTGATCCGCACCGGCGTACTGGCCGCCGGTGAGCGCGTGCCTTCGGTACGCCATGCCAGCCGTACTTACGGGGTCAGCCCGTCGACGGTGTTCCAGGCTTATTACCTGCTGGAAAGCCGTGGCCTGATCGTGGCCCGGGCGCGCTCCGGCTATTTTGTCCGCGAGCATGCGCAACAGCCGCTGCCGGAACCCAGCATCAGTGGCCAGCAGGCGCGCACCAGCGATGTCGACGTCAGCGAGCTGGTGTTCTCCGTCCTAAGCTCGTTGAAAGATCCCAACACCGTGCCCTTTGGTTCGGCCTTCCCCAGCCCGGAGCTGTTCCCCCTGCCGCGCCTGGCCCGCTCCATGGCGCAAAGCGTGCGCGACATGGCGCCACAGGCGGTGATCGCCGACATGACCGAGGGCAACCCGACCCTGCGCCGGCAAATTGCCCTGCGCTATATGGTCAGCGGCGTGATGCTGCCCATGGAAGAGTTGGTGATTACCAATGGCGCGATGGAAGCGCTCAATCTGTGCCTGCAATGCGTGACCGAGCCGGGCGACCTGGTCGCCATCGAGGCGCCGGCGTTTTACGCCTGCTTGCAGGTGCTCGAGCGGCTCAAGCTCAAGGCCGTGGAGATCCCCGTCCACCCGCGCGAAGGCATCGACCTGGACAGCCTGGCCGACAGCCTCAAACGTCTGCCGATCAAGGCCTGCTGGTTTATGAGCAGCCTGCAAAACCCTATTGGCGCCAGCATGAGCGAGGCGAAAAAACAGGCGCTGTACCAGTTGCTCAAACAGCATCAACTGCCATTGATTGAAGACGACGTGTACGCCGAGCTGTATTACGGCAACCAACCACCCAAACCAGTGAAAAGCTTTGATGCAGACGGCTTAGTGATGCACTGCGGCTCGTTCTCCAAGTGCTTGGCACCGGGCTATCGGGTGGGCTGGGTGGCGGCCGGACGCTACAGCGAGAAGATCACCCGCCTCAAGCTGATGACCACCATCTCGCCCTCGGTGCCAGCCCAAGCGGCACTGGCCGATTACCTGCAACACGGTGGCTATGACCGGCACCTGCGCAAGCTGCGCCATGAACTGGAGGCACAACAAGCCTCCATGCTCGCCTCGGCCGCCCGCCACTTCCCGGCCAACACCAAGGTGACGCGGCCCCATGGCGGTTACTTTCTGTGGTTTGAATTCCCCGCGCAGGTCGATTCGCTGCAGCTGTTCCAGCTCGCCTTAGCGCAAGGGATCAGCCTGGCGCCAGGGCCGATCTTCTCGGCCACCCGGCGTTTTAACAACTGCGCGCGGCTCAACTCCGGTCACCCATGGACGGCGCAGAGCGAACAGGCCATGGCCGTGCTGGGGCGCATTCTTAGCTCGTTTTAACCCGCCCAGAAACCACAACGCCGCGCTTAATAGCGCGGCGTTGTGGGTGGCTGCTGGAGGTCTACTCAGCTTGGCCCTGCAGCGCTTTGCGCTGGCTGGCCGCTTGCTTGAAGTAGTGGCAAACCCAGAGCAGCACGAGCCATACCGGGATGGCGTACACCGACAGCTGAATGCCCGGGATCATCAGCATCACCACCAAGATAAAGGCGACAAAGGCCAGAGTCAGGTAGTTGCTGAACGGATACCACAGCGCCTTGAACTGGCTCTCATGACCCTTGGCCTGCATGGCCTTGCGGAACTTGATGTGGGCCAGGCTGATCATCGCCCAGTTGATCACCAACGCGGCCACCACCAGCGACATCAACAGCTCCAGAGCTGAGGCTGGCGCCAGGTAGTTGACCACCACACAGAGCAAGGTGACCAACGCCGACATCGCAATCGCCACCACCGGCACGCCACGCTTGTTGACCTTAAGCAGCGTTTTGGGCGCATCGCCCTGCTCGGCCAGACCAAAGAGCATGCGGCTGTTGCAGTACACGCAGCTGTTGTAAACCGACAGCGCGGCAGTCAGCACCACAAAGTTGAGGATATTGGCTGCCGTGTCGCTACCGAGCAGCGAGAAGATCTGCACGAACGGGCTGCTGCCGTAGGAGTCACCACCGGCGGTGAGGGTCTGTACCAGGCTGTCCCAAGGGTACAGCGAGAGCAGCACGGTCAAGGCGCCGATATAGAAGATCAGGATGCGGTAGACCACTTGGTTGATCGCCTTAGGGATCACCACCTTGGGCTGATCCGCTTCGGCAGCAGTAATACCGACCAACTCCAGGCCGCCAAAGCTGAACATGATGATCGCCATGACCATCACCAAGCCCTGGATGCCATGGGGGAAGAAGCCACCGTGGTCCCACAGGTTGCTGAACTTAGCCTGCTCGCCGCCATGGCCGCTAAACAACAGATAGCAGCCCAGACCGATCATGCCGATAATCGCCACCACCTTGATAATGGCGAACCAGAACTCGGCCTCACCAAAGGCTTTGACGTTAACCAGGTTGATCGCATTGATCAGCACGAAGAACACCACCGCCGTCACCCACGTCGGGATCTCCGGGTCCCAGTACTGGATGTATTTACCGACTGCCGTCAGTTCCGCCATGCCGACCAAAACGTACAGCACCCAGTAGTTCCAGCCCGACATAAAGCCGGCAAACGGCCCCCAGTAGCGGTGGGCAAAGTGGCTGAAGGAGCCGGCCACGGGCTCCTCAACAATCATCTCGCCGAGCTGGCGCATGATCAAAAAGGCAATGAAGCCGCCGATGGCATAACCCAAAATCATCGACGGCCCGGCGCTTTCCAAAACTCCAGCCGAGCCCAGGAACAAACCGGTACCAATCGCCCCACCGAGGGCAATCAATTGAATATGGCGATTTTTTAAGCCGCGCTTCAGCGCGCCAGTATGCAGCGGTTCAGACATCAGCTAAGGCTCCGAAACGAGCTGGGCGATGGAGGGAAAGTGACATGGGGACACCTGTTTAACTTGGCGTGACAAAAACAAACCCGCCCCACCAAGGTGCAGCGGAATGAACAGCGGCGCTAGGCCAGGGAATAAGCGATGCAATCGGCATCAGGTCACGCAAACGCCGGGCAGTATATACAGCCTTGCCGATTCGCGCCCGACCCACGCGCTACAGAGCATGGCCAGGATAATCCTGACCGCCCCGGCAGAAGCTCTAACGCAGGCTTATCGATGCCACTGAGAGAGCCGTATAGCCTGAGCACCACCGCGCTGGCGATCAGGCCTGGGCAACGGCTTAAGGCTTATCCGCGAGCACGCCACGGAGGATCTGATCTTCCTCAATGGACTCGAACAGGGCCTTGAAATTACCCTCGCCGAAGCCCTGATTACCCTTGCGCTGGATAATCTCGAAGAAAATTGGCCCGATCACGGTTTGGGTAAAGATCTGCAACAGGATGCCGTCATCACTTGGCGCGCCGTCGAGCAGGATGCTCAGCTCACGCAGCACTTCGGTGGGCTCGCCATGGCCGGGCACGCGGCTATCGAGCTTGTCGTAGTAAGTGCCTGGGGTCGGCAGAAAGTCCACGCCATTGGCCCGCAGCTGGCGCACGGTGGCGTAGATATCCTCGGTGCTCAAGGCAATGTGCTGGATGCCTTCGCCGTGATAGTCGCGGATAAATTCTTCGATTTGCGACTGATCGTCGGCCGACTCGTTGATCGGGATTCGGATCTTGCCGCACGGCGCGGTCATCGCCCGCGACACCAACCCGGTGAGCTTACCCTCGATGTCGAAGTAGCGAATCTCGCGGAAGTTGGCGATGCGCTCGTAAAAGCCCGACCACAGATCCATCTGCCCGCGGCGCACGTTGTGGGTCAGATGATCCAGGCTGAGCAGGCCGACGCTGTGATCCTTGGCGCTGCGCCCGGGGATAAACTCAAAGTCGACGTCATAGATGCTCTGCTCGCCGTAGCGGTCGACCAGATACAGCAGCGAGCCGCCGATACCTTCCACGCAGGGAATATTCAACTCCCCAAAGTTAGCGTGGCTGCCCACCAACGTGGCGCCCTGCTGCTGTACATAGGCCGCCGCTTGCGCTGCATTGTCCACCCGAAAAGCCATGGCACAAGCGCTGGGTCCGTGCTTGAGGGCAAATTCGCGTACATGGCCGCTGGGGCTGCCGTTCAGGACAAAATTGATATCGTTTTGCTGGAACAGCCACACCTGCTTGGAACGATGCTTGGCCGTTTCGGTAAAGCCCATGGCGACAAACAGCTGACGCAACTGCTCGATGCCTTGCGGGGTGGGCGCGGTGTATTCGACGAACTCAAAGCCGTCGGTACCAATAGGATTCGGGTTGTTTAACTGCTGCACGGCGTTCATCGGGCCTCCTGCTTATTGTTGTGGCTAAGGCCATCTCAGCCCAGCGTCGCCGCCACCACAACCAGCCCTGCCCTGGCTAAATCCACCCTCAGCCCCTGTAGTTGGCAGCTTTAGCTGACAACTCAGGCTAGCCCATACAACTGGCGTGAATTTCGTAAATAATTCGTTACAGCGCGGTCTGTTTAGTTGCCAGATGCTCAACCACGGACCGCACTCAAGCCCTCGCGCAATAACCCATTGCCGGCCGCCCAAAGCGCTGCCGGCGGCGCGATTTATTGCTGCAAATGCCCGTACAGCTTGGCGTACAGGCCGCCCTCGGCAATCAGCTGCTGGTGATCACCGTCTTCGGCCACCGTCCCGCCATCGAACACCAGCACCCGGTCGGCCTGCTTCACCGCAGACAGGCGATGGGCGATGATCAGCGTGGTGCGGCCCTGGAGAAACTTATTCAGGGCCTTATGCAGGGCGTACTCGGTGGCGGCGTCCAAAGCCGAAGTGGCTTCATCGAGGATCACCACCTTAGGTTCGGCCAGAATCATCCGGGCGATGGCCAAGCGTTGCCGCTGCCCGCCGGATAAACGCACGCCCGAACGGCCGACAATGCTGTCCAAACCCTGCGGCAAGGCCTTGATGGTGTCGGCCAACTGGGCAATCTGCAGCGCCTGCCAGCAGGCTTCATCCGTGCGCTCACGCCCCAGGCACAGGTTGGCGCGCACGCTGTCGTTGAACAACGCCGGATGCTGCAACACCACGGCCACGTGCTCGCGGATAGTGTCCAAGCCGATCTGCTTCTGTTTTACCCCGGCAAAGCGAATGGTGCCGCCTTGCGCGGTGTACAGGCCGAGCAGCAACTGCACCAGGGTACTTTTGCCGCCGCCGCTGGCCCCGACAATCGCCACCTTCTCACCTGGGGCAATGCTTAGGTTCAGGCCGTTCAACACCGGCTCTTCTGCATAAGCGAAGGTCAGGCCGCTGATCTCAATGCCCACGGTGGTTTTGCCGGCAAACGGATCAACCTGGCCCATATACTGCGGTTCGTCATGGCGCGCCAACAGCTCGTTAATCCGGGTCAATGCGCCGCCAGCGGCGTAGTAGGAATATTGCAGGCTGAGCAGTTGCTCGACCGGGCCGATCATAAACCACAGGTAACTGAACACCGCGAGCATCTGCCCGATCGACAGATCGGAGAACAGCACAGTGAGCATGGCGGCGGCGCGAAACACATCAATGCCGAACTGGAACAACAAGCCACTGGCGCGCCCCGACGCATCGCTCTTCCACTGCGAGGCCACCGCGTAGTTGCGCACCTCTTTGGCGCTATCAGCCAAACGCCCGAGGAAATATCCCTGGCGGTTGCCGGCGCGGATTTCCTGGATTGCCTCCAGGGTTTCGGTCAGTGCTTGAGTAAAGCGCGAGGTGCTGTCGTTCTCGAGTTTTTTCAGGTGTTTGACGCGCTTGCCCAACTGCACCGTGGCGTAGATCACCAAGGGGTTGAACAGCAGAATCAGCATGGCCAGTTGCCAATGCATCCAGATCAAAATGGCCGAGGTGCCAGCCAGAGTCAGCATCGCGACCAGGAAGCGGCTTAAGGTTTCACCGACGAATTTGTCGATGGTGTCCAGATCCGTGACCAAATGGGTGGTCACCGTGCCGCTGCCAAGGCTTTCATACTCACTGAGGGAGATGCGCTTAAGCCGGGCAATCAAACGCACCCGGATGCGGTACACGATGTCCTTCGACAGCCGCGCAAACAGACGTGCTTGCAACACGTTGAAGATCAACGCCGCGCCGCGTAACAGCAGGGTTAGCAACAGAATCAGGCCGATGTAACCCACCGCCGATTGCCACTGGCTGGGCAAAAAGTTATCCATCACGTGCAGCGCTGCGTCGCCGTCTTTGAGCAACACCTCATCGACCAGTAATGGCAGCAGCAACGGGATCGGCACACTGCACAGGGTCGCCAGTACCGCCACCCAGTTGGCCCAGAACAGGGCCTTTTTATGCCGCAGGGCCAGCCTGCGAATTTCCGCCCACGTCAGCCGATCAGGCATTCGCCACCCGCTCCAACCACCGTGCCAGCAGTGGCTGTAAAGCTTGCAGCGGCTGATAGCCGTTGGTTAACAGGGCCAGCTGGCCATCGCGCTCGGCGAGCAAGGTGGGGAAACCGGCGATACCGAGATCCTGCACCCAGCTAAAGTCCGCCGCAGTGGCACTGCGCAAGGCGGCGCTGTCGAAGGCCTCGGCAAATTCACTACGGGCAATCCCGGCCTGCTCAGCCAAATCGGCCAGCACATTGGCGCGGCTGACATCCAGGCCTTGCTGATAGAAGCCCTGCTGAATCTGCTTGATCAACGGCCAGACCAGCTCGAGGTCCAGGCTGCGCGCCGTGACCAGCGCGCGACACGCCGGCTCAGTGTCATAGGCAAAGCCCGCAGGCAAACCCAACTCGTAGTTGAAGCTTTGCCCGGTGGCCTGCTGCACCGCACGCCAGTAGCCGAGATAACGCTCGCGCGCGGCGGCATCAACTGCCTGGGTGTCGCGGCGCAAACCGCCGGCCACCACATGCAGGCCTACGCCGGCAGCCGCTGCTTGCTGGGCGAGGGACTCAAGCACCGGGGCAAAGCCCCAGCACCACGAACACAACGGGTCCATCACGTACAGCAAGCGTGCCTGCATGATTAAGCCTCGCGCGATTGGCGGTGGTTATAGCCCAGCGGATGGGGTTGTTGACGGGCCTTGGCCAGCTCGATTTGACGCTGCCGCTCACGGGCACCCGCGCGGGTTTTCTCCGGTAGCGAGTCCCAGCAGTGCGGGCAACTGACGCCAGGGCTGTAGAACTCGGACTGGCGATCCTCTACCGACACCGGGGTGCGACAGGCGTGGCATTGATCATAGTCACCTTCGCTCAAGTCGTGGCGCACGGTCACACGGTTATCGAAGACGAAACAGTCGCCCTGCCACTTGCTCTGCTCTTGCGGCACTTCTTCCAAGTACTTGAGGATGCCGCCTTTGAGGTGGAACACCTCGCTAAAGCCTTCGCCAAGCATGTAGCTGGAGGCTTTCTCGCAGCGGATGCCACCGGTGCAGAACATCGCCACTTTCTTGTGCTTGGCTGGGTCGAAGTGGGCCTTGATGTAATCGGGGAACTCGCGAAACGACTTGGTTTTAGGATCGATGGCGCCTTCAAAGGTGCCAATCGACACTTCATAGTCGTTGCGGGTGTCGATCAGCAGCACTTCCGGGTCGCTGATCAGGGTGTTCCAGTCCTTGGGCTCGACATAGGTGCCGACCACTCGGTTAGGGTCCACAGTGGGCACGCCTAAGGTCACGATCTCTTTCTTCAGCTTGACCTTGGTGCGGTAGAACGGCTGCTCGTCACAATAGGATTCTTTGTGATCGATATCAGCCAAGCGCAGATCCGCGCCGAACCAGGCCAACAAGCCGTCAATCCCGGCGCGGCTGCCGGAGACAGTACCGTTGATGCCTTCTTCCGCCAGCAGCAAGGTGCCTTTGATGCCATTGTCCTGCATGCATTGCAGCAGAGGCTCGCGCAGCGCTTCGTAATCCGGCAGGGAGACGAATTTATACAGCGCGGCGACGACGATTTTTTCACTCATGGACATGTCCTTCAGTAGTCACCCTCGTAAAGGGCGGACTGGGCAATAAAACGCAGCGGCCCGAGGTGGTTTCACCTCAGGCCGGCGGCGCATTTTACGGGGGTTCAGCGTTTTGGTGTAGGGGCCATTGATCCGTGCGCTAGGCGCCGCAGCTTAGTGGCCACCACGACAGGTCGGCGAAGCAGGCGCGACGCCCTGCTCCTGCCACTCTTGCGGGGTGTAGGTATGCAGCGCCAGGGCATGCACCTGGGGCATGAAGTCAGCCAAGACGGCATAGACTTTCTGGTGCCGTTTAACCGGATTGAGACCGGCAAACTGCTCACTGACGATCACCGCCTTGTAATGGGTTTCCAGGCCACGGCTGTGCAGGTGGCTTTCATCCAATACTTCGAGGTGTTGCGCTTGCAGGTCGGCCAAGGCCGCCTGCAGTACATCGAGCTTGCTCATGCTGGACTCACTTAAGGCTTTTTCGGGCTCAGCTTGCTGGTCATTTCGCTGAGCAGCTGGTTGACCTTAGGCACTGCGCTTTCCAGACGCGCCTGGGTCAACTGGGCGGAACGACCCGTCAGTTCGGGCATTTTTTCCAAGACTTTTTTGCCCAAAGGCGATTCGTAGAAACTGATCAGGTCTTGCATTTCCTGCTCGGTGAAGCTGGTGGTGTAAAGCTTGACCAGATCCGGCTTGAGCTTGTCCCAGGCCACCGCCTGGTCGAGCGCCGTATTCGCCTTGGCCTGATAGGTTTCCAGCACGGCCTTGTCAGTGGCTTTGGTTTCAGCAAAACGCTGGGCAAACATCTGCTGCACTTGGGCGTAAACCGGCACAGTGAGCTTGTCGGCGCGCACCACTAAGAGGAATTTCTCCGCGTCGGCGGCGTGGCTCTTGGCATCTGCCAAAACTTGAGCACTGGCGCAGGCCAGTAGTAGTGCAGCGCAAAAAGCAGGTAACCGTGGCATGGACAACTCCAATGGAAAGATTCAGTTAAGGCTGACAGCAACGCCGGCATTTTGTGCCCAGCCAGTGCCAGACTCAAGCCAGACTGCCATGACAATTGCGTATTAGTACCCGGATTCGCCTAATGCTAATGGCAAAATACCACTGGGCGAGTATTATAAATGACAGGACAATCGAACAAATTGTTCGGTTTTTACTTACACCGCTGATCGTCAGCCCTGCGGCCGCCACATGGACGTGATGAATGACCTGCCCTGTCCACACTACTAGCCCTACAACCCTCTGCGACAGCCGCGGCCAGTTGAATCCCGAGGCAGTCGGATCATCCGCTGGCGCCATGATCAACTGCGCCATTCCCGGACATTTCGGACGCCGCAAGCGCTGGAATCATTGGTGTATTACCACGCCCAATTGGTCGATGGCGGCCAGCCAAGCCGACTTTGACTACATCGGTTACGCCTCCGTGCATTTCGTCGATTTAATTGGCGGTCAGACGGCCATGTTCGACGAATACCGCCTGTTTGCCCGCGAATGCCATCTTCCGGATGAGCCGCAGCAAGGCCATGAGTTCAACCATGCCAACCTGCAACTGCGCGTTACCGAACAAGCTGGCCGCACCGGTTTAAGCATTAATGCTGCCGATGCCACTGGCCTGCCCCTGCAAGCCGTGCTCGACTTCCAGCGCCCAGCCCATCTGGATGGCGCCAACCTGGTGGTGCCAATCGACCAGCATAATTTCCATGCCGCCAGCCGTCAGTTAGGCCTGCCCTGCACTGGCAGTGTGCAGCTGGGCGACAAGATTTATCCCTGCACCCCCGGGAAAAGCTTTGCCTCGCAAGACTTCGGGCGTGGCGTGTGGCCATTTAACAGCCGCTGGACTCGCGCCGTATTCGCCGCTCCCGGCGGTATCGCCGGACACTTTGGCAACGGCTGGGCGGAACAAAGCGGTCACTCGGAGAACAACCTGTGGTTTGGCGGCAGCCTGCACAGCGTCGACAGCCCCATCGAAATCGCTGAGGTACAGCACAACCTGTTTCTGCCGCGGCAGATCGCCAGCGCCGATGGGCAAGTGCAACTGAACTTTACCCCGCTACAACACCATGTCCTTAAGCGCCGCTTCGGGATTTTTTACGTCGACTCGCAGCAGTGGTTCGGTCACTACGACGGCTTGCTGCGCAACGCTGAAGGCGAGCGCGTGCCCGTGCGCAAAGCCAGCGGCTGGCTGGCCGAAACGCAAACCCGCTGGTAGATCGGGCCCCTGAGGGAACCTCTGCCCTAGCCTGACGACTTACCTTGTAGTGGTCGGCGTTTCACGCCGCCGGCTAGGCATCTAAGTCCCGCTAGCAGGAGAGTTGCATGAGCCGCATTGAAAGCGACAGCTTAGGCCCCATCGAAGTCCCGGCAACAGCCTATTGGGGCGCGCAAACGCAGCGTTCCCTGATCAACTTTGAAATCGGCCAAGAGCGCATGCCCTTGCCGCTGATTCATGCCCTGGCCCTGATCAAAAAAGCCGCCGCACGGGTTAACCAGCGCATCGGTGATCTGCCCGCCGACATCGCCCGCTTGATCGAACAAGCCGCCAATGAAGTGCTCAGCGGCCAGCATGATGAGCAATTCCCCCTAGTGGTGTGGCAAACCGGTAGCGGTACGCAAAGCAACATGAACGTCAATGAAGTGATCGCCGGCCGCGCCAATGAACTGGCCGGCAAAGGCATTGGCGGCAAGGCCCCGGTGCACCCCAATGATCACGTCAACCGCGCGCAAAGCTCCAACGACAGCTTCCCCACCGCCATGCATATCGCTGCGGCCCAGGCCATCCAGCAACAACTGCTGCCGGCCCTGCGCGAGCTGCGCAGTGGTCTGCAAGAGCAGTCTGAGCGTTATGCCAAACAGCTAAAAACCGGGCGCACCCACCTGATGGACGCCACGCCCATGACCTTCGGCCAAGAGCTGTCCGCCTATGTGGCTCAGCTGGGGTATGCCGAGCGTGCCATCCACGCGGCCCTGCCCGCCGTCTATGAGCTGGCCCAAGGCGGCACCGCCGTAGGCACCGGGCTTAATTCACCGCAGGGTTTTGCCGAGGCGATTGCCGCTGAGCTGGCCGCGTTGAGCGGCTTACCCCTAGTCAGTGCGCCAAATAAATTTGCCGCCTTAGCAGGTCATGAACCGCTGGTATCGCTGTCCGGTGCCCTGAAAACCCTGGCCGTCGCCCTGATGAAAATCGCCAACGACCTGCGCCTGCTCGGCTCCGGCCCCCGGGCGGGTTTTGCCGAGGTACGCCTGCCGGCCAACGAGCCGGGCAGCTCGATCATGCCCGGCAAGGTCAATCCGACCCAGTGCGAGGCGCTGTCCATGCTCGCCTGCCAAGTGATAGGTAACGACAGCACCATCACCCTCGCCGCCAGCCAAGGCCATTTGCAGCTCAACGTGTTTAAGCCGGTGCTGATTCACAACCTGCTGCAATCGATTCGCTTGCTTGCCGATGGCTGCCATAACTTCCAGGTGCACTGCGTGGCCGGGTTGCAAGCCGACGGCGCACGCATGGCTGAGCATTTAGAACGCGGCCTGATGCTGGTCACAGCCCTGAACCCGCATATTGGCTACGACAAAGCCGCACAGATCGCCAAGCAGGCTTATCAAAACGGCAGCACTTTGCGCGAAGCGGCGTTGAGTCTGGGTTATCTGAGCAATGAGCAGTTCGATGCCTGGGTGCGTCCCGAACTGATGCTTGAGGCCGGTCAGTGACGGCCACGGGCAAGAGCGGCGCCACGCCGCTGGAAGGCGATGGCAAACGCATCCTGCTGATTATCGGCACGCCCAAATCCAGCGGCTTTTGCCATGCCTTAGCCAGCGCCTATGCCCAAGGCGCGCGCAGCCAGGGCCATGTGGTCCGCGAGATCAAGCTGCACGCGTTAAGTTTTGATCCGGTGCTGCACGAGGGCTACCAAAGCAATCAGGCCTTGGAGCCAGACCTGTTAGAGGCGCAACGGCTGATCCATTGGGCCGAGCATTTAGTGCTGGTCTACCCGGTTTGGTGGGGTGGCCTTCCGGCGCTCTTCAAAGGCTTTTTTGAGCGCATTCTGCAGCCCGGCTTTGCCTTTAAATACCGCAACGATCAGCGCCAGTGGGACAAGCTGCTCAGCGGACGCAGCGCTGATTTACTGGTCACTCTGGACACCCCAGCGTGGTACTTTCGCTGGGTGTATGGCGCTCCTGCGCATCGGCAAATGCGCCATACCATCTTGGCTTTTTGCGGGATCAAAACCCGCAAACTCGAACACTTCAGCCCGCTGCGCAGTGCCACCGAAAGCCAGCGGCAAAGTTGGTTGCAACGAGCTGAAGCGTTGGGCAAACGAGCCTGAGACGCGCCCTCTTAGTAGCGCTCAAACAAACCGGTAGCGCCCATGCCGCCACCCACGCACATGGTGACGATGCCGTACCGCAGCTGCTGGCGCTTGAGTTCACGCAGCAAATGGCCAACCTGACGCGAGCCAGTCATGCCAAAGGGGTGGCCGATGGAGATCGAGCCGCCGTTGACGTTGTACTTGGCGTTGTCGATGCCTAAGCGATCACGGCTGTACAGGCACTGCGAAGCAAAGGCTTCGTTAAGCTCCCAGAGGTCAATGTCGTCGATCTTCAGGCCCTTGGCTTTGAGCAATTTCGGCACCGAGAACACCGGACCAATGCCCATTTCATCCGGCTCACAACCGGCCACAGTAAAGCCACGGAACACCGCCAGCGGAGTCAGGCCCAGCTCGATGGCTTTATCCAAGCTCATCAGCAGGGTCATCGAAGCGCCATCGGACAGTTGCGAGGCGTTACCGGCAGTCACCGAGCCGTCTTGGGCAAAGACGGGTTTCAGCGCAGCCAGACTGGCCAAGGTGGTGTCGGCACGGTTGCAATCATCCCGATCAACGATGCCGTCATGGATGCTCTTGGCGCCACTGGCTTTATCTTCCACTTCATAGCGCACGGCCATCGGCACGATTTCATCAGCAAACAGCCCTTCTGCCTGGGCACGGGCGGTACGCTGTTGGCTCTGCAGAGCGTAGGCGTCCTGGGCTTCGCGGCTGACCTGATAACGTCGGGCGACCACCTCGGCAGTCTGGCCCATGGGGTAGTAAATACCCGGCACATTGCTTTGCAGCACGGGGTTGAACAGGTGATCGCTGTTGACGCTTTTCAGGGTCATGGTGATCGACTCGACACCACCGGCGACGATCACGTCGCTGCAACCGCTGGCAATCTGGTTGGCGGCAATGGCGATAGCCTGCAGGCCCGAGGAGCAATAACGGTTGAGGGTCATGCCCGAGACATGGGTGCCCAAGCGCGACAGCACCGCCACGTTGCGGCCAATGTTCATGCCCTGGGCGCCTTCGTTGGAGCCGGCACCCACCACACAATCATCCACCAGCAGGGGATCAATGCCCGTGCGATCCAGCAGCGCATTGACGCAGTGCGCCGCCATATCGTCAGGGCGGGTTAGATTGAACTTGCCACGAAATGACTTGGCCAAGCCGGTCCTTACACTGTCAACGATCACCACATCGCGCATGCCACACCTCATTCTTATGGGTTGTTAGGCGGGCGAGAATAAGTCATGGCAATTGCAGCAGGCGATGATCATTCAGCAGCTGTATGCGTCACCATGACGTGACGGACACTTGCTGTGAGCGCTAGTCCTTAGCGAATGCGGCCTCCAAGGCATCATTGATGGTGCGCAGCACCTTGATCCGGGCAAAGCGCTTGTCATTGGCCTCAACCAAGGTCCAGGGCGCGATTTCCGTGCTGGTGCGATCGACCATATCCCCCACTGCTTCGCGGTATTGCGGCCACTTCTCGCGGTTTCGCCAATCTTCTTCGGTGATTTTGAAGCGCTTAAAGGGGATCTTCTCCCGTTCTTTAAAGCGCTTAAGCTGGGTTTTCTGATCAATCGACAACCAGAACTTGACCAGGACAATGCCTGATTCGCTCAGCTGCTCTTCGAAGTCATTGATCTCGCCATAGGCGCGCAGCCAATCGGCCGGGCTGCAAAAGCCTTCCACCCGCTCCACCAACACCCGGCCATACCAAGAGCGGTCAAACAGAGTGAATTTGCCGCGCGCCGGAATATGCCGCCAGAAGCGCCACAAATAGGGCTGCACGCGCTCTTCATCAGTCGGTGCGGCCACTGGCACGATGCGGTACTGGCGTGGGTCCAACGCCCCGATCACGCGGCGAATCGCCCCGCCCTTACCCGCCGCATCGTTGCCCTCAAATACCGCGACCAGAGCATGCTTACGCATGCGCTTATCGCGCATCAGGCTGGATAACCGCGCCTGTTCCTGCGTCAGCTGCTGCTGGTAGTAATCCTTGGACAATGCTTGGCTCATATCCAGACTGTCGAGCAAGCTGCGCTGGTCAAGGTTGGCAATCAAAGGCGCGGCATGGGGCTGGGGTTGTGGTTTGGTATTGAGTTGCAAGGCCGCCTGCAGGCCATCGAGCAAGGTGCGCGCCACGGTCAGGCTGCGGTAGTTGGGGTCTACGCCCTCCACCACATACCAGGGCGCATAGTCGCGACTGGTACGGCGCAGTACCCGCTCACCGACTTTGATGAACTTGTCGTAGGTTTTTGATTGCTGCCAATCCAGCGGGCTCAGACGCCAACTGTGCAACGGGTCATCGCGCAGCGACTTGAGGCGCGCCTTCATTTGCGGTTTGGACAAATGAAACCAGAACTTGAAGATCAACACCCCTTCATCACTCAGCATGCGCTCTAAGGACAAAGTGTCGTCGATGTATTGATCTAACTGGGCATCTTTAAACAGGCCATGCACGCGGCCCTGAAACATCTGGCTATACCAGTTCCCAAAGAAGATCGCTGTGCGTCCTTTAGCTGGCAGTTGCCGCCAATAACGCCACGCCGGTGGCCGGGATAACTCTTCATCGGTTTGCTGATCGAACGTGTCGACCTGAATCAGCCGCGCATCCATCCATTCATTTAACAGCTTGATGGTTTCGCCTTTGCCGGCGCCCTCAATACCATTAATCAGGATTAACACTGCCAGCTTGCCCTGCTCTTTGAGCTGGTATTGCGCGGCAAGTAACGCCTCGCGCAGTTCTGGCAATTGTTTTTCGAAGGTGTCTTTATCGATGCTGCGGCCGATTTCGGCGGATTCAAACATAGCCAACTCCCGAACAATATCCGCAGAGACTAGCGGATCAGTCAGGGCTTTGGCTAAGCCTTTGCCGATTTAGCGGCGGGTGATTAAACCCTGTTTGGCCACGCGCACCAATTGCTTAATCGTCTCATTCAGTTGCTCGGCGCTAGGCGCAGGAATCACCGCCATATCAAATTGATTATTGGCAAAGCGCTGCAACGACTCACCCTCGCGAACGAAGTTGATCAGGAAGTTACGCGGCCCGGCCCAGCGTTTAGGCCAGCCATCCAAGTAGCGCAGCAGTGTTGGCTGATGGCTGCCGGCGAGAAGAATTTTAGGATTGCGCAGAGTCAGGCCCGAAGTGATGGGGGCTAAACGAATTAGGGGTTGTGCAACCAACATCGATAGGTCTCCGCCTCGTTATATCCGCTGGGCAGCGGTGAGAGGCGACACCGAACCAGCGCTTTAGCGGTATTTCGAAGCCTGAGAACGCTCATCAGTGCTTCTTAGAGTGAGCCTTAGGCCTACACTCGGCGCCCCGCAAGTAGCTGTTTAAATCGGCGCTTAGGTGGGCATCCTAGTGAGCGCCCTAGATGCTGTCAAGGCAACCTGCCCCTGCACACAGCCGCTTTAGGCCGCCCCTAGAACGCACAAAGCCCACCAAAGGTGGGCTTTGTCAGCAACTCACAATCAACGGCTGATGCGTTGATCCAGCGAGAACTTACCAGCGCCATCGATCAACAGGGCGATGCTCACCACCAGCAAGGTCAGAGCATATTCATAACCGTTGTTAGTGATAAACAGACCGTTAGCCAAGTGCACCGAGAAAATCGCTACCAACATCGAGAAGCCCAGTACCACCGACGCTGGGCGTACCAGCAAACCGAGAATCAAGGCCAAACCACCGAAGAACTCAGCACCGCCTGCCAACACGGCCATCACATAGCCGGGTGTCAAACCGATGCTTTCCATCCATTGCGCCACACCTTGCAAACCATAACCACCAAACCAGCCAAACAATTTTTGTGAACCGTGAGCCACAAAGATGATGCCGGTGACAATACGCAGCACCGTGATGCCCAAACCCGCATGGGTGGCGGTAATAGATTTGATCAGTGAAGTCATTTTTAGCAGTCCTTTACGAGGGGGGTAGTTGTTGGGCGCCTAAATTAAACCAATTTCTAGATATTAAAATCCATTGCCATCATTTTTGAGTATCAATCAAATTGATAGGTATCCCTTCTCCTTCTAACGTTCCAACAGGTAACGCTCGCGGTCGAAAGCCAGATAATACTTATTGACACTATTAACATAGCTCACAACAGCCATACCGACCTGTTCTAACGCCACTCGTTCCACTTGAAAGAACCACTGATTGGGATTTAAGCCACGGCGTCGTGCTTCAGCACGCAAACCTTGCACCCGTTGCGGGCCCAAGTTGTAACCGGCGAGGATAAACGCCATACGCTCGCGCTCATTTAACTGCGGACTGTTAAAGAAGTTGCGGCGAATCATGGCCAGGTATTTAGCGCTGGCCTGCACATTGTTTTCCAACACCCCGATGTTACCCACACCGACACTCTTAGCCGCCGCTGGCGTGATCTGCATCAAGCCGGTGGCGCCGCCACTCCCCCGGGCGCTCGCATTAAGCGTGGACTCTTTAAACGCCAAGGCGGCCAGGGCTAACCAATCAAAACTATGCTGCTCGGCATAACGCTGCAGCACCGGCCGCACTTTCTCTAAGCGATTACGCTCAGTACGGCCCATGGGGTTGTGCATCTTGTATTGGCGGCGGTAGATCCGCTGAAACGCCGCATCCTGATCCGCTGGCACCCGATAGTCTTTGAGAAAACTATCGATGCTGGCGCCCAGCATTGGCGTATCGCGGCGCACATACCAACGCATGGAACCGTTTGAGACTAACTTCAGATGGCGATCCAGACGCAGCTTGGGCATCACCTTGGCCCAACGCTCGGCAATCGGCTGCTCTACCGCTGTCAGCAAAAAGATTCCGGCCTGGACCATTTCCAACACATCTTCCACGGCCAAACTAGGGTCAACCCATTCGATCAGAATGGGCGCGCGCTTACTGAGCAACAACCGCTGATTGACCTCCTGGATCGCCTCTCCGGCCACACTGCCAGCCGGCAAGGCCAGACTGCGACCGGAGAGCTGCTCAAGGTTTTGATAGCGGCGATTGCCCTGGCGGGCCACGATGATCAGCGCCACATCGCGCCTGACCGGTGAGGTGGCGGCGATATGGCTGCCACTGGGAATATGCAGCAGCTCACCGGGAGCAACCAGATCCCCCTCGCCACGCTGCAAGGCGGACAACAGCTGGTCTTTAGCCCGCGGGATGACCTTAAGCTTGATGTTCTTGCCATTCCGGGCATTACGGTTGAGGTACTGCTCAAATGCGCGCAGACGATGATATTCAACGCCGATGCTCTGCCCCTTAACCTCGCCGGAGCTGTTGCGACTCTGATTGACTAACACCCGTAGTTCACCGCTGCTACGAATGTTGGCTAAGTCGCGTACGGCCTTAGGCTGCTCGACTTCCAGCGGACCGGCCACGCGCGCCATGGCTGCTGAACTGCTCAGCAACAATAGGCAACAGGTGAACAGCACTCGCAACATCGACGCTCCAGGCGGCAACCAAGGCCAACTGTGGGGAGTTAAATAGATTGAGCCCAGCGCGCTCGCAGCACCTGCAAAGGCTCTAAACCCTGAAAGGTGGCACAGGCTACTGGGGGCACCAGCAAAGTGCCTGCACCTAGCGTCACACCTAGGTGATAAGTAACTGTATTGTCTAACTTTTCGAGCGTCTAAAAAGCTCTGTTATGCTGCCCCAATTGCGTACAGGTGGGACCCATGCAACTAATCGATATAGGCGTAAATCTGACCCATCCCAGCTTCGCTCAAGAGCCGCAAAGCGTGCTTGAGCGCGCTTATGCCGCAGGGGTCGAGCAACTGGTACTGACCGGCACCAACCTCGAAGAGAGCCACAAGGCCCTGGAGCTGTGCCGACGCTTGGATCAAAAAGCCGAGCATTTGTTCAGTACTGCTGGTATCCACCCCCATGATGCCAGTTCTTGGCACAGCACGAGCGCCGCTGATCTGCACAGTCTGTTGGCCGACCCCAGAGTGCGCGCGGTAGGCGAATGCGGTCTGGACTTTAATCGCGACTTTTCGCCGCGCCCGCAGCAAGAGTTTGCCTTTGAACAGCAGCTGGAGCTGGCCATCGCTGTACAAAAACCCGTATTTATCCACGAACGTGACGCCAACGAGCGGCTTCTAGCGATTCTGCGCCACTACCGTGATCAGCTTCCTGCGGCAGTTGTACACTGTTTTACCGGGGAAAAACGTGCGCTGTATAGCTACCTCGACCTCGACCTGCACATTGGCATCACCGGCTGGATTTGTGATGAACGCCGTGGCAGCCACCTGCACCCACTGGTTAAAGAAATCCCCCAGGGCCGCTTGATGCTCGAATCCGATGCGCCCTACTTGCTGCCGCGCAGCCTTAAGCCCAAACCCAAAAACGGTCTTAACCAACCGGCCTACTTGCCTGAGGTGCTGCGTGTGGTTGCCCTGCATCGGCAAGAAACGCCTGAGCAAGTCGCGGCCCACACCAGCGCCACGGCCCGGCAATTCTTCACCCTGCCCGCCTAGGCCCCGGCTGCGTCGCAAAGATGGCCACTGGCCTTACGATAATTGATAAAGATCAACGGCGCCTTGCCGATAGCAATGGATACTACGGCGCCTCACCCAGGTGCCGGGTGTTCTGCGTGAACGCGTGTACAGACAATTTCCCACCTAGAGATAAGAAGAAACCCTATGGGCCGTTGGATCAGCGATCTTTCTCTGCGCTACAAATTTTGGGCGGTGAATGCCGTTTCCTTCGTCACCACCCTGCTTCTGGTGGTCTACGCACTGCATACCGAACAGCAGGCGCTGCACAGCGCCGCCAAACATCAAGCCCAGCAACTGGCACAAGTGCTCAAGCAGTGGCCGCAGGAGCAGGCGCTGCCCAGCGCGCCAAACCTGCTGCACTTGAGTCATGAGCAAGCTCCGCGCCTGGCCGATAACCAAGGCCAATTGCTGCTCAATGGTCGCGACTGGGTAGAACTCAACGGCAGCGACGGCTTGATTGGCGCGCAAGTGCTGCTGCGCGCCGATGGCCAGCGCCTTGCGGTGACGGCCAGCGCGCCGAGCCTGGCTGAAGTGTTTATCGACCGCGCGCCCAGCTACGCGCTGGTGGTAGCCCTGCTGATGCTGCTGTTGCTGGGCGCCTCGCAGTTGCTGATCCGCTTTTTGCTGGCGCACCTCAACACCCTTAAAGAAGTCATGCTGCGCGTTGAGCAAACCGGTGACCTGCAAGCCCGGGTGCCGCTTAACAGCCAGGATGAAGTGGGCCAAATGGCCAGCGCCTTCAATGCCATGCAAGCTGGCTATCAGCGTGTGGTCGGGGTGGTCGCCCACTCTGCCGCGCAACTGGACACCGGCGCCGAGCGTTTGGCGAGCAGCATGCGTGACGTGCGTCAGGGCATGCTGGAGCAGCAAAGTGAAACCGAACAAGCCGCCACGGCCATCAATGAGATGTCGGCCACCGTGCATCACATCGCCGAACACACGGCGGACACCCGCGACCAATCGAGGAATGCCGAGCAACTGGCGAAAAGCGGCCAACAAGTGGTCAATCGCGTCGGCGAATCCATTTCCGGGCTGTCCAGCGGCGTGCAGCAAACTGCGCAGATGATTGAGCAGCTAGCCGCCGACAGCCAAAAGATTGGTGGCGTGGTCAATGAGATTCACGGCATTGCCGAACAAACCAACTTGCTCGCCTTGAACGCCGCCATTGAAGCGGCCCGCGCCGGGGAAATGGGCCGCGGCTTTGCTGTGGTGGCCGATGAGGTGCGCAACCTGGCCAAGCGCGTGCAGGACTCGACCAACGAAATCACCCAGATGATCACCACCCTGCAAAGCGGCACCCGCGACGCCGTGGACTTTATGCAGGACAGCTCGTTCAAGGCCGATGAGTGCGTGAAGCAGGCCGATGAAGCCGGTCAGGCCCTTAGCGCGATCACTGAGTCCGTGGCGCTGATGCGCGAAAGCAACACCCAGATCGCCGTGGCAGCTGAGCAACAAAGCCAAGTGGCGGAAGAAATGAATCGGGCGATCATGCGCATCCGCGATGTCACCGAGCAAACCGTGCAGCAAACCGGAGACTCGGCCAACACCAGCGTGGCGCTGGCCAGCTTAGCCGGCGAACTCAACACCGCGATTCGCCAACTCAAGCTGTAAGCACTCCCTGCAGCACTAGCCGCCAGCTTTACGCTGGCGGCGGCCCTCAACCAAACACCGCCACCGTTTGCCGGCTAATGGCCAGTAACTCGCCAGTGGCGCTCCACATCGCGGCGGCGACATGCCCGTAACCATCGCGGGCATGCTCCACGTAAGCCCGGTACAGGCACCAGTCGGCCGTGCTTAATGCCGGCTGCGGCTGTACAAATTCAATGGTCCAGGTCAGTGAGCTGCCCGGCGCGACTTTGCGCAGGTGCGGCAGCACGGCCGGCGGCCAGGCATCGACCAAGGCCAGCAAATGGCTGACGCTAATCGGCTCGACCTGCGCCTGCTCGCGCAAGCGCACCCAGCCGCCCATTTCCCGCGAAGTGTTGCCGGTGAACGGCAAGCCGCCAAAGGCCCAACGCATCTCCAGATAACGGGTAAATTCCGGCACCATGCCGGCGATATAGGGCAGGCTTTGGCAGGCCTCAACAGCCTTGGCCAGCGGCGCCGGTTCGGCGGGCACATCGATCAGCGACTCGCGCCCCGCACCGAAGCTGCCTTGCATCAGGGTCACCACCTGGCCATCCTGCACCGCGCGGCCCAGCACCTGACTGACTGCTTTGCCTTCGCGCAGGACTTCCACCTCAAAGCTAATCGGGAGGTCCGGCGCGGCCGGACCAACAAAGGTAATGGCTAAAGAACGCACCAAGCGTTCACGGGCGACCTTAGCCGTCATCGCCTCATGCAGCAGCCCCGCCACCAACCCGCCAAAGCTGGCACGGCCTTGGGCCCACTGCGCAGGAATCGACACGTTATGCGGGTCCGTGCGTACAGCCTGCAGCAACTCAGATAAATCCATAACCACCTCTGTGCGAACAATGCCTGGATGGTAAACCACTGCAGCAACTGGCCTATACGGCACTTCGGCCAAATACCACGCCCTAGAGCTTTTTAGACGACATGAGGCCAGGCTTGACGTAACTGCGTCAGGACCTTAGCGACCCGCTGTTCGCCACGCCCTAGCGCGCCTTGCCACTGGTTAACCCAAGGCTGTAAATCCTCATCGCTGGTGGCGCGCTGCAGCCATTGCCAGCAGTCATGCCATTTACCCAAGGCCGTCTGCGCCTGCTTCAGCTGCGGATATTGCACCACCAGCACGCGGCCCTGCTCAGGGTATGCATCGAGGCCATAACGCAAGCGTTTGACCAATAAACGCAGGTCGTGCCAATCATGCTCAGGGTCATGTAAGGCGAGGAGCAAACGCTGCTCATCCTTTGCCAGACGTCGCCGCACTCGGCGAGCCACGCCAGCCAGTTCGCCCGTGGCATTCGCCGCGCGCCACTGCTGCGGCCAAGCATCCAGGGCACGCAACAACTCGGCCAACGCCATGCCCTGCAGCAGTTGCTGATAACCCTGGGCAAGCTGGGTTTGGCGCGCTTGCGCGGCGCGGCTGGCACTGTCGCCATGGCGGCGCAGAAACCCATCGAGCACTTCCAGATCACGCAGCCCCCCGCTGGTGCGACCTAGTTGTGCAGCAGCGGACGTCAGCGCCTCAGCGCCACTGTAAGCGGGCAGCGGACGCAGCAAATTACGCAACTGGCGCACCGCCACCCGCAGATCATGCAGCGCCCGCTGATCGGTGCCGGCAGCGAGGCGCTCGCGACAAGCCAGTAAACGTATGTGTAAGCGCAGCACATGGCGCTGCACCTGTTGGGTTAAAGCCGACATCAATTGCCATCCTTAGTCAGTCAGTTATCGCGCCGCGGCTGCTCACTGGTGCCTCTGTAGCGGCGCCAGAGGCACTGCTCAAACCTCAGGCACAAGTTAGCGCGCAGGCTGAGGGCTGAGCAGCATCGGGCATTGGGCCAGCTTAACACTGCCTAGGCCCGCCAACGCCAAGGCAGAGACCGGCGTAATTGCCGCAGTTGCCGGCGCAGCTCGGCGGCTGCCAACAGCTGGCCGGCATAGCGCTGGGCCTCATAGGCATGGGCGAATTGGTTAATCAGCGGCGCCTGCTGTGGCAACTGCTGCACTGCCCGCGCGGCATAGCTGCGTATGCCCTCGCCCGTTTGCCGTACGACGCCGTGACGCGCCAATAGCCGTTCAAAGTCACGCAACAAGCGCTGCTGAGCGCTGCCTCTGGCCTGCCATGGCTTGAGCAAGCACAGCGCGAGCAGACCGACCAACAGCGCCGCGCCGCCCACCAAACTGAGCAGCAAGGATTGGCCGTCCACCTGCCCCAACCAGCGCTGCAGAAACTGCAACTGCTGCTGGCCCTGATAACCCAACACCCAGCGTTGCCAAGCGTAATTGAGGTTGTCCCAGCCCAAACGCAGTTGGTTCAGCCAGCCCAAATTGCGATAGCTCAACGGTGAAAACGGCGACTGCTCAAGCAGGTTTTGCTCATCCCCCAGAGCTTGTTCCAACCCTAGGTTGATCCGCTCTGGCGCCACGGCAAAGGTCGGGTCGACGCTGACCCACCCCTGCCCGGCCTGCCAATATTCAACCCAGGCGTGGGCATCGTACTGGCGCACTTGCAGGTAGTTACCCTGGGGGTTGTATTCACCCCCCTGATAGCCGGCGACCACCCGCGCGGGAATGCCCGCCGCGCGCAAGACAAAGGTCATGGCGCCGGCGTAATGGGCGCAAAAGCCGGCACGGGTATCGAAGAGGAATTCGTCGATGCTGTTTTCACCCAGCACTTGCGGGCGCAAGGTGTAGTGATAAGGCTGCTGATTAAAATGCTCAAGCACGGCTGCCACCAGCTCGGACGGCTGCGCATGGGCGCGGCTAAGTTGCAGAGCCCAGGCCCGGCTGCGTGGGTCACCCTGCTCCGGCAGCTGTAAGGTCAGACGGCGGGTTTCTGCGCTTAGGTTCAACTCACGCACGGCCTGCGGCCAAGAGCGCGCTTGATAGAGCAAAGCCTGTTGCACCGGCCGCTGGCGCTGCAAACGGAAGTCCTGCATCTGCTGAGTCGCGGGCAAATCGGTGCTGGCCACATCCAAGGCAAACAACCAGCGTTGCCCACTGGGTTGCATGATCACGCTGTAATTCAGCGGCTCGCCTTTGGCCTGCCAACGTGCCCCGGTGGTAAAGCGCGCTTGTGGCGTTTGTGACCAGCGCCGACCATCAAACTGATCAAAGCTCAGTGCCCGCCAATACAGCTCGCTGCGCGCCGGCATGGCGCCGCTGAAGCTGACGCGAAAGGCCAAGCCACTGCTGCGACTCAGCTCGGCGATATCCGCCGGGGTCATGCTTTCGGCCAGGCCGCTGGTGGCTTTTTGACTGGCCACCGGCAACGACCACAAAGGGCCAACCCGAGGAAACAAGATAAACACCAAGAGCATCAGCGGCAGTGCCTGCAGCAGCAAGCTGGCAGCCAGCCGCGCATTAGCCCAGGGCGAACTGGGCGCTTGCTGCAAACTGATCAAGGCAGCGAGCAGTACGGTCACCGGCAGCAGGCTGTAGAGCGCCATCAGCACGCTGTCATCGAACAGGTACACCGTGACCACGCTAAACAGACCGAGGAACACCAGCACCAAGGCATCGCGGCGCTGGCGCACCTCTAAGATTTTGAGGATGAACGCGGCAATTAACAGCACCACGCCGGCATCCAAACCGACCAAGCTGCCACGGCTGAGCCATACCCCAAAAGCGGTACCGAGCATCAGCGCGGCTTTCGCCCAACCATTGGGATAACCCAGCCGCTGGCGACTGGCCTGCCAACGCCACACCGCACAGCCAAGCCACAGCGGCACAATCCACCACGGCGCATGCAGCAGATGCGGCGCCACCACCAACACTTGTGCCAGCAGCAACCACTGCAAGCTGCTGCGACTGATCAGCGGGTTGCTAGGCATTCGGCTCACCGTATAGCGCTAGCGCCTGCAGGCAGGCATCGCGATGACTCGCGCCAGTGCCGAGCGCCACCTCCAGCTCCGGCAGACGCAAGGCAAAGGCCTGCTGCTCAGCGGATAACTGCAACACCCAATGACACAGCAGCGACAAACGCGTCTCGCTGTCCCCTCCCAAGGCGGCAAAGTCCAAACAATGCTCACTGCCTTGGTTGGCCGAAAATGCCTTGACCATCAGGCCCTGGCCCTTGGAATAGGCCTTCCAGTGCAAACGCCGATTGCCTGCGCCGGGCTGATAAGGGTTAAGCCCTGCGAAGTCATCCACGCCCTGACTGCGGCTAAGCTGCCCGACTTGCTCAGACTCAGGTTGCGCGCCGCTGTTAAGCGGCAATTCACCGGCGAGCGGACGTGGATAGACCAACGCACGCTGGGCTAAATCGACCCAACTCCAGGCCACTAACAAACCCAAGGGATAACGGGTTTCCACCCGCAGTCGGCCCGGACGCAACCAGCCGCGCTGCACCGCACTCAGGTGCAGCTGCGTGCTGACACGGCCCTGAGCCGGCACATCCACGCTCAGCAAAGGCTGCCCAGGCCAACCCAAACTCAGCGCCGGATAAGCCCGCCCGTGGCTGCGCAAGTGCAGCGCAAAGCTGGCCAGCTCTCCGGCAAACACCGGCGCCACTGGGCCTGCCTGTAACTGCAAGCCCGCCAGATTACGGTAGGTATGCAAGATGCAGATCACAAACACTGAGCCCAGTAAAAACGTCAGGGCATAGGCCAGACTGTTTTGGTAGTTGATCGCCGCCAATAACATCAGCACCAGGGCCAACATAAACATCAGGCCGACCTGGCTCGGGATGATAAAAATCCGTCGCTGGTTGAGCTCAACTTGGCTGGCGGCAGGAATGCGCCGCCGCAACCACTGCTGCCAGGCGCCTTTAAGCAGTTGCCTCAAAGTGCCGGCACCTCACGCAGCAAGGTTTGCACCAATGGCCCAGGCAGGCCCAACGGGTCCGCGGGTTCACGCAGGCGATGGCCGGCCACGGCTGGCAGCACCGCTTGCACATCTTCCGGGATTACATAATCGCGGCCTTCGATAAAGGCCCAAGCCCGTGCGGCGGCCTGCAGCGCCAAGCTGGCCCGTGGCGACAGGCCCAACGCGAACTGAGCCTGACTGCGACTGTAGTGCACCAAGCGCAGCAGGTAATCGAGCAAATCCTCACTCACTCGCACCTGGCGCACCTGTGCCTGTAATTGGGCGAGATCCACATGGCTAAGCTGCGCCGTCACGTGTGCCAGCAGATCGCGACGCAGGGTGCCTTGCAGCAAGGCTTTTTCCGCATCCGGGGAGGGATAGCCCAGGGACAGGCGCATCAGAAAACGGTCGAGCTGAGACTCAGGCAAGGCGAAGGTACCCGCTTGGCTGGCCGGGTTTTGCGTGGCGATCACAAAGAACGGTTCAGGCAAAGGCCGGGTAGCGCCCTCGATGGTCACCTGGCCCTCCTCCATGGCCTCCAGCAAGGCACTTTGGCTCTTGGCCGGAGCGCGGTTGATCTCATCGGCGAGCAACAGCTCGGCAAAGATCGGCCCTGGGTGGAAGCTGAACTGGCCGCTGTGCTGATCGAATACCGAGGTGCCGAGAATATCGCCGGGGAGCAAATCAGAGGTGAACTGAACGCGCTGAAAACTTAAGCCCAAGACCTTGGCCAGCGCATGACTCAAGGTGGTTTTGCCCATGCCGGGCAAGTCTTCCAACAACAAATGGCCCTTGGCTAACAAACACGTCATGGCCAAGCGCACCTGGGCCTCTTTACCCAATAGCAGTTGATTGACCGCAGCTAAGCTGGCGGCGATTTTTTCGTGCATCACAAACTCCCCTGGCAACCCGCCACAATGGCGTGATGCTACTGGGCGTAAGCAGCAACGGATAGGTTTAAAAAGGTGCGCTGGACAGCAAACTGATTGCAAAACTTGTACAGCCCCATGGGTTTTCGACCCAAGTGCAGAGGGTTAAAAACCATGGGGCTGCGCTGCGTGTGTCGCTAGGTGCTGGAAGAAAAGTGCCTAGCAACAAGCAGGCTTAGCTGGGACGCTGCATTTCAAAACTTTGCTGGGTACGGGCATAGGCCATACCGCCCAGGCGCCCGACCAGATCGAGCTTATGCGGATCTATCCGGCCACGGCCATCCAGCACGGCATCGTCGATATGGGCCAACAGCACTTCGGCAAAGATCAAACTGCAGTTCGGCGACTGCGCCGGATACGGCTGAATCTGCGCCACCCGGCACTCGAACGCCACCGGGGCGGCGGCGACGCGTGGCGGTTTGACTAATTGCGAAGGCACGCTGGCGATGCCGCATTGCTCAAATTCGCTGATGCCGTAGTCCAGAGTGGCCGACGAGGCATTCATCGCCTGGGCCTGGGCAAAATTGACCAAGTGCACCACCAATTCGTCGCTGCTTTGCAGGTTACGCACGGTGTCTTTGTAGCTACCGTCCTGGCGGTGGTTAACGTTGATCAGCAGCGTGGCCGGATCATCGCTAATCACTTGGAAAAAACTAAAGGGCGCCAGATTGCTCACGCCATCAGCCGACAGGGTGGAAACCCAGGCAATTGGCCGTGGCGTTACGGTTGAAGCCATCCATCGATAACGATCTAGGGGAGCCAGCTGGCTAAAATCTATTTGCATCAACGACCTGCCCGTGACTCACGAATGTAAAAACGTGCCCGCTCGGATTTCGCCGTGCAGCCCTCATAACTTTCGAATTGCTGCTGGGTTTTAGCTGCGGTGAGCAACGACAGCGCCTTGGAGTAACTCACCGTACCGGCGAATCCATCAGCCTTGGCCAAGTCCAATTCACGCCAGGCAGCATCCAGCTGAGTACCGCAGCTGTTGCGATAAGCCGTTTTACCGGCACAACCGCTGAGCGCCAACACCGCCACGGGTAATAGGATCCACAGTTTCATTCACTTACTCCGCCATAAAAAAACACGATGATCCGTCAGCTATGACGCATGCAACGGGCAAAAGTGCCCAATTCCATACATCAGTGCCACCCTCAGTTAGGTCTTGCTGTGGCCGCAGTCTAGATGGCCAGCCGCCACCGCGCACTCACCCACTCAGGCTTTCAATGGCGGGCTAGTTGTTTAACTGTAGTAGCGCCGGCTTAAGTCAGCGCGAAATTGCCTCCTACCCGGCACAATGATGCCTTGGCGCAACACCACGGCGCGAGTATGTTGGCCCTTCACAACTGATGGGGGCAGCAGCATGAGCAAGCGGGTGGCACTGGTTTTAGGCTCAGGAGGAGCACGCGGCTACGCACATATCGGCGTGATTGAAGAGTTGGAAGCACGCGGGTATGAGATTGGCTGCATCGCCGGCTGCTCCATGGGTGCTGTAGTGGGCGGTATCTATGCCGCTGGCAAACTCGCCGAGTACCGCCAGTGGACCGAAAGCCTGGATTACCTCGACGTGTTGCGCTTGCTGGATGTGAGCTTTCGCTTGGGCGCGATCCGTGGCGAAAAAGTTTTCGGGCGTATCCACGAGCTCGTCGGCGAGATCAATATCGAAGACCTGCCCATTCCCTTTACCGCCGTGGCGACCGACCTCACCAACCAGCAGGAAATCTGGTTCCAGGAAGGCTGTATCCACCAAGCCATGCGCGCTTCGGCAGCGATTCCGAGCCTGTTCACCCCCGTGGTGCAAGGCCGTCGCATGTTGGTCGATGGCGGCCTGCTTAATCCCTTGCCGATTGTGCCGGTGGTGTCCAGCCGCTGTGATTTGATCGTCGCGGTCAACCTTAACTCGACCCAGCAGCATCACTACGAACTGCCGGTGATTCATCGTCCGGCAGCACTGCGCAGCCGGGTGGAAAACTTAGTCAGCACCCTCGGCTCGCGCTTGCCTTCGTTTAAGCGCAAACACGAGCAGGACGACGAAGAGCTGCTGCTCGAACCGCACACCGAAACCACCGCCCCCGAGGCGATCAACCCCTGGCAAGGTCAACCCCAGACACAGCGCAGCAAAACCGCCACCCGCAGCAGCGCCGAAGGCACCCGCGTGGCAGATTTAACCGGCCCAGCCTCGTTGCTGGAGCTGATTAACCAGAGTTTTGAAGTGATGCAAACATCCCTGGCGCAGTACAAGATCGCCGGCTACCCGCCCGATGTGCTGATCAACGTGCCCAAGCGTGTGTGCCGTTTTTTTGAGTTTTACAAAGCCCCGGAGCTGATCATGCTCGGTCGCCAAATTGCCAGCGACAGCCTGGATCGTTACGAGCGCGGCGAGCCCTGATCAGTCGCCTTCGACCAGGCGATAGCCCACTCCGGGCTCGGTGAGGATATAGCGCGGCGCAGTGGGATCATCCTTGAGCTTCTGGCGTAAATGACCGACCACCACCCGCAGGTAGTGACTGTCATCGCCATGGCTGGGGCCCCAAATATCCAGTAGCAACTGGCGCTGAGTGACGACCCGACCAAGGTGCTCGGCCAGTTGCGCCAGCACCGCGTACTCCTTGGGCGTCAGGCTGATCGGTTGGCCGTCGAGGCTGACTCGGCGATAGGCGAAATCCACCGCTAAGGCGCCGCTGGTCACGGTGGCAGTCTGGGTCTGCGCGGCAGTGGATGGCAAACGCAGCAGCACCCGCACGCGGGCAAGGAACTCTTGGATGCCGAAGGGCTTGGTCACGTAGTCGTTGGCGCCGCCGTCCAGAGCCAGCACCTTCTCACCTTCGCTGGCGCGCACGGAAAGCACCAACACCGGCACCTGCGACCACACCCGCAATTCGCGCAGCACCGTTTGGCCGTCCAGATCCGGCAAGCCTAAATCCAGCACCACCAGATCCGGCTTGGCCAAGGCCGCTTGCGCCAGACCGTCTTGGCCATTGGCCGCCTCCAGCACCTTATAGCCTTGGGCGCTGAGGCTGATGCGCAGAAACTTGCGAATCTGCAACTCATCATCGATTACCAATATGCAGGCAGGATGTGCGCCCATGCTCGGCCCTTAGCTGTCTTCTTCCAGTGGCGGTTGCTGTTGCAGCGGCAGGTGCAGCACCATGCTGGTGCCCTGCCCGTCCAGGCCATCGGCCACCGTTACCTTACCACCGTGAGCGCCGAGCATACCTTGGCAGATGGCCAAACCTAAACCGGTGCCATGCCCACCGCGATCACCCCGGGCGGCGGTGTAGAACATATCGAAGATCTTATCCCGCTCGGCCAAGGGAATACCCGGCCCCTGATCACTGACGATAAAGCGCAGCTCGCTGCTATCGGCCTCGATCAGCACTTGCAGGCGGCCATTGGTGGGCGAAAACCGCGCGGCATTTTCCAGCACATTGATCAGCGCCTGTTCGATCAGCGCGGCATGCACATACAGCAGCGGCAGCTCAGCCGGCACCTGCAATTGCAACTGCAACGGTGCCAGCACTGGCCGCAGGCGTTGCACAGCGCTGCTCAGCACATCGGCCGGGGCCACCCAGTCGCGCTGCAACTTAAGTTCGCCGTGGCCCAAGCGAGTCATATCGAGCAGGTTTTGGATATAGCGATCCAGACGCTCGGCCTCATCGCGGGTGCCTTCGAGTAATTCGCGACGATCATCCAGGGGGATTTGCTCGCCCAAGGCCAGCAAGCTGTCGATCGAGCCACGCATGGCGGTCAGTGGCGTGCGCAGGTCGTGGGAGACCGAGGCAAGCAAGGCGCTGCGCAGCTCTTCGGTTTGTCCGTGCAAGCGTGCCGCCTCCAGCTCCTCAGCCAGTTGCGCGCGCTGTAAAGCCTGAGCCATGGGCTGGGCCAGCGCGGTCAATAAGCGCCGGCGCTCGGGGGGCAGATCCGCTTGATTAGCCGGGCTGACCGCCAGCAAGGCCAATGGCCCCTCCTCGCTTAATAACGGCAGCCACCAGCAACGGCCACTGGGCAAAGTATCGGTGCCCAAACCGGCCGGGTGGCCGTGTTGCCACGACCAATCGGCCGCCGCCCGCTCCACCTCGGTTAACTCATTAGGGCCGCCGCCTAGGAACGTCCACTGGTTTTTGTGCCGTGCCCAGAGACTCACGGGCAGCTCCGGCCAGCGCGCAAACAGCTGTAAAGCCGCAGCCTGCACGGCTTGGCGGTCAGTGGCGGCTGTAAGCTTGCGCGACAGCTCGAGCACTAAGCTGGTCTCTGCTTGGCTTTCGCGTAGAGCTTGCAATTGCCGGCGCTGGCGCGACGCCAGGTTACCGGTCAGCGCGGCCATCAAGAGGAAGAACAGCAGCGTCAGCACATCCTCTTGGCGGGCGATGCTGAGGGTTAGGGTCGGCGAGATAAACAGAAAGTTGTAGGCCAGAAACGACAAGCCGGCGCAGAGCAACGCCGGGCCCAAACTGCTGCGCACCGCCACCACCAACACCGCGGCCAGCAGCACCAGGGAGATATTCGGCAGCTCCAGTACGCTGGCCAACCCCACCGCCACACCAGCGGCAATCAACGAAGCCAGCACCGCCAGCAGATAATCGCGCCACACCAACGGCCCGGAGCTACGTCGCGCCTGCGGTTGGCTGGCATCCTGGGCGCCATCCAGCACGCTGACTTCCAAGCCGTCGCCCTGCTGCACCAAGCGTTCCGCCAGGCCACGGCCCCAGGCAAAGCGGCGCCGCCACAGCGGCTTGCCGCGACCAACCATGAGCACGCTGGCCTGCCGTTGCCGGGCATGCTCAAGCAGGGTTTGCGCCACTTCGCCGCCACGCAGAGTCACGACTTCAGCACCCAGTCGCTCAGCCAGTTGCTGAGCGTTTTGCAGCTGCAGCAAGCGCTGTTCATCGCGCCCGGAGGCGTTGTCGACGTGCACCACCGACCACGGCAGATGACGCCGCTGCGCCACCTGATAGGCATGGCGCACTAAGCGTTCGGCCTGACCATCACCATCCAGCGCCAGCAGTAAGCGGCCACGCACCACCGGCAGCGTCTGACCTTGCTGCAAGTAGCGCTGACGCAAGTCGGCATCGACCCGCGCCGCCGCGGTTTGCATCGCCAGCTCGCGCAGTGCGGTGAGGTTGGTTTGGCTAAAAAACGCATCGATGGCAGCGCGGGCTTGCTCGGGCACATACACCTTGCCGTCGCGCAGACGCTCGAGCAGCTCCCGTGGCGGCAAGTCGATCAGGAGGATGTCATCGGCTTCGTGCAGCACCCAATCCGGCAAGGTTTCACGCACCTGCACACCGGTGATATCACGCACCTGATCGTTGAGCGTCTCCAGATGCTGGACGTTAACCGTGGTGTAGATGTCGATACCGGCGGCCAACAACTCCTGCACATCCTGCCAGCGTTTGCTGTGGCGGCTGCCGGGGGCATTGCTGTGGGCCAGCTCATCGACCAGCAAGAGCTGCGGCGGCTGGGCGAGGATGCCATCGAGGTCCATTTCGCTGAGCTGCATGCCGCGATACTCACTGCGCAGCAGCGCTTGCTGCGGCAGGCCGATAAGCATCGCCTCGGTGTCGGCGCGGCCGTGGGTTTCCACCACCCCGACCCGCACCGCCACGCCTTGGCGCAGTTGAGCCTGGGCCGCCTGCAACATCGCGTAGGTTTTGCCCACCCCTGGCGCGGCGCCTAAAAACACCTTTAAGCGGCCGCGGCCACTGCGCGGCAAATCCTGTAACAGGGCATCGGCCCGTTGGCTGGCACGCATCGCGCTTAATCGCTCCTGCTGGTTAGGCGGTTATCCATTAACGCTAAGTTCAAACTCAGCACATTGACCACTGGCGGGCCGAGTAGAGGCTGCTCAGTGTAACGCTGAATCAAGCGTTGCAGATCACTGGCCGGGATCTGCCGGGCCGCCGCAATGGCCGGCACCTGATAGGCCGCCGCCGCGGGTGATAGATGGGGGTCCAGACCACTGCCAGAGGTAGTGACCAGTTGCATCGGCACCGGCCCGCTGTCCCCGGCGGCTTGCCACTGCGCCGCACTGGCGGCGATGCGCGCGGCCAAAGCCGGGTTACTCGGCGCCAGGTTGCTCGCGCCGCTGGGCACCGTGGCGTAATCCGCTGCCGATGGCCGTGGCTGGAACCAGCGCGGGCCGTTTACAGGCTGGGCCAGCAGCTGACTGCCAAGGACTTCGCCTTTGCTGTTGTAAATCAAGCTGCCATTGGCCTGTTCAGGCATGGCCAACTGCGCCACAAGGGTGATCAGCAGCGGATAGACCGCGCCACATAACAGGGTCATAAACAGCCAAACCGCTAAGGCTGGGCGTAGATGCTTAAGCATGATGTCGTGCCTCCTGATGCCTTAAACCAGACCCAGCGCGACCAGCGCCAAGTCGATTAATTTGATCCCCACAAAGGGTGCCAATACCCCACCTAAGCCGTAGATCAGCAGGTTGCGCCGCAGCAGGCTCAACGCATCCGTAGCGCGCACCTGTACCCCGCGCAGCGCAAGGGGAATCAGCACGACGATGATCAGCGCGTTGAACACAATGGCCGAGAGAATCGCACTCTGCGGACTGTGCAAGTGCATCAGGTTGAGCACCCCAAGCTGCGGATAAATCCCCGCAAACAGCGCCGGCAGGATGGCGAAGTATTTGGCCAGATCATTGGCCACCGAGAAGGTGGTCAGCGCGCCACGGGTAATCAGCAGTTGCTTGCCGACCTGCACCACGTCCAGCAGCTTGGTCGGATCGCTGTCCAAATCCACCAAGTTGGCGGCTTCCCGCGCGGCTTGGGTGCCGTCGTTCATGGCCAGGCCCACATCGGCCTGGGCCAAGGCTGGGGCATCGTTAGCGCCGTCGCCGCACATGGCCACCAACTTGCCCTCGCCCTGCTCGCTGCGGATACGCTGCAACTTCTTCTGCGGCGTGGCCTCGGCCAGCACATCATCCACCCCTGCCTCGGCGGCAATCGCCGCCGCCGTGAGCGGGTTATCGCCCGTCACCATTACCGTGCGGATGCCCATGGCGCGCAGCTGGGCAAAGCGCTCCCGGATGCCGGGCTTGACCACGTCTTTGAGGTGAATCGCGCCGAGCAGCTGTTGATCCACCGCCACCAGCAGCGGTGTACCGCCACTTTGGGCGATCTGCTCGATCTCCCGGGCCAGCGTCTGGGGCAGTTGCTCGCGGCTTTGCCCGAGGTACTCCAGCAGTGCGTCGACGGCGCCTTTACGGTACTGGCGCTGCGCATAATTAGCCCCGGACAAGCGTGTTTGCGCAGTAAAGGCAATGGCCTCGATGCTGTCGCGCTGGGCGCTGACCTGGGTGCCCTGCGCCTTAAGAAACTCGACAATCGATTTGCCTTCGGCGGTGTCATCGGCCAGCGAGGCCAGCAACGCGCCCTCGTTGAGTTCACGGGCAGTCACCCCCGGCGCGCTGTGTAAGGCGCTGCAACGACGGTTACCAAAGGTGATGGTGCCGGTCTTATCCAGCATCAGCACATGCACGTCGCCAGCGGCTTCTACGGCGCGGCCAGACTTGGCGATCACGTTGAGCCGCACCAAACGGTCCATCCCGGCAATACCAATGGCTGAGAGCAGCCCGCCGATGGTGGTCGGAATCAGCGTAACCAGTAGCGCCACCAGGTACAGCAGCGGTAAGTCGCCGCCAGCAAAGCGGGCAAACGGCTGTAAGGTCACGACCACCAACAGGAAGATCAGGCTCAGGCCGATCAGCAGAATATCCAGCGCCACTTCGTTGGGGGTTTTCTGCCGCTTGGCGCCTTCGACCAAAGCGATCATCCGATCCAAGGTCGACTCACCGGGATTGGCGGTGATCTGCACCAGCAGCCAATCCGACACCACCAAGGTGCCGCCGGTGACCGCACTGCGATCGCCGCCGGACTCGCGAATCACCGGTGCGGACTCACCGGTAATCGCCGCCTCGTTGACCGCCGCGATGCCCTCGATGACCTCACCATCGCCGGGGATCAGCTCGCCACTGACCACCCGCACCACGTCGCCACTGCGCAGGCTATGGGCAGGCACAGCGACAAAAGTATCGCCTTCGCGCTTTTGCGCGCTTAGACCTTGGCTGCCGGCCTTCAAACTGTCGGCGCGGGCTTTGCCCCGGCCTTCGGCCAGCGCCTCGGCGAAGTTGGCAAACAGCAAGGTGAACCACAGCCACAGGCTGATTTGCACGGCGACGCCGGTGGACACCTGCGCGTTGGGCACAAAGCACAGCAGCGTGCAGACCACCGCACACAGCTCCACCACCAACATCACCGGTGAGCGCAGCAGCTGGCGGGGATCGAGCTTGCGTACGGCATTGAGCATGGCTGGGCGATACAACGCCGCCAACGAGGTACTAGAACTCGCAACTGAATTAGACATGGATAACTCCCTCATTGCCCTTGCCACTGGGCCAGATGCTCAGCCAGCGGGCCTAAGGCCAGGGCCGGCAGAAAGGTCAAACCAGCAACCAATAGGATGATCAGGCTCAGCAGGCAGACAAACAGCGGCCCATGACTGGGAAAGCTATTCGCGCCAATCGGCATGCGCTGCTTAGCCGCTAAGCTGCCAGCAATCGCCAGCACCGGCAGGATGTAGCCCAAACGCCCGATGATCATGGCCGCGGCCAGCAGCAGGTTGTGGTAAGTGGTATTGGCGGAAAAGCCAGCGAAGGCCGAGCCGTTGTTGGCCGTGGCCGAGGCGTAGTTGTAGAGAATCTGACTAAAGCCATGGGCGCCGGGGTTACTCACCGAGGCCGCAGGCCCCGCCAAACTGGCGCTCAGTGCGCTGAACACGAGCACGCCGATGGGCATCACCATCAGGGTTAGCACCAGCAGACGCACTTCCCGGGCCTCGAGTTTTTTGCCGAGGTATTCAGGGCTGCGGCCAATCATCAAGCCGGCCAAAAATACGGTCAGCAGCACCAGCAGCAACATGCCGTAAAGACCGGCGCCAACACCGCCAAATATCACTTCGCCGAAGAGCATATTCAGCAGCGGCAGCATGCCACCCAAGGCACTAAAGCTGTCGTGCATGGCATTCACCGAACCGCTGGAAGCCGCCGTCGTCGCCACTGACCATAAGGCCGAGGCGGCAATGCCAAAGCGACTCTCCTTGCCCTCCAGGGAGCCCACCTGCTCAATCGGTAAACCGGCAAGCGCAGGGTTGACCTGAAATTCGGCGTACAACGTGCCGGCCAGGCTTAGGCAGAACAGCAGCAGCATGCAGGCCAGTAGCGCACGGCTCTGGCGCATGTCCTTCACGTAATGACCGAAGCTGAACAGCAGCGCCGCCGGCACCAGCAGAATCGCTGCCATCTCCAGCAGGTTGCTCCAGGCGGTGGGGTTTTCCAGCGGATGGGCCGAGTTAACGCCAAAGAAACCGCCACCGTTAGTCCCCAGCTGCTTAATCGCAATCTGGCTGGCAGCCGGGCCTAAGGGGATCACCTGATCATGGCCGGCCACGCCCTGGGCGCTGACATAGCTCAGCAGGCTCTGCGGCACCCCTTGCCACACCAACAGCAGCGCCAGCACCAGGGCCAACGGCAGCAAGCCATACAAGGTGGCACGGGTCATGTCGACCCAGAAGTTGCCCAGCGTCGCGCTATTGCGCCGGCTAATACCCCGACACAGCGCCACCAGCACGGCTAGGCCCACTGCCGGGCTAACAAAGTTCTGCACGCCGAGGCCGAGCATCTGGCTGAAGTAACTCAAGCTGGCTTCACCGCTATAAGCCTGCCAGTTGGTGTTGCTGACAAAGCTCACCGCGGTATTCAGCGCCAGCGACCAATCCAGCCCCGGCAACTTCTGCGGATTGAGCGGCAACATGCCTTGGGCCATCAAAATCACGACTAACAGCAACACGCTGGCGAGGCTAAACGCCAACAGCGCCAGGCTATAACTCTTCCAATCCTGTTCCGCGCGGTTGATCCCAGCTAAGCGGTAACAGCCCTCTTCCAGCGGCCGTAACAGCGGGCTCAACCAAGTCTTTTCGCCCTCCATCGCCCGGTACAGATAGCGTCCCAGAAACGGCGCCGGCAACAGCACCGCAATGAAGAACGCTGCAATCATTAACACTTCATAACTGGCCATAAGCGCTCCTAAGCCTGCCCGGCGCGTAGCAGCGCCACCAGCAGATAGATAAACAGGCCACTGGCGAGCGCCAGGGCAATGCCATCGAGAAGGTTCATCGGTGCCGCCTCAAACAAAACTGGAGCACTGATTCTGGCTAAGGCCTCTGTAAAGATTCGATTGCCGCCGGCGCTTGGGGCGTAAAGAAAGCGCAAAGAAATGCGTAGGCAACAGCACCAAGGCGGCGTTTTTCTATCAATACCGATACATGGCCGTCACGCTGTGCCCCCTGAGCATGGCGACCGGGGGCATGCCGGGATATGCAGGCTGCTGATCTGGAGCGCCAGGTTTGCGGCCTGGCCAGTGCAAGCCTCTTCGCCCGAGGCGCGGCCTGCTCGTTGATGGCGATCAAGAATGACCTAGCCTGCTGCGGCTACCTGAGCGGCTTTAACATCACAGTGAAGTCATGGGGCGACGGCCAGGTCCGCGCCGCGAGTCGCTTCAACGTGCTCATTGCCGGCCTTATCTTGCCCGGCGAAGACAGCAGCGAGTGCACTCGGCCGCCCGGGCTGCAGCGCCTAAAAAAATGGCCAGGCAGGCGGTTGCATGCTTGGCCATTGTTCCGCGCAGGGGGGTTAGTCGCAGTTATGCGAACGGGCCTTACTGGCGGCTTTTTCGTTTTGCGCCACCCAATCGCTGATCAGGTTATAGGCCACGGCCAATAGCGTCGGACCGAGGAACAGGCCCATAAAACCAAAGGCCAGAATGCCGCCAAATACGCCAAGCAGCACCACCACCAACGGCAGATTGCCGCCACGGCTGATCAGGTACGGTTTGAGGATGTTGTCCACGCCGCTGATCGCAAAGAAGCCCCAGACCAGCATAAAGATGCCCATGCCGATCTGCCCTTGCCAGAACAGCCAAGCGGCCACTGGCCCCCAGACCAGAGGCGGAACCATGATCAGGCTGCAGAAAAAGGTCAGCAGGCCAAGGATCAACGAGCCGTGCACCCCGGCGATGGTGAAGCCGATCCAAGCCAGGATGGCTTGCGCCGCAGCCGTACCGATCACCCCGTTCACCACCCGCTGCACCGTACCGGCCACCAACTCCAGGTAATGTTCGGCGCGATCACCGATCAGGCGTTGCAGCAGGCTTTCAGCAAAGGCCGCGAGACGCGGACCATCGCGGTAGAAGAAAAACACCAGAATCAAACTCAGCGCCAGCTCGACAACCCCACCACCGATTTGCGCACTGCGCGCCAGCAGCCAGTTGCCCACCTGGCCCAAATAGGGACGCACGCTGGCCAGTAAAGCCACGCCTTGCTCATCGATGGTTTGCCACAGCTGCACCAGGTAATTGCCCACCAACGGTACCCCGGCTAACCAACTGGGCGCCGGTGGTAAGCCGTCGACTTGCAAGTCTTTGATCAGGCTGGTGGCATCCTTGATATGGTCGGCCAAGTTAAAGCCCAGCATGATCAAAGGCACCGCCACCACCACCATCCACGCCAAGGTCAGCACCCCCGCCGCCAAGGAATGCCGGCCGCCCAGGGCCGTGCTCAGCCAGCGCATCAACGGCCAGCTGGCAAAGGCCAGCACTGCCGCCCAAAACAACGCCGACCAAAATGGCGCCAGCACCCAAAGGCTGGCGCCTAACAGGGCCAGCAAGAGAATCTGCACCAACATACGATCGTTATTGACCATCTACCGCTCCCAACCGGCAAGCGCGGGCTTGCCCAATATAAATCGATCTTAAGTGCAGCCGGCGCTGGGTCAGAGGCTTTAACGCAGCAACTTCACCAGCAACCCTTCGGCGTCTTGCGAGTCTAGCTCCAGACGGCTGGCGCGCACCCGTTGTGCCACCAGCGCCTCACGCCAGGCCTCCGCCTTGGCGCCGGCCAGTGCCACGCGCTGAGTACTGTCGCTATTCAAACTACGCGCCAACAGCGCTACCCACTCGGCAGTCGGTTCAGCCTGCCCAAACAGCTGCAACTGCCCCTGACTCTTCAGTTGCCGCTGTAACGTCGCCGGGGTCGGCAGAATCTGCCCCAGGGCGCTACTGGAGTCCAGCTGCTCAACATGCAGATAAGCACGGCGATTACCCCGGGTGATGCTGTAGAGCGCCAGCAGGCTGTCCTGCTGGGGCGCGGCCAAACGTAGCAGCGCATAGCTTTGCTGATCATCAGCGCCATACAGGCTGGCGTTGGCAAACACCGAGTTGGCCCACAGGCTACTGGAGCCGCATTCACGTCCGACACACCAGTAGAGCATGTGCGCGCCCTGCTCTTGCAACGTCGTGCGCGCGGCGGCAAAGGCCTCATCGGCACTGTGACTGGCCGGTAACTCATAAGTCAGACGAGTCAAAGCGCCACTGGCCAAAACGTCTCGTTCATAGCGCAGCTTACCGCTAATACGGCTGATGGCACCTTGCGGATAGCGCCGTTCCTGCTCTGCTGCTTGCTGATAACTGACGATTTTAGCCTCGTTAAGCCGGGGCAAAATGGGTAAATCTTGGCTGCCGGGAACATCCGCCCACAGGCTTGAACTCAGCAGCATGGCGCCGATAACTAGGGTAGTACGTAGCATAAAGGTCACTTGATCAGCATCGCCTGGGCGGATTTCACCAGCGTACTGCTGTCCACATCACGCACCGGCACCAGCAGGCCACGCTGCACGGCTGGGCGTTCGGCGAGCTCATTCATCCAGCGCTGCAAGTGCGTCAAGCCGTCGACAGAAACCCCCGCCCAATCATGCCTGCACACCCAAGGATAGGTGGCAATATCGGCGATGCTGTAGGCGTCGGCCAAATACTGCGCCTCACTCAGACGACTGTTGAGCACTTCGTATAAGCGGCGGGTTTCATGCTGATAGCGATCGATCGGGCCTTGCAGTTTTTCCGGGAAATAGCGGTAAAACACATTGGCCTGACCTTGCATCGGGCCTACTCCGCCCATCTGGAACATCAACCACTGCACCACCTTGGAACGACCCTTGGCGTCGCTGGGCAATAACTGGCCAGTCAGCTCGGCCAGATAGAGCAGGATCGCGCCAGACTCAAATACGGCGAAGTCATCGTTATTGCGGTCAACGATGGCAGGAATACGGCCATTGGGGTTGATTTTAAGGAACGCTGGCGCCTTTTGTTCCTGCTTATCGAAACTCAAGGCGTGCACGTTATAGGGCAGTTGCAGCTCTTCAAGGGCGATGGACACTTTGTGGCCATTGGGCGTGGCGGCGGTATATAGCTCGATCATGGCAGGCTCCCTAACAATCGCCACACCTTCGGCACTTGCCAGAACTAAGTCAAGACGCCAGCAAGAATGCTTTGAAACAGTCTGCGACCAATGCCGCCCCGGCTGCATCATCCAAATGCAGATGATGACCGCCTGGCAGGCGCACTTGCTCAATCGGCAAGCTATCCAGCCAGGGCAGTAAATGGGCTTGCCTGCTCGCCATGCCCTGCTCGGCCAACACCAGCCTCACCGGGCACTGCAAACTCTCGACAAAGCCCCGGGCATGGGCCTGCGTTAAACGCATAGCTGAGGGCAGCGTCAGGCGACTGTCGCTGCTCCAGGTGTAGCCGCCCTCCACCGCCTCCAGCCCACGCTGCACCAACAACTGCGCGGCTTCACGACTGACCCCCGAGGTGCCGCGCATGCGCGCCAGCACCGCCCGCTCTACTTCGCTATACAGCGGTTTGCTTTTAGCACTTAAGGCCAGTTGTGCGCGCAACGCTTCGCCGAGCTTTGCGGCAGCCGTATCGGCTTCGCCGGTAAAAGGAATTAAGCCATCGATCAGCGCTAAGCGCTCAACCCTCTCAGGCATGGCGGCGGCCAATAACACGGCGCTGATGGCGCCCATGCTGTGGCCGAGCACGGCGAAGCGTGACCAGCCCAGATACTCGGCGACTTGCAGCACATCATGGGCGTAATCCCAGATGGCATAACTGGCGCCCACGGGCCGATGGGCCGACAAGCCGTGCCCGGCCATATCCAAAGCCACGATGCGCAGGCCCGGCAGTAGAGGCGCCAAGCGGGCAAAACTGGCGGCGTTATCCAACCAACCATGCAGGGCCAATACTGGCTTGCCGTCTTCGGGGCCATAAACCCGCGCTGCCAGCTCGATATGTTCAAGTGGTAAACGTACTTCCGTGAAGCCCTGAGTCATTGACCTGCCCCGGTTTTAGCCGCGTCAGCCCAGGTAGAAAGCACCTGTTTAAGTAACTGCGCAGTGTTGAGCGGACGTTCGAGGGGAAACATATGGCCACCTTCAACTCGGTAAAACTGGCCACGTTTGGCCCGTTGGAATAGATACGCATGATGGCGCAACACCACCTTACTCTGCGCCCCGCGCACTAAGGCCAGCGGCACTTGCAAAGGCGCGTGGGCAGTTTTGCGGTGCGGCACGCTGCGATAAATGCTCACTTCGGTTTGCGCGTTAAAGCGCAACCGCAAACTCGCCTCGTTTGGCTCTAATGCGTGCTGCACATAGGCATCCAGGCAGTCAGGATCAAAGCCGCGAAACAGCGTTTTGCCGGCGAAATACTCGCGCGCCTCAGCCTGATCGCTGAAGGTCTCCCGACGGCCCAAGGTGCGCCCGGCGGGAGTGATACGGTCGATAAAGCCAAAACGCTTGGCCGCACGAATTAACAAGCGATCGGTGACGCCGAGTATGGGGGAATCCAGCATCACCACGCCGCGATACAGCTCCGGACGCTGCAAAGCCGCTTGGTAGTGCAGCACGCCGCCCAGGGAGTGGCCCACGCCCCACACCGGCGTGCGCTGTTGTTGCACGTGGTGGATCAGTTCGGCAACCAAGTTGCCCCAGTTGTCATCCACCGGGAAGCGCGGGTCGTGGCCATGCTGTACGAGGTGGGCGACTTCAAATTCTGGGCTTAGGGCAGCGAACAGCTTGCCGTAACAAGCGGACGGGAAACCGTTAGCGTGGGCGAAGAAAATCGGCTGGGACATTTGCTAAGGCCAAACTGACTGGATGTGGAATCGGCGGACAGCGACAGCAGTCTATGCCATCTGCCGTGCGCCGCGCAGCGTCAGCTTTGTTCAGGTGCTTTGCTGCCTAAAGGCACCACGGCCACAGTCAACCGGGAGATGCAGTTGGTCTTGCCACTGTCGTCGTGCAAACGAATGTCCCAGACGTGGGTGGTACGGCCCAAATGCACGGGCTGGGCGACCGCATGCACCCGCCCGCTGCGTACGCCGCGCAGGTGGTTGGCGTTAACTTCCAAACCAACGCAGTAAAACTTGCTGGGATCGATACACAGGTAGCTGGCCATCGAACCGACCGTTTCGGCGAGCACCACCGAGGCACCGCCATGGAGCAACCCGTACGGCTGATGAGTACGCTGATCGACCACCATGCTGGCCGTCAGGGACTGCTCATCCACGGCCTCGAAGCGAATATCCAGCAATTCGCCGATGGTGTTTTTGTGCACCTTGTTGAGCTGCTGAAGATCGGGGGTTTGCCACCATACACTCATGCTTTCATCCTTTTACTGGGGCATGGCAGGTCGCGGACAACGCGACCTGCGCCGTGCAACTAGTCGTGCCAGAACACCACATCGGTGCGCTTCTGCCAATGATCGAAGTGCGCTTTATAAGTGTCCTCGACCACATTGCGTTTGATTTTCAGGGTTGGGGTGAGAAAGCCATTCTCCACCGTCCACACTTCCTTAACCAACACCAACCCTTGCAAACGCTCGTGATGATCGAGGCGTTCATTCGTTTCGTTGAGCAACGTGTGCAGGCTGTTTTGCAGGGCACTGCGCTCGCCATTGGAGGCTTCGGCGCGGCCCTCATCGGACAGCACACAGAGGGCAATCGGCTGCGACATACCATCGCCGACCACACACACTTGCTCGATACGCGAGTGCTCGCCCAAGCGGTTTTCGATGGGTGCAGGGGCAACGTACTTGCCTTTGCTGGTCTTGAAAATTTCTTTAAGACGCCCGGTTAAACGCAGATTGCCCTGGCTGTCCTGCTCACCTTTGTCACCGGTGCGCAGGTAGCCATCAGCGGTCATGGTTTCAGCGGTTTTTTCCGGGTCTTTGAAGTAGCCCTGCATCACTGCGCCGCTGCGCACCTGCACTTCGCCATCTTCGGCAATGCGCACTTCGACCCCTGGGTTGTTTTGCCCAATCCAACCCAGTTTGAACAGGCCTGGGCGGCACACGTGGGAGTAACCGCAGTTTTCGGTCATGCCGTAGACCTCCTGAATATCCAGGCCCAAACGGCGATACCACTTAAGCAGCGCTTCAGGCACCGGCGAGGCTCCCGACAGCGCATAACGGACTTGATCCAGGCCCAAACCGGCGAGGACTTTCTTACCGACGATGCGGCGAATAACCGGCAGCTTAAGCAACAGCTCCAGCTTGCTCTCAGACATCTTGCTGAACACGCCAACCTGAAACTTGGTCCACAACCGTGGCACCGAGAAGAACACCGTTGGCCGCGCGCGGCGCAGGTCATTGACGAAGGTGTCCAGACTTTCAGCGAAGTACACCGTTTGCCCGGCGTAAATCGACGCCAACTCAACAAACATGCGTTCGGCGACATGGCACAGCGGTAAGTACGACAGCACCCGGTCGTGATCGGTCACGCCAAACAGCTCAATGGCGTGGCCCGCGGCAAAACCGAAGTTGCCAAAATTGTGCATCACCCCTTTAGGCATGCCGGTGGTGCCGGAGGTATAGATGATGGTGGCCAGCTGCTCAGGCTTGGGCTGCGGCGAGTCGGCAATCGGCGTGCAGGCTTGCAGGTCCTTCCAGGCGTAGTCGAAGCGGCCCTCAGGGTGCTGTAACAGACTGATGGTTGGCACCCCGGCGGGGATACCTGGAGCCATGCCCGCCCAGTCGTCCAGCTTGCCGATAAAGGCCAACACCGATTCGGAGTGCTCCAGCACCTGCCGCATTGAGTCTGCGGTTAGGTTGGGATACAGCGGTACCGAGACGTGCCCTGCCATCCAGATCGCTAAGTCCGCAATGATCCAATGCGCGCAGTTTTTCGACACGATGGCAATGCGGCTACCTTGGGGGAGCTCCCGCTGCCGCAGCCAATGGGCCGCACGCCGGGCTTGCTCACCGACCTGGGCCCAACTCAGCTGGAGCAGTTGCCCGCCTGCCAGCGGCTGCACCATATAAATTTTATCGGGGTGCCGAGCCTCACGCTCATAGAACAAGTCCAGCGGCAAACGAATTATTTCGGGCACGGGGCCTCCTCCTTTGTTGTTATTTTGGAGCCTACCAAGCGATTGCTTGGTTGACTATTCCATGCACAAAGGGGATCTGGCAAGAGGATAAATAGGCCGATGTGCGCTGCCGCGCTCAAAAACGGTTCTGGTGCACCACGCGGGTTAAATCCATCAAACCTGCGGCAAGCGCCGGCCCATCGAGCTCAGCCAGGCTTGCGGTGCCCATGGCCAAAGGCTGCTGACGATGGCCGTGCAGCAGCCAGCCGGCCAAAGAACCGACCAAGGGTTGATGGGTCACCAAGAGCAGCTCTGCTTGCGGATAAGCGTCGAGCTCGCTCAGCACTTGGCGCACCTCGCTGTCCGGAGTGAGCCACGGCACACTCAGGCGCTGGCCCTTAAAATCAAGCTGCGCGCACACCTCATCGGCGGTTTGCTGGGCACGCACATAGGGGCTGACCAACATCAGTGGCACGCTGCGCGAAGCCAGCAATGCCGCCGCTTGTCGCGCTTGCTGACGACCATAGGCCGTCAGGCAGCGGGCTTCATCGAGTGTGCGGGTCGGTTCGGCTTCACCGTGACGCAAGAGCCAAAGTTTCATCGGCCGGCGCTACAGCTTAGGTTCTTCGTCGCGCACCGGATGCGGCGCCGGCGGTACGTTGTGGGCAGCCTCGCCTTGGGGCGCCTGGGCAGTGGGCCAATCGGCAAACGGCCAAGGCTTTTCTTCGCTATTAAAGGTGCCGAAGCGACCTATTTGCGCGAGGTATTGGCTCAGGCTGTCACCAAAACTTAGCAGCCCGCCATTGGGCGCAGCGTAGAACAGGCGATAGGCCAGTTGCGCCAGCACCACAAGGGCCAGGAGGATCTCGGCCACTTGCCAGACCACCGCGAAAATCACCATCCACAAGACGCGCAGCACGATGGATTCGCGTTGCAGCACTTTGTTGTCATCACTCATTTGCTTCTCCTCGCCGGGCTTGTACGCCCGTTAAAAACCGCTGGGGGAAATAAAATCGACATCGGTTTTCGGCTCACCGCGCATCAGGGCGCCGATCACCTGATCCAAAGTCCGCCCCTCGAACAAAATCGCATGCAAGCCAGCCACCAGCGGCATATACACCTGCAATTGCTCGGCTTTGCTCTTCAGTACCTTGATCGTATTAACGCCCTCGGCCACCTCGCCCAGACGCGCCACAGCCTCTTCCAAGCTTAAACCCTGGCCTAAAGCGTATCCAACCTGGTAATTGCGGCTTTTCGCCGAAGAACACGTGACGATCAGATCCCCTACCCCTGCCAGCCCGAGGAAGGTCATCGGGTTGGCGCCGAGCTGGACGGCAAAGCGCGTCATTTCCGCCAGGGCGCGGGTAATCAGCATGCTCTTGGTGTTCTCGCCCATGCCCATGGCCGCGGCCATGCCGGCGATAATGGCGTAGACGTTTTTCAGCGCCCCACCCAGTTCCACCCCAAAGCGATCAGCACTGGCATACACCCGGAAGGTGCGCCCGTGCAGCGCGGCTTGCACCTGCCGGCAGAGGTCTTCGTCCTCGCTGGCGATCACCGAGGCAGTCAGCGCGTGCTCAGCCACCTCACGGGCCAGGTTCGGCCCGGAGAGCACACCAATGCGCGCCTGCGGGGCGATGTCCTGCAGAATCTGGCTCATCAGCAAGAAGCTTTGCGCCTCGATACCCTTGGTGGTGCTAACCAACAGTTTGCCACTGAGCTGTTGCGCAAAAGGCTGCAGCGCTTGGCGCAAGGCACTCGACGGCAAAGCCACAAACACCAGCTGGCAGGCCGCTAAGGTGGCAGCCAGATCAGAGCCTGGCTGCACATTGGCGTGCACCTTAATGCCTTTGAGGTAACGCGGATTTTCCCGGGTCGTGCGAATGGCCTCGGCCTGCGCCGGGTCACGCATCCAATGCATAACCTGCTGGCCATTCTCAGCGAGCAAATTGGCAATTGCGGTACCGAAGCTACCGCCACCGAGCACCGCAATTGGGAGCTGATCAGTCATAACGCATCCATCGTAAGCCAGTAAAAGTGCCGAATTGCTCGCATTATACGATTAGACCTGCGCCTAGACAGCATTAAGCACTGCCGCAGCTGCTAGCAAAATGATATCCCTTAGTTCATACCTACCTATAACCACAATAAAGAGGCCTTGGAGTGCTAGGGGTAAACAATCATGCCGACATTTTCGCCCCTAGCGCCTCCGGCAGCCTCCACCCACAGCCTGTTGAGGACTGCGCAATGAGTTGGTGGCGCCGTATCAATATCCACACCCACGTTCAGCTGATCAGTGTGGGCCCCGCTCTTTTGCTGGCGCTGCTGCTCAGTGGTTTCTTCGCCTTTAACCGCTTGCAGGACCTACGCCACGAGCTCAATCAATTCGGCCAATTGACCGCTATTCAACTAGCCCCTGCCAGCGCCTTCGGCGTACTCAAGAACAATCAGCAGCTATTGCAATCGCTGCTCGAAGAGACGCTGGCCGACACGCCCTATCTGCACTTTCTCGAAATCCGCGATAAAAATGGCAAGCTCTTGGTGTACGTCGAACACCCAAGCCACGCTGACGATGACAACTCACCCGTGCGGGTCTACAGCGCCGCCATCTATCCCCTGGGCGTCAGAGCCGTGGAGCCGCGCAGTGATGACCTGAGCCAAACCATCGGCAAGGTTAACGTTGGTGTTTCCGAATTTGCCTTTAATCAGCGCCAACAGCTGATTCTGCTGAAAGCCGCACTGTTGGCGCTGTTTGCCCTGTTGCTGACGTATATGCTGGCGCGGCGCCTAGCCCGGCGTTTATCAAAGCCCCTGAGCGCCATTGGCAATGCGGTTAATGCCATTCAAGCTGGCAACTATCAGACGCGCTTAGCTGAAATAGGTGAAGGTGAACTGAAAACCCTCGCCTGCCATATCAATAATCTGGCGCAAAGTTTGGCCTGCGCCAGTGAAGAACAAAAAAGGTCGATCAGCTTATTGATTCAAGCCCGGGAACAAGCCGAGCTGGCCAATAACAGCAAAACTGAATTTCTCGCCATGATGAGTCATGAGTTACGTACACCGCTCAATGGCGTGCTGGGTATGTTGCAACTGCTGCAAACCACTGAACTCAATGCCGAACAGGACGAATACACGGCATTGGCCAGTGAATCCACTGAGCACTTACTGAAAGTTATTAGCGATATTCTCGATTTTTCCCGCATCGAACGCGGTGCCGTGCAACTCGAAAGTATCCGCTTCGCCTTACACGACTTACTTCAAGGCTGCCAGCAGGTGTTCCGCCATAGTGCGCAGCAACGCGGTATTCAGTTATCTCTGCAATATCCCAGTGGGGCCGAGCAGATACAGGTAATGGGCGACCCCACCCGTATCCGGCAAATACTGCTCAATTTGCTGGGCAATGCCCTGAAATTTACCGAATCCGGTAGCGTGCGCTTGCGCTGCACCTGGCAGGCACTGGATAGCGAAATGTTGTGGCTTACCTGCGCAGTAGTAGACACCGGCATCGGCATTAGCAGCGCGCATCTGGAAAGCATGTTTGATGCCTTCCAGCAGGCCGACAACTCGATTTCCCGCCGCTATGGCGGCACCGGTTTGGGCTTACCCATTGCCCGCAGCTTGGCCGAGCAGATGGGCGGCACTTTGCGCGCCACCAGTATTGAGGGCCAAGGCTCAATCTTCACTTTGGAGTTGCCGCTACCACTGGCGCCGAGCCAAGGCAGCGGAGAAAAACCAGCGGCGCCGGCCCTGCCACGAAACTCTGACGAATTAAATATCCTCTTAGTTGAGGACAATCCAGTCAATCAAACTGTCATAGAAGCCATGCTGCGCAGCTTAGGCTACCAAGTCAGCGTGATTAGCGATGGTATTCAAGCCGTTAGCATGGCCTGCCGAGGCAACTTTGCCGCGGTATTAATGGACTGCCGGCTACCGGGTTTAGATGGTTTGGAGGCTACGCGACAAATTCGCCACTTGTTCAACAATGCACAATTGCCGATCATTGCCCTCACTGCCAACGTCTTAGCCGGTGATCGCGAGGCCTGTTTACAGGCGGGAATGAATGATTATCTAGCAAAACCCTTTAAAAGAGCTGATTTACAACAAATCTTACAACGTTGGACCGGCCATCTGGATGCAATCGCTAGTCAAGCGCCACCATCTACGGCAGGCTAGTTACAATAGCCGTTAAACTAGCTGTCCGGGTCGCAGTACAACTGTACTCACAAACCTGTGACTTTCACCCCATCGCAACAGTCTACGACTAGGCTGTAGGCAGACGCAGCAGACTGCGCCGCCAGCCAGATGAAATCTCCCAGCCTTGGTGCAAGGGACATATTGAGGAGTTCGCATGACCAAACAACACGCCTTCACCCGGGAAGACCTGTTACGCTGCAGCCGCGGCGAACTGTTCGGCCCAGGTAATGCGCAACTGCCCGCGCCGAACATGCTGATGATCGACCGCATTACTCACATCAGCGATACCGGCGGTAAGTTCGGCAAAGGCGAAATTGTCGCCGAGCTCGATATCAATCCTGATCTGTGGTTCTTTGCTTGCCACTTTGAAGGTGATCCGGTTATGCCTGGCTGCTTGGGTCTTGACGCGATGTGGCAATTGGTCGGCTTCCACCTGGGTTGGCAAGGTAATCCTGGCCGTGGCCGTGCGCTCGGTTCAGGTGAAGTTAAATTCTTTGGCCAGGTATTGCCTACAGCCAAGAAAGTTACTTACAACATTCATATCAAACGCACTATTGCACGCTCCCTGGTTCTGGCTATTGCCGATGGCACCGTTAGCGTTGATGGTCGCGAGATTTACAGTGCCGAAGGCCTGCGCGTTGGCCTGTTTACTTCCACCGACAGCTTCTAAAGGACTCTCTGCATGCGTCGCGTCGTGATTACTGGCCTGGGTATTGTTTCCTGCCTTGGCAATGACAAAGAGACCGTCTCCGCCAACCTGCGCGCTGGTCGCCCTGGTATTCGGCACAACCCTGCTTACGCTGAAATGGGGCTGCGTAGCCACGTTTCCGGCTCTGTTGATCTGAACCTCGAAGAGCTGATCGACCGTAAGCTGTTCCGCTTCATGGGTGACGCTGCAGCCTACGCTTACCTGGCCATGAATCAGGCAATCGCCGACTCCGGCCTGAGCCCCGAGCAAGTGTCCAACCCGCGTACTGGCCTGGTTGCCGGCTCCGGTGGCGCTTCCACGCTGAACCAGATGGAAGCCATCGACACCCTGCGTGAGAAAGGCGTTAAGCGCATTGGCCCATACCGCGTAACCCGCACCATGGGCAGCACGGTATCCGCCTGCTTGGCCACACCGTTCCAGATCAAAGGTCTGAACTACTCCATCTCCTCTGCCTGCGCCACTAGTGCTCACTGCATTGGCCACGCCATGGAGCAGATTCAGATGGGTAAACAGGACATCGTGTTTGCCGGCGGCGGTGAAGAAGAGCACTGGAGCCAGAGCTGCTTGTTCGACGCCATGGGCGCCCTGTCCACGCAGTACAACGATGCCCCGGAAAAAGCCTCGCGCGCCTATGACGCCAAGCGTGACGGTTTCGTCATCGCTGGCGGTGGCGGCATGGTGGTGGTCGAAGAGCTGGAGCACGCCCTTAAGCGCGGCGCCAAGATCTACGCCGAAATCATCGGCTACGGTGCCACTTCCGACGGCTACGACATGGTTGCGCCAAGCGGCGAAGGCGCCATCCGCTGCATGCAGCAGGCCCTGTCCACCGTTAACAGCCCGATTGACTACCTGAACACCCACGGTACTTCCACTCCGGTGGGCGACGTGGCTGAAGCACGCGGCATCCGTGAAGTGTTCGCAGATAAAGCGCCACCGATCAGCTCGACTAAGAGCCTGTCGGGTCACTCCTTGGGCGCCGCCGGTGTCCACGAAGCGATCTACTGCATGCTGATGATGGAAGGTAACTTCATCGCAGGCTCGGCTAACATCGACGAACTGGATCCAGAAGTCGCTGACCTGCCGATCCAACTCAGCACCGTTGAGAACGCGAAGATCGACACCGTGATGAGCAACAGCTTCGGCTTCGGCGGCACCAACGCCACGCTGGTGCTGCAACGCTGGGCAGGTAAGTAAGAGTTAAGTAAGGGCTTCGGCCAACCAAAACGGCGCCTCAGGGCGCCGTTTTTTATTGCCTGATTTACCGCAGCTGTAAGGATTAAACCTTAAAGCGCGCGACCAGATTATTCAGCTCCACCGCTAGGCGTGACAGCTCATTGCAGGCGGTGTTGGTTTCATCGGCGCCGGTGGTGGTCTGCATCGACAGATCACGGATATTCATCAGATTCCGATCCACTTCCCGCGCCACCTGCGCTTGCTCTTCCGAAGCACTGGCGATCACCAAGTTACGCTCGTTGATGGTGGCGATGGCTTGGGCGATATGTTCCAGCGCCGCCCCCGCCGCCTGCGCTACTTCCAGACTGCCGCGCACGCGCTGACTGCTGCTGCGCATGGCATTCACGGCCTGATCAGTGCCCTGCTGGATACCGCCAATCATTTGCTCAATTTCTTGCGTCGATTGTTGCGTGCGATGGGCCAGAGCGCGCACCTCATCGGCTACCACAGCAAACCCACGCCCGGCATCACCGGCCCGGGCAGCTTCAATGGCAGCGTTGAGCGCCAGCAAGTTGGTCTGCTCGGCGATGGCACGAATCACATCCAGCACCTTACTGATGTCATGGACGCGACCGGCAAGTTGCTCGACATGGCCCGAGGTGGTGCTGACATCCTGCGCTAACGCCTCGATCTGCCGGGCGGTCTCGCGCACCTGCTCGCGGCCTTTTTGCGAGATCTCATTGGACTCGCGGGACGCCTCCGAGGTGCTCACCGCATTGCGCGCCACCTCCTCCACCGCAGCGGTCATTTCATTGACAGCAGTGGCGGCTTGTTCGATTTCATTGCTTTGCTGATGCAGGCCGCGGGTCGAATCCTCACTCACCGCGTGCAGTTCCTCGGCTGCCGAGGCCAATTGGTTAGACGACTCGGCGATACCGTGGATAGTGCTGCGCAGGCTGCCCTGCATGCTCTTTAACGCAGCCAGTAGGCGCGCAGGCTCATCGGTGCCATCGACCGCAATGGGCTGGGTCAAATCCCCCGAGGCCACCACCTCCGCCACATGTAGGGCCTCGGCTAAAGGTTTGGCAATGCTGCGGGTCAGCAAAAAGGCCAAAACCACGGTGAGCAGCAACGCCAGCAGAATGCCGCCAATCACCCACACCCGCGCCGCGCTATACACCGTATCGGTTCGCTTCGCCGCTGCCGACACGGCATCGCGCCCTAGGTGAGAGACCACCACCAAGGCCTTGGCCATGGCATCGGCATGTTGATTCAGCTCGCCGTTGGCGAGCTGGCGGGCGGCGGCGAAGTCGTTGGCCGCCAGCGCAGCCATAATCTTGGCCTGTTCGGCCAAATAACTTTGTTCGGCTTGTTTAAACAGCGCGTAGGCCGCGCGCTCTTTGTCATTAACGATGCGTTTTTCATAGAGGTTCTGCGCCTCATGTAACTTTTCCCGTAACTCCTGGGCCAACTTGGAGTTAGCTTGCACATGTTCTGGCTCAGGATTAAGGATCAAACGCAGAGTCACCGCCCGCAAGCGCAAAATATCCTGACTGACTTCATTAAGCGCCAAGACGTTTGGCAACCACTTGCTATCAACCAGCTCCGACTGATCATGCATCTCGCTCATTTGCATTAAAGAGAAGATGCCTAAAAACAACGTCAACAGTGCAGCCAAACCAAACCCTAGCGCTGCTCTAGGAGCAATTGCCAGCTTACGTAATAACATCTGAATCTCCCCGGTGACAGTTAAAGCCTTACTCGCAAAGCGCAAGACATAAGCCTGCATCACAAAAAGGTGCACGCTGTTATTAACCGTATCGGCTTTTCCTAAAAGCGCCTTAAAAACGACTTAAAAATTATGAAAAATATGAAAAAGGCCACTCAATTGAGTGGCCTGGATAATTTTTCTTGGAAAATCAGCCTTATGCATACAGCTAAAGTATTAGCCCCATGCCAATCAGAGCTGAGCCATCGCTTAGTTATGCGCAACGGCTATTAACAGTTACTTTGTACGCAACCCAAAACAGCAACGGGTTAAATTTCACCCACCGGTAAACACCTGAAGTGCTGCGCGAGCACCAAGAGGCGCAGTTACGGCACTGGGCTTAGTTGTCTTTTTCGCGGCTGGACTTCGGCAGAATGTTTAAAAAGTTATCCCGCGCCACCTTCCGCGCCACCTCGGTGGGTAACTTGTTTAAGAAGGGCTCAAAGTCACTCAGGCTTTGCTCCAGATTATCGAAGCGCCCCACTACATCGCTGCCCAACATAAAACGCTCTGGGTAAGCGCTCACTAACTTGAGCCAGGCGGGGTCGGCCTGGCCATGCGCATCCAGTAAGTACGGCTGCAGCACACTCCAGGACAGATCGATATAGAGATTGGGGTATTGCTCAAGCATGCGCGTGAGATTCTCTAGGAGAAAATCCAGCTTCTTCTGATGCCGATGGATTTCCATGCTGGTGCCGGCATGGGCCCAGATAAACCGCACATGGGGGTGGTTGCGCAGCGACTCCTCGATTTCTGGCAGATACAGCGGATTACGCTCACGCTTGGAGGTGATATTGGCATGCAGCATCACCGGCAAGTCGTATTCAGCGGCCAGGTGGTAGACCCGCGCCAGTGCCTCGTTATTCGCCCGTGGCGCATCACCGTGGATCAACGCAGTAAGGTCATCGTGACGGGTAAAGATCTCGCCCAGCCCCTGCCATAAGCCAGGGTCCATCTCCAGCATGCGGCGGATATGGGCGTCAGCATTTTTGTCGTTGGGGTTAAAGCCACTCAGGAACGGGTGCAGGCGCTTGCGCTGAGCGGGCGTGGCACTCTTGTAAGCATGTGCCACCAGCACGTCGGTGGCGCTGTACCAGTACGCATTGGCATCGTCGCCGGCGTAATAACGCGGGCGCTTGGGTTCGTCTTCATCCCACTTCTTGGCCACCGGAATACCGGAGAGCATCACATGGTCGATGCGCCCGGCGTCCATGTGTTTAAACAGCTCGTCCAGCCCGGCGCTTTCCTGAAAGAAGTCGACATAGTGCAAATGGGCGTCGCTGTAGCGGTAATCCGCCGCCACTGGGCTCAGCCCCGGCAGAACGGCCAGTGATGCGCACAGGGCAAGGCTTAGGTAAGGCTTAAACAAACGGGCGTCCTCCATTAAGTCCGGTACAGAGCTTAGACATAACAAACAGACAATGTTTTAGTCTTACAATTAGTCAACAGGTGGCCAGCACTGGTGGTCGCCTATTGCCTTGGGCTAGGCTGAGCCCTTCGATCCCTTGCCATGGAGTTCATATGATTAGTATCAGTAATGAAAAAGGCTTGCTGCAGCGCATCACCGTCGGTGAGCACACCCTACACAGTGATGTTTCGACTGAATCCGGCGGCAGCGGCGCCGCCCCTGCTCCCCACGATATTTTCGATGCCGCTTTAGGCGCCTGCAAAGCCCTGACCCTGGCCCTGTATGCCAAACAGCGCGGCATACCGCTGGAGGGCGTGGATGTACAAATCAACCGCGACGACAGCGGCGAACGTCAAGGCGTTTACCGCCTGGATGTGAGCTTAAACCTCAAGGGCGAGTTAGATGACAGCCAACGCCAACAACTGCTGCGCGTGGCCGACAAGTGCCCGATCCACAAACTGATGACCACCAGCGAGGTGCAAATCAGTACGCATTTAGCTGAGCCAGCCGCATGAGTTCACCCCTGATTATCAAACCGCGTCAGGAGGATGTGGTCGGGCAAAGCATTCTGCGCCCCCTGCCCTCGGCCAAGTGCCGCAGCGTTGGGCCCTTTGTGTTTTTCGACCATATGCTGGAGGCGCGCTTTGCCCCTGGTAGCGGGATGAACATCAATCAGCATCCGCATATTGGCCTGTCGACCCTCACCTACTTATTTGAGGGGCAAGTGCAGCACAAGGACAGCCTCGGCTCGGATCAGCGCGTGTTGCCCGGCGATGTCAGCTGGATGACCGCCGGACGCGGCATTGCCCATGTTGAGCGGACCCCCGCCGACGTGGTGCAAAGCGGTTCCAACAGCCACGGCTTGCAGGTGTGGCTGGCCATGCCCACGGCCGAGGAAGAGTCAGAACCCAGCTACAGCCATCATCCGGCGAGCAGCTTGCCACGCAGCTCGAGCATGGGCGTGGACATCTGCCTGATCGCGGGCAGCGGGTTTTGTTTGCAATCACCCGTACCGGTGCGCTCGCCGACTCTTTACGCCGAGCTGCACTTGGCCACCGGGGCGACCCTGCAAGTGCCAGCAGAGCATACCGAGCGGGCACTGTACCTGATTGATGGCGAAGCCTTGGTCGACGGCCTGGAACTGCCGCGCCGCCAGTTGATGGTGCTGCCTGAAGGTGAGGAATTCACCTTGAGCGCATGCAGTGAAAGTCATCTGGTGCTGATCGGTGGCGAGCCCATTGGTCCACGGCGGATCAACTGGAACTTTGTGGCCAGCGAGCAGAGCCTGATTGATCAGGCGCGCCTGCGCTGGAGCACAGGCGACTGGCCGCAAGTGCCAGGCGAACAGGCCCGTATCGAGCTGCCGCACTGACCCCCACGACCTACCTCAACTTCTGCCGGCGTTCAGCACGCCGGCAGAAGGCTCAGCAAGCCTAATCAGCAAACGCCTCGTCGAAGAAGTCGTTCATTGCTTTGAATGCGCGAGCCGCCGCCACCGGATGGTATTCACCGACCCCCGGCACGTTGGCTTTCAAGCTGGTGAAGGAATGCACGGCGCCACCGTAGATAAACAACTGCCAGTCGACCCGGGCCAACCTCATCTCGGCGATAAATCCGTCCACTTGCTCCTTGGTCACGATCGGATCCTCAGCGCCATGCAGCACCAGCACCGGCGCTTTGATGTTATGGGCGTCGATCGGATGAGGAGTATCCAGGCTGCCATGGAAGCTGACAAAGCCTTGCAAGTCGGCACCGGCACGGGCCAGCTCAAGGGCGCAGGAGCCGCCAAAGCAGAAGCCGACCGCGCCAAGATTGTTTAAATCGATGGCCGCCGCGTCTGCCTGGGCACGCAGTGCGCTGACCGCTGCCAGAGCGCGCCCGCGCATCTCGGGACGGTCACTACGCAGTTTCGACGAAACAACTTGCGCCTCGTCGGCGTTCTCCGGACGCACGTCCTTGCCGTACATATCAGCCAAAAACACCACGTAGCGATTACCCGCCACACGAATGGCCTTGCGGGCGGAGTCCTCATTGATCCCCAACCAGTTGGGCAGCACCACCAAACCTGGACGTGGCTCAGTAATGTGCTGCGAGTAGATCAGCAGACCTTCCAGGGCCTCGCCATTGAACTCATAAGCCACCGGTTTGAGCACGAACTGCACAGCGCTATCGCCAACCTTCTCGGTTATGACGCTGGGTATGGCGTGTTTACTCATGGTCTGTCCCTTAAATGAAATGGCTTAACCCTAACAATAGTGAATTTAAACGCCTAGCCATGAAAAAGCCCGCTAAAAGCGGGCTTAGTCCAACCATTGGTCTTGCTGAATAAGCGCGCCAGTTGCCCCTGCCTAGCCGCCAGGCGAATCAGCCCGACGGCCCCCCTGCTTAGCTGGCCTTCTGCGGCCGTGGCCGCAGATTGCGCTGCTCTGCTTTGGGCGCCAAGGCCCGCTGCAATTGGAAGTCAAACTGCAGCTCAGCGTAGCGTCCGGCAATGCCACGCCCGCCGCCCTCGACAAATTTCAGCTCGCCAACCAAACCATCGCGGGTGGCATAGGCGAAGTCATCCCACAGGTACTTATCGCCCGACAGGTTGATCTGTGTGGTCAGGTGGCGATGGCCAGGGGCAGAGATAAAGAAGTGGATATGCGCCGGCCTCTGGCCATGGCGGCCCAGCAGGTCGAGACATTCCTGAGTCGGCCCCTGCGGATTGCAGCCATACCCCGAAGGCACAATGCTGCGGGCACGATAGCGTCCTTCGGCATCGGTGACGATGCGCCGGCGCAGGTTGAACGGACTCTGGCTCTTATCAAAGAACGAGTAGTTACCCTTGGTGTTGGCATGCCACACATCCACTACCGCGCCGGGCAGCGGCTGGCCTTGGGGGTCGAGGATTTGTCCCTCGAGGAACATCACCGTGGCGCTGCCCTCTTCGCTGCCGTCATCCATCCGCGCCGCGCCTTCAGACAATGGCGCGCCGCCCACATACAGCGGGCCTTCGATGGTGCGTGGCGTGCCGCCTGTAAGGCCCGCATCGGCATCCATGGCGTCTTGGCGCAGATCGAGGAAGTGCTCAATGCCGAGCCCGGCCACCAGCAAACCGACCTCATTGCTGCCGCCTAAGCGATTGAGGTAATCGACGGCCTTCCAGAACTCATCGTCGCTGATGGCCAGCTCCTCGATAAAACGCGCAGTGTCCTGCAATAAACGCAGGATGATCTGCTTCAGGCGCGGCGAACCTTGCTCATGGTTAAGGCCAGCGGCCTCACGGAAGAATTGCTGCAGCTCAGCAGTTGGGGAGATTTTCACGGTCATGCTTGGGTACCTACCTGTTGTTATGGGCAGCACGGCAGCTGCCAGGGCAAAGGCTTAGCGATCGTCGTTATGGATGGATGAGGGATGCCGGCACAGGCCGTTAACCTCAATCTCCATGTAAGGAAACAGCGGCAGCTGCATGAGGGTGTCGTGCAGCGCCTCGACGCTGGGCACGTCGAACACGCTGTAGTTGGCGTAATGCCCGGCGATACGCCACAGGTGGCGCCACACGCCTTCGTGTTGCAGGCGCTTGGCGAGCACCTTCTCATCAGTTTTCAGTTGGGCGGCCTGACTGGGGGCCATGTCTGGCGGCAACTTCACGGTCATCTTCACGTGGAACAACATCTGCGTAGTCCTCCATTACTTACGGGCGAAATGCGCCAAACGCTCTTCGTCGAGGCTTAGGCCGAGGCCCGGGGTGTTTGGCACCAGCAGTTGGAAATCGCGGTACACCGGCGGCTCAGTGACAATCTCTTCGGTCAGCAGCAGCGGACCGAACAGCTCAGTGCCCCAGGTCAGGTGTTTAAGGGTGATAAAGGCATGGGCCGAGGCCAGGGTGCCGATGCTGCCTTCGAGCATGGTTCCGCCGTACAGGGCGATGCCGCAGGCCTCGGCTATCTGTGCGGTGCGCAACACGGCGCGCGGGCCGCCGTTTTTGGCGATCTTCAGGGCGAAGACGCTGGCCGCGCCGTCAGCAGCCAGGCTGAAGGCATCCTCAACCGACTCGATAGACTCATCGGCCATGATCGGCGCCAGGCTGCGCAGGTTAAGGCGCACCTGGCCGGCGCGGTTAGTGCGGGCAATCGGTTGTTCGATCAGATCTATGCCGTTGGCCCCCAACACCTGACAGGCATGGATCGCCTGGGACTCATCCCAGTACTGGTTGACATCGACCCGCACACTGGCACGATCGCCCAGCTCCTGCTTGATCGCCAACACATGACGCAAATCATGGGCCAGCGGTTTGGCCCCGATCTTCAGCTTAAAGATGCGATGCCGACGGGCCTCGAGCATCTGCTCGGCCTCGGCGATATCCCGGGCGGTATTGCCGCTGGCTAAGGTCCAGGCCACCTCCAAGCTGTCATGCACGCGCCCGCCCAGCAGCTCGCTGACCGGCAAGCCCAAACGCTTGCCTTGGGCATCGAGCAAGGCACTCTCAATCCCGGACTTAGCAAAGTTGTTGCCCTTGGCCAGCAGGTCGAGCTTGTGCATCGCCGCATTGATATTGCTTGCCGGCAAGCCGCGCAGCATCGGCGCAAAATGGCTGTCGATGTTCTGCTTGATGCTCTCCGGGCTTTCGTTGCCGTAGGCCAGGCCACCGATGGTGGTGGACTCGCCAATGCCTTCGATGCCGTCGCTGCAGCGCAGCCGGATGATCACCAGGGTCTGGCGCTGCAGGGTGTGCATCGCCAGCTGGTGTGGGCGAATGGTCGGCAGGTCGACGATGGTCGCCGTAAGGCTTTCGATCAGCGCTTGAGTCATAGGCTCAATTCTCTGTTTAAGTGGATTGCCTGGCGCACTAGGCGCAGGTCGATAACCAGTGAGGCTTAGCGCCACCTCCGGTGCGGCTAACCGAGATCGCCACCGCCCACCGGCAAGGTCACGCCGGTGATGTACGAGGCTTCATCGGAGGCCAGAAACAGAATCACCCCGACCTGCTCCTCCACGCTGCCGTAGCGCTTCATCAGGCTGCTCTGCACGGTTTGCTCAACGATTTGCTGATACCACTGCTGCTCATGGGCGCTCAGCGGCTCGCTATTGCGCGGGATACGCCGTGGGGGCGCGTCGGTGCCGCCCGGCGCGGTGGCATTCACCCGGATGCCACGTCCGGCGGTCTCGAAGGCCAGGCAAGCCGTGAGCGCGTTGACCCCGCCCTTAGCCGCGCCGTAAGGCACGCGGTTAATCCCGCGGGTGGCGATGGAGGACACGTTGACGATGGCTCCGGCGCCTTGCGCCAACATGTACGGCAGCGCGCTGTGGCAGCACCACAGGGTGGGGAACAAGGAGCGGCGCACTTCCGCCTCGATCTCCCGCTCGCGGTAATGCTCGTAAGGCTTGGCCCAGATGGTGCCGCCGACGTTATTGATCAGAATGTCGATCCGGCCCAGGCGGTCCACCGCCGTACGCATCACCATCTGGCAGTCCTCGTATTGCTCAAGGTCCGCCGTCAGGGTGATCAATTGCCCGGCACTGCAACTGGCCTCGAGCAACTCATGGACCAGCTCCGAGCGATCCACCGCCACCACCTGCGCGCCTTCACGCAGCAGGCGCTGCGCCACCTCACGGCCAATGCCCTGAGCGGCGCCAGTGACCACCACGACCTTTTGCGAAAATCTTTTGTTCATCTCGACCTCGATCAATATGCCGCCCAGCCTCAGGCGCGGCGCACAGAGACACTTCGCGTAGCGCCCGTTAAGCGCTGGCGGCGAATTTTTCGTAGTAGAAGTTGGCGGGACTGATGCCCTGCTCGCTCATATAGCGGCTAACCGCCTCGACCATCGGCGGCGGTCCGCACAGGTAGATGTCCACCTCGCCGTGATTGAGGTGCCCGGCTTCGATGTGCTGGGTGACATAGCCCTTGTGCGGGTAGTTGCTGTCAGGGCTGGCGACGCAGGCGCGGTAGCTGAAGTTAGGGATGCGCTGAGTGAAGCCCTCAAGCTTGTCCAGCTCGACTAAGTCCTGATCATGGGTCACGCCATAGAGCAACTGCACCGGCTGTGTGCTGCCCTGCTCGGCGATCTGTTCGAGCATTGCAGTGAACGGCGCCAAACCGGTGCCACCGGCCAGCAGCAGCAACGGCCGCTGGATCTGACGCAGGTAAAAGCTGCCGAGCGGGCCGCGCAGGCTGATGGCATCACCCAGTTTTGCCTCAGCGCTTAAGTAGTGGCTCATCAGCCCGCCCGGCACATTGCGGATCAGAAAGCTGACTTCGCCCGCACGCGGCAACGAGCTAAAGGAATAGGCGCGGGTTTGCGCACTGCCTGGCACCTGCAAGTTGACGTATTGCCCCGGCAAAAACGCCAGTTGCTCCAGTGCCTGGCCTTTAAGCGATAAGGCTAAGGTGCTGGCGGACAACTCAGTCAGCGCGCTGATGCTGGCCTGGTAGCTGGCCTGCTCAGTCTTGCACAGCTGCGCCGAGACCGGCACCCGCAGCACGCAGTCACTTTGCGCACGCATCTGGCAAGTCAGCACATAGCCTTGGGCGGCTTCGGCTTCGCTTAAGGCATCGTCGATGTACTCATCGCCCAGGTCATAGCTGCCGGCCTCGGCCAGGCACTTGCAGGTGCCACAGGCGCCATCACGGCAGTCCAGGGGGATGTTGATGCCTTGGCGATAGGCCGCATCGGCGATGGTTTCGGCCGCCGTGGCGGTGATAAAACGGGTCACCCCGTCTTCAAAATTCAGTGCGATCTGGTAGCTCATTGGGTACCCCGCGGCCGAGCGCAGCCAGCGCATGTAGGAACACGCACCGAGGCTTGCGCCGGCTGCAATCAGATGTGGTAGATGTCGATGACCTGGCGCACGTAGTCGTTCTTCAGCACCACCTTCTTGGCCTTGATCAGCGGCTGCGCGCCGCGCAGATCCAAGGTGTAGAAACTGGTGCCGAAGTAGCTGTCGGTGACCTTGTAGCGAAAGCTCAGGGTGTGCCAGTTGAAGCGCACCTGACACTCTTCGCCGTCACTGGCGACGATCTCGATATTGCTCAGGTTGTGCGAGGTACGGGTATGCGGCAGGGTCGCGCTGGAGCGCTCGGTTTTGATGCGAAACACCCGATCCTCCAGACCGCTGCGATTGCCGTACCAAATCAGGGAAATTTCCGCCTGCGGGTCCTCGGTCAACGTATCGCTGTCGTCCCAGGCCGGCATCCAAAAGCTGGCGTCGCTGGCATACAGCTCCAGCCACTGATCCCACTGGCCATCATCCAGATAGCGCGCTTCACGGTAGAGAAACTCGCACACTTGCAGGTACTGGCTGCTCATTGTTCGGCCTCCCCGGCAATGACTTCTGCCTCAGCCGCTACAGCCTTGAGCATGCACTGCTGCCAATACTGGTGCTGCAACACAAACAGCCCCTCATCCTCGGTGCGCACGCCGGAGAGCAGCGGCTTTAAGGCGATTTCTGTGGCCGCCGCATCGGCACCCTTGACCCAGTGCTTGGCGCCGCGGGACATATCGTTCCAGCCGCGCCCGGCGCCGTAACCCACCTGGCACGAGCGAAACTCTTCGAGATCATCGGGCGTGGCCATACCACTGACGTTGAAGAAGTCTTCGTACTGGCGGATGCGCTTGGCCCGCGCCTCGGCGCTCTCGCCCTTAGGCGCGATGCAATAGATGCTGATCTCCGTGCGGTTCACATCCAGCGGCCGCGCCACACGAATCTGCGAACTGAACTGATCCATCAGGTACACGTTGGGGTACAGGCACAGGTTGCGCGAATTCTCGATCATCCAATCGGCGCGGGCCTGGCCATACTCCTGCACCAGCTCGTCACGCCGCTCATAAGCCGGACGATCCTCAGGGTTAGCCCAGCGGCTCCAAAGCAGCAGATGGCCATGCTCAAAGCTGTAAAAACCGCCGCCGTTTTTCGCCCAACCGCCGGCGTCCATGGTTTTGATTTCTTCCCCTGCCTCACGCTGCGCCCGCTGGTTTTGCGTGGCTGCGTAGTTCCAGTGCACGGCGCTGACGTGATAGCCATCGGCACCATTTTCGGCGGTCAGCTTCCAGTTGCCTTCGTAGATATAGGTCGATGAGCCCCGTAGCACTTCCAGCCCTTCAGGTGACTGGTCGACGATCATGTCGATGATCTTCGCCGACTCGCCTAAGTGCTCAAGCAAGGGCTTCACATCGGCGTTTAAGCTGCCAAACAGAAAGCCCCGGTAGGACTCAAAGCGGGCGATCTTGCTCAGGTCATGGGAGCCTGCGCAGTTGAAACTGTCCGGGTAGCCGGCGTCTTTCGGGTCTTTAACCTTGAGCAGCTTGCCGCTGTTGTTAAAGGTCCAGCCGTGGAACGGACAGGTATAGGAGCTGCGGTTACCGCTCTTATGCCGGCAGAGCATGGCGCCACGGTGGCTGCAGGCATTGAGGAAGGCATTCAGTTCGCCGTCCTTATTGCGCGCAATAAATACCGGCTGGCGCCCCATGGTCACGGTCAGATAGTCGTTGTTATTGGGCAACTGGCTGTCGTGGGCGAGGTAGATCCAGTTACCTTCGAAGATGTGTTGCATCTCCAGCTCAAACAGCCGTGGATCGGTAAACATCTCGCGCTTACAGCGGTAGATGCCTCGTTCGGTATCTTCTTCAAGCAGGGCACGCAAATAGTCGGATTGCAGAGACATGGCTGAGCCTCCATTTTTTATTGTCCAAGCCAAGTCAGCTCAGGTTATGCAGGCGCTTAAGCACGCAATAGCCGATCTGCGCAGATCACTAGCCGTTTTCTGCACACAGGCAAACCTTAGGCGCAAGGGCTCTTAGCGCGGCGCTCGACAGCGGCGCTGACGATCAGCACAGGGAATCAGTGACGACGCTTAAAGGTCGCGGAGGGCAATTCGCCAAACTGCTGGCGGTAGCTTTCGGCAAACCGGCCTAAATGGACAAAGCCATAGTCCATGGCCAACTCGGTCAGGGAGCGCACGGTGCAATGGGGGTCGATCAAGCAGGCGTGGATGCGCGCCAATTTACGCTGCCGCACGTATTGCATAGGGCTCAGCCCCAGTTGTCGCTCAAACAGACCATAGAGCGCACGCAGGCTTATGCAGGCATGCTCCGCCAGCTCTGCGGCAGCCAGCTTATGGCTGAGGTGGCTATCGATATAGGTTTGGATACGCCCCAGGCTGACACTGGCACTGCCCTGCTCCTCGCGGCTGACGTTGCAGTGCAACAGCGACAGCAGCTTAGTGCCGATGATCTGGGTGTAATGCTCCTGCACCCGCAGCAGCGAGTCCTGGGCCTCGGCCTCCTGGCAGATCATCGCCAGCAAATTGGTAAAGCCCTCCAACTCCGTCAGTTGGTAGTGATTGCGCAAGAACCGCACGCCACCGGCCGGGCGCTGCCAGCGCTGGTCATCGCACACCGACTCCAGCACCGCCACCGGCACCTTGAGGATAAATTTCTCGCAGTCCTCGGAGTAAGTCAGGTCCACCGGATCATCCGGGTTGATCAGCAACAACTCCCCCGGCAACAGGTATTGCTCATGCTGTGGACCGCGCCATAAGCACTGCCCCTGTAGCAGCACCTGCAAGTGAAAGAGGTTTTCCAGCGCTGGCGACACCACCCGCACGCTGCCGCCATAACTGATGCGGCACAGATCCAGCTGGGCAAATTTGCGGTGATTCAGATTGGCCTGCGGCCGCGCACTCTTGGCCAGGCTGATGCAGTGCTGACCGACATGCTGATTGACGTAATCGGAGACGCGATGAGGATCGACCTGATCAAACACCGCACTGCGCTGACCTAACAGAAGACTTTCCATAGCCAAGCGACCTCTTAACTTATCCAGCCCCGGCATTACCAATAACTATCTGTCACTGCCAAGCAGGCAAATCAAAATAAAACTCACACCCACAAATAACCAAACTCAAAACCTATAAAGCAGAAAACTAATTACTAGATAAGAATTTAAAACCAATCCCCCCATCTAAATCAGCCCTCCTTGCTTAACCGATATAAAGCCCTGAATTATCTAGCAAGCGTGGAGCCCGCTCTGCCCTCCTGCCCCCCTGCGGCCAAGCCGCAGACTTTGGGCGCAAGCGCTGAGGTAGCGCACCGCCAGCGCTGGCTCGCATCATCTACATCCCCCCAAGCACAGCAATAAAACTTAACAGCAGCACCATGCCTTATAGCCGAAACCACTGCAGCGGCCACTGAACTTACTACAGCCTGCGGCAACACCTAGCCAATATAGACCAAAGGCCCATTTAACAATGTCCGCACCGCAGTCTCCCTGTAACTTTAAGAAAGTTCTTAAACAGACCCGTTAGCCCAAAATTTTTACCAAGTTATATAAACCAAAAGCGCTTCCCAAGTGCCCCTCAAGGCGTTGCCCTTTACCCAGCAGCCGGCTGCTGAGCCCGCGCCAGTCAAGCCAAAGGCAAACGCCAGGCAAAAAAAAGCCCGCGTAAGCGGGCTTTTCTTGAGCAGACTGTTAGGCCGAGAGTTCGACCAGCAGTTTGTTCAGGCGCTGCACATAGGCAGCCGGGTCTTTCAGGGTGTCGCCGGCAGCCAGAGCCGCTTGGTCAAACAGGATGTGGCTTAAGTCAACGAAGCGATCTTCATCGGCCTCGGCATCCAACTTCTCAATCAGCGGGTGGCCCGGGTTGAATTCGAAGATGGGCTTGGAGTCCGGCACTTTCTGCCCGCTGGCTTCGAGGATCTGGCGCATTTGCAGACCCAAGTCCTGCTCACCAATGGCCAGAATCGCTGGCGAGTCGGTCAGACGGTGGGAAACCCGCACCTCCGCCACTTGCTCACCCAGCGCAGTTTTCAGACGCTCAACCAAACCTTCTTTGGCTTTGGCGACTTCTTCCTGGGCCTTCTTGTCTTCCTCAGTGTCCAGCTTGCCGAGGTCCAGATCGCCACGGGCGACGTCGACGAACTGCTTACCATCGAACTCGGTCAGGTAGCTCATCAGCCACTCATCGATACGGTCAGTGAGCAGCAACACCTCGATGCCTTTCTTGCGGAACACTTCCAAGTGCGGGCTGTTCTTCACTTGCGCGTAGGATTCGCCAGTGAGGAAGTAGATCTTGTCCTGACCTTCGGCCAAGCGCGCGATGTACTCAGCCAAGCCAACGTTTTGCTCGCCGTCGGTGCCTTTAGTGGAAGCAAAGCGCAGCAGAGCGGCGATTTTTTCCTTGTTGGCGAAATCTTCTGCCGGGCCTTCTTTAAGCACCTGACCGAAGTTTTTCCAGAAGCCTTGGTATTGCTCAGGCTCGTTCTTCGCCAGTTTTTCCAGCATGTCCAGCACACGCTTGGTCAGCGCCGACTTCATCGAATCGATGATCGGGTCTTTCTGCAGGATTTCCCGCGACACGTTCAGCGACAGGTCGTTGGAGTCGACCACACCTTTGATAAAGCGCAGGTACAGCGGCAGGAAGGACTCGGCCTGATCCATCACGAACACGCGCTGCACATACAGCTTGAGGCCCTTCGGCGCTTCGCGCTGGTACAGGTCAAACGGTGCGCGGGCCGGCACATACAGCAGCGAGCTGTACTCCAGCTTGCCTTCAACCTTGTTGTGGCTCCAGCTTAGCGGGTTCTCGAAATCATGGCCGATGTGCTTGTAGAACTCTTGATATTCCTCGTCCTTGATCTCGGTACGCGGACGCGTCCACAGCGCGCTGGCGCGGTTGACGGTTTCCCACTCAGGCTCGGCCGGCTGGTCTTTCTCTTCGCCGTGGAGCTCTTTAGGTAACTCGATCGGCAGAGCGATGTGGTCGGAGTATTTCTTGATGATGTTGCGCAGACGCCAGCCATCGGCGAACTCTTCTTCACCGGACTTGAGGTGCAGCACGATACGGGTACCGCGCTCAGCCTTCTCAATGCTGGCCACTTCAAAGTCGCCCTCGCCTTTGCTCGACCAATGCACACCGGCGCTGGCCGGGGTGCCGGCACGACGGCTGTAAACGTCGACTTTGTCAGCGACGATAAACGCCGAATAGAAGCCCACACCGAACTGGCCAATCAGGTGCGAGTCTTTTTTCTGGTCGCCGCTGAGCTGCTTGATAAAGTCAGCGGTGCCGGACTTGGCGATGGTGCCCAGGTGCGCGATGGCGTCTTCGCGGCCCATGCCGATGCCGTTGTCTTCCAGGGTCAGGGTCTTGGCTTCTTTGTCGAAGCTGATACGGATTTTCAGATCCGCACCGCCTTCGAGCAGCTCGGGCTTGGCCAGAGCTTCAAAACGTAATTTGTCCGAGGCGTCGGAGGCGTTGGAAATCAGCTCACGCAGGAAGATTTCCTTGTTCGAATACAGCGAATGGATCATCAGGTGCAGCAGTTGCTTCACCTCGGTCTGGAAGCCCAGGGTTTCTTTTTGAGTTTCCACACTCATGCTCTCTCTCCACTTTTATTTACGAAGCCGCAATACGGCGGATGTCATAGAAGTGGGGGCAGGCTGAGGAATTTCAAGTGCTTATTTAAGGCTCAAGTAACTCGATCTGTATTATCTGCTGCGGATTAAAGCGATAACTCACATCACCACTGCCGCTGATTTGCTTACGCAGGGTCAACTGCCCCGCTGCCGTCAGGCCTTCGAAACGCCCTTGGGCGCTACTGCCTTGAGTGCTAATGCGCATGCGCAGGCCTTGGTAACGCTTAGGATTAGCTTGCAGGGCCGGCAAACTAAAGCCTTGCCGACGATCCGCCGCCGCTGCGGGCGCCACGGCAACGCTGTCAGTGACAGGAGTCGGCTGAGCAGCTGGCGCTGTAGCCTCCACACTCGCCTGCTGTAGGTTGGGGAAACTATCATCGACCACCTTCCAGCCACCCTTAGCCGATTTATCCAAACTTAGGGACACCTGCTGCTGCTCGCCCTTGATCGTCGCCTGCACGGTTAAGGTTAACGGCGGCTGGAGCTTGCTCATCGGTGCCAGAGGCTGCAGCTCAACGCGGCGGGTGGCGAAGCGCCGCTCTAGGTAGTCGGCAATCACGTAACTTAAGGTGTCCAGCGAGTCGATGCGCCGATCGACTTTATCGCCACGGTAGCGCAAACCATTGCTGAATAATTCCAGCTTGCCAGTCAGGCTGGTTTTATAGGGCGCTGGCAGCACTAGGTGAATATCGCCCAACCATTTGTTCGGTGCGCTGGGTTGCAGCGCCAAACTCAGGGTATAGCCCTGGCTCAATCGGCGTGCTTCCGGCAGCGTTTGGCCAGGCGCCAACCAACTGATTTCCACTTCCGGCAACTGACCTTGGTCAGCGGGCAGCACATTCACGCGCAGCGGCCCTTTCGGACGTTGGCCCAAGCGAATCACCAGCTCATTCTCGGCATAGAACCCCGCTCCTTCACGCAGACGCAGCACGCCATCCACCAGCTCGGCTTGATCCGGGGTAAACGGCCGGCCATTGAGCAGGCCATGCAGCTTGATCTGGAGCGGCGCCGCCGGTACCGCGGCAGGCTGGCGCCAATGGCCGCTCAACAACGCCTCAAGCCGCTGCGGGTCTTGATTGGCCAGCATCACCAGCCCAATCAGCAACGGGATGATGGCCAACCCCGCGAGCACCATCGGTGCCCGTGCGCGTGACCACTGCTTAAACACAAACAGCAGCGTTAACGGTGGCAACACCGTCAGGCAGCCCCACAGCAAACTACGGCTGAAGGCGCGCAGCGCAAGCCATAACAAGGCCAACGCCAACAGCAGCAAACCTCCAATAATCAGCAGTGCGGGCATTGCCGGGTCCTTAACTGATGGCCACTAGGTGCCTATGGCTCGTCTACTTTGAAATGCGCCCGTGCGGTGGCGATAGGCTCGCTTTGTTTCGTCTGCCAAGCAGTGATGGCGACGTTGGCAACGCGCCGGCCCTGGCGCCACACCTGACACTGCACGAACGTATCAAGAAAATGCCCGGCGCGCAGGTAATCGACAGAAAAGTCGATAATTTTCGGGAAGTGGGCAATGCCCATATACATCAGTAAATGGAGCATCGCCGCTTGCTCCATAAACCCGGCAATCACCCCGCCGTGCAGGGCCGGCAAAGTGGGGTTGCCGATGTTGTCGCGGTTGGCCGGCAGTTTAAACACCACATCATCGCCAAAGCGCACGCACTCAATACCGAGGAATTTAGCGTAGGGAATTAAATTCAGCAGCGCGTCGTAGTTTTTTTGCTGATGCGCCTCTTGCACCAGCTGATTCAGATCGATCTCGCTCATTAACTACGCCCCTTCAGGCTGCTGACTGTGCTGCCGGGCTTGCCCATGCGCATAAAGGTGCCCACCGCATGGGCAATTGGCTGGCTAGGGTCATCCTGATAGGCATAACCGCGGGTAAAAATAACAGTGGGCGTGACTCGATAACACTCAGCAAAAGCCAAGACATCTTTATGCGGCTGGGCCGGGTGCATGTAATCAATGCGCAGGTCTAAAGTTGGGCACAACTCAAATTCAGGTAAAGCACATACCGTAGAAATACCGCAGGTGGTATCCATCAAGGTGGTGATGGCGCCGCCATGAATCACACCGGTTTGTGGGTTGCCGACAATCATTTGGCTGTATGGCAGGCGCAGAATCAGCCCGCTGGGCTCGGCGCTATGCACCGTCATGCCGAGTACTTGGCAATGACGTAAGGCTGAGAGGAAATACTGGGTCCGCTCGAAGAGCGAGGATTGGCTCATGTTGTTATTCCAGGCCCGCTACATAAAGAGCGCGCATGATAACCCACAGACCCGGTTTCTACGTTAATTAGCCATATGGCCAGGAACAACTAAAGTAATTAAGGGAACTTAACGCCCATTAAGTTGTTTAATCGGCATGCTTGGGCGCCAAGCATTCAAAACTATAAACACTAGGGATTACTACTATGCAAAAGCCATTCGTAACCACTCTGCTCCTGGCTTCCGTCCTGGCTCTGGCGGCTTGTGAGAAGACTCCAGAAGACAAAGTCCAGTCCGCTAAAGAATCGGCTTCCGAGGCCGTAGAATCCTTGGGCGATGCGGCCAAAAAGACTGGTGAAGCCATCGAACAGAAAACCCATCAAGTGTTGGGCACTGAGCCTACCACCGGTGAAAAAATTGAAGATGCCGCCAACAAAGCCTCTGATGCAATCAAAGATGCTGGCGACGAAGCTAAAGACGCTGTCGACGGTAACTAATCCGCCGCATGCCTCGTCCTGAAATAGGTTTAAACCGACTGCCAGGACAATCAAAACGCTCGGTGCACCGCATCGGGCGTTTTTTTATTGCGAGGCTAACTCCCATCGCTTTATCAACCCGACTCGTAGCCTGTGCACAACGCTCTGCTAGCAGTTGTGCCTGTAAAATCCCGCCCTCGCTCAGCCTGAGCATTCTGCAAGCCGTCCTAGTCATCAGTTATTGAGCAGCGCACGCCATGGCGTCCTAGATGAGTTGCGCTACTATGTCGGCCCACGTTGTATCCATAAACGATGGATTCAGGAGCCTGAATGTCAACAAAGGACATCGCGGTTGAAAATGGCGCACCCATGATTCCTGAGCAGCGTCGTGTGTTGATGTTACGTACGTTGCGCAAACATCAGGTGCTGAGTGTTCATCAGTTGATGGAGATGTTTGGCTGCTCGCACATGACCATACGCCGCGACATTGCGCTGCTTGAACAGGAAGGCCTTGCCTATTCGGTAACCGGTGGCGTGCGCATTGCCAGTCAATTGCACAGTGAACCCAGTCGACAGCTCAAGTCGGCCATTGAGTTGCCGCAGAAACTGGCCATGGCCAAGCTAGCCGCACGTTTGCTACATGCCGATATGACCATTTATCTGGATGCCGGCACCAGCACACTGGAAATTGTTCCTTATATAACGGCGCTATCCGGCATGACGGTGGTGACGAATGACTTCGCTATTGTGCAGGCACTGCTTGATGCTCCCCACGTTACGGTGATCCACACTGGCGGACAGTTGGATCACAGCAATCGCTCATCAGTGGGCAACCTTGCGGTTGTTACGCTGCGCCAGATCGTCACGGATATCGCATTTATATCGACGAGTTCCTGGGATTTACGCCGTGGCCTTACCACGCCATCAGTACTCAAGGTTGAGGTAAAACAAGCGGCCATGCAGTCGGCAGCGCAAGTCGTGCTGGTGGCCAGCAGCTCGAAATACGGCACATTTAGTACTTACAGAATTGCAGGCCTTGAGGAGTTCGACTTGATTCTCAGTGATGACGCACTGGCCGGCGCGGCAGCTGACGGCATTCGCAAATTAGGCGGGGATTTATGGCTCCCCGCTGATTATTCGTAATCGAGTTAAGGCCTCTCCACCCTCCTCTCACGGGCCTATTATTGGCTGCTTTTCCAGTCCCGCAGCCATTGCAAACCGGCAGATGTATTGCCACGGGGGCGGTACTCGCAGCCTATCCAGCCGTCATATCCGAGCTGGTCAATCAATTCAAACAAATAAGGGTAATTCACCTCACCCTGATCCGGTTCGTGACGATCAGGTACACCTGCGATCTGGATATGCCCGATGTCATTGAAGTCCCGCTGTAGTTTGCTCGCCAGATCACCCTCCACGATTTGGCAGTGGTAGCAATCAAACTGTACTTTCAGGTTATGCGCGCCTACTTCCTTGCGAATGGCATGGGCCTGATCTTGCCGGTTGAGAAAGAAGCCTGGCATATCGCGGGTATTGATCGGCTCCAGCAACACCGTTACCTCGGCCTTGGCGGCCTGTGTGCAGGCGTAGGTGAGGTTCTCCAGATAAACCTCGTGATTTCGCGCGCGATACTGCTCTGAGGGCAATAACCCAGCCATCACATGGATGCGCGTATTGCCAAGCACGCTGGCATATTCCAGCGCTCGATCAAAACCACTGCGAAACTCCAGCTCCCGCCCTGGTAACGATGCTATCCCTCGCTCCCCTGCCGCCCAGTCTCCAGGCGGCGCATTAAACAGCACTTGCTGCAAACCGTTGTCGCGCAAACGCTGTTTAAGCTCGACGGCGCTGTGGTCGTAGGGAAACAGATATTCCACAGCATCGAAACCATCGGCTGCAGCGGCGGAAAAGCGCTCAAGAAACTCGTACTCCGGATAAAGCATGCTGAGATTGGCAGCAAAACGAGGCATGGTAGCTCCTGTGGTTAAAAGTCAGACAAAAGGCCAAAGCAGTGAGGTCAGGATGAACCCCAATGTGCCAAGCAATGTCGTCAGCACTGTCCAGGTACGCAGCCCATCAGCCACACTCAGGCCAGCCATCTTTGTGAAAATCCAGTAACCGGCATCATTGATGTGGGATGCCGCTAAACCGCCACCGCCCATGGCTAGAGACAGCAAGGCCATTTGGTTTGGGCTAAGACTCAGCGTCGCAATCAGGGGGCTGATGATGCCAGCCGTAGTCACCAGTGCCACGGTCGTCGAGCCTTGTACTGCACGTAACAGCATGGTCAATAGAAACCCCAGCGCCAGCACGGGTAAGCCTGTGCTTCGTAGCAGATTGGAGACCACGGCACCGATTCCTGTGTCAACCAAGACCTTGCCAAATACACCTCCGGCGCCGGCAATCAGGATGACCATGGCCACAGCGGGTATCGCGGAGCCGATCACGTCAGATATCTGGCTACGGCTCCAGCCGCGACGGGCTCCCAGTAACCAGGCACAGAGTAAAGTGTCGATCAGCAACGCGACCAAAGGAGCACCAAGCACAGTCATGATACTGCGCAGCAGTGAGTTGACCGGCAGTAATGAGCCGGACACTGTGCCCAGTAAAATCAGCACGATAGGTAACAGAATCAAGCTGACGATCAGGCCAAATCCCGGCGCCGGGGCTGCTGGCAACCTAGCCGCAATGCTGCTGGCCGAGGCCTCTGTGCTCATGGGTGAAATCACGACATCCTGCTGGCTTGGAGCGTCGTGCTCCTGGGCCCAGGCGACCAGATCCTGATTACTGACATGGGGGCCATAAACCTCAGCACGGATGTCATCAGTCATCGGATAAGCACGGCGCGCCATGCGCCCTGCAACGCTGTAACCGACATAACAAAGAAACGCGGTAATGGGCAGGCCGAACATCAGTATGCGGCCCATATCAACCCCCAATTGGCTGGCTACCGCCACTGCACCAGGATGTGGCGGCAAAAATGCATGCACCGTCAGCAAAGCCGCACACATGGGTAAGGCGAACACCAGCAATGGTTTGCGTGCCCGGCGGGCAATGCCGTACACCAGCGGCATCAGGATGATGACGCCAACCTCGAAGAACACTGGGACCCCGACCATAAAACCGGCAGTGGTTAAGGCCAGTGCTGTCCTGCGGCTTCCAAAGCGCTTGATAAGGGCTTGGGCCAGCGCCTCCGAACCGCCTGAAAGCTCAATAATGCGGCCAATCATAGCGCCCAACGCGATAATGATAGCGATATGCCCTAGCGTCTTGCCCATACCGCCTTCAATAGTGGCGACCAGATCCGTCGCTTTTACCCCTGCGCTCAGGGCCACTATGAGACTGACCAGAATCAGGGCCACGAAGGGTTGTAACTTATACTTAAGGACCAGCAGCAGTAACAACGCGATACCCGCTGCGGCAGTGACTAGCAGGATTGACGGGCTCATCACACAAACCCTCTTTCGGACTTATTCATGATTGGTTGCTTCCTGTTTTTATTGTTTTCAGGCAAGCCGATACCGCGGAACATCGCCTGCGCGTTCCTTGATATGCCTTGTGAATGTCTGTCTTAAATCTTGCCGGTTACCAGCGCGCGCCGAACACCTCTCTGAGCTCAGTCAGCGCCTGCTGATCGAGTGGCTCGGGTTTGGGGTCGGTCATCAGCCAAAGCTTGGCGGTTTCTTCCAGCTCTTCTAGAAGATAACTGGCCTTAGATACTGAGCTTTCCCAGACCACCGGGCCTAGCCGCTCAAGCATCACCCCGCGGACACGGTTGGCCAGCTCCGCGACTTGCTCAGCCACCAGGGGGGAGCCCGGACGCTGATAGCCGATCAGCGGAATATGCCCGACCTTCATCACCTGATATGGCGTTAAAGCTGGCAGGATGTCCTCCTCCAGCCACACGCAAGCAAGGGTCAATGCCACCAGATGGGTCGAGTGGGTATGCACCACACCACCGACACTTGAATTGCGATCGTAGACTTGGCGATGAAGCGCCAGTGTCTTCGATGGTTTATCCCCGGATATCCACTCCCCGGCCAGATTGACCTTGGCTATGGCTGCCGGATCAAGGCGTCCCAAACAGGCGTCCGTTGGTGTAATCAACCAGCCATCGTCCAACCGTGCGCTGATATTGCCAGCAGTGCCAACGGTGTATCCACGCTGATAAAGGCTGCGCCCAACGTCGCAAATCTCTTCTCGCAAAGCGTTTTCCGAGCTCACTGCACACCTCCGGCGAGTTGGCTTAGGGCCTTGCTGAAAAACTCCCGGCCGCCGAAGTTTCCTGATTTCAGAGCCAACGCCAGAGGCTCTTCAGTCGTGCTGACTGTTGCGGGTACGCCAGGGTCAATCTGCCCGCCAATTTGCAGCAGTTGGATGCCCAGCGCCTGCACCACAGCCCCTGATGTCTCACCACCGGCGATCACAAAACGGCGGACGCCGCTCTGCTGCAAACCTTGGGCAATTTCAGCAAACGCCTGCTCAACCAGACTGCCCGATTTTTCGACGCCTAGTTGTCGTTGAACCGACTTGACCTCGTTCGGTGAACTGGTGGCATAGATCAAGACCGTGCGCTTGCTCTCGCGTGCAAAATTCAGGGCTTGCGTAACGACGGGTTCGCCGGCGGCCAAAGCCAGGGGATCAATACGCAGGGCTGGATGGCCCGCTTCAATCCAGGCCGCGACCTGACCATTTGTGGCGGTTGAGGCACTGCCCGCCAGGACGACTTCCCCTCCGGAGACTTGCGGCAATTTTGCCGCGTCTAGGTCACGCAGCTTTCCGGCACGGCGGAAGTTGCCTGGCAGCCCCAGAGCCAATCCCGAGCCCCCGGTCAACAACGGCAGGTCGGCGCACGCTGAACCCAGGGTATATAGATCCTGATCCGACAGAGCATCGGCAATCGCGATGCCACCCCCCTGCTCTCGCAGTTCGGCAATACGAGTCCTTACGGATTCAACGCCCTGGGCGATGGTGTCATAACGCAGCAAACCCACATTCAGCTGAGTCTGCATCTTTAAGATACGAACCAGGTTGGCATCCGTCATCGGTGTCAGCGGATGGTGCTCCATGCCCGACTCATTAAGCAGTTGATCCTGCACAAATAAGTGACCACGAAAGATCGTCCGGCCATTCTCCGGAAATGCCGGGCAGGCTATGGTGAAGTTGCTATCCAGGGCTCGGAGTAACGCTTCGCTGACCTGCCCGATATTACCCGCAGCAGTAGAGTCGAAGGTTGAGCAGTATTTGAAATAGATCTGTTCGCAGCCCTGCGCGCGCAGCCAGGCCAGAGCCTTGAGGGATTCTTCAAGCGCCTGCGCCACCGGTGCGGTACGGGATTTCAGGGCAATGACAATGGCGTCGGCATCCAGTGTGGCGGTCGCTTTATCGTTGGGAATGCCAATGCTTTGTACGGTGCGCATGCCACCTCGAACCAGCATATTGGCAAGATCGGTCGCCCCCGTGAAATCGTCGGCGATGCAGCCCAATAATGGGCGTGCGGACAATGTCGTCATGAAGCGTTCCTCAAGCAGATTCAGTCTGAGTGGCTGGCAGTTCGATACCCGGGAATATCTTGATCACTGCCGAGTCATCCTCACGGCCAAAGCCTGCACTGGAAGCTTGCATAAACATCTGATGAGCCGTTGCCGAAAGTGGCAATGGAAATTTGCTGGCCCGGGCAGTATCCAATACCAACCCTAGGTCTTTGACGAAAATATCGACGGCAGACAATGGCGTGTAATCCGCGTTAAGAATATGCGGCACGCGATTCTCGAACATCCAGGAGTTACCGGCACTGTGGGTAATCACCTCATACAGCGCCGCTGCATCTACCCCTTCTCGCAAGCCCAGCGCCAGTGCTTCAGCTGCAGCGGCAATATGCACACCTGCCAACAGCTGGTTGATAATTTTGACTTTCGAACCCAGGCCATGGGTGTCGCCCAGGCGATAGACCGTTGCGGCCATAGCGGCCAGAACGTCGTCGGCTTTGGCGTAGGCCTCAGCAGGTCCAGAGGTCATCATCGTCATCTCACCGGCAGCCGCTTTAGCGGCACCTCCGGAGATCGGCGCATCGAGATAAAGCAACCCGAGGGCGGCGAGCTTCTGCCCAAGTTCTACGGCATAGGTTGGCGCGACTGTGGCACAACCTATCACTACGCTACCTGGCCGCAACCCAACCACGGCGCCAGTCTCTCCAAACAGAACCGTATCCGTCTGCTCGGCATTCACCACAACACTAATGATCAGATCACACTCGGCAGCTATATGGGCGGGCGAGGTGCAGGCTACGCCGCCCTCTTCACTGAACTGCTCTATAACGGCACTGCGAACATCATAGGCATGCACATTGAATCCACTGCGTAACAACGTACGGGCTATTCCCAAGCCCATTGCGCCTAGGCCGATGACACCGACATTCTTGTTATTCATGGGAACTCCAAAGCAAAACAAAGACGGCTTCTACTCTCAGGCGCCAACGCTGACCGAGTTGTAGATGTTGCCGAAGCAGGCTTGGCCAACACGCAGGGACGTCGCTTAGACACACTGTCTGAGCACCGAGTCGGTTAAAGCCCCTCGTTGTGGTCGTGTGAAACCTCGTCTACCCGGTGCAGAAATCATCCGCCAATGATCAGATTATGTGAAGTATTTTTGAAATCTAACATTTTTTAACATACCAATTCAGCAGCACCTAAACACGAAAAACCTGAGCAATAAAAATCCGCTTAACTCAGTTAAAGTCTTTTAAGTCAATGTCTTAGGTATATTTAAAAATGAGTGCGAAAACTGACTCGCGCGCTGCAGAGGGTATTTCCCCGTTTGTCGGCTGATGATTTTTGGGGAAAAACGTTAGCTGTGGTCACCGGCCGCCAGCCTTAATGTCGAACAAACAGGCGCATCTGTTCGGCGGTGTACGTCGAGCCGTTGTCACGTAAGCATTTATGGCGCTCGTTCAACCCGCAGATTTAGTGCTTAGCCGATTCGCAGCGCATGTGTAGACTATCGTCCCACAATGAACCCGTATGCCGGCCATGTCGCGGGCATTAGCCAACGCTGCGACCGCCACTGAGCCTATGTCAGCCACTCGCCTGCCTTCATTACTTGCCTGCTGGCTGCTCAGCCTGATCGCGTGCCTCAGCCCGGTATTTAGCCAAGCCGCTGGCCTAGACGCCGCCGACCTGCCCCCCGAACCGACGGTGCTCACCCCCTACCTAGGCTTACTGGAAGACCCGCAAGGTCAGCTCAGCCTGGATGATGTGTTGCAACCGCAGATCCATGAGCGCTTTGTCCAACAAGGAGCGGTTAAATCAATCGGCCTAGGCTTTAGCCAATCTGCTTTCTGGCTGCGCATCCCCCTAGCCAATAGCAGCGCCGTCGCCATTGAGCCGCTGCTGGTCTTGGCCAATCCGCGTATCGCCTCAGTGCAGTTGTATGTGCCAGATGGCCAAGGGCATTTTGCGCGGATTGAAACCGGCAGCGACCTGCCCAGTTCAACGCGGGTGTTCGATGATCGTCACTTCGTTTTTCCACTCCAGTTGCCGGCCCATAGCGAAGCCGTGCTGTACATGCGCGTGCAGTCCAACATCGGCCTCTTAGTGCCTTTGCAACTGTGGTCGGGTAGCGCTTTCAGCCTGGCGCAGCGCAGCGATTACACCGCACAGGCTTGGTACTTCGGCATGGCCAGCGCCATGATCCTATTCAACCTGCTACTGGCCATTGCCCTGCGCGAGCACATCTATCTGTATTACGTGCTGTTTGCCAGCAGCACGGCTTACACGTTCGCCATCAAAAATGGCCTGGCGCCTGACTTAGCCTGGAGCGGCTGGCAACTGAACAGCAACGTAGCGTATTTCAGTGGGGTTTCCATCGCGCTGGCAAGCATGTTGTGGTTTATGCGCAAGATGCTCGAAAGCCATGTACTGCTGCCTCGGCTTGATCGCTGGCTACGCTTGTGCATCGTCCTGTACCTGCTCAGCCTGCCGCTGTATACCTACTCTCTGGTGACCTTCGCCCGCGTCGGTATCGTCCTCAATCTGCTCACCGTGCTATTGATCTTTGTGGTGGCCATTCGCGGGGCCTGGCTACGCCAGCGCGGCGCCTATTTCTTTCTCGCCGCCTTTAGCTTGCTCATGTTAGGTGGCGCCGTCACCTCGCTGCGGGCCATGGGCCTGCTGCCAAACAACCCCTTGACCACTGACGGCATCCAGTTCGCCTCGGTTTGCGAAATGCTCCTGCTGGCCTTCGCCTTGGCTGACCGGATCTACGTGATCCGCCGTGACAAAGCCCAGGTCCAGCGCCAGCTGCTGCATGCGCAGCAATTGCTGGTCAGCACCTTGCAGGACTCGGAACGGGAACTGGAGCGGCGCGTGGCAGAACGCACCGAAGAGCTGCGCTTAAGCAACAGCAAGCTGGAAGCCATGTCGCTAACCGATGCCCTCACCGGTATCGCCAACCGCCGTCACTTCGATCAGGTCCTGACTCAAGAATGCAGCCGCGCACAACGTATTCAGGCGCCGTTGACCCTGGCGGTAATCGACGTGGATTGGTTCAAGCCATTCAATGATCTGTACGGCCATCCCAGCGGGGATCGCTGTCTGCGCCAGATAGCCGCGAGCCTGAGCCAGGCATGTCGGCTCAGCGATTTAGTCGCGCGCTACGGCGGTGAGGAGTTTGTCATCCTCGCGCCAATGACCGGGGCAGATGGAGCGCAGGCCCTGGCGGAGAAAATCGTCAGCGCGATCAGCGCCCTCAACCTGCCCCACGCCCAAGCGCCCATTGGTCGAGTCAGCGTCAGCTTGGGTTACGCCGTGGCGCTGGCAAACACGCCCATTAACGCCGAGCAACTCCTGCAGCAAGCCGACCAGGCGCTGTATCAAGCCAAACAGCAGGGACGCAATCAGTACGTCGGCGCGGTGGCGGCGGTGCAAAAGCGCCCCGAGCAGCGAGCAGCGAGCAGCGAGCAAGCGAAGCATAAGCTGGAAAACGCCGGGCAGCGCTGCTCTTCTACGGCACTTTTGCACGCTGCGTGCGCAGTTGCGTCCAACTCAAGGCAACAGCCCTATGCCGCCCGCAGGATTAGTCCAAGGCGTCCTTGCTCGGCTCAGCCACCACGGTTTGCGTGTAAACCATCACTTCCAGCACTCTCGAATGGAATTCGCGGCGGTACAGCACCCACACCACGCCTGCCGTCACCAGCATAAAAAACCACGGATTGATAAACCAAGCCAAGGTCGCCATGCCGAAGTAATAGGCGCGCAGGCCCTGGTTAAACTGATTGGCGGCCATGGATATCACCCGCGCCGCCCGCAGCCCGAAAGCCTTACGCTCCTGCTCGTTAACCTGCCGCTCGCTGATCATCGGCGCCGAGCCGACAAGCACCGCGGCAAAGTTGTATTGACGCATGCACCAGCTAAAGGTGAAGAAGGCATAGACAAACACCAGCCCCAAACACAGCAACTTAAACTCCGACAAACCACGACTGGCCTCCTGCACAAAGGGCAAGTCGGCCAGCAGCGAAGTGGCGCGGTCAGAAGCGCCTAGCACGGTGAGAATACCGGCCAGAATAATCAGGGTACTGGAAGCAAAAAACGAGGCGTTGCGCTCCAGATTGCCGACCACGTTGGCATCGGCAATGCGGTTCTCGCGCAGCAACATGCGCCGCATCCAATCCTCACGATACAGGTGCAGCACGCTAGCCAGGCAAGGTGTGGTTTTACCCTTGTGCAGGGCATAACGCGTGTAGCCCGCCCAACACAGAATAAACCAGAGCACCGCTAAAACGTGGGGCAGGTACCAATCGTGAACAGGCATAGCAACTCCTTCGCGTCAAAAGTCGGCGGATTATAGACAGCCCTGGCCATCTGCCCATAAAAAAGGCCGCTCAATTGAGCGGCCTCAGGCACATCGGTCTGGCTTAGTTGAGCACCGCTTTCGGCGCGCCCAGCGCACGATCGACGATCACCGCCAGCAGCAAGGCTACTAACGCCGGCACCAGCCAGCCCATGCTCAAGGATGACAGTGGCAAGTGGCTGAACCAGGCCGGCACCAAGTGTTCCCAGCCGGCGGCGGCAATACCGTCAGCCAGGCCAAAGATAAAGGTCAGCCCCATTACCGGGATAAACACCCGCGACGGTTTGAGCCACAGCCGATCCGCCAGGCTCAGGGCAACCAAAACAATGGCCAGCGGATACAGGCCCACCAATACCGGTACCGAAACGCTGATCAAATGGGTCAGGCCTTGGTTAGCAACGGCCATGCTGAACAGGCCGAAGGCGATCACCACCTTGCGGTAGGACAGACCAAACATGGCGCTGAAGAACTCACCACACGCGCTGAGCAAGCCCACTGCGGTGGTCAGACAGGCCAGCATGATCACCACGGCCAGCAGCAAGCTGCCGCCCTTACCAAAGGTGTGTTGCACATAGGCGGCGAGGATCTGCCCGCCGTTCTGCGCATCGCCAGCGATATTGCCACTGGTAGCGCCGAGGTAAAACAGCGACACGTACACCAGCGACAGACCAATAGCAGCGATGATCCCGGCGATAATCGAATAGCGAGTGACCAAGCCATTATCCGTGATGCCCTGATCACGAATGGCCGTGGTAATCACAATACCGAACACCAGCGCACCAAGCGCATCCATGGTCAGGTACCCCTGCAGGAAGCCCTGTACCAGCGGTGCTTCCCGGTAGGCATCGGTGCTCGTGCTGAACTCGCCAGCTGGGGCGAAAACCCCTGCCAAGCCGAGAATCAACAAACCGGCGAGCAATACCGGGGTGATCAACTTGCCGACACGATCGACCAGCTGACCCGGATTGAGCGACAGGAACAGCACGATGGCGAAGTAACCTAGGGTGTACAGCAGCAGAGCCATGCTGCTGTTGCCGGTGATCGGCGCTACGCCAATCTCAAACGAGGCCACCGCAGTACGGGGGGTCGCAAACAGCGGGCCAATGGCTAAGTAAACCGCTACCGCCAGAATCGCACCGGCGACTTTGCCAATCGGCGCAGTGAGCTTATCCATACCGCCGCCGACCCGGGCCAGCGCCACTACGGTTAGCAAGGGTAAACCCACGCCAGTGAGCAGAAAGCCCATTGCAGCGGGTAGCAGGTGATCACCTGCAGCCATACCGGCACTAGGGGGGAAGATGATATTGCCGGCGCCAAGGAACAGCGCAAATGTCATAAAGCCAAGGGCAACCAAATTGGTGCCTTTCAAACGAGTCATAGAAGGGATACCACAAGCAGAAAAAAGATTGATTCCGAGGGTTTCCCGATGGATCGGGGGAAACGTCACCTAGCCGGTTAGGCTCGATCGCTAGCTGCGCGTTATCACTTTTGATGATCGCGCCCTGCAAAAAAGTTCTAACAATTTTATAGGTTTACGTGCGGCTGCACTTAACTTCTTGTCGGATAAGTCAAAAAAAACTTGCTTATTAACTTTTCACTAAAGCAAAAAAAGCCACCCGAAGGTGGCTTTTTTAAGTCAGCAACGCTTAAGCGTTTTTGACTTCCCAACCAGTCAGTTCAGCCAGAGCTTTACCGATGTCGGCCAGGGAACGCACAGTTTTCACACCAGCGTCTTGCAGAGCAGCGAATTTCTCGTCTGCAGTGCCTTTACCGCCGGAGATGATTGCACCCGCGTGGCCCATACGCTTGCCTGCCGGAGCAGTTACACCAGCGATGTAGGAAACCACAGGCTTGGTCACGTTGGCTTTGATGTAAGCCGCGGCTTCTTCTTCAGCGCTGCCGCCGATCTCACCGATCATCACGATCGCTTCGGTCTTCGGATCTTCCTGGAACAGTTTCAGGATATCGATGAAGTTCGAGCCTGGGATCGGGTCACCACCGATACCAACGCAAGTGGACTGACCGAAACCAGCATCGGTAGTCTGCTTAACAGCTTCATAGGTCAGGGTGCCGGAACGCGACACGATGCCTACTTTGCCTGGCAGGTGGATGTGGCCTGGCATGATGCCGATTTTGCACTCGCCCGGAGTGATCACGCCTGGGCAGTTCGGGCCAATCAGCACTACACCCAGCTCGTCGCACTTAACTTTGGCTTCGAGCATGTCGATGGTAGCGATACCTTCGGTGATGCACACGATCAGCTTGATGCCGCCGAAAGCAGCTTCCAGGATCGAGTCTTTGCAGAACGGAGCCGGAACGTAGATCACCGAGGCAGTAGCGCCAGTGGCTTCTACAGCTTCCTTAACGGTGTTGAACACCGGCAGGTTCAGGTGAGTGGTGCCGCCTTTGCCCGGAGTCACGCCGCCAACCATCTTGGTGCCGTAGGCGATGGCTTGTTCGGAGTGGAAAGTACCTTGCGAGCCAGTGAAGCCTTGGCAGATTACTTTGGTGTCTTTATTGATCAGGACGCTCATTACTTGCCCTCCGCAGCTTTAACGACTTGCTGTGCAGCGTCGGTCAGGCTGGTTGCCGCGATGATGTTCAAGCCACTTTCAGCCAGTACTTTGGCACCCAGTTCAGCGTTGTTACCTTCCAGACGCACAACCACTGGGATCTTCACGCCGACTTCTTTCACGGCGCCGATGATGCCTTCAGCAATCATGTCGCAACGAACGATGCCGCCGAAGATGTTCACCAGTACGGCAGCGACGTTGCTGTCGGACAGGATGATTTTGAACGCTTCGGTCACGCGCTCTTTGGTAGCACCACCACCTACGTCGAGGAAGTTGGCTGGCTTACCGCCGTGCAGGTTAACGATGTCCATGGTGCCCATGGCCAGACCAGCACCGTTGACCATGCAGCCAATGTTGCCTTCCAGCGCTACGTAGTTCAGTTCGAACTTGGCAGCGTGAGCTTCGCGCGGATCGTCTTGCGAGGCGTCGTGCATAGCACGCAGCTTCGGCTGACGGTACAGGGCGTTGGAGTCGATGTTGATCTTGGCGTCCAGGCAGTGCAGGTTGCCGTCAGCTTTGATCACCAGCGGGTTCACTTCCAGCAGAGCCAGGTCGTAGTCCTGGAACAGCTTGGCCAGACCAACGAAGATCTGAGTGAATTGCTTGATCTGGTCGCCTTGCAGGCCCAGTTGGAAAGCCAGCTCGCGGCCCTGGAACGGCTGTGCGCCGACCAGTGGATCGATAGTGGCCTTGAGGATTTTCTCAGGGGTATCGTGAGCGACTTTCTCGATGTCCACACCACCTTCGGTGGAGGCCATGAACACGATGCGACGGCTGGAACGGTCAACGACCGCGCCCAGGTACAGTTCTTTGGCGATATCGGTGCAAGATTCGACCAGGATTTTGCTCACTGGCTGACCATTGGCGTCAGTCTGGTAAGTCACCAGACGCTTGCCCAGCCAGTTGGCAGCAAATGCCTTGGCGTCGTCTTTGCTCTTAACCAGTTTCACGCCGCCCGCTTTACCGCGACCGCCAGCGTGGACCTGAGCCTTAACGACCCATTCAGTGCCGCCGATTTTTTCGCAAGCTGCTGCGGCTTCTTCCGGGGTGTCTACCGCGAAGCCTTTGGATACGGGCAGGCCGTATTCAGCGAACAGCTGCTTACCCTGATACTCGTGGAGATTCATGCTTTTCTACCGTCTTCGTTTAGGTATTGCGCATACGATGCTGCAAATATTTGCCGCACCACCTGTGACTGCTTAACAGCAATCCGACTGGTCTTCCGCGCAGCCAGCAATGCTGTACACGGGCCACCTGTCGTGGTTTCTTATTCTGGGCCCTGCCCTGGCACTGCCAGAACGGGGCGCAGACTATAGCGTGTTAACGCTTCTTACGGTTGGCAATGTGAATAGCGTGGCCATTCACAGCCAGAGCGGCTTCGTGCAGCGCTTCAGACAGGGTTGGATGGCTGAACACCATCATGCCCAGGTCTTCGGAGCTAGTACCGAATTCCATGCCGATAGCGCCTTGCTGAACCAGCTCAGCAGCGCTAGGACCAATCACGTGGACACCCAGGACACGGTCGGTATTGGCATCAGCGATAACCTTAACCAGGCCGCCGGTGTCGTTAGCCGCCATGGCGCGACCACTGGCCGCAAACGGGAAGGTGCCGACGTTGATGGCCACGCCTTCGCTCTTCAGTTGCTGCTCGGTTTTACCGACCCATGCAATTTCCGGGTGAGTGTAGATAACCGATGGGATCAGGTCGTAGTTCATTTGCGCTTTGTGACCGGCGATACGCTCGGCAACCATCACGCCCTCTTCCGAGGCTTTGTGCGCGAGCATGGCACCACGCACCACGTCGCCAATGGCGTAAACGCCTGGCACGCTGGTTTCGCACTGATCGTTAACGAAGATGAAACCGCGCTCATCCAGGGTCACGCCGCTGTCAGCAGCCAGCAGGTCGGTGGTCACTGGGCGACGGCCTACGGCCACGATCAGCTTGTCGAACACCAGTTTCTGCTCGCCTTCGGAGTCAGTGAAGCTCACAGTTACTTGCTTCTTCTTCACTTCCGAAGCGGTCACGCGAGCGCCCAGACGGATTTGCAGACCTTGCTTGGTCAGGGTTTTCAGAGCTTCTTTGGAGATTTGCTCATCAGCCGCTGGCAGGAATTTATCCAGCGCTTCGATAACAGTCACCTCAGCACCCAGACGCGACCATACCGAGCCCAGTTCCAGACCGATAACGCCAGCGCCGATCACACCCAGACGCTTAGGTACGCTTTGGAATTCCAAGGCGCCAGTGGAGTCGACGATGACGTCTTGATCAACTGGGGCTGGCGGAATGTCGATTGGCTTGGAGCCGGAAGCCAGGATCACGCTGGTGGCTTCAACCACTTGGGTCTTGCCATCGCGGTCGGTCACTTCAACTTGCTTGTTAGCCAGCAGCTTGCCGTGGCCTTCCAGCAGCGTTACGCCGTTAGCCTTGAACAGGCCAGCAACACCACCGGTGAGGTTTTTGATGATGCTGTTCTTACGACCAACCATGGCTGGCACGTCGATGCTGACGTTCGGCGCAGAGATACCGTGTACAGCGAAGCCTTCTTTGGCTTCGTGGTACTTCCAGGAGCTGTCCAGCAGCGCCTTGGACGGGATACAACCCACGTTCAAGCAAGTACCACCCAGGGCCACTTTGCCTTCTTTATCCTGATATTTCTCGATGCACGCGGTCTTGAGACCAAGCTGAGCCGCTTTGATGGCAGCAACGTAGCCGCCTGGGCCTGCACCTATGACTACCACGTCAAATTTCTGGGTCATAACTCATTCCTTCTCGGATAAACCGGGCGGCCCCTTTTGAGGGCCGTCGTGGATGTGTCGCGCTTAGATGTCCAGCAGCAGACGAGCCGGGTCTTCCAGCAGATTTTTGATAGTAACCAAGAAGCTCACAGCTTCTTTACCGTCGATCAGGCGGTGATCGTAAGACAGAGCCAGGTACATCATCGGGCGGATCACTACTTGGCCGTTGATCGCCATAGGCCGCTGGATGATGTTGTGCATGCCCAGAATCGCAGCCTGCGGTGGGTTAACGATCGGCGTCGACATCATCGAACCGAAGGTGCCACCGTTGGTGATGGTGAAGGTACCGCCAGTCATTTCGTCGATCGACAGTTTGCCGTCGCGAGCTTTTTTACCGAAGGTGGCAATGCCGTTTTCAACTTCAGCCAGGCTCATCAGCTCAGCGTTACGCAGTACCGGTACGACCAGACCACGGTCGCTGGAAACCGCAACACCGATGTCTTGGTAGCCGTGGTACACGATGTCGCCGCCGTCGATGGAAGCGTTGACCGCTGGGAAGCGCTTCAGCGCTTCAACCGAAGCTTTCACGAAGAACGACATGAAGCCCAGGCGCACGCCGTTGTGGGTCTTCTCGAACAGATCTTTGTACTTCGAACGCAGGGCCATGACTTCAGTCATGTCAACTTCGTTGAAGGTGGTCAGCATGGCCATGGACGACTGTGCTTCAACCAGACGCTCAGCGACTTTGGCGCGCAGACGGGTCATTGGCACGCGCTTCTCAACGCGATCGCCAGCGGCCAGAACTGGAGCGGCAGCAGCAGCGGCAGGCGCAGCAGCTTTTGGCGCAGCAGCCGGAGCATTTTTCTTGGCTTCAACAGCAGCGACTACGTCTTCTTTAGTGACGCGACCGCCTTTGCCAGTGCCGGCGATGCTGTTCGGGTCAATGCCGTTTTCTTCAGCCAGCTTACGCGCAGCTGGCGACAGGATTTGATCGTCGCCAGCAACTGCTGGAGCAGCGGCAGCCGGGGCAGCAGCTGGAGCCGCGGCGGCAGGAGCAGCAGCCGGTGCCGGAGCAGCAGCACCGCCCTCACCCAAGGTGCCCAGTACTTCGTTGCTCAGTACGGTGTCGCCTTCGTTCTTGATGATCTGACCCAGAACGCCATCAGCTTCAGCCAGTACTTCGATCACAACTTTGTCGGTTTCGATGTCAACGATCAGTTCGTCGCGCTTGACTGCATCACCTGGTTTTTTGTGCCAAGTCGCCACGGTGCCGTCGGCAACCGATTCTGGGAAGGTAGGGGCTTTGATCTCGATAGCCATTTCGTGTGTTCCTTAAATTCGGTTTCTGCTAGCAGGCGACCCTTGGGGCCGCCTGCCGGGCAAGGCGTTAAACAGTAAAGGCGTCTTGCAGGAGTTTTTCCTGCTGTTCAGCGTGCATCGATGCATAGCCACAGGCAGGTGCGGCAGAAGCATCGCGACCGGCGTATTCCAGTACCAGAGTCTTCTTATGCGCGCTAACGGCACGACGCATATTGTGCTGACTGCAATACCAAGCGCCTTGGTTCATCGGCTCTTCCTGACACCAGACGATGTGCTTGACGTTCTTGTACGGGGCAAGCGCCTCGCCCAAGTCGTCCGCCGGGAACGGATACAGCTGCTCGATGCGCACAATGGCGATGTCTTCGCGGCCTTCGTTACGGCGTTTTTCCAGCAGGTCGTAGTAAACCTTGCCGCTGCACAGGACAACGCGCTCGACTTTCTTCGGATCGATGTTATCGATCTCCGGAATGACGGTTTGGAACGAACCTTCGGCCAGATCTTCCAGGGTCGAAATCGCCAACTTATGACGCAGCAGCGACTTAGGAGTCAACACGACCAATGGCTTACGCAGCGGGCGAATCACCTGGCGGCGCAGCAAGTGGTAGATCTGTGCCGGGGTGGTCGGCACCGCCACTTGCATGTTGTGTTCAGCACACAGCTGCAGGTAACGCTCCAGACGCGCCGAGCTGTGCTCAGGGCCTTGGCCTTCATAACCGTGCGGCAGCAGCATAGTCAGACCGCACAGACGGCCCCACTTGTGCTCACCACTGGAGATGAACTGGTCAAATACCACTTGCGCACCGTTGGCGAAGTCACCGAACTGCGCTTCCCAGATCACCAGCGAGTTAGGCTGGGTGGTGGCGTAACCGTACTCGAAGGCCAGTACCGCTTCTTCCGAGAGGAAGGAGTCATACAGCTCGAACTTCGGCTGATCAGCAAACAGATTTTTCAGCGGCACATAGGTGCCCGCGTCTTTCTGGTTGTGCAGCACTGCGTGACGGTGGGAGAAGGTACCGCGACCAATGTCCTGGCCGGTCATACGGATCGGGTGGCCTTCAAACAACAGGGTTGCGTACGCCATGGTTTCGGCATAGCCCCAGTTGATCGCCAGCGCACCGGCGCCCATCTTCTGACGGTCTTCGAGAATCTTCGAAACCTGACGCTGAACCAGGAAGCCCTCTGGAATTTCCAGCAGCTTATTGGACAGCTCTTGCAGGGTTTTCAGATCAAAACGGGTGTCGTGACGCGCAGTCCAGATGTGGCCCAGGTATGGGCGCCAGTCGACGAACAACTCTTTGTTCGGCTCTTTGACCAGGCTCTTCACTACGTGCTGGCCGTTGTCCAGAGCGGTACGGTAGTCATCGACCTTGGCTTGCACGTCATCAGCAGTCAGGCGCGCAGCGTTGGTCAGAACTTCAGCGTACAGCTCACGGGTGGTGCGCTGTTTGCTGATTTGCTGATACATCAGCGGCTGAGTGCCACTTGGCTCGTCGGCCTCGTTGTGACCGCGACGGCGGTAGCACACCAAGTCGATGACCACGTCACGCTTGAACTGCATGCGGTAGTCAACGGCCAGCTGAGTGACGAACAGCACGGCTTCCGGATCATCACCGTTAACGTGCAGGATCGGCGCCTGAATCATCTTGGCGACGTCGGTGGCGTACTCAGTGGAGCGCGCATCCAGCGGGTTGCTGATGGTGAAACCCACTTGGTTGTTGATCACCACGTGGATCGTGCCGCCAGTCTTGAAGCCGCGGGTTTGCGACATCTGGAAGGTTTCCATGACCACACCCTGACCCGCGAATGCGGCGTCACCGTGCAGCGAAACCGGCAGTACTTTTTCGCCCGACTCGTCGTTACGACGATCCTGACGGGCGCGTACCGAACCCTCAACCACTGGCGAAACGATCTCCAAGTGGGATGGGTTAAACGCCATAGCCAAGTGCACTTCGCCGCCAGCCGTCATGACGTTGGAGGAGAAGCCTTGGTGGTATTTCACGTCACCGGAAGAAAGACCGATGGTTTTCTTGCCTTCGAACTCGTCGAACAGATCACGCGGGTTTTTGCCGAAAGTGTTAACCAACACGTTCAGACGACCACGGTGAGCCATGCCGATAACGATTTCTTTGGTGCCGTAGGAACCGGAGCGCTGGATGATTTCATCCATCAGCGGGATCAAGCTCTCGCCGCCTTCCAGACCGAAGCGCTTAGTGCCTGGGTATTTAGTACCGAGGTATTTTTCCAAACCTTCAGCAGCGGTCAGACGTTCCAGCACATGGCTCTGCACATCGGCGGAGTAATCAGGACGACCACGTACGCTTTCCAGACGCTGCTGGAACCAGCTGCGCTGCTCGGAATCGACGATGTGGGTGAACTCGGCGCCAATGGTGCGGCAATATGTCTGCTGCAAAACGTCGCGGATTTCCCGCAAAGTAGCCTCTTCCTTGCCGATGACCAAGCCGCCTGTGTGATAGGTGGTGTCCAAATCGGCATCAGTCAAACCGTAATGACTGATATTGAGGTCAGCAGGAACCGGGCGTTGCCACAGACCAAGCGGGTCGAGCTTGGCTGCTTGATGGCCGCGCATGCGATAAGCCTGAATCAGACGCAGGACTTCAACCTGCTTCTTCTCGTGCTCACTGCTAATGCTGCCAGCGGAAACGGGCTGGGCACGGCGCTGGTTTTTCGCGAGCAAGACGAAATGATCGCGAATGGTGGAGTGCGATACATCGGTGGCGGCGCTGCCGTCGGTAGGTAACTTCTGGAAGTAAGTGCGCCACTCTTCTGGCACAGCGTTGGGATCGTGCAGGTAAAGCTCATAGAGCTCTTCCACATAGGCAGCGTTACCACCGGATAGGTGGGCACTGTCCCACATGCGCTGCATCACGCTTTCTTGCATGCTAGGTCACCCTCGGTAAGGGGACACCATCGGCGAAGAAACGTATAGCTTGCCAGTCATAAAGCAGCGACTGCTCAGCCACTACGGATCTCGCAGATAGTCCGGGCACCAGCCCGGATGCCCCTGCTGGTCGTCATATATTTCAAGGTCAGGACCACCACTTTGTGAGCAGCAGTCCTAGTTTTTACTACGACATCAGCCTGAAACTGATGCCGTAGGTATTACAGGTTTAGCAAACAACGCTATTAAGTACCGCTTTGCAGCAACATATTACGTACGTGGCCGATTGCCTTGGTTGGGTTCAGACCCTTAGGGCAAACGTTGACGCAGTTCATGATGCCACGGCAACGGAACACGCTGAACGGATCGTCCAGTGCAGCCAGACGCTCTTCGGTCTTGGTGTCACGGCTGTCAGCCAAGAAACGGTAGGCTTGCAGCAGTGCAGCAGGGCCGAGGAACTTGTCAGGGTTCCACCAGAACGATGGGCAGCTAGTCGAGCAGCAGGCGCACAGAATGCACTCATACAGACCGTCAAGCTTCTCACGCTCGGCTGGCGACTGCAGACGTTCGATAGCCGGCGACGGCTTGTCGTTCTGCAGGTACGGCTGAACTTTTTCGTACTGTTTGTAGAAGATGCTCATGTCTACAACCAGGTCACGAATGACCGGCAGGCCTGGCAGCGGGCGGATCACCAGCTTGCCGCCTTTGAGGCCAGCAGCAGAGATCGGCGTGATACAGGCCAAGCCGTTCTTGCCGTTGATGTTCATGCCATCGGAACCGCACACGCCTTCACGGCAGGAACGACGATACGAGAAGCCTTCGTCTTGTTCCTTGATCAGGGCCAGCACGTCCAAGACCATGATGTCCTTGCCGTGGGTGTCGACCTGAAAGTCCTGCATAAAGGGAGCAGCATCCTGCTCCGGGTTGTAACGGTAAACACTGACTTGCAACATATCAGTCACCCTTAATAAGTCCGAATCTTGGGTTCAAATGCTGGGACGGTCTTCGGCGCAAAGTTGACGGCACGCTTGCTTACGCGCTTCTCGCCTGGGAAGTACAGGGAGTGGCACAGCCAGTTTTCGTCATCACGATCTTCGAAGTCTTCACGAGCATGAGCACCACGGGATTCCTTGCGGACCTCAGCGGCGATCGCAGTGGCTTCGGCCACTTCGAGAAGGTTTTGCAGTTCCAGCGCTTCGATACGCGCAGTGTTAAACGCTTGGCTCTTATCAGAGATCTTAACTTTGGCAATACGTTCACGCAGATCCGCCAATTGGGCGATACCCTTCTGCATGTATTCGCCGGAGCGGAATACACCGAAGTAGTTCTGCATGCACTGTTGCAGCTCGCGCTTGAGCGGGGCCACTTCTTCGCCAGTGGAGCGCTCGTTGACACCAGCCAGACGCGACAGCGACTGCTCGATATCCGTTTCGCTAGCACCGCGGACTTCAACGCCTTCTTTCAGCGATTTTTCCAGGTGAATACCAGCCGCGCGACCGAATACCACCAAGTCCAGCAGCGAGTTGCCGCCCAGACGGTTGGCACCGTGTACCGATACGCAAGCCACTTCACCTACCGCAAACAGACCGTCGATGATGCGGTCGTTGCCATTGGCGTCCTGAGTGATCGCCTGACCATGAATGTTGGTGGCAACGCCGCCCATCATATAGTGGCAAGTTGGGATAACCGGGATCGGCGCAACAGCAGGGTCAACGTGGGCGAAGGTTTTCGCCAGCTCCATGATGCCTGGCAGGCGGCTGTGCAGCACTTCCTCACCCAGGTGATCAAGCTTGAGCAGTACGTGGTCTTTGTTCGGGCCAACACCGTTACCGGCGAGAACCTCTTTAACCATCGAACGAGCAACCACGTCACGACCGGCCAAGTCTTTGGCGTTAGGTGCATAGCGCTCCATAAAACGCTCGCCGTGGGAGTTGATCAGGTAACCACCTTCACCGCGGCAGCCTTCAGTCACCAGTACACCGGCGCCGGCAATACCGGTTGGGTGGAACTGCCACATTTCGATGTCTTGTACCGGCACACCAGCACGCAGCGCCATACCTACACCGTCACCGGTGTTGATCAGGGCGTTAGTGGTGGAGGCATAGATACGACCGGCGCCGCCAGTGGCCAGAACCACGGCCTTGGAGCGAATGTAAACGGTTTCGCCAGTTTCGATGCAAATAGCGATGACGCCGACGACGGCGCCGTCCTGGTTCTTCACCAGGTCTACGGCGTACCACTCGTTGAGGAATGAGGTGCCAGCTTTCAGGTTGCCTTGATACAGAGTGTGCAGCAGTGCGTGACCAGTACGGTCTGCGGCGGCACAAGTACGGGCAGCTTGAGTTGGGTTATCCGGGCCTTTGGACTGACCGCCGAACGGACGCTGATAAATGCGGCCTTGTTCGGTACGGGAGAACGGCATGCCCATGTGTTCCAGCTCGTATACGGCTTCAGGGCCTACGGAACACATATATTCGATAGCGTCTTGGTCGCCGATATAGTCGGAACCTTTGACGGTGTCGTACATGTGCCAGCGCCAATCGTCATTCGGGTCAGCCGAAGCGATTGCACAGGTGATGCCGCCCTGCGCCGATACAGTGTGCGAACGAGTTGGGAAAACCTTGGTAACGACCGCAGTTTTATGACCACCTTGGGCCAACTGCAGGGCTGCGCGCATACCGGCGCCGCCGCCACCAACAATGATGGCGTCGTAAGAAAGAGTGCGAATGCTTGTCATGGATCAGTTACCCCAAAAAATCTGCACGCCCCAGACGAACAACACGAACATGGCGACGCCACATACGGCCTGGAACAGGAAACGCACAACAGTTGCCCACTTGCCCAGCGCCATCGGCGTCAGGTAGTCAGTGGAGATGGTCCACATGCCAACCCAGGCGTGAACGACCAACCCGACTAGGGTCAGCAGGCTGAAAATGCGCATTGCATTATGGGAGAACAACGCATGCCACTCGGTGTAGCCCATGCCTGGATTGCACACGACGTAGCCGAGCAGGAACAATACATAAGCCGCGAGCAGGACAGCGGAAACGCGCTGCGCCATCCAGTCATAAAGACCCGAACGCGAAAAGTTCGTGACGTTAGTTACCATATCCACACCCCCAGCAGCACGATCACAATCGCCGCAACGACGAGTACGATTTTCGAGCCCAGCTTGCCGCCTTCCAGCGTCTCACCGATGCCCATATCCATGATCAAGTGGCGTACACCGGCCACCAGGTGGTACAGCAGAGCGGACAGCAGACCCCATACCACAAACTTAGCCAGCGGGCTGGCCAGACATTCCTGCACCTGGGCAAAGCCCTCAGCGGAGGTCAGCGACTTGTCGAGCGCGTACAGCAAAATAGCGATACCGACGAAGAGGATGACACCGGAGATACGGTGAAGAATGGAGGTGTAAGCAGTGATTGGGAGTTTGATAGTCCTAAGGTCTAGGTTTACAGGTCTTTGGCTATTCACGGCTTTTTTATCACACTGAGAGCCCCTAACTATCAGGGCAAAGTTGTCGGGAAGTGCACTGGTCAGGTACCCATCACCCAAGGAGTGACAACCACCAAAAACGGGCAACAAGCCCTTGGTAGCTGGGCGCAGAGTATAGACAGTTAGGGAACTAATGACAACGCAAAGCCCCCTACCTAATGGTGCATTGCGTCACGTGTAAAAAAGGCGTACAGGACGCTCTTTAGTGCTAACAATATAGCCGCAAACCCTTCTGCCATCTGGGTTTTCGCAAATTGACTTCTGAATTTATCTCACTATAGTGGTGCGGGCCCTGCGTGGGGGGCTGTCTGATGATTTCAAGCATAACCAGGAGGCCAAACATGGCTGACAAAAAAGCGCAGTTGATCATCGAGGGCGCTGCCCCCGTCGAGCTGCCCATTTTAACCGGCACCGTTGGTCCCGAAGTAATTGACGTGCGGAGCTTAACCTCCACCGGCCGCTTCACCTTTGATCCCGGTTTCATGTCCACCGCCTCGTGCGAGTCGAAAATCACCTATATCGACGGTGATAAAGGCATCCTGCTGCATCGCGGCTACCCCATTGAGCAGCTCGCTGAGCACTCTGACTACCTAGAAACTTGCTACCTGCTGCTCAATGGCGAATTGCCAAACGCAGAAGAGAAAGCCAAGTTCGTTAGCAACGTGAAGAACCACACCATGGTTCATGAACAGTTGAAGAGCTTCTTCAACGGCTTCCGTCGCGACGCTCACCCAATGGCCATCATGTGTGGCGTAGTCGGCGCCCTCTCCGCCTTCTATCATGACTCGCTGGACATCAATAACCCGCAACACCGCGAAATCTCTGCGGTGCGTTTGGTTGCTAAGATGCCAACGCTGGCGGCAATGGTTTACAAGTACTCCATGGGCCAGCCCATGATGTACCCGCGCAATGACCTCAATTACGCGGAAAACTTCCTGCACATGATGTTCAACACCCCATGCGAGATCAAACCGATCAGCCCGGTGTTGGCCAAGGCCATGGATAAGATCTTTATCCTGCACGCCGATCACGAGCAAAACGCGTCCACCTCTACCGTGCGTCTGGCCGGCTCTTCGGGTGCCAACCCGTTCGCCTGTATCGCTGCCGGTATCGCGGCACTGTGGGGCCCAGCCCACGGCGGTGCTAACGAAGCCGTACTGACCATGCTGGATGAAATCGGCAGCGTGGAAAACATCGACAAATTCATCGCCAAAGCCAAAGACAAGAACGATCCGTTCAAGTTGATGGGCTTCGGTCACCGCGTTTACAAAAACCGTGACCCACGCGCCACCGTGATGAAGCAGACCTGCGACGAAGTGCTGACCGAACTGGGCATCCACAACGATCCGCAACTGCAACTGGCCATGCGCCTAGAAGAGATCGCCCTGACCGATCCGTACTTCAAAGAGCGCAACCTGTACCCGAACGTCGACTTCTACTCGGGCATCATCCTCAAGGCCATCGGCATTCCAACCAGCATGTTCACCGTGATCTTCGCTCTGGCGCGGACCGTCGGCTGGATTTCGCACTGGAAAGAAATGCTCTCCAGCCCGTACAAAATTGGCCGTCCACGCCAGCTGTACACCGGCTACGAACAGCGCGATTTGAAAAAATAAGCACTGCTCGCAATAAAAAAGGCTGCCCCCGGGCAGCCTTTTTTTGTTTGCAGGAAACAGCCTTTAAGGCTTTTCCGCTAATTTGCGCAGCGCTTGCAAGGTCTTAAACGGTGAATCCACCACAAAGCTATTGGCCAACCAGCCCGGCACACTGCCACCAGGCTCGGTGTGCATCTGATAAACCACCTCGGTAACACCCGCCTGTGGCGTTATGCGCCAAAAGCCCTGGGCCTGTTCCACGCGGACAAAGCCTTTCTCTGCCGGCAAGTAGCTGGCCTGGCCTTCGAGTTTGCGCTCAACCTGGCCATCAGCGCCTTGCTCAGTCGTGACATGGAACACCGCATCGCGCGATTGCACCGGCCACGGCGCGTCAAAGCGGGCATAAATCCAACTCTGGGTGCCCTCACGCTTAAGTAGTTTTTGCTGCTTACAGCTATAAATCCAACTGCACGCTGCGCCGACGTCCTCTTGCATGGCGCGCAGCTTCTCCACCGGTGCCTTGATCTGCACCACGCCGCGATAGGCCTGATACTTGGAGCCTGCCACATCCTGCAGATAGACCTTGATGCCATCCTCATCTTTAACCAAGCGCCACGCTGGCTCAGCAGCCTGCGCCAGGGCAGCACTGAGCGCCGCAGCGCACCCGATTAACAACGGAACAAAAGCCCTCATTACGCCTCCTTGTGTCGCCCGTATAAGCAGTTATCGCTAATGCTGGTCCTGCATGGACCGCCGGGCTCAAGCTTTCAGACTGCGATTGCCGTGGTTTGCTCCAGCCAACCCAATAAATGAATCGCCTCAGCCGTATCGTTGCCGCACACCGCCTCATCCGCCTGAAAGGCTGAGCACACCGCCGGTCGCTCAGGCCGGCCGAAAATTCCACAGAGATTTTCGCTATTTAGGTGTAAACAGCGCACACCCGCAGGCTTGCCATTGGGCATGCCGGGGATAGCAGAAGTAATGGAGGGGGCGATACAACAGGCACCGCAACCGGCACGGCAGTTCATTTAGGCTGACCTCAAGGCACTAGAAGTTGGTGGGCGCGGATTTTACTCCGCGCCACAGCCGCCGCCAGCCCCACCTTAAGGGTGAGTTAAAAAATTATGGCCGCTTGAGGCGGGCCAACAGACTGGAGGTATCCCAGCGACCACCGCCCATGCCCTGTACATCGGCATAAAACTGATCGACCAGCGCCGTAACGGGTAGCTGCGCGCCATTGCGACGGGCCTCAGCCAGCAGAATAGACAGGTCTTTACGCATCCAATCCACGGCAAAACCATGTTCGAACTCGCCAGCGAGCATGGTCTTATGGCGATTTTCCAACTGCCAGGACTGCGCTGCGCCTTTGCTAATCACTGCCATTGCTCCTTCAGCGTCGAGCCCGGCGCACTGAGCAAAGTGCAGCGCCTCAGACAAGCCCTGGACCACACCGGCGATGCAAATCTGATTGACCATCTTGGTCAACTGGCCACTGCCGGCTTCGCCCATATGGCGAATCATCCGCGCATAGGCCTGAATCACCGGCTCGGCCTTGCTGTAATACGTCGCATCACCGCCGACCATGACGGTCAGCGCACCGTTCTGCGCCCCGGCCTGGCCGCCCGACACCGGCGCATCGAGAAAACCCAAGCCGCAACTTTGGGCAATACCGGCTAATTCGCGGGCCACTTCGGCCGATGCGGTGGTGTGATCGACCAACAGCGCCCCAGCCTGCATGCCGGCAAAGGCACCGCTATCGCCGAGCACGACGCTGCGCAAATCATCATCATTACCCACGCAGACCATCACCATCTCGGCCCCGGCAACGGCTTCACGCGGGGTGGCAGCAGCGCTGCCGGGGTACTCACTAAGCCACTGCTGCGCTTTCGCCGCGTTGCGGTTATACACGCGTACCTCATGCCCGGCCTGCGCCAAGTGCCCTGCCATCGGGTAGCCCATCACCCCTAAACCGATAAACGCTACCTTCGCCATATTCACCTCTGTACTGATTGATCTTGTGTGCCAACTGCATCAGGCCTGGCCATTTCGCGACTGGGCCTGCACGCATAGCGTCCTAACTTAGGCCACGACTTTTAGCCCACCCAGCATGCCGAGCACAACCTTCTAGCACCAGCACAGTCTCAGCGAAATTGCACACAACAGTCGCGGGCATTAGGCTGTAGCCCTGCCCGCCAGTGCCCCCCTACTGGCTACATGCAAAGGAGCGCGTATGCCGCATTGGCTGGTAATAGACTTGGAAGCCACCACCGAAGAAGGCGGCTGGCCAGTCTCGGATATGGAAATTATCGAAATCGGCGCCAGCCTGGTGGATAGCGCAGGCCACGAAATCAGTTATTTCCAGCGCTTTGTACGCCCACTCAGACGACCTAACCTGACCCTGTTCTGCCGCCAGCTGACTTACATCAACCAGGCCGATATCGATGCCGCCGCCACCTTTGATGTGATCTGGGAGCAAATGGAGCGCTGGCTGCAGAGCCAACAGCAGAATCTGGTCGGCTGGGTCAGCTGGGGCGATTACGATCGCCTGCAGCTGGAGCAGGAGTGGCTGCATCATCAACTGAGCAGCCAACTCAGCGCCATCCCCCATTACAACCTCAAGAAATGTTTCGCTGAAGCCCGCCACCTGCCCCGCCCAGTCGGTTTAAAAGCGGCGCTACAGCTTGCCGGCCTGCACTTTCAAGGCCAGCAACATCGCGCCCTGACCGACGCGCGCAACACTGCACGCTTACTCCCCCTAGTGTTGCCCCTGCAAAGCAGATGACGAGGCAAACACCCTTGGGCATACTGGCCACCCTTTTTTGTCCCTCGCGAGGATCTGCAGATGTTTAAGGTCAATGAATACTTCGACGGCACCGTTAAATCCATCGCCTTTGGCATGGAGCAAGGCGCCGCCACTATTGGCGTGATGGCTGCAGGCGAATACGAGTTCGGCACCAACCAATTGGAAATCATGCATGTGGTCGCCGGCGCCCTGACCGTTAAGCTGCCAGGCACCGAGAACTGGGAAACTTTTGCTGCCGGCAGCCAGTTCACCGTACCGGCCAACAGCAAATTCCAACTGAAAGTGGCAGTGGATACCGCTTACCTCTGCGAGTATCGCTAACTGCACCAAACCGTGCGTCCCCGAAGACGCACGCGCTAGCGCTTACCCTGCGCCCAAGAATTGATCTGAAGAGCCGGCCCACAAGGCCGGCTCTTTTATTGCATTGCACACCCAAGGACAAGCTATGCCCCGCTCCACCCAGTTTTCGCTGATTATCCTGCCCATCCTGCTACTGCTGGTGGCGATGAGTTCGATTCAGACCGGCGCATCCCTGGCCAAAGGCTTGTTTCCAGTGGTCGGCGCCAGTGGCACCACGGCCATGCGCCTGTGCATTGGGGCGCTCATTCTGTGCCTGATCATGCGCCCGTGGCGCGCACCGCTCACCGGCAAATCCTGGCGCGCCCTACTCGCCTACGGGATTTCCCTAGGCGGCATGAACCTGCTTTTTTATCTGTCGCTTAAGACCATTCCCCTAGGTATTGCGGTGGCCTTGGAGTTCACCGGGCCGCTGGCCTTGGCGCTGCTGTCAGCGCGCAGGGTCGTGGATTTTATCTGGATCGCCCTGGCCATCTGCGGCTTGCTTCTGTTGCTGCCAAGCGAGACATCGAGCACCGCCCTGGACCCAATCGGCATAGCCTTGGCCCTAAGTGCCGGGGTGTGCTGGGCGCTGTATATCGTCTTTGGGCAGAAAGCCGGGGCCGAGCATGGCCGCCATACGGTTGCCCTCGGCACCACAGTTGCGGCACTGGTGGTGCTGCCGGTAGGCATCTGGCAAGCCGGCAGCAGCCTGTTGGCCGTGGATATTCTGCCGGTGGCGATTGCCGTGGGCGTGATGTCCTCGGCCCTGCCCTATAGCTTAGAGATGGTCGCCCTGACACGCCTGCCGGCGCGCACCTTTAGCATCTTGATGAGCATGGAGCCGGCCATCGGCGCTCTGTGCGGCCTGCTCTTTCTTAGCGAGCAACTGAGCCTGACACAGTGGCTGGCGATCAGCGCCATCATCATCGCCTCCGCCGGCGCGGCGGCCACCATCAAGCCGCAAGCGAAAAAGGCCCCGGTCATAAAGACCGAGGTTTAACAGCGCGGCAGGGCCTTAGCCCTGCAGTGCCTCGTCAGCAAACTGCAGCTGGGCTAAGCGGGCATACAACGGGCTGTCGGTGAGCAACTGCGCATGGCTGCCGATGGCCACCAACTTGCCCTGCTCCACCACCGCAATCCGGTCAGCGCTGATCACCGTGGCCAAGCGATGCGCGATCACCAGCGTCGTGCGCCCTTCCATCAGACGCGGCAAAGCTTGCTGAATCAGATGCTCACTCTCGGCATCCAGCGCGCTGGTGGCCTCATCCAACAACAGAATCGGCGCATCGGCCAATAGCGCCCGGGCAATCGCCAAACGCTGGCGCTGGCCGCCGGACAAACCCAGGCCGGCATCGCCCAGATGGGTTTGATAGCCCTGGGGCAGTTGCAGAATAAATTCATGGGCGTGGGCCGCTTTGGCTGCGTTCTGCACGTCCTCAAGGCTGGCGTCACTGCGCCCATAACGGATGTTGTCCTCCACGCTGCCAAAGAACAGTGCCGGGCTTTGCGATACCCAAGCGAAGGCATGGCGCAGATCATGGGGATCAAGCTCGGCAATCGGCTGGCCATCGATCAGGATGGCGCCTTGCTGCGGATCAAAAAAGCGCAGCAGCAGATCGAACAGGGTCGACTTACCCGCCCCGGAAGGCCCGACCAAGGCCAGCGTCTCCCCGGCCTTCACCTGCAAATTAATGCCGTCCAAGGCGTTGCGTTCGGGCCGTGACGGGTAAGCGAAGTGCAAGTCCTTAAGCTCGATGCGCCCCTCTACGGGATGCTCAAGCTTGCGCACCTCGGTCGCGGGCGCGGTGATCAAGTTCTGCGCCTGGAGCAACTCGCTGATGCGCTCCGCCGCCCCTGCCGCGCGCTGCAACTCGCCAATCACCTCACTCAAGGTGCCGAACGAGGAGCCCACGATCAGGCTGTAAAACACAAAGGCCGCCAGCTCGCCGCCGCTGATGCGCCCGGCGATCACATCCATGCCGCCAACCCACAGCATCACGCCCACGGCGCCCAGCACCAGCACAATCACCACCGTAATCAGCCAAGCGCGCTGGGCGATGCGTTGGCGTGCCACATCAAAGGCAGCCTCGGCCGACCGACCAAAGCGGCGCATGTCCTCAGCCTGATGGTTGTAGGCTTGCACGGTTTTGATTTGCCCCAAAGCCTCGCCAACATAGCTCCCCACATCGGCAATGCGATCCTGGCTTTGCCGCGACAAGCTGCGTACACGCCGGCCAAACAGCAGAATCGGCGCCACCACCAAGGGCAAGGCCAGCAGCACGATGCCACTGAGTTTGGCGTTGGTGATCACCAACAGCACCGCACCCCCGAGCAACATGATCAGGTTGCGCAGAGCCATCGACAGCGATGAACCGATCACCGACTGCAGCAAAGTGGTATCAGCGGTTAAGCGCGACTGGATTTCCGAGCTGCGGTTACTTTCATAGAAGCCCGGGTGCAGCTCCACCAGATGGTTGAACACCTTCTTGCGGATATCGGCGACAAAGCGCTCGCCAATCCATGACACCAGATAAAAGCGCGCGTAAGTGCCGAGGGCCAAAGCCAGCACCAAGACGAAAAACAGACCAATGGATTTCTGCAGCGCCTGGGCCGACTGCGTCGCCAGACCGTGGTCGACCAACAAGCGGATACCTTGGCCCATGGACAACGTGATCGCGGCAGTAAACAGCAGCGCCACCAGCGCACCCACCACGCGCCAGCGATACGGGGCAATAAACCCCCAGGCCATACGTAAAGATTCACGACGACTGGAACTTAACGAAGCTGACATAGCGTCTCACTGGGCAGAGGGTTGGACCACATAGGCAGCGCTCGCAGCCGTTAGTTGCGAAGGCTTCGCCAGCAGCGCTAAAGCCTAGGTGGGGGCGTTTTCCTAAACCTCAAGGCAGCACAGTGAGTGACTCGCCCTGGCCGCACTGTTCAGCTATTGCGCTTCGTCTCAGTGCGCCACGGGATAAAGCAACTCTTCCCGGTAACCCGCCCACACGCGCAGCGCGTCAGGGAAGTCCGCATCCAACTGGACATCGCCACTGTCGACCAGTAACGCACGCCCTTCAAGGGTGGCCAACTTGCGTTTGGTTGCCACCACGCGTAGCTGCTCAAGGCCCACCGCACGCAGCACCCGCGGGCTGATCTGCTGGTTACCACGCCCGATAATATGGCCCTGACCGCCAATAGCCGTGACCAACAGCATGGCCGGACGACCTTCTACTAACTCAAACAACTGCGCTTCATTAACATCACGGGCGAGCACTTGGCCGTTCTCGATCACATCTACACCCAGCAAGGTGGTGTCCAAGCCTAGGTTGTGCGCCAAGCCGTGCAGGGTCGAGCCGGGGCCGAAGACATAACGCACATCGTCCTGCCAGCTTTCCTGCAACCAGTCGGCCAGCTCCGCCAGCACCAACTCCTCAGACTCCACACCCCCTTGTTTGACCTGCTGCACAAAGCCGCCCTCTTGCGGCACGGTCAGCTCGCCATACCAGCGGGCAGTCACCCGCCCCTCGCGCAGAGCGCTTTCGTCGATATCGCGTACCTCGGCATTCCCCAAACGCACCAAGCCGCCTTCGACCAAACGCACGCACAGTTCACCGGCTGCCTTGGGACTAACGGCATACACCCCGGACTGAATCTTCACCCCGGCCGGAATGCCCAGCACCGGCTGGCCGGCGCGCACCGCCGCGCAAATATCGCGGGCAGTACCGTCGCCGCCGGCAAATAGAATCAGGGCCACGCCTTGTTGTTGCAGAAGCTGCACCGCCGTGCGGGTGTCCTCAGCCGTGCTGGGCGCCGCCGACAAATGGCCGAGCACTTGGTGGTTAAAGCCCATCTGCGCCAACAGGTCGGCGCCCATGGCGGCGGGTAAACAGACGAACTGCAGCCGATCTTTAAGTGGCAATAACTGCTCGAGGGCAATTTGCGTGCGCTGCCCAGCCTTGGCCTCGATGCCCAGCGCCTGGGCCTGGGCAGCCATCCCATCACTGCCTTTAAAGCCCGCCGGGCCGCCCAAGCCTGCCAGTGGGTTAATGATCAAACCAATGCGAAACAGCGCCATAACACCCTCTAATCCGAGCCGTAGCGGCGGTCATCCTTTAGTCATCCACCCCTCCTACACTTGCGCCACCGCAAATCCCAGAGGGTTCCGAACATGCAAGCCACATCCGTAAAACCAGCACCATGCAAGCCACGCAGCAGCCGCGGTTATGTGGTGGATGAACACGGGCAAGAACAGCCCATCACCGAAGACATGATCCAACAAGCCTGCCGCGAACTGGAGCAGGCGCTGGCCCGGGCCACGCAACCACGACCGATTTTCAAACGTCGCTAAACCCAGCCCAGGCCGATTTACAGCGGCTTAGCCCCCAGCGCCTCGATCAAACTAACCAGTGCCGGGGCTGAGCCGTTTACCTGCACCTGCAAACCATCAATCTCACGCCGCACCGGATAGCTTTTGCGCAGCGCATCAAAGCCCGCGCGGCGTGCCTGCACATCACCGACTAAGCTGCGGCGGAAATTCGCGTCGTCCGCCCGTGGGTCATACACCGAACGGCACAGGGTGGTCAGTGCCCAGCTCAGATCAGCACTGGCATCCAGGGTCACACTGGGCAGCCAAGGCGTAGGCATCAACTCAGCCAAACGCCGCCGTGGCGCCATGCCCTGGTGGGCGCACCAGGCGTCATAGATCTGCGCCGTGCCGCGCAGCTTGCCCTCAAGGCTGTAGCCTGCGATATGCGGCGTGGCGATCCGGCACAGGCCGGCCAACTCGACATCGGCCTGCGGCTCGCCCTCCCACACGTCCAACACCACTTGGAGGTCCTTGCGCCGTTTAAGCAGCTCGCGCAGTGCGGCGTTATCCACCACCGCGCCACGGCTGGCATTGATCAGCCAAGTGCCCGGATTAAGCGCAGCCAAACGCGCCGCATCTAACAAGTGATGAGTGGCATGCTCGCCTTCACGGGTTAAAGGCGTGTGCAGGCTGAGCACATCGCACTGCTCCAGCACCTGCTCAAGGCTGACGTAGTCGCCACCTTCACGGGCTTGGCGCAGCGGATCGCAAGCCAATACCTTCCAGCCCAAAGCACGCAACACCTTAAGTAAGCGCCCACCAACCTGACCAACGCCCACCACCCCATAGGTGCGACTGGCGAGAGCCTGGCCTTGTTGCTCCGCCAGCAGCAATAAACTGCTCAGCACATAGTCGACCACGCCACGGGCGTTACAGCCTGGCGCACGGGCCCAACCAATGCCGGCTTGCTGGAAATAATCGAGGTCTAGGTGATCAGTACCGATGGTGCAGGTGCCGACAAACTTAACCGGGGAGTCTTTTAACAGGGCGGCGTCCACCTCGGTCACTGAACGCACTAACAGCACATCGGCCTGGGCCACGCTGGCAGCATCGATGCGCCGGCCAGGTAGCCGGGTGATGGAGCCGAACTCGGCAAAAAACTCATCCAGCAGGGGAATATTTTCGTCAGCAACAATGCGCATGGCAGGGCTCCGCAAATCAGTCCGGCATTCTAGCAGGCTGCATACCGCCCTTGGCACAAGCACATTGGCCAAGCCGGGCAGACCGATGGGGAGGCACAAACTTTCCTGAGCAACTAGTCAGCGCGTAAACTTGCGCGTTTGCTCACCTGCTTGGATGCACTGAATGCCCGCCCAAACTCGCCCGCAACGGATTCGCGCTGAACTGGGTAGCCTGCTCAAGCTCGCCACCCCGATCATCATTGCCCAACTGGCCAGCACCGCCATGGGCTTTGTCGATGCGGTGATGGCCGGCCGGGTCAGCCCACAGGACTTGGCGGCGGTGGCGCTGGGCAATTCGATTTGGGTACCGGTATTCCTATTGATGACCGGCATTCTGCTGGCCACCACGCCCAAGGTCGCGCATTTCTTTGGCGCCGAGCAGGAGCAAGAGATTGGCCCGCTGCTGCGTCAAGCCATGTGGCTGGCCATTGTGGTCGGCCTTACGGGCGCACTGTTGCTGTGGAATGCTGAATTTGTTCTGCAGCTAATGCATGTTGACCCGCAGTTGATCAGCCTGGCCATGGGCTACTTACAAGGCATTGCCTGCGGCTTCCCGGCCATGGCCCTGTATTACGTGCTGCGCTGCTTTAGCGATGCCCTCGGCCGCACCCGGCCGAGCATGCTGATCGGCCTGAGCGGCTTGGCGCTGAATATTCCCCTTAACTACATCTTTATCTACGGCAAGCTTGGCGTTCCGGCCATGGGCGGCGTCGGCTGCGGCTGGGCCAGCGGGCTGGTAATGATCTACATGTTTGGCGCCATGTTGTGGTGGGTCAAAAGCGCTGCGGTGTACCAGCCCAGTCAGGTCTTCCGCCGGTTTGACTGGCCCCAGTGGGCGCCGATTCGCGGCTTGATCAGCGTCGGCCTGCCAATTGGCATCGCCGTATTTGCCGAGTCGAGCATCTTCGCCGTAATTGCCCTGTTGATTGGCGGCCTGGGCGCCACAGTGGTGGCGGGCCATCAAATCGCCCTCAACTTCAGCTCGCTGGTGTTTATGATCCCCTACTCCCTAGGCATGGCCGCGACCGTGCGGGTTGGCCAAGCACTGGGCCGTGGCGAACCCCGCGAGGCGCGTTTTGCCGCGGGTATCAGCATGGCCGCCGCGCTCGCCTATGCTTGCCTGTCGGCCAGCCTGATGCTGCTGCTAGACCGTCACATCGCCCAGATCTACACCCCCGATCCTGCCGTGATCGCCGTGGCCAGTACCTTGCTTCTGTACGCGGCACTGTTCCAGTTCTCCGACGCCATTCAGGTCACGGCAGCCGGCGCCCTGCGCGGCTATCAAGACACCCGGGTAACCATGCTGCTAACCCTGTTCGCCTATTGGGGCATTGGTTTGCCCGTGGGCTACGCCCTGGGTTTGAGCGATTGGTTCGGTCAGCCCAACGGCCCCAGCGGCTTGTGGCAAGGCTTGGTGGTGGGGCTCACCTGCGCCGCGCTGATGCTCACCGTGCGCCTCGTGCGCAGTGCGCGGCAACGCATCCGCGACCAGGCGCAGCGCAGCGACTTAGCCAAGGCCTGATCAGTCGAGCTTTTTGCGGATCAGGTAGAGGTAGGTATCGTTCTCTTGCGCCTGCTCGACCAACTCGTGGCCTAAGAACACGCAAAACTTGGGAATATCGCGGCGGGTCGAGGGGTCGGTGGCAATCACCTTAAGCAGGCCTCCAGCCGGTAAATCACGCACCTTGTTGTGCAACATCATCACTGGCTCAGGGCAGTTCAAACCGCTGGCATCGAGGGTGTCATCGGGCGTAGCGGTATTTTGCAAAGACATAACAAACTCCAATTACAGGCCGCCATTTTGGCCCAAAGCCACAGCAGAGGCTATCTGTGGCCTTGTGCCAAAACACGGCTTACTTACTCAGGCGACGCAGGTGACAGGTCACCTCTTCACGATCGTGATACAGCTGCTTGCAAGCAATCGACACCTTGATTTTACGTGCAGCAAAATCTTCTTCTAGGCGCGTCAGCAAGCGCTGCACTTCGGCATAGCGCTGCTTCATCGGCAGCTTGAGGTTGACCACCGCCTCGCGGCACAGGCCCTCACCGATCCAGGTGGCCAGCAAGGCCGCACTGCGCGCCGGTTTCTCGACGATGTCGCACACCATCCAGTCCACCGGCTGTTTAGGCTTGAAGGTAAAACCATCCACCATCAGATGCTGGACTAGACCGGTGTCCATCAAACTCTGCGCCATCGGGCCGTTATCGATGGCGGTAACCAACATGCCGCGCTTCACCAGTTGATAGGTCCAGCCACCGGGCGCAGCACCGAGGTCGACCCCGGTCATTTCATCGGACAAGCGCTCATCCCACTGCGCACGGGGAATAAAGGTGTGCCAGGCCTCCTCCAGCTTAAGCGTCGAACGGCTCGGCGCCTCGCGGGGGAACTTCAAACGCGGGATACCCATGGGCCACTGCGCCGAGTTACGCGGCGCAGCCTTGCCAACAAACACTTCACGGCCACTTTTAAAGGTCAGCAACAGGCGCGGCTTGCTGTCGTCTTCAACCAACTTGCCCGCCTTGCGCAGCGCAGTGCGCAGCGGCACTTCGAATTTTTTACAGAAGTTAGAAAGCTCTTTGCCCTCGTTGGTGTCCAGCACCTCCAACCACAGACTGCCGAATACCGGCAGCTCTTGCAGCTGCGCCAGCAGCACGCTGATGCGGTCCTTCTCCGGCAGCTCGATAAACTGCCCTTGAGCCCACTGCCTGGCAAAGATCAGTTGGCTGAAGCGCAGCTCATTGATTAAGCGTTCGGCCTCAGCCGCCTCGCCGCAGATAAATTCCACATAGGCGCTGTTCGGCTTGGCCTTGGCGTAGCCGCCAACTTGCTGGCGAGCAGCGTGTTCGGAGATTTCCGCGCAAAGTTCGTTTTCAAAGCCGGGGCGACAGTGCAACAACAAGCTATTCATCAGCATCCTCTCATTTCAAGCGCGGATGATACCTGAGTCTTAGTGCAGCCAAACTTAAGGTTTAACGGGCTTAAGCACCCGCCTTCGAGTTAAACTGCCACTATTGCCGCGCAGGCACTTCAAAGCCACGCCTAAAGCGCCTGCACTAGTTCTTCAGCACTCCCCTTTTACGACTTTGCTCCTATCGGCTATGCCCAGTGTGCGGGCTAAACTTTTGTCTGCTGCTGCCGACGTATTGGTAACGATTAAGGAATAACCACTGTTATGCGCAATAACCAACCCGTCACTCAGCATGAGCGTTCTTTCCCCGCCCAGCAGCGTCTTATTTCCACCACCGATCTCAAAGGGCAAATTACCTACTGCAACGAAGCCTTTATCGAGATCAGTGGCTTTACCCGTGACGAGTTGATTCGCTCCCCTCACAACCTAGTGCGTCACCCAGACGTGCCCTCGGCCGTATTCCAGCATATGTGGGATACCCTCAAGGCCGGGCGCCCGTGGATGGGGATCGTGAAAAACCGCTGCAAGAGTGGCGACCATTACTGGGTTAACGCCTACGTCACGCCGGTGAGTGAAAACAACCAAGTGATTGGCTATGAATCGGTGCGTTCCAAACCGACACCTGAGCAAGTGCGGCGGGCCGAGAACCTCTATCAACGGATCAACAGCGGCAAATCGGCGATCCCACAACGCGATAGCTGGCTACCAGTGCTGAAAAACTGGCTGCCCTATATCCTCATCAGCCAGATTAGCTTTGTGCTGGGCGTTTACCTGGACTCCAGCTGGGGCTTTGGTCTGGCTGCCGCCTTGGCCATGCCCTTGGGTTTGGCCGGTTTGAAATGGCAGATGCGCGGCCGTGAACGTCTGCTGCGCATGCTTGAGCAAAGCACCACCGACCCGCTGACCGCCCAGATGTACACCGACGCCCGTGGTCCTCAGGGCCGCCTGGAGATGGCCTTCCTCAGCCAAGAAGCGCGGCTGAAGACCTGCCTCACCCGCCTGCAGGACAACGCCGAGCAGCTCACCCTGCAAGCCAAGCAAGCCGACTCGCTGGCCCATAACAGCTCCAAGAGCCTGGAGCGCCAGCGCAGCGAGACTGACCAAGTCGCCACAGCGATTAACGAGATGGCCGCCACCACTCAGGAAGTGGCCAGCAACGTGAGCCGCACCGCCATGGCCACCCAGGAAGCCAACCGCTTGACCACTGCCGGGCGCAGCGTGACCCGTGAAACCCGCGAAGCGATTCAGCGCCTGTCCGAGTCCGTAGGTGATACCGGCGAAACCGTGACCCGCCTGGCCAACGACAGCAATGAAATTGGTGGCGTGGTTGACGTGATCAAAGGCATCGCCGATCAAACCAATCTGCTGGCCCTCAACGCGGCCATTGAGGCTGCACGTGCTGGCGAAATGGGCCGTGGCTTTGCGGTGGTGGCCGACGAGGTACGCTCCTTGGCGCAGCGCACCGCGGAATCGACCGAGCAGATTCATCAGTTGATCGCCAAACTGCAGCGCACCGCTGAAGAGGCGGTGGCAACCATGGAAGTCGGTCGCCAGCAAGCCAGCGAAGGGGTCGAGCGCGTGCAGAAGGCTGATGATGCGTTGGCCGGTATCAGCGCCGCAGTGGCCAATATCACGGACATGACCAACCAGATCGCGGCGGCGGCTGAAGAGCAAAGCGCCGTGGCCGAAGAGGTTAACCGTAGCATCACGACCATCGCCCAACTGGCCGACCAAACCGCAGGCGAAGCCCACGATATGGCGCTGCTCAGTGAAGCCTTAACCGCTACGGCCAACGGCCAGTACGCGCTGGTAGAACGTTTTAACCGCTAAGCCCATCGCGCACTGCCTGCCAGGCAGTGCGCGACCTCCCTGTGCCCCGCCTCACGTCCTGCTTTTCTAACCCTCTAGCCCTCAACCAACGTCCTTTGTCTGGCCAGTCTGCCACTTAGGATAGCGATTGCCTGGCCGTGCTTTACCTAGCCCAAACAACTGGCACAGGGCTCCTGCGCAATAGCCTGAAACCATGCCCAAGCGCCCTTCTTACGCCCATAAAAAAACGCGCAATGCCGGTTAGCCACTGCGCGTTGTCGGTATCGAAACAGCGCCACCCTAGGCAGCGCTGCTTGGCTTATTACAGGTTTTCGTAGCGGTTCATATCCAGCACCCCGGCCTCGATCGGGTTGGTCTGCTCCAGATAGGCCGACAGGTCATGGAAGTACAGCCAGAACTGCGGATTGGTGCGGCGGATACCCCAGCGCTCCACAACCTTATCGAAGGCGGCCTGATCACGGGCCGTCTCCATCGCCATGACGAACTCCGGCACCTGCGCCGCAGGCACGTTGAAGATAAAGTTCGGATAGCTACTGAGAACCCCCGGATAGATGGTCAGCGTGTCCAGCCAAGGCTGATAACGGCCCTCTTCGCCCATCATAAAGGCCACGTTACTGTGCGCACGGTTGCGCAGCATGCTGTAGACCACGCGGAAGCCATTCTCCATCTCCACCCGCAGCATGGTCGCTTCCGGCAGTCTGTCGATGACCTTGAGCGTCGCCGCCGGTTTGCTGGCCAAACGGCTCAGGGCTTGCTCGGCGTCTTGCAGCTGTGGTGGCAGGCGGCGCCGGTAGCAATAGGCATTGTGGCAACGGTTGATGGGGTCAGGTCGCGCGTTGAGGCTGCCATAACGGGCCAGCAAGGTCTCGGCAAACACCTCTTTGGCGTTGGTTTCAGGCAGATTCAAACCGGTGGGGGCCGAGCTGTTGACGTGCTGATAGTCCATCCAGGCCTTGAGCTTACCGGTGCCTTGATACCAGTCATCCAGATAGGCTTGGCGCGTACTAGGCGGCATCAAACGCAGGAAGTTGATTTCGGCACCGTTACGGATCAGGTCGAAATACAAACGAGTCTGGGCCTGGTGCGAGACATTGCCGAATACGTCGAAGTTAACCACCAACTGATAGTAGGTGCGCTCGAACAGCGGGTAATCCATCCACCACATCGTCTGCGGTACATCGCCAATCAAACCTTTACGCACCGAAGCACTGTCGTGCTGACGGAATACGCTCAGCAAGGCATTGTCGTTACCGGCCCAGATATGGGACCAGCTAGGTGCCGGAGAGTCGGCGTAGCGATCAAAGCGCAGTTCGGCATACTCATTACGCTTGTCACGGTAGGAGTGCCATACCGACAGCATGTCGACGATGCCATCCAATTGCCCTGGCAGCGCTAAAAACGGCTCCACCTGCTTACGATACTCAGGATCGGTGATAAACAGATCGCGTTTAGGGTCTTGGAAAAACACCCAGAAGTTATCGCGAATCACGTCAGTGGCGATTTGCCCGCGGCAAACTGGACCACGGATAAAGGTGCGCACGAAGTACTCAGCGTCATCCAACATAAATTGGTAACGCGCCTCGGCCGGAATCTCCGCGAAGGTGTCGAAGGGGTTAGCGCGGCGGCGAATACCATAGCCCGGCACCCGGTCAGCGACCCAGTCAGTGCCGTAGAACAGCTCTTTAATGTGCTCCAGCTTGGCCGCACTCAAGGCATAGGTGATGTGGGTTTTATGCACGATCACGCCTTGCACAGGCGTCAGGCGATAATAGAAGTGCGTGCCAGGGTCTTCGTTTGGCCGGCGGCTAGCGATGATGTCCACGGGCAAGCCGCTAGGTGTACGCGAACGCACCAGCTGGAAGAAGTGGCCAGTTTGATCTTGGTCATCGCTGAAGTACAAATGGGCCAAGAACAAGTGTTCATAGAGCCAGCGCGAAACCAGCGACTCACGAGCACCCGGGGCATTAAAGAAGCCTTCCCAGATGGCAATTTTCTGCTGCTCTGTAGCCGTTGGCTCAATAGGCACCTGATCGACCACGGCGCCTTGCGCCAGCCAATCTTGCAGGGTTTTATAATCGCCAGGCTGCAAGCCAGTGACCGCAAAGGGCATGCCTGACATGGGGTTTTTACTGGCAAATTGGTCAAAGTTTTCCGGGCGTGGGCATTGGTTCAAGCGATCAATGCTGATATCCAAATCCGCGGGCAGCTTTTGGTTCGCGGCAAAGGTTTGGCTATGACCTAATTTCAGCATGCGGGCCATCAGTGCCGCTTGACTGCCTTGCTGCTCCAGCACCGAGTAGAAGCCCTTACGTTGCCATGCTTCAGGACTGTGGGCATCGATATAAATGCGCGTGGTTTCCTGCGCCTTGGTCCGCGAGCCGTTGTAAACGGGCAAGGCGTTAGCACCGCGCTGGGCCCCTTCGCCGCTGCCTAAATTCAGCTGGCAAGGCGCGTCGTAGCAGGCGTGGCAGGCGATACAGTTTTTAGTGAAGATGGGTTGAACGTCACGGGTGTATGAAATGGTCGGTTCTGCTTGTGCTGAAGATATAAACCAGCAACAAAGAGCCAGAAGTATGCGAAGAAACATTTTGGTGGGAATCTCAGACTATCTCAGGCGCGAATTTTACTCCCCTTAACACCTAAGTGGAGTCCCTTATTCATGAACATAATTCATCTAGAATCTAGCCTAGCGGAAAAAACCCGTAGCTTTGTTATTATCGCCGCCCCTTGTTTCTGCTCCAGGTAGCCCCATGTCCGATCGTAACGCCCGTCAGCAAGCCCTGAAAAAGGCCTTATCCGAGCGCATCCTGATTCTCGATGGTGGCATGGGCACCATGATCCAAAGCTACAAGCTGGAGGAGCAGGATTACCGTGGCGAACGCTTTGCCGACTGGCACCAAGATGTCAAAGGCAACAACGATCTGCTGATCTTGAGCCGCCCCGATGTCATCGGCGCTATCGAAAAAGCCTATCTGGACGCCGGTGCCGACATCCTCGAAACCAACACCTTTAACGCCACCCAAGTGTCCCAGGCCGACTACGGTATGGAAGCGCTGGTGTATGAGCTCAACGTTGAAGGCGCGCGCCTGGCCCGCCGCGTGGCGGATGCGAAAACCCTGGAAACCCCAGAGCGTCCGCGCTTTGTCGCAGGCGTGCTCGGCCCTACCAGCCGCACGTGCTCGATCAGCCCTGACGTCAATGATCCTGGCTACCGCAACATCACCTTTGATGAGCTGGTGGAGAACTACACCGAAGCCACCAAGGGTTTGATCGAGGGCGGCGCCGACCTGATCCTGATCGAAACCATCTTCGACACCCTCAACGCCAAGGCCGCGATCTTTGCCGTGCAAGGCGTGTACGAAGAACTGGGTTTCGAATTGCCGATCATGATTTCCGGCACCATCACCGACGCTTCCGGCCGTACCCTCTCGGGCCAGACCACCGAAGCGTTCTGGAACTCAGTCAGCCACGCCCAGCCGATCTCCGTGGGCCTCAACTGCGCCTTGGGCGCCAAGGACCTGCGTCCTTATTTGGCCGAGCTTGCGGCCAAGGCCGACACCCATGTTTCGGCTCACCCGAACGCCGGCCTGCCCAACGCCTTTGGTGAATACGATGAAACCCCGGCGGAGATGGCCGCCGTGGTCGAAGAATTTGCCGCCAGTGGCTTTTTGAACATCATCGGCGGCTGCTGCGGCACTACGCCTGCGCACATCCGGGCCATCGCCGAGGCCGTGGCCAAGCACCCGCCGCGAGTGATCCCGGAGATTGCCAAAGCCTGTCGCCTGTCTGGCCTTGAGCCGTTCACCATCGACCGCAACTCGTTGTTTGTGAACGTCGGTGAACGCACCAACATCACCGGCTCGGCTAAGTTCGCCCGGCTGATCCGTGAAGAGAATTACACCGAGGCCCTGGAAGTCGCCTTGCAACAGGTGGAAGCCGGCGCCCAGGTGATCGACATCAACATGGACGAGGGCATGCTCGACTCCAAAGCGGCCATGGTCAAATTCCTCAATTTGATCGCCGGCGAGCCGGACATCTCCCGCGTGCCGATCATGATCGACTCGTCGAAATGGGACGTGATCGAAGCCGGCCTTAAGTGCATCCAGGGCAAGGGCATCGTCAACTCGATCTCGATGAAAGAAGGCGTGGAGCAGTTCAAGCACCACGCGCGTCTGTGCAAGCGCTATGGCGCTGCCGTGGTGGTGATGGCCTTCGACGAAGCCGGCCAGGCCGACACCGCTGCGCGCAAGCGGGAGATCTGCCAGCGCAGCTACGACATTCTGGTGAATGAAGTCGGCTTCCCGCCGCAGGACATCATCTTCGACCCGAACATCTTCGCCGTGGCTACCGGCATCGAAGAGCACAACAACTACGCCGTCGACTTTATCGAAGCCTGCGCCTATATCCGTGATCACCTGCCCTACGCCCTGTCCAGCGGCGGCGTGAGCAACGTGTCGTTCTCCTTCCGCGGCAACAACCCGGTGCGTGAGGCGATCCACTCGGTCTTCCTTTATTACGCGATCCAAAACGGCCTCACCATGGGCATCGTTAACGCCGGCCAGCTGGAGATCTACGACCAGATCCCGCAAGAGCTGCGTGACGCCGTGGAAGACGTGGTGCTCAACCGCAACGCCGGCGCCACCGAAGCGCTGCTGGCCATCGCCGACAACTACAAAGGCGACGGCAGCGTTAAGGAAGTCGAGAACGAAGAATGGCGTTCGCTGCCGGTCGATAAACGCCTGGAGCATGCCCTGGTCAAGGGCATCACCGCGTTTATCGTCGAGGACACCGAAGAGTGCCGCCAGCAATGCGCGCGTCCCATCGAGGTGATCGAAGGCCCGCTTATGAGCGGGATGAACGTGGTCGGCGACCTGTTCGGCGCCGGCAAAATGTTCCTGCCGCAAGTGGTGAAATCCGCCCGCGTCATGAAGCAGGCCGTAGCGCACCTGATCCCCTTTATCGAAGCGGAAAAAGGCGACAAGCCCGAGGCCAAGGGCAAGATTCTCATGGCCACGGTAAAAGGCGACGTGCATGACATTGGCAAGAACATCGTCGGTGTGGTGCTCGGCTGCAACGGCTACGACATCGTCGATCTGGGCGTGATGGTGCCAGCAGAGAAAATCCTCCAGGTCGCGCGCGAGGAGAAGTGCGACATCATTGGCCTGTCTGGCCTGATCACCCCATCGCTCGATGAGATGGTCCATGTGGCCCGTGAGATGCAGCGTCAGGACTTCCACCTGCCACTGATGATCGGTGGCGCCACCACCTCCAAAGCGCACACGGCGGTGAAGATCGAGCCTAAGTATCAAAACGACGCCGTGGTTTACGTCACCGACGCCTCCCGCGCCGTGGGTGTGGCGACCCAATTGCTGTCGAAAGAACTGAAGGCGGATTTCGTTGAACGCACACGCCTCGACTACATCGAGGTGCGTGAACGCACCGCCAACCGCAGTGCCCGTACCGAGCGTTTGAGCTATGCCGCGGCCGTGGCGAACAAACCACAATTCGACTGGACCAACTACCAGCCGAGCGTACCGACCTTCACCGGCGCGCGGGTGCTGGACGATATCGACCTTAACGTGCTGGCCGAGTACATCGACTGGACGCCGTTCTTTATCTCCTGGGATCTGGCCGGCAAGTTCCCACGCATCCTGAGCGATGAAGTGGTTGGTGAAGCCGCCACAGCGCTGTACGCCGATGCCCAGGCGATGCTGAAAAAGCTGATCGACGAGAAGCTGATCCGTGCCCGCGCCGTATTTGGTTTCTGGCCAGCCAATCAGGTGGCCGATGATGACCTGCAAGTGCTCGGCGACGACGGCCAAGTGCTGACCACCCTGCACCACTTGCGTCAACAAACAATCAAACCCGATGGCAAGCCGAACTACAGCCTGGCGGACTTTGTCGCCCCGCAAGAGAGCGGCATCACCGATTACGTGGGTGGCTTTATCACCACCGCCGGCATCGGCGCCGAGGAAGTGGCCAAGGCCTACCAAGACGCCGGCGACGACTACAACTCGATCATGGTCAAAGCCCTCGCCGACCGCCTGGCCGAAGCCTGTGCTGAATGGCTGCACGAACAAGTGCGCAAAACCCATTGGGGCTACGCCGCTGACGAGCAACTGAGCAACGACGAGCTGATCAAGGAAGCTTACAAAGGCATCCGCCCGGCCCCGGGCTACCCGGCGTGTCCAGATCACACCGAGAAGAAAACCCTGTTCGCCCTGCTCGATCCAGCGGCCGAGTTCAACAAGGCCGGCAAAAGCGGCGTGTTCCTCACCGAGCACTACGCCATGTTCCCGGCAGCGGCGGTCAGCGGCTGGTACTTCGCTCACCCACAGGCGCAGTACTTTGCCGTGGGTAAAATCGATAAGGACCAAGTCGAGAGCTACACCGAACGCAAACAACAGGCGCTCAACGTCACCGAACGCTGGTTGGCGCCGAACCTGGGCTACGACAACTAAGCAAAAGCCCAAGTAAGGTAGGCACCCGCAAGGTGGATTAGCCGCGCAACCCGTAAGGTGGATCAACCCGTAGGGTGGATTAGCCGCGCAGCGGCGTGATCCACCACACACCAACGCCAAGCGCGCAGGCAAAACACAACGGTGCACGCGCCTGTGCGGCGATTGCACCCAACGATAAGAGCACCACACCCGTAGGGTGGATTAGCCGCCAAGCGGCGTGATCCACCACTGACCAACGCCAAGCGCGCAGGCAAAACACAACGATGCAAGCGCCTCTGCGGCGATTGCACCCAACGATAAGAGCACCACACCCGTAGGGTGGATTAGCCGCAAAGCGGCGTAATCCACCACTGATCAACGCCAAGCGCGCAGGCAAAACACAACGGTGCAAGCGCCTCTGCGGCGATTGCACCCAACGATAAGAGCACCACACCCGTAGGGTGGATTAGCCGCGCAGCGGCGTAATCCACCACGGCGTAACAAGATTGCCAACCACCACAGGATCTTCATGCACACACTTGAGCAACTGCGCAGCGGCCAACTGCAAGGCATCACACGCCTGGATCTGGCGGCTGATCTGACGGAACTGCCAGAAGAAGTTTTCCAACTGGCGGACAGCTTGGAGGTGCTCAATCTTTCCAATAATCGCCTCAGCGACCTGCCCAGCACCCTGCCCCGCCTGCATAAACTGCGGGTGCTGTTTTGCTCGGATAATCCCTTCACGGCCTTGCCGCAAGTCCTCGGTCAATGTCCGCAGCTGGAAATGGTTGGCTTTAAGTCATGCCAAATCGAGCAGGTGGCCGCCGACGCATTGTCAGCCAAGCTGCGCTGGTTAATCCTCACTGATAACCGCATCAGCCAACTGCCCGAAGCCCTAGGCGACTGCCAATACCTGCAAAAGCTGATGCTGGCCGGCAACCGCCTGACCAGCCTGCCCGCCAGCCTCAGCCGGTGCCATAACCTAGAGCTGCTGAGGATCGCCGCCAATCGCCTGCAGGCGCTGCCAGACTGGCTGCTTAAGCTGCCGCGCTTAGCCTGGCTGGCCTATGCCGGCAATCCTTTCTGTGCGCATTTAGAACAGGCTCCGGCGGCCACACTGATCCCGCGCGAACAACTGAGCTACGCCGAGCTGCTCGGCCAAGGCGCCTCCGGGATTATCCATGCAGCCACCTGGCAAGCGCCTGGACAGCCAGCGCAAGAGGTCGCGGTGAAACACTTTAAGGGCCAGATGACCAGCGACGGCCTGCCCCACTGCGAAATGGCCGCCTGCTTACTGGCTGGCGAACAGCACAACCTAATCCGCGTGGCCGGCGCTCTGCAGACCGCAGCCGATGAGCCACCCGCCTTGGTCCTTGAGCGAATCAGCAGCGCCTACCAAGTGCTGGCCGCCCCCCCTTCGCTGAGCAGTTGCAGCCGCGACTGCTACGCCCCAGAGCAGCAGTTCAGCCTCAAACAACTGCTGTCCATCGCCCACGGCGCTGCTGCGGCCGCCAGCCACTTGCATCAGCGCGGCATCCTCCACGGCGACCTTTACGGCCATAACCTATTGGTCAAGCCAAGCGGCCACACCCTGCTCGGCGATTTCGGCGCCGCCTCGCGCTTCGACCCGCAAACCGAACAAGGCCAAGCCTTGCAACGTATCGAAATACGCGCCTGGGGGATTTTGCTGGAGGAGCTGATACAACGCTGCCCTGAGGCTCAGGCGACAGAACTGCTGAGCTTGGCGCAGGCATGTATGCAGGAGGATCTGCAACAACGCCCGAGCTTTAGTGAGGCCGTAGCAAAACTCGCGGCCTTGCTGGCAGCCCTTAACTGACATCGCTGGTATTGCTCGGCCAGGCATACCGCTTAATAAGCTGCAACCGGCGTTAGGCCGAGCAAACCAACACAGAGCATTAACCTCAGCCTGCGCAAATCGTGCAGCAGGATCTGGAACCTCGCCTCAGCAGCGCCCTCTCAATGCCAATACAGCGCCAACACCCGCGCTGCATTCGCTGGAGTGATCATTGATGCTCAAGGCCGCCAACCTATCCGCACTACCTCACATTGAGCACGGCTTCGGCCACGCCAATGAGCCGAGCAAGCCGCCAGTCCTGCTCTATCTCGACCAGCAACATGCGGGTCAAGTGGTACAAGTAAAGGGCCATGAGCAAGCCGGATTGATCCAAGCTGACGCCCTCTTCACCACCAGCAATCGGCCCATTGCAGTAATCACCGCCGATTGCCTGCCGATTTTAATTAGCAGCACAGAGCGGCCATTTGTGGCCGCCATTCACGCAGGCTGGCAGGGCTTAGTCGCCAATATTATTAACCACTCCTTTGCAGCCTTTGAGGCCTTTGGCATACCGAGGCACAGTCTGAGAGTGGCCATAGGGCCGTCCATCAAAAAATGTTGCTACGAGGTCAGCTGGCCGCTGCTAGAACGTATCGAACAGGTCCACGGTGAGCTTTGCACAACGGCCCCAGCGCTCTGGCACAAACAGCAGCCCATTAGCCGCAACCCGAGCAAACAGGCTGCGGTTAATGGCGGCGAACTTTGGCTGGACTTAGAGGCTTACTGTCGGCGATTACTTAGCAGGGAGTTAGATGATCAGCAGATTGAGGTGAGCGAACAGTGCACCTATTGCTCTGCACAGAACTTGGACAGCTACCGCAGACGGCAACACTTTCCTCAAGCCAGAGCACCGCAGTACTCATGGATTGGTCTGACGCTTTAAGTCAGACCTAGCCACGGTTTGGCAATGCAACACTGCGGTGATACCCGCCGGAGTTATTCGGCAGATATCAGCACAACCAGACGGCCTAAAGAGAATTAGGCTTGCAGCTCTTGCTCAGTAAACAGATCACTAAACAGCATGCTCGACAGATAACGCTCACCGGAGTCTGGCAGGATCACTACGATGGTTTTGCCTTGCATCGCCGGTTCCTCGGCAATCTTTAGCGCAGCGGCCATGGCGGCGCCACAGGAGATGCCGCAGAGGATGCCCTCTTCACGCATCAGGCGCAGCGCCACGGCCTTGGAGTCGTCATCGCTGACCAGCTCGACGCGGTCCACCAGGCTCAAATCTAAGTTGCCCGGCACAAAGCCCGCGCCGATGCCTTGGATCTTGTGCGGGGACGGTTTCACTTCGCTGCCGGCCAAGGTCTGCGTGATGACAGGCGAGCCAACCGGCTCCACCGCCACCGAGATAATCGCCTTGCCCTTGGTCTTTTTGATATAGCGCGAGATCCCGCTGATGGTGCCGCCAGTACCGACGCCGGCAACCAATACATCCACGGCACCTTCGGTGTCGTTCCAGATTTCCGGGCCGGTGGTTTTTTCGTGAATCGCCGGGTTAGCCGGGTTGCTGAATTGCTGCGGCATAAAGTAATCGCTGCTGCTAGCCGCCAGCTCTTCGGCCTTTTCGATGGCACCTTTCATGCCCTTGGCCGGCTCGGTCAATACCAGCTCAGCGCCCAGGGCCTTGAGCACTTTGCGCCGTTCCAGACTCATGGATGCCGGCATGGTCAGCACCAGCTTGTAGCCCTTGGCCGCCGCGACAAAAGCCAGACCAATGCCAGTGTTACCACTGGTGGGCTCGACGATGGTCATACCCGGCTTGAGCACACCGCGTTCTTCAGCATCCCAAATCAGGTTAGCGCCGATGCGGCACTTTACCGAGTAACCAGGGTTACGCCCTTCGATCTTGGCCAAAATGGTCACACCACTTGGGCCTAAGCGGTTAATCCGTACCAGCGGAGTGTTACCAATGGCGTGGGCGTTATCAGCAAAAATACGGCTCATGGTCTGATCCTTTTGGCGGCAGGCGAAGTTGCGCAAAACATAAGGTGAACAAGCCTAAGTCGCGGGCGAGCGGGCGTCCAGTCTAGGCTGGGGTAAACTGGAAACCTATTGGCCCAGATCAAGTCTGCATAGTTATGAAGAAACGTTATCGCATCCCGCTGTTCACCCTAGTGTTTTTGGCCGTGGCCTTGATTGCCCTGCATATCGCCCTGCCCGTATTAGTGCGCGACTACTTAAATAAGCAGCTCGCCGACATGGGCGATTACCGTGGCCATATCGCCGATATTGATCTCGCCCTATGGCGCGGCGCTTATAAGATCAACGACCTGCAAATCGTTAAGGTTAACGGCAAGGTCCCAGTCCCCCTGCTTAAAGCCCCCAGTATTGATTTAGCCGTCAGTTGGCGCGCTTTGTGGCAGCAGCGCGCCGTGGTGGCCGAGGTGGAGTTTGTGCAGCCCGAGCTGACCTTTGTCGACGGCGGCAATGCGGCTAACTCACAAACCGGTGAAGGGGTCGACTGGCGCGCGCAGTTGCGTGGCCTGCTGCCTATCCATTTGAATGACGTGCGCGTGATCGATGGCACCCTGGCCTTTCGCAACTTCACCGCGCAACCAGCGGTTGATCTCAAAGCCACCCAGCTCAACGCCCAAGTGCGCAATCTCACCAACGTCAGCGACAGCACACAACCACGCCCCGCCACGCTTAACGTCAATGCTCAGGTACTGGGTAACGCACCGCTGGAGTTGAAAAGCGCTTTCGATCCGCTGGGTGAACTGGATGACTTTGACCTGCAATTGCGTATTACCCAAATCCAACTCAAACAGCTCAATAGCTTCACCCGCGCCTATGCCAATTTCGACTTTGCCAGCGGCAATGGCGACATGGTGCTGGAGCTACAAGCACGCCAGGGCAAACTCAAGGGCTACGCCAAACCCCTACTGCGCCAAGCGGAAATTTTTAACTGGCAGCAAGACGTCGCAGCCAAAGATAAGAGCCTGCTCAATGGACTCTGGGAAGCGCTAGTGGGCAGCGGCGGCTGGATCTTTAAGAATCACCGGCAGGATCAACTGGCCACCCGCGTGGAGATTCGCGGTGATCTCAATGCTTACGAGATCAGCCGCTGGCAGGCATTTAAGGCCATCCTGCGCAACGCCTTTGTGCAGGCTTTTAACAGCCAGTTTGATAGCCAACAGCGCTAAAGCTGGCGGCAATTAGCGGTGGCTGGCAGGGCTGGACTGCGCGGCAAATTGCGCGGCCAGCTGGGCATCCGGCGCCACTCCGGGAGCCCCTGTGCGATACAGCTCAGCCAGGCGATAGGCCGCAGCCGGATGGCCAGCTTGGGCCGCTTGCGTCCACCAGTTGAGTGCTTGGCTGGAGTCCGGCTCATGCTGGGCGTCGCCCGCAAGGCTTAACACCCCCAACTGATAAGCCGACTTCGCGTCACCGGCCTTGGCCGCCAAACTCAGCAGGCGCCGTCCTTCATTACGGGCACCGAGGCCCTGGCCGCGAAATAACAATATATGCCCATAAAAGCTCTGCGCCTGGCGATCGCCCAGGTTCGCCATACGCGAGAACTGCCCCTCCATCCACTGCCAGGCCCGTGGTTGCTTGATCAACCACTGCCAATGAAACAGGCGCCGGGCCAACCAGTAACTCACGCGCGCGCGCAAGGCATGCCAAATCATGGTTGCTCCCCGTAATCAAATTCAAAAACCCGCGCCACTTCAGCGGCGTGCCAAGAAGCAGCAGCCACACCATCCACGGCCCCGTGGAAGCGACCTAAGCGACTGATGTACTCGAAGAACCCCGTGCGCGGCAAGCGACTGGCGCCCTGACTGATGACCAAAGCACTGCGCAGTGGGCGCTGCTGCTTGGCATCCAAAGCGGCCAGGTATTCTAGTGCCGCAGTGAGGGTCTGCATGGCCGGCGTTGGCAGCTCAAGGCGCTCGATCAGAGCACGATAGGTCAGCAAATGACGGCGCTGCCGGGCTTGTTCGAGTTCATTGAGTAACGCCTGCCAATGCTGCCGACTGATACGCACAGTCAAGGCTGTGGCTCCCAGCCGGCTACCCCCAAATGCCAGGCCAAGGCCCGCTGAATGGCCGCATCCGGCACACGCTCAGCGCTCTCGATCATATTCAGATAGTGCGGGCTGATGCCCACGGTGCGCGCCAACTGCTCAACGCTTAAGCCCTTGGCCTCACGCAATGCACTGAGTTGCTTAAGGTTGGCCAGCGCTTGTGGCTGGACACTGGCTTGATTGCGGCCAGCCTCTACCAGCGGCTGGCCTGCGGCCTTAAGTAAGGCTTGATACTCTGCCCAAGGTACCACCGCGTACTCGGGCTCACCGTCACGCTCAATTACTTGCACTGGCATTTATATTCCCCAACTGCGCACATCCAATGTGACTGAAACGTCCATGCTAAAGGACTATGGTAACAGCCCGGTTACGCGGCCAACTTGAATAAAGGCCGCCTCCAGGCACAAAAAAATTCACTGGCAAAATCTGTACGAGCCAACTAAGCAGCTTAAGGCTGCCCGGGGGTTTGCCGGTCCACCACTTCAACCCCCTCAAGCTGCGGCAAGCGTTCAATCTCTGCGAGCTTTTGCGCGCTCTGCCCTGCCCGCCAGCGCTCGAAGGCTTCCAGCTCGCCACTCCAGGTTTTCAAGACCCAGGTCAGAACGGCGAGATCATCGACAAAGCCTACGCCCAGCAACCAATCCGGAATCGCATCGATGGGCGCGACGAAGTACAGCAGCGCGCCAACTATCGACAGCAGAGCTTGCTTATTAACGTTGCGATACTCACCGCGCCACCAGGCCAAACAAAGCGCCTGCAGCAGTTTGAGCTGGCCACTCAACTCACTGAAGCCGGAACCTAACTTGTCGCGTTTACGCGCCACCGAAAACAGCAGCGCCGGTAACTTGGCTGCGCTGAGGAAACGCTTAGCCAGTAACTGGTAACGGTGGAAATTCTTCGGTGCAGTCATCGACGACTCCCAGCAAACCCAGCTGTTCCCTAGTCTGGAATAGGTTATCCACCGATGCTGTGGATAACCCTGTGAACATTATTTTGATATGCCCTGCAAATGCCCAGTCTACGGGGCTTGAAGACAGATCGGGCACTTTTTACCCATGATGTAAATATTCTTAAATATCAATAACTTAAAATACACAAGCAGTTGATGAGAAAGGTTACCAAGGGTGTTTCCGCTCACTTGCGGTGGTGTGCATAACCGTAACACCCCAATCCCTTTCCTGAATCTTTAGGACTACGCCAGCCCGATAAAAGTGCAATTTCGTCCGACAAAAACAACAACGCCCCGTCGAGACGGGGCGCTGCTGATCCGCGTGAAGATTACTCTTTAGCGGCTTTATCTTTGATGCCGATCAGTTCCAGATCAAACACCAGCACCGAGTTGGCTGGGATGGCTGGGGATGGGCTTTGCTCGCCATAAGCCAGCTCACTTGGGATGTACAGTTTGTACTTCTCACCCACGTGCATCAGTTGCAGGCCTTCAACCCAACCTGGAATCACGCCACCGACAGGCAGATCAATCGGGGTACCGCGCTCAATGGAGCTGTCGAAGACCGTGCCATCAGTCAGCTTGCCTTCATAGTGCACAGTCACTACATCAGTTTCTTTCGGCTGAGCACCATCGGCCTTCTTGATCACTTCGTACTGCAGGCCCGAAGCGGTGGTGACAACACCTTCGCGCTTAGCGTTTTCTTCGAGGAATTTCTTACCGGCTTTGGCCGATTCAGCATTCAGAGCAGTCATGCGCTCTTCAGCGCGCTTTTGCAGGAAAGCAAAGGCTTCCATCAGCTCTTCGTCTTTCAGACGTTGTTCTTTCTTACCAACTGCGTCATCAATGCCCTGCGCAACGGCTTTGGAATCCAGATCATCCATGCCTTCCTGGGCCAGACTTTTGCCCATATTCAGGCCAATGCCGTAGGAGGCTTTTTGCGCTGGAGTTTCTAATTTGACTTCGCTGGTTTGCGAGTCGCAACCCGCGAGAACCAAACCTACCAGGGCGACCGCCGCGGCTAAACGATGCTGTTTCATGCTTGTTCCTTGTTCGGTACGCCCTAAGGCAATGCTGTGAGTGGGCGAGCTTAGCAGGCCGCTTAATCCACTGCTACCGTCTTAGGAAACAGAAAATGCGTATAAGTTCAGGACTTTAGGTAATTCAGAAGATTTCTGGGGAGAATCAGAAACTTGTCACAGAGGGGATGAAGCGAGGATAAAAAATGGCGCAGCGGACGGGACTCGAACCCGCGACCCCCGGCGTGACAGGCCGGTATTCTAACCGACTGAACTACCGCTGCGCGTAACTTCGTGGAGCGAGTGGTGGGTGATGACGGGATCGAACCGCCGACCCTCTGCTTGTAAGGCAGATGCTCTCCCGGCTGAGCTAATCACCCTTGCTCTCGAAGTGGTGCGCATTCTAGAGATCGATTCAGACCTTGGCAACCCCCTTTTGAAAAAAAATTTACTGAATAAGCAAAGACTTAGCGCAGACTTGGCCTGAGGCACTATCCAAGGGAATAATGCGCGGGTAAATAAACGCACTGCCTGCACCTTTAGCCAGCAACGGCTAGCCAAGACCAGACGCAGGTTAACCCCTGATGCCAACGACCTAAGACACCCGCCTTTGCTGACGGGTCTGTAAATGGAGATGCACCCCCTTATGTGGTTTCGCAACCTGCTGATCTATCGCCTCACCCAAGATATTCCCTTAGATGCCGACGCTCTGGAAAAAGCCCTCGAAGCAAAACTAGCCCGCCCCTGCGCGAGCCAAGAGCTGAGCACTTACGGCTTTATCGCGCCCTTTGGTAAAGGTGAAGACGCACCCTTGGTGCACGCCAGCGGTGACTTCCTGCTATTAGCTGCCCGCAAAGAAGAACGCATCCTGCCTGGCAGCGTGGTGCGCGATGCCCTTAAGGACAAGGTCGATGAGATCGAAGCCGAGCAAATGCGCAAGGTCTATAAGAAGGAACGCGACCAACTTAAAGACGACATCGTGCAGACCTTCCTGCCGCGCGCCTTTATTCGCAAGTCGGCAACCTTCGCCGCCATCGCCCCTAAGCAAGGTCTGATCCTGGTCGACGCCTCCAGCCCGAAGCGCGCCGAAGACCTGCTGTCGACCCTGCGCGAAGCCATTGGCTCGCTGCCGGTGCGTCCGCTGACCGTGAAGATCGCGCCTAGCGCCACCCTCACTGACTGGGTCAAAACTCAACAAGCTGCGCCGGACTTCCACGTACTGGACGAATGCGAGCTGCGTGACAGCCATGAAGATGGCGGCGTAGTGCGCTGCAAGCGCCAAGACCTGACCAGCGATGAAATCCAACTGCACATGGCTTCCGGTAAGGTCGTTACCCAACTGTCGCTGGCCTGGCAAGACAAACTGTCGTTCGTGCTGGATGACAAGCTGGTGGTCAAACGCCTGCGCTTTGAAGACCTGCTGCAAGATCAAGCCGAGCAAGATGGCGGCGATGATGACCTAGGCCAACAAGACGCCAGCTTCACCCTAATGATGCTGACGTTGGTAGACTTCCTCCCTGCCCTGTTTGAAGCTCTGGGTGGTGAAGACAGCCCGCAAGGCATCTAAGCGGAACGCGGCTAAAACATGGCAGCCTCAGAGCGCGTAAAACCTCTTTGAGCCTGCCACGGCAGCGCCTGATATCAGTGAGGACAACCTCACCACAGTTGCAGTGGCCATTGCTGTTGCCGTGACCATTCGGGATGGCCCTAACTGAAATTACGTTGGAGGCAGCAATGTCGTGGATCATTCTATTTTTCGCCGGCCTGTTTGAAGTCGGCTGGGCCGTCGGCCTGAAATTCACCGAAGGCTTTACCCGCCCTATCCCCACGGTACTTACCGTCAGCGCCATGCTAATCAGCCTGGGCCTACTTGGCCTGGCCATGAAACATTTACCGCTGGGCACCGCCTACGCCATCTGGACCGGTATCGGCGCAGTCGGCACCGTGATCGCCGGGATTATTCTATTTGGCGAGTCGGTGGCATTGATTCGCCTAGCCAGCGTGGCGCTGATTGTGTGTGGGTTGCTTGGGTTAAAGCTGAGCAGCTAAGCAGCCAGAGCAAGTCCCGCCTGCGCAGGCAGGGTAAGCCTGGGCAAGATTCCTGATTGCACTGAACAACCCTTCTGTATTTACAGCTGAGTCTTCAGATTTTTCCGGCCCGAGGTATCAACCCTAGCCAGCAGGCCGTATTAAATCTTCCAGCCTCCCGCAGTGTGGGCGCTGCGCCAACTTACACGCTTTGCCAATACAACCTGAAACATCGAACCGAAAAGTCTGAATAGCCTGCTGGTGAAACAGCAAGTAGGGTGGACAACGCGAAGCTTGTCCACCATATTCCAAACATCCAGCAATGACCGTTAACTCCTTATCGCATAAATCCGTAACAGGTATAACGCTCACGCCGGGATAACGGTGGATGGGTAAAGCGTCATCCACCCTACTCGCTGCAACGTGAGTAGTGTTAGAGCACGCCATCACCTTGAAAGCGCTGCCTTAGGTAGGAGGCTCGGATTACCCTGTCAGCACTCAGGTATAGAGTAATGCGACCGCGCTGATCTTTAGTCACATATCTGAAAGCAAGTGGTTCGCTGCTCAATGATAGGTCGTTAAACTTAACAAGACATTGATTCTTGCAGGAGAGGGTAGGGTTTACACCTTGAGCTTTGCCTGACTTCAAAAGCTCTTTTAGTTGAGATATGACAGTTCTCAGGGAATCACCTTGCTTAATAGGGAATTCACTGCTCTGAACTAGGCTTATTTCTGAAGCCTGCGCCTCTCTCATGGTGATTCGAGCAATCTTTGCCATATTCTTCCCAGTGACCCACACTTCACTGGAGCCTGTGATCTTATCAAGCTCCTCTGGGCACTCAGCAGTAGCATAGAAGTTGTTTGTAGGTACGAGCTCGACCTTTTCGATCTCTTGATCACTAAGGTATTGGCGTAGTTGAGCACTTGTCCATCCAATTTGGATGCCCTCTATTTCTCCACTCTGTGCATCTTTTTGCTCATAGAATAATTTTCCCGAAAACTTGCTCCATCCGGTTTCTGGGCAAGCCACGGTGATGCTTGGGGTCAGCAGTGCAAGCAGAAGAACAAACTTATTGATCGCCATAATTTTGCCCCCAGGCTCCAGGAACGTTTGGCGCGGTTCCACCAGCGTTCTCAATGATATTATCAGCAAGTAGGGTGGACAACGCGAAGCTTGTCCACCATATTTCAAACTTCCAGAAATGACCGTTAACTACTTATCGAATAAATCCGTAACAGGTATAACGCTCACACCGGTATAACGGTGGATGGATAAAGCGTCATCCACCCTACACGCTGAACCGAAAAGGTCCGAACACTCTGCTGGGGAAATTGATACAGCGACTAAGCAGTTGCTCGCCCCCATTCGGTAGCGAAGTGCAAAATACTTTTATTGGAATAGAGAGATAAGTGACAGGCCTCTGTCAGATTAAGATCATAGAGGCCTGCTCTATTAAGATCTGATGTGGGCCGTCAGATCTATTTATTCTTCTGAATCATCAACGCACTTTAAGAGCACGGACTTCCCTTGGGCAAAATCCTCAGCGTCCTTCAATGAACTTGCGATGAAGAACGAATGGCTAAGCTCTGTTCCATCCGAGGGTGGTGATGAGTCTAGGTCTCTACGTGTGGGATTGTATATGGATCTTATCTTTCTAGTTCCTAAGCATTTTTGCTTGGCAGGGCTGCCTTGATAAGTGCAGTCTCCTGCACTATCAATAACCTGCATGGTGGAGTTTATTTTTTGTTGGAGCTCGGCCTCGGAGTGTGCCTCAAACAAATAGTAGTCCTCATAGATCGGATACTCTGCTTGAGGGGGAGCCAAGAGCTCTATTGTTGATGCAATGCTCACAACGAACCAAGTCATTATTGGAACCTATTTTTGCCGTCGTAGTTAAAGCGCTTCATCGCTTGCTTGATTTTCTGTCTCTCTACTGCGTTTCTCTCATCTTGATAGAGTTTTATTAGGTACTCAAAAGGATTGCAGTTTTTCCCTTGGGCCAAAACATCACGAACATACTCGTTGTCGATATTCTGCTTTCCGACTTTTGACATCTCAGCAAGTAGGGTGGACAACGCGAAGCTTGTCCACCATATTGCAAAAATCCAGCAATGACCGCTAACTACTTATCGAATAAATCCGTAACAGGTATAACGCTCACGCCGAGATAACGGTGGATGGGTAAAGCGTCATCCACCCTACTCGCTTGATGCATCGCTACAACTGGATACGACCACACCAATTCAATGGCGGGCTACCGCCCGCCATTGCGGAGAAAAATCTTAACTCTGTGTCCGGGATTAGTTGACCACTACAGACACAAGGTCGGTGTTTAAGTGCGCGTACGCTGTGTGTCTATTGCCGCTTTACTGAAAAACCATTCTGTTCAGAGTATTTGGCTACCCAAGCGTCTCCAAAGAAAATCATAAAATAATCGTCATCCCCGGAGTAAAAACCCTCTTCGTTGGAGAGAACTAGCTTTACTCCAGTTGAGAAGTTGATTTTTATCTTTCCTGATCCTTCGTCTTTCCTAATCAAGATCATTTCTCCGAGGAAAAACCCTGAGAGGTCGGACATGTCGCCAATGTTTTCACTTGTGACTACGATTTCTTCTTTTCTTAGCGTCCAGTCGCACATATAGACCCAGAGGGATACTTCTGCGCCTTTCTCTTGTTCTAAATCAATAAATATGAAACTCCCTTCCCCTTTTCGAAGACCAATTACTTTTCTTGGGAGGGTCTCGTTGATGTTCTTCATATTCTATTGTCCGTTTCGAATTGCGTCGGCAACATCTTTTATTTGATGGTAATCATATCCCTCTCCTGATATCTCATCATGCACTCTACGCTTCTGAGCTTCAGTTAGGCCTTTGGTTGCATCGTTGAATTGCTTGTTTTGTGCCCGATTATTTTCAGGGGTGTGATTTCCATCACCTTTTCCTGCGCCTTTTTTAGGTCCCTTTACTTTCGACCCTCGGCCAAAGGATGGACCCATTCCTAGAATTGCTGGAATTAGCAAGTAGGGTGGACAACGCGAAGCTTGTCCACCATATTCCAAACATCCAGCAATGACCGTTAAATACTTATCGAATAAATCCGTAACAGGTATAACGCTCACGCCGGGATAACGGTGGATGGATAAAGCGTCATCCACCCTACTCGCTGTGCGTGGTACTCGATCTGTATAGCAAGCTGGTGATCGGTTGGTCGATGCATCATCGCCAGGATCGGCAGATGGTGATCCGTGCGGTGGAAATGGCCATATGGCAGCGTCAGGGTGACTGGTCAGTGATCCTGCATTCGGATCGCGGTAGCCAGTTCACCAGTGCTGACTATCAGCGATTTCTGAATCGCAACACGCTGGTTTGCAGTATGAGTGCCGTCGGACATTGTGGCGATAATGCCGCCTGCGAAGGCTTCTTCGGTCAGCTCAAACGGGAGCGAGTTGCCCATCAATCGTATCGGACTCGTGACGAAGCACGGGCGGATCTATTCGACTACATCGAGCGGTTTCATAACCCACGAATGCGTCGTAGAGTCGCCCGGCAAGATTTGAAGTTTTCAGCCCTTTTCAAACCGTCCGTGGAAATGAGGTAGAACCCAATAAGTTAAGGATCTCACTTTCATCCAACAGCTTGGCAAGTTCAGCCGGTGAAACTCCATCATCATTTAGAGCTTCAGAATTTGCGCCATGCTTTAGAAGATAAATGACAGCCTCTCTATGGCCCTGCTCGACTGCATCATGCAGGGCTGTATATCCATGCTCCCCTTTGCAGTTAACGTCAGCTCCTTGGCTCAAAATCAGCTGAATTTCATTAATGTCGCCACGTGTTGCAGCAATGTGGATTGGTTTATCTCCGAATAAGCTCGCACTATTAACGCCTGTACACTCCAAGCCACTAAACTCGGGGAGGCCCGAGTACTCTGCTAGCAGCAGAGAAAGTTGCTCTTGGTTAGTTGCATTGCTCACCGCAAACCCTCCGTAGGAAATCCTTCAGATTTTCAATAGCCTTTCTGGTGTTGTTTATCTCTGTAATATGGCCGGCTTCATTATCGTTGAACCATTTCTTACTGAAGTTCTCACGTAACGCCAAGCATTGCTGAAGTCTATCGAGATTAGCAAGTAGGGTGGACAACGCGAAGCTTGTCCACCATATTCCAAAAAACCCAGCAATGACCGTTAACTACTTATCGAATAAATCCGTAACAGGTATAACGCTCACGCCGGGATAACGGTGGATGGATAAAGCGTCATCCACCCTACTCGCTGAGCGGGCTGCTGGAGAAATTGATACGCCGAAGAACATACGGCTATGATCAAAGGAGATATTTTCAGAAACCTAGAGTAAGCCCACAGCCTACCTCTAGGCCGTGGGCTTACTTGGATAGAGTGCTACTTTTTTGTGTTAGAAGCCGGAAAGAATAGAGTACATAAAGAGCCCCCACCCTATTGCGATTATAATTATCTCATGAACCTTTGCGGGTGGAGGCTTTAGGCCTGGATACACAAAGAATACTTTAGTTCTGGAGCAGTAGAGAATTATGCCTGCGAGAAGCGTTAATATTCCGATATATACCATTTTCTATTTCCCGCAAGCGCAATCAATAATTTTATTGTCAACCACCCAAGCTCTGCCTGCTGTGCCGGCGACACTAAGCAAGTAGGGTAGACAACGCGAAGGTTGTCCACCATATTCCAAACATCCAGCAATGACCGTTAACTACTTATCGAATAAATCCGTAATAGGTATAACGCTCACGCCGGGATAACGGTGGATGGATAAAGCGTCATCCACCCTACTCGCGGCTCAAAGTCTATTTGGCAGAAATGTTGCGGCGCGCAGATGAGCGCCGCAAACTGATTAAGGGTTGTGATTCGTGCTGGTTCGCACATCAGACCCATCTACACTTCTTGATACTATAAAGAAATCAATTTCATCTATATCTGCAAGCGCAAGGCTTACAGCTCCCTCTTGATGAAGCTCACATTTGCAGTATTGGTACTTAACGTGTCCATATTCATCCCAGTCGAATAAGGCAACATACTTAAGATGACTCACGTTATCAATCTGGGCCCACTCCCTCCATGAAACATTTAGCCCATCCCTCTCGCCTAGCATAACTCGAATCGCACTTCCTTGCTTAGGGAGAGCAATAATAGTCGATGTAGATTTATCTGTCCCACATGCTTTTTCAACTAATCCTCTAAAAAGGTAACTGTCAATTTCTTCAAACTCATCCAGAGGGCTGCATTCTGTCAGATTTTTTACGTGCTTTCTAAAAAATGAGTTCCAGAGGATAGACTTCGCTTTCCTATAGTCGAGCATTAAGCGTGTGATATTTTTCATGTGCGCTGGCTCCTAATCATTAAATAAATGGCGGAGTAGGCCCTACCCCTCTTTTGGGGTAGCAAGTGCACTCTGGGTCAGATTTGTTTTGATCCCACGAAATCCAATGCCAGCAAGTAGGGTGGACAACGCGAAGCTTGTCCACCATATTCCAAACATCCAGCAATGACCGTTAACTACTTATCGAATAAATCCGTAACAGGTATAACGCTCACGCCGGGATAACGGCGGATGGATAAAGCGTCATCCACCCTACTCGCTGCACCAACTTGAACAGCATGCCGATACAACCTGACACCTTGAACCGAAAAAACTTAACACCCTGCTGGGGAAATTGATATGGAGTGCGCGGAGGCGATCTACTCGCCGGGGGGCAAGGAGGCGCCGCGTAGCGACGCCTCCTTGCTTTTTCGCAAATTAAAGACCTATAAGGCTTTTAATTCGTATGAGTTTTTCCGAGTAATCACCGCAAATAGAGATCGAGAGGTCATATTTCTCTTGGTTGCCTGAAATGTCCTCTAAGGTAGGCAGAAGATCTCCAATTACAGGAAGAATATCGGCCTGCTGATACTCTGCCTTAAATTCAACTATTCTGAACAGAGAGCTGGCGGCCTCCCCTTTACTGAAGTCATCGAGATTTTCGTTACTCAGGAAATTTTTAAAGCCAATTATGTAGTAGCGGAAAGGTATTGCTGGCATGAACCTCAGATCAGTGGCTCGCATAGAAATATTGTCTCGATACTCTTTTGCCATTTGACTGTTACTTTTCCCAAAAAAAATTCTTGAACGCTTCCCGGGAGTCAAAGTCGGACTCATATCCAGACCATTCACTCATGTTTGGTATTTCATTCATCTTCTTTTCTCACATTCACTGGCAGTCGGGCTTGCAGTTTTTATCATATTTTTCTTTCGCCCTTAGATAACTCTCATTCATTTGTAATATGTCGAGATAGTGCCTGTTTGGCTCCCAGCGCCCGTCCCATTGATGCATTAAATAAGCACACTGCGAGAACCTGTTCATTTCATTGAGTAGATCTTTGCACGGATCCCCCGTTGGCGGGGCTTTCAGTGAGCATTGTGCTTTGTACCAGCAAGTAGGGTGGACAACGCGAAGCTTGCTCACCATATTCCAAACTTCCAGAAATTACCGTTAACTACTTATCGAATAAATCCGTAACAGGTATAACGCTCACGCCGGGATAACGGTGGATGGATAAAGCATCATCCACCCTACTCGCTGAATTAATTTTTCAGGTGGCCAGAAAGTATTTACACCAGTAAGACAATTGAATAATCAAAATAAAAACGCCGGCACTGGGCCGGCGTTTCATGCGGCATCTGCTCGAAAATCACCCAAGCCATTCGACCAGGGCATCAGATGATGAGTAACCAATGAGATAAAGCTTTCCCTTCTCGCTTCTTATTGCAAGCGAGAATTCGCTAGCCTGCTCATTATAAAGCAGCTCTCGAGTCTCCTCTTTTGCGATCAATAACATAAAATAGCTGTTATCTCTGAAGTCCGTATTCTCTCTTACCCACTCAGATGTGTATGCCTCTACGATTTTCGGTTCTACTGTATGTTCAATTAGGCGTATTTTGCAGTCTTTAATGTACGCAGCTCTATCCGGAGCACCAAGGCTTGGGGTTGATGTCGGACTTTCAAATGAGCCTCGTAGCAAATCTATAGCTTCATCTTTGGTCATGGTTGCTGGCTCAGTTGTAATGTAAGGTTTCCGGTGGCTTAGCTCCATTTGCAGGGATATCGATCCGCGGGTCGGTACTACCTTTCCTGGGCGATACTGCACCCCGTTATCGCCCTTAATAAAGCCTGTTTCTGGGTCGACTTTACCTGTTCCGCCAGCAAGTAGGGTGGACAACGCGAAGCGCGTCCACCATATTCAAAAACATCCAGCAATGACCGTTAACTACTTATCGAATAAATCCGTAACAGGTATAACGCTCACACCGGGATAACGGTGGATGGATAAAGCGTCATCCACCCTACTCGCTTAAAACCGAAAAAGTCTGAACACCCTGCTGGTGAAATTGATACACCTGGCGCTGATGGGGTGTTCATTTTTGTCGGATGCTGTAGTGCTAAGCGCGATGGCACCACTCTGCAGACAAGGCTTTCGCCACACAGCGTCTGGGAGGCCTGGAGCCAGATACTCAGGCCATCGAGCAGTTGCGCAACTAGGCAAAGGTGGGATGTCGGGGCACGGCCTGGGGCAAGCTGCAACTTGTAGAGCGGGTCAAGTGACCCTCTCTACAGGCTGTATTTGCGCATCGTGGAGAGGCGAATAAATCCACCTTCAATTTATTTATCAAGGTAACTCGAATGGCCTCCAGTGGTATTCAATTTCTTCAAGCCTTCCATTATTGAAGTTTAGTGTGGTAGTTAAATATGAGCCCGGATTGTAATACATAAACCTGTTGTATCTTTCGATTGCATTCGCGTTAATCGGAGCTGTTGTTATTTTTTGATCTTCAAGAGCGCAGCTGTATGCTGTTACTTCCTCATTGCTTGTTATGATTTTTCTAATAAATTGCTTTGCTTCGCTTATGGAGCTTGATTTTTCTATACCTTGCTTATCTGGCTCAGCGCTATTTGAGCTGTATTGTATTTCCGGTGAACCATTAACCTCTTTAAAATTTAGACTGTAGCCTTTATTGTCAGAAATGCAGATTCCTTGTTCTTCATTAAGCTTTATTACATCTTCTGGATTCTGACTGCTAACACTGACCTCTATATCAGGCAAGGGCTCTATATGACTAACGCCTTGGCTGGCCAAAATTTCTGCGACTTGTTCCTTAGTGGAGCCAATTTTTAGGCCGTTCAATTCACCACTCGATACCGAAGAGTCGCAGCCTGAAATTAATGATAGCCAAAATAAAGCTGCGCTAATACGGACCATAATTTTACTCTCCATGATTTTGCTGCCAAGCCCCTGGAACATTAGGGGCCGTTCCGCCAGCGTTCTCTATTATATTGTCAGCTGAGGTATTCGAGTTCGGTCCAGTCTTCGAGTTATAAAGCTCGCCAGAATTGTAGTTGTTCCCTGATTGAGTTACTGCCTTATCCCAGTCAGATTGACTCATGTTTCCTGGTGGCGGGATCAAATACCTTATATTGTCTTGGCTAAATGGCTTATAAAAACTATCCCTATCGCTCGAGTATGTCGCTGCCGTAGGGTCTGTTTGAGGGGTCCGGCCACCGGCAACACTATATTGCTCATCAATTACCTTCTTGGGATTGCCACAAGAATCCTCCTCCCAGTGCCAGACAAAGACCGCACAATGCTTTATGCCCAGCTTGCCAATAGCATGGTCAAGTGTGCGGCATAACATGGTCACTTCTAGCCCTAAGGGATCTAAATACTTCAGTGGATTTCCGTAGACATACCCATAGGTATTCAACCCTCCCCGCAATCCAATCGGATCACTTTCGACGTACCGCCCCGTCTCGGGGTCGTAATCGCGGAAGTAGTTGTAGTGTAATCAGCTCTCCACATCAAAATACTGATCCGGAAACGCAGTGCATTGTCGATGCTATTAAGTATTACTTGTGTTTTACCGAAGGCTTGAGCATTGGTTCACTAAGTTACTTCTGCGACTTTTTTAAATGCCAACTCGTGCATCCCAAAATGGCTGCTAAAAAAGTAACTCACACACTATGCCTGCGTCTCTTGGCGCTGGGCGCGGGTAAATAGTGGCTGGCTCAGCCAAAGCTTGGTGGGGTCGTAGGCGTATGCTTTGGCTGGCCCTCAGCGTTGTACTCGGCTGCAAGGCTTTTGGACTGCTGCCGCAAACACCTCCCGCCCATAGAGATAGCACTGCGCCTAGCAGAATAAATAAATGACCTGCGGAAATTATCCGCAGGTTTTTATTGTCGGCGCAGTCTTATGCGCGATCACCGCGCAGTTCGCTGACTCGTTCGCGCAGCCATTCACGCTTGGCTAACTCGGCGGGTACTGGCTCACTGGCGCTTAGGGTCACGCGCGACCAAACGCGTTTAAACCAACCCTTACCTGGCGAGCGACTGAAGAAGCTGCCCCACAGCCCTTGCAACGCCATGGGAATGACGGGCACGGGTTGCTGTTCAAGGACGCGTTCGACGCCGCCTTTAAACTCATCGATCTGGCCATCGGTGGTCAGTTTGCCTTCGGGGAAGATGCACACCAGCTCGCCGTTACGCAGGTATTCGGCGATTTTTTTGAAGGCCGCATCGTAGATCAGCAGGTCTTCGCTGCGCCCGGCGATGGGCACGGTGCCGGCGGTGCGGAAGATAAAGTTGAGCACCGGCAGGTTATAGATCTTGTAATACATGACGAAACGGATCGGCCGGCGCACTGCCCCACCAATCAGCAGCGCATCAACAAAAGAGACGTGGTTGCACACCAAGAGCGCGGCGCCCTCATCGGGAATGTGTTCGAGCCCCTCATGCTTTACGCGGTACATGGAATGGCTCAGCAGCCAGATCATAAAGCGCATGGTGAATTCGGGGACGATCTTGAAGATGTAGCTGTTGACGGCGATGTTCATCAACGCCACCAGCAAAAACAGCTCGGCGATAGACAGCCCCGCCACACTCAAAAACAGTATGCCCACCACCGCCGACAACACCATAAACAAGGCATTGAGGATGTTGTTAGCGGCAATCACCCGCGCCCGCTCGTGCTCGGCCGTGCGCGACTGGATCAGGGCATACAGCGGCACGATGTAAAAACCACCAAACAAACCAATCCCCAGAAACGCCCCCAGCACCCACCAGGCTTGGCCCTGCGCCAACACCCCCAGCCAATCGTAAGCCTGCGCAGGGGCAGGTAAGCCCTCGGCATGCCACCACAGCAAGATGCCGAACAGGGTCAGACCAAAGGAGCCAAAGGGCACCAGGCCGATTTCCACTTTGCGCCCGCTCAGGCGCTCACACAGCATCGAGCCCAGGGCGATGCCCACAGAGAACACCGTAAGAATCAAAGTAACGACGCTTTCATCACCATGCAGGTTTTCTTTGGCAAAGGCCGGAATCTGCGTCAGGTACACCGCGCCTAAAAACCAGAACCACGAGTTGCCCACCAGCGAGCGCGACACGGCGGGGCGCTGGCCCAAACCAAGCTTTAGGGTCAACCAGGTCTGGCGGAAGATATTCCAGTCCAACTGAAGTTTCGGCATCGCTGCGCTGGCAGGAGGAATCGCGCGACTGGTCAGGTAACTGAGCAACGCCACCACCACTACGGTTGCCGCCACCCACTGCGCATAACCCTCTGAGGCCATCATCACCCCGGCGCCGATGGTGCCGGCGAGGATGGCGAGAAAGGTGCCCATCTCGACCAAAGCGTTACCGCCGACCAGCTCATGCTCGTGCAGATGCTGGGGCAAAATCGAATATTTCACCGGGCCGAACAGAGCCGACTGCACGCCCATGGCGAACAGCACGCCGAGCATCACTGGCAGGTTGCTTTGCAGCACTGCCCAAGCGCCGACCAGCATGATCAGCAGCTCGATAAACTTGATCTTGCGGATCAACGAATCCTTGGCGAACTTCTCCCCTAGCTGCCCACCAAGGGCGGAAAACAGAAAGAACGGCAGGATAAATAACAAGGCGCAGAGGTTGACCAGCACCGCCCTGTCGCCACTGACACTGAGCTTGAACAGAATCGCCAGGATCAGCGCCTGCTTGAAGATGTTGTCGTTAAAAGCGGCGAGAAACTGGGTGAGGAAAAACGGCAAAAAGCGTTTTTTCCCAAGCAAAGCAAATTGCGATTCATGACTCATCGTGAGCAGTCCTACCTCTATCCGTGCTTAAAAGATTTAGCTGACAGCACCGTGGCGCCTGGCGCTGTACGCTAACTTAAATAGGCAGTTGGCCGAAACTCCAGCGCAGCAGAAAAAACACCAACAGCGAACCTGCAATGGTCAGCAGCAAATGCCGCGTCCAGGCGGCAATCACAATCGCAGCAATACCAGCCACCAGATAGGCGTTATCCCAGGCCAGCGCCCAATGCTGACCATCGGGCAGCAACATACCCGGCAGCACAATCGCGCTTAACACTGCGGTGGGCACGTAGTGCATGGCCTGGCGCATCAGGGGGCTAAAACGCAGATTGGGCAAGGCAAACAGGCTATAGCGCAGGGTAAAGGTGATCAGCGCCATGCCCAGCATCAGCAACCAGATTTCCATTACGGCGCCTCCCCGGTTGAGTCTTGCCCGGGCGCCTGCGCAGCCTTGCGCCGCTCCAGATAAACGCCCACGGCAATCCCAGCAAAAGCGGCCAGCATCAAGCCGAGCTTATAGGGCCAAGCCTGACAGGCCAGCGCCACGGCGCCTGCGACCAACGCGGCAGCGATTTGCGGAAAGTTACGCAGGGTCGGCACCACGATGCCGATAAAGGTCGCCAGCATGGCGAACTCCAAGCCCCAGGCGGACAAATTAGGCACGCTTTGGCCAAACCAAGCGCCGATCAGCGAGCTGCTAGCCCAGGTCAGATAGAGGGTGATTGCGGTGCCGGCGTGGTACCACTGGGCATGCCCACTGCTGCCTTTAGCCAGATAGTGACGCTGCACCACAGCGAACACTTCATCGGTCAAACCAAAGGCCATAGGCAGACGCCAGCGCTGGGCGAATCGCCCCACATAGGGTTGCAGCGCGGCGCTATAGAGCACATGACGCAGATTGACGATCAAGGTGGTGAGGAGAATGACGATGGCGCTGCTACCTAAGGTCAGCAGGCTAATGGCAATAAACTGCGCGGAGCCGGCGTAAACCAACAACGACATGCCCAACGCCTGGCCCAAGCTGAGCCCGGCGACCACGGCCAGAGCGCCGTAAATCAAACCAAACGGCAGCATGCCAACCATCATTGGCAGCGCATCGCGACAACCGAGTAAAAACTCCTGCCCCTTGCCCATCACCACTCCTTAATGCCTGCTCCCCGCTTCCCACGGGAGGGTCCAGTCCGTGCAGAGCAACTGGACAGCACAGACTAGTTGGCCAAGGGTGTGGTTAACAAGGTTTTAGGCAAGCCCTGCCGCAATCCGCTATCAACGCCATAAAGTGCGGCTACTCCTCGGGCTCATCGAACAGCGGCAAGCCCGCCGCACGCTCAAGCAACTCGGTGGGCAGGCTCTTACTGGCGCGGGCGCCGAGCAGCTTGAGGTTTTCGATGCGGCTGATGACATTGCCACGGCCATCGCTGAGCTTATTGCGGGCAGCGGCGTAGGCCTTATCCAACTGCTGCAAGCGCGCACCGACTTCATCCAAGTCCTGAATAAAGGCGACGAATTTGTCGTAGAGCGCCCCGGCCCGCTCGGCAATTTCCCGGGCGTTCTGGCTTTGCCGCTCCTGGCGCCAGAGGCTGTCGATCACCCGTAAAGTGGCAAGCAAAGTGGTCGGACTGACGATAACGATATGCTGGTCAAAGGCCTCCTGGAACAGTCCCGGATCGGCCTGCAAGGCCGCCGCAAAGGCCGCCTCAATCGGCACGAAAAGCAACACGAAGTCGAGGCTGTGCAAGCCTTCCAGACGCTGATAATCCTTCAGCGACAACCCCTTGAGATGGCTGCGCAGACTCAACACATGCTGCTTCAGCGCCTGCTGGCGCGCCTCGTCATGCTCCGCCGCAATAAACTGCTGGTAGGCCGTCAGGCTGACCTTGGCATCCACCACCACTTGCTTGTCGCCGGGCAACTGGATCAGCACATCGGGCTGGAAGCGTTCGCCGTCGGCGCTCTTCAGGCTTACTTGAGTTTGGTATTCGCGGCCCTTCTCCAAGCCGGCGTGCTCCAGCACCCGCTCCAGCACCAGCTCGCCCCAGTTGCCTTGGGTTTTCTGGCCTTTAAGGGCGCGAGTGAGATTAGTCGCCTCATCGCCCAAACGCTGGTTGAGCTGCTGCAAACGCTCCAGCTCCTTGGCGAGGGAGAAACGCTCGCGGGCTTCTTGCTGGTAGCTTTCTTCGACGCGTTTTTCAAAGGACTGGATGCGCTCTTTCAGCGGCTCCAGCAACTGACCGAGCTGCTGCTGGCTGGTCTCGGCAAAACGCTGTTCACGCTCATCAAAAATCTTCCCGGCCAGTTCAGCAAACTGCGCACGTAATTCATCCCGCGACTGCTGCAGGTCAGTTAAGCGCTGCTGATGGCTGTCTTGCTGTTCTTTGAGTTCAGCACTCAACGCCGCGCGCTGAGCAGCCAGCTGACGAATCTCGGCTTCCTGCTGGTCGCGTTGCTCAGTCCACTGCTGGGCGGCCTGGGTGCTTTGCTCGCGAGCACGCTGCAGCAGCTCGACTTCGCGGCTAAGACCTGCCAGTTCGGCCTGTTGATTGGCTTTGATCTCGCTGATATCCGCCAGCTCGGCGCGACAGTCATCGAGTTGCGCAGCCAGACCACTTTGCGCCAACTGGGCGTGACTTAAGCGTTCTTCTAACAGGCTGTTGGCCAACTGCTGAGCCGCGAGACGGCGCTGTTGGGTCCAAGCCACATAGAGCAGCGGCGCAGCGGCCAAGAGCGCGCCGAGCAAGGCCGGCGCTAGCGTGAGGGATAAATCAAAAGGCATGGTCAGCTCCGCTTAACGATGGCGGGAGTATACCCAGCCTGTTAAGTCAGTCAGAGCTGATTGAGCAGTTCCTGCGCTTCGACGCTGCCTTGGCTGGCGGCTTGTTCGAGCAGTTGCCGGGCCTGCTTGGGCTCATAGCAACGCGGTTTGAGATACAGCCGGGCCAACTCCAGCTGCGCAGCCATATCACCGGCGCGCGAAGCCTGTCGCAATAGCTCCAGGCCCATGCGCCGATCGCGCAGATTGCCGCAGTCATGACAGAGCATCTGCCCCAAACGACTTTGCGCCTGCACTACGCCCTGCAACGCCGGCTGCTTAAGCAAACGACCGGCAATGCGCTTGACGCTGGCCGAGGCACCCAAACGCGGACGCGCCAACACCCATAAAGCCATACGGGCGGTTAGGCGGAGTTCGGGAATTGTTTGCGGCACGGATGTACGAGAAATAACGCGAGGCATAAGAAACAGCGGCAGCAACGAGAAGGCGCGCACTTTACTCCTTTTTACGCTCAGGTAAAGCCCGTTGTGGGCAGGCGCCACGGTCAGGACCCCTGATCAAAAAGTAATCCACAGAAGCTGTGGATAACTTTGTGGGTAATATGGGAGCAATATGCCTCAAGGCTGATGGCACGGGGGATTGAGTCAATCTGATGATTTTTTGCCCAAATGAAAAATCTTTATTTTTCATAAAGTTATAAATACATCAAAGAGAATCATAGGTTTACAAGTGGCACTAAAACATGATTAGGAGCCACGGAGCCATTTGTGCACAAGTCTGTGCGCTGTTCGACAAAAAAGCCCTGTAGCGGGGCAAAAAACAGGCTACATGCGGCCTACAGCCCGCCATCTAGCACCTTGCCATTAGACCAAAGAGCCATAGGTTGCCCCAACACGACGCACAAGGGTTCTAAGAACGATTGGCCGCCAGCTTTCGCCAGTACCGACGCACCAATTTAAAGCCTGCACCAGTGTGCCGTCGCGACCGCTATAGCGCCTGGTGCAATCACCACCGGCAGCGCCGTAATCGAGCAACAACACAGCGCCGACTGAGAGCAGCCCTTAGCCGAGCCGCTGTGGCCCTGTGGTAAAAAGCCCAATTGGCAGGCGAAGACGCATGGTTTAACGTCCGCCAGTGCTTCTGCAACAAGGAATGTGTATGCCCCGCCCGCGCACTTGGCGCCCCCCCCTGCTCGCGCTGCTCTTACTCATCACACTATTAGCCGTGGTGGCTTTGCTGGGCGCTGAGCGCCTGCTAAATCGCCAAGGGATACAGATCAACACCTGGCAAGGGCTGCATATCAACCTCAACGGCATCGCCCTGGAGCAGCTCAGCCTCAGTCACCCGGACTGGCAACTCGAGTTGGCGCAGCTGCAATTACCCTGGCGCGGCCTCAGCTTGAGCTTGCCGCTTTGGCAGCAGGTCGCTATTCAGCGCTTGCACTTCAGCTTAAGCGCCAACCCGGCCACGCAGCCCAGCGACGCCGCACCGGCACCTTGGCAGTTGCAGCAAGTCGCAGGGTTACTCGCACTATTGCCGCAGCGTCTGCAGCTCGATGATCTACGTGTACAAATACCCTGCCCCCAGGGTCAATGCAGCGTGCAGGGGGCGTTACTGTTGCAGGCAAGCAAGAGTCGCGAGCAATTGAGCCTGCACTTCAAGCAAGCCCCCGAGGCCCTCGACTGGCAGTTGCAACTGCAGGCGCAAGCCAGCCGAGTCGAGGCCCAGCTTGAGCTGCGCAGCCAACAGCAGGTGCAAGTAGCACTACAGAGCAGCGCCGAACAACTGGCCGAGCATATTCAATGGCAGGGCCAGTTCAGTGCGAATTTGCAACACAGCGAAAACCTCCACCAACTGCTGATGCAGTGGCTGCCAGCTAACGCTGCGACAGTACGCAGCCCAGACTCAGGCCAGATCAAAGCCGACTGGCAGCTACAGCTGCCCGGCCAGCAACTGGATGCCGCGCAGTTCAGCCAAGCCACTGGCAGCCTGACCGCCAGCGCCTACTTCAACCAACCTTGGCCGCTGCCGGGCATTGGCCAAGTTCAAGGGCAACTGGCCTTGGCCGTACATACGCAGGCTGGAAATTGGCTGGCTGATAGCCTGCTGGCGGATGTGCAGCTCAGTGCAATCGCCCCTGAGTTATGGCCACAAGTGCCTGCCAGCCTGCGTCCCAATAGCCTCCAACTGCGCCTTGAGCCGATCCCACTGGCCACCCCAGTAGCCGGGCAGCTCAGCAGCAGTTTTAGCCAACGCGCCCTGCCCTTGAAGCTGCAGTTGCAAGCCCACGGCCCGAGCCAAGCGCAGCTTAACGCCGAGCTGTTACTCGCCAAGCAGGCCCCTTGGGCAATACAACTGAGCCACGGCCAACTGAGCGCCAAAACCGCAGCCACGCGTATCAACAACCTAGATATCGGAGCCCTGAGCGCGCGGCTCAACCTTGACGCGTATCTGGATCAACAGCAATTCAGCTTAGCGCTGAACAAAGGTACAAGCCTTAGCGCCAAGCACCTGGCCCAAGATCAGTTGCGTGCGGAGCAGATCAGCCTCAGCAGCGACCAGCTGGCACTCAAGGTGGACCTCGCTGACGGCGCTATCCGCGACTGGCGTAGCACCGGCCAACTGCAACTCAGTGCCCAGCCGCGACATGAGCAGTTAGTGAACCAGCAGTGGCGCTGGCAAGGGCAACTCATCGCCAATCCCAAGCAGCAACAGTTAAGCGGTGCGTTAAGCAATGCGGCCGGCCTGCACTTGCAGGTCGACGGCCAGCACAACGCGCAAGGTTGGCAAGCCCAGGCCAAGCTCGAAGAGATTTTCTTGCGCAGCGGCAACCCCTTGAGCCAAAGCTTTAGCGCCTGGCCCGCCCTGCTGGAACTCAATAACGGTCGTTTAAACGCCGATGCCAGCCTGACCCTGGCGCCTCAAGCCAGCCTGCCCAACATCCAGCTGCAGCTGCGCAGCCAAGGTCTTAGCGGTATCTATGACCGCACAGAGCTGAGTGGCCTGGATGGTAAGGCCTTGCTCAGCACTGACGCTAAGCAGCTGCAATTGCAGCTCAATGACCTGCACCTGGCCCAGGCCAACCCTGGCATCGCCTTAGGTCCGCTGCGGCTTAACGCCCGCTATAGCGCAGCGTTGCAACAACCTGCCAACGGTCAACTGGTGCTCCAACAAGCCAGCAGCGCACTGCTCGGCGGCCAGCTAATGGTCCCTGCCGGCACCTGGAGTTTAGCCGCCATGCCGCTGACCATTCCGTTGCAAATCGAGGGCCTGCAACTGCAAGAATTGTTTAAGGCGTATCCCAGTGAAGGCTTAGCCGGTAGCGGCAGCATCGACGGCAACCTGCCGCTGCAACTGGATAGCGCCGGCTTGAGCGTGAGTAACGGACAACTGCAAGCGCGGGCGCCTGGCGGGCAACTGCAGTTTCGTTCAGAAAAAATTCGCGCCTTGGGCCGCAGTAATCCGGCCATGCAATTGGTCACACAGTCACTGGATGACTTTCGCTTTAGCACCTTAAGCAGCACGGTCAACTATGCTGCGCAAGGACAATTGAATTTAGGCATCACCCTGCAAGGGCAAAATCCGGCGATTGAGGGCGGGCGACCGATCCACTTCAGCATCAACCTGCAAGAGGACATCCCCACCCTGCTCGCCAGCTTGCAGCTCAGTGCGAAAGTCAGCGACACCATCCAGCAACGGGTGCAGCAGCGGATGCTGCAACGCCACAGTCAACCCAGTGCGCCGCCCAGTGTTAGCACGGCGCCCTAACCGCTACCGCGCGCCGTGTGGCAGCGCTAAGACACAGGAGATACGCCATGGGCGTACGCAGTTTTATGGTCGTGCTGATGCTGGGCTTGCTCAGCGCCGCCTGTACCCCGACGGTGCAGTTGGCGATGCCCAATGAGCCGATCAATATCAACCTCAATGTGAAGGTTGAGCACGAGATTTACATCAAGGTCGATAAAGCCCTAGACAGTATGTTTAGCGATTCCAGCGGTTTGTTCTAACTCAGCCGAATGCCTTAAGGAGAATTTCTATGCCTTTGTATCAACGTCTCGCCGGCCTGTTACTGCTGGCCAGCCTGAGCCTGCCAGCCGCCGCGCTGAATCTTAATCAAGCCATGTCGGCCTTAAGCGATGCCAAAGCCAGCGGCCAAGTCGGTGAGATGCCCAACGGCTATTTAGGGGTGGTGACGCCCGGTGGCCAAGCCAGTGAAATCGCCAAACTGATCAACGCGGCACGGCGCGCCGAGTACCAAAAACTGGCCGGACAAAACGGCATTCAATTGAGCGATGTGGAGAGCATCGCCGGGCAGAAAGCCATCGACAAAACCCCGGCTGGGCAATATATCCAGCAGCAAGGCCAGTGGCAGCGTAAATAGCGCTTAGTTCAAGCGGTAGCGCGCCAGCTCGGCGGGGGTCAGGACGCGCATCCGCGCAGGGTCGGTGCTGTTGATCAACTCCAACAACCCCGGCGCCACATTCATTTGCTTGAAGTAGGTCGCCGGGCTTGGATTGCTGCTCAGCCGCGAAGCGTAATGCACCGAGTCGCTGCCCGGATAATACGGGCGGTGCACACCCACATAGCCCCGCACGATTTTACTTTTGCCGGCCGCCAGCAGATACACGCAACTGCCCTGACAAATGCCAGTGGAAGGGACCAAGGAGTCAAAGCCGGTTTCGCGCAGCAATCGCCCCAGCTTGATCGCCTCGGATACGCTGCCGCCGATGCTGTCGAGCATGACGATCTTCTTCGCGTAGTTGCCAGGGTGATTACGGATGCCCACCAGCAGCGACTCATAGTCGCCCGGGGCAATGGTTTCAGAAACCTTAGCCAACAGAATCTTGCCGAGTTTTTGATGAGTGCCCGCCTCCACCTCGACCTTAGCCATGGCTGGACTGATGCAGCCAAGCGCCGCGCAGAGAGTTAACAGTTGCCAGAAACGACGTGCCATACCCATCCATAACCTTTCAGCAAATTCAGCGATGCCGGCAAAGATACCCTTTGCTGGCTAAGGGCGCATAATTTGCCACAGATTAATCCGTCGCCTGATCCGCGACGCCCTGTTTAGCCTGCGAGAGATATCCCGTGCCTGCACTCTTTACCATCGAGCCGCAAAACCCGGAGCAATACCGGCAACAAACCCGCCGCAGTACGTTGATCATCGCGGTGATTTTTATCGCCCTGGCCATGCTGCTTTCCAGTAGCGCCGTGCTGCTGTTTGGCACCCCAGGTGGCGATAACTTTCGCTGGAATGCCACAGGTGTAGCGCTCGCCGTGGCGCTGAGCTTCGCCCTGGTGCGTGGCCTGTTATGGCGGCAGCCGCTGATGGCATCCGCCGTCTACGGCTGGCGGCTAAAACGCAGCCTGATGCGCGTCACTAACCTGATGCATCACGTTAAAGCCGGGGTAGCTGCCCGTGATCACACCGCGATGCAAGTGCTGCGCTTTTATCACTTGGGCCTGACCCAGATGCACCAGCTCGACGCCAATAGCAGCTCACTCAGCGAAGCGGTGGCCGAGATCAATCAGCACAGCGAACGCATGCAGGAAGCGAAGCTGGATCTGCAACAACCGACGCTGTACAGCGAATGGCTGGAGGCGGTTAAACAGATTCCCGCCAGCCGCCAGTAACCCCCGCCTTACTCGCGTGCAGCGCTGCCAGCCCTGCACGCCCCCTGCTCGCCATTCCCTCCTCGCGTCTCTATCTGCAGCCTAACGAGCCCAGAGCCGATCGCTCAGCGCAAGCGTAGTGAGCCCCACCGCGCACCCCAAGCCCATCACACAAACAAAATCACGCATATTTATTAAATATTTAAATGCATTTATTTAATAATTAGCTTAGATAAAAATAGAATTTCACAAGCAAAAAATATACGAATAAGTTTGAACCATTGGCAATCTCGTACAAACCCACAGCGCTTAATCGACAGCGCGCAGTGGTGACTTCTACGACTAGCAGCATGACTTAGCCCGCTGCGAGCATCCCGTCCAGAGTAGCCAGCACTCTTCGTTTCAAGCAGCGCCCGCCAGGCCATCGGCAGCACCTATAAGCCTGCGAGCGTGCCCAGCCTCAACACAATCACAAACAGGAGCAGGTCCGTGAGCCAGGTCCATAGCGACAACCAAGTCAAAGACATCGCCCACTTCATTCACCCCTACAGCAACCTCGACAGCCACACCACTACGGGGCCGCTGGTGATCGTGCGCGGTGAGGGCTGCCATGTGTTTGATGAGCAAGGCCGGCGTTATCTCGAAGGGATGTCGGGGCTGTGGTGCACCAGCTTGGGCTTCTCCGAGCAACGTTTGGTCGATGCGGCCCATGCCCAGTTGCAAGTGCTGCCCTACTACCACAGCTTTAACCACCGCAGCCATGTGCCGGGCATTGAGCTGGCGAGCAAACTGGCGCAGTTGGCGCCCGGGCATTTGAACCATGTGTTGTTTGCCAACTCGGGCTCCGAGGCCAACGACTCGGCCGTCAAGCTGGTGTGGTACTACAACAACCTGCTGGGTCGCCCGCAGAAGAAAAAAATCATCGCCCGTCGTCAGGGTTATCACGGTGTCACCGTGGCCTCTGGCAGCCTCACCGGGCTTGCGCCGGTGCACACCAATTTCGATTTGCCGATTGCCGGGATCATCCACACCGACAGCCCCAGCTATTACCACGCCGGCCTGCCAGGGGAGAGCTTAGAGGCCTTTAGCGAGCGCATCATCGCCAACCTGGAAGAGCAAATTCTCAGTGAGGGCCCTGAAACCATTGCCGCCTTTATCGCCGAGCCGGTGATTGGTTCCGGCGGGGTGATTTTGCCGCCGCCGAATTACTTCCCCCGCTTGCAGGCGCTGCTGCGCAAGTACGACATCCTGTTTATCGTCGACGAAGTGATCACCGGATTTGGCCGCACCGGCCAGCTGTTTGGCAGCAACACCTATGACCTGCAACCGGACTTGATGTCGGTGGCCAAGGGGCTGTCCTCGGCTTATCAGCCAATCTCGGCGCTGTTGGTTAGCGATCAGATCGAAGAAGTGCTGCGCCAGGCCAGCCGCAAGCTCGGCGGCTTCACCCACGGCACCACCTACGCGGCGCACCCGGTGTGTGCCGCAGTGGCCTTGGAAACCCTGAAGATCTACCAAGAGCGCAATATCGTCGGCCACGTGCAGAGCATCGCGCCGTATTTCCAACAACGCCTGCAGCAACTCAGCGACCATCCGTTGGTCAGCGAGGCTCGCGGGGTCGGCCTGCTTGGCGCCTTGGAGCTGGCCGCCGATAAGGCCCAGCGCCAGCCCTTCCCGGCGCAGTGGCGCCTCGGCGAGTGGATTCAGCAACACGCGCTCAGCCAAGGGGTGATCGTGCGCGCCATCGGCAACGCGATTGCCCTGTGCCCGCCGCTGATCATCGACCAACCACTGGTGGATGAGCTGTTCGATAGCCTGAGCCGCAGCCTCGACGCCGCCGTCGAGCATGTGCGCCAACTCTCTGCGCAATCGGCCTGAGGTCCGCATAGTGTCCAGCGTTCACACCTTGCCGTCGCTTGCGCCTCCGGCGTTTAGGCGTCTGGCGAACCGGCTTGGGCGTCGCGCGCTAAAGCTCGCCGGCACCCTGCTGACCTTTGCCGGCACCCTGCTCGGCTTATTGTTCGTGACCTTTGCCATTGGCCGCCTGCTGCCCTCAGACCCCGTGCTGAGTGTGGTCGGTGACCGCGCCTCAGCCGAGCTGTACCAGAAAGTTTTCCTGCAGATGGGCCTCGACCGGCCGCTGCTGGAACAGTTTTGGCGTTACGTCAGCGACGTATTGGGCGGCAACTTTGGCACCTCACTGGTGACCAATAACCCGATTGCCAGCGACATCCTGCGCTTCTTTCCGGCCACCTTGGAGCTGGCCACTCTGGGCATGCTGTTTGGCCTGATTCTGGGTGTGCCGCTGGGCGCTCTGTGCGCCCAGCGTGAGGGCAGCTGGCTCGATCACCTGGGCCGTCTGCTATCGCTGCTCGGTCACTCGGTGCCGGTGTTCTGGCTCGGTTTGGTCGCCCTGCTGCTGTTCTATGCCAAGTTGGATTGGGTCGCAGGGCCGGGGCGCCTGGACGTCACCTACCAATACAGCATCGAGGAAGTGACTGGCCTGGTGTTGCTCGACTGCCTGCTGGCCGGCGACATGGCCGCCTTTGCCAACGCCGTGGCGCATATCGTGTTGCCCGCCACTCTCCTTGGGCTGGTGGCGCTGGGTTATATCGCGCGGATGACCCGCAGCTTTGTCCTTGCGCAATTGCAGCAGGACTACATCTTGGTCCTGCGCTTAAAAGGCTTCTCCCGCGCGCGGATTCTCTGGCGCTACGCCTTGCCCAACGCCGCCGGGCCGATCCTCGCGGTGTGCGTGATGACCTACGCCTATCTGCTCGAAGGCGCGGTGCTAACCGAGACGGTGTTCGCCTGGCCGGGCCTGGGCATGTTTATCACCGAATCCTTATTTTCCGCCGACATCCCCGCCGTCTTGGCCGCAACCTTGGTGGTCGGCGTGGTTTACCTGAGTTTTAACATGTGCGCCGACACCTTGCTGACGCGCCTCGACCCACGAGCGCGTGCCCTATGAGCCTACTCAGCCACACACAAAACTGGCTGACCAGCCACGAGCCGCAGCATCGCCTGCAAGCACAGCTCGGCAGCGCCTACCGTTTTGCTCGGCGCTATCTGGCCAGCCCCATGGGCGTTATGGGCCTGATTCTGGTCAGCATTCTGGCCTTGCTGGCCCTGCTCGCGCCTTGGTTGCCGCTGGCTGATCCACTGGCCCAGCAACTCAGCAGTCGCCTTAGCCCACCTTCGGCCAGTCACTGGTTTGGTAGCGACAGTTTTGGCCGCGATATTTTCTCGCGCAGCATTTGGGGAGCCCGCCCGACGTTGTTGGTGGTGCTCATCGCCCTGCTGATCAGCGCGCCCCTGGGCACTTTGATTGGCGCGGCGGCGGGGTTATTCGGCGGCTGGCTGGATCGCTTGCTGATGCGCGTCACCGATATTTTTATGGCCTTCCCCCGCCTGATTCTGGCCTTGGCCATCGCGGCGGCACTGGGCGCCGGGCTGTGGACTGCGGTGCTGGCCGTCAGCCTCACCGGCTGGACACCCTATGCGCGGATTGCCCGCAGTGAAGCGGCGGGGCTGCGCCATGCGGAATTTATCCTGGCCGCACGCACCCTCGGTGCCTCGCCCTGGCGTTTGCTGTGGCGGCATGCCGTGCCGCTGTGTTTGCCATCGATGGTGGTGCGCGCCGCGCTGGATGCACCGGGGATCATCCTGATCGTCGCAGGCTTGGGCTTTCTCGGCCTCGGCCTGCCGCCACCGCAAGCTGAATGGGGCGCCATGGTCGCCGACGGGCGGGCCATGGTGTTTGAAGCCTGGTGGGTGGCGACCTGTCCCGGCGTATTGATTCTATTGGCCGGCCTCGGTTTTAACCTGTGCGGCGACGCCCTGCGCGACTTGATCGGCGCAGCCAAACGCTAGGAGTGATGATGACGACCCATATCTCGGCCGCACTGCTTGAAGTCAAGGATCTGCGCGTGCAGTTTCCCGGCCCCAATGGCCCATGCCAAGCCGTGCGCGGCGTGAGCTTTAGCATGGGGCGCGAACGCCTGGCCGTGGTCGGCGAGTCTGGCTCGGGCAAGTCGGTGAGCCTGCGCGCCCTGCTTGGCTTGCTCCCCGAGCAAGCGCAAATCAGCGGCAGTGCTTGGTTTAACGGCGCGCCGCTGCTGGGTCTGGCAGAGCAACAACTAAGCAAACTGCGCGGCCGGCGGATCGGCATGATTGTGCAAGACCCGAAACAAGCGCTGAACCCGCAACAGCCGGTGCTGAAGCAGTTGGTGGAGATGCTGCGCTGGCACTGGCCCTTGTCACGCCGCCAAGCCGCAAGCCGCGCCCTGGAGCTGTTGGCCGAGGTGGATATTCGCGAGCCGCAACGCGTCGCGGCGCTGTATCCCCATCAACTCTCAGGCGGCATGGGCCAGCGGGTGATGATCGCCATGGTGCTGGCCGGCGAGCCGGATCTGTTGATTGCCGACGAAGCCACTTCGGCGCTGGACTGCATCGTGCGGCGGACCATTCTCGATCTGATCGACCGCCAGGTGCGCCAGCGCAATATGGGCTTGGTCTTGATCAGCCATGACCTCGATCTGGTCGCCCGCTTCGCTGACCGTGTGCTGGTGATGTACGCAGGTCGCGTGCTGGAAGAACTGCCCGGCGCCGCCGTGCACCAAGCGCAACATCCTTACAGCCAGGGCCTACTGGCCTGCCGACCGCACCTGGCCCGCGCCGGCCAAGCCTTGTCCACGTTAAGCCGAGATCCTGCATGGGCACTCTGACTCTGCCGCAGCTCATCCCCCCGGCGCTGCTGATCGAACAATTGCATATTCAGCACGGCCAGCATGCCGTGGTCAGTGATCTAGCTCTGCATCTGCCGCAAGGCGGCAGCCTCGGCATCGTCGGTGAGTCCGGCTGTGGCAAGAGCAGCCTGCTCAAAGCCGTGGCCGGGGTCGACAACCATTGGCAAGGCAGCATCCAGCTGCTCGGCAACCCCTTGCGCCAGCAACGCACTAAGGCGCAGCGGCGGCATTTGCAGATGGTCTTTCAGGACCCGTTAGCCTCGCTTAACCCAGCCCATACGGTGGATGAAATTCTCCGTGAGCCGCTGCAAATCCATGGTTTTGACCAGCAAGAAGCACGCATTTTAAAAGCCTTGGATAACGTCGCCCTGCCCCGTGCGCTGCGCTTTCGCTTCCCCAGCCAACTCTCCGGCGGGCAACGCCAGCGCATCGGCATCGCCCGCGCGCTGCTGGTGGAGCCGCAGGTGCTGTTATTGGATGAGCCAACCTCGGCGCTGGATGTCTCGGTGCAGGCCGAGGTCCTCAACCTGTTGCTGGAGCTGCGCCGTGAGCTAGGCCTGAGCTACTTGCTGGTCAGCCACGATTTAGCCGTGGTCGCCCACCTCTGTGAGCAGGTGGCGATCATGCAGCACGGCCGCTTTGTCGAGCTGAGCAGCCGTGAACAACTGGCCGCAGGCACGTTAATCCACCCTTACAGCCGCGAGCTGTTTAACGCCGCCGCCCTATAACCCCAACAACAACCCCAAGCCTCGCTACAGGATAGAAGCTGCGCGGGACTGCACGATCTGCCTCACTCGTTAGGAGCTCCTATGAAGCAACGCCCCGTAACGCTGGTAGCCAGCCTCAGTCTGCTGGCCGCTATCCTGACCGGCAACCTGTATGCCGCCACGCCTAAAGACACCGTGGTGATGGGCAAAGACATCACCAATATCCTCACCCTCGACCCGGCAGAAACCTTTGAGGTTACCGGGGGTGAGGTGATCAATAATCTCTATACCCGCCTCTTCACCTATAACCCGCAGGACTTCAGCAAGCTCGAAGGCGGCGTGGCCAGCGACTGGCAAGTGTCGGCTGACGGCAAGGTCTTCAGCATCGGTATCCGCCCGAACCTGCACTTCCAATCCGGCAACCCGGTGCGCGCCGAGGATGCCGCGTTCTCGCTGCAACGGGTGATCAAACTGGGCCTGACGCCGGCATTTATTCTCGATCAATACGGCTGGACCGCAGCCAACGTCGAGCAGAAAGTGCGGGTGGAAAATAACCGCTTGGTTCTTGAACTGAACAAAGCCTGGGCACCGACCCTGGTGCTCAATACCCTGACCTCCGGCGTGGCCTCGATTGTCGACGCCAAGCTGGTCAGCGAACACGCTCAGAATGGCGACTTCGGCCACGCCTGGCTAAAGACCCGCTCAGCCGGCTCCGGCGCCTTTAGCCTCAAGCAGTGGAAGGCTGGCGACGTGGTGGTGCTGGATTCCTTCGACGACTTTTATCGCGGCAAACCGCAGGTCAAACGGGTGATTTTGCGCCATGTGCCGGAGCCTTCGGCGCAGCGTCTGCTGCTGGAAAAAGGCGATATCGACATCGCCCGCGACCTGCGCCCCGAGCAAGTGCAGGCGCTCAAGAACAACCCCGAGATTAGCCTGCACGAAGAGAACAAAGTCTCCGAGCTGTACCTGGCGCTGAACCTGAGCAACCCGGTGCTGGCCAAGCCTAAGGTGCGTGAGGCGCTGCGCTGGCTGATCGACTACCAGAACATCAGCGAGCACCTGCTCTCCGGCCAGTGGTTCATCCATCAGACCTTCGTGCCCAAAGGCGTGTTTGGCTCTTTGGACGAAAACCCCTATAGCTTTAACCCGGAAAAAGCCCGGCAACTGCTGAAAGAGGCCGGCTATCCCGATGGCTTTAGCATCAGCCTCGACGCCGCCAACGTGTTCCCTTGGCTGCAAGCCTCGCAAGCGATACAGGAAACCTTCGGCAAGGCCGGGATCAAGGTCGACCTGCGGGTGATCGACGTTAACCAGGCCATGAACCGTTACCGCAGTCGCCAGTACGACACCATGTTCTTCTACTGGTCCCATGATTACAGCGACCCACACTCCTCGGCCGGCTTCCTGATCCCCAACCCAGATGACAGCGACAACTCGCCCATGAAGGCTGCCGCCTGGCGCACCCATTGGCAGTTTAGCCAGCCGGAGCTGGTCGATAAGGCTGCGCAGGAAAGCGACAGTGATAAGCGCATCGCCCTGTATCAGGACTTACAACGCCAAGTGCTGACGGACTCGCCCTATATCTTCCTGCTTCAGCAGAACGAGCAAACCGCCCTGCGCCACAACCTCAGCGGCTTTGTCTCGGGCCCGGCGTTCGACACCCCGGTGTATTCAGGCTTAGTGAAAAAATAAGCCTGCGCTAGAGAGCCCCCGCCATGACAAACAGCGGGGGCTTTTTTCACTCCACCGATACAAAATATATTTGCATATTAAGTTATGCACTATATGTCTTTTACGAATCTTTAAAGCCTCCCTAAACTCCCCTCAGGCAATCACGCTGGCCAGTTAACGGCCGCCGCATAGCCTGTCCCGCAACTGTTGTGCAAACACCTAAACAGTTCTGGGCGCAGCATCCAGCGATGTCAGCCATGCCACACCGGGCACGCGCAGCCGCACTAATAACTACAAAGCCAACCGACATTAAGATCACTGGAGTTTAAGCACGTGAATAGCCAATTGCGCCGAACACCCGTGCCCGACCTGATCCGCCTGAGCCTCAGCGCAGGCCTGGTTACCTTGAGCGCCCACAGCTTCGCCGACACCGACGGCCCGTCCGGTTACAGCGACAAACCGCTGGAAACTGTAGTGGTCACCGGCAACCGTGCCCGCGGTACACAGCGCACCATCACCGACAGCCCGGCACCGATTGACGTGATCAAAGGCGAAGAATTGCAACGGCAAACCAGCGCCGGCCTCACCGCCGCGCTGAACAGCCTACTGCCGTCGTTTAACCTGCCGGCGATTCCCGGCGGCGGCTCGTCGTCCATGGTGCGCCCCGCTGGCTTGCGCGGCCTCAATGCCGATCAGACCCTCGTGTTGGTAAACGGCAAGCGCCGTCACACCACGGCGCTGGTGAATATCTCCTCGTACATGAACAACGGCTCACAGCCGGCGGATCTGGACTTGATCCCGGTCAGCGCAGTCGACCATATCGAAGTCCTGCGCGACGGCGCCGCCGCCCAATACGGCTCCGATGCCATCGCCGGGGTGATCAACATCATCCTGAAAAACGCCGACCAAGGCGGCAACAGCACCACCACCTTGGGCCACAACTACGGCAGCGGCGGCGCCGTCACCACCCAGGCACTGAACTTAGGCACTGCCTTGCCCAACTCAGGCTTTATCAACTTCGCCCTTGATGTGCGCAGCCAGAACAAAGCCAACCGGGCCGACAAAGCCTTGGGCGACTTCTACAACCCATTGCCCGATGGCAGCCCTGACCCACGGGAAAGTACGGTAAGCCGTGATATTTCCTGGAGCTACGGCCAGCCGCGTTACGAGCTGTTGAACGCCTCGTACAACGCCGAACTGCCGCTGGACGATGTCACCTCGCTGTATTCGTTTTCCACCTTCAGTATTCGTAAGTCCGAGGCCGGCGCCTCCTATGTGCGGCCCAACAGCCTGAGCGGCAACAGCAGCCGCTACCCCGACGGCTACCTGCCGATCCGCGAAATCGAAGAGCACGACTGGCAGACCGCCGTCGGCGCCCGTGGCGAAATCAATGCCTGGGCCTGGGACTTGAGCAGCACCTACGGGCGTAACAAGGCTTGGCTGTCCAGTCGCAACGACTTCAACCCCTCGTTTGGCGATGCCAGCGGCACGAACTTTGACCAAGGCAGCCAAACCGCCGAGCAACTGACCAGCAACCTCGACTTCACCCGCTCCTTCGATATCGGCCTGGCCAAGCCGCTGGATGTGTCCTTTGGCGTGGAGCACCGCTACGAGAAATTCAGCATCGGCGCCGGTGATGAAGACTCCTACGCCAGCGGCGGTTATGTCATTCCTACCGGCCCTTACGCCGGCATTGCCCCGCCTGCCGGCTCCACCGCCAGCAGTGGCTTTCGCCCCGAGGAAGCCAACAGCGACAGCCGCAACAACTACGCCGGCTATCTCGATCTGGGCTTTAACCCCACGGCCAAGTGGTACGTCGGCGTGGCCGGGCGCTTGGAGCATTACGATGACGACGCCGGCGACTCGGCCAGCGGCAAGCTGTCGACCCGCTACGAGCTGACCCCGCAGTTTTCCCTGCGCGCCACCGTCAGTAACGGCTTCCGTGCGCCATCGATTGCCCAGTCGATCTATGCCTCGTCCTGGACTCGCACCTTGGTCACCGGCCCGGGCACCAGCACCTCCTATGACGTCAAGGTGCTGCCGGTAGACTCACCGGCCGCCAAAGCCCTTGGCGCCGAGGCGCTAAAGCCAGAGAAGTCGCTGAACTACAGCGTCGGTTTTACCTATGAGCCCCTCGCTAACCTGCGCCTGACCACCGATGCCTACCTGATCAAAATTACCGATCGCATCGTCGAGGCCAGCGTGCTGTCTGGGCCTGCGGTCAGCGACATCCTCGCCGCCAACGGCCTGCAATCGGATATCGCCGCGCAGTTCTACACCAACGCCATCGACACCCGCACCCATGGCGTCGACGTGGTGCTCGACTACCTGCAGAACTACGGCAAGTTCGGCTCGGTGAAATGGAGCGCAGGGCTGAACTGGAACAAGACCAAGGTCACCGATGTGAAAGACACCCCAGCGGCCTTGGCCGCCCTGGGCTCAAGCTACACGCTGTTTGACTATGAGGCGCAAAGTGATCTGAGCAAGGGCTCACCGACCAGCAAGTTTGTCCTGAGTGGTAACTGGCAAGTCGGCGACTTCACCGTCAACCTGCGCGGCACCCGCTATGGCGAATACTTCCAGGCCAGTGCTGGCGGGCGCGCCTATGACCGCACGTGGAGCCCGACCTGGATCACCGATCTGGATATCGACTACGCCATCACCAGCCAGCTCAAGGTGGCGATTGGCGCCAACAATCTCTTCGACAAATACCCCGACAAGATCGGCCCGATTACCGGCCAAGGCGTCAACGGTTACGGCCTGTATTCGCCCTATGGTTTGACCGGTGGCTACTACTACAGCCGCCTGTCACTGGATTTCTAACCCGCACCGCAACCACGCCCCGGCTGAACGGGGCGTCTTGGAGAACGCCCCATGTACCCACCCTTGGCGCTGTATATCGCAGGTGAATTTATCCACACAAACCGCCCCAGCCAGGCGGTGTTTAACCCAGCCGACGGCAGCCAGATTGGCCAACTGCCCCACGCCTTGCCCAGTGACCTGGAGCTGGCGTTAAGCAGTGCCGAACAAGCCTTTGCCAGCTGGCGCACCAGTGCGCCCACCGAGCGTTCGGCGGTGCTACGCCGTGCCGCGGCACTGGCTCGGGAACGGGCCGAGCAGATCGCCCATAACCTCACCCTCGATCAAGGCAAACCCTTGGCCGAAGCGCTGCGTGAAGTGCACAGCAGCGCCGAGCACTTGGAATGGCATGGCGAAGAAGCCCGGCGCATTTACGGCCGCATCATTCCCGCGCGCCAAGCCCATGTGCGCCAGAGCGTGACGCTTGAGCCAGTCGGCGTATGCGCCGCCTTCACGCCGTGGAACTACCCGCTGTCGCAGGCGGTGAAGAAAGTCGCCGCGGCGATTGGCGCCGGTTGCAGCATCATTCTCAAAGGCCCGGAACAATCGCCCAGTGCCGTGGTGGCCTTGGCCCAACTGCTGCACGACGCAGGGCTGCCGGCCGGGGTGCTGAACATCGTCTGGGGAGAACCGGCGCAGGTGTCCGAGCAACTGATTCGCTCGCCGATCGTGCGCAAAGTGTCCTTTACCGGCTCGGTTCCGGTGGGCAAACAGCTGGCGGCGCTGGCCGGCCAATACATGAAGCGCACCACCTTTGAGCTGGGCGGCCACTCGCCGGTACTGGTATTTAACGACGCCGATGTCGAGCAAGCGGCGCAACATCTGGCCCACTTTAAGGTGCTCAACGCTGGTCAGGTGTGCATCTCGCCGACGCGTTTTTTTATTCAGGAACAAGTCTACGAACGCTTCCTCGAACACTTCACCAAGACCCTCGCCAGCATCAAAGTCGGCAATGGCCTGGAGCCTGGCACGCAGATGGGCCCACTGGTCAGCGAGCGCCGCCTGCACACCAGCTTGCGCTTGATTGAAGACGCGCGCAGCAAAGGCGCGCAGATTGCCTTGGGCGGCGAGCAACTGGGCAGTGCCGGGCACTTCTTGGCGCCGACCGTACTGACTGAGGTGCCCGCCGATGCGGCCATCCTCCATGACGAGCCCTTCGCGCCCATTGCGCCGGTGCTGCGCTTTAGCGACCCGCAGGAAGCCATCCGCAGCGCCAACAGCCTGCCCTATGGCCTTGCGGCTTATGTCTTCACCAACTCGCTGCGCCAGGCCAACCAGGCTTCGGCGGCACTGGAGGCGGGCATGATCGGCATCAACCACTTCGGCATCGCCCTGCCGGAAACCCCGTTTGGCGGCATTAAAGACAGCGGCATCGGTAGCGAAGGCGGCAGCGAAACCTTTGACGGCTACTTGGTGCGCAAATACGTCTCGCAACTCTAATAACAACCCAAGCTGATCACAGCTAAGGACCCGCCATGAGCAAGACCCTTCACCTCGGCCTGTTTTTGATGGCCAACGGTCACCACTTTGGTGGCTGGCGCCATCCCCAGGCCGAGGTCACCCGCCACCTCGACTTGCAGGCCTACGCCGAGATCGCACGCAAGGCCGAGGCCGCCTGCCTGGACATGATCTTTATCGCCGATCGTCTGGCGGTGGACGACATCTATGCCGGCGACTTCCGCGAAGCGGTGCGCTACCGTCCTTCCACCTCGGCCGAGCCGATTACCCTGATCGCCGCACTCAGCGCCCTGACCCGCCATATCGGCCTGGCCGCCACCGCCTCGACCACCTACAACGAACCGTTCCATGTGGCGCGCATGTTTGCCAGCATCGACCATTTAAGCGGTGGCCGTATCGCCTGGAACGCGGTGACTTCGACCAGCGATGGCGAAGCGCATAACTTCAGCCGCAGCGAGCATCTGGAACGCACCAGCCGCTATCGCCGCGCCGGTGAGTTTATTCAGGTGGTCAAAGGTCTGTGGCGAAGCTGGGGCAAGGATGCGGTGCTGGCCGACAAACTCAGCGGTGAGTTCTATGACCCGCAGGCGGTGCATTACCTTGACCACCAGGGCGAATGGTTCCAGGTGCGCGGCCCGCTCAATGTGCCGAGTACGCCGCAAGGCCGGCCAGTGGTGATCCAGGCCGGGCAATCGGAAGACTTCCGCGACTTGGCCGCCAGCGAGGCGGATGTGATCTTCACTGTGCAGCCGACTCTGGCCGGCGCCAAAGACTTTTACGCCGACCTCAAAGCGCGGGCGCAACGCGCTGGGCGCGCCCCAGAATCCCTGAAAATCATGCCCGGGCTGGTGCCGCTGGTAGGCCGTAGCCAGGCCCAGGCCGAGGAACTGCAAGCGCAGCTCAAGGAACGCACCCACCCGCTGGCGGGCTTGACCTTTATGTCGGCGAGCATGAACTACGACCTGTCCCAGCACCCGCTGGATGAGCTGTTCCCGGATATCATCGACAAGCTCAAAGGCAGCCGTGGCCGCTTTGAGGTTGTCATTCGCGACGCCCGCGAGCGCGGCTTGAGCCTCGCCCAAGTGGCGCAAAACTACGCAGCCAACCGCTCACACAACCTCCTGGTCGGCACCGCTGAGCACATTGCCGACCATATGCAGCAGTGGCTGGAAGAAGGCGCCTGCGACGGCTTTAACCTGATGCCAGCCTATATGCCGGCAGGCCTCGATGACTTCCTCGAACGGGTGGTGCCGGAGTTGCAGCGCCGTGGTCTGTTCCGCAGCCAATACAGCGGCAGCACCTTGCGCGAGAATCTGGGTTTAGCCCTGCCGGCCTAAGCCACACACAATATGCAGGCTAAATAAAAAAACACCCCGCCAAGCGCAGCCTGGCGGGGTGTTTGTTCAGCGCAGCCGCTTAGCTGTTGCGACTCGTGTCTTCGCTCAACGACTTGCCGCCGTGGCCCAACTCACGCTGCAGGGTGTCTTCGTCCAGCGCCTTACACCATTTGGCCACCACCACAGTGGCCACGCCGTTGCCGACCAGGTTGGTCAGGGCACGGGCTTCGGACATAAAGCGGTCGATACCGAGGATCAGCGCCAAGCCGGCTACCGGCAGATGGCCGACTGCCGAAAGCGTCGCCGCCAGCACGATAAAGCCACTGCCCGTCACCCCCGCCGCACCTTTGGAGGCAATCAGCAGCACCAACAGCAAGGTGATCTGGTGGGTGATGTCCATGGTGGTATCGGTGGCTTGGGCGATAAACACCGCCGCCATGGTCAGGTAGATCGAGGTGCCGTCGAGGTTAAACGAGTAACCCGTGGGGATCACCAGACCGACTACCGACTTGTTGGCGCCGAGTTTTTCCAGCTTCTTCAGCATGCCTGGCAGAGCCGACTCGGAAGACGAAGTACCGAGTACGATCAGCAGCTCTTCACGGATATAACGGATAAAACGCAGGATGCTGAAGCCATGCATACGGGCGATGCTGCCCAGCACCAGCAGTACAAAGAGAATGCAGGTGATGTAGAAGCACAGCATCAACTGACCCAGTTGCACCAGCGAGCCCACGCCGTATTGGCCGATGGTGAAGGCCATGGCGCCGAAGGCACCCAACGGCGCCAGCTTCATGATGGTGTTGATGATGCCGAACATCACATGGGCGATGCGATCGATAAACTCCAGCACCGGCCGCCCGTAGTCACCCATGCGCTGCAAGGAGAAGGCAAACAGCACGGCAAAGAACAGCACCTGCAGAATGTCGCCGCTGGCAAAGGCGCCGATCACGGTATTGGGGATCACATTGAGCAAGAAGGCCACGGTGGATTGCTGCGCGCCGGCACTCACATAGGTGGCTACCGAGCTGCTGTCCAAAGTGCTGGGGTCGACATGCATGCCGGCGCCAGGCTGCACCACGTTGACCACCACCAGGCCGATCAGCAAGGCCAGGGTCGAGACGATCTCAAAGTACATCAGCGCGTAGCCGCCGGTTTTACCCACGGCTTTCATGTCCTGCATGCCGGCGATACCACTGACCACGGTACAGAAGATGATCGGCGCGATGACCATCTTGATCAGCTTGACGAAACCGTCGCCCAGAGGCTTAAGGGTGACTGCGGTTTCCGGGTAGAAGTGGCCGAGTAAAATGCCGATGGCAATGGCCGTCAGCACTTGTACATAAAGAATCTTGTAAAAGGGTTTGCGCGGAGTATCCAGCGGCGTGGCAGTCATGAATCATTCCTCAGCGTGGGTCGTAGGCATAGCCAATCGAGGCCGGCTACCTCCCTGTCTTGGGAGGCTATTGTTGTGCTTGCGCCAAGCGCAGCGTGGTAGCCCTATCGCAAGGCTTATGCCAACCCCTGAAAAACCAGACAAAGCCTTATATTTCATCGAGTTATAAACTTATAAGATGAATTTCGAGGGCATAGTTGGCGGATTCCCGCCTAAGGCATACCGGCCAAGTGGCGGGAATCCCACGCCGATTGCTGAACAAATCAGGCCGATGCCTTGTTGAGACCGCACCCCGCTGGCTAAGATCCAAGCGTCCGTGCCAGAGCCTTAACCATGCGTGAACGCACCATTGCCAGCCACTTTGTCCGCGCCGCCCTGCGCGGCGCCCTGCGCATGGGCCGCGACAGCAATACGCTATTGCGCCAAGTCGGCATTCAGCCGGCGCTGCTGGAGCAGAGCAAAGCGCGTATCGCCCCGGAGCAGTTCGCCCACTTGTTGCAGCTGATTTGGCAAAGTCTCGACGACGAATACCTGGGCTTTGGCCAGCAACGCAGTAAACGCGGCACTTTCGCCATGATGTGCCATGCCATCATCCATTGCCGCACTCTGGAGAAGGCCCTGGGCCGTGGTGCGCTGTTCTACGGTTTGTTCCCCGATGCCCCGACCATCAGCCTGCACCGCGAAGGTGATTGGGTGCGCTTGGCGGTGGACGACTCCAACCTGTGGGACCCGGATCACTTCCTCACCGAGAGCCTGCTGGTGATCTGGCATCGCCTCGCCAGTTGGCTGATCGGCCAACGTATCCGCTTGGAAGAAGCCACCTTTACCTACCAGCAGCCCGAGCACGCCAGCGAGTACGAGCTGCTGTTCCCCTGTAGCCGCCGCTTCGGTGCGGGGCGCACCAGCTTGCTGTTCCATGCGCGCTACCTGAGCATGCCGCTGTTGCAAGATGAACGCACCCTTAAGCACTTTCTTGAGCACTCACCGGCGGATCTGCTCGCGCGCCCCGATGGCGGCGATAGCCTGATCAGCCAGATCCGCCGCCTGCTCGGTCGCGATTGCCAGCATTGGCCAGACTTGGATGCGGTCGCCCGGCAGTTGCATATGAGCTCACAAACCCTGCGCCGGCATTTGCGTGAAGAGGGTTCCAGCTTTCAGGAACTCAAAGACCATCTGCGCCGCGACCTGGCGATCTACCTGCTGGGCCGCCATGAATTGCCTATTCAGGATATTGCCGAGCAACTGGGCTTCTCTGAGCCGTCGGCGTTTCATCGGGCGTTTAAGAAGTGGACCGGATTGACCCCCGGCGCTTACCGCGCGCAGGAAAGCTAAGCGCAGCTGACTGCTCGCCGGGCCCAGCCGCCGGCGCGGCCAGGCTCTTGTCAGGATGCCAACGGCTACTTCAGGTTAAAGCGCAGACGAAACAGTGCGCCGCCTAAGTCCGAGTCCTCGATGATCATCTCGCCGGCAAAGCTTTCGACGATATCCTGCACCACCGCCAGGCCGATGCCTTGACCAGGGAACTGGGTGTCCATGCGTTCGCCGCGCTGCACGATACGCGCGCGCTGCGCTACCGGTACGCCAGGGCCATCGTCCTCGATCAACAGCTCACAGTAACCCGGCAAGCTGCGCACACTCACCCGCACCTGGCTGACGCACAGGCGGTAGGCGTTTTCCAGCAAGTTACCGAGCAGTTCCAGTAAGGCGCCCTGCTCAATGGGCAGCAACTGCTCAACACTAAACTGGCGCTCTAAGGTGACGTGCTTGTCCCGGTAAACCTTAACCAACGCCGCGCCGAGGGTGTCGAGCAAGGGCGCTAAGCAGGTGCTGTGACGGATCAAACCACTTTTGCGCAGACTGGCCCGTTGCAGCTGATAGCCAATCTGCTGGCTCATGCGCTCGATTTGCGCCTGCAGGACCTGCGCCTGATCGCGCTGTTCGACCTGCTCGGCCATGCCCTCAGACACCCCTTGCAGCACCGCCAGCGGGGTTTTCAGGCTGTGGGCCAAATCATCCAACGAATGCCGATAACGCTCACGCTGCTGCCGTTCACTGAGCAGCAAACGGTTTAGCGAGCCCGTTAAGCGCAACATTTCCCGCGGGTGTTGATCGCTTAACTCAGCCCGAGTGCCCGCCTCCACCGCGTCCAGCTCGGCGCGCAGACCACGCAAGCTATGGAAGCCCCAGGTCAGACCGAACCACAGCAGCCCCAACAGCACCACCAAGGCACCGCCCAACCACAGATACAGTTGGTGCGCAAAGCCCGAATACATCAGCTGGAAGTCGGTGTCCGGCTGCATGGTGACTACGCTGTAGGCGGCGGTTTCACCACGCAGCAGGTCGATTTCCACGTCATAGACGAAGAATTGCTGGCCCTGAGCATCGCGGGCCTCGGTAAAGATATAGCCCTTGCCGTCATAGCTGGGCTGGTAACTTAAACCGCGCCCCTCGCTTGACCGCGACTGCCACACCAGCTTGCCCTGGCGGTCGTATATAAAACCGAGCAGCTTGGACTGCAGGCCGGAGAACTCTTCATCCGGCAGCTTATCCGGCATGCGCAGCTGGCCATGCTCGCTGCGCGCTGCCGAGACCAACGCCGCCGCATCGGCGGCTAGGCGCTGTTCAATGGATTGCTCCAAGGCGATGACAAAGGCGCCACGCAACACCGGCAACAACGCCAGCATAAATACCACGGCCAAAGCGCCGGCCCCCAGCATCAGGCGCAGGCGTAAGGAGCCTCCGGAGCGGGATAGCAAAGTCATCGACAACGCTCGGTGAACAGATAGCCCTGACCACGTACGGTGTCGATCAGCTTATTGCCCAAAGCCGCGTCCAGCTTGCGCCGCAAGCGGCCGACCAGCACCTCAATCACATTGGGATCACGATCTTCGTCATCGGGATACAGCTGTTCGATCAGGCGCTCTTTAGCCACCACCTGCTGCTGATGACGCATTAAGTATTCCAGAATGCGGTACTCAAATGCGGTCAGACCCAGACTGCTGCCGGCCACCGTAGCTTGTTTACGGTTGAGATCCAGCTGCAGTTCGCCCGCACTGATGGTGGCTTGTGTAAAGCCCGAAGCGCGACGCAACAAAGCGTTAAGCCGCGCCTCCAGCTCTTCAAATTGGAAAGGTTTGACCACGTAATCGTCAGCACCGGCAGTTAGGCCTTCGACCTTGTCCTGCCAATTGCCACGGGCGGTCAGAATCAAAATCGGAAAACTTTTGTCTCGGCTGCGCAGTTGCCGGATCAGATCCAGCCCACCCATGCCCGGCAAGCCCAGATCGATGATCGCCAGATCGTGGTTGTACTCTTCGCTACGGTACAACGCTTCTTCAGAATCACCCACCGCATCGACCACATGACCCTGCTCGGCTAAGCGGGTGTAGAGGTGATGACGCAGCAGGGCCTCGTCTTCTACAACCAGTAATTTCATGCCACAACTCCTACGGGTAATGGCCGGGCCTGAGGCCCGACCAGCTGTTTGGGTTGTCGGTTAGAACTGCCAGTTCGTGCCAAGGTACAGCTCTCCACTGCTGTGCAGATCGAGGGAGCCGGCTTTACCCTGGCCATGGGGTGCCATCTCGGTGCCGGCATTGGTACGCAGGTAACGGTAGCCAGTTTCGATCGAGGCATTGCGGGTGATCGGCTGCAGCAGGCCAGTCTGCAAACCAATGGCGTAACCAACGTCGCTGTCACGTTTCATGCCACGGCTGTCTTGATCCAACTTAACCAAACCCGCGGTGCCACCGCCAAACAACTTAGTGCCGTAGCTGCCCACTGGCAGATAAAGATCGTAGCTGCCCAACAGGTTTTGCTGACGCAGTTTGTAGCCCTTGTTGGTGTCCGAGGTGTACTCGTAGGTCATGTAGTAACGACCCATGTCGTTGCTCTGACCAGCGCGAATGCCCCAAGTGCCGCTGTCGTCGATAACCTTATCGAGGTTGGGGTGGTTAAGGTTTTGGTTCAGCGACTTAGACTTCTGGATGTTGTTGCTGGTTGTGCCGTAGGTGGTACCGACAAAGGTGTCGGAGGCATTAGCGGTTACGGCGACAAAAGCCAGGGAAGTTGCAATCGCGAGTTTGTTCAGAGTCAGTTTCATGGTGTGTTCCTCAGTAGGGGTTGCTTCGTTTAACTCTGGGGCTAGATTGCACGCCAGAGCCTGAACCACCCCTGAACTCTCACTGAACCTTCACTGAACAAAATCACGCTTAAACTTTGCGCACCACCCAAGCAGCCAACACAAACACCAAAGCCAATGCCGCCAGCATCGGTAACCAGCCGGCGTGCTGCCACAGATAGCCCGCGCCATAGCCAATGGCGCTGGAGCCCAAATAATAACTGCACAGATACAGCGCCGAGGCCTGCGCCTTAGCGCCATGGGCACGCTGGCCGACTTGCCCGCTGGCCACTGCGTGAGCCGCAAAAAAGCCCAAGGTAAACAGCCCCAAACCCAGCACCACCAAAACCAACCAAGGCCCCGCGCACAGGGCCACGCCGATCAGCATCAGGCCAATGCCGCCGAGCATCACCCGCCGTGGTCCCAAGCGCGGAACCAAGCGCCCTGCCCAGCCGGCGCTGAAGATACCGACCAAATAAACGGTAAACAGCATCCCGATCACGGTCGAGGACAGGTTGAACGGCGCCCCGGCCAGGCGGAAGCCCACATAGTTGAATAGCGCGACAAAGCCACCCATCAACAAGAACGCCAGCAGGAACAGGCGTTGCAACTGTGCGTTACGTAAATGCAGGGCGAAGTTGCCAAGCAAGCCGCGCAGCGATAACGACTGCGCGGTGAAATGCCGCGAGGCGGGCAACAACCAGACAAACAGGCCCATGGCAAGCAAGCCCAACAGCGCGATACCGCCCAAGGCCAACTGCCAGCCACCGATATCACTGAGCAAACCGGCCAGTAAGCGCCCAAGCAGGCCACCCAAAGCCGTGCCACCGATATACAGGCCCATGGCCGCCGGCAGCGATTGGGGATCGAACTCCTCCCCCACATACGCCATGGCCAGCGCCGGCAAACCGCTCAAGGCCAAACCCAGCAAGGCACGCAGCCACAGCAGATGACTCCAGCTATCGACAAAGGCGCAGGCGATCCCCAGCAGCGAGGCCAGCCCCAGAGCCGCCGCCATAACCGGCTTGCGCCCCCAGCTTTCGGCCAGAGCGCCGGAAATCAACAAAAACAGGGCCAGGCTTAAGGTGGTGAAAGACAACGCCAAGCTGCTGACAGCGGCGGAGACATGAAAATGCCCGGCCAATAACGGCAGCAACGGCTGCACGCAATAGAGCAAGGCAAAGGTGGCAAATCCGGCACAGAACAGAGCCAGGGTGGCACGCCGGTAGGCCGCGCTGCCCTGGATCAGGTGGGTGGTTTCTATGGACATCGGAATCTCGCAAGCAGCTCTAGAACGCCAGTGGGCAAAGATTAGCATGCTAAGCACATTCCGTAGACAGGCCTAAGCACTGGTTGGCGCTGCCGGGGCAAGGCAAACTAGCGGCCATGACTACCCCCTACTACCTCCCCGCTTGCTGTACTGCCCTTAACGACCACTGGCCACTGCCTGTGGCGGTGCCCGGAGTGCGCCTGCTGAGCACGCGCTTCGACCCCAGTCAGCTGCAGGCGGATGACTTCAATCGCTGCGCCATTGAGCCGATTAAGGCCGTGGCCAAACGCCAGGCCGAATACCTGGCCGGCCGTTTGTGCGCCCGCGAAGCGCTGCGCCGCGTTACCGGCCAAGGCCACGTGCCGGCCAGTGGGGCCGACCGCGCGCCGCAGTGGCCCGCAGGCACTTGCGGCTCGATCAGCCACAGCACTGGCTGGGCTGGCGCGGTGGTCGGCTTAAGCCGTCAATGGCAAAGTTTAGGCTTGGATATCGAGCAACTGATCCCCGCAGAACGCGCCCAGCGCCTGGCCGGCGAGATCCTCACCGCGGCGGAGCTGGAGCGCCTGCAAGGCTTATCCGAAAGCGCGCAAGCACAGCTGATCACCCTGACTTTTTCCCTGAAAGAAAGCCTGTTTAAGGCGCTCTACCCGCTCACGCTCAAGCGCTTCTACTTCCACGACGCCGAACTGCTGACAGTCGATGCGCAGCAGGGACAACTGCGCCTGTTGCTCGATCTGAGTCCTGAGTGGCAGGCCGGCGCGTTGCTGAACGGGCAATTCACTGAGTTCGAGGGCTATCTCTTGAGCCTGATAAGCATTGAGCAAAGCGCCAAAAAATAAGGCAAATCCGCTAAACTGCCGGCATTGCTGCCTGGAGTGAGTTATGCGTGCAGATTTAAACAACGGCCTGATCGATTTCCTGAAAAGCTCACCAACCCCTTTCCATGCCACCGCCAGCTTGGCGATGCACCTCGAAGCGGCGGGTTTTCAACATTTAGATGAGCGCAGCAGCTGGTACACCGAAGCCGGTGGCCGCTATTACGTGACCCGCAACGACTCCTCGATTATTGCTTTCAAGTTGGGCAAACGCCCGCTGGTAGAAAGCGGCATCCGTCTGGTCGGTGCCCATACCGATAGCCCCTGCCTGCGCGTTAAGCCGCAGCCGGAGCTGCAACGCCAAGGGTTCTTCCAACTGGGCGTCGAGGTGTATGGCGGCGCACTGTTGGCGCCGTGGTTTGACCGCGACCTGTCGCTGGCCGGACGCGTCACCTACCGCCGCGACGGCAAGGTCGAGAGCCAACTGATCGACTTCCAGACGCCGATTGCGGTGATTCCCAACCTGGCCATCCACTTGAATCGCGAAGCCAACCAAGGCTGGGCGATCAATGCCCAAAATGAGTTGCCGCCGATTCTGGCCCAACTGGCCGGCAGCGAGGCTCCGGATTTCCGCGCCCTGCTCACCAACCAGCTGGCCCTGCAGCACGACTTCAGCGCCGATGCGGTGCTCGACTACGAACTGAGTTTCTACGACACACAGGGCGCAGCGGTGATCGGCCTCAACGCCGACTTTATCGCCGGCGCGCGCCTGGACAACCTGCTGTCGTGCTATGCCGGCCTGCGTGCCCTGCTCGCCTCGTCGGATGACGAAACCTGTCTGCTGGTCTGCACTGACCACGAAGAAGTCGGCTCTTGCTCGGCCTGTGGCGCCGACGGCCCGATGCTTGAGCAAGTGCTACGGCGCCTGCTGCCGGACGGTGAAGAGTTCGTCCGCTGCATCCAGCGCTCCTTGCTGGTCTCGGCCGACAACGCCCATGGCGTGCACCCTAACTACGCCGACAAGCATGATCAAAACCATGGGCCTAAGCTCAACGCCGGCCCGGTGATCAAGATCAACAGCAACCAGCGTTACGCCACCAACAGCGAAACCGCCGGTTTCTTCCGCCACCTGTGCCTGGAAAACGAAGTGCCGGTGCAGAGTTTCGTGACCCGCAGCGACATGGGTTGCGGCTCGACCATCGGCCCGATCACTGCCAGTCAGATCGGCGTGCGCACCGTCGATATCGGCCTGCCGACTTTCGCCATGCACTCGATCCGCGAATTGGCCGGCAGCCACGACCTTGCTCATTTGGTCAAAGTGCTCAGCGCCTTCTACGCCAGCCCTGAGCTGCCGTAAGCGACAACGCCACTCACCAGGGCAGCCTCGGCTGCCCTTTTTTCTGCCCGGCGCAGGCGCTTATTGCGGCACCTCGACGCTGACATGCAGCGCATCGTGGCGCCAATACTCCAGATCGCAGTCGATCAGCCGCGCATGCTGGTCGCGGTTGATCCGCACAATCCTAAGGGCCGGGCTGCCAGGCGCCACCCGCAACGCCGCTGCAGCCTCCACATGCAAGGCGGTGGGCACCATATCGAAGCGCACCGCACCGTAATAGATGCCGTACTCACTGGCATACAGCTCAGTCAGCGAGCGGGTTAAATCGAATTCAAGGATGTTGGCGAAGTAGCGCGGGTTGAGGTAGTGCTCGACATACAGCACCAGCCGCCCATCGACACGGCGCGCGCGGCGGATCTGATACACGCTGGACAGCGCCGGCAACTCCAGCAGCTGGCAGATCTGCGCAGTGGCCGGAATCAGCTTAGCGCTGAGCACCTGCGTCGCCGGCAGCCGCCCTTGCTGCGCGACCATGGCGTGGAAGTGGCTGCGTACCAGCGGGTTGTACGCCAGGCGCGGCGGCGAAACAAACCAACCCCGCCGCTCCTCGCGATAGATCAAACCCTGAGCTTCTAACTGGCCGAGGGCTTCACGCAAGGTGATGCGCGTGGTGGCAAACAGTTCGCTGAGTTTGCGCTCGGCGGGCAACTGGCAGCCGGCACTGAGCAAGCCGTGTTCAATCTGCTCGGTTAACGCGCGGCTAATGGCGGTAACCGCCCGTGGTAACACCTCGCCCATGGCACCCCCAAATCTGGCCTAGTCCAGCCCCAAATCAGGGCGTTTTCCGCCCCGACTCTGGCTGCAGTTCTAGCTGCGAGATTAAGCACGCTTGATGACTGGTCTGTGACAGAGCGGATCTGCGCCGCTCAACAGCGGGCTTACCAGCAATATTTCGGCCATAAATCCTTGAGCTAGGCTGCTTGCTTAGGCGTTTGTCCACGGGCAGACGCAGGGAATGGGAAGTGCGTACACGAAATCGTCACAAACCCTGCCTAGATTGGCGCAAGTATTGCTGATCTAGACCAACACGTTTTTCTCACCAAGGAGTCACCAATGAAAAAAATACTAATGGCTTCACTGATGGGTTCGGCGATTGCCCTGGCCACTTCGGCCATGGCAGCAGACGCTGACTTGCAGGCCTTGGAAGCAGCGGCACGTAAAGAAGGTGCGGTAAACAGCGTGGGCATGCCCGATAGCTGGGCCAACTGGAAAGACACCTGGATCGATCTGGGCAAGCTGTACGGCCTCAAACACAGCGACACCGACATGAGTTCGGCGCAGGAAATCGCCAAATTCGCCGCTGAGAAAGACAACGCCACCGCCGATATTGGCGACGTCGGTGCAGCCTTCGGCCCCATCGCGGTGCAACAAGGTGTTACCCAAGCCTACAAACCCAGCACCTGGGCACAAGTACCGGATTGGGCCAAGGACAGCGACGGCCATTGGCTGCTGGCTTACACCGGCTCCATCGCCTTTATCGTCAACAAGCAACTGGTCAAAGACATCCCCCGCTCCTGGGCCGACCTGAAAACCGGCAAGTACAAAGTCGCTGCCGGTGACGTCAGCACCGCGGCCCAAGCGGTCAACGGCGTCCTGGCCGCCGCCATTGCCATGGGCGGCAACGAGAGCAATATCCAACCGGCCCTGGATTTCTACGCCGAGCTGGCCAAACAAGGGCGTCTGTCGCTGGCCAACCCGACCATCCAAACCTTGGAGAAAGGTGAGGTGGAAGTCGGCGTGGTGTGGGACTTCAACGGCCTGTCGTACCGCGATCAGATCGACCCTAGCCGCTTTGAAGTGCTGATCCCCTCCGACGGTTCGGTGATCTCCGGCTACACCACCATCATCAACAAATACGCCAAGCACCCTAACGCGGCCAAGCTGGCCCGCGAGTACATCCTGAGCGATGCCGGGCAAATCAACCTGGCCAAAGGCAACGCCCGGCCGATCCGCGCCGAGCACCTGAGCCTGCCGCCGGAAGTCCAGGCCAAGCTGCTGCCACAAGAGCAATACGCCAAGGTCCAGCCGATTAAAGATGCCGCGGCTTGGGAGGCCACTTCCAAAGCCCTGCCTCGTCTGTGGCAAGAAAACGTCATCCTCAACATGAACTAAGCACTGCCGGCCCCGGCATCAATGTCGGGGCCTGGCGCTTGGGAAGTCGTACTGGGCAAGGAAAACAAGCATGGCGCACAAGGTTATCCTGGTGCTTCTCGATGGACTCAGCTTTAGCGTCGCACAGCATGCCTTAGGCCATCTGCAAGCTTACTGTCAGGCCGGACGCGGCGCGTTGTATAAGCTCGAATGCGAGCTACCGGCGCTGTCCAGACCGCTGTATGAAGCGATCCTCACCGGCGTGGCGCCGCTCGACAGCGGCATCGTCAATAACAGCATCAACCGCCTGTCCAACCACCGCAGTATCTTTCATTACGCCAGCAAAGCCGGCTTGGTTACGGCTGCGGCGGCCTATCACTGGATCAGCGAGCTGTATAACCGCACGCCGTTTGAGCCGGCCCGTGATCGCCACACCAGCGATACGCGCCTGCCGATCCAGCATGGTCATTTTTATTACGCCGACCACTACCCCGACTCCCATCTGTTCGCCGACGCCGAAAGTTTGCGTTTGCAGCACAGTCCCGACTTTTTGCTGGTGCACCCGATGAATATCGACGACGCCGGGCACAAGCACGGCCTCGACAGCAGCCAATACCGCAACAGCGCGCGCAGCGCCGATGTGCTGCTGGCCAACTACCTGCAAACCTGGCTGGAGGCTGGCTACCAAGTGCTGGTGAGCGCCGACCACGGCATGAATAACGACCGCTCGCACAACGGCTTGCTCGCGGAAGAACGCGAAGTGCCGCTGTTTGTGCTGGGTGACGCGTTTAGCCGGGATAGCGCCGCGCAGCCGCGTCAATTAGAGCTGTGCGGCACGGTCTGCGCGCTGCTCGGCGTGGCCCACGATCAACCTGTCTGCCGGGAGCTTCTCGCATGATCGCCGCCCTGCGCGGCAAAGGCTGGGCACTGTTGTGCCTGCTGCCATTTGCCGTATTTTTCTGTGCTTTTCAAATCGCCCCGCTGCTGTGGGTGGCCAGCAATAGCCTGCACACCAGCGAAGGCTGGAGCCTGGCCAACTACAGCCAGGCCTTCGCTTCGCCGTTTTATCGCCAGGCCATGCGCCACAGCCTGGAGATCGCCTTCTACTCAAGCCTGATCGGCATCAGTGTGGCGATTCTCGGCAGCTACTCGCTGCGTCAAGTGAATGGGCGTCTGCGCGACTTCGTCATGGCCTTCGCCAATATGAGCAGTAACTTCTCCGGCGTGCCGCTGGCTTTTGCCTTTGTCATCCTGCTCGGCTTTAACGGCGCGCTGACCATCCTGCTCAAGCAGATGGGCGTGATCGAGGACTTTAACCTCTACTCGAAAACCGGCCTGATCGTGCTCTACAGCTACTTCCAGATTCCCTTGGGCGTCCTGCTGCTGTATCCGGCCTTCGATGCCCTGCGCGAAGACTGGCGCGAATCCGCCGCGCTGCTCGGCGCCAGCAACTGGCAGTTCTGGCGCCATATCGGCTTGCCGGTGTTGTTGCCGGCGCTGCTGGGCACCTTCGTGATTCTCCTGGCTAACGCCTTGGGCGCTTACGCCACGGTGTATGCGCTGACCACGGGCAACTTCAACGTGCTGCCGATTCGCATCGCGGCGATGGTCTCGGGGGATATTTTCCTCGATCCCAATATGGCCAGCGCACTGGCCATGATTCTGGTGGGGATGATGACGCTGATCACCCTGGTTCACCAATGGATGCTGCGCCGGAGCTACCATGTCAGCCGCTGAAAAATCCTCGCCGCTGTTGCACCGCCTGGTGGTCTACAGCCTGTTGCTGTTGATGCTGTTGCCGCTGCTCGGCACCTTGCTCTACTCCTTCGCCACGAGTTGGTCGGCAAGCATCCTGCCCAGCGGCCTGACGCTGAAGTGGTATATCGCGCTGTGGAGCGATATGCGCTTTCTCGCCGCCTTTGGCCGGTCGCTGTTGGTGTGCATCGCCGCGCTGCTGCTGTCGCTGCTGCTGGTGCTGCCCCTGCTGTTTGTGGTCAGTTACCACTTCCCCAAGCTGGATGCGCTGATGAACGTGCTGATTCTGTTGCCGTTCGCCATTCCGCCGGTGGTGTCGTCGGTGGGCCTGATGCAGTTATTTGCCGGCGGCCCGCTGCCGATTCTCGGCACACCCTGGATTCTCCTGGGCTGCTTCTTCACCATCGCCCTGCCCTTTATCTACCGTGCCATCAGCAACAACCTGCAGGCCATCAACCTGCGCGACCTGATGGACGCCGCCCACCTGCTCGGCGCCAGCACCTGGCGCGCCGCCTGGCTGGTGGTGCTGCCGAACCTGCGCAAGGGCTTGCTGGTGTCGGTGTTCCTGTCGTTTAGCTTTTTGTTTGGCGAGTTTGTGTTTGCCAACCTGCTGGTGGGCAGCCGCTACGAAACCTTGCAGGTGTACCTGTACAACATGCGCAACGACAGCGGCCACTTCACCAGCGCCTTGGTGATCTCCTACTTCGTCTTTGTGGTGCTTCTGACCTGGGCGGCCAACCGCCTGAACCGGGACAAGGCATAAGCCGTATTCGCCAGCTAAGGAATTGTCATGAGTTTTTTGAGTATTCAAGGTCTGCACAAAAGCTACGGCGCCACGAGCATTTTCAGCGACATCAATTGCGAGATTAACCAAGGCGAATTTATCACCCTGCTCGGCCCCTCCGGCTGCGGTAAGTCGACCCTGCTGCGCTGCATCGCCGGACTTACCGAGGTTAATGGCGGGCGCATCCTGCTCGATGGCGACGATCTGCTACCGCTAAAGCCGCAGAAGCGCGGCATCGGCATGGTGTTCCAAAGCTATGCGCTGTTCCCCAATATGACCGTGGAGCAAAACGTCGCCTTTGGGCTGCGCATGCAAAAGGTCAGCGCTAACGAGAGCGCGCAACGGGTTAAACAGGTGCTGGAGCTGGTGGAGTTGAACGACTTCGCCACTCGTTACCCACACCAGCTTTCCGGTGGCCAATGCCAACGCGTGGCCCTGGCCCGCTCGCTGGTCACCCGCCCGCGCTTGCTGCTGCTCGATGAGCCGCTGTCGGCACTGGATGCGCGTATCCGCAAGCACCTGCGCGAGCAGATCCGCAGCATCCAGCAAGAGCTGAAACTGACCACCCTCTTCGTCACCCATGATCAGGAAGAAGCCCTGACCCTGAGTGACCGCATCGTCCTGATGAACGCCGGGCGCATCGTCCAAAGCGGCGCGGCCACCGAGCTGTACAGCGCGCCGGTGGATGCCTTCGCTGCCGGCTTTATCGGCAACTACAACCTGCTGGATGCCGAGCAAGCCAGCCGCTTGCTCGGCCGCCCGGTGGGCAGCCGCGTGGCGATTCGTCCGGAGGCCATTGAACTGGCGGCCAACGGCACCATCGAAGCACAGATTCGCAGCCATAGCCTGCTCGGTAACGTCATCCGTTATCGGGTCGAAGCCCGCGGCGTAGAGCTGCTGGTGGATGTGCTGAACCGCGCGCCAGAAGATTTACAAAGCAACGGCCAAGCCATCAAGCTGTCGATTGCTGATAACGCTATTTGTGAGGTGGCCTGATGGCCTTAGCTATTTTCGACCTGGACGAAACCCTGATTGGCGGCGACTGCGCCCGTTTGTGGAGCCAGGAAATGGTCAAGCTCGGCTGGGCGGATGGCGACAGCTACCTGCCCCGCGAGCAAGAACTGATGAGCCAATACGCCAGCGGCGAGCTGTCGATGCAGGACTATATGAACTACAGCCTGTCGCCCTTAGTTGGGCGCACCGCTGAGGAAGTCGAGCATGTGGTTGAGCCCTTTGTCGAAGACGTTATCGAGCCGATCTTCTACAGCGATGCCACCCGCTGTCTGGCCAACCACCGCGCCGCCGGCGACCGCATTTTAGTGATCTCGGCCTCCGCGCACTTTCTGGTCAGCGCCATCGCCGCGCGCTTGAAAATCGACGAGGTACTGGCCATCGAACCGCAGCTTGAGCGCGGCTTTTACACCGGACAAACCCAAGGCATTTTGACCTTCCGCGAAGGTAAAGTGGCGCGCCTGCAACAGTGGTTGCAAGAGCATAACGAAAGCCTAGAAGGCGCTTACTTCTACTCCGACTCGCGCAATGATCTGCCCCTGCTCGAAGTCGTGGCCAAGCCCCACGTGGTCAACCCCGACCCGGTGCTATTGGCCCGCGCCCAACAGGCTGGCTGGCCGATCCTGCGCTGGCAATAAGCCCCACGCTCAACCCCAGTTAGATGGCTTAGGGGTTGGGCGACTTAAACCCGAAGCAACCCGCTAATAGCTCTAGTTGCTTGCCAGCCAAGGCAAACGGTTGATTGCAGCACGTCTGCCCCGTCTCGGTGATCCATGCCGGCTGCCAGTCTAAGCCTAACTGCCTCCGGCCTCAGTCAGCCAAATAGAGCCGGTGGGTCTGTTCGATCTGGCCAATCAAGTTCGTATCCGTCATCCCCGCCTGCCCGGCGAACTCGCGCCAGCGACGTACCGCCGCGGCCACTTCATGGATAATCTTAGAGCCATCCAGCCGTGAGATTTGCCTGGCCACGCTGAGCAGGTCTTCACGGCTGAAGTTATCGCGCTTGCCGTTAAGGCTCATTTGGTGGCTGGACACCCAAGGCGAATCGGCGCGGTAGGCCCAGCACATATCGTAGGCCGGGGTCAGGTGCCAAACCCCGTCACGCCACACCTGGAAGGCGATATTGCGGGTGTGATCATCCTGGTTACGGGCGATCACGTTAAACACCATGCGCCGGTACAGCTCGATTTGCTCCTGGCGCGGCAGGCCCAAGTCGCGACATACCTGTAACGCCTGCTCATAGCTATAGCCGCCAGGCAGGGTGTAGTCGGCCTGATCCATGGCACACAAGGTCTGCACATGCAGCTTGTCGCCATCCTCCAGCCGATCAAAACGGCGCGTCATAAAGTGCGCGCGCGGACCATCGAGATACAAACGGCACTCGCTCATCTGCACCCCGGCGGCCACCGCCATCAGATGGTAGGCATACTCCACCCGGCCAAAGCCGGCGGGGTCGCCCAAGGCGCTGGCGCCATTGCCCACATCAAACTTAAACAGCCAGTAGCTGTAACCCTCGGGCGCCTCAATCTGCCCGGAGCAGATTTCTCCGGTTGCCTTGTTAATCGCAATGATCGCTTTCGGGCGCTGACCACCCGCTGAGGAGCCCACTTGGAACAGGTGTTTGAGCGCCTCATCTTCGGCCTCGGATTGCAGTTCTAGATGCAAGCCGGCGAACTGCGTGGTGCGTTCTTGCAGAATGCGTCCGGCCAGCTCGACCAGTGCTTCCAGCTGCAGTTGTTCGGTAAGGTTAGCGGCCTTCTCCAGCGCCGGGCGAAACTCCAAAGCGCCCATGCCGCGCGAGCCGATATACAGCAAGCGTTCAACAGGGCTGAACTGCTGCGGATCGCGGCCACTGGCAGCCAGCCAGGCGTCGATCACGGCATTACCGAAGTCATCCGGCAGGCTATCGGACAAGCACGGCGGTAACGACTTAAAGGCCCCTGGATTAAGCCCGGCAAAGGCATACACCTCACCGGCAATGGCCGGCATGGTCAGCGGCGCGATCTCTAGGCCAATCTCGGTAAAGGCCGGATCAAACTCAAAGGTGCCAGTGGCAGGCGACTGGTTTTCATCCCAAAGCACTGCGCCGACCAAGGTGTCCCACAGATACACCTGGGCTATTTTGGCCATATCACTTCCTCGGTATCAGCAAGGGCTTCGCCGCACCCGCAGCGCTCTGCGCGCCAGTTGCTTGCTCATCGGCTGCAACTCGCGCCTGCTGGCCACGGCTGCCGCTGGCCCGCACCCGACTGACCTTACCGGATTTCGCCACTGCCAAGGGACTGACCCGTGGCGCCGCCAACAGACTGCTGAGCAGATCCAGGCTATTCAGTTCACGCAGCACGGCGATCAGCAGTTGCACAGTGCCACGGCCTTTTTCCAGCTTCTGCAGCGTCGGCACACTGACACCGACCCGCGCGGCCAGGTCTTCCTGAATGATGTCCTTGCGCAGGCGCCGCTCGCGCAGGGCTTCGCCTAGCTGCTGAGCAATGCCATCGTCGCTAAGTCGCTGAACACGCATAAGGCAAACCTTTCTTTTTCTTAACTAGAAAACCATGATTTAACACAAATAAATATTTTAGTTGAGCAAAGCATAGCACCAATTAAAAACCGCGACTAACATAAATAATATTTTATATAACCCATATAAAATCAGATAAGACCAATATTTCTTTATTTAAAATACAGAAAGATCGACCTGCTTAGCCCCATACGCTGATCCATAAGTGGCAGCGGGCCTGCCCCCTGTCCACTAAAAGCAGCGCCAGCAACCCAGCACCCGAGCGCGACCCATGGTCGTCTAGACAGCCCCAGCAAAAGCCTCTAGCTTGAGCCCCAGGCTTAAGCCTCGCTCTATTATCAGTGGCGCCGCTCTCAGAGAGTGGCGCGACTCCGCACTGGCGAGAAATCAACATGACTGCGCTTGGCCCGCTTGCGGCCTATCAACAAGCCGTTGCAGACAATGGCTTTTACCCCGACAGCAAACAACAGCTGGCCGCCGAGGCCCTACAAACCTGCCAAGAGGCCCTGCATCAAGGCCGCCGCGGCATTCCCGGGGTGTACCTCTGGGGTCCCGTGGGACGCGGCAAAACCTGGCTGATGGACATCTTCTACCAAAGCCTGCAAGTGCCGGCGCGGCGCCAGCACTTCCACCACTTTATGCGCTGGGTGCATAAGCGTCAGTTCGAGCTGACTGGCACGCCTGATCCGCTTAAAGCCTTGGCCAAAGAGCTGGCCAATGAAGTGCGGGTGTTGTGTTTTGATGAGCTGTTTGTCAGCGATATTGGCGACGCCACCCTGCTCGGCCGCTTGTTCCAAGTGATGTTCGATCAGGGCGTGGTGCTGGTCTGCACCTCTAACCAACCGCCGGATAAGCTCTACGCCGAAGGCTACAACCGCGAGCGCTTTACCCCCTCCATCAGCGCGATCAAAGCCCATATGCAGGTGGTGTGCGTCGATGGCGAACAGGATCACCGCCTGCATCCAGGCGCCGAGCACATCCGCTATTGGCTGGCCGACAGCGCTCAGCCTAGCGCCCTGGCAATGTGCTACGAGCAACTGAGCGCCGGGCAAGTCAGCACCAGCCAGCCCCTGGAACTAGGCAGCCGCCATATCGAGGTGGTCAAGCGTTGCCCCACGGTGTTCTGGAGCCGCTTCGCCGAGCTGTGCCAGCAACCCTTAGCAGCCCAGGACTTTATCGCCCTGTGTGATCAGTACCGCGCCATCTTAATCAGCGAGGTGCCGCAACTGGGCAGTGCGCAGCGGCCGGCCAAGATCGCTCGCGGCACGGAGGATGCTGTGGAACGCGTCGCCGCCGGCGATCGGCAACTGCCTAGCCTGTCGCGTAACGACGACAGCGTGCGGCGCTTTATCGCCCTAGTGGATGAATGCTACGACCGCAAGGTGCCGCTGTATCTGGAGGCCGCCGTGCCCATGGCCGAGCTGTATACCGAGGGCTATCTGGACTTCGCCTTTCGCCGCACCCTGAGCCGCTTGCAGGAGATGCAGTTAGAGCGCTTTGGCCAGTAGACCGCCCGCCTAGGCGCTTTCCAGGCCCAGGCGGATCACCCCGGTGTCGATGGCCAGATGCACCAGCTCAGCCTGGGAGCTGACCTGCAATTTGCTTTTCAGCAGGGTCAGGTAGTTGGATACGGTCTTGCTGCTGATACACAGCTTGGCCGCGATTTGACTGTTGGGCGTGCCCTTGGCCAGCATCACGAAAATCTCAAACTCACGTTGGGTCATGCCACGCAAACGCGGGTCGGCATGGCCGTCAGCTTGCGGATGACAGGCCAGGTGCGTGGCCAGACGCTGCTCGATATAAGCATGCCCGGCCAGAGTGCGATTGACCGCTTCGAGCAGCACTTCCGGCGCCGAGGTTTTGCTCAGGTAGCCAATGGCGCCAGCATCCAGAGCCTGGCGCAGAATCGGTAATTCATCGTGCATGCTAAAGAACAACACGCGCAGTTGTGGCAGGCGCTGGCGCAGGCGCCGGGTGGTTTCCAGACCGCTGATGCCGGGCAGGGAAATATCCATGATGACCAGGTTGGGGATGTCGTCCTGGACCATCTGCAAGGCCTGCTCGCCATCGCAGGCCTCACTGACTTGCACAGCGCTGAGCATGGCCCGCAGCAGGCTGGCATAGCCTTGGCGCACCACGGCGTGATCGTCCACCAAGAGAATCTTCATCGGCCATCCTCACTCAGTAATCGTTGCTAATCGGCAGGCTCAGCCACAGCGCCCAGCCGGCGCCAGGGCGGCTATGCAGGCGCAGTTGCGCGCCGATGCTGCGCGCCCGCTCCTGCATCGAGCGCAAGCCAATCCCGGGGCGCTGCGGCAGTTGCGCGCCGCAGCCGTTATCGCGAATCAACAAGCGCAAACGCCGGCCCTGATAGTGCAAGCGCACCTGCACCCGGCTGGCATTAGCATGGCGCGCCACATTGGTCAGCGCCTCTTGGATCAGCCGGTACAGTTGGGCCTTGGTCGGCAGCGCCAAGCGCGGCTGCTGTTGACTGCTGTGCAGCACACAGGCCACGCCGGTGCTGTCCTGCCAGTCGTGGCTAAGCAGTTGCAAGGCTTCATCAAGCTCCAGGTGCTCCAGCATCACCGGATACAGATCGCGGATCAGCGCGCGAAAACCATCTTGCAAACGCTGGCTATGCAGCTCCAGTTGTGCCGCAGTGGCCCTTACCTGCTGCGGATCATCGGCGATCATCCGCAGCAAGCAGGCCTGGGCGCGAATGCCGCTCAAATACTGGCCCAAATCATCGTGCAAGGTCTGGCCCAGGCGCGCTCGCTCGCGCTCTTGCAGAGCCATCAGGGCTTGGGTCAGTTCGTCGTTATCGGCCTGCACCTGCTGCAAGGTGGTGGCCATGTTATTGAAGTGACGGGACAAACGCCGCGCCTCCCGCACGCTGTGCAGCGGCAAACGGGTGTCGAGCTGGCCTTGGCTAACCTGCTGCAAGCCGCGCAGCAGTTCATCCAGCACGCGCAGGCCACGTTGCAACGCCCAATGGATGGTCAGCAGGCTGAGCAGCAGCGCCAGCAGGCTTAAACCAAGCAATTGCAGCAGGGAATCGCCAACCTCTTCGACCTCATCTCTGGGGTCGACACTGATGCGCAGCACGCGGCCATCCGCCAGACGCAACTCCCGGCTGCGCACCTGCACGGCAAACACCCGCTGCGTCAGCCATTGCTCGAAGCTCGGCGCGCCCGGCAGCGCATGCTCATCCGCGCGCAGCCACTGCACGCGAATATGGCGCAGATTAGCCGTCAGATCGGGATGCAGGCTCTGTGGGTCGCGCTGGGCACTGGTATACAGGTAATCCACCACCGCCTCGGCGGCTTGTAGCTCGCGCTGCACATCGGCGCCCGCCTGGCGTGCGAGCAGCACTAAAGCAACGCAGGTGACCAAGGCAAACAGCAAGGTCACCAGCAGGTAGAGACGTCCTAACGCCGACACTTACTTGACCACGAAGTGGCCGAGCATGCCTTTGTTCTCGAGGCCCTTGGCGAAGAAGGGATACTTGCCGGGCTTAATCGGCACAAAGAAGATTTCCGCTTCACCGGCTTCTTCAAACTCCAGCTCAGTCAGGGTCACGGCCTTGACCTCAACCCCACCCGCCTCGACTTTGCGCAGGTAGATCGAGGTGGCGAAAGCCGGCGCCTGGAAGGCGTATTCCTTAAGGCCACTGGCGATGATTTTGAGCTGGTAGGCCTTGCCAGTTTCCAGCTGGTACTCGTTCTGCGACAAGCTGTAGTCGCTGGCGTCGCTACCTAGCACCAAGTCCGGCAGGGCCTCCGTGCGGCGACTCAGATCACCCGCTGCCTGCAAGCTGTCCACCCCGATCATGCTGGCGATCAGCAACGCCGGTAATAACAGAGCTTTGAAAGTACGCATGGGCATCACCTGTGTTGTTCTTGTTGGGATAGCCCATGCTAAGCAGCCAGGCGCCGCCATGGATTACTACCTTGGTACTGGCTGGCGGGTACTTTAGACAAACCCGTGCAAGGGTTAAGCAGGTGCTATGTCAGTGCGCCCAGGCCTGAGCGCAGGCAGCGGGCGGCGGGCGGCGGGCGGCGGGCGCGACGCTGGCAGTGCCAACAAACGCCTGCGGAAAACCCAACCGCTCAGCTGGCGACAGGAGCTAAGCGCACGACCAGCACCTGAGCGAGATCAGCCGATGCTCAGGAGGAATCGGCCTCATACGTCTAGAAAACTAAATCCGCCGTTCGGCGTGAGCTGTCGCCCCAGAGTCCATCGAGTGCAGCAGGTCTTAATCAACCGACACGCTGGCTGGCGGCCAATGGAGTAGCGCGCCGCCACAGCCTGCGCTTGGACAGCCGCCAACTTGGCGACGGCACCCGAGCAAGCGCCTGCCCTTGCACTTTGCGCCAAGTTTTTCGCGCCTAACGAGTTACGACCTTAGTAGGAAGCCGGCACGACCTTGGGCATATTTCCCGAGCCCGACGGCCTTCCTATGCTGGCGACACCCTGAGGAAGGAGTCGCCCATGCCGTCGTTTAGCCGTATTTTGCTGTGCCTCACCACCAGCCTGGGCCTGACAATGGCGGTCAGTGCGCAGGAGTTGCAGGTGCGCATTGGCTATCTGGGCTATGTAGCGGACAATGGCCCGCTGCTCTCTAACGTCATCCCTGAGCCTGCCGACGCGGGCCTGCGCGGCGCCGAGCTGGCGATTATCGACAGCAACAGCACCGGGCGTTTCCTCAAGCACAGCTATCAGCTTGCAGTCGCCGAGCGCGACGACAGCGCCGCGTTGCTCGAGGCGGCGCGCCAACAACATGAACAAGGCCTGCGCCTGTTTGTGGTCAACGCGCCGGCTGCTACGTTGCGCCAACTAAGCGCCGCCCTGCCCGACAGCCTGCTGATCAATGCCGGTAGCGCCGACGACAGCCTGCGCCAGCAGCAATGCCTGCCAAACGTGCTGCACACCCTGCCGAGTCGCGCCATGCTCACCGATGCCCTGGCGCAATTTCTCACGGTGCGTAAGTGGACGCGCTGGCTGCTGATCGTCGGGCCCACTGCAGATGATCAAGCCTATGCCGCCGCCCTAAAGCGCGCGGCCAAGCGCTTCGGTCACAGCATCGTCGCGGAAAAACCGTGGAGCTTTGATAACGACCAACGCCGCAGCGCCCAGGCGGAGATGCCGCTGTTTACCCAAGGCGGCGATTACGACGTGGTGCTGGTGGCCGATGAACGCGGCGACTTTGGCGAGTACGTGCCCTACCAAACCTGGCTGCCGCGTCCGGTGGCCGGCACCCAAGGGCTGACCCCGACAGGCTGGCACAAGACCGTCGAAACCTACGGCGCCGCGCAACTGCAAAAACGCTTTGAGGCCCACGCCAAGCGCTGGATGAATGACCGCGATTTTGCCGCATGGATGGCCGTGCGCAGCCTGGCCAGCGCCATCACCAAGCTGCGCGTAACCGAGGTCACGGCGATCCGCCAGCTGGCCCTCAGCAACGACCTGCCGCTGGATGGTTTTAAAGGCCGCAAGCTGAGTTTCCGCAGCTGGAACGGCGAGCTGCGTCAGCCGATCCCCGTGGTGCAACCCCGCGCGCTGGTGACGACTTCACCACAAGACGGCTTCCTTCACCCCAGCAGCGAGCTGGACAGCCTCGGCTACGACCAGCCGGAAGTCAGCTGCAACTTGGCCGACCCGGCGTAACCCCTACTCCTGCGCAGCAACAGCCAGCACCGCTGCGCAACCCATAACTAGAACAAGAGGACCTCCCCCATGCATCTGACCACCCTTGCCCTGAGCATTGGCCTGACCTTGGCCAGCAGCGCCACATGGGCGGCCACGGCCTATGTGTCCAACGAAAAAGACGACAGCATCAGCGTGATTGACCTGGCCACCCTTGAAGTCAGCGAGACGCTTAAAGTCGGCCAGCGCCCACGCGGCCTGCTGCTGTCCAGCGACAATAAGCTGCTGTACATCTGCGCCAGCGACTCGGACCGGGTGCAGGTGATGGACCTGGCCAGCCGCAAGATCATCAAAGAGCTGCCCTCCGGCGCCGACCCTGAGCAATTCGCCCTGCACCACAATGACCGCTGGCTGTATATCAGCAACGAGGACGACGCCCTGGTGACGGTGGTCGACACCCAAAGCGATCAGGTGCTGGCGCAGATCGATGTGGGGGTGGAGCCCGAAGGCATGGCCGTCAGCCCAGACGGCAAGTGGGCGGTGAATACCAGCGAAACCACCAACATGCTGCACTGGATCGACACCAGCAGCCAGCAACTGGTCGATAACACTCTGGTCGACCAGCGCCCCCGGCATGTCGAGTTTGACCCCGCCGGCAAACGCCTGTGGGCCTCGGCGGAAATCGGCGGCACGGTGAGCGTGATCGACGTCGCCAGCCGGCAGATTGAGAAGGTGCTGAAGTTTCAAATCAAGGGCGTGCACCCGGATAAAGTCCAGCCGGTGGGGGTCAAGCTCAGTGCCGATGGTAAGTACGCCTTCGTCGCCTTAGGCCCGGCCAACCATGTGGCAGTGGTGGACGCCAAGACCTTCGAGATCCTCGACTACCTGTTAGTCGGCCGCCGCGTTTGGCATATGGCCTTCACCCCCGATCAAAGCCAACTGCTGACCACCAACGGCGTCAGTGGCGACGTATCGGTGATCGACGTGGCCTCGTTGAAAGTGAGCAAGTCGATCAAAGTCGGACGCTACCCCTGGGGCGTGGTTGTCACCCCATGATGGCCTTACAGGTGGCTGACGTTAGCTTCGCCTATGGCCCCCGGCCGGCCTTGCAGGATGTGAGCTTTGCCATTGCCCCGGGGACGTTCGCCGCGTTGCTGGGGCCCAATGGCGCCGGTAAGTCCAGTCTGATCGCCCTGCTCACCCGCCTCTACGACCTGCAACAGGGCGACATCCAAGTGTTCGGCCACTGCCTGCGCCAGCAGCCGCGTCAGGCGCTGGCGCAACTGGGCGTGGTGTTCCAGCAAAGCACCCTGGATTTGGACTTAAGCGTCGAGCAAAACCTGCATTACCACGCGGCCCTGCATGGCCTAAGCACGCAGGCCGCGCAGCGGCGTATCGACGCCGAGCTTGAGCGTCAACAGCTCGGCGCGCGGCGCCGCGACAAAGTGCGCGAGCTTAACGGCGGCCATCGCCGGCGCGTCGAGATTGCCCGGGCGCTGCTGCACCGTCCGCAATTGCTGCTGCTCGATGAAGCCAGCGTGGGTCTGGACCCCGCCAGCCGTTTAGCCCTCAACCAACACGTGCGGCAACTGTGTGGCGACAGCGGCCTGGCCGTGCTGTGGACGACCCATCTGCTGGATGAGATTCACGACCACGACGCCCTGTTGCTGCTCAACCGCAGCCGTCTGGTGGCCCAGGGCAGCGTGCAAAGCATTCGCCAGAGCGGCGAAAGCGATCTGGCCGCCAGCTTCGCCCGCCTGACCGCCACCCGCGAACCTGCCGCAGGATGATTGTGATGAGTGCCTACTGGTATTGCCTTAAAGGCATCGTGCTACGGGAATGGCTGCGCTTTGTCTTGCAGCGCAGCCGCTTTTTCAGCGCGCTGGTGCGCCCGCTGTTGTGGCTGCTGGTGTTTGCCGCAGGCTTCAGGGCCGCGCTGGGCATCGCCATCATCGCGCCCTATGACACCTACATCACCTACGAGACCTACATAGTGCCGGGCCTGGCCTGCATGATTTTGCTGTTTAACGGCATGCAGGGCTCACTGTCGATGGTCTACGACCGCGAGATGGGCAGCATGCGCGTGCTACTGACCAGTCCGCTGCCCAGGGCGTTTTTGCTGGTGAGCAAACTGCTGGCCACGGCGCTGATTTCCCTGCTACAGGTCTATGCCTTTCTCGCCGTGGCCTGGCTGTATGGCGTGCAACCACCAGCCTGGGGGCTGCTGTGGGCCCTGCCAGCGTTGCTGTTGGTGGCGTTGCTGCTCAGTGCCTTGGGCTTGTTGCTGTCCAATGGCATCCGTCAGTTGGAGAACTTTGCCGGGGTGATGAACTTCGTCATCTTTCCCATGTTTTTTCTCTCCTCAGCGCTGTACCCGCTGTGGAAGATGCAGGAGGCCAGCCAGTGGCTGTACTGGCTGTGTGCGCTCAATCCGTTCAGCCACGCCGTGGAGCTGGTACGTTTCGCCCTCTATCAGCGCCTGAGCCTGACGGCGCTGCTGGTGTGCCTGGGCCTGACCCTGTTGTTCAGCGTGCTGGCAGTACTGACCTTTAACCCGCAACACGCCGCGCTGCGCAAAAGCAAAGGCTAGGCTTGGGCCAAGGCGCGGGGCTGTGACTTATGCAGTGCCTGCGCTGACTAATACTTTGGTACTGCATAGGCTCTCCATCGTAGGATTCCCAAAGCAGCAGCTTTAACCTGTAATACCCCAATAAAAAGCATTGAGACTTCAGGTGATGCAGTTCTGCCAAGGCCTCGGCCTAACCGTTATTGCCAGTCTGTTCATGGCTGCGCCGAGCTGGGCGACACCTGAGCTGTTCACGGCTGAGGGCTACCGTGCCAGCCATTACCGCAGCCCCACGCCGCCCAGCAGCGAGGTGGCCATCACCCTCGATACGCCGGCCTTACAACAGTTACTCAAGCAGCAAGCGCAGGTGCAGTTGATTGATGTCTACCGCCGGCAATGGCTGCACGGGCAGTTTATCGAAGACCAAATCCACCAGAATTTACCGGGCAGCCACTGGCTGGCCAACACCGGCGATGGTGAGCTGAGCGCCATCTGGCAGGACTATTTTGCCGACAACCTAAGCCGCTTAAGCCAGGGCAATAAAGCCTGGCCCCTGGTGTTTTATTGCCGCTCCGACTGTTGGCTGGGTTGGAATGCGGTGAAACGCGCCCATGCTCTGGGCTACAGCCAGCTGTACTGGTATCGCGATGGCATCGACGCCTGGCAACAGGCCGGCCTGCCCTTGGTAACGGCTCAACCCGAGCCACTGACACGAGATTGATGACTCACCGGCGCCGGCTTACCCAACTGACGCACTGAGCCCTGTTGCACCCATGCCGCACACACCTATGCCATAACAACAATGAGGGGCAGGCCATGTACAAGATTTTAATTGCCGACGACCATCCGCTGTTTCGCGAAGCCATTTGCAACGTGATTGCTGATGGTTTTCCGGGCAGCGAGATCAGCCAAACCGCTGATCTGGATAGCGCCCTGGCACTGACCCAAGAGCACGATGATCTCGATCTGATTCTGCTCGACCTGAACATGCCCGGCATGCATGGCCTCAACGGCTTGATCAACCTGCGTAACGAGGCACCGACCATCCCCGTGGTGATTGTCTCCGCCGAGCAGGACAAGCAAATCGTGCTGCAGGCCATCACCTATGGCGCCGTCGGCTTTATCACCAAGTCGTCGCCACGCCAGCAGATGACCGAGGCCATCGAACAGATTCTCAACGGCAATGTGTACCTGCCACCGGATATTATCCGCACCCAGAAAAGCGGCTCGCAGCGCCACCACAACGACCACCACAGCTTCCCCCCGGAGCTGTTGCAAGCCCTGACCCGCAAGCAATTATTGGTGCTGGAGCGCATGACCAAGGGCGAGTCGAACAAGCAAATCGCCTACAGCCTGGATATTGCCGAAACCACGGTGAAGGCCCACGTCTCGGCGATTTTACGCAAGCTCAATGTGCACAACCGCGTGCAAGCCATCCTCAGCGCCGGCGATATCGACTTCGCCGCCTACCTGCGCCGCTAGGCCCCTCGCCCACCCCTTAACCCATGGCAAGGAGTGCCAGGGCCTAAGGTTCTCCAGCCACACAGCGCAGCAACGCTAGCCGTGAGCCCGCTCCAGCAAATGGCTGATGGCGGTTTTCAGCTTCATTGGCCGCACCGGTTTATGCATCAGGGTATGGCCTAACTGACGCATTTGCTGCTTCAGCTCATTACTGTAATTGGCGGTGATCATCAGCGCCGGCAGCGGCGAACTGCGCCGGGCATTGATTTGCGCCACGGCATCGACGCCATTTTTATCGTCATCCAGGTGATAGTCGGCGATCAGCAAATCGGCCTCGGCGTGGAAGTTGTCCACCTGCCGCGCCAAGTCTTCCTCGGAACGCGCGGTGACCACCTGACAGCCCCAGGCCTCGAGCAAGGTACGCATGCCCGCGCAGATGGCCGCGTCGTTATCCAGCACCCAAATCCTTGAGCCGCGCAGGCGTTCCACCAGCGCATCGGGGGTATCCAACACCAGCTTGGCCCGTGGCGCGCGGGTGGTCAGTGGCACTTCCACGGCAAACACCGAGCCATGGCCTTGGCGGGACGACACACTGATGCGATGGCCTAGCATGCGCGCAATTTTATCGACGATGGCCAGGCCCAAACCTAAGCCGCGATCCGGCTTGTGGTGCTGCACATCGCCGCGCTTGAACTCTTGGAAAATCTCGCTGAGCTTGTCTTGCGCGATGCCCATGCCGGTGTCCCACACCTCGATGGATAAGCTCTGCCGCCGACGCCGACAGCCAAGCAAAATGCGCCCGCTGGGGGTGTAGCGGATGGCATTGCTCAGCAGGTTGCGCAAAATCCGGGCGAGCAACTGCACGTCGCTGCGCACCAAGGCGCTGCTGGCCACAAAGTCCAGATGCAGACCTTCGCTTAAAGCCACCTGACGGTATTCAATGGCGAGGTTTTCCAGCAACTCGCTGACGGCAAAAGGCGCGATATCCGGCTTGATCACCCCGGCATCCAGCTTGGAAATATCCACCAGGGTGCCGAGCAGGTTCTCTACGTCTTCCAGGGAGTTACTGATATTGCGCACCAAGGCTGGGCTGTCGCACTGCTGCGGTTTTTCCAGCAGCGCGCTGGTAAACAGGCGCGCGGCGTTGAGTGGTTGCAGCAGATCGTGGCTAACGGCAGCGAGGAATTTAGTCTTGGACAGGTTGGCCTGTTCGGCCTCGCTCTTGGCCTCACGCAGGCGCGCTTCGACCTGGCTGCGCTCATCGATTTCGCGGCGCAGTTGGCTGTTCAGTTCGGTCAGCTCGATGGTGCGTTCGCGCACCCGTTGCTCCAGGTGCTGATAGGCCTGATGCAGCGCCTCAGCGGTGCGCCGTCGCTCGGTGATATCGCGGATCAGCACAAAGATGCCGACCACCTCGCCGCTGGCCACGCGATTGGGCACGTAGGAGCGCAGCATGTAGCGCTCCTGGCCCTTGTGGTTGTTCTCGGCCACCTCGAAGGTCACGCTTTCGCCGGACAGAGCGCGTTCGACAAACGGCTCCAGGCGCCGCCAATGCTCCTCGCTGTGGACTTCACGCAGGCTCTGGCCGAGCATCGCGCCACGGGGCCAGCGATACCATTCCTCGTAGACTTTGTTGGTGAACTGATAGACCAAGTCCGCGCTTAAATAGGCGATCAACGCCGGCACATGGTCGGTGATCAGGCGAATCCAACGCTCACTCTCGCTTAACGCCTCGGCATGCCGGTGGCGCTCGGTGATGTCGGTAAAGGTGTTGACGAAGCCCCCCGTGGGCAGCGGATGGGTACGCACCTCGAGCATGCGGCCATCGAATAAACACAGCTCTAATTCTTTGATCGGCCGGCCCTGCTCGTCCCGTGATGCGGGGGTGAGCAGTTGCAGCTCGCTTTCCGCCATCACCTCGGCAAACTCGCGGTGCGCGCTTATTGGCGCCAGCCCGCAGAGGTCGAGAAAACGGTGGTTCCATAACTCCAGCTGGCCGTCGGCGTTGACCATGGCCATGCCTTGCGACAGGTTATCCATGGCCCGCTGCAACAGCCGCGACTTCTGCGCCAGGGCCTGTTCGCGGCGCATGGTTTCGTTGAGTTTGACCTCGGTGATGTCGGTATAGAGGATCACCAGACCGCCCTCGCGGGTCGGTCGTTCGCTGACCTGCACCCAGCGGCCGTCTTGCAGGCGAAACAGAATATTGTCGTCGCGCCCGCTGCGCTGCTCTTCCACCACTAAACCCGTGGTGCGGCTTAAGCGCTTGATCTCAGCTAAGCGGGTGCCTGCCGTGATCCGCGCCCGGGTGCCGGACCAGAACGACTTAAAGCGGCTGTTAAACAGCACGATGCGTTTGTCGCGATCAAACAGCACAAAGCCATCCGAGATACTTTCGATGGCATCGATCAAATGCTGGTGCGCGGTTTCCGCCCGCAGCCTCGCGTCACTAAGCAACTGATTGCTCGACTTCAGCTCGGCCATGGCCTGGTTCAACGCATCGGTACGCTCCCGCACCTGCTCGGCCAGCACCACGGAATGCTGGAACGCCGCGTAGGCGTCATCGCCACGGCTGTGGACCGACTCCACCCGCTCGATCAGCGCCGCATTGATCTGCTTAAGCTTGCGGTTGTGTTGCTCCAGCTGCGCGCAACGTGTTTGCAGTGCCAGCAGCTCAGCCCCGTGCGGGTCGGCCAATGGCAACTCCGGTGAAGGTCTGGTTGATGTGCATGCCATTGAACTGCTCCCCGTAGGTGTTAAAACCAATGACATGCTGCTCGCGCAGCACTTGCGAAACCTCAGCAACCTGCTGGTTAGCCTCGATCTCCAGACGCCTTAAAAAACAATCGCAGCCGATGGTCAGCAGCAACGGCCCGAGACGCTCTTGCAAGCCGGCAAACAGCTGGCGCATATCGGCCAGCAAGGTGCCGGGGCGCATGGCGGTGAGGACAATGCCATTCTCCACGGCGCAGTAAAAACTCAGGCTCAGATCAGGATTAACCCGCTGGATCGAACGCACGTAGTACTGCTCACCAATGCGCACGGCCAAGGGATGGGCGGCAAACAACTGGTGATTGAGTTCAGCCAGGCTCACGCCGACCAACTGCGCGTATTCCTGCGCAGCGGGCGCCGCGTTCAATTCATAAACCCGCCGGCTGGTGCTGTCGGCGCGGGTCACCACCAGCTTGTCGCCGAGGGGCACTAAGTGATGGCTGCTGAACACCTCAAAATCCAGCCAGGTGTTGAACAACACCACCACCGCCGCGCCCTTATGGAAGGCGCCGCCGTAGTACACATGGGTTTGGTTTAAGCGGTTATCGTCGCCGGCTGAGCCGCCAAAATGGGGGATGCTGCCAAAGGCCGCGCTCAGCGCGCCGAGCACCACTTCTTCACGGCTGGATAAGCCATCGAGCAAGGTCAGGGCGAAGCTGTGGCCCTTGATGGAGGCCAGTTCGTTGCTACGGCAGTCGCTGACCAAACGCTCCACCAACTGCTGGGCGTCGATCAGGCTAAAACGCTCCATCTCATCGATCAGCGCGCTGGCAATCGAGAAGCTGCGGTGATCAAAGCCCATGGCGCTGACACAGCCACGGCCATAGCCCTGGGCGGTGATTTCCCCGGCACTGGTGCAGCCGACCAGACTCACCCCGCCAAAGTATTGATCCAGCGCCTCCCCCAGGGAGTTGAGGTCGTATTCTGCCGAGCAGAAAAACAACACAAAACCCAGGTGCGGATGAATCAGTTGCCGCGCCAGCTCCTGTGCCACCAGCTCCACCTCGGTGGCGCTGGAGGTGGCAGTGATTACATCGTCCATCGGCATATGCGGCATCGCCCGCCCCATCCCAAAAACCGTGCTATTGAGGCCAGACATTTTACTCAGCGGCTGGCGGCGCCCCCATGCCACTTGAGTAGCGCCGCCCTACTTCCTAAGTAGCGGGCCAGCACAGCAAAGTGAGGGCCAGTAACGCGCTGTAGAAGCCAATTTCCAAGGTTTCCGTCAGCGGTTGGATACGCCGCAAGGCGCCGTAGATATGCACCCCAATCATCATCACAGCGACTGCCGCGAGTACTTCGAAGGTGGTGTGCAACGCCTCGCCCGTCAGACTGGCACGCAGCATCAGGGCTTCGACGATCAGGATAAAGGCGCCTAAGCAGCGCCCCAGATACACCGCTAAATCCGTTTCTGCAGGCACCTGCCAGAGCATCAGCCGCGACCACAGCATGGGCACCAGAAACAGCGGTAAAGCGAACACCAAGGTGGTGCTCAGGGTGAGGATCAGCAGGTACATCTGAGCATATTCGGACCAGATACCTAACATCTCAGCTCCAGGGCTCGATCACGAGCGAATAAGGTAGCCACGCAGCAAATAGGGCAACGCCAATACCACGCTGCTCAACGGCGAGAGGATCAATAAAGCTTCTGCGTTCATCAGCACCTCCAGCAAGCGGGCAGGATTAACTGCCCGCAGGACATTGGCTTACCAGCTGACGACGGCACCGACGGCGAAGGTATTGGTGTCTTCCGACAACGCGCTGTCTTGGGTGGCGCTGATTTCGTACTGGTTGTACTCGGCGACCAACTTCAGGTTGTCATTGATCGTGCGAAAGTACGCCACGCCACGGGTCTCGTAGTCGGCGGCATGGCCCAGACCGTTACCGTCGTCTTCGGTCTTACCGAAAGACAGCGCTACGCGGTTTTTGCCGAAGGTGTAGGAGCTTTGCAGCAGGTAGCCGGTGCTGTCGATTTCACGCAGGCTCGGCTCGCCCAGGTTGTTGACGAAGAACGGGTTGATGCCCTCGGCCTGGAAGCCCGAAGCCGTCACCGAAAGGCCGCCCATTTTGGCCTGCACACCGTAACCCACGCCGCTGGAATCAATGGTCGCGACGCTGCTGTCGGTGTTTTCCGAGCTTTGGTGCATGGCGTTGACCCAGGAGTAAATCGCCGCACCGCCGACTTCAAACTGGTAGCTGACCTCAGTCTCATAGCGCGGCTGGTCCTGGTAGGACTTGCCCAGGGTGCTGTGGTCGTTGGTGTCGACCGGATCGAGAATACCCACCGCGACACGCAGACCTTCAACCAGGTTGTTGTTGCGATAGGTGATCTGCGAGCTAGGGAACGGATAGGGATAACCGGTGCCGATATTGCCGAACGACACACCGCCGCCATCGACCAGGCCAAGCACATCGCTGACGTTGCCGTAACCGGCCAACAACTCATCAAGCATGATGTTGGAACGGGCGAACAGGCCGAAGTCTTTACCGACCAGCACTTCCCCCCACTCAGGCGAAGATACGGTGCCGTAGAACTGACGCACATCGATGTCCGTGCTGGTGCCGTTTTGCTCACCGTCGTTGATGGTGACCCAGAACGAGGAGCGGCCACTGACCTTCAAGTCATCCAGCTGCTTATTGAAGTTAAAGCCGATCCAGTTGGGCAGGAAACCCATCTTGACCCGCGACTGGCGCCGGTCGTATTGCTCACCATCACGGTCCACGTCGCTGTTGACGTAGAAGGCGTTGATATAACCATCGGTGGAAAAGGTGGTGTCGTCCTTATCGTAGAGGACAATCTCGGCAGCCGCTTGTTGGGCGCTCACCAGGGCGACGGCAGCGGTTAAGGCCAGAGGCAGAAAACGGGTGCTGGCTTTGTTGTTATTCATAACACTCTCCGTTGGATAGGACGGACCGCCAAAGGTCAGTCGGTGCGCAGCGGATTATCGAAAAGCCCTCCTGCCCCCTAAACGCTGCCATAGCCCTGCTTTACTGCTGCTTTGGAGCGGCCTGGGGATGGCCCACCAAGGGCTATACGACTGCCCCTCCAACCGGCGCAGGCCATAAGGTGTGCCACCCAAAGTCGTAGAAGGATTAGTCCCAGCTCAGCCTGATTGGCTAAGCAGCGCCCATGGGCCCAGCCGTAAGCCGCCCACAGTCGATCAACCCCAGACAAGCGCCGGGGTGAAGCCCAAAGAAATGAGTGAGTGATTGGGCGGCTTGGCCCTTGCAGACTCAGTGCCTGCCAGCCTGGGCGTGGTGGCGCGCGAAATAGCCCATGACGGCTGCGCGTATGCCAAGCCACCCGAAGCGGGAAACGGGTCGCTTGCCTAGCCTCTAAAGCTCATCACGCGGCCTGGATTTCAGCCCCAATAATCGGCATGTGTGAGCGCTTAAATTCGCCCGGCTAAAGCCGCCGAAACAGCTGACAGCTGCGGATCTTGGCCGCCGATCCAGCCATCCTTAAACAGCTTGATTGCTCAGCACATACCAACCGGCCTGGGCCTGGCATAGGCCGTGCTGCGCCGCGAGCAGGGTGCTGGCCGGCAAGGACAGGATCTGCTGCTGAACCGCCGTGTCGTGCTCCGCCGGGAGTCCGGCCAGGTGGGCTTGCCAGTGCTGCTCGATGAGGCCATCCAAGCTTTGTGCCTGCTCGCGCCATTGCTGGCTTAAAGAATCGCGGGCAGCCTCCAGCGCGCTGGCCGGCAACTGCGCCAACCACAGGCTGCGCTGCTGTAAAAACAGCTGGATCTGCGCAAGGATCTCGCTGCTGCTCAGCTGCGGCGCCTGCAAGCCAAACAACAGGCCACGCTGGCCGCTGATCTGCCGGTACTGACAAAACACCGCATAGCCCAGTTGCAGCTCGCTGCGCATACGTTGATAGAAGGCGTTTTGCTGCAGCTGCGCCAGTAACCGCCACGCCGCTTCGTCGACAGCACTGGCGCTGGGCTGCGGGCAAAACAACAGCACGGCGGCTTCGCCGCTGGCCGCCAGATGACGCCAATGCACGCCCGCCTGTAGCGGTGTGAGCGGTGCCGCTGGAGCAGGTTTGCCCACCTGAAACAGAGCGCTGATCTGCTCCTGCGCGGCGCTATCAAAGCCAATGCCTAAGCCTTCCACCTGCAGGGTGCTCAATAACATTGGCCAGCTCTGCCGCTCAAAATCAACCCCCTGATTCACCGCCAGCAGTAACTCAATGTGCTTGAGCAAATGGCGAATCGGCATGCCGCTGGCCGCCGCTGCCGCTTGTTGCGGCGCTTGCCAATGTTCGCTGCTGGGTGCGTACAAGGCTTGCATCAGCTGGCTGATAACAGACGGCAAAAGTTGCCGGGCACCGTCAATGCGCAGCAGTAAACAGCCCGCCTCAGCGCCGATTTGCAGGCTGATACCCAACTGCCCGGCCTGTTGCATCAGCCCCGCGCAACAGGCCTCGGCCAACTGCTTAAGCGCACGGGCGCAAAGGCTTTGCGCAAAACGCCAGCGCCCGTACCAGATGGCCTGCGCCAACGGTCTGCAGTGTTCCTGAGCGGGTGCCGACAGCCAGCGCAGCTGCGCGCTACAGGGCAATCTTAGCGAGGGCTGCGCCGTTAACAGGGGATTGCCCAGGCGCGGCGGTTCAGTCAGCGCAATGTCTGGCGGAGCAATGGCTGGCAACGCAATGGCAGGCAGCGGCGCGCGCGGCTCAACCTGCATATGCAGGGGAAAACCCGCATTGGGCCAAAGCGCCGCGCCTTCTGTTTCACGTAAACAGAGTGTGCGACTGGCGCACTGCAACTGCTTTAACAACAGCTGTAGCGTGGCCAAAGCGCAAGGCTGGCCCTCGCCACTTAACTGCTGCGCGGCCAGCCGTGCCAGGGCCAAGGGCGAGCGGCTGGCCAACTGATAAGCGCGCGCCGCTTGCTGCTCGGCCAATAGCTGGGGCAAGTCCGCACGCTGGGCCATAATCCCGGCCCACTTCTGCAGCGCAGCCAACACCCGACCCGGCTCATGGGCTTGGGGCAAACTCAGCAGCCACAATTGCTGACCTTGATGGCTATACAGACTGTGCAATTGCGCGCCGGCGCCCTGCCCAGCCAATGACGCCCAACAACCCGCGCCGTCTGCCAGCAGCCAGTCATGTAGGCACTGCCAAGCGGCATCCGCCTGGCTTTGTTCAAGCTCCAGCGCCAGCCCCACATGGAGGCCCTGGCAAGCGCCAGGCAAGCTAATGCGTGCCTGGTTAAAGCGCAGCGGCAACAACGCGCCCTTCACCGCTACCGCGCGAGCAAGCGTGGCCCCGGGCAAGACAGCGGCATGCTGTTGCGCTAAGTGCAGTAACTCTGCCAAGGGTTGCGGGCCGATCAGGCTCAGCTGGCAGTTAGCCGCGCTATAGAAGCGCCGATGAAACTCGTGGAGCGCCTGCTGAAACGGCAACTCTGGCACCGGCAGACTGGGTTTATTGCCGGCGACAAAATCGGCGCCGCGATGCCCCTTGGGCAAGGCTTGGCCAAGGGCAGTCAGCAGCAAGGTTTCGCGGTCCTGACTGCGGGCAAGAAACTCCGCATGCAGCACCTCACGCTCGCGCAGTTGCTCTGCCGTGCTTAAACCCGGCTGGGCCAACATCGCCAATAAGCGCGCTAAGCCTGCGGCTAAGTGCAACGGCGGCAACTGGCAAAAATATTCCGTATAACGCGCCTGGGTGGTGGCATTCACCTGGCCGCCGCAGGCTTGGATAAAAGGCAACAAACGTTGTTCGCCGGTGAACTCGGCGCAGTCTAAAAACAGCAGATGCTCAAGAAAATGCGCCAAGCCAGGATAGGCCAGGGGCTCATCATGGCTGCCGGCATTGACCCGCACACAGATGGCCGCGCTGCTCAGCCAGGGCTGGCTTTGCACCTGCAGCCGCACGCCATTGGCCAAGCGCCGGGTGGCTTGCAGATCGGGGGCCGTGGTACTGGCAGTGGCTATAGACATGGCACAAGGCCCAGGCAGATTAATCCCGCTGAGGATCAAGGCGCGCCCCGCGCATGGCAATAGTTCTTTGGGAGGAACTGGCCCATTCAGCCCGGCCTGTGGCGGCAATGCGCCGAAGGTCTGGGGTTAAACCAGCAGATATGTTCGATCATCGGCCACTGCCTGCGGCAAACGGCATACGCCTCGTTAAGCTGTGCTGGCCAAGCCATAACGCCTAGCGCTGTGGCCCGGCCATAACAATAACGGGCGTTGCTCCTGGTGCCGCTGTACGCATCAGCCCGGCTAACGCCCAGCCTGACCCGTGGCGGCCACCGCCACGGGGTGCCCTATGACTAGGAATGGTCCATGAACAGCCCTGCCTCTGCGCGCCCATCCAGCACCCTCGATGTGCAAGCGTTTATCAATGAACAGCCGCTAAGCCGCTACCAGTGGCGCATCGTCTTACTGTGCTTTTTGATCGTATTTATCGACGGTCTCGACACTGCGGCCATGGGCTTTATCGCCCCGGCCCTGAGCCAGGATTGGGGCATTGACCGCGCCAGCTTAGGCCCGGTGATGAGCGCGGCATTGGTCGGGATGATCTTCGGCGCCTTGGGCTCTGGCCCCCTGGCCGATAAATTCGGGCGCAAGCTGGTGCTGGTCAGTGCGGTGTTTATCTTCGGTCTGTTTAGCCTGGCTTCGGCCTTTAGCAGCAGCCTTGATCAACTCCTGGTACTGCGCTTTTTAACCGGCCTGGGCCTAGGCGCCGGGATGCCCAGCGCTACCACCCTGCTCTCCGAATACACCCCGGAGCGTCTCAAGTCGCTGCTGGTGACCAGCATGTTCTGCGGCTTTAACCTGGGCATGGCCTCGGGCGGTCTGATTTCAGCCTCGCTGATCCCGAGTTACGGCTGGCACAGCTTGCTGGTCTTGGGCGGTGTCCTGCCGCTACTGCTGGCTTTGGCTTTGATCCTGTGGCTGCCAGAGTCGGCGCGCTACATGGTGGTGCATAACAAGGCCGTGGAGAAAATCCGCCAGCTGCTTAGCCCCATTGGCCCGGCTGCGGTCGCGGCGTGCAGCGGCTTCAGCCTGCCCGAGCAGAACACCGCGACCAGCAGCAACGTACTGCGCAGCATTTTCTCCAAGACCTACGGCGCCGGCACCCTGCTGCTGTGGCTGACCTACTTTATGGGGCTGGTCATCGTCTATCTGCTGACCAGCTGGCTGCCGACCCTGATGCGCGATAACGGCGCCAGCATGGAAAGCGCCGCGTTGATCGGCGCCATGTTCCAATTTGGCGGCGTGCTCAGCGCCGTCGGTTTAGGCTGGGCCATGGACCGCTTCAATCCACATAAAGTCATCGGCATTTTCTACCTGCTGGCCGGCGTGCTGGCCTACTTGGTTGGGCAAAGCCTGGGCAATATGGCCCTGCTGGCGACCTTGGTGCTGATGGCCGGTATGTGCATCAACGGCGCGCAATCGGCGATGCCGTCCCTCGCCGCACGCTTCTATCCGACCCAGAGCCGCGCAACCGGGGTGTCATGGATGCTTGGCATTGGCCGCTTTGGCGCGGTGCTTGGTGCGTGGATTGGCGCCACCCTGCTGGGCCTGGGCTGGAACTTTGAGCAAGTGCTGACGGCTTTGCTGGTGCCGGCCGCCGTAGCCACGGCTGGGGTGTTGATCAAAGGCCTGGTCAGCCACGCTGACGCCACCTAAAGCATCTGGGCAGCGCAGCCTTAATTGCGCTGCCCAAGCCTTGCCCAAGCGAGCGACCGCTTGGGCAATTAACCGAGGCGCTGCCCGAGCTAAGGCTCAAACCTATCTGCGCTATAACCGCAGCACCAATAACTCTTGGCATTGCCCGCTTAGCTGTGCGGGCCTACTCCTCTGCCTGCGCTTTGCTGGCCCCGCACCACTGCCGCTCAGTACTGACTCGCAGGCAAAAAAAACCTCCAGCTCCGCAAAGAACTAGAGGGGGTTAAAGCAACCACTTTAAACTCTTGCCCGAGGGCAAGAGCCTCACACGGATTAGTTAAACTGCTCAGCCACTTCAGACCACAGACTGACGTTGCGCCCCAGGTTCTTGAAGCATTCGATCTCGCGCTTGATCCCCGAACTCAGGTCCCAGCCCGGCAGGTCGAGGATGATCAGCTCCTCCATGGCCTGCATAAACACCGCATCCACCGGGCCCCACAGCTTGCCAATGGCGGCGCTGTCTTTGCCTTCAAAGGCCAGGTTGATCGGGTGCGACATGGACACCTGACTGAACACACAATGGCCCGACTCGATGATGGTCGCGGCGACTTCGTTGCACTTGATAAAGCGCTCGTGAATCACCTTGGCGTCCGTGTGGCTGTAGGGGCAGGCGAGAAAAATCTTACGCATAAAATCCTCAGGTACTTGGCAGGTGGGGGCCACAGCCCCCGGTCAATCAGGCTGCTTGCAGAGCGCCGCTGGGCGCTGGCTGGGCTTGCTGATCTTGGGCCTCGTAGCGCAGCGCTACCGGCACCGAGATCTTGATCGCGATGAACACAGCCAGCAGGCCACCAAACAACTTGGCCAGCAGAATCGGCATGATCAGCGAAGGTTGGAAGTTGGCAGTGAATGCCAGGTGGTCACCGATGGCCGCTTGGGCACAGATGGCCATGGCCACGCACAGCACTTTGTCGCGGGCATTCATTTTCTTAAACATGTGGTACACGGCGATGACGTTCGCCAACACCATCACGAAGGCCGCAGCACCGGGGGCAGTCAGGCCCAGCTGGCGCCCCAGCACTTCCATCGGACGCCGGCAGTGCTTGTTAAACAGGTAGCAGATGGGGAACGTACCGGCGAGCATGATGCCGATGTAACCGGCGATCTCGATGGCGCGGAACAGCTCTTTTTCATCGGCAAACATCGGGTCAAAGCCCCAGCCGATGGTCTTCGAGAACAAACCGGTGAAGTGCTCAACGATGGCCAAAGCCAGGATGATCTTGATAAAGCCATCGAGAACTTTGCCGAAGATCAGGAAGCCCGCCACCATCATATTGGCGCGGTAACGCAGCCCCACAGCGAGCAGGAAGCAGAACAGGAACAGCGGCGCCAAGAGCGTCAATGCACCGATAAAGTCGAGGGTTAACAGGTGGGTCGCCTCGGCACTGGTCGAGACAATCTCCCGCACGGGCAGATTGAAGAAAGTGATCATCATCAGCGCCGCCAAGACCGCGAACGGAATGCTGATAAAACCCGCCATGGCGCCCAGAGCCAGGTATTTGTGATCCTTGCGATCAAGCATCATCAAGCCGACCGGAATCAGATACACCACCACCGCGCCCGAGGTGTAACCGACCACCATGGCCGCAATCCACATATCCCGGTTGGTGGTCAGGGCATCGGCCAGCTGGTAGCCGCCCATGTCCACGGCGATGATAGCCAGCGCGGCAATCGACACGTCCGAGCCCATGGCTGCGAACAGTGGGCCAAGCAGCACAGTGATCAGTTTCGACAGGTACGGGATCGAAATCATGATCCCCGCTTGGGCGAGGAACACCGGCCCAATCGAATGAATACCGTTAATAAACTCATTGCCCAATCCGCTTTGCGGCTTGAACACCGATGCGAAGGCGCCCACCACCGCGCCGATCATTATCAGGTAGATAACGAAGTTACCGAACTCTGCCATATAAACCCCCTCGCCCTATCGCCTGTCGTTCGGCACGCCGACGCAAGCTTGTTGTATGTGCGCGCCCTGAAGACGACGCTGCTGTTTTTGTGTGTTGGTCCACGCGGCACCGCTGGCGGGCCCCTAAGTGAGTCGAGACGACCCGCTCAGTGGGCAAAAACCAGAGTGCTGGCACATCAGTAACAACCACTATGCGTGCCACATTGAGGTTTATCTGTTGTTTTGACTGATAAACCTTGGCTAATCAGTCATTAATTCCTCACTTTCGGTCTATACTGCCCGCCGCAGTAGGCATTCCGACAATCCGACAAATGATCGAAAGCCGCAGGCTAAAGCAGCTTAATGGCTTTATGCGAGCAGCGAAAAAAAACCGGCGGTATGAAGGTGTGCAGCGGTAACAGTTTTTTGCCCAACTTTGTGCCAAAACGGTAACAACACTAGGAGCAGCCATGCGCCCCACCGAGCGCCGCCAACATATTCTTGAACAACTGCGCCAACGCGAACGGGTCTCCGTGGATGAACTCGCGCGGGGCTTAAACACCTCCCAGGAAACCATCCGCCGCGACCTCGCCGAGCTGGCCGAGCAAGGCAAGGTCACTAAGTTTCATGGCGGTGCTTCCCTGCCCCCCAGCGGCGAGCACGAGAACGCCTTCCAAACACGGATGAATGAGTTCGCGGCGGAGAAAAAGGCCGTGGCCCGCTATGCCGCCGGCCTGTACTCGCCGGGCGACAGCATCCTGATCGACACCGGCACCACCACCTTGTTCTTTGCCAAGGAGCTGGCCCGCCTGAGCCGTATTACGGTGATCACCAACTCTCTGCAAATCGCGGCGAGCATCGGTGCCAGTGGCAATCGGGTGTTTATGATTGGCGGTGAATATCGCCCAGAGTCAGCGCAAAACACCGGGGCGTTGGCCATGGAGCAGATCGCCCGGTTTAACGCCGAGCATGCGGTGGTGACCATTGGTGCACTGAATGCCGATGGCGCTTTCGACTTCTCCATCGAAGAAGCCGAAATCACCCGGGCCATGATTGCCCGTACCCGCTATCTGACCGTGGTGGCCGACTCTTCGAAGTTGGGTCGGCGCGCCTTGTTTGAGGTGTTTCCGCTGGCGCGCATTGATCGCTTAATCATCGATCGTAAACCCCTAGGCGCCCTTGCCGAAGCCTTGGCCGAGGCCAACGTGGAAGTGCACGAGGCACCACTGCTGGTGAAAAACAGCCGCTGAAGCAGTCGCCCTGCGCCGCAGCGCAGGGCTTACGGCTTAACGTTTGAGCACTTGGCCAGTCACCGTCGCTTCCGGCTTGGCGACCATCAGCGAGGCGTAGTACTGCTCGCCTTTGGCCGCGTCATACATGCCTTCCCAGCGCGAAACCACCAACGCGGCCAGCGCGTTGCCAATAACGTTTAGGGCGGTGCGGGCCATGTCCATGATGCGGTCGACACCGGCGATAAAGGCCAGTCCTTCCAGCGGGATACCCACGCTGCCCAGCGTCGCCAGCAGCACCACGAACGATACGCCCGGCACACCGGCGATACCTTTGGACGTGACCATCAGGGTCAGCACCAGCAACAGCTGTTGCCCCAAGGACAGGTCGATACCGTACAGCTGGGCAATAAAGATCGCCGCGATGCTTTGGTACAGAGTCGAGCCATCGAGGTTAAACGAGTAACCGGTCGGCACCACGAACGAGCAGATCGCCTTCGGCGCACCGTAGCTTTCCATCTTCTCGATCACGCGCGGCAGCACTGCCTCGGAGCTGGAGGTGGAGTAAGCGAGGATCAGCTCATCTTTCAAGATGCGCATGATCTTGATCACCGAGAAGCCGAACAGGCGCGCCACCATGCCCAGCACCATGAAGGCAAAGAAGGCGATGGCGAAGTACACCAGCAGCACCAGCTTGGCCAGCGGCAGCAACGAGCTGAAGCCGAAGTTGGCGATAGTCACGGCGATCAGGGCGAACACCCCAATCGGCGCGTAGTTCATGATCATGTGGGTGACCTTGAACATGGTCTCCGACACGCCCTGGAAGGTCCGCAGCAAGGGCTCGCGCAGCTCAGCCTGAAGGCTCGACAGACCTAAGCCGAACATCACCGAGAAGAAGATGATCGGCAGCATGTCGCCACGCATCAATGCGGCAAAGATGTTCGATGGAATCAGGTTGAGCAGGGTTTCGATAAACGCGTGCTCATGGGATACCTCGGCCGCAGTGCTTTGGTACTTGGAGATATCGACAGTGCCCAGGGTGCTCATGTCGACTCCCGTACCCGGATGGAACAGGTTGGCCAGTACCAGGCCGACGACGATGGCCAGAGTGGTCACCACCTCGAAGTACAGGATGGTCTTCACCCCGATACGCCCCAGCTTCTTCGCATCGCCAACCCCGGCAATGCCCACCACCAACGAGGTAATCACGATGGGGACGACGATCATCTTGATCAGACGAATGAAGATATCACCGGCAGGTTGGAGGACGTTGCTGATCCACCAGGCCTTTTCTGCGCTGAAGTGGTTCAGCAGCGCGCCGACTACAACCCCCAAGACCAGACCAATCACAATCTGCCAAGCGAGGCTTAGTTTTGCCTTCTTCATATCTTTACCTTTGTTCTAGTGTTCAGAGGTAGCGATCGGAAACACAGGTAACAGAGCCATTGGCAATGTCAGAGAGCCTTGGCTTCCGCGCGGAAACCTCATGAAGGAAACCGCGAGCACTGGGCGCTCGGGTTAGCGAAAAGGCGGCAACTATTGCGACGGGCCAGGATGAAAGCTAATGCCGGAAGCGCATGCCCCATGCCGCTTCGACATAGCCATTCAGCCACCACCGACAAAAGTTAAGTTATTGATTTATAAGGGTCGGAATCCCGAACAAAGCTAAACAAGCGCATTTAAGCCGTTGTAGCGGCAGCCACGGCGCGGCCCAACCTAATCGTTCGAGATTCCGAATGGTTTTGCGGCCCCAACTGAGCTTGCGACCTTGCCCGGAAAATAAGACGTACGGTTACCAGCAGCACGGTCGCAACAACAGAGTCATTGACGAACAAGACTCAGGCACGGCTTGAAATGGACGCCACACTGGTCCAAGAAAGGCTGAATCCGTGTATTGTCCAGCAATAAGGCAAAAACTTGCCTGTGTGTCACCCGGGCCTGCGTCAGGGTGAAAGCAGTCCAAACCACGGCCAATACGAGGGATGGTCCTGGCCGCCGCGCCGGCGGCCAGGTCCGTAGCCGGGATATCAGTGGCGGGCGTGGGCGCTCAGGCGGCGCGACAGTTCCTGCAAGCCCTGACTCAGTTCCTTCAGGGTGCCGGCATCGCGGGCGCTCTCCTCACTGGCGCCGTGGATACGCACGGCCAGCTCGTTGATTTCCTGGGTGACGTGGCTCTGCTGATGGGCTGCTACGGCGATTTGCTGGGCGCGCTGCACGATGTCTTCAAAGCCGCCAATGGTCTCGCGCAGGGATTGATCCAGCGACTGCGATTGCCGCGCCACTACGCGAGTGCGCTCTTCCCCGGCGACCATGGTGTTAACCGCATGCACCGAGGCTTGGCGCAGCTCGCCAATCATCTCCTGAATCTGATCGGCTGAAGTTTGCGTACGCCCGGCCAAGGTCCGCACCTCATCCGCCACCACGGCAAAGCCGCGGCCCTGCTCACCGGCCCGCGCGGCTTCAATGGCGGCGTTCAGAGCCAGCAAGTTGGTCTGTGAAGAGATCGCCTTGATCACTTCCAACACCCCGCTGACCGACTCAATATCGCGGCCCAGGCTGGAAATGGCCCCGGCGACATGGGTGATATCAGCAGTCAGCGAGCCGATGGTGCCGCTGTTTTCTTCCACATGATGCTGGCTGACCTTAGCGGTTTGCAGCGATTGCTCGGCGGTGCTGGAACAGTCGCTGGTGTTGCGCGCCACCTCGTTGGCGTTAGACGCCATCTCGGTGATCGCGGTGGCCAGTAAGGTGTTGTCTTCACGCTGAGTTTCCGCGCGCTCAGCAATCACCGCCGCCAATTGCGACACCTGCGCGGCCTGCTCCAGCAAGCGTTTAGCCTCGCCACTGATGTCTTGCAGCATGGTCCGTAAGGTGCCGGCGTAACTGTTGACGGCGCGGCGCAGAGCGCCGATTTCATCGTTACGATCCACCCGCAACTCGCTCTGGCCGCCACGGTTCTGGCCAAAGCTGAGGATCTGCTGGGTGGTTTCGTTGAGCTGGCTCAGCAGCGTACGACCGGCAAGCCAGAGCAAACCAAACACGATGGCCAGCACGGGAATAATGATCAGCAACATGTCGCGGGTCAGCGCATTGGCCATGCCGCTGACTTGTTCATGGGGCGTGACCAGACCGATCACCCAACCGGTTTGCGGCACCCGCACCAAGGTCACGTAAGCGGCAGCATCGATAATGTGTTCGTGTTCCAGTTCAAACACCCCGGCCTGGTCCGAGCCACTGGTGCGCCACTGATCAACCTTTTGCAACCATGGATAACGCGCCATCAAGGCCTTGCCATCCACCTCCTGGCTGCCGGGGTAATGCAGCACATTGCCGGAGCGGTCCAGAGCAAAGGCGTAGCCGCCATTGAGCGAGCCGTTTTCTTTGAGGAAGTCGGCGATACCGTTAAGTGCCAGATCAAGGGTGGCGACCCCGGCAAACTGCTGATCACGCTGATAACCGATGGTGCAGGTGACCATCAGTACCTTGCTGACCGGGTCCTGATACACATCCGACCAGCCACACTCGCCGCGAGCCGCGGCTTTGCCTTGACGGTACCAGTCGCTGTCCTGATACGGCGCCATGCCGGCGGCGTTGTTCTCGTCACTGTAATTAAGCTCGCCCTGGGCATTGCGCGACCAATACAAACTGCGCAGCGCCTCGCCAGGGGTAAAGGCGTTGGGCTCGGGCCAGATACCACCGCCGGCAATGGTTAAGTCGCCATTGGCGGCAACAATCGGGGTGAGGTTGTGGATGGCGTTATCGACATCCAGCGGCAGGGTTTGCGCCAAGTTGGCCAGGGCCGAGGTGCGCGTATGGATTTCACTGATTTTGATCGACAGCTGGCGGGCGATGGCCAAAGCCGATTGCTCAGTACTCTTATGCGCCGCCTCTTCGAGCATGGGCTCGCCGCGTAGGACCATCACCCCGTAAATACTCAAAGTAGTGATGATGAGGACGAAGAGAATCCCCAGGGTCAGTCTCGAAATGATCCGGATCGGCATCGTGTGTACTCAGTTTTTATATGGGACTGCTCAATGAGCTTGGTGATTAACGTCGGCGCGTCCCTGCACCTGCTGGTATTGGCTTAACGCCAGGTGCGGCAGCGGCTGACCGCCTCACTGAAGGTGGCACGCCACTGCTCGGCGACGCTGGCCGCCACCCGTGGGCTGAAGGTGGTGCTGGTGTTGTGCGGTGGCATTAGATCGACGCCCAAGCCCCGCGCCGCCAGTGCCGCACAGCCGAAGGCGGTGAGTTCATCGAAGCGCTGGGTGACGATCTCGCGCTGCAAGGCATCGGCGAGGAACTGGGCAAAGTACGGGCTGCGCGCCAAGCCGCCATCAATCGACAAGCGATCGGTGACGTTGAGGAAACCATCCATTGCGCTGATCACTTCCACGCTGCGCAGGGCCACGCCTTCAAGCAAGGCCTGGCACATATCGGCCTTGGTGGTGCCCCCGTTCATCCCCACCCACAGCGCCGCAGCGCTGCGATCCCAATGGGGGCACGCCAGGCCCGACAACGCCGGCACGAAGGTCAGTTTGCGGCCAATGGCCGGTGGGTTATCAAAGGCCGCCAGTTCGGAAAAGTCGCTGAATAAACCCAAGCGCCCTGCCCACTCCACCGCAGCACTGGCGTCGTATACGCCACCGTCCATGGCGTACTGTGGCTTGCCGTCGATCTGCCAGGCGATGGTGGCCAGCAAGCCTTTCTCCGGCGCGCGGATCATCTCTTCGCCGCTTAAGGTCAGGGCGAAGGCACCGGTGCCGAAAGTGATTTTCGCATCGCCGGGATTGCGGCAGCCGTGACCATACAAAGAGGCTTGCTGATCAACCAGGGAGGCGGTCACGGGAATGCCGCCGATGTGGCCAAAGTTGCCCACGGTGTCGCGGATTTCCGGCAGCACCTCGATGGGCACCCCGAACAGCTCACACAGCTGCGGGTCCCACTGGGCCGTGGCCAGGTTCATCAAAGAAGTGCGCGAAGCGGTGGTGACGTCGGTGGCAAACACCCCAGTCAGGCGATCAAGGAAATACGCATCGGTGGTGCCCAAGCGCAGCCGCCCTTGCGTATAGGCCTCAGCGGCGGCCGGCAGATGCTGGAGAATCCAGGCCAGCTTCGACGCCGAGAAGTACGGGTCCAACGGCAGGCCCGCGCGCTCCAAGGTTAAGGCCTCACCACCAGCGGCACGCAGCGCGGCGATTTGCTCGGCGGTGCGGTTATCCTGCCAGACGATCACCGGCGACAACGGCGCGCCCGTGACAGCATCCCACGCCAGGCAACTTTCACCTTGGTTAGCCAGGCCAATGGCATCCACCCGGCCGGCTTCTTCCAGGCAGCGTTGCAGGTTACTCAGCAGCTCCAGCGGGTCATGCTCGACCCAACCCGGCTGCGGGTGATGCTGCTGATGGCGCACAGCCAGCTGAATATCGGCATTACCATTTTGCGCAACCACCAATACCCGCGTACTGGTGGTGCCTTGATCGAGAGCTGCAATACGCACGGGGTCGATTCCTGCTGCTTAAGGGGATTATTCGCCGACAAAGTCGACTTCAAGGTGTTGCGTGCCACGCGGGATGTCCAGCTCCTGCAGAGCGATCAACAGCCTGCGCTCGGGCAGGCAAGCGCGGCTTTTGCGCCAAATTTCCCGACCATCAGCGCGCACCACTAACTGTCCGCGCCGCGCCTTATTCACCCGTAGTTGCAGGTGTTTGAGGCCCGGCTCGGGGCTCGGCAACAGCACCTGCGGCACACATAACTTCAGCCCCGCCTGGCATTCAATGCGCATCCCGCCCAAGGCCGCTGGCAGCTCGCCGCGCAGATCCTGAGCGAGCAGGCGGGCAATCTGCCGGCCTTCACGGAACGACCAACCGGCCGTCTCGATTGGCCGCAGCAAGTTGCCCGCAGCAAAATAACGGGGATCGGAACAGCGTCCGTATTGATCGATCAGCGGCCCGCCACTGCGCGGGTCAATCTGTAGCTCGCTAAGCCGCGCCAGACTCGACTCGGGGGTAAATTCCCCGGTCAGTAGCACGCCGTCACAAGCAAACTCCTGCACGCTGCCATCGGCCATGCGCACGCTGGCCGACTCCACCCGGCCGGTGCCATGCACCTTGATCAGCTCCGCCCCCAAGTGCAGCGGCACGCCACATAAGCGCGGGAATAACGACAGCGGCCAGCGTGCCGTCGGCCGCGAATTACGCTCCAGCACCGCCACGGGTTTGATCCCGGCGCGGCGGCAACTTAGCACAGCCGACAAGCTGACCAGCTCAGTGCCAATAATCAGCGGTCGCTCAAAGGGTTTGATCTGTTGCAAGTACAGGTAGGCTTGCAGCGCTCCGGTGTTGATCACCCCCACTGGCCGATCACCACCGAGCAAACGCGCCGAACGCGGGGTTTCCCGCGCGCCGGTAGCGATCAACACCCGTTGCGCCTGGATGCGGAAACTGCCTTCGGGCGACACGCCATCGAGCAAACCATGGGCGCCTAAATGCGTCACCGTATGTTTGAGGGCAATGTTCACGCCAGCGTCTTGCGCCTCTTGCACATTGCGCCGGGCATAACCCGGGCCACTGTAGATATGCCCGTATTCCCAAAAACCAAAGGGTGGATGCCCGCAGTGCCGGGGGATACCGCCCGCCTCGGCTTCGCGCTCCAACACCAGCACTTCACCGACGCCCTGACGGCGCAGTTCGATAGCCGCCGCTAACCCCGCCGGGCCGCTACCGATAATGGCCACCGCGACTTCTTGCGTCTCAATGTTTCGCATGACATACACCTGTAGCCAGTGGCACAGCCAGCCGCTTTGCGCTGATCTGCGCAACTTCGGCACCACAGTAAAAACCCTGACAACGGCCCATGCAGGCCCGGGTACGGCGCTTTAAGCCACCCAAATCTCCCGGCGGCAATAAGCTGCTGAGCGCCGCATCGATTTCCCGTCGCGTGACCATCTCGCAGTGGCAGACGATCTCGCCGTAGCCCGGCTGCTGATAATCCCGTGGCAGATGCTCAGCCAAGTTGGGCATATGTGGCCACTGCAGGGTCTGCTCGGGCAGCCGCTGATGTTGCCCCTCATACAAGTCGAACACGTGCTGGGCGATACCCAAGGCGGCGGTCAAGCCAGTGGACCGAATGCCGCCGACGCTGATCCAGTTGCGCTCAGGCACTCGCCGAATGCGGTATTCCTTCTTATCGCTGGCTGGGCGCAGGCCCGCGTAGGTGGCCGTTACCGGCATATTGGCCAAACCGGGGATGCGCTCCACCGCCGCGTCGATCAACTGCTGCAAGGTGTCGCGATCGAGGTCGGCATGCACGCGGTCGTCCTGCTCTTCGGCCGTCGGCCCCACCAGTAAATTGCCGAAGATAGTGCGGGTTAACACAATGCCCTTGGTGCGCTCGTTGGGCACCGGCAGCACGATATGCTTGAGCAGTTTGGCGCTGGCCTTATCGAACACCACAAACTGGCCTTTGCGCGGATGGATACTGAACGACGCCTCGCCTAACAGGCGCTCCTCCAGCTGATCGCCGTATAAACCGGCGCAGTTGATCACGCTGTTGGTCACCACATCGCCTTGACTGGTACGCAGCGCCCAACGCCGGCCATCAAAGTAACCGGCCAACACTTCGCAGCTCAGCCGCACTTGCGCGCCGGCCAGCATGGCTTGGGACAAATAAGCCAAGGGCGCCGACCAGGGATCGATCAAAAACTCGCCCGGCACTTCCACCGCGGCCAAGGCCTTGGCCGATAAATTCGGTTCGCGAGCACGGATCGCCTGGGCGTCGATTAACCTGGCATCCAGCACGCCGTTGGCGTGGGCCTGCTGCAAGATGCCGTCGAGCTTGACCACATCCTCTGGCGTCCACGCCACCACCATGGCGCCAGTGCGCAGCAGCGGCAGGTTGAGCTTGTGATAAATCGCCAAGTACTCGGCATAACCGGCTTGCATGCAGTGCAATTCGGTGCTGGCCAATGGCGCATCGAAGCCGGTGTGCAAAATGGCGCTATTGCCCTTGCTCGCGCCGGACAAAATATCCGCGCCCTTCTCCAGCAATAGAACCCTGGCGCCCTCTAGGGTAAAGCGCCGAGCCATCGCGCAGCCGACGACACCACCGCCTACCACGACCACGTCGTAGACCCCGTCTAGCTTCGAATTGAGATTGTGCATGTACTGGCCTGTGAAATTCGCATTACAGCGCTCTAGCCTGCAGCCCACATGCCATTGGCGATAAATTTGTGGTTTTGTGGATTTAACCGGTCACAAACAAAGAACAGCCCCACGCGTGCAGATTAAATAGCTATCCGCCAGCATTCTAAAGTTTACCCAAGGGCCACGTTCTACGCCGTTCACAAGCCCCAAGTGGTGAAGCGACCTGGCCGCCTCCAGATATGCCGGTTAACCTTTTAAAATCAGGCACAACCGCTGTGAATCAGACGGACTCGGCGTGACGGCAGCGCGCTTCGACATCGGCAAGTGTTACAGAACAGTGCATGCACGGTTACTTTTCCACCCAGAGCAATAACCCAGCTTGCAACATTGCCCGCCAGCAACGGACCAGACAGTGCCTGTGCTGATGCGGCTGAATAAGTCATCAAGACCAAAAAACGCGTGTAATTCCCACAGAAAACCAACAGTTTCGTCCCTGCATCCGCCGTCTGGTTTTATCAGCTCCGCTGCGGGCGCTATTAGCCCATGGGGTTAAAGCTGCTGGAAGCCGAACAATAGCGCTGGCGCCTGCGCTCGCTGGAATCAGCCCGATCCTCCAAGTATTTAGCGCGCCATAGCCGGCACTGCTCATGGAAGTATTGCTTAGCGCCCTTGCGGCACTCGCGATAGTCAATCGACCCCTTACGGTGATTGCCGCACACCGTAGCGCCATCGATGTAGTTGTGCAGCGAGTACCACTGCGCCCAATAACGCGTACCGCCGCGCCAACTTTTAATCCAGAGTGCGCTTAGCTCAGGCGCCGCGCGCGCTGCCCGCTCTCGTTCAGGCGTTACTGGCGCAGCCTGATAACTCGGCGGCGCATAGATATTCTGCGGCGCCCGGGGACGATAGTTACTGTCATTAAACTCATTGCGCAGTTGCTGGCCCGAACGGATCGGCGGCGCAGCCTGCCAAGCCAACTCAGCCATCACACCGGCACCATGCTCTTGCTGAGTAAGCGGCTCACTCTGCGCTTGCTCAGTCTCGGCTTCGCTGGCAGGCAGCGTGGCGGATTCTGGCTGGGGTGGCTGGCCCGTATCGAGGATGTGCACCAGCTGTTGCAGCGCCGCTAAATCGACCACCCAGGTTTTGCCATAGCTCAGCAGCCCCGCGCAGAGCAGTGCCAGCAGCCCTAGCAATCCCCACCAGAGTCCCCAACCACTCGCACGCCGCCGCCCACGCACACGCGGCGGTGCATCCTGCCAATCCGACCTCATCCCTCGCCCTCAACCTGAGCGCCGCGAGTAGCAGCCCTCTCAAGCAAGTTTTAGCAAATACCCTGTTTATTGACTGCCGATCACTTGGCAAAGGCTGCATAACTATGCTGTCAACTTCACATTAAATATTAGAAGGCCATACACAAAGAATACCGTTCAATACAAAACATAGTGGCATTGACACACCTATAGCAATAAACGATAGCAGCATAGCTTTACACCCGCTTAAATAGCCAAATATTCGAAATTAACGGCCCGAGCAAAGATAAAAACTTAAATGCTAGCCATCAGCCATAGTTTAAACAACACAAAGCCATAGCATTTCAACCATATAAAATTACTCGCTATATCCGCCAATCAACCTAGATCAACTCCTTCTAAAACCTTTCACACCGAGACAACGTCAACTTATGTAAGCATGATCACTAACCTGATCGAACCACGGCACAAAAAGGATTTAGCCAATAGAACTTAGTACGCAATTGCATTAATTAAATTTAAAGCTCTTGTTATCGACGACTTCAACACCGTTAAAACGACCCACTCATCTGAGGAATACTGCATGAAAGGCAAAATTGTTCTGGAAGAGCATGTCACCACCCCCTTAAACAACAGCTTATGGGATGCCAGTGGTGAAGCCGCGCGCAACGGCAAGGCCTATATGGAGAACGTCGATAAACGCTTGCTTGAGACCGAGCAACGCATCGCCGATATGGACAGCAGCGGCATAGCCACCTCGGTTATTTCCCTGACCTCACCCGGCGCACAGTCTCTGCTGGATGTTAACCAAGCCGTCGACTTCGCCCGGCAAACCAATGACTACATCACCGAGCACTATGTAGGCAAACATCCGCAGCGGCTCAAGGCCTTCGCCACCGTGGCCCTGCAGTCGCCCCGCGCGGCGGCAGATGAACTGGAGCGTGCGGTCAAACAGCACGGCATGCTCGGCGCGCTTATCAATGGCTATACCAACATCGGTGACAACAACACCGCCCAGTATCTGGATGAACAGCCAGTCTGGGAGTTCTGGGATAAGGTCGCCCAGCTCAATGTGCCGGTCTATCTGCATCCGCGCGAGCCATTACCCTCGCAGCGCCGCCTGTATGAAGGCTACCCTTCGCTGGTAGGTTCCGCCTGGGGCTTCGCCCATGAAACCGCTACCCACGCCATCCGCCTGATGCTTAGCGGACTGTTCGATCGCTACCCTAACCTGACCATTATCCTCGGACACCTCGCCGAAGGCCTGCCGCTGATGCTGCCGCGCCTGGAACACCGCTTAAATATGCAGCGTGAGGGCGTCGGCTTAGGTAATGCTGAAAAACCAGTGAGCCATTACTTCAGCAATAACTTCTATCTGACTACCGCCGGCCACTTCCATACCAAAGGCTTGCTCGATTCCATCAGTGAAATTGGCGTCGACCGCGTATTATTCTCCGCCGACTACCCCTATGAAAGTATGCACACCGCCAGCGAGTGGTTTGATAAAGCCCTTATTAGCGAAAATGACCGGATAAAAATCGGCCGCACCAATGCGGCAAGATTATTTAACTTATAGCGCGACAAAAATCTGAGAAAAAGTGACAAGCAAGCGCTCAGATTGAGCAAATAAAGATGTAACAAAAAGCAGGACATACGTCCTGCTTTTTGTTATTTCATAAAATAACCGAGCTAATCACTCAGTCAAATTCCGGAGCATCAATCCACACATAAACTGATGCCCCGCTGAATGACTGGATTTAAAGAAATTTTTGCATCCTCAACCTGTGGATCAGAGCGCCATATATTTTCCAGGGGCTTAAGCTTGAGTTTATCGGCACTAGCACTGGCTGCACCGTTAATGGGATAGCTGTCACCACTTTCAAGATCCTTGACCAAAAGCACCATCCCCGGATGACATTGCAGCTGGACCTCCGCAACGGTAAAGGGCCAAGCCTCACCGTATTCCTGCGCATTGATCATCAGCGTATCCCCCGCCGCCACAACCGTCGCCCCGGCAACGCCAAACCAAGTCAACAATCCCTTAAAGCCCATCCCAATCTCCTTATCGTTATGACAAACCCTTTGATTGAAGACTGCGGCTCATCCCCTAGAGTTCGCTAAGAACATAACCCGCTTGCGCCCACTGCCAGTTGATCCCTCCTGGCCATGGGTTAACGAGCACCTACGGCTATTTCTGCAGACAAAACGACAAAGCCCCTGAAACCCAGTGAGCTTCAGGGGCTTGGTTTGGCATATAGCGGGAAGATAGCGTTTTGAACCCGCCTGGGAGGGTTTCAGTAAGCGCCAAGCCCACTCAATACGGGGCTTGGCTCCCTCAACGGCTAGCTGCAACTCAATTCGTCGCAGTGTTTCGACACTTTGTTTATGTCCTGACTTAAGCGCAATCAGTCAAAAACGCTGTTCAAAACCTCATAGATCACGCCAGTAGCTGCGGCCACGAGAATCAAATCTCGCCCAGTCTGCATCCACTCATAACCCTCATAATGCGGCAGTTGTTGCACCAAACGGCCATCTAAGCGTTTGGCTATCCCTGGAGGTAGCGGTTTACCTCGTGCCAAGTTCTTCTGAATACCTGGCGGTAAGGCAGGCCCTGGGGACCAGTAACCCCGGTTATCACCTAGGATCACCCGAATGTTACCGACGTCGATCTGAGGACTGCCGCCTCTCAAATCGACAGATATCGCACTGTCATCGTCGTGGCCTTTTTTGCCATGCCCTTGGCCCTTTCCATTGCCGGGGTCTGCCAATGCCAGAGGCGAGGCAAGCAACAGTATTAGGCTTCCTGCAATCGCCCTATGTAATGTTTTGACAGCCTGCATTTTGGTAGACCTCATCAATATCCAGTCCTACATAAGACAGCCACAAACCTCGGCTTGTTTCAAGCATTGCACTGACACCTAAGTATTCACACGGCCCCACCGGGCTAAAACTGCTCGCGCCTGAGTTTGCCAGCCCGTTCAGCCGCAAAGAGATTCGGCTGATCGTGGCTGCTGCAAGAAATACTCAAGGACTCAGCCCCTCCCTGCTCGTTAGGTGGGGGGCAGCGAGATAACTTCTCGCGAGAGAGCGGGACAGTTACTCTGCTGATTAGCAATTCAATTAGTGCTTTAACCTGGACGGGCAGAATGTAAGCGAGTAGCTCACCGCGCACTTAAAGCGTACTGAAGTGAAGCATCGCAGCGCCAAGCCGTGCCGGCACAGATTCGCCAGCCAGGCAGTTTCGAGCGATGCGCCACTAAAATGGATTGCGCGACATATCACCCTCAATACCAAGCGCCCATTTTTGAGCTTCTGCTTTTGTATCAAAGGTTGCTGTGAGAGTTGGGTAACCTTTGCGACGGATCAGCGCCCGCCATGCGTCACCGCGCTTCTGATAAGTGGCCATGGGCGACAACTTTACTTGGCACAACGTATTTTTGCACAACCAGCAGGTGTATCAGCGGTGTACCAAAATTGTACCAAACGAAAAAGGCCCCAGAGGTTTAACCCTCTGGAGCCCTTGAATATGGCGGGAAGATAGGGATTTGAACCCGTCTACAACAGTCTCAATTCGACTCTATTTGGCTCATTGTTTTCGACACTTCTTAAATACCGCATCAGCATCAGCATCAGCACCAAGGCCTAGCCTAAGCCTAGGAGATGAACAGCTCTAGCTTGCTGGACAAACACCAAATCAAGTCTGTTACAGTCCAGCACGTGTATCAATTGACAGGGAGTCAAGCATGGCAAAGCCTGCCGCACGCATAACCGACCCTACCAACTGTCCCGTACCAGGACATGGTTCCCAACAAATTGCCTCCGGCTCACCCAACGTCTTGTTTGATGGTCTTGCCGCTGCACGCCAGGGTGACTCCTGTACCTGTGGCAGTGCACTAGCATCTGCACTATCCAGCACCGTGTTTATAAATGGTAAAAACGCTGCGTTGATCGGTACGGTTGGCACGCATGGTGATGTAGTTATCGGTGGATCTGGAACAATCATTATTGGTGACAGCCACACACCGGCCGCATTCGTTCCGCCAACGCCAATGGCCACCTATGGCAAATGGATTGGTTTCACCATCCCGGCAGCAGAGAGCTACGAAGGCCTAACCTGCACTGCTCACTTCGATGATGGCTCATCGTTACCGGGTGTATTTGACGCAAACAACTCCGTCAAATTCTCCAATCCCACAGGCAGAATTTGCCACACCTTGTCTTTTGCTCAAGACGACCACGCCTGTACAGCATCGAGTATCGACGGGCTACTGAACGACATTTTGGGATAAGGATTTTCCAATGACAGAACCAGCCCTGGTCACCGGCAGCTATATCGTCAACAGCCAGCACACACTGGACCGCTCTCCCCTGCAACTAGCTGTAGCCGGCATGGAGGGTGCAGCTAGTCGTTTTTCAATTGACGCCATCAAAGATCCTCGTGTTCGTAGCAGCTATGAACGAAATATCCGCCGAATGTCACAGCAGATATTTGCGGAGGTCAAAGCCGGTAAAATGACCGTTGAAGAGGGAACCAAATTCAGCAATGAAATGCGCAACAAGATCATGTACGAGCACCGTAAGTACACCTCCGCACACGGGCGCGCCATTGTTGAAAAGAAGAAGAGCACAGGTAAAACCTACGCAGAAATCATTAACGAAAAATCCCGCGCCCAATTCAATAAGAACTATGACCAACTGACTAAAGCCCAACAGCGGGAAATTCTTTACAAAGCACTTGAACGCTCAGGCAGTGCAAACGCCAAGTTCACCTCAGGTACTAAAATTCTTTCTGTTATGGGGAAGGTTGGCATCATCATGACCGCAGCTCTGGCCACTTACCAAATCCTCAATGCTGAAGACAAAGCCAAAGAAACCGCGCGGCAAGCCACTATTGTCGGCGGTGGGGTACTGGGTGGTTTTCTGGCCGGCTTAGGCGTTTCAGCATTGTGCGGCCCTGGCGCACCCGTTTGCGCAATTGCCGTTGTGCTTGTTGGCAGCGCGGCAGGGGGCATAGCTGGTGGAGTTGCCGCCGATACTTTCGATGCAGAGTTAGAGGAGCTTGCCCATTGGGACGTGTTCTAACCCCCCAGGACCGAGCCAAGATACAAATCGCCCTAGCAGAAGCATTTGTTGATAGTGCTGTGGACTATCAAGAGATTGCAGAGCAGGTTCGTGACTACGACCCGAAGGTTGTCCAAGACATACTTTACGAAGATGTAGCGCCGGTGTGCTTCAGCAACCTTGAAACCCCAGTGCCGCCCATTTGGACAGGGTTTGATAATCAGTGGTTACTTAGCGCAATAGCCATACAGACCCAGGCTCGTGAGGCTAGCTGGGTAAAGCGTCAGCTACATAAGTTATTAGTTGCTTGGCTACGATATAGCTATGGCTATATTTGGAAAGAAATAGCTGCATTTCGTGACTCAAGATAATTCAGCAGAGTCATGGACTCATTTCTTCTATGAAAACTTTCCTAGAAGACGAGTGGCATCTAACTAAAAGTTAGTGACTAATTTTTTCTAATTTCCTTCATCACACGCTCGCTTTCGTCCGGCCCGGTCAGTGATTCGCCGTAAGCCTAGAACCAATCAGCCGTTACCTCGGGAAGGCGGATTGTCTGCGCCTAATAGGGGATCCGTCGTTATTCCCACCAATTCCCCCAAACGAAAAATGCTCCAGAGGTTTAACCCTCTGGAGCCCTTGAATATGGCGGGAAGATAGGGATTTGAACCCTAGGTGCTATTGCTAACACAACGGATTTCGAATCCGTCCCGTTCGGCCACTCCGGCATCTTCCCGAACGGCGCGCATAGTAACAGTATCTTTGCGTTTGGCGAAGCAATTTTGGAAAAATTTTCGCTTAATTTCATACGCTTGCGTTCAAACGCATCAATTAAGCGCGCCTTGGTGGCGCGTCTATCCGGCCGTCAGGCAGCAAAAAGGGCGCCGTAGCGCCCTTCTCTCTTGCTGCTGTGCAGCGCTTACTCGGTCAGGCGAGTCAGTGCTTCGCGGTACTTGTCAGCGGTCTTCTGCGCGACATCAGCGGGCACGGCTGGAGCTGGTGGCTCTTTGTTCCAGCCGGTGGACTCCAACCAGTCACGCACGAACTGCTTATCGAAGCTCGGTGGGTTTTTCCCTTCCACGTAGCTGTCGGCTGGCCAGAAGCGGCTGGAGTCAGGCGTCAGGGCCTCATCCATCAGGGTCAGGGTGCCGTTCTCGTCCAGGCCGAACTCGAACTTGGTGTCGGCGATGATAATGCCGCGCGTGGCCGCGTATTCCACCGCTGCGCTATACAGGGCAATGGAGGTGTCACGCACCTTGGCTGCCAGCTCAGCGCCGATGATCTCTTCACAGCGGGCAAAGGAGATGTTTTCGTCGTGATCGCCCACCGCCGCCTTGGTCGATGGAGTGAAGATCGGCTCAGGCAACTTGGCCGCTTCTTTCAGCCCAGCAGGCAGTTGAATGCCGCACACGGTGCCGTGCTTTTGGTATTCCTTCCAGCCGGAACCAACGATATAGCCGCGCACGATGGCTTCCACGGCCACCGGCTGCAGACGCTTGGCCACTACCGCACGGCCTTCTACCAACGGCAGCTCAGCGGCGCTGACGATATCTTCAACTTTGTCGCCAGTGAAATGGTTAGGCACCAGATCAGCCAGCTTGGCAAACCAGAAATTGGAGATGGCGGTGAGGATTTTGCCCTTTTCAGGAATGGGCTCATCGAGGATCACGTCGAATGCCGAGAGGCGGTCGGTGGCGACCATCAACATGCGTTTATCGTCGATCTCGTAAAGATCACGGACTTTACCCGAATAGATTTTCTTCAGGCTCAGGGTGGTGGCTGTGCTCATTTCGACATTTCCGCCTTTAGTAAACAAAACAGGCGAAACCCGCTGGGTTTCGCCTATTGGTGTTGCATCTCGATAAGCCGTGGATCAGCCCATGTTTTCCTGGATCAGATCCAATACGCGGCGGGCGATATCGTCCGGGGCGTTGGTGTTACCGTCCTTCTCCACCGCCACTTGCACGCTATCACCAGTGGTAGTGAGGTGCACCTGATAGCGCTCGGCACGGGCTTCAACTTCTTCTTTGCTGGGCGCGCTGCCAAACAAGCTGCTGAAGAAGCCTGGCTTGTCATCGTCTTTCTTCGCCGACTCAGCCAAGTTGATGTAGTAGATACCCAGGCTGCGGTTGATGTCGTCGATGCGCACATCACCCATTTCCAGAGCACGGCCTACGCTGGACCAGGCGCGGTCAAAGTCCGCCCCCAGAGTCAGCACCGGGCTGCCGTTGCCGTCTTGCGACAAGCTCACCCGGTTAGGTGCGTCAAAGTCGCGAGCGGCCAACAACGACACCGAACCGCCCTGCTCGGCGCTACGGGCCAGGCTAACCAGCATTTCGTCAATCAGTGCGGCATCCACACTGGCATTGCTGCTGCGATTGGTGAAGGCCACATCGGCGCTGCTGCCAGCCGGACGCTGGGCGCTGACCACAAAGATTTCGCTGGTGTTGCGCTGTACGCCGGGCTCGATGCGCACCCGCACCCGCACTTCTTCGCCGTCTTGGGCATTGCTGCCCAAGCGCCGCAGGACGGTGCTCGACAACGCCGAGTAAGGTTGCCAGGCGGTGCTGAATTCACCGGTTTGCGCGCGCTCTTCAGCGATCTCAAAACCGTTATCAGCGAAGAATTGCCGCGCAATTGGCCATACTTCAGCCGGTACACGCTGTGCCACTACCCAACGCGAATCACCACTTTTCTGCAGGCTGAAATCACTGACATCAGCTTTGGCGTTCAAGGGCTGCGGACGCGGCACCTCAAACTCGCCCTTTGCGGTGCTGTTGGCCACTTGCTCAGGAATCGGCAGCAATGGATCCAGATGCTTAGCCTCGACGTCAGCAGGCACTTGCATCGGCGCGGTTTGCCGCGCTTCTAAGTAGTCACTGCCGCGATCGCGGAAGTAGCCATCTTCACCATAGATCCAGCCACAACCGCTGGTACTAGCGATGATCAGAGTTAGCGCAGAGAGTCCGGTGAATCGCTTCATGCGTAGTGTTTCCTCAATTAAACCAGTACGCCGGACTGGCGCAGGGCCTGACGCAGCGGTTCATGACAACGCGGGCTGAGCCAGGTCAGAGGCAGGCGGATACCTTCCTGCATCAGGCCCATCTCGTGCATCGCCCACTTCACTGGAATGGGGTTCGATTCACTGAACAGCGCTTTGTGCAGCGGCATCAGACGATCGTTGATGGCCCGGGCGATGGCTGCATCGCCACGCATGGCTGCGGCGCACATATCCGCCATGGCACGCGGAGCGACGTTGGCGGTTACCGAGATATTGCCCTTGCCGCCCATCAGCATCAGCTCAACGGCAGTCGGATCATCACCGGAATAGACGAGGAAGTCCTTGCCTACGCGATCCAGCACTTCTTGCGCGCGCTGCAGATCGCCAGTGGCTTCTTTGATGCCGATGATGTGGTCGATTTTGGCCAGACGCTCGACGGTTTCCGGCAGCATGTCGCACACCGTGCGGCCCGGTACGTTGTAGAGAATCTGCGGAATGGCTACCGACTCAGCGATATGCCGGAAATGTAAGTACAACCCTTCTTGGGTCGGTTTGTTGTAGTACGGGGTCACCAGCAAGCAAGCGTCAGCGCCTACTTCTTTGGCCGCGCGGGTCAGTTCGACCGACTCACGGGTGGAGTTACCACCAGTACCTGCGATGACAGGGATGCGCCCAGCCACCTGATCAACCACGCGGCGGATGACCTCCACGTGTTCGCCGACTTCTAGCGTGGCCGACTCACCCGTGGTGCCGACCGCTACGATGGCGTTGGTACCCTCTTGCAGGTGGAAGTCCACCAACTTGCTTAGGGCAGCCCAATCAAGATTACCTTGCGCATCCATGGGCGTAACCAGTGCCACCATACTACCCGCAATCATGCAACCGCTCCTGCCGGAAAATGAGAGCCGTAATGGTACTGGTGCCATCTGCCTTGTACAAGCGAAGTCCCGCCGCCTATTTAAGCAATATTGCTCAGATATTCATGAATCAACCGCGCTTGCCTGCCCTGCCAGCATTCCCCTCAGCGGTGCTTTTCGCTAACCTGCCTGCTTTGGTCGGTGCCATCACTGTGCAGCGGCCGCTTATTGGTTTAGGAAGGCTGCATGTCCACCCCCCCAGTTCGCGAACAATTCCTACTTATTAGCGCCCTTGGCCCCAATGCCATGGAGCTGACTAACGTGCTGTGCCGCACCAGCCACGAGTGCCGCTGCGCAGTCATCAGCACCCGCCTGAGTCGCCACGGCGAGTACAGCGCACTGGTTCTGCAAATCTCCGGTAGCTGGGATGCCCTGGCGCGACTGGAGTCGAGCCTGCCGAGCCTGGCGAAAAAGCACAGCTTCTCTGTCAATGTGATTCGCAGCGCGGCAGCGGAAAATCGTCCGCAAGCCCTGCCTTACGTGGCCTACGTCAGCTCGGTGTATCGCCCGGACATCCTCAATGAGCTGTGCCAGTTCTTTATCGACCATCACGTCGAGCTGGAAAACCTCACCTGCGACACCTATCAAGCTCCGCAAACCGGCGGCACCATGCTTAATGCGACGCTGACCGTGACGCTGCCGGCCGGCACGCAAATCAGCTGGCTGCGCGATCAGTTCCTCGACTTTGCCGATGCGCTGAATCTTGATGCCCTGATCGAGCCTTGGCGCCCACAGAATCCATAAGGAGCCTTTGCATGGCTGTAGCACTCAACACCCCCGTCGCGGACTTTCAGGCGCAAGCCACCGGCGAGCAGCAGATCCAATTGTCGGCGCTCAAAGGCCAGCAAGTGGTGCTGTACTTCTATCCGAAAGACGCCACTCCTGGCTGCACCACGGAGGGCCAAGCCTTCCGCGATCAATACCCGGCCTTCCAAGCGGCCAACACCTTAGTCTTTGGCGTGTCCATGGACAGCCTGGCCAAGCACGAGAACTTCAAAGCCAAGCAGGAATTTCCGTTTGCGCTGATCAGCGATCCAGAGCATGAGCTGTGCGACCTGTTCGGCGTGTATCAGCTGAAGAAGAACTACGGCAAGGAGTACATGGGCATCGTGCGCAGTACCTTCCTTATCGATGCTAACGGCGTGCTGCGTCAGGAATGGCGCAATATCAAAATCGCCGGCCACGTCGACAAGGTCCTGGCAGCCGCCCAAGCCCTGCAGCAAGGCTAGATCGCACAGGATAAAAAAACCGGCCAATGGCCGGTTTTTTTATAGGCCGCGCTTGGCTAGGCCTCAAGCCTTGCGCAACCAGTAGCGGAAAATTCCGCTCTCTTCTTCCTCACGTAACAGCTCATGGCCAGCTAATTTCGCGAAGGCGCGAAAGTCCCGTTGCGAACCGGCATCGGTGGCGAGCACATGTAGCACTGCGCCGCTGGCTAGGCGATTGAGTTCAAGTTTGGCTTTCAGTAACGGCATGGGGCAGTTAAGGCCGCTGGCATCGAGTTGCGCGTCGAAGTCTTCGGCACGCCATTGCAGATCAGTCATGAAGTCACTCCCTGGGGGCTGCAGAATACCCAAGGCTGCACAGCTCTGGCCAGCACTGCTACGAGGCAGCTACAGTAGAGACTTTGTCCATCACGAGTTTTGTGCATGACACTTTTGCGCCCAACCCTGCTTACGCTTGCCTGCCTGCTGGCCATGCCCAGTTACGCAGATGACTTGCCGTCACTGGGTGACGCCAGCTCGGCCCTGGTTTCGCCACAACAAGAATATCAACTCGGTCGCGCTTGGCTCAGCCTGCTGCGCGGCCAAGTCAGCCAACTGGATGATCCGCAGCTTAAAGAGTTTGTCGAAAACAGCGTGTATCGCCTCAGCGAAACCAGCCAGGTGCAGGATCGCCGCCTCGAATTTATCCTGCTCAACAGCCCGCAACTGAACGCCTTTGCGGCCCCCGGCGGCATCGTCGGGGTCAACGGCGGCTTGTTTCTCTATGCGCAAACTGAGGCCGAATATGCCTCGGTAATGGCCCACGAATTGGCGCACTTATCCCAGCGCCACTTTGCCCGTGGCCTCGAAGCGCAGCAACATATGCAACTGCCAGTACTGGCCGGCATGCTCGCCGGCATCATCGCTGCCGCCGCCGGTGCCGCCGATGCTGGCATTGCCGCCATTGCCTCAACCCAAGCCGCAGCCTTGCAAGAGCAACGCCGCTTCTCCCGGCAAAACGAGCAAGAGGCCGACCGTATCGGCCTGCTCAACCTGGAGAAAGCCGGCTTTGACCCCCGCGCCATGCCGACCATGTTTGAGCGCCTGATGCGCCAATACCGTTACGACGCTAAACCGCCGGAGTTTCTCTTGACTCACCCGGTGTCCGAATCGCGGATCGCCGACACCCGCAACCGTGCCGAGCAGTACCCCAATAGCGGCGTCTCCGACAGCCTGCGCTACCAACTGATGCGCGCCCGGGTGCAACTGATTTACGAAGAAACCCCAGGCGTGGCAGTGAAACGCTTTCGCAGCCAGCTCGATGAAAATCCTAAGCTCGATGCTGCACGCTACGGTTTGGCCATTGCCCTGACTAAAAGCGGCCAGGCCCAGCCCGCCCGCGAGGCCCTACAGCCGCTGCTGGCCGGCGCACCGAATGACATCACCTACAACCTGGCCATGATCTCGGTGGACATGTTCAATAACCGCCTGGATGACGTGCAGAGCCGGGTCAAACGCATGCTCAGCCTGTATCCCAGCAGTTATTCGGTGAACCAGGCCAATATCAACCTCCTGATGAAGCAAGGCCGTACCCAGCAAGCCGAACAAGCCCTGGATCAGCTGCTCAAAAGCCGTCCGAAAGACCCCGACGTGTGGTATCAGATGGCCGAAGTACGCGGCCTGCGCGGCAACACAGTGGGCCTGCACCAAGCCCGCGCGGAGTTTTTTGCCTTGGTGGGCGACTACAAACAAGCCCTGCAACAGCTGGACTTCGCCAAGCGCCGAGCCAACAACAACTTCCAACTGGCCTCCCGCATCGATGCCCGCGAGCGCGAACTGCGTGAAGAGCAGCGCCTGATCGAGCAAATGATGCGCTAACCGCCAGCGGCCTGCGGCCTGCGGCCACCTTGAGCCTGAGGGTTTAAGGCGGCCGCAGGTCAGGCTGATTGGGCCAATGGCCTTGAGCTACCTCGCCATCGCCATAATCGGACTTGCCTGCTCCCTCAAACGCCCCTAGCCCTAGGCCAGTAAAGCGTGCAGCAGGCCAATAAAAAACGCCGCGACTCATTGTTGAGACGCGGCGTTTTTAAACTGACTTAAGCCCAAACAGGCCCAGCACTAGGCCTTATGCGTTGCCACTCAGCTTCAGCTTGGCGGCATGGGTGAAGTCGAGCATGCGCTTAAGCGGTTTGATTGCCTTGGGTATCAGCGCCGGATCAACGAAGATTTCGTTGCTGCCTTCACGCAGACAATTCAGTGTGCGCTCCAAGGTATTCATCGCCATCCACGGGCAGTTGGCACAGCTGCGGCAAGCCGCGCCGTTACCTGCGGTGGGCGCCTCAACAAATTCTTTATCCGGGCACAGCTGCTGCATCTTGTAGAAGATGCCGCGATCGGTGGCGACGATAAAGGTCTTGTTCGGCAGGCGCTGCGCCGCAGCGATCAGTTGGCTCGTAGATCCAACCGCATCAGCCAGCTCAATCACCGCAGTCGGCGACTCCGGATGCACCAGTACGGCGGCCTCCGGGTATAAAGCTTTCATATCCTGCAGCTGCTTGGCTTTAAACTCTTCGTGAACGATGCAGGCACCGTCCCACAGCAGCATGTCAGCCCCGGTTTTATTCTGGATATAACGCCCCAGATGCTGATCCGGCGCCCAGATAATGCTCTCACCGTTATCCATCAGGTGCTCTACGATTTCCACCGCGCAACTGGAGGTCACCACCCAGTCAGCCCGGGCTTTAACCGCGGCCGAGGTATTGGCGTAAACCACCACGGTGCGATTGGGATGCTGATCGCAAAAGGCCGAGAACTCATCCACCGGGCAACCTAAGTCCAGCGAGCAAGTCGCCTCCAAGGTTGGCATCAACACACGTTTTTCCGGGTTGAGGATCTTGGCTGTCTCCCCCATAAACTTCACACCGGCCACCAGCACGGTTTGCGCGGGGTGACTGTTGCCGAAGCGGGCCATTTCCAAGGAGTCGGAGACGCAACCGCCGGTCTCTTCCGCCAAAGCTTGCAGGACCGGGTCACAATAGTAGTGGGCGACTAAAACTGCGTTTTGCTTTTTCAGTTCGGCGGCAATTTCGGCGCGGTAAAACGCCTCTTGCTCGGGAGTTAGCGGCTTGGGCTGCTTGGCATCGAGGTGAGCCTGTACCAGCAAGCGTTCAGAAATTTGCGTCATGTTCGCAAGACCTGCAGGCGCGAATTGCGCGTAAGTCGAGTATACCACCGGCTCTTGGCCCGTCTGGGTTGCGCCGGGAGATCTAGGGTGTTCATCAGGCACGGTTACCACTGAAGCTGCGCAAGGCTACAGAATATCCATTGAATTCAAAAGCCTATTCTACCCGGCGAGGTAAAACAGCAGCGGGTTCAATGTTAGTAGACTTCTCTTAAATCCATAGGCTGTTATCTTCACTAACACGCCGCCAAGGAGGCAAGCCCGTGGATTACTTTGCCGCACTCACAGCTTTTGTTGAGGCCGCACAAACCAGTAACTTCTCCAGCGCCGCCGAGCACCTCGGCATCAAGGCCTCGACCGTGTCGCGCTATATCCGCGACTTAGAGCAAGACTTAGGGATTGCCCTGTTCAATCGCTCGACCCGCAAACTGCACCTGACCGAAGGTGGCGAAACCTTCTTAGCCCGCGCCCGGGTAGTGCTGAGTGAACTGGAACAAGCCAAAGCCGCGACCTCTGCACTCAATCAACATCCTCGCGGCGTACTCAAACTCAACCTCCCCCCGGCTTTTTGCCGCCTGCACGTACTGCCGCTGCTCAAAGACTTTTGCGCGCAGTACCCGGAGATAAAGCTGGAGCTGGTGCTGGATAACAGCACGGTCAACCTTATTGATGCCGGCGTGGATTTAGCCATCCGCATCGGCACCTTAGCGGAGTCTGGGCTCAAGGCTCGCAAGTTGGCCGATGAGCACATGCGACTGTGCGTCAGCCCGCAGTTCGCGAACCAGCAGCCCATCCCCACGAATCTGAGCGAGCTTAGTCGCTTGCCGCTGATTCTAGGCACCTCGGTCCATGACCCACTCACGCTGATCACCGACAGCCGTCAACTGGCCAGTAAAACCGCTGACATCCTGCGTATCAGCGACTTGGAGGCGCGCTTAATCGCCGCTAAACAGGGCCTGGGCGTCGCCCTGCTACCTGACTGGCTGGCCGACGCGGCCATTCGCCGAGGCGAGCTGCACAGCTGGCAACCTGAGCGGGAGCCGCTGTACAGCGCGCCGCCCACGGCGATCTGGTTTGTGTACCCACCTAAACGCATCGTCTCGTCGAAGGTGCGCTGCTTTATCGACTTTGTTCTCGCCCAGCTAGGCCCTGCACCCGACTGGAGTGCACTCAGCTAAAGCGAATATCCAGCGAACGCAGATAGGTTTGCAGGCCGGCATCCTGAATGGGGATAAGATACGCCTCGCGGTCTGCCTCATTGAAATGCGCATGCCAATAACCTGGCGGCGTGACAAAGGCCAGGCCCGGCGCCCAATCGACGCGCTGCGGATTCACAATATGCCCGTCAGCATCAAGCTCAGTCCCCACCAAGGAATAACAGCCTGGCGGACAATCAACGATAAAGTCCAAGGCGATGGACTGGTGCCGATGGGGCTTTTGTACCGAGCCAGCCGGCAGAATGCCATACATGGCCCAGAGCACATGGGTCACGGTTCGGGTCTGGGGGAAGTTTCGATTACCGAGCAAGATGCTGATCCGGCTGCGATCCTGCGCATGCGGGTCATCCGCCGCCTCACGCAACTTGGCATTGGCCACAGCAGAGGGATAGAGGGTGGGCGCAAAACGGTCCACCACCTGCTGCACACCGAGATAGCGCAGCAATGGCTCGTCATGCACATAGTAAAAGCGTGCATCTTCACTGGCGCGCAACTGGGTAGGATGCAGGCTAGGCAAGGCAATAAAGCTGCCGGCCGACCAGTCAAAAGCATGCTCAGCCTGACTCAAATGCCCCTTCCCGGCTATCACATACAGCACCTGTGAGGTGGCGTTGGGGTGCAGGGTTAATGTGTCGCCCGCATTAAGACGAATAAAGTTGGCGCACAGTCCCGGCCCGGTCGCGGGGCCCTGACACTCCAGCACATCACTTAAGTCCAGCGGCAACACCCGCGAGGGCCCGTCGGCATACAGCGACGCAGGAAAACTGCGGTAAGGAATGCGGCTGATCAGCTTGGCACTGATCGGATTAGCCGCCTTGCTGTACTCGAAGTACTCGGCCTCATGCTCATAAGCGCTCAACGTGGGGAGGGTTTCACGGTTCATCTGGCTATCCTCATGGTCTGCACGGCTGGAGGAATCACTGTACGAACTCGCGGCCACAGCAAACAGCACTGTGGCGGCATAGCAGTTGTGCACAAAAGGGCATGTAGATTTTCTAAAAACGAGGCTGGCATAACCTGCCTCAGTGCAGTGGTCATCCGCTTCTTGATGCCACTGCACTCGACAAACAGGCCTGCTCGCCCGCCCTATCCACTCGGAAACAGGCCGTCCTGCATCAAGGCAAATAACCCGCCTGCGCCTCCCGCAATGTGTGCAAGACCTGCCGTATGACAGGGCCAATAACACTCAAGGCCTGCGCACTCAGCATATTTTCATGGGTGCATTTGACCTCATGTACAGTCACCCCATGGCTAACGTACTCCTGCCACTCATATGGGTCATGGACCAAGCCACCCTCTTCCACCTGCAGCGCCTGGAAGAACAGCACCTCGCCATTAAAGCGATGCGGTGAAAAATTACGCAGCAAACGCGGGGCATCCCGGAGCTCAGCGAGAATTCGCTCGAAAATCTGAGCCTCATAACTGGCAAGGGGATGCTCTAACTCGGTCAACCTGAGCTTCAGATTGGCGATAGTCAGCGACTCTGCCTGCTCCGGCACTGCGCCACATAATGACTCGAATAGCGCCTTGAGGCTCTCGGCATCGCTACGCACCATGTCTTTATAGAGATGCCAGACTGGATAACCGTCGAGCAATGCCAGAAATGCCACCTCCTGCCCCTGCTCCTGCAGTAAGGTCGCCACTTTATGCGCCAAATGGCAGCCAAACGACCAACCCAGCAAGGCATAAGGCCCTTGCGGCTGAACACTGAGGATCTGCGCCAGATAATCCTGCGCCATGCTGTCTATCGAGTCTGGGCTTTCACCGCTACTCAACCTGCGCGCCTGAATCGCATACAGCGGGTGATTGTCTATGTAAGGAATCAATCCCGCATAGGACCACCCCAAACCACCACCAGGATGCAGGCAAAACAATGGGCTTTGCGTGCCCTCACGTTTAAGGGGCAATAACACATCCAGAGAGTGATCCTGCGCCTGTTCCTCCAAGCGCTGCGCCAGCAAAGCGACCGTGGGCGCCTCAAACAACGCGCGAATACCGAGCCGTACGTTAAAACGCGAAGCGATCCGGTTCATCAACCGCGCAGCCAACAGTGAGTGGCCGCCAATTTCAAAGAAGTTATCCTCAACACCTACGCTGTCCAGCTCAAGAATCGCAGCAAACAGCTGACACAGCTCTTGCTCTTGTGGAGAGCGCGGGGCCTGTATTTGTGCCTGTTTAATCTGCGGCTCAGGCAACGCCCGCAGATCAATCTTGCCGTTGGCCGTCAAAGGGAACGCCGCCAGCGGGACCAATGCGGCAGGCACCATGAAGTCCGGCAACTGCCCTTTGAGATAGGCCAGCAACGCCAAGCTATCGTATGGCTGACCGTGCTCGGCAATCACATAAGCCACCAGTTGCTTGCTGCCCTTGACGCCCTCTCGGGCAATAACCAAGGCTTGAGAGACAGTTGGGTGTTTGCAAATGACACTCTCGACCTCTGCGGGCTCAATACGAAAGCCTCGAATCTTCACTTGCTGGTCTATACGCCCGATAAAATCCAGCTGCCCGTCATGGCGCCAGCGCACGACATCGCCTGTACGGTACATGCGGCTGCCAGGAGGGCCATAAGGGTTCGCGACAAAATGCCCCGCAGTCAGCCCTGGCCGGTTTAAGTAACCCCGCGCCAGCCCCTGCCCCGCGACATACAACTCGCCTGGCGTGCCGATGGCCGCAAGCTGCAGGCGTTCATCCAATACATACAACTGATCACCGTCCAAAGCCTGGCCAATAGGAATCGTGACATACGGTGCATCGGCCTCGCTAACCCGGTAAGAACAGACAAACGTGGTCGTTTCTGTAGGTCCATAGGCATTAATGATGGCACTGGACGGATAATGCTCACGCACTCTCCTGACGGTATCTCCTGAGATGGCTTCGCCACCGGTAAAGATTTCCTGCAGGCCCTGTAAGCACTCAATTTGTTCCTCCGCCAACAGCCGAAACAAGCCTGCCGTGAGCCACGCAGCAGTCACTTCGTGCTCAACAATGGTTCTGCTCAGCGTCGGTAAATCCAGCTCGTCACCAGGAACAATTACGCCCTGATGGCCGTTGAGCAAAGTTGCCCACAACTCATAGGTAGAGGCGTCAAAAGCATGGGCAGAGTGCAGCAGGATTCTGTGTCGCAAACCTGCTGACCAGCGCTGATCCTGAGCCAAAGCAATGATGCTTGCCTGAGTGATGGCAATGCCTTTTGGCTCACCGGTTGAACCTGAGGTGAACATGAGATACGCCAAGCGGGTGCCAGGCAGCGCTTGCTGGTTAGCAACGCTCACGGCTGCTGCCTGTCCCGTGCTGCCCTCGCGACTCACCGTCTCAATAAACGTCACAACAGGCAGGTCTGCCTCGGCGTAGGTTTCATCGACCAGCAAGATGCGCAGCTTAGCCTGATCAACAATATGCTGCCAACGCTCCCGTGGGTCACTGCCGCGCAGCGGTACATAAAACCCGCCGGCCTTGATCACCGCTAACGTCGCCACCACCCAAGACAGTGAGCGCTGCATCAACAAGGCGACCCCAGACTCGGGTTGCAAGCCACACTTCAACAAGCGTTGAGCCAAGTGGTTTGCTTGGGCGTCGAGCTGCGCATAGCTCAAATGCTGCTGTCCGCAGACCAGTGCGATTGCATCTGGCGTGCGGGCAACCTGTTGGGCGAACAGTGCTGCCAAGTCTTGCTCAGGCAACCCGGCGCGGTGCTGTGGCAGCCACTCAAGCAAACGCTGACGCTGCTCGGTACTTAATAGATCAACCTGACTCAAACGTCGCTCAGGCTGCTCGGCAACCTGATGCAGCAGGCGCACAAAGTAGCGAGTAAAGGCTTCGATGGTCGCGTGATCGTACAGCTCACTGGCGTAATCAACCTGTGCCTCCAGCGCGATCACTTTGCCATGAGCATCCAGACGCTCATCGAAGTTGCAGGTCAGATCGAACTTAGCCGGACTAAATCCAATGGGCTCGGCCCGCACTTGCAGATCAGGAAAATCAACACGCTCATGGCTATTGTTCTGCAGCACCAGCATGACCTGAAACAGTGGATGGCGTGATTGACTGCGCACAGGGTTTAACGCTTCAACCACACGGTCAAACGGTACATCCTGATTGGCGTAAGCGCGCAGAGAATATTCGCGCAGCTGGGCCAACAAGTCAGTAAACGCAGGGTCTCCAGCAGTATCGAGGCGTACAACCAGCGTATTGACAAAAAAGCCCACCAACTCGGCTAAGGCTTCTTCTGTACGCCCCGCCACCACTGAGCCCAAAGCAATATCGCGACCTGCGCCGAGCTTGCTCAACAGGCCCGCCATGGCGGTCTGTAGCAACATAAACAGGGTGACACCTTGCGCCTGCGCTACGCTTTTCAGGCGTTTATACAAAGCCTCATCAATTGAGTAGCTTACTCGAGCGCCTTGATTACTCAGCAATAAAGGCCGCCGTCGATCCGTCGGCAACGTCACTTCTTCCGGTACACCCGCCAGGGTTTGACTCCAGAAATCAATTTGCCGAGCCATCTGGCTATCGGGATCGCGACCATCGCCCAACAGTTGCTGCTGCCACTGCGCATAGTCCGCATACTGCACAGGCAGTGCTGGCCAATGCGGTGGCTGGCCGCTAAGCCGTGCGCTATAGGCCGAAGCCAGATCGCGCCAGATGGGCCACAACGAACCACCGTCACAGGCAATATGGTGGAACACCAGCAACAGCACATGCTCCTGAGTGTGTTCCAAGGCGAACAGCCAGCCACGCACGGGCAGCTCCTGGCTCAAATCAAAACCACGCTGAGCGGCACGATCAATTTGTTCAGCCAGTCCGGCTTCAGCCAGTTGCCGACGCTCAAGCTCAACCTTGGCCACGTCCAACGGCAAAATATGCTGATAAGCCTGTTCATTGTGAATGCGATACAGCGTGCGCAGCACTTCATGCCTGGCCAGCACATCATTCAACGCCGCTTGCAACGCCTCAGCTTGCAGCGCTCCTTGCAGGCGTATAGCAAGCGGCATGTTATAGGTGGCTTGATCATCGAGCTGGTCGAGTAACCACATCCGTTGCTGGGCAAAGGACAATGGCGGGAACGCTTCGCGCGGCTGTGCGCTCAAGGCGGGTCCGGCCTCCTGCCCTTCACCAAGACGCTTGGCCAGTTGCGCAACCGTAGGCGCTTCAAATATGGCCCGAATCGGCAACTCAATATCGAAGCGAGAGCGGATCAGGCTGACCAGCCGCATGACCAGCAGTGAATGGCCACCCAGGCTGAAGAAGTCGTCATCCATGAACACTTCATCCACCCCAAGCACTTGGGCAAACAAGCTGGCGAGGATCTCCTCCTGCAAACTTGCGGCCTGCTGCCGCCCACCGTGATGGCTCAGCACCGGTGCTGGCAAAGCGCGACGGTCAAGTTTGCCATTGATCGTCAGTGGCAAAACCTCTAGCAGCACGATCGCGCTTGGCACCATGTAATCGGGCAGGCTATCACCGAGGTAATCACGCAGCGCCTGAGTCTCTAATGCGGCGCCCTCCACGGCGGTGACATAGGCCACCAGTTGTTGATGACCGGGGCGATCTTCGCGCAGCAGGACAGCGGCGTTGGCAACCTGGGGATGCTCGCTGAGCGCCGACTCGATCTCCCCCAGTTCAATACGGAAACCACGGATTTTCACTTGCTGGTCAGCCCGGCCCAGGTAACTCAGGCTTCCATCCTTGCGCCAGCAGGCCAGGTCGCCGGAGCGGTACATGCGCGTGCCCGGTAGGCCGAATGGGTCTGCAACAAAGCGTGTAGCGCTAAGGCCAACTTGATGCAGATAACCACGGGCGAGCCCTGCCCCGGCAATGTACATCTCGCCCTCGACACCCACCGGAACCGGGCGCAAAGCATCATCCAACACGTAGATGCGTAAATCGGGAATAGCGCAGCCGATCAAGCTATCGCGCTCACTGCGCGCCTGCTCAGCATCGAGTGGCTGGTAGCTCACATGCACCGTAGTTTCGGTAATACCATACATATTGATCAGGCGTGGGGCGTCTGGCGCATGCCGCGCATACCAGCGCTCTAGGCGCGCCAAGTCCAGGGCCTCGCCACCAAAGATCACATAGCGCAGGGCTAATTGATCGCCCAATTGGGCAGCCTGCTGGTCGGCTTCGATCAACTGATAAAACGCCGATGGGGTCTGGTTGAGCACCGTGACCTGCTCATCGACCAGCAACTGCAAGAAGGCCGAGGGCGAACGGCTGACGTCATAGGGCACGATCAGCAAGCGCCCACCCTGTAGCAACGGGCCCCAGATTTCCCAAACCGAAAAGTCGAACGCGTAGGAGTGAAACAGCGTCCAGACATCCCGCTTATCAAAGTTAAACCAAGGCTGGCAGGTGCTAAACAAACGCACCACATTGCGCTGGGTGATCTGCACACCCTTGGGTTTGCCTGTGGAGCCTGAGGTGTAAATGATATAGGCCAGACTGTCTGGAGTCAGAGGACGAACGCGTTGTTCATTGTGCAAATCTTCAGCGCTGAACGTGCTGATCAACGCCTGACTTTCTTCCTCATCAAGCAGCAGAGAAGGCCCTCGCCAATCAGGAAGCTGCGGCACCTCGCGCTGGCTTAGCAACAACCTAGGCCGCGCATCAGAGAGAATAAACGCCAACCGATCCGCCGGGCTGTGCGGGTCCAGCGGCAGGTAGGCGGCCCCGCTTTTGAGCACGGCCAGCAGGGCTATGATCATCTCGTCCGAGCGCGCCAAGGTCAGCGCCACAATGTCTTCGCTGCCCACACCCTGGCTGACCAGATAACGGGCCAGACGATTCGCCCGCTGATTAAGCTCAGCATAAGCAAGCGTGGTCTCGCCCACACTCAAGGCGGTGGCGTTTGGCGCTTGCCGAACTTGCTGCTCAAACAGCTCAATCAGGCTGACGCTTGCTGGTTCGCTGGGCAACTCTGGCCAACGCAGCGCCTGTTGCTCGTGCGGCAACAGCAAAGGCAAGGCCCCAATCGGGCGCTCAGGATGCTCCAGCAGGCCTTGCAGCAGGTACTCAAAGCGCTCTACCACGCGCGTAATCTGCTCCTGATCAAATAGCGACGGCAGCCAACTAAAGCGCAGTAGCAAGTGCTTGCCTGGCACTGCGATCAAGCCCAGCGGGTAATGCGATGCATCCCCGCCTGCATGTCCGGCCAGACGAACATCCAACGCCGTTGCAGAGCTATCAGCTGAACTGTCCAGCAGCGGGTAATTTTCAAAGACCACCAGGGTATCGAACAACTTGTCGTGGCCACTGTCGGCCTGGATCGTCGTCAGCTCCAGATACTGATAGTCAAGCAACTGCGTTTGCTCAGCCTGCAGACGTTGCAACAATGAACTAAAGGACTCGGCCAGGCTGAAGCGCAGGCGTAATGGGATGGTGTTGATCAAGAGCCCGACAACGTGCTCGACACCCTCCAACTCACCTGGCCGCCCCGACACCGTGACGCCAAACGTCACATCCTGCACACCGCTCATCTCGCCCAGCAGCACGCCCCAAGCGCCCTGAATCAAGGTATTGAGCGTCACCCCCAAGCGCTTGGCCAACTGCCCCAACTGCTGGGTTTGCACCTCGCTTAAGTTGCGCTCCAGCGCCAAAGGCCGTTTATCCGTGCTGACTCGCCCTCTGGCCAGACACGTAGGGCTGGATAACCCTGCCAGCGTCTCACACCATACCTGACGCATGTGCTCCTTGTCGCGCTGACTCAGCCACTGCAAGTACTGACGATAGGCGTTCGCTGGCGGCAAGCGAGCAGGCTGGCCAGCGGCGTGATAAAGCGTAAATAACTCGTGCAGCAGCACCGGTATCGACCATCCATCCAACAGCAAGTGATGGTTGGTAAACACGAGTTGATGCAGCTCATCCTCAAGCCGAATCAGGGTAAAGCGCAGTAATGGCGGGTCCAGTGGATCAAAGCGTTGCGCGTAATCGGCCAGCAGTGCGTCTAGCAGCGCCTGTTGCTTAGCCTGTGCGGGTAACTGGCTCAGGTCCTGCTCATGCCAAGGCAGCGGCAAGCCACTCAGGACAATCTGCGCGGGCTCGGCCAACTCCTCATATTCAAAGCCACAGCACAGATGGCGATGGCGCTGCAGCAGTTGCGCCACGGCCTGTTTGAGTGCAGCACGATCCAGGCGGCCACGCAGTTCAAAGTTCTGCTGAACGTGATACGCCTCACCGCCGTCGGTGTCGTCAATCAGATGGAACAGCAAGCCCTTCTGCAATGGGGACAAGGGAAGCATTTCAATCACTTCAATACTCATTTCTTCTTACCCCATTTGCTTTGCAGTGCATTAATCGCTGATTGATCAACGTCCACCATGCTCAAGTCAGAAGGCGTCAAGCCGCCCACCGTTGCCGATTCAGTGAGCTGTGAGAATGCTTGCAACCAGTAGAACCAGCGCTCGGCCAGCGCCTGGATATCCCCCTCAGTGAATAAGCCTGTGGCCCATGTCCAGTTGGCCACTAATACGGTTTCGCCTGGCAGGTCCTCTGCTACCGCGTTGAGTGAAATAGCGTGGGGCAAGGCGAAGTCGGCATCGGCCCTTGGGTCCAAGTCCGCGGATGCTTTGACCGGAGCCCAGTCACGCTCATCACCTGCCGCCATCCGCCCCATGTAGTTGAAGCCGATCTGCCGCGCAGGCCGTGTGGCCAGTTGTTCGCCCGTGAGCGGGTTGAGGTAACGCAGAAGGCCAAAATCCAGGCCATTGCCGGGCACCTGACGCAACTGTTCTTTGATCCGTTTGATCGCCTGCCCTTGGCTGTCCAGGTCTTCAATGCGCACCTGTCCGGGGTCCAGGCATAGCGGATAGAGGCTGGTAAACCAGCCGACCGTCCGCGATAGCTCCATGCCCGCCACCGCCTCACGGCCGTGACCTTCGACATCGACTAAAACCGCCGAACCCAACCCGACCTTAAAGCGTCTGCGCCAATCGCTGATGGCGAGAGCAAATGCCGCCAGCAGCACATCATTCACCCCGCCGTGGAAAAGCGCAGGCACGCTGCCGAGCAAGGGTTGCGTGACACTGCCGGGCAAGCGCAACTGCAACGAAGCGCTGCGCTGCGTGGTGTCCTGGCGTGGCTCCAGCGCTCGCGCGCTCAACAGCGGATCAGGCGTGTTCAGAGTCTCAAGCCAGTACGGCAGTTGTCCGGCACGTTGCGCGGCCTCGGCTACCAGTCCGTGCGCCCAGGCTCTGAATGAAGTCGGCACCACTGCCAATGACGCGTTTGCGCCACGGCTGCGTGCTTGCCAGGCCGCCGCCAGATCAGTCAGAAGAATGCGCCAGGAGACCCCATCCACAACCAGGTGATGCAACGCCCAAAGCAAGCGACCCGGCCGCTGCGGACCGCGATCAAACCATATGGCCACCCCCATTCGCCCTTCTGCGGGAGATAAACGCCGCTTCGCCTGCTCGGCATGGCTAAGCATGTGCTGATGCAGTTGCTCATCATCCAGCGCCTGTGCATTGACCACCTGCCACTCAAACGCGGCTTCAGCCTGTTCGGCATCAGGGATTTGCAGGCTCCAGAGTTGATCATCGCTACGGCTCGCACGCAGACGTAGTACGTCATGCTGGCGAACCAGCAACGTCACAAGCTCATGCAGCTCCAACGCATTAATCTGGCTGGGCACCTGAATCAGAACCGCTTGGGCAAAGCCTTCAATCGGCCCAGGGTTAGCCGCCAACCAGTGCATGATCGCAGTGGCAGGTAAGCTGCCAACGGCGGCGAGCTGGGCTTCGCTGGACACTTCCTCCAGAGGCGCAAGCTGCACGGCCAACGCCACCGGGCTCTTATGTTCGAAAATATCCCGAGGTAATAGACGCCAGCCCCTGAGCCGCACGCGGGCCACCAGTTGGATTGCACTGATGCTGTCCCCTCCCAGCTCGAAGAAGCTGTCATCGATCCCGACCTGTTGCAGACCAAGCACCTCAGCAAACAGCTCACAGAGCATTTGTTCACTCTGATTACGTGCTGCTCGTGCATCACTGGCGCTCAATTCAGGTTCAGGTAAAGCGCGCACGTCCAGTTTGCCGTTCGGCGTCGTTGGTATGGCCTCAAGGCCGACCAAGGCGGCAGGCACCATGTAATCCGGCAAATGGCCAAACAGGTACTGCCGCAGACTTTTGAGGTCGAACTCAGGATCATTCAGTACGACATAACCCAGCAATTTCTTCTGCCCGGCCTCTCTTTCGCGCAGGATAACCGCCACCTGCGCCACGGCTGGGTGTTGCAGCAACACCGACTCGATTTCCCCAAGCTCTACCCGGAAGCCGCGAATCTTGATTTGCTGATCGGCACGCCCCACAAAGACCAGCTGACCATCAGCACGCCAGCGCACGACATCGCCGCTGCGGTACATACGGCTGCCCGGCGGGCCATAAGGGTTGGCCACAAAACGTCCGGAGGTCAGTGACGCTTGCTTCATGTAACCGCGGGCCAGACCTTGCCCGGCAATGTACAGATCACCGTCCACACCCGGCGCTACGGGTTGCAGATACGCATCCAGTACATACACCTGAGTATTGATGATGGGCGTGCCGATAGTTGGCACGGCTCGTCCTGACAAGGCGCTGCTCATCGTCGCGCAGACGGTGGACTCACTGGGGCCATAGGCATTGATCATCTGCCGCCCTTTTGACCAGTGCTCAACCAGCTCTGGCTGACAAGCGTCACCGGCCACAACCAAGGTTTTCAAGCTTGGCAAAGAGCGCTCTTTGGACATGACCGCCAGACCTACCGGCGGCAAGGTGGCATGACTCACACGCTGCTCATCAATCAACTGACACAGGGCATCACCCGGCAACAAGCTTTCGGCATCGGCAATGACCAACGCGGCACCATTGAGCAGCGCCATGCTGATATCCCAGAACGCAGCATCGAAGCTCGGCGAAGCAAACTGCAAAATACGGCTCTGCGGGCTGATCTGGAATGCTTCTCTGACGCTGGTCGCCAGGCTGTTAATGCCCCGATGGGTGACCCAGACCGCCTTAGGACGGCCGGTGGAGCCAGAGGTGTAAATCACATAGGCAGCGTTATCGACGTGCAAGGTGCGGCCCAGCGCTACTGCTGGCGCATCACTAAGGCTGTCCAGCAGCGCCTGCGTTTCGGCGGTAGTGAGGTCAAGATACGGGCAGTCAGCCCCAAGCCTTAGCGCAGTTTGCTGATCACTCAGCAACAAGCGGGGCGTTGCATCTTCGAGCATGTAGCGCAGACGTTCCAGCGGGTAATCAGGGTCCAGTGACAGGTAGGTGCCTCCGGCCTTGAAGATCGCCAGCATGCTGACAATCAACTGCACAGAGCGTGGCAAGGCGATTGCTACGACATCCTCAACGCCGACCCCCATCACCTGTAAATGCCGCGCCAAACGCTCGGCCTGCTGGTTTAACTGGGCATAGCTCAGGTCAATGCCATTACCGCACAAGGCCTGGGCGTGCGGGCTGTGCTGAGCAAAGTACTCAAACTGCTCAGGGAAGGTTTTAGGCTGTAGCGTTTCGCGGTGGTGGACGCTCCACTGGGCAATGATTTGCTCATGTTCTGGCGGCGGCAGTATGGACAACTGGCTGATCGGGCTTTGCGGTGCCTCGGCTATGGCCGCCAACAGGGTGTTGAAGTAGGCGGCCATGCGCGCAATCGTCGGCGCATCGAAGAGGTCTGTGGCGTACTCGATCTCCCCTTTCAGCTCGCCGGGCTTTCCATCGACTGAAGGCCCTTCGATTACATTGAAGGTCAAGTCGAACTTGGATACAGCCAGCTGCGGCATCTCGATATGCGACTGCAACTGATCCAGCTCAAGTGTTCCGCCAGCCTGGTTCTGCAAGACCAGCATCACTTGGAACAATGGGTGGCGAGCCAGAGAACGTTCAGGATTAATGGCATCAACCAACGCTTCGAATGGCACCTCCTGATGCGCATAGGCTTGCAACGCCTGCTCCCGCACACGCTTGAGCAAGTCCGCAAAAACCGGGTTGCCGGAGACATCCGTACGCAAGACAAGGGTGTTGGTAAAGAACCCTACCAAGGGCGCCAAGGCTGCATCACTACGGCCAGCCACAGCCATTCCCAACGGGATGTCGACGCCCCCGCCAAGGCGGCTCAGCAAGGTCGCCAGGGCGGCTTGCAGCAGCATATACAGGCTCGCATTGTGCTGACGCGCCAGGGCAAGCAATCCCTGGTGCAATGCAGGCTCAATGGTGAAACGCAGGTGTTCGCCACGGTAACTGGCGGTCATCCCTCGGGGGCGATCAACAGGCAATGCCAGCTCTTGGGGAAGATCGCTCAGGGCTGTGCGCCAATAATCCAGCAGGTAATTCAAGGCGCTGCTGGGGTCTTGTTCATCGCCCAGGAACTCCCGTTGCCAAAGTGCGTAATCGGCATACTGCACCGGCAACGCCTCAAGCTGAGGCAGATGCCCCTGAAGCCGGGCGTTATAACTGTTCGAAAAGTCGCTGAGCAGCGGTTCCAGAGACAGACCATCACTGGCAATGTGGTGCATCAAAAGCAGTAGTGTTGCCTGCTGATCGCCCTGTTGGAATAACCAGGCGCGCAATGGATTCTCCCGCGTTAAGTCAAACAAATACGCACTGGCTTGCTGCAATGCCTCAGGCAGTTGCTCGGCACTTACTTGCTGACTCACCCATTGGCAAGTTGCCTCTTCCACACTGACGATATGCTGATACGCCTGCCCGTCTGCACCTTCATGAAAATGCGTGCGTAACGACTCATGGCGCTTGACCACATCATTCAACGCCGCCTGCAAAGCCTGCTCATCCAACACCCCATTGAGGTGCAGCACCAATGGCATGTTGTAAGTGGCTTTGCGCCCTTCAATACGGTCAATCAGCCAAAGCCGTTGTTGGGCAAAGGATAACGGCAAGTGCTGAGGCCGCAGTTTTGCCTCCAATGCCGGGCGAGCCGGTGCGCCTTGCGTCAGTACGCCAGCCAGTTGGGCCACACTGGGGGCCTCAAACAAACGGCGGACACTGACTTCGACCTGGAAGGTCTTGCGGATATTGTTGATTAAGCCCATGGCCAACAGCGAGTGGCCACCCAGATCAAAGAAGTTATCGTCAATGCTGACCGACTCGACGCCCAGCGTGTCGGCAAACAGCCGGCATAACAGCTCCTCTTGGGCGGTGCGCGCCACACGCCCTTGGCCAGCGGCAAACTCGGGAGCGGGCAAGGCGCGCTGGTCGATCTTGCCATTGGCCGTCAAAGGGAAATGCGATAAGCGCACCACTGCCGCCGGCACCATGTAATCCGGCAAATGTTCCCTGGCATACGCCAGCAACTCAGCCGTTGCACAGCTCATGCCTTCTTGAGCAATGACATAGGCCACGAGCTGCTTGATACCAGGGCGGCTTTCAATACCTTTAACCAGCACCTGTGCCACGCCAGAATAACGGGCCAAAACAGACTCAACCTCGCCCGTTTCAATTCTGAAGCCACGGATTTTTAACTGGCTATCATTGCGCCCCAGATACTCCAACACCTGCTCAGGCAACCAACGCACCCAATCTCCGGAGCGGTACAAACGCTCACCTGGCAGGCCAAAAGGGTTAGCCACAAAGTGCTTGGCGGTCAGCCTTGGGTTATTGATATAGCCCCTGGCCAAGCCCGCACCGGCAATGTACAACTCGCCAGGAACCCCAACCGGGACCGGTTGCAGCTGCTTATCCAGAACATAGACCTGCGTATTGTCCAGCGGCACGCCGATAGGCACCGACGTGTGCTTCGCCATGCTTGAACGCAGTGCGTGCACGGTTGTAAAGGTCGTCGCTTCAGTCGGCCCGTAGCCATTGATGATGGTCTGCTGTGGATGCCTGGCCAGCAAAGCATCCACGGACGCTTTAGGCAGGACATCACCACCCGCTAGAATTTGCTGTACGCCGGCTAAGGATTCAGGATCTTCTTCAGCGATCAGCCTGAACAAGCCAGCGGTCAGCCAGAGCGCCGTGACCTTCTCCCGCACAATAAGGCGAGACAGCGAGGCAACATCCGGCGTGCCACCAGAGGCGACGACTAATTGCCCACCGTGGAGCAACGGCACCCAGAACTCGAACGTTGATGCATCGAAAGCCAGCGGCGAATGCAACAACACCCGCTGATAATTGCCTTGCTGCCAAAAGCGATCACAGGCCAAGGCGATGACATTCTTTTGGGTAACCGCGATGCCTTTGGCAACGCCGGTTGAACCTGAGGAATACATGATGTACGCCAACGCATCGGCTGCAACCACAAGCTGCGGGTTGCCCATCTGTGCCTCATCGACAGGACGTGTTACATCCTGATCAATCAACACCACATGCTCCACCCGCAGTGTTGAGGGGTCTTGCGCCGAATCACATAGCAAGACCTGCACATCAGCAGCGTCTAGCATGGTTTGTTGTCGCTCAACGGGATCGCTAGGACGCAGGGGCACATACGCACCGCCGATTTTGACCGTTGCCAGGATCGCTACCACACACTCGAGCGAGTGCTCCAGCAACAGCCCAATCCGCGGTTCGCTGTCCTCAACCAGCTGCAACAAGCGCTGAGCCAGTCGGTTAGCCATCGCATTCAACTGCCGGTAGCTAAGCTGGCGAACACCATCGTTGGCCGCGACATGCTCTGGCGTCTTTCGCACCTGCTGTTCAAACAAGGCCGCCAAGGTGTTTTCAGGCAATGGATGATCAGTGTCATTCCACAGGTGCAATACTTTCTTGCGCTCTTGCGCCGGTAACAGCTCGAACTGGCTGATACGCTGATGAGGCTGTTCCACAATAGCGCTGAGCAGCCACACAAAGCGCTCGGCAAATGCCCTTATGCTGTGCTCATCGTAGAGATCAGATGAGTACTCAATGCGCCCATTCAGAACGTTGCCATTTCGGTCTTCATCAAAGATAAATAACAGGTCGAATTTTGCTGTGCTGACGGCTAGCTCCAGCTGCTCGACCTGTAACGGTGCGAAGTCCGCAGTCGATCGCTCGTGGTTTTGCAGCACCAACATGATCTGAAACAACGGGTGCCGGGACAATGACCGCACTGGGTTGAGCTCTTCAACGATTCGTTCAAACGGCACATCCTGGTTAGCCATGCCCTGCAAAATGGTTTCCCGTACCTGAGCAAGCAGACTGGGCATATCGGGGTCAGCAGACAAATCTGTGCGCACGACCAGTGTATTGACGAAGAAGCCGACCAAATCACTCAGGGCCTGATCCGTACGCCCATCCACAGCCGTACCAATCGGGATATCTGTACCCGCGCCCATACGATGGAGAAACGCGGCAAGGCTTGCCTGCAACAGCATAAAGAGGCTGACAGCATTATCCTGCGCCAAAGCCTGTAGCTTTGCGTACAGCGCTGCTGGTAACGGCAGGGCGACCTGAGCCCCTTGATGGGTCGGTGAGGCCTGACGAGGACGGTCTTTGATCAGATTCAACTCATCAGGCAGGTCAGCCAGTTGCTGCTTCCAATACTGGATCTGTTGCAGACAGGTTTGTGTCGGATGCTGTTCGTCCCCCAGCAACTGACGCTGCCACAGGCAATAATCGGCATATTGCACAGGCAGCGCCGACCACTCTGGCTGCAACCCTTGGCTACGTGCACGGTAGGCTGTGGCCAGATCGTTCATCAATGGGCGCAGCGATCCACCATCACCCGCCACATGGTGAATCAGCAATAACAACCGATAACGCTCAGAGCCCAAGGCATACAGCACACCCTTGACCGGTAACGCTTGGGATAAGTGGAAATGTTGCTGACTATCCTCGGTAATACACTGCAGTACTTGCTGCGGCTCAACCTCTTTGCGTTCGAGCGCAAACGCCAGCTGTTGTGCCTCGACGATCTGCTGAACAGCAGACTCCCCTTGCCGAAGCAGTAAGGTACGCAAGCTCTCATGACGCAATAGCACATCACGCACAGCCAGGTTCAGACAGGCCTCATCCAACGGACCTTGCAGAGCAAGAACAAGCGGCATGTTGTAGGCCGAGCTTGGCGCCATATCCTCAAGGAACCACAGGCGCTGCTGAGCAAAAGACATCGGTAGCAGAGCCGGACGTGTCAGTTGCTTAAGCGGCGCACGCGCGGGAATAAATCCGCGATGCGCCATTGCCTCGCACAACTGCTCAACAGTGGGCGCATCGAAAATCGCTTTTAGCGGTAACTCCATCTGGAACAGTGAGCGGATGCGGCTTACCAACTGCATCGCCAGCAACGAATGGCCACCTAAATCAAAGAAACTTTCATCGATTCCAGGAGGCGCAATCGCCAAAACCTCAGCGAATGCGTCGCACAGTTTCTGCTCCCAGAGGGTAGTCGGCAGCTTTTTACTACGGGCTTCGAACAGTGGCTCAGGCAAAGCCAAACGGTTGACTTTGCCGTTCGGCGTCAAAGGCAGGGCCGGCAACACCATGATTGCCGCCGGCACCATGTACTCCGGCAGATGCGCGCTGATCGCCTGGCGCAAGTCCTGACCGCTCAGTGTATGCCCGTCCTCGGCCACGACATAACCGACCAGATTCTTTTGCTCATCCCGAGCGATAACCACGGCACTTTTGACACCTGGGCAGTGCGCCAAAACCGTTTCGATTTCACCAAGCTCAATTCGGTATCCACGAATTTTTACCTGGTTATCGACACGCCCAAGGAAGTACAAACGGCCATCCTCGCGCAGATATGCCACATCGCCCGTGCGATACATGCGGCTGCCAGGCGCGCCATAGGGGTTGGCGACAAAACGCTCACTGCTTAAGCCCGGCCGCGTCAAATACCCCTGCGCAAGGCCGTCGCCACCGATATACAACTCTCCAGCCAAGCCCACAGGGCGCGGCTGCAGCGCAGAATCCAGAATATAAACTTGAGTATTGGCAATGGGTCTGCCTATCGACAGGTCATCGCCACTGCCCTCACCCAGGACGTCCAAAGTCGACCAGATGGTTGTTTCGGTCGGGCCGTAAACGTGAAGAACCTGATGCGCCAGACGGCACATATCCGTGGCTAGACGACTGGGCAGCGTATCGCCCCCCACCAGTGCCGTCAGCGCAGTTAAAGCGCTAGATTGGTACTCCACCAAGCCTTGCCACAACGCAGGTGTACCTTGCAGGTGGGTGATTTGCTGGCGGGTTATCTGCTGCGCCAACAAGGCCGGATCAACTGTGGCCTCGCGAGAGGCAATGACCACTTCGCCGCCGCAAATCAGCGGTAAAAACAGCTCAAGACCGGCAATATCAAAGCCGAGAGTAGTGGTCGCCAAAAAACGATCACCCAGCTTCAGCTGCATCTGTTCCTGCATGGAAAACAGAAAATTGCTTAACGCCCCATGGGAAACCACCACGCCTTTAGGCGTTCCGGTAGAACCCGAGGTAAATAAGACATAGGCAGCATCCAGCCCGCTTAGTGAAGCCTGAACAAAGTCTGAAGAGTCATAGCTCGCTACCTCAGCCTGCACCAGAGCGTCGTCAAGTGCGCAGCATTGCATCCCGGGGAAAGCCTGCGCACTTGCACTCTCAAGTAACAACAAAGCCGGCGTACCCACCTTAAGAATCACTTGCAGACGTTCTTTCGGGTAGTGAGGGTCCATCGGGATGTACGACGCTCCAGCCTTAGCAACCGCCAGCAACGCCACCAGCATCTGCGTAGAACGGGGTAACAAAACACCAACCCCCATCCCCCTGGAAACACCCAGGCTTACCAGATAGCGGGCCAGGCTATTGACCCGTCTATTGAGTTGAGAATAAGTCAGCTGTTCGGCGTCATCCCTTACAGCCAGTGCATCCGGTGTTTGCGCCACCTGCGCTGCAAATAACTCAATGAGGGTCAGATCGGGGAACACGCGTTGGGTTTGATTGACCTCCCCCTGCGCTCTTTGGGCTGCGTTCTTATTCAACAAGTTGAGCAAGCCAATGGGCTGATCGGTATTGCTTAATACCTGCGCAAAAAAATCTGACAGACCCTCTGCATGGGCTTGCAACTGACTTTCATCGTACAAATGGCTATTGCCATCCAACCCCAAAACCACGCTGTCCGCTGCATCATTGCAGAAGAAAAATATATTTAGATCTTTAGCAGGGCCATTACCAATATGGTGCGGATTCGCCACACAATCAGCGAACTGCGGAAGGCTGCCAAAACTCTCGATATTGATAGTGGTTTTAAATAACTCCTGCTGGCCAGTCAGCAAGTTTAGTTCACGAAGAAGATCTTCATAACGGAATCGCTGATGCAGTAATACTGCTTTAATTTCTGATCGAACCTGTCCCAACACTGTCTGCAAGCTGCTGCTTGGCAGTAACGTTAAGCGCATGGGCAAGATATTTGACATTAACCCAGGAATAGCCCGTAGAGCCCGCCCTACTCGCCCAGTCACGGGCAAGCCAATAACAACATGATGCTGATCAGCCACTTTATAGAGATAAAGACAAGTCAGTGTTATCAAAAATTGAGAAAAACTGGCGCCCAACTCTTTCGACTGTTCACGCAACCGCGTGACCAAGGCAGGAGATAAAGTCTTTCTATAACGGCAAACGCTGCCGTCAGGTGCTTCTTTACCTGACAAACTAGTAGGTTCGGGTAAATCAGAAAAACGCGAGATCCAAAAACTTTTATCGTCTTCAAATTTAGAAGAACTGCGATAAACAAGATCAGAAGAAATCAGACTTTCGAAAGATCCAAACTCACAAGCTGGCGGCAACAGCTTGAGCAACGTTGCATTGTAAACATCAGCCAGCCTATTAATGAATAAATGAGTACCCAACGCATCCTGGACAATGTGATGGTATCGCTCATAAAAAATAAACTTATCTTTATCATATTTGATTAAAGCAAAGTGGAACAACGGCGAAACAAATAAGTCACACGCCTTTTCGCTGTCGCCCGCCATGTATTGATGTGCTGCATGAAGGGGATCCGCATCTGAGCTAAAATCCAGAACAGTCAGCTCAAAGTCCACATCTATCTCAAATAGCTGGCGGATCTCATGCTGCTGACGAACAAGCCGAATATGCAAAGTTGGAATTTCTGCGACCACCAGACGGACCGCCGATTTAAAGCTTTGCATCTCGACAACACCATCAATCAGCCAGTAACCACTGACATTAAAGTTCTGAGGGTGCTCACTTAGCTCATGCCCCCAGAAAACCCCCATTTGAGCAGACGTCAAAGGAAAGTGCGCTGGCAATCCAACTATATTATTCATGCGTGCCTCCATGCACCACATCAACACATCCAAGCAATAGCAGGCGGCATAACCAGTTAGATCATGCCTAACCTAGCGATTGCACAAAAACCAACACATCTCGATAGATGCTATACCTATTTATTTAACAACTCCTCTCTACGCATCGCCTCTACCAAGCTCGCAGGACGCATATCCTTCCAATGCGTATCGATATAATCCAGGCACTCCTGGCGACTTGCAGGACCGAATTCCAATAGCCAACCCTGTGGCCGTGCGATGAACTCAGGCCACAACGACCTTTGCTGCTCATCATTAATCAACACCAGAAATTCCAACTCATCATTATCAAATGAATTTGCCATAAAACTCCCACCTTTTTCATTCCGTTGAATAGCAATTATTTATTCGAAGAATAAATATGCTTTAAAATAGTAAGCACCAGATGAAAATAAAAGCAACATGAAAAATAGTATTTCCAGATTTCAAAAATGGCGCTTAATTTTCGCCACCTTAACAATGAACAATCGTCCAATAACTAACAAAAACCAATACAAAATCAAATAGATAGAAACCTATATAACCAGACAGTACAAATGTAATAAATTTGGAATTTGTAATAAGTTCTAAAAAAAATACCCTCTCTCTCGAGCAGAGCAGTTCATATCTATTGATCTAGATCAATGTTTCAGCTGGTAATTAACAGTGCAAGCATCCTCACATGACATGTAATAGCCATCACTGCCTAATATTTAACTCACTAATATATTCCAAGCCGCTATCACGGCCGCGAATCGACCATAAAGGCCTGGGCAGAGATAAGTAGAGCGTCAATGCAGGCAGGCGCTTAATACCGATTAGCGGCCAAAACAACTTTGATTGAGCATCGACCGCACACGGCAGGAGTCGCCTGGACAGTACAGGGACGGCAATAAGCAAGCAGCCGGAAAATAGCCGCCGAAGCCTTGCTATAACGGCTCAACAGGATCGCAATAGTCATGCTCGACGCCTTGCGATATACGAGGCGCACAAGCATCCATGGCGAGAGGTAAGCGCTGCTCACACAGATAACTGAGCTAACGCTCCAGAGAAAGCGCAACCGGGATCTGAGCGCACTATTTAGTGGGATATAGCCATAAAAAAAGCTCCGCATCTTTCGATACGGAGCTTTTAGCGATGCGCTTGCTGTGTAAACACAGAGCCTGAGCAGGCTCCGCTTGTTGCTGTATGGTCGGGGTAGGGGGATTCGAACTCCCGACATCCTGCTCCCAAAGCAGGCGCGCTACCGGACTGCGCTATACCCCGGTATATGCAGCGGAAAACCGATGCACATTGACATCATGCAGCAAGTTAATCAACACCTGCTGCTGGGATAAGTGACGGGTTAGATAAACCGATTTCTCAGCTACCCCAGCATCACACTCATCCACCTTAAATAATGGTGGGTCGTGTAGGATTCGAACCTACGACCAATTGGTTAAAAGCCAACTGCTCTACCAACTGAGCTAACGACCCAACGCGAGGCGTATAATACTGATTTTATTGAGGAATTCAACACTTAACGAAATATTTTTTTAGAAATATCGCGTTGGGTCCGCCACCTCAGCTTGAGCAAAGCCCGCCGCACGCAGACGGCAGCTGTCACACTTACCGCAGGCACGTCCCTGCTCATCCGCCTGATAGCACGACACGGTGAGCCCGTAGTCGACACCCAGACGCACGCCGGCCTGAACAATCTGCGCCTTACTCATATTCTGCAGCGGCGCCTGGATACGGAATCCCTGACCTTCAACCCCTGCCTTAGTCGCCAAGTTGGCCATGCGCTCGAACGCTTCTACAAACTCAGGACGGCAATCCGGGTAACCGGAGTAATCCACGGCATTAACCCCGATAAAAATGTCCTGCGCCCCGAGTACTTCAGCCCAACCCAGAGCGAGCGACAAGAACACGGTATTGCGCGCCGGCACATAGGTCACCGGAATACCCTCAGTGGGGCTTTCCGGCACATCGATGGAGCTGTCGGTTAAGGCTGAGCCACCCATGCCATTGAGGTTCAGGCCAATCACCTTGTGCTCAACCACCCCCAACTGCTTGGCTACCCGCTCCGCCGCTTGCAGTTCGGCGCGATGGCGCTGGCCGTAGTCAAAACTCATGCTGTAGCAGGCGTAGCCTTGGTCTTTAGCCATGGCGACGACGGTGGCCGAATCAAGGCCGCCCGATAACAGGATGACTGCTTTTTTGCTGCTCATATCAATGTCCCGGCTCGTCGTTCCAGAGGATTTTGTGCAGTTGCAACTGCAGGCGTACAGGCAAGTTGTCGGCGATGATCCACTCGGCCAACTCGCGCGCACTGACCTGATGATGACTCGGCGACAACAGCACCTCATCGACGCGCTGGTCGAGCTGATACTGAATCAGCTTGCTCACCGCCCAGTCATAGTCTTCACGACTGCAAATGACGAACTTGACCTGATCGTTCGGCGTTAACAACGGAATATTTTCGTAGCGGTTGCGCCCTACTTCCGCTGAGCCCGGCGTCTTCAAGTCCATCACCTTGCTCACCCGCGGATCAACCGCGGCTACGTCCATGGCCCCGCTGGTTTCCAGCGACACCTCGTAGCCTGCGTCGCACAGCGCCTTGAGCAAGGGGATGCAATTAGGTTGCGCCAACGGCTCACCGCCAGTCACGCAGATATAGCGCGGCCGGTAGCTGGCAACTTGGGCGAGGATGGCCTCCAGCGTCATGATCTCGCCACCATTAAAGGCGTAGGCGGTATCGCAGTACTGGCAGCGTAATGGGCAGCCGGTCAGGCGAACGAACACAGTCGGTAAACCGGCGGTGCGCGTCTCGCCCTGCAGCGAGTAAAAAATCTCGGTAATGCGCAGGGTATCTTGCATATCAGCCACGGGCGTAACAGCTAAACAGGCTGTCCGCCTCCGTTGCGTTAAAAGGGGCGTGGATTCTAACGAAAAAACCCGCGCAAAGCGCGGGTTTGTTGATCAGCAGCACAGTTTTAAGGCAAACGCTGCAGATCGCGCTGAGCTAACTGGGCAGCCGAGCTGCCGGGATATTGAGCAATCACTTGCTGCAAGATGCCTTTGGCTTTATCGCTATGGCCTAAACGCTGCTCTACATCAGCCAGCTTGAACAGAGAATCCGGCACCTTAGCGTGGTTCGGATAAGCCTGGCTGACACGGGCAAAGGCCTGACCAGCGCTTTGCAGATCACCTTTAGTTAGATTCACCTCGCCCAGCCAGTACTGGGCATTGCCCGCGTATTGACTGTTCGGGTATTTGCGCAAGAAGCCGTTAAAAGCTTGCGCCGCTTTATCGAAGTCCTTGGCCTTAATCAGGTCAAAGGCGGCATCGTAATAAAGCTTTTCTTTAGCAGGATCAGCCGACTCATTGCCGGCCGCTGCTTGGCCCTGCTGCGCAGCGGGCGCTGCAGGTGTAGCCCCGGCGTCAATCGCACCAGTGGCAGAGGAATTTTGGTTAGTTACAGGCGTTGCTGCACCACCACTCAAACGCTTATCAAGGTCCTGATAACGCTCCAGGCCCTCTTTTTTCAAGCGCTGAATTTCGTTCTGTTGTTCTTCCAGCGTGCCGCGCAATTGCGCGATCTCATCCTGCATTTGCTGCAGTTGGTTGAACAGCATGCCCTGCGCCGTAGCCGGGGCCGAAGCCCCAGCTGCGGCGGAGGTGCCAGCCGTACCATAACCTGCAGGCGGATAACTGCTGCCGTAACCGGCATTACTATCCACTACAGGAACCTCAGCCAATGCCGCGAGCGGCAGGCTGAGCGCCAAAACGGTTAAAGCACGACGGCACGTACGCATACCGAATTACTTACGCAGTTCGACGCGACGGTTTTGAGCCCAGGAGGACTCGTCATGGCCAGTAGCGATTGCGCGCTCTTCACCATAGGAAACCAGCTCCAGTTGAGCTGGGGAAACGCCTTGCAGTACCAGGTAACGCTGCACAGCTTTGGCACGACGCTCGCCCAGAGCCATGTTGTATTCACGAGTACCGCGCTCGTCAGCGTGGCCTTCCAGAACTACGCGAGCGCCATTGGCTTGCAGATCTTTCGCGTGAACATCCAGAGCGCGCATGGCTTCTGGTTTCAGGTCGGAGCTGTCGTACTCGAAGTAGAAGGTGGTGATAGCGCGCAGAGCAGCTTCTTCGCTCAGGCTGCCATCAACAGCGCCAGTGTTAGCGCCGTAACCAGCGTTTGGATCAACATTGCCTTCGCCAGCAGCGTCGCCGCCTTTGGAGGAGCAACCAACCGCTACAGCCAGAGCCAAGCTCAGGGCAGCAAACTTACCAAATTTCAGCATTTCCATGTGTAACTCCTAATGAACCCCAGTGTGTTAAGCAGTATTCCGTTTACAGAGAAATACAGCACCGCATCAGTTCAGGTAAGGGGACCAAGATGGCTCTCGAACTTCACCTTGAGCGGTTGGAAGAGGAACCCTGATGCGTCCGTTAGTGGACGCCAATACCAAGACTCCCCTACCCTGCTGGCGGGTGGCGTAGATTACCATGGTGCCGTTGGGCGCAACAGTAGGCGACTCATCTAGACTGGTATCAGAAAGAATACGCAAATTGCCGCGCTGCAGGTCTTGCGCCGCTACCTTGAACACGGTGTAGCCTTCTTGGCGATGGATCATTACCAAGGTCTTCTCATCCGCCGACAGTTTCGGGTTGGCGTTGTAGTTCCCCACGAAGGTCACACGCTCAGCCGAACCACCATTGATGTTGGTTTTATAAATCTGCGGCTTACCGGAACGGTCAGAAGTGAAGTACAGCGTCTGGCCGTCTTTGCCCCAGAAAGGTTCGGTATCAATCGACGGAGAATTGGTCACGCGCTTAACCTGGCGCGACCCCATGTCCATCACATAGATTTCCGGGTTGCCATCGCGCGACAGAACGAACGCCAAGCGATTGCCATCAGGCGACCAAGCTGGTGCGCCGTTGAGGCCTTCATAGTTGGTGATCTGCTCACGGCGACCGGTATCAATGTGCTGCACGAAGATGCGCGGACGCTTCTGCTCGAACGACACATAGGCAATACGACGGCCATCGGGGGCAAACGAAGGCGACAGGATTGGTTCGCGCGACTGCAACAGAGTCACTGCACGGGCACCGTCATAGTCACTGCGCTGCAGGGTATAGCGAGTGTTGTTTACGGCGAAACGCTCGGCCGTCACGTAGAGCATGCGAGTGGAGAACGCGCCTTTAACCCCAGTCAGTTTTTCAAAGGACTGGTCAGCAATGTGGTGCGCCATGTCGCGCAATTGGTCAGTGCCACCGGCAACACTGCCGGTCAGAACCTGTTGCTGCGTGGTGACGTTGAACAGGCCAAATTGCACCTGCAGACGACCACCGTTGGGCACGATGTTGCCGATCAGCACGTATTGCGCGCCGAGGGCTTGCCAGTCGCGATAGATCACTTCGCTGGCCTGGGCTGGCAAGCTGATCATGTTCTGCCGCGGGATAGGTTCAAACACGCCCGAGTTGCGCAGGTCATTACCAATGATGGTAGACATATCCTCAGGTAACACGCTGCCGCCCTGCCAGCCAAACGGCACGACTGCGATGGGCGTTGCACGGTCAGTACCACTACTAATGACCAATGGATCAGCAGCCTGCACGGCACCGACCATGAGGGTCAGACCGAGCAGAACAACTCGCATTAGGATATTCACAGACCTAAGTCCTCCGGTTTAAAGACAGCTTTACGCTGCCGGTAAAGTCGATCAAATGTGGCGCGGTCAAGCTGTTGCATTTCAGCGATACGGCCTACGTTGCGCACTGCTTGCACGGCCGAATTATCAAAAGGTGAATCACCGCTGGAGCGTGTCACGCTGGCATTGGTGATGGTGCCGTCGGGCAACATCTCAATCAGCACTTCGACACTCATCCCGTTACGCGCAGAGGGTGGACGCCGCCACTGTTCACTCACCAGCTTCACAATCAAATCATCCAAACTGCCTGCGACCTCATCACCTACGGTATCCGCCAGGGCCTGTTGACGCCCGACATCCTCAGAAAGCAATTCAGCCAAAGCAGCCGCTTTTTTATCTTCTACAGCTTTACGTTGCGATGCCTCGCTTGCCGCCTTCTTCTTGGCATCGTCCGCAGCCTTTTTCTTCGCAGCGTCGGCAGCGGCTTTTTTCTTGGCATCCTCAGCCGCTTTTTTCTTCGCGTCTTCTGCGGCTTTTTTCTTCGCGGCCTCTTCCTCAGCCGCTTTTTTCTTAGCTACATCCGCCAGTTTTTTCTGCTCAACTGCTTTCTGCTCGGCTTCTTTCTTCGCCGTTTCGGCCTTAGCCGCTTCAGCTTTCTTCGCCGCATCTGCGGCCTTTGCAGCTTCTACTTTCTGAGCCTCAGCGGCTTTCTTTTGTTCCGCGGCTTTAGCAGCCTCTTTGGCCTGCTCTGCCTTCTTCTGTTCTAACTGCTCGCTTTCATAAACAGGTGCAGAAGTCTTCTTGGCTTCGCCGGCGATTTTTTGATTGGTTTGCGTGGTGGCCTGACTCTGCGACTGCAATTTATACAGAGTCGCCTGCACCACCGGCTTGGCCGGCGGCAACTCAGGCGTGAAGGCAAAGCTGACAAACAGCATGGTGAAGATAAACAGGTGCAAGCCGACTGCCCAAAGGATGGGCCAGAACAGGCTTTCGGAAGGTGAGCGCTCGCGCTGGTAGTGCATCAGGGAGCCTCAGTAATCAGCCCGACGTTGCCCACCGCAGCTTCTTGCAGGCCACCCATGGCGGCCATCACACTGCCGTAATCAACGCGCTTGTCAGCCCGTACAAAGACCTGCACCTGCTTACCCGTGGCGCGGCTCTGGCTGATGATGGCCTTCACGGCCTGAGTCATCTGTTCCAGGGTCAGGGCTTTATCCTGCACCGTATCGACATCAACCTCAGTACCCATATTCCAGTAGTAGGTTTTGTCGGCCTTGATCGAGATGGTCAACACCTGCGAGTTGTTGTCCTGCGGCAAGGCCTCACTGCTGACTTGCGGCAGATCAACTTTAACCCCCTGATTGAGCATCGGGGCGGTCACCATAAAGATCACCAGCAGCACCAACATCACGTCGATGTACGGCACCACGTTCATCTCGGCGACGGGTTTGCGTCTGTTGCGAATTCTGGCCATGGCTTAAACCTATAGTGAAAAGCCTAGGGCTTAGTCGTCGCTGGTGTGCACTTTGCGGTGCAGGATCGCATGGAACTCATCGGCGAAGGTGTAGTAACGCGCAATCAGCATCTCGCCACGGGCGGAGAAACGGTTGTACGCGATCACCGCAGGGATTGCTGCGAACAGACCAATCGCAGTGGCAATCAGTGCCTCAGCAATACCTGGCGCTACAGTGGCCAAGGTGGCTTGTTGCACCTGAGCCAGTCCACGGAAGGAGTTCATGATGCCCCACACGGTGCCGAACAGGCCGATGTAAGGGCTGGTCGAGCCGACAGTGGCCAAGAATGGCAGGCTCTGCTCGAGCTTCTCTTCTTCACGGGAAATCGCCACCCGCATGCCACGGGCCACCGCGTCCATCACCGCCGCCGGATCAACACCAGGCTGCTGACGCAGACGGGAAAACTCTTTAAAGCCCGCACGGAAGATTTGTTCCAAGCCCGAATCTGGGTCCGGGTTGCTGCCGGCCTGACGATACAGTTTGGACAGGTCGATACCCGACCAGAAACGTTCCTCAAAGCTATCCAGTGCGCGCTTGGCCGCGCGCAGCAGCGATGTACGCTGGAAAATCATGATCCACGAAGTGACCGACGCGGCCACCAGTGTCAGCATTACCAGTTGCACCACCAAACTGGCGTTGCTGATCAGACTCCACATCGACATGTGGTCAACGGCGTTGGCTTCCACACTTACTCTCCTGCTGTAGATAGACCCGCGACAGCTCCACCCAACCCGCTCTGCTCGGCAAAAGCCGTACGCATTGCCGGGGGTATCGCCCGCGGTTTCAAATTGTCGGCGCGCACACAGGCCACCATAAACTGCCCTTCGCAGAGCAGCGTTCCGTCCGTTGCCAACCGCACTTGCTGCTTAAAGCTCAAGCTGGCGCGATTTAATTCGACCACTTGCGCACTTACCAGTAACTCATCGTCGAGCTTAGCCGGCGCGTGATAGCGCGCCTGGGCCGTGTGCACAACGAACAACAGACCCTCTGCCGCCAACGTCGACTGGAAATAGCCCAGCTCACGCAGGCTCTCAGTACGGGCCCGTTCCATAAATTTGAGGTAGTTGACGTAATAGACGATACCGCCCGCATCGGTGTCTTCGAAATAAACCCGGCAACGATGGGTGAACGGCTTAACTTCGTTTTGCGCGCGCATACTCTAGTGCCAGCCTCTGATCTTGCCAATCTCATTGGCCAAGTATTTTTTCTTAGTCATCATCCTGAGCAAACAAATCCCCTGTGCTTGCTTCACCCATGCGCTTGGGCGCGTTCAAACCGAAGTGCAGATAGGCATGCCGCGTCACCACGCGCCCGCGCGGTGTGCGCATGATATAGCCTTGTTGGATCAAATAGGGCTCCAACACATCCTCAATAGTGTGTCGCTCCTCGCTAATCGCCGCCGCCAGGTTATCGATACCCACCGGGCCACCATCAAACTTCTCAATCATGGTCAGCAGCAGACGACGGTCCTGATGATCAAAACCACGCTCATCCACATCCAGCAGGTTAAGCGCCTTGTCGGCAATGTCGCGGGTAATGTCACCCTGCCCGCGCACCTCGGCAAAGTCGCGCACGCGGCGCAGCAGACGGTTAGCGATACGCGGTGTACCGCGGGCGCGGCGGGCAATTTCCAAGGCGCCATAGGGCTCGATAGGCAACCCCAGAATGCCGGCGGAGCGCAGCACAATGGTCGCCAGGTCATCGATGCTGTAGAACTCCAAGCGCTGCACAATCCCGAAGCGATCACGCAACGGGTTAGTCAGCATGCCAGCACGAGTGGTGGCGCCAACCAGGGTAAAAGGCGGCAGATCCAGCTTGATCGAGCGTGCGGCCGGGCCTTCACCGATCATGATGTCGAGCTGGAAGTCTTCCATCGCCGGGTACAGCACTTCTTCAACGATGGGCGACAAGCGATGGATTTCATCGATAAACAACACATCGCCGGGCTCAAGGTTGGTCAGCAACGCGGCCAAATCACCGGGGCGTTCCAGGACCGGCCCGGAGGTGCTTTTGATCGAGACGTTCATCTCCTGGGCAATGATGTTGGCCAGGGTGGTCTTGCCCAAACCAGGTGGGCCGAAGATCAGCGTGTGATCCAGCGCCTCATTGCGCCCGCGCGCCGCCTGGATAAACAACTCCATCTGCTCACGCACCGTCGGCTGACCGATGTAGTCCGCCAGTTTAAGCGGACGAATAGCGCGATCCACCTGCTCATCGCGCTCGCGACTGGTGGCGGTAATCAAACGATCAGCTTCTAGCACTAAATCATTCCCTTCAGGGCTCGACGAATCATATCTTCACTGCTCAAACCGTCTTCCTTAATTGCTGAGACGGCGCGACTGGCCTCTTGGGGTTTATAGCCTAGCGAAATTAATGCGCTGACGGCGTCATTTTCCGCACTATTGGCAGTGCCAGCTCGCGGTTCAACCACCAAACCGGCCATAGTCGGAGAGGTTTCCCAAGCCTTGAAGCGATCTTTAAGCTCCACCAGCAAGCGCTCGGCAGTCTTTTTACCCACCCCTGGCACCTTGACCAACACCGAGGTGTCTTGCGCCTGCACGCAGCGTACCAGCTCGTCCACCTCCAGGCCGCTCATCAAGGCCAGGGCCAGCTTAGGACCAACCCCGTTGAGACGAATCAGTTCGCGAAATAGTTCGCGCTCGCGTTTTTCCGCAAAGCCATAGAGCAACTGTGCATCTTCACGCACCACCAAGTGGGTGTGCAGGGTCAGTGGCTCACCCACACTGGGCAAACGATAGAGAGTGGTCATGGGCACTTCCAACTCGTAGCCCACGCCGCCTACATCCACTATCACATGGGGTGGCTGTTTTTCTGCCAAGGTCCCGCGCAAACGTCCGATCACCAGCTAATTCCTTTTGAAAAGCGTCAGTCTTGTTATCCCGCATCATCTACAGGCGCAAACGGCCACCACGCCGCTTCGCCCCGAGCAAGCCGTGCGGGATCAGGCTTTGCCGATGATGGGCATGGCACAGAGCAATCGCCAAGGCATCCGAAGCGTCGATCTGCGGCTTTTGCACCAGCTTAAGCAAATGCATGACCATCATTTGTACCTGCTCTTTATCTGCCCCACCCGTGCCGGCAATGGCCTGCTTGACTTGGGTGGCCGTGTATTCGGCCACGTCTAAACCGGCCTCAACCCCCGCGACAATCGCCGCGCCGCGAGCCTGGCCGAGCTTAAGCGCGGAGTCCGGGTTGCGCGCCATAAACACCTGCTCGATACCCATGGTCACCGGCCCGTAAGTGGCGATGACTTCAGCCACACCACGAAACACCGCCTGCAAGCGCTCCGGCATGCTGCCAGAGCCGGTACGGATGCAGCCCGAAGCGACGTATTCACACTTACGCCCGGTATCGCGCACCACGCCATACCCGGTGATGCGCGAGCCGGGGTCGATTCCCAGAATCAAGGTCATGCCTGAGTACTCACTTCGCCAAGCCAGCGCACCCACGAGGGGCACTGTCTATTTATCCAGTTGGCGAGTATAGGGGCAGGCCGCGCGCACGTCACCCACCCGATTGCCGCGCAGTTAACAAAAAGCCGGAAGCCCAAACATAACTGCCCAGGCGTTCCGGCTCTGCTGTCGGGCTTAACGCTTAAACCAACTGCTCCATGATCTCATCCGGGATCTCGGCGTTGTGGTAGACGTTCTGCACGTCATCCGAGTCTTCCAGCATGTCGAGCAGCTTGATGACTTTCTGCGCAGTCTCCAGATCGCTTACCGGTGCACTAATCGACGGCACCATGGCGATCTCCGCCTCTTCGCTCTTGAAGCCAGCCTGGCTCAGCGCTTCGAGCACCGCATGGAATTCACTGAAGCTGGTGCTGACCACGGCCGAGCCATCTTCGGCCATTTCCACGTCATCGGCGCCGGCATCCAGTGCTGCCTCCATCAGGGCATCTTCATCCACCCCTGCGGCAAAGCTGATCTGCCCTTTGCGCTCGAACATATAAGCCACCGAGCCGTCGGTGCCGAGGTTGCCTCCGCATTTGGTAAAGGCGTGGCGCACTTCGGCGGCCGTGCGATTGCGGTTATCCGTCATGGCCTCAACGATGATCGCCACACCACTGGGCGCATAGCCCTCGTAGCTGAGCTCGATCATGTTGTCGGCTTCGTTGTTGCCAGCACCACGGGCAATGGCGCGATCAATCACGTCGCGGGACATGTTGGCGGTCAACGCCTTATCTACCGCCAGGCGCAGCCGTGGGTTATCCGCCGGGATTGGCCCGCCGTGCTTGGCCGCGACAGTCAGCTCGCGAATCAGCTTGGTAAAAATCTTGCCGCGCTTGGCGTCTTGGCGCCCTTTACGGTGTTTGATGTTGGCCCATTTGGAATGACCAGCCATAACTCACTCCGGTTGTCTCATGGTTATTGTCAGCAGCCTGTGCCGCGTTTTCGCCACCGCCATATGCAAGAAGCCTGGTAAACCAGGCTTCTTGTCATGCTTTATTCAGCCTTGGGCTGTTCACGCAGGCGAATGTGCAGCTCACGCAGCGACTTGTTGTCCACCTCGCCCGGCGCCTGCGTCATGACGCAAGCGGCGCTCTGGGTTTTCGGGAAGGCGATTACTTCACGAATCGACTGCGCGCCAGTCATCAACATGACCAGACGGTCCAAGCCAAAGGCCAGGCCGCCGTGGGGTGGTGCACCGTATTTCAGCGCATCAAGCAGGAAGCCGAACTTCTCTTGCTGCTCTTCTTCACTGATGCCCAGCACGCGGAACACGGTCTGCTGCATGGCCTTGTCGTGGATACGGATCGAACCGCCACCCAGTTCAGTACCGTTCAACACCATGTCGTAAGCACGCGACAGCGCGGCCGATGGGTCAGCTTGCAACTCTTGCGGCGAGCACTTAGGCGCCGTGAACGGGTGGTGCATAGCGGTCAGGCTGCCGTCGTCGTTCTCTTCGAACATCGGGAAGTCGACTACCCACAGCGGAGCCCACTCACAGGTCAGCAGGTTGAGTTCGTTACCAACACGGATCCGCAGCGCGCCCAGAGCCTCGCTGACGATCTTGGCCTTGTCGGCGCCGAAGAAGACGATATCGCCATCCACCGCACCCACGCGATCAAGGATCACATTGATGTTGTCCAGCGGGATGTTTTTCACGATCGGCGATTGCAGGCCTTCAACACCGTTGGCGCGCTCGTTGACCTTGATATAGGCCAGACCTTTAGCGCCGTAGATGCCGACAAACTTGGTGTACTCGTCGATTTTGCTGCGCGGCATGCTTGCCCCGCCCGGTACGCGCAGCGCGGTGACGCGGCTCTTCGGATCGTTAGCAGGGCCGGCGAAGACTTTGAACTCGACGTCTTTCAGCTGATCGGCAACGTCCACCAGCTCCAGCGGGTTACGCAGGTCTGGCTTGTCCGAGCCGTAACGGCGCATGGCTTCCGCCAGGGTCATGTGCGGCAGCTCGCCGAACTCGACATCCAGCACTTCTTTAAACAGCTGACGCACCATCTTCTCGGTGATGGCCATGATGTCGGCTTCATCAAGGAAGCTGGTTTCGATGTCGATCTGGGTGAATTCTGGCTGGCGGTCAGCACGCAGGTCTTCGTCGCGGAAGCACTTGGCGATTTGGTAGTAACGGTCGAAGCCAGCCACCATCAGCAGTTGCTTGAACAGCTGCGGCGATTGCGGCAGCGCGAAGAAGCTACCAGCGTGGGTACGGCTGGGGACCAGATAATCACGCGCACCTTCTGGGGTTGCCCGGGTCAGAACCGGGGTTTCCACGTCGAGGAAGCCGTTCTCATCGAGATAACGACGAATGCTCGAAGTGATGCGCGAACGCAGCTTGAGCTTCTCCGCCATCTCCGGACGGCGCAGGTCGATAAAGCGATAACGCAGGCGGGTTTCTTCACCCACGTCGGTGTATTCGTTGAGTGGGAACGGCGGCGTTTCGGCCTCGTTGAGCACTTCCAGCTCGTAGCCCAGCACTTCGATAGCGCCGCTGGCCATGTTGGCGTTACGTGCACCTTCAGGGCGCAGACGCACTTTACCGGTGACTTTCACCACGTATTCGCTGCGCACGCGGTCAGCCTTGGCAAAGGTCTCGGCGCGATCCGGGTCAAACACCACCTGAGCCAGGCCTTCACGATCACGGATATCGAGGAAGATCACCCCGCCATGGTCGCGGCGGCGGTGTACCCAACCGCAAAGTGTGACTTCCTGGCCGTCCAGGCTCTCGTTCAGTTGGCCGCAATAATGGCTGCGCATCATGGTGGTAATCGCTTCTCTTGGGTCTTGAATTCGTGGGCCGCAGTGACTGCGACGCTGATTGGCCGGCGAGCCGGCAGGCGCACGCGCCATTTTCCGTAATTGCGCAATCTTGCAGGGACACTAACGACCAGCGGCGCGCTGCACGCGACTGGCAACCCCTATAAAACGCGACAAAGCTGGGGATTATATATGGTTAACACGCCACGTACAGCCGCCCCTTGCGCGCAGCCCTGAAAGCCACAACGCCTGCATTAACCGCAGCACAGACAGATCAATAAACCGGGGCACCGTTAAAATCGACTTAAATAGTTCAGCCCACAAAAACTACAGCGCTGCGTTAGTGCCAATGGCTTAAATAGTCATAAGCCACACAACCTAAGCACTAAGCCATGTTAGGCTCTGCGCACTGTAGCGGGCAGCCAAGCCCAGTCACTTGAGAGGAGAAATGGTATGGAAATTAATATCGGTATTGCCGAACAGGACCGCGCAGCCATCGCTGAAGGCCTGTCACGCTTACTTGCCGACACTTATACCCTGTACCTGAAAACCCATAACTTCCATTGGAACGTCACCGGTCCAATGTTCAACACCCTGCACCTGATGTTTGAAGGTCAGTACAACGAACTGGCGCTGGCTGTTGATCTGATCGCCGAACGTATCCGCGCCCTGGGCTTCCCGGCACCTGGCACCTACGCCGCGTATGCGCGCCTGTCCTCTATTAAAGAAGAGGAAGGTGTACCGAACGCCGAAGAGATGATCCGTAAACTGGTGCAAGGTCAAGAAGCCGTCACCCGCACTGCTCGCGGCATTTTCCCTCTGCTGGACAAAGTCAGTGACGAACCCACTGCCGACCTCCTGACCCAGCGCATGCACACCCACGAAAAAAATGCCTGGATGTTGCGCAGCCTGCTGGCCGCCTAACGAGTCGCTTAGAGGTTCGCCTGGCGGACCTCTAATCCCAGCCGCCATACATGCAAGCAGCCGAGCTAGACACTCCCCCAGCCAATCCGGCACACCAGACTAACGCCCTACTACCCACCGACCCAGCGCTCACCGCTTGATCCAATCAGCGCGATCCACTTGGCAGGCCGCCAAGCAGCTGATTGAGAAGCCCCACTCTTTACTGTTAAATACGCCCCGAATTGCCGGACACTGATTTCCAGCAATTGCGCAAAGTTCTCGTGCTCACTTTCTTTTCAATGCGACAACTTTGCCTTAGCAGCACGTCCTGATACTTAGTTAATTTAAGCGAGTTCACCCACCATGTTGAAAATCCTCCACCTGGCAATAGGCGCTATCGCCCTAGTGCTTGCCTTCGTTCCAAGCTTTAGTGATACCTCTAGTCCTTTCCTGCAACAACCTAACGCACTGTGCTTGGCCCTGCTTGGCCTGCTTAATCTGCTGTTCGCCCCACAACTGCCAATCTGGCAACAAGGTCTGCGCAATCAAGGGCAAAACTTAGTCTATGCCTTGTTAATTCTGGCCACCCTGCTGCAAGCCTTGATCCTGCTGGCACCGCTGGATGTTATTGCCGACCTGCCCGCCAACCTGTTCAGCCTCGGCCTGACTGCACTGGCGGTACTGATTCACCTACTCACCAATCTGCGCCTGCAGCCACGCGCGCGCAGCCAAGTACGCAGTGAAGATCTCGGCGATCGCGAGACTGGCACGGTTAAATGGTTCAACACCTCGAAGGGCTTTGGTTTTATTTCCCGCGACTCTGGCGACGATATCTTCGTCCACTTCCGCGCTATTCGTGGCGAAGGCCATCGCGTGTTGGTCGAAGGCCAGCGCGTAGAGTTCGCCGTGATGCAGCGCGACAAAGGCCTGCAAGCTGAAGACGTAATCGCCGCCCTGCCTAGCCGCCGCTAGCCCCAGACAGCGCAGCAAGTAAAAGGCCCGCTTAAAGCGGGCCTTTTTTATGGCGAGTTTCTAATAGTGCGGAGGCGGCGCCTCGTCTTCCTCAATACCAAATTGCGCACTCACTTCAGCCTGACGCCGAGCCAGAGCAGCCACCTGCATTTGCAGACGCTCAAGTAAGCGCTGCTGTTCAACCACCACATCATTCAACGCCTGGATGGTGTCATCCTGGAAAGCCAGACGGCTTTGCAGGTCATTGATACGCTCGTCGTTTTCCACCATTAACTCTCTGCAAAACTAAAATCTTTGGCCAGTACCGGTTGCAGACGTGCCTTCAAGGCCTGCACCTGCTCAGCAGTATAGGGCTTAGCCGGGTGACGCCCCCACACCGGCGCAGGCCAAGATACATCTTCGCGCCGCCTCACCACCACATGCATGTGCAGCTGACTGACGACGTTACCCAAAGTGGCAACGTTCATTTTATCGGCAGCAAAACAGTCTTTAAGCAATTGGGCCAACTGAGTGGTTTCGCTCCATAACTGTTGCTGGTCTTCGGCACTTAATTGAAATAACTCACTGACCTGCGCCCGCCGCGGCACAAGAATAAACCAAGGGTATTGAGAATCATTCATAAGTAACAAGTTGGATAAAGCAAAGTCGCCCAGCCAAATAGTGTCCTGCCGCAACCGCGAATCAAGTTCAAACATCTAATACCCCTAACCTGCTTAACTTCACACTTTTTAACTAAATTTTAAGCCTGCGACTGTTTGCCACGCCGGCATGACAACTAAGACTAGTCAGATTGCCGAGGCTCTGCAGCAGCGCTCACAATCAGCCGCACGCCAGCGCGCAGTAACTACGCCATGGTGCACCAATACACAGCATTGTCGCCACTTTGAACCACACCACTGCACCAGATTGTTTCCTTCAGTAATCCCCCAGACCGACCTTGTATACCGCCCCATCAGCTGTGCCACGGGATAAAGCGCAGCAGATCAATATTTGCTCAACATTATCACTAAAAAATAGACTAAAAACGAGTAATATCACTGCATAACAACAACAAATCACGATATAAACCATTAAATTTAGCCATTGCTCGAGAAATTCATCAAAAAGAAATTTTTGTGCATGAGTATTGCTAGAAAGGCCTGACTGAGTAGCAAAGCGATTACTACCCTGTAATAGCTAATTTGCATCCGAGTTAATTCGGCGGAGACTTATGCAGATACAGATTTTTGATTGCGCAGCAGCGGAATATTCGAAGTGCTAGTTACGCCACAAACATTGCTCAGTGCATAACTATCGCCAAGAAATTCAATATGCTATAAGTCACCGCCGACACAAAAAGAAAGAGTCGTCCATATAACAAACAAAGGACGACACAACTTCTCTAAACCCAAGGAGCAATCACGATGCAAGTGATGAAGTGGAGCGTAATCGCCCTAGCAGTAGCTGCGGGCAGCACTCAAATGGCTATGGCGTCCAGCCAGTCCGAATCCAAAGGCTTTGTCGAAGATAGCAGCCTGAATGTTCTGAGCCGCAACCTGTACTTCAGCCGCGATTTCCGCAACGACCCAGACAGAAATGACGACCCTAAAGAATGGGGCCAAGGTTTTATCGGTACTTTTGAGTCCGGTTTCACCCAAGGCACCGTAGGCTTCGGCGTTGATGCTATTGGCCTGCTGGGCCTCAAACTGGACGGCGGTAAAGGCACCTCCGGCACCGGCCTGTTCCCAACTGGCAGCGATGGTCGCTCGCAAGACGATTACTCCGAAGCTGGCGGCGCCGTTAAAGTGCGCATCTCCGACACCGTCCTGAAGTACGGCACCCAGTTCACTGCCCTGCCAGTGTTCAGCACCGACGACAGCCGTCTGCTGCCGGAAACCGCTGAAGGCGCCTTGCTGACCATGAACGAAATCGCGGGTCTGACTGTTCACGCCGGTCACTTCACCGCGCTGAACGCTCAGCACCAAACTTTCCATGACAGCCTGAGCCTGAAAAGCGCCAACATCTTAGGTGCTAGCTACAGCTTCACCGACGACCTGTCGGCGGCTCTGTACTACTCGGACCTGGAAGACAAGTTCGACAAGTGGTATGCCAACTTCAACTACAACCTGGGCATCACCGAAGGCCAGTCGTTGCTGTTTGATTTCAACATCTACAAAACAGACTACGACAAAGAATACACCGGCACCGGTAAGAGCGAAGACAACACCATCTGGAGTCTGTCGGCTGCTTACAACTTCGGCGCCCACACCATCACTGCTGCCTACCAGAAATCCATCGGTGGCTTTGACGGCATCGGCTACGACTACGGCGCAGACGGCGGCGGCACTGTATGGGTGGCTAACTCCATCCAGCGTTCCGACTTCAACTCCGAAGACGAGAAATCCTGGCAACTGCGTTACGACCTGGACTTCGCTGAGTTCGGCGTACCTGGCCTGAGCTTCATGACTCGCTACGTTCACGGTTCCGGCGCTGAAACCGCCACCACCAGCAACGGCAAAGAGTGGGAACGTGACATCCAAGTGGGTTACGTATTCCAGGAAGGCGCTGCTAAAGACCTGAGCCTGAAAGTACGTCAAGCCACTTACCGTTCCAGCGATGGCGTTTACTACGGTTCGCCTTCGGCTGACGAACTACGCCTGATCGTCGAGTACCCGCTGAGCATCCTGTAATTACAGGCGCAAGCAACTCGATCTGAAAAAGGCCCGGGCAACCGGGCCTTTTTTATGCCGATTGATCAGGCCAAAGGCAACGCATAAGTGCCTGTTACATGGGCCACCAACTCCTCGGCATTACCTTGGCTATACAGCTCAACTTCGCACACCGCCTGGCGCCGACTTAGACGCAAGATCCTGGCGTGGGCAAGCAAGTCCACCGGCAAAGGCTTGACCAGAAAGTTGATATTGAGGTTCGCGGTCACCGCCATCTCCACGCGCCCCAAACGCCCCAATACCACGGCGTACATGGCAGCATCCGCCAGCGCCATAATGGTCGGCCCCGATAGCGTGCCACCTGGACGCACCAACTTGGCGTGAAACGGCACCCGCGCGAGCACGGCCTCAGGCTCTAGCTGATCAATACGTAGGTCTAAATCTTCAGCCATCGGCAAGCCTTCACGGATTAGCGCTTGCACCTGCTGCGCAGTTAATTCAGTCACCACGGCCTCCTAATTAATATGCATGCGCCTGCGTCCTGTACGCATCTGTACAGGCACCGTACAATGCCGATCACCGAAAAACTCTTGCAACCGACAGAACAGCCAAATATGCGTACCAGCCAGTTCCTGCTCTCGACTCTCAAAGAAACCCCATCCGATGCCGTGGTTATCAGCCACCAGTTGATGCTGCGTGCCGGCATGATCCGCAAACTGGCTTCTGGCCTCTACACCTGGCTGCCGATGGGCCTGCGCGTGCTGCGCAAGGTGGAGAAAGTGGTTCGTGAGGAAATGGTCGCTGCCGGTGCTCTGGAAGTGCTGATGCCCAGCGTCCAGCCTGCTGAGCTGTGGCAAGAGTCGGGGCGTTGGGAGCAATACGGCCCTGAGCTGTTGCGCATGAAAGACCGCCATGGTCGTGATTTCTGCGCCGGCCCCACCCACGAAGAAGTGATCACTGATCTGGCCCGCAATGAGCTGAACAGCTACAAGCAGCTGCCGATCAATATGTTCCAGATCCAAACCAAATTCCGCGACGAAATCCGCCCACGCTTTGGCTTGATGCGCGGCCGCGAGTTCCTCATGAAGGACGCCTACTCCTTCCATGTGGACCAAGATTCGCTGCAGCAAACCTACGACCGCATGCACCAGGCGTACTGCAACGTGTTTACCCGCCTGGGCCTGAACTTCCGCCCAGTGCAGGCCGACACCGGCTCCATCGGCGGCACCGGTTCCCATGAGTTCCACGTGCTGGCCGATTCCGGTGAAGACGATATCGCCTTCAGCAATGTTTCCGACTACGCCGCTAACATCGAAAAAGCCGAAGCCGTACCACGTGAAACCAGCCGTGGCGCCGCCACCGAAGCACTGCGCTTAGTCGACACGCCCAACACCAAAACCATTGATGCTCTGGTGCAAGGCTTTGGTGTGGCGATCGAGAAAACCATCAAGACGCTGATCGTCCACGCAGCTGAAGAAGGCAAACTGATCGCCCTGATCGTGCGCGGCGACCACGAGCTTAACGAGATCAAAGCGGCCAACCATGAATTGGTTGCCAGCCCGCTGGTATTTGCCAGTGAAGCGGAAATCCGCGCCGCTATCGGTGCCGGCCCCGGCTCGCTGGGTCCGCTCAACCTGCCCATCCCATGCGTCATCGACCGCTCGGTAGCCTTGATCAGCGACTTCGCGGCCGGCGCTAACATCGATGACAAACACTACTTGGGCGTGAACTGGGAGCGTGATCTGCCGCTGCCGGCAGTGGCTGACCTGCGCAACGTCGTCGCTGGCGATCCAAGCCCAGATGGCCAGGGCACCCTGGAAATCAAACGCGGCATCGAAGTGGGGCATATCTTCCAGCTCGGCACCAAGTACAGCGAAGCGCTGAACTGCCAAGTACTGGGTGAGAACGGCAAGCCTGTGACCCTGACCATGGGCTGCTACGGCATCGGCGTTTCGCGGGTGGTGGCGGCAGCCATCGAGCAAAACTTCGATGAGCGCGGGATTATCTGGAACAACGCCCTGACGCCCTTCCATATCGCTCTGGTACCGCTGCGCTATGAAACTGATGCGGTGCGTGAAGCCACAGACAAACTTTACGCTGAGCTGACTGCAGCCGGTTACGAAGTGCTGCTGGATGACCGTGACAAAAAGACCAGTCCGGGCATCAAATTTGCTGACATGGAGCTTATCGGCATTCCACACCGCATCGTCGTTAGCGACCGCGGCCTGGCCGAAGGCAACCTGGAGTACAAGAGCCGTCTGCAAACCGAAGCGCAAGCCGTGCCGGTGGCCGATATTCTCAGCTATCTCCAGGCCCATATCAGTCACTGATCTCAGCCACTTTAACCAGAGCCGCCATGTTCAAGCGAAACACCCTCTGCCGCACTGTCATCTTGCTGTGCGGCCCTCTGCTGCTTAGCGCCTGCGCTAACCAATTACCGCAGCGCAGTGAGCACGAAGAGCGTGTCGAACGTAATCTGCTTAGCCACAGCCTGCAGATTGATGTAGGCGAACCGCCTGTGCTCGAGCTGCCACAGCGGCGCGTGCGCGTGCATGAGCAGAAGACCTTTGAAGTCACCGTGTTTAACGTGACCCGGCGTTATGACCGTTACACGCCGTACCAGGCGTGGCGCGAGCTCTATGAAGTGCCACTAGGCGCACTGGCGATCGTCGGCGGCGTGGTCGCCAACGTGCTCAACGTACCGCTGTTCGGCAGCCTGCCGGACAGCGTGACCAAAGGCTGGATTAACTACGGCGTGGCTGGCATCAACCCGGCCATGAACGTCGAGTCCAACGGTCGCTCGCAGCAGAGCCTGGCCAGCTTGGAAGAACATCGCCAAGACGCGCGCATGGAATACTCCAGCCTGCCTTGGGCCGAGCGGCCGGTGACCGTCAAAGCCGCTGCGCAGAGCTTTGAATTGCACACTGATCAACATGGCATCTTGCGCTTGAACCTGCTCGACAGCCCCTTTGCCGAGCAGGACGTGAGCCGTATCAACAGCCTGCAACTCAGCGTGGTCGATGACCAAGGCAGCGCTCAGGCTCAAGAAACGCTGCTGGTAAGCCGCACCCTGCGCGGCAAGCTGCGCGAGGCCCACGACCTGATCTACAACGACCTCGAAGGCGATGACGTCAACCAGTGGGTGCATCGGGTTAAGCGCTTGTCTGAGCTCGGCTTGGAAGAAGAAGCCAGCGAGCTGGAGCAAAGCCTGATCGAGCTGACCCGCAATGATCCCGAACTGCAGAAGATCTTCTTGCAGGCCCTGACTCACAACGCCGGCCGCTTAGTCGCCGACCCAGGCTCGCTCTAGGTCGCCATGGGCCGCCTGACGCCGCTGCTGGTTGCCGGTCTGCTTAGCCTGCTCTGCGCAGGCGCCAGCCAAGCCAGTGTCCGCCAGGCGCCGGAGCCTGAGTTACGGCAACTGCTGCAAAGCACCGTGGCCCAGGCTGACAGCTTTGGCGATCGTTTCGATGCCGAGGTGTGGCTGCTGGATATGTCCACCCGCCTGCGCCGCTATATCCCTGATGCCGAACAACGCTTGGAGTTACTGCGCTTAGTCCACCGCGAGGCGACCCAAGCGCAGTTGCGCCCGGACTTAGTCATCGCGCTGATTCACGCCGAGAGCGGCTTTGATCGCTTCGCGATATCTTCCGTGGGCGCCCAAGGCATGATGCAGGTGATGCCGTTCTGGAAGGCCGAATTAGGCCGCCCCCAAGACAACCTCACCGATAACGCCACCAACCTGCGCTACGGCTGCACCATCTTGAGTTATTACCTGAAGAAGGAGCGCGGCGATCTTAACCGCGCCCTCGCCCGCTATAACGGCAGCTTAGGCAAGAACACCTACTCGGCCAGAGTGGTGGGTTACTGGCAGGACTACTGGTTCGTCAAACCCTAGGCCTTAACGGCGCACGATAAAGCCGGCAACTCCCTGCAAGGGCTGCTCATGCAATTCAAGGCCAGTCACTTGCGCCTGCTGCGGGCCGTGCTCAAGCCACGCGCGCATCAACGTCACAGCGCCCTCCTCACCCTCGAACAACAGCTCGACACGGCCATCATCCAAGTTGCGCACCCAGCCATCGAGATCCCACAGCTGCGCTTGTTCGGCGCTGCTTTGGCGAAAGCGCACACCCTGCACCCGGCCACTGACATAGCCATGCACACATTGTCGCGCCATGCCTTAACCCTCAGCCTTTAAGGCTTGCAGACGGGCAGTCAGGCCTGCTGCAGTTTGCTCGCCGAGCAAGCGCTCACGCACCTTGCCGTGGTCATCAATGATATAGGTCACCGGCAAGGCTTCACTGCGTGGCAATTGATAACGTTCGGCCGGGTCCTGAGCCAGCACAGTGAACTGGATAGCCATTTCTTCAGCCGCTTGCTTGAGCTTTTCGCCCTGCAAACCATCGAAGTTGACCCCCAACACCTGCACCTTTTGCGCAGCCAACTGCTGGCTGAGCTGATTGAGTTGCGGGATTTCGCTGCGGCATGGCGCACACCACTGCGCCCAGTAATTGATCACCAGCCACTGCCCGTCGACGCGACTTTGCGCCACCTTGGCGCCGTGCTGATCGACACCCAGGTCAGAGCCGCAAGCACTCAGCAACAGCCCCAGGCTTAAAGCCATGATCAAGCGCCACGCGCCGTGCAATCGGAGCAACATACTCACCTCACTGAACCTCAACCGCCATAGGCGTAATTCCACACTGATTTCGCTACGACACACACTGCGCAGCGCTGTCAGCCCCAGGGGCGGCATTTTCGTCCGCCAGCGGCTCACCGCGCAGCCATCGGGCCAGGTCGTAGTCAAACAGCGCGACTTGCTGCTTATGCAGTGCCTGCAACCCTTCACGCAGAGCGGGATACCATGGCTCATCCAGTTGCGCCGGCAGGTTCTCAATCCGCGGTAATGGCCAGGGGCTATGGCTGAGCAGATGCTGCACGCTAACGCTGGTTAAATCCCGACTGAGCACCCAAGAGCCGGTGCCAATGCGCGCGATCAATTTGTGCTGTTCAAGGAACGCGACAATGGCTTCCCACTCATGCTCAGCCAGATGCCAGCCCTGACGCTGCACATCACGCAGACGCACTTTCAGGCCGCTTTGCTGACGCTGATAAAACACCCGCAGTACACCGAGCAGGCTCAATAGCAGGGGCATCTGCTTGCGCCGCCAGGTTTGGGAAATACCCAGATTGCACACCAGCTCAGCGCCCAGCAGAACGATGATCCACGACACGTAAATCCACAGCAAAAACAGCGGCACGGTGGCGAACGCACCGTAAATCAGCTGGTAGCCGGGAAACAGCCGCACATACAGACCAAATAACGTCTTCGCCACCTCAAACAATATCGCCGCAAACAACCCACCCCAAAAGGCGTGGCGTACCGGCACCTGGGCATTGGGCACGGTGGCATAGAGCAGAGTAAAGGCCGCCACGCTAAACAGCAGCGGGGCGAACTTGAGCAGGGTTTTGCCGCCGATCAAAGCATCGGGGCCCGACAGAATCGACAGCGAGGTGATATAGGTGCTGATGGCAAACCCGCCGCCGAGCAACAGCGGACCCAAGCTCAGGATCGCCCAGTACAGCAAAAAGCTCGACACACCCCGACGGGAACGGCGTACGCGCCAGATCGCGTTAAAGGTTTTCTCCACCGTCAGCAGCATCCAGAACGCCGTCACCGCCAGAAACGCCACGCCGATCCAGGTCAGGTGCCGCGCCTGAGTGGTGAAGTCATGCAGATGCTGTTGCAGCGCTTCGCCGGCCGAGGGCACGAAGTTACGGAAGATAAAATTCTGAATCTGCTCGCCAGTGTCTTGAAACGCCGGAATCGCCGAGAGCATGGAAAAGGTCACAGTCATCATCGGCACCACCGCAAACAGCGTGGTGTAGGTCAGCGCCGCAGCAGTGCTAGAGCCCTGATTGGCGAAAAAGCGCTGAAGCAAAAATCGCCAAAACTCGTAAATATTTTTAAGCCGCTGCTGCATGCCCTCTCCTTAGCCTCGCCCATCAACCACCTGCACAGGCGCAGGCGCGAGCCGCGTAAGCAGGTAGAATAGCCGCCGACCTAGCTTACAGGCGACCCCAACATGACCGAACTGACGCTTTATCACAATCCGCGCTGCTCGAAATCCCGCAGCGCCCTGCAACTGTTAGAGGATCGCGGCCTCAACGCCACCGTCGTGCGCTACCTAGAAACGCCCCTGGATGCCAGCCAAATTCAAGCCCTGCTGGGCAAACTGGGCATCCCCGCACGGCAACTGCTGCGCAGCGGTGAAGATGAATACCGCGAGCTCAATCTGGCCGATGCCAGCTTAACCGAGGCACAGCTGATTGCGGCCATGGCCGCCCACCCCAAGCTGATTGAGCGCCCGATTCTGGTGGCCGGCGAGCGCGCCGTGATCGGCCGCCCACCGGAGCAGATTCTGGAGATTCTGCCGTGAGCGCACCTTATATCCTCGTCCTGTATTACAGCCGCCATGGCGCCACCGCCGAGATGGCCAAGCAGATTGCCCGCGGCATCGAAGCAGGCGGGTTAGAAGCGCGTCTGCGCACGGTGCCGGCGGTATCCAGCGAGTGCGAAGCGGTAGCCCCAAGCATCCCCGAAGACGGCGCGCTGTATGCAAGTCTGGATGATCTGAAAAACTGCGCAGGCCTGGCCCTCGGTAGCCCCACGCGCTTTGGCAACATGGCGGCGGCGCTCAAGTACTTCCTCGACGGCAGCAGCAACCTGTGGCTGACCGGCGCCTTAGTCGGCAAGCCGGCCGGGGTGTTCACTTCCACCTCCAGCCTGCATGGCGGCCAGGAAACCACCCTGCTGTCGATGCTGCTGCCACTGCTGCACCACGGCATGCTGATCACAGGCCTGCCCTATAGCGAAGGCGCCTTGCTGCAAACCCGTGGCGGCGGCACCCCCTATGGCCCGAGCCGCTTTGCCGGCGCTGACGGCAAGCGCGCGTTAGATGAACACGAAATTGCCTTGTGCCGCGCCCTTGGCCAACGCCTGGCACACACAGCGGTAAAACTGGAGACTGGTCGTGGCTAAACAAGCTAAACCCCTGCCGAGCCTGGAATGGCTGCAACCACGCCTGCGTCTAAGCCGCGCCATCAGCCTGCTGAGCTTTTTCGCCCTGGCCGTTTTGCTGGTGCTGTGGGATGTGTATTACGCCAACATCCCCAGCACTAAGCTGCTTTGGACGGTTTTGGGCCTGCAACTGGTGCCCTTGCTGATCCTGGGCCCTGGCCTGTTGCTGGGCAACGCCCGCGCCCACGCCTGGACCTGCTTCGTGGTGAATATCTACTTTATCCAAGGCGTGCTGGCGGCCTTTGATCCGAGCAAAGCGTGGTACGGCTGGCTGCTCAGTGGCATCAGTCTGTGCTTGTTCTGCGCGGCGTTGATGTACACCCGCTGGCGCTTTCAGTACGAGCGCAAGCTGGCTGGCGAAGTCTGATTACGGCGGCTGCACTCTGCGTTGCCCAGTGCAACCCAGAGTGCGCGGCTTACCAGCCGAGGGTTTCTTTAAGAAAGGGAATGGTCAGCTTGCGCTGGGCTTGTAGCGATGCCTGATCAAGCCGCTCAAGCAGATCAAACAGCGCGCTCATGCTGCGTTCACCGCGAGTCAGGATAAACCGCCCGACTTCCTCACTGAGCTGCAAACCACGGCGCGAAGCACGCAGCTGCAACGCGCGCAGCTTGTCTTCATCGGACAGTGATTGCAGTTGGAAGACCAACGCCAACGTCAGCCGCGACTTAAGGTCAGGCAGTTTGATCCTCAGCTCACGGGGCGAAGTATTGGCCGACAGCAACAGACGCCGGCCGCTATCGCGTAAGCGGTTAAACAGATGGAATAGCGGTTCTTCCCAGAGTTTATTGCCGGCGATGGCATCAAGATCATCCAGACAGACCAGCTCGAACTGCTCGAGGTTGTCCAGAATCGCTGGCCCGTATTGCGCCACTTCAGCCAACGGCAGATACGCCGCACGCTCGCGGTGCTGCTCCAAGCGCAAGCAGGCGGCCTGCAACAAGTGGCTACGCCCTACCCCGGTGCCGCCCCACAGGTAAATCAAACTTTCCGTCCAGCCCGCATCCGCCTCGCACAAACGCTCGACATAACCCAACGCAGCCGCATTGGCTCCGGGGTAGTAGTTGGCAAAGGTGGCGTCATCACGTAGACGCACACCTAATGGCAGTTGAATGGGTGTCATGCGGGTTGGGCAGTTCCTAGAACAGCTGGCTCACCGTGAAGAGGCCTAGAGTTTATCCGCTTCTGCACGCTAAGTCATTGATGGATAAAGCCAGTTTTGGCAGTCTGAAATAAGTCGGCAAGCCAAGTATTAGTGTATGAGCGAGCAGCGGGTTATAACTGAGCGAACTTACCCGTCCATAGCCTTTGTCGAGTTATGCCTTTGAATGCAAACCGCCCCAGCACGGCCATCAACCTGCGCCGTGCCACCCTGGCAGACGCTCAAGCGATACAGCAATGCGTGTGCGCGGCGTTTGCTGCCTATATCGAGCGCATGGACAAAGCCCCGGCGCCGATGCTGTATGACTACCCCAGCCTGATCGTCACGCAAGAAGTGTGGCTGGCCGAACAAGACGGCCACGTCGTCGGCGCTCTGCTGTTAGCGATAGAAGAGGATCAGTTTTTCCTCGACACCGTCGCCAGCAGCCCGCAGCCCGCAGCCCGCAGGTTCGTAGTCTAGGTGTGGGCCGCGCCCTACTGCAACTGGCTGAGAGTCAGGCACGCAGCCAGGGCTACGCCTGTATCCAGCTCTACACCCATCTGTGCATGACGGAAAACCAGGCGCTCTACCGGCGCATTGGCTATGTGGAATATCAACGCAGCGAACAAGACGGCTATGCGCGGATTTTTTACCGCAAGCCTTTGAGCTGAACCGTGTCGGGCCTTGGCTATACACCAAGGCCCGCAGGCTTTAGGTCTCGTCAGTGCCGATATAGGCGTCGGACTGCTTATAGAAGTCATGCAGATGACGCAGCAGCACCATGATCACTGCCGCCACCGGCAAAGCCACGAGGATGCCGACAAAGCCAAACAGCTGCCCACCGGCCATGATGGCGAAAATCACCGCCACCGGGTGCAGGCCGATACGATCGCCCACCAGCATCGGCGTCAGCACCATGCCTTCAAGCATCTGCCCGACCACAAATACCGCAACAATGCCCAGCAGCGGATACAGGTCCAGCCCAAACTGGAACAACCCGGCAGCCAAGGCCGCGCCGATACCGACCACGACCCCTAAATACGGCACGATGCTGGCAAGACCCGCCATAAAGCCGATCAGCAAGCCCAGCTCCAGGCCAATGGCAGTCAGGCCCACGGCATACATGATGCCCAAGGCCAGCATCACCAGCAGTTGCCCGCGCAGGAACGCCCCCAGCACTTCGTGGCATTCATTAAAGATGCCCACCACCGGGCCTTCGTTCTCCCGTGGCAACAGGCCGCGCAGCTTGGCCATCATCAGGTCCCAGTCGCGCATCAGGTAGAAGCTCACCACCGGGATCAGCAGCACGTTGGCCAGCCAAGCGGCCAAGGCCAAGCTGGAAGCGGTGGCAGTGGAGAGCAGAATACCGACGATATCGGTGGTCTTATCCAGCTGACCGCTCAGGGCAGTTTTGACCTGATCAAAGCGCCAGAAACCATCTTTGAGCCCCAGCTTGCTCTGTACCCACGGCAGAGCCTGATGCTGCGCCCAGTCGATCATCTGCGGCGCCAATTCATAGAGACGCACCAGCTGTTTGCCGAGCATCGGCACCAGCACCAGCAGTAACAGGGCAAAGGCCAGGGTAAACAGAGCGAATACCACGATCACGCCCCAGGTACGTGACAAGCCAACCCGCTCCAGACGGTCAACCAAAGGGTCGCCCATGTAGGCCAGCAGTATGCCGATCAAAAAGGGCGACAGAATTGGCGATAGCAAATACAGCAGGCCGCATAGTATTAGCGCACCGACAATCCATACCCAGCGTTGTGAATCCAGCATGCCTTGCTCTCCGAAATCCATGTGTTAACCCAATCTAGCAGTGCTCAGCGAATCCGCCGCCAAGAAAAACCGCAGCACGATAGGCTGCGGTTGGAAAATTAGTCAGACAATAAGTTCTACTGACTTACCAGCGATAACGCAGCACATTGCCATTGGTCGGTGCAGGTAACGCTGGCACCGCCTCAGTGGGGTTAACTGTTGGCGAGGCTGGAACCACCGCGGCCTCGGTGACTTCCTGCAGATGGGCCAAGCCCAGTTGGGCGCGCAGTTGCTCGGCGCTGGCATTCACCGCAAAGGTCAGGGTGTCACCTTGCACTGAACGCAGGCGTGCAGAAAACGGCTCCAGCACCCGCTGAATTTCCGCATAACGGGCCAGATTGGCGCCCTGCACTTGCAATTGCAGGTTGCTCGCCGCTCCCGCCGCGACGATAAAGCGCGGTGCCATTTTTTGGTTAACCGCCAGCATTACCGCATCGGCCACGGCCGCTTGGTCAGCCCCCTGTACGGTGCCCTGCTCGCGGCTGTCGCCCAGCCACAAACGCCATTGCGCCTGCCACTGCCCGCCTTCCTCACGGGCCAGCACGGCTAACAAGGCATCGGCGGCATAACGCTCAGAGGCCGCGCGCAAGGTGCTGGGGTCATCGTTGGTCAGGTTGGCAGCATCCGCGGCCAGTTGCTCGGACAAATCGGCGATGGGCAAACGCAGGGGTAAACCACGGTGCTGCGCCGCGGCCAATAGTGGTTTGGCGGCGGCCTGGGCATCACCAATCAGGTTGCTGCCGTCACTGCCATCGTTTAACCACCAGACCATCAGCGCCGGGCGATTAGCGCCCCACAACGACAGACCGGCCTGACGCAGGCTGCGGTCGGTGCTGACTGGATCGAAATCAACCAGCAGTTGCTCGTCCACGTAACTGAACTGGCTGACGATTTGCTGCGGGTCTTTATGCAGCGCCGCCAGCGCCGGGTTGCTGGCCGCATCGGTCTTACCGGTCAGACGCACAACCAGACTGTCCAGCGCACGGCCCAGAGCCGCGGTGCGCTCCTCCGGTTGTTGACTGCTAACCGGCTCACGGACTTGGTAAAGGTCACTAACCGGCGCCGCCACAGCCGACCAACTGGACAGCGACAGACACACAACAAGCAGGCGAACAGGCAAACGCATAAGGGAACTCTCGACAGACGGGATCGGCACACTGGCCAAAATTAATAAAGATTGCCAGTGTCTGGACAACGATATGTGGGCAATGACTCAACCTCGCGGCTTATTGATCCTGCTCGCGAAGCGGCGCCCTGACACCACTGGTCAGGTTGTAGCACAACCAAACCTGACCTTAAACAGCCATCTTTCACCTGGCAACCTTAGCCACTGCGGGTGGCCGCTGCCGGGCAACCCTGATAAAATCGCGCGCCTTCGCAGCCTGCAGCCCCGTGCCGCGGCGTCAATCCGAATTCCCCTCCCTCAAAGGCCTGGATCAATGAGCAAGCAACCTTCCATCAGCTACAAGGACGCAGGTGTAGATATCGACGCGGGCGAAGCCCTGGTCGAACGCATCAAAGGCGTAGCCAAACGCACTGCACGTCCGGAAGTCATGGGAGGCCTGGGCGGTTTCGGCGCGCTGTGCGAGATCCCGGCCGGCTACAAACAACCGGTACTGGTTTCCGGTACCGACGGCGTGGGCACCAAACTGCGCCTGGCGCTAAACCTTAATCAACACGACAGCATCGGCCAGGATCTGGTTGCCATGTGCGTCAACGACCTGGTCGTGTGCGGTGCTGAGCCACTGTTCTTCCTCGACTACTACGCCACCGGCAAACTCAATGTAGATGTGGCCGCCACCGTAGTCACCGGCATCGGCGCTGGCTGCGAACTGGCCGGCTGCTCCCTGGTCGGCGGGGAAACCGCAGAAATGCCTGGCATGTACGAAGGCGAAGACTACGACCTGGCCGGCTTCTGCGTCGGCGTGGTGGAAAAAGCAGAAATCATCGACGGCTCGAAAGTCGCCGCAGGTGACGCCCTGATCGCCCTGCCATCCTCCGGCCCGCACTCCAATGGTTACTCGCTGATCCGCAAGATCATCGAAGTCAGCGGTGCCGATATCGAGCAAATTTCGCTGGACGGCAAAAAACTGACCGACCTGCTGATGGCGCCGACCCGGATTTACGTGAAGCCCCTGCTCAAGTTGATCAAAGACACCGGCGCCGTCAAAGCCATGGCCCACATCACCGGCGGCGGCCTGCTCGACAACATCCCACGGGTGCTGCCAAAAGGCGCGCAAGCGGTGGTCGACGTGGCTAGCTGGACCCGTCCAGCCGTGTTCGACTGGCTGCAACAGCAAGGCAATGTGGATGAACACGAAATGCACCGCGTGCTCAACTGCGGCGTTGGCATGGTGATCTGCGTGGCCCAGGATCAGGTTGAAGCGACTCTCGAGAACCTCCGGGCTTCCGGCGAGCAGCCTTGGCTGATCGGCCAAATCGGCAGCGCCGCCGAAGGCGCCGTGCAAGTACAGCTGAACAACCTGAAACAACACTAATGCCGGCACCCTGTAATTTAGTCGTCCTGATCTCCGGCTCCGGCGGCAACCTGCAGGCGCTGATTGATGGCATCCAGGCTGGGACTATCCCAGCCCGGATCAGCGCGGTGCTGTGTAACCGCGCTGATGCTTATGGCCTGCAACGGGCCCAAGCCGCCGGCATTGCCAGCCAGGTGTTGGATCATAAAGATTTCGATGGCCGCGAGGCTTTCGACGCCGCACTGATGCAAGCCATCGATGCTTATGAACCGCACTTAGTGGTGCTGGCCGGCTTTATGCGCATCCTCACCCCAGACTTCGTGCGCCACTACCACGGTCGCCTGCTCAACATTCATCCTTCGCTGCTGCCTAAATACAAAGGCCTCAACACCCATCAACGGGCGTTGGACGCCGGCGACAGCGAGCACGGTTGCAGCGTGCACTTTGTGACAGAGGAACTCGATGGCGGACCTCTAGTCGTACAATCACGTATTGCCGTGCAAACGGACGATAGCGCCACCAGCCTGGCCCAGCGTGTACACGCCCAAGAGCATGTAATCTACCCGCTGGCAGTGACTTGGTTCGCCGCTGACCGTTTACGCCTTAGTGCGCAAGGGGCCATGCTGGATGGGCAATTACTGCCGGCCAGCGGCCAGTTGGTTTAAAGGCCACAGGCCTTTTGCACCGTGTCATGGCTGTGACAGCTGCACAGCCATGGCTTTAGCGCTAAATTGACGTAGGATTGGCTTTACTCGCCTAGCTGCTACCCATCGACAGGAGACACCATGCGTCGCGCCTTACTCCTCGCTCTCACCCTGTTAAGCCTGCCGGCATTCGCCGCCGATTTAAAACCCTACACGGCCAGCTATACCGCCGACTGGAAACAACTGCCGGTCAGTGGCAGTGCTGAACGCAGCCTCGAAAACTTAGGCAATGGCCAATGGAAGCTGAGCTTTAAAGCCTCCATGCTGGTTGCCGGCCTCAGCGAAGAAAGCACCCTGCGCGTCGATCAAGGCGCCTTCTTGCCGCTGACCTACCTCTACGAGCGTAACGGCTTAGGCAAAGGCAAGAAGATCGAGCTGGACTTCGACTGGCAGAACAAGCAAGTGCTCGGTACTGATCGCGACACCCCTGTCAGCCTGCCGCTCAATCGTGGTCTGCTGGATAAATCCACCTACCAACTAGCTCTGCAGCAAGACGTTGCCGCTGGCAAACAAAGCATGAGCTATCAGGTGGTCGATGGCGATGAAGTGGAAACCTACGACTTCCGCGTCCTCGGCGAAGAAGCCGTGAGCACCAAAGCCGGTGTCGTGGATGCGGTGAAGGTGGAACGCGTGCGCGATCCAACCCAAAGCAGCCGTAAAACCATTCTGTGGTTCGCTAAAGACTGGAACTACATCCTCGTCGCCCTGCATCAAGTAGAGAAAGACGGCAAGGAATACCAGATCATGCTCAAAGACGGCAGCGTTGACGGTAAAACCGTTGAGGGCCGTAAGTCCTAAGGCGCTGTCCAGCGCCACAAAAAAGCCGAGCTGATGCTCGGCTTTTTTTGTGCTTAAGGCTTTACCACATCAGATCGTCTGGAACCTGATAGGCCGCATACGGATCATCCGCATCCGCCGCCTCGGTAGGCGTATTGAGCAAGACGATGCGCCGTTCGTCGCGTTCCTGAATCTTCAGCGCCGCTTCACGGGGAATCACTTCATAGCCGCCACCATGGCGGACGATGGCCAGCGAACCGCTACTGAGCTTGTCGCGCATCAACTTGTTCACCGACAGGCGCTTAACCTTTTTGTCGTCGACAAAGTTGTAGTAGTCCTCGGTGGTCAGCTTAGGCAAGCGCGAGACTTCGATCAGTTGCTTAACCTGCGCAGTGCGTGCCTTTTGCTCGGCTTTCTCTTGCTGCTGGCGGTTTAATTCTTGGTCGCGTGCCAGCTTCTCAGCCATGGCTTGCTGGGCCGCCAACTGTTGAGTCTGGTCTTTTTCGACCTGGCCTTTTTGCTCAAGGCGCTGCTGCTTTTGCTTTTGTTTGCTGGCCTGTTTGGCCTGTTTCTCGTTGACCAGGCCGGCTTTCAACAGCTGGTCACGCAATGACATGCTCATTCTCTGACGACTCACTCGCTTAGCGCACCATTAAGGCGCGTTATAATCTTCCAGCCGACTGTGGCAGTTACCGGGGCCGGAGTCTAACCTTCCAGCCACAACTGCTGCAACGCAGAGGCCAGAGGCCCACAAGGCCATCTGCTGATACAACGGCGCATTGCTGAGCATAGCGCTGCCTCGTCAAAGGAATGGAATGCATGAGTATTTCTCTGTTTACAAAGGTTGCGCTGGTAGGGCTGTATAGCGCCAGCGTGTTGTTTGTCCACTTTCGCGGTAAGGCACGTTTACCCTTCCTGCGCCAACTGGTGAATCACTCGGCGTGGTTTGCTCCCTATAATTCCCTGATGTACCTGTTCTCCAAAGCCCCGCCCAAACCCTACCTCGATCGCCAGCAATTCCCCGAACTGGATGTGCTCAAGGACAACTGGCAGACCTTTCGCGAGGAAGCCCTGAACCTGTTCGACGAGGGTTATATCCGCGCCGCACTGGACAACAACGAGGCCGGTTTTGGCTCGTTCTTCAAGAAAGGCTGGAAACGTTTCTATCTGACTTGGTACGACGGTCCACTGCCTTCGGCCCAGCAGCTGTGCCCGAAAAGCGTGGCGCTGATCAGCCAGATTCCTAACGTCAAAGGCGCGATGTTTGCCCTGCTGCCCGGTAACAGCCATCTCAACCCGCACCGTGATCCGTTTGCCGGCTCGTTGCGCTATCACTTGGGGCTGTCTACGCCCAACTCGGATGCGTGCCGCATCTATGTGGACGGCGAGCCTTACGCTTGGCGTGATGGTGATGATGTGATGTTCGATGAAACCTACGTGCACTGGGTGAAGAACGAGACGGAGCAGACCCGCGTGATCCTCTTCTGCGACATTGAACGACCGCTGCGCTGGCCGCTGCTGGGCCGTTTTAACCGCTGGATGAGTGCTCTGCTGGGCCGGGCTACCGCACCGCAAAACGTTGAAGGTGAACAGGTCGGTTCGATCAACCAAGCCTATTCCCAAGCGATTCGCGTCGGCGACTGGTTTGGCAGCCATGTTAAACGCTTTAAACGCGCCAACCCTAAGGGGTATCGGATCATGCGCGTGGTGTTGGCGGTGCTGTTGCTGGTGCTGTTGTATCGCTGGATATTCACCTAACGCCAGTGCGAGACCCGGTTCTATGGGCTAAGTGCTAGGGCATTTACCTCAGCAGTTGGAGCCAGGCATTTCACGCTTTTTTGCTTCACCCCAGAGTGCATCTAACTCTGCCAACGTACACTGCTCTGCCTTAAGACCCTGTTCACGCAACTGCTGCTCGATAAAACGAAAGCGCCGCTCAAATTTGCCATTGGCTGAGCGTAAAGCAGTTTCCGGGTCCACTTTAAGATGACGCGCCAGGTTGCTGACGGCCAATAACAAGTCTCCGATCTCCTCAGCAACCGCCACGGCATCGCCATCGCTCATGGCTTGCAGCACCTCATCCAACTCCTCGCGAACCTTGTCGACCACTGGCAATGCCTCCGGCCAATCAAAGCCCACTTGGGCGGCACGCTTTTGCAGTTTCACCGCGCGGCTGAGCGACGGTAAGGTCAGCGGCACATCATCGAGCAGCGACAACTGCTCAGGCGCGGCGGCCTGTTCGGCGCGTTCCTGGGCCTTGATCTCTTCCCAGCGCTGCTTGATCTGCGCCTCGTCGAGGCGGTTTTGCCCCGGCTCGCCATACAGATCGCCATCAGGGAACACGTGGGGATGGCGGCGCACCAGCTTACGGGTGATGCCATCCACTACCTGAGCGAAATCAAAGCGCCCTTCTTCACGGGCCAGCTGGCTGTAATACACCACCTGGAACAGCAGATCGCCGAGTTCACCGGGCAGATGGGCAAAGTCGCCGCGCTCGATGGCATCGGCCACTTCGTAGGCCTCCTCCAAGGTGTGCGGGACGATGCTGGCGTAGGTTTGTTTGAGATCCCACGGGCAGCCGTGCTGCGCATCACGCAGGCGGCCCATGAGGTGCAGCAAGTCTTCAAGCTGATACATAAACAGTCCGTGCAGCGCCGCTTAGGCTGAGCGTTGGCGGCGCGCTTCGATGATATTCGGTAGTTGGGCGATACGTCCGAGCAGTCGGCCTAAGGCATCCAAGCCGGGAATTTCCACGGTCAGGGCCATAGTCGCGGTGTTGTCCTCCTTGTTCGAGCTGGTGTTCACCGCCAGCACGTTGAGGCGCTCGTTGAGCAGCACTTGGGTGACGTCACGCAGCAAGCCGGAACGGTCGTAGGCGCGAATCAGGATGTCCACCGGATAGGTTTGCACCGGCACCGGGCCCCAGCTCACTTGAATGATCCGCTCAGGCTCGCGGCTCCCCAGTTGCAGCACCGAGGCGCAGTCCTGACGGTGAATACTCACGCCACGGCCCAAAGTGATGTAACCGACGATAGGGTCGCCCGGCAGCGGCTGGCAGCAACCGGCCATTTGCGTGAGCAGGTTGCCGACGCCCTGGATCTGAATATCGCCGCGCTTGCCAGGGCGGTAGCCTTGGGCCTTGCGCGGGATCAGTTCCAGCTGCTCGCTGACCCGATCCGGCTCCACCAGTTGCTGCGCCAGGTTGATCACATGAACCTGACGCAGATCCCCTGCCCCCAGTGCCGCATACAGATCGTCGGGGGTTTTGACGTTGGCTTTCTCGGCCAGCTTCTGCACATCGACACCGACCAACGCCAAGCGATTGAGCTCGCGCTCCAGCAGGTTTTTGCCGATCAGAATGTTGTGGTCGCGGTCCTGTAGCTTGAACCAGTGAATGATCTTCGCCCGCGCCCGGCTGGTGGTGATGTAGCCCAGGTTCGGGTTCAGCCAGTCGCGACTCGGCACGCCTTGCTTGCCGGTGATGATTTCTACTTGCTCGCCGGTTTGCAGGCTGTAGTTAAGCGGCACGATGCGCCCGTTGATCTTGGCGCCACGGCAGTTGTGGCCGATCTCGGTGTGCACGCGGTAGGCGAAGTCCAACGGCGTGGCGCCCTTGGGCAGGTCGATGGCATGGCCGTCGGGAGTAAACACATAAACCCGGTCCGGCTCGATATCCACCCGCAACTGTTCGGCCAAACCGCCGATATCGCCCAGCTCCTCGTGCCACTCCAACACTTGGCGCAGCCAGGAGATTTTCTCTTCGTAATGATTGGAGCCGGACTTAACGTCGGTGCCCTTGTAACGCCAGTGCGCGCACACGCCCAGCTCGGCTTCTTCGTGCATGGACTGGGTGCGGATCTGCACTTCCAGCACCTTGCCTTCCGGGCCGAGTACCGCCGTGTGCAGCGAGCGATAGCCGTTCTCCTTGGGGTTGGCGATGTAGTCGTCAAATTCCTTGGGGATGTGCCGCCACAGGGTGTGCACGATGCCCAGGGCGGTGTAGCAATCACGCACCTGCGGCACCAGTACGCGCACTGCGCGCACGTCGTAGATTTGGCTGAATTGCAGGCCTTTGCGCTGCATTTTGCGCCAGATCGAGTAGATGTGTTTGGCCCGCCCGCTGATGTCAGCCTTGATGCCGGTGTCTTCCAGCTCAGTGCGCAGCTGGCTCATCACTTCATTGATGTACTGCTCGCGGTCCAAGCGCCGCTCATGCAGCAGCTTGGCGATCTGCTTGTACTGCTCAGGTTCCAGGTAGCGGAAGGACAAATCCTCCAGCTCCCATTTGATATGGCCGATGCCCAGGCGGTGGGCCAGGGGCGCGTAGATATCGAACACTTCGCGGGCCACGCGCTGACGCTTCTCTTCGCTGGCCTCTTTAACCGCACGAATAGCACAAGTACGTTCGGCCAGTTTGATCAGCGCCACGCGCACGTCATCAACCATGGCCACCAGCATTTTGCGCAGGTTTTCCACCTGTGCCTGCGAGCCGAGCACTAAGGAATCGCGGGGATTCAGCGAAGCGCTGATGGCTGCCATGCGCAGCACGCCATCCACCAGCTTGGCCACCACCGGGCCGAAGCGTTGGTGCACGGCGCTAAGCGGCACCTTACCTTCGCGCACGCAGCGGTAGGTGATCGCGGCAACCAGGGATTCTTGATCGAGTTTGAGGTCGGCAAGGATCTCAGCGATTTCCAGCCCCGCACGGAAGCTGGAGGCGCCCTCAATCCAAAGATTCTGCGCCGCATTGGCTTGTTGCTCTGACTCGCGGGCGAACTCACAGGCCTCGCGTAAAGCATCCCGATCCAGGGCTGGATCAACACTCAAGACATGGCCGAGCCAGGCCTCTAGATTGATACTGCCGTCATCGTTGACCGGCTGATGCGCTCTGACCTGAACCATTTCATTACCCTTCCTACGGCGAGTGTGAAGCCCGCCGAATCATCGCCGGTTTCTGTGAACCGGTCGGTTTAATCGCGAAAGCGCTATCCCTGCGCTCTGTTCTAGAGCGGCGCCGTGGGCGGTGAGAAACCCTACGCGGCGCAGCACTTCAAGCTAGCTATGACGCCTTAACAAACAACGCCATAGCTTCAACATGGGCCGTTTGTGGAAACATATCAAGAATACCTGCCCGTTCCAGCTGATATCCCTGAGCCACCAACTCGGCACTGTCACGGGCCAAGGTCGTGGGGTTACAAGACACGTAAACCAGACGCTGGGCACCTAAGCTGGCGATCTGTTTGACCACCTCAAAAGCGCCATCACGCGGCGGGTCTAACAGCACGGCAGCAAAGCCACCCTGAGCCCAGCTGGCTTGCGCCAAGGGTTTAGAGAGATCGGCCTGGAAAAAGTGCGCATTGCTGATGCCATTGCTCTGCGCATTCTGCCGAGCGCGCTCGACCATCTCCACCACCCCTTCCACCGCCACCAGCTCGCGCACCTGCTGAGCTAATGGCAAAGCAAAATTACCCAGACCGCAGAACAAATCCAGCACCCGCTCATCGGCCTGTGGCGCTAACCACTGCAGCGCCTGCCGCACCATGGCGGCGTTGACCTGCGGGTTGACCTGAACAAAGTCCCCCGGCTGATACGCCAAATCCAGCCCGTAGTCTGGCAACGGATAACTCAACGTTTGCGCCGTATAAGGCGCCGGCGCCGCTTCGCCCTGCAACCACAACTGAGCCTGCTGTTGGGCACAGAAATCTGCCAGCAACTGCTGATCTGCCTCACTTAGGGGCGCCGTGTGCCGTACCAACAGCGCGCTGCTGTTACCGTTAAATAACTCCACATGGCCAATGGCCTGAGGTTTATGCAGGCTGCGCAACACCGCAGGTAACCCATGCAGGATTGGCTGCAAGGGCTGTACCAGAACTGGGCACTGGCTGATGGCGATGATGTCTTGACTGGCTTGGGCGCGAAAGCCGACATCCAGTTGCCTGGCTTTTTGATTCCAGCGCACGGCGATACGCGCGCGGCGCCGATAGCCCAGCTCAGGGCCGATTAAGGGCGCCACCCACTGCTTGGGCTGCAGGTTAGCCAGGCGGCTCAATTGCTCGCTGAGCAGGCGCTGCTTGAGTTCGAGCTGCTGGCTATGGGGCATATGCTGCAAGCTGCAACCGCCACAAATCTTGGCGTGTACGCAAGGCTCAGGACGGCGCTCGCTGCTGGCCGTGAGCAGGCGTTCAGTACGCGCCTCAACCACCTTCGCGTGGGCGCCGAGCACCCGCGCTTCGATGTGCTCGCCAGGCAAGGCGCCGCTGACAAACCAGGTGCGACCTTCATGAAAAGCGATGCCGCGACCGTCATTGGCCAGGCGCTCAATCACCAGTTTTTGTTTCTTGCCCACTGGCACGGCGGCGGCACGGCTGCCACCGCTGGGCTGAAAGCGCAGACCGCCGTCTTTCTTAGCCATCAGTTGGTCGGCAGATCGTAGATGCCACTGGATAGGTAACGGTCGCCGCGGTCGCAAATGATCGCCACCATGATCGCGTTTTCCACTTCTTGCGACAGGCGTAGCATCGCTGCCACCGCGCCGCCAGAGGAGACGCCACAGAAGATGCCTTCTTCGCGGGCCAAACGCCGCATGACGTCTTCGGCTTCGCGCTGGCCCATGTCGATCACCCGATCAACCCGCTCGGCTTGATAGATCTTCGGCAGGTATTCAGTTGGCCAACGGCGGATGCCGGGAATAGCCGAACCTTCCATAGGTTGCAGACCGACGATTTGCACCGCGCTGCTTTGCTCTTTGAGGTAGCGCGACACGCCCATGATGGTGCCGGTGGTACCCATGGAGCTGACAAAGTGGGTGATCCGCCCGCCCGTTTGCTGCCAGATTTCCGGGCCAGTGCTGCGGTAATGCGCCTCGGGGTTATCGCCATTGGCGAACTGGTCCAGCACCTTGCCCTTGCCCTCTTCCTGCATCTGCAGGGCCAGGTCGCGGGCGTCTTCCATGCTTTCGACCAATAGCAACTCGGCCCCGTAGGCGGTCATCGCCGCTTTGCGTTCGGCGGTGGAGTTGTCGGGCATGATCAGCACCATTTTGTAGCCCTTGATCGCCGCGGCCATAGCCAGGGCGATGCCGGTGTTACCGCTGGTGGCTTCGATCAATACATCGCCCGGCTTGATGTCGCCGCGCTGCTCGGCGCGGCTGATCATCGACAGCGCCGGCCGGTCCTTAACGGAGCCGGCCGGGTTGTTGCCTTCTAGCTTGAGCAGCAGGGTATTACTGGTGTTCCCCGGCAGGCGCTGCAAGCGCACCAGCGGGGTGTTGCCGACGCAATCGGCGATAGTGGGAAACTCGAAGCTCATGGCGTAGAGATAATCCAGAATAGGTCAAAGCGCGCATGATACCGACAAACCCGGCCCGGCCATATTAGATATGGCAAGGTGCTTAGACCCACAAGCTATAAGCTGATCCCAGCAGGCCTAGCACAGCCCCCAGTACGCCCAAGCGCACCAGCAGCTTGGGCCAGTACGGTAAAGCCAACACCAGGGCAAAGCCGCTCAACGACAGCAAACCAAACACGCCAACACTGCCCATGGCCCAGCCCCAATGCTCGGCGCTTAGCCACAGGCACAGCAGCAGCGCCAGCCAGCCATAGGCGCGCAGGCCACGGTGCCAGGTATCCGGCCAGGGTTTACCCCACACCGCCACTTGGTGGCGCTTGATGCCCTGACACAACGCGACCATGGCCGAATACGCCAGGCCCCCGGCGGCGATAAAACTCAGCATGCTGGGCTCTCCTGTGCATCATCGTCCACTTCACTAGTGGCCGGCGTTTTAGCCTTACGCGCTTTGCCCGTAACCACCGCCTGCGGCTGGGCAGCGCGCCAGCCAGCCAACAGGGTCAAGGCGCCCATGGCCATGCAAGTCAACTCCAAATACAGGCTGCTGGCATTGCCGAGCACCGGCAAGCCGGTAAAGCCATTAGCCAACGGCAGGCCAATAGCCAAGGCCCCGGCCAGCCAGAGCTGCTCCGGCCAGGCTTTGGCCCAAGGGCGCAGGCTGGCATGCAGGAAGCTCAAGCCCCAGACGGCAAAGAAGGCGTTGATCTCATGGGCTGCGCGCCCAGCCAGATCCACCGGCAACAGGCGATTCGCCCAGAGCAGAGCGATACTCGCCAGCGGCAAGCCGGCAACAATGGCGATATTGACCCGCTCGATAAACTGGTAGCCAAAGCGCGCGGCCAGGCTTTCCTTGGCATAGCGGCGCCGGCGTTTAACCGTAAACAACAGCAAACCTGCCGCCATCATCGCGGTACTGATCATGCCGCACAGGAAATACAGCCAGCGCATCGGGTAACCGCCAAACTGGGCGAAGTGCAACCCGGCCATCACCCGCTGCACCCAGCCCGCCCCCGTCGATTCCGCTACGGGCTTAACCACCTTGCCGGTTAAGGCATCCAAGCTCAGGCTGCGGCCCTTGGTCAGTTCGATGATATTGCCCAGCACCGGACGCGCCTCAAATACCGCCTCACCGCTAGGACTGCGTTGCAGTCTAAAGCCCGACAACGGCCCTAGCTCAGCCTCGGCCTTGGCCAGCAGCGCCGGGAAGTTCATCTCTGCCGTGCGATCGTGCAGATGCTGACGGGGCTCCTGTTCGCGCCCAGGTCGTGCGCCACGACCCTCGGCCTGCTCGGCACCGCGCGTCATAGCGCGCTCAGTGCCCTGTTCTGGCCTGCCCTGTTCGCCACCCCGGGCTGGCCGCTCAGCACCTGCCTCAGCACGCGGCCCAGCGCCAGCCGGCTCACCGCGCATCGCGGCTTGGTAGGCTTGGCGATCGCCATCAAACAGAGCCTCCATCGGCGCCGGCATATAAATAAGGAAGAAGATCACCAAGCCGGTGTAGGTGATCATGATATGGAACGGCAGCAGCAACACACCGCTGGCGTTGTGGTAATCCAGCCACGAGCGCTGGCCCTTGTTGGGACGGAAGGTGAAGAACTCTTTAAAGAACTTCTTATGGATCACGATGCCGCTGACGATCGCCGCCAGCATCGCCATGGCCAAGAAACCCACCACCCACACGCCGATATTGCGCGGGAAGTGCAAGGTGTAATGGAAACGGAAGAAGAAGTTACCGCCAGCGCTTTCCCGCGGCTTGATGACCTCCCCGGTCACTGGATCAAGGCTGGTCATGGCATTACCACGGCCACCGCCACCACCGCCCTGCGCTTCGCCGGCGCTCACCGCCAAACGCGGCCAACGCTCGGTGGGCAGGCTGACTTGCCAGTTGCTTTGTTGCGGGTGTGTGGCTTGCAGGTAGCTAATCGCCGTGGCTGCCGCCTGCTGCTGATCGACCGCGTGGACCGGCACTTCCGGCTGTAGCCACTGCTGAATTTCTTTATCGAAGACGGCCAAGGTGCCTGTGAAGAAAATCGCCACCAGGGCCCAGCCAAAGATCAACCCGGCCCAAGTGTGTAACCAGGACAACGACTGGGTAATGCTGTGTTTCATGCCATACGCCCCATCAGTTGCGGCCAAAAGCCGATCAGCCCCAACGGCAACGCCAGCAGCAGGCTCAGCCACACCCGCGACAACCGCGCAGCGGCGAAGCTCCAGATGATAAAGCCCAGATACAGGACGAAGCTGAGTAAGGCGGCGATTACCACCGCATCCACCGGTTTAACCGGCAACAGCCGGGCCAACGCGGCGCTGGCCATATAGGTAAGCAGGTAACCGCCAAATACTGCCAACAGACAGCGCGCGGTTAACAACCATGCTGATGAACTGGTTCGTGCCATACACCTCAACCCTATTGTTGTCTCAAGCCCCAGTGCGCCCAATGGACGCTCCGGGTTTATTAATGTTTAGCTAGCGCCGCTTCATCCAACACGGCCGTGCCGCACTCAGCGGCCAACTGAATCTTTAACTCGTGCTGCCCTAACCAATCCGTTAAAGCCGCTACATGCGGCTGCGGCTCGGCATCCATGCGCTGCGGATGCACATGACCGCGCCACATCAGCAACAGCAGGCTTTGTAAAAGCACGGTGAGGTTGCCGCCATAGGCCGCCAGTTGGCCTAACTCAGCGGTGCTGGCCGGGCCCTGAGCCAAGCGTTCTAGCAGCGGTGAAAGCAACTGTGCCGGGCCATCAATAGGGCCAATCGGCGTGGCGAACACTTGACCGCCACTGCGTGGTGCGCCCGGCAGCAATTGCCAACGCAGCTGCGCCAGGCTGGCCAGCTGCGCCTGCGGCCCTAAGGCTTGAGGGCATTTTTGGAACAGGTCCTGCCGCTGGCGTTGGTTACGCGCCAAGTCCTTGGCCAACTCGCGCAGCGCCGGCGATGGCAGGTTGGCAATCAATGCCTGCGCCGCCTGCGGCACCGATAGCGTCTCCAGCACATCAAAGGCATTGGCGCTGTCGACATAACTGAGCCCGGCTTGAGCCAGCTGCCGATGCACATCGATGGAATGCTGCGGCTGCCAGTAGGGGCTGAGCAGATCATGGGCCAGATAGGCTTTGTCCATGCTCTGCAACTGCGCCAGGCGCTCGCTCATGCCCGGCTGATCGTGGAACACCCCGGCCTGATCCAAACGACTGAGCAAATCCAAACCGGCGCCCATGTTTTGCGCCGAGCTGGCACTCAAATGTTCCGCCAATTCACTGAGCAACTTCTGCACTGGCTGCATCGCACTGGCACCGGGGTGACACATGTAATGCAGGTAAAACAGCCCTTGCGGTTTGAGCGAGTGCTTAAGCACGCTGAGTATCTGCTGCTGCGCCGCTTGCGCGATCCAAGACCACACGCCGTGGCTAACCACAAAGTCGAACTGCAGGGCGTTCGTGGCGGCAAATTCGGCGAAATCCGCTTGGACAAAACGCAGGTTGGCGAGGCCCAGACGCTCACTGGCCTGCCGGGCGAAAGCAATGTGCTGCGGATTGAAATCCACCCCGACAAACTCACCCAAAGGGTTGCAGGCGGCTGCCACCAGCAGGTTAATCCCGAGGCCGCAACCCAGCTCGCAATAGCTGTAAGGCTGGTTCAGGCTAGGGCTGCGCAGACCTTTGACGGTGGCCAGCGTCACCAGCCACAGCGGCAGTAGCTCCTTGTGGAAGTGTGCCGGATAGGCCACATCCGTTACGTAGCCACTTGCTTTTGCCATGTCCCCCATCCTTATCAAAAACGCCTAGACCGGTTCAGCGCCTAGACGACAATTCCCCGGACGCAGTGCCGGGGAATGCTTTAGCCGTTCAAACCTTAGAAGGCCTGGGTCAGCGAGAAGATGTAGCGACGCCCATCGAGGTTGTAGGCGAAGCTGTCATCGGTGGTGACCTTCTCGTTGCCGACGTTGTAGACGCCAGCCTTCAAGGTCAGGCCTTTAGTGGCCTTGTAGCCCAGACCCACATCAAAGAAACGATAGGCCGGGTAAGTCACACCATTGCTCGACGAGCCACTGGTGCCGGTCTGCCAACGACCGGAAGTCGAGCCACGGTAGTTGAACTGGGTCCACAGGTTCAGACGCTCAGTGGCTTGATAATCCAGCGAGGCGTTAAAGCTGTGCTTGGCCATATCGTTGAGCGCTTCACCCTTGTACTGCCCGGACTTCTGCTCGGTTTCAGTGAAGGTGTAGCTATGGCGATAGGTCAGGTTGTCGAGGATGTTGTAATCCAGGGTCCACTCGATACCGCGCAGCTCGGCTTCATCGACGTTTTCGTTGGCGGTGTAGCCGCGCGACTCGTAGGGGTAGATCACGCCATTCCATTCACACACCTGGTTAGTCGTGTCGCAGATGTTGCCCGTGCGGTTGACCTTGTCTTTGTAGTCGGTGACATACAGGGTCACGGTGGTTTCCAGGCCCAGGTCGAAGTTCTCGTAGGCCAGGCCGATTTCTTTGTTCAGGCTCTTCTCAGGCTTGAGGTCCGGGTTGCCGATCACGGTGCCACCCATGGAGCTCATACCGTAGTCGCTGGCCGCGTTACGCAGGTCCGGCGCTTTGAAGCCCGAGGTCACCCCGCCCTTCAGGGTGAAGCTCTCGTTGATGTGGTACACGCCGTAGACTTTCGGGCTGAAATGGCCGCCAAAGGCTTGGTTATCGTCGTAACGACCGCTCAAGGTCAGGCTGAAGTCATCGGTCATCTGCCAGTTGTCCTCAATAAACAAGGAGTTCTGGTAGCGGTTCATTTCCACCACGGCATTGGGATCAGCCACAATCGGGCGCTTCAGACCGTTGGAGGAGCCGTCTTTGAGCTCTTCGTATTTGTGGGTCAGGCCCGCCGTCACGCTGTGGCTGTCGAAGAAATAAGTGCCTTGGCTGTTCACCGTCAGCACGTCATAGGTAATGCCCTTGCCGGTGGTGGCGTTGAGGCTGCTCTTGTTTTCCGACTTGTCGTAGTTGATGTAGCTGTTGGTTTGCAGGTTGCCGAACGAGCCTTCGTGGGACAGGAAGTAGTTTTCCTTGACCGACTCGCGGTAGCTCTTGTCCTCATCAATGGCCAGGCTCTTACCTGGATTGGAAGTACGTTCCTGCTTGGAGTAGGTGTGCCCCAAGGTAACCAGGTTGGCTTCGTTGAGGTTCCACGACAGCTTGCCGCCAATGGTTTCTTTCTCGTAATCCGGATCGCTGGCCGCGCTGTCGCCACCACCGACAAAGTGGCTTTCCTGCTGATCGTGGATGGCACCGGTCAATTGCAGGGCGAGCACGTTAGGGATCAGCGGCAGATCGACATAGGCGCTGGTCTGGAAGGCGTTTTCATTCACCTCGTTGTGGCTGTCCGCCAGGGTGTATTCGCTGGTGATGCTGCCGCGAATTTCGTCGCCGACTTTCTTGGTGATGATGTTCACCACCCCGCCCATGGCGTCGGAGCCATACAGTGCCGAAGCTGGGCCACGGATGACTTCGATGCGCTCGATGGCTTCAATCGGCGGCAGGAAGTTGATCGGCGTACCGGCTTGGGCGCCACGGATACCGAAGGCGTCGTTACCCTGCACAGGGCGGCCGTCGATCAGGAACAGGGTGTAACCGGAGGTCATGCCGCGAATCGAGATCGATTGCTCCACGCCGCCGCCGATCACCTGTACGCCTGCGACGTTTTTCAGGGCATCGGTCACATCGGTGTAGGAGCGCTTTTTCAGTTCCTCAGAGGTGATCACCGAGATGCTCGCCGGTGCATCTTTGACGCTTTGCTCATAACCTGCCGCGGTCACCACCGTGGTTTCCAGCTCCAACTGTTGCTCGGCTTGCACGCCATAGCTCAACGACGCCAGTGCGGCGGCCAGTACGGTGGGGCTAAACGGGGATTGACGCTTGCTAGTTGTCAGAGGGGTACGGCGGGACATCTGCGACTCCTGCTTAAGTGCTGTAACTGGCTCGTTATTTTGCGATTGGCAAGCTCTTGAAGAGCCCACGCTGCGGCGCCGATGACGCTGCGAACCAGTCTGCTTAAGCAACCCATGTCGCGACCGTACGCCACCGAACAGTGGCGGCGATGATACTGAGACTTGTTTGAGAGTAAATCTCATTTACAAAATATACACTTTCAGCCTGAACTTTATGCGCAAACCCGGGTATGCGTTCTCCGCCCACAACTTGCCGCCCTGCTGCTCTAGCATGCTGTGTGCGATGGCCAAGCCCAGACCATAGCCATCACCACCCGGGCGCGCGGCGTTAAGCCGGGTAAAGGGCTGGAAGATCCGTTGCAGATCCTCCTCCGCCACGCCAGGGCCTTGATCCTCGACCCACAGTACCCAGTCATCACCCTCGCGCTGCCCGGCTAAGCGCACCCGGGCATTGGCCGGGGAATGGCGGATGGCGTTACGCAGGATATTTTCCAAGGCTTGCGCCAAGCCATTGAGATAGCCCAGCACCTGGCAATCATCCGGCAGCTCGCAGGGCATGCGCTCGATGGGCCAGCCACTTTCATAACTGGCGTTCTCGCGTAGCACATCCCACAGGCGGCTGACATTGACCGCCTCCAAAGGCAGGGTACGGCGCTCGGTGTCGAGCCAGACCAGATCCAGAGTGTCGCTGATCAACTGCTCCATGCCGCCGACCTCCTGCTCTAAGCGCTGGCGCAGCGGCTCCTCAGCGTCCTCGCACTCCGCCGCCACGCGCAGGCGGCTCAAGGGCGTACGCAGCTCGTGGGACATATCGCGCAGTAGCTGGCGCTGATACACCACCATGCGCTCCAAACGCTCCGCCATCTGGTCGAAGGACCGCGCCAGGCCACCGAATTCATCGCGGCGCTGGCCAATGGCGCCGACCCGGGCGGATAAATCACCGCGACTCAACGCCTGCGCCTGGCGCTGCAAAATCATTAACGGGCCAATCAATTCACGGTACAGCACGATGCCCAAGAGCACTGCCAACAAGGCCGGCAGCACCCGTTGCAGGAGCAAGTCCCACCAATGCCGGTGGCGGCGCGGATCAAGACGCTGGGGCAATTCGACGACAAAGCTGACGGCATCCGCCAAGGGCATTTCGATAACCGGGGTGCGATCCGGCCGGCCTAAGGAGCCATCCAGGCGGCGGGAGAAATTCAATCGCAGCAGTTCCGCGTCATTCAGGCGCTGCGAGGACAGTGACTCATGCTCCGCATCGACCACCGCCGCCCAGATGTTCTCCTTGGCCCGCAGTTGCGCAAGGAAATCATCCACCCCGCTACGCCCGCGACTGCGCCACGCCAACTCGGCTGCTTGAGCCCACTCACGCAGTTGCTGCTTCTCCGCGCTGGTCAGGTATTGCCGGTTCTCCTCCAAACGGTCGCCCAAGTCGGCGTGCAAACTGGCGACCAACAAGGCCAGCAGCGCCAGCATCAAGGCCAGCTTCCACAGTAACGAATGGCGGTTGGGCAGGTTCATGACAACTTGGTCAGCAGATAACCTTTGCCCCATACAGTCTCTAGGCGCCCGGCGCTGTAACCGACCAATTGCAACTTACGGCGGATGTGACTGATGTGCATGTCCAGGCTGCGGTCGTGGCGCGAATAGGCACGGTGCAACACTTGCTGGTAGAGGAAGGCCTTGCTCAGCACCTCGCCCTGATGCTCATTAAGGGCCTGGAACAGGCGGTATTCGGTGCCGGTGAGATCGGCCCACTGACCATCGACACAGACATCACTGCGAAGGCTGTCCAGGTCAAAATCACCATTGGCCGCTTCCGTGCGCTCATAAGCCACTCGGCGCAGCACCGCGGCTACCCGTACGCGCAGTTCAGCCATGCTGAACGGCTTGGGCAGGTAATCATCGGCGCCGTGGCTAAAACCGGCGATGCGATCCGGCTCATCGCCCAGCGCCGACATCAAGATCACCGGCACCGGGCAACTTTCGCGTAACTGGCGCAGCGCCTGTAAACCATTGAGGCTGGGCAGCAGGATGTCCTGCAGGACCAAATCAAAGTTGCCTTGGGCGGCCAGGTCCAATCCTTCCTGACCATCCTGGCTGAGGGTCACTTGATAGCCCACGTCATGCAGGCTGCGCTGTAAATGACTGGCCAATAGAGGGTCATCCTCGACCACAAGGATATGGGCTACCTGCAAACTACTAGCAATCAAGACTCTATTCCCGAAGTAAATGCGAAGCATTCTATATGTATTTTCCTGTGACCTCACCACAAGATTCTCAAGGTGTGAACCGCTACACTGGGGCCTGACTTTTGCGGAGCATTCGTGTGATCAAGGATCTAGGCATCAAAGGACGGGTCTTGCTGCTGACCCTGCTGCCCACTAGCCTGCTGGCGTTGGTATTAGGCGGTTACTTCACGTGGATGCAGCTATCGGGCTTGAACAGCCAGCTGCTGCAGCGCGGGCAGATGATTACCGAACAATTGGCACCTTTGGCCGCTCCGGCGTTGCTGGCCAATGATGCTCAGGTGCTGCAACGCATCGCTGAATTAGCCTTGGAGCAAGGCGATGTGCGCTCAGTGAATTTCCTGAGCAGCGATCAGCAGCCCCTGGCTCATGCCGGGCCGCGCATGCTCACCCCACCGCCGCCACCGCGTAACCCGCAAGCCTCGAAGACGCAAAGCCGCGACAATACGCGCTTCTTGATGCCCGTCTATCAGCGCCACCTGAATTTCACCGGCACCCTGGCCAGCGACACCGAAAGCCAATTGCTCGGCTGGGTTGAGCTGGAACTGTCGCACCAGAGCACTCAGCTCAGTGGCTATCGCAGCTTGCTCACCAGTTTGTTGCTGATCGGCGCCGGACTGATCGTCACCGCCCTCTTGGCGGTGCGCCTGAGCCGTACCATCAACGACCCACTGCGCCTGATCAAGCAAAGCGTGGCGCAGCTCAAAGATGGCAATCTGCAAACCCGCCTGCCGCCATTGGGCAGCCATGAACTGGATGAGTTGGCCTCGGGCATCAACCGCATGGCCGAATCCCTGCAAAACGCCCAGGACGAGCTGCAACATAGCGTCGACCAAGCCACCGAAGACGTGCGACAGAACCTCGAAACCATCGAGATCCAGAACATCGAGCTGGATCTGGCGCGTAAAGAAGCCTTGGAGGCCAGCCGGATCAAGTCCGAATTCCTCGCCAATATGAGCCACGAGATCCGCACGCCGCTCAATGGCATCCTCGGTTTCACCAACCTGCTGCAAAAGAGCGAACTGACCCCGCGCCAGCAGGACTATCTGGGCACCATCGAAAAATCCGCCGACAACCTGCTGGCGATCATCAACGAGATCCTCGACTTCTCGAAGATCGAGGCCGGCAAACTGGTGCTGGAAAACGTGCCGTTTAACCTGCGCGACTTGCTCCAGGACACCCTGACCATCCTCGCCCCCGCCGCCCATGAGAAGCAGCTGGAGCTGCTCAGCTTGGTCTACCGCGATACGCCGTTGGCACTGATGGGTGATCCGCTGCGCCTGAAACAGGTGCTGACCAACCTGGTCAGCAACGCGATTAAGTTCACCCACGCCGGCACTATCGTGATGCGCGCCATGCTTGAGGATGAGAGCAGCGATCGCGCGCAGCTGCGCATCAGCGTGCAAGACACCGGCATTGGCCTGTCCAATGAGGACGTGCGCGAGCTGTTCCAGGCCTTTAGTCAGGCCGACAACACCCTTAGCCGGCAAGCCGGCGGCACAGGCTTGGGCTTAGTCATTTCCAAGCGTTTGATCGAGCAAATGGGCGGTGAGATTGGCGTTGAAAGCACGCCCAATGAAGGCTCGGAATTCTGGATCAGCCTTAGCCTGCCGAAGACCCGCAACACCGGCGACGAGCTGATGCGCCCGCCGTTGATGGGCCGGCGCGCGGCGCTGCTGGAGAGCCACGAACTGGCCCGCCAAGCCCTGCTGCATCAACTGGAAGACTGTGGCCTGCAAGTCAGCGGCTTCGACAATCTCGATCCGTTGTTGGCCGCCGTTGCCCAAGCTCAGCACAGCTCGCTGCCCATTGATCTGGCGGTGCTCGGCGTCAGCAGCCAAACCCTGACGCCGGAGCAACTCAGCCAGCGTATTTGGGAGTTTGAGCAGCTCAACTGCAAAGTCCTGCTGCTCTGCCCCACCACTGAGCAAATGCTTTACCAGGGCCTGCTGCCTGACGCCCATAAACAACTGCAATCCAAACCCGCCTGCACCTTAAAACTGCAACGCGGCCTGGCCGAGTTGATCAACCCGCAACTGGTCATTGCCACGACGCCGGCCCATAACCCGAGCCGCGCCCCGGAAATCCTCTGCGTCGACGACAACCCGGCCAACCTGCTGCTGGTGCAAACCCTGCTCGAAGACATGGGCGCGGTGGTCAGCATCGCCAACAGCGGCTACGAGGCCGTGGAACTGGCCGCGAAAAAGACCTACGACCTGGTCTTTATGGATGTGCAGATGCCCGGCATGGATGGCCGCCAAGCCACCGAAGAGATCCGTCAGCTGGAGCTGGAACGAGGCCACAGCCAGACGCCGATCGTCGCCCTCACCGCCCACGCCTTGGCCAACGAAAAACGCGCCCTGCTGCAAAGCGGCATGGATGACTACCTGACCAAGCCCATCAGCGAAAAACAGCTGGCTCAGGTCGTCCTTAAATGGACCGGCCTGGCCTTGCACCATCAGGCTGTGGAGAGCGCCAGCGGCGGCGCACAGCACAACGAACTCAAGGTATTGGATGCTGAAGAAGGCTTGCGCCTAGCGGCGGGCAAGCCTGACTTGGCCGCCGATATGCTGAATATGCTGCTGGCGGGCCTGAGCAACGATCGCCAAGCGATTCAACAAGCGCGCGTCACCGGTGAGCGTAATAGCCTGATCGAACGGGTGCACCGCCTGCATGGCGCCACCCGTTATTGCGGGGTGCCGCAGTTACGTGCGGCCTGTCAGCGCAGCGAAACCCTGCTCAAGCACAACGACCCCGCCTCGGCTCAAGCGCTGGACGGCCTCGACGAGGCGATCCAACGCCTGATCGACCAAACCCAGGCGTAGCTCTGATTGGCGCCAGCACGCCAGGCTGATTACGCCTGGCCGTGCTAGGATTGGCGCTGATTTGGAGGAGCCATGGCTGAACACGATTTTCGCTACAACCTGCTAAACCCGGAACACACCCTAATTGAATGCCGCGCCCTCGCCCCCGGGCGTTATCAGGTCACCGGTAATGGTGGCTCGATTCAAAACGGCGACGTCCTGCTGGTCACACTCAAAGGCAGCCGCGATCTGTGCATGCGCCTGCATACCGACAAAGTGCGGCATCTGATCAACCCACGCGGGCAGTGGGTGGCGGTGGCCACGGGCCCGGCCTTTAAAGAGCTGGCGATTTTCAACTGGCAGGTTAACTGCGACGGTTGCGCCAAGCAGCTAGACTTTGAATTTGCCGTCGACGGCGCCTTGGGCAAAAAAGCCCAAGCCCCTGCCGCTGAAGCGCGAATCAATGAGTTGGGCTGGCGCTCGCAACAAGGCAAGCATCTGTGCCCGGCGTGCGCCGCTGCCGCTTAAGCTTGGAGAGATTATGAAAGCACTGTCCGCTGCAGGTTTAACCGCTTTGGCCCTCACTGGCTGCGCCAGCTCTACAGCGCAGTTGCAGACCGAGCGTAGCTACCAAGTGGAATGGATTGGGGAGCGGCCTTTAATTGACCGCAGCCACCTGACCATCACCTTAGGCGAGGATGGCCGCGCCTATGGCAACGCCGGCTGTAATCACTGGTTTACCAGCTATCAGCTGGATGGCAATAAACTGAGTTTTGCTGCCCCCGGCAGCACCCGCAAGCTCTGCGCCCCGGCCTTGATGGAGCAGGAAACGCGCTTCTTGCAAAGCCTCAGCCAAGTGGTGCGTTGGGACTTCTCCGCCACCGAACAGCTGCAATTGTGGCCCGAGCAAGGTAAGCCCCTGCGTCTGTGGCCGGAAAATCGCTAAGGCGTGCCCGGCCCGCATTACTTACGCGCAATAAAAACGCCGCCCAGCTGAGTCATCAGCTGGGCGGCGTCGTTTAAGCACAACAGACTTAGAAAATGCTCACCGGATAATCGACGATTAACCGCAGTTCATTACCCGAAGAGTTGTAGTTGCTGGCGTTATTCGACACCCGCAGGATGGAGCTGCGCACGCGCAGGTTAAGGTCCTTAGCCGGACCGCTCTGCACTACGTATTGCACTTGGTTGAAGATTTCCCGCTCGGTACCTTCACCACGACCGGAGCGGTCGTTGATGTTGTCACCGCGCACATAGGCGGTGCGGAAGTTCAAACCCGGCACGCCGTACTCGCCGAAGTCCACCGCGTAGGCCACTTGCCAGGAACGCTCGTCTTCGCCGTTGAAGTCGGACCAGTAGGAGTTGGCCAGCCAGATCGAGGTACCGCCGTCACCGACCCAACCCTGGCTCTGATAACCGCCGTAGTTGTAGCCGCTGTTACCGGTGCTGCGCTGGTGCGCCAGAGTGAAGGAATGGGCACCGATGGCATAGGTAGCCGCCAGACTCCAAATATTGTTGCGGGTGCTCTTGCTGCCGTCAGTGCCGGCATTGAGCGCAGTACCGAAGCTGTTATCGAACTCGCTGTAGTAGTCCTGGAAATCCAAGGTCAGCGACTGCTCGTTATGCAGGTCCAGCACGTAGTTCAAGTTGACGTAATGGCGATCCAGTACGTCCTCGATATTGGTGCCGTAGTAAGAACCCTTGAAGTTGTCGGTGAACTGGTAGGCCAGGCCCCAGACATCCAAACTCTTCAAGCGGCCGCTGTCGCGAGAGTTAGCACTTTTACGCGACTCGCCAGTAAAGCGCCCGAGGTTAATCTCCAGGCCTTCGATTTCTTTCGAGGTCAGCAAAGTACCGGTGTAGTACTCAGGCAACAAACGCGAGTTGTCGTAGCTCAGTACCGGGAATTCTGGCATCTGGTCACCGTACTTGAGCACAGTGTTAGATACGCGGAATTTAACCGCACCGCCGACTTTGGAAATTTGATCAACGGCTTCGCCGCTATCGCCTTGGGCAAAGAAGTCGATGCCCGCAGCGCCGGAACGGCCTTTACCGCCATCCAAACGGATCGCGTACAGGCCAAAGGCATCTACCCCAACACCCACGGTGCCTTGGGTAAAGCCGGAAGCGAAGTTGGCTTGAGCCATTTGCCCCCATTCGGCTTTGTCCTGGCGGCCATCTTTATAATCACGATTGATATAGGCGTTACGAAAAAACAAATCCAGGTGGCTATCTTCAATAAAACCTTGGGAGTCTGCTTGTCCATCTGCCATTACTTGCATGGCGCTCAAGACCCCCAACGCAAGCACGCTTATCCTTGCTTTAAACATGTGAAACTCCTTAGCTATCAGTGGTAAATGATTAACAGCGACATAAACCAGCAGGTCGACCGGAATCACAGAGAAAGCAGGCTCTGTGCGGCTTATTTTTATGCCTGCGGCCAGTTCTCTCTTCTACTTAGCGTCTAATGAAGTGCGCTTTACATCAGTGGATGATCTGACTTAGAAATAGCTTGGTGCGCTCATTCTGCGGGCTGGTAAAGAACGCGTTGGGTTCGTTCTCTTCCACTATCTCGCCCTTGTCCATAAAGATCACGCGGTTCGCGACGGTTCTGGCAAAGCCCATTTCGTGGGTAACGCAGAGCATGGTCATCCCGTCCCGGGCCAAGCCTATCATGGTATCCAGTACTTCTTTGACCATTTCTGGATCAAGTGCAGAAGTTGGCTCATCGAACAACATTATCTTGGGCTTCATACACAAAGCGCGGGCAATGGCTACCCGCTGTTGTTGTCCACCGGATAATTGTCCGGGAAACTTATTGGCCTGCTCTGGGATACGCACCCGCTCTAAGTAGTGCATGGCCACTTCTTCGGCTTGGCGCTTAGGCATCTTGCGCACCCACATCGGCGCCAAGGTGCAGTTCTGCAATACCGTTAAATGCGGGAACAAATTGAAGTGCTGAAAGACCATCCCCACTTCACTGCGAATCGCCTCAATATGTTTTAGGTCGTTGGTCAGCTCCGTGCCATCGACCACGATGCGCCCTTGCTGATGTTCTTCTAGGCGATTAATACAGCGAATAGTGGTGGACTTGCCCGAGCCTGAGGGGCCGCACAGGACAATACGCTCACCTGGCTTGACCTTCAGGTTGATGTCCTTGAGTACATGGAACTGGCCGTACCATTTATTCACGCCTTGCAATTCAATGATCGGCGCCGCGTCAGTATTCGGGTTGGGTTGGTTCATTGTTTACTCCTAACGCTTATGGCCGGTGTCCAACTTGCGCTCCAGGTGCTGCGAGTAGCGCGACATGGCAAAGCAAAACAGCCAGAAAATCAGCGCAGCAAACACATAGCCTTCAGTGGCCATGCCCAGCCAAGCCGGATCGGTAGACGCTTGTTTAATGCTGTTGAGCAGGTCGAACAGACCGATGATGATCACCAGGCTGGTGTCCTTAAACAGCGCAATAAAGGTGTTAACGATGCCCGGGATCACCAGCTTGAGCGCCTGCGGCAAAATCACCAGGCCCATCATTCGCCAGTAGCCCAGGCCCATGGCCGCAGCCGCCTCGTACTGGCCCTTGGGGATGGCCTGCAAGCCGCCACGCACCACTTCGGCGATATAGGCGCTCTGGAACAAAATCACACCAATCAGCGCGCGCACCAATTTGTCGAAGCTCAGGCCTTCGGGCAGGAACAGCGGCAACATCACCGAGGACATAAACAGCACGGTAATCAGCGGCACACCGCGCCAGAACTCGATAAAGGTCACGCAGATAACCCGTATCGCCGGCATCTGCGAACGTCTTCCCAGGGCCAGCAAAATGCCCAAGGGCAAGGCGCCAGCAATGCCCACCGCGGCGATCACCAAGGTCAGCATAAGGCCGCCCCACTGGCTGGTCGGCACCCCAGTCAAACCGCCAAAACCACCGTGCAGCAGCCAGTAAGCCAAACATGGATAAGCCACCAGCAAAGCCAAGGCATAGCGCACCTTGTGCGGCATCCGCGGGACAAACAGCGGCGCCACGGCGAGCACCGCCAGCCACAGGGTTAAATCCACCCGCCAGCGCAGCTCAGTGGGGTAAAAACCATACATAAACTGGCCGATGCGCTGCTGCACAAACACCCAGCATGCGCCGCCACTGGTGCAATCGGCGCGGCTCGTGCCCTGCCAGTCGGCGTCGATAAAGGCCCACTGCAGTAACGGTGGCAGGGTCAGCCACAACAGGTAGACGGCCAAACAGGTCAGCAGCGTATTCATCCAGCCGCTAAACAGGTTACTGCGCAACCAGGCCAGCGTGCCTACGCTGGTGCGTGGCGGCGGCATATCGGGTTTGAATGTGTAGGTCTGCATGGCTAACGCTCGATCAGCGCAATGCGCTTGTTATAGGCGTTCATCAGCATGGAAATACTGATACTGATGGCCAGGTACACGCTCATGGTGATGGCGATCACCTCGATGGCTTGGCCGGTTTGATTGAGCACCGTGCCGGCAAACAGCGAGACCATATCGGGGTAGCCGATACCGGCCGCCAGCGAGGAGTTCTTCACCAGGTTCAGGTACTGGCTGGTCAGGGGCGGAATGATTACCCGCAGCGCCTGGGGGATGATCACCAGGCTCAGGGTTTTGCCCGCAGCCAAACCCAACGAACGGGCCGCCTCGGTTTGTCCGTGGTTGACCGACTTGATCCCGGAACGGACGATCTCGGCGATAAACGCGGCGGTGTAGATACTCAGCGCCAGCAGCAAGGCCAAGAGCTCCGGAATCAGCACCCAGCCGCCGCGAAAATTAAACCCGGTCAACTGCGGCACGCTCACACTCAACGGCGCGCCGAAGATCACGCTGGCCAGCGCCGGCAAGCCCAGCACTAACGCCACCACGCAAGGCCACAGCGGGAAGGTTTTACCGCTGGCCTCAAAGCGCGCGCGCGCCCACCGTCTAAGCAGTACCGCGCCGATCAGTGCCAGCAACAAAGCCCCGAGGCCCGCAGCCCAGCCGCCGTCAGCACTGAGTGCCGGCAGGTAGAGACCACGGTTATTGAGAAACAGCCCTTCGCTCAGTTGCAGACTTTGCCGCGGCCCCGGCAGCGCCAGCATCACGGCGAAGTACCAAAAGAAGATCTGCAACAGCGGCGGGATATTGCGGAAGATTTCGATATAGACGCTGGCCAGTTTATTCAGCAGCCAGTTCGGCGACAGGCGCGCCACGCCGATGGCAAAGCCGAGCGCGGTGGCCAACACGATGCCAATCAGCGACACCAGCAAGGTGTTGAGTAACCCGACGAAGAACACCCGGCCGTAGCTGTTGCTCTCTTGGTAATCAATCAGGTGCTGGGCAATGCCAAAACCGGCGCTGTTATTTAAGAAGGCAAAGCCCGAGGTGATCCCGCGTTTGGCTAAATTAGTTTGGGTGTTATCGAACAGAAACCAGCCCAAGGCGACCACCGCCAGCACTGCCAGCAGTTGAAACAGCCAGGCGCGCACTTGTGGGTCGGCCCAAAACCTTGCCCGCGCTGGAGCAATCTTGGCAGAACTTGGCATAACGGCCCTCGGCAAACGCCACTCTGCATCAGCCAGCCGTGGCGCTAGGGAGTCAGAACAACGCTGGCTGGTGCTTATGCCCAGCCAGCGACGGCTGGTTTAGCGCACCGGCGGTGCGTACTGCAGGCCACCTTTGTTCCACAGGGCATTGAGGCCACGCTCGATCTTCAACTCGCTACCAGCGCCGACGTTGCGCTCGAAGCTTTCCGAGTAGTTACCCACTTGCTTGATGATCTGCACGGCCCAGTCTTTAGGCAGCTTCAGATCCTTGCCAAACTCACCTTCTAAGCCGAGCAAACGGGCTACGTCAGGGTTTTTGGTGGACTTGGCTTGCTCCAGCACGTTGGCCGAAGTCACGCCCAACTCTTCGGCGTTAAGCATGGCGAACAGCGACCAGCGCACCACGTCGAACCACTCCTCATCGCCTTGGCGGACCACCGGGCCCAGAGGCTCCTTGGAGATCACTTCCGGCAGCACCACATAGGAATCCGGGTCCGCCAGCTTGATGCGCTGGGCATAGAGCTGCGATTGGTCCGAGGTCAGCACATCGCAACGTCCGGCTTCCACTGATTTGGCGCTTTCATCGCTGGTGTCGTAGGTGATGGGGGTGTACTTCAGGCCATTGGCGCGGAAGTAGTCGGAGAGATTGAGTTCGGTGGTGGTGCCGGCCTGGATGCACACCGTGGCGCCATCCAGCTCTTTGGCACTGCTGACGCCGAGCTTTTTATTCACCAGAAAGCCTTGCCCGTCGTAGTAAGTCACGCCAGTGAAGCTCAGGCCCAGACCGGCATCGCGGGAGCTGGTCCAGGTGGTGTTACGCGACAGAATGTCGATTTCCCCGGACTGCAGCGCAGTGAAGCGCTCTTTGGCGGTCAGCGGGCTGTACTTAACCTTAGTCGCATCGCCAAACACCGCAGCGGCTACAGCGCGGCACACATCCACATCCAAGCCCAGATACTTACCTTCTTTATCTGCGTAGGAAAAACCCGGCAGACCGTCGCTGATCCCGCACTGTACAAAGCCCTTTTTCTGAATCGCATCCAAGGTTGCCCCAGCTTGGGCAAATCCGCTGACACTGAGTGCTGCTGCAGTCGTCAGAATGGCCAATGTGGATTTCACCATTTTCATTAAAACCTCCAGTTGCTTTTGTTGTGTTTGGAGTCTCGCGGCCGGCGCTTTACCCTTGTGGGGATTGCAGCACAGCGCCAACAGCTAAGGTTTGAGTCTAGTCGGCCCTCCAAGGCCCAGCCATCAACCTGTAGCGCCCAGTTTTAGAGGGCTTGAGACGAGTCACAGAACAGTTGCTGCCAGCCGGCAGCCTGTAGCGAACCTGTTTAAACGTTGGTAAAAGCAGCATCAGCTGAAAGGCTTTTGCGCAGTATTGAGAAGGACTGGCAAACACCACTGCATCAGTGATCTGGACATTACTGCAAAGCCCATACCAGTCAGCAGATCAGGTCACAATCTGGACTTTTGTCCGATAAAACTGACCAATTGCACACCCCTTAATGGCCGCTCCTCGGCGGCCCTGGATTCATTTTCGCGCGCCTTAAGCGCGCCTTTGCACCACTGCGGAGCCATCATGACTGCCCCCCTGATTGTTGAACCCAGCGTCACCGCCGATGCCTGTGTGATTTGGCTGCACGGCCTGGGCGCCGACTGCTACGACTTTTTACCCGTCGCCCAGTTGCTGCAAAAGCGTCTGCACAGCACCCGCTTCATCCTGCCGCAAGCACCGACCCAAGCCGTAACCATCAACGGCGGTTACGCCATGCCCAGCTGGTACGACATCCTCGCCATGAGCCCAGCGCGGGCGATCAATCGCCAGCAACTAGACGCCTCGGCGCAACAAGTCATCGACTTGCTTGAGCAGCAGCGTGACAGCGGCATCAACCCCGCGCGAATTATCCTCGCCGGCTTCTCCCAAGGCGGCGCCGTAGTGCTGCACACCGCCTTCCTGCGCTGGCAATTCGCCTTAGGCGGAGTGATGGCGTTGTCCACCTACGCCCCGACCTTTAGTGATGAAGTGCAATTGGCAGATACAAAAAGACAACTGCCCGTACTATGTTTGCATGGCACATTCGACGATGTGGTATTGCCAGCCATGGGGCGCGCGGCCCATGACTATCTGTTAGCCGCCGGGGTGCCGGTGCAATGGCGCGACTATCCAATGAGCCACGAAGTGGTCAATGAAGAACTCGCCGACATCGCCCAGTGGTTGGAGCAACGCCTTAACCCATAATTTTCAGGATGAATGCCCATGCCTAGCACTCCGGCGATCAAATCGCTGCGCGATATTCGCCAGATCGAGCAAACCCCATTGGCCGCCCGGCAACTGCCGGCCAGTACCTATGCCCTGATCCAACGTAGCGCTGCGCTGTACCCCGAGTCCCCGGCCCTGTCATTCATCCTGCAAGCAAGCGAGGGAGAACCGGTATACCGGCTCTCCTACACAGAACTGCTGGCGAAAGTCACCCAGACGGCCAATGCTTTGCATGACTTGGGATTACGTCCGGGCAAGGCGGTATCGTTCTTACTGCCGAACCTGCCACAAACCCACTTCACCATCTGGGGCGGCGAAGCGGCGGGCATTGTCAACGCGATTAACCCGCTGCTGGAACCTGCGCATATTGCCGAGCTGATCCACGCGGCTGACACCGAAATTCTCGTAACCCTAGCGCCCTTCCCCGGCACCGATCTGTGGGCCAAGGTGGCACAGCTGCGCGGCCAGTTGCCCGCGCTTAAAACCATTATCTGCGTCGACATCGCCAACTTGCTGCCTGAACCGATGCGCAGCGCCGTCAAAGCGCAGCGCGGCCCGTTACCTGAAGGCGTGCTGGACTTCGATCAGTTAATCGCCCAGTACCCCAGCGATCACCTGCAAAGCGGCCGGGTCATTGCTGCCGATGAGATCGCCAGTTACTTCCATACCGGCGGCACTACCGGCACGCCGAAACTGGCGCCACACAGCCACGGCAACGAAGTGGCCATGGCCTACAGCATGAACCTGGTGACCAACTTCGGCCCCGGCGATGTGGCGCTGTGCGGCCTGCCACTGTTTCACGTCAATGGCGTGGTGGTCACCGGTCTCACGGCCTTCTATGGCGGCGCCGAGGTGCTCGTCGCCACTGCGCAGGGCTACCGCACGCCTGCACTGATCACTAATTTCTGGAAAATCATCGAGCGGCATAAAGTCAGTTTCTTTAGCGGCGTGCCGACTATTTATGCCGGCCTGCTGCAAGTGCCCAGCGCTGGCCACGACTTAAGCTCGTTACGCTATGCCCTGTGCGGCGCGGCGCCGATGCCGGTGGAGCTGATCCGCCAGTTTGAAAGCAAAACCGGCCTGACCCTCATTGAAGGCTACGGCCTGACCGAAGGCACCTGCGGCACCTGCGCCAACCCTCCTGCCGGGGAACGCCGGCCCGGCTCCATCGGCCTGCCGATGCCTTATTGCCAGGTTGAAATCAAATTGCTGGATGAACAGGGCCAGTTTGTGCGCAACGCGGCGCCCAATGAAATCGGCAACCTGTGCATCCGTGGTCCTAGCGTGTTTAAAGGCTACTTGCCGGCCAGCAAGAACGCCGGCATCTGGGTCGATGGCGACTGGTTCAACACCGGCGACCTGGCCCGGGTCGATGCCGACGGTTATGTATGGCTGACCGGGCGCAGTAAGGATCTGATCATCCGTGGCGGCCACAACATCGATCCGCAGATGATCGAAGAAGCCCTGCACAAGCATCCCGCTGTGGCCCTGGCCGCAGCGGTGGGCAAACCCGATGAGAAAGCCGGCGAGCTGCCCGTGGTGTATATCCAGCTCAAGCCAGGTGCCAAGGCCAGTGAGCAGGAACTGCTGGAGCACGCCGCCGCGCATATCCCGGAACGCGCCGCGATCCCGAAAAACGCCTGGATCATCGACAGCATCCCAGTGACTGCCGTGGGCAAGACGTTTAAACCTGAGCTGCGCTTTGAGGCGATTCGCCGGGTTTACCAAGAGCTGGTCAGCGCTCTGGACCCGGCAGCGCGGGTCGAAGTGCTTGCCGACAGCCGTCGCGGCCAGGTCGCCCACATCCACTTAAGCCGTCACGATGCGCAACTGGCGCAAAGCATCACGGCCCGCTTAAGCGGCTTTGCCGTGGCCATTACCCTGCATCAGCCAAGTTAAGCGCTGGCCTTGAGTCTTATCGAGGTGAGGCTCAAGGCTGTGCAGGTGCGACCTATCTTTACTTTTGCGACTAATTCCACGCTGCTAAGCATGCGTGAACAACTAAAGTCGCTGTGGGCCTGTTATGGTGAGCGCCATTCAGGCCTCTTGCAGGCCTCAGCTGCGCCGCCAGACAAGGCAAACCGGTCGGGCTCTTCGCCACACCGGCTTCTTGCATTACACTGGCGACCGTTCATTCCTTAACCAATTGATGAGATGGCCGTGCTCAAAGCACTTAAGAAAATCTTCGGTAAAGCCGAGGGCCACCAGCCCACCGCCTCTGCAACTCCAGCGCCCGTGACGCCAGCGGCCAAGCCGCAGTCCGCAACCCCAGTGGCAAAACCTGTGCAGCACAGCAAAGCCCGCGCCACTGACAGCGTGGCCAAGTCTGCGCCCGCTCAGGACAAGCCGGTCAAAGCGCGCCGCGAACGCCCTGCCAAACCAGTCGATAACTGGCAGTTGGCCGACTTCGTGGTGGAGCCTGCCGAAGGCAAGACCCGTTTCCATGACTTCAAGCTCTCAGCGGAGCTGATGCATGCCATTCATGACCTCGGTTTCCCTTACTGCACGCCGATCCAGGCGCAGGTGCTGGGCTTTACCTTAAGTGGCCGCGATGCCATTGGCCGGGCGCAAACCGGCACCGGTAAAACCGCCGCGTTCCTGATTTCGATCATCACTCAGCTGCAGCAAACGCCACCGCCGAAAGAGCGCTATATGGGCGAACCGCGCGCGCTGATCATCGCCCCCACCCGTGAGCTGGTGGTGCAGATCGCTAAAGACGCTGCGGCGCTGACCAAGTACAGCGACCTCAACGTAATGAGCTTTGTCGGCGGCATGGACTTCGATAAACAGCTCAAGCAATTGGAATCGCGCTACTGCGACATTCTGGTGGCCACCCCAGGGCGCCTGCTCGACTTTAACCAGCGCGGCGAAGTGCACCTGGACATGGTCGAAGTGATGGTGCTGGACGAAGCCGACCGCATGCTCGACATGGGCTTTATCCCGCAAGTGCGCCAGATCATCCGCCAGACCCCGATGAAGGGCGAGCGGCAGACGCTGCTGTTCTCCGCCACCTTCACCGAAGACGTGATGAACCTGGCCAAGCAGTGGACCACGGACCCGGCCATCGTCGAAATCGAACCGGAAAGCGTGGCCAGCGACACCGTTGAACAGCACGTCTACGCCGTGGCCGGCAGCGACAAATACAAGCTGCTGTATAACCTGATCACCCAGAACGACTGGACGCGGGTGATGGTCTTCGCCAACCGCAAAGACGAAGTGCGGCGTATCGAAGAACGCCTGACCCGCGACGGCGTCAGCGCCGCGCAGATGTCCGGCGACGTGCCGCAGCACAAACGGATCAAAGTGTTGGAAGGCTTCCGCGAAGGCAAGATTCGCGTACTCGTGGCCACTGACGTAGCCGGTCGGGGTATCCACGTCGACGGCATCAGCCACGTGATCAACTTCACTCTGCCCGAAACCCCAGACGACTACGTGCACCGTATTGGCCGTACCGGCCGCGCTGGCACCAACGGCACCTCGATCAGCTTTGCCGGTGAAGACGACGCTTACGCCCTGCCCGCCATCGAAGCCTTGCTGGGACGTAAAATCGCCTGCGAAATGCCCCCGGATGAGTTGCTTAAAGCCGTGCCGCGCTCGCACTAAGCAACGCTTGCTGCAGAAAAAACGAAGCCTCAGCGCTTCGTTTTTTTTCGTCTCGGTTTAGCGCCAGGTTTAGTGGCTAAACAGCTCCAGCTGTTCATGCTGGCCACGCAAGTCATGCAAGCGCACCCCTACGCCGAGCAAACGCACCGCTTTGTTGCCACGGGCATACGCCGCGCTGAGCAACCGCTGGTAACTGTCCAGATCACGGCCCGCGCCGTGCTGCTCCAAGGTGGTCTGGGTAAAGTCATGGAACTTGACCTTCACAAACGGCTTGCCGGCCCGGTAGCTCGGATCTAGCCGCGCCAAACGCCGCGTCAGCTCCTCCAGTAATCCAGGCAGTTGCGCGAGGCAACTGGGCAAGTCCGGTAAATCTTGCTCGAAGGTGTTCTCCACGCTCACGGACTGCCGCCGGCTATCGTTTTGCACCGGCCGCTCATCAATGCCCTGGGCCAAGCCCCACAAGCGCTCGCCGAAACTGCCGAATTCTTTGACCAAGGCCAGCTTCTGCCATTGGCGGAGATCGCCACAGGTGCGAATGCCATGCCGTGCAAGTCGCTGCGCGGTGACCTTACCCACCCCATGCAATTTGCTCACGGGCAGTTCAGCGACAAAGTCAGCCACCTGCGCCGGGGTAATCACAAATAAACCGTCGGGCTTCTTCCAGTCACTGGCGATCTTGGCCAGAAACTTATTCGGCGCCACCCCGGCGGACACGGTGATATGCAACTGCTGTGAGACGCGCCGACGAATCTCCTGCGCGATGCGCGTGGCGCTGCCGGCAAAGTGCGTACTGGCGCTGACATCCAAGTAGGCTTCATCCAGCGATAGCGGCTCGATCAACTCGGTGTAATCACGAAAAATGCCGTGGATTTCCTGCGACACCGCCTTGTACACATCCATCCGTGGTTTGACGATGACCAAGTCCGGGCACAACTTCAGCGCCTGCGCCGAAGCCATCGCCGAACGCACGCCATAGGCCCGCGCCTCGTAGTTACAGGTGGCAATCACCCCGCGGCGCTCAGCCGAACCACCGACCGCCAGCGGTTTGCTGGCGAGGCTCGGGTCATCACGCATCTCCAGGGCAGCGTAAAAGCAGTCGCAGTCAACATGAATAATTTTGCGCATGTTCATCGCCGCTGCTCCTAAGCAAGCAGGCCGCTGGCCACAGCACTGTGCCAGAAAGCTGCAGCAGACGGAGCGACATAAGGCGACGGGAACATGAGCATGACAATCAACTGAATCCTGAGCGGAAGAAGGCCCCGCCGCTGGCGAGGCAGCGCGACTCTAGCGCATCCACAGCCTTAGCGGCTACGCCAAAAGTACCCTTAAAGGCCCAAGGTATAGCGCTAAGCTTCTGAATAAAAAAGAATTATGGGTAAATTTAAGTTGACACGAAGAGCTATCTGTATAGAATGGCCGGCGCGGGATGGAGCAGTCTGGTAGCTCGTCGGGCTCATAACCCGAAGGTCGTCGGTTCAAATCCGGCTCCCGCAACCAAATATCAAAAGCCACTCAATAGAGTGGCTTTTTTTATGGGCGCAGTTTTTATCTAGCCTGCGCCCTACCCCAAGACCTTAGCCGGCACTGGCCAACCCGAAGGCTGGCCAGTGCCTTGCGATCACTCCACCGGATGGGTGCCGGCGGTGTTATTGATCAGGCTTTGCGTCGCGGTCTGGATGTAAGCATCCAGCTTCAGCTTGAACTGCTGGCCTGCTTCATTGAACTCCAGCGGCCAGCCTTTCGGATCGCTGCCCAACTGATAGCCCCAGGCCTTGGCCGGCATGTCCTTAGGCTGCACGATCAACTCGCCGCCATGAATCAGAGCAACGGTTTGATCACTGCCCGATGGCTTGATGATGCCGAAGCCTTGATCGCCCTCCGCCAAGTTCAGCAAATCACGGCCCCAGCACTGCTGCCGGTACTCACCGCCCAAGCGGCCCATGATGGTTGGCACGATATCCACTTGGGTACCGACCACCTGGCTGTCGGCGCCGAACTTATCCTGAATGCCCGGGGCAATCAGCAGCAGCGGCACGTTAAAGCGCCCCAAGTCCATATCGGTGATCTGCTGCTCATTACCAAAGCCGTGATCACCCACCACCACAAACAACGTGTCTTTGAAGTAAGGCTCTTGCTTAGCCTTGGCAAAGAACTGGCCCAGCGCCCAATCGGCGTAGCGCATCGCGGTTAAGTGCTCGTTCAAGCTACCGCGATCGGTCACTGCTGCAACCGGCAATGGCGTCGGCAGGGCATATGGCGTGTGGTTCGACAGGGTTTGCAGCAAGGCATAGAACGGCTTCTTGCCATCGCGCTGTTTGAGCTCCTGCAAAGCGCGGTCAAACATGTCCTGGTCCGAGACACCCCAGGTTGGGTCAGAGAACACCGGATCGACAAAGTCATTACGACCAATAAAGGTGGTCATACCTTGGTTGCCGAAAAAGCCCGACTGGTTGTCCCAGGCGAAGTCGCCGTTATACACGTAGACATCATCGAAATTGCGCGGCTTAAGCACGGCCGGCAAGCCAGAGAGCTTGTGTGCCCCTTCCGGGGTCTGCATCAGGTACTCAAAACCTGGCATGTTGGGGAAACACGCCATGGTGGCAAACATACCCTGGTGGGTGTGGGTGCCATTGGAGAAGAAGCGCTTAAACAGCAAACCTTCTTGGGCCAACTGATCAAAGTACGGGGTGATCTCGCTCTTGCCACCCATGATGCCCACCGAGTGACCAGCGAAGCTTTCCATCAGAATGACCACCACATTGCGCACTGCCGGCAAGGTTTTGTCGGCATCTGGCAGGGTGTCGCGGCGCACTGGCGCTTGGTCAGCGTCAACCAAGGTGTCCTGCGGGGTCAATAGCATGTCACGCACAAGCTGCTGAGCTTGATCGGCAGGCAGGGTGCTCTTCCAGATATTGTCGCGGTCTTCGCCCATCTGGTTGCGTGCCGCCTCAATCAGCGACAGAGTGCCATTGACGCCCAACTGGTTAATAAACAGTGAGTTGGTGGTGTATGCATCCCCCCAACGCATGGGCGGCCCCTGACGTAAAGTGCCACGGATGGCCAAAGTCGTTATCACCACGCAGCACAGCAACACGACCATACGCACCGGCAAACCTGCCGTGTTTTTCACCGCTACCGCGGCCGACGAGCTCGCGCGCGGCCGCCAGGTCAGGCGATCAATACGCAGGAACAGCCAATACAGCAATGCCGTACCGGCCAGCCAAGCAAGCAGATAACGCACCACCGGGAAACCGTACCAGATCATGCTCAGCACGGTTTTGGGATCTTCTTTAACGTACTGGAACACCAGACCGTTTAAGCGTTGGTGAAACTCTCGGTAGAAGTCCAGCTCCATACAGCCCAGCAGGATCATCACGCAAGAAGCGAACACCAGCCACAGGCGCATCAATCCGCGCGCAGCCATGGCCCTGACACTTAACAGGCACAGTAATAAAGGTGCACTGACATAAGCTATTAGGCGTAAATCGAAGCGCAGACCATTAAAGAAGCCCTCAAGGATCACGCTTAAGGGCGTGTCGAGGATCATCTCGCGGTTATAGAGCAGCAACGCCAGACGCAGCAGACTTAACAGCAGCATCATTAAAACGCTACTGAGCGCGACAAAGGCTAGGTGAGATTTAACCGAGGGCGCCGCAGCGCGCTGGGGTGGTGCAGAATCCAAACGACTAGTGTGAGGCATAGAGGACTTCAAAGTGGGTTGAGGTTCGAATGAACGAATTCAGCTTCTAACAGACTGCACACCGCCGCCTTTAGTGCCTCACCCTGCCAGAGATAAGCAGAGCAGTGCTTGCACCGGCTAAGCGCTAAGCAGACAACGTGAGCTAGCTTCGCCGTGACACTAGAACACCCCTGCTAACTGGCAGGGTCCGCACAGCAACATAAGGGTCTTCATCCGTGATTTCTCCTGTTTACTGGTGCCAACATAGTGGATTGCCCGTGAAAAGATAGTGAAAAACACTTAAGACCCAGCAGCAAAATGCTTCCTAAACCCTTTACAGCGCCCAGCCTGCGCCACTAAACCAATGATTTACTTAAAAAATCTTGACAGCTAGGCGGATCTATATAGAATGGCCGGCGCGGGATGGAGCAGTCTGGTAGCTCGTCGGGCTCATAACCCGAAGGTCGTCGGTTCAAATCCGGCTCCCGCAACCAGATACTCAAAAAAGGCCACTCAATCGAGTGGCCTTTTTTGTTTGGTCGAATTAATTATTTAAGTTATTGATTAAAAACCAGAAATCGATTGACAGCAGAGCGTATCTGTATAAAATGGCCGGCGCGGGATGGAGCAGTCTGGTAGCTCGTCGGGCTCATAACCCGAAGGTCGTCGGTTCAAATCCGGCTCCCGCAACCAAATATCAAAAGCCACTCTACTGAGTGGCTTTTTTTATGGCCGCGATTTCATCCACTGCGCCCTTACCGCTAGCAGCCTACCGTTAGTCGCCTTTCTCGGACCGGTACTTGGAAGATCATCAGAGCCCCCACATGCTGTGGCCAACTCAGCATGAGGTGCTTGATGCACAGCAACCCCCTCCCCGTCGATTCCCCCTCGGCAACCGAAGCGTCCAAACCAGCCCGCTGGTTACTGCGCCTAAGCGCTTACCGCCAACCCCTAAGCCTGTTAATTACCGCTCTGCTGTTTGCCCTGGGCTTATTTGCCTGCTGGCATTTGCTCCGCGAACTCGATCCGGACAGCCTACGCAGCGCGCTGCATGAGATCCCCGACTGGCGTTTGCTGGCCGGTGTCGGCGCGACCGCACTGAGCTTTATTGCCCTGCTGGGCTACGAATGGTCGGCGTGCCGCTACACCGGGGTGCGCCCCTCACTGCGCGGCATGGCCATGGCCAACTTCTGCGCCTCGGCCATTGGCAACGCAATTGGCTTTGCCTTGTTCACCGGCGGCTCGGTGCGCTATCGCCTATATAGCAGAGAGAAAGTCAGTAACGCCGATATTGCCCGCATCACTTTATTTGCCAGCCTGGCGCTAGGTTGCGCACTGCCTCCGCTGGCCGCCCTGGCCGCCCTGCTTAACCCCAGCGCTGCCGCACAAGCCCTGCACTTATCTGCCAACCTGGTACTGCTCAGCGCCAGCGCCGTGTTACTCGCCAGCGCGGCAATCTTGGTGCTTTTGGCTAAACGTCGCGACCTGCAAACCCAGACTCTAGGCAGTGTATTGATCCGCTTAGGCAAGCGCCGCGTGCGCCTGCCAGGGTTACGCCTGAGCGCCTTGCAACTGCTGATTACCCTGCTCGATGTCAGCGCTGCGGCGGCGGTGCTGTATCTGCTGCTGCCTGAGGCGCCGCCATTCACGGCCTTCATTCTGGTTTACCTGTTAGCCTTGGCCGCGGGCGTACTCAGCCATATTCCCGGCGGCGTCGGGGTGTTTGAAGCCGTGCTGCTGGCGGCCTTTGCCAATCAGCTGGGGGCTGCGCCCCTGGCCGCGGCACTGCTGCTGTATCGCCTGATCTACATCGGCCTGCCCTTGCTCCTGGCTTGTATCCTGCTGCTGGCCAACGAGGCCGGGCGCTGGCTGCCCGCCGGCCGCCAGGCCGTGCGGTTTACCTCTGGCCTGGCGGCGCCGATTCTCGCCACCATGGTGTTTCTCTCCGGGGTGGTGCTGCTGTTCTCCGGCGCCACACCCGCCTCGGATACCCGCCTGGAGTACTTAAGCTTCCTAGTGCCCCATCGCCTGATCGATGCCTCGCACTTGGCCGCCAGTCTGGTCGGTGTGCTGTGCCTGCTGCTCGCCCACGGCCTGCACCGGCGCTTATCCGCCGCCTGGATGCTGACCATCTGCCTGCTGATTGGCGGCGCCGGCCTGTCGATCCTCAAGGGCTTCGACTGGGAAGAAGCCAGCTTACTGCTGCTTACGGCCGGCTTGCTGCTGCTGTTTCGCCACGCGTTTTATCGGCCGAGCCGCTTGCTCGCCACCCCCTTGTCCTTAAGTAACTTAGTCGCCAGCGCCGGGGCATTGGCCGCCTCGTTGTGGCTTATGTTCTTCGCTTACCAAGACGTGCCCTACAGCCATGAGCTGCTGTGGCAATTTGCGGTAGACGCCGACGCGCCACGCACCCTGCGCGCCGCCTTAGCCAGTGGCGTGCTACTGAGCCTGATTGCGCTGCTCTGGCTGCTGCGACCAAGCCCCATGGTGATTGAAACGGTCACCGAGGAGCAGCTGGAGCAAGCGCGCGACATCGTCAAAGCCTCCAACCAACCCGATGGCGGCTTGGTGCTGACCAGCGATAAGGCCTTGTTGTTTAACCCTGCCGGCGATGGCTTTTTGATGTTTGCCCGCCATGGCCGCAGCCTGATCGCCTTGTTCGACCCCATCGGCCCGCCCCAATGCCGTGCCGAGCTGATCTGGCAATTCCGCGACCTTTGCGATTTGCAGCATGCGCGCCCGGTGTTTTATCAGGTGCGTGCCGAGAACCTGCCCTATTACATGGACATCGGCCTCACGGCGCTCAAGCTCGGTGAAGAGGCGCGGGTCAACCTGCTCAGCTTTGACCTTGAGCAAAAGAGCAAGGCCATGAAGGATCTGCGCTACACCCTCAGCCGTGGCCAGCGTGATGGCTTGCAGCTGCATATTTACCCAGCTGGCCAGGCCCCATTAGATGCCCTGGAGGCCATTTCCAGCGCCTGGATGCTGGGTAAAAACGTGCGTGAGAAAGGCTTCTCCCTCGGCCGCTTTGACACCAAGTACCTGCAGCACTTTCGCATCGCCGTGATCAACTTCAACGGCGCGCCGGTGGCCTTCGCCAACCTGCTGGAGACCTCCAGCAAGGAACTGGCCAGCCTCGACCTGATGCGCGTCCACCCGGATGCACCGAAGCTGACCATGGAATTTCTGATGCTCAACCTGCTGCTGCACTTTAAAGACAGCGGCCATGAGCGCTTCAGCCTCGGCATGGTGCCCTTGGCCGGTCTGCAACTGCGCCGTGGCGCGCCTTTCACCCAGCGCTTGGGCTCACTGCTGTATCAACGTGGGGAGCAGTTTTACAACTTCCAAGGTCTACGTCGTTTTAAAGATAAATTTATGCCGGACTGGGAGCCACGCTATATGGCCGTGCCCGCCGGCCTTGATCCATTAGTGGCCTTAGCTGACACTGCGGCATTGATCGCCGGCGGTTACAGCGGCCTGGTTAAACGCTGAGGCAACATGCTTAAACGGTATTGGCGCAGAGTATTGCTCGTAGTAGCCCTGATCTTATTAGGCGTGGCCGTGCTGCTGTGGAATCGCCCAGCCAACCCCGCCCGGGTGGTGCACAAGACCTTGGCCGATGGCAGCAGCCTGACCCAAGCCAATGCCTTAGGCGCGGCCACGGCGCGAGTGCTACTGGTCAACCCCAGCGAACAATTATTAAGCGACGACGACCTGCTGGAGCTGGCCGAAAACAGCGGCGCACGCATCGTGCAAATCAGCCTGCCCGATAGCTGCAGTGCCCTGCAAGCACGCAGCCAAGCGGCCATTGCCCGACTCGGCGAGCCGACCCTTGTGGCCGGCATCGGCCCTGGCGCCGCGTTTGCCTGGCGCTGGCTGGCCGGGCAAAGCAGCGACAACGCCCAGGCCCTGTCGATTGGCTTTAGCCTCAAACAAGCGGATTGTGCTCAACCCTTGCCGGAGAAAGCCGAACACGGCAAATGGAACATCGCCTGGAACGACAACCCCGATGATGACAGCGCACGCTTCGCCCGCGAGCAAATGAACGCGCAAACCAGCATCAGCGACTACGACAGCACCCTCAGCGAACTGCTCAAGCAAGGCATCGAGCAAGCCTTAAGTGGCGCCGCCGCACCTATCCCAGTGGTGGAAGTGACCCAGCAAGAGAGCGCCGATACGGTCACCCTGTTCTACTCCGGCGATGGCGGCTGGCGCGATCTGGATCGCGACGTCGCCGAACAAATGGCCCAGCGCGGCTATCCGGTAGTCGGCATCGACGCCCTGCGCTACTTCTGGCAACACAAGAGCCCGGCCCAAGCAGCCAGCGATTTAAGCAACCTGATGCAGGAATACCGCACCGAGTGGCAAGCCAAGCGCTTTGTGCTGGCTGGCTTCTCCTTTGGCGCCGATGCCCTGCCGGCGATCTATAACCAGCTGCCCAGCGCTGATCAACAGCAGGTCGACGCCATTTTGCTGCTAGCCCTGGGCCGTAGCGGCAGCTTCCAGATCGAGGTAGAGGGCTGGCTCGGCCAGGCCGGTCAGGAAGCCGCCACCGGCCCAGAACTGGCCAAGCTGCCCGCCGAAAAAGTGCTGTGCGTGTACGGCAGCGAAGAAGCCGACAGCAGTGGCTGCACGCAAAGCTCAGCCGTGGGCGAGATGCTGCAACTGCCTGGCGGCCATCATTACGATGAAAACTACCCCGCCTTGGCCGAGAAACTTCTGAAAGCTATCGAAAAACGCCAGCAAGCCAAGCCGTTAAATTGATCTGGGTAGGTTCTTTGCTTATACAAAGGGTTAGTCTTGTACCAATCCTGCCAAAAAGTGCGGGAATATAAGGAACCCTGATGAGCCAACTCACGCCCCGTTACAACCGTTTATCCATCGCCCTGCATTGGCTAATGCTGCTGCTTATCGCCGCGGTATATGCCTGTATTGAACTCAGGGTCAACTACCCCAAAGGCAGCGACCTGCGCGAGCTGCTCAAGCAATGGCACTTTATGCTGGGCCTGGCCGTGTTTGCCTTGGTCTGGCTGCGCTTGCTGGCTCGTACCCTGAGCCCAACGCCGCCGATCACCCCCGCCCTGCCCGTCTGGCAGGCGATTCCGGCCAAGCTTATGCACCTGGCGCTGTATGCCCTGATGATTGGCTTGCCGCTGGTAGGCTGGCTGACTCTCAGCGCGGCCGGGAAGCCAATCCCGTTCTTTGGCCTGCAAGTGCCGGCACTGATTGGCGAAAACGCTGAATTGGCTGGCACCCTTAAACAGTGGCATGAGCTGGCGGGTGTAACCGGTTACTGGCTGATTGGCCTGCACGCCGTGGCGGCGGTGATCCATCACCATATCCTGCGTGATGACACCCTGACCCGCATGCTGCCGGGCAAATCCTCTTAAACCCAGGCCGGTGTGATGCAATAGGTGACGCGCAGAGCTGGTCAAGTCTGAGCGTCACCGCTAGAATTGCGCACTTTTTGATCAGAGGCGCTAAAGCGTCCAGCATCCATCCGTACACGCCTGAGGTTCATCCATGCCCACCCCCGCCACGCCTAAAGTCGGATTCGTTTCACTCGGCTGCCCCAAAGCCCTTGTCGACTCCGAGCGCATCCTCACCCAGTTGCGTATGGAAGGCTACGAAGTGGTGCCGACCTACCAAGACGCTGACGTGGTGGTGGTCAACACCTGCGGCTTTATTGACAGCGCCAAAGCCGAGTCGCTGGAAGTGATCGGTGAAGCCATTGCCGAAAACGGCAAGGTCATCGTCACCGGCTGCATGGGCGTGGAAGAAGGCGCGATTCGCGATGTGCATCCCAGCGTGCTGTCCGTTACCGGCCCGCAGCAGTACGAGCAAGTGCTCAATGCCGTGCACGAAGTGGTGCCGCCCAGCACCGAGCACAATCCACTGATCGACCTGGTACCGCCGCAAGGCGTCAAGCTGACCCCACGTCACTATGCGTACCTGAAGATTTCCGAAGGCTGTAACCACAGTTGCAGCTTCTGCATCATCCCCTCCATGCGCGGCAAGCTGGTCAGCCGCCCGGTGGGTGAAGTGCTCAGCGAAGCCGAGCGTCTGGTCAAAGCCGGCGTCAAAGAGCTGCTGGTGATCTCCCAAGACACCAGCGCCTATGGCGTCGACATGAAGTACAAAACCGACTTCTGGAACGGCCAGCCGGTGAAAACCCGCATGACCGAGCTGTGCCAAGCGCTGTCGAGCATGGGCGTGTGGGTACGCCTGCACTACGTCTACCCATACCCGCACGTCGATGAGCTGATCCCGCTGATGGCCGCCGGCAAGATCCTGCCCTACCTGGATATCCCCTTCCAGCACGCCAGCCCGAAAGTGCTCAAGGCCATGAAACGCCCGGCCTTCGAAGACAAAACCCTGGCCCGCATCAAGGCCTGGCGCGAGATCTGCCCGGAGCTGACCATCCGCTCGACCTTTATCGTCGGCTTCCCCGGCGAAACCGAAGAAGACTTCCAGTACCTACTGGATTGGCTGACCGAAGCACAGCTCGACCGCGTCGGCTGCTTCCAGTATTCGCCTGTGGAAGGTGCGCCGGCCAACCTGCTGGACAACGCCGTACCGGACGAGGTCAAACAAGACCGCTGGGATCGCTTTATGGCACACCAGCAAGCCATCAGCACCGCGCGCCTGCAACTGAAAGTCGGCAAAGAAATGGACGTGCTGATCGATGAAGTCGACGACCAAGGCGCCGTGGCCCGCTGCTACGCCGACGCCCCGGAAATCGACGGCAGCGTGTTTATCGAAAGCACGGCCGTTAAGCCCGGCGATAAAGTCCGCGTGCGCATCGTCGATGCCGACGAGTACGACCTCTGGGCTGAGCTGATCTAAGCCCAAGCTATAAAAAAACCGGCCCCCGTGGCCGGTTTTTTTATAGCTTGGGTAAACCGCCAAAGGCTACTGCTTAAACTCAAAATTAAGCTGTGCGCCTTCCACTGAATCCCAGTAATCGCCGCGCTGCTGATCATTGGTGATCAGTTTGCCGTTGATCTGAAACGGACTCTCCTGCGCCGCCTTCTCGCCAAACATGGGAGGCAGCAGGCCGTCATGGTCACTCTCGTCTTTCTCCACCGGCTGCAGCGGATCAAACACATTCGGCTTTAGGCTCAGGTCAAGCTTGGCTGGGCTCTTCACCTTGGCCCGTACCTCTTTAGCCGGCAGGGTAATGGTCAGCGGCTTGCTTTCATGTTTCAGCTCAACCGCCGCCGAGCTTAGCGGGCGGGCTTGCTCGGCCGTGGCCGGTGCCGGATGCGGGGGCGGCGGTTCTTCGGCTTTAGTCGCTTGCTCTTTAACCTCGACCTTAGGCTGCTCAGGAATCGCAGGAGCAGTCGGCTTAGTGGCTGGCAGTTCTGGCGCAGGCGGACTTTCTACTGGGCTGGGTTGGCTGGCGGCCGGTGGCGCAGTGACAGGCTTGGGCGGTTGGTCAGACTGGTCGCAGGCGAATAATGACAAAGTGCCAATAAGCACTAAAACACGCTGAATTGGTGACATGATTAACTACAGTAACGACCTGATAAAGGCCTATGCTCGCCCCTTGCAGCGGCTCTGGCAAGCGCCTATTGGCTGATGTTTCGGTGCGAGCTGGGCCTCACTGGCCCATCCCAGATCCAGCCCTAACTCAGGGCTGGCCATGCAACTGGCTCAGACGCGCCTCTATATCCACCTCGGGATGCTCTTTCTGAAGTTTTTCCAATAAGGCATCAGCCTCGGCCGTTGCGCCGTTATGTCGCAGTTTGAGCAATTGCTGAAGTTGCTCCAGTAGCGGCTGATCAACCGCTGATTCAGCCGCTAGCCCAGCAGCACTGGCGCTATCACTCAGGCTCGCTTCTGGGCTGGCCATGGCCGCTAACGGCGCTTGTTTGGCGGCACTGGGCGGCGCACTGCGACGGGCATTCAAGGGCGCACTGGGCGCAGCGGCTTCTTCAGCCAAGTGCGCAACACTGGATACCGGAGCCGCCGGCATTGGCACTGCGCGGCTGATTGCAGCCGAGAACGCTGGCGCCTGAGCAGTCTCCAGCTGATTGCCTGCCGACTGCTCGGCACTGCGCCAATTCAGATTAAGTACCAAGCCGACACAGGCCAACCCAGCCACGGCCACCGACCAACGCGGGGTCTGGCCCTGGCGTAGCGCCTCCCAGCAACGCGCCAGCAGGCTCGGCCTTGCGGCCCGGGGCTGAGCATTAGCCGCTGCGCTGGCAGCCGCACTTGCAGCGGCACTTGCAGCCGCACTTGCAGTCGCACTTGCAGCCGCCAAGATATACGCATCGACTTGCGCGCTAGGGGCCGCCTGGCTGTGCTGGCGAAAGTGTGTCAGCAGTTGCTCTTGCTGCTCGGCCGTCAGCAGATCAGTTGCACTGGGTGGATTAGGCTTCATAACGACAACTCCTCAGCTGCGGGCTCAGCCAACAGCCGACGTAACTTTTGCATGGCGTAGCGTAGGCGACTTTTTACCGTTTCGGCAGGCTGCTGGGTCAGCTCGGCAATGTCGCTTAATTCCAGTTCGGCATGGGTGCGCAGCAAAAACACTTCGCGTTGTTCAGGCGGCAAATCAGCCAGAGCAGCCTGCAAGCGCTGCTGGTCCTGGCTGAGCCTTAATTGCTGCTCAGGGCTGGGCTGCGGGTCAGGCTGGGCGTGCTGCTGCTCGTCGTACTCGCTATGGCCGCTGTGATGGCGGGCATTTTTGCGCCAGTGGTCGATCAAGCGGTTACGCGCAATCTGATACAGCCAGGTCTTGAACAGCACTGAGTCGCGCTGCTCGCTCAGGGTGCGGATCACACTGAGCCAGGTTTCCTGAAACACCTCTTCGCTCAACCCATGATCGCCACATAGCCCCAGAATAAAGCGAAACAGGCCGAGGCGATGGCGCTCGTAAAGCTGGCTAAAGGCGGCTGCCTCACCGCGGCGGTAGCGCCGCAACAAGGCGGCGTCGTCTTCCTGGGGCACTTGCGTCACGGCTGTACTCGGTCAGTCGTTAAGTCGGATGGCGCCGCTTGCAGGCTCTGCGCCAGTTCTACCAGCTGGATAAATTCACCGCGCAAACCGAAGCGATCCTCCCCCTTGCCAGCCCGCGCCAGTTGGGCCGTGTCGGCCATGTTGAACGCCCCGGTGTAGGTGGCGCCCTTAAGTTGCTGGGCAAAGGCCGCTACAGCAGCCGCAAAGTTCATATCCACACTGGCTTTGCTAGGTTGTTTAAGACTGGCACTGGCGACCGGTTGTTCCAACAGTTTACTGCTCGACTGCCCAACTGGCTTATAACGGATCCGCAGCCAAGCCATTTCCTCGGCCTGCTTCTGCGGCGCCGGCTTAGCCGCCTGATAACGCAAAGGCTCTAACCAACCCGGCTGGCCCACTGGCACCACTTCATACAGGGCGGTGACGCTATGCCCGGCGCCGATCTCGCCAGCATCGACCTGATCATTGCTGAAATCTTCACGCTTAAGCGCACGGTTTTCATAACCGAGCAGGCGGTACTCGCTGACCTGCGCCGGATTGAACTCAACTTGAATCTTCACATCGCTGGCCACCGTGGCCAGGGTTGAGCTGAGCTGGTCGACCAAGACCTTGCGGGCCTCACGCAGGTTATCGATATAGGCGTAGTTGCCATCGCCGGCATCGGCCAGTTGCTCCATCAGGCGCTCATTGTAGTTGTCAGTGCCAAAGCCCAAGGTGGTCAGCGACACGCCGCTTTTGCGCTTGCTCGCGGCCAGCTGTTTAAGGGCCTCGAAGTCGCTGATACCGACGTTAAAGTCGCCATCGGTGGCGAGCAAAATGCGGTTGATACCGCCCTTGATCAGACCTTGCTGGGCCTGCTGATAAGCCAACTGAATACCGGATTCGCCGGCAGTTGCGCCACCAGCGCTGAGCTGCTCGATGGCCGCGCGAATTTTGCTCTTTTGCTTGCCGCTCGTTGCCGCTAATACCACCTTCGATTCACCGGCATAGGTCACCAACGACACCCGATCCTCAGGGCGCAGCTGCTCCACCAGTAGCTTGAGGGTGGCCTGTACTAGGGGCAAACCCTCGCGGCGCTGCATGGAGCCGGAGACATCCACTAAGAACACCAAATTGGCTGGCGGCAGATCGACACTGTGCAGCTCTTGCGCCTTGATCGCGATCCGCAGCAAACGGCTGTGCGGATTCCAGGGCGTGGCCGTCACTTCTGTGCTCACGCCAAATGGCGCGTTGCTTGCGGCAGAGGGATAGGCATAGGGGAAATAATTGAGCAGCTCCTCCAAACGCACCGCCTCTGCCGGCGGCAGCTGACCGTCGTTAAGAAAGCGTCGCACATTGGCATAGCTGCCGGTGTCGACATCGATACTAAAGGTCGATACCGGCTGCTGGGCCACCGCCTGCACGGGGTTATCGGGCAGTTTCTGGTATTGCTCGCGGCTGGGCTGCTCAGGCGGCGCCAGGCCTTCCATCAAGCTGTAGTCAGCCGCGTAGGCAGCGCTAACCGGCATAGCTAACGGCGCTTGACGCAGCACGGTACGCGGCTGGCTGGCTGCACGCATAGGAGCGCTAGCCGCTTCGCTGAGCCGCTCTGTGCGCTCAGGCTCTGGCGCAGTGGCGCTGCCACAGGCGACTAAGCCCAGCAGCAGGGTCACAGAAAAACCCGCCCATAACGGACGGCTGTACAAAGGGGCCGCAGTCATCACCAATCTCCTTAAGCAAGTGCATCCTCGCTTAGGTAGACGGCGGCCCCGCCTGGGACGGGTTAAGCCTGGGTTAAAAAGCCTCTTGGCCTTCCTGGCACAGCTGATTGGCCAACAGCCCCAACGTCATCAGCGCCCGCTCGCTTTCGCGATCCCAAGGAATGCCGCAATTGAGGCGGAAGCAGTGGTTGAACTGCTCGGTGTTACTGAAAATCAGCCCCGGCGCGATGCTGATGCCCTGCTGCAAGGCGCGCAAGTGCAGGTCTTTGGTGTTGACCCGCGCCGGCAGACTGACCCACAGCACAAAACCGCCCTTGGGTCGGCTGATCTGGGTGCCCGCAGGAAAGTATTGCTGCACGGCGAGCTGGAAGGCGCTGAGGTTTTTCCGATACTCCTGCCGCACATAACGCAGGTGGCGATCATAACCGCCGTTTTCCAGATAAGCGGCCACGCCCATTTGCGTCACGCTGCACGCCGAATAGGTGCTGAAGGTCTGCAAACGCTCGATTTCCGGCTGATGCTTACCCGCCACCACCCAACCGATGCGCACCCCAGGCGAGAGGGTTTTCGAGAAGCTCGAGCAGTACACCACCCGCCCCTCGCGGTCATGGGACTTGAGCGCCTTGGTCGAGCCCGGATCAAACAGCAGCTCGCCGTAGATATCATCCTCAATCACATTGAAATCGTAATCGCTGGCCAAGCGCAGCAGATGTTTCTGCCGCTCTTCTGGCACCGTACTGCCCAGCGGATTGCTTAAGCGTGCGGTCAGAATCAAAGCCTTGATCGGCCATTGGTTGGCCGCCAGTTGCAGCGCTTCTAAGCTAACCCCAGTGATCGGGTCACTGGGGATTTCGATGACCTTAAGGCCGAGCAAATCGGCCACTTGCAGTTGGCCGTAATAGATCGGCGACTCCATGGCCACCAGATCGCCCGGTTTAGTCAGCACGCGCAGGCTCATCTGCATGGCGTCGACGCAGCCGTGGGTGATCACCACCTCGGCGGGATCGACCACCACCCCGGCGTCGCGCATCCGGATCGCCACTTGGCGGCGCAGCGGCTCATGGCCTGGAGTGAACATATAGCCAAAAGCCCGCGAGCTGTGAAAACGGGTGACCTTGGCCAGTTGCTGATGCAACGCGCGCACGGGGAAGTAATCGACATGGGGCACGGCGGCCCCCAGTGGAATCACACCGTCACGGCGCGACTCGATCAACACCTGATTGATGATGCTGCTGCGGGTGACCAACCCTGGCAGTTCGACACGGGCGATATCCGGCGTGGCAGCCGTCAAAGCCGGCGTTTGGTGCACATAAAAGCCCGACTGTGGCCGCGCGCGGATCAACCCCTGATCCTCTAAGTTGGCGTAGGCTTGCAGCACCGTGGCGTGGCTGACGCTGAGCTGCGCACTCATCTTGCGCACCGAGGGCACGCGCTCCCCTGGCCGGTACACACCCGTGCGGATATCCTCAGCCAGTTGCTGGGCGATGCGCTGATAGAGTAACAGACTGGTCATTTTGCTAATCCTGCCGAACTGAACCGATACAGTAAACCAACAAACCTATATTGCACCGGAACAGTTACAAATATTCTCAACCATACAGCCCCGCATAAACGACAAAGCCCCGCAGAACGGGGCTTTGCTTCGAGCACCAACTAACGTGGGCTGCCGAGCTGGCCCTGCTCGTCGGAGAACACGATCTCGACCCGGCGATTTTGCGAGCGCCCCATCTGCGAGGCATTCTCCGCCACCGGGAAACTGTCGCCATAGCCTTGCACCTGCAGGCGCCGTGGCTCGACACCTAAATCAACCAGCACATCAGCCACCGCCTGAGCACGGTCCCGGGACAGTTGAATATTCTCCTCAGGCTTGCCGCGATTATCGGTATAGCCCTCGATGCGCACCGTACGGCGCGGATTGAGCTGGAGGAACTGCACCACTTTCAGCACCGTGCGGTTGGCCGAGGGCTTGAGTTCGCTTTGATCAGGGTCAAACACCACATCGCCCAAGGTCATCACCATGCCGCGACCATCTTGATCACGGGTCAGGCTGACCATCTGCTCTTCCAGCCAACTGCTTTGGTCTTGGGCACTCAGCAATTTGGCTTCGCGCAGGGCCAACTGCAGGCGCTGCTTGTCCAATTCCAGCTTGGCGGTGCGCTCTTGATTGAGCAGTTGCGCGCTCTTTTGCTTGGCAATGGCGCTGTATTGCTGACTCAGGTAGGCGTAGTGAACGACGTCATCGCTACTGCCCCAATAATTCGACAGGCGATCAGCACGGGCCAATGACTCACCAGCGCGGATCAGATCTTTCGGCGCGCTGCGCAGCACATCGGCATCTTCACGCACTTGCTCAAACGAGCTACGGGCAGCCTCCAGCGCTTGTTCGCTGGAAGGCGAAGTGGCGCAGCCAGCCAACAGTAACGCCGCGCCCAGCGCGCTCAAACGCAAGGTCTTAGGGCTCATTGCAGGCCCCCTAGTTGCTTGCGCAGACGATTGATGCTGGTGGTCAGTTCCACCAACTGCTGGGTGCTTTTCTCCGTCAACTGCTGGCTCTCCGCCAAGCGCGCATCCAGCTCAGCCTGCTCGGCGTAGATCCGCGCTTGCTTGTAATCCTGCTCGGCCATCGCCGCTTGCGCCGCGCTGAATTTGTGCTGCGCCTGCTGCAAAGTGGGCGAGTGCTCAAGGCTCACGCCTGAGGTTTGCGCTTGGCTAAGGGTTTGTTCGGTCAGGCGCATTTGCTCTACGGGAGCGGGATCAGAGGCACAGGCCGCCAGCGTTAGCGGCAACATCAGCACCCAGAGAGGTCGAAAAATCACAGAGACTTCCTACTGTTTAACTTCACCAACTGGATGAAGCTGTTGTTCTTTCCACAGCTGCAGATTGCGCTGCAACAAGCTATCCGGCACACCTTGGGCCACTGCTTCAGTCAGTTGCTGGGCAAGCTTGCCGCGCAACCAGGGGTCGTTGCAAGCCGAGTTATGCGACAGCGTCAGATACAGTCCTTCGCTGGAAACCGGCGGGTCCAACACCAGCAGCTCATCACTCATGCCTTGGCTGTCGGCCAGCGCCTGGCCGGGATAACGCTCGTACAGCACATAATCCGTCCGGCCCAACACCAGTTTTTTGAAGGCCTGACTCAGGCTGGAGACACCTTCTAAGGTCAAATTAGTCTGGGCGAAGCTGTCAAAGGCCTGACCGAAACTGTTATTGACCAGGGTATCGCCGGTGCGGCCGCGCAAATCTTCCCAGCCGGCATAGGGAAACTCGGCGCCGCGATGCACCCACACCACATTAGGTGTGACGTAGAAGGCCGGATGCACGTAGTCCATCACTTCCAGGCGCGGCAGAGTCAAAAACGCGCCAACGATCATATCCACCCGGCCGGTGCGCACTTCATCCTGAGCCCGCGACCACGGCCCGGTATACAGCACCTCAACACTGATCCCCAGTTGCTTGGCCAAGTACTGCAGCAAGTCGGCATTGGCCCCGATCAGTTGCTGCGGGTTCTGCGGATCGCGCCACAGATACGGGGGATACTCCGGATTACCAGTGGCCACCAGGCGCTCACATTTACCCGCAGCCACAGCGGTAAATGGCAACACTAGCAGAGCAAACAGCAGCACAAATGTTTTGCGGGGGACACGCTTGAGCATTGGCGACGTCTCTGTACATGCGTGATAAACGAAGGGGTTCTGAGCATAGTAGCTCAAGCCAGAACCATGCTAGGGGGTGATCAAGCCTGCTTATGCTAAACGAGTCGCACATTGGCCTGAAGGCACTGAGCGTCTAAGCCCTGCCGTAGCCATCGACAACTTTGCCCAGCGCTACGCAGACCATTAAACGCCTGCGCTCAGATGCAAAAAACCCGCTCAATGAGCGGGTTTTTGGTGCGCTGAAAGACTGGATTTAAACCAGTTTTTCCAGCTCAGGTACAGCTTCAAACAGATCCGCCACCAGGCCGTAGTCGGCCACTTGGAAGATCGGGGCTTCTTCGTCCTTGTTGATCGCAACGATCACTTTGGAGTCTTTCATACCTGCCAGGTGCTGGATCGCACCGGAGATACCCACCGCGATGTACAGCTGCGGCGCAACGATCTTGCCGGTCTGACCGACCTGCATGTCGTTCGGTACGAAGCCTGCGTCAACCGCAGCGCGGGACGCGCCCACCGCTGCGCCAAGCTTGTCAGCCACGGCGTAGAGGATCTTAAAGTTGTCGCCGTTCTGCATGCCACGACCGCCGGAAACGACGATCTTCGCAGCAGTCAGCTCAGGACGGTCGGACTTAGCCAGCTCTTCGCCAACGAAAGCCGATTTGCCCGCGTCGCCGCCAGCTGTAACCGCTTCAACTGCAGCGCTACCGCCTTCGGCCGCCACTGGGTCGAAACCCGTACCACGCACGGTGATCACTTTGATCGCAGCACTGGACTGTACGGTGGCGATGGCGTTACCGGCGTAGATCGGACGCTTGAAGGTATCAGCGCTTTCAACCGCGATGATTTCCGAGATCTGGTCAACGTCCAGCTGCGCAGCAACGCGTGGCAGGATGTTTTTGCCGTTGCTGGTGGCGCCAGCCAGAATGTGGCTGTAGCCCTTGCCCAGTTCAGCGACCAGCGGTGCGACGTTCTCTGGCAGTTGGTTGGCGAAGGCAGCGTTGTCGGCTACCAGCACTTTGCTCACGCCAGCGATTTTCGCCGCCGCTTCAGCGGCAGCGGCGCAACCGGCACCGGCCACCAGAACGTGGATATCGCCACCGATTTTCTGTGCAGCGGCCACAGTGTTCAGAGTCACCGGAGCCAGCGCAGCGTTAGTATGTTCTGCAACAACTAAGATAGCCATTTAGATTACCTTCGCTTCGTTCTTCAGTTTCTCGACCAGTTCAGCCACGGTTTTGACCTTGATGCCGGCGCTGCGCGCAGCAGGCGCTTCGACTTTCAGGGTTTTAACGGTGGAAGCGGTGGAAACACCCAGGTCAGCCGGGGTGACAGTTTCCAGCGGCTTTTTCTTGGCCTTCATGATGTTCGGCAGCGACGCGTAACGTGGCTCGTTCAGACGCAGGTCAGTGGTCACGATCGCCGGCAGGTTCAGCGCAACAGTTTGCAGGCCGCCGTCGATTTCACGGGTGACGTTGACTTTGTCGCCAGCCAGTTCAACTTTGGAGGCGAAAGTGCCTTGCGCGTAACCGGTCAGAGCACCGAGCATTTGCCCGGTCTGGTTGTTATCGCTGTCGATGGCTTGTTTGCCCAGGATAACCAGTTGCGGTTGTTCTTTATCAACCACGGCTTTGAGCAGCTTGGCCACAGCCAGCGAGTTCAGCTCTTCAGCCGACTCAACCAGAACAGCACGGTCAGCACCTAAGGCCAATGCGGTACGCAGCTGCTCTTGAGCAGTGGCCGGGCCAATGGTGACAACGACGATTTCGCTCGCCACGCCCTTCTCTTTCAGGCGTACAGCTTCTTCAACAGCGATTTCGCAGAAAGGGTTCATCGACATCTTGACGTTGGCAAGATCAACGCCGCTGTTGTCCGCTTTAACACGAACTTTGACGTTGTAGTCGACCACTCGTTTGACAGCTACAAGAACCTTCATGGATTCCTCGTTACTCTCCGGTGAATATGGATGTCGCCAGAAGCGAACATGGCGGGGGCAGCATGCCGGCCGGAACCGGGAGTCAACCAATAGATGGCAGACACAAAACCGCCCGTATATTGACCGCACGACCTAGGCGGGTCAATACAGTGAACCGGCCAAATTTCGGCGATGTAGTACCATTCTACATGCCCTACAGAAAATTCAAACAAACGTTTGTATTGGACCCATGGAAGTGTCTAGATATAATGCGTCGGCTCGTTCTAGGTACCGAGCCTGACTAGCCACTAAAAAATATAGAGAGCCTCGAGTAGGAGATTGCCTGTGGAACGCGAATTTATGGAATTCGACGTCGTCATCGTCGGCGCCGGCCCGTCCGGTTTGTCCGCCGCATGCCGACTGAAACAAAAAGCCGCCGAAGCGGGTAAAGATATCAGCGTCTGCGTGGTCGAAAAAGGCTCTGAAGTAGGTGCGCACATCCTTTCCGGTGCTGTTTTTGAACCGCGTGCACTGGGTGAACTCTTCCCCGACTGGAAAGAACTCGGCGCCCCGCTCAATACTCCGGTTAAACGTGACGACATTTATGTCCTGAAGAACGCCGATGCGGCCACTAAGGTGCCGGACTTCTTCGTACCCAAGACCATGCACAACCATGGCAACTACATCATCTCCCTCGGCAACCTGTGCCGTTGGCTGGCTCAGCAAGCGGAGAACCTCGGCGTAGAAATCTACCCAGGCTTTGCCGCACAAGAAGCGCTGATCGACGAAAACGGTGCAGTCTACGGCATTCTCACCGGCGACCTGGGTGTCGACCATGAGGGTAATCCGAAAGACGGCCTGTACACCCCAGGCATGGAACTGCGTGCCAAGTATACCCTGTTCGCCGAAGGCTGCCGTGGCCATATCGGCAAGCAACTGATCAAGAAATTCAACTTGGACAGCGAAGCCGACGCCCAACACTACGGTATCGGCATCAAAGAAATCTGGGATATCGATCCGGCTAAACACGAGCAAGGCCTGGTGGTGCACACTGCTGGCTGGCCATTGGATGTCATCGGTAAAGAAAACACCGGCGGCTCCTTCCTTTATCACCTGGAAAACAACCAAGTGGTAGTCGGCCTGATCGTTGACCTGTCGTACTCCAACCCGCACCTGTCGCCATTCGATGAATTCCAGCGCTACAAACACCACCCGGTGGTCGCGCAGTATCTGGAAGGCGGCAAACGTGTGGCCTATGGCGCCCGCGCTATCTGCAAAGGCGGTCTCAACTCGCTGCCGAAGATGGTCTTCCCAGGCGGCGCCCTGATCGGTTGCGACCTCGGCACCCTGAACTTCGCCAAGATCAAAGGCAGCCACACCGCCATGAAGTCCGGCATGCTCGCCGCTGAAGCCGTGGCTGATGCGCTGTTCGCAGGCAAAGAAGGCCGCGATGTGCTGACAGGCTATGTCGATGGTTTTAAAGCCAGCTGGCTGTATGAAGAGCTGTTCGCCAGCCGTAACTTCGGCCCGGCCCTTCATAAATTCGGCCCCCTGATCGGTGGCGGCTTCAACTGGCTGGATCAGAACATCTTCGGCGGCAAACTGCCGTTCACCCTGCATGATACCAAGCCGGACTACGCTTGCCTCAAGCCAGCCGCGCAAGCGCCGCAGATCAACTACCCGAAACCTGATGGCAAACTGAGCTTCGACAAACTGAGTTCGGTGTTCCTTTCCAACACCAACCACGAAGAAGATCAGCCGTGCCACCTGAAACTGGCTGACGCGAGCATCCCGCTGGCGAAAAACCTGCCACTGTACGATGAGCCTGCGCAGCGTTACTGCCCAGCCGGGGTGTATGAAATCGTCACCCAGGAAAACGGCGAGAAGCGCTTCCAGATCAACTCGCAGAACTGCGTGCACTGCAAAACCTGTGACATCAAGGACCCGGCCCAGAACATCACCTGGGTGGCCCCTGAAGGCACCGGCGGGCCTAACTACCCCAATATGTAAGCAGGCACCTGCCTGCCATAAAAAAGGCTCCCTCGGGAGCCTTTTTTATGGCTGCTGAGCGGGCTTAAACCGGCTCAGGACCAATGGGGAAGAACTCACCACGGCTGTACACGCCCAACCAGCTCTGCCCGTCGATTTCACGCGACACAGCCAGATCAACCAACTGGTAAAACACATTGCGGTGGATCAGCGCTTCCAAATTGCTGCGCACATGCACATAAGGCGCAGGCTCATCGGTACCCTCAGCTAAGGCAAAGCGCAGCGGATGCTCGCTGCCGGCGACCACCTCATCCTCCACATTGGTGGTGAAGCGCAGCACCTGCTCAGCGCCCTGCCCCTCAACCGCCAAGGTGACAGCGACAAAGGGCGCGTCATCGACCTTGATGCCGACTTTCTCCACCGGGGTGATCAGGAAGTAATCATCGCCGTCGCGGCGGATGATGCTGGAGAACAGCTTGACCATGGGCTTGCGCCCAATCGGCGTGCCCAGGTAGTACCAGGTGCCGTCGCGGGCGATACGCATGTCGATATCGCCGCAAAAGTCGGGGTTCCACAAATGCACCGGCGGCAAGCCTTTGCCGTCGGCCTTGGGGATTTGCGCCAGCAGGTTGCCGGCCTTTGCACTGTCAGTCATGCCATGGCGTCCTATTCGCTCAAGCCCAGCAGGCTTTGCGCATAATCGCGCAGGGCTGGGCCCAGCAGATCCTGGGGTTGCCCATCATAGAACGAGAGCAAGCCGCCGCGGTTACGAATACGTGCGGTATCGACCAAATAGCGGGTATTGGTCTCAATCAGCATCATCTGCACCACCGACCTGTCGGTGCCCAGGCGGTCCAATGCCTCCTGCTCTTCCCACTCTTCAAAAGTACCGATACGGTCATCCGCCGAGGCAAAGCGGGTGTACAGCACATAGTGCGCGCCTAGCTTGCGGGCGTCCGTCATGGCCTGTTCCAGGCCCTGTGGGGCGTGGGCGCGGCGGACCATGGGGAAATACTCGACAAAACCGTTATAGGTTTCTTCAGCCACCACGTTAGGCCGTGGATAGTTGCCCCCCGGCGGCACGAAGTGGCCTTGGGCGATATAGATAAACGAGTCTGGCTGCAGCCGCCAGTTGTTGGCGCGCTGGGCGTGGCTGTGGTCGAGGATGCCGACATCACGCAGCTGATAGATAGCGCCATCGGCCATATCGCTGGGTTTCATACAGCCGCCCATAAGCAGGGACAGGCCAATCACTAACGCAAAACGCATGCTCAATCTCCCATGCCGGTGACAAAAAACCGGCGAACATTTGCCTGAAGCAGGTTTCACGCCAATTCAGCTTTAAACGCCACAGGCTCTAGGCCAAGGATGAACAAGCGAAATGCGCCAGAGGCCTTGTAAACAGGCGTAATGCCGGACAAACGTCTGACAATAACGCTCATATGCTTAGTACTAAAAAGTATTTATTACAGTTTTTTTATACCGATAAGCTTCTTTCCACGGGCTAAAAAACCAGCCCAAAACAGCCACTTAATAATATTGATCTGGCCACTCAAGAGTCGGCCGGCCGTTCAGGAGTCTGCTATGCGTCACCTCTTCCGTCCCCGCCGTCTGCTGGCAGCCATCGCTGTTACCGGTTTTGCCCTGAGCGCTCAGGCTGCGGACTTTACCGTTGCTTACCAAACCGTAGTGGACCCGTCCAAGGTCGCTCAAGCCGACGGCGAATACGAAAAAGCCAGCAAGGCGAAAATCGACTGGCGCAAATTTGATGGCGGCGCTGAAGTGATCACCGCTGTCGCTTCCGGCGACGTACAGATCGGCTATATCGGCTCCAGCCCCATCACTGCGGCTTCGACTCGCCAACTGCCGATCCAGACCTTCCTGATTGCCGCCCAGCTCGGAGCGTCTGAAGCTCTGGTGGTGAGCAACACCAGCAAAATTAACGGGCCACAAGACCTCAAAGGCAAAAAGATTGCCGTGCCGTTTGTCTCCACCGGCCATTACAGCCTGCTCGCCGCGCTGAAGCACTGGAAAGTCGAGCCGAGCAGTGTGCAGATCATCAACCTGGCGCCACCGGCCATTATCGCCGCATGGAAACGCGGTGATATCGACGGCACCTACGTATGGGACCCAGCGCTGGGCGTGGCCAAAGAGTCCGGCAAAGTGCTGATCACCTCCGGTGAGTTGGGCAAGCTGGGCGCGCCGACCTTCGATGGTTGGGTGGTGCGTAAAGACTTCGCCGAGAAGCACCCGGACGCCGTGCGCGCCTTCGCCAAAGTGACCCTCGACGCCTACGCCAAATATCGCCAAGCCCCACAAGCCTGGCTGGCCGACAGCAGCAACATCGACAAAGTGGTCAAGCTCTCCGGCGCTAAAGCTGAAGACGTCCCCGGCCTGCTGCAAGGCAACGTATTCCCAGTCGCCGCCGAGCAACGTGAAGCGCTGGGTGCGCCCACTGTTAAAGCCATCACCGACACCGCCGCGTTCCTCAAGGAGCAAGGCAAGGTTGACGCCGTGCTGCCTGACTACAGCGGCTACGTGACCAACCAATACATCCCTGCCGAGTAATCCAGGTTGTTGCAATGACTGGCAGGAAGCTGGTCATCCCCAGTGCCAATACCCGTCTTCGTGACGGGTGTTGCGGGTCGGTAGCGGAACACCGCCACTGACCTGCACCGGGTATTCGCCAAGGCTGGCCCCTTTTCGCCGAACAGCTGGAGCCTGAGCTCGCTGCTTGGCCGCAGTCACCGTCTTTGTGCCGCAGACCTAAGCGGTACGTCACTGATGAGAGCAGTAACATGGCCTTACTAGAACTGGAGCGTATCAGCGCACAGTACCCCGGCGCGGCCGAGCCGGTACTGACGGATATTTCCCTGAGCCTGGGCCCGCAGCAATTGCTGGTCGCCCTCGGCCCGTCGGGTAGCGGTAAAACCACCCTGCTCAATTTAATTGCCGGCTTCGTCAACCCTAGCGCTGGCCGTATCACCCTCGACCAAGAAATTGTCCGCGGCCCCGGCGCCGACCGTGGCGTGGTGTTCCAAGACGACGCCCTGCTGCCCTGGCAAAACGTATTGGAGAACGTCGCCTTTGGTTTGCAGCTGGCCGGGGTCAGCCGTGCCCAGCGTGAAGCCAAAGCACGCGAGCTGCTCGGTCTGGTCGACTTGGCCGGCTTTGAACAACGGCGTATTTGGGAGCTATCCGGCGGTCAGCGCCAGCGTGTCGGGATTGCCCGCGCATTAGCGGCCGAACCGCGCGTCTTGCTGATGGATGAACCATTCGGCGCTCTGGACGCCTTCACCCGCGAACAGATGCAAGAGCTGCTCCTGCAAGTGTGGCAACGCACCGCCAAGCCGGTGTTTCTGATCACCCACGACATCGAAGAAGCGGTGTTCCTCGCCACCGACCTGATCCTCCTTGCGCCCAACCCTGGCCGCGTCAGCGAACGCCTCAAGCTCAATTTTGGCCAGCGCTATAGCGCCGGGGAAAGCGCCCGCGCGATCAAATCCGACCCTGAGTTTATTGCCACCCGCGAGCATGTACTGGCGCAAGTTTTTGCCGAACGCCAAGGGAGTCGCTCATGAGCAGCTTTGAATACATCTACTCCAACGACGCCAAAGAGCAAACCGCTCAGCGCGCGCCACGCCAACTCAGCACCTTGGCCATCAGTTGCCTGACCGTTGGCTTCTTGCTGTGGAGCTGGTGGGCGGTGACTTACTTCGGAGTCATCGAGCCGCTGTTCCTGCCCAGCCCCCAAGCCGTAGCCGCACGCGGCTGGATCGTGCTGACCCAGGGCTATATGGACGCCAGCCTGTGGCAGCATTTGGCCGCCAGCTTGCAGCGCATTGGTTTGGGCTTGGTGGCAGCGGTGCTGACTGCCATTCCGCTGGGTATCGCCATTGGCTACAACCGCATTGCCCGGGGCATTTTTGATCCGCTGATCGAGTTCTACCGGCCGATTCCGCCGCTGGCCTATTTGCCATTGATTGTGATCTGGTGCGGCATCGGCGAACTGTCGAAAGTCCTGCTGATTTTCCTCGCCATCTTCGCTCCGATTGCCATCGCCACCGCCACCGGCGTGCGTACCGTTGACCCGACGAAAATCCGCGCCGCGCAAGCCTTGGGCGCCAGCCAATGGCAGCTGATCCGCCATGTGATCCTGCCCAGCGCCCTGCCCGACATCCTCACCGGTATCCGCATTGGCTTAGGCGTGGGCTGGTCGACCTTGGTCGCCGCCGAACTGATCGCCGCCACCAGTGGCCTGGGCTTTATGGTGCAGTCCGCCGCGCAGTTTTTGGTCACCGATGTGGTGATTCTGGGGATTTTGGTTATCGCCCTGATCGCTTTCTTCTTAGAGCTGGGCCTGCGCGCCCTGCAACGTAAATTAGCCCCTTGGCACGGCCAAGCGCACTGAGTTGGAAGGATTTAGATGAGCATTCAAATTACCCAGCTAAGCACCGCCTTAGGTGCGCAAATTGACGGCATTGACATCAGCCAGCCGCTTACCTCAGAGCAGCAACAGCTGATTGCCCAAGCGCTGCTCAAACATCAGGTGCTGTTCTTCCGTAATCAGCCGATCACCCCGCCGCAGCAGGCCAGCTTCGCCCGCCAGTTTGGTGATCTGCATATCCACCCGCTTTACCCCAACATTCCCGAGCAGCCGGAAGTATTGGTGCTGGATACCGCGGAAACCGACGTGCGCGACAACGCGATCTGGCACACCGACGTTACCTTCCTTGAGCAGCCAGCCATGGGCGCGGTACTGGCCGCCAAGTTGCTGCCAGAGTTTGGCGGCGACACCCTGTGGGCCAGCAGCAGCGCGGCCTTTGAGGCGCTGTCCAAGCCCCTGCAGCAGTTGCTCGACGGCCTCAGCGCCACCCACGACTTCACCCGCTCGTTCCCGCTGGTACGCTTCGGTAACACGCCCGACGCCCTGGAGCGTTATCACGAAGTGCAGCGCAAGCATCCACCGCTGTCCCATCCGGTGGTCCGCACTCACCCAGTAACTGGCCGCAAGGGCCTGTTTGTGAATGAGGGCTTCACCACTCGCATTAATGAGTTGGAGGAGCACGAAAGCACCGCTTTGCTTAACTTTCTCTTCGCCCACAGCACCCGCCCGGAGTTCACCGTACGTTGGCGCTGGCAAGCCAATGACATCGCTTTTTGGGACAACCGCATCACCCAGCACTACGCCGTCGATGACTACCGACCCAATCGCCGCGTGATGCATCGCGCCACCATTTTGGGCGACACGCCAAGGTAAAACCTGACCATTTAAACAGCCTGAAAAAGCGCGCCAAAGCCTCGGTTTAGCGCGCTTTTTGGCGTGCCTGCAAAGCTGATTTGCGTTCAGGTGAGCGCATCTATGGTTATGCCAAAAAGCTCTTTTAGATCAACCGCAACCATGGACTAAGGTATATCGACCCTGACGCGTGGAACTGCTTCACCTGCCGAAGTAGGACCACGCTTAGCCATTTACCAAGGATGTCGATATGGCCAGTTTCACCCCTGCCAAGGCCACCGCCGCCACAGCTCAAACCACCACTGCCCTGCCGGTTAACCCGCTCAACAGCGGCGATCAGGACAGTGCCCCACCCCTGTTCACCCCAACACTGATCAAGAGCGATGAACAAGCCCTAAACGCCGCCAAAAAACTGGCCGAAGCCGCCAAAGCGCAAGCCATAGTGCGTGACCGTGAACGCAAGCTGCCGTGGGAGTTAGTGGAGCAGTTCACCCGTTCCGGCCTTGGCAGCATTGCCATTCCTCATGAGTACGGCGGCCCGCAACTGTCGTTTGTGACCATCGCCGAAGTGTTCCGCCTCATCTCCGCTGTCGATCCGGCGCTGGGACAAATTCCGCAAAACCATTTCGGCTTGATCGGCTTGCTCAACGCCGCCGCCAACGCCGAGCAAAAGCAGCGCATCTTCAGCAGCCTGTTGCAAGGTTGGCGCATCGGCAATGCCGGGCCTGAGCGCAGCAGCAAACACACGCTGGACATCCAAGCGCAGCTGGAGCAGCGCGATGGCCGCTACTTTTTAAGCGGCGAGAAGTTCTATTCCACCGGCGCGATCTTTGCCCATTGGGTCGCCGCCAAAGCGCTGGATAGCCAGGGGCAGGCGCAATTAGCGCTGATCCAACGCGGTCGCCCGGGCCTGCGCATCGTCAATGACTGGTCCGGTTTTGGCCAACGCACCACCGCCAGCGGCACCGTGCTGCTGAATCAGGTGGAGGTGGACGCCAATAACATCATCCCGCTGGCAACGATCAGCCAGCAGCCGACCTTGCAAGGCGCCTTTTCTCAGTTGATCCAAACCGCCATCGATGCCGGTATTGCTGCCGGCGCCCTAAACGACACCATCAGTTTTGTCCGGGAAAAATCGCGGCCGTGGATCGACGCCCAAGTCGAGCGCGCCAGTGATGATCCCTATGTGATTGCCGATATCGGCCGTTTGGAGATCGAGCTGCACGCTGCCGAAGCCCTGCTGCGCCGCGCCGGTCGCGTGCTGGATGAAGTCAACCGCGAGCCGATCACTGCCGACAGCGCCGCCCGCGCCTCAATTGCGGTGGCCGAAGCCAAGGTGCTGAGCACCGAGATCAGCCTCAAGGCCAGCGAAAAACTGCTGGAGCTGGCCGGCAGCCGCGCCACCTTGGCTGAATTTGGCCTCGACCGCCATTGGCGCAATGCGCGCACCCACACCCTGCACGACCCGGTGCGCTGGAAGTACCACGCAGTTGGCGCCTATCACTTAAACGGCAGCCGCCCTGCCCGCCATTCGTGGATTTAACCAATGAACGCCAAATTTATCCGCAGTGACAGCCACGCCCTCGAAGTGGCTAACCAACTGGCTGAACGCTTTAGCAGCGGCGCCGCCGAACGCGACCGCGAACGCCTGCTGCCCCACGCTGAACTGGAACTGTTCAGCCACAGCGGCCTGTGGGCTATCACCGTGCCGAAAATATTCGGCGGCGCGGGGGTGAGCAGCGTGACCCTGGCCCAGGTGATCGCCCGCATCGCCCAGGCCGACAGCTCCTTGGGACAGATTCCGCAGAACCATTTTTATGCCCTCGAAGTGCTGCGCATTAACGGCAGTCCTGAGCAGCAAAAACGCCTGTATGCCGAGGTCTTGAGCGGCCAGCGCTTCGGCAATGCCCTCGCCGAACTGGGCACCAAAACCGCGCTGGATCGCAACACCCGGCTGATCGCCGATGGCGACAACTTCCGCATCAATGGCCGTAAGTTCTATGCCACCGGCGCGCTCTACGCCCAGCGCATCCCGACCTTAGCGGTGGATGAACAAGGCGTAGGTTTTCTGGCCTTCGTCCCGCACCGGGCGCAAGGCTTGCAGGTGATTGACGACTGGTCCGGCTTTGGCCAGCGCACCACCGGCAGCGGCTCGGTGGTGCTCGATCAGGTGCCGGTGGCAGCCGATGATGTGGTGCCGTTTCAAAGCGCCTTTGAGCGCCCCACCAGCCTCGGCCCGTTCGCCCAACTGCTGCACGCCGCCATCGATACCGGCATCGCCCGCGCGGCCTACGAAGACGCGCTCAGTTTTGTCCGCAGCAGCTCGCGGCCGTGGATCGATTCCGGGGTGGACAAGGCCAGCGATGATCCGCTGTCGATCAAGATCGTCGGCGAGCTGGTGATCCAATTACACGCCGCCGAAGCCTTGCTTGAGCGCGCCGGCGAATACGTCGATGCCGCCCAAGCCAAACCTACCGCCGCGACGGTCGCCGCCGCCTCCGTGGCGGTGGCCGAGGCCCGCGCCATCAGCACCGAAGCCTCGCTCAATAGCGCCAGCAAACTGCTGGAGCTGGCCGGCAGCCGTGGCACCTTGGCCCAGTACAACCTCGATCGACATTGGCGCAACGCGCGCACCCACACCCTGCACGATCCTGTGCGCTGGAAGTACCACGCCGTCGGCAACTACTACCTCAACGACAGCCTGCCACCACGGCGGGGGACCATCTGATGGCCAGTAAAGAGATCCTGCTCAACGCCTTCAATATGAACTGCGTCGGCCATATCCATCATGGTTTGTGGACCCATCCGGACGACACTTCCACTGACTTCAACAGCCTGAGTTACTGGACGGATCTGGCTAAGCTGCTGGAGCGCGGCCTGTTCGATGGCCTGTTTATCGCCGATATCCTCGGCGTGTATGACGTGTATCAACAGTCCATCGATCTGCCCCTGCGCGAGGCCATTCAGTTACCGGTCAACGACCCGCTGCTGCTGGTCTCGGCCATGGCCGGTGTAACCCAACACTTAGGTTTTGGTGTCACCGCCAACCTCACCTACGAGCCGCCCTATTTATTCGCCCGGCGCCTGTCGACCCTGGACCACCTGAGCAATGGCCGCATCGGCTGGAATATCGTCACCGGCTATTTGGACAGCGCCGCCAAAGCCATGGGCCTCAGCCAGCAGATCGAACACGACCGCCGCTATGACCAGGCCGATGAATATTTAGAGGTGCTGTACAAGCTGCTCGAAGGCAGCTGGCAAGACGATGCCGTGGTCGCCGACCGCAGCCAGCGCCTCTACGCCCAACCGGGCAAGGTGCATAAGGTGCAGCACCACGGCGAGTTCTATCAGGTGGAGGGTTATCACTTAAGCCAGCCCTCGCCGCAGCGCACCCCGGTGCTGTTCCAGGCCGGCTCTTCCACACGGGGTCTGGCCTTTGCCGGAGAGCATGCCGAATGCGTGTTTATCGGCGGCAATAGCCACTTGGCAGTGCGCGAGCAGGTCAACAAGGTGCGCGCCAGCGCGGTGGCCGCCGGGCGCCCGGCGGATTCGATCAAAGTGTTTATGGGCATCAGCGTGATCGTCGCGCCCACTGAGGCCGAAGCCCGCGCCAAGCACGCCGAGTACCTGCGCTACGCCAGCCCCGAGGCGGGCCTGGCGCACTTCTCCAGCTCCACCGGGATCGACTTCGCCGACTACAGCCTGGATGAGCCGATCCACTATCAAAAAACCAACGCCATCGAGTCCGTGGTTAAAGCCTTTACCGGCAAAGACAGCGGCTGGACCAAGCGCCGCCTGCTCGAACAACACGCCTTGGGCGGTCGTTACACCGTGCTGGTCGGTTCACCGACGCAGGTGGCCGATCAACTGCAAAGCTGGATCAGCGAGACCGGCCTGGACGGCTTTAACCTGACCCGCATCGTCACCCCGCAAAGCTATGCCGACTTTATCGAGCTGGTGATCCCCGAGCTGCAAAGCCGTGGCGCTTACAAAACCGCCTACAGCGAAGGCAGCCTGCGCCACAAACTATTCCACCAAGGCCCGCGCCTGCCGGCCCAGCACAGCGCCGCGCAGTGGCGTGATCCGCAGCGCCTGGGCGACAACAGCAGCAGCAAACTTAACCCTGCCGTTCTTAATTTGCTCTAAGCCAACAAGGAAGCCGCTATGCGCCACCCCCTTCGCCAGTTTGCTCTCACCGCCCTGCTTAGCCTGCTGCCTGTCGCCTTAGTGCAGGCCGCCGAGCCGCTTAAACTCGGCTCCACCGCCGCCTTTTCCCAGCCCTTGGAAACCGCCGTGGCCGAGGCGAAGAAACAGGGCTTGGAAGTCGAGCTGATCGAGTTCAGCGACTGGATCGCACCCAACGTCAGCCTGGCCAACGGCGATATCGACGTGAACTACTTCCAGCACATCCCCTTTTTGGAAAACGCCAAAGCCGAAGCCGGCTTTGATCTGGTGCCCTACGCACCGGGGGTGATCAACAACGTCGGGCTGTATTCGAAGAAGTACAAAAGCTTCGCTGAGCTGCCCGAAGGTGCCCGCGTGGCCATCGCCAACGACCCGATCAACAGCGGCCGTGGCCTGCAATTGCTGGCCAAGGCCGGGCTGATCACCCTCAAGCCGGGAGTGGGTTACAAAGCCACTGAAGAAGACATCCTCACTAATCCTAAGCACATCAACATCATTCAGCTCGAAGCCGTGCAACTGGTGCCGGCCTACGATGATGTGGATCTGGTGCAGGGCTATCCGGCCTATATCCGCCAATCCAAACTGTTCGACCCCACCTCGGCGCTGCTATTTGACGGCCTCGATCACCCCGAATACATCATCCAGTTTGTGATTCAGCCACAGAAAAAAGACGACCCACGGATCAAGCAATTCGTCGATATCTACCAGCACTCTCCGGTGGTGCGCGCCGCGTTGGATCAATACCTCGGCACGCTCTACCAAGCCGGCTGGGAGCAATAACATGACTGGCTTCGAGGCCCACTTGCCCCACGCCGTACAAGCCCAAGCCCATGTGCAACTGGTGGGGTTGGGCAAGCGCTACGACAGCGGCGTGGAAGCCCTGCGCGAGATCAACCTAAGCATCCCTAAAGGCGAAGTCTTCGGCATTATCGGCCGCAGTGGTGCCGGTAAATCGTCGCTGCTTCGCAGCATCAACCGCTTGGAACAACCCACCAGCGGCCAGGTACTGATCGCAGGTCAGGACATCGGCCTGCTCGATGAAGACGCCTTGGTTGCACAGCGCCGGCGCATCGGCATGATCTTCCAACACTTCAACCTGATGTCGGCGAAAACCGTGTGGCAAAACGTCGAGTTACCGCTGCGCGTCGCCGGCGTGGCGAAAGCTCAGCGCCAGCAAAAAGTGCGTGAGTTGCTCGAACTGGTGGGCCTGCAAGACAAGCACAAGGTCTACCCGGCGCAACTCTCCGGCGGGCAAAAACAGCGGGTCGGTATTGCCCGCGCACTGGTGCACGACCCGGATATTTTGCTCTGCGACGAAGCCACCAGCGCCCTCGACCCGGAAACCACCCAAGCGATTCTCGCCCTGCTGAGCAAGATCAACCAACAGCTGGGCCTGACCATCGTCCTCATCACCCATGAGATGGCGGTGATCCGCGCCATCTGTGACCGCGTGGTGGTGCTGGAGCGCGGCAACGTGGTCGAGCAAGGTCAGGTCTGGGAGGTGTTCGGCAACCCCCTGCATGAAGTCACCCGCACCCTGCTCGCGCCGCTGCGGCAAAGCCTGCCGGCGGATTTGCAAGCGCGTCTGCACGCGCATGCACAAAGCAGCAGTGACAGCCTGACCCTGCGCCTGCAATTTGCCGGGCAGCGCGCCGAGCCGGATCTAACCGAGCTCAGCCAAGCCTTGGGCGGCAAGCTGGCCTTGCTGGATGCCGGCATCGAGCGCATCCAGGGCCACCCCTTGGGTTATCTGCTGCTGGCGATCAAAGACTCGCCGCACAGCCACGAACAACTGCTAAGCAAAGCCCGTCAACTGGCCGATCAAGTGGAGGTACTGGGTTATGTCGCTGCTGCTTGAACGCCTCTGGCAAGGTTTTATCGACACCCTGCTGATGGTCGGCGTGTCGTCGCTGATCGCCCTGCTGCTGGGCATACCGCTCGCGGTATTTTTGGTCACCAGTGAACGCGGCGGCATCTTCGCTGCGCCTAAGTGGAATCAACTGCTGGGCAGCATCGTTAACCTGTTCCGCTCGATTCCGTTTCTGATCTTGATGGTGGCGCTGATTCCCTTCACCCGCCTGATCGTCGGCACCACCTATGGCGTGTGGGCCGCTGTGGTCCCCCTGACCATCGCCGCCACGCCATTCTTTGCGCGGATTGCCGAGGTGAGTTTGCGTGAGGTCGACCACGGCTTGATCGAGGCCGCGCAAGCCATGGGCTGCCGGCGCTGGCATATCGTTTGGCATGTGCTGTTGCCCGAGGCGCTGCCCGGTATCGTTGGTGGCTTTACCATCACCCTGGTGACCATGATCAACTCCTCGGCCATGGCCGGCGCCATCGGCGCAGGCGGCCTCGGGGACTTGGCCTACCGCTATGGCTACCAGCGGTTTGACAGCCAAGTGATGCTCACCGTGATCGTCGCCCTGGTGGCATTGGTGTGCCTGATCCAATACGGCGGCGACCGCCTGGCCAAGGGCCTGAATAAACGCGCGTAAGTGGGACACCCAGCTAAGTAGGTGCAATCGCCGCACAGGCGCTTGCACCGCTGGTTGAGGCGAACGTGAATCTCAAGGGACAGCCAGGCGCACCGCAAGCCCTCCCGGATTACGTCGCTACGCGCCTAATCCAGGCTACGAGTTAATCCATAGCTCAGTAAGGTGCAATCGCCGCACAGGCGCTTGCACCGCTGGGTGAGGCGAACGTTAGTTTCAAGGGACAGTCCGGCACACCGCAAGCCCTCCCGGATTACGTCGCTACGCGCCTAATCCAGGCTACGAGTTAATCCATCTAGATTGATGTCATCACCCCTCATGCCTTACCACCCGCCGGTGGCAATCCTCTGGGTTTAGGGCTTTGCCCGAGCGCGAGCGCACGCTGATGGTTTGCACTTGTTCGGCTTGATCGTTATCGAGCAACTGCGAATAGCTTTCGCCCTGTTCAAACAAATAACGCTCTCCCCACTGGCGCAGGCTGACCACGATGGGGAACACCGCGCGGCCCATGTCGGTGAGCACGTACTCCTTGTAAGCACTGCCGTCGGAGGCTGGCTGCACAGCCAAGATACCTAACTCCACCAGTTGTTTGAGCTTGATGGTCAGCACATTTCTGGCCAAGCCAAGGCGCTTATGAAACTCGCCAAAACGCCGCACGTCGTCAAAGGCGTCGCGAATAATCAGCAACACCCAGCGATCACCAATGGCTTCTAAGGCTCGCGCCACCGGGCATTCGCAGTGGGCCAGTTGGGTCTGTTTGGCCATAACTCTCCCTCCTCGCTCGCTAATGGGCGCACACCATAAAGCGGCCATCTTCTTAAAACCATTGCACTGAGGCAATTGAATTGCTAAAAGAAACTAGTTTCAATTTGAAACTAGAATCTCCAAGGACAGGAATATGGCCCCGATCCCGCACAAGACCGCCTCTAAATCTGCGCCGTCCACCTCTAGCGCCTCAGCGCTGAGCCGCGGGCTAACGCTGCTGTTCGCCATCACCTGTGGCCTAGCGGTGGCCAATGTGTACTTCGCCCAGCCACTGCTGGAGTCCATGGCCAGCAGCCTTAACGTCAGCCCCAGTGTCATTGGTCAGGTGGTGACCTTTACCCAGGCTGGTTACGCCGTTGGGCTGCTGTTGATTGTGCCGCTGGGCGACCTGCTCAATCGCAAAAAACTGATCCTCAGCCAATTGCTGCTCGGCGCCATCGCCCTCTGCGCCGTGGGCTTTGCCCAGCACTGGGCGCTGCTATTGGCGGCACTGCTGATGGTCGGGTTGCTGGCAGTCGTGGTGCAGGTGTTGGTGGCCTACGCGGCGTCCTTGGCCAGCACCGAGCAACGCGGCGCCATCGTGGGCAGGGTCACCAGCGGCGTGGTATTGGGGATTCTACTGGCGCGCTTCGTATCCGGAGCACTGGCGGATTTAGCCGGCTGGCGCAGCGTTTATTTTGTCTCTGCCGCGCTGATGCTGGGCATGGCCGTAGTGCTTTACCGCAACTTGCCCGCCATCCAGACACCGCGCACAAACGGCAGCTACTGGCAATTACTCAGTTCGACGCTTGAGCTTTACCGCACTGAGCGCACCTTACGCGTGCGCGGCATCTATGCCCTGCTGATCTTTGCCGCCCTGAGCGTGTTGTGGACGGCCATGGTGCTGCCTTTGAGCGCACCGCCTTTAGCGCTCACGCACACCCAGATTGGCCTGTTTGGCCTGGCAGGTGTGGCTGGCGCCCTAGCGGCTGCCAACGCTGGGCGTCTGGCCGACCAAGGTAAGGCTAACCGCAGCACCGGCATCGCCCTGGCGCTGCTAACGCTGTCGTGGCTGCCCAGCGCCCTGCTCCACAGCTCGTTGCTGGCTTTGATACTTGGTGTGGTGCTGCTCGACTTTGCCGTACAAGCGGTGCACGTCACCAACCAAAGTCTGATCTTCGCCGCGCGGCCCGATGCACAAAGTCGTTTGGTCGGCGCCTATATGGTCTTTTACTCGGTGGGCAGCGGCCTGGGTGCTCTCGCCTCGACCTACATCTACGCCCATTACGGCTGGCTCAGCGTGTGCCTGTTAGGTGCCGCCATCAGCTCCACGGCGCTGCTGTATTGGGGCTACGAACAAGCCACCAACCCGGCTCAACAAGCCAACGTGCCGCGTTAATCTGGTGAACCTCAATGAAACCCCAACACATCGCCTTGGCCGTGCTGATCACCGCCATCTGGGGCTTTAACTTTTCACTGATCAAACTGAGCTTGGCCAGCGTTGATCCGCTGCTCTTGGCCGGCATCCGTTTTAGCCTGTGCGCCTTCCCCGCGCTGTTGTTTATTCGCCGGCCTCAGGTGCCGTGGCGATACCTGATCAGCTACGGCTTGGTGTTTGGCATTGGTCTGTGGGGAGTGGTCAACCTAGGCATCAAGGCTGGGCTTTCAGCGGGTATCGCGTCGTTAGTGCTGCAAGTCAGCGCCTTTATCAGCCTGCTGCTAGGCGCCTGGTTGTTCAAAGAACAGCTCAACCGCTATCAATTGCTCGGCATGCTGCTAGCCCTGGGTGGGCTGCTGTGCATCATCCTCATCACCGACGGCTCGGTCAGCCTGTCCGGCGTGCTCTTGGTGCTGTTCGGAGCTGTGGCCTGGAGCATGGCTAATATCATCATCAAACGCGCCAACACCCAGCAGCCGCTGGCCTTTTTGGTCTGGGCCAGCGCCTTTGCCCCGCTGCCGTTGTTCGCCCTGGATTACGCGGTAAACGGTAGCAACAGCTACCACTCGCTGATCAGCCAACTCGACGCCAGCACCGTGCTGGCGATCCTCTATCAGGTCTATCCCAACACCCTGTTCGCTTACTGGCTGTGGAACTCGCTGCTGAAAACCTATCCCGTGTCTACGGTGGCGCCCCTGTCGCTGCTGGTGCCGATTTTTGGTCTGCTTGGTTCAGTGCTGGTGTTCGCGGAAAGCGTGCCGCTGAGCAAAGCACTGGCGGTGATATTGATCATCCTCGGCTTGGCCGTCGGCCTCTATGGCCAGCGAATCGTCAAGGCCTTCGCCGCACGCATTGATCGCCGCCCAGAGCCTAGTCAGCACACCCGAGTGCCTTAGCTGCCAGTGGCGTAGGATGCAATCGCCGCACAGGCGCTTGCATCGCAGGTGTCAGCCCAGATAGGCCGAGCGCAATAACCGACCGCAGATGCAGCCAGATACGCTTCACCCATCCCCCATTAACCCCAGCAACAGGCAAAAACGGCGGCCAAGATGCGCGTTGACCGCCCTACGCTGTACCTGATCGGGGCGCGTAGCTGGCGCTTTATCCATCCACCATGGCCCGCGACATCAGCAAAGCAATCTGACTAATCGAGCAAGCCAAATCGGCCTACCAGAACCAGCCGCTGCTCGGCAGGTTGTTCTGGCAACTGCGGTACTGCGCGCCGTACTGCGAGGCGCGCTGCTGGACGACTTGGGAGGTGCGTTTAAGCCAAGGTTTGGCCTCATAAGTGCGATTACGATAGCCACCCCAGCCCTCGTGGTAGTTGAGGTACTGGGCGTAGGCGTCCCACAGCGATACGCCGTTGACCTTACGGGTTTTGGCCATAAACCAACCCATAAAGTCGATGGCATCGGCAAAGTCATCGCGATCTGCGCCCCAACGGCCGGCCTCACGCTTGTAGTCCGCCCAGGTCTCGTCTTTGGCTTGGGCATAGCCATAGGCCGTGCTGACTCGGCCCCAAGGGATAAAACCGAGGAAGTAATAACGCGGCGGCAAGGCATCGTGCTTAAACGACGATTCCTGATACATCATCGCCATCGGTACCTGAATCGGCGCGCCCCAGCGCTTTTGCATCGCCAGCGCCGCCTCATGCCACTTGGGTTTTTCGCGGAAAATCTCGCAGAGATTGTTCACGTTCTTCGGCGGCGTGGTCGAACAACCCGCCAGCACTGCCAACAAAAGCAGCATCCATAACCGATGCATCAACAGAATTCCTTTAACTACAGCTGTTGGTTGGGCCTTATACAGGCTTTGCCGAGCGAGCTAAACCGTTTGCGCTCACAACTCCAGAGGCTGGCACATTTGTGCGCCTGAGCCCTGCAAGCTGGCTGAACAAGAGCAGCGCAATAGCTAGCCTGTCGCTGGCAGCCGCACCACAATTCCCCCGCAACTGCCCACACCCAGGCCTAACGCGATGAGCCATCCCATCAAGACGCCTCGAAAAACAACTCGGCCATCAACTCATACAAGGTGCTCTTCAGCGGGTTGTTGAGATCCACCCACGCCAGCCCCGTCACGGCCTTGTGCTGGCCCAAATGCAGCGCCTTGGCGAGCACATTACTCGGCAGCGCACGGGCTGCATTGGCCGGTAGCAGGCCGATGCCCATCCCCGCCGAGACCAACGCCAACATGGTGGTGAACTCGCCCAACTCCGACGCCACCTCCAACTGCACACCTAAGGCGTTAAGCGCCTGCATCATCTGATCGTAATGCCCCGGCGCATAGCGCCTGGCCAGGATCAGCACCGGGGTGCCGAGCAACATGGCCGGCTCCAGCACTTCATGCTCCAGCAGCGGATGGCCCGCCGGCAAGGCCAGCACAAAGTCTTCCTGCAACAGCTTGCGCGTCTGTATGCCGGGGATCACCGCAGGCAAGCGCATCAGGCCAAAATCCAGCTGGCCTTTTTTCAGCGCGCTGGCCTGATCCGGCCCCGGCAAATCCTTGAGCTCCAGCTGGATGAGCGGATAACGCTCACGCACCGCGCGCAGCAGCGTCGGCAACAGCTCAGGCAATACCGAGGAGACAAAGCCCAAGCGCAGCGTGCCGATTTCGCCCCGGCCACAAGCCTTGGCCACGTCCGCCGCGTGGGCGGCCTGATGCAAGGTGCCACGGGCCTCGGGCAGAAACACCTTGCCCACCTCAGTCAGCGTCACCGAGTGGCGATTGCGCTCGAACAAACGCACGCCCAGCTCCTCCTCGAGCAAACGAATCTGCGCACTCAAGGCAGGTTGGACAATGGCCAGACGCTGCGCAGCCCGACCGAAGTGCAGTTCCTCGGCCAAAGTCACGAACGACCGCAGGTGTTTGATTTCCACGCTTTGCTCCTCGGGGCCACGGCTGTGCTGATCACCAAATTTGATCACCAGATCATCAATGACGATTGGACAGCAACTTTGGCCTGCGGTGAAGTGGTGTTGATAGCGAATGCGAAACAAGCCTATTAGGAAGTGCAGGATGTCATTTACAACAACAAGTTTCCAATTAGACGGGCGCAGAGCATTAATCACCGGTTCGTCGCGCGGCATCGGCCTGGAGCTGGCCCGTGGATTAGGCGCCGCCGGCGCCACCGTGGTGATCAATGATCGTAATGCTGAAAAAGCCAAGGCCGTCGCTGCACAGCTGCGCGAGGCTGGCATCAACGCTGAAACCGCCATTTTCGACGTGACTAACCCTGAGCAGTTGCAAGCGGCTATCGACAACTTGGAAGCGCAAAACGGCGCTATCGATATTCTGGTGAACAACGCCGGCATTCAAAAGCGCGCGCCGCTGGAAGACTTCTGCGCCAGCGACTGGCATGCCCTGATGCGGGTCAATCTGGATGGAGTGTTCCACACCTCGCAAGCCGTGGCGCGGCATATGATCAAGCGCCAACGCGGCAAGATCATCAATATCTGCTCGGTGCAAAGCCAACTGGCCCGGCCGACCATCGCCCCCTACGCGGCCTCCAAAGGCGCGGTAAAAATGCTCACGCAAAGCATGTGTGCTGAGTGGGCGCGCCATGGCATCCAAGCCAACGGCCTGGCGCCGGGCTACTTCGCGACCGAGATGAACCAAGCTTTGGTCGACAACCCGGAGTTCTCCGAATGGCTGTGCAAGCGCACCCCGGCCGGACGCTGGGGCCGGGTTGAAGAACTCTGCGGCGCCGCCGTGTTCCTCGCCTCTGCCGCGTCTGACTTTATCAATGGCCAAACGCTTTTCGTCGACGGCGGCTTAACCAGCGTCGTCTAACTCGCTGCACCTACGCCTAACAAAAACAATAGCAGGGCCCCTTATGAACTATGCCAAACAGCAACCGCTGCCACAGGTGTTCGCTGCCGAAGCGCACAGCGATAACCAGTCCCGCCCCCAGGCCAATACCGCGTTGGCGCCGAAGCGCTGGTGGTACTTGATCCCGGTGATTTTTATCACCTACAGCCTCGCCTATCTGGACCGCGCCAACTACGGTTTTGCCAGTGCCGCCGGCATTGAGCAGGACTTAGGCATCAGCAAAAACATGTCGTCGCTGATCGGCGCACTGTTCTTCCTCGGTTACTTCTTCTTTCAAGTACCCGGCGCCATCTATGCGCAAAAGTACAGTGCGCGCAAATTGGTGTTCTGCAGCCTGATCCTGTGGGGCTTTTGCGCCATGGCCACGGGGCTGGTGACCAATATCCCGATGCTGATGTTTATCCGCGTATCACTGGGCATTGTTGAAGCCGCGGTGATGCCGGCGATGCTGATCTTTATCAGCAACTGGTTTACCCGCAAAGAGCGCTCGCGGGCCAACACCTTTTTAGTGCTGGGCAATCCCATCACGGTGCTGTGGATGTCGGTGCTGTCCGGCTACCTGATCCAAGCCTGGGGCTGGCGGGAAATGTTTGTGATCGAGGGCGCCCCGGCCATCCTCTGGGCCTTCGTGTGGTGGCGTGTCACACGGGATAAACCGGAGCAAGCCGACTGGCTCACCGCGCAAGAGAAACAACAGCTCGCCGCCACCCTGGCCGAGGAGCAAAAAGGCCTGCAAGTGGTGCGCAACTACCGCCAGGCCTTTACCAGCCCCATCGTGATTCAGCTGTGCCTGGTGCACGCCTTTTGGAGCATTGGCGTGTACGGCTTCATCATGTGGCTGCCGACCATCATCAAACAGGCCGCCGCCAGCGATATCGTCACCGTCGGCTGGCTAAGCGCCGTGCCCTATGTGGCAGCAGTGATCACCATGCTGGCGGTGTCCTGGGCCTCGGATAAGTTGCAGCAGCGCAAACACTTTATCTGGCCACTGCTGGCCCTGGGTGCCCTGGCCTTCTTCTGCAGCTACCTGCTCGGCGCCTCGCACTTCTGGGCCTCGTTCGCCTTACTCACCCTCGCCGGCGCCGCCCTCTACGCCCCCTACGGCCCGTTCTTCGCGCTAATCCCCGAGGTACTGCCCGCCAACGTCTTCGGCGGCGCCATCGGCCTCATCAACGCCTTCGGCGCACTGGGTGCCTTTGTCGGCTCTTGGGTGGTCGGCTACCTGATCGGCGCCACAGGCACGCCGGGTGCGGCCTATGTGTTTATGACGGTGGGCGTATTGATTTCGGCGGTGTTGACGGGTTGGGTGAAGGTGAAGCGGTAACGCTTAAACAAGTAAGTATAAGAATCGAGCTAATAGATATTAGGTGGGATCAAGGAGACGCTTTAAGGCGGCTCCTTGTTTCGCTCATTTTATTGGCAAATGTGCGGTGAGCCTTTCGCTGAACGAATCTACATTTTGTAGATAGTGAGTAAAAACTTAGCAGCATCGCCAAGGCGAATGTCTGCTTTCGGCCAGAACGGGACATTCACCCCGATCATCAAGAGGCTTAGAACTTGGCCTCGCCATCACAGCAGGTGAGCCTCGACTACAGGCACGGCTCACCTATCGGCAAATACCCTAAACAGCGCGCCCCTTGAACTCATCCATCCACGTTACAAGCTCCAACACATCATGCTCGAAAACGTCTAGTTCAACTGGGACTTGAGGCAGTTCATCTGCCTGTGAGTGCTCGTACACTGAGTAAGTGGTCATCAGCCGGTCAAGGTAATCGCAATCGACAGCCGTTACTTTAGCGACTCCTCTTAACTTCCCCTTGGTCATGACATCCCTTCTGAATCGAGCAACGACATCGTGCAGAAGGATGAACTCAACCGTTCGCTCAAGGATAATCCGGAAATCACTGCAGGCACTCTTCACGGCCAGGTCATATCCATCCGCATCGGCCTGAGCCTGAAGTTTTTTTAGCTGCGGAATAACCTGATCCCGAATTACATTAATAGCCTTGTCGGGCTTGGCATCCCGCAAGTTGTGCTGCGCCAAAATCCCCGCAATTTTATTCAGCCGCCGAAGAGATAGCACTGTGTGGTTGATCTTCGGGTTATCCGGATTCTCCGCATGCTTTTTGAGCGCAGATTCGACCAGTGCAATCAGCGACAGGCGGTGCGTGAAGATAATGACCTGCCTGGTCTTCGCCAGCTCAACTAGCCTAGCCACAACCCGCTCTTCGAAATCCTGATCTAAGGAGGAAATCGGGTCATCGAAAATGAATGGGGCTAGCTGGTTAGAGCCGGTGGTATCTGCCAGAAATGCGGCTAACGCGACGATCCGCAATTCCCCCTCGCTAAGTACGACCTCAGGCGAGTGATTTCCCCTAGCCCCGACAAGGGTGAGCCCAAACGTGATTACACCCTTTCCTTGAGTCTTGCTTTGTGGGGCCACCGGCAACCGACTACCACCAAGTGCTTTCAATTCCGCAACAAAGCGAGCCTGGTATCCAGCATCGAGCTCTGTCTTTGCAAGCTCATTGCGTTTGGTCGTCAGAGCATTGGTTGCGGTCAACCGTGAAGCTTTGTCTAGTAGCTCCACTGAGGCCAGCCGCTGGCGCTCCGCAAGGATGGCTGCCTTGTTCTCGGATAACCACTGTAACGCCTTGAGCTGCTTAACCCGAATTTCGAACTCTTGGCGCCTCCCATCTTGCTGCAGTTGGGCGAGGCTGACCTCCTCTGCAAGCAGGTCGGCGGTACGCTTTTCCAAGGCGTTCTCAATAGCTTCCCAGTCGAATTTCAATAAGTCAGATCCAGCAGCACATTCAGCAAGCTGAGCACGCCTGCTTTTCAGCGCCTCATGCCAGCTACGAGCAACCGGTTCGTCGAACTGCAACTGAGCCAACCTCGCAATCCAATCTTCAATGGACGGCAACTGAACTATCTTCGCTACAAGAGCTGAATTAGCGCTTTCTGCAGTTTTTGCCGCAGTCTCGAGGCCGGCAGTGACGAATAATTCGAAACTCTTAAGCCGTGATGCGGAATCTGCCGTAAGTACCTGTTGGCATAGCACGCAGTGCGCGCCGTCCTCTGTCACTGGGAACTTGTGGCCGGGGTAAGCATTAGCAACTGAATAGTTGCGCGCCTGCTCCCACATCAGCATCCAGGCAGCTTCACCGACCCCCTGAAGAGGTGCATTGGCGAAGGCCTTTTGCGCGACATCATTGGCTGCCTTCCTGGCTACCTCTGCATCATTCTTCGACTTGAATAGCGCAGCAGCTTTCTCGTCCGATAGGCCTTCTTTCAGAGTGCGCATCGCCTGCTTAATGCTTTCGGTTACAACTTTGTCTTTTCCAATGGCAACAAGTCTGCCTGCAATATCCTTTTCCGCCAGCAAGCCTTCAGCCTTGATTCGCTCTTCGTCCAGCTCTTTAGGGAATTGGCAATACGCTTCAATTTTCTCCGCGGATACCGAAGCCTTCAAAGAAGTCAGCCAGCTTTTTTCCGCAGTATTTGCCAGATCCTCAGGAAACTGTGGAAGTGAGCTGACAAGCTTTTCCTTCTCAGATGTTAGCTCTGCAGAAACTTTGTCCGAAATCTGAATAAGTAGAGTGATGAACCGCATGCTGCTGGGCTCATAGCTCGACTCTGTTTTCCCCATATACTGAGACGCAGCCTTTGAATCAAATACCTGCGCCTGCTTAAGCTGCGGATGCGGTTCGGTATTAGGCTGCCAGTTAATATCTCGGGGGATACCATCAACAGTGATTCGGCATTGCGCACTACATGCGTGCTGCTCATCGCTGAAGACGTTTGGACGAATTTCATCCTTTGAACGCGATCCGCATAGTTGCTTAAGCAACCGGGCATAACTACTCTTCCCCGAGCCATTCTGGCCGTAAATCACGGTCAAGCTACCCGCTCCGAACTGAAGAGATGCGCCCGGCTTAATCGCATTGACACCAAATACTTGGTTAACCTCTTCAACTCTAACGACCGGCCTTACGGTCGCTGCAAAGAATGATCCTGGAGCTACGCTCGCGAATCCGGGATCCTGCTGCTTGACAGCCTCTAGCTTGCAGAGGCGCACTAGCTCGGTAAGCTCCTCCGCATTAGGCGGCCGCTTCTGCTCGATGAGTTTCTTTGCTGCTGTCTGTAGCCAGCGACCTCGCTCGCTCAACCACTTTTCGAAGTCGTCTACGTACATCACTCCATTAGCCAGACTCGACATACCTGATCTCCGCATTTATGGGGTAGAAACATTCATAGCACGGCCAAGTGCCATCACTCCAGCAGTCATCTCCACTAACCAGCCAAATGAAGTGCAGGTCATGGGCGCGTGCTAAATGAGCCGAAGGTATTGAAATCTGCCTCTTGCAAATAACTACGTCTGGGCTGGCTCATGTCGCTTTCAACTGGCAGTTCCATGTCGATAGATGCCTATCACCACTGACTGCTTCTGGCCGATTGCAGCCATTACTAAATAGCCCCCCACTCCACCCGATTCCTCCCCGCACTCTTCCCCCGATATAACGCCGCATCCGCCTGTTGCATGGCGCCATCCAGCGCCTCGGCGCAGGTGAAGGCTTCTGATACGCCAATGGTGACAGTGCAGAAAATTGGGGCATTGGGGTTGATGCCGGGGACGGGCCGTTGTTCGAGGGTGCTGCGGGTGCGTTCGGCCAGTTGCAGGGCGCCGGCGTGGTCGGTGTTCAGCGCAATAATGGCGAATTCTTCGCCGCCCAGGCGGCAGATCAGGTCGCCTTTGCGCGCGCTGCTGTTGAGGATTTCGGCGATATGGCAGAGCACCAGATCGCCCACTTGGTGGCCGTAGGTGTCGTTGATCTGTTTGAAGTGGTCGAGGTCGACCATCAGCAGGTAGCCGGGGCCGGCCAAGCGTGAGCGGAAGTGGGCTTGCAGGCCATCGACCATACCGCGACGGTTGAGCAGCCGGGTGAGCGGGTCATGGGCGGCCATACCGCGCAACTCTTCGGTCAGGCGCCCGAGCACCAGCCAGATGGCGCTCGGTGGCAGCAAGGTGCTGAGGAACGACATATAGAGGTAGAAGCTCTTCTGGAAGCTGCTGTTCAAGTCCAGCGCGGCCATGCCCTCCGCCACGATGATGTAAAACTTGGCGGCGTTGAGCACGCAGATGCCGCCGATGGCGAGGGCAAATATCAGCATTTCAATGCGCAAATTTTTGGCAAAAGTGCGGCGGCCATAGAGCGCCGTCACGCTCATGCCGAAGAACAATAACGCGCAACTGCCGGCTAGCAGGGCATGGCGGGCCCCGTTACCGAGCAGCCAATAGATAAGTGCCTGCAGCAGCGTATAGAGCACGGCAAAGCTGAGCAGAGGCCGCCAGACCAAGGTGGAGTGATTAAAAAAGCGCATGGCGCCCAACACATAGGCCACGGGTGCAGACATAGTCAGGCTGTGGTTGATAAAGCCGAGTACGCCCACCCCATTCGGGCCACCAAACAGCTGCAACGCGTAAGCCAGACCTAACAGCAGGTTGCCGACGGCAAATACATCTATGCCTAGTTTCTTGCCGCTGAGCTTGGTGCTGATCAGCAGGAACATCACGCTAAAGCACAGCAGGTGCACGCAAAGCATGCTGATGATAACGGTGGTGACCATGAACTCTCACAGGTGGAGCTAAGCGATGGATACCGAGCACTTAGGCAATGGTCGCGGTTGGCGCGCCGTTAACTCCCTGTGTGCCTCTGCCCTATCCTGGATGGCAATTTAATGGCGTCAATGCTAATGGTATCTGTCTAAAGAAGGCAATGCGCCATACAGGCTATTGCAGCCGCCTTTGATTACAGGCTCTTACCGCAGATAAGCAGTCTGCCTGCGCGAGTGGTATTACGCGAAAGTTCGCTACTGAGGCTCAGAGCGCGGGCAATCCCCTCAGGGCACCGGCTGATTTACTTAGGCTGTGGGCCGCTTAGGAGGATCATTTGCAGCACTGTGCACGGACGTTTAAAGGCCCGCGCCCTCGCCTAGCCGTTAAAACAAAAAACCCGCTCAGCTTGCACTGAGCGGGTTGTCATTAGCGGAGTTAAAGGCGCTGTAGGGTTACTGCCACTTACCGCCTTCGACAATCACGGCTGCCGGGTCGGTGTCGTCAGCCAGGTCTTTACGCACGTATTGGTCGTAGAGTTTGAGCAGGAATTTTTCTTCGCCCAGTTTGGCCAGCTCGCTGTTGACCCAGTCGCGCAGCTCGAGATTGCCCTTCTTCACCGCGGGCGCGATGGGGGCTTCGTCGCCGAGTTTTTCTGCCAACACACGGTAGCCTGGGTTTTGCTTGGCCCAGCTAAACAGCACCAGGTTGTCCTGGGCATAGGCGTCGCCACGGCCGGTGGCCAGGGCTTGCAGGGACTCGGAGTTTTTCTCGAACTTAAGCAGCTTCCAGTCTGGGTGGTTCTGGGTCAGCCAAATATCGGCGGTGGTGCCGGTGGTGACGATGGTGGTTTTGCCGGCCAGGTCATCCAGCTTTTGCACGCTGCTGCCTTCTGGCACCAGGGCTTGTACAGCGACACGCAGGTTAGGGTTGGTGAAGTCCACCACCTCGGCGCGCTCCGGGGTGACGGTCATGTTGGCGAGGATCAGGTCAACCTTATCGCTCTGCAAAAACGGGATGCGGCTGGCGGGTTCCACCACCACGAACTCGACCTTTTTCTCATCGCCGAGCAGGTCCTTGGCGAAGCGTTTGGCGATGTCGGTGTCAAAACCCACGTAGTCGCCCTGCTCGTTGACGAAACCAAACGGCGGCTTGTCGCTAAACACCCCGACGATCAATTTATCGCGACTTTTAATCTTCTCCAGATAGCTCGCGCTGGGTGCTGCCGAGGCTTCTGGCTTGGCCGCCTCGGGCTGCTTTTGCGGGGCCTGGGAGTTGTCGCAACCGGCCAGCAGGCCGGCGGCGAGTAAGGGCAAGATCAGGGCAGATTTGAAGTTCATGGCTCATTTCCTTTTTGGCATATTGGCTACATAGCTGAACTTCTCCAGAAACTGCTGCGCGCGTGCGGTTTGCGGATTACTGAAAAAGCTTTCGGGGTCATTCTGTTCGGCGATCACGCCACCATCCATGAACAGAATTCGGTCGGCCACCGCGCGGGCGAAGGCCATTTCATGGGTCACGATCAAGAGCGTCATGCCGCCTTGGGCGAGGTCCAGAATCACTTCCAACACCTCCTTGACCATCTCTGGATCAAGGGCGGCGGTGACTTCATCAAACAGCATGACCTGCGGCTGCATACACAGCGCGCGAACGATGGCGATACGTTGCTGCTGGCCGCCGGATAGCTCGCGGGGATAGGCATCGCGCTTATCCGCCAGGCCGACGCGCGCCAGCAGTTGTTCGGCATGCTGACGGGCCTCAGAAGGGGCGCGTTTTTGCACCTTGAGCGGGCCTAGGAGGATGTTGTCCAGCACGCTCATATGGGGGAACAGGTGATAGCTCTGAAACACCATGCCCACTTGCTGCCGCAACTGACGCCAGTCACTGCCCCGGCTCAGGGGCTTGCCGGCAAACACCAGGCTGCCGCCATCGCCCTGCTCCAGGCCATTTAAGCAGCGCAGCAAGGTGCTTTTACCGCAGCCGCTGGGGCCAAGAATGACCACCACTTCACCGGCCTGCACCTGTAAGTCCACCCCGCGCAACACCGGCGTGGCGCCAAAGTGTTTGCTAAAGCCGCGCAATTCAATCAAGGCACTCATGCATAACTCCAACGCTTCTCCAGCACACGGGAAGCGGCGGACAGCGGGTAACAAAGCAGAAAGAAAAACAGAAACAGAAAGCCGTAAATCAGCACCGATTCGTAGGTGCGCTCGATGATCTGCTGGCCGACTTTGACCACATCGACCACGCCGATCAGCACCGCCAGCGAGCTGGTTTTGATCAGCCGGGTGTAGACGTTAATGGTCGGCGGCGTCATGCGTTTCAGCGCTTGTGGCAGCAGCACATAACGATACAACTGCCAGGTGTTGAGGCTGATCGCCAAGCCCGCCTCGCGCTGGCCACGGGGCAAGGAGCGCAACGCACCGCGCACCACCTCGCCCACTTCACTGGCGCCCCACAGGCTCAGCACCAGCACCGCGCACCAGAAGCTCGACAGGCTGGCACCGGTAAAGATCGGCAAGCCGAAAAACAACAGGTACAGCCAGACCAATACCGGGATGGCGCGAAACAGCTCCAGATACAGGGTCAGCAACGGCTCCAGATAGGCTTTTTGCAGGCTGCGCAGCACGCCGTAAAGCAAGCCGCCGAGGCTGCTAAAGAGGATAGACACAAAGGCGATGCTGATGGTCGCCCAGGCGCCGCGTGCCAACTGCGGCGCGCTGACCACTAACAGTTCAAACCCCGAACTGGCCATGCTGCAGCCTCCTTTCCAGGTAGCGCAAAGCCAGCGACAGCGGCACAAATAACAGCACGCACAGGGCCGTCATCACCGCCAGCATCTCGTAGGTTTTATAGGTCAGGGCGATGTAGTTTTTCGCGGTGTAGAGAATCTCCGGCACCGCCACGGCGGAAACGATGGTGGTTTCTTTCAGCAAAAAGATGAAGTTGGCGAACAGCGCCGGCAGGCTGAGAATGCCGGCTTGCGGCAAAATCACATGGCGCAACAGTTGCCAGCGCGACAGGCCGATGGCCATGCCAGACTCGATCTGTGCCCGTGGCACGGCCTCTACGCCTGCGCGCAGTACCTCGGTGAGGTAAGCGCCGCCGAGAAAAGTCATGGCGATAATCGCCGAGTTAAAGCCGGAGATATGCAGGCCAATACTGGGCAGCGCGAAGTAGATAAAAAACAGCTGGATCAGCAGCGGCGTGTTGCGCGCCACCTCCACATACACCGCTACCCAACGCCGCAGCACGGGTACGCGCAGCACCACGATAGCGGCATTGACCAGCGCCACCAGCAAGGAGGTGGCGATGGCGATAAGACCGACTTGCAAGGTCACGCCCACGGCCTTCACAAAGGCCGGCAAGGTGCTTAAGACAAAGGCCCAGTCGAAGCTCATCGTGGCAACCTGTCGCCCGGTTGCAGCAGCGGCACGTCCACCTGCACGGTGTCGGGGTATTTGATCCCGGCGCCAGTGTTGAGGATCACCACCCGCTCGCCGGCCTTGATCCAATCCGCCGCGCGCAGCTTACGCGCCGCCGCGTACAGCGCCGCGCCTTCGGGGCAGACAAAGGCGCCTTCCAGCTCAGCCACTTTGCGCTGCTCGGCCAGCAGCTCGGCATCGTCCACGGCAATGGCGTAGCCGTCGGTTTCGTAGAGGGCTTCGAGCACCAAAAAATCGCCCAGGGCTTTGGGCACATTGATGCCGAAGGCCACGGTGCTGGAGTCGGCCCAAAACTCGGAGGCGGCGGCTTTTTGCTCCCAAGCCTTAACGATCGGCGCACAGCCACTGGCTTGCACGGCGACCAAGCGCGGCAGCGGTTTATCGGCAGGTAGCCAGCCCAGCTCGCGCAGCTCTTTAAAGGCTTTGTGGATGCCGATCAAGCCAACACCGCCGCCAGTGGGATACAAAATCACATCCGGTAATTGCCAGCCAAACTGCTCGGCCAGCTCAAAGCCCATGGTCTTTTTGCCTTCGATGCGATACGGCTCTTTCAGGGTCGAGGCGTCATATAGGCCGCCCTCCGCCACCGCTTGCGCCACCTGCTTGCCGGCATCGGAAATCAGCCCGTCGACCAGATACAAATTGGCCCCGGACAAGGCGGTTTCGTTACGGGTAATCAGCGGCGCATCTTGCGGCATCACCACCGTAGCTTTGATCCCGGCGCGGGCGCTGTATAGCGACCAGGCGGCGCCCGCATTGCCGTTGGTGGGCATGGCCAGCGCTTGCACGCCCAGCTCCTTGGCCTTGGACACCCCCACCGCCGCGCCACGCGCCTTAAATGAGCCGGTGGGGATGATGCCTTCATCCTTCAGCCACAGATCAGCAATGCCCAGATCGCGGCCAATGGCGGGAGTCGGTAATAGCGGGGTAAAACCCTCGCCCAAGGTGACCACGTTGGCCGGATCGAGCACCGGCAGCAGTTCGTGGTAGCGCCACAGGCTGGCTTCACGGCCGAGCAAATCCGCAGGCTTCCAGCTTTGCTTAAGTGCATCCAGGTCATAGGCCACCAACAGCGGCGCGCCGACTTTACTCAGTTGCTGGACTTGCTCGGCCGCGTAGCGCTCTTGGCTTTTCGGACAATACAAATGAGACAGGTAGCTGTAAGGCATCTTGATCTTCCTTAGGCCTGCCTGCGCTTAGCGCTGCATGCCCCAACGTTTAACGGTGAGGCGCTCAACGCTGGCGAACACCAAGTTCTCCACCAGCAGGCCAATCAAAATTACCGCCGCGAGCCCGGCAAACACTTTGTCGGTGTACAGCTCGTTGCGGTTTTGGAAGATGTACCAGCCCAAGCCACCCTTGCCGCTGGAAGCGCCAAACACCAGCTCAGCGGCAATCAAGGTGCGCCAGGCAAAGGCCCAGGCGATTTTCAAGCCGGCGAGAATCGACGGCAGCGCCGCAGGAATCAGGATAAACAGCACGAAGCGCAGGCCCTTAAGGCCATAGTTACGCCCGGCCATACGCTGGGTTTCCGACACGCCTAAAAAACCCGCGTAGGTATTCAGCGCCAGCGCCCACAGCACCGAATGCACCAGCACAAAGATCAGGCTGTTCTCGCCCAAGCCAAACCACAGCAGCGCCAACGGCAGCAGCGCGATGGCCGGCAACGGGTTAAGCATCGAGGTCAGGGTGGCGAGCAAGTCGCGGCCCAGTTGGGTCGACACCGCCAGGCTGGTAAGCAGAAAGGCCAGCACGATGCCAATCAGATAGCCCTTCACTAACACCGCCAGCGACAGGCCGACTTTAACCAGCAGCTCGCCACTGACGATGCCTTGCACAAACGCCTTGGCGGTTTGCACAAAGCTCGGCAGCAACAGGTCGTTGGCCTGATAACGCGCAGCCAGCTCCCAGAGCAGCGCCAGCACAACGAGGATCAGGCTTTTGCGCAACCAGCCGTGTTGCCACAGACGCTGGGCCAGGGGCAGCTCGCGCTCCAGGGGTAAATCGGTGAGCGCTTGCAGCTCGATTTCATATTCAGGACGTTGGCTAATCACACTCATCACATAGCTCTCTAGAAAATCACCACGGCCTAATAGGCGATGCGCACATCGGCAAAGCCCAGATCATCTGCACTGCCCACGGCGATGTCTTGATCGAACAGCAGACGGTGGATGCGCTGCGCGCTGTGCTGAAAATCAATGCCGCCCAAGCTGTGCAGATCAAAGCGCTGGCTGTTGATCTCCGCCCGCACCCGGCCCGGATGGGGCGACAGCAGCAGGATGCGGTTGCCCACCACCAGCGCCTCTTCAATCGAGTGGGTGACAAACAGCAAGGTGAAGCGCACCTCCTCCCACAGCTCGAGCAACTCCTCCTGCATCTTGCGGCGGGTCAGGGCATCCAGCGCGGCAAAGGGCTCGTCCATCAGCAGGATCTTCGGCTGCATGGCCAGCGCCCGGGCAATCGCCACCCGCGCCTTCATGCCACCGGAGAGCGTATGCGGATAAGCCTCGGCAAAGGCCGCGAGGCCCACTTTGTCGAGGTAATGCAGGGCCCGTTCTTCGGCCTCTTTGCGCTTTAAGGTGCGCGAGGCCAGCAGCGGGAACATCACGTTTTGCTTGACCGTCTTCCACGGCGGCAGTTGGTCGAACTCCTGGAACACCACGATGCGATCCGGCCCTGGTTCGTGCACCGGATTGCCGTCGAGCTGGATGCTGCCGGCCACGGGCTGGATAAACCCAGCCACGGCCTTGAGCAAGGTGGATTTGCCGCAGCCCGAGGGGCCGAGCAAAACAAAGCGGTCGCTGCGGTCCACCTCGAAGCTGACTTCGTGGGTGGCCCGCACCACGCGCTGGGCGGTGCGGTATTCAAGACTGACGTTTTGCACCTGCAGCACCGGCTGCAGGGCGTTTAAAGTGCTGACCGTGTGGCCTGGCAAGGGTGCGGTCATGACTTAGCTACCTGCACCAATGGCGGGGTCGGCGAAGAAGTAATCCTGCCAAGACGCCGGTTTGTTTTTGATCGCGCCCACGCGGTTGAGGAACTCCGCCAACTTGTAGGTGTTGGTCGGCGTGACGCTGAATTCAAAGCGCGGGTTGTCGATGATCTTCAGCAGTTCTTCCTTGCTGATCTTGGCGCCAGTGACACGGATATAGGTGTCGGCGGCAGCGGCTTTATCGTTCTGGGCAAACTGCGCGGCTTCAGCCAAGGCCTCAACAAAGGCTTTGTAGGTTTTCGGGTTTTCCTCGCGGAATTTCTCGGTGGAATACAGCACGGTCGGCGAGTTCGGGCCGAGCAACTCGTAGGTGTCGAGCACCACATGCACGTTCGGGTTGGCCAAGGCTTGATCCTGGAACGGCGGGTTGGAGAAGTGGCCGTTCAGTTCAGTGCCGCCAGACAGCAGCGCCGCCGTGGCATCCGGGTGCGGCAGCGCCACGGTGTACTTATCTAAGCGGTCGAATTCCTTATCGCCCCACTGCTTGGCCACCGCGTATTGAAGGAACCGCGACTGCACCGAGACGCCCACGGCGGGCAAGGCGATGCGGTCCTTCTCGCTGATATCGGCGATGGTTTTTACATTCGGATTGCTGCTCAGCAGGTAGTACGGGAAGTTGCCGAGCGAAGCCACGCCTTTGACGTTTTGCCGGCCCTGGGTGCGATCCCATATGGTCAGCAGCGGGCCGATGCCGGCGCCGGCGATATCAATCGAGCCGGCCAGCAACGCGTCGTTAATCGCCGCGCCACCGGAGAGTTGCAACCAGTCGACTTTGATGTCGACGCCTTCGGCCTTGCCGTGTTTCTCAATCAGTTGCTGGTCGCGTACCACGTTGAGCAGCAGGTAGACGATACCGAACTGCTCGGCGATGCGGATTTTCCCTTCAGCCTGGGCCGTGGCGGGCGTCAGCAGGCTGCCGACCACCAGGCTCAGACTCAGGCCAATGCCAGCGGCCAAACGACTGATGCGATGTGCAAAGGGAACAGTTTTACCTTGGGCCATGATCAAGCTCCTTAAACCTTGTTAGAAGTGTTGGCGGGCAGACTCAGAACGGGGCATCACCTTGGATGGTGGTGCGGTGCATACGCCGGCGCTGATCGAGCGGGCAGCCAGCGGCTAAGTGGACCAAGGCGCGGTTGTCCCAAAACAGCATGTCGTGGGGCTGCCACTGGTGGCGGTAGATAAATTCGGCGCGGGCGCTGTGGGCGAACAGCTCGGCCAGCAATTGGCGGCTTTCGTCTTCGGGAATATCCAGAATATGGGTGGTGAAGTTCTCGTTCACGAACAGCACCTTCTCGCCCGTCTCCGGGTGAGTACGCACCACCGGATGCACCACGGATTTGACCTCAGCCAGTTGCGCCGGGGTCAGTTTGGGGCGCTGCACGCCGACCACGACTTCATCGTCATAGCGGGCGGTGTAGGAATGCGCGGCGCGGCGACCCTCGATAGCCTTTTTCAAGTGCTCAGGCAAGCTCGCGTAGACCCGTTGCTGGCTGGCAAACAGGGTATCGCCGCCCTCCTCTGGCAGCTCAATGGCCAGCAGCATGGAGCCCAGACTCGGCAGCTCTTTATAGGAGAGGTCGGAGTGCCAGAACTTGCCAGCATCGCCTAAACCAATGGGCTGACCGTTCTCGATGATATTGGAGATGATAAAAATTTCCGGATGATCGGCCAGCAGAAATTGTTTGAGTACGTGGATCTGCAGATCGCCAAAACGGCGGCTGAAAGCAATCTGTTGTTCAGGAGTGATTTGCTGGTTACGGAACACCAGCAAGGCATGATCCAGATGGGCTTGGTGAATGCGTTTGAAGTCCGCTTCGGTCAGCGGTTTGCTTAGGTCGAGGCCGATAATTTCGGCGCCTAGGGGCGCAGCAAAGGGTTTGATTTCGAACTGCTGAGGCAGTGCATCCAGGGACAACGACAGGGAAGTGGCAAACGCCGACATAAGGATCACTCCAAATTTGAGCACCTATCGGCGCCCACTGTGAAAACCGGGCTTAAGCCCTGTATCAAGTGCGGCGCGCCGATTGGTCGGCGGGTACGCATGGAGTGAATCTACAGGTATAAAAAACTAAATTTAAATAACATTTATGAATATGTTTATGACGGGCAAAGTGGCTTGGCGCACGAGTGCGCGGGGGGATTTGTTGGCGTGCTTTAGCGAACGGTGGCCAAGCCGCTGCGCGGCGTTGACCACCCTACGCAACCACCCTACACAGGCATGCCCAACCTCGACGTAGGGCGGTCAACGCGAAGCTTGGCCGCCTTGGGTTTTGTGGGGAGCTTGGGATGCCCGCGGCTCGGTGTGTGAAGGCCGCTGGCGGCTTAACACACTCTAGGGACGTCACACACCCCACAAGATGCGCGTTAGCGGTTTCAAACACCCCACGTAGATTAGTCGATGTAGCTCTTCTTCAACTTAGCCATATGTGTACGCCCATTGGGAATCGATCCTTCGCCATCAACCACAACCGCCTTGAAGTCTCCGAGTAATGGCTTTACGCGTGTATCCAGCCATCTTGTAATTGAAGTCACCCCACTTGCTCCACGCTGATAGTCATAGTCCTCTACGAGAGCATTGGGGTCAGCACGGACAACGATTCTCACTTCTTCCAACTCAAAGACCTTTGCTTCAAAAGCAGAAACAGAAATTTTTGCCATCGTAATGCCCTCACCTAATAAAGAGAACGATCGTGCAATAAAATCTCATCTCTCTCAACACTACCAATTTCTAATAGTGTCAAAAATGGGCATTAGGCAAAGCTAATCACCGCCCTGCCCCATGACTCCAGCGGGCATAGAGGGCGCGCGCGCTGGCGTCGAGGCAGAAGCCCAGAACGCCGATCAGCAGGACCATCGCCATCAGCTCGGAGTAAGCCAAGCGGTCGCGGGTGTCGAGGATGTAGTAGCCGAGCCCGGCGCTGACGCCGAGCATTTCGCAGGGCACCAGCACGATCCATAGAATGCCGATGGCCAAACGCACGCCGGTCAGCACATGGCCGAGCACGCCGGGGATGACCACCCGCGACAAGGTTTCCCAGCGCGAGGCACTCAGGCTGCGTGCCAGTTGCAGCCAGCGGCTATCCAGCTGTTTAACCCCCGCGGCGGTGTTGAGCAGAATCGGCCACACCGCTGCGAAAGCCAGCAGGAAGTAAATCGGCTGATCACCCACGCCCATTAGCATCACCGCAATGGGCATCCAGGACAGCGGCGAGATCATCCGTAAAAACTGAAACGCAGGCGTGGTCGCCCACTCCAGATTGCGCCAACTGCCCACCAGCAAACCCAGCGGCACGCCGATCAGCAGGGCCAAAGCCAAACCAATAAAGATGCGTTTAAGGCTGACCCACACATGCTCGAACAGCTCCGGACGCTGGAGTAGCTCAAACAAGCTGCTTAAGGTCGCCTGCGGGGTAAACAACGCGGCCAGGCCAGCGCCACTGCTAAACAGCGCCATGCCCAACCACCATAGGGCAAACACACTGCCCAGCCCCAACAAGCCCAGGCCCCAAGGCCTGAGCTGTGTACGTAAAGCTGCCATCAGAGGCTGATCTCCTCTCTGCGGGTAAAGCTCTCGGGCGCACCAAAGGCTTGCAGGCCACCCACGGCCGCAATGCTGCGGCGCACAAAGCGGTCATCGACTAAATCCTGCGCCGTGGCGACGGGATCAAGCCCGGCAAGGAAGTTGCTGTTGCCTTCGATCACCGTGTGTTGCAGGCGGCGCACCAGCTCCTCGGTGTAGCTGGGGAAAGGATAGGGTTGGAAATCAATGCGTTTATCGGCCCAGTCGCCATGCTGGATCGCGCCGCTGGCCAGATAACCTTCGCGCTCACTGGGCGCGGGTGCCAGTACGCGGTTAAGCACTTCAGGGGCATGCGGGGTGTAGCGGTTGGCGCCGTCTTTGGACAGCAATTGCGCGGCCTCGGCGCGATGATCGCGGGTCCACAGTTGCGCTTTGACGATGGCGTTGACCACCTTCTGCGACCACTCGGGACGGTTGTTCAAATCATGCTCGTGCATAAACACCACGCAGCAGGCGTGATTGCGCCACACATCGCCGGTAAAGCGCTGCACGCGGCCAACCTTGAGGTTCTCGGCCAGGGCATTGAACGGCTCGGCGACGATATAGCCGGCGATGCGCTGGCTGACCAACGCCGGCGGCATATCCGCTGGCGGCAGCACCACCAGGTTGACCTCATTGGCTGCAACTTGGCTGTTGGCGCCCTTGCTCACCGGGGTCAGGCCGCTGTCGCGCAGCAGTTGCTGCACCACCACGTTATGAATCGAATACCAGAACGGGATGGCGATGGACTTGCCGCCCAGCTGCTTGATCTCGGTAATGTCCGGCGCCACGGTCAGCCCCGAACCGCCGACATGGTTCCACGCCACCACTTTGGCCGGCACCTTGCTGCCGTAGCGCGCCCACAGGGTCATGGGCGAGAGCAAATGAATGACGTTGACCTGGCCTGAGATAAACGCCTCGATCACCTGCGCCCAACTGCGCAGCAACACCGGGCGCTCGGACTTAATCCCCTCAGCCTCAAACAAGCCGTTGTTGTGCGCCACCAACAAGGGTGTGGCGTCGGTGATGGGCAGGTAGCCAATCCGCACAGGCGCATCCGGCTCGCTGGCGGCGCGGGCTTGCAGGCTGCTTAGCAGCGGCAAGGCGCCGGCAGCGGTGAGCAAGCTGCTGAGTTTGAGGAAGTCGCGGCGGCTGTGGGTAGGGTCATCAAGGCACATGGTTAAACTCCAGCGGGTTCAAGGGCAAGGGATGGTTTGCGGCTCGCCCGCCGTAGGGTTTTGAGGATGTCGACGCGCAAGGCGCCCAGCTCATCGACCAGATCCGCACGCGGCTGCGGCAGCTCGATGTGCCACTGATCGAGCGTGTGCGCTGGGCTGCCACCCAGTAGCAAAATCCGCTCGGACAACAGCAGTGCTTCATCAATGTCATGGGTGATCAGCACGGCTGCGGTCTGCCGTTCGTGCAGCAGGTTGACCAGCAGTTGCTGCATATCCGCGCGATTGACTTCATCCAGCGCGGCGAAGGGTTCATCCAACAGCAGCACCTGCGGCTCGCGGGCCAGGCAGCGCGCCAACGCTGTGCGCTGGGCCATGCCACCGGACAACTGTGCGGGATACAAACCGCGCGCGTGAGCCAGACCTACCGCGTCAATCGCACGCTGCACCCGCGCTTGTTTATCCGCCGCCGAGCTGCGTCCTTGGGATTTGAAATCGAGGCCAAAGGCGACGTTGTCTTCCATGCTCAACCAGGGCAACAAGGAGGGGTCCTGAAACGCTACGGCCAGGCGCGGATGCGCCCCTTTAAGCACCTCGCCATTGATCAGCACCTGGCCTTGCTGCGGCTTTTGCAAACCGGCCAACACCCGCAGCAGGCTGGACTTACCCACCCCGCTGGGGCCGAGAATCGTCACCAGTTCGCCAGGCTTGAGGCTTAGGGAAAACCGCTGCAATACCTGCCGAAAGCCCGCGCCCTGGCCATAGCCCAAGGCAATATCGCGGGCCTCTAACAGTACCTGGCTCATGCCTCACGCTCCAGCTCACCACGCAATTGCACCAGACTTGGGGTGATCACCGGAATAAACGCCGACTCGCGCCAACGTCTGGCAAAGCCGGCGCCATAGGGCTGTAAATAGGCCCGGCCACCACTGGCTTGCAGTTCCAGCTGCACGGCTTGACTGGTCAGGCCGGCCAAGGCGATGCGCAGCTTAAACAGCTCCTGCGGCTGGTTGAGAAAACGCTGCTCGCGCAGGCCTTGGTGCAGTTGCTCGCGGATGCCGACCAAGTCGCGTTGCAATTGGCTAAATTCCGCCGCCAACACGCAGCGGCTACCGGCCAAGTGCGCCGCTATCTCGGCCACCGAACGGCGTGCCAAGCCCAGCGCCATGGCGCACTGCAGGGCGAGAAAACACGGCCGCACCCGAGCCAGAAAACTGCGCGCATCCTCAGCGATCACCGCGCTGGCAGGCAGGTTTACATCGTGCAACTGCACGGCTGCGGTGTTGCTCGATTGCATACCGAGCAATTGCAAATCATCACCGCGGTGCAGACCTGGTTGCTGGCTGTCGATGGCGGCGATAAACGCCGAGCCATCGCTGCGTTCAACCGCAGCGGCCACCACAAAGCCTTGCTTGCGCAGATTGGTCACCCACGGCAAGCGCCCGTTAAGCACATAGCCGTCGCCTTGGGCGCTGGCCTGTACGCCCAACTGCTCGATGCCGCTGAGAAACTTCATGGCATTGGACAGGCCACTGGCGCCAGCTAGCTCGCCCTGCAACAAAGCCGGTAGCAAACGCTGTTGCAGTGACTGGTTGGTGCTTTGCAGCAAGAACTCAATAAATGAGCGCTGTCCCCACAGCACAAAGGCAGCGGTCAGTGAATGGGTGGCCACCTCAGTCACCGCCTCTACGGCTGCGCTGATATCACCCCCTAAGCCACCCTCCACCTCTGGCACGCCTACACGTAATAGATCCGCTGCCGCCAAGCGCGGTAATAGCTCGGCGCCGTCGAGTTGGCCCAGATCGAGCGCTTCGGCCTGTTGTTCCAGCCATTCACGCAATTGTGCGCTAAGCATGGGGAGTCTCCTTATTCAGGCTTAGTTGCCTTCCCAGCGATAAGCATCCAGCTGCGGGTTAAGCGGCGTATGGGCAAAGCTGTTGGCAAAGTTGCACAGGGTCGCCAGGCTCACGCCGAGGATCACTTCCAAGGCTTGGCCCTCGGTGAAGCCGGCGTCCTTAAAAGCTTGATAGTCGCTGTCGCTGACATTGCCACGCGTGGCAATCACCGCGCGGGTAAAGCTGGCCAGCGCCTCGTAGCGGGCATTGGGCAACTCACCACGGGCGCGTAAGGCGGCAATCACTTCTTCCGGCAGCTTGGCTTTGTTGCGGGCGATGGCGGTATGACCGGCCACGCAGAAGTTGCAGCCGTGGGTGGTGGCGGCGATCAGTTGGATCACTTCGCGCTCAGCCAGCCCCAGACTGGCCTTGCCGTTAAGGGCGGAAACGGTGACGTAGGTTTCCAGTGCGGCCGGAGCATTGGCCAGCACGGCGAGTAGATTGGGAATAAAGCCGGAGTTGTTCAGGGCATTTTGCAGAAACGGCTGGGCCTCTTGCGGCGCGGTTTCCAGAGTCTGTAGGGTGACGCGAGACATAGTCATAACTCCTGACTGAGGGGTGTTGATCTATTGTCTTGGTTATAAAAAACATCAGCCATATTCTAAAGTCGCGTTCACTTGCTCCTGAGTCTTTTGTTTAGATGAATTTCTCCACTACCCCTTACCAATGGTTATTAGACAGCCTGGAGCTTGACTCCAGTCTGTTTCATGTCGGTCGCTACTGCGGCAGCTGGCAGGCCAGCACCCAGGGCATGGCGCAGGCCAGTTTCCATGTAGTGGTGCAAGGTGAATGCTGGCTGCATCTGCATGAGCCAGCTGAAAGCATTGCCCTGCGTGCCGGCGATGCGGTGTTTTTGCTGCGCGACCTGCCTTATCGGTTGAGTAATGCCGCCTCCGCCGCGCAAGCGCTGAATAACCCGCGCATCAGCATGCAAGCGCTGGACGGCAAGGCCCGTGAGGGCGTGGGGTTGGTCTGTGGCTTCTTTCACTTTCGCCCGGGCCTCAGCAGCCTGATCCTCGACGCCCTGCCCGCCTATTTATTGCTACGCGCCGATGCGCCCGGCTCGAGTGCCGCCCGCCAATTGTTTGAGTTGATTTTGGCTGAGTGCAGCCGCGCCGAAGGCCCGGCCAACTCGTTATTGGAGCGCTTAAGTCACTTGCTGTTTATGTATGTGTTGCGCGAACAGAGCGAGGCGATTGAGGGCTTAGGTGGGGTGTTGGGCTTGGCTCGCCATCAACAGTTCAGCCCCTTGCTGGAGCAACTGATCGCCCAACCGCAACGGCCTTGGACGCTGGAACAAATGGCCGAGTTGAGCGGGCTTTCCCGTTCCGCCTTTGCCAAGCGTTTTCAGGAGCTGGCCGGCACCTCGCCTGGCCAGGTGTTGCAGAGCCTGCGCATGCGCCAGGCCTGCCGTTTGTTGCAACAAGGCCACCCGGTGGCCGAAAGCGCCGACGCCTGCGGCTACCACTCCATCGCCGCCTTTACCCGCGCCTTTAACAAAGTGATTGGCGTATTGCCCGGGGCTTACCGCAAGCAGTTTAGCTAGGCGCTTTTTGCGGTTGGTTTGTGCTCATGCGGGGTGACGGCTTCATACACCTTCACGCCCCAAACGATGGTGGCCAAGCCGCTGCGCGGCGTTGACCACCCTACCCATTCCCCTCCGATGGGCACGTCCGACCTCGACGTAGGGCGGTCAACGCGAAGCTTGGCCGCCTTGGGTTTTGCGGGGAGCTTGGGTTGCCCGCGACTCGGTGCGTGAAGGCCGCTGCGCGGCTTCACACACCCTACGAGCATTACATATCCGATGCTCGGCAAACCTTGGTGGCCAAGCCGCTGCGCGGCGTTGACCACCCTACCCATTCCCCTCCGATGGGCACGTCCGACCTCGACGTAGGGCGGTCAACGCGAAGCTTGGCCGCCTTGGGTTTTGTGGGGAGCTTGGGTTGCCCGCGACTCGGCGCGTGAAGGCCGTTGCGCGGCTTCACACACCCTACGAGCATTACATATCCAATGCCCGGCAAACCTTGGTGGCCAAGCCGCTGCGCGGCGTTGACCACCCTACCCATTCCCCTCCACGGGCACGTCCGACCTCGACGTAGGGCGGTCAACGCGAAGCTTGGCCGCCTTGGGTTTTGTGGGGAGCTTGGGTTGCCCGCGACTCGGCGCGTGAAGGCCGCTGCGCGGCTTCACACACCCTACGAGCATTACATATCCAATGCTCAGCAAATGGCGGTGGCCAAGCCGCTGCGCGGCGTTGACCAGCCTACGCCAGTTCATGCCACTTGCGCTTGGCGCGCCGCTACTTTGGCGCGGGTCAGTGGTAGCAGCTCGCGGCCATAGTCGGTGGCATCGACGATGGGGTCAAAACCGCGGACCAGGAAGGTAGTTACCCCCAGGTCGTAATACTCCAGCAAGGCATCGGCGACTTGCTCGGGCGTGCCAACCAGCGCCGTGGAGTTGTGCCCACCCCCAACCAGCTTGGCGATGCCGGTCCACAGGCGCTTGTCCACCACCGCACCTTGGGCGGCGATATCACGTAGACGCTGAGCGCCGACGCTCTCGTTCTTCGCCGGTAACACCGCGCCGGCACTGCTGATGCGCTCTTGGGCGCGCTGCAAAATGGCTTCAGCCTTGGCCCAAGCGGCCTCTTCAGTGTCAGCAATAATCGGCCGGAACGACACACTGAACTGCACCTCGCGGCCATGCTTAGCGGCCTCGGCGCGCACGCGTTCGATAGTCTCGCGGGTTTGCGCCAGCGACTCGCCCCACAACGCATACACATCGGCATGTTCACCGGCCACTTGCAGTGCCGCCGGCGAGGAGCCACCGAAGTAAATCGGCAGTTTGCCCTGTACCGGTTTAATCGCCGAGAAGGCTTGCTGCGCCTGGTAATGGGTGCCTTGATGATCGAACGGCTGGTCGCTGCTCCACACCTGGCGCAGCACCTTAAGAAACTCGGCGCTGCGCGTATAGCGCTGGTCGTGGTCGAGCCAGTCGCCATCCTTACGCTGCTCAGGGTCGCTGCCGCCGCTGATCACGTGCAGGGCCAAACGGCCATCCAGTAGATGATCAAGGCTCGCCAGTTTGCGCGCAGCCAAGGTCGGCGCGACAAACCCCGGACGATGGGCCAAGAGGAAGTTAAGTTTGGCCGTGGACAGCCCCGCCAGCGCAGTGACTAAAAATCCATCCGGCTGATCGGACCAATAACCCACCAATACCCGGTCAAAGCCTGCCGCTTCGTGGGCTTGGGCGCTTTGCACGATGTAGTCCTTATCGAACACCGGGCCGCTGGCGGCGATGGTTTCAGTGTTCAGACGGTGGCCGATCATGCCGATAAATTGAATGCTCATGGAGTCGCCCTACCCTTATGGATATGCCTGGCTAAAAGAAGTGTCGATGATGCTGCTGGTGTCGAACGCCTTAGGCAGCGCGCCGGTTTCGACGAGGAAATTGGCAGTGTCTTGGTAGTCCTTGGCGGCCTGTGCATCCACCGGGCCGATGCTCATTTTGGCGTGGCCGATCCAGTTCTGCGCCACGGCTTCATCAAGGTTGGCCTTCTGCGCCCAATGCTTGGCGTAGCTCTGTTTGTTCGCTTCAACCCAAGCCCGCGCCTTGCTCAAACGGCCGAGAAAATCATTGATCTGCGCACGCTTGGGCTCAATCGATTGAGCGTTGACGGCGATGCTGGACAAGCCCGGCATCAAATCGCGGGCGGTGATAATCGGCCTAGCACCACTGAAGACCACCTGCTGCGAGATATAGGGCTCCCACACCGGGAAGGCATCAATGCTGCCACTGGGCAATGCCGCCGCGGCATCAATCGGCATCAACTTGACCCACTCGACGTAGTCGTGGGGCAAGCCGGCTTTATCCAACGCGCGCAGGGTTAATTGCTGGCTCCAGGCGCCGGGCCAATAGGCGACTTTTTTGCCTTTAAGGTCGGCGATGGATTTCGCCGTGGAATCTTTCGCCACCAGCAATGCGATGGTGTCGGGGTTTTGCCGCGACACGCCGATCAACTTCACCGGCGCGCCTTTCGCGGCCAGAAAAATAAAACCTGAATCGCCAAGAAAGCCCAGATCCAACGCGCCAACTTCCAGCCCCTCCGCTACTGGTGCAGCTGACTGAAAGTGCTTCCACTCGACCTTATACGGCGCGTCTTTCAGCACCCCGGATGCTTCCACCGAGGCGCGGATGTTGTAGTAGTTCTGATCACCCACGGTCAGCACCTGCTGCTCAAGGGCTTGGCTTAGCGGACTGAGGATAGCCAAGGTGGCTAGGCTGGTACGCAACACCTGCAACAACTTCATCGAGCACTCTCCAAGTCTTAACCGGCCCGGCGTGTTTGCAGGGCATTGATCTGTTCGTGAATGGCCGGAATCAGGCCACGGCCGTAGCGTTCGGCGTCTTCCAGAGGATCGAAGCCGCGCAGCAAAAAGGTGTTAGCCCCTGCCTGCCAGTAGCGGCCCAAGGACTGCGCCACCTGCTCCGGGGTGCCGACCAAAGCGGTGGAGTTCCACTGCGCGCCAGTCAAGCGCGCCACGCCCATCCACAGGCGTTCATCCAACACCTCGCCGCGTTGGGCCGCAGCCAGCAAACGCTGGGAGCCGGCGTTGCTCGGTGCGTGCTGGCTGATCGGCAAACCCAAGCGCTGGCGGTTATCGCGGATGCGCTCAAGGATTTCTGCGGCGCGCTTCCACGCGGCCTCTTCGCTGTCCGCCACAATCGGCCGGAATGACACCGAGATACGCGGAGTACGGCCCTGGGCCTGCGCCGCAGCCCGCACCTGGCGCACATGGGCACTGAAGTCCGCCAACGGCTCGCCCCACAGCATGTAGGTGTCGGCATGGCGCGCTGCCACCTCGATAGCCGCCGGCGAGCTGCCACTGAAATAGATTGGGATATGCGGTTGCTGCACGGTGCGCACGTTAGGTAGCGCACCCTTGAAGTGGTAATGGGCACCCTGATGATCGACGGGGCCTTCGGCCATCCAGATCCGTTTGAGGATGCTCAGGTATTCATCGGTACGGGCGTAGCGTTGATCGTGATCGAGCCAGTCACCATCACGCTGCTGATCGGCATCGCTGCCGCCGCTGATCACATTCAAGGCCAAGCGGCCATTGCTGAACTGATCCAGAGTCGCCAACTGGCGCGCCGCCAACGGTGGAGCAATCACTCCTGGGCGATACGCCAGGAGGATGCCCAAGCGCTGGGTGGCTGCCGCAATAAACGAGCTGACTACCGCGCCTTCAGCGCCATTGGAGAAGTAACCAACCAGAGCCTTGTCAAAACCGGCCTGCTCATGGGCTTGCGCAAAACGCCGAACGAACTCTGGGTCCACGGCTTGGCCGAGGGGCTGATCGACCTCCGCGCTGGGAGTGGCAGTGATCATGCCGATAATTTCAGCGCGCATGATGCGCTCCTGTGTAGGTTGTGCATTTAGCCAGCGCAATCGGTCTTTTGATTATAAGAAGACACTGATGCCTAACGAACACTTATAAAAGTAATGACATCCTCTCTCGCTGTGAAATTCAATTTAGGCATAACCTAATATGCAAAACAGGCATTCAATATTCGTCAAATTTTGCCTGTTACGCATTTTTAGCGTGGCGAGACATGGCTCAGAATGCTTGCACTACAGCGTTGTTCCTGGCAAAGCTGCGAGCTAGGCGAGCGTCTGTTGATGGAGCACAGACAGCGGCGTAGTAACGGGTATAGATTGCCTAAGACTCAGCTCAGGTTGGCGGGCACGGGCACAGCGAGGAACCGGCACGAATGCATCAGCCATCGGCAGATAGATTCTAGATTCGCATATTAGCTTATGAATAAATTGAATTTTAATGATGTTAAGTTGGTTGTTACCTTAGCCTCATCGAACCATGGATATCCCTATGAGCAAGCCACTCCAACTGCACCGGCTACGCAGCTTTATTGATCAACTCGCCGCCCTGCTAGACCGCCAGCCGACAGAGGGGGTGATTCTTGAACAAGGCAGCCAACTGCTTAAGCAACTGGTCAGCCATGACGACTGGCTACCCGATGAGTTCGCCCAACCTAACCCAGAGCGTTACCAGCAATTTCTCCTGCACTGCGACTCGCGCCAGCGTTTCTCGGTGGTGAGTTTTGTCTGGGGCCCTGGGCAAACCACGCCGGTGCATGATCACCGGGTGTGGGGCCTGATCGGCATGTTGCGCGGAGCTGAGTTAGCCCAGGGCTTTAATCATCATCCTGATGGCGGCCTGCACGCCGAGGGCGCGCTCGTGCGTTTAGAGCCCGGCGATGTGGAAGCGGTATCTCCGCAGGTGGGCGATATCCATCAAGTCAGCAATGCCTTTAGCGATCGAACCTCAATCAGCATCCATGTGTATGGCGGCAATATCGGCGCTGTGCGCCGCGCCGTTTACCAACCTGATGGCAGCGAAAAAGCCTTTATCTCCGGCTATTCCAACCTCCACTTGCCCAATCTCTGGGACCTGTCGAAAGAGAACCTTGCATGAGCGCAATCCCAACCCGCAGTTACGCCGCCATCCGCCAAGCATTGTTAGATAAGCAAGAGCTGGCCTTGATTGATGTGCGCGAAGAAGCGCCATTCGCCGAAGAGCACCCGTTGTTTGCTGCCAATATTGCGCTGTCGAAACTTGAGCTGGAAATCTATGCGCGAGTGCCCCGCCGCGACACGTCAATCACCCTGTATGACGACGGTGAAGGCCTGGCCCTGCAGGCGGTTAAACGCCTACAAGCGCTGGGTTATGTCGACGTGGCGCTGTTGGCGGGCGGCTTAACCGGCTGGCGCGATGCCGGCGGTGAGCTGTTCCGCGACGTCAACGTACCCAGCAAAGCCTTTGGCGAGTTGGTGGAAAGCCAGCGCCATACCCCATCCCTAGCTGCGGAGGAAGTGCAAGCCCTGCTTGAGCAGCACGCCGATGTGGTGGTGTTGGATGCGCGGCGCTTTGATGAATACCAGACCATGAGCATCCCCAGCGGCATCAGCGTACCGGGGGCGGAGCTGGTCCTGCGCGCCCGTGAATTGGCGCCTAACCCCAACACGCAAATCATCGTTAACTGCGCTGGGCGTACGCGCAGCATTATCGGCACCCAGTCTCTGGTTAATGCGGGCATCCCCAACCCGGTGGCGGCCCTGCGTAATGGCACTATCGGCTGGACCTTGGCCGGACAAAAACTCGAGCACGGCCAGAGCCGCCGCTTTCCTGAGGTCAGCAGCAGCACGCAACAAACTGCCGCCCAGTCGGCCCGCGCCGTGGCCGACAAAGCCCGTGTAGGCCGCGCCAGCTTGGAGGATTTAACCCTCTGGCAAGCTGACGCCAGCCGCACCACTTACCTGTTTGATGTGCGCACTCCGGAAGAATTTGAAGCCGGTCACCTGCCTGGCGCCCGCTCTACTCCAGGTGGCCAACTGGTGCAGGAAACCGATCACTTCGCCAGCGTGCGCGGTGCCCGCTTGGTGTTGGTCGACGACGATGGCGTGCGCGCCAATATGAGTGCCTCTTGGCTGGCCCAGATGGGTTGGCAGGTCTATGTGCTCGATGCTCTGGAGCGCAGCGCGTTCAGCCAAACCGGCGCGTGGCAGGCGCCACTGCCGCCCGTGCCACAACCGCCAGCGATCGATCCACAAACCCTGACGCAGTGGCTGGCCGCTGGCGACACCCAAGTGCTGGACTTCACCTCCAGCGCCAATTATGTCGCCCGACATATCCCCGGCGCCTGGTGGGCGATTCGCGCGCAACTGCCGCAAGCCTTGGAGCAGATCCCAGTGGCTGAGCGCTATGTGCTGACCTGCGGCAGCAGCCTGCTGGCACGCTTTGTCGTGGCCGAACTGCAAGAGCTGACCAACAAGCCGGTGTATGTTCTGGAGGGTGGCCACGGCGCTTGGGCCGCTGCCGCCTTGCCGCTGGAAGCTGGCGAGCAGCGCCTAGCCGTGCCGCGCAGCGATCGTTATCGCCGCCCCTATGAAGGCACCGATAACCCTCGTGAAGCCATGCAAGGCTATCTGGACTGGGAGTTCGGCCTAGTGGAGCAACTGAGCCGCGACGGCACCCACGGTTTTTATGTGATCTAAACGCCGCAGGTAAACCTCAACCACCCCAGCAAACCCGACTGCGGCGCACCGCAGTCGGGTTTGCTGCTATCTGCAGGCAGCACAGCACCGTGCACAACGGTCAAACAGCGCTACCGGCTCAAGCCACTATTCAAGCAAACAGCACACAGCAAAACGCCGCGACTGCTTACACAATCGCGGCGTTGCCATGTTTCCCTTAGCGCTTGCTTAGCATGGCGCAGCGCTTAAAACGCCGCTGCGCCATAGCCAAACTAACGCTTATAGCGCGCTAAACGCTGCACGGTATCCACCAGCAAATCCACCTCGGCGTAGGTGTTATAGAACGCCAGGGATGGTCGTACCGTAGCCTCCACGCCAAAGCGGCGCAGGATCGGCTGCGCACAGTGGTGTCCGGAGCGCACGGCGATGCCTTCGCGGTTTAGCGCTGCGCCCACCTCTTCTGTACGGTAACCGTCGAGGACAAAGGACAACACGCTGGCCTTGTGGGCCGCCGTGCCGATCAGACGCAAACCGGGGATTTGCCGCAGACCATGGGTGGCGTACACCAGCAAGTCATGCTCATAGCGGTAGATATTTTCCAGGCCGATACGCTCGACATAATCCAGCGCCGCGCCTAGCCCTACCGCATCTGCAATGTTGCCAGTGCCGGCCTCAAATCGCGCCGGTGCCGGTTGATACTGGGTCTTCTCGAAGGTCACGTCGGCAATCATATTGCCGCCACCCTGCCAAGGCGGCAGCGTGGCAAGCAAATCGGCTTTGCCGTAGACCACACCGATGCCAGTTGGGCCAAAAATCTTGTGCCCGGAGAAGATAAAGAAGTCCGCCCCCAGTGCCTGCACATTCACCCGCAAGTGCGACACCGACTGCGCTCCATCCACCAGTACCCGCGCGCCCACACCATGGGCCAGGGCAATGATCTCCGCCACGGGAGTCACCGTGCCCAAGGCGTTGGAGACCTGGGTAATGGCCACCAACTTAGTACGCGAGCAGAGCAGCTTGATGAACTCTTCGAGGATGATTTGCCCCGAATCGTCCACCGGAATCACCTTGATCTTCGCCCCGACTTCGGCCGCTAATTGCTGCCACGGCACGATGTTGGCGTGGTGCTCCAGGTGCGAGACGATAATCTCGTCGCCGGCGCCGATGTACTTGCGGCCAAAGGTATTGGCCACCAGGTTGATGCCCTCCGTAGCACCGCGAACAAAGATGATTTCATCGCTGGAGCGCGCGCCGAGAAAACGTGCCGCAGTGTTGCGTGCGCCTTCGTAAGCATCGGTGGCGCGAGCAGCCAGCTCATGGGCAGCGCGGTGGATATTGGAGTTCTCGTGTTGATAGAAGTAAGCCAACCGATCAATCACCACCTGCGGCTTTTGCGTGGTGGCGGCGTTGTCAAACCACACCAGTGGCTTGCCATTAACCCGCTCACTGAGGATCGGAAAATCCCGCCGCACCGCATGCACGTCAAAGGCACTTTGCCCCTGCGGGCGATCATGGCCGGCCGGCGCGGGCTGCAAACGGGCACTGCTGCCCGAGTCAAACCGCCCCTGCTCCGGCCGCCGTGGCTCACTGCCCCGCCCTTGCCCGGGCTGACTGGCCCCGGCTTGTTCGAGAAAGTAAAACTGCCCGCCCGACTGCGGCCCATTACCTGTACCCAGCGCCAAAGGCTGCGGTTGCTGCCCGGCGACAATGCCCTGAACGATTTGCGCAAGCTCAGCGCCACCGGGTAAGCCAAAGCTCTGCGCCTGCACGGTGCTTTCCGGCTCCTGCCCTACGTCTTGCGTAGGCGCCCCAGCTGCTGGCTGGTTATTAGCAAAGTAAAACGCCGATGGTGCAGGTACCCCGCCGGCATTCGGAGCAATAATCGAAGCCCCCGGATACACCTGCGGAATGGCTGCGGTATAGGCCTGCGGCGTGCCCAAGTCATAGCCATCCGCCGTCCCTGCCGGTAGCCCCTGCTGGGCCGGCTCGTGGGCCTGCAAGCTAGGCGAAGCCGCGCCAGGAGCCGAACCACCAGCGCTAGGCGCCGCCTGGCTGGGCACAGCCAAGCCAGACACACCTGGCGTCGGCGCACCCGGCAAGCTGGCAAAAAACTCATTGGCCAAGCGGCTGAGCGCGCCAATATCGGGCAAGCCCGCTGCCGCCTGTTCGCCACCAGCGCCTGGGTTACTTGTAGGTGTCTGGATAGTCATGATATTTGCCGACCTCCACGTCATCGAGTACTGCCAGTGCATCCTCAGTCAGTACGGCCAAGGAGCAGTACAGCGAGATCAGGTAGGACGCGATAGCGTTGCGGTTAATCCCCATGAAGCGCACTGACAGGCCTGGGCTTTGTTCACCGGCCACACCGGGCTGATACAGACCAATCACGCCCTGGCGCTTATCGCCAACGCGCAGCAGCAAAATCTTGGTTTTGCCGTCTTCATCAATCGCTACTTTGTCCGATGGAATAAGCGGCAGGCCACGCCAGGTCAGGAACTGCGAGCCGAACAGGCTGATGGTCGGCGGCGGTACACCACGGCGGGTACATTCACGGCCAAAGGCGGCAATGGCCAGTGGGTGGGCAAGGAAGAACGCAGGCTCTTTCCACACCTTGGTGATCAGCTCATCCAGATCATCAGGGGTCGGCGCACCGGTCAGGGTGGAGATACGCTGAGTCGAGTCGACGCTGGCCAGGAGCCCGTATTCGGGGTTATTGATCAGTTCGTTTTCCTGACGCTCTTTGATGGTTTCGATGGTCAGGCGCAATTGCTCGCGGATCTGATCATGGGGGCTGCTGTACAGGTCGGAAACGCGGGTGTGCACATCCAAGATGGTGCTCACCGCATTGAGGAAGTACTCCCGAGGATGCTCCTCATAATCGACAAAAGTCTGCGGCAACGCCGACTCATCGCGCTGCGAGCAGGCGACTTGCACATTGAGTGGGTTTTTCACCTTGTTCAGGCGAAAGATACCCGCCTCCACGGGCGTCCATTGCAATAAATGCACGAGCCAGCGGGGGGTGATGGTGGAAAGTTGCGGTACAGTCTTTGTCGCGTTTGCCAATTGCCGCGCGGCGTTATCCCCTAACGCCAAGCGTACATCCTGATTGTCAGCCATAGATTGCTCCGAAAAGTCTTATAGATAGCTGCTGTGTAATCCCTGGCTTCGCGTAAAAAGCTCTAACGTCTAGGCGAACCTCGATCTTACACAACACACTGTTGGGCACAGGGCCGAAAGGTTGGTCACAGGACTACCCCGCGTTGCCTGGTTGATGTTGCGCACTGGCCTGACTGACGTTGCTGCCTTGGGGCACGCTGCGAGTCAGCCAGACATTTCCACCGATGATGGAACCTTTACCGATGGTGATCCGCCCGAGGATGGTGGCCCCGGCGTAAATCACAACATCGTCTTCAACTATTGGGTGACGCGGTTCACCTTTGTGCAACGCGCCGAACTCATCTGAAGTAAAGCGTTTGGCACCTAAAGTGACAGCCTGATAAATGCGAACTCTGTCACCAATCACAGCAGTTTCTCCAATCACCACGCCAGTACCGTGATCGATAAAGAAGCTATTACCGATTTGTGCGCCGGGGTGAATATCAATACCGGTGGCCGAGTGGGCCAGCTCAGAGATGATCCGCGCCAGCAGGGTCAGGTCGGCTTTGTATAAATGGTGGGCAATACGGTGGTGAATCACCGCGATAATCCCTGGGTAGCACAACAGCACTTCATCCACGGTACGCGCCGCCGGATCGCCGTTAAAGGCGGCAATTACATCGTGATCCAGAGTGCGGCGCAACGCCGGCAAACTGCTGGCAAACTCTCGCACGCGCTGTACTGCCTGATGGTCGATATGCGGATCGTCCTCGCCACGCAGACGGGCGATATAGCGCAACTCCAAGCGTACTTGGGTCAGCAAGCTATTAAGGGCAGTATCGAGGGTGTGGCCGACGTAAAAGTCTTCACTTTCCTCACGCAACTCGTTCGGCCCCAAACGCATCGGGAACAACGCGCCGCTTAAGGCTTGGATGATGTCACTGATGGCTTGGCGCGAGGGCAATTCGCGGCCGCCTAATTCGCGTGCCCGACCGGTGCTGCTACGCCACTCGGCACGGACCCCGCGCAGTTCCTCAACAATGTTATCCAACTGCCAGTTAACCGGACGCACCACGGCCTCCACTGGAGTTGGGGTGAGGCCTTCCAGGGCACTCTTAAGCTTTTCAGACATACGCATTCCCAGCGCCCAGCCCTAGGCTGAGCACAGCAAAAAATCGGTTAAAGGAGATGGGCACCGCGTGCGTTTAATCTTGCACCCAAGGCAAACCCCAATGCCGCCAGCCACCGCTTTCGCCGCGCTGCTGCTGGGTATCCAGATCGCCTTCGAAGCCTTCAAGTACATTAAACACTTGGCTAAAACCAGCCGCTGCGGCAGCGCTGGCAGCGGCGGCAGAACGTTTGCCACTGCGGCACAACAGCACCACGGGTTTGTCGCGGCCGGCTTTAAGCTCTAGCTCACGCAGGAAACGGGGGTTTTTGATCATCGCCGGGCCGGTTTGCCAGGCCACATGCAGAGCGTTGGGTACATGCCCGACGAATTTGAGTTCTTCTGCAGTGCGCACATCGACCAGCTGCACGGCGCCAGCTTCGATCAGCGCCCATGCCTCAGGAGGATAGAGACTGCCGGCATAGCTGATTTGATTCAGCGCGCCGCGGGCACGCCCGCGTGACAGCAGTTGTTCCGGGTTTTGCGCTAACACGCTGCGCAGGTTTTGTGGACGTTGCAAATCATCGGCAGGGACAAGCGAAGCAAGAGCTGACATGACGCATCCTCTAATGGGCTAGTCGGGCTGGGCAGGTGACCTGCTAGGCCGCAGTGAGGCCAACTCTATGCCCATCACATATATCCAAAAAATAATTATTTATTTTATTTGCCAAACTTAATCGAATATAAAAACCAGCGTTCCCTGCCTTCATCACTCAGACTAGAGCAACCAGGCGTAACTATCTGACTGGCAGTGGTCCGATAAGATTCCCTGGCAAGCGCGCTCAAGTAGCCGCTGCTAGAGACGTCCGATCAACTGCCGTGCAAACAGGCAAAAGGCCAACGCAAGCCGCCCAAAAGCGCCTAGAATGCGCCGCCCTAGGATCAACGAGCCTGTCTGCAATGCCCACTTCACGACTTCTATCTTTACCGCTGCTAGCCTTGGCCCTTGGCGGCTTTGTGGTAGGTAGCAGCGAGTTCATCATCATGGGCTTACTGCCAGAGATCGCCGCCGACTTGCAGGTGAGCCTGGCCAACGCCGGGCTGCTGGTCAGCGCCTACGCCATGGGCGTGGTGGTCGGTGCGCCGCTGCTAGGGCCAATGTTGGATCGCGCGCCGCGCCGGCAAGCGGTCATCCTGTTGATGCTGGCTTACACCTTAGGCAACTTAGCCTGCGCCCTGGCCCCGGACTATTACTGGCTGCTCGGCGCGCGCTTGCTTACCGCGATCAGCCATGCCGGCTTCTTTGGCTGTGCCACCCTGCTCGCCCGCGATCTGGCTCCAGCCCACCGCAAAGCTTCGGCCATGGCCTTGGTGATCAGCGGCTTAACCATCGCCAACGTACTGGGTGTGCCCTTGGGTGCCTGGCTGGGCCAGAGCACCAGCTGGCGCATGACCTTCTTTGTCGTGGCTTTTATTGGCCTGCTGACACTCATCGCGCAGTTTCTGTGGCTGCCCGCCACTGCGCGCCCAGTACGCAACAGCGCCGGCAGCTGGAGCGGCATCATGCGTCGGCCGGTGTTGCACACCTTGCTGGTCTGCTGCCTGTCGTCGGTGGCGCTGTTTAGCGTATTCACTTACATCAGCCCGCTGCTGCGCGAAGTCAGCGGCTTTAGCGCACAACTGACCAATACCGCGCTGTTGTTAGTGGGCGTGGGCTTGACTCTAGGCAACCTGCTTGGTGGACGCCTGGCCGATCGCGGCATCCCCTACGCGGTGCCGCTGGCCATGCTGACCAGTGCCGTGGCGCTGCTCAGTTTGTTTGTCTTCTCTGAACAGTGGATTTTGGTGATGGCGGCGCTGCTGCTGTGGGGCGTGGCCAGTTTTGCCATTTCCACTCCGCTGCAAATCGCCCTAGTGGAGCAAGCCGGCGAATCCGCCAGCCTGGCAGCTACCCTAAGCCATGCCGCGTTTAACCTGGGCAATGCCTCCGGCGCGTGGTTTGGTGGCCTGTGGCTGAGCGCCCAGCTGGGCCTGCCGCACCTGCCGCTGTTCGGCATTTTGATGCTGCTGATGACTGCCACACTGGCCTGCTGGTTACCTAAACCAAACGCGGTTCAGCACACCCAGCTCAGCCATTAAGCAGGCAAAAAAATGCCAGGAGCACGACAAGCGCGTCCTGGCATATCCCAAAGCGTGGCCAGCTTCGCTCTGGCCTGACGGGCTTTGCTCTAGCTCAGTAGCTAAGCCGTCATGAATAAAAATAGGACCACAGTTTCCCTGCCAGAATCTGTGGCCCAAAACTTTAGCGCGCGGTAATCACCGCCAGCTTGGTAATCCCGGCCCGCTCAATCGCCGCCATGGCTTTAGCCACGGTGCCGTAACCCACCTGATCATCAGCCTGCAACTGCACTTTGATCTCGGCGTCTTTGGCCTTGGCTTCAGCCAGATTGCTTTCCAACAGCTCGGGCTGAATTTGATCTTTATTGATAAACAACTGGCCTTCGGCATCGATGCTGATCACCAGCGGATCTTTTTGATCCGCCGGAGCTACGGCTTCAGTCTTCGGCAAGTTGATCGGAATCGAGTTGGTCAACAGGGGGGCGGTGACGATAAACACCACCAGCAGTACCAGCATCACATCGACCAGTGGCGTGACGTTGATTTCACTCAGCACTTCATCACTGTCTTGGGTTGAGAAGGCCATGTTAGGAGGCCTCCTGCACTTTCAGACCGCCAGTGGGAGCCGCACTGCGCTTGCTGGCCGGATGGACGATGACCTTGAAGGCACTCTTCTGCGCCAGGCTGTAGAAGTCATGGGCGAAGTCGTCCAGATCAGCCGCAGTCAGCTTCAGGCGACGCAGGAAGTAGTTGTAAACCAGCACCGCAGGTACTGCCACCGCGATGCCCACACCCGTCGCCACCAGTGCCGCGCCGATAGGCCCAGCGACGGTTTCCAGGCTGGCGTTACCGGCCAGGCTGATGCCTTTGAGTGCTTCCATGATGCCCCACACGGTGCCGAACAGACCGATAAAGGGCGAAGTCGAACCAATCGAAGCGACCACCGCCAAGCCCGACTCCAAGGAGCGGCGTTCACGCTGAATTTGCTGACGCAGGGCGCGCTCCAAGCGGTCTTGATGATTGATCGCCTGGCTCAGGTCGCCTGGCTGACCGGCCTCTTGAACTTGAATCGCGGCGAAACCCGCTTGGGCCAAGTGGGCCACGGCGCCAGACTGGTTTTGCCCCAGCTCAGCGGCGGAATCCAAACTGGTGGCACTCCAGAATTGCTTCTCGAATTTACGATCTTGATAACGCTGGCGGGCAAACTGAATGCCCTTGATCAGGGCCAAGCCCCAGGTCACCACCGAGAAGCCAATCAGCAGCCAGATCACGGCGTGCTCAACTGATTGCAGAGGCGAATCGACTAATAGGTTCATGCTGCTCTCCTTAAAACGTAAAAATTATTCAGGCCTAGGCCGTATCTCTTGGCGGCGCTGCTGGGCAGCGCTGCGGATTAATTCAATTTGAAATCCAGCGGCACACTCACCCAGCCTTCCTGGGCTACATCGCCGCGCTTAGCCGGAACAAACGACCAACGCTGCACCGCTCTTACTGCGGCCTGGTCCAGCACATCGCGGCCACTGCTTTGTTGAATCTGGATGTCACCCGGCTTGCCGCTAGCCAGCACGCGTACCCGCAGCAACACCGTGCCCTCCCAACCACGGCGCTGCGCCAGGCTTGGGTATTCCGGCGCCGGGTTCTTCAGATAGGCCGCATTGGCTGAAGGTGGCGTTAGGGTCGGCGCAGGCGCGGGGGCGGCTGCCACTGGTGCGGGCGTCGGCGCTGGAGGCGGCTCCACAGCTTTAGGCGGCGCAGGTTGCGGCGGTACAGGCTTAGGTTTCGGTGGCTGCGGTTTTGGCTTAGGTAGCGGCTTTGGCGGTTCTGGCTTCTTCACTGCCAACTCATCCACCACCGGCTCCGGCGCCTTCACCACCTCCTGCACCACAGGCTCTGGTGGCGGCGGTGGCGGACTGGCGAATTCAATGGTCATCGGTGGAATCTGTACCGGCACTTCCGGCAGCACCGGCTCAGGCCGCTGGGCTAACCAGTAGAGCACTGCGCCGTGCAGAGTGAGGGCAAACAAGCCCAGTAAAATCCCTTCGCGCCGACTCAGCGTTGGCTTACCCGGCTTACCGGCCAAACGCTGCAAGCCCAAGGCTTGGCGCAGTGGCACACCAAGGTCAAGTACTTCGCCTGGGCTGCGCAGTTCCCGCCATAGCGCTTCGCTGGGATGATCAGCTGTAAGCACATTGCCCATCAGCAAACTCCTGAACACGATTAAAAATTAACGATTACTCAGGCGGGTGACTTCCCTCTCCGGCCTGCTAGACAGCGTCCTAGAGCGCTGCAACACGGGGAAATCATTGACGCTGTGACTTATCCCATAAAGTAATTTTTAATAAGACATTAATTACTTAAAAGAATAAGAATTCACAGGCTATTGATTTATATGAAGTTATTTTTACGATGCCTTAATAGCATGTAAAAAATGCTCTCAAGGCATTGATACGCCTGCAAAAAAGCCACAAAAAAACGGCCCAGATCGCTAGAACTGGGCCGTTTTTCAATGGCTTAGGGCATTTTAAAACGGCCGACTACCGGCCAAACTGATGCGCTGCATGCGCCGACGCTGGTTGGCCGGGAAGGCATTACGGGCATGCAGCGTGGCCTGGTTATCCCAATACACGATGTCGCCCACTTGCCAACGGTGGGTGTAGCTGAAGCTGGGGTTCTGCAAGTGCTCACGCAGCTTGGCAATCAAGGCCTGGCCACGCTCAGGATCGTAGCCAGCTAGCTCGACCTCGGTATGCACACTGAGAAACAGCAGCGGCTTGCCGCTATCCGGATGGATACGCACCAAGGGATGCTCGGTGCCTTGGATCGGTTCGATATCGGGTGTGCGGTAGGTGACAAAGCCACCGTTGTAGCCACCGTTTTTGATCCGCACAAAGGGGTTGTAGTTGATCAGGCGCAGGTCTTTGATTTCAGCCTTAGTCGCCTCATCCAAGCTGCTGTAGGCCAGCGCCAGATTGGTCCAAATAGTCTCGCCGCCCTCTTGCGGCACCTCATGGGCGTAGAGCAAGGAGCCGGAGGATGGGGTCGGCGTCCACTGATGGTCGCTGTGCGCCGGCAAAGCATAGTTGCCCAGCTCGCCGTCGCCGGTATTGGCCACCTTGACGATCTCCGGCGCACGGCCATCGGCCTGGGAAGACAGCACGGCGAAGTCCGGGTGGGGCTGAAACACCGAGCCAAACCAGGTGCTAAAACGCAGGAACTGCGCATCATCTAACTGCTGGTTTTTGAAGATCAAAATATGCTGTTCCTGCAGCGCGCCTTTCAGCGCCAAAATCTGCTGAGCGCTAAGCGGCTCACGGCCATCAACACCATAGACTTGCGCACCTAGCGGTGCGGCTAAGGGCTCAATGCGAAAGGTCTCGGCAACGGCTTGCCCAGACTGCGTTGAACGCTGTTCTGCAACGGCAGTACTCATGATTAAACGTCCTTAACAGCTTGGCGATGCAGGCCGCCGTAGCGGCCTGAACATTAGTGTTTAGCGCTGGCGTGGCTGCGCTGGCCATCGATGCTCACCGGCACGTCGCCGGCCAGGGTCACGCGCCGCACGATGCGCGGCTGGTCGGCGTAATCGTCGACGGCATAATGCTGGGTCGAGCGGTTATCCCAGATCGCCACATCGCCCACGTTCCAGCGCCAGCGCACGGTGTTTTCCGGACGAATCACGTAGTTCTGCAGCAGGTTAAACAGGCTCTGCGATTCAGCCACGCTAAAACCCTTAATGCGCTTCACAAAGTGGCCCAGGATCAAACTGCGCTCGCCGCTCACCGGATGCACTCGCACCAAGGGGTGCTCAGTCTCATAGACGGTGGAGGCAAAGATTTTGCGATAGGCCTCCAGCACCGCCGGGTCAGCGTTGCGCTTGCCGTGGGCGTAGTCATATTCATTGCTGTGCACGGCCCAGAGCTTGTCGGCCAGCTCGCGCAACTCATCGGGCAGGTCGTTGTAAGCCGTGGCAGTGTTGGCCCAGATCGTGTCGCCACCAGCAGCCGGGGCCACCACCGAACGCAAGATAGAAGCCTTGGGATAGGCTTCGACAAAGGTCACATCGGTGTGCCAGGAGTTAGCCCGCTGACCACGGGCGCCATCCAGCTCCAGCAGATAACGGGTGCCATCACGCACCGGCACGGTGGGGTGGGAAATGGGCTGGCCAAGCAGGCTGGCGAAAGCCTCCTGGCTCTGGTCATCCAACTCCTGCTGACGGAAGAAGATCACCTTGTGCTCGACCAACGCCGCCTCGATGGCGGCCACCACCTCAGGGGCTAAATCACCGGTGAGTTTGATCCCGCGAATCTCGGCGCCAATGCGCCCGGCCACCGGGTGAATGTCCAAAGTCACGGGGCTGATTTTTTGCGCTAGGTTGCTCATATCTTGGTCCTCATGCTTGCTGCTATCAGGTGCTTAGAAGTCGTAGCGCAGGGAAACGCCTGCAGTACGCGGTTGGCCCACCGACGCGGTGTAAGCGCCGTTCATGGTGGCGAAGGCCGCCAGGTAGTAATCAGTGTTGTTGAGGTTGCGAACCCACACGGAGGCGTCCACCTGGCCGCCACCTAGATCGCTGCGCACCCCCGCCGAGAGGTTGACCAGGCCATAGCCGTCAATCTTCGAAAGGTTGGAGTTATCCAGCGTGCCTTCGGCCGCCGAGCGATAGGAGTAGCTGCCAGTGACGTAAGGCTGCAGGCCGTTACTCAGATTCCAGCTGTATTCGCCGTTGAAGTTGCCGATCCATTTCGACGCACCCACGACGCGCTGACCGGTCAGGTCGCAAGAGGTGGCAGTGGATTCGCCAGGGCATGGCGCATCTTTAAACGACAGGTAAGTGACGTCGTTATAGGAGCCGTTGACGTTCAAGGTCAGGCCACGAATCGGCCGGGCGCTGGCTTCAAACTCCACACCACGGGAACGCACGCTGCCGGCGTTAGCCAGCACCGCGACCGGCAATACTGAACCGGCCGGTTGCGCCAAGGTGGTGGCTTGGTAGCCATGCACACCCGTCCAGAACAGGTTGGCGTTGAACTGCAAGCGTTGATTAAACCAGGTGCTCTTAAAGCCCAACTCAGCATCGTTGGCCCGTTCCGGGCCGACCAACAGCGAGTCAGCGCCGAGGGCTGGCGCACTGGCGGTAGCCAGGTTGACCCCACCGGACTTCTCACCATGGGACAGCGAGGCGTAACCGAGCAGATCCGGGGTGAAGCGATAGCTCAGGCTGAGCAAACCGGAAGGCGAAGCGTTATGCAGGCTCAAGTCGCCGGAGTCATAGGCACCGGCTTGCAGATTGCGCACATAGGCGCCCAAGCCGCCAACCGGCGCGCCGCCAACCGGGGCAAAGCGCTCGACCTTGGCTTCCTTCTCCTCATAGGTGCCGCGCACCCCGGCGGTGAAATCAAGGCGATCCGTCAGGTGCCAAGTGCCCTGACCAAACAGCGCATAACTTTCGGTGGTGACCTTACCGTTAGTCACGCTAGTGACGTTATTCAGCGCGCCCAAACCGTTCACGGCCGTGGGCAACAGGAAACGATCCGCATCCGGGCCCAGCACACTGAAGTTCTTGTTGCCCAGGTTGGAGTTAAAGATATAGGCGCCGACCACATAGTCGAAGAAACCACCAGTGGGCGAAGCTAAGCGAAACTCTTGGGAGAACTGCCGATCATGCACCTCAACCCCGGTGTTGATGATGGCCGAGGCATCGGTGGTGTCATCGTTGGCCGGGCTGAAATTCCAGAAGCGGTAACCGCTGATGGAGGTGAAGGTGTAGCCCCCATCGAGTTGCCAGTTTGCTTCCAGCGAAGTGCCGCCTTGATGCACGCTGACATGCTGGCGGCTGTCGAGGTTGACCTTGTGATCATCCGGATCACGATGGGGCGAGGCACCGACCAGCGCCGCCCGTTCCCAATAGGTGGCCGGCGCACCGTACAGCACGGTGGTCCCCTGGCTGGAATCTTCATGGTTGTAGTCGGTGATCCAGCGCAGGCTGAAATCATCATTGGGTTTGAACAGCAACTGGCCGCGCACCCCTTCGCGCTCACCGCCATTGAGTTTGTGGCCGTCGTAGGTGTTTTTGATATAGCCGTCGTCGCGGGTGCGATAGGCCGAAATACGCCCGGCCAGGGTGTCGGTTAAGGCACCGGAAATCGTGCCTTTACCTTGGAAATAACCTTCCTCGCCGCCGCTGACCTCAACGCTGCGCTCGGTATCAAAGGTCGGCGCGCGGGTGCTGATATTGAGCACGCCGGCCGTGGTGTTTTTACCGAACAAGGTGCCTTGTGGCCCGCGCAGTAACTCCAGCTGCTCGATGTCCAGCAGATCAAACACCGCCATGCCTGGGCGGCTTAAGTAGACGTTATCGAGATAGACCCCGGCACTGCCCTCCAGGCCATCGCTCGCCGGGTTATTGCCGATCCCGCGCACCGCCACACTGGACTGCCGGGCATGGATAAACGCGACGTTGACGCTAGGCAGCACCTGCTGCAAATCCTGCACCTTGGTGATCTTCTGCGACTCCAAGGTGGTGCCACTTAAGGTGGTGATCGGAGTCGGCACGTCCTGTACGTCTTCAGCACGGCGGCGCGCGGTAACTGTGACCTTGCTCAGCGCCACCTCATCGTCGGCCGCCGCGCTATTGGCCGTAGCGCTTTGCGCAGGGTCTTGTTCGGCCGCCCACAAGCTCGGCGGACCGGCCACAGCCAGCAGAGCCAGGCAGATGGATGATTGCACCAGCGGCCGGCGCCAGGTCGACAAAGCCCGCACTAACGGGCGCAAGTTAAACGAATGCTGATCGCTAGGTTGTTGTGTGTGAGGCATCGGCAAATCCTTAAGTCTTTATGTTGTTCTTTCAGGCAACAGGGCGCCCCACCCGCCGCAACGGGTGTGTGGTTAAAGGGCAAACCTGGGAGTGCTTATCGGTTTAGATGTGGGCCAAATGGCGGGGCATTTCCGCAGTGGCTGCGCGCGCCCTAACGCATGCGCCAGAGCCGACAACAGCACACAGGCCGGACAGCCGATGGCGTCTTAGTGATGGGCGCAATTGCGCGAAAAGAACTGCTGTTCATGGCCTTCCCCGCTGGAGCTAAGCAATATGCTTATATCCTTTTAGTCTATTATTTATAAAATTATTCAATTGACGGAATAAGAGCCTGCATTTAAAACCAGCACCCAAGGCACAGCAAATGCCTTCCCCGTATATTTTGAATGCCAGGAATGCATCATGGATTTGCGTCAACTTCGTTACTTTTTAGCGCTGGCTGAGCATCGTAGTTTCGTTCGCGCAGCCGATGCCATGGGCATTACCCAACCGGCATTTAGCCGCTCTATTCAAGGCCTTGAGCATGAGTTGGGTTGCCAGTTGGTCGACCGTGGCAGCAAGGATTTGCATCCTACGCCGGAGGGTCGGGTGGTACTGCAGCACGCCTTGGCCTTGGTGCGCGGAGCGACCAACCTGACCCATGAGATCAACCAAATGACCAAGCTCGATGCGGGCGAGCTGCATTTTGGTTGCGGCCCGGCCCTGGCGGCCAAGCTGGTGCCGGAGGCGCTGCTGGGCTTTATGCAGCGTTACCCACAGATCCACACGCGCATTGAGGTGAACAACTGGGAGAACCTCAGCCGCAGCCTGAGCCGGGATGAGATCGAATTCTTTGTCGCTGACGTGCGCCACTTCGAGGCCGACCCAAGTGTGCAGACGCGCTTGCTACGGCCGCGCAGCGGGGTATTTTTCTGCCGGCCGGGGCATCCGTTATTAGACAAAGAAAGCCTGTCGACCAACGATCTGTTCGACTACCCCCTCGCCGCTTCCCGCCTGCCGATTGGCGTGCACAAGGCCCTGGCCAACCTCAGTGGCAAAACCCATTTGGAGCAGCATGTGGAATGTGAGCACTTCCCCTTGCTACTGGAGTTGGTGCGGCACAGTCAGACCATCGCCATCAGCACCCAAGAGGCCATGAGTGAGGCCTTTGCCCGCGGCGAGTTTGTCCAGTTGCACCTACGCAATTTACCGGTCGATTTGGACAGTTTGAAAGCCCGCTGCGGTATCGTCAGCCGCGCCGGTTATCGCTTATCGCCAGCGGCGCAAGCCTTGATTGAATTGCTGATTGAGCACGACCAACAACCTGTTTCAGCCCAGGCCGCCTAAATCCGTACCTCTGCTCACGCGCCCATAGCCAGCTCAGCTGAGCAACTATAGGCGTGTCAGGGTATCCACCGCGAATCTCAGCCAGTATTCGCTGCACCCTCCCACTAGCAACAGCCAGGGATAGATCCGCCTTCTGCGCCTGCGCCCAGAGCAAAGAAAAGATTTGCAACACCTTGCCAGCCCCTACCACGGGCCGCCTCAGGGCGCGCCTAAACCAAGCGCCTCTCCTGATCTGACGGCTTATAGGGCAATGCTGTGGACGCCCGCCTAAACCCTCTGGCACAAGGCTTTTAGCCTTGTCTCAGCGCCTTTTTGCACAGAACACCAGCACTAACCGCTGCGGTTGGCCGAGCACTGTATGAGTCGAGCGTAGGCCAATGACGACTGATCGCCTGCGCAGCATATAAGGCAATATGCCATCTACTTCTATTACCCCTCGTTTGCCGGACTATGCTGGATAGGCTGGACCGCGCCAGTCACGACTATAAAAAGACGCCAACACATAAGCACTCAAAGCAGCTACAAGGGAAAGCACCATGAAGATTTCGCACAGAGTGGGTCTGGCAGCAGCCGTTGTGCTGTTTCTGACCACTGCACTGTTGTCTTGGGTTCAGGTCACCCAAGTGCGTAAGGCACTGCTCGCCCAAGTCAGTGAAAGTATTGACGAAACCAGCGGCGCATTGGCGCAGCAAATCGAGAATTGGCTGAATGCCAAGCTGCGTCTGATGGATCTCGCCGGGCAGACAATCGACCGCAATTACAGCGCGGAAGAAGTCCAGCGGGTGATCACCACCCCCACCTTGAGCAATGAGTTCATCCTCGTCTTTGGCACCCTGACCAGCGACGGCAAGCCGATCAAAAACACCGACAGCTGGAACCCCGCCGCAGAGTGGGATGGCCGCAAACGGCCATGGTATGCCGTGGGTATCTCGGCAAAACAGGCCGTATTGACCGAACCGTATGTGGATAGCACCACAGGCGAAGTGCTGATCTCGGCGGTGGTGCCGCTCACCGACCAAGGCAGCGCATTGGGCGTGATCGGTGGCGATATCCGCCTCAACACCCTCTCCGATGCGATCAATACGCTGGACTTCAACAGTGCCGGCTACGCCTTTCTGATGAGCAAAAACGGCAACATCATTGCCCACCCCAACCACCAGTTGGATGGCAAGAGTTACAGCGAATTGCTGGGTGGGCAAACCCCGGCGCTGGAACCGCACCTCAGCGAACTCAGCGTGGGCGACAAGGACCTGATGGTGTCGTTTATGCCGCTGAAAAACCTCAAGGGGATGGACTGGTATATCGGCGTGGTGATCGATAAAGACATCATCATGAGCGAGGCTAACACCCTGAGCTGGCGCGCTGTAATCGGCACCCTGTTGGGCGTTGCCATCAGCCTGATCGTGCTGATCGCGCTAATGAATGCCCTGCTCAAGCCCTTGGGCCAACTGCACAACTCCCTGCGCGAGGTGAACAGCGGCCAAGGCGACCTGACACGGCGTTTACCCGCCAGCGGCAACGATGAAATATCCATGCTGGCCCGCGACTTCAACAGCTTTATCGAGACTCTGCAGCAGCTGATCAAGGACGTAATGGGCAACTCGCAGCAGGTTAAAGACAGCACGGGCCTGACCTCCCACGCGGCGAACCAGGGCGCCCTCAGCCTGCAACAGCAAATGCAGGAGCTGGATCAGCTGGCCACCGCCATGCAGGAAATGGCCTCGACCGCTGAAGAGGTGGCACGCAACGCGCAATCTGCCGCCCAAGCCGCAGTGGAAGCCAACGCCCAGACGGAGGAAGGGGTGCGGGTGGTGTCGCGTTCCACCGAGGCGATTCTCAATCTGGCCGAGGACATGAACGAAACCAGCCACTCGATCAATATGCTGTCCAAGCTCAGTCAGAACATCGAGTCGATCCTATCGGTGATTACCAGCATTGCCGATCAGACCAACCTGCTGGCCCTCAACGCGGCGATTGAAGCCGCCCGCGCCGGGGAATCCGGTCGCGGCTTTGCGGTAGTGGCCGATGAAGTGCGCTCCCTGGCCTCACGCACGCAGGAGTCGACCCAAGAGATTCGCCAGATGATCGATCAACTGCAGTCCGGCGTGCGTCAAGCCGAAGTGCGGATGCAGCAAAGTCGTGACTCCGCCAGCGAAACAGCGCAAAACGCCAGCGCGGCGAACACCATGCTCAGCCAAATCAGTGCGGCCATCACCCGTATTAACGACATGAACCTGCAAATCGCCACGGCCGCCGAAGAGCAAAGTGCGACCACCGAAGAGATCAACCGCAACACCACCAATATCCGCGATATCAGCTATGAGGTGTCCACTGGTTCTGCCGAACAAGTTCGGCATTGTGAGTCGATGGTGGAACAGGTGACCCAGCAAGAGCGCCTCCTCGGACGGTTCCGGGTCTAGTACTGGAAGGCCGTTCAGCACCAAGGGGGCGTGGTGAAGGCAAACGGGTAGTCAGCACTGCCCGTTTGCCTGGCTTGGCTAAGCTTTGGCTAGAAAGCCAAGCTGTAAGTGCAACCAACTCGTGCTGGGTCTTGCCGCTGCCACTCGCGCTTTAAGCGCTGTCTCAAAGCGCCAATCGGTTACGGCGCCCTAGCCCAGCAACTGGCATGATGGCTCAGGCAACCCCAGCAAATGCCTCATTCGCCGCGGCCAGTGCGCCAAGGGGTAAGCTCACTGGCGCTTGCACTGCCCTTATTATCGGGCGGCGGAGCTGGTGGCTTGCTCTTGGTCACGCAGTGCCGCGTCGAGGAATTGGCCGCTGACCCACTCCTCAACCTTAAACGGCTTACGGATCAACCGCTGCTGCGAGGCGATATCAACGCCCTGCTGCAACTGCGCTAAAAACTCTTTATCCAACAACGGCGAAAAGATCTCTTGGAATTTGGAAGTATCCAAATCTTTGCGCAGCAGCAGCTCCGGATAGCCGGCCTGCTCGGACACCAGCTTGATATAAGCCTCGCGATTGCTCTCATCACGCAACCAACGCACCGCAATTTGCTGCGCCTTGATAAAGCGCGCGAGAATTTCCGGGTTTTCTTCGACAAACTGACGGCTGCCCACTAATGCGGTCAATGCACTGCCAGCGCCATTTAAGTCGTCGCTGCTCAGTGGGATATCCGCTAAGCCTTTGGCATTGAGCGCCAGCACGTTGGCCACGCCCCAGGTGGCATCGATTTGCTTGGCGGCCAGTGCCGCGTTGGCGGCGTTCATGTCGAGGTTAATCACCTGATAATCGCGCTCAGTCAAACCTTGGCTGGCTAGGGCAGCATCAAACGACAGTTGGTTGGCGGTACCTTTAAAGATGCCTACCCGTTTGCCTTTGAGATCCGTCAGGTTCTTGATTGGCGAGCCCGGCTGCACGGCCAAGTAGTACTTGATATTGCGTGCTATGGCGCTGAGTAAGCGGGTGTCCAATCCATTGGACTTGCCAATAATCGCGGCCAGGTCGCCGAGGTAGGCCAAGTCCACCTGTTTATTGGCAAAGGCTTCGTTGATCACAGGCCCTGCGCCCTTAAAGAAAATCCAATTAATCTTGATGCCATCGGCGGCAAACTCTTTTTCGATGATCTGCTGCTGACGCAACACATCGACCACGCCCGCCCCACTTTTATTAGTACCGGCGCCAATATCCGGCACAGCGATACGAATCTCTGTGACAGCCGCCTGGGCCACACTGGCACTCAGGCTCACCCAGCCCAATAAGGCAGGAACGGCGATTGCGCCTAGGGCACGAACGAAACGATTCTTCATAGATAAACTTCCTGCTTATCGAGTTGCTGAACAATTGCCGACACCTCTTGGCATCGCTGCGCCACGATAAGCACGGCATTAACAATCAATAAAATAATATTAAATTCCATTTTTAAATCTTATTCGCATAAGCAGCGCGATTCGCCCCTAGTACGCAGGCTGTAGGTCAGATGCTTTTTATGCATAAAAAATATTCAAATAATGCATTGGCCTCACTTCCTTAAAGCTTCTTTAAATGCATGTCCTTATTTCCCAAATGCATTTATATGAAGTTTTATATGCCATTAATTAAGTTTTCTTCTAAGCCTTGGCTGCGTTCATGCGCCCTAGGCACAGGACCGCGCGCGTGAGCGTCAGCTCCGGGGCAGCCGGACTTTCCCTAACACCACGGCAGCGTCTGCGCTTACCGCGGGTGCAGTTAGTGCCCTGGATTGTGCCGCTGGCTTTGCTGCTGCTGTGGCAAGCTGCCAGCCATTGGCACTGGATGAGCGAGCAGGTGTTGCCCGAGCCCAGCTTGGTGTGGAACAGCCTGCTGGAATTGAGCCGCGATGAGTTGTGGCTGCATATCAGTATCAGCCTGCAGCGCTTGGCTTGGGGCTTGTTGGGCGGGGTCGCCAGTGGCGTGCTGCTGGGCGCCTGGATGGGCAGCAGCCGCTTGGCTGAGCGGCTGATCTACCCGACCTTTGCCGCCTTAGCGCAAGTTCCTACCTTGGCTTGGGTGCCGCTGTTTATGCTGCTGTTTGGCATTGGTGAAACACTCAAACTGGTGGTGTTGGTCAAGGCTATTGTGGTGCCTATCGCCATCCACACCTTGGTAGGCGTACGCGACGCCCAGCCGCGTCTGCGTGAGGCGGCGGCAGTGCTACGTCTGCCCTTACACCTGCGTATTTATCGGCTGTTGATTCCAGCAGCGCTGCCATCCTTTATGGCCGGTTTGCGCCTAGCCATTGCCACAGGCTGGGCCTCGTTGTTGGCGGTGGAATTACTCGCCTCCAGCGAAGGTCTGGGCTACCTGATGGTCTGGGGCCGGCAGCTGTTTATGCTGGATGTGGTGTTTGTCTGCATCCTGATCATTGGCCTGTTTGGCCTGCTGTTCAATCGCGGCATTGACTGGCTCGACCACCGCTTAGTGCACTGGCCCCACCCTCCTACGGCAGCCATCGTTCGCGTCGAACCAGGACAAGGCTGGCAACGTCTGCAACCTTGGCTATTGCCGGCAGCCTTGCTGCTGTTATGGCAAGTCAGCGGCAACCTGCAATGGCTGGACAGCAACTTGGTAGCCACGCCCTTGCAGGTCCTCACTGCCACTTGGCAAGGGCTGGCCGACAGCAGCCTGACCGAAGCCATGGCGCTGAGCTTAACTCGGGCCTTTGTCGGCTTGCTGCTCGGCGCCGGGGTGGGCCTGCTGCTGGGCATCCTGCTCGGCCTGTGGCGTCCGGCGCGGCGCCTGTTGGGTGGCAGCCTGTCAGCATTGCAACAGATCGCCATCTTTGCCTGGGTGCCGCTGCTAACCGCTTGGTTTGGCTTGGGTGAATTGGCCAAGGTGGTGTTCGTCAGCTTGGCCACCTTCTTCCCTCTATTGATCGCCAGCCAACGCGGCATCGAGAGCTTATCGACGCAACTGCACGAGGCCGGCCAAGTGCTGCGCCTGAATCGCCGCCAACAACTGCTGCGCGTGGTGCTACCTGGGGCGGCACCCGCCATTTTTGCCGGGCTGCGCCTGGCCCTGATCTATGCCTGGCTGGGCACCATCGGTGCGGAATACTTCATGCCCTCAGATGGCGGTATCGGCAGCCTGATGATTGGCGCACAGCAACTGTTTCGAATGGATCAAGTCATGGCCAGCATGCTGCTGATTGGCCTGACTGGAGCCGTGATCAACACCCTTGGACAACGCTTAGAAGCACTGGCCACACGCTGGAGACATGCATGAATAGCCTGACCTTAGCCACACCCGAGCCCGCCAATGCCCACAGTGCCGAGCCCATCGTGCGCTTTGAGCAGGTGGGGAAAAACTTCGCTGTCGAAGGCGGCCAACTGGAAGCCATCCGCGAGTTCAGCCTGGATATTGCCGAAGGCGAATCGATCGCCATTTTGGGCTCCAGCGGTTGCGGTAAATCCACCCTGCTGCGCCTGCTGATTGGCTTGGATCGCGATTATCGCGGCACGATCAAAGTCGATGGCAAAGCCATTAATGGTATCGGCAGCGAGCGCGGCATCGTGTTCCAGGAGCATCGTCTGTTCCCCTGGCTGACCGTGGAGCAAAACATCAAGTTAGGCTTGATCAACGAGCCGTTGACCCAGGCTGAGCGTTATCGCCAGGTTGATGCGTTTATCCAGCTGGTCGGTCTCGATGGCTTCCAGCGCGCCTACCCACACCAACTCTCCGGCGGCATGGCGCAGCGCGTAGCGATTGCCCGTGGCCTGGTGGCCAGCCCACGGATTCTGCTGCTCGATGAGCCTTTTGGCGCCCTCGACGCCCTCACCCGCCAACAAATGCAAGAAGAGCTGCTGGCCATTCGCGCCCGCGCCGGCATCACTAGTTTGCTGGTGACCCACGATGTGGAAGAGGCCATTTTCCTGGCTGACCGAGTGGTGGTCATGGCGCCACGGCCAGGGCGGATCAAGCGCATTGTTGAAGTGGACTTGCCCCATCCGCGTAACCGCGGCAGCTATGAGTTCTTGCAGCTGCGCGAAGAGCTGCTGCACGAGCTGACCGGCGACGGCGATTACCGGCCGCCTGCGCCACGAGTGCAGGATCTGCCGCTGACATCCATCGCCTATTAAGCCCGGCACCAAGCCAATAACCCCCGATAAGAGACTGATCTGTAATGAGCAAGCGCCCCAACTTTTTAGTGATTCTGGCGGACGACTTGGGGTTTTCCGACGTCGGCGCCTTTGGCAGTGAAATCGCCACCCCCAACCTCGACGCTCTCGCCCATGGCGGCCTGCGCCTGACCGATTTCCACGCGGCCTCGACCTGCTCACCGACTCGCTCGATGCTGCTCACCGGCACCGATCACCATATCGCCGGCATCGGCAGCATGGCTGAGGCCATCAGCCCGGAACAGGTCGGCAAGCCTGGCTATGAAGGCTATTTGAATGAGCGTGTGGTGGCTCTGCCGGAGCTGCTGCGTGAAGCCGGCTATCAAACCCTGATGGCCGGTAAATGGCACCTGGGCCTGACGCCGGAATTGGCGCCCCATGCCCGCGGTTTTGAGCGTTCGTTTTCGCTGCTGCCCGGTGCGGCTAACCACTACGGTTTTGAGCCGCCCTACGACGACAGCACGCCACAGATACTCAAGGGCACGCCGGCGTTGTATATCGAAGACGACCAGTTTGTGGCGGAACTGCCCAAGGACTTTTATTCCTCCGACGCCTTCGGCGACAAGCTGCTGCAGTACCTCAAGGAACGCGACCAGAGCCGGCCGTTCTTCGCCTACCTGCCCTTCTCCGCCCCGCATTGGCCGCTGCAAGCGCCCGCCGAGGTGGTGGCCAAATACCGTGGCCGCTATGACGCTGGCCCCGAAGTTCTGCGCCAGGAACGCCTGGCCCGCCTGAAGGAACTAGGCCTGGTCGATAAGGATGTCAAAGCCCATCCGGTGCTGGCGATGAACAAGGAATGGCAACTTCTCAGCGATGAAGAACGCGCCATCTCTGCCCGCAGCATGGAAGTCTATGCGGCCATGGTCGAGCGTTTGGATTGGAACGTCGGCCGTGTGGTCGATTACCTGCGCCAGCAAGGTCAGCTGGATAACACCTTTATCCTGTTCCTCTCCGACAACGGTGCCGAGGGCGCGCTGCTGGAGGCCTTCCCTAAATTCGGCCCGCACCTGAAAGAGTTTCTCGATCAGCACTACGACAACAGCCTGGACAATATCGGCAACGCCAATTCCTACGTGTGGTACGGCCCGCGCTGGGCGCAAGCGGCCACTGCGCCATCGCGTCTGTACAAAGCCTTTACCACCCAAGGCGGCATCCGCGTGCCGGCGCTGATCCACTATCCGCCTCTGGCACGACAAAAGCAGATCAGCCATAACTTTGGCACGGTGATGGACGTGACGCCGACCATTCTCGATCTGGCCGGCGTGCGGCATCCGGGCAAACGCTGGAATGGCCGCGATGTCGCGTCAGTGCGGGGTAAATCCTGGTTGGGCTACTTAGCCGGCGAAACCCAGCAAGTGCACGATGAAAACAGCGTCACCGGCTGGGAGCTATTCGGCATGCGCGCCCTGCGCAAGGGCAACTGGAAGATTGTGTTTCTGCCCCAGCCAATCGGCCCTGGCGCCTGGCAGTTGTATGACCTGAGCAAGGACCCGGGCGAGACCCACGACTTGGCCCAAAGCCACCCTGAGCTGCTGCAAGAGCTGGCTGATCACTGGCAGCAATACAGCGAAGAGACTGGGATTGTCGCCGGCAAGCTGCCGTTTCTCTAAGCCCTCGATAAACCCTGCAACGCCTTGGTTGGCTCAAGCTAGCCAAGGCAGCGCCTTACCGACAACAGGGCTATGCAGCGCGTTTAAAACACGGCACGCGGCTTAGGCAGCGTGCCTAGGCCGGCCTGCTTGCCCTGCCCCTGTGCCGCGCGATACGCGTAGGTTGCAAAGTCACTATGCGGTCAGCCCCTGCAGATAACTCCAGGGATAAATCCCGCGCTCATGGCCATCACTAAACACCAACTGCACGCCATAACCTTGGCTGTTAATGGCGGTGATCTGCACGTCGCTGCTGGCCAGATCGATGCGTCCGGCCAGGCGTCCGGCACGGCAGCTGGAGCACGGACAGGCGGCGCGCAAGCGCGCATGGCTGAAACTATGGCTGCGGCCATCGGCCCACTGCACCAGCAGTAAGTGGGCATCACGCTGATTGCGAATGGCCGTGGGCGCGCTCATCAACTGACCTTTTGCAGTTGTTGCAAAGCGATACGCACCGCTTTGCGCACTTCCGGATCGGCGTCATGTTCAGCCGCTTGCAACGGCGCCAAAGCCGCGGCGATTTGCAGCTCACCCAAGGCCAACGCCGCCTCTTTACGCAAGTTGCTGATGCTATGCCCCAGCAATTCGACCAAGCCGGTTAGCGCTTCGGCATAACGCAATTTGCCCAAGGCCCGGGCGGCGCGCAGGCGCACTTGCCAGTAGCTGTCGCTCAAGGCGTTGAGCAAGGCCGGGCCGGCTGCGCTGACGCCGACTTTGCCCAAGGTGGTGGCCGCCTCTTCACGCACTTGCCACTGCGGATCATTCAGCGCGGCCTGCAAAGCCGGCAACACGCTGGTGTCGCTGGCTAGGCCCAAGGCGCCGGTGGCGGCGCGGCGTACTTCGGTGTCGGCATCGCTACTGGCCAAGCGCGCCAGCTCCGGTAACGCTTCCAAACGCTTAAGCCAACCGAGAATACCGACCGCTTCGCGGCGCACGCTGGCCTCACTGTCGTTCAGTGCTTGCAGCGCGGCTGGAACCGAATCCGGCAGGCGCAGCTCGCGCAGCGCGCGCAAGGCACTGGCACGGACAAAGCTGTCGGCATGACTGACCCAAGGCAGCACCACGCGGCCAGCGTCTAAGGTTTTTAGCTCGCTTAAGCTTTGCGCGGCGGCCTCACGCACCGCCTCGGCGCTATCGGCCAGTGCGGCGCACAGCGCTTCGACCACCGGGTCTTCCTCCCAGGCTTCCAACAAACGCGCGGCTTCGGCGCGCACGGCGGCGTCGCGGTCGTGGCTGAGGGCGTGGATCAGCCAGGGCAAGCCGTCTGGGTCTTCCAGATCAGCCAGGGCAATCAGGGCGATACGGCGTACGCCTGCGTCGCTGTCACTTAAGCGCGGCGCAAGGGCTTGGATCTCGGGGTTGTCGATGTGCAGATCAGTCATAGGGCAATTCGCAGTGGCGGAAAATCATCGCTAGGCAGGCCCAGCGGCGTCAGGCGCGGCAGTTCGCGGCCGTCTTGGTGATGCAGCAAGGCCAGGCAGTGGCGTTTTAGATGAACAAATTCAGGGCTGGTGAGCAGGCTGCTGTGCCGTGGCCGGGGGAAGTCCAAACGCAGGTCTTCGATAAAGCGCCCAGGCCGCGGGCTCATCACCAAAATACGGTCGGCGAGGAACAGCGCCTCGTCGATATCGTGGGTGACGAACACCACCGTGGTGCGAATCCGCCCCCAGATCTCCAGCAGCAGCTCCTGCATCCGTGCGCGGGTTTGCGCGTCGAGGGCGCCGAATGGCTCGTCCATCAGCAGCAGACGGGGTCGGTTGATCAGCACCCGGGCGATTTCCGCGCGCTGCTGCATGCCGCCGGAAAGCTGGTTAGGCCAGCGCTGGGCGAAGTCTTCCAGACCGACTAAACGCAAAAATTCATTGGCCTGAGTGCGCCGCTCAGCTTTGCCGAGGCCTTGCATCTTCAGGCCAAAGGCGACGTTATCCAGCACGCTGCGCCACGGCAGCAAAGTGTGTTGCTGAAACACCATGCCGCGATCCGGCGACGGCCCGTGCACCGCCTGCGCATCCACGCGCAGAATGCCTTCAGCCGGCTCTAAATGACCGGCCAAGGCGCCGAGCAAGGTCGATTTACCACAGCCAGAAGGCCCGAGAATGCAGACGAACTCACCGGCCTCAACGCTGAAATCGAGCTGATCGACCGCGGTAAATGCCTGTGCGCCTTGCCCCAAGCGAATGGTCAGTTGCTGCACGTCGATGCGTCCCGCTGGGGACTTGTGCGCCAGCGCCACCATTAGCGTTTCCCCTTATTGCGATACCAAGGCGTGGCCCAGGCACCCAGTTGTTTAACCAAGGCACTGCTGCCCATGCCAAGCACGCCAATCAGCAGCATGCCGACCACGATGTCGGCGTAGTTCTGGATGGTGTAGGACTCCCAGGTGTAGTAACCAATGCCGAACTGGCCGGAAATCATCTCGGCAGTGACCAAGCAAAACCACGAGGTGCCCATACCAATCGCCAAACCCGTGACAATGCTTGGCGCCGCGCCGGGAATCACCACCTCGCGCAGGATCGCCAGAGGCTTGGCACCGAGGCTGCGCGCGGAGGCAATCAAGCGCGGATCAACGCCCTCCACACCGTGCACCGTGTTGAGCAAAATCGGGAATAGCGCTCCGGTGAAGGTGATGAAAATCATCGAGGCTTCCGAGGACGGAAACATCAGAATCGCCAGGGGAATCCACGCCACCGCAGGGATCGGCCGCAGTACTTCTAAAGGCGGCAGCAGGCTGTCTTCCGCCCACTTCGAGCGGCCAATGGCCAAGCCCAGCAACACCCCCGCAACGACCGCCAGCACATAGCCGAACAACACCCGCGCGAGGCTGCTGCTTAAGTGCGGCAGCAACTTGCCGGACTCCAGTAACGCCAGCGCCGCATCCAATACCGCACTGGGCGTGGGCACATAAACAAAGGTGATCAAACCCAGATCCAGCTTATGACTGGCCGCCAGTTGCCAAAACAGCAAGCAAGCGCCCAAGGCCGCCAGGCGCAGCGGCCAACGCGACAATTCGTTCATTAATAACTCCACCCTCACGACCACGCCGCGCCCGGCCTAAGCCTGCGCGGCGTGTCTACACCACTGTTAGCGACTGGCTAACGACTGCTGGTTAGCGCTGGCGAAATCCACCACGCTGCCCCCTTGTTGCGCGGCAAATTGCTCGGCTTGCTGCTTAAGCAGAAAGGCCTGCAATTGCCCGCTATTGCTGCGCACGAACCAGGCTTGGTTGGCCAGCAACTTGATCCCCGTATCCGCGGCCTGGGCATAGATGGCGCGGATGTCCTTGCCCTCTTCTTCCAGCTTGGCCAAGGCTTGCAGAGCCGCTTCTGGGGAAGCGTAGTGGCGCACCTTGGCCTCATCACGGACCCAGATTTGCGCCACGCGCTTGAAGTCGGTTATTGGCTTGCCGGTCAGCGCATCATTGGCCTTAAGCGGCAGCGCAGCGTAGTTGGCCAACTGCTGGTCGTAATCCAAGCCCGAGGCTTTAAACGCGGCGCGGATGTACTGATCGTTGATAAAGCTGGCGGTATCCAGACTGCGCTCGGTCTTCTTCAGCAGCTTCAAGGTGTCGATGGAAGTGGCCACCGCCTGGCGATATTCCGGTTTCCAACTCTGGTCGCGGGTTTGCAGGCCCAGCGGACCGTGGAACAGATAGGCCACCTCGGCTTCGATGCCCGTGACCTTCTCAATCAGCTCACTGTACTTCTCAGGCTCGGCGGCCAGCAGTTGATCCGCTTCGATACCAGCCCGCAGGTAGGCCGTGACCACCTCGGGGTATTGCTTCGCGTAGGCGGCATCCACCAGTGCGCCATGGAAGGTTGGCGCCTTGGCTTGGGAGCCATCGTAAATCTTGCGCGCGAAACCCCGGTTGGGGAACAACTCGGCAAACGGCACAAAGTCAGCATGGGCGTCGATGCGGTTACTGCGCAGGGCCGAGCCCGCAATCTCCGGTGCCTGGGCAATGATGCGCACGTCCTTCTGCGGGTCCCAGCCTTGCGCGGCGACAGCGCGCAGAAGCATGCCGTGGGCGGTGGAGGCAAACGGTACAGAGATGGTTTTGCCCTTCAGGTCCGCCAACGCTTGCACGCTCGAAGAAGCCGGCACCACGATGCCGTTACCACTGCCCTGAATGCTGCCGGACAACACGCTGATAAACAGACTCTGCTTGCCCGCATCCTGGAACGCCACGCCGTTGAACGAGCCGGGGAAGTCAGCCATGGCGCCAAAATCCAGCTTGCCGGCGACCATCTCATTGGTCAGCGGCGCGCCACTGGTGAAGTTCTTCCATTCGATCTGGTACTGCGCGTCTTTGTACTTGCCGTCTTTAGGCAGGTACTTGTCGAGCAGACCCAACTCACGGATCAACAAGCCACCGGCGGCGCAGTTGATCGTGGTGTCCTGGGTGCCGATGGCGATGCGGATGGTCTCGGCATTGGCTTGCAGCGCCGCGATAGCCAGCGCCAGGCCGGTCAGAGTAGTACGCAAGTTCATAAGTGTTGCCCCTCGAATAATTAGTATTGGCATCGTCTCCGCCACCAGGCTCAGTGGTGGGAAACGAGGGGATATTGCTCAGGCATCCGGCTGGCAACCGGTAGCGTCACGCTGCTGTTAAACCAGCCCAATCGCAGCGGGCGGGCTTAATAGTCTTCTTGTTATAACAAGTAGTAACCTGAAGATATCAGGCATAAGCCTGCTTTCTTAAATACTTAAAACTTATATGTTTATGGCCGATCGCCTGACGACTTATCGGACTCAAGCCACCTAGCTGGCAGCGCTGACGCAGGTCTGTTTGCGCTCATGCCGCAGGGCAAACCGAGCGCCTTAACGCAGTAAGTAAGGAATCTCGACCTTGACCGCATTGGTCGGGCAGTCGGTTTCGCAGGGCATGCAATACCAGCACTCATCGAAGGCCATATAGGCTTTCTGAGTTTCTGGGTTGATCGCCAGCAAATCCATGGGGCACACATCGACGCACACGGTGCAGCCCTTGTGGGCGATGCACAGTTCCTCATCGACCGTGACCGGCGCGTTGCTGCGAAAGAAAATTTCTTGGGGTTGGTAAGCCATCTCGGTTGTCCTTGGAGCCTAAGGCTCTCGAATTCTTTATCAATAACGCCGCCCGCCAGCGGTCACGGCTACACACGCAAAGGGTTGTAGAGCTGCTGTTCGGCCTCATCCTGCCCGTAGGGTGGATCGGTGCGCGTAGCTGGCGCTGCAGCCATCCACCAAGAGCCATCCCCGTCCACGCCGGCTCAAGCCACCGCTGTCTTCACCCGCAAACGGTTATAGGCCTGCTGCTCGTCTTCATCCAAAGCAATCAAATAAGGCTCGACGGGCTTTTTAAAACTGCTCATCCGGCCCTGCTGGTCTTTCTTCAAGTGGGCATGGCAGAACCAATCCGCATCGTTGCGCTGCGGATGGTCCACCCGGTGGTGATACAAGCCCCAGCGGCTTTCGGTGCGGAACAACGAAGCGCGGGCGGCCATCTCGGCGCAGTCGCGGATCACGCTGACCTCCAGGGCGCGCATCAGCTCGTGGGGGTTGTTGGCCTTGAGCTGATCAAGATCGCGCTGAATATCGTCGAAACGGGTCAGGCCGATCTCCATTTTCTTGGTGACCTTGGGCGGCTGCAGGTAATCGTTGACCATGCGGCGCAGCTTGTACTCCACCTGCGCGGGCGGCAGACCATGCTCACGCAACAGCGGCGCGTAGACCCGGGCTTTTTCCGCGTCGATCTGCGCCTGATCCAGCTCAGTGAATTCACGCTCAGCGACAAAATCCGCCGAATTAGTGCCGGCAAACCAGCCATAGGTGAAGGCACCGAGCATGTAGTTGTGCGGTACGGCGGCCATGTCGCCGGCGCTGTACAAACCCTTAACCGAGGTTTCGGCCCTCTCGTTAACCCACACGCCCGAGGCGCTGTGGCCGGAGCAGAAACCGATCTCGGAGATATGCATCTCGACCATGCCGGTGCGGTAGTCGGTGCCACGGTTAGCGTGGAACTGGCCACGGCTGGGGCGCTCGTTGCTGTGCAGAATTTCTTCGATGGTCTGGATGGTTTCTTCGGCCAGGTGATCGAGTTTCAAGAACACCGGGCCGTTGCCGCCTTCGAGCTCCTGGTGGAACTCCCACATCATCTGCCCGCTCCAGTAGTCGCACTCGATAAAACGCTCGCCCTTGTTATTGGCGGTATAGCCGCCCAAAGGTCCGGTCACGTAGGCGCAGGCTGGGCCGTTGTAGTCCTTGATCAGCGGGTTGATCTGGAAGCATTCCAGGTTGGCCAGTTCGGCGCCGGCGTGATAGGCCATGGCGTAACCGTCACCGGCGTTGGTCGGGTTCTCGTACGTGCCCATCAGGTAGCCGGAAGACGGCAAGCCCAAGCGCCCGGCCGCGCCGCAACAGAGGATCACGGCCTTGGCCTTGATCACATGGAAGTCGGCGGTCCGGCAGTCAAACCCCATCACACCATTGACCGCGCCATCGGCATCTTTAAGCAAACGCGTGGCGATCACCCGGTTAGTGATCTCCACCCGCGCCCGCTTCAACTGACGGTAGAGCACCTTTTTGATGTCGTGCCCCTCCGGCATGGGCAGCACATAGGCACCCATGTGGTGGACCTTCTTCACCGCGTAGTCGCCGGTTTCGTCCTTCTCGAATTTCACGCCCCAGCGATCAAGTTGCTCGATGGTCTCGAAGCTCTTAGTGGCGTAAGCGTACACAGCGGCCTGGTTGACGATGCCGTCGTTGGCCACGGTGATTTCTTTGGTGTACTGCTCAGCAGTGGCGTGCCCCGGCACGATGGCGTTGTTCAAACCATCCATGCCCATGCTGATGGCGCCGCTACGCTTGACGTTGGCCTTATCGATCAACAGCACGCGCAGCGCCTTGTTACGCTCCTTGGCCTTAATCGCCGCCATGGGTCCGGCCGTACCACCGCCGATAACCACGATGTCGTATTCCTGCTCCAACGTCTGGTAACTACTCATTGTTATGCCTTATGCGCCTTTGTGCCGATCAATCCGCAGGCGATACTGGAAGGCATCGCCACGGTAATAGAGGTATTCAAAATCCAGCGGACTGCCATCGGCGGTATGGGTCAGACGCTCGATCCGCATGATCGGCGAGCCCTCTTCCACCGCCAGTGCCTGGGTCAGGTCGTTGTCTGCCAGTACTGCATCGATAGCCAACTCGGCATGGCCCAGGGCGATGCCGCAGTCGTTCTCCAAAATCAAAAAGATGTCGCGGCTGACCAAGTCGGCCTTTTCCAGCTTCTCGCCCACCGCGCTGGGCAAATAGGTCACTTCCAGGGAAACCGGCTCGCGATTGATCAAACGCACACGCTTGATCTCACACACCTGGCTGCCCGGCGCCAGCTGCAAACGTTCCGCCACCACGGCGCTGGCACTCAGGGTTTTAAAGCTGATCAAGCGGTTGAGCACCTCATAGCCCATCTGCGTCATCGACTCGGCCAAGCCTTGCAAGGTGCTGACGTTCTGGAAGGCTTTCGGCTTGGCGACAAAGGTGCCCTTGCCGTGGATCTTGAAGATCAGTCCTTCCTTTTGCAGATCACCCAACGCCTGGCGCACGGTGATCCGGCTGACAGCAAAAGCCTTACCTAACTCGCTCTCCGAAGGCATACGGCTATGGGGCGCGTAGGTGCCATCGAGAATGCGCGAGCGCAACAATTCCTTGAGCTGGCTGTAGAGCGGAACCGGCGACAGTGGCAGCAGTTGGGCCATGGCTAAAACCTCTTAAGCAACTTGTCATAACAAGTTATGGAGTGAAGATATCTAATCTAAGCATGAATTGCTAAATAATTTAAATGAATAAGGTTATGTCGCGGCTTTAGAGCCCTAATCGGCTCAGGCTCAGACGCTGCAGCCTGCGCTGCACAAGGCTGTCCAGGCCAGGTTTGGCCCAGACAAAAAAACGCGCCGGCACGGGCAAGCGTGCGGCGCGGCAAGACTGCGGCCGTAGCCGCAGTGTCGTGGTGCGATAAAGCTGAAACTTAGAAAGCGGGAACCACTGCGCCGGAGTAGCGCTTGGTGATGAAGTCTTTAACTTGCTGGCTGGTCAGGGCATCAGCCAGCTTCTTAATCGCCGGGCTGTTTTGGTTGTCCGGACGGGCCACCAGGTAGTTCACGTAAGGCGAGTCGCCGCCTTCGATCAGCAGTGCGTCCTTGGCTGGGTTGAGCTTGGCTTCCAGAGCGTAGTTGGTGTTGATCAGGGCCAGGTCAACCTGGTCCAGCACACGCGGCAGGATAGCGGCATCCAGCTCCTTGAATTTGAATTGCTGCGGGTTCTCGGCGATGTCTTTCGGCGAGGAGATGGCATTGGTTGGGTCTTTCAACTTAATCAGGCCGGCCTTCTGCAACAGCAGCAGACCACGACCACCGTTGCTGCCTTCGTTAGCGATGGCGATAGTGGCGCCCTTCGGCAGCTCAGTGATGGTTTTGAATTTCTTCGAGTAGGCACCCAGCGGCTCCACATGCACGCCTTTAACGATGGTCAGGTGAGTGCCACGGCTGCTGTTAAAGGTGTCCAGGTACGGTTTGGTTTGGAAGTAGTTAGCATCCAGTTGCTTCTGCTCGACTTGCAGGTTGGGCTGCACATAGTCGGTGAAGACTTTGACTTCTAAGTCCACTCCTTCTTTGGCCAGTTGCGGTTTGATCAGCTCAAGAATCTCGGCATGGGGCACTGGGGTGGCCGCCACAACCAGTTTTTCTGCAGCCTGAGCCAGACCTGTAACGGCAAATGCAGCGGCCAGAGCGGTGAACAATAAAGTTTTTTTCATGTCGGAATGCCTCGAATAATGCCTAAGCTAAATGGATGCTGAAATTAGAAATTAAGTGCGCTCGGCCTGGGCTTACTGCCCTATTGGCTCGGTTGAAGGCGACACTACTGGGATTTTTTATTCCATTAAAATACTAAATAATTATTCTTATATAACCAATATTACTTTAATTTGCCGCACCTGCTCTATCTCGCCCCCTTTATTCACGGGCCTCGCCAACCACCAGCAGAAGAACCCACCATGCTCAGCCAAGCCATCACCCGTTTCCCCCGCCTTGCCTTGCTAAATGGCGCGACGCCTCTGGAGAAACTTGCGCGCCTGTCGCAGCATCTGGGCCGCGACGTGTGGGTTAAGCGCGATGACCTGACGCCACTGGCCTTGGGCGGCAACAAGCTGCGTAAGCTGGAGTTTTTGGCTGCCGATGCCTTGGCTCAGGGCGCCGACACCTTGGTTACGGCCGGGGCGATTCAGTCCAATCACGTGCGCCAAACCGCGGCCGTGGCTGCTCGCTTGGGGCTGGGCTGCGTGGCCCTGCTGGAAAACCCAATCGACACCCAAGCGCCCAATTACCTGCATAACGGCAATCGTCTATTACTGGATTTATTTGGCGCCGAGGTTGAAGCAGTGGCCAATCTCGATCAGGCCGACGCCCAACTTGCCGCCACCGCCGCGCGTTTGCGCAAGCTCGGTAAGCGCCCTTATGTAGTCCCCATTGGTGGCTCCAATGCCTTAGGCGCGCTGGGTTATGTCAACGCAGGCATAGAGTTGGCGCAGCAGATCGGCGCCTGCGGCGAAGACTTCGCCGCCATCGTCGTCGCATCCGGCAGCGCCGGTACCCATAGTGGCCTGGCCCTGGCATTGGCGCAGACATTGCCCGAGGTGCCACTGATTGGCGTGACCGTCTCGCGCCCCGATGCCAGCCAACGACCCAAGGTGGTCGGCTTATTGGAGCAAACCGCGCAACTGCTCGGTGTCGACGTACCAGCCAGTCTTCAGATTGAACTGTGGGATCAGTACTACGCGCCGCGCTATGGCGAACCGAACGAGCAAACCCTGGCGGCGATCCGCCTGCTGGCCAGCCAGGAAGGCTTGCTGCTGGATCCTGTCTATACCGGCAAAGCCTTTGCTGGCTTGCTGGCTGGTATTCAGCGCCAGGCCTTTAAAGACGGGCCCCTGCTGTTTGTGCATACCGGCGGCGCGCCAGCGCTTTTCGCCTACGCTCAAAGAGCAGACTGAACACCACTAACAATCAATAGAATTTATAAGTAAATAATTTTTTAGTCTTTTAACGAATAAAGAATCCTCACTAGAGTGAGGCCACTTTTGACTGCCGCTAAAGGTTATCGATATGGACATGACTCTCTTTCGCCGCCAATTCAAAGCCTTAGGTTTGGGCTTTGTGCTGTTTGCCGGGTTTGCCGCACACACTGCCAGCGCCGCTGACCTACTAGACCAAATAGAAAAAAACGGCGCCATCAAGATCGGTCTTGAAGGCACCTACCCACCCTTCAACTTCCAAGATGAAAACGGCAAGCTGAGCGGCTTTGAAGTCGAGTTCGCCGAGGCCGTGGCCAAGGAGCTGGGCGTTAAAGCGGTGTTCCAGCCAAGTAAATGGGACGGCATCCTCGCCGCACTGGAATCAGGCCGCCTCGACGTGGTGATCAACCAGGTGACCATTTCTGAAGAGCGTAAAAAGAAATTCGACTTCAGCACGCCATACACCATTTCCGGCATCCAAGTGCTGACCCGCAAGGGCCAAGAAGACCAGTTCCACAAACCTTCTGATCTGGCCGGGAAAAAAGTCGGTGTAGTGCTGGGCAGCAACTACCAGCAGTGGCTCAAGGACAACGTGCCCGAGGCGGATATCCGCAACTACGATGACGATGCCTCGCGTAACCAAGATGTACGCCTGGGCCGGGTGGATGCGATCCTCGGCGATCGTATAGCCGCCTTTGAACTGATCTCGAAAACCGGTGACACCTTGGCCCTCGCAGGCGAGCCCTTCGCCCCGCAACAAGCTGGCATCGCCCTGCGCAAAGGCAACCCCAAGCTGCTCGCGGCGTTGGATAAAGCCATCGCCAAGCTCAAAGCCGACGGCACCTTAAAAGCGATTTCCGAGAAGTGGTTTAAGGCTGACGTAAGCCAATGATCGATGTCAGTTTGCAGCTCGCACTGGACAGCGCGCCGTTTCTGCTGAAGGGCGCGCTGTACACCGTCGGCCTGAGTTTAGGCGGCATGTTTTTTGGCCTGCTCTTGGGTTTTTTGCTGGCCATCACCCGCCTCTATGGCATCGCTCCACTGCGCTGGCTGTCACGTATCTACGTGTCGTTTTTCCGTGGCACACCGCTGCTGGTGCAGCTGTTTATGATCTATTACGGTTTGCCGGAAGTGGGGTTGCAGTTGGACCCAATCCCCGCTGCGCTGCTCGGTTTATCGCTAAATATGGCCGCCTATGTGGCGGAGATTCTGCGCGCCGCCATCGCCTCGGTTGATCAGGGCCAATGGGAAGCCAGCGCCAGCATCGGCATGAGCAAAGTACAAACCCTGTACCGCACCATTCTGCCGCAAGCCGCGCGCACCGCCTTACCGCCCTTGGGCAACAGCTTTATCGCCCTGGTGAAAGACACCGCCATGGCCGCCACCATTCAGGTGCCGGAGCTGTTCCGCCAGGCGCAACTGATTACCGCGCGCACCTTTGAAATCTTCACCATGTACCTGGCCGCCGCGCTGCTCTATTGGTTGCTGGCCAGCATCCTGGCCCACCTGCAAAGCCGCTTGGAAGCGCGGGTCAATCGTCACGAGCAAGCCCTATGAGCAGTCCTGCCGCATCCTTAAACCAGCCGATGATCAGCGTGCGCGGCCTGACTAAATCCTTTTCCGGCCAAGCCGTGCTCAAGGGCATTGATCTGGATATCCAACCCGGCGAGGTGCTGGCCATTATCGGCCCCAGTGGCTCGGGCAAAACCACCTTGCTGCGCAGCCTAAACCTGCTGGAAACCCCAGACAGCGGCAGCATCCGCGTCGGTGATATCGAGATCAACGCGGCCAAACCGCTCAAGGCCCAGCAAGGTCTGATCCGCAAACTGCGCCAGCAGGTCAGCTTCGTATTCCAGAGCTTTAACCTATTCCCCCATCGCACAGCACTGGAGAACGTCATCGAAGGGCCTGTGGTGGTACAGAAGGAGCCCCGCGCCAGCGCCATCGAACGTGGCCGGGCACTGCTGGCCAAGGTCGGTTTGGCCGGTAAAGAAAATGCCTATCCAAAACGCTTATCCGGCGGCCAGCAACAACGCGTAGCCATTGCCCGGGCATTGGCCATGCAACCGCAGGTGATCTTGTTCGACGAACCCACTTCAGCGCTGGACCCGGAGCTAGTCGGCGAAGTGCTGGCGACCATCCGCGCCTTGGCCGAGGAGCAACGCACCCTAGTGATCGTCACCCACGAGATGAGTTTTGCCCGTGACGTGGCCAACCGGGCGATCTTTATCGACCAGGGCGTGATCGTCGAGCAAGGCCCAGCCAAAGAACTGTTCAGCGCCCCGCGCGAGGAACGCACCCGCCTGTTTTTGCGCAAGTTTATTGGCGATAGCTTGGCCTAAACCTATGCGCCCGCCTTACGCTCGGCGCACAGACTGGACTGAGGGCTGCGGGTTATCCGCAGCCTCAGCTTCTGGTACGTAGATCATCCGCCCCATCATTGAGCCCATAACCAATCCCGGCTTTACTGCCCTGCCCTTCGCCGATCTCGCCACTAGCTTGGTATTCGCGCTCCTCTCGACCCTTGATCTGCATGGGCAGATCCGCTTCGCCGGGGTCCTCAGTTTTCTGGGGATGACCTGCGCATTAAAACAATGCGCCTCCATCGCTACTGCTATTGCGCTCGGCCCCACATTAAGCAGATGAATGAATCGTTGCGAAACGTCGCGATCACCTATCAAGAGTCGTGGCGGGCAGAACCCAGAAACGTCTTTCTCGTTTAACCTTAAGCACGTCCGCAGTCCTAATCTGGTGCCCTCGCAAATTCGACCGCACTGGTCTTTGCGCTTGCGGCCAAAAACCACACCGATGACCACGCTGGCTCTGATGCAACCGCCACAAAGATAAGCAGTGATAATCCCCCTAAGCCCGCGTCCAGCTCAGTTGGGCCCTGGTCAGTTAGCTAAGGTCGAGTTTAGAACCTGGAGTAAAGCTGCGGGCCATTAGCAGCTGTACCGCAACCCCCGCCAGCATCAGCAGCCAGGCTAAGGTCAACGCGCTTAGTTGCTCACGGATAAACCCCGCCAGCAGGGGCATCAGACTGGCCAGCGCATAACCACCGCCCTGAACAAAGCTGAGCATGGCGCCCGCTTGCTGCGGGTGTTCGACATGGTCGAGGCTGACAATCAGGCTTAGCGGGAAAATCGCACCAATGCCTAAACCAATCAGCACCACCGCCACTAATGCCAAACTGTTGGGCGCCACAATCAGCGCCGCCAAGCCCAGCACTTGGGCCCCCAATGCGGCATACAGCAGCACGCGGCGATCCGGGCAGACGCTAATCAATAGCGACACCAGAATGCCCGCCGTCACTTCCATCAGCGTCAACAAACCCAGCAGCAAACCACTTTGCGCTGCACTCCACCCCAGTTGCGTGTAAAACGGCGGCAGCCAGGCCAGCATCAGGGTGTAGGCGCCAGTACCGATGGCAAAAAACAGCATCAGCATCCAGGCCCGACCCTGCTTAAGCGGTAATGACACATGCACGCTGTTGCGCTGGCGCTGCAGCCCACGCCCGGCCTGCGCCCACAGCACAACCGCGAACAAGGCCGGCAGCGCCCAAAAGGCCAGAGCGAAGTTCCACTGCGTCCTCGCAGCTAACGGTGCCACGCTGGCTGCAGCCATGGCAGCGCCGGACATAATCGCCGTGCTGTAAATCCCCATGACCAAACTGGCGCGACTGGCGAAGCGGCGTTTGATAAAGCTCGGCAGCAGGGTTTGCACCAGGGCAATGCCCAGCCCGCCCAACGCCGCGCTGGCGATCAGACTGGCGCTGTCTTGCAGCCACCAACGTGCGGCGCAAGCTAGGCCGATGATCGCCACGCCCAGCAGCACTAGGCTGTATTCCCCCCACCAGCGCTGCAGCCAAACCCCAGCCAAAGCACACAGGCCCATGGCCAAAACCGGCAAGGTGGTGAGCAAACCAGCGCGGCTGCTGTCCATGGCCGTGGCTTGTTGGATCATGTCCAATAAAGGCCCGACACTGGCTAGAATCGGCCGCAAGTTCAGGCCTAGGAGAATGATCGCCAACAGCACCAGCCAATCGGCATGGGCAGCTTTCTGGGAGGCCATAGGGGCGTGCATGCACAATTCCTTCTGCTGAGTTAATTTAAGGCGGATTATCTCTAGGTAAAGTATCTTAATATCAATATAAGTGATCAGACAATGACCGATCGTGCTGAAAATGCGGTAAATCAATGGGCGCAGGAAAAACCGCAATTGCCGGGCCTGCCTATGTTGCTGGTGGGGCGTCTGGGCGAAGTGGTGAACGTGATCAGCCACACCCACCTCAATCCGCTGTTTAATCGCTTCGGTTTGCAGCCTGGAGAGTTTGACGTGCTGGCTACCCTGCGCCGCTCAGGACAGCCCTATGCGCTGACGCCGACGGCGCTGTACGAAGCGACCATGGTGTCTTCGGGCGGCATGACTAACCGTATTGACCGGCTGGAGAAAGATGGCTGGGTTGAACGTCAGAAAAACCCTCACGACCGCCGGGGCACTTTGGTCTACCTGACCGCCGCCGGGCTTGCCCTGATCGATGAGTTGATTGAGTTACATGTGGCCAATGAGCAACAGATGCTGGCCGCGCTCAGTGAGCAGGAGCAGGAGCAACTCAGCCAATTGCTGGCCAAGTTGCTGGCATCGCTATAAGAGCCCTTGCTCGCGGCTTAACCCAAGGCTGTGCCGCGCCGGTTAACTGGCCGGAGTATCGCCTTCGCGTTTGCGCTTGTTACCCATGCGCACGCCGATATCCATGAGGAACTGGAAGAAACCTTCCTGATCCTCCAGCACATTGCTCCAGAACGGCGAGTGGTACAGCGCCACGGCGCCATGAACCAAGGCCCAAGCCGCGCAGAAGTGGAAGTACGGCGGCACGTCTTCCAGCTTGCCTTCGCTGATGCGGCCTTTGATCAGTTGCGTCAGGCGATCAAAGTTGGAGGCACGGATCTTGTGCAACTGCTCGACCATTTCTGGCACTTGGTTGCCCTTCACCACTTTTTCTTCCAGGCGGTCGAATAAGCGATAGCGCTGCGGATCACGCATGCGGAATTCAAAATAGGCGCGCGACAGCGCCTCTTTGTCGCGGTCGACATCGGCCGAGTGCAGCAGCTGGTTCAAATCGCGCTCGTAATCGAGCATCAGGCGCAGGTAGACCTCCGCCTTGGACTTGAAGTGCTTATAGATGGTGCCTTTACCGATACCGACGGTATCGGCAATCATCTCCACCGTTACGCTGTCCTCCCCCTGCTCCAGGAAGAGCTTTAGTGCTGTGTCGAGAATTTCCTGCTCGCGACGGCGAAACTCGCGGACCTTGCGGGGTTCTTTATGCATAAAAGGACTACAGAGTCGAAAAATGAAGCAGCCTATTATGCCTAACTAACGACAAATTGCACGGATCATCCACCTATGTACGCTGTTCAAGACGAGTTTCCCCTTTTACCCGGCCTGCGCTACCTCAACCACGCAGCCGTCGCCCCTTGGCCGCAGCGCTCAGTACAAGCGCTGCAGCGCTTCGCCGTGGAGAACGCGCAGGTCGGTGCGCGCGATTACAGCAACTGGCTGCAGATGGAGCGCGGCCTGCGCCAACGCTTGCAGCGCCTGCTCAACGCGCCCTCACACAAAGACATCGCGCTGGTGAAAAACACCTCGCAAGCCCTCTCCTATGTGGCCTTTGGCCTGGATTGGCGCGCCGGCGATCAAATCATCATCAGCGATGAAGAATTCCCCTCCAACCGTATCGTCTGGGAGGCCCTGGCGCCGCAAGGCGTGGAAGTGATCAAAGTCAATCTGCATGGCGGCGATGCTGAAGGTGCCCTGCTCGCCGCCTGCGGGCCACGCACACGCCTGATGGCGATCAGCGCGGTGCAGTTTGCCAGCGGCCTGCGCCTAGACCTGCCGCGTTTGGGTCAAGGCTGTGACGCCCGTGGCGTGCTGCTGTGCGTCGATGCCATCCAGCAGCTCGGTGCCTTAGCGTTTGATGTGCAAAGCTGCAATTGCGCCTTTGCCATGGCCGACGGTCACAAATGGATGCTCGGCCCTGAGGGGTTAGGCGTGTTCTATTGCCGCAGCGACCTGCGCCCACAGCTCAAGCTGCACGAATACGGCTGGCACATGCTGGAGAACGCCAGCGACTTCAGCCGCAGCGAGTGGCAGCCGGCCGACAGTGCCCGACGTTTTGAGTGCGGCAGCCCGAATATGCTCGGTGCGGTGGCGCTGGATGCTAGCCTGTCGCTGCTCGAAGAAGTCGGCATGGCGCAGGTTGAGCAAGCCGTGCATGAGCGTGTGCAGTGGCTGTTGGATGGCATCCAGCGACTACCCGGCGCGCGTATCCATAGCGCCACGGAGGAGCAACGGCGTAGCGGCATTCTGACCTTTAGCCTGGATGGCTGGCAGCACGCCGAGCTGTTCGAGGCATTGAAGCAGGAGCAGATCATCTGCGTGCAACGGGGCCCCGGCATTCGTTTTTCGCCACACTTTTACACCCCGCAAGGGATTATTGAGCAAAGCTTGGCGGTGCTACACCAGTTAGCCACAGGCTGAGCAATCAGCACGGCTCGGAGTATTCCAAATTTGTTTAACGGTTAGGGGAAACGGGCTGGACGTTCGGCAATCTTCGCCAATACTGAAGCTTACTGGTGCGCGGCGTAACCCCCAAGCGCCCCTCCAGACAAGGCGATACCGACCAATTGCCTTGTTTTGCTCCAAATGGTCTTGACCCGGACTCCTCCCCCCAGAGTCCGGGTTTTTTTTGCCTGCGCCTAACTAAAGCGCTTTAACTCGCGCCAAGGGGAACAAGCGCTGGAAGTTGGCGCTGGTCTGCTCGGCCAGTTGCTCGTAGCTAACGCCGCGCAGCAGCGCCAGGTACTCGGCCACATCGCGCACGTACTCCGGCAGGTTGGGCTTACCCCGGTGCGGAATCGGCGCCAGATAGGGTGAATCCGTCTCCACCAGCAGACGATCCGCCGGCACCTGCTTGGCCACTTCGCGCAACGCCTCGGCATTGCGGAAGGTGACGATCCCCGACAGCGAGATATAAAAGCCCAGATCCAACGCCGCCTTGGCCATGGCCCAGTCTTCGGTGAAGCAGTGCAACACACCAGCCTGGGGCAAGGCCGCCTCACGCAATAGTTGCAGGGTATCGGCCCGGGCCTCGCGGGTATGTACGATCACCGGCTTGCCAGTGATTTGCGCCGCCTGCAGGTGCAAGCGGAAGGCCTCTTGCTGCAGCTCAGCTGCCTCGGGCTCGTAGTGATAATCCAGCCCAGTCTCGCCGATGGCCACCACGTTGGGGTGATCCAACTCTGCCAGCAACCAATCCAGCGCTGGCGCGGCGCCGGGGGCTAAGTCCAGCGGATGGACGCCCACCGAGCAGTCGACATCCGCGTAACGCTCGGCGATGCCTTTGACGGCGGCGGCGTTATCGGCGCTCACGCCAATGCACAGAAAATGGCCAACGCCGCGCTCGCGGGCAGCCTGCAGCGCCTCATCCAGGGAGCCGTTACGGGCGCTCAGGTCGAGGCGATCAAGGTGACAGTGGGAATCAACCAGCATGTTTAACAATCACTTAACAAGCGCGACGGCAGGCGCCGCGTAAATCGAGGGACCACACTACATGGTGTGGGTGGGACGGTCCGAGGTTAGCGCGCCGGCCAGATAGGTTTCAATCTTGTTGCGGGCGCTGTTGTCGCCATCGTTGAACTGTACGCCGACACCCGCGGCGCGGTTGCCTTGCGCGCCTTTAGGGGTGATCCACACCACCTTGCCGGCCACCGGAATTTTCTCCGGCTCTTCCATCAGGTTGAGCAACATAAAGACTTCGTCGCCGAGCTTGTAACTTTTGTTGGTCGGAATAAACAGCCCACCGTTTTTGATAAACGGCATATAGGCCGCATAGAGCACGGATTTGTCCTTGATGGTGAGGGACAAGATTCCGTTACGCGGGCCTAAATTAGGAGGCAAACTCATGCGGCATTCCTAGTCTTATTCTCAGGACACCGATTCTAGCCCGCACTAGGCAGGCTTGCCCACTGCACCAACAGGGCTTCGAGAAGCAGCACACGGTTAAGGTTAGCCTTACCGAGGACTTTCTGCCGCTGTGCCAACAACCAGTCCTGAATCTCCAGAACCTTGCTCTGCCCGGCCTTATCCGCCAGATACTGCACGACCTTGCGCATATCCTCAGGGCCTAGCCCTGCTTCATCGCGCGTCAGCTGATAGCGCAGCATCAACTGCGACCACTGACAGAACCAGTCAAACAGCAGTTGCAGCGACAGGGGATTCCAGCTCTCCGCCAGCTGGCTGGGGGCAATCTGGCCCTTGAGCAGCTTCTTCACCCCGTCTACCACTTGCGCCCGCTGAGCGATCACACCCTGCTCGTGCATCTGCACCGCAGTTAAGGGCGAGCCGGCGGCCAGTGCAAGCAACTCCTGCAGCTCGGCCTCAGGACTAGTGGGCAGCGTTTGCCGCAACCAGGCCAGACTATCGGCCGCACTGGGTAGCGGGCAGGCTTGTTGCACGCAACGGCTCTTCACCGTGGGCAATAAGCGGCTGGGTTGGTGGCTGATCAGCAACAACACCGTATTGCCAGAGGGTTCTTCCAAACTTTTCAGCAATGCGTTGGAGGCGTTGATGTTCATCGCCTCCACGGGTTCGATCAGCACCACTTTGCGCCCGGCCAACTGGGCGGTCTGCACCACAAAGCTGACGAGGTCACGGACCTGATCGACCCGGATGGCCTTATCGGCCTCTTCCGGCTCCAGCACGTAGTTATCCGGATGGCTGCCAGCGGCCAGCAAATGACACGACTTGCACTCACCGCAGGCGGCTAAGCCTTGCGGACGCTGGCACAGCAGCAAGGCCATCAGCCGCTCGGCCAGGGCACGCTTGCCGATCCCGGCCGGGCCATGCAGCAAGTACGCATGGGCATGCTGACTGCGGCCCGCTAGCTGCTGCCACAACGCCGCTTGCCAGGGGTAGGCCTCAGCCACGGTGCAACTCCACAATCTGCGGCAGCAGTTGGGCAATCTGCTCTTGCACCGCCGTCAGCGACTGTGCGGCGTCGACGATGCGGTAGCGCTCAGGCTGCGCCGCAGCGCGGTTGAGATAGGCATGCCTTACCGCGTTAAAGAAGTCCAAGCCCTCTTGTTCAAAGCGATCCAAGCGGCCCCGCTCTGCCGCGCGGGCCAGGCCCACCTCCACCGGCAGATCAAACACCAGGGTCAGGTCCGGACGCAGGTCCGCCTGCACAAACTGCTCAAGCTGGGCAATACGCTCTTGGCTCAGGCCGCGTCCACCGCCCTGATAGGCATAGGTGGCATCGGTAAAGCGATCACACAGCACCACGCTGCCGCTGGCCAAGGCTGGGCGGATCACTTGGGCCAGATGCTGGGCGCGGGCGGCAAACACCAACAGCAGCTCGGTGTCGGCAGCCATCTGCTCGTCACTAGGAGCCAACAGCAGTTCACGGATGCGTTCGGCCAATGGCGTGCCACCGGGCTCACGGGTCAAGACCACCGTAATACCCTGCGCGCGCAGACGCTCGGCCAGGTACTCACGGTTGGTGCTCTTGCCCGCGCCTTCCGGACCTTCCAAGGTGATAAACAAACCGCTCACAAGCTGTCCTTACTGTTGATTGGGCGACGCCGCTGCCGGACTAGAACGGTAATCGGCGCGCCGCTTAAGCTGATACTCACGCACGGCGCGATTATGTTGCTCGAGGCTAGCGGAAAATACATGGCTACCGTCGCCACGGGCAACGAAATATAGGCTGTTGCCGGCCTGCGGATTGAGCGCGGCGTGAATCGCTTCACGGCCGACCAAGGCAATCGGCGTCGGCGGCATGCCGTCAATGGTGTAGGTGTTATAAGGCGTTGGTTCACGCAAATCGGCGCGGGTGATCTTGCCGTTGTAGCGTTCACCCATGCCATAAATCACCGTCGGGTCAGTTTGCAGGCGCATGCCGATGGCCAAACGCCGGACAAACACCCCAGCAATTTGCGTCCGCTCTGTCGGTACCCCGGTTTCTTTTTCGATCATCGACGCCATGATCAGCGCGTCGTAAGGCTCTTTATACGGCAAGTCGCTGGCACGCTGCGCCCACTCTTCTTCGAGCACCTGTTCAAGGCGCGCATGGGCCTTTTTCAGCAACTGCTCATCACTATTGCCGCGCACATAGTGATAGGTATCGGGAAAGAAGCGCCCTTCCGGGTTGAGTCCTTCGAGCCCCAACTGCTTCATCAACTGCTCATCGCTGAGCTGGCCTAGTTTCTGCTCCAAACGCGTTTGCTTAGCCAAGGCGGCGCGCACCTGGCGGAAATTCCAGCCCTCGACCAGCGTCAGGCTGTACTGCACCACCTCGCCCTTGCGCCATAACTCAAGCATGTCAGTGGCAGTCTGGCCCGGGAGCAGGCGATATTCACCACTGTGCAGCGGCTGTGTAGGCAGGTTGAAGCGCCAGTACAGGCGCAGCCAAAAAGCGTTGGCAACGATGCCGTCACTTTCCAGACGATTAAGCACACCGCCCGGCGTGGCGCCGACCGGCACATCCAGCAGGTATTCGTGGTCGAGTTTCAGTGGTTGCTGCAACGCTTCGCGTTGTTGCCAAAAGGCCAAGCCAAACAGCAGGCCCAGCAGAATAACAGCAGCTTCAAGCAGCAACAGGAGTTGGCGCATCACTAATCAGCAGTCCAATAAATCGCGGGCAATGGCTTGCAGTTTACGGGTCAGCGGGCCGACCGGCCAGCTGCGCTGTTCTAATGCCCGCACTGGCCATACGCCGTAGAGGCTATTACACAGCAACACTTCATCGGCGCTGAGCAACTCAGCCAGACTGATGTCCCGCACCTGGCAGTGGATGCCGAGGGCAGCAGCCTGCTCCAGCAGCTCGGCACGCATCACCCCTGCGACGCCACAACGGGACAAATCAGCAGTGATCAACACACCATTACTGACCAGCAGCAAGTTGCTGTACACGCCTTCGATGACCCGCTCGCTGGTATCCAGCATCAGGCCCTCGGCATGCTCAGTGTCTTGCCACTCCGCGCGCGCTAACACTTGCTCTAGGCGATTGAGGTGCTTTAGGCCAGCCAATAGCGGCTGCTGCGCCAAACGCGTGGCACAGGGATACAGACGCACCCCACGTTCAGCGTACTCAAGCGGATAGTGCGGCTTAGCTGCGGCTTGCAGGATCAAACGTGCTTGCGTCGGCTGCGGCAGTGCATAGCCGCGCTGACCATCGCCACGGGTGACGATCAGCTTGCATACGCCGTCGCCCAACTGCCGGCTATAAGCCAACACCTGCTCGCGGATATGGCCCAAGTCCACCGGCAAGTGCAAACGCCGACAACCTTCGTCTAAACGCACCAAATGGCGAGTCAGCAGCACAGGACTGCGCGCCGTAACGGCGATGGTTTCAAACAAACCATCGCCGTAGGCCAAGCCACGATCTTTTATCGATAACTGCTCAGCCGGACGACCATCAATCCAGTCGTGCATCAACCCTGATACCGGCGCAGCACCAACGAACCGTTGGTTCCGCCAAAGCCGAAGGAGTTGGACAGCACTACGTCGATGGGCATGGCCTTGGCCTGATGCGGCACAAAGTCCAGATCACAACCTTCGTCTGGATTATCCAGGTTGATGGTCGGTGGCGCCACTTGATCACGCAGGGCGAGGATGCTGAAGATCGCTTCCACGGCGCCTGCTGCACCAAGCAGGTGGCCGGTCATCGACTTAGTCGAGCTGACAGCCAGTTTGTAAGCATGCTCGCCAAACACCGACTTAATCGCAGCCACTTCGGCTTTGTCGCCCGCCGAAGTCGAGGTGCCATGGGCGTTGATGTACTGCACCTGCTCAGGGTTGACCCCAGCATCACGCAGCGCATTACGCATGCAACGCGCCGCCCCGGCGCCATCTTCCGGCGGCGAAGTCATGTGGTACGCATCACCACTCATGCCAAAGCCAATCAGCTCAGCATGGATCGTGGCGCCACGGGCTTTGGCGTGTTCCAGCTCTTCCAGCACCAGCGCACCGGCGCCATCGGACAAGACAAAGCCATCCCGCTCGACGTCCCACGGACGGCTAGCGCGGGCTGGCTCATCGTTACGCGTGGACAGCGCCCGCGCCGCACCGAAACCGCCCATCCCCAGGCCACAAGCCGCCATCTCGGCGCCGCCGGCAATCATCACATCGGCTTCGCCGTAGGCAATGTTGCGCGCCGCCATGCCAATGCTATGGGTGCCAGTGGTACAGGCCGTGGCGATGGCATAGTTAGGCCCTTGCAGACCCAAGTGGATCGACAGGAAGCCAGAAATCATATTGATGATCGAACCCGGCACGAAGAACGGCGAAATCCGCCGTGGGCCTTGTTCGAACAGCGAGCGGCAGTTGTTCTCAATGTTGGTCAGGCCACCAATGCCCGCCCCCATCGCCACACCGATACGCTCTCGGTTGGCATCGGTAATTTCCAGGCCGCTCTCACGCACTGCCTGAAAACTTGCAGCCAGGCCGTACTGGATAAACAGGTCCAGTTTGCGCGCCTCTTTGGCTGACAAATATTCTTCAACGTTGAAGCCCTTGACCGCTCCACCAAATCGGGTGGAAAAGGCGCTCAGGTCCATGTGCTCCAGGGTGGCAATGCCACTGCGCCCAGCCAAAATGCCCTGCCAGCTACTTGGCACATCGTTACCTAGCGGCGACAGCATGCCCATACCGGTAACTACGACGCGTCTACGCGACACAGCAATCTCCTCTTATAGTTTTCCACGCATGGAATACACCTAAAGAAAAGCCGCATACCCGATTAAGGCATGCGGCTTTTCCGAGTCGGGACTCGATGAATACGTCTTACGCGTGAGCGGTAACGTAGTCGATCGCTTCCTGAACGGTGGTGATCTTCTCAGCTTGCTCGTCCGGGATCTCGGTCTCGAATTCTTCTTCGAGAGCCATCACCAGCTCAACGGTGTCAAGAGAGTCGGCACCCAGGTCTTCGACGAAGGAAGCGCTGTTGGTTACTTCGTCTTCTTTGACGCCAAGTTGCTCAGCAACGATTTTCTTGACGCGTTCTTCGATGGTGCTCATACCGTGTTTTCACTCCTATTGGACAAATCCAGGCAGCTGGTCTGCGGCCAAGTGTATAGAAAGGGTTTTTAGCATTTCAAGCACAATGCCCGGATAGCCCTTAAACGCTGCAACGATCTGTCTATAACCAGTCGATTCTTTATAACGGATTTTAGACAGCCCTTATGACAGTTTTTTAAAGCTATCCGTCACATTTAGCTCATATACATCCCGCCGTTCACAGGGATAGTAGCGCCTGTAACGTAAGCTGCGCCATCAGAAGCGAGGAAAGACACCACTTTTGCGATCTCTTCGGCTTGCCCCAGACGACCCAACGGAATCTGTGTTTGCAGCGCTTGACGCTGTGCTTCAGGCAGCTCGCGGGTCATATCGGTGTCGATAAAGCCCGGTGCAACCGAGTTCACGGTGATCGACCGCGAACCCACTTCACGGGCCAGAGCACGGCTGAAACCTTCCAGACCGGCTTTGGCAGATGCGTAGTTTACTTGGCCAGCGTTGCCCATGGCACCCACAACTGAACCAATGCTGATAATTCGTCCCCAGCGCGCCTTGGTCATGCCGCGCAGCACGCCTTTGCTCAGGCGGTAGAGGCTGTTGAGGTTGGTGTCGATGACATCGAACCACTCCTCATCCTTCATGCGCAGCATCAGGTTGTCGCGGGTGATACCGGCGTTGTTGACCAGAATCGCCGGCGCACCGAATTGCTCAGTGATGCTCGCCAGAACAGCGCTCACCGACTCATCGCTGGTCACGTTCAGCTCCAGGCCAGTGCCTTGGATGCCATTGTCTTTCAGGGTTTGCGCGATACGCTCAGCGCCGCCAGCGGAAGTGGCAGTACCGACCACGATGGCGCCCTGACGGCCCAGCTCCAGGGCAATTGCCTGGCCAATGCCACGGCTCGCGCCAGTGACCAATGCAACTTTACCTTGCAGGCTCATACCTTCTCCTCAATCAGACCAGGGCTGCGTTAGCAGCCGCAAAAGCGTCCGGGGTATCCAAATTATGGGTGTTGATGCCTTTGACGCAGCGCTTATTCAGACCGCTGAGCACCTTGCCTGGGCCGCATTCGACCAGATCGGTAACGCCTTGTTCAGACAAGCGGACAATCGACTCAACCCAACGCACGGGGCTGTACAGCTGCGCCAGCAGGTCGCGCTTCAGCGTCTCCAGATCAGTCACCACGCTGGCGCTGACGTTTTGCACCAAAGCGATTTGCGGCGCTTGCCAATCAATAGCCGCAACGGCCTCAGCAAAACGCTCGGCCGCCGGGCGCATCAGCGCGCAGTGCGACGGCACGCTGACCGGCAGTGCCATGGCACGTTTAGCGCCACGGGCTTTACAGGCTTCGATGGCGCGTTCCACGGCGGCGGCGCCACCGGCAATCACCACCTGACCTGGGGCGTTGAAGTTGACCGCACTGACCACTTCACCTTGCGCCGCTTCAGCGCAGGCAGCCAGTACGTCAGCGTCTTCCAAACCAAGAATCGCCGCCATGCCGCCTTGACCAGCCGGCACCGCTTGCTGCATCAGCTGACCCCGGTGCTCGACCAATTTAGCCGCGGCCGCCAAGGACAGGCTGCCCGCCGCGACCAGAGCCGAGTACTCACCCAGGCTATGGCCGGCAACAAAAGCCGGACGCGCCGCGCTTTCAGCCTGCCAGGCGCGCCACAGGGCGACCGAGGCAGTGAGGATCGCCGGCTGGGTTTTGTCGGTTTGATTGAGTTGCTCTTCCGGGCCCTGCTGGGTCAATGCCCAGAGGTCGTAGCCGAGGGCTTCAGAGGCCTCAGCAAAGGTGTCAATAATCAGCGGTCGCTGTGCACCGTGCTCGGCGAGCATGGTCAGGGATTGCGAACCCTGACCGGGAAAGACGAATGCGAGAGAGGCGGACATGAAAACCTTTTCCTATTAATTCATGGGCGTCGGTGGCGTACGCCACAGGACATCAAGCGCAGCAAACTGACAGTTGGATGACTAGCTCGCGCCTGCGGTCACATTACAGCAGGTGCTCCCCCAGGCGACTGTGCAGGCGTTGCGGCAAATTCTCTTCAATTTCACGCAGTGCATGGCCTATCGCACTTTTAAAACCTTCATGCCCCGCCGAGCCGTGGCTCTTCACCACAATCCCCTGCAAACCAAGAAAACTCGCGCCATTGTGCTGCGCCGGGGCCAACTCAGTACGCAGACGACGCAACAGCGGCATGGCCAGCAAACCGACTAAGCGCGCCCACCAGCTGGCGTTAAATAAAGCCTGCAAGCGCGTGCTGATCATGGCGGCCAAGCCCTCGCTGGACTTGAGCAAAATATTGCCGACAAAACCATCGCACACCACCACATCAGCCTCACCACGGTACAAGCCATCGCCTTCAATAAAGCCGATGTAGTTGAGCCCTGGGGTTTGCTGCAGCAGGCTGGCAGCCAGCTTAACCTGCTGGTTGCCCTTGATCTCCTCGGTGCCGACGTTCAGTAGCGCCACCCGCGGCCGGGGCTTGCCCTGCACTTCGGCCGCCACCGAGCCCATCACCGCAAATTGCTGCAAATGCTCGGCGTCGCAATCTACGTTGGCGCCCAGATCGAGCACATGGCAAAACCCCTGCTGGGTCGGAATCGCCGTGACCATGGCCGGCCGATCGATGCCGGGCAAGGTCTTCAAGATATGCCGCGACAAGGCCATCAAGGCGCCGGTATTACCGGCACTGACACAGGCCTGAGCCTGGCCGTTGCGCAACAGCTCAAGACTCACGCGCATGGAGGAATCAGGCTTACCCCGTAACGCTTGGGCAGGCCGCTCATTCATCCCAATCACCTCACCGGCTTCGACAACACGCAGGCGTGCGCGATCGACACCAGGTTGGCGGGCAATCAGAGATTCAATAAGGGAGGACTGGCCAACGAGGACCAAGTGCAACGAGGGGTATTCAGCCAAGCAGGCAATGCTGGCTGGAACAATGCAGTGGGGACCGAAGTCCCCACCCATTGCATCTATCGCGATGATCGGAGCGGACAAGGATTACTCGTCAGCGCCCTTGTCGATCACTTTGCGACCACGGTAAACGCCTTCTGGCGATACGTGGTGACGCAGATGAACTTCACCGGTGCTCTTCTCAACCGACAGAGTGCTGGCTTCAAGAGCATCGTGGGAACGACGCATGTCGCGGGCGGAACGGGATTTTTTGTTCTGCTGAACAGCCATACTAATTAACTCCTAAACGTTTGGGTCACGCTTTAACTGCGCCAATACACTGAACGGGTTGGACCGCGTCACCTCGTCCTCGCTCGGCTCGGGCTCATCAAGGCCGGCCGGCTGCTGGCAATCTTTAGGGTCATGAGCCGGGACGATGGGCAAAGCGAGCAGCAACTCATCTTCAACCAACGCCAGCAGATCCAATGGGTCTTCACCCAACTCAATCACGTCATAGCCCTGCGGCACTGACTGGGTATTACCACCCTCCTTCACCACAGCGTAATCACAGCTACTGTGGATCGGCAAGGTGACCAGCTCCAGACAACGCTGGCAAACCATTTTTACATCAACCTCAAGCTCGCTATGGAAAACCACAGCATTGCGCTCATCACGCTCGAAAGAGAACTTCGTGCGGACTACGCCGTGGTCATCGGCGAGTGAGCTGCAGAGACGCTCTAAAGTAGCGAGTTGCAGCTCACCATCTAAGGTGGTGCTGCGATCAGCTAATTTACGCGGATCAACGTGAGGTGGAATCGGGCTATTTGACATAGGCGGCGCATTCTAGGGATGCAACCTGCTGCTGTCAAAGGGTATTCCTTATGGGCAGCACCCTTGCTCGAGGATAAAATCACCAATCTTCATTCACTTAGCCTAAGGAATACCGCCATGCTGCCTCTGGTACTGGCCTCCAGCTCACCGTATCGGCGCGAACTCCTGACCCGCCTGCGCGTACCGTTTATCTGGAGCTCCCCACAGATTGACGAAAGCCGCCGCCCCAACGAAAGCGCACCAGACCTAGTGCGCCGCCTGTCGATCGAAAAAGCCCAGGCCCTGCGCGACAGCCACCCCGCCCACCTGATCATTGGCTCCGATCAGGTTGCCGTGCTCGGCGAACAGATCCTCGGCAAGCCCCACACCTTGGAACGCGCCTGCGAGCAATTACTGGCCGCCAGCGGCAAAAGCGTGACCTTCCTCACCGGCTTAAGCCTATTTAATAGCGCCAGCGGTGAACTGCAAACCGACTGCATTCCTTTTACCGTACATTTTCGCTCTTTAAGCGAAGCGCAGATCATGCGCTACCTCAATGCCGAACAACCCTTTGACTGCGCCGGCAGTTTTAAAGCCGAAGGTTTAGGCATCAGCTTGTTTCGCAGCACCGAAGGCAGCGACAGCACCAGCCTGATCGGCCTACCGCTGATTCGCCTGGTCGACATGCTGCAGCACAGCGAGATCGCTGTCCCATAAACGACAAACCCGGGCCAAGACCCGGGTTTGCAACAACAGCGGGCGAAGCTTAGCGCAGCGCCGGCCCCTGGAAGCCCATCCACATGGCAGCGTGCTCAGCCATGCTCGCACCAATGGTTTTGGCGAAACGATCAAAGGGCGACTCTTGCAGAGTGAAGTCGACCATCTCTTTCTCACCAATGATTTCCCGCGCCACATAGCTGGCATTACCCAGACCATCGATCAAGCCCAGCTTCAGCGCTTGCTCGCCGGACCACACCAACCCCGAGAACAGCTCAGGATGCTCGGCATCTTTTAGGCGATCGCCACGCCCCTGCTTGACGCTGGCGATGAATTGCTTGTGCGTGGTATCCAGCACACCCTGCCAAAATTCAGTCTCTTCCTGCTTTTGCGGCTGGAACGGATCAAGGAAGGCCTTGTGCTCACCCGAGGTATAGACGCGGCGATCAACACCGAACTTCTCCATGGTGCCGACAAAACCAAAGGTGGTCGCAGTCACACCGATGGAGCCGACCAAACTGGCCTTATCGGCATAGATCTGATCCGCGGCACTGGCGATGTAATAAGCACCCGAGGCACCCAGATCGCTGATTACGGCATACAGTTTGGTTTGCGGGTATTCAGCGCGCAGACGACGAATCTCGTCATATATATAGCCGGATTGCACCGGGCTGCCGCCTGGGCTGTTGATGCGCAGGATCACGCCTTTGGTGCCGGCATCCTCGAAAGCATCACGCAGACTGCTGATGATATTGTCGGCGCTGGCCGACTCCTTATCGGCAATCATGCCGTTCACATCAATCAGCGCGGTATGAGCACCACTGGTGGCCGCCGCCTTTTTCAGCCCCAGACCGGGGACAAACAGAATCAGCGCCGTGATCAAATAGGCAAAGGTCAACAGCTTAAAGAAAATCCCCCAGCGCCGAGCGCGACGCTGCTCCTGCACACCAGCCAGGAGGGTTTTCTCCAGCAACTTCCAGCTCTTGCTGTCTTCAGTTGCGCCACCCCGTGCAGGCTTCTCTGCTGCCGATGCATCCCATTCATCCGCCATGCCAAACCCCTTAGTTAAACTTTCGCTGAACCTGCGCCAGCCAATCGGCCAACTGCGCAATATGATCGATCACCAACTTAGGCGAGCACGCCTGTAAATCCGCTACCGACTGCGCGCCATAGCTCACCGCCACGCTATCCATCCCCGCACGCTGCGCCATCAGCAGGTCGAACGAGGCATCGCCAACCATCAAGGCCTGCTCCGGTGCGACCTTAAGGGCCGCCAGAATCTCGTGCAACATCAGCGGATCGGGCTTACTGGCCGTTTCGTCAGCGCAGCGCGTCTGATCGAAGAACTCTAACCAGTCACAACCGGCCAATGCCCGCTGCAAACCACGACGGCGCTTACCGGTGGCCACCGCCAAGCGATAACCCTGCTGTTTGAAGCCGTGCAGGGTTTCGACCACACCGTCATACAGCGGCGACGGCTGCTGATCCAACTGCACGTAATGCTCGCCATAAGCGCTGCGCGTCACCTCGACCTGATGCTCATCGAGCTGCGGCCAAAGCACCCGCACTGCCTCAGGCAACGCCAAACCAATAATGTTGCGTACTTGCTCATCCGTGCACGGTGGCAGTTCACACTGCTGTGCGGCGCGGTGCATGGCCAGCACGATGCGATCAATCGAATCACACAGCGTGCCGTCCCAATCAAAAATCAGCAGATGATAATCACGCACTCAAACGCTCCACGGTGCGCGCCCAAATTTCATCGACTGGCGCTTCAAGCTTCAACACACCGCCCTCAGGCAGCGGTACATGCAACTCATAGGCGTGCAGAAACAGACGCTTGCCGCCCAAATCGCGAATTTCTTTAGTGAAGTCGTCGTCGCCGTATTTGCTGTCACCGGCAATGCAGTGCCCAGCAAACTGGCTGTGTACACGGATCTGATGGGTGCGCCCGGTGACAGGTTTGGCCTCCACCAGCGTGGCGAACTCACCAAAGCGGCGCAGCACACGAAACACGGTCAGTGCCTCTTTACCCTCAGGATTGACCTCCACCATGCGCTCGCCAGAACGCAGATTGCTCTTCAATAGCGGAGCGCTGACTTGCTTCTTGGCCGTTGGCCAATGTCCGCGCACCAACGCCATATAGCGTTTATCCACGCCATCACCGCGCAGGGCTTCATGCAAATGACGCAGCATGCTGCGCTTCTTGGCGATCATCAGCAGGCCCGAGGTATCACGATCGAGACGATGCACCAGCTCGAGGTCTTTGGCCTCTGGACGCAATTGGCGAAAAGCTTCGATCACCCCGTAATTAAGGCCACTGCCACCATGCACGGCAATGCCAGAAGGCTTGTTAATCACGATCAGCGCTTTGTCTTCATAGACAATCGACGCTTCCAGGCGCTGTAACAAGCCCTGAGCTAACGGCTCCGGCTCGTCCCGGTCAGCCAGGCGCAGCGGCGGTACACGGACAATATCGCCAGCTTGCAGCTTATATTCAGGTTTGATCCGACCTTTATTAACGCGCACTTCGCCTTTACGCAAAATGCGATAAATCAAAGTCTTGGGCACGCCTTTAAGTTGGGTGCGGAGAAAGTTATCAATGCGCTGGCCGGCAAGTTCCGGCGCAACCTCTAGCAACTGAACGCCAGTGGTTGGAGAAGAAGAAGTAGTCATCGCTCAATCATAACAATTTTTTATGGAATTGAAGCACTTAATCATTGCTGCTATAGTCGGGGACGCCGCCAAAAGCGGCCTGGTCTGACGATGATCGCTAAAACTGCCATCGCAAACCAACGCAACCCATTTAGGACGCGAGGCCGTCCGACGGGTTATTCAAATAAAAAGGCCTGCACGGCTGTGAATAATTCGGAAATAAAGCCTTTAGCCAAGATGCGCAGCCGATCCCTGCGGACAGCTGCGGTAATAGATAACCCGCTGCGGATTTTGCGAGCGGCACCCGAATTTCAGCGATACGTGTAGGGTGGAGATGTACAACTGTTGGACTGCGTAGCAACTCGCTTTAGTAAGACGCCTTATCTCGTCCGCTACCAACAGGCTGATTCCTCCTCCTGAATTGTGTGCTTACTGTGATCACAGCAAGCAGGAGACGTCCGTCGCGGCCCAGCACCTATGGCTGCTGCCGCTAGACACTGGAACGCTTTACGACCGTTCCTGACGCACCTAGCACCGACCCTGAAGTCGTGTGTGCCGAACGCCGCTTCCGCTAGCACCGGAAACCGACGGTACTACATGAAAAGAATGCTGATTAACGCGACTCAGCCCGAAGAGTTGCGTGTCGCCCTGGTAGATGGGCAAAAACTCTATGACCTGGATATCGAGTCCGGCGCCCGTGAGCAAAAAAAGTCGAACATCTACAAAGGTCGCATCACCCGCGTTGAGCCTAGCCTTGAAGCCGCTTTCGTTGATTTCGGCTCCGAACGCCACGGCTTCCTACCTCTTAAAGAAATCTCCCGCGAATACTTCAGCAAGGCTCCAGAAGGCCGCGTCAATATCAAAGACGTGCTGCGTGAAGGCCAGGAAGTTATCGTTCAGGTCGAGAAAGAAGAGCGCGGCAACAAAGGCGCTGCCCTGACCACCTTTATTAGCCTGGCTGGCCGTTATTTGGTGCTGATGCCCAATAACCCACGCGCTGGCGGTATCTCCCGGCGCATCGAAGGCGAAGAGCGTAACGAGCTGCGTGAAGCCCTCAACGGCCTGGTCGCCCCTAGCGACATGGGTTTGATCGTACGCACCGCCGGCCTGGGCCGTAGCAGCCAAGAAATGCAGTGGGACCTCGATTACCTGCTGCAACTGTGGACCGCCATTAAAGAAGCCTCGCAAGACCGCGCTGCGCCGTTCCTGATCTATCAGGAAAGCAACGTGATCATCCGTGCGATCCGCGACTACCTGCGTCAAGACATCGGTGAAGTGCTGATCGACAGCATCGAAGCGCAGCAAGAAGCCCTGAGCTTTATCAATCAGGTGATGCCGCAGTACGCCAGCAAGATCAAGCTGTACGAAGACAGCGTGCCGCTGTTCAACCGTTTCCAGATCGAAAGCCAGATCGAAACCGCCTTCCAGCGTGAAGTGAAACTGCCTTCCGGTGGCTCGATTGTGATCGACCCGACCGAAGCGCTGGTCTCCATCGACATCAACTCGGCGCGCGCCACCAAAGGCAGCGACATCGAAGAGACTGCCCTGCAGACCAACCTCGAAGCGGCCGAAGAAATCGCCCGCCAACTGCGCCTGCGCGACATCGGCGGCCTGATCGTGATCGACTTTATCGACATGACCCCGGCGAAGAACCAACGCGCCGTGGAAGACCGCGTGCGTGAGTGCCTGGAAGCCGACCGGGCGCGCGTGCAAGTCGGGCGCATCTCGCGCTTCGGCCTGCTGGAAATGTCCCGTCAGCGTCTGCGCCCTTCCCTGGGTGAAAGCAGCGGCATCGTTTGCCCACGCTGCAACGGCCAAGGCATCATCCGTGACGTCGAGTCGCTGTCGCTGGCCATTCTGCGCCTGATCGAAGAAGAAGCGCTGAAAGACCGCACCGCTGAAGTCCGCGCCCAAGTGCCGATCCCAGTCGCCGCATTCCTGCTCAACGAAAAACGCAACTCGATCACCAAGATCGAACTGCGCACCCGTGCGCGTATCGTCATCATCCCTAACGACCACCTGGAAACTCCGCACTTCGAAGTCCAGCGCATTCGTGATGACAGCCCTGAAGCGCAAGCGACCCAATCCAGCTATGAAATGGCTGCGGTTGAGCACGAAGAAGAAAAACCGACTGCCGCCACCCGCACCCTGGTGCGCCAAGAGGCCGCGATTAAAACCGCACCGCAGCGCAGCGCGCCGACCCCAAGCGAAGCCGCTCCTGCTGCCCAAGCCCAGCCAGCACCTAGCGCGGAGCCAAGCCTGTTTAAAGGCCTGGTGAAGTCTCTGGTGAGCCTGTTTGCCGGCAAGGAAGAAGAAAAGCCTGCGGTCATCGAGAAAAAATCCAGCGACCGTCCGCAGCGCGAAGAGCGCCGCAATGGCCGTCAGCAGAACCGCAACCGTGGTTCGCGCAACGATGAGCGTAAGCCCCGTGAAGAACGCGCCCCTCGCGAAGAGCGGGCACCGCGTGAAGAACGTGCGCCACGCGAAGATCGCGCCCCCCGGGAAGAGCGCCAGAGCCGCGCGCCACGTGAAGAGCGGGCACCGCGAGAAGAACGCGCTCCGCGCGAAGATCGCAGCACCCGCGACGCAGTAGAAGTTCGCGAGCCGCAAGAGCTGCGTCAGTCGCGTCCGCCGCGTGAGCGCAAGCCGCGTGAAGAACGTCAGCCGCGTGAACTGCGTGAGCCATTGGATGCGGTCAGCACTGACAACCAGGACGAAGCCCAGGAAGCCCGCCCACAACGCGAGCCGCGTCAGCCACGCCAGCCCCGTGAAGAGCGTCAGCCACGCCCTGAACAAGCCGGCGCCAGTGCTGAAGAAGAACTGCTGAACAGCGAAGAAGCGGGCAATGACGACGAGCAGGACAGCCAAGAAGGCGGCGAGCGTCCACGTCGTCGCTCCCGCGGTCAGCGTCGTCGCAGCAATCGTCGCGAGCGTCAGAACGATGCCAACGGCAATCCGATTGAAGGCAGCGAAGAAGGCACTGGCGAAGCTGCACCGGCGGTGGCCGCTGCGGCAGTCGCCGTGCTTGCCGAGCAAGCCCTAAGCAGCCCAGAAGACAACTCTGCGGCTAGCGAAGTCAGCGCAGCACCTGTCAGCGCCAGCGCTGAGAGCGTGACTGATGTCAGCGTTGACGCAAGCACAGCCTCAGCTGAAATCAGCCCGGCAGTCGTGGAACCAGTAGTCGCTGCCCCTGCTGAAGCCGTGGTCGAGACCGCTGTGCAGGAAGTTAGCCCAGTTGTCGCTGAAGCACCCGCTGCCGTTGAAGTGCCTGCTCCAGCAGAACCTGTAGCCGTAGCTGCGGTGGAAGCTGAAGTGGTCGAAGCGGCACAACCTGCTCGTGAAGAAGCATCGTTCAGCGAAGCCGCTCCAGCGCCGCAAGCCAGCCCAGTGCAGGAAGCAGCAGAAGCAGAAGCCACAGTGGCCGTGATCGAAGCGGCACCTGTGGTGGCTGAACCAGAGCCTGCCGAGGCTCCTGCCGCAGCGAGCGAGCCCGCTGTAGCCCTGAGCAGCAATGGCCGCGCGCCGAACGACCCGCGTGAAGTACGTCGCCGTCGCCTGGAGGCCGAAGCCGCCGCTAAGGCTGCTGCGGCACAAGCCGAAGCCGCTCCTGCGCCAGTTGCAGAAGCGCCAGCGCTGGTTGAGCCTGAGCAGGTAGCAGCAGACGAAAGCCCAGCCGAATCAGACGAGAACAAACCCTCGGTCTAAGGCTGACGCTGAATAAAAAGCCCCGCTTGGTTTAGCCAAGCGGGGCTTTTTTATGCCGCCTTGCCGCTGTACTACTTAAGCGGCGCCAGCAGCCCTGGCTGGAAATCCAAGGCCGCCGGTTCATCCACATCCCACAACACGCCGGGGTCAGCCACGGCAACATCATGCACCTGCTCGTTGCGCAGCAACCCCTTCGCTCCCACATCACCGCTTAGCGCCATCAACGCCTGGCCATGTCGGCTGGCAAACGCCACCGGATGACCAGCCCGCCCCTGCCACTGCGCGCGACTCACGGAGGCATGAGCCAAGCCGTCCAGCACTTGCTGATAGGTGGCCGGCGCAATAAATGGCATATCCGCCAACACCACCAACCAAGCGCCTGCTTCACGACTCGCCTCGACGGCCGCAGCGAGGCTTTGTCCCAGCCCCGTTGAAGCCAGCAGCAGCACCTGGCAACCGTGTTGCTGGGCCAATTGGACAACCTCTGTCCGCTGCGGCGTGGTCACCAGCAAGCGCCGTGTGAGATGCGCGGGCAGATTGCACAACACCTGCTGCAAGACCCCACGCGTCACCCCATCCAAACCACGGCAAGGCGCCAACAACTTATCCTGCGCCGTGGCGCTGGCCTGGCGAAAACGCCGGCCCTGCCCTGCGGCCAGAATCAGCACACAAGGCTCGGCACTCATACCGCAACTGGCTCCAACAGACGCTCAGTGTTTTTTTGCACGGCCTCCACTTGGTTTTTCACCGCGACGATCTCGGCCATCACCGACAAGGCAATTTCCGCCGGAGTGTGACTGCCGATATAGAGGCCGATCGGACCATGCAAGCGTTCGATAGCAGCCTGACTCAAACCCAACTGAGCCAGGTTATCGCGGCGCTTACGACTGTTGCTGCGCGAGCCCAAGGCTCCGACGTAAAACGCCGGAGAGTCGAGGGCGGTGAGCAGCGCCATATCGTCCAAGCGCGGGTCATGGGTTAGCGCCACAATGGCGGTACGCGGGTCGGTCTGGATGCTCAGCACAGCGTCATCCGGCATACCTGCGACAAACCGACCATGGGCATCATCCCAGTCATGCACAAACTCCTGGCGCGGGTCACAGACCAGCACGTCGAAGTCGAGCATGCGCGCCATCTGTGCCACATAGCGCGACAGCTGCCCGGCACCGATCAAGAGTAAACGCCAACGCGGCCCATAAATGGCGCGCAGACGCTGCTCGTCGAACTGCAGATGCTCGGTCTTGCTGGCCGCGGTGATGCGCACCTGGCCCGTATGCAAATCCAGCTCACGGGCGACGATTTCATGGCTGTCACAACGCGCGAGCAATTGCTCAAGCCAATCCACCTCAGTCACGCGCTCCTCAATCAAGCGCAAGGTGCCGCCGCAAGGTAAACCAAAGCGCGCAGCCTCCTCCTTGGTCACCCCATAAGTGATCCATTGCACCGGCGCACCGTCGGCCGGGGTACGACCGTCATAGAGCCGGGCAATCAGATCATCCTCAATGCAGCCACCGGAGACCGAACCGATCACCACGCCATCTTCACGCAGCGCCAGCATGGCCCCTGGGGGGCGCGGTGCGCTGCCCCAGGTTTGCACCACGCTGTACAGCAGTACGCGCTGGCCTGCGCGGCGCCATTGCAAGACGCTGCGCAGGACGTTGAGATCAACGCTGTCCATCAGCTCGCGGCCTTTTGCCAATCCTGTAACTGGAAGCGCACCGGCAGTTCGCGGATACGCTTGCCCGTGGCGGCAAAGATGGCATTGCACAACGCAGGCGCAATCGGCGGTATCCCGGGCTCACCGATCCCCCCCATAGGCACTTCGCCTTCAGGAGTGACGAAGTGCACGGCGACCTCTTTCGGCGCCAGGTTGATGCGGGCCACTTCATACATATGGAAGTTGTCCTGCTGCGCCTTGCCGTCCTTAAAGGTGATTTCACCCAATACCGCATTGCCGATGCCCATGACACAGGCGCCTTCAAGCTGCGAGCGAATCCGCTCCGGGTTAATCCGCGCACCGCAATCCACGGCAATATCAGCCTTATGCACGATCAGACTGCCATCGTCCTTCACTTCCACTTCAAGCACTGCCGCCACGTAGGTGACGAAGCTGTAGTGCACGGCGATGCCCAAACCACGGCCCTTGGCCAACTTACGGCCCCAACCGGCACCCTTGGCAGCCGCTTGCAATACGCCTTTGATCCGGGCGGTATCCACCGGGTACAGCACCGGCGATTCACCGTAGTTCCAAGTGTCGCCCAAGGTCGTCGGATTGATCTTGCGATCCGCCCCAAGCAGCTCCAGCTGATACTTCAACGGGTCTTGCCCGGCCTTATGCGCCAGCTCATCGACAAAACTCTGGATGGCAAAGGCATGGGGAATATTCGACACCGCCCGATACCAGCCGATACGGGCATGGGCCTGCGCCGCAGGGTTCTCTTGGCGGATGTTGGGGATGGCAAACGCGGTGTTGCTAAAGCCCATGCCCAACTCAAAGCCACCCTCGTAGGTCATGTTCGGCCCAAACAGCGAGGTGATTGTGGGCGCGACGGTGCGATGCAACCAAGCCTGCGGCAGCCCGCCTTTATCCAAGCCCGCCTTGAGGTACTCGGCGGACACGGTGTGAAAGTACGAGTGATGGATATCATCTTCGCGCGTCCACTGTACCCGCACCGGCTGCCCTTCCAGCTCCTTAGCCAGGATCGCCGCTTCGACCATGTAGTCCGGCTTGGATTTGCGGCCAAAACCACCGCCGAGCAGGGTCACATGCACGGTCACCTGATCAACGCTTAAACCCAGCCGCGTAGCGATACGTTCCCGTCCCACTTGCGGGGCTTGCACCGGTGCCCACACCTCACAGCGACCGTCTTTGAACAGCGCCAGAGCAACCATTGGCTCCATGGGCGCCTGCGCCAGGTGTGGCAGGTAGTAGGTGGCCTCTAAGGTGCTGGCGGCGGTGCGCAAGGCCTGTTCGGTGTTGCCGGTATTACGGATTTCCTTACCGGGCTTGTGCGCCGCATCTTGCAGCGTTTTGCGGTAATTAACCGAGTCGTAACTGGCGTTCGGTCCATTGACCCAATCAATACGCAGCGCATCCCGGCCTTTCATGGCTGCCCAGGTGTGCTTGCCGATCACCGCGATGCCGCCCAAAGGCTGGAACTCCGACGGCAGCGGACTGCTGTCGATGGCAATTACCTTGATAACGCCGGGTACTTTGAGGGCTTCAGTGGCGTCATATTTAACCACGGTACCGCCATACACCCGAGGCCGGGCGATGGTGGCGTAGACCATGCCGTCGAGGCGCACATCGGCGCCGTAAATGGCTTTGCCGTGGACAATGTTGTCGCCATCAATAGCGCGGTTGGACTCTTTGCCAATGTAGCGAAAATCCTCCGCGGGCTTTAAGCGCAGACGCTCACGCGGCGGTACTGGCAAGGCACTGGCCGCTTGCGCCAACTCACCAAAGCCCAGGGCACGGCCACTGGGTTGGTGCACGACTTTATGCTGCTGCGCCCGGCACTCATCCTGCGGCACCTGCCACTGCGCGGCAGCGGCTTGTTCAAGCATGCTGCGCGCGGCAGCGCCACAGCGGCGCATTGGCTCATACCAGTGACGCATGCTGCGCGAGCCGTCGGTGTTCTGGTTGCCGAAGCGTACTTCATCACCCGGTGCCTGCTGCACCTTAACCTGCGCCCACTCGGCTTCCAGCTCATCGGCCACCACCATGGACAAGCTGGTACGGATGCCCTGCCCCATTTCCGAGCGGTTGCAGATCACCGTCACGCTGCCATCGCTAGCAATGCTCAGGTACACCTTGGGGTCATCGACCAAGCCATGGGGCATGCCCTCGCCACCGTATTTGGTCTCCTCGGCAAAAGCGTTGGGCAAACCCCAGCTGGCGGCCAAAACTAACGCACCAGTGGCACTGGCGCCCTTGAGGAAGCCGCGCCGGCTTAGGTTATTGAGGATGAAATTCTCAGGTAGGCCGTTCATGCTTGACCCTCCTGCAGTTGCGAAGCCGCTTGGCGGATCGCAGTTTTGATACGGTTGTAAGTACCGCAGCGGCAGATGTTGCCAATCATGGCCTCTTCAATCTGCTCATCAGTAGGTTTGGGATTGTTTTTCAGCAGCGCCGTGGCCGACATGATTTGCCCACCCTGGCAGTAGCCACACTGGGCTACGGCGGTTTCCAGCCAGGCTTTCTGTACCAGCTGGCCGACCCGGTCGTTGTGCAGGTTGTCGATGGTGCTGATGTTCTGCCCAACCACCGTACCAATAGGGGTGATACAGCTGCGCGCTGGCGCGCCATCAATATGAATCGTGCAGGCACCGCAAAGGCCCATACCGCAGCCGAATTTTGTTCCCGTATAACCCACGACATCACGGATAGCCCACAGCAGCGGCACATCCTCTGTTACATCTAATTGGTGATCCTGACCATTGAGCTTCAAGGTAATCATGGGCATGCCCGTTCACTATAAATTATCGGGACGAGCAATCTGCTAGAAACGCAGTAAGGTTGTGCAGATTGACTCAGGCTAATGGGCCTCTTGTTAGGCAATGCCTGATGGGCCCTATCTAGGTAAAATAGCTCTGCCACCGAGGTAAAAAACCTGTGCGCGTCTGCACACTTAAGCGAGCATGTTGAGCTTAGACACTAGCGCTGAGTTCAATACAGATTCGGCTCAATTTCTAGGTGAACAGCGAAGCGCGCAGCGATGTCATTTTGAATCCGCTGCGCCAAGGCCAACAGCTGTTGCCCGGTGCCGTTGGCGTAATTCACCAACACCAAGGCCTGCAAGCGGTGCACGCCCACATCGCCATCACGAAAGCCTTTCCAGCCGGCTCTTTCAATCAGCCACCCGGCAGCCAATTTGACCTGACCATCGGTTTGCGCATAAGCCACCAGGTCGGGGTGTTGCTGCTTGATTTGCCCGGCCAGCTCAGCGCTGACCACCGGGTTTTTGAAGAAGCTGCCAGCGTTGCCCAGCACCGCTGGATCGGGCAGTTTTTCCTGGCGGATGGCGCAAATCACGCGGCTGACATCCAGCGCCGTCGGCGTGCTGATGCCCTGCTCTTGCAGGCGCTGCTGCACCGGACCGTAGTTCAGTTTGAGCACGGCGCCACGCTGCAAATGAAAGCGCACCCGCAGGATGATCCAGCGCTCGGGGTGCTGCTTAAACAGGCTGCCGCGGTAGGCGAAGGCACATTCTTCTAGGGCAAATTCACGCAGCTCACCGCTGTGCCGATCCAGAGCGGTCAGCCCGGCAAATACGTCTTTGATCTCCACCCCATAGGCGCCGATATTTTGCATCGGCGCCGCGCCCACGGTGCCGGGGATCAGGCTGAGGTTTTCCAGGCCGGCCAAGCCCTGCTCCAGAGTCCACTGCACAAATGGATGCCAGCTTTCCCCCGCCTCTGCCTCGACCACAACCTGATGGCCATCGTCACTGAGCAGACGAATACCGCGACTGTTCATGCGCAGTACCAGCGCCTCGACATCACGGGTGAGCAGCAAATTGCTACCGCCGCCGATCACCATTAACGGTAGCTGCTGCGCTTGCGCATAGGCTAAGGCCGCGCGCACTTGGCCATCATCCTGTGCCTGGGCAAAGGCCCGCGCACGCACCGCAAAGCCAAAGCTGTTGTATGGCTTTAGCGAGACGTGGGGTTGCACCTGCAAGCTCATAACCGTTCCTTGATTTCGCTTAACAAGCGCTCACTGGCCTGCTCGATTAAATCCAGCACCTGCTCAAAACCATATTCGCCGCCGTAGTACGGATCAGGCACCTCGTCCACGGCCAGCTGATAGCGACGCAAAAACAGATCCAGCTCGGCTTTACCGTGCGCCGGTTGCAGTTGCTGCAGATCCGCCAAGTTGTGCTGGTCCATCGCCAGGATCAGATCGAACTCGGTAAAGTCCGTCACCTGCACCTGCCGTGAACGCAAGCTGGAGAAGTCATAACCACGGCGCTGGGCCGCCTGCCGGGTGCGGCTGTCAGCGGGTTTGCCGACATGCCAGTCACTGGTGCCGGCGGAATCCACCTGCACCCGCGCAGCCAAGCCCGCTTGTTCCAGCTTGGCACGCAGGACACCCTCAGCCGTGGGCGAGCGACAGATGTTGCCCAGGCAGACAAACAAAATGCGCATCAGGCCCCCAACAGTTGGCGCACCCGCGCCAGGTCTTCAGCGGTGTCCACCCCCGCCGGTGGCGCTTCCAGGGCATCCGCCACATGGATGCGCACGCCGTGCCACAGGGCTCGCAGTTGCTCCAGACACTCGGTGTCTTCCAACCAGCACGGGCCCCAGTTAACGAAGTCATGGAGGAACTGCGCGCGGTAAGCGTAGATGCCGATATGGCGGCGGTACGGCACGTTGGCCGGCAGTTGCTCACGGCTTTGCGCCAAGGCATCGCGGGCCCATGGCAGCGGCGCGCGACTAAAGGTCAAGGCCAGGCCTTGGTGGTCGCTGACCACCTTGACCACATTGGGATTAAACAGCGCCTGTACCTCGCTGATTGGCTCGGCCAAGGTGGCAATCGCCGCCTGCGGATTAGCCGCCAAGTTGGCCGCCACCTGATCGATGATGGCCGGCGGAATCAGCGGCTCATCACCTTGCACGTTGACCACAATGGCATCGGGCGCCAGGCCCAGAGCCGCGGCCACTTCCGCCAGGCGATCGGTGCCGGAGTTGTGCTCGACGCGGGTCAGCACCACTTGCGCGCCAAAGCTCTGGCAGGCCTCAACGATGCGCTGATCATCAGTGGCCACGACCACCTGCTGCGCGCTGCTTTGACAGGCTTGCTGCCATACGTGCTGGATCATCGGTTTGCCGGCAATGTCTTGCAGCGGCTTGCCCGGCAGACGGCTGGAGGCGTAGCGCGCCGGAATCACCACAGTAAAGGCTGTGCTCATGGCTTACTTATCCAGACGCTCGTCAACATTGAGGCTGCGGGCTTCGTTTTCCAGCATCACCGGAATCCCGTCGCGCACGGGGAAGGCCAAGGCGTCGGCTTTACACAGCAGCTCGGATTTATCGGCGCTTAAATGCACCGGGCCTTTGCACAGAGGGCAAGCGAGGATATCGAGTAGTTTCGGGTCCATGGGAATTCCTTAAGAATGAACAACCGCGCGGGACGAACCAGGCCAAGCGAGGGGCAGTCAGGCACGCGGCATAAGACGTAGCAGTTGCTGATCAAACCAGCTGACGAATGCCGCCGAAGGCTGCGCATCCACCGCCAGATACCACCAATCAGCAGCAGCAAAACTGCGGCATTTGACAGCATCCTTCTCCGTCATCAGCACCGGCAGCGCTGGGCTAAATTGCAGCAGCTCAGGGCTGTAAGGCGCATGGTCGGCAAAGGCATGGGCTATGGGTTGCCAGTGTAGCCGCTCGAGGGTTGTGAAGAAACGCTGGGGGTTACCGATGCCGGCCACCGCATGCACGGCTTGCCCCGCAGGGAAGTAATGCAAAGGCTGCTCAGCACCACTTTGCAGGTTGATCAGCGCGCGCGGCTCGAGGCTGAAGGCAAAGCCATCGAGCGGATCACTGGGCGCACCGTTGTAGAGCAAGGCATCGACACTCTGCAGACGCTCCAGCGGTTCACGCAAGGGACCGGCCGGCAGACAGCGGCGATTACCGAGGCCACGCGCCGCATCGATCAGCACCAGTTCTAAGTCACGGGCCAAGCGGTAATGCTGCAGGCCGTCATCACTCAAGATCAGGTCCAGCGGTTCAGCTGCCAGTAGCGCGGCTACGGCGCGAGCACGATCAGGATCAATCATCAGCGGCACACCACTGCGCTGCACGATCAGCAGTGGCTCATCACCTGCCTCGGCGGCACTTTGTTCAGGCGTCACGCGCCAGGGCAAACTTGGCGGCTGCGCGCCATAGCCACGGCTGACCACACCCACACGCAAGCCTTGGCCACGGCAGTGTTCTATCAGCCAGAGAATCAGCGGGGTTTTACCGGTGCCGCCGACGGTGATATTACCCACCATAATCACCGGCACCGGCGCGCGATAGATCGGCCATTGGCCTGCGACAAAACGTGCGCGCTTGCGCCGTACCACGGCGCGGTACAGCCATTCCAACGGGCGCAGCAGCAACAGCAGCGGATGCCCCTGATACCACGCCTGGGTAATGCGATCGGACAGACTCATAGGCAGATTAAGGCTTGGCCTGCGCCTCAACCGTGGTCATGCGCAAGTGGGCAAAACCCAGCTTACCGGCGGCATCCATGGCGGTGACCACGGCTTGATGCGGGGTCTGGCCGTCGGCGCTGATGATCAGCGGCAGGCTGTTATCGCCATCGGACTCTTTGCTTAGGGCTGCCATCAAGGTCTCCAGATCGCTTTTCAGCAAGGCCTGGCCATTGAGCGCGTAGCTGCCGTCGGCGGCAATCAGAATCTCCAATTGCTTAAGCTCGGTCTGCTCCGGCGGCGTGCCGCTGGCCGCCTCGGGCAAGTCGACGCGCAACTGGGTTTCGCGGGTAAAGGTGGTGGTCACGACGAAGAACAACAGCAGGATAAACACCACGTCGATCAACGAGGCCAGGTTGATCTCCACGTTCTCCCGCGGCTTGCGGCGGAATTTCACGCTTTGTCCTCGCCCAGATCGACGTCACGGTCACCCTGCACCACTTCCACTAAGCGAATCGCCTGTTGCTCCATGCCGACCACTAGCTCATCGACCCGACGTTGCAGGTAACGGTGGAAGAACAGAGCTGGGATCGCCACGATCAAACCAGCGGCAGTGGTGATCAGCGCCTTGGCAATACCGCCAGCCAGTGACGCGGCGTTGCCCATGCCCGAGCCCATAAAGGAGCTGAAAATATCGATCATGCCCAGCACGGTGCCGAGCAACCCCAACAGCGGCGCGATGCCCGCGATGGTGCCGAGTGCGTTGAGGTAGCGCTCAAGATCATGAATCACTCGCGCGGCGGCTTCTTCGATGCACTCCTTCATAATCTCGCGACCATGTTTGGAGTTGGCCAGGCCCGCCGCCAACACCTCGCCCAGCGGCGAGTTGGCGCGTAGCTCTTTGAGCTTCTGGGTATTGAGCTTTTTCTCTTTGATCCACTTCCACACCTGGCCAAGCAGGTTAGGTGGCGTGACCCGGCTTGGCCGCAGCGTCCACAGACGTTCCGCGATGATGCCCAAGGCGGCGATAGAACACAGAATGATCGGCAGCATAATCCAGCCGCCTGACTTGACCAGTTCCCACACGGTGGCAGATCCCCTTAGCAAAAGTGGCAGCACTCTAGCATAGGGCGATCATCCCGCCGACCGCCGCCGCACTCATTTTTGCCGCCAAAAACGTGGTTCATCCCGCAAAACCTGCGCCTGCTTAAAGGCGCCCAATTCAATTCGCACGGCGCCCTGTTCAGCACTGTCGTACAGCCGCGCACCGATCTGCTGATAACGGGCCAGAGTATGCGGGTGCGGATGGCCGTAGACATTGTGCCGGCCCCGCGAGATTAAGCCGTACTGCGGGCGCATGTGCTCAAGCAGCTTGGCTGAGGACGAGCTGCGACTGCCATGGTGCGGCGCTAGCAACCACTGCGCCGCCAGCGGCAAATCACTAGCCAGCAGCGCCTGCTCAGCGGCGTGATCGATATCGCCGGTTAGCCACAAAGTCTCGCCATTGGCCTCTACCCGCAAAACACAGGAGCCTTGGTTACCATTGCCGGCGCCGGCCCATTGCCAGAGGCGCAAATCCACGCCATCCCACTGCCAATGCTGGCCGCTGACACAGGCTTGGGCGTTAAGCGCGGACGGCAGTTTGCGCGCCTCACCACTTACTACCTGCAACACCGGCAGGCCTTTAGCGATGGCTTCGGCGCCGCCGGCGTGGTCGCTGTCGGCATGGCTGAGCAGCAACAGGTCCAACTGGCGCACGTCCAAGGCGCGTAGCGATGGCAGCACCACCCAGGCGCCGCTATCAAAATCGCCAAAACGCGGACCTGCGTCGTACAGCAGGTCATGTTTTTGAGTACGCAAGAAGACTGCCGTGCCCTGCCCCACGTCCAACAGCCATACTTCGGCCCGGCCATAGTCCGGGCGCTTAGGACTAAACCACAGCAAAGGTAATATCAGCAGCACCCCCAAGGTGCGCATGGGCACAGCGGCAGGCAGCAGGATCAGCAAAGTGCCAAGGGTCGTCAGCAGCCATAACCACAGCGGTAATCTGCTAGGTAGCCAAGCTGGCAGCCAGGTGGCGATCAAACCAAGGCCGCTAAACAATTGCTCCAGCGCGAACCCCGCCACTGCCAGCAAGGCGCTGCCCAGCCAAGGCACGGGCAACAACAAGGTGCCGAGCAAGGCCAGCGGCACCACCACGACTCCAACCAAAGGGACGGCGAGCAGATTCGCCAGCGGCGCGCTGGCACTGACCGGCAAGCCCAGCGCCAACATCAGCGGTAACAAGCCCAACGCCATGGCCCACTGCGCCCGCCATCCACTCAGCCACCACGGCCATGCGCCTAAGCGCCCGGCAAAGATCAATAACAGCAACGCCACCGCACCAAAGGACAACCAGAAGCCCGGTTGCAAGCTGGCCAAGGGCTCCCACAGCAAAACCACCAGCATGCTCAGGCCCAAGGGCAGCCACACGCCTAGATGGCGCAAACGTAAACGCCACAACAACAGCAAAAACACCATCACACAGGCGCGCTGCACCGGCACCTGAAAGCCCGCCAGCCAGCCGTAGGCCAAGGCACCACTGGCGCTGAGCAAGCAGGCCACAGGCAACCAGGGCCAGCGCCGGGGCCAAAAGCCTAAACGCGCCAGTAACGCGACCAAGCCGTAGAGCAAGCCCGCCAGCAGCGCCACATGCTGGCCGGAGATCACCATCAGGTGCACCGTGCCGGTGTGCTGCAGCACTTGCCAGTCAGCCTTAGTCAACCCAGAGCTGTCGCCCAGTACCAGCGCCGCCAAACCGCCACTGCGTCCAGATGCCGACTGTGCCAGCAAGCGCTGACGCAGCTGATCACGCCAGCCAGCCGTACCAGCGCCGGCCTGTAAACGACTGCCCGCTTTCACCGTACCGGTGGCGCCAATGCGCTGCGCCAGCAGCCACGCTTCGTAGTCGAACGCCTGCGGGTTGAGCAAACCATGGGGCCGCTTCAGATGCACAGCCAAGCGCCAGTGCTCCCCAGCGCTGACAGGCGCCCCGGCATACCAACTCAGCCGCAAGCGCTTGGGCAGTTGCGCGCGGCGTGACTGGGGGTTAATCAGCTCAAAGCGCTGCACCTCACCGTCGACTGCCGGCAAGCCGACGATCTGCCCTTCCAGCCACAGGGTCCGGCCATCCAAGGCCGCGCTTAGGCGATCATCCAGCGCGCCCTGCGCCGACCAACAGGCCCAACTAAAACCCAGCAGCAGGCAGCCGATCGGATAGCCGCGCCCAAGCAGCAAACCCAACCCCAGCACCGCCAACACCCCCAGCAGCCACGGCGCTGGCAAGGCCGGCAACCAGCGCAGCACCAGCAGCCCGGCTAACAGCGCGGCAATCGCTTTGCCCATAGACTCGCTCCATGAGTCAGTTGCGCCTGTGATCGGCTGGCAGCCTAGTTGATTCGCGCGCAGGCGCCAGCGCCAGCTCAGCCCAAAACGACAAACCCCACCAGAAGGTGGGGTTTGCCTAGAGCCGATAGCACTTAACGCCGATTATTCGTAACGCAGCGCTTCGGCTGGCTGAATCTGCGCGGCACGCCAAGAGGGATACAGCGTGGCCAAAAAGCTCAGGCTAAAGGCGGCGCTGCAGATCAGCAGCACGTCAGTCCACATCAGTTGCGAAGGCAGATTGCTGATGAAGTAGACGTCCGAACTCATGATCTGCTGGCCGCTGATGCGTTCAATCCACCCCACTAACTGGCTGACATTAAGCGCGGCGATCACCCCCAGTACGGCACCGATAAAGGTGCCGACCAAACCAATCACCGTGCCCTGCACCATAAAGATGCCCATGATCTGCCGGGGCGTGGCGCCCAGAGTGCGCAAAATGGCGATATCGGCGCCCTTATCGGCCACCACCATAATCAGCGTGGCGATGATATTGAACGCGGCCACCGCCACGATCAGCAGCAAGAGCAAACCAATCATGGTTTTTTCCATTTTCATCGCGCTAAACAAGCTGCCCTGGGTCAGGGTCCAGTCACTGGACTTATAACCTTCGCCCAAGCTGGCGGCGACGCTGCTGGCGACTTGCGGAGCCTTGTACAGGTCGCGCAGTTTAAGCCGCACGCTCTGCACCTGGCCCGGCTGCATGCGCTGAATCTGCGCCGCATCGGCGACGTTAATCAGCGCCAGCGAACTGTCCAGCTCGGCGCCAACTTTGAACACGCCGACCACATTCAAGCGCTGCATGCGTGGGCTGATGCCACCCGGCACATTGCTTAATTCCGGCACGATCAGCGTCAGCTTATCGTCCAGGCGCAAACCAAAGCGGCGCGCCGTGATCTCGCCCACCACCACGCCAAACTCGCCGGCGCGCAGATCATTCAGACTGCCCTTGGTCATATGCTGGCCGATGATCGACACCTGCGGTTCCAGCGCCGGGTCAACGCCCTGCAACTGCACCGGCTGCATGGCGCCACGCATCGAGAGCATGCCCTCGAGTTCGGCAAACGGCACCGCCGCCAGCACTTGCGGATGCTTCAGCGCGGCCTCTGCCACTTGTTGCCAATTATCCAGCGGCTGCGTCGCCGAGATCGTGGCGTGGGGCACCATGCCGAGGATGCGCGTGCTCATTTCCCGTTGAAAGCCGTTCATCACCGACAGCACCACGATCATCGCCAGCACGCCTAGGGCGAGGCCAATCATCGAGGTCATCGAGATAAACGAAATAAAGTGGTTACGGCGCTTGGCCCGGGTGTAGCGCAGGCCGATATAAACACTTAAGGGGCGAAACATCAGATAGCCACCAACTTGCCGTCTTCCAAACGCAGGATGCGATCCATCTGCTGCGCCAAGCTCATGTCGTGGGTCACCACCAAGAACGCGGTTTGCGAAGCCTGGCTAAGCTCCTGCATCAAATCCTGAATGCCCTGAGCGGTGTGATGATCGAGGTTGCCGGTCGGCTCATCGAGCAGCACCAAGCCTGGCTGGTTAACCAGCGCCCGGGCAATCGCCACGCGCTGCCGCTCGCCGCCGGACAGCTCCGCGGGTTTGTGCGAGAGGCGATGGCCGAGGCCGACGCGCTGCAACAGCTCGGTGGCGCGCTGACGCGCTTCGTTGATCGCGGTGCGGCCAATCAACAGCGGCATGCACACGTTCTCCAACGCGGTGAATTCAGGCAACAGGTGATGGAACTGATAAACAAAACCCAGCGCCCGGTTACGCAGCAGGCCACGCTGTTTTTCATTCAGCGCCGACAACTCCTCGCCGGCCAACCAGACACTGCCCGTACTCGGCGTATCGAGGCCACCGAGCATATTGAGCAGAGTACTTTTGCCAGAGCCGGAGCTGCCGACAATCGCCACGCGCTCGCCGGGATGCAGTTCCAGCTGCAGATCGGCCAACACCACCACCGACTGCGGACCCTCGTCGTAGCTCTTGCCTAGGTTGCGACAGCTCAATACGGCACGATTTTGCATAACCTGATCACTCATAACGCAGTGCCTCCGCGGGCTGGGTACGGGCCGCGCGCCAGGCCGGATAAAGGGTGGCGAAGAAACTTAGAACCAATGCCGCACCGCACACTTGCACGACATCCGCGAGCATCAATTGCGACGGCAGATAATCGATAAAGTAGACGTCGGCGTTAAGGAATTTGATCCCCAGCAAACGCTCAAGACCCGCGATGGCGCTGCTGATATTCAATGCGGCGAAGATCCCCAGCAGCGCACCAATGACCGTGCCGAACACGCCAATGACCGTGCCTTGGACCATAAAGATCGCCATGATTTGCCCAGGCGTGGCGCCTAAGGTACGCAAGATAGCGATATCGCCTTTCTTATCGTTGACCACCATGACCAGGGTAGAAATGATGTTAAAGGCCGCCACCGCCACGATCAGCAACAACAACAGGCCAATCATGGCCTTTTCCATGCGGATGGCTTGGTACAGATTGCCGTGGGTACGGGTCCAGTCGCGGGCGTAGAAGTCGCCTTCGCTCTCGCCTAAGGTCTGCGCCAGTTGCCAGGCGATTTGCGGGGCTTGGAACAAGTCAGCGAGCTTCAAGCGGATGCCCTGCACCTGGTCCGGCTTCCAGCGCTGCAAGCGCGCCAGATCCTGAACGTGGGCCAGGGCCAGATGACCATCCACCTCGCCGGCGCCGACATGGAAGATGCCGACCACGGTAAAGCGCTTGATCCGTGGGAACATGCCCGCCGGCGTGACCGTCACCTCGGGGGCGACAAAGGTGATCTTATCGCCCAGGCTCACGCCGAGTTTTTGCGCCGCGCTATCCCCCAGAACCATGCCGAACTCACCGGGTTTGAGCGCTTGCAGATCACCTTGGCGGAAGAAGTTACCGATGATCGAGACCTTGCCCTCTTCAGCCGGGTCAATGGCATTGATCAACACCTTTTGCACCTTGCCCTCATTACTGAGCAAGCCCTGCATCTGGCTGTAGGGCGCTACCGCCAGCACCTGCGGGTTGCTTTGTGCTTTCGCGGCCAGGGCATGCCAGTCGCTGATCGGCGTCGGGCTCTCCACCGTGGCGTGGGGCACCATGCCCAATACGCGACTGCGCATTTCATGGTCGAAGCCGTTCATCACCGACAACACCAAGATCATCACCAGCACACCAAGTGCTAGCCCAATCATCGACGTGAGGGAAATAAAGGAGACAAAGTGGTTGCGGCGTTTGGCCCGCGTATAACGCGTGCCAATAAATACGAACAATGGTTTGAACATGTCAGGGCAGATTCGCGGAAATAAAGAAACATCCTTGTGGCGGGGCTTTATCGGCGGCCTTACACTTTGAGCACCACCGTTGCCATGGATTCGCCATGTCGATTCAAGATGAAAATGATCGCCGCGAATACTATCGTATCGAGGATACGATAGCACTGGAATTCACCCCTCTGCGCGGCGCCCAAGCCACAGCCGGTGATGAGCTTCACGATAATTCGCCCCTATTTAACCTGCTAAGCGACCTGCACCTGCTTGAATATGAATCGCAGCACTTACTGCGCCATATCGCCGAAAAAGACCGTTCGCTGGCCAATTATCTGAAGATCATCAATAAACGCGTCGATTTATTAGGCCAAGCCGTGGCGCAAAACTTACTGCGTGATATTGGCGCTGCGCGCAAAGTCACCTTAAGTGAAGGCGGCATGAGCTTCATCCATCAGCAAGCGTTGACCGAAGGTGAACACTTGGCGCTCAAGCTGGTCTTGATGCCACAGGCCTTGGGTTTGCTCCTGCGCGGCAAAGTAGTGCATAGCCAGCCCTTGGCTGAGCAGCAATACGAGATCGGCATCGAGTTTGAAGCCCTCAGCGAAACCCAACGCCAGCTCTTGGCCCGGCATATTCTTCAGCGCCAAGCACTGGAACGCCGCCAGGCCCGCGATCAGCAACCCCCAACCGCCAAATAACCCCGCTTGGCCAGACGCAACCTCGGTTGCCCCGGCCAGCAGCCAAGCCGAATAAGGAGCAGTTGTGACAATTATCTACGGTCATCGCGGAGCGAAGGGCGAGGCACCCGAGAACACCCTAGCCAGCTTTCAGCAGTGTCTAAAGCACGGCGTGCGCCGTTGTGAACTGGATTTGCACCTGTCGCGCGACGGCGAGTTGATGGTGATCCACGATCCAACCCTTAAGCGCACTACCGGCCATCGCGGCAAAGTAGTCGAGCATGATGCCGCTGAGCTGGTCACCTACGACGCCCGCAAAGGCGGCCCCGGCGCCCTCAGCCCCTGTCCGATCCCGCGCCTGGAGGAGTTATTCCAGCAATGCGACTTTGACCATTGGCAGCTGGAAGTCAAAAGCGCCTCCAAGGTGCGCTCCGAGCGCATGGTCAAAGGCATTGCTGAACTGGCTGAGCGTTATCAGCTCGTCGATAAAGTCACCGTTACCTCCAGCTCCCGCGAAGTGCTGCGCGCCCTGCAGCGCTTCACCCCGCACCTCAAGCGGGGCCTGGTGGCTGAGTACGCGTGGCTTGATCCGATCAAAGTGGCCAAGCATTACAGCTGCCACTTGCTCGCCCTGAACTGGACCCTATGCACCCCCGAGCGCCTGCTCAAAGCGCAGAAGGCCGGCCTGCATGTGTCGGTGTGGACGGTTAACGAGCCAGCCCTGATGCGCCGCTTAGCCGACTTTGGTGTCGACAGCATCATCACCGACTTCCCCGGTATCGCCGTCACCACCCTGCCCAACCACGGCTAACCACACGCGGTTACGCAGCTATAAAAAAACCGGCCACCAGGGCCGGTTTTTTTATAGCAAGCCTGTTCAGAAACTTTCGCGATTGGGCCAACGCCAGTCGCGGGAGTCACTGAGCGGGTCCTCCCCGACCGGCTCAGGCCACCGGCCGGAGCCGCTCAAAAAAGCCGGTTAAGGCCATCGAACGCCGCCACACGGTAGGCTTCTGCCATGGTTGGATAGTTGAAGGTGGTATTAACGAAGTAGTTGAGGGTATTGGCCTCACCTTCTTGGTTCATGATCGCCTGACCGATATGCACGATCTCCGAAGCCTGGTAGCCGAAGCAATGCACGCCGAGGATCTGCAGGGTTTCGCGGTGGAACAGAATCTTCAGCATGCCCACTGGCTCGTTGGAGATCTGCGCCCGCGCCATCCCTTTGAAGAAGGCTTTACCCACTTCGTAAGGAACCTTGGCCTGGGTCAGCTCACGCTCGTTTTTACCCACCGAGCTGATTTCCGGAATGGTGTAGATACCGGTTGGCACGTCATCGACAAAGCGAATGTTGCCGCCTTCGATAAGGTTGCTGGAGGCCGAACGACCTTGGTCGTAAGCAGCGCTGGCCAGGCTTGGCCAACCGATGACGTCACCGGCGGCGTAGATGTTTGCCAACGCGGTGCGGTAGCTCTGATCCACTTCGATCTGACCACGACCGTTGGCTTTCAGGCCGATATTTTCCAGCCCCAGCTGGTCGGTGTTACCGGTGCGGCCGTTACACCAGAGCAAGGCGTCGGCTTTGATTTTCTTGCCGGACTTGAGGTGCAGCACTACGCCGTTTTCCACGCCTTCGATGCGCTCGTACTCTTCGTTGTGACGAATCAGCACGTTGTTGGTGCGCAGGTGGTAGCTCAGGGCGTCGGAGATTTCCGCGTCGAGGAAGCTCAGCAGTTGATCGCGGTTATCGATCAGGTCAACCAATACGCCCAGGCCACTGAAGATCGACGCGTATTCGCAACCAATCACACCGGCTCCGTAAATGATCAGACGGCGCGGGGTGTGGCTCAGGTGCAGGATGGTGTCGCTGTCATAAACGCGTGGGTGGTTGAAGTCGACATCCAGCGGGCGATAAGGACGCGAGCCAGTGGCGACGATGACCTGCTTGGCCACCAGTTTTTCCACCGCGCCGTTCGGGCACACCACTTCGATGGTGCGCTCATCAGCGAAGCTGCCAGTGCCGTAGAACACGTCGATACGGTTACGCGCGTAGTAGCCCGTGCGCGAAGTCACCTGCTTGGCGATCACCCGCTCAGCGCTCTTGAGCACGTCCGGGAACGAGAACCAACGCGGCTCGCCGATCTGGCGGAACATTGGGTTGTTGTTGAATTGCATAATCTGCCGCACCGAGTGGCGCAGCGCTTTGGACGGGATGGTGCCCAAGTGGGTGCAGTTGCCGCCCACTTCGCGGCGGCTATCGACCACCGCCACTTTCTGACCGGCCTTGGCAGCGTTCATTGCTGCACCTTCACCAGCAGGGCCAGAGCCCAGCACCACTACATCGTAGTTGTAGACCGCCATGTTTACTCCTCAGATCATACCGTTGCGCGTGTAACGCTGACGGCAGGCCATTACTGCGCTACGCAGCTCGGCTATCAATCAAAATGTTCGTACAGCTCAGTCCCAAGACCTCTGCACAGCGACTAACGCTTGGTAGCGTCAAACGCCATTACGCCCGCTTTGTTTTGCGGATCATTATTGATCTCTTCGCACTTCTCACGGCTTCCGCCGCAAATAGAGCATTCTTTTTCAATTCCCAGATTGGCGATGCCGCCACAGGAGCCAGCAATAGGCTTACGGCCCATGATCACGCCAATGGCCATCATGCCCACCACCAACACCATCACCACAAACACTACGACGAAGGTCATTGCTGTTTTCCTTCTGCGAATAACTGCTCAAACGCTTTAGTACCCCGGGTGACGAAAGCGTCATCCGCGCGGCTGACAAAAAAGGCCGCGATGCCATGCTGCTGGGCGAACTGCCAACCACGCTCCTCGCCCAAGACCATGAGCAAGGTCGACAGGCCATCGGCACGCAGGGTGGATCGATCAACCACGGTCACCGCCGCCAGCTTATGCTCGATCGGTGCGCCTGTGGTTGGGTCCAGAGTGTGCGAGTAACGCCGCCCACCTTCTTCAAAATAATTACGATAGTCGCCGGAGGTCGATACGCCGTAACCGTTCAGCGCTAACACTCGTTGCGCTACGCGCTCACCGCTTTGGGGGGCTTCGATACCAATGCGCCACGGCTGCCCGTCGGGCTTAAGGCCGCTGGCTTTTAATTCGCCGGTGACTTCCACAAGATAGCTAGTGACAGCTAATTGCTCGAGACGTTGCGTGATACGGTCCACGGTGTAACCCGCAGCAATACTGTTGAAATCCAACTGTACGTCAGCATCTTTGCACAGCTGCTGACCTTCGCTACGCAGATATTGCATGCCGGTACGGGCGCGGGCTGCCGCCACCTGGGCAGGACTTGGAACCTGTTCTGCCTGAGCTTTGGGGCCAAACCCCCACAAATCCAGCAACGGCTCCAAGGTCAGGTCGAAGGCACCCTGGCTTTGCTCATGCAGCTCACGACCTAGCTGTAGCAACTCTAGCACTGCTGCCGGCATTGTTTGGCAGGTACCGGCCGGTGCCTGATTAAACTGTTCGATCAGCGAATCATTGCGATAGGTCGACATTTGCTCATCGACCTCAGCCAGGATGGCTTGGGTTTCCTCCTTGAGCTGCTCAAGGCTGGGACTGTTGCTGGTGTGCACATATTTGATCGAGTAAGTGCTGCCCATGGTGGGCCCGCCAAACTCTTCAATGCGCTCAGAAAACCAGCAGCCCGTTAAGGCTGCCAGCAAGCTGACAACAATAACGGGCCGTACAAACAGGTGGATCATGCTTAACCGCCGAAATCGTCGAGGAGGATATTGTCCTCCTCTACACCCAAATCGACCAGCATCTTAATCACTGCGGCGTTCATCATGGGCGGACCGCACATGTAGAACTCGCAATCCTCAGGGGCCGGATGGTCCTTGAGGTAGTTCTCGTAGAGCACGTTATGGATAAAGCCCTTGAGGCCCGTCCAGTTATCTTCCGGCTGCGGGTCCGACAGCGCCAAGTGCCACTGAAAGTTGGGATTCTCCGCCTGCAACTGATCGTACTCTTCGGTGTAGAAAGCCTCACGCATGGAGCGCGCGCCGTACCAGAAACTGATTTTGCGCTTGCTCTTCAGGCGCTTGAGCTGATCAAAAATATGCGAGCGCATTGGCGCCATCCCAGCACCGCCGCCGATAAAGACCATCTCGGAGTCAGTGTCCTTGGCGAAGAACTCACCGAACGGGCCATACACCGTGACCTTGTCACCAGGCTTCAAGTTAAATACCCAAGACGACATTTGCCCCGGCGGTAAATGATCTTTACCGGGTGGCGGCGAAGCGATGCGGATGTTGAACTTAACCAGACCGACTTCATCCGGGTAGTTGGCCATGGAGTACGCGCGGATCACCGTCTCATCCACCTTGGACACATACTTCCACTGGTTAAACTTGTCCCAGTCGCCACGATATTCTTCTTGGATATCGAAGTCCTTGTAGTGCACCTCATGTGGCGGGCACTCCAGTTGCACATAGCCGCCGGCGCGGAAGTCGACGCTCTCCCCTTCAGGCAGGCGCAGGGTCAGCTCCTTGATGAAGGTGGCGACGTTAGGGTTGGACTCAACCGTGCACTCCCACTTCTTCACGCCGAACACTTCTTCCGGCACTTCGATGTGCATGTCCTGCTTCACCGGGGTCTGGCACGACAGGCGCCAGCCGGCTTTGGCTTCACGCCGGGTAAAGGCCGCTTCCTCGGTGGGCAGCATTTCCCCGCCGCCACTTTGCACCACGCAGCGGCACTGGGCACAGGTGCCGCCACCACCACAGGCCGAGGAGAGGAAGATGTTGTTAGCGGCCAACGTCTGCAACAGCTTGCCACCGGCCGGCACGGTGATGGTGCGCTCGCCGTTGATGGCAATGCTTACATCACCGCTGGAAACCAACTTGGCCCGCGCCGCCAGAATGATCAGCACCAGCCCTAAGACGATGGCCGTGAACATCCCGATAGCGATAAGAATCTCGTTAATGATCATCGAGTTACCGTCCTTACAACTGCACGCCGGAGAAGGACATAAAGCCCAGAGACATTAAGCCGATGGTGATAAAGGTGATGCCCAGGCCCTGCAAGCCGGCCGGCACATCGCTGTATTTGAGCTTCTCGCGAATCCCCGCCAGCGCCGCAATGGCCAGCGCCCAGGAGAGTCCCGAACCGAAGCCATAGACGGTACTTTCCGCCAGGTTGTAGTCGCGCTCCACCATAAACAAGGAACCGGCCATGATCGCGCAGTTCACAGTAATCAGCGGCAGGAACACGCCTAAGGCGTTGTACAGACTCGGCACATACTTATCCAAGAGCATCTCGAGGATTTGCACGATGGCCGCGATCACGCCGATATAGCTCAGCAGGCCGAGGAAGCTTAAGTCCACATCCGGCAGACCGGCCCACGCCAGGGCGCCGTCCTTGAGCAAATAGGTGTAGATCAGGTTGTTGGCCGGCACCGTGATGACCTGCACCACGATCACCGCTACACCCAAACCGATGGCGGTTTCGACTTTTTTCGAGATGGCGATAAAGGTGCACATGCCGAGGAAGAAGGCCAAGGCCATGTTCTCAACGAACACCGCTTTAGCTAGGAGGCTTAGATAATGCTCCATCAGTAGGCCTCCTTATCGGATACCTGAGGCGCGATTTTGTAGCTCGGCGCCTCCATTTGTTCCCGCTTCCACGAGCGTAGTGCCCAGATCAGCAAACCGATCAAAAAGAACGCCGAAGGCGGCAGCAACAGCAAGCCATTGGGCTGATACCAGCCGCCATCGTTGACCACCGGAATGATCTCGTAGCCCAGCAGTTTGCCGGCGCCGAACAGCTCGCGAATCACCCCCAGTACAATCAGCATGGCGCTGTAGCCCAGGCCGTTACCGATACCGTCGCAGAACGACAGCAGCGGCGGATTCTGCATGGCAAAGGCCTCGGCGCGCCCCATGACAATGCAGTTGGTGATGATCAAACCGACGAATACCGACAGCTGCTTGGCCAAGCTAAAGGCATAGGCTTTAAGCACTTGATCGACCACGATCACCAACGAGGCAATGATCACCATCTGCACGATCATGCGGATGGAGCTGGGGATCTGGGTGCGGATCATCGAGATAAACAGGTTGGAAAAGCCCGTGACCAAGGTCAGGGCAATCGACATGACCAAGGCGGTTTTCAGGTTAGACGTGACCGCCAAGGCCGAACAGATGCCGAGGATCTGCAAGCCGATGGGGTTGTTCTGAATAATCGGGTTCAGCAGAACCTCTTTAAACGTTGGCTGCGCCATGTTCACGCCTCCCCTTTGTGCAGATTGGCCAGGAACTGAGCAAAGCCATTTTTACCCAGCCAGAAGTGCAGCAGGTTATTCACCCCGTTGCTGGTCAAGGTCGCACCGGCCAGGCCATCAACCTGATGTTCAGCTTGGGCGCCTTGAGCATCGACGCTGCCCTTGATGATCTGTATGGCCAGCTGCCCTTGTGGATCGAACAGGGTTTTGCCCGGCCACAGATTCTTCCATTTCGGGTTATCCACTTCGCCGCCCAGCCCTGGGGTTTCAGCGTGCTGATAGAAGCCAAAACCGGCGATGGTGTTGAGGTCACCTTTAAGCGCCATAAAGCCGTGCAAGGTCGACCACAAACCATAACCGCGCACTGGCAGAATCAGGGTTTGCAACTGACCGTCCTGCTCCACCAGATACACCGTGGTGAAGCGCTCACGACGCTTGATCGAGGCGATGTCATCGCGGGCAGTCAACGCCTTGGACTGTTGCGGATCTTTCGCCGCCACCAGGGCATCGTAGGTCAGTGGATCTTTGGCGTCGCTAAAAGTGCCGCTGTCCAGATCCACCACACGGGCGCTGATACGCTGGGCAAAGAGCGTCTTAACCTCGGCGCCGGACATCGCCGGATTACCCAGACCGGCGATGGCCAAGATGCTGCGCTGCTTATCCAGCAAACGGTTTTCCAGCTGCGTGGGCTTGAGCGCCACCGCCGCGCCTGCGACAAACACCGAGCAAACCAGACACACCAGCAGCGCAGTAATCAGCGTACGGCTGGTGGATTCTTTTTGATTAGACATTGCGCGCCAGCCTCCGCTTGATATTGGCCTGCACGACAAAGTGGTCGATCAGCGGGGCAAATAGGTTCGCCAGCAGAATGGCCAGCATCATGCCTTCAGGGAAGGCAGGGTTGACCACCCGGATCAACACCACCATCACCCCGATCAGGATGCCGAACAGCCACTTACCGGTGTTGGTCATGGCCGCCGACACCGGATCAGTGGCCATAAAGATCATGCCGAAGGCAAAGCCGCCCAGCACTAAATGCCAATACCACGGCATGGCAAACAACGGGTTGGTGGTCGAACCGATCCAGTTGAACAGCGCGCTCAAACCGATCATGCCCAGCATCACCCCGGCGACGATGCGCCACGAGGCGATCTTAGTGATCAGCAGCACCGCGCCACCCAGCAGAATGGCCAGGGTGCTGGTTTCACCGAGGGAGCCCGGCATAAAGCCGATAAAGGCGTCCATCCAGCTGACCCCGTGGGTGACCACATTTTCGATACCGCCAGAAGCGGCCAGACTCAGCGAAGTGGCGCCGGCAAAACCGTCCACCGTCGTCCATACCGCATCCCCGGACATTTGTGCCGGGTAGGCAAAGAACAAAAACGCGCGACCGGCCAGTGCTGGGTTTAAGAAGTTCTTGCCGGTGCCGCCAAACACTTCCTTGCCAATCACCACGCCAAAGCTAATGCCCAACGCCACCTGCCACAGCGGAATGCTCGGCGGCAGAATCAGGGTGAACAGCACCGAGGTGACGAAGAAACCTTCGTTGACCTCATGCTTGCGCACCATGGCAAACAGCACTTCCCAGAAGCCGCCGACGATAAAGGTCACCGCATACACCGGAACCAGATAGGCCGCGCCCTGGATAAAGTTATCCCACAAACTGTTGGGGTCGAAACCGGCCAGCGAGCTGATCAAACCGAAGCGCCAGCCGCCTTGGCTGGCCAGCAAATCCGGGCTGTTGGCGAAGATCAGGTTAGCCTGGTAGCCGGCGTTCCACATGCCGAAGAACATGGCCGGGAAGGTGCACAGCCACACGGTAATCATCATGCGCTTGAGGTCGATGCCGTCGCGCACGTGGGCGGTGGTTTTGGTCACGCTGGCTGGGCGATAGAAAAAGGTGTCGAACGCCTCATACAGCGCGAACCATTTTTCGTACTTACCGCCCTTTTCAAAGTTGTGCTCGATCTTGTCGAGAAATGCACGGATACCCATGGCTTAACCCTCCTTCTCGATACGCGCGAGGTTATCGCGCAGGATCGGGCCATATTCATACTTACCCGCACAGACATAACTGCACAGCGCCAGATCTTCTTCGTCCAGCTCCAAGCAGCCGAGCTTTTGTGCCATCTCGCTGTCGCCGACGATCAAGTAACGCAGCAATTGCGTTGGCAAAATATCCAGCGGCATCACCGCCTCATAGTTGCCCACCGGCACCATCGCCCGCGGGCTGCCATTGGTGCTGGTAGAGAAGGCAAAGCGTTTAGCCGCCTGTAACTTGGAGACAAAGATATTCAGCACCGAATGCTTGTTCACCCCAGCGCGCAGGTAGTGCAACAGCTCGCGCTGATTGCCTTCAGCCAGGCACGACACCTGCAAGTGATAACGCCCCAGATAGGCCAACGGGCCATGGGCCGTACGGCCGCCGAGCAAAGAGCCGGAAACGATGCGATTGTTGCCTGGGTTGAGTTCGCCTGCCGTCAACTCATGCAGGTTGGCGCCCAGACGTGTGCGCAGCAAACGCGGCTGGCTGACCACCGGTCCACCTAAGGCGACGATACGCTCGACCCACAGCTGGCCGCTGGTGAACAGCTTGCCAACGGCGATGACGTCTTGATAGTTGATGCTCCACACCGTCTTGCTGGCACTGACCGGATCGAGGAAGTGGATATGGGTACCGGCTAAACCGGCCGGGTGCGGACCGCTGAAACTTTCCGTGCGCACGTTAGCCAGTTGCTCGCCCGGCAGCGACACGCCCTCGGCTTTGCAGAGGAAAATTGGCGCCAGCTTGCTCAGCACGGTTAATCCATGCGCAAAATCAGTGGCGTACTGCGCGATCACCACCGCCGGATCAGCGGCCAGCGGGTGGGTATCAATGGCAGTGACAAAAATCGAACGGGCTTGGCTATCGGCAGCCGGCACTTGGCTAAACGGCCGCGTGCGCAGCGCAGTCCACAGGCCGGACTGCTGCAGTAGCTCACGCACATTGTGGTTGGCCAAAGTGTCCAGCTGATGCTCAGGCACGGCGGTGAAACCGACCTGTTCATCACCGTCCACATCGATCACCACCGATTGCAGTACGCGCTTTTCGCCGCGATGAATGGCACTGATCACGCCAGCCGCCGGCGCGGTGTACAGCACGCCTGGGGACTTTTTATCGCTAAACAGTGGTTGCCCCACTTTGACTCGATCACCGACCTGAACGTCCATGGTCGGCTTCATGCCGTGATAGTCGTAGCCTATGACGGCGACGCTGCGTACCGGCCTGGCGGCTTCGATTCGCTGCACCGGCGCGCCGGTTATGGGCAAGTCGAGCCCATGTTTAATTTTTATCATAGGTTTGTCTAACCACTGATTTATTAAGCATTTTTTAAAGAGCGCCAGTCACTCGCGGCACTTCAATGGGTGCGCCACAAGAGAACATGGAGTATCCATGCCCATAAAATTAGCCGCGCAGAAAATCCGTTCGATTATAGAGCCCACCCTCACTGACTGGCCAGTCAATGCACGGCGTTTATCTATAAGTAGGCGACAGCAGGGCCAAAAAAGCCCTGCCCGAATGCCATTGCACCGGATAAAACCCTGCACTCAAGCCAAAAAAAAACGGGAGCCTAAGCTCCCGTTTTTTCGTGCGACTTCGCGCTTACTGCGGGAAGGCTGGTGGGTTGACCCCGGCCATTTCTTCCATCACACGGACAACTTGGCAGCTGTAGCCAAATTCGTTGTCGTACCACACGTACAGCACTACACGGTTGTCGTTGCAGATGGTCGCTTCAGCGTCCACCACACCGGCGTGGCGCGAGCCAACGAAGTCAGTGCTCACCACTTCTTGCGACTGCACGAAGTCGATTTGCTTCTGCAGATCGGAGTGCATGGCCATCTGGCGCAGGTACTCGTTGATCTCTTCACGATTGGTGGCTTTCTCAAGGTTGAGGTTGAGGATAGCCATCGACACGTTCGGCGTAGGTACGCGAATCGCGTTACCGGTCAGCTTGCCTTTCAGCACTGGCAGCGCTTTAGCAGCAGCAGTCGCGGCGCCAGTTTCGGTGATCACCATGTTCAGCGGCGCGCTGCGGCCACGGCGGTCGCCTTTGTGGAAGTTGTCGATCAGGTTCTGGTCGTTGGTGTAGGAGTGCACAGTCTCCACGTGGCCGTTGACGATGCCGTACTGATCGTTGACGGCTTTAAGCACCGGCACGATGGCGTTGGTGGTGCAGGAAGCCGCGGAGATGATCTTATCTTCCGGGGTGATTTCGCCGTGGTTGATGCCGTGCACGATGTTCTTCAGCGCGCCTTTGCCTGGGGCTGTCAGCACTACACGGTCGACGCCTGGGCAAGCCAGGTGTTGCCCCAGACCCTCGGCATCACGCCATACACCGGTGTTGTCCACCAGCAGCGCGTTGCTGATACCGTACTGGGTGTAATCCACTTCTTTCGGGTCTTTGGCGTAGATCACTTGGATCAGGTTGCCGTTGGCCGTCAGGGTGCTGTTCTCTTCATCAATGGTGATGGTGCCATTGAACTTGCCGTGTACCGAGTCACGACGCAGCAGGCTGGCGCGTTTCACCAGATCATTGCTGGCGCCTTTGCGCACGACGATAGCGCGCAGACGCAGACCGTCGCCGCCACCGGTTTTTTCAATCAGGATGCGCGCCAACAGGCGGCCGATACGGCCAAAGCCGTACAGAACCACGTCGGTGCCGGCACGGGCAGAGCTGCTTTGCTTGCCAGCGACTTCCGCCATTTCTTCTTTAACGAACTGCTCAATGCTGCGGCCATTGCCCTGGGTTTTGAACTTGCTGGCCATTTTGCCCAGGTCAACCGAAGCAGCGCCGAGTTTCAGCTCGCTCATGGCTTTCAGCACTGGGAAGGTATCGTGTACCGACAGCTCACTGTCGTCCGCTAAGCGGTGACGAGCAAAGCGGTGGGCCTTAAGAATGTCGATCACCGAACGGTTGATCAAACCACGGCCGTAGATCGAGGTAACCACGTTGTTGTTACGGTAGAGCTGGCCAATCAGCGGAATCATCGCTTCTGCGAGTGCTTCACGATCAATCCACTCACCGAGACACTGGTCGGGCTTCTGAGTCACGGGCTATACCTTCCACATGTAGGGACGAAAAAAAGGGGCTACATTATGACGGCGCAATCGTAACGCGGCAATCCACAGCTGTCGTAACTGACACCAACCACTCAGCCCCGCTACAATCGCCGCTTCGTTCCACGACCGTGAGCCGCCTGTGTCCGTACTGCGTCTACCGTCCCTGCCTGCAAGCGCCGGCAAACAACATTGGGGCAACCTTCCCGGAGCTGCACTGAGCCTAGCAATTGCCGAGGCCGCCAGCAGTGCCAAGCGTTTTACCCTACTGCTCACCGCCGACAGCCAAAGTGCTGAGCGCCTGGAACAGGAGCTGAGTTTTTTTGCCCCGGACCTGCCGGTGCTGCACTTCCCTGACTGGGAAACCCTGCCCTACGACCTGTTCTCGCCGCACCAAGACATCATTTCCCAGCGCATTTCTGCGCTGTACCGTCTGCCGGAGCTCAAGCACGGCGTGCTAGTGGTGCCGATCTCCACGGCCCTGCACCGCCTACCGCCCAAACGCTTCTTGCTCGGCAGCAGCCTGGTGCTGCAGGTCGGCCAGCAGATTGACGTGAACCAGATGCGCGGCAATCTAGAAGCCGCCGGTTATCGCTGCGTCGATACGGTGTACGAACATGGCGAGTTTGCCGTGCGTGGCGCGCTGATCGATTTATTTCCGATGGGCAGTCGTACGCCCTTTCGTATCGATTTGTTTGATGACGAAATCGAAACCCTGCGCACCTTTGACCCGGAAAACCAGCGCTCGGTGGACAAAGTCGAGTCGATCAAGCTGCTGCCAGCCCGCGAGTTTCCGCTGGAGAAGAAGGCCGTCACCGACTTTCGCGGGCGCTTTCGCGAACGCTTTGACGTCGATTTCCGCCGCTGCCCGATCTATCAGGACCTAAGTACCGGCATTACTCCGGCCGGGATCGAGTACTACCTGCCGCTGTTCTTTGAAGAAACCGCCACCCTCTTCGACTACTTGCCCGGCGACACCCAGGTGTTTTCCCTGCCCGGCATCGAGAAGGCTGCCGAGCAATTCTGGAGCGATGCGCGTAACCGCTACGACGAGCGGCGCGTCGACCCTGAACGGCCGCTGCTGCCGCCCGCCGACATCTTCCTGCCAGTGGAAGACTGCTTCGCCCGCCTGAAAAGCTGGCCGCGTGTGGTGGTCAGCCAGGACGACATTGCCACCGGCGTTGGCCAGACCCGCTTCAACGCCCAAGGGTTGCCGGACTTGGCCATCCAAGCCAAAGCCAACGAGCCGCTGGCCGCGCTGCGCCGCTTTATTGAGGAATACCCCGGACGCGTGCTGTTCTGCGCCGAGTCCGCCGGGCGCCGTGAAGTGCTGCTGGAGTTGCTGGCGCGCCTGAAACTCAAGCCCAAAGAATTTGAAGACTGGCCGGCCTTTACCAACAGCAAAGAGCGCCTAGGCATCTGCATCGCCCCGCTGGATGAAGGCCTGTTGCTGGAAGACCTGGCCTTAGTCGCGGAAAGCCCGTTGTTTGGCCAACGCGTGATGCAGCGCAGGCGTCGGGAGAAGTCCCGTGACGGCGGCGACAACGTCATCAAAAACCTCACCGAGCTGCGTGAAGGCTCGCCAGTCGTGCATATCGACCACGGTGTCGGCCGCTACCTGGGCCTGGTGACCATGGAATTTGACGGCCAGGCCGCTGAATTTCTCACCCTGCAATACGCCGACGAAGCCAAGCTGTATGTACCGGTCTCCAGCCTGCATTTGATCGCCCGCTACAGCGGCAGTGATGACGCCCTCGCCCCGCTGCACAAACTGGGCTCGGAAACCTGGCAAAAAGCCAAGCGCAAAGCCGCTGAGCAAGTCCGTGACGTGGCCGCCGAGCTGCTGGATATCTACGCCCGCCGCGCCGCTCGCGAAGGCTATGCATTCAGCGACCCGAAAGCTGACTACGCCACCTTTAGCGCCGGCTTCCCGTTTGAGGAAACCCCCGACCAGCAGTCCGCCATCGAAGCGGTGCATGCCGATATGTTGGCGCCCAAGCCCATGGACCGCCTAGTCTGCGGCGACGTCGGCTTCGGTAAAACCGAAGTGGCCATGCGCGCGGCCTTTATTGCCGTGCACGGCGGCCGCCAAGTCGCCGTGCTGGTGCCCACGACCCTGCTGGCGCAGCAGCACTACAACAGCTTCCGCGACCGCTTTGCCGATTGGCCGGTCAAGGTCGAGGTAATGAGCCGCTTCAAGAGCAACAAGGAAGTCAGCGCCGCCATGCAGGACCTGGCCGAGGGCAAGGTCGATATCGTTATCGGTACCCATAAGCTGCTGCAAGACGACGTCAAATTCAGCAATCTGGGCTTGGTCATCATCGACGAAGAACACCGCTTTGGCGTGCGCCAGAAGGAGCAGCTCAAGGCTCTGCGCAGCGAGGTGGACATCCTCACCCTCACCGCTACGCCAATTCCGCGCACCCTGAATATGGCCGTGGCTGGCATGCGCGATCTGTCGATCATCGCCACCCCACCAGCGCGGCGTCTGTCGGTGCGCACCTTCGTCATGGAGGAGCACAACAACGTCATCAAAGAGGCGCTGCTGCGCGAACTGCTGCGCGGCGGCCAGGTGTACTACCTGCACAACGATGTGAAGACCATCGAGAAATGCGCTGCCGACCTGGCCGAGCTGGTGCCCGAGGCGCGGATCGGTATCGGCCACGGGCAGATGCGCGAGCGTGAGCTGGAACAGGTAATGGGCGACTTCTACCACAAGCGCTTTAACGTGCTGGTGGCCTCGACCATTATCGAGACCGGCATCGACGTACCCAGCGCCAACACCATCATCATCGAGCGTGCGGACAAATTCGGCCTGGCCCAGTTGCACCAACTGCGCGGCCGCGTTGGCCGTAGTCACCACCAGGCTTACTGCTACCTGCTCACGCCTGCACGCAAGGCCATGACCGACGACGCGCAGAAGCGCCTGGAAGCCATCGCCGGCGCGCAAGACCTGGGCGCCGGCTTTACTCTGGCCACCCACGACTTGGAAATCCGCGGCGCTGGCGAGCTGCTCGGCGATGGCCAAAGCGGCCAGATCCAAGCCGTCGGCTTTACCCTCTATATGGAAATGCTTGAGCGCGCGGTCAAATCGATCCGCAAGGGCGAGCAACCGAATCTGGAGCAACCGCTCGGCGGCGGCCCGGAGATCAACCTGCGCGTACCGGCCTTGATCCCTGAGGACTACTTGCCCGATGTGCACGCCCGCCTGATCCTCTATAAGCGTATCGCCAACGCTGCCGATGAAGATGGCTTGAAAGAACTGCAAGTGGAAATGATCGACCGCTTTGGCTTGCTCCCCGACGCGAGCAAAAACTTGGTGCGTCTGACCCTGCTCAAGCTTAAGGCCGAGCAGCTAGGGATCAAGAAAGTCGATGCGGGCCCCCAAGGCGGTCGCATCGAATTTGCCGCCGATACCCGTGTGGAGCCGCTGACACTGATCAAAATGATCCAGAGCGCACCGAATCGCTATAAATTCGAAGGCGCAACCCTGTTTAAATTCCAGGTGCCGATGGAGCGCCCGGAAGAACGTTTTAACCACCTAGAAGCGCTGTTCGAGCGCCTGACTCCCGCCACTTAAAGGACCGACCCATGCGCGCATTTCGCACCCTGACCCTTATGCTGTTGTGCCTGTGTGCCAGCGGCGCCGCTTTAGCTGACGGCCTGTATCAGGTCGAGGTTATCGTCTTCCGCCAATCCGCCGATGTGCTCTCCGCCGGCCAGGTGGCTCCGGATGACTGGGCGCAACTGGCGCGGCCAGTGGATGCCAGCAACAGCCGGCCCCTGGCACTGAATAACGAAGCCAGCAAACTCAGCCCCGGCAAAGGCTACCAAGTGCTGCTGCACCAAGCCTGGACCCAAAGCGTCGGCGGCACACCCGATGTAGTGGCCATCAGCACGGGCAACCAGCAGTTCGGCCACTACCCCGTGGAAGGCACCCTGGGCCTGAAACAAGGCAAGCAAATCGAACTGGACAGCGACATCTGGATCAACCAGTTCGACAGCACCGGCAGCCTCAGCGACAGCGAACGCATCAAGCAAACCAGCCGCGTGAACGTGGGTGAGCTGACCTTCGTCGACAACGGCAACACCGGCCTGCTGGTGAAGGTGAGCGCGCAATAAGGCGCTAAATACCGCCCATAAAAAATGGCCGCTGACTGCGGCCATTTTTTTGCTTAAGCAAACGCTAATCAGTCGATCAACTGCGCAGCGCGCAGCTCACCCAAGGCCTGCAACCAGCGTGGATCTTGCTTGTAATCGAAGCTTGGCAAGGCCTGCCGGCGCATGCGTGCCAAACCTTGCGGCACGCTGACCTTGAGCCGCTGCACGGCACTTAAGGCCAGCTCGGCCGCGGCACGGTCGTTACAGACCAAGCCCATATCACAGCCCGCGCTCAACGCCGCCTCAATCCGGTTGGCAGCATCACCGACCACATGGGCACCGGCCATGGACAGGTCATCACTGAAGATCACCCCGTCAAAGCCCAACTCACCACGCAGAATCTCTTGCAGCCAGCGCTTGGAGAAACCGGCCGGCTGCTCATCCACCTGCGGGTAGATGACATGGGCCGGCATCACGGCCGCCAGTTGCTTGCGCAACTGCACAAAGGGTTGCAGATCGGCGGCGCGGATTTGCTCCAAGCTGCGCTCATCCACAGGAATAGCGATATGCGAGTCGGCAATCGGCCAACCGTGGCCGGGGAAGTGTTTGCCAGTGGCCGCCATCCCCGCCGCGTTCATCCCACGGATAAAAGCACCAGCCAGCTTAATCACCACCTGCGGGTCGCCGGAAAACGAGCGCGCGCCGATCACCGTGCTGCGCTGATAATCCAAATCCAGCACCGGGGCAAAACTGAGGTCCAGGCCCACCGCCAGTACCTCGGTAGCCATGACCCAACCGCACTGCTCGGCTAAATGCTCAGCGTTGTCTTTCTCGGCTATGGCACCCATAGCCGGCAGACGCACGAAGCCTTGGCGCAGACGCTGCACGCGCCCGCCCTCTTGATCCACGGCCAACAGCATATCGGGGCGTACGGCGCGAATGGCCGTGCACAGCTCCCGCACCTGGCGCGGATCTTCGATATTGCGGGCGAACAGAATCAACCCGGCCACCTCAGGCTGCCGCAAAATCTGCCGATCCTCAGCGGTGAGCCAAGTGCCGGCGATATCCAGCATCAATGAACCTTGCATGCCTGTAGTCAAAAGATGTCCTTAATTAAGCGCTAACCGGGCCCACTGCGGGCAGGCAGCCTCGTCAATTTGCACCTTGCAGTGCAACGGCGTGTGGGCAAACAGATAAATCAGATCGTCGTTACGCAAGCGAATGCAACCATGGGACAGCGGCACGCCCATGGGTTCGCTGTCCGGCGTGCCATGCAGGTAGATGTAACGACGGAAGGTATCCACCTGACCCATGCGATTACGCCCCAACTCACAGCCACTGAGCCAGAGGATGCGGCTTAAAATCCAATCGCGCTCAGGGAATTGTGCTTGCAACTCAGGCGTGAGGATCTCACCGGTCCAGCGCCGACCGCGCAGCACCGCGCCCATGGGTAACTCACCACCAATCTTGGCCCGCACCTGATGCAGGCCACGCGGCGTACAGCCGGAGCCATTCAGCTCACCGGGGCCATTCAGCGCGGTCGATACGGGCAGACTGAGCTGCAGCTGAGCATCAGCAAAGCCATAAAGGCGCTGATCAGCAATGGAGATATGAAGTAAATCGAGGGTAGCCATGGGCGCCTAGCTTAGCCGATGCACTCGGCTAAGCGCACCCGCCTGACTAAACTTTTGCCACCACCGACGACGTCTTAATCCGCGGTTTTAGCTGGGCATTGGCAAGGCTTTCATCCAGCAAAGCGCTGTCAGAGCGCATGCCTGCGGCGAGGAACGGCACCATCAAGCGCATCACCTGCTCAATCGAGGTGTTCACCCCAAAGTCGGTTTCGGCCATGGCGCGCAGTGCCTTGATCCCAGACATGCTGAACGCCGCAGCGCCGAGCATAAAGTGCACCCGCCAGAACAGCTCCAGCGGCGGGATACGCGGCGCAGCTTCATGAACCAAGAGCATGTAGCGGCGGAACACTTTGCCGTACACCTCTTCCAGGTACTTGCGCAGGTGCCCCTGGCTTTGGCTGAAGGCCAGGCCCAACAGGCGCATAAAGATCGACAGATCATTGCCGCTGCGTGGTTTAACGGCCAAGGCTTGCTCGACCAGCAGCTCCAGCAGCTCTTCTAGGCTGGCTTTAGATTCAGGCTTGGCTTGGCGACGATCCAGCTCACGCTCCAGGCTCTGGCAAAACGGCCCGAGAAAGCGCGAGAACACCGCCTGAATCAGAGCCTTTTTCGAGCCGAAGTGATAATTCACCGCCGCCAGGTTAACCCCGGCCTTACTGGTGATCAGGCGCAGCGAAGTTTCTGCGAAACCTTTCTCCGCAAAAAGCTGCTCTGCCGCATCAAGAATGCGTTCAACGGTTTCCGACTGGGCCATGACTCTGTTCATTTGCCAAACACTTGTTTGAAACATACGTTTCAGGCGCGCAGCTTGTCAAGCCGAGCAGACCATCTTATGACCGATCAGCCACGCACAGAGCGATAAAAGATAAGAGAAATCTTAGACGCCAACAGACAAGCTAAGGATACAAGCAGCTGCGCAGACATTTACCTACGCCGACAGGGCAATAAGCATTTAAAGCATTGCCAAGCGCAAATCACTGTATATAATTCCAGTCACTGTACAAAAAAACAGAGCCCATCATGATCAAGCTAACGCCGCGCCAAGCTGAAATTCTCGACTTCATCAAGCAGTGCCTTGACGACAATGGCTATCCGCCGACCCGCGCGGAAATTGCGTTAGCCCTGGGCTTTAAATCGCCCAATGCTGCCGAAGAGCACCTCAAGGCACTGGCCCGTAAAGGCGCCATTGAGATGACCCCCGGCGCCTCACGCGGCATCCGTATCCCTGGCTTTGAACCTAACACCACGGAAGAAGAAGGCCTGCCCGTGATCGGCCGCGTGGCTGCGGGCTCACCCATTCTGGCCCAGCAACATATTGAAGAGTCGTGCCGCATCAACCCGGCCTTCTTCCACCCACGCGCAGATTACCTGCTGCGGGTGCGCGGCATGAGCATGAAAGATATCGGCATTTTCGACGGCGACCTGCTCGCCGTGCACACCACCCGTGAGGCCCGTAACGGCCAAGTCGTGGTAGCGCGGATTGACGACGAAGTGACAGTCAAACGCTTTAAGCGTGAAGGCAACAAAGTCTGGTTGCTGGCCGAGAACCCAGAATTCGCACCGATTGAAGTCAACCTAGAAGAGCAAAACCTGGTGATTGAAGGCTTAAGCGTCGGCGTGATTCGCCGCTAGGCAGCTAAGACCAGTACAACGGCTAGAGCCACAAGATAAGGATCAGAGCCCAGCAGCGCCGCTCAATAGGATGGCAGCGCCCGGCGGCGGCATTATTAACCCAGTTTTGATAGCGCAGGTCGCTGACAACCGCCTGCTAGTGGAGGATCTATGCAGTTCCCGCAAGCAATGAAGCATAACCAACTGCCCCTGTTCGACGGCTTTTTAGCAGCCACAGCCAACCCGCTGCTGAGCACAGACAAGCCTTGGCTGGATGAGCGGATTGAAGCATTCAGCGAGCTGTCCCTGCGTGGCGCTACTGGCAATTGCCTGACCCTACTGGCACCGATTCTGCGCGAGCTGAGCGATAAGCACGATGAACGCTGGCTAACCCTGATCGCCCCACCGGCGAGCCTGACCCAGGCTTGGTTGCGCGATGCCGGACTCAACCGCGAACGTATTTTGCTGCTGCATCCGCGTGGCGAACAAAGCGCCCTACAGTTGGCCCAAGAAGCACTCAAACTAGGCCGCAGCCACACAGTAGTGAGCTGGCTGCATCCGCTGGAACGCCAAGCGCGGCAACAATTGGAGCGTGCAGCCGCACAAGGCCAAGCGCAAAGCCTAAATATCAGTCTCGGCTAAACGAGGCGGCAGGCTAAGTGTTTGTCATCTTGAGCGAGTGAGAGCGGCGCAAAGCCACTCACTGAGCGCGATCAGCAGTGCTGCAAATGCTTATTTGCAGCGGATCGCTGGGATATAAAGCGAACCTTCAGTGCCACGAGCTGCCGTCAGTGCAGAACCCGCGGCCCCTCTTCTTCTTCGAAGTTGTTCTCGGCTAACCGGCCAGCCATCTGCACGCCGACATTGAGCATGGCCTTAGCCACCTCAACATGCTGACCTTGCAAAAAGGCTTTGGCATCAGCGGAAAAATCCAACACCACCAGTGATTCTTCATCCTCTGCACGGCGCAGAGCAATTCGCCCATCAGGCAGCTCGACAATTTCCAGGAAGGATGTAGGCATAGTGTTAGTTCTCCACGAAAGGCGGCTAGTGTACCAGCCGAGTTCGGCTGACCCTAGGGTCGAATGGATTTTCTGCAGGGGTTTGAGCTACGCCAATGGCAATAAGCTAAAGCCGAGCGCTGCGCGCAGCACTCAAGCTAGAGCAACTCTTACCACTCGCTTAAGGTTTGCCGAAAGCGCTGAGCTAAGGCTTTAAGGTGTTGGCGCCACTGCTCCAAAGCTTCATGGCCGAGGGGCTGTGGCTGATCCAGGCTAAGCGCCGAGATCAGGCCCGGATCAGCCTGGGCCTGTTCAACCGCGCGAGGCGGCTGAAACAATTGGTTGTAGGCCTTAAGCAATTGCGCCAGCCAACTCTCTGCGCTCTGACTGAGTTCCACCAGCTCACCTAGCTCCTGACTTGGCGCCTGCGCCAACACAGCCTCGCAGAGAAAGCTCTCAGCCTGCGGTGCGGCACTATTGGCCAAGCGGTAGTAGCCGGCGATCTCATGACACAAGCCCAGCAAGGCGCCATACAGATGAAACAGCGCCGCCTCGCGCTCAGCCTGAATCAGCGCCAGGGAGTTCATGCTCTGTACCTGCTCAGCCTGACGCCACGACTCCAGCGCCAGGCCGGCGTAGAAGATTTTCTGATTGGTGCGGGTGTACAACTCATTAGCCACGAAGAAAGCTCCTCAACGGATCGACGTGTAATGGGGGCAGCACCGCTACCCCCAGCGCTTGCTTAACTCTTGTCTTCGACCTTCCACTTGCTGCCGTCGAAGAACGCACGCCAACCCGTTGGCTTGCCGTCGACTTCGGTCTGCACATACTGCTCCTTAGTCTTACGGCTGTAACGCACTACCGCCGGACGGCCTTGAGTATCTTTAGCCGGAGCATCGCAGAGGAAGTGGTACTTAGGATCGATCTCATCGCGATGGGGGATCAATTCCAGCACCAGTGGCGCCCGTGTTTCCCGATTTTTCGGGAACTGACTGGCAGCCAGGAACAAGCCCGAAGCCCCGTCGCGCAAGATATAGGTGTCGTTGACCTTCTCGCACTTGAGCTCCGGCATCTTCACCGGGTCCATTTTCGGCGGCGCCGCTTCACCGCTCTTCAGCAGTTTGCGGGTATTTTTGCAGGACTCGTTGGTGCAACCGAAGAACTTGCCGAAGCGGCCGGTCTTGAGCTGCATCTGGCTGCCGCACTTATCGCACTCAAGGCTTGGACCTTCATAGCCTTTGATGCGGTACTGGCCCTCTTCCACTTCATAACCGGCGCAGTCCGGATTATTGCCGCAGATATGCAGCTTGTGGCTTTCATCAAGCAAGTAGGCATCCATGGCAGTGGCACAGATCGGGCAGCGGCGCTTGCCCAACAGTACCCGCGACTCCGACTCACCCTCGTCGTCCGCAGCGATCTCATCGCCCGGCACCAAGTTGATGGTCGACTTGCAGCGTTCTTTCGGCGGCAAAGCGTAACCGGAGCAACCCAAGAACACGCCCGTCGAGGCGGTACGAATGGTCATCGGCCGGCCGCATACGCGGCACGGGATATTGGTCAGCGTTGGCTGGTTAGCGCGCATACCGCTATCGCTGGACTCAGCGAGTTCTAGCTTCTTCTTGAAGTCGCCATAAAACTCATCGAGCAGGTTCTTCCACTCGCGGCCACCATGGGCCACGTCATCCAGACGCTCTTCCATGCCAGCGGTGAAGCCGTAGTCCATCAGGTTGGCGAAGCTTTCGCCGAGGCGCTCGGTAACGATGTCGCCCATCTTCTCGGAGTAGAAGCGGCGGTTATGCAGCGCCACGTAACCACGATCCTGAATGGTGCCAATGATCGCCGCATAGGTGGACGGCCGGCCAATCCCACGCTTTTCCATTTCTTTAACCAAGCTGGCTTCGGAGTAACGCGCCGGCGGCTTGGTGAAGTGTTGGCTAGGGTCGAGCTTGATCAGCTTAAGCGCTTCGTTTTGCGCCATTTCTGGCAGCACATCGTCGTCGCCTGGCTTGCTCAGTTGTGGCAGCACGCGGGTGTAACCATCGAACTTAAGAATGCGGCCTTTGGCGCGCAGCTCAAATTGTGCCGCGGCGACTGTCACAGTGGTCGACAGGTATTGCGCCGGCAGCATCTGACAAGCTACGAATTGCCGCCAGATCAGCTCGTACAGGCGCTCAGCGTCACGCTCCATGCCACTCAACTGAGTCGGCTTGAGATTCACATCAGAGGGACGAATCGCTTCGTGCGCCTCTTGCGCGCCTTCTTTGCTGCTGTAGACGTTGGGCTTATCCGGCAGGTATTTGTCACCAAATTCGCTGTCGATAAAGCCGCGCACCATGTTGATCGCGTCTACCGAGAGGTTGGTCGAATCGGTACGCATATAGGTGATGTAACCGGCCTCATACAGACGCTGGGCCATCATCATGGTTTTCTTCACCCCGAAGCCCAGACGGTTACTGGCCGCCTGCTGCAAGGTGGAAGTAATAAATGGCGCAGAAGGCTTGCTGCTGGTGGGCTTGTCTTCACGCTTGCTGACGCTGAAGCTCGACGCCTTAAGCGTAGCCAGCGCAGCATTGGCTTGGGCTTCATTGAGCGGTTTGAACGCCGCGCCGTTTTCCCGCGCCACTTCAAAGCGCACATTGGCGCCCTTGGCAGTGCCCAGGTCAGCGTGAACTTCCCAGTACTCTTCCGGGTTGAACGCGCGGATTTCTTTCTCGCGTTCGACCACCAGTTTCACCGCGACCGACTGCACGCGGCCAGCCGACAGGCCACGGGCAATCTTCGCCCACAGCAGTGGCGAGACCATGTAGCCCACCACGCGATCAAGGAAGCGTCGCGCTTGCTGGGCATTGACCCGATCGATATCCAGCTGACCCGGGGCAGAGAACGCCTCCTGGATAGCCTTCTTGGTGATCTCGTTGAACACCACGCGCTTGTAGCGGCTGTCATCGCCACCGATGGCTTCGCGCAGGTGCCACGCAATGGCCTCCCCTTCGCGGTCCAAGTCGGTTGCGAGATAGATGGTGTCAGCATCTTTGGCGAGGCGACGTAGCTCTTCGACGACCTTCTCTTTGCCTGGGAGGATTTCGTACTTGGCCTTCCAACCATGCTCCGGATCGACCCCCATACGGGCAAACAATTGACGTTTGGCCTTTTCCTTGGGCGACAACGCGGGCGCTTCGGCGGCAGCTTTACCGCGCTTAGCTGGCTCTTTGCTGGCGCTCGCCGAGCCACTGGTGGGGAGGTCACGGATGTGGCCGATGCTCGACTTGACCACGTACTCGCTACCCAAGTACTTGTTGATGGTCTTGGCCTTGGCCGGGGATTCCACAATGACCAGCGATTTGCCCATGGATTGGAAAATTCCTGAAATTCGGTAAATAAATGCGCGAGACGTCTTTCTGCCTACTAGCGCGGCACCGCTATATATAGTGGTGGTCTGGCCGAGGTCAAGCGCAGTTAAGCTCTAGTTTTAGCCTATGAGCGAGTAAACAATGAGGTTTCGGCCTCTACCAGAGCAAAGCGCGGCACCTTCTCGCCATCCACTTCGACACTTGCGCAGAACATCTCCAGCGGTCTCACCCACAGGCCGAACTCACCATACAGGGCTTGATACATCACCAGATGCTGTTCGGTCTCTGAGTGCTGAACAACGCCAAAGACGCGATATTCAGGACCTTTGTAATGGCGGTAAAGGCCGGGCTGTAGCTGCATGATAATTCCTAGACTCATTGCTCAAACAAACAAAAACCGGGGCCTGAGCCCCGGTTTTTCCCATCTTGTAGACCTGTTAAAGCTTACAGGCGTTCAAAGACGGTGGTAATGCCTTGGCCAAGGCCAACGCACATGGTCGAAACACCTAAGGTGCCGCCATTTTGCTTCATAACGTTGAGCAGGGTACCGGAGATACGCGCACCAGAACAACCGAATGGGTGGCCCAGAGCAATAGCACCGCCATGTAAGTTGACCTTCTCGTCCATTTTATCCAGCACTTTGAGGTCTTTGAGCACAGGCAGGGCCTGAGCTGCGAAGGCTTCGTTGAGCTCGAAGAAATCGATATCGTTGATGGTCAAGCCAGCGCGTTTCAGAGCTTTCTGAGTCGATGGCACCGGGCCATAACCCATGATCGCTGGGTCTACACCGGCTACGGCCATGGCGCGTACCACGGCCATTGGCTGAATGCCGAGGTCTTGAGCACGCTGGGCGCTCATGACGATCATGCACGAAGCGCCGTCGGTGATCTGCGAGGAAGTACCTGCAGTCACGGTGCCGCCTTTCGGGTTGAACGCAGGCTTCAGCGCAGCCAGGCTTTCGAGGGTGGTTTCCGGACGAATGGTCTCGTCGTAGTCAAAAACCTTCAGGAAGCCATTTTCGTCGTAGCCTTGCATCGGGATGATTTCATCCTTGAACTTGCCTTCGACGGTGGCCTTGTGGGCCAGGCGGTGCGAACGCTCACCAAAAGCGTCCTGCTGCTCACGGCTGATGCCGTGCATTTTGCCGAGCATTTCAGCGGTCAAGCCCATCATGCCCGAGGCTTTAGCCGCATACAGGGACAGGTGCGGGTTCGGATCAACGCCGTGCATCATGCTGACGTGGCCCATGTGCTCCACACCGCCGACCACGAACACGTCGCCGTTACCGGTTTGGATCGCTTGCACCGCAGTGTGCAGCGCGCTCATGGACGAACCGCACAGACGGCTCACGGTTTGGCCAGCACTGCTGTGTGGGATCTGGGTCATCAGCGACGCCATGCGCGCGATGTTCCAGCCCTGCTCCAGGGTCTGGTTAACGCAGCCCCAGATCACGTCTTCGACTTCGGCCGGATCGACCTTGGCGTTACGCTCCAGCACTTTGCTGATCAGGTGCGCCGACATGGTTTCGGCACGGGTATTGCGGTGCATGCCGCCCTTGGAACGACCCATAGGGGTACGACCGAAGTCGACGATCACTGCATCTCTAGGATTCAGGCTCATAAATTCACTCTCGCTCTAGTCGTTGCGCGCTTAACCGAAGAACTTCTGGCCTTTAGCGGCCATTTCGCGAAGCTTGGCGGTCGGGGTGTACAGCGCGCCGAGGTCAGCGTACTGGTCAGCCAGGGCGACAAACTCGGCCACACCGATGGAGTCGATGTAACGCAGGGCACCACCACGGAAGGGAGGGAAACCTACGCCGTAAATCAGACCCATATCAGCTTCAGCCGCGCTGTCGACGATGCCGTCTTCCAGGCAACGGACAGTTTCCATGCACAGCGGGATCATCATGAAGTTGATGATGTCTTCATCGGTCACTTCACGCTGCTCGTACACCACTGGGGCGAGGATTTCCTGAATGCTGGCGTCGACCACTTTCTTCGGCTTGCCACGCTTGTCGGTTTCGTAAGCGTAGAAGCCTTTGCCGTTCTTCTGACCAAAACGTTTAGCGGCATACAGGGCGTCAACGGCAGTCTGACGCTCTTCTTTCATGCGATCCGGGAAGCCTTCGGCCATCACGTCACGAGCATGGTGCGCGGTGTCGATACCCACCACGTCCATCAGGTACGCTGGGCCCATTGGCCAGCCGAATTTTTCCATGACTTTGTCGATACGCACGAAGTCGACGCCGGCGCTGACCAACTTGGCGAAACCGCCGAAGTAAGGGAACAGCACACGGTTGACCAGGAAGCCTGGGCAGTCGTTAACCACGATCGGGGTTTTGCCCATCTTCTTGGCGTACGCCACGGTGGTCGCCACAGCCACATCGCTGGACTTATCACCACGGATCACTTCAACCAGCGGCATCATGTGCACGGGGTTGAAGAAGTGCATGCCGACGAAGTTTTCTGGACGCTTGAGCGCTTGCGCCAAGTAGTTGATGGAGATAGTCGAGGTGTTCGACGCCAGAATCGCGTCTTCCTTAACGGTCCCTTCTACTTCAGCCAGCACGGCGTGCTTAACTTTCGGGTTTTCCACAACAGCTTCAACCACGATGTCGACGTGAGCGAAGTCACCGTAAGACATGGTTGGGCGAATGGCGTTGAGGGCTTCGGCCATCTTCGCTGGGGTCATGCGGCCTTTTTCAACGCGCTTGCCGAGCAGCTTGGAAGCCTCGTCCAGACCCATTTGGATACCCTCTTCACGGATATCCTTCATCAGGATCGGCGTACCTTTGGAGGCCGACTGATAGGCGATGCCGCCACCCATGATGCCAGCGCCGAGTACGGCAGCCAGTTTCACGTCGTGGGCGATTTCGTCGTGCTTCTTAGCTTTTTTCTTCAGCTCTTGGTCGTTCAGGAACAGACCAATCAGGCTGGCAGCCACTGGGGTTTTAGCCAGCTTAACGAAGCCTGTGGCTTCCACTTCCAGAGCTTTATCACGGCCCATGTTGGCCGCTTTCTGGATGGTTTTGATCGCTTCAACCGGCGCCGGATAGTTCGGCCCAGCTTGACCCGCAACGAAACCTTTGGCGGTCTCAAAGCACATCATTTGTTCGATGGCGTTGAGCTTGAGTTTTTCCAGCTTCGGCTGACGCTTGGCCTTGTAATCCAGCTCGCCTGCGATGGCGCGCTTGATCAGATCCAGAGCAGCAGCTTGCAGCTTGTCGTCGGCCACTACGGCATCGACAGCACCGGCTTTAAGCGCGTCAGCGGCTTTGTTTTCCTTACCGGCAGCAATCCACTCCACCGCGTTATCGACACCGATAACCCGTGGCAGACGCACTGTGCCGCCGAAGCCTGGGTAGATGCCCAGTTTGACTTCTGGCAGGCCAATTTTGGCGCTCTCGCTGGCGACACGGTAGTCGGCAGCCAGCGTCATTTCAAAACCGCCACCCAGGGCGATGCCATTAATGGCGGCCACGGTTGGGACGGCGAGGTCTTCGAAATCGCTGAAGATCTTGTTGGCTTCGAGGTTTGCGGCTACCAACTCAGCGTCCGGCAACTTGAAGTTGTCGACGAATTCGGTGATATCTGCGCCTACGATAAATACGTCTTTACCACTGCTAACAATCACGCCTTTGATCGAGCCGTCAGCCTTGATGGCATCGACAGCCTGGCGCAGCTCATTCAGGGTAAGGCGGTTGAACTTGTTGACGGATTCACCCTTGAGGTCGAACTTCAGTTCGACGATGCCGCTCTCAAGAGCCTTAACCGTGATGGCTTTACCTTCGTAAATCATCAACTGATCTCCACGGTATGGAAGCTGAACAGTACACATCGGAGCCAACCAGCGAGCTACTCCACGGCACAACCCGTCTAGACTAGCCCCAATCAGCCTGGCACACCCACCGACGCGATATTCGGGCGATTACGGCGCTCGCTTCTAAGCAAACGCTCGATTCATACGCCCGTTTGATTTGGGTGTGCACACCTTCAAGGAAAAGCCCCCGCTTGTCAATTAGCCTGTAAAGCCTGTGGCGACAGGTACAAAAATTTACGCTTCAGGGGCTAACTGTCCGTCAAAAAAACTGATATTAAAATGCCGCTTCACGCTGCCAAATTCCTTGCACTGGGTCACTTCTCCCCCTGCGCATTGACTAAAAATTGGCTGGTAGGCGCTTAAGCCCTAGGCACAACCAGCAGCATAAAAAATGGATTTAGCCGCTCGCGCGAAGCCATAAAAACAACAAACGCCCCAGGGCGCACGGAGCACCACCCATGTCGAGCCGCCTGCTGGCTATCGTCTTTAGCACCCTTCTAGCAGCCCTAGTTCCTCTAAGCGCTAACGCCGCGCCAGCACCACAAGCTGCGGAGAATCTGCTCAAGCTGCATCAGATGCGCCTAGCGGCGCAAAAGAGCTTGGGCGACTTCTACATGTTTAACAGCATGGAGGCTGACCAGCGTTATGCGCGCATGATCCATGACGATCTCGAGCAGGCCAACGCCCAGCTCAGCGCCTTGCACCCGATGCCTGGCCAGACCTCCACGGCCATGCATGAGCAAATACTGCAACTGTGGCAGGACTATCAAGTACAGCTGAACAAACTCACCGACGCCATCACTCAACAAGGCTATAGCGACTTGCAGCCAGTGGCGGACCTCGCCGTCGCCAACCAAAAATTAATGGGCCTCAGCGCCCAGCTCTACAGCGCCATCCAGCAAGACGCCCATTTCAGCGTGCCGCCGCTAACCCAGCGCAGCCGTGAACAGAGCCTGTTGATGCAAGGCATCGCCGTCGACTACGCCTCGCGCAGCGCCTCAGTGGGAGCGACGTTTATAGGCGGTACGGATGCGCGGCCAATTGAGGAGCTGGTCAGCCAATTTGCCGGGCAAATGCAGGCATTGCTCAAAGAGCCGCAGAACACCGCGCCAATCAAGCAATCCTGGAATGAAGTGAGCACCAAGTGGCGCTACATCGAGAATTCGCTGATCAATTACAACGAAAAGACCGTGCCATTCTTGGTCAACAAGTACTCCACCAGCATCATTCAAAACATTGAATTGATTGCCAGCCAGTACGCCGCCGCCAATCTCTAGACGGCAGGCATAAGCGCGCAGATGCAGAAGCACAGGTGCATGGCTGACGGACTAGGCGTGGGCCTGAAGAAAATTCACCACCTGTTCAAGCGCAGCACTGCCGCCGCGCTCGCCCCAACAAATAGCTAACATCTGCTTGTTGGCTGCAACGCTATAAACGTCAGCCGGCAGGCTCTGTAACTGGGCGAGCAAGGCCGCGTCAGCGCAGGGCTCGCGCCATTGGTTGAGCCATTGACCGGGTTCCAACTGCCAATAGCACCAGGTGTCAGTACGTCCCGCGCGGCGGCCACGGTGGTACTGTGGACAGGACTGCGGCGGCTCGGCCAGCAGCCAATGCGGCCATTCTTGTCGAGACAGCTGCATGGCCACGCCTAAGCGCCGCGCTTGCATCCTTACATCCATGCGCCCACGCTGACGCTGTGACGGCATCAACCACATGACCGGACTGAGCACGACAAACAGAATTAACAGCCACCACCAGTTACCCATTTCACGATCTCGTCGACAAAAGCCTGTTTTCAGACATTAGGAAGGTCATACTCAACCCATCAAGTCACTTGCCAGGAGTAATCACCATGCCCTACCAGCACATTCTGGTCGCTGCCGACCTGACTGAAGAATGCGATCCGGTTATGCATCGCGCCTTGAAACTGGCCGCCAGCAGCGGCGCCAAACTGTCCGTGATCCACGTCGTCGAGCCTATGGCCATGGCCTTTGGCGGTGACGTACCGATGGATCTGTCGATGTTGCAACAACAGCAATTTGACCAAGCCCGCGAGCGCTTGGACAGCTTCAGCGCGAAATACGCCGAAGTGATCCGCGAGCAGTGCCATCTCAGCTACGGCCAGCCGCGCCAAGAAATTCACCGCTTAGCCAGTGAGCAGGAATGCGACCTGATCGTCGTCGGCAGCCGTGGCCGGCATGGTTTAGCCCTGCTCTTAGGCTCCACCGCCAACGATGTGTTGCACAGCGCCCCCTGCGATGTGCTGGCGGTACGCCTGAAAAAGCCCGCCTAACCCAGCGCGGGCCTGCTGCTGAGCGATAGCCGCGCTATTGCTCAGCAGCCATCACCAGCGGGCGAATCTTCTGCAACTGGGTTTCCAGCGAGTAACTCAGGCTGGAGGCCATGGAGAAGAAGCTGAGGAACGCCTTGAGGTTGGAGTCACCTTCACAGGTGTCGTGAATGCGCTGCCAAAACGCCTGATTCACCAGCTGCAACTGCTGGAACATGTGCACCAGGCCTTTGAGCTGCCAATCCGCTTCACGCCCCTCACGCAGATGGAAATATTGCTGGGTGAGGTACACCGATACCGCCCGCAAGGTGAACTCCTGGGCATTGGCAAAAGGCAAATGCTGCTGCGCCATGGGCTTGAGCTGGTTCAGCAAGGGGCATGCGCTGGTAGCCATGATCACCCCCAACAAGGCGCGCAAGCCCTCCTCCAAGCCGATCAGCTTGGTGTACTCGCGCTCTGGGGTGAGCACCGAGACCGAGACTTTCTGAAACGCCGGCAAGCGCTGGAAGTCCTCAATCACCGGATACAAATCCACCGCCGCCGGGCAATGACTAAAGGCTTGCGCACTTAACGGGCAGTTGCTGCATTGCTGATGCTGTAAACGCGTCCAGCTCGGCGCGTTTTGCGCCGCCGCCGGTTGGTAGCGCCGATCCAGCTCAATCAGATAATTGAGCTGATGATCGTCGTCGAGCGTAATGCGGTACTCGATGCTCATTCACGTCTCCGCCAAACCCCGAGAAGCCCTCCCTGATCATTATTGTGGCAATCCTTTGCGCTTAGCCTTCCAGCTCGGCCCAACGCTCGACCAGCTGATCCAGCTCTGTTTGCACAGCTTGCAGCTTAGCTAACACCTCAGCCGTGGTCGCCGCAGGCTGCTGATAGAAGTTTGGCTGGGCGATTTGCTCCTGCAAGCTCGTGGCCTGAGTTTCCAGCACTTCAATCTGCCCTGGAATCGCTTCCAGTTCGCGCTGCAATTTATAGCTGAGTTTCTTCTTGCTCGGCGCTGCCGCGACTTCTGCCTGTGGCGCAGGCTCAGGAGCAACGGCAGGCACGACAGCAGTGGCCAGCTCCGGCTTACCGCCTTTAGTTTCACCAACGCCCAGCAAACGTGGCGAGCCGCCTTGACGCAGCCAATCCTGATAACCACCGACGTACTCACGGACCAGACCACCGCCCTCGAAGACCAAGGTGCTGGTCACTACGTTGTCGAGAAAGGCCCGGTCGTGGCTGACCATCAATACGGTGCCGGGGAAGGTCAGCAGCACTTCCTCCAGCAGCTCGAGGGTTTCCACATCCAGGTCGTTGGTGGGTTCGTCCAGCACCAGCAGGTTGGCTGGCTTGCTGAACAGCTTAGCCAGCAGTAAGCGTGCACGCTCGCCACCGGACAAAGCCTTGACCGGTGTACGCGCGCGCTGCGGGCTGAACAGGAAGTCACCGAGGTAGCTCAGCACGTGGCGGTTCTGCCCGTCGATTTCGATAAAGTCGCGGCCTTCGGCGACGTTGTCGATCACGGTTTTTTCCAGATCAAGCTGATGGCGCAACTGGTCGAAGTACGCCACATCGATCTTAGTACCCACCGCCACTTCACCGCTGGTAGGTTCCAAGCCGCTGAGCATCAGCTTAAGCAGCGTGGTTTTACCGGTGCCGTTGGCGCCGAGCAGACCAATACGGTCACCGCGCTGCAGGACCATGGAGAAGTCTTTGATCAGCAGCGGACCACCCGGGTGGGCGAAGCTGACGTTCTCCAGCACCATGACCTGCTTGCCGGATTTTTCTGCGCTTTCCAGCTGGATATTGGCTTTACCGGTGCGCTCACGGCGCTCGCTGCGCTCCACGCGCAGGGCTTTAAGGGCGCGTACGCGGCCTTCGTTACGGGTACGGCGGGCTTTGATGCCCTGACGAATCCACACTTCTTCCTGGGCCAGACGCTTATCGAACAGGGCGTTGGCGGTTTCTTCCGCGGCCAGCGCGGCCTCTTTATGCACCAGGAAGCTGGCGTAGTCGCCATTCCAGTCGATCAGGCCGCCGCGATCCAGCTCAAGGATGCGCGTCGCCAGGTTCTGCAAGAAGGAGCGGTCGTGGGTAATAAACAGTACCGCGCCGGTGAAGTCCTTAAGGGCTTCTTCCAGCCAGGCGATGGCGCCGATATCCAGGTGGTTGGTGGGCTCATCGAGCAGCAGCAGATCCGGCTCGGAGACCAAGGCCTGGGCCAGCAGCACGCGCCGGCGCCAGCCACCGGACAGCTGGGCGAGGGTTTTGTCGGCTGGCAGTTGCAGGCGGCTCAGGGTGCTGTCGACCAATTGCTGCAAACGCCAGCCATCGCGAGCTTCGAGGTCCTGCTGGACGTGCATCAGCTTGTCCAGGTCCTCGTCGTTGTGAATGTTTTGGCTCAGGTGATGATATTGCGCCAACAGCTCGCCGACGCCATCCAGACCTTCGGCCACCACATCGAACACGGTCCGGTCGTCGGCCACCGGCAGCTCTTGCGGCAGCTCGCCGATTTTCAGTCCCGGTGCGCGCCATACCGAGCCGTCATCGGGCTTCTGCACGCCCTTGACCAGCTTGAGCATGCTCGACTTACCGGTGCCGTTACGGCCGATGATGCACACCCGCTCGCCCCGGCCAATTTGCCATGACACCTTGTCCAGCAGCGGCATTGCACCGAAGGCCAGGGAAACTTCTGAGAACTTAAGCAGGGTCATGGCACGCCTCAACAAAAACCACGGGCAATTCAGCCCGGGCAGGCCTAGCTAGGCAGCGCCACGCGACTGAATCGTCGAAAAACATCTGTGCCCAGCACAGGCTGGCCACAAAAAGGGCGCGTATTCTAACCGAGATAGCAAGTCGGCTCAGGCAATTTCGCTGAAACACCATGCTTGTGCGCTAAATAGTTGAAATTTCACGGACACTTGTCGCCGTTCTGCACGCTTTGAGCCTTCACCCTCCAAGGCCAAACGACTAAGCTAGCTGGATACGCCCTCTTTCCTGGAAGTGTTATGCGCGGTTCCCTGTCTGCCTTGTTGGCTTGCTTTGTGTTTTCCTCCCTTGCCATGACGACGGCGCAGGCCGCGACGTTGGCGCAACAACGCCTGTATTACGACCAAGCCAAAGCGGCCTTGGCCAAAGGCGACAAAGGTCCCTACGAGCAATACGCCAGTGCCCTGCGTGACTATCCGCTGGAGCCCTATCTGGCTTACGACGAACTGACCGCTCGGTTGAAATGGGCCGGCAACGACGAAATCGAGAAATTCATCACCGAACACGGCGACCTGCCGCAAATCAACTGGATGAAACTGCGTTGGTTGCGCTGGCTGGCCGAGCGCGGCGAATGGCAGACCTTTGCCAACCACTATGAGCCTGAGCTGAACTTCACTGAGCTGGACTGCCTGTATGGCCAGTACCAACTCAAACAAGGCATGCGTAAAGAAGGCTTCGCCACCGCGCAAAAACTGTGGCTGGTGGGCAAATCGCAACCGGACAGCTGCGACACCCTGTTTGGCCTATGGTCGGCCGAGGGGCAGCTCACCGAGCAACTGCGCTGGCAACGGGCCAAGTTGGCCGCCGAAGCCCGCAACTATGGGTTGGTCAGCCACCTGATCAAGCAAATGCCCAACCGCGCCGTACAAGGCCAACTGCTGCTGGATGTGGCGCAGAAGCCTGAGCTGCTCAAACAAACCGCGCGCTTTAGCCACGCCGACCCAGCCATGGCCGATGTGGTCGGCCTCGGTCTGCGCCGCCTGGCCCGGCAAGATCCAGAAGCGGCACTGAAGCTGCTGGATGGCTACACCCAGCGCATGAAATTCTCCAAGGACGAGCAAGTGGCGATCGCCCGCGAGATCGGCCTGACCCTCGCCCGCCGCTTTGATCCACGCGCCTTGGACGTGATGGCCAAGTACGACCCGGAGCTGCGCGACAACACCGTCAGTGAATGGCGGGCGCGCCTGCTGCTGCGCTTAGGCCGCTGGCAAGAAGCCAACCAGCTGACGCACAAGATGCCGGCAGAACTCGCCAACACCAACCGCTGGCGTTACTGGCAGGCGCGCAGCCTGCAACTGGCGCAGCCCAACAGCCAAGAACCCAAGGCACAGTTCCAAGCCTTGGCCAAAGAACGCGACTTCTATGGCTTTATGGCCGCTGATCAGGTGCAGTCGCCCTATCAGCTGAACAACACGCCGCTCAAACTCAGCCAGCAAACCATCAATAAGGTGCGTAACTCGGCAGCCATCCGCCGCGCCCTGGAGTTCCACGCCCGCGGCCAGATCGTCGAAGGCCGCCGCGAGTGGTACAACGTCACCCGCTTGTTTAGTCGCGATGAAATGGTCGCCCAAGCGCGCTTAGGCTACGAGATGGGCTGGTACTTCCCAGCCATCCGCACCATTAGCCAAGCACAGTACTGGGACGACTTGGACGTGCGCTTCCCCATGGCCCACCGCAATGAGCTGGTGCGTGAGGCGCGCAACCGCGACCTGCACTCCAGCTGGGTGTTCGCCATCACTCGCCAGGAAAGCGCCTTTATGGCCGACGCCAAGAGTCATGTCGGCGCCATGGGCCTGATGCAATTGATGCCAGCCACCGCCAAAGAAACCGCCAAACGTTTCGGCATCCCGCTGGCTTCGCCGCAGCAAGTGCTGCGCCCTGAGGTGAATATCCAGCTGGGTGCGGCTTATCTGAGTCAGATTTACGGCCAGTTCAATGGCAACCGCGTCTTGGCTTCGGCGGCCTATAACGCCGGCCCCGGGCGCGTGCGCCAGTGGCTACGTGGCGCCGATCACCTGGCCTATGACGTGTGGATCGAGAACATTCCGTTCGATGAGACCCGTCAGTACGTGCAAAACGTGCTGTCTTACTCGGTGATCTACGCCAATAAGCTCAACGCGCCGCAGTCCCTGGTGGGCTGGCATGAGCGTTACTTCGATCAGTAAGGCCTAACACTCTGACCCAGGGCTAAGCCGCTGGGTCAGAGTGCTGCCGCCCGCTTACTCAAGCACTTCGACCGGCATCGACAGATCCAACTGCCCCGCCCCGCACGCAATCAGGTTCTGGCCAAAATAAATCTGCCCATCCTCCCCCTGGCGGTAGGTGCGCAATGTGCTGAGCGGCTCACGGTCGGCGCTGCGCTCACCGGTTTGCGGGTTTATGGTGGTCACGATGCAGCGGCCACAGCCCTTGGCCACGCGAAACTCAACGCTGCCGATACGGATGCGCCGCCAGCTGTCTTCGGCATAAGACTCAGCACCTGCCACCACCAAGTTAGGGCGAAATTGCAGCATCGCCTGCGCCCGGCCAATGCGCGTCGATAAGTCATCCAGCGAGGCCTGCCCAATCAATAACAGTGGAAAGCCATCGGCAAAGGCGACCTTATCGCCGACCTGCGCGTATTTCGTGTCCACTTGCCGTGCCCGCGCGGCAGGCACATGTACCAAGCGGCAAGGTCGGCCCAGCCAGTTGCTCAGCCACTGGGCGGCAGCATCGCCGGCATCCGGCACATCCAGGGTGTCGCCCCATATAGTGACCGTACGCAGCGCGCTGTTGCCGTCGGGCAGTGGCACCAGCAGCTCAGGATGACCTGACGCATTCAGACGCAAATAATCGTGACCTTGCCACAGCGCTTGCAGCTGGGTCATTTGCGTCAGTAAGCGCTGGCTGAGAAAGCGCCCAGTGCCTTCATCGACCAACATCCAGCGGCGATCGCCCTGTACGCCAAGCTCATCAACATAAGCACTGTTGAGCACTTCGCCTTGGGCAGATTTCAGGGGGTAACGATAGAGGCCGCTGAGGTGCAACATGGCGTCAAGTCTCGGCAAAAAACTACACTTATACGGGCATGCCAGTCATGCCACAAGTGCCATCATGCCAAGCCTTTAACGCCTGGGGAAACTCACCGCCAAGCGCTCTACGGCTCAGGATGCAGCAGAGCCAGACGCTCATGAATCACGTCGACGAGTTTGTCCGGCTGAAACTTGGAAAGGAAGTTATTGCAACCGACCTTCTTCACCATGGCTTCGTTAAAACTGCCGGACAATGATGTGTGCAGCACCACGTACAGATCCTTTAAACGTGGGTCGTTGCGAATTTCGGTGGTCAGACGGTAACCGTCCATTTCCGGCATTTCAGCATCGGTGATGACCATCAGCAGTTTTTCCTGCACATCGATGCCGTCATCCGCCCAAGCTTTCAACTGCTTAAGAGCACGCAGGCCGTCAGTCGCGCTGTGGCAACGCACATCCAACTGCGCCATGGTGCCGCGCAATTGGCTCATGGCCACGTTGGAGTCATCCACCAGCAGCACTTCGCGACCACGGGCAAACTCCAACAGTGGGTCCGCCAGCTTCTCCGGGGACACCTTGGTGCTCATGGGGGTGATTTCCGCCAGCACCTTCTCGACGTCAATCACCTCGACGATCTGATCATCGACCTTGGTGATCGCGGTTAAATAATGCTGACGCCCGGCCCCACCTGGCGGGGGCAGGATCGACTCCCAATTGAGGTTGAGGATGCGCTCCACGCCGCCGACCAAGAAGGCCTGCACCGAACGGTTGTACTCGGTGACGATAATGGTGCTGCGCTCATCCGGGACAATCGGGCGCATGCCGATGGCTTGGGACAGGTCAATCACCGGCAGGGTTTGCCCACGCAGGTTGACCACGCCGCAAACAAAGCGGTGCCGCTGCGGCATCAGGGTCAACTTGGGCATTTGCAGGACTTCCTGCACTTTGAACACGTTAATCGCGAACAGCTGCCGGCCCGTTAAACGGAACATAAGAATTTCCAGGCGGTTCTCACCCACGAGTTGGGTGCGCTGGTTAACGGTGTCGAGAATGCCGGCCATCTTGTGCTCCTGTGGGCTTATTGCCTTAGCCTAGTCCAAATAATGGCGGATGACGGCACTGTGCGATCACCCATCAGCCATGAACATAGCAAGACGCCATCATGCGATAAGCGCGCCTTGCTCGCCAGTCCAACAATCTACAGTCGAGGTTATTCGAACAATAAAGGGCAGTCTGCCGGCAGATGCACGCGCAATGCTTGCGGTAGCGCGCTAAAGCGCGCTTTTGTGGTTTCCACCGGCTCGCCGTCGAGGTTCAAATCCAGCCCCTTCGGTGCCTCCACCTCCAGCCAAGCCACCCGCGCCGTCACCGCCACACTCTGCAAGCCCTTAATGCCGCCGGAGAGCAACGTGCCCAAGGTGCCGACCGCATCGGCTGCGGCTGGCACAATGCACACATCGAGCAACCCATCGTTTACCCGCGCCTGCGGACACAACACGTGGCCACCGCCCGCTTGGCGACCATTGCCAATGCCCAAGGCCAGCACTTCCCCTTCCCAGTTGAAATCCGGCCCGGTAAAACGGGCAAAGGAGGAGCTGACTTCAGCAAAGCGGCTTAAGCCGGTGAGCAAATAGGCGGCGCCACCGAGCACACGCTTAAGATCCTCCGAGGTATTGGCCGTGACATTGCTGCCAAAACCGCCGGTGGCCATGTTGAGGAACACCTGTCCGTCCACGCCGCCCAGATCAATGGCCTGGGCTGGCTGATCAAGCAATTGCAGGGCAGCCGCCGGCTCCAGCGCAACCCCAGCGGCGCGGGAAAAATCATTGGCGGTGCCCAAGGGCAGTAAGGCCAAGCTGGCCTTGGCTTCGGCCAGCGCCATGGCCTCGGCTACGTCGCGTAAGGTGCCGTCGCCGCCGCCGGCGATGATGACCGGATAACCTGCCGCCAGACCTTCGTTAACCAGACGCTGGGCGTCGCCGCCCTCCCATGTCACCCGCACATCCAGCTGCCAACCTTGTTCGCGCCGCGCTTCAACAGCGCTGCGCACCTCGGGGTTAAGAGCTTGTTTACCGTGCAGAATCAATAGTGCCCGACGCTCATCCATATGCAGTGCCTCCAGATCCAGTTATGAAACGCAGCAGAAGTATTGCAGACCACAGCAACTTGGCTTGAGTTGCCTGACTATTGACAATAGCCAGGCCATTAAATCGAATATATCGATTATTAAATTCGTAATTTCTCGTTTTTAAATCGATTTTATTTAAGCAATCATCTCGCCATTGCCACCGAGTACGGCCGGACAACGCGGTACTCACTTTGAGGATATCGAGATGATTGAAGTACGCCCTTTTGCCAAACTTGGCGCCGCCCAGCACGGCTGGCTCAACGCTCGCCATCACTTTTCCTTCTCTGAGTACTACGACCCAGAGCGCATGAACTGGGGCGCCCTGCGGGTCTGGAACGATGATGAGATCGCGCCCAACACTGGCTTCCCAGCGCACCCGCATCGCGACATGGAGATCATCACCTATGTCCGCCAAGGGGCAATCACCCATGAAGACAGCCTGGGCAACAAAGGTCGCACCGTGGCTGGCGATGTGCAGGTGATGAGTGCCGGCACCGGGATTTATCACAGCGAAGGCAATATGGAGGAAACCACCACCAGCTTGTTCCAAATCTGGATTCAGCCGAACCGCATGGGTCTGAAGCCGTCGTGGGGCACCAAACGCTTCCCCACCAGCGATCGCCACAGCGACTTTGTCACCTTGGCCAGCGGTTATGCCGAGGACGAGGACGCACTGAAGATCAACAGCAACGCACGCCTGGCAGCCGTGACCCTGCAAGCTGGACAAACCACCGAGTACGCCCTGGGCTCCACGCGCAAGGCTTACTTAGTGGCGGCCACAGGCGCCATTGAAGTCAACGGCGTGGCTGCCCAGGCTCGTGACGGTGTAGCGGTTGAGAATGAGTCAGTGATCCGCGTCACCGCGCAACAGGACAGTGAAATCATCCTGGTTGATCTGGCCTGACGGTCTGCCGCGCACGGACTCACCGGCGCGGCAATGCTGGAAAAATAACGCCTCGCGGGCTTGGTTCAGCGAGGCGTTTTTGTCTGCCCGAGTATTGTCAGTCACTCACCTGGGCTGCCTATACTAACCGCCGCTCTCGCCCTCCCACGACAGCGTCACTGGCAAAGCCCATAAGAATAACTATGCAAAATTTTGGCTCTACCGCGGTTGCCGCCTTACTCAAATTTGTCCGCCATGCCCAGCAGCTTGGCGTTGACCCGCAACCTGTGCTGCACAGCGTCGGTCTCGACCCAGAACACCTCAACCAGAGTAACCAACGCCTCAGCGAGGAGGCGGTAGCACAGTTACTCAGGCAGTTGATCGAGCAGACTGGCGATCCGCTCTTCGGCTTACACAGTGCCCGCTACGTGCAACCCGGCTCGTGGAGCGTACTGGGTTATATCACCATGAACTGCGCTACGCTGGGCGAGGCCATGGCGCGGATCGTGCCATTTGAAAAGTTGGTCGGCGACATGGGTACCAGCCGGATTGAAGCCAGCGCGCAGCAGGTGAAACTGATCTGGAACTGCGGCCACCAAGAAGGCGAACTCAACCGGCATTTAGTCGAAAGCGTGCTCGCCTCTTGGCTGCTCTATGCCCGCTGGATTACCGATACGCAGCTGTCACCGCAGGCGGTGTGGTTCAGTCATGCCCGGCCAAGTCACACCTCGCAGCAACAGTACCAGGCGGTGTTCGATTGCCCGGTGCTGTTCGGCCAAGACTGCAACGCCCTGCTGACCGTACCGACCATGCTCACGCTGCCCCTGCGCCAAGCCGACCCCAAACTATTGCGCCAATTTGAAGAGCATGCCTTGGCTTTGCTGGCGGGTCTGGATAACGATCAGCCCTTACCAGTACGGGTCAAAAACAGCCTGCGTTTGCTCCTCAAAGAGGGCTTACCGCGCAAAGAGCGGGTGGCGGAAAAGTTCGCCATGACGGTGCGCACCCTGCAACGTCATTTGCAGTTGGCCGGCACCAGCTACCAGCAGATTCTTGATGAGCTGCGCCAAGAGCTGGCCGAGGATTATTTGCTACGCAGCGACTTGCCCATTCAAGCCATCGCCAGCGTCTTGGGCTTTAGCGAAACCCGCTCGTTTCATCGCAGCTTCAAAAGCTGGACGGGGCTCACCCCGGGCGAGTTTCGCAACCACAGCACACAGCCTTAGCCAAGCAGCTCGCTCAAGGGAATAAAGCGCAGGCTATCGCCTTCAGCCAAGGTGCTGTGCTCCATCACTTCGGCCAAACCTTCCGCCCAAGCGGCGCTGCGCAGCACTCCTGAACTCTGATTGGCGTAGGGCACCACGCGGCCGTGTTCTATCCGTGCGCGCAGGTATTCGCGGCGCTGCCCCGGCTTGCTCCAGCTAAAACCGGCGGGCAGTTGCATGGCCAACGGCGCGACGCGCTGCACCCCTAAACGACGGAGCAAATAAGGTCGTGCCAATAGGCCAAAGGTGACCAAGGTCGAGGCCGGATTGCCCGGCAGGCCCATCACCGGGACGCCGCGATATTGCCCGCAGGTCAGCGGCTTACCGGGCTTGATCGCCAGTTTCCACAACGTCAGCTCGCCATCCTCGCGCAGCACCTGGCCAAGGTAATCGGCCTCGCCCACTGACACCCCGCCGGTGGACAAAATCAAATCCACCTCAGCCAGATCGTGCAGCGCCGCCCGGGTGAGCGATAAGTCATCAGGCAGAATACCGCCATCGACTACGGCGCAGCCTAATCGCTCCAACCAGCTAATCAGCACCTGACGGTTGCTGTTGTAAATTTGCCCCGGACCTAAGGGCTGCCCCGGCTCGACTAACTCATCGCCGGTGGAGAGTACCGCCACCCGCGGCTGGCGTTTAACCGGCACCGCGGCGTAACCGAGTGACGCCGCCAGGCCCAGTTCAATCGGCCCCAAGCGGCTGCCTGCGGGCAGCACCACCTCGCCCTGAGTACATTCCTGACCTTGCGGGCGCACGTTTTGCCCCGGCTTCAGATCGCCGCTAAAGAGCACCTGCCCCGCCGGGTCGAGTTCAGCGTTTTCCTGCATCACCACCGTGTCGGCGCCAGCGGGCATGGGCGCGCCGGTAAAGATCCGCGCACAAGTGCCGGGCTGCAGCGGCTGCGGCGCACTGCCGGCTTGGATGCGCTGACTGACGGCAAGCGCTGCACCACGCCAATCCGCGTAACGCAAGGCATAGCCATCCATCGCGCTGTTAGCCCAAGGCGGCATGTCACGCGGCGCCAGCAATGGCTCGGCCAATACGCGAGTGTCCGCCGCCGCTAAGGCCACCCACTCTTGCTCCAGAATAGGTGCGGCTTCGGCCTGAGCCAGCAACAGTGCGAGGGCTTGTTCCAACGACAACAGTGAGGACTGTGTGGCGCTACTCATCCACGGCTCTCACAAGCGACCACGGGTTTGAGATGGGGCACGAAATTGCACGGACGGAAACGGTTATCCAGTTGTTGCGCCAAGATGCCCTGCCAGGCCGTGCGACAGGCATTGGTCGAGCCCGGCAAGCAGCACACTAGGGTACCGTTGGACAGGCCTGCCAACGCACGGGATTGAATGGTCGAGGTGCCAATATCATCGAGGGAAATCTGGCGGAATAGCTCGCCAAAACCATCGACTTTTTTATCCAATAAGCAGTTCACGGCTTCGGGTGTGCTATCGCGTCCGGTAAAGCCGGTGCCGCCGGTGACCAGCACCACTTGCACCTGCTCTTCGGCAATCCAGGTGGCGACTTGAGCACGAATTTTGTACAGATCGTCCTTGAGCAATACCCGTGCGGCCAGGGTATGGCCAGCTTCTGTAAGGCGATCAACCAACAGCTGACCTGAGGTGTCAGTGTCGAGGGTACGCGTGTCACTGACCGTCAGTACGGCGATATTTAAAGCAACAAAAGGTGCATCCGCTTTATGGCCCATGGCAGGCCTCCCGTTATCGGCAATAATGCAGGCGTTATATCACAGGCCCTAAGCCGGAGGCTCTCGCATGGATGATTCAAGCCCACTGCCCGTCTGCTCAGTATTACTACTGGCAGGTGGCCGTGGCCAACGTATGGGCGGCGCCGATAAAGGCTTGCTGAGCTGGCGCGGTAAACCCTTGATCAGTTGGCTCAGTGAGCTGGTGCGACCACTAACCGACGACCTGCTGATTTCCTGCAATCGTAACGCCGAACAATACGCAATCTATGCCGACGGTTTAGTCAGCGATGACGAGCAAGACTTCCCCGGTCCATTTGCCGGCATTCGTGCCGGTATGCGCAGCGCCCGTCATAGCCATTTAATGGTGCTGCCGTGCGATGCCCCACAAGTTGATCGAGCGCTGCTTGAGCAACTCCTCGGGCAACAAGGCGCGCGCCCAGTTGTCGTGGCCCAAGGCGAGTTTCTGGAGCCGTTATTTGCGCTTTTGCCCTGCGCCGAGCTGGGCAGTTTGGAACGCGTTTGGCAGGCCGGTGAGCGCAGCCCACAGCGCTGGTTGCGCCAGTTGAATCCATTAGTTATACAGTGCGCAGAAGGTGACCCGCGCCTGGCTAACTTCAACACGCCTGAGCGCCTGCTAACCTAGATCTCGCCCTGCCATCATGGAACTTTGCTAGACAAATCGCGTCACAAAGCAACGAATAACACCTCAAAAAGTTTTTAAGGAGCTCACTATGACTCAACGCATTCTTCCTGCTCTGCTGCTCGCTGCTGGCCTGGCTACCTTGGCCGGTTGTTCCTCGCCAGCCGTCATCACCCTGAACGATGGTCGTGAAATCCAAACTGTAGATACACCTGACTACGACGAAAATTCGGGCTTCTACGAATTCGAACAACTCGACGGCAAACGTGCCAAGGTCAACAAGGACCAAGTGCGCACCGTTAAAGAGCTGTAATCCCTGAGCTTAGATACCGGGCCCAACCAATTGCCCGGTATCTAAGGCAGTAACTGGGGTTTAACTTCGCAGGCAAAAATTGCTGCCAGCCCTTGTGCGACAAATGCTTTTAAATAGAATCTCGAACTATTCGGAGTGTAGCGCAGCTTGGTAGCGCGTCTCGTTCGGGACGAGAAGGTCGCAGGTTCGAATCCTGTCTCTCCGACCATCTTAGGGTTTTAACTCAGGCTTTTAAGCTCAGTTAAACCGCAAAAAAACCGGCCCTAGTGGCCGTTTTTTATTGGCGTTTGTAACTCTTCTTGCCGCTGCTGGTGATGCAAAACTGCCCACCCCTGGGGCCGGTACACAAAGTGCCGCTACCGCAAGCACAGGCACCATCGCCGCCAATTACCCGCAGTGGCGCCGCGCTCGAACCATCACGCCCTGCCGCGCAGCGACGCTTTGAAGCACTGATGGAGCCATCCTTGCAGACAAACAACTCGCCGTCACAGCGCGCCACGCCGCCCTTTTTGCCTGAACAGGGCTGATTAGCCGCAGCACTGATTGTGGCTGCGCTTAATAAGGCCAGTAACAAGCCACCTTGCAGTAACCCTTTAACCACCCCTGAAACCTGCACGTTAACCATCGCTCCACAGCCCTTAACTGCTCCAGTGCGACAGCATAAATAATTGCCCGGCAAACGCCTTCAGCCTTAAGAACCTTCTGCCCCATTAAGTGATCGGCGTCGCAAACGGCACGCTGAAGACATTTTCCAAAGCACAAAAAACCCGCCGTAGCGGGTTATTCGAAAGGCATCCACAGGGCTAATCAGAGGCTGGCAAAAGCCTTAGCCAAGGCGAGACTCAAATCAACCGTGGAGAACTTGGTCAGCACATCGTTAGCGCCCACCGCATTGGCTTTTTCGGTGTTCATGGTGCTGTCCAGCGAGGTATGCAGCAGCACGTAGATTTGCCCGATATCCGGTTTTTTACGCAAGGTGCGAACGAGGTCGTAGCCGTCCATTTCCGGCATTTCAATATCCGACACCAAGACCTCAATCGGCAGGCCCGCGTCATGCTGCGCCTGCAAAAATTCCAGAGCGCTGGCGGCGCTACGCACCATATGGCAATCCAGTTCGAGCTTACGCAGGGTGATCATGCTCTGGTGCAGGGCGACATGGGAGTCATCCACCACCAATACGCGGCGGCCTTTCAGCAAGGCTAACTGACTGTCACTGAGCACCTGTTCTTCTTGCTCGTCCAAATCCGCCGGAGCCAGTTCGTGAAGGACTTTCTCGATGTCGAGAATCTGCACAATCTTGCCGTCGATCTGCGTCACCCCAGTGATAAACGCCTTGTTTCCCGAACCCGCCGGCGGCGGTCTTACATCGCGGGTGTAGCACTGCACGATACGCTCCACCTGCTGCACATGCAGGCCCTGACGCGAGCGACTGAGCTCGGTGACGATCAGGCAGCCATCGTTGCTCGCACTGACGCCACGCTCACCAATGGCCTTGGCCAGATCGATCACCGTCAGGGCGGCGCCACGCAATGTGGCCACGCCGCGCACATGGGGATGGCGGCTAGGCAGCTTGGTCAACGCGGGGCACGGAATGATCTCCTGCACTTTCAGCAGGTTGATCCCCAGTAAGCGGCCACTGTGCAAACGAAACAACAGCAACGACAAAGCATCACCATGTATCGAGCTCATGTATCGCATTCCTTATAAGGCTTGGCCCGCAGACGGAGGGCATCAAGTGCTGCGTAAAAATTCAAGGATTTGCGCGCCAGTGAACGGCCAGTTCAATTCCGCCGCACTGTCGATACGACGCAACACGGGGATCCGTAGGCCATAACTGGCGACCCACTCTTCACGCTCAGCGATATCGATCAATTCAACCGACAGCCCCTGTGCCACCAGGGGCATTAACTCAGCCTCAGCCACCTCACATAAATGGCAACCGAGGGTACCGAACAGCTGACACTCCGGGAACATCTGCACACATCCACAAGGTTAATGATGGCGCAGTTTAGCACTGCCGCACCTTAGGCAAGTGGGCGGGCACTACTGCCCGGTGCGCCGCCCAACAATGCCTGCCAGCCATCGAGCAAACGGCTGTTGAGCTTCCCGGCCTGAGCCCGGCTGTCGTCGCTAAAGCGATCATCGAGGGAGAAGCCGCCTTCGAGCAGTTGCTCCAGCATGCTCTTCGCATCCTCAGGTGCCGCCACTTGCTGACTGCTACGCAGGCTGTCGAGCAAGCTCTGCGCGTAATCGAACAAAGCACCATTGAAGGCACTGGCCGCTTGACCGCCCTGCTGCGCCACCGTGCTGTAAGTCTCAGTGGCTTGACGCACAGTGGTCTGACTTAACGCTAAGGACATCGAGGCCAGTTGCTCGCCATCCAAATCCAGGGCCATGGCGCGATCGAAAGCACCGTTAAGGTCGCCACTATAAAATTTGTCTGCCAAGTCCTGTACCTGACCGAACAGCTTCTCTAAGGCACCGCGTTCTTGGTCGTCCAGTTCCCCCTGGATATCCACCTGCCAGGCACCAATCTGCACGCTGCCACTTTGACTGCTGGCGAGCAGCGCGCTCGTGCTGCCATCACTACTGGCCGCCACCTTGCTTTGCGACCAACTGGCCGAGGCTTGGGCGATAGCGATACGCAGGCGGTCGCCGTCGCGAGTGGTCACCTCCAGCTGAAAACTTTCTGCCTTGGCAATAAAGCGCTGGCTTTGACTGCTCAGGCTGATGCTGCCGGCACTGCTGGTGCCGGGGTTGTAGCGCTGATCGAGGGCGCTGAAACCATTTTGGATCTTCTCGTAAGTCGAATCGATATCGCTGGCCACCTGACCGTTGAGCAGGCCCATATCGTCGAGAATTTTGCGTGCCTCGGAGAAGCCTTGCTCCACGCCCTTACGCGTTTGCTGCAGAATGCTTTGCAACTTACTGCTATCGGCACCAGAGGCTTGCGCCGACTGCAAACCTTGCTCAACGAAGCCCAGCACCCGCTCGGCAACTTTGTCTGGACTGAAATCTTCTTGGCCTTTGCCGGTCAAGGAGCCTGGGACCAAGCCTAAGCGCTCAGTCAGGCGATTGGCCAAAGTTGTCTGGCCATCGGCCTGATTGCGCGCGGGGCTGGTGATACTCCCATTAGTGGCACGGGACGTAGCCCAGGACGCAGAGTTGAGCGGATTCATGGCCAGATTCCTAAGTTGAGTGACTGACAAGTTGGCGGCGCGGCGCAGTGAAACTTTAGTCCACATAGCACTTGAGCGACCAAAGGCGTGCCTACAGCAGCAACTTGGCTGGCAGGTGAAGTAAAGCCAGCAGATCATCACAGCGGCCGAACTCGGTTTAGGAATAAGATAACCTGATTCGACAAACGGACAATTTTCCAAAGCCGTTCAGATAATGAGCCATGCCAGCGCTCAGCCCCAGCCTAAGCAAAAATAAATAATCGATATTTTTTAGTAACTTAAATCATTACTCAGGCACAGTAAGCGCACATTGAACCTGTCCCACAATGGCTCAAACGGTGGCAATCGCTCAGCAAAATATGGGGTAAGTTCGTGCAAAACCCGGTCAGCGAGCTAAACCCTAGTGAACATTGGCCAGTCACCGAACTCAAAAGCCAAGACCAATAAACCCAGTGGGAGAACCCTATGGCTCGTAAAGCTGCTGCAAGTGAACCGCAAGACAAACTGCTTGAAGAGTTCCAAACCCTCGTTGGTGAAACCGAGAAGCTGCTTCAGCAATCGGCCAGTGTGGTCGGTGAGCAAGGCGATGAGCTGCGCGATAAATTGCGTGAAAGCATTGGTCGCGCCCGCGACACGCTGAACAACGCCGAGCAAGCCCTGACCCAACGCGGCAAGGCGGCTTTGGACGCCACTGAAGGTTATGTGCAATCCCACCCATGGCAAACCATCGGCTTTTCCGCCGCCATTGGTTTGCTGTTAGGCTTGCTGATTTCCCGGCGCTAGAGCTCATTTATGGATGCGACTGAGTCGAAATCATCCGCCAGTCGCGGCAACTCGCCGCGACGTTTTGCCAGTGCCCTTCTCGGGCTCTTGCAAGGCCATATCGAACTATTCGTTGAGGAACTCAAGGAGCAGCAGGGGCGCACCGTCACCTTATTGCTGCTGACCGGATTGAGCTTGCTGTTTGCCTTGATGCTGCTGTTTGGCTTATCCACCGCTGTGCTGATCGCCTTCTGGGATACCCATCGCCTGCTGGTGATCGTGGGCCTGTGCCTGTTCTATACCTTGGGCCTGCTGACCTGCGTGTTGAGTTTGCTTCAACGCATCCGCCAAGCCCCTACCCCGTTTAGCGCCAGCCTTGAAGAACTGGCCCGCGACCGCGAACAACTGCTGCCTTGAGGCGCCTGTCCCTATGAGCCTGCCAGACCTGCCAGATAACCTGTCGCGCCGCCAACTGCGCAAGAACATCCTGCGTATGCGCTTAGAGCTGCATCGTCAGGAGCTGCGCCACGAGGCCCAGGTCATGCTGCAACCGCTCAAGCAAATGAATGACCTGCGCCACAACTGGCGCAGCGAGCTGGGTAAACACAAAAGATCACTGTGGCTGGCCGGTGGCGCGATGCTGCTGACCACCCTTGGCGTGCGCTCCAGCAATCTGCGTAAGTGGCTGCGCCTAGCCATGGTTGCGCTGCCCATCCTGCGGCGCAAAGACTAAGCAGTACTTTTTTCCTGAGCCAGGTCACAGCATCGATTGTGGCCATGTTCTTGCTTTAGCTTGCCGATTATTTGCGCCAAGCTCTTGCTGGCTAAGGAATTAAACTGTGTTCAACGGTGAACCGGTGGTTGTGTTCCAGCCCTTTATCGACACGGCCACCGGCCGCATCGCCGGGGTCGAGGCATTAGCCAGGCTGCGTAACAGCGCTGGTCAACTGCGTTCAGCCGGCCCGTTGTTTAGCGACCCGCACATTGCCAATGCGCAGCTGCGCGCCTTCGACCGGGAGATCCGCCGGCAAGCACTGGCACGCTTTGCCGAGGCACCAGCAGACTGGTTCCTCAGCCTCAATATCTCGCCGCGCTGGATCAGCCTGCTCAAGCCAAAGCAAACTTTGCCGAGCCTCAAGTTACTCGCCGGCAGCGGTATTGCCGCACAGCGCATCGTGTTTGAAATCACCGAGCAAAACGGTGCTAAAAATCGCCTGCCCGGGGTGGTAAACCGCTACCGAGAGGCCGGGGTGCGGGTAGCCATTGATGACTTCGGCGCAGGCAGTTCGCAGCTGGATCGGGTGCTGAGCTTGCAACCGGATATCCTCAAACTGGACATGCGTCTGTTTCAGCAGGCGGCGCGCGGTGGCCACAGCGGCGAGGTGGTCAAAGCCCTGGCCTTGATGGCCGAGCGCACCGGCTGCTGGATCATCGCCGAGGGCGTAGAAACCGAGGCACAGTTGGACTTTGCCCTAGAATGTGGCGCGCGCTATATCCAAGGCTATATTTTCGGCCAGGGCCAAGCTGAGTTCTTGCCCAGCGACACCTTCGTCGAGCACTTCGCCCAGCTGCGCGATCGCTACGTGCGGCGCAAACTCAGCGAACGGGCCCGCCTGCTGAGTTTGCGCCAGCAATTGCATGAGCTGATGAACAGCTTCAAACACTGGCTCACCAGCGGCAGTCATACCGACCAGTTGCCCCCCCCCCATGCCTACCCTTGGCTGCTGCGGCTGTTCCAATGTGATCGCCACGGCACGCAAGTCAGCGCCAACTTAGAGTGGCGCGAGCAGAGCTGGCACAGCGATAACCGCTATATCGGCCACAACTGGTCATGGCGCCCGTACTTTTATCAAGTGCTGGCCGAAGGTTGGGATGCCCACGGTCTGGTTCTGTCCAGCACCTACCGCGATGCCACCACTAACCAGTACTGCTTAACCGCCGGGCAATTTATCGATAACGGCAATCGCCTGCTGTTGATCGACATCGACGCCGCGGCGTTCTGAGCAGGCGGCAGCCGACCTATAGACTTGCAACCGCCGCCCATAACACCGAAGCTAAGGTCCATCTGCCCTATCGGCGAGGACCTGCTTTGGATTGGCACAGCCTGCTTAACCGTGAACGTCTTGGAAAACCTACCCACAGCGCTACCGAACTCGGGCGTACCCCCTTCCATAAAGACCATGATCGCATCATCTTCTCCGGCGCCTTTCGCCGCCTCGGACGCAAGACCCAGGTGCATCCGGTTTCCAGCAACGACCATATCCATACCCGTCTGACTCACTCGTTGGAGGTCGGCTGTGTCGGCCGCTCGCTGGGCATGCGCGTCGGTGAAATGATCCGTGAACGCCTGCCGGATTGGTGCGCACCGAGCGATCTCGGCGTGCTCGTGCAATCCGCCTGCCTGGCCCACGACATCGGCAACCCACCCTTTGGCCATAGCGGTGAAGACGCCATCCGCCATTGGTTTCAGCAGGCCGCTGGACGCGGTTGGCTGGACGCCATGAGCCCGGCACAACGGGGCGACTTCTTAAGTTTTGAGGGCAACGCCCAAGGCTTTCGCGTGCTGACTCAACTGGAATACCACCAGTTCGATGGCGGCACCCGCCTCACCTATGCCACCCTCGGCAGCTACCTGAAATACCCCTGGACGGCACGCCATGCCGAAGCCCTGGGCTACAAAAAGCACAAGTTCGGCTGCTATCAGAGCGAGCTGCCGTTGCTTGAGCAAATCGCCAATAAGCTCGGTTTGCCGCAGCTCGATGAGCAGCGCTGGGCACGACATCCCTTGGTGTATCTGATGGAGGCGGCCGACGATATTTGTTACGGCCTGATCGATCTGGAAGATGGCTTGGAAATGGAGCTGCTGGAATACAGCGAAGTGGAAGCGCTGCTGCTTGATCTGGTTGGCGATGATCTGCCGGAAACCTACCGCCAGCTCGGCGCCAGCGACTCCAAGCGGCGCAAGCTGGCAATTCTGCGCGGCAAAGCCATCGAGCACCTGACCAATGCGGCCGCACAAGCCTTCGTTGAGCAGCATGACACCTTGCTGGCCGGCCAATTACAGGGCGATCTGGTCGAACACATGCACGCCACCGCCAAGCGCTGCGTGCTCGGCGCCAAGGACATGGCACGGCAGAAAATCTTTCAGGACAAACGCAAAACCCTGCATGAAATTGGTGCTTACACCACCTTGGAAATCCTCCTTAACGCCTTTTGCGGAGCCGCTCTGGAGCAGTTTGAAGGCGGCCCGTTGTCGTTTAAAAACCGGCGCATTCTCGATCTGCTGGGCAATAATGCACCGCGTCCCGGCACCGAGTTATACCCGGCGTTTTTACGCATGATCGATTTTATCGCCGGCATGACCGACAGCTACGCTACAGAGATGGCCCGCGAAATGACGGGGCGCTCCAGCCCGGTATAAGTTCATGAAGAAGCCCTCACCCTCCTTTATTTGGCATGCGGGCCCAGCTGCTTGGGGCTCGGCGCTGATCGCAGGTTTCGGCTGCGCCCTGCCCCTGTTGTTGGGTTTATTTAGCGGCCACCCGGGCTTTTTCTGGGCCTCCTTAGGCGCTTTCCATGCCGCGCAGGCTAATCCCATGCACCGCCTAGGCATGTTGCGCATGCTCATGCTGTGCATCTTAGGCGCGTGCAGCACGGGCTTGGGGTTCTGGGCCGGCGAGCACTACCAAAGCAGTTTTATCCTGTTCGCCGCCTTTGGTTTGTTATTGGCTTGGCTGCAACGCTTCGGCAAAGAAACCGGCAAGTTCGCCGTCAGCCTGGTGATCTGCTTGAGCCTGGGGCAAAGCCAATTGGGCCTCAGCTCGCTGCATAATCCCAATGCCGTGGCCGTGTTATTTATCCTCGGCGGTCTCTGGGTGATGCTCCTGGCTTTTGGTTTGCGAGGGCTGCACGGGCTGCGTATGTGGCCGTATATGCCGCGCTTTATCAGCATCATCAAGGTACTGATGCGCCATAGCCAAAGCCTGCCGCAAACCCAGTGGCGCTTGCATGCGCTGTCCTGCACCTTGGCTTTGGGGTTGTGTGCTCTGGTGGTCAATTTGACCAACGTCGACCGTGGTTACTGGCTGACCCTGACCGTCTTGGCGACCCTCCAGGTCGGCTTCTACAGCAGCCTGCAACGTGCGCTGCTGGCCATTCTCGGCAGCCTCAGTGTGGCGGTGTTGCTGATCTTGCTCGGGCACAGCCTGCAAAGCCCGACACTGATGGTCAGCCTCCTGTTGCCGCTGATTATTCTCAGCCGCGCCTGGCAGGCCAATCACTACGGCTTGTTTATGCTGCAAAGCATTCTCTGCTCAGTGCTCCTCGCCGAATGCCTGGCCTTGGATTGGCACGTACCGGAAGTGCGCCTGCTCAACAGCCTCACCGGGGTGGCGGTGGCCCTTGCCGTGGCCCTGCTAATACATGGCCTCCAGCGCTGGTTGCAACACCGCCTGAGCCGTCAGTTGCCCTCCACCGAGTGACGGGTCGGAAAATTAGTTGAACTTTTGTACTAAAACCTAGGGTTTTACTCGAGCAAAGCCAACAAGCCTGACTATGCTTTGAACTGACTTATCAGTGATCAAGGCGCCCCACATGCACCCTAAGCCCTGGCTCAACAGCCGCCGCTTTGCCCTGCATATTCACATCAGTGTGTTATTCACCTTACTGTTACTCCTCTGCGGTACTGTGCTGGGGCTGTTTAACTACCAGCAGACCAGCAAGATCATCCTCAGCAGCAGCGAGCAGCTGTTTAAGCAAATGCGCGAAAAGGTCGAGAGCGACCTGCAGCACACTTACCAACCCATTCGCCTGATGCTCAATTTGCTGGTGCGTAACGAGCAGCTTACAGGGCAAGACCGCCATGCGCGGATGGGCTTGCTGCCGACCTTCACCCAAGCCCTGCGCGACAATCCCAAACTGGCCTCGATCTATATCGGTTATGCCGACGGCAGTTTTTTTATGGTGCGGCCAATACGCAGCGACATGCTGCGCGAGATCTTCGTGGCGCCGCCCAATGCTGCGTATCAGGTGTGGAGCATCGATCGCTACAGCCAGCAGCGCAGCGATTCGGAATACCTGTTTATCGATGAAAACCTGCAGCCGATTAGCCGCCGGCAAAATCTTAAAGAGAGCTACGACCCACGCACGCGTCCTTGGTACAGCAGCGCCTTGGCCAGTGAAGGCCACTTCACCACTACGCCCTATAGTTTTTTCTCGACCCGCGAAATCGGCACCACTCTCGCCCGTAAAAGCCGGGATGGCACGGTGCTCGGCGCCGACCTGACCCTGGCCGACTTATCGGCGACCCTGGCCAACAATGACCTGCCCCCTTCCTCCGAAGCGGTGCTGTACAGCCCCGACGGCAGCGCCGTGGCTTATCCGGACAGCTCCCGCTTGGTAGTGCCGGGCGAGCAACTGCAACTGGCCCAGGTCGAGAATCTAAGTCCGGTGCTGGCCAAGTTTCTCCAGCTGGACTTACAGGACGATCAACAAGGCAGCGTGATCATCGATGAGCAGCGCTGGCAAATTTCCTTTAGCCAACTGCGCGAAGGCGGCCCTCAAGGCCTGCGCCTGCTGCTAATGGCTCCGGAGCACGAACTGCTGGCCGATGCCTATCGCATTCGCTGGCAAATGGCGGCGCTGACTTTAGTCATTTTGTTGCTGTGTATTCCGCTGGCTTGGTGGCTGGCCAATCTGCTGGTTAAACCCTTGCGCATGCTGGTTGGCGAGGCTGAAGCGATTCGCCGCTTTGATTTCAAACACCCGGCCAGTGGCCGCAGCATGGTCAAGGAAGTCGACCAACTGGCGGTGGCCATGAAGCATATGAAAGACACCATCGCCAGCTTCCACGACATCACCGCCGGACTCTCCGCCGAGACGCGCTTCGACCCACTGCTTAAGCGCGTATTGCGCGAGACCGTCGAGCTTAGCGAAGCCTGCGCCGGTCTCCTGTATTTGCGCGACGCCAGCACGGGCCGGCTGGAACCCCACGGGCTGTTTATCGACCATCAGCAACACAGCCTGGAGCAGCAGCAAATCCCCAGCTTCGCCATGCATGACCGCAAGCTGCCCGGTTGGTTGGCACAGGTCGCCAATGGCGGCAAAAGCACCACGCTGACCTTGAATGTTAGTGAAGCCCAAGGCTTCCAAGGGTTGCTGCAGGCCTTAGACAGCCCTCGGGTACATGTGGTCAGTACCGGCCTGCACAACCGCCAAGGCCATACCTTGGGCGTGCTGCTGTTTATACAGCGTCAAAGCGCGGACGGTGATGAGCTAGCCATGCTACGCCCGGAGCGCATTGCCTATATCGAGGCAGTGTCCGGGGTGGCCGCGCTGTGCATTGAAAGCCAGCGCCTGTTGGATCAGCAAAAGAAGCTGCTCGACTCCTTCATCCAACTGATTGCCGGCGCCATCGACGCCAAAAGTCCCTATACCGGCGGGCACTGTCAACGCGTGCCGGAAATCACCTTTATGCTGGCCAAGGCCGCCGCCGACAGCAACGAGCCGGCGTTTAAGGATTACCAGCCCAACGAAGAGGATTGGGAAGCGCTGCACATCGCCGCCTGGCTGCACGACTGCGGCAAGGTCACGGTGCCGGAGTATGTGGTGGACAAGGCCACCAAACTGGAGACTCTCTACGATCGCATCCATGAGATCCGCATGCGTTTCGAAGTGCTCAAGCGCGATGCCTGGATCAGCTATTGGCAAAGCGTGGCCAACGGTGGCGAGGCCGAGAGTTTGGCCCAGGCACGCGATCAGCTGTTGGCCAGCCTGGATGATGACTTCGCCTTCGTCGCCCGCTGTAACAAGGGCGCGGAGTTGATGCTGGAGGCCGACCTGCAACGTCTGCGGCAGATCGCTACACGCAGTTGGCTGCGCACCCTAGATGATCGCCTTGGGGTGTCTTGGGAAGAGCAACTGCGCCATGCACGCAGCCCGGCCCCGACACTGCCAACCCGAGAAAACTTGCTCAGCGACAAAGCCATCCACCTGATCGAGCGCCCGCCCAGTGAGTGCATTCCAGCCGACAACCCCTGGGGCTTCCAACTCGAGGTGCCGCAGTACAAATACAACCGTGGCGAGCTGTACAACCTCAGCATCGGCCGCGGCACGCTCACCGCCGAAGAGCGTTACATCATCAACGGACACATGGTGCAGACCATCCGCATGCTTAGCCACCTGCCCTTCCCTGCGCACTTGAGCAAAGTGGCGGAGATTGCGGGGGGGCACCACGAAAAAATGGATGGCACGGGTTATCCCAAACGCCTTAAGCGTCATGAGATGAGTTTGCCGGCGCGCATCATGGCCGTGGCGGATATCTTTGAAGCCCTGACCGCAGTCGATCGCCCGTACAAAAAGGGCAAGATGCTCTCCGACGCGCTAATCATCATGGCCGGGATGTGTCTGAGCGGACATATCGACCCCGAGCTGTTCGGCCTGTTTATCCAGGCACAGGTGTACCGCCGCTATGCGGAGCAGTTTCTACGTCACGAACAGATTGATCAGGTCGATGAGCGGGGGATATTGGCGCTGGCAGGTTTAACTGAAGCCCTGCCGGTATAGCGCGCAAGGGTGGCAAGCGAGACGCTGCAGAGCGCCTCGCTTGCTGGGATCACGCTGGGTTAACCGCGTTTTCCGGGTACCACACGTCGATCAGCGGGCTAGCGGTGTAGTCAGCCAGCTCGCTACGGCCTTTGAGCCAAGCGTCAACAGCAGTGCGCTGCTCTTCGCTGACCGAGCCACGTTTAGCCAGGCACACCAGACCGAAGTCATCGCCGCCCACATAACCCAGGCCGTTGGCTTCCATCGCTTCACGCAGGAACTGCTCAAGGAAGCTATCGATAGCTTCATCGGACAGGTCTTGTTTGAAGTTCAGGTTCAGCTCAAAACCCAGTTCCTGGAATTCATCCACGCAGAGTTTTTTGCGCAGACGGCGGGAACGGTTAGTAGCCATAGAAACAATCCTCAAAAGTAATTACGCGCCGTACTCTAGCAGTTTCGCGCCCTACATGCCCGTTTAGAAAATTTCCCGCGATCTTCGGCAAGCGCTGAAAGGCCATGGAAACACGGTGTAACAAGCCTGCGCCAAGGGCCTGATTGGGGCATAATCCGAGGCTATTCACTCGTTGCAAGGAATGCAGCCCATGCACGTTTACCTTTTCATCTCAGCGCAGGGTATTTGCCCATGATCAAATCGTTACGCCAGTTGGCCATCGTTACCCTGCTTCTGCCTGTTTGTTTACCTCTGGCCGCCGCACCGGCTCTCTCCAACAAAGTGCAGCAGGCACTCAAAACCAACAAAATCAACAGTCAGTCGCTGTCCGTGGTGACCATCCCGCTCAACGGGCCGGGCAGCAGCACCTTCTATAACTCCGATGTTTCGGTTAACCCAGCCTCGACCATGAAGCTGGTCACCACCTATGCGGCGCTGGAGCTGCTGGGCCCGACTTACCAATGGAAAACCGAGTTTTACACCGATGGCCAACTGAACAATGGCGTGCTCAATGGCAACTTGTTCCTCAAAGGTGGCGGTGACCCGAAACTCAATATGGAAAAACTCTGGCTGTTGCTGCGTGACCTGCGCGCCAACGGTGTGCAGCAAATCACCGGCGACTTGGTGTTGGACCGCAACTACTTCAACCCACCAGCGCTACCCAGCTTTAACGATGATGGCGGCGATGCCTATAAGCCATTTCTGGTAACCCCTGATTCGCTGCTGGTCAACCTCAAAGCCCTGCGCTTTATCGCCCGCAACGAAGGCGGCAAAGTCATCATCGCCACTGAGCCACCGATTGAGGCGATCCGCATAGAAAACCGCGTCAAAGCGCTGCCGGCTGCACAGTGCCCAGGCTGGCCTGATGTGCGCTACAGCCCGGGGACCGACGCCAATGGCACCACCGTTGTAGTGACCGGGCAATTGGCCGAAGGCTGCAGCTCGCAAACCTATCTGTCGCTGCTGGACCATCCTAGCTATGCCGCAGGCGCGATTCGCGCAATCTGGAAAGAACTCGGCGGCAGCATCCGCGGCCACGACCGCTCGGGCGCCGTGCCGGATAAGGCCCGCCTACTGGCACGCGCTTATTCGCCAGACTTGGCGGAAATCATCCGCGACATCAACAAGTACAGTAACAACACCATGGCCCGCCAGCTGTTCCTCAGCATTGGCGCCAAGTTCCGCACCAGCGCCGATGCCGATGACAGCAAAGCGGCACAACGCGCGATTCGCGCTTGGCTGGCAGGTAAGGGCATCACCGCCCCGCATTTGGTCATGGAGAATGGCTCGGGGCTGTCCCGTGATGAGCGGGTCAATGCCCGGGAAATGGCCGCATTACTCCAGGCCGCCTGGCGTAGCCCCTATGCCGCCGAGTTTATGAGTTCGCTGCCAATCGTCGGCACCGACGGCACCATGCGTAAACGCTTGCGCAATACCCCGCTGGCCGGCCAGGCGCGGATCAAAACCGGCACCCTGAATAACGTGCGCGCCATCGCCGGTTTCAGCCGTGACAGCAACGGTAATAGCTGGGCAGTGGTAGCGATCCTCAACGATCCACGGCCATGGGGTGCTTCGTCGATTCTCGACCAAGTGTTACTCGACCTCTACCGCCAGCCCAAAGCAGGCACCCAACGTTAACCCTCAGCCAGCCGTGGTCGCCAGATTGAGTGCGGCCACGCCCTGAGCTATTGCGATCTAATCTAGGAGTATTGCTGGCCATAGCTGTTCCGGGCAAATGGCTATACAGCCACATTGCCTTTACCCGCTGCCCTTCTTGAATGAGATCGCGCATGTCCCGAATCTGGCTAACTCTAGTGCTTTATTGGTTGTGCGGCTCCGCATCAGCGATGCTCCCCGCGCCCCTCAATAGCCCCGAGCTACGCTTGTCGCTGGGACCCTACACCGCCTATGTAGAAGACCCAAGCGGCAGCCTCAGCGTTGAGCAAGTCAGTGCCATGGCCGACTCTCGTTTCACGCGCGTGCAAGGCGCGCACACCAACTTGGGTAAAAACGATTCGGTATGGTGGCTTAAGGTTAATTTGAACAACCTGCAGCCGCAGGGCCTAGCCGGTTATTTGGAAGTCAACTACCCCCTGCTCGACCATCTGCAAGTTTTTGTGCAAAACCCGCAAGGGCTTTGGCAGATGCAAGAAAGCGGCGATCGTTACCACTTCGCCCAGCGCCCGGTGCAGGTGCGTAACTTCTGGTTCCCGTTGCAGGTACCGCCGGGCGACACCGCGGTGCTGATCCGCGTGCAAACCACCAGTACCTTGTTTGTGCCGCTGTACTTCAGCACTTACCTGGCCGGTGCCGCCGTCCATGAAAACCTCAACGTATTTCACGGCGCGTTCTACGGCGTGCTGTTTGCGATGTTCTGCTACAACCTGTTTCTCTACCTGTCACTGCGCGAGTCCGCCTACTTTTGGTACTTGGTTTACAACTTCAGCGCCATGCTCATGGGGCTCAGCTATGACGGTTTACTGTTCAAACTGCTGCCTAACCAAGTGCTGCTGGAAGCCCTTAGCACCCATGCCCTGATGTACTTACTGTGCCTAAGTGCCATCCAGTTCAGCCGGCACTTTCTGCATACCCAGCAAAACTTCCCCCGCGCCGATGCTTGTCTACGCCTCTTGATGCTTCTAAGCGCCATCGGCTTGTTCTGCCTGCCGCTGATTAGCTATACCCATTGGAGCATCCTGGCCAGCCTCACCGTCTCGGTGGTGTCACTGAGTTTGATTATCTGTGGTCTTTACGTCTGGCGCTGCGGCTTACGCTATGGCTCGTACTACAGCGTGGCTTGGGCGGTATTGCTCTGTGCGTTCTTCCAAGCCACCGCCGGTTCGCTGGGCATCGAGACCCTGGGCCCGTACAACGACACGGTGGTAAGAATCGGCGTCATCGTGGAGTTGATCACCCTGTCGATTGGCTTGGCCGACCGCATCAACTCGCTCAAAGAAGAAGGCTTCCAGTCGCGCCAAGCTGCCGAGCTGGCGGCCAGTGACAGCCAAGCGAAAAGCCGCTTCCTGGCCAAGATGAGCCACGAGATCCGCACGCCGCTCAACGGCGTGCTAGGCATGCTGCAACTGCTTAAAGAAACCCCGCTCAATCACAGCCAGCGTTTCTACGTCGACACCATTGCCAGCTCTGGCGGCTCGCTGATTAAAGTGATTAATGACATCCTCGATTACGCGCGCATCGAGTCCGGCAAGATGAGCCTGGAACACATCGAATTCGACTTGGAAGAGTTGATTTCCGAGACCTTTAGCCTGTTTACCGCACAAGCCTTGGATAAGCACCTGGCGCTGTATATCAGCCTGGAAAGCGGTATCCCCCGTTATGTCCACGGCGACCCTACCCGCCTCAAACAAGTGCTGCTGAATTTGCTCAGCAACGCCCTCAAGTTCACCGCCGTGGGCCATGTAGCACTTAACGTGAGCCGCCGCAGTGATGCCGAAGGTCAGCTGCACTTGGTCTTCGCGGTGAGCGACAGTGGCATTGGGATTAACGACCAAGCCCTAGATAAACTCTTTGAATCATTCGCCCAAGGCGACTCCAGCACCACCCGCCGCTATGGTGGCAGCGGCTTGGGCTTGGCGATCAGCAAAGAGCTGGTGGAAATGATGGGCGGCCGCATCGAGGTGCAGAGCACCCCCAATCAAGGCAGCCGTTTTGTTTTCAGCGTGCCCAATGCCATCCAGGCGGGCAGCAGTGATGCCCTGTACGAGCTGCTCAAAGGCCGCACCGCTCTGCTCAGCTCCCTCGATGGTCTGGGTTTGGATGCACTCAGCCGCTTGCTGGGGCGCTGGGGCATGCGCACCGAACGCTGCCAAAACCCGGATGCACTGCGCAGTTACCTCGAAGAGTTTGCCATCCCGCCACTGCTGGTCCTGATGGCGCCATGGCCGGGCACCATCGGCAGTTGGCTGGACAGTGTGCGTCCGCTGCTACAGCCCGATCAACGGGTACTGCTGCTGTGTTCGCCGGAGCAGTCGCACCACCTGCCCGACGCCGAGCAATTACAGTTGCTGGCACTCTCCCAACCGCTGGCGATCAATGCTCTGCGCAGCGCCTTAAATCAACTCTATGCCGAGACGGTGCCGAGTACGGTGAGCGTACCCAGCTTGAAGCGCATAGCCAGCCACGAGGCGCCGAGCATCTTGGTGGCCGAGGACAACTCGGTCAATCAACTGGTGGTGCAAGGCTTGCTGAAGAAGCGGGGATACAGTGTGCGGCTGGTCAGCAACGGCCTTGCCGCTCTGTATGAATATCAGCGTGACCCCAGCGCTACTCAGTTGATCCTCATGGACTGTGAAATGCCGAAGATGGACGGCTTCGAAGCCACCCGGCAGATTCGCCGCTATGAACAACAACTCAACTTACCGGCGGTGCCGATTATTGCCCTCACCGCGCATATCCTCGATGAGCACCGGCAACATAGCCGCGAATCCGGGATGAATGATTTTCTCGGCAAGCCCCTGGATAGTGACAAGCTCTATCGCACCCTAGATGCTTACCTGCCGGCACCTTCTACTTAGATCCGCTTAACCGCGCGACGCTGGCCATCGCCCGTGCGCTGGAGAACCCCGTGTTAATTCCCTACCACCTGCTTGAAGCCGACACCCTGCAACGCCTGATCGAAGATTTTGTCACCCGCGACGGCACCGACAATGGCGATGAAACGCCGCTGACCACCCGGGTTGAACGGGTGCGCTTGGCCTTAAGCAAGGGTCAGGCAGTGATCGTATTTGATCCGGAAAGCCAACAATGTCAGTTGGCGCTCAAGCAAGAAGTGCCCAAGGAATGGCTCGACGCCCTGCAAGCGTTGGAAGCCGAAGACTAAGCCCGTACCCCGCCCTCGCGCTCCCATGCACAGCGCACGCGCAGCTCGCCTTCTTGCGGGCTGTGCCCGCCGTTATCGGACTCCCAACGAAAGGTATGGGTGCCATTGAGTTCGGTCTCCAGGTGGACCACCGCGCTGCTCCAGTACAAACGCTTGAGCAGGGCTTCGAACTCTTTAATCCATAGAGCCCATTCATATTCGACCGTGGCATAGCTGGCGGCGAAGTGAATCACTTGGGTCTGCTGCACGGCGTCGGCTGCCAGCTCAGTGCGCGCGAACATCTGCGCGCCGAGCAGGCTCCATGCCTCAAGCGGGGCCAGAGAAGCCAACACCTGCTGATTGTGCACGCGGCGCAAGCGGGTTTGCCCCGGCTCAGCGCCAGGCCAGTCACGAATGCAGCCGTAAACGATGGACTCAGACTCCACACCAGCACTCCAGTAGATTCAGGCTGCCTTCTATCACAGTGCCAGCAAGCGAGGGAACCATTGCCGCCAACTGCCCCGCGTTAACGGGACGAGCGCCGCACTTTCGGTTGCAGGTACCACGCCAGCACCGTCATCAGTAGCGCCAGACTGGTCAACAGGACAAAGGGCACTTGATAGTTACCGGAAAGATCGCGCAGCAGTCCGGTTAAAACCGGCGTCACGCAGGCCGTGCAATAGCCGCAGCAGAGCATCATCGCCGTCCAACGGCTCACGGCCAGCGGCGAACCGGCTTCCGCCAAAGGCAGCAATAAGGCGAGGGAGAACGAGCCGCTTAAGGCAAAGCCGATGCCCACCGCCCAGAGCTCAGGCACGACCTTGGGGGCAAAGGTGATCATTGCCAAGCACAGCGAAGCCAGCAGGCCACAGCCCATCATCATGGCGTAGCGATTGCCAAAGCGCTGGCCCAACCACGGCATCACAAAAGAGCTGGGCAGGCCCATTAACATGGTCAGACTGAACAGGCTGTTGCTATGTAACAAGCTCAGGCCAGCCTCGTGATAGCGCGCCACAGCCCAAGTCGCCAAGGTGTAAAACAACCCAGCCTGCAAGGCAAAGAAGGCGCTCAACAGCCAAGCCCGAGGCTCACGCCAAGGCAAGCCCATTTGCGCTTCAGTACTTTGGCTTTCGCTGTGGCTGGGAATCCACCACCACAACAGCAACGCCAGCAGCGCCGGCAATGCCCAAAACGCCAGGCCTAAGTTCCAATCATCCGCCAGCCAGTGCATGGCCGGAATAGTCAGCACCACTCCGCTGGCACCGCCAACAGCCATACACAATGAGTACCACGCCGCCACGTTGCCCATGCGGCCTGCAAAGTGGCGTTTGATAAAGCCCGACAGCAGCGGGCCAGCCACAGCGATCCCGGCGCCCAAAAGCCCAGCACTGCCGATCAGCAGCCCGGTGTGCGGCCCCAGCGCACGTAACAGCAAGGCCCCCGCGATCAGGCTCAGACACAGGGCAATACTGCGCTCAAGTCCTAAACGCAGCGCCAATCGCGGCGCGAACGGAGCCAGCAACCCCATACACAGCACCGGCAGTGCAGTGGTCATGCTAACCAAACCACGACTTAAGCCTAACTCAGCAGCGATACGTTCAATGAGGGGGGCAAGGGAGGTAATGCCTGGCCGCAAATTAATCGCGGCCAAGATCAGGGCCAATAGCAATAAGGCCCGGGGTAAAGGCTTCACAAAACATCCATTCATAACGCGGTGACCACCGCCAGCCCGTGCACCCTACCCCCTCACTGCCGGGCAAACAAGGCAACTACCGGTTTTATCCGGCACGGGTCAACCGGCTAGGTGGCTTACTTCGTGCGCGGGGCACGCATTTTGTCGGCCATGGCTGTCATCTCGTCATACAACAGCTGCGGATTTTGCTGCTTGATGGCCCAGGCTACTCGGCCCTGCTCGTGGGGCAGAATCATAAAGCTGCCCTTGGCGATCTCACTGTGAATGTAATCGGCAATATCTGCCGCTGTAATCGGTGAGCTTTCCAACAACTTACCTACCTGGGCTTTCATCTCAGGGGTTGGGCCATGGAATGAATCCAGCAGGTTGGTTTGGAAAAACGAGGGGCAGACCACGTGTACCGCAACCTTATTCAGCTTGAGCTCAATCAACAGGCTTTCCGACAACGCCACCACGCCGGCCTTAGCCACGTTGTAATTGCTCATGGCCGGGCCCTGCATCAAGGCGGCCATGGAAGCGATATTGACGATGCGCCCTTGGCTCTTGAGCAACAGGGGTAGAAACGCCTTACAGCCCTTCACCACCCCCATCAGGTTGATGGAAATCTGCCAGTCCCAATCTTCCAGTGACAGCTCACCGAAGAAGCCGCCCGAGGCGACGCCAGCGTTATTGACGATGACATCAATACCCGCAAACTTCTCTTCGCAAGCTTGGGCCAAGGCCGTTAACTGGCTGTAGTCGCGCACATCGCAGCGCTGGGTAAAACCATCGCCACCAGCCTCACGAACGAGTTTCAGGGTTTCTTGCAAACCCGCTTCATTGACATCGGCCAAGGCCAACTGCCAGCCTTCCCGGGCCCAACGCAAGGCGATTTCACGCCCCAAGCCTGAACCTGCGCCAGTAATCATCATACGGTTATGCATAGAGGCTGCCTTGATGTGCAGTGAATGTGCCCTGAGTGTAACTAAGGCGCTGCAGCAGCCCACGCACCATTAATGCGCTGAATAGGCTAGGCAAACTTGCGCTGAGGGCTGGGCTGAGGTTGGCCTGGATTTAGGAAGTAGGCCGCCTCTGCATGCGTCAGACAACCCTGAAAAATTAAGGCCGGAAATCCCGACCTTAATCACTAAGACCTCGTCTAGTTGGCACTGAGTTTGTCGCGGTTACGGTCCAAGATCGCGGCGCCAATCCCTTTCACCTCCAGTAACTCATCGGGCGAGGCGAACTTACCGTGCTCCTCGCGATAACTGATGATCGCCTGAGCCTTGACTGCACCTATGCCGGATAACTCGCGCTGCAAGGTCGCCGCATCGGCCGTATTGAGATTAACTTTGCCTGGGGTAGCAGGCGCCTGAGCCTGAGCTGGAGCTGGAGCTGGAGCTGGAGCTGGAGCTGGAGGGGTTTTAGCTTCAGCGGCAATCGCCGCGGGGGGAATGGTGCAAAACAGAACAAATAACAAGGCGGACAGTTTGATGCGAGTCATAAACGGAATCCTTTCGCTGGTTTAAGTACGTGAGCACCTACTCACGCCCCAGAAACTAGCTGGCCCCACCCACTTGTCAAATAGTCCAAGGTAAATTCATCAAAAATTCAGCAGAGCCTCTAGGACGAGGCTCTTCTGCTAGCTAAGTACGCTTATTGAGATGTACCCAGTCAACGATCTCGCCTTCCGGTATATAGCCGCACACTGTCTCGCGCAGCAGGCCCCGTACCCGCTCATAGTCGTCCGCTTCAACCGCATCCAACAGGACCGAGAGATGCGCCTTAAACTCCTCCCACGACACACACTCCTCATTGGCGCGGCGAATCATGGGGTGCTCAGTAGGACATACACTCTCACCTATCAGCAGCTCTTCGTAGAGTTTCTCGCCTGGACGTAAGCCGGTGAACTCAATGGCGATATCACCTTGCGGATTTTTTGCCGAGCAGATGCTCAAGCCGGAAAGATGAATCATCTTCTCCGCTAACTTAACAATTTTGACTGGCTCGCCCATGTCCAACACAAACACATCACCACCCTGCCCCATGGACCCAGCCTGAATCACCAGTTGGGCCGCCTCCGGGATGGTCATAAAGTAACGGGTGATCTCTGGGTGGGTCACAGTGAGCGGCCCGCCAGATTTGATCTGCTTATGGAACAGCGGGATCACCGAACCCGAAGAGCCCAGCACATTGCCAAAGCGCACCATGGTAAAGCGGGTTTTATTGACCCGGGATACGTTGGCTTTATCGCCAAACATGACCGGTGCAATTTCATTGCTCAGGCCTTGCAGAATTAACTCGGCTAAGCGCTTGGTACTGCCCATCACATTGGTTGGGCGTACCGCTTTATCGGTGGAGATCAGCACAAAGTTGCTGACCCCGCATTGCACCGCCGCCTGCGCCGTATTGAGCGTACCGATAACGTTGTTTAGCACGCCCTCGGCAATGTTGTGCTCAACCATAGGCACCTGCTTGTAGGCAGCCGCGTGATACACCGTATCCACTTTCCAGCTCTGCATCACATCCACAAGCTTATTGGCACTGCGAATTGAACCGAGGATAGGCAGCAGGTGCACAGCACTGCCGCAGCGTTTAGCAATCGACTCTAGCTCAGAGTAAATGCTGTAGAGATTGAATTCGCTGTGCTCAAACAGGATGAGGGTGACAGGCTCCAAGGCAAAGATCTGCCGCGACAGCTCGGAGCCAATCGAGCCACCGGCCCCGGTGACCATCACCACCTTGCCAGTGATGCAACGCTCCAGCAGATCACCACGGGCAGGCACTGGATCGCGCCCCAACAGGTCAGCAATGTCGATTTCCTGGATATCGTCAACCCGCACCTTGCCGCTCGCCAGATCAGTAAAGTTCGGCACGCTGCGAATATGCAGGGGGAAACCTTCCAAGTGATTGAGGATTTCGCGGCGGCGGGAACGACTGAGGGACGGCAAGGCCAGCAATAGTTCTTTGGCCCCGGTCGCGCGGATCATTTCCTCAATATGCTTAGGTTTGTACACCTGCAAGCCGGAAATGGAGCGATTGGTAATGCTGGGATCATCATCGATAAAGGCTACTGGGCGCATGGAGCGGCCCATACGCAGTGCCGCTACCAGCTGGTTACCCGCCACGCCAGCGCCATAAATGGCCACACGGGTCAGACCATCGTCGCGACTGGTGAAGGGCACATGTTGCGCCGCAGTAAACCAGTCGCCCATAAAGTACTGCCGCATGATTAGGCGCAAACCGCCCAAAATCACAAGGCTCAACCACCAGTAGTTAAAGATCACCGAACGCGGCACCACCGCCTGGTGATTGCTGTACCAGTACACCACTAGGGCAAGAATCAGGGAAGACAGGCTGACCGCTTTGATGATCGCTACTAGCGCATCATTGCCAAAATAGCGCATCACTGCGCGGTACATACCAAAACGAATAAACAGGGGAATAGCGACCAGTGGTGCTGAGATAAATAACCAGAGATGATCGCGTACAGGATTATCCATATCCTCAATACCCAAACGCACGATAAAGGCCAGCCACAGTGCTACCCATACCAAGACCACGTCGGTCGCAACCTGTAACAGGCGCTTTTGACGTCGCGGTAACCCCAGCAAAAAGGTCCTGACCCTATCCATAACTTATGCCTCCACGCCTCTTGCACCTAGATATTCTAGCTCGCGACGACCTTAACAATCGCTAAGTCTTCATCTTGGACTTTAACATTGTTCCACCAAACTTAAGAGCAAACTTCCAACTGCCCGGCGCGATACTTAATTGCCATTAACACCAAGGGTATATAGGCCAAAATCAAGCCTATTAAGCCATCTAAACCGCCGCAAACAACCATCAATGCCACAGGTAATAGCCAAAGCAAATTAATCAGGGCAACAGCTAGCGTGATAGGTAAATGCCCCTGATAAAGACGGGATGCATATTGATAAGCATGACTACGATGTGCCTGATAGACCTTATCCCCGCGCAGCAGGCGGCGCAATAAGGTATAGGTGGCATCAACGATAAACACCCCAAGCAGGATCAACCAAGCCCAGAGTAAATCAGGGGATTGCGTTGCGGCCTGCAAGGACAACAGCGCGAGGATAACACCTAGAAAACCGCTACCTGCGTCGCCCATAAATATCCGCGCGGGGGGAAAGTTCCACACCAAGAAGCCCAACACACAGGCTGCTAAAAGTAACGCTAGCCAAACAGTACTAATGTCGGCCAAATATGACAACAATGCAGCGCTTAAACACACAGTTATGGCCTCAATGGCGGCGATTCCATCAATGCCATCCATAAAGTTATACAAGTTAAGCATCCACACTAAATAAAGCACCGCCAGCAGTTGTCCCAACCAACCAAGCTGTACGGTCACCCCTAATAACTCAAGCTGCGGCATCCCGCCCAACCAATACAGTCCCCATAGCGCCGCAACAAAATGGGCAAGCAAGCGCCAACGTGCCTGGATATGACCATGATCGTCGAGGAACCCGACCAAGGCAGTTAAACCACCAGCCCCGAGGATGGCGACAGCCAGATCAAGCGCCACGAGCCCCTGTAGATAGAGCACAGTCGTAGCGGCGATAAAGCTGAGCACAATAGCCACCCCGCCGCCCCTAGGTGTTGGGACACTGTGAGAACTGCGCAAGTTGGGGACATCCAGCAAGCTACGAGCGATCGCATAACGACGCAGTAGCGCGGTCAGCACACAGGAAACTCCGGCTAACAAGGGCAAATACCACCAAACACTCATTACTTACTTGCTTCCAAATAGGCTTGCACAGTTTTAATAACTCCCTGCTCGAGACTGACAGGTGCTGTCCACTGCAGCATCTGTTGGTTCTTGCGGATATCCACCTGCAGAGAGGACAGCAACCGCTGTGCCATAGCTCCGCGGCCCAATATCTTGGCACCTGCGCGCATAAAACTAAGCGGTACAGGTAGAAGCCGGCAGGGCTTATCCATTGCATGAGCAATATGACGCAACAGCTCAGGCAACGACACATCCTGACCATCACTGGCTAAGAATATCTGACCCACCGCTGCCGGATGATCAAAGCAGAGCTTAATTAAATCCAGTAAGTTATCGATCCCCACCAAGCTACGCCGCTGCGTCACGCGCGCAAACGGCAATGGCACTCCACGCTCGACTACGCGCAATAAGCTGAGAAAATTAGCTTTGACCCCTGGGCCGTAAATCAATACAGGCCGGATTATCACCAGCTCCATGGAGCTGCCGCTGAGTAACTCGCGCAAAGCAAGCTCCGCCTCCCATTTCGAGACGCCATAAGGATCCTGCGGAGCCGGAGTGTCCTCAGCAGTAAAGGCTCGCCCCGACTCAGTGAACTCACCATTGACCTTCACTGAGCTGATATAGATAAAACGTCTAACCCCAGCAGCCAGCGCTTGCCGGGCCAGCTGCACAGTACCGGCAACGTTGGCCAGACGATATTCAGCAAGAGGATCTTGCTCCTGCTCCTGCATCACATGCACTCGAGCGGCGCTATGCACGACGACCTCAACCCCTGCCAATGCCTGGGACCAGTCGGTCGTAGGGGCTAACCCCTCGACTTGGTGACAGCGCACATCAGCAGGTAGATCAGGGCATTCCTTCCTCAGCGCAGCATGTAATCGATATCCGCCTTGAGCAGACAAATATCGCAGCAAGCTGCCGCCTACAAAGCCAGACGCACCTGTTACCAGCACACCACAACGACTCAAAGCTTAGTACTCCTTATATTCAGTGATACTGGGACTACCTAAGCCCTATATCCGGCAACATAGTAAATTAACAACAAGGGAAAAGACCGGCGTAATACGCTTGTGAAACAGGGAGCAATTCAGATCCTTAGGAGAACCATCCGTACCCGCGTGGGCCCTGCTAGGCAAGATAACGAGCCTCAGTGACAAAATTCCCAGGCGGATTTACTGATATTGCCAGCCGAACCGACTCATTAGCCTTCACCTTACGAACCACCGGCGACAGCAGCTTCAACAGCTCCCTTCCCTTACTAATGAGCTCTGCTCTTTTAGTCGGACTTTTTTATCACTATGTCGAAACTTACCAATCAGCACTTTTAGCGGCATATTTATCGACAGACAAACAAAAGCCACGCTTAGCAGAACTAGGCGTGGCTTAAGAAATTCTGGCTAGCTAACGACGGCTAATGGCTATTCATCTTCATTAACCCGATCACGCAATTCCTTGCCAGGTTTAAAGTGAGGGACAAATTTGCCATCCAAACGTACCGAATCCCCAGTTTTTGGGTTACGCCCAACACGTGGCGCACGGTAGTGGAGTGAGAAACTGCCAAACCCACGGATCTCAATCCGATCACCGGTCGACAGAGCCTGCGACATCTGCTCAAGCATGGTCTTAATTGCCAACTCGACATCTTTGGACGAGAGCTGCCCCTGATGGGTAACGATGCGCTCGATCAATTCCGACTTGGTCATGATTTTCCCTTCTTTTTCAAGCGGCTAGATCACTAGGTAAGAAGGTTTTAGCATGCTTGACCAGATTTGAAAAGCCTATCAAACAGTCCCTTAACTATTTTTAGGCATAAAAAAGGGCGACCGAAGTCGCCCTTTCTGGAGAAGCAGAACTTAGTTCTGGTTTTCCATCTGCGCACGGATCAGATCACCAATGGTGGTCGGACCAGCAGTTTCAACTTCCTGCTTGCGCATTTCTTTGATTGCTTCTTTTTCGTCTTCAACGTCTTTCGACTTGACCGACAAGCTGATTACGCGGCTCTTACGGTCAACGCTGATGATCTTAGCTTCAACTTCTTCGCCTTCTTTCAGGACGTTGCGCGCATCTTCAACGCGGTCACGGCTGATTTCGGAGGCTTTCAGAGTGGCTTCAATGCCATCAGCCAGGGTGATTACAGCGCCTTTGGCGTCAACTTCTTTAACAGTACCGCGAACGATAGTGCCTTTGTCGTTAACAGCAACGTAGTCGGAGAACGGATCTTCTTCCAGTTGCTTGATACCCAGGGAGATGCGCTCACGCTCTGGATCTACGGACAGGATGACAGTTTCCAGCTCATCGCCTTTCTTGAAGCGGCGTACAGCTTCTTCGCCTACTTCGTTCCAGGAGATGTCGGACAGGTGCACAAGGCCGTCGATGCCGCCATCCAGACCAATGAAGATACCGAAATCGGTGATCGACTTGATGGTGCCGGAGATTTTGTCGCCCTTGTTGAACTGACCGGAGAAATCTTCCCACGGGTTAGTTTTGCACTGCTTGATACCCAGGGAGATACGACGACGCTCTTCGTCGATATCCAGGACCATAACTTCCACTTCGTCGCCAACGTTGACAACTTTGGATGGGTGGATGTTTTTGTTGGTCCAATCCATTTCGGATACGTGCACCAGACCTTCCACGCCTTCTTCCAGCTCTGCGAAGCAGCCGTAGTCGGTCAGGTTGGTTACGCGTGCAGTAACGCGGGTGTTCTCTGGGTAACGTGCCTTGATAGCAACCCATGGGTCTTCGCCCAGTTGCTTGAGGCCCAGGGAAACACGATTGCGCTCGCGATCGTACTTGAGGATTTTAACGTCGATTTCGTCACCAACGTTGACGATCTCGGAAGGATGCTTGATGCGCTTCCAAGCCATGTCGGTGATGTGCAGCAGGCCGTCGACGCCACCCAGATCCACGAACGCGCCGTAGTCGGTGAGGTTCTTGACGATACCTTTGACTTGCTGACCTTCCTGCAGGGATTCCAGCAGAGCTTCGCGCTCGGCGCTGTTCTCGGCTTCCAGAACGCTGCGGCGGGAAACGACAACGTTGTTGCGCTTCTGGTCCAGCTTGATGACTTTGAATTCCAGCTCTTTGCCTTCCAGGTGAGTGGTATCACGCACTGGACGGACATCAACCAAGGAACCTGGCAGGAACGCACGGATGCCGTTAACGTCGACAGTGAAGCCGCCTTTAACCTTACCGTTGATAACGCCCGTAACCACTTCCTCAGCGGCGAAAGCTGCTTCCAGAACGATCCAGCACTCGGCACGTTTGGCTTTTTCGCGGGACAGTTTGGTTTCACCAAAGCCGTCTTCAACCGCGTCCAGAGCAACGTGAACTTCGTCACCGACCTTAATGGTCAACTCGCCAGCGTCGTTGTGGAACTGCTCCAGCGGGATGAGGCCTTCCGACTTCAGACCAGCGTGAACAGTTACCCAACCAGCTTGGTAATCGATGTCGACGATGATGGCAGTGATGATCGAGCCTGCCTGAAGATTCAGGGTCTGTAGGCTTTCTTCAAACAGTTCAGCAAAGCTTTCGCTCATTTTAATTCCTGTAATTTTAGGGCAGGGAATCCGCCCAAACCACATTCCAGACAATGTGGGTACGTTCATATATAAAGAGACGCACGAGACAATGACTGGATTCTCGTAGGTCTCTCGGCGAGCTAATCAGCTTAAGGCAGCTGAGGCTCTTTTCAACCAGCGAGCTCGCGGTTAGCGACCTCGCTGAGGATTGTTGCTAGCACTTGTTCAATCGAGATTGCAGTGGAATCCAACACTATTGCATCAGCAGCCGGCTTAAGCGGCGCTACTGCACGCTGGGTATCGCGCTCATCGCGCGCCTGAATCTCTTCAAGAAGACTCGCGAGATTAACATCATCGCCCTTGGCCTTCAACTGCAAGTAACGGCGGCGCGCCCTCTCCTCGGCACTGGCGGTGAGGAAAATCTTCAGTGGCGCATCGGGAAACACCACGGTTCCCATGTCACGGCCATCTGCAATCAGCCCGGGCATTTCCTTGAACGCCTGCTGACGTTGCAGCAAGGCGTCGCGTACCGCTGACAGCGAAGCGACTTGCGAAGCACCGGCGCCGATCTGCTCGTTACGGATCAAGCTGGTGACTTCATCGCCTTCCAGAATGATGCGCTGACCTTGATCACCTTCTGCTGGCAGGAACTGCACATCCAGATGGGCGGCCAATAATTTCAGCGCTTCTTCATTGGTCAGATCCACACCATGATTGCCCGCCGCAAAGGCCAACAGGCGATACAAGGCGCCCGAGTCGAGCAGGTTCCAACCCAGTTGCTTAGCCAGCAAACCGGCAATGGTGCCCTTACCCGAGCCGCTGGGCCCGTCGATGGTGATAACCGGTGGCACGATCATGCTTGCGACTCCACCGCAACGCGGATGCCCACTTGCTCGGACAAGGCCAAGAAGTTGGGGAAGGAAGTGGCAACGTTGGCGCAATCGTGGATACGGATCGGCGCAGTAGCGCGCAGCGAGGCGATACTGAAGGACATGGCAATACGGTGATCGCCATGAGCCCAAACTTCGCCACCACCCAGAGCGCCACCCTCAATAATGATGCCGTCTGGCGTCGGCTCAACCTTGGCGCCCAGGGCCAGCAGACCGTCAGCCATAACCTGAATGCGGTCCGACTCCTTCACCCGCAGCTCTTCGGCGCCGCGCAGCACGGTGCGACCCTCAGCAACCGAAGCGGCCACGAACAGCACGGGGAATTCATCAATGGCCAGCGGCACCAGATCCTCAGGGATATCGATGCCCTTGAGCTGGGCACTGCGCACACGAATATCGGCCACAGGCTCGCCGCCGACTTCGCGCTGGTTTTCCAGGGTGATGTCGCCGCCCATCAGCCGGAGAATGTCGATGATGCCGGTGCGGGTTGGGTTGATGCCAACGTGCTCCAACACCAATTCAGAGTCTTGGGCGATGCTGCCAGCAACCAAGAAGAACGCTGCCGAGGAAATATCGGCCGGGACTTCGATATGGGTCGCCGTCAGTTTATGGCCGGCTTCAACGGTGGCAGTGCTGCCTTCGACGCTGACGGGATAGCCAAAGCCTTGCAGCATGCGCTCGGTGTGGTCACGGGTGGGCGCAGGCTCAGTCACCGAGGTGTGGCCGGCGGCGTAGAGGCCCGCCAATAGCAGACAGGATTTAACCTGGGCACTGGCCATCGGCATTTCGTAGTCCATCCCGGTCAGGCGCTGGCCGCCACGGATAGTCAGCGGTGGACGGCCTTCTGGGCCGGTTTCGATCACTGCGCCCATGGCCCGCAGCGGCTTGGCCACGCGGTTCATCGGGCGCTTGGACAGCGACGCATCACCGGTCAGGGTGGTATCGAACGACTGCGCCGAGAGCAGGCCGGACAGCAGACGCATGGAGGTACCGGAGTTACCCATATACAGCGGGCCAGCCGGCGCCTGCAGACCATTGAGCCCCACGCCATGCACCGTCACCCGACCGTGATGCGGGCCTTCAATGACGACCCCCATATCGCGGAACGCTTGGATGGTGGCCAAGGCATCTTCACCTTCGAGGAAGCCTTCAACTTGGGTCACGCCCTCAGCCAAGGAGCCGAGCATGATGGAGCGGTGGGAGATGGATTTATCTCCCGGAACACGGATGCGCCCGGAAACTTTGCCGCCAGGATTAGCCAGAAAAACCAGATCGTTCGAGTGCATAGCGTCCACATAAGCCCTGCGGGCCAAAATTTTGCCGAAATGCTCACGGGCCACGCGGGCGCGGGTAAAGACGCCCAACAGTTGATGCCCATCCCCAGCGTCGACCGCGTCGCGCAGTGCGTCGAGATCGCCGCGAAATACGTCCAGCGTGCGCAAAACGGCCTCGCGGTTAGCGAGGAAGATGTCATGCCACATCACCGGATCACTGCCGGCGATCCGCGTAAAGTCGCGAAAACCACCAGCGGCGTAACGAAAAATCTCCAGGTTCTCGCTGCGTTTAGCCAACGAATCAACCAAGGTAAAAGCCAATAAGTGCGGTAAGTGACTGGTCGCCGCCAACACCTGATCATGATGCTCGACGTCCATGCACTCAACATCGGCGCCCAGCTCCACCCAGAGCTTGGACACCAATTGCAGCGCTGCGTCGTCACCTAACTCGCAAGGGGTGAGAATCACTTTATGGCGGCGGAACAGCTGGCCATTAGCGGCTTCAACCCCGCTCTGCTCGGAACCGGCGATCGGATGGCCCGGCACGAACCGCACCGGTTTATCCGCAAACGCCAGACGAGCGGCGCGCAGCACATTGCCTTTGGCACTGCCCACATCAGTCAGGATCGCTTCACCCAAGTTCAACTTCACCAGCTCGGCCAGGAGTTTTTCCATGGCCAAAATCGGCACCGCCAACTGAATAACATCCGCCCCCTGACAGGCCGTGGCCAAGTCCTCCTCACAGCGATCCACGACACCGAGTTCGACGGCCAAGCGGCGCGACTCTGGGTCCAGATCAACCCCGACCACCTCCCGGCACAAACCACGCTCACGCAGGCCCTTGGCGAAAGAGCCGCCAATCAGGCCCAAACCGATCACCACCAGGCGGCCGATCATAGGAGCGCCAGATGGCAGCGCAGTGACAGCTGAAGGTGCTCCACTCACGCGTTCAGCACCTTCGCCAAAGCCTCAAGGAAGCGGGCGTTTTCTGCCGGCAAGCCAATCGATACGCGCAGGAAGTTCGGCATGCCGTAGCCGGCGACTGGACGCACGATCACCCCTGCCTGCAACAAGGCTTGGTTGATCGCCGCGGTGTCGCGGCCAAAGTCCACGGCAATAAAGTTGCCTTTGGATGGAATCCAGCTCAGCCCCAATGCTTGCAGCCCCTGCTCCAACTGAGCCATGCCAGCGTCGTTCAGCTCGCGGCCTTGAGCCAGATACTCAGCATCCTCCAGCGCCGCACAAGCGGCGGCCAGGGCTAGGCTGTTGACGTTAAACGGCTGACGCACGCGGTTCAGCACATCCGCCACCTGCGCCGAGCTGATGGCATAACCAACGCGCAGCGAAGCCAGGCCATAGGCCTTGGAGAAGGTGCGCGAGACCAACAGATTGGCGTACTTGGCCAGGTACTTAAGGCCATCGGGCAACTCGTTACCTGCGGCGTATTCGATATAGGCCTCGTCCAACACTACCAGAACGTTACTTGGCACCCGCTCAAGGAAGCGCGCCAGAGCGTCCGGGCCAAACCAGGTACCGGTCGGGTTGTTCGGGTTGGCGATAAACACCACGCGGGTATTGGCGTCGATGGCCGCCAGCATGGCTTCCAGGTCATGACCGTAGTCTTTGGCTGGCACCACCTTACCTTGGGCGCCCACCGCTTGGGTGGCAATCGGGTAGACGGCAAAGGCATATTGGCTGAACACCGCATTCAGGCCAGGCGCCAGATAAGCACGGGCGACCAAATCCAGCACATCGTTGGAACCGTTACCCAGAGTAACCTGATTAACCTCCACCCCACAGCGCGTGGCCAAACGGCTTTTCAGCTCGAAACCATTACCATCGGGATAGCGCGTCAGCTCTGCCAGCTCGGCGCGAATCGCCTCCAGCACCTTGGGGCTTGGGCCCAGCGGATTTTCGTTGCTGGCCAGCTTGATGATGGTAGCTGGGTCGAGATCCAGCTCGCGGGCCAACTCATCGACAGGCTTACCGGGAACATAGGGCGATAACTGCTGGACGCCTGGCTGCGCCAGGGCGAGGAAATCGGTCATAGCAAAGCCTCACGCATAAAGCGGCAAGCTCCAGGCGGGCGTCGACACCCTTTCACTATGTCCCGGAGCCTGCCACGGCAGGATTAAAGTACCGCTTTGGGATAGGAGCCCAGCACTTTGAGTGCCACGGATTCCTGATTGATCTTTTCCAGCACGTCCTTGATCAGTGGATCACGGTGATGGCCGACGAAGTCGATAAAGAACACGTAGGTCCACTTACCGCTGCGCGAAGGACGGGTTTCGATGCGGGTCAGGTCAATACCGTTGTTATGAAACGGCACCAACAGCTCGTGCAGGGTGCCCGGCTTGTTGCGCATGGACACAATGATCGAAGTCTTGTCGTCGCCGGTCGGTGGCACTTCCTGGCTGCCAATGATCAGGAAGCGCGTGGAGTTATCCGGACGATCCTCAATCTTCTCCGCCAGTTTGCTCAGACCATACAGATTAGCTGCCATATCGCCGGCGATGGCTGCACTGTTCCACTCACTTTTCACCCGTTTGGCTGCGTCGGCATTGCTCGACACGGCCACACGCTCGACATTCGGGTAATGGGCATCCAGCCATTTGCGGCACTGGGCCAGCGACTGGGCATGGGAGTAGATGCGGGTGATCTTGTCGGTTTTGGTGGTTTCGCCGACCAGCAGATGATGGTGGATGCGCAGCTCAACTTCGCCGCAAATCACCATATCGTGCTCAAGGAAGCTGTCCAGGGTGTGGTTGATCGCGCCTTCGGTGGAGTTCTCCACCGGCACCACGCCGAACTGCACGGCGCCTGCCGCCACTTCGCGGAACACTTCATCGATCGCCGCCATCGGCACGCTGACCACGGCGTGGCCAAAGTGCTTCATGGCCGCTGCCTGGGAGAAGGTCCCTTCTGGGCCCAAGTAAGCGACCTTGATCGGGTTTTCCAGAGCCAGGCAAGAGGACATGATTTCGCGGAACAACCGCGCCATTTCTTCGTTACCCAGCGGGCCTTTGTTGCGTTCCATGATGCGCTTGAGCACTTGGGCTTCACGCTCAGGGCGATAGAACACTGGCTTTTCGCCGGGCGGCAGTTCTTTCATTTTCACCCGCGCCACTTCCTCGGCGCAGCGCGCGCGGTCGCTGATCAGCTCAAGGATTTTTTCATCCAGGCTGTCGATGCGCACGCGCAGGGCTTGCAGTTCCTGATCGGACATCAAGCGTGCTCCTTCTCGAACTCAGCCATGTACGCCACCAGCGCCTCAACAGCGTCCAGGCCCACGGCGTTATAGATGGAGGCGCGCATGCCGCCGACCGAACGGTGACCTTTCAGGTTGAGCAGGCCGCGCGCATCAGCGCCCGCCAAGAAAGCCTTATCCAAACGATCATCCGCCAGACGGAACGGCACGTTCATCCACGAACGAGCATTGGTGCTGATCGGGTTGCTGTAGAAATCGCTGCTGTCGATGGCCTTGTACAGCAGGTCTTTCTTCGCGCGGTTGCGCTGTTCCATGGCCTCGACCCCGCCCTGCTCCTTGAGCCACTCAAAGACCAGACCGGACAGGTACCAAGAGAAGGTCGCCGGAGTGTTGTACATCGAGCCGTTATCGGCAGCGATCTTGTAGTTGAGCATGGTCGGGCAGCTGCTGCGGGCACGGCCAAGCAGGTCCTCACGCACGATCACCACCACCAGGCCGCTAGGGCCGATGTTTTTCTGTGCGCCGGCATAAATCAAACCGAATTGGGACACATCGACAGGTCGCGAGAGAATATCCGAAGACATGTCGGTCACCAGCGGTACGTCGCCGACTTGTGGAATCCAGTCGAACTGCAGGCCGCCGATGGTTTCGTTGCTGGCGTAGTGCAGGTAGGCGGCGTCTTTCGACAGCTGCCACTCGTTCTGCCCTGGAATGGCGAAGTAGTCATACGCCTTAGCGCTGGCGGCGACGTTGACCTTGCCGTAGCGCTGCGCCTCTTCGATGCTCTTCTTCGACCAGATGCCGGTGTCGACGTAATCGGCCACGCCGTTTTCTGGCAGCAGGTTCAGCGCAATCTCAGCAAACTGCTGGCTGGCGCCGCCTTGCAGGAACAGCACTTTATAGTTGGACGGGATGTTCATCAGGTCGCGCAGATCCTGCTCGGCCTTGGCTGCGATGGCGGTGTACTCATCGCTGCGGTGACTCATCTCCATCACCGACAGGCCTTTGCCTTGCCAGTCCAGGAGTTCCGCTTGGGCGCGCTGCAGAACAGCTTCAGGAAGCGCGGCTGGGCCGGCGCAGAAGTTAAAGGCTCGCTTGCTCACATCCACTCTCGCTCAAAAAATTGGGCGGCCCCGCACTGGCCGCCAGATACAACGACTGCGGGGCGACTCACGCCGCCCCGACAGATCACTCTTCGCTTGGATTTGCTGGATCAGCTTCGCCATCGGCCTCAACATCAGCCGCGGTCTCTGCCTCGCCATCCGTTTCAACGCCTTGCTCCAGGCCTTCTTCGCCTTCGAGCAGCTCATCTTCGTCCTCGGCCGAAGGCTCCTGCACGCGCTCCAAGCCAACCAAGGTTTCATCCTTGGCCAGTTTGATCAGCGTCACGCCCTGGGTGTTACGACCCAAGCTGGAGACTTCGCTGACACGGGTACGCACCAGCGTGCCTTGGTCAGAAATCAGCATGATTTCTTCGCCATCCAGCACTTGCACCGCGCCGACCAGCTTACCGTTACGCTCGTTGCTGACCATGGCGATCACGCCTTGGCCGCCACGCCCGCGACGTGGGAACTCGCTCATCGCGGTACGTTTACCGTAGCCACGCTCGGACGCCGTGAGAATTTGTGCGCCGCCTTCTGGGATCAGCATGGAGATGATCCGCTGCTCAGCCGGCAGACGCATCCCGCGCACACCGCGCGCAGTACGGCCCATGGTGCGCACGTGCTTCTCTTTAAAGCGAATCACTTTGCCGCCATCGGAGAACATCATCACTTCACGGGCGCCATCGGTGATGGCTGCCGCGATCAGGGTGTCGCCCTCTTCCAGTTTCAGCGCGATCAGACCACTGGAGCGCGGCTTGCTGAACTGCACCAGCGGGGTCTTCTTCACGGTACCGAAGGCGGTGGCCATAAAGATGTAGGCGCCAGTCGGCTCATCTTGCTCGTCGTCGCTGACTTCGGCGTCGCTGTCCTCGCCCACTTCGGCTTCGACCAGCTCGCCTTCCAGCACCACGCCTTCGGCATCGTCCAGCTCGTCTTCGTCGCCGGCATTTTGCTGCAGGGCTTCGAGGTCAACTTGCAGCATCGCGGTGATGCGCTCGTTTTCGTCCAGCGGCAGCAGGTTCACCAGCGGCCGGCCACGGGCGGCGCGGGAGGCTTCAGGGATTTCGTAAGTTTTCAGCCAGTACACCTTACCCTTGCTGGAGAACAGCAACAGGGTGGCATGGCTGTTGGCAACCAGCAGGTGTTCGATGTAATCCTCGTCCTTCACACCGGTGGCGGACTTGCCGCGACCACCGCGACGCTGGGCCTGATAGGCATGCAGCGGCTGGCTCTTGGCATAACCACCGTGGGAGATGGTGACCACCCGCTCCTCTTCGGTGATCAGGTCGGCCATGGTCAGGTCCATGCGCGAGGCAACGATTTCAGTACGACGGGCATCGCCGTACTCAGCCTTGATCGCTTCCAGCTCTTCGCGGATCACTTCCATCAGGCGCACAGCGCTGGTGAGGATGCGGATCAGCTCGCCGATCTGGGTGAGGATTTCCTGGTACTCGGCCAGCAGTTTTTCATGTTCAAGGCCGGTCAGGCGGTGCAGACGCAGCTCAAGGATGGCTTGGGCCTGATCCGGCGACAGGAAGTATTTGCCTTCACGCAGACCGTATTGCGGGTCCAAATCATCCGGACGGCAAGCATCGGCGCCAGCGCGCTCGACCATGGCTTCCACAGCACTGGATTCCCAGGCAGTGGAGATCAGCGCCTGCTTCGCTTCAGCCGGGGTCGGCGAGGCTTTGATCAGGGCAATCACGGGGTCGATGTTGGACAGGGCCACCGCCTGACCTTCGAGGATGTGGCCGCGCTCGCGAGCTTTACGCAGCTCGAACACAGTACGGCGGGTGACCACTTCACGACGGTGCAGGATGAACTGCTCGAGCATGTCCTTGAGGTTCAGCACTTTCGGCTGACCATCAACCAGAGCCACCACGTTGATGCCGAACACGCTCTGCATCTGAGTCTGGGCGTAGAGGTTGTTGAGTACCACTTCTGGCACTTCACCACGACGCAGCTCGATCACGATGCGCATGCCGTCCTTGTCGGACTCGTCACGCAGTTCGGTGATGCCTTCGAGTTTCTTCTCTTTAACCAGCTCGGCGATCTTCTCGATCAGACGCGCCTTGTTGAGCTGGTAAGGCAGCTCAGTGACGATGATCTGCTGCCGGCCACCGGCTTTATCGATGTCCTCGATCTCAGCCCGGGCGCGCATATAGATGCGCCCACGACCGGTGCGATACGCCTCGATGATACCGGCACGGCCGTTGATGATACCGGCCGTGGGGAAGTCTGGACCGGGGATAAACTGCATCAGCTCATCGACGGTCAGCTCGCCGTTGTCGATCAGAGCCAAGCAGCCGTTGATCACTTCGGTAAGGTTGTGCGGCGGAATGTTGGTCGCCATGCCCACGGCGATACCGCTGGAGCCGTTAACCAGCAGGTTGGGGATGCGCGTAGGCATGACCGCCGGGATCTGCTCGGTGCCGTCGTAGTTAGGCACCCAGTCAACGGTTTCTTTGTGCAGGTCCGCCAGCAGCTCATGGGCCAGCTTGGTCATGCGCACTTCGGTGTAACGCATGGCGGCGGCGTTGTCGCCGTCCACCGAGCCGAAGTTACCCTGGCCGTCGACCAGCAGGTAACGCAAGGAGAATGGCTGCGCCATCCGCACGATGGTGTCATACACCGCCGTATCACCGTGGGGGTGATATTTACCGATGACGTCACCGACCACACGGGCGGATTTCTTGTACGCCTTGTTCCAGTCGTTACCCAACTCACTCATGGCAAACAGCACACGGCGATGCACTGGCTTCAAGCCATCACGCGCATCCGGCAGCGCACGACCGACGATTACGCTCATTGCGTAGTCGAGGTAGGACTGCTTGAGTTCGTCTTCAATATTGACCGGGAGGATTTCTTTGGCCAGTTCGCCCATGAGTAGCCTGGTTCCTTTTTCTGGTGAAACTCCACGCCATCCGTCCTGGATGGGGTGAAGCCTGTCGCTGCGCATTGCAGCGTAGCGACTCACGACAAATCAATAAGTTATGCCATGTATCTGCGCAGTAATGGGGCCCGCATCGGGCACCCTCGAAACCGCCGGAGCTTACCACAAACACCGCGCCACACCTATCCCCAGCTCCGCCTAGCGACTTTAGCGGCTACCGTGTAGGTGACAAAGCCTCAATGCAAACGCTTGCGACAGAGCAACTGAGCGATTTTCTCGGCATCGGGACGCTCAACCACCCCCTTCTCGGTGACTAAGAAGTCGATAAAGTCTGCCGGGGTGACATCCAACTGCGGGGCGAAACGACCTGCCTCCGCCGCCAACGCCTCAGTGACGTCCGCCGACAGCGCCGGCTCTAGCAAGTCTTCAAGCGCTGCGTCATCGCCTTGCTCGAGGCTTAGATCAATCACCGTACTGGGCGCCACCACCATCAAGCGCACACCGTGATGCATGGCATTCACCGCCAATTGATAAGTGCCAACGGTGTTAAGCAGATCACCATTGGCGGCGATGCGCTGCGCGCCGACTATTACCCAAGTGATGCTGCCGACCTTCATCAGTTGTGCGCAGGCCGCGGCGCTGTAGTGGCTTTGCGGGATGGCCAGCTCAGCCAACTGCCAAGCCGTCAATCGGCTGGCAGCCGAGCCTGCCTGTGGCTGTTCCAGATAGACCTGCTCAAGCAAGCCATCATCGTAGGCTGCCGCCAAAACGGCTAACGGCCCTCCACCACCCGCCAGCACCGAGGCATGACCATGGGTCAGCAAACACTGCTCTCCCAACTGATGCCGGCGCAACAAGCGTAAACCTGAGCGCGCCATGCTTTGCCAGCCTTCAAGGAGGCTGCAATGGATAGCTGCCGCCTCAGCTTCTAGCTCAAGCACAGGGGCTTGCTGGGGGCCGCTGCGTTCGAGTCGCTCGCGCATCAACTTGAGCACCCAGGACCAACTGCCATCGGCGGGCTGATCGGCAACCAGCATCTGCCAATCTTGCAGCCAAGCCTCACCCCAGCCGGCCCCCTGCGCCACCCGCTCACGCAGGGCCAACACCAGACCATAGGCCAGGCACACCGCGCTCAGTGGCGCGCCCAGCACCACGCCGTCGCGCAAGGCGTCAAGCACTTGCTCCAGACGCTCACAACTGAGCCACCGCTGTTGCCCAGGCAAATCGCGCTGATCGAGCAGATGCAACGCGCCATCACGCCACTCAATGGCCTTAACCTGCTCCGTGGCCAATAGCTGCTCGCGCATTTGATCTCTCCGCCGCAAAGCCGACCATTATACCCACAGGCGCCGCACTAGCACGGCGCCAGCGGCGTAATCACGGCTAAGTTTTAAGCCTAGGTCGTTGCCCTATACACTCGGCGCTTTACTGCCCAGCGGAAGCCCAGCATGACCTCAACGCCCCTCGACCTGTTGCTGCTGCCCAGCTGGCTGGTGCCGGTGGAACCTGCCGGAGTCGTCCTGCAGGAGCATGCCCTAGGCGTGCGCGATGGTCGTATCGTGCTGCTGGCACCACGTACCGAGGCGCTCAAGCACAGCGCCAAACAGGTGCTGGAACTGCCGGGGCGCCTGCTCTGCCCCGGTCTAGTCAACGCCCACGGCCATGCCGCCATGGCACTGTTTCGCGGCATCGCCGACGACCTGCCACTCATGGCCTGGCTGCAAAAGCATATCTGGCCCGCCGAAGCCAAGTGGGTCAACGAGCAATTTGTCGAGGATGGCACCGAGCTGGCGATTGCCGAGCAGCTCAAAAGCGGCATCAGCTGCTTTGCCGATATGTACTTCTATCCGCACCTGGCCAGCGGCGTGGTGCACGCCAGCGGTATCCGCGCGCAAATCAGCATTCCCCTGCTCGACTTCCCGATCCCCGGCGCGCTTGATGCTGACAGCGCCCTGCGCGACGGCCTGCGCCTGTTCGATGATCTCAAACAGCACCCGCGCATCAGCGTCGCCTTCGGCCCCCACGCGCCCTATACGGTGAACGACGACAAGCTGGAAAGCGTGCGCATGCTTGCCGAGGAGCTGGACGCCGGCATTCATATGCACGTCCACGAAACCGCCCACGAAGTGCAGCAAAGCCTGGCCGAGCGCGGCGAACGTCCCCTGGCGCGGCTACACCGCTTGGGTTTGCTCGGCCCGCGCTTCCAGGCCGTGCACATGACCCAGATCGACGATGACGACCTAGCCCTGCTGGTCGCCAGCAATACCAGCGTGATCCACTGCCCGGAGTCCAACCTCAAGCTGGCCAGCGGCTTTTGCCCGGTGGAGCGCCTCTGGCAAGCCGGCGTCAACGTGGCCATCGGCACCGACGGCGCGGCCAGTAACAATGACCTCGACCTGCTTGGCGAAACCCGCACCGCCGCGCTCCTGGCCAAGGCCGTGGCCGGCAGTGCCACCGCCCTGAGCGCCCACCGCGCCCTGCGCATGGCCACCCTCAATGGCGCCCGCGCCTTAGGCCGGCAGGATGAAATCGGCTCGCTGCAATTGGGCAAGGCCGCTGACATGGTCACCTTCAACCTCAACGGCCTGGCCCAACAACCGATTTACGATCCAGTCTCGCAATTGATCTACACCGGCGGCAGGCAGTGTGTGGAACATCTGTGGGTGGCGGGTAAACAGTTGCTCGACGGCGGCGTGCTGACCCGCATGGATGAAGCGCGGATAATCGCCAATGCGCGCAGTTGGGGCGCTAAAATTGCCGGCCATTGAGGTCGAAGCTCGCCAACAGGCCGGCACTGCGACAAACTGACATACATCGGCCGCCCCAGCGGCACCCCATGTCGTCCGCGAAACTGGCAACATGATCATTTTTCCTGCGCCGCTTATGCCGCAGCCTGATACAGGGATTTTTATGAGCAACGTCGACCACGCTGAAATCGCCAAATTTGAAGCCCTTGCCCACCGTTGGTGGGACCGCGAAAGCGAGTTCAAGCCCCTGCACGACATCAATCCACTGCGCGTCAACTGGATCGACGAACGCGTCGGCCTGGCTGGCAAGCGCGTGCTTGACGTCGGTTGCGGCGGCGGCATCCTCAGCGAGTCGATGGCTCAGCGTGGCGCCAACGTCACCGGCATCGACATGGGCGAAGCGCCACTCGGCGTAGCACGTCTGCATCAACTGGAATCCGGCGTGCAGGTCGAGTACCGGCAGATCACCGCCGAGGCCATGGCCGCAGAAATGCCCGGCCAGTTCGACGTGGTTACCTGCCTGGAGATGCTTGAGCACGTCCCCGACCCGGCCTCGGTAATCCGCGCGTGCTACCAGCTGGTTAAGCCCGGCGGCCAGGTGTTCTTCTCGACCATCAACCGCAATCCGAAGGCGTATATGTTCGCCATTATTGGCGCCGAATACCTGATGCGCTTGCTGCCGCGCGGCACCCACGACTTCAAGAAGTTTATCCGTCCTTCCGAGCTTGGCGCCTGGAGCCGTGAAGCGGGCCTGACGGTAAAAGACATCATCGGCCTGACCTACAACCCACTGACCAAGCAGTACAAGCTGCAAGCCGACGTGGACGTCAACTACATGATCCAGACCCTGCGCGAGGAGTAAGGCGCATGCGCTTACGAGCAGTTCTTTTTGACATGGACGGCACTTTGCTCGACAGCGCGCCGGACTTTATCGCCATCAGCCAGGCCATGCGCACTGCACGCGGCCTGCCGCTGATTGCCGAGAAACTGATCCGCGATCACATCTCCGGCGGCGCCCGCGCCATGGTGGCAGCCAACTTCGCCATCAAGGAAGACAGCGACGGCTTCGAAGCGCTGCGCCAAGAGTTTCTCGAGCGCTACCAGCAGCACTGCGCGGTACTGACCAAACCCTTTGCCGGCATCGAGCAACTGCTGAACGAGATTGAGCAGGCCAAGCTGATCTGGGGCGTGGCCACCAACAAGCCCGTGCGCTACGCCGAACCGATCATGCAACAGCTGGGTTTGGCGCAGCGCTCCTCGGTGCTGGTCTGCCCGGACCATGTCAGCCGCAGCAAGCCCGATCCGGAAATGATCCTGCTGGCCTGCGAGAAAATCGGCGTGGCCCCTGCCGCCACCTTGTTTGTCGGCGACGATGAGCGCGACATCGAGGCCGGCCGCGCGGCGGGCTGCAAGACTGCCGCTGTCACTTACGGCTATATCCATCCGCAGGACAACCCGCGCAACTGGGGCGCCGACGTGGTCGTGGACCACCCGATGGAACTGCGTGATGTGCTCGAAAGCGCGCTGTGCGGCTGCTAAGCGCCACTTATTGATTGAAGCCGGTCGCCCGGAGGCGGCCGCACCTGTATACGAGGCCTACCATGTTTGACTACCAAGCCCGCCCTGACCTGCTCAAAGGCCGGGTTATTCTCATCACCGGCGCTGGCCGTGGCATCGGCGCCGCTGCCGCCAAGGCTTACGCCGCCCACGGTGCCACCGTGTTGCTGCTGGGCAAGACCGAAGAAAACTTAAGCCGCGTTTACGACGCCATCGAGGCCGCCGGCCATCCGCAAGCCGCCGTGATCCCGTTCAACCTAGAAACCGCCCTGCCACACCAGTACGACGAACTGGCGGCAATGATCGAAGCCGAGTTCGGCAAGCTCGATGGCCTGCTGCATAACGCCTCGATCATTGGCCCGCGCACGCCCCTGGAGCAGCTGTCGGGTGACAACTTCATGCGTGTCATGCAGGTCAACGTCAACGCCATGTTTATGCTGACCAGCACCATGCTGCCGCTGCTTAAGCTGTCCGCAGATGCCTCGGTGGTATTCACCTCCAGCAGCGTGGGGCGCAAAGGCCGGGCTTACTGGGGCGCCTATGCCGTGTCGAAGTTTGCCACCGAGGGCCTGATGCAGGTCATGGCCGACGAAGTCGACGAAATCAGCCAAGTGCGCGCCAACAGCGTCAATCCGGGCGCCACCCAAACCGATATGCGCGCCCAGGCTTATCCTGGGGAAAATCCAGCGAACAACCCGCTGCCCGCCGAAATCATGCCGGTCTACCTGTATCTGATGGGTCCAGACAGCAAAGGCGTTAATGGCCAGGCGTTTGACGCCCAGTAAAAATGTGAACTGCCGCCGGTTTTCCGGCGGCAAATGGCCATCACGCCGACTAATTAGCGGCAAAAATCTGCCACTGACCATCCACCGCACAACTAAGCCATTGTAAGTTAAGGGTTAAATCCTAACCAAATAACTTGGCATGAAATTCGCTAAACCTCAGTTATCGTCGCTTCGTGCGTTTGAGGTAAGGCTTCATGGTCACCCGCCCGCCATCCAATACCATTGATTTTGATGCTGCCAAGCTGCAGCGCCTGGGCTATGCCCGTGAGCTGCATAAAACCTTGCAGCCCATCAGCTTGGCGCAATTGCGCCAACAGCTGAATATGCGCCTGCAAACCTCCCTGGAGGTGGAGCGCATCGTGGAGATGTTTTTCCACGAAGTGCAGCGCTTAGTGCCGCTGGGGGCCGTCAGCTATCAGTTGCACGCCTGCGATCTGCACTTGGAGTTCGGCCAGCGTGCCAGCCATAGCGCCGGCTACCGGCTTAATCATGACGGTGATTTTCTCGGCGAGCTGACCCTGCGGCGCAATCAGCGCTTTACCGATGAGGAACTCGGTCAGCTCGAATCACTGCTGGCCAGCATGCTGTTCCCCCTGCGCAACGCCCTGCTCTACCGCGCGGCCTTGCAAACGGCCCTGCGTGACCCGCTGACACAAACCGGCAACCGCATAGCCATGCAGCAGAGCCTTAAGCGAGAAGTCGAGCTGGCCCGGCGCAATATGCAGCCGATGTCAGTGCTGATGGTCGACATTGACCACTTCAAACAGATCAACGACCAGTACGGCCATCTGATTGGCGACCAAGCCTTGATCGCCGTCGCCAATGCCTTGAAGGACAGCCTGCGCAACGTCGACATGGTGTTCCGTTTCGGCGGGGAGGAATTTATGGTGCTGCTCTCCAACACCGATCCAATAGGCGCAGCCATGGTCGGCGAGCGCGTGCGCTTGGCAGTGCAGAACATTCAGCATCTGGTGCATAACCAACCGCTGCCCCTCTCCGTCAGCTTGGGCTGCGCCACTTTGCAAGGCGCAGAATCCATGGACAGCCTGCTGGAGCGTGCCGACCAGGCCATGTATGAGTCCAAACGCGGCGGCCGTAACCGTCTGTCCATGGCCGGTTAATCCGACGCAGAAACAATAAAGGCGACCTCAGGGTCGCCTTTATTTTGCCAGTCACATAAGCGGCTTGCGCCGCGCTGCCTTACTCGGGCTTGCGGTCGCGGCCAAAGCCTGGACGCTGACCCTCACGCTCAGTCTGGCTACGCCGTTTAACCGGCGCACCGGCGGGCTTACGCGCCGGCCGCTCAGTCAGCTCAACGCCAGGACGCTGGGCGCCGGGCTTGCTTGGACGCTTCTTGCTGACATCGCTCGGCCGCTCCGCCACCGGCGTGCCACGACCGCTCTCAGGCCGGGCTGGCCGCGGCGTGCGCGCTGGACGCTGCTCATCACCACGGCTGCTGCGACCGCGCCCTTGCTCACCTTCAGCAGGGCCACCATGGGCCGGGCGCAGGGTGCGCTGCGGACGCTCGGCACGGCCCACTGGCTTGGCCGATTTACGCTGCAGACGCTCCAGCTTGTCACGGGTCTTTTCTTTCATTTCCGGCAGAGCCACCGGCTTGAGGCCTACTTCCTCGCTGAGGATGTCGACTTCACGCTGGCTCATTTCGCGCCAGCGGCCCATGGTCAGGTCGGACGTGATAAATACCGGACCGAAACGCACGCGCTTCAAGCGGCTGACCACCAAACCTTGGGACTCCCACAGACGCCGCACTTCGCGGTTGCGGCCTTCCATCACCACGCAGTGGTACCAATGGTTAAAGCCTTCGCCGCCAGGGGCTTCTTTAATGTCGGTGAACTTCGCCGGGCCGTCTTCGAGCATGACGCCGGTTTTCAGGCGCTCGATCATCTCCTCATCCACTTCGCCGCGTACGCGCACGGCGTATTCGCGGTCCATTTGGTACGAGGGGTGCATCAGGCGGTTGGCCAGCTCTCCGTCAGTGGTGAACATCAGCAAACCGGTGGTATTGATGTCAAGACGACCGATATTGATCCAACGCCCGTCTTTAGGCCGTGGCAGGCGATCAAACACCGTGGGGCGACCTTCTGGGTCGTCACGGGTGCAGATTTCACCTTCGGGTTTGTTATAGATGATCACGCGGCGCACGCTTTCAGCGGCTTCTTCGCGGCGGATCACTTTGCCATCAACGGCGATCGCGTCGTGCAGATCAACGCGCATCCCCAAGCTGGCCACGGCGCCATTGACCTTCACTCGGCCCGCGCTGATCCACGCTTCGATTTCGCGGCGCGAAGCCAGGCCCATACGCGCCATGACCTTCTGCAGTTTTTCGCCGGACGGACTGTATTCTTCAACTTCACTCATCTGGGCACCTCCCGGTGTTGTCTTAGTGAGTAGACGCGCACAACCACTGCCGCGTCAAAGGGCGCGCAGCATACGCGAAATGCGCAGGCCACGCACGGATTCAGACTAGCCGATTATCCGCCAGCCGCGACTTACGTTTAGCTAGGCGCCCTGATCAGCAAGGCGCGGCCGAGCAAACGCATCTGCGCTTCAGCCAAGACCATCCGGCGGCTGGGCTTATCGAGTTTCTTCCAGACTTTGATTTCGGCCTTGCTGCGACCACAGCCCAGGCAAATTTCACGGTCGAACTTACAGAGCTTGATACAGGGATTGGACACCACGAACGCCTCAGCAAATGATTCATTGCTGCGACTGATCCTCCTCGTCCGGGGTTTCATAGTCCGTATCAATGGCATTCATGGCCAATTCTGCCTCGACAGCGGCGGCCAACTCGGCCTCCTCATCCGCTAAGGGCAAATCATCGAAGTCGGTCTTAAGCCCCTGCTCCATGGAATCCAGTTCGGCCAACAGACTGCTGAAGCTGGTTTCTTCGGAGGGCTCAGGCTCCGGCTCAGCGCCAGCCACGGCCAGATCGGCGCGGGCCTGCAAGTCAGCCGGCACGGCTGGATCTTCATCGCTGAAGGCCAGCGCAGGCTCCGGTTCCAGCTCACGCAGCGCAGCTAATGGCGGCAACTGATCAAGGCTGTTGAGGTTGAAGTGATCGAGAAACGCCTTGGTGGTGGCGAACATCGCCGGCTTACCCGGTACATCGCGATAGCCCACCACGCGGATCCATTCGCGCTCGAGCAAGGTTTTAGTGATTTGGCTGTTAACCGCCACACCGCGCACATCTTCAATCTCACCGCGGGTGATTGGCTGGCGGTAGGCAATCAAGGCCAAGGTTTCCAGCATGGCCCGGGAATAGCGCTGCGGTCGTTCTTCCCAGAGCCGGCCGACCCAAGGCGCATAGCGCTCACGCACTTGCAGGCGATAGCCGGAGGCCACCTCGACCAGCTCAAAAGCGCGGCCCGCGCAGGACTTGGCCAAAATCGCCAAGGCCCCCTGAAACACCTTGGGCTCGGGGCGCTCGGCCTCTTCGAACAGCTCAAATAAGCGCTCAAGGGACTGCGGTTTGCCGCTGGCCAGTAAAAAGGCTTCAAGCAGACTGGCCAGCTCAGTGGGATCGTTCAAATTCATGCTTATTCGGCCCGCGCGCGCACATGGATGGGCCCAAACGCTTCGTTTTGCACCAACTCCACCAGGGATTCCTTGATCAATTCCAGTACCGCCATAAAGGTCACAACCACCCCTAGTTTGCCTTCGTGGGCGCTAAACAGCGTGACGAAGGGCACAAATGCGCCGCCTTTAAGACGCTCCAGTACCTCGCTCATGCGCTCACGGGTGGACAAAGCCTCACGGGTCACCTGATGGCTTTCAAACATATCGGCGCGTCGCAGCACCTCAGCCATGGAGACCAGCAACTCTTCCAGACTGACTTGCGGCAACAGCTTACGCGCCCGCGCTTCGGGAGCATCGAGCTTAGGCACATGCAGATCCCGGCCGACCCGACTTAAACCATCAATGCCCTCGGCAGCAGCCTTAAAGCGCTCGTACTCTTGCAAGCGGCGGATCAGCTCGGCCCTTGGATCTTCTTCCTCTTCCTCGGCGGTGCTTGAGCGCGGCAGCAACATGCGCGACTTGATCTCCGCGAGCATGGCCGCCATCACCAGATATTCAGCAGCCAGCTCCAGGCGCACCGCCTGCATCAACTCGACATAGCCCATGTACTGGCGAGTGATTTCCGCCACGGGAATATCCAGCACATCGATGTTCTGTTTGCGGATCAAATACAGCAGTAAATCCAGTGGCCCTTCAAAAGCCTCGAGAAAGACTTCCAAGGCATCCGGCGGAATGTACAGATCTTGCGGCAGCTCAGTGACGGCCTGGCCATAGACCAAGGCAAAGGGCAGCTCTTGCTGGGCGCCGGCCTGGGCGTCGGGAGCTTCGACCTCGGCCATTTAGGCCTCGCCTATAAAGGGGGCCGGGTCACCACAACCCAAACGAATCAGCTCCGGTTCGCCGTCGGCCAAACTGATGACCGTGGAGGCATGCAAGTTACCGAAGCCGCCGTCGATGATTAGATCAACCTGATGCTCGAGCAGTTGGCGCATTTCATAGGGATCATTCAAGGCTTCGGTTTCACCGGGCATGATCAAGCTGACACTCATCAGCGGCTCGCCCAGCTCAGCCAGCAAGGCCAAAGCAATCGGGTTACTCGGCACGCGCAAACCAATGGTGCGCCGCTTAGGGTGCAGCAACAAACGCGGGACTTCACGGGTGGCATTCAAAATAAAGGTATATGGCCCCGGCACATGGGCCTTGAGCAGACGGAAAGTACCGGTATCAATTTTGGCGAACAGGCCCAGTTGCGACAGGTCACTGCAGATCAGCGCGAAGTTGTGCTTGTCATCCAACTGGCGCAAACGGCGCACCCGCTCAATCGCCGCTTTATCGCCCATCTGGCAGCCGATGGCGTAGGACGAGTCGGTCGGATACACCACCACCCCGCCGGCACGGATAATTTCCACCGCCTGCTTGATCAGCCGGGCTTGGGGGTTTTCCGGATGGACCTGAAAAAATTGACTCACGCTAAATCCCTGCTGAGTTGACGAAAGCCATTTGGCTAGGTTTAAACCGCGCCGACAACGCTGGCAAGTCCTCCGGCAGCGGCCGGTAAATGCCCAACTCCGACCACTGCCCAGGGGCGTGGAAGTCGCTGCCGGCGCTGACCAACATACCGAACTCGCGGGCCAAAATCGCGAGGGTGCCAACCTGATCGGCCGGCTGCATGCCATTGACCACTTCCAGAGCATGGCCACCAGCGCTGGCAAAGTCGGCTACCAACTTGCGTCTTTTACTGCGAGTAAAGTCGTAATGGCAAGGGTGCGCCAGGCTCACCCAAGCTCCGGCGCGACGAAGCGTGTCGACGGTTTCAGCCAACTCCGGCCAATGCTGCTTCACATCGCCCAACTTGCCCGAGCCTAACCATTTGCGAAAAGCCTCGGCGCGGTCTTTGACGTAACCGCTGCGCACCAAATAGTCAGCAAAATGCGGGCGCGCCGGCGCGTTAGCGCTGCAACCGAGTTCTTGCTGCAACGCCCGCGCGCCCTCAAAAGCACCGGGCATGCCCTTGGCCGCGAGGCGCTTGCCAATTTCCTCGGCACGCTGCCAACGTCCGTGGTGCAAGGCGTCCAGCGCTTCGACCAAAGCGGGCGCGTGCAAATCAAAACCGTAGCCCAAGATATGGATGGTCGCCCCGCCCCACGTGCAGGATAGCTCCACGCCATTAATAAACTGCATGCCCAGCTGTGCGGCGGCGGCAGCGGCTTCGGGTAAACCCTCGAGGGTGTCGTGATCGGTCAGTGCCAGCAAGCGCACGCCTCGCTCATGGGCACGCGCCACCACCACAGCGGGCGCCAGAGCGCCATCCGAAGCGGTGCTGTGGCAATGCAAATCAACATCCATAGGGACACTTTCCGAGAAATTTATCTTTGTTATTATGCCGCCAGATAGGGATTCTTGCTGGCTTACGCCGATAATTCCTCAATATTCCGTAGATCGCCCCCATGCTTCGGACGACCTGCACTCACTAGCCGAATTTAAGGACTGCGATGCTCTACGCCATCTATGCCACCGATGTGGACAACTCCCTACCGCAACGCCTCGCCGCCCGCCCTGCGCATTTGGCTCGCCTGGAGTTGCTGAAAAGCCAAGGCCGCTTGATCCTCGCCGGCCCCTTGCCCGCAGTAGACAGTAACGATCCAGGCCCAGCGGGCTTTACCGGCAGCTTGATCGTCGCCGAGTTTGAATCGCTGCTAGCCGCGCAGCAGTGGGCCGATGCCGATCCGTATCGGGCGGCTGGTGTGTATGCCTCGGTACTGGTAAAACCCTTCAAGTTAGTCTTGCCTTAACCACTACAGCGCTGCCCCCATAATAACAACTGCCAACAATAGGATTTCCGATGCGTCTAGGCTCAATGCTTTTGCTCCTGATGCTGTGCCTGCCAGCCAGGCTTATGGCTGAAGAAACCACCCCACCTCAGTTGGCACAACCCAGCGCGGCAGCGCCCGTTGCCAGTGTTGCAGAGCCTGTTGCGCAGCCTGTAGCGAGCGCGCCAGACAACGAGGAGCTACAGCGCCAGGCCGCGCAATTGCAGCGCGCGCGCCAGGAAAACCAACGGCTCAAACTGCAGCTTAAAGAAGCCCAAGCCAACAGCACCACGCCCCTGATTAGTGAAGAACAAACCTGGTTTGTGGTCGGCGCGGCAGCCGCCTTGCTCGGTGTCTTAGCCGGTGCATTGCTGCGCGGTGGGCGTGGTACCCGACGTGAGTGGCTGAATTGATCGCATGAGTAATTTGCTGTTAATTGACGATGACATTGAGCTCTGCGAGCTGCTCAGCAGTTGGTTGAGCCAAGAAGGCTTTGTGGTCAATGCCTGCCACGATGGCTTAAGCGCCCGCCAGGCGCTTAAGCAAGAACAACCCGACGCGGTGGTGCTGGACGTCATGCTGCCCGACGGCAGCGGCCTGGAACTGCTCAAGCAACTGCGCAGCGAGCATGCCGAGCTCCCCGTGCTGATGCTCTCCGCCCGCGGCGAGCCACTGGATCGGATCTTGGGCCTAGAGCTAGGCGCGGATGATTACCTGGCCAAACCCTGCGATCCCCGCGAACTCACCGCTCGCCTGCGCGCCGTACTGCGCCGTAGGGCTCCGGTGGCCGCAAGCAATCCGTTCGATATCGGCGACCTGCATTACAGCCAACTGCGCGGCACCGTGACCTTGGGTGATCAAGAGGTGCTGCTCACCCTCTCCGAAAGCCGCATCCTCGAAGCCTTGCTGCAGCAGCCGGGCGAGCCGGTCGATAAGCAAGAGTTGGCGCAACTGGCCTTGGGTCGCAAGCTGACTCTGTACGACCGCAGCCTCGACATGCACGTCAGCAACCTGCGCAAAAAACTCGGTCCGCACCCTGATGGTCGCCAGCGCATCCTCGCCCTGCGCAGCCGTGGCTACTACTACTGCACCTAGCGCGTCGCTCTTTACCAAAGCTTTACTTAGCCCTGACTGCGCCTGACCTTGACCGCCCTAGACTGTAGTCATCCGGTATCCACCGGCCATGAGAAGGAGACACACCATGCGCAAGACCCTGACTGCAGTACTGCTGGCCATGACCCTGCCCACCCTGGCCATGGCAATGCCAGAAGACGGCCCACGGCGCGGCGGCGACTTCGGCCCACGGCATGGCGCAGAGCAAGGTCCACGTCCATTCAAAGACCTGGACCTGAGCAAAGAGCAGCAGCGGGAAATCCGCAAACTGATGGGCGAAGAACTGAAAAATCGCCATGACATCACTCAGCGTTACTTAGACAAACTGCCGGCCAACGAAAAAACAGCCATGCAGGATGAACTCAAGGCCGCTCAGGCTAAACAGCAAAAAGCTATCCGCGACCTGCTGAAACCCGAGCAGCAAAAAACCTTTGATGAACAGCAAAAGAAAATGGCTGAACGCCGCGCGGAATTCGCCGCCTTTAAAGCCTGGCAAGCCGAGCAAGCCGAGCAAGCCAAGAAGAACTAAGGCATTGATCTGAACCACCCCGCCCATCAAGCTGCGTAGCTTGATGGGCGTATTTATTTAAGGAGCCGTTGTGCGATCACTGTTCTGGCGTTTTTTTGCCAGCTTCTGGCTGGCCATTGCCTTGGTAGCCGGGCTGTCGATTCTGCTCGGCCGCGCCCTCAACCAAGACGCCTGGCTGCTCAGCCAGCACCCAGCCGTGCGTGACTTAGCCAAGCAGTGGACACAACGCTTCGAAAGCCAAGGCGCGGCCGCCGCGCAAGAGTTACTGGAAGACCACAAGCGCCAGTTTCGCATCGATGTGCAGGTGCTCGATGAAAACGGTCATCCCGTGATCAAGGGCACCTTCCCTCCCCGCGCCGCTGCCTTTGAGGCCCGCCACCCGAAGAAAGAACACTTGCCCTGGCGCCGCCTAAGCACGGAATACACCAGCGCCAAGAGCGGTGAAACCTATCTGTTTATCTATCGCATTCCCTTCCCGGCGCTGGCTTCCTGGCAGCGCGAAAGCTTGCTCTGGCCATTCAGCGCCTTAGGCATCGCGGTGTTGGTGCTGACCTGTTTCAGTCTCTGGCTGACCCTGTCGATCACCCGCCCACTTAACCGTTTGCGCGGCGCGGTACACGACCTCGGGCAGACCGCTTACCAAAAAAGCAGCCTGGCTAAGCTGGCCGGCCGCCGCGATGAGCTGGGAGTACTGGCCGCTGACTTTAACCGCATGGGCGAACGGGTCCAGGGCCTGATCAGCAGCCAACGCCAATTGCTGCGCGACGTTTCCCACGAGCTGCGCTCCCCCCTGGCGCGTCTGCGCATCGCTCTGGCCCTGACGGAGCGGGCCAATTCAGCCGAACAGCAAAAATACTGGCCGCGTCTCAGCCAGGAGTGCGACCGTTTAGAAGCGCTGATCAGTGAGATTCTCGACCTCGCCCGGGTCGATGCCGACAGTGGCGCGGCGCAGCCGGTGGCCATCGCTGCCCTGCTGGGCAAAGTGTGCGATGACGCCCGCATCGAGGCGCCTCATCAGCAGATCAATATTCAGGTGGAGCCGAACCTAAGCCTCAATGGCTGGCCGGATTTACTGCAACGGGCGCTGGACAATCTGCTGCGTAATGCCCTGCGCTTCAACCCGGCCGGACAAGCCATTGAGTTGCAGGCCCGGCGCAATGCGGAGCAGCTGATTGTCAGCGTCCGCGATCATGGGCCCGGCGTGGCCGCAGAACATTTAGCCCATCTCGGCGAGCCGTTTTATCGCGCTCCCGGTCAGGCCAACAGCGGCCACGGTCTCGGCTTGGCCATTGCCCGGCGCGCCGCCGAGCGCCATGGCGGCAGTCTGCTCCTGGCCAACCACCCGCAAGGTGGTTTTAGTGCCAGCTTGCAACTGCCGCTCGCGCAACACAGCGCTTAAGCGGGTTGCGACCAGCTCTGCACAAAGTCGCTGACCTCGAGCTTAGGCGCGTCACGCAGGGCGCGCTCGGCGGTGCCCAAGTACAGGTAAGCCACGATGTTCTCATTCTCGGCCAGGCCCAGCCCCGCCGCGACCTGGCGGTTATACGACAGCTCGCCAGTGCGCCAGACCGCGCCAATACCTTGCGCATGGGCGGCTAACAAAATGCCATGGGCGGCGCAGCCGGCAGCCAGCAGTTGTTCGCTGGCCGGCACCTTGGGGTGTTCGCTTAGGGTGGCAATCACCACCACCAGCAAGGGTGCGCGCAGCGGCATATTGCGGGTTTTCGTCAGCAACTCTGGGCTGGCATCGGCCGGCAACGCGCGGGCAAACACTTCACCGAGTTGATTGAGCGCCGCACCTTCAACGGTGAGAAAACGCCAAGGCCGTAGCTGCCCATGATCCGGCGCGCGCAATGCCGCTTGAAATAACACTTGCCGCTGCTCGGCAGTCGGCGCAGGCGCCACCAAGCGCGGTACAGAAACACGGTTTAACAGCGCATCCAGAGCATCCATTGGCCACCTCTTAATCAATTCAGGCGGCCATTCTAGTGCCTAGCGGGCAAGCACAGGCAAGCCTTGGTTACGCCACCCGATCCGGCGAAACGCTGGGCGCTTGCGGTGGCGTCAAAGGTGGCAGGCCATGGGCGCGACGGGCATCGTCACAACGCGGGTTGTGCACGCCGTGCTCCCAAGAGGCCTCAAACTCGCGGCACGGGCTGGACCGCTGTTCGTACAAGGTGCAGCGCACCCCTTCGCCAACCGAGCCCAGCAAGGCGGTGCAACGGGAGGGTTTCGCGTCGGTGCCGATCATCGCCACCCGGTGCGGGCTGATCTGTACGACCTTGTCGTCCGGCACGGTTCCACCTGCCGATTGGCACTCACCCCAGAAAAACGACACACGGAAAAACGCGCAGCAGGCGCCGCAAGTAAGGCAAGGATTGCTATCAGACATGATGTAGAGGCTCAGAATCCGGCGAGAGGCCGGCGGCGCCGAGTATTTTATTCAGTGCCAAGCCGTTGTAAAGAGGGGGCACCACCGGCGCTGTACAGCCCGCCCAGCAAGGGTAGAATGTCGCCCTTTGCCGCCGCACACCCGAGCCTACATCATGTCATTGCCGACACTGCGCATCATTGCCTTCATTCTCGGCATTTTCCTGCTTACCCTGGCCATCAGCATGTTAATCCCCATGCTGACGTTATTTATTTATTCGCGCACCGATGACCTCGGCGCGTTTGCCTGGTCCAGCCTGATCACCGCAGGGGCCGGCATTGCCCTGTTGCTACCGGGGCGGCCGCAACATGCGCAGTTACGCCCGCGCGATATGTACCTGCTGACCACCGCCAGCTGGCTGGTGGTGTGCGTGTTTGCCGCGCTGCCGCTGACGCTGGTGCGCGACATGAGCTACACCGATGCGTTTTTTGAAACCATGTCCGGCATCACCACCACCGGCGCCACCGTGCTCACCGATCTCGACCACAGCTCGCCGGGCCTGCTGATCTGGCGTTCGATGCTGCATTGGCTCGGCGGGATTGGCTTTATCGGCATGGCCGTGGCGATTCTGCCGCTGCTGCGCGTTGGTGGCATGCGCCTGTTCCAGACCGAATCCTCGGACTGGGGCGAGAAAGTCATGCCCCGCTCGCATATGGCCGCCAAATATATCTTGGTGATTTACCTGGGCCTGACCCTGGTTGGCTGGTTGGCCTTCTGGCTGGCGGGCATGGGCATCTTCGATGCGATCAACCACTCCATGGCTGCGATCAGTACCGGCGGTTTCTCCACCTCGGATCAATCCCTGGCCCACTGGAGCCAACCGGCGGTGCATTGGGTAGCGGTAGTGATGATGATCAGCGGCAGTCTGCCCTTTACCCTTTATGTGGCGACCCTGCGCGGTAATCGCAAAGCACTGCTGCGCGACCATCAGGTGCGCGGCTTCATCGGCTTTTTAGTGGTGGTCACCCTGCTATTTGGCACCTGGCTGCACCTACATTCGGACAACAGTTGGTTGGACTCCGTACGCATCGTTGCGGTTAACGTCACCTCGGTGGTCACCACCACCGGTTTTGCCCTGGGTGACTACAGCAGCTGGGGCAGCTTCGCGGTGTTGCTGTTCTTCTACCTGACCTTTATCGGCGGCTGCTCGGGCTCAACCTCTGGGGGCTTAAAAATCTTCCGTTTTCAAGTGGCGGCGGTACTGCTTAAGGCCAACTTGCAGCAGCTGATCCACCCCCGCGCGGTGATCAAGCAGCAGTACAACAACCACAACCTCGACGAAGAAATCGTCCGCTCGCTGATCACCTTTTCGTTTTTCTTTGCCATCACCATCGGCGTCATTGCCTTAGGTCTGGCTCTGTTAGGGCTGGACTGGGTAACGGCCTTGACTGGCGCCGCCACCGCGGTATGTAACGTGGGCCCAGGTTTAGGCCCGGTGATTGGCCCGGCCGGCACCTTTGCCAGCTTGCCGGATGCGGCCAAATGGCTGCTGACCATCGGCATGCTGCTGGGGCGCTTGGAGATTTTGACCGTATTAGTGCTGTTTACCCGGGCCTTCTGGCGCCACTGATAAGTTTTTGCGCCGTGTTAACGGCTACAACTGACTAGAGTGACTAGTCACACCGTCACGCTTAAATGGAATTCCTTGCATGGCTTGGTCAACACTGCGGACAATCATTTTTATCAACGGTATTTTCCTGCTGACGTTGGCCATCAGCATGTTGATTCCGACCCTGACCTTGCTGCTGTTCTCACGCCCGCAAGAGCTTAATCCGTTTCTCTGGTCGAGCTTGCTGACCATGCTGTTTGGCATGGCCATGGTGATTCAAGGCCGCTCTCAAGACAGCCATTTGCGTCCCCGCGATATGTACATGCTGACGGTTTCCAGCTGGGTGCTGGTGTGCCTGTTCGCCTCCCTGCCCTTTATGTTCAGCCAACACCTGGGCGTCACCGACGCCATCTTCGAGAGCATGTCCGGCATCACCGCCACCGGCGCCACCGTGCTCACCGGCCTGGATAGCATGTCGCCGGGCATTCTGATCTGGCGCTCAGTGCTGCACTGGCTCGGCGGCATCGGCTTTATCGCCATGGCCGTGGCCATTCTGCCAATGCTGCGGATCGGTGGCATGCGCCTGTTCCAAACCGAATCCTCGGACCGTTCCGAGAAGATCATGCCGCGCTCGCATATGGTCGCCAAATACATGGTCGGCGCTTACCTGACCCTCAGCTTGCTCGGCTGTCTGGCGCTGTGGCTGGCCGGCATGGATTTATTCGATGCGATCAACCACTGCATGTCGGCGATTTCCACTGGCGGCTTCTCCACCTCCGACCAGTCCATTGGGCACTGGAACCAACCCGCCGTACACTGGGTCACCATCGTTTTGATGATCTTGGGCAGCCTGCCCTTTGTGCTATTTGCTTCGCTGTTGCGCGGTAACTTTCGCGCCATGCTCAATGATCAGCAGGTACGCGGCTTTCTCACCATCCTGCTGAGCACTTGGGTGGTACTCGGCACTTGGTATTACCTGACCACCGATATGCCGTTTATGGACGCCATCCGCCACGTGGCCTTTAACACCACCTCGATCATGACCACCACGGGCCTGGCCCTAGGTGACTACAGCCTGTGGGGTGGCTTCGCCGGCATGTTGTTTTTCTATCTGGGCTTTATCGGCGGCTGTTCGGGGTCCACGGCCGGAGGTCTGAAAATCTTCCGTTTCCAGGTGGCTTACACGCTGCTCAAGGCTAACTTGATGCAACTGGTGCACCCGCGCGCGGTGATCAAGCAGCAGTACAACCGGCACAATCTGGACGAAGACATCGTCCGCTCGATCTTGACCTTCTCGTTCTTCTTCACCATCACCATTGCCGTATTGGCGCTGGCCCTGACCCTGTGCGGGTTGGACTGGATCACCGCGCTGACTGGCGCAGCCAGCACCTTATCCGGCGTGGGCCCGGGCATGGGCCCGATCATTGGCCCGGCCGGTAACTTCGCCAGCTTGCCGGACACCGCCAAGTGGCTGCTGACCCTGGGCATGTTGCTTGGCCGGCTGGAGATCCTCACTGTGCTGGTCCTGATGCTACCGGCCTTTTGGCGCCACTGAGGCGAGCACCCGCACGCGGTACTCGCCGGGAGTGCTGTCAAACCAACGGCGAAAGGCGCGGAAGAAGTTGCTCGGATCGGAGAACCCCAGCAGGTAGGAAATCTCCAGCAAGGTCAGATTGGCTTGTTGCAGATACTGCTCGGCCAACTCACGGCGAGTGTCATCCAAGACTTGCTGGTAGCTGGTTTGCTCATCCTGCAAGCGCCGCTGCAAGGTGCGCTCCGACAACAGCAGCGCCTGCGCCACCGCCTCGCGCTTGGGCTCGCCCTGCGGCAACAGCCGGCAGAGCACCTGCCGCACCAGATGGGTCACCCGGCTGCCGCTAAAGCGCGCCAAATAGTCCCCAGCAAAGCGATCATGGATCTGCGCCAAGGCTTCGTTGGCCGACGGCAGCGGCGCGTCCAGATCCGCCCGTTCAAACAGCATGGCGTACTGTGTCGAGTTGAATTTAAGCGGGCACTGAAACACTTCTTGATAGGCGCTTAAGTCCTTAGGCGCCTCACCCATCAGGCATACCCAGCGCGGCTTCAGCGTCTTGCCGGTGAGCCAGCGACTAAAAGCCAGAGAATGCGCAAGGGACGCCTCAGCACTTTGCCGCACAGCGGGCAGGCGATCACCATGGATGCTCATCTGCACCTCATAACCTTCGCGCGTGGCCTGAAAGCTGACGTCAGCACCCTCGCCGATAATCCTTTGATAGCGCACCAAACGCGCAAAGCCTTCGGCGAGGTTGCGACTGCTCATCACGGCATAGCCAACCACGCTCAAGGACGCTGGGCGCAGCACCTTGGCCATATTAAGACCGATTGCCGGATTACCAGACACATCAACTGCCAGTTGCCAGAGACGGGTCATGGCATCCTGGGTAAAACGCGCATCAGGATCGCTCAAGGCAGCGTAGTTAAGGCCCAGTTGCTGAAACAGGCTGTGGCAATCAACCCCGCCCAACTCCAGCGCAGCAACTATTCCCGAAGCCCAACTGGAAGATGTCGTACGTTCACTCATAACTTGTTCTTATTGGTAAGGTGGGCGACACAAGGATACTAAACTGGCACCCAATGTCAGTGGAACACTTCGCCAGTCGACCTAGACTGATGACTAGGCCAAAGATGCGCGTATGCAAGCACACACCAGCCATAACAGGAGGCCCGTGATGAGCACTGAGACCCAAGCACGCTTCACCCGTTTCGCTGACTTTTACCCCTATTACCTGCAAGAGCACAGCAATGCCGTGTGCCGCCGCCTGCATTACGTCGGCAGCCTGTTGATCGTAGCCTTGGTTGGCTATGTCTTGCTCAGCCAACAGTGGCTGTGGCTGTTGGCCCTGCCAGTGGTTGGCTATGGCTTTGCCTGGGTGGGCCATTTTGTGTTTGAGAAGAACCGCCCAGCCACCTTTGATTACCCGCTGTATTCGCTGATGGGCGACTGGGTCATGCTCAAAGATGCGTTCACCGGCCGTATTAAGTTTTAGTAGGATTTAAGCCCAACAGCGCGCCAAGCAAGCACAGACAAGTACTTAAGTGCTAGTTGTGCTTGGCGACTGGCTCTGCCCTAGTTATGATCCCCGTCACAAAGCGTAGCAGTTCGTTACGTCGCCAAGCCCCCAACAGGGCGCGGCTAAAGCTGCCGGGGGTTGCCTCAACGGATGAACGTCAACAGCGCACAAGCTGCCTTGATTCACTCCAATCTGCGCGAGCATTACTCGCGCATTCTGGCTTATATGGTGGTCGCTGCCAGCATCGCGGCCGGCACCTACAGCCACTATTTCTCATACAGCATTCTGTGGCTAGTGCCCTACGCCCTGCTCTATCCGCACCTGGCTTATCAGATCAAGCTGCGTTTTAAAGACGATTACCCCCTGCACTGCAAAGTCGGTCTGCTGCTGGTCGATGCGTTGCACTATGGCGCCGTGCTGCCGTTGCTGCATTTCGCCCTAGTACCGAGCCTGATGTCGTTGCTGATTTTGAGCTTCAGTGCGCTGGTCGGTGGCGGTATTCGCTACCTGCTCATCGCCCTGGTGGTCGGCATCGCTGGCGCCGCGCTGAGCGCTGCGGTGGTGCAACCGACCATCCAATTGAATGCACCGCTGCTGCTGACCTTGGTCAGTATCGGCTTCACCACACTGTATATCTGCGTCACCGCTTACTACGTGCATCTGCAAGGCTTGCGCCTGGATCATGCACGCCGGGCGATCTCCCTTGAGCAAGAAAAGGCCGCACGCTTAGCGCGCAACCTGGCCAAATACCTGTCGCCGCAAGTCTGGGAGTCCATCTTTAACGGCAAAAAAAACGTGCGCCTAGAAACCCAGCGGAAAAAACTCACGGTATTTTTCTCCGACATCAAAGACTTCACCGAGCTGTCTGAGGAGTTAGAGCCCGAAGCCCTGACCGACATGCTCAATAGCTACCTCAACGAGATGTCGAAGATTTGCCTGCGCTACGGCGGCACCATCGACAAGTTCGTCGGCGACAGCGTTATGGTGTTTTTCGGCGACCCCGCCACCAAGGGCGCCAAGGCCGATGCGGTAAATGCCGTGGCCATGGCCATCGCCATGCGCAAACACATGAAGGTGCTGCGCCAGCAATGGCGTGCCCAAGGCATTACTAAACCGCTGGAAATCCGCATGGGCCTCAACACCGGCTACTGCACGGTGGGCAACTTTGGCGCCGATACCCGTATGGATTACACCATCATCGGCCGCGAGGTGAATCTGGCCAGCCGCCTCGAGCACGCGGCGGACTGCGGCGAGATTCTGATCTCCCACGATACTTACGCATTGATCAAAGACATCATCATGTGCCGCGACAAGGGCCAGATTAACGTCAAAGGCTTTGCCCGGCCGGTGCAGATCTACCAAGTTATGGACCTGCGCCGCGACTTAGGCGCCAGTCCCAGTTATGTGGAGCATGAACTGCCGGGCTTCTCCATGTACCTGGACACCAACAGCATTCAGAACTTCGACAAAGACAAGATCGTCGAGGCCCTGCGCCACGCCGCCGACAAACTCAGCGATAAGGTGATTATGTAGCGCTGTCGCTGGGCGCAGCCGCCAGCCCAGCCGCGGCACGAGTCAGCAACGGATCATCGGCCAGGCGATAGAGGCTGATACTGCCATCCAGGTGTTCTACCAGCGCCGTGCACGACTCCACCCAATCGCCACAATTCATATATTGCACCGCGCCCATCTGGCGAATCTCAGCGTGGTGGATATGCCCGCAGATCACCCCGTTAAAGCCGCGCCTGGCGCACTCATGGCTGATCGCCTGCTCAAAGTCACTGATAAAGTTCACTGCGGTTTTTACCTTGTGCTTGAGGTACGCCGACAGCGACCAATAGCCATAGCCGTAACGCCGGCGCCAATGATTGAGCCAGCGGTTAAGCACGAGGGTCAGGCTGTAAGCCGAGTCGCCGAGAAAAGCCAGCCAGCGGTGGTAACGGGTGATCACATCAAACTGATCGCCGTGAATCACCAGCAAACGCCGGCCATCAGCGGTGTGATGCTCCGCCTCATCGACCAGCTGGATATTGCCCAGCAATAACTTGGAGTAGCGGCGCAGAAACTCATCGTGGTTGCCGGTGACGTAGATCACCTCGGTGCCGCGCTTGCTCATGGTCAGCAGGCGGCGAATCACATTGGTGTGCGCCTGCGGCCAATACACGCCGCTACGCAGCTTCCAGCCATCGATGATGTCGCCCACTAGGTAAATTTTGTCGGTGTGATAACGCTTAAGGAACGCCGCCAGATGCTCGGCCTGACTGTCGCGGGTGCCTAGGTGAGTATCAGAAATCCACAGGGTGCGGACTCGTTGCTTACGGCTGGGCGGGACACGCTGGGCACTAGTCATGGGCGACCTCCGGCTGTTTTTTGGAGTGTCCGTAACAGTGGTGAAATAACTATGACGACAAGATGTCTGTCAGATGACAATGAATCTGCGCTTAACGCCCTACATTCAGCTTAGAATCGAGGGTCTTTGCCCTGTTAGACTCGCGGCTGGAACCAGGAGCCTCGCATGTCCTCGCTGCTATCGGTGCGTCACTACAGCCACGAATTGCTCAGCCACAGCCACGACCACGCCCAGCTGGTATTTGGCCTCAGCGGCCAGCTCGACTTTGAGATCGACGGACGTGGCAGCCAGGTGCTGCGCCAGACCCTGGCGGTGGTACCGGGCAATGCCCAGCACAGTTGCGGCAGCCGCCGTGGCAGCCAATGCCTGGTGCTGGATGTGCCGCAACCCCAGTGGCTGCAACAACAACTGGGAGGGCATGCCGATGCCACCCAGCGCCTGCTGGAAAAGCCCGCCTCGATCAGCCTTAACCCGGCGCAGACCCAGCTGGTTAACTGGTTAGCCGCCAGCCCCGTGCATGATCCAGTCATTGCCCAGCAAGGCGCCGCGCTGCTTCTGGCCAGTATCGCCAGTGCCAGCACGCTGTCGCCTAGTGTCGATAGCCTGCCCTTAGCCGCGCTTGATGCCTATATCGACCAACACGCGGCCCATCCCTTGCAGGTCCACGACTTGGCCCGCTTAGCCGGGCTTTCCGCCGCGCGCTTCCATGTGCGTTTTCTTGCCGCCACCGGGCAAACGCCGATGGACTATGTGCGTGGCCGGCGCCTGCAGCTGGCCAGGCAGTTATTACAAGAAACCCACCTGGCCATTGGCGAGATTGCCCAGCGGGTGGGCTACAACTCGCAAAGCGCTTTTACTGCCGCCCTCTCCCGTCACTTTGGACGCAGCCCCCGCGCCTTGCGCCAAACCGGTCACTAACGCATCGCGCGAGATGCGCGCTAAAACGCGCAAGTCTGACGACAGATTTAGCCTGCCGAAATCACTAGACTGGCGCCTCTAACCAGTACTTGTTGAACAGGAAGTGGGTGATGTCGCAAATCGAATGGGAAGACTTTGCACGGGTCGAGCTACGCGTCGGCACAGTGATCAGCGCCGAAGTGAATGCCAAGGCGATAAAACCCGCTTATGTCCTGCAAGTCGACTTAGGCGAGCTGGGCATTAAGCAGTCCAGTGCGCAAATCACCGCCCACTATCAGCCGGACGAGCTGCTCGGCCGCCAAGTACTGTGTGTATGCAACTTCGCCCCCAAGCGCATCGCCGGCATACGTTCGGAGGTGCTGGTGACTGGGGCGTATGACGCCGACAACAAAGTGGTGCTAGCCGGCTTCGACAAGCCTCTGGCTAACGGTGCACGCCTGGCATGACCTTACGAAATGCGTTATTGGCTGTGCACCTAGGCGCGCTGCTGTTTGGCTTATCGGGAATCTTCGGCAAGTTAGCCTTGAGCAGTCCACAAATTATCACCGCCGGCCGGGCGATGTTTGCCGTGGTGGTGCTGCTGCTTTTCACCAAGCTGTTCAGTCAGGCCAAACTGCAACGCTTGAATCTGCGTCAAACCAACCTGCTGATCCTAAGTGGTGTATTGCTGGGTTGCCATTGGTGGATGTTCTTTCACTCCGTGCAAGTGTCCAGCGTGGCCATCGCGACCTTGGGCTTTGCCAGCTTCCCGGCCTTTACCGTGCTGCTCGAGGGCCTGCTGTTTCGCGAGCGCACTCGGCCCAGCGAATTTGCCATGGTCGCGGTGGTGTGCGCGGGCTTAGTGCTGGTCACGCCCGACTTTGACCTCGGCAGCCAAGCGACCAGCGGCCTGCTCTGGGCGGTTGGCTCAGGACTGCTGTTTGCCCTGTTGTCGCTGCTTAACCGCTTTAACACACGCAGCATTGAGCCCGTGCAGTCGGCGCTGTACCAGAATCTGGTGGTGATTGTGATGTTCCTGCCGCTGGCCTGGAGCGACCTGGGCAGCGTGCGCGCCATCGATTGGTGGTGGATGGCCATGCTGGGGCTGTTCTGCACCGGCGTCGCCCACACCCTGTTCGTCGCCAGCCTCAAGGTGCTCAAAGCGCGTACCACCGCAGTGGTGTTTGCTCTGGAGCCGATCTATGGCATCGCCTTCGCTTGGCTGCTGTTCAGCGAGCAGCCGACGCTGCGCATGCTGCTCGGCGGCGTGCTGATTATCGGCGCGATTGTGCTGTCGGCGCGCCTGGCCAAATAAGCGCTTATGGGGTGTGCCGGTCGTTATGGCCGAGATCGCGCCCCGGATCAATCAGGTCGCGCACCCGCTGCTTGAGCACCTTGGCCTCGGGAAAACCGCCATCGGCTTTGCGCTCCCAGATCTGCACGCCATCGCAGGTGATACGGAACTGCCCGCCGCTGGCTGGTTCAAGGCTGACCCGAGCCAAATCATCGCTAAAACTGGAGAGTAATTCCTGAGCGAGCCAAGCCGCCCGCAACAGCCACTGACATTGGGTGCAATAGGTGATTACCACCTCGGCCTTGGGACTGGACATATCACGCCTCGCCTTGAGTAAAGCTGCTCAATAAGGCGGCGATAATAACCTGTCCTGCCCAGCAAAAACGCCCGCGCAGCATTGACACACGGGCGTTTGCTAAAGGTTTGCAGCCCTTAGGCGATGTTTTGCAACAACTGCCGAGCTTGTTGCTGCTGCGCTTCGTCACCCTCACTGAGCACTTGGCGCAGCACCTCGCTGGCCCTGTCCAGGCTGCCTTGCTCGATATAGCTAATGGCACTGCTGAGCTTGCTGTTCGGATCAGCGCCGGCAGCGGACAGTACTTCAAGCTCCGGCAGATCCAGCGTCAAAACCTCGCCACTGCAACTGTCGTGATAGGCCTCCTCAACCAACATGCTTTCGGCAAAAGGACTGCGTGCATCACGGTGGCCGATCGGCGCAAACAATTCACAGCTGCCCGCCACAGGCGGTGGTGCGGGCTGCGCGGCAGACGAAGCACTGAACGGGCTGAGCTGATCCCAGTCGGCATCCAGCGCGATGTCATGCAGATTAAGCTGAGGGGCATCGGCCAGGCTGGTTTCAGGCGCATCATCCAAGTTCAGCACAGCGTCATCGAGCAGGCCTGCCGGAGCCGAGCTAAACAAGTGGCGGTATTGCGCTTTGAGCTGATCGAGGCGCGCCGGCGCAAAACCGCTGCTACGCACCTGTACTTCTAAGTCGCTAAAACCTTGCCCATCGCCTTGCAGCGCCAGCACTTCGAGCAGCCGAAACGCCAAATCACTGCGCTGCGGTGTTTCCGCCAAACCCTGTCGTAAAGTATTGGCTGCCTCGGTGAGCTGACCATGGGCGATATACACGTTGGCGCTTTGCAAGGCATCCAGCGGCTGCGCCTTGGCCATAGCGGGTTGGCGCAAAGCAGCCGCTGAGTGAACAAAGTTGCGCGCCCGTGCGGGCGAAGGAGGCGCTGACAGCGCCGCGCTTTGCGCTACAGTCGCAGGCTCAACGCGCTTATGCCGGGCCCGCCACCACCAGCCAGCGGACAGCAACAAAGCCGCGCCCAGTGCCACACTGATAGCCGCTAACCAGCCCTGATTGAGATTGGCCGCGCTTGGCAACTGAGCGGTGCTGACCTCAGCGACTTGCGGCTGCTCGCTCTGGCGTGCGGCCAGTTGCGCCAGCAAGGCGACGATTTGCTTATCACGCACGCTCATCTGCTCGCGCAGATCCTGCACCTGCGCCCCGAGTTCGGCCAGGCTTTGCTGCAACTGAATCGTCTCGGCCAGTTGACTGTCGAGCTGTTGCTCAAGCTTGACCTGCTCCTGCGGACTCACCGGCTTCGGCTGTGCTGATAGCTCTTCAGGGTCAATGCTCAACACCGCTTCGCGGGGAGCGGCAACCGGTGCTTGAGCAGCCTCGGCTTGGGCCTCCTCGGCGGCAGGCACCACAGGCGCTGGCACGGCTGCAACACTATCGGGCAAACGCAACTGGGCCCCGGCCAGCAGGCGGTGACTGTCGCCACCGGCAAAGGCACTGGGGTTTAACGCGTAGATGTCCGCCATCAACGCCTGCTGCGAGTGTTGGCCGGGGTTCAAGCGGTTGGCGATCTGCCACAGGCTGTCGCCACTGGCGACGGTGTAGCTCTTGCCCGCACTGGCCTTAGGTAACACCGCGGGGGCCCGAACGGCATGGCCTGCCGTGGGAGCAGCCGCAGTAGCAGTTGTGACACTGGTCGGCGCCGTAGCTAGCGCTACTGCTTGCGCCACATTGCGATAGGCCGCCGACTCGGGCGGATCCAACAGTAAAGTGTATTCACGGTAGAGCTGGCCGTTAGGGCGCTGCACTTCGACGATAAAGTTGAGGTACGGCTCGCGAATCGGCTGACTCGATACCACCCGAATGACACTTTTGGCGCCGCGCAGCAGCGGCGTAAAGCGCAGGTCATTGAGGGCGTATAAACGCTCGACCCCGGCACGCTGATAGATCTCTGTCGGCGCCAGGCGTACATGCAGATCAGCCGAGGTGAGGTCGGCCACATCTAATAATTCGATCTCAGCATCTAGCGGCTGACTGAGCGCTGAATGCAGGGCAATATCTCCCAGCCCAAGTGCTGGGGCAAATCCTGAATAAAGGGCAGTACTGGATGCCAGGCCGATAAGTAAGTGACGGACCGTAGCCATCATTAACGCTCTCAATAAAGCCGCTAAACTGCCTCCCCCTTCACGCTTGTGCGTAAGCATCCTGCATCGAGGAGTTCTGGGCGGCGCGGAGGATGCGTCGGGCGCTGCAGTCCTTGTTAACCCAACGGTGGCAGTGCTGATGCATCCTAAAAAACCAATTCATAGCAAATAGCCATCACCGGAAGCAGAATAGCTGAGCGGTCAATAAAATGACAGGATTATTTTTAGGGCAATGAAGTGTCAGGATCTTGTCGACTTAACGCCGTAAGCCGCTACGAGAGTCAAGGCAAACACCGCCGCCATCAGCCAAAAACTCTGCTTAAAAGCATTTAGAACGGCCAATGAGTCCGCACCGCCGGCACGCTGGCGCCACTCTAAGAAAAAGGTCAGCAGGTTAACCCCAAAGGCACCGCCCAGCTGCCTGACAAAGGTAATGGCGCCGGCTCCTTGTGCCAGCTCCTGCGGACTGAGGATGTCTAAAGAGCCGGTATTCAACGCCGGCAGCACCACACCTAAGCCAATGCGTCCGACACAGGCCCAAAAACACACCAGCAAAAACGCCGCGCCCTGCTCCAACCAGGCCAGACCCGCGCTACCGATGGCAAATAGCAGCAAGCCGGCGCAGAGCAACACTGCCGAAGACAGACGATCACTGAGCATGCCTGCCGTCAGCGAGGCCAAGCCCATCAATAAACCCGCCGGTAACAGCAGCATGCCGGATTGCCCCGCGCTGAAGCCCTCCACCGTTTGCAGATACAGCGGGATCAAATAAGTCGAGGCATACAGACCAAAACCCAAAGTCAGAGCGACCCAACTGGCACTGCGAAAACCCGCATGGCGCCACAGGCCCAGTGGTAAGAGCGGCTGCTCAGCCCGCCAGCTGCGGCGCATAAAGATCCAGCCACTGAGCAGCGCCAGCAATCCTGGCAACCAAACCCGCGGCTCAGTCCAAGCAAAGCGCTGCGCCTCAGCACAACAGCCCAGCAGAGCAAAGATCGCCACGCACAGCCAAATAAACGCTTGGACGTCCAGACGCTTCACCTGACATTCACGCTCATCCGGCAGCAACCACTGGCTCACCAACAGCGCCAGCACGCACAGGGGCAGCGGCATCCAGAAGATCCCCTGCCAACCGAAATGATCGACCAGATAGCCACCCGCCGCGGGGCCAAGGGATGGCGCCAGCATCACGCCAAAGCCATAGATACCCAAGGCCTGACCCCGGCCACCGGAAGCGAATACGCGAAAAATCAGCACCGTAGATAACGGCTGCACCACCCCGGCGCAGAAGCCCTGAATCACTCGCACCGCGATCAGCTCAGCGGCGTTGTCGGCCACCAAGGCAAGCAAGGACACCACACAAAACAGCAAGAGCCCCGCCTGCGTGGTGCGTCGTGGGCCGAAGCGCGCCTGCGCCCATGCTGCAAGCAGTAACCCGGCGGTCATGGCGGCGAGAAACCCGGTGGACAGCCACTGCGCTAACGGCAAGCCGATGGTGAAATCGGCCATGATCGCCGGCAGGGCTACGTTGATACTGGTAGCAGCCAGCACCACAGACATGGTGCTGAGCATGAGGATGGCCAACAAATACTGCGGATAACGCGCACCAAAGCGCTGCTGCAGCGCTTGGAGATCATTGGCCATTTAGAGTTTTTCCAGATTACTCAGGACCTGGGCGTGAACCTTCTGGCAACGACGCAGCTCTTCCTCATCGATACCAGCAAAGACTTCTTTACGCAGCTGACTGGAAATGGCCTCGATCTTCTCGATCACTGGCCAAGCTTCTGGGCTGAGCACAACTTTTTTTGCGCGCCGGTCTTCTGGCACGGCCTGGCGGCTGACCAAGCCTTGGGCTTCCAGACTATCGAGCAAACGCGCCAAAGTTGGCCCCTCGACGCCGACGCTTTGCGCCAACTCCCGTTGCGTCGGCAAACCATTGATACGCCCCAAATGCAGCAGCACCAACCAACGTGCCTGAGATAAGCCCAGCCCCACCAAACGACGGTCTAACTCTGCCCGCCAAGAGCGGGACAGTTGAGCAACTTGCATAGCAAAACGGTGCTGATCGGTTTCCGACATAGTCGCGACTCTTATGGACAGTACTAATTATTAGTCAGCTAACCATAACCCTAATTCCGTTACCTGTCAGCACAAGCGGCTGTGATCCACTGTCGCAAATAAATACATGGGGAGGTTAAAAACCCACTTGGTTGCGCCCAAAGGCCTTCGCCTCATAGAGCGCGCGGTCGGCGATCTCATACAGGCGCGACAAAGCGCCGCCCTCCTCACCGGGCTCGGCACAGGCCACGCCGATGGACATGGTCAGGACATTGGCAGTGGATGAGCCACGATGCTCGATCTGCATTTCCTGCAGGGTCAGGCGCAGCGCCTCGGCATGGTTACGCGCCTCATTGACGCTAATGTCATACAACAGCACGGCAAACTCTTCTCCGCCCAAACGCACCGCCATATCCAAGGGCCGCCGGGCCGCTTGCTGGAGCAGATTGCCGATGGTCTGCAGGGCTTTGTCACCCAACTGATGACCGTAATGATCGTTGTAAGCCTTGAAGTGATCGAGATCGCACAGCAGCAAGGCGATGTTGCAATGCTCGCGCTGGGCTTGGCGGTACAGGCTGTCGAATTGACGATTGAAACTGCGCCGATTACGCAAGCCGGTGAGGCTGTCACTCTCGGCCAACATGCGCATGATGCGATTGACCAGAAAGTGCTCGCGAGACTTGTATTCCAGCAAGTAACAACCCACAGCGCCCATCAGGTTGCCAACCAACAAAAACATCATGCTGTTAAACAACATCGCGCGGCTTACCTTGCCCACAAGCACTTCCAACACCACATACATCAGCAGCACTAACATGGAACAGCCGAGCGCTTGGGGCAGGCGCAAGCCGGCTAAAAAATAGCCGGCCATACACACCAACAGCAGCCCCTCGTAGGGGTAACTGGGATCATAGCGGTGGGCATGCGCCACCAGATAGGCTGAAGCGGCTCCCAAGGTCAGCAAGGCCAACAGGCTGAACAAGGGCAGCTGACGAATAAAACGGCGCTGGAAGGCCAACACCGTCAGCCCTACGATGATGGCCAAGCCAATGCTGCGCACGGTCAGCATCCAATGCAATTGCTCAGCACTGAGCAAGACAAAGTCGAAGCCGCCGAACGCCAGCCAGGCCACGATGCCCATGCACAGGCTGATGCGTCTTAGCTCAAAACTTTCGTTGGACTGATAGTCGTGATATTCCCGCTCCAATGGCTCGCTAAAGCGTAAGCGGCGAAAGCCTACACTCAGTTGCTCGGCATAAGGGCTGGAATCAATATCGTGGGGGAGAATAATAGGGGGTAGCACCGGAACCTCGGGAGGGTAAAGCATCAGGCTTTATGAGCGTGTCGATCCATCAACGCGACCACCCTTGATTCCTAGTCGCAGTCACTCAGATTTCAAATTCCGCCTGAAGTGCCGCACGTACGCAATGCAAAATACCAAGCTCAACCCGCCCGTCCAACAGCTCGCTGACGGTGGCGACAGACGGCAACTCGCCCTCCCCATCAAGGAAAGTGTCCTGAATCTGCCCCAGCAGTTCCTCGGGTAAATCCAGCGCTTGCTCCAACGACAGCTGCTGACGAGAAATAGCTTCAGCCAGCAGGCTGTAGACGTTCTTCTCGCTGCAGCTGAGCTGCTTGGCGATCTGCGCCGGAGTCATCCCGGCACAGGCCAAACTCACCAACTCGTGGCGCAGATCGGCCACGCTGGCGCTAGTACTTTGCGCGCCGCCGAGCACGGCCAAAAACGCCTCGCCGTAGCGTTCCAGCTTACGCGCGCCAACCCCGCTGACCTGAGCCATCTCGGCCAAATTAGCCGGCTTGCTACGCAGCATTTCCAACAGCGTGGCATCCGGGAAGATCACATAAGGCGGTACCCCATGCTCCTCGGCCAGCTTGCGCCGTAAGGTGCGCAACGCTTCCCACTGCGCCCGCTCATCGCCACGCACCAACTGACTGGCCGCACTGCTGGAGGCCTTGGCGCTTTGCTGCGGTTTGAGATCACGGCGCAGTTGCAGACTGACTTCGCCCTTGAGCAAGGGCCGGCAGCTGTCAGACAAGCGCAGGCCGCCAAAACCGTCGAGATCGACATCAACCAAACCTCGCGCCACCAACTGGCGGTACAACGAACGCCACTCGGCCTCATGCAGGGCCTTGCCAATACCAAACACACTCAGATGCTGATGACCGACGGCGCGTACTTTGTCGTTATCACGACCGAGCAACACATCCACCAGATGCCCCACGCCATAGCGCTGGCCGGTGCGGTGAATCGCTGACAGCGCTTGGCGCGCCGGCTCGGTGGCGTCCCAGGTTTGCACCGGGTCCTGGCAGTTATCGCAGTGGCCGCAGGGCTGCGCTAATTCTTCATCGAAGTAAGCCAGCAGCGCCTGGCGCCGGCAGCGCGTCTCTTCACACAGGGCCAACATGGCGTCGAGCTTATGCTGCTCGACACGCTTATGCCGCTCATCACCCTCGGAATTATTGAGCATCTGTTTAAGGAAGATGACGTCCTGCAGGCCGTAACTCATCCAGGCATCAGCCGGCAGACCATCGCGACCGGCGCGGCCGGTTTCCTGGTAGTAGGCTTCCAAAGATTTCGGCAGATCCATATGGGCGACAAAGCGCACGTTAGGCTTGTCGATACCCATGCCAAAAGCCACGGTGGCGACCATGATCAAGCCTTCCTCATTGAGAAAGCGCTTCTGGTTGAAGGCACGCAGCTCATTGGGCAAACCGGCGTGATAAGGCAACGCAGGGAAGCCTTGTTCACTGAGAAAGGCGGCGACCTCTTCGACCTTCTTGCGTGACAGGCAGTACACGATGCCGGCATCGCCCTTACGCGGAGTCAAAAAGCTGATCAACTGCTTACGCGGCTGCTCTTTGGGCACGATGCGATAAAAAATATTCGGCCGGTCGAAGCTCGACAAAAAACGCTCGGCACTGTGCAGATGCAGGCGCTGGACGATCTCCTCGCGGGTGCGCATGTCCGCCGTGGCAGTCAGGGCAATGCGCGGCACCTGCGGGAACAGCTCGGCTAACTGGCCCAGTTGTAAGTATTCCGGGCGGAAGTCATGGCCCCATTGCGACACGCAGTGCGCCTCATCAATGGCAAACAGGGCAATCTGCAAGCTTTCCAGAAAGCTCAGCATGCGTGGCTGGACTAGGCGCTCTGGGGCGAGATAGAGCATCTTGATTTCGCCACGCCGGATGCGCATGGCAATCTCGCGCTGCTCGTCGGCGCTTAAGCTGGAGTTCAGCGCCACAGCAGCCACGCCCAGCTCATTGAGGGTGGCAACTTGATCGTCCATCAAGGCAATCAGCGGCGACACCACCACGGCCAAGCCTTCACGCAGCAAGGCCGGCACTTGGAAACACAGCGACTTGCCGCCGCCGGTGGGCATCAGCACTAAGGCATCGCCACCGGTGGCGACCCGCTCGATAATTGCGCCCTGCCGGCCACGAAAACTGTCGTAACCGAATACGTCTTTAAGAATGCGCTGGGCGTGCTCGAGCATGAAGGGTCTCCAAAACAAGCCGGGCATTATACGCAAGCGCTGCTCAAGCACGCTCGGCCATAGCGACTTTCTGTCGTAATGCCCTGCCCGCGCGGCTAAATTGGCTGCGCTGGCAACTGGGCTATGGCCGCTTAGGCTGCGCTAGACTAGAATCCACCTTTGTTTATTTCCTCTAGGTAGCCGCAATGTCCTCCTTCGCCGAGCAACTCTCCCGCCTGCAAGCCTTCCTTGATGCTGATGAGCTGCACGATGAGGCGTTGGATTACATCGCCGCTCACGGTTATCTGACAGCCCTGTCCATCTGCCCTGAGAAAGTCGCGCCACGGGAGTGGATCGACGCCCTGTTCTCTGAACCGCCGCATTACCGCGACGACGCCCAGCGCGAAGAGATCGAAGCCACCCTGATCCAGCTGCAAGCCCATATCGCCCGCCAACTGGCCAGCGACGACGAGCCAGAGGTGCCGTGTGAACTGGACTTGGGCGACGAGCCGGACGATTCCGACCTGCGCGGCTGGTGCATCGGCTTTATGGAAGGCGTGTTCCTGCGCGAAGCCGTATGGTTCGACGACGCCGAAGATGAAGTCAGCGAACTGCTGCTACCAATCATGGTCGGTTCCGGCCTGTTCGACGAACAGCCTGAGTTTGCTGAAATCGCCCAAGACCGCGATCTGGTCGACAGCATGATTGAGCAAATCCCTGAACTGCTGACCGCGCTGTTCCTGCTGTGCAACGCCCCCGAAGAAAAACCGGCTCTGCTCAAACCACGTCACCACTAAGCACGCGCCGGCAGTATGGCGCGCTCCGTCAAACCCCAGCGTAACCCGGTGTTGCGCTACGCCCTACTCGCCATTGGCGGGTTAAGCGTGGCGCTGGGTGTGCTGGGGATTTTTTTGCCGGTGTTGCCGACCACGCCCTTTTTGCTCCTGGCCGCGGCCTGCTTTATGCGCAGCTCCGAGCGTTTCTATCAGTGGCTGGTCAAGCATCCCCAGCTGGGCCCGTGGGTGGTGCCTTATCTCGAAGGCCAGGGCATTCCGCTCAAGGGTAAGGTCTACGCCATTAGCCTGATGTGGCTGAGCATTGGCCTGTCGTGCTATCTGGTGCCGCTGTTTTGGGCACGCTTATTTATGCTGACCAGCGCAGTGTGCGTAAGCATTTACATCATCCGGCAGAAAACCCTAGAACGGCAGTAACGCTTCGAGTCTCTGCCACCTGCGTCAGTTAACTGGCGAACAGATAGGCTTCCACATCCATCCCGGCATCACGCATCTGCGCCAGCTTATAGCGCAAGGTTCGCGGGCTGATGCCCAAGCGCTCCGCAGCCTCCTTACGCCGACCGCGCTCAGCGCGCAGGGTGTCGATGATCATCTGATACTCATGGCGACGCAGATCCTCGCCGAGTACCCCTGCTTCACTCTCAGCGCTGGGCACAGCCAGCGGCACGCTGGCAGCCGGCGCAAAGTTACTCGGCGCGGCGCTCACAGGCGCGGCACCGATGGGCGCGAGCAGGCACAGATCCTCAGGCTGAATCACCCCCCCTTGCTGCAAAATCAATGCGCGCTGAATAGCGTTATCCAGCTCGCGCACGTTGCCCGGCCAGCTATGGCTCAGCAAACACTGCTGAGCTTGGGCGCAAAAGCGAATCGGCCCGTGGTTCATCTTCTTCACGTACTTGGCCAGCAAACGCTCAGCCAGCGGCACGATATCCGCTGGACGCTCGCGCAGCGGACGCCACGCCAAAGGAAACACCGACAGGCGATAGTAGAGATCCTCACGGAAGCGCCCGGCGGCCACTTCTGCGGCTAGATCGCGGTTACTGGTGGCCAGTACACGGATGTCCAAATTAATCGGCTTACGCGCCCCCACCCGCTCCACTTCGCGCTCTTGCAGCACACGCAGCAACTTGGCTTGCAAGGCCAGAGGCATCTCGGAGATTTCGTCGAGGAGTAAAGTGCCGCCGTCGGCCATTTCGAACTTGCCCGGGGCACTGGCGATGGCGCCAGTAAAGGCGCCCTTCTCGTGCCCAAACAGAGTCGCTTCGAGCATGTTGTCGGGAATTGCCGCGCAGTTAATCGCAATAAACGGCTTGCCCGCCCGCGGCGATTGTTCGTGGATATAGCGCGCCAGCACTTCTTTACCTGTGCCGGACTCGCCGGTAATCAACACCGTGGAATCGCTCCGCGCCACCCGTGCGGCCAGGGCCAGCAGTTGCACACTGGCGGGCTCTTGCGCCACCGGACCGCCTTGCTCAGGCAGCACGTGGCCCAAGGCGTGACGATTGATCAAACTCAGCAGCGCCTTGGGCTCAAAAGGCTTGACCAAATAGTCCACGGCGCCTTGGCGCATGGCATCCACCGCCCGCTCCACGGCGGCAAAAGCCGTCATCAGCAATACCGGCAGCTGCGGCATGCGTTGGCGAATCTGCGCCAACAGCTGATGACCATCCATGCCCGGCATGTTGACGTCGCTGATCACTAAGCTGAACGGTTCCTGCGTCAACGCCTGCAGCGCCGCCTCGGCACAGTCCACGGCGCGGTATGCATGGCCGCCCAAGGCTAGAGTGTCGGCCAAGGCTTCGCGCAGCGCGCGATCGTCTTCAACCAAGAGAATTTTGCTGGCCATAGCGCTTTACTCCTGCGGGCTCGTCGGGCGGCTATCCAACAGCGGCAAGCGCAGCAAAGCGCATGTACCGCGCCCCAGCCGCGAGCGCAGTTGCAACTCGCCATGATGAGCACGGGCCACCGCCGTCACTACCGCCAAGCCCAAACCAGTGCCGGTGGTTTTGGTGGTGAAAAATGGTTCGCCCAAGCGGGCTTGGGTCGCCGGTTCAATGCCGGGACCGTTGTCGCTGATGCACAGACGCAAATTGCCGCCGCGCTCATACAGATGAATCTTCAAGCGGGTGTCGCGACCACCGGCCTGGATGGCGTTTTCCACTAGGTTGAGCACGCAGCCAACCAAGGTGTCACGGTTGCACAACAGCTCACCGGCATGGCTGTCGCACTGCCAACGCACCTGCATACCCTGTACGTGGGGTTCGGCAGCGGCACGCACGGCACTAAATAAGGCTTTTGGGCTGAGGCGATCCGGCAACGGCAGCTCACCACGGGCGAAAATCAGCATGTCGCGCACTTGATGCTCAAGCTCATGCAAGCGATCTTTCAAGCGCCCGGCAAAGCGCTGTTGCTGCTCCACCGGCAACACCTCTGCGCTGAGGTGGCTGGCGTAGATCAACGCAGCGGAAAGCGGTGTGCGGATCTGATGGGCCAGTGACGCCACCATCCGCCCCAATGCGGATAACCGTTCGTGGCGCGAGAGCTGCTCTTGCAGGCGACGGGTTTCTGTCAGGTCGCTGAGCAGCACCAACTGGCCCGGCTCACCATGCAGTGAACGCGTAGCAATCGACACCCGGCGGCCGTCTTTGAGGGAAATCTCATGACCGTCGTCTTCACGAGGGGCGAAAGTACGGGCAATCACGTGGCGCCACAGCAGGCCGACCAAGGGCGTACCGAGCAGTTGGCAGGCCACAGGGTTAGCCTCGCGCACCACGCCCTGGCCATCGAGGACAATCACCCCGCCAGGGAGCAGATCCAGCAAACTTTGCAGGCGATGGGCAAGCCGTTCTTTCTCAGCAAGCTCCTGCATACGCTGGGCACTGACCAACGCCAGCTGGCCCTTGAGATCATCAACCCGAGCCTCAAGCATGCTGTACGACTCATTGAGTTGATTCGACACCTGACTAAACAGAGCCAGGGTTTGCTCAATGCCGCTACGGCTCACGGGCTCAGCATTAGCGGCCGAGTGCGCGAAGGTATCGTTGAGTTGCAGGTTGGTGCTCATGGTTATCTCTCGCAGGGCGAGCCGTCAGAAGACAGTCGGTTGCAAGAGCTATAGCAATACCCGTGCCTAAAAAATACTTAATTAAAATCAAATACTTAAACAATAAGGCCGAAGGATACGTCAATCCTTCGGCCTTATTGATGTGGCCTTAGGCAGGCCAGTGACACTTGTCTGACGTAATTTTAATCGTCGAGACCATCGTCCTCGCGACGACTCATGCCGTACTTGCGCATTTTTTCCACCAACGTGGTGCGGCGGATACGCAGACGCTCGGCGGCACGCGCCACCACCCCATTGGCGTCGTCCAGCGCTTGCTGAATCAGGCCCTGCTCAAGGCTGCCGAGGTAGTCTTTAAGGTCTAAGCCCTCTGGAGGCAGCATGGCCACCGAGTCAACTCCAACCGAGCTGGCCATCAGACTGGTGCGCTCATCCAGCTCATCGCGCAGACCGGCGACCATGTTCTCGTCTTCATCATCGACATGACGGAATTTCTTCGGCAGCTCGCCGACGCCAATCACCCCATAGGGATGCATGATCGCCATGCGCTCGACCAAGTTGGCCAGCTCGCGCACGTTGCCTGCCCAATCATGGCGGCACAGCGACATAATGGCGGCGGAGTTAAAGCGGATCGAGCCACGCTTCTCCACTTCCATACGCGAGATCAGCTCATTGAGCAGCAACGGAATGTCTTCAATGCGCTCACGCAGCGGCGCCATCTCGATGGGGAAGACATTCAGCCGGTAGTACAGGTCTTCGCGGAAGCTGCCGTCCTCAATCATCTGCTCGAGATTCTTGTGGGTCGCCGCGATGATACGCACATCCGCGTTCTGGGTTTTGTTGCTACCGACGCGCTCGAAGGTGCGTTCCTGCAGCACCCGCAGCAGCTTGACCTGCATGGGCAGCGGCATGTCGCCAATTTCGTCGAGGAACAAGGTGCCGCCATTAGCCAGCTCAAAACGCCCCGAACGCGAGGTAATTGCCCCGGTAAAGGCGCCCTTTTCATGGCCGAACAGCTCGCTTTCCAACAGCTCTGCCGGAATCGCACCGCAGTTAACCGGTACAAATGGGCCAGAGCGACGCTTGGAGTGATAGTGCAGGTTGCGCGCCACCACTTCTTTCCCCGTGCCGGACTCACCGAGAATCAGCACACTGGCCTCGGTGTCCGCAACTTGCTGCATCATGTGCCGCACTTGCTGGATGGCGCGGCTGGTGCCGACCAGGCTGCGGAACAGATTGCTCTCGCGTTGCCGACCACGCTCACGGGCCTGATCGTACATTTCGCGATAAACCTGGGCACGGTGCAGCGAGTCGAGCAGCTTGTTATAGCTAGGCGGCATCTCCAGGCTGGCCAGCACGCTGCGGCGCTGCTCGTCCGGCCAATCGGCGGCGGCATGCTCTTCAATCAGTAGGGTTGGCAGGAACGCATCCCAAGCGGCAACTTGTTTGAGGGTTTCAAGCAGTCCGCCCTTAGCTTTAACGTCCCCCAACAACACACTTAACACTTCCCGACTGGACTCCAACTGGGCAACGCATTGCTGCCAACTCTGGCTGTCACAAGCGAGGTGATCTTCCCCCAGGAAGTTCAGGATGACCGTCAAATCACGACGGCGCTCAGTGTTGTCGTCAATCAGTAGGATTTTGGTCTCGCGCCACATAATTTCTTTGCTGATCCTGGAGTGAAAAACGCGCCCACTGGCAAAACTCAATCCAGCGCTGCTAATTGGCCACTAGTAAAGTCAATTTACGTCGCACAGTCAATTTAATGGCGTGAATCTTACCGCGTCTAACAATCTGACCACACTATTTATTTTGCGCAGTAGAGTGTCAGCGGGAGTAGCGAGATGGGCAAGGCCGGCACAGCAAAGTACCGACCTGCGGGGGGAGAATCAACCGAAGAGGTTATAGACCTTGGCAGCCTTGCTAGACTGATTCATCTGTAGCAGTTCGCTGGCCAAACGATCTTTCTCGTTTTGGCAAACACTGACCAGCTCACGATACAGCTCCAGGAGTTCCTGCATCCGCAAGCGCAGCGTAGCTTCGTCGCTGGGCGAGTCCAGCATGGCGTCATCCACTGCCTGGCGGCATTGCATATCCAGCTCACCGATCGCCGCCCAATCATAGCTCGCCATGGCTTGACGCATGGCACTGCCAGTTTGTTCAAGGCGTTGCACAGATGAATTCATCTTTAATTCCTTAAGCCATGGCGCAGCTTACTGCGCAATCTGATCCCAGCCGGATTTGACGTTGCGCAGCAAGCCCGCCACTTCATCCAACGGTGCCACATCGTTTTTTAGATTGGCTTCAATTAAACGCGCGGTCATGTACTCGTACAAACTATCCAGATTGCTCGCCAACTCACCACCAGCCTCTAGATTCAAACCTTCACGCAAGCCACCAATAATGCCGATGGCCTTACTGATCAGCTCGCCTTTGAGCGCTAGTTGCTCACGTTCCACCGCACCACGGGCTTGAGCCAAGCGGGTCAGCCCGCCTTCCATCAGCATCTGAATCAAACGATGAGGCGAAGCATCAATGGCCTTGGCTTGGGTATTAACAGATTGATATTGCTTGAGAGCCGCCATTGGGTTCATCGCATGTTCTCGCTATTGGCTAAATGGATACCCCAGCTATCGGCGCAACCAAATAAAACTTTAGCCATTGAAGCGATGAAATCATTGCGCTAGAGCGGGTTCTACTTCCGGGCCAATTTGATCCCAAGCGCTCTTAAGCTGTTCAAGCACACCCTGCACTTCGTCCAGCGAACCTAAGGTTTTATCGATGGCCACGCCCGCCAAACGGCGAGTCATATAGTCGTAGAGGGCATCGAGGTTTTCAGCAATATCGCCGCCCAACGTCTTATCTAAACTGGCCTGCAACACCCCGAGGATAGTGATGGTGGAACCTACGGCTAGACCACGAATCTCGCTATTACCTTCAGCATGAGCTTGCTTGGCCAACATGACGCGCTGCACAGCACCATCAAGCAACAACTGTACGGTGCGGTAAGGCGAGACATCCTGGCTTAGGTTGACCTGCTTATAGGTATCAATCGGCGCTTTACTCATTACGACGAACTCTTCTTGACCACACCAGGTAGATTGGCAAGTGTGTTAGTTAGGTTTTCACTGGTGCGTGAAAGCTGCGATACCAAACTATCCATTGCGTTGTATTGGGCATAGAGACGGGTCTGCAGCTTTTCCATGCGCAGGTCCAAAGCTTCTGTTTGCGTATTGATGCTGCTCTTTATCGACCACAACGCACTTTCACGCTGCTTAATGACGCCGTCAGTCGCGACATAGGGATCTGTAACGCTGGAGAGGCGACCAACCAAACCGTTGGATCCGGTGAGAAACTCACTGACTTGGTCGTACTTATTCACCAGCAAAGCATCAAGCTTGCTGCTGTCGAGACTCAAGGTGCCGTCTTTCTGCGTCGTAACACCTAACTCAGCTAAGGAGCTAATACCGCTGCCACTGGTGTTGAGCGTGACCATCTGCTTGCGCAGACCGGCGAGCAAGTTACGGATGGTCGAGTCACCGACTAGCGCGCCAGTCACAGGCACCTCACCGTCAACCTCAGACGGCACCACAACAGTCAAACTGTTAGTAGCCGCAATCAGTTTGTTGTAGCTGTCGACAAACTTCTGCAGATTAGTGCGAACCGTCGACTTGTCTTGGCTGATGGTGATGTCGACAGTTTTATTCGCCGCAATATCATCTGCCGACTGCACACCCGTGAGGTTGAGCGTCAGGCCTTCGATCACATCATCGATACTGTTAGTGGGCTTTTCCACCGACAGACCATCCACCTTGAATATCGCCGACTTAGCAGTATCAATAGTTTTGCTGTTGCTGCCAGCCGTGGAGGCCAGAGTGCTTAAGCTGACGTCACCGTCACCGGTATCATCACTTTGCGCAGTAACGGTTAGATCTTCAGCGGCACTGGAGTGGATGACCAAACGTGAGCCGCCGTCCACCGTCTCAATCGAAGCACTGATGCCTTGCGAGCTACCGCCGGCATTAATCTTCTGCATGATGGTGTCGAGGGAGTCTTGTGCCTCAACCTCGACACTCAAATTGACGGCACCACTTCCGATGCTCAGGGTGCCTTGCTTGAACGTGGCACTGGCACCACCTGCAACCAGTGGTAATTGAGTAACGCTGCTGCCGCCAGAGAAGCCCAGCGCGTTCAACGAGTTAGCACCTGTAGCAAGACCGTCCTGACTGGCGCTGACCTTCAGATCATTGCCCGCACCAGTTTTACTTGAGCTCAACACCAAACGCGAACCAGATGAGTCGGTCACGATACTGGCACTGATGCCCTGGCTGTCACCCGCCGTATTAATGGCGTCGCGAATACCCAACAGGCTGTTGTTCTGCGCAGTGACGTCAATACTGATACTGGCACTACCGGCACTGATACTCAGCGATCCGGTATTGAACGTAGCAGTTGAACCGCCCGCGACAGAGGGCAAGACAACCTTGCTGCTGGAAGCTAACTGCTGCACCTGCAGACTGAACTTGCCCGCGGGGATAGAGCCAGTGGAGGTGGCGGTCACTACCGAAGAGCTCGATGACGAGACCGTAGTTTTTTGAAAGGCCGAGACGTTTTTCAGGCTGGCAAGCGTTGTACTCAAATCGTTGACCGCAGAAAACAGAGTTCCTAAGCCGGAGATTTGCGACTCCGTACTCTTCTGCAGAGTATCCAACTGATTTTGTTTTGGCGCTCTTTCCGCCGCCACCAAAGCAGGGACGATCTTATCGATTTCAATACCCGAGCCTAAGCCTGAAATACCAGCCATGATTCACCTCGACAAAATTATGACTACCAACCCTTATGGATATTGAATAGTCAAAAGCCGTGCCAACCTTCTAGGTCAAGCCTCGGCCTTGAAAAGCAAACTGCGAACCTCGGAGAGGTTTTCAGCCAGCTGTAATGCTTCCTCAGAAGGAATCTGTCTGATCACATCACCCGAGCCACTGTCTGTGACCTTTACAATGACCTGACCACTATTCTCTTCGAGCGAAAAGTTGAGACTGCGACTGACCGACTGGACGAAGTCTTGGATAGTTGCCACAGCCGCCTCTACATCTTCACGAGTACCACTGCGCGCGTTCACGTTATTGCCTCGCAGCCCAGCAGCACTAGCAGTTTCTGCGGCTGAACTGGCAAAGGAAGTATCAGCAACAACAGAGGCTGTAGCTGAGCTTGCAATAGACCTGACATCCATAATCATCTCCTCAGAATGAGGCAACGGGGGAAAGAGTTAGCCCCTTCCCCCCGTAGTCTAGCTGGTTAAACTTAGCCCAGCAGGCTGAGCACCGCTTGTGGCAGCTGGTTGGCCTGAGCCAGGATTGCTGTACCAGCTTGTTGCAGGATCTGGTTTTTAGTCAGTTCCGAAGTTTCCGCTGCGAAATCGGTGTCACGAATCCGGCTGCGGGCAGCAGAGGCGTTTTCCGAGATGTTTTGCAGGTTGGAAATGGTGTTCTCAAAGCGGTTTTGTACAGCACCGAGTTGAGCACGTTGGCTATCGATGTTAGCGATTGCACCGTTGATGATACCCAGAGCATCTTGAGCACCAGTCGACGTGCTGATGTCGATCTCACGGACAGTATCCAGCTCACTGAATACAGCGCCGCTGCTAGTGGCCAAGCCCGAGCCCATACCGGACAGGGAGAAGGCATCCGACGCTTCGAAACGGATCTGACCGTCTGCACGCATACCCGAACCCGCGGAAATAGTGCCGGAGCTCAGTGCAGTCTCACCAGCGAAGTCGTAGGCAGTGAGGCTTGCAGTGCCGGAAGTCGCGGCAAAGTCACCGAGCACGATGGCATCGCCACGGGAGCTAACCAGTTCGATCTCGCCGCCTTTGGAGATGGCCGAGATACCAGTTTTGCCGGTTTCTTTGTTGATTGCGTCGGCCAGAGCGCCCAGATCCGAAGGATCTTTGACCACAGCCGAAACAGTTGCACCTTCCGCTGCAGTGGTTTTGCTGTTAGCGCCGTACAGCTTGAACGACACCGTGTTGCTACCCGAAGCGCCGGCAGAGATGCCACCCAGACGGGCAACAGTACGTGCACTGGCGGTTACGCCAGTCTCGTCGCTCTTACCGTTAACAGCAGCAGCCACTTCACTGGCGGAACCGCCCGAAGCATAGGTGACAGCCACATCACCTTTGGACAGCTTGGAGTTAATGCTGAAACCGCTCGAGGCAAACGCACTGCCGGAGGTTGCATTAAAGCCGCTACCTTGAGCGGACGGTGCATAGCCAGTACCAGCGCCCTGAGCGGAAGTGAAGCGGTTAACACCGATGCGATCGGTGGCGGCAGAGCCAATGGATACGTTGATGGTTTCGTAGGCGTTGGCACCGACTTGGAAGCTCTGCGAGCCGAACGAGCCGTCGAGAATTTTACGGCCACCGAAGCTGGTGGTGTCGGCAATACGGTTCAGCTCTTGTTGCAGCTGAGCCACTTCACCTTGCAGGGCTGCACGTTCGCTGGCGCCGTTAGAGCCGTTGGCCGATTGCAGAGCCAGGTCACGCATACGCTGCAGGATACCGGTGGACTGCTGCAGTGCACCTTCAGCGGTTTGCGCCAAGGAGATACCGTCGTTGGAGTTACGGGTAGCAACGTTCAAACCGTTGATCTGACTGGTCAGTCGGTTGGAAATCTGCAGGCCGGCGGCATCGTCTTTAGCGCTGTTGATCCGGAAGCCGGTCGACAGACGCTGCAAAGAGGTATCCAGACCCTTTGACGAGGTGTTGAGGTTACGCTGAGTGTTCAGCGAGGCAACGTTGGTATTGACTGTAAGGGCCATGATGAATTCCTCCAAAGGTCCTAGCTAAGTTCGTCTGAGCTTGCGAGCTTTGGGCCTGCTTGCTCAGACGCCCCATAAAGTTCGCATTCGATTGTTGTATCGGCGTACTTGCGGGGAGCTTTAGGGCCTTAACAGAATTTTTTTATTGGTATACAAGCCTAAAAATTGAGATTTGCGCAGCCCGCCACGACTGCGCATTGCAAAACCGAGATCTGCTGCCTGCCCTAATCAGCAGATCTAAGTCTAAACCCCATCACTACCTAGCCTGCCGACCAAGCTTGCATCCAGGCTTTAGCATTGGCCTCATCCAGCATCCAATCCTTGTGCACCCGAGCGCGCAACTCATCCCCCAGCTTCGCACTGGCATCCAGATCACTGATGTGCGCACGAATAGCATCGACCCAATCCTTAAAGCGATTCTTAACCCGTGTCACAGGTAAATCACCCTTATAACAGACCAAGTCACTGCAAATAACAGGGAACCCACAGACGCCATACTCAAGCAAGCGCAGGTTACTCTTACACTCGTTGAACAGGTTCTGCTCGACCGGTGCCAGAGCTAGGTCCAGATCCATGCTCGCCAGGGCTGCCGGGTACTGTGCTATATCGACACCAGCATGGAATTCATAAACGTAGGGCCGCAGTTTTGCTGGGCACATACCAAAGAACACCCACTCCACTTCGTTGGCCAAGGCTTTGACCACGTCCGCAATCAGTTCCAGGTCACCGGTATGGCTGCCGCCACCGGCCCAACCTACACGCGGCTTACGACCACGACCGCGCTTACTCGTCAGGCCTTGCCACCACTGTGGCGCCAAGCGGTTTTCCACTACCTGAATCTGCTCATGCAGCCCAGAGAAGGCATCTGCCAGACGCTCGGTTGAGACGACAAAACGATCAACAAAGCCCAGGCCCTTGCGCAATGATTTCAACACGTCCTTAGGCATATGCTCGCGGTGCATACTTTTCATGGGCAGATTGGGTAGATAGTCGTCCAGCTCATAGACCTTAAATGCCCGCGAGAATTTTTTGATTCTGCGCATCGCCTCCAGACGTTCATCACCAATCTGCCGCTGCAGCACGATTACATCCGGGTCATAGCGCTCAAGATCGATGACCTGGAGTAAGCCCGGGGAAAGCATGCCATCGATCAAACCGGCTTCTTTTTGCGCGTTGAACGGCAAAATAATCCGGTAGTTGCCACAGCCATGGGGGTCAGCCGGATGGGCCAGAACCACAGGCAATGGCTGCCAGGTCAAGGGTCTCCAGGTCAGCTTGATATCCGGCTCGACTTCAAAACCTTTGCCGTTGAGAGAAAAGTTCGGGTTATAAGCCGGGTCGCGCGCTAACAAAGGCAACCAGCGCTCGTACATTTCATCCTGCTCACCGATAAAGCGCTTGCGCTTGATCTCGGCAGTAGCCTTATCAACGTGAGTCTGACTAACACTGCCTTCGTGCAGCAGTTGCGCGTAGGGCGTCCACACGGTCAGATAACCTGCCTGGCGGACCTTCAAACACAGATCGACGTCGTTGTAAGAGACCTTAAACGCCTGCTCATCCAAGCCACCGACTTGCTCGTAGACTTCGCGCCGAATCATCAGACAGGCAGCGGTAACGGCGGTGTAATTCTGCACCACTTGCATACGCTGCATGTAACCCGCAGCCTCAGCTGGCTCACCAATAAACGGGTGATCAGCAGGGCCACGTAATCCTAGGACGACCCCGGCATGCTGGATGCTACCATCCGGATAAAGCAGCTTGGCCCCGACTACACCCACTTCAGGACGCTGCGCATGGTTGAGCAGTTCATTCAGCCAGGCGCCATCAATAATCGCCGTGTCGTTATTCAGTAGCACCAAGTACTCACCCCGAGCTTCCTTGGCCGCCATGTTATTGATCGCTGAATAGTTGAAGGGATGCGGGTAACGCAGCACGCGCAAATTGGCCTCCCCCATCTCAACAATCCCTTGCAGCCAATGCTGAGCTTGGGAAGTCTCGCTATTGTTATCGACGATCAACACCTCGTAGTTCGGGTATTGAGTCAACTCCAACAGACTCTCGACACAGCGCTGTACCATCGGCAACTGGTCTTTGGTGGGGATGATAATAGACACCAGGGGCTGAGCAGCATGCCCGTAATTAACGCGATAACGACCTGGAGCGCCGGCCACTAAGCTGGCGTTGTAACCGCGCACCTGTAGATGCCGCAGCAAAGTGGCTTGCTCATCCGGGTTGTCTTGAATTCGCGGCGCATCGTAGATGACCAGCGGCTCTGCGACATGGGCCATGCCATCAATGCCATCGCGCTCAATCAAGCGTAGGAGCAAGTCAAACTCCAACGCGCCCGCATACTCTTGCGTGTAACCTCCCAACTCAACAAACAATTGCCGGCTGAACAACCAATGCCGCGCCATGGCTAAAGGTAAGCTGAGCAGGTAATCCAGGTTTACCCCTGGACGCAATGCCGTACCCAATACGCCTTGCGCATCTCGGTGCATCTCATCGGCAAACAGCGCCTTGCAGTCGGGCTGCCGAGTCAGGTGCAAGGCCGCCATCATCAGGCCGCTGGGGGTAAATTCTTCTCCCGCACTCACCAGCATGAACCATTCAACATCTGCCGCACTGATCAATTGATTAAGCACTGGGACATAGTCCTCAGGATCAATCTGACAGAAGTGCAACTTGTCCGCTGCAGAGGTCTGCGGTACTGCTGCCGGGGTCAGGGCAATGATCTTCAAGGTGGCATACAAGCCACGTTCAAGGCCAAGACTCTTGATCGTGGCCATCAGTTTGGAGGTATCACCTTCAAGGTCTAGTACCACCACACCAAGCACAGGGCCGCCTGCGTGATTCTGCAGATAGCCTGAGATCAGTTGATTTTCATGCTCAGTCGGTAACCGGTTGGCCAACCAGTTATCAATAAAGCCAGGGGCCTGCTGCGCCTCAACAAGCTTGATCTGCCCTGGCACAGCTGTAGGGGCAGGCTGTGCGTGCGCCAACTCATTCTTCAGTTTCGCCAAGGCCTGCCGCAGATGGGTCGGCGAATAGCGAATTTCCAGTTGCGAAGCCTGCAAGCCCTCAACATTGCCCGCGAACAACTGCACCTGCTGTAGAAACTCAACTTCACGCGCTAGATAAGCGTCCAGATCCACTCGCTGGCCGGTCAACTGAGCCACGACCCGCGCCGCTAACTCAGCCAGCCCCAACGGCGTATCGTTTGCCGGGCGTGCCACAGTGCCAATGCGCGCCAGACAATGGAACAGGCCACGGAACAGCGGCAAAGCCACTTCAACCTCTGGCCACAGGCGCCACTCCAGGTCGAAGAAACAGCTATTACCATTAGCATCAATCAGCAGATTGAATGGGGTGGCATCGAAGTACTCGCCCGGCAATACCTGCCGGCCAGCCACAGTCTTGGCCTTGCTAAACAGCAAGTGGGATAGAGGCCGCAGCCACTGGGCGAGGCTCTCAATCCCCCAGCCCTCGCGATTAATAATCGGCAGCAAGGAGTTAAACAGTAGCTCGCCACTGCTGAGCGCTTCGCTGTCAGCAAACTGCATCCAATGGGGTTTATCCGCATTAGTTGCAATCCGGCGGCGACGTACCTGTAGCTGCCCCGCCACACCATGGATGCTGACTTCTTTATTTAACCCGCGGCGGCGCCCATTGGAATAAGTAAATGCGACAGCCTGGTTGTCGCTGACCCAGTTGCCCTGGCCCTTCTTGGCCACAATAAAGAAGGAGTTAGCCAAGTCCCCCACCAGACCGTTTTCAACCAGGCCGCGGTAGGCTGCGCCTTCTGAAAACACGCGCTGATAAGTAGCACTCTGATTAGGTGCAAAGACCCCACTGAGCAAGTTCAGCAATACTTCAGGTTCCTGCTCAAGAGCATGTTCGGTGAGAACCATGGTTGGCAGTTTGTAATCTGGGTAGGGATAGAAGTACTCCAGGTCGCCAAACTCAGCCTTTTGCAACACACGAGCTAAGTCACGACGACCGAAAGTTACGGCCTCGCCTTCACCATAAAGGCTTTCAATACCGTAGAACGGAATCCCCTGGTGGTCTTCGTAAGCACCCGCCCAATATTTGAGGCCTAGCTTGTTTTCGATGGCAATCAGCAACACGCCATCCGGCTTGAGGAATGAACGCGCTAGTGCCAAGGCAGCCCCTACCGGGTCATCGCCACCGATAAATTTACGGCTGTACTCCAGCACACCGATAAGGGTCACGACGTCAAATAAACCGTCAGCCTCGAAGTCTTGGAAGTTGTCGTTGTAGACTTTGACGTTAGGCAGATCACGGCAACGGGCTGCAGTGATACCTGCACGGCGCAAGCTGCCCTCAACGCACGTTAGTTCACAACCGGTTTCCCCCAAGAAGCGGCTGATGGCGCCACATCCCGAGCCTAATTCCAGCACCTTTTTGCCACGGAGGCTGGCCTCAATGGGACGGAACAGGTTGGCCCGCGCCGGGCTCAGGTGATAAAGGGTCGGCCAGTTGGAAATGTACCGTTGCAACTCTTCAGAGCCGCTGGAAACATCACTGGCTCCTTTGATGGTCGCATACAGGAAATTCTCTACGGCATCGCCATCGCTGTAGTTGAACCTTGCGGCACCAGCTTTTACGTAGATATTAAATTCCGGGTCAAGCTTATAACGTGTGCTCACATCAAGATCATCCAGTGAGTTGATTAAAAGATCTAAACAGACGATCTACTGGCTAACAAAGAAATTCAAAACCCTAACCTTTCAGAACGCCGGTGCCGGCAACGATTGAGTGAACTGTTTTAGCGGGTCGATCCCGACTGCGCAGCCCGTAGCAAGCTTTAAGCTCCCGGCGTTGCGTACACCAATTTCCATATAGAGTTCAGGCTGCAGGCTTTCATGAAGCATGGGCAAAACCTCCAGGTAATGCCGCTGACCGCTGACCGCCTCTTGGCTCATATCAATCACCCCAACGCTATCGTGTAAAGGTTGCTCCAAGCCGCTAGCCAGCGCATCCAGTGCACCGTACTGACTAACCGCTCGCGCATCAGTCATATTCCTGACGCTATGCTCGGATAGATCCTGCAATGCAATTATTTAGCCAACTCATAAATTTGGCCTGAGGCCACTCCTTGCTAGCGCGCCCTAGCCCTCGCTTGCCGAACAAACCTTTAAGACGAGCCAAGTCATTACAGCAACAGCCAGATTGAGTTGCGACACATGAGTCTAGACAGCAAGGCTAGTGGTTGTCATAGGCAACTTAACCACAGGACTAAGCCAAACAGCCCAACACAGTACAAAATTAAAACGACTCAAAGAACATATCCAATTTACAAAACCAATTATTAGCAAAGCCCCCAAGCATATTGAACAACTACAACTTTCATAAACTTAATGGGCGCAACCCCGCCCTCCCCCACACAACACCGATTAATAAAAAACAACCGAAGAATGTGATGCATCTCAAAATTACGATTAAAACTATCGTAACCCTTCATACATATACCCACACCTGCAGCCGACGCTGTCTTTAAGCCCCCCAGCCAAGGCAACCCCGCGGATTACGTGCCTCTCAGCAGCCACCTCGATGCTGTCTAGAACTTCTCAGACGATGAAGCACGACTCTTCTAAAAATTCCATCGGGACACAAAGTGACATCCAAAAGATACAGACCAAGCCAAAAGCCCGATTTAGAGCGGCTAATAAGAATGCAGTTGTTACATAGCAGGCTAATCAATATAGCTATTTGCCACTATTTGATCTAATTGCGCTAAAGTTGTTCGACGAAGCGCCGACCTGCTTACAGACAGAGCCTGCTGGACGGTGGGCAAAACTTACGTGACCCCAGACTCACTAAAATAACTACTGGGCGTCATTGATCTAGATACGACAGAGGGCAGCACCATGACCGCCATCACTAGTTTTAAGTCTTACACCCTTGATCAAGTAGCTGCCCTCACCACAGATCAGATTAAATCGGCTGATTCGGCTGCGATTAAAACCTTAACTGCGCAGCAGATCGAAGTCCTCTCGGCCGAGCAAGTAAGCTCGATTGATGAAGGCGTCATCGTTCATCTCAATACCGCGCAGATCAAAGCGTTCTCGGCCTATCAAATTGAATACGGCCTATCCTCCGGGCAAATCAGCAACTTCAACACCTCGCAACTGCGCACCTTAACCACCGCGCAAATCGCCAGTCTGACCTACGAACAAGTAGGAGCCATCGGCTCCGACACTGTCAAAACGCAGGCGCTGACCGCCCAACAGTTGGCCGCACTCAGCGCCGAGCAATTGCGTAAGTTAGAAGTCGATGACACGGCTGCTGCCCTAACCACCGCCCAAGTGCAGGCGCTGACGGCTGGGCAACTGGATGCGGTTAATGTCCTGACCACCGGACAGATCCAGAAACTGTCGACCAAACAAATCGGTGAGCTCAGTATTGAGCAACTGCGCTCGATGAAAAGTGAACAGGTTGCAGCTTTGACCTCCGCCCAGGTGCAGGCCCTTAAACCTGGGCAACTGGATGCCATCGATATTCTCGGCTCCTCGCAAGTGGCCAGCCTGAGCACTAAGCAAATCGCCGGCTTAACCACCGATCAGTTACAAGGCCTGGGGGTAGATCAACTGGGGGCACTCACCGGCACCCAGGTTAAGGCACTGAAGACCTCACAGATTCAAGCGCTGGATGAGAGCCAAATCCGCAGCCTGACGGCCATGCAAGCTCGTTCATTAACCACCGCGCAAATCAATGCTATGAGCGCGGAGCAAGTGTCCTCGCTGTCGGCGCAAAGCTTGAGCATGATGAACACGCTGCAAATTGGCGCCATTAGCAGCAGCCAAGTGAGCAGCCTGTCCCAGGAACAACTTTCTGCCCTGCTGCCGTCACAAATCAGCGCTCTGAAAACAGACCGCATTGCCGCCTTGACCCCTGACCAAGTTGGCGCACTGAGCACGAGTGCGATCAAAGCCATGACCACCGCCCAAGTCAGCAAGCTGACAACCTCTCAGTTAGGCTCCTTGAGCGCTGAGCAACTGGGGGTGATGAGCACTGCGCAAATCAAGTCTTTGGGCGATGTCGGCATCGGCGCACTGAGCGCCGACCAATTATCGTCTTTGTCAGCATCGGCCATCAGCTCGCTTACCACGGCTCAAATCTCCAGCCTAAGTTCCGACAAGATTGCGAGCCTGAGCACTCAGCAAACTGCCGCCTTAACCTCCGCTCAGGTTAAAGCGTTGGGCACTGGCAATATTAGTGCTCTGACCAAGGATCAAGTCTCCTCGTTATCTACAGCGGCAATCGTTGGCATACAGCTTGATCAAATCGCCACGATGACGACCGCTCAAATTCAAAGTCTCTCTGCGGGGCAAATCAGTAAGCTAACCAGCAAAACCGCGCAGAGCCTTACAGATGAACAAATCGGGGTAATGACTTACGAGGCCGTAGGCAAGCTGGCCAGCACCTTCAAGGCCAACCAGATCGCTGCTCTCAGCACCGACCAACTGCAGTCGCTGACCACCGCTCAATTCAAAGCGCTGACCACCGCCCAGATTGGCGCCCTAAGCACCGAACAGCTTGGCGCCTTGAAAACCGAGCAGCTGGCGAGCATGAGCGCAGCCCAAGTTAAGGCCTTAAGCGCCGATACCAAAGGCATCAAAGTGCTCAGTGGCGAGCAGATTGCGGCCCTGTCCACTGCGGCCATTGCCAGCATGAGCACGGCGCAGATTGCTGCCTTAAGCGCAGAACAAATCACCAGCCTGACCGACGATCAGGCCGCCAAACTCAGCGCTAGCGCGGTGAAAACCTTGAGCACGGCGCAAATTCAGGCACTGGAAGCCAATGACATCAACAGCCTGAGCAGCAAGCTGCAAACCAGCCAGATCGCCGCGCTGACCGAAGACCAGGTGAAAAGTCTAAGCACCGATAAAATTGCCGTGCTGACCAAAGGCCAGGTCGGCTCTCTGACTGAGAGCCAAATCGCCGCCCTGAGCTCCACCCAGTCACAGGCGCTCTCGAGCACACAACTGAGCGCCCTGACAGCCACCAAATTGAATCAACTCTCCAAAGAAGCCCTCAACAATCTTAAGAGCGATGCCCTGGCCGCTCTTAACACCACGCAGATCAGTGGACTGTCGACTGAGCAAATACGCAACCTGACCAGTGATCAGGTTAAAAATTTAAGCAATTTGCAGTTCAACGCGTTGACCGCTGATCAAGTGAAGGCACTTGAGCAAGAAGATTTAGATGAAGGCCTCAATCGCTTGCAAAGCAAGCACATCGCGGCCCTCAGTGACGGTCAGTTGGCCTCGATCGGCGGTACTGCCGGCATTGCTGCGCTAAGCACCAGCCAGATTCGAGCCTTGACCACTGCGCAGGCGGCACTACTTTCGTACGGCCAAATTAGCGCTCTGTCTGAGCAGCAAAGTGCTGCGCTGACCACCGCCCAACTGGCTAATCTCAATGGCGGTCAAATCGCCAGCTTTGAGACTCAGGACCTCAGAAGCCTGAGCACCACACAAGTCAAAACACTGGGCTCGGATCAACTGAGCTTCTTAAGCAAGGATCAAGTGCAAGGCCTGAATAACAGCCAATTGCGCGCGATGGATAACGATCAGTTAGGTAGCGTGCTGAACAAGCTCTCCACCGATCAGATTGGCCAGCTCAGCACGACGCAGGTCAAAGCCCTTAATACTGATCAACTGCTCAGCCTGACTAATGAACAGGTGAGGAGTTTCAGCCAAAGCCAATTGCGCGTCCTCGATAACACTCAACTGGGCATCATTGAAGACTTAGCCGCAGCGAATGCTAACGACTTCTCCGTTGAGCAAATCCAAGGCATGAGCACCACTCAGCTGGCTAATATGACTTACAGCCAAGTTAAGGGCTTGACCTCGGATCAGGTACAAGCGCTGTCTGCCGTACAGGTGGGCGCAGTGGTGAAAAAACTCACCGGCAACGACATTCAAGACCTTTCACTAGAGCAGGTGGCAGGATTAACCACCGAGTCCATTGCCGCGCTGAAAACCGGCCAGGTTGCGGGGCTCAGCAATAATCAGTTGACTGCACTAACGAATAGCCAACTGCTCACCACCCTGACTGACGCCAACGACTCGCTGCTGCGCAATCTAGATACCAAAGTTAACCAATTGCTGGTGGAGCAGATCGCCGCCTTGGGCGTAGCCGGCGTTAGTGATGCAACCAAAGGACTTGAATCAGGACAAATTGCCGCCCTGAGCAGTACCCAATTGCGGGGCCTGACCACGGCCCAAGTGGCAGCTCTGAGCGATGAACAACTAGGCGCAATCAGTGGTACCAACTTCAGTACCCTGCAAAATGAACAGATCGCGGCGTTGACTTCAGATCAGATGGGCTATCTGAGTGCCGGCCAGATTGGCGCGATGACTGGCAGCCAAACCCGTGCGCTTAGCACAGCACAGCTCAACGACCTGGCGGGCGGCGTGGCCAATATCAGCAGCGCCAACATTGCTGAACTGACACGCGAACAGTTGGAAGGCCTTGACGCCACCAATCTCGCGGCAATCAGCAGTACTCAAGCACAGGCCCTGTCCAACGATCAGCTCGAAGCGCTGAACGTAACGCAACTGGGGCAGTTGACTATCGATAAACTGTCCGCCGAACAGAAAGGCTTCCTCCAAGAGATTCTCTCTGCAACGGACTATGCCAGCTTGACTACACCTTAATTTAATAGGCCGGTAAGCCGGATGATCCTAGGATCATCCGGCTTTTTATCATCTGTAATCTGTTGGACTGCACCTATATGGCCAAACACACTACTCAGCCGCAACCCGCCCCCGTGGACTTTGCCCAAGCCACCTTACAGGCCTGGAATGGGGAGCTGGGCCTGCTACAACTGTTCGACCTGTGCAACCAACTCAGCGCCCAACAGCAGGCTCCTCTGGCCGCGGTGCTGTACCAAACCTGGCTCAAGCGCAACCGCACCACTCACGACCATCTGGCCTTGTTCAACCTTGGGGTGATTCTGTTCAGTGAAGGCGATTACGCCGGTGCCGGTGAGGTGTATAACCACGCCTTGCGCTTGGACCCAAACTTCTTGCAGCCGCGCTTTAACCTGGGTTTGGTACACGAGCGTCTGGGCCAGCACGATATCGCTACCGCCCAGTGGCAATGGCTGGAAACCCACGCCCGCGCGGATGACGCCGAACAACGACCGTTTTTATTGATGGCGCTGAACAACCTAGGCCGGCATTACGAAGAACAAAACCGCTTTGCCGATGCGCTCAACGCCTTAACCAAGAGCCTGCAGCTGGAACCCAACCAGCCGGATGTGATTCACCACTGGGTGTTCCTGCGCGCGAAACAGTGTCTGTGGCCCGTGTATGAGCCCCTACCCGGTTTGCCCGAAGCCATGCAGCGCGAGTACACCTCGGCCCTGGCCATGATCAGTATTTCCGAAGACCCGCAGGAGCAACTGGCGGCCGCCCAGCAGTACGTGCGCAATAAGCTGAGCACGCCTGCGCATAAGTTGGCGCCGGATAAGCCGTATAAACACAAAAAGCTGCGCATTGCCTACTGCTCCTCCGACTTCTGTCTGCACCCGGTGGCCAAGCTGACCGTGGAGTTGTTTGAGCTGCACAATCGCGAGCAGTTTGAGGTATATGGCTTCGACTGGAGCCATGAAGACGGCTCGGCCTTACGCCAACGCGTGATCAAGGCCATGGATCATTTCGAGCGCATCCATCACTTAAGCGATGAAGCTGCCGCGCAACTGATCCGCGCGCATGAAATTGACATCCTCATCGACCTGCAAGGGCAAACCCTCGGCGCTCGCCCTTACATACTGGCCTTGCGTCCGGCGCCAGTACAGCTCACCTACCTAGGCTTACCGGCCACCACAGGCTTACCGTCGATTGATTACGTGATCGCCGACAAATTTCTGATCCCCGAAGATCAAACGCAGTTCTATTCGGAAAAACCGCTCTACCTGCCGGATGTCTACCAGGCCAGCGACCGCCAACGGCAAGCATCCGCGCCGCCCAGCCGCAGCAGCTGCAACTTGCCGGAAGACGCCGTGGTGTTCTGCTCGTTCAACAATAACTACAAGTTCACTGAGCAGATGTTCCATTGCTGGATGCGCATCTTGCAGCGCACGCCTAATTCGGTGCTCTGGCTGCTCTCGGATAACCCCTGGGCGCAGGCTAATTTAATCGCCCAGGCCCAAGGCTTCGGCATTGATATGGCGCGGCTGATTTTTGCCCAGCGAGTCTCGCCTGAGGATTATTTGGCGCGCTTTGCGGTGGCTGATCTATTCCTCGACACCTACCCCTTCAACGCCGGCACCACCGCCAATGATGCGCTGTGGATGGGGCTGCCGGTGCTCACCCGCAGCGGCCAAACCTTCGCCTCACGCATGGCTGGCGCCCTGCTCACGGCAGCAGAGCTGCCCGAGCTGATCACCTATGACCTGGCCAGCTATGAGGAACAGGCCGTGGCTCTGGCGCATAGCCCAAGCACCTTGCAAGAGCTGCGCACACGCTTACAAGCAGTACGCGCAGAGGGTGTGTTATTCGACACTCCTCGCCTGGTACGCAACCTTGAGGAGCAACTTAAGCACTTAGTTCGGCCACATTAAGCGGCTCAAGAGCCGCGCAGCGGGGGCTTACAGCCCCTAGTCAGCGGTCGGTTAAGGCCAAAAAAAACCGCCGCAGTGCAGCACTGCGGCGGTTTTTTATGCGCTCAAGCCATCACATTTTATTGAACAAATTGAGGCTGGCGATCTTCACATAACTTTGCTGCGCGGCCTCCAACACAATGGTCTGGAACGACAAGCGCGACAGCGCCTCGGCGTAATCCAACTCACGCAGATCGGCCTGCACGGACTTATTCACCAAGGTCACGTCTTCGTTATCGGTCTGCGTGGTTTCGATCAGATTAAGGCGCGCACCGATCTGTGTTTGCACACCCAGCACCTGCCCCATGCCGTTGTCCAGATTGCTCAAGGCAATCGCCACCTCATCGCGCACCGCCAAGCTACCGTTAGCTGTCGCCGGGGTGGCTTCCAGCGCCTGACGCAGACGGCTAACGGTATTGAGAATGCTGCGCTGCTCTTGGAATTGCGGCTGCACACTGAACTGGTCGCCACTGTCGAGGGTGCCGTTAACTTGCAAGGTGGCACCTAACACGTCGACAGTATCCGGCGGCCCGGGCGTGACCGCCGCGGTTTGCAGCACCGGATTACCGGCCTTATAGGGCTGCGAATAGACCTCGAAATCAGCGCCGTTATAACGCAGCAACACTCCGGAGGTAGGAAACTGACTGTTGAACACCGCTTGGTTGGTCACCTCCCCGGCGCTTAGTCGCGCAGAGGAAGTGTTGCCCGATGAGCGCGTCAGGGCAAAGTCAGTGGGGATCGATTGCAGGGTGAAGCTGTGGGCCCCTGGGGTGCCGACCGTGTTGCTGTCAGCCAGCAAGTTATCTAGATCCAGGGGGTTGTCACCGTCTTTGAGGATGACATCCAACTGAAACCGCATACCGCGAAAGTTAATGACGTTACCGCCCGTAGCCACCGGATCGATCTGGCCGCCACCGGCGATATCGCTGGTGACATCGACGCCATCCTTGTCGTAGATGGCGAACTCTTTGCCAGTGACCATCACCATCGAATACGGCTCACCCGGGCGGAACTGGCTGTTGTACGCCTCGTTGTCTTGCACCAAACCCGGCGAGATAAACACACGTTGATCGGCTGCAGTCTTGGCGGCAAAGCTGGTGGACTGCAGCGGCGGCATTGGTAAGTTGGGGTTGTCCACACCGCTGTCGCCCATCACCCGGTTGGCGTTGGTCACGGCTTCAAACAGGCTCTTGCCGTTGTCGTTGATCGCCACCGTACTGGAGGTGGCCACCTGCAAACTGCGCTGGCCTTCGTCACCATGATAGGAGTAAGTGCCATCAGGGTTACGGGTAAAGGGCTCGGTTTTACCCAAGTTGCCGCTAAACAAATATTCGCCCCGGGCGTTACGCGAGTTCATCAGATTGAGCAGCTCGCCTTCACGCTCCTCCAACTCTTTGGCGATGGACTTGCGATCATCAGCGGACAATGCACCGCCACCGGCCTGTACCGCCAATTCGCGAATGCGCTGCAACACGGTGTTGACCGAATTGAGCGTCGACTCCTCCTGACTCAGGCTGTTCTTGGCCGCTGTCAGGTTGGACTTGTACTGGCCCAACTCTGCCTGCTGCTGCTCCAACTGCAACAAGCGCACCGAGGCCACCGGATCATCGGCTGGGGTCAGAATGCGATTGCCACTGCTGATCTGTTCTTGGGTACGAATCACATTGGAGTAGTTACGACCCAGGCCGTTTACCCCATTGTTGTACGCCTGAACCGAAGAAATGCGCATGACCATAAAACTAACCTCGAAGCTCTAAATGCCAACCCAGACGGTGCATTAGAAGGAATTAATCAGGGTATCGAACAGACTACGGGCAACTTGAATGATTTGTGCCGACGCCTGGTAGTACTGCTCGAACTTGATCAGATTGGCCGCCTCTTCATCCAAGCTCACAGCAGACAGAGAGTCGCGGTTATCGGTGGCCTGTTTGAGGATGGCCGTGTTGGCTTCGGTGTCGACCCGGGCCTGACTGGTCAGGGTGCCAACGCGCTCGACCAAATCACCATAGGCATCGGTGAAGCTGGCGCCAGTGGTTTCCGGCGACAGTGGATTAATGCCTACCACGGGACGCTTTTGCAGGTCGATTAGCTGCAGGGCATTGCGGTTATCCGAGACGCCATTGGTGTTGAACGAAACCGAGAAGTTATCGCCCTCTTTCGGCCGCCCACCGATGCTCACCGCGTACGTGAACTCCTCCAGATAAGGCGGGCCAAGATCCGCCGGCACAGTGATCTCAATGTTGTTGGTTTGCCCTGGCGTGATGCTGTTGCTAAACAGAATGTTACCGCCTGAGTCATACACATCGAAGCTTTGCAGATCCCCGGCCACCGTAGGCTCTGGCCCCATCACAATGCGCACTGGCGGTTGTTGGCGCAGGCTGGCTTCTAAGTCGGCCTTGGCCACCGGGTCGTAGATATCGATGATGCTTTTGAGCACCGGCTGGCTGATGGTGCCGGTGCCCACGTTGGCCGGGCTGACCTCAGATTTCAGCGGCGCAGCAAAGGCCAGCTCCTGCGGTTGAGTCATGTCCGCACGGATGGTCTGCGCGGCATTGCGCGTAGGGATCAGGCGGAATTTATCGCCATTGACCACACTGCCAGCATTGATGTTGATCGACAGGCCATCGAACTCCGCCGGCGGCACAGCGCCCACATCAAAGGGGCCAAAATCCTTACCGTCATCCAGACGCCGCACCGTGAAGTTACTGGCATCGGTGAAAGTTACTTCATAGTCACTGGTGCTCAGCTGAGTGGTGTCCTGGATCAGCACATTGAGGTTGGCCGTGGGGTCGTAGTTACCCACCTGAGCCAGACTGCGCTGGGCCGTCAACTCGGGATCATTAAGCTGGCGGAACAAGCCCTTGCCAAAGTCGCCATTGAGATCCAGCCCCTGCCCCAGCTGACTGTTGATCTGATCCGTCACGGACAGTGCCAGGCGGCCAACGGAGTTGAGCGTGGTATCGAGCACATCTTCGCGATAGCGGATCAAACCACCCATCTCGCCGCCGGTGACCATGCTGGTGATGTTTTGCCGCGAGTTGCCACTGACGAACTGGACCTCGTTGCGCAGCGGGTCTTTAGTGCCGGGCACCACCTCGATTCGCGAAGCTTTGTTGCCCACCACCAACGGCTGCCCGGAGCCGACAAACAGGTTGTAACTGCTGTCGTCCTGCGCCACCACGGTGACGCCAATAAAGGTCGAGAGCTGCCGCACGGCTTCCTCGCGCGAGTCGAGCAAGTCGTTAGGTGGATTGCCGGTAGCACTGGCCATGGCAATCGCATCATTGAGCTTGGCGATGGAGCCGGCTAGTTGGTTGACCTGATCACTGACCGCCGACAGCTGCTTATTAACAAATGCGTTTTGATCCCTGAGACGGTCATAGACAGTGTTAAAGCGATTCGCCAGACCTTGCGCCTCAGACAGTACCAATTGCCGCGCGGGCAGGTTGGCCGGATCTTCGGCAGCCGTTTGCAGCGCCGCAAAGACTTTTTGCAGGCCCGGACTGATCCCAGTGGTGGCGCCAGCCAGCAGCGAGTCGAGCTGGCTGATCTGCCCTTCATAGGCACTGGCGTCGCTATTGAGTGCAGTGCTGCTGCGCACTTGGGTGGTCAGAAACTCGTTATAGATGCGCCGCACATCAGTCAGGGTGGTGCCCGTACCGATGTACCCGGCGCCAGTGAACTGCGGCGTCTGAGTTGCCTGAATCGTATCCTGGCGGGTAAACCCTGGGGTGTTGACGTTGGTGATGTTGTGCCCCGTCACCGCCAACGAGGTTTTATTGGCATTGAGGCCGGACAAGCCAATTTTAAGTAAGTCAGCCATGGTTTATCAGCCTTTCGCAGGCGGCACGCTGGCGGCGGCCACGGTTTGATAAGTTTGCATTTGCCGCGCGATCTGGGCGATTTTGCGTGCGTAATTAGGGTCGGTGGCGTAACCGGCCTTTTGCAGTTCTTGGGCAAACTGCTCAGGTTTTTCGGTTTTGCTCAGGGCTTTGTCATAGCGATCGTTGCCCTGCAAGAAGCTCACGTAATCCTCAAAACTATGGGAATAGGATTCATAAGCACGGAACGACGCGGCTTCTTTTACGGCCTTACCGTCTTGGTACTCAGTGGTCAGCACCCGGGCCGACTCACCCTCCCAAGCGCCATGGGTCTTGATACCGAATAAGTTGTGGCTGCTGCTGCCATCTTGCTGGCGAATAATCGATTTACCCCAACCGGTTTCCAGGGCGGCTTGCGCCACCAGATAACGCGGATCAACGCCAATTTTCTGCGCCGCCTGCTCCGCCATGGGCAGCATGGTGGCGATAAATTCGTCCTTGGAGCCAAACGCCGCTTTCGCCGGCGCTAAGGGCGGTTGGGCGACACGGCGGCCGGTAATGGCGTCGCTGCCATTGATGCTTAGGGCTTTGTCGGCCGGTGCGGCATAAGCTTGAGCCGTACGCCAATCGACTTGCGCCAGGCTTTGCCCGGTGTTGCTGGCGTCGGCGGCGCCCGTGTTCGGCACAATTCCGGCGAGCAAGCGATCAGTCAGCTTGCTCGGTAAGGACAGGCGCCGTTGGTTGAGCAGCGCCGCGTCATTTCGGCTGCTATCGACATTAGCCAGGGGCTTGCTGGGCGCCGCCGGACTGGCCTGATCCACCTGGGCAAAGGGATTGGGCCGCGAGCTGCGCGTCTTGAGTTTGGACATCTGCCGTTCCAGCACATCGGCCAGACCAATGCCATTTTTGTTATTGGCCAGGGTTACCGACAACTGCTGGTCGTACATGTCTTGATAGGTCTTGCTCTCGTTGCTGTTCATAAAGTTGCCCTCGCCAAACACTTCGTTGGCCGAGCGCATGGCTTTGAGCATTTCATTCATAAACAGCGATTCGAATTCTTTAGCGACCTTCTTGATGTTCTCTTCGCTATCGCCGCCGACCTTAAATTGCTGCAGGCGATTAAGGTCGGTGACCGAGCCACTATCACTAGGGCTGCTGCCACTGCCCAGTAAGCCGGCGGAGAGTCGGGAGTCCATGCTTAAGTCCTCAAATCACAATCAGGTCGGCTTGTAAGGCGCCGGCTTGTTTGAGCGCCTCCAAGATGGCCATCAGGTCAGAAGGCGAAGCGCCGACCTGATTCACCGCCCGCACAATTTCATCCAACGTGGTGCCGGGGCCGAACTTAAACATCGGCTTGGCCTCTTGCTCGGCATTCACCCGCGAGCGTGGCACCACGGCAGTCTGGCCGCCGGAAAGAGCCTCGGGCTGGCTGACGATAGGGTCTTCGGTGATGGTCACGGTGAGGCTGCCGTGGGTCACCGCGGCCGGCTGCACACGCACGTTCTGGCCAATCACAATGGTGCCGGTACGCGAGTTGATGATGACCTTGGCCACCGCCTGGCCCACCTCTACCTCGAGATTTTCCAGAATCGACAAATAGTCCACCCGCTGGCTCGGATCGAGTGGCGCGCTGACGCGAATCGAGGCGCCATCCAGCGCTTGAGCCACCCCTGGGCCAAGCAGCTCGTTGATATGATCGACGATGTTTTTCGCCGTGGTGAAGTCTGGGCGGTTGAGGTTCAAGGTCAGCGTGTTGCCTTGCTCGAAACCGCTCGGCACAGGGCGCTCCACCGTGGCGCCGCCGGGGATACGGCCGGAAGACGGCACGTTGACGGTGATCCGCGAGCCATCGCTGCCACCGGCATCAAAGCCGCCCACTACCAGGTTGCCCTGGGCTACGGCGTAGATATTGCCGTCGATGCCTTTGAGCGGCGTCATCAGCAAGCTGCCGCCGCGCAGGCTCTTGGCGTTACCAATCGAGGACACGGTGATGTCGATGGTCTGGCCGGGCTTGGCAAAGGCCGGCAGGTCGGCATGAATCGACACCGCCGCGACGTTTTTCAATTGCAGGTTGCCGCCTGCCGGCACCTTGATACCGAACTGCGACAGCATGTTGTTGAAGGTCTGCACGGTAAATGGCGTCTGCGTGGTTTGGTCACCACTGCCATTGAGCCCCACCACCAAGCCGTAACCGATCAGCTGGTTGGTGCGCACGCCCTGAATGCTGGCCAAATCTTTCAGCCGCTCCGCCTGCGCCACATTGATCAGCAGCAGCGCAGTAAATGCCATTAGGTATTTAGCCAGCTTCATCGACAGCTCCCTTAGAACGGCCACAGCGGGCTCATAAAGAAGCGACTCATCCAACCCGGTTGAGTCGAATCGGCGAACGCCCCGGTGCCCGAGTAGGTGATGCGCGCATCGGCAACCCGGGTGGATGACACGGTGTTGTCGGTGGAGATGTCATCGGCGCGGACCAAACCAGAAATGCGCACCAGCTCATCTCCCGTGTTCAGGGTCAGCCATTTTTCGCCACGCACTTGCAGAATGCCGTTGGGCATCACTTCGGCCACCGACACGGTGATCGAGCCAGTCAGGCTGTTGCTCTGCCCGGCCTGGCCGGAACCGGAGTTTTCCCGACTGGCGTCGTAGTCAGCGCTCAGGCTCAGCTTATCGCCAGTCATGCCCAAGGCACTGAGACCCGACAGAGGGTTCTTCGGCGCAACCGTCATGCCAAACAGGTTCGGCACACCGAGGCTGCCAGAGCTGTCCTTTTGCACTTGGCTGTTGGTGTTTTTGCTGGCTTGGGTGCGTTCATTGAGGGTGATGGTGATGACATCACCGATCCGATAAGCCTTGCGATCACTGAACAGGCCATTGTCAAAGCCGGCCTGGAAAATCGAGCCGTTATTTTGCGCGGCCGGCAGCGGCGTGCGCGGCATGACTGGAGCGTAATAGGGGTCATTCGGCTTTGGCGAGGGCGCCACACAGCCGCTTAACAACAGCGAGCTGAGCAATGCGCTAAGGGTGAAGAGCCGGATCATGTCTATTACCTCAGGTATAGCCACTGCGGAGCGTTGCTCGCAGTGTCGGTACTTACGTCAATGCCATTGCCGCCCCTGATTCAGGGGCTAGCCATAGGTGTTAAAGGTTCTGCGAGATGTAGCCGAGCATCTGGTCAGCGGTGGAGATGACCTTGGAGTTCATCTCATAGGCACGCTGGGTGGTGATCATGTCGACCAGCTCTTCCACCACGCTGACGTTGGAGTTTTCCAAGGTGTTTTGCAGGGTGGTGCCTAGGCCGTTCAAGCCCGGCGTGCCCACTTGCGGCGCGCCACTGGCAGCGGTTTCGAGGAACAGGTTGTTGCCGATCGCTTCCAGCCCAGCCGGGTTGATGAAGTCGGCGGTCTGCAAGTTGCCAACGATCTGCGGCTGCGGGTTGCCGGCGGTCGTCACCGACACCGTGCCGTCCTCACCCACGGTGAAGGTGCTGACTTCGTTGGGCAGCACGATGGCCGGCTCCAGCGCGTAGCCGTTAGACGTCACCACCTGGCCATCGGAGTTGAGATGGAAGGTGCCATCGCGGGTGTAAGAAACGGTGCCATCGGGCATCAGAATCTGAAAGAAGCCACGGCCGTTAACGGCCAGATCCAGCGGCTGATCAGTGGTCTGCAAACTGCCTTCGGTGAAGACTTTCTGCGTACCGACGATGCGCACCCCGGTGCCCAGTTGCAGGCCCGACGGCAGCTCGCTGTCCTGGGTGGTCTGGCCGCCCGGCTGACGACGAATTTGGTAGAGCAAGTCCTGGAACTCGGCACGATCACGCTTAAAGCCAGTGGTCGACACGTTGGCCAAGTTGTTGGAAATGGTGGTCAGGTTCATGTCCTGAGCGGACAAACCGGTTTTACTGACCCACAGTGCAGGAAGCATAAAGGTTCTCCTCGGGCGTCGGTTTATCGACGGCGCGTGCTGGTTATCAGCTCATTTGCAAGACGCGGGCCACGGCAGCCGCATCATCTTCGGCAGTGCGCATCATCTTCACTTGCAGTTCAAACTGCCGGGACAACGACAGAATCGCGGTCATCTCAGCCACCGCGTTGACGTTGCTCGACTCTAAAAATCCGGAGGTGATTTCCACCGTGGCATCCGCGGCCACCGGGTCTTGCCCGGTGTAGCGAATCAAGCCGTCGGTGCCCTTCTCCATTTGCTTGAGATCAGGGTTGACCAGCTTCAGGCGATCCACTTCTGCCAGCACGTTGGGCGCTTCGCCCAAGGCGCGGATACTGATGGTGCCGTCGTTACCGATCTCGATTTTTTGCTCAGGCGGCACCGCGATCGGCCCGGCGTTGCCCATAACCGGCAAACCATCGCCGGTGCGCAGCACGCCCAGGGCATCGACATTCAAGCTGGCAGTACGCACATAGGCTTCACTGCCATCGGGCGCTTGCACGGCTAACCAACCTTTGCCGCCGATGGCCACATCGAGATCACGCCCGGTTTCTTGCAACGAGCCCGGAGTGAAATCCGTGCCTGGGCGCTCGCTCATGGCATAGACCCGTGACGGAAAACTGTCACCGAACACTTGCATGGAGCGCGCCTGCTCAAAGTCCCGACGAAATCCAGTGGTGGAAACGTTGGCCAGGTTGTTGGCGTGCGCACGCTGGGCCAGGGTGTTCTGGTGGGCCCCAGTCATCGATACGTACAGCATTTTGTCCATGGTTATTCTCCGAGTTGGGCCTACGCCCGCTGCTCTATGCAAGCTCTAAAGCAATGCTTGTGCCAGACCCGAAAAATAATCTTAATTATTTGATATATAAGGTTTTTAAGGCAATAAAAAAGGCTCCCGAAGGAGCCTTTAAATTGACGCAGCGGCGTGACTTTGCCGCAACCGGCAGACCTGCGACCTACCGCCATCAACCCGCATCAACGCAGGTTGATAATGGTCTGGGTAATCGCGCTTTCGGTTTCGATGGTTTTGGCGTTGGCCTGGTAGTTACGCTGCGCCACGATCAGGTTAACCAGCTGATCGGACAGCTCGACGTTGGAGTCCTCCAACGCACCACCTTGCAGAGCGCCCAGAGTGCTGCTGCCCGGCTCACCAATGGCCGGCTCGCCCGACTCAAAGGTTTGCACCCAAGCGGTCTTACCCATGGGCGACAAACCTTGGTTGTTGGCAAAGTTAGCCAGCAACACCTGCCCCTGAGCTTTCGATTGACCGTTGGTGTAGCGGGCAAAAATGATCCCACTGTCATCCACTTCCAAGCTCGACAGCTGGCCGGTGGTGTAGCCATCCTGGACGATGGAGTTAACCCCAAAGCGCGAGTTGTATTGAGTGGTACCGCGCATATCGAAATTGATCGGCACATTGGCAGCACCGTTAGCCACCATAGTGCCTGGGTTGGCCGGATCTTCTTCCGCCGGAATCCACTTATCCAAGGGAATATCAAAGGTGCCATTCACGGTGCCTGCGGCAACCTCAGGGGTATCGCTGGCCGCTGGTGGCACGCTGGGTGCTGCAGGGGTCAACGCAGGACTCGCCAACTGACCGGACGCATCAAAATTCAGTTGATAGCTAAACGGCCGAGTGCTGCTCGGATCAGCCGGGTTAACCCCGTCAATCAACACATTCATGGTCCAACCATTGTTGGCCGGCGCCTCGTTCTTCACGAAGTACTGGGTCATGACGTGGGCATTGCCCTGGGCATCGTAAATATTGGTCGAGGTCGACTCGTTATACGACAGCGGATCACTTGGATCGAAGGTCGGCAGCGCCATCGTCCCGGCATTGGTCGGGCGCACTTGGGAGGAGTTCAGATTGAGCTTCTGCGTCACCTGACCTGTCGCCTTCGGCTCCTGCTGATCAACCTGCACGCGCAGGTCAGCTTGCACCTTAACCAGATTGCCATTGCCATCGGTGGAATAACCCTGCAGGCGCTGGCCGTAGTTATTGACGATATAGCCATCGCGATCCGTACCGAAGTAGCCGGCACGGGTATAGCTGATGCTGCCGTTATCGCTGGTGATAAAAAAACCGTTGCCGTTAACGGCCAAATCCAGCGGGTTTTGCGTGTAGTTGATATTGCCCTGATTAAACTGCTGGGCCACATCCGCCAACATCACGCCACTGCCCTGCTGGTTTTTACCAGTGCCGAGCACCGAAGCGGCGTACACATCGGCAAACTCCGCACGGGAGGCTTTAAAGCCCGCAGTGCCTGCGTTGGAAATGTTGTTACCCGTGACGTTAAGGTCGTTGGTGGCGGCGCGCAGGCCACTCAAACCGATGTTGAATCCCATACAAACTCCTTGGCCGCGATAGCGGCGCTAAAGCGAACTATTACTGACCAATGACCTGTACTTGCGACAGCGGCACGCTGCCGATACCAGCCAGGTTCAACACCAACTCCGAACCACCCAGCGTCACGCTATCGACGTTTGCCGGCAGCAAGGTGTACAAGCCCTTGCTACCGTCGGCGTAACTGGCTTCAGCCTTAAAGGTATAGGTCGCTGGCGGCAAGGTGTTGCCGCTGGCATCTTTGCCATCCCAAATAAAACTGATCTGACCGGCCTCCTGCGCACCCAAGTTGACCCGGCTAACCGTCGCCCCGGCGCTATCCAAAACGTTGACATAAACGTTAGCGCTGCTGGTGGGCAGAATCAGACTGGCCTTGAAGCTTTCACTGGTATCGACCAGGGCTTGCTCCGCCGGAACAATCACCTTGCGCCCGACCATCGAGGAAGCCTGCAGGGCTTGCGATGACTGGTAATTGCTGAGGATGTTGCCCACCGTGCTATTGAGCTCTTGGATACCTTCAACCTGGCTGAACTGCGCCAACTGAGCGATAAACTCACCGTTGCCTTGGGGCTCCAGCGGGTTTTGGTTATTCAGTTGGGCCACCAGCAGATTAAGGAACTGATCCTTCCCCAGATCACTGGTGCTCTGTGCACTGTTGCTCGAACTGCCACTGGTGTTGGTGATGGAATACTTATCCAACACCGAGCCGGCCACACCGCTCACACTGCTCATACCTTGGCGCTCCTCTGTGCAGCCTTACTGACCCAGGGTCAGGACGCGCTGCATCATTTGTTTGGCGGTATTCATCATTTCAACGTTGGTCTGGAACGAGCGACTGGCAGAAATCATGTCCGCCATCTCTTCCACCACGTTGACGTTGGGGTAATAGACGTAGCCGTTTTCATCCGCCGATGGATGATCCGGCTCGTAGCGTGGCATCAGGCTGCTTTGATCCTCGATCACGCCCATCACCTGCACGCCAACACCAGACTGATCCTGCTCGGCGAACAGCGAACCTTGGTCACCGCTGTTTTGCGTGGCCGTCTGGTACATGGTGGCAAACACCGGATGACGGGCACGGTAGGTCTGATCGACGCTGGACGACACCGTCTCGGCGTTGGCGATGTTGCTGGAGATGGTGTTCAGACGAGTGCTCTGTGCACTCATGCCAGTACCGGCGATGTTAAACACACTGGTGAGGGACATTTTCGAGGCTCCTGTTATTCGCCGCGCAGAGCGCTGACCAGACCTTTGAACTTGCTGTTAAGCAAGGTGAAGCTGGCCTGGAATTGCACGGTGTTTTCCGCGTACTTGGCCTGCTCGATTTGGGCATCCACGGTGTTCTCATCGATGGATGGTTGGAACGGCGTGCGGTAGGCCAACACGCCAGCGCCAGTATCGATCCCGTCAGCGGCGATATGCTGGCTGTCGGTGCGATCCAAGCTGATGTGGCCGTTTTGGTTTTTTTCCACCTGAGCGGCCAGCACATTGGCGAACTCCATATCCCGCGCCTTGTAATGCGGTGTGTCGGCGTTGGCGATGTTGTTCGCCAATACCTCTGCACGCTGGGCGCGAAAACCCAAGGCTTTTTCGTGGATACCCAATGCTCGATCAAAGCTGATGCTCATGGTCAGAAACCTTTGCCGGTTGCCGTTACAGTTTTACCTGCACAGCCTTAAGCAAAGCCTATGCCACAAATTAAAGTCATTTATTTTCAACACCTTATGAATAATCAGCAGCGGCAAAGCGGCAATCTTTAACCGCTTCCGGGCAATGGCAGCAGGCAAAACAGCGTTGCCGGCAGGGATAAAGCGGCCAATCTCGTCAAATTACCGTCGGTCGCCTGGCTCGCTCGCCAAACCAGCGTCTCAGCTGAACCCCCACTAGAAAGGCCGCGAAACATCGCCATATGTCTTTGACAAGCATTCTCATTAACATTAGTATCCGTCTCACTTAACCACTACCTGCTACCGGTGCGAGCCTTAATATGTACGTCTGTCTCTGTGAAGGTGTTACTGACGGTCAGATTCGCGAAGCCATTTACGAAGGCTGCTGCAGCTACCGTGAAGTCCGTAATGCAACCGGTGTGGCCAGCCAGTGCGGCAAATGTGCCTGCCTCGCCAAGCAAGTAGTGCGCGAAACCCTGAGTGAAGTGCAAAGCAGCCAGGCTGCCCTCGCCTACCCAGCAAGTTTTGTCATGGCCTAAATCGCCCGATTTCAAACAACCGGACCCTGTGTCCGGTTTTTTTATGCCTAAAATTCAATGCCTTAGGTAAAAGATGCAGAACTTAAGCGTTCGCATTCATATTAATTTTAACTTTAAATTCAAATACTTAGGTTTGACAGCGGGGAATCACGGGGCCAAAATTTGACTCTTATCCACTACTTCAAGGCAGAAGCGACCATGAAAGGCGACAAGAAAGTCATCCAACATCTGAATAAGATCCTCGGCAACGAGTTGGTGGCGATCAACCAGTACTTTCTGCATGCGCGTATGTATGAAGACTGGGGCTTAAAAAAACTCGGCGAGCATGAGTACCACGAGTCCATCGACGAGATGAAACACGCGGATAAGCTGATCAAGCGCATCCTGTTCCTCGAAGGCCTGCCCAACCTGCAAGACCTGGGCAAAATCCTTATCGGTGAAAACACTCAGGAAATGCTCGAGTGCGATCTGAAGATCGAGCACAAGGCTCACGCTGACCTAAAGGCGGCTATCGCTTACTGCGAAAGCATCGGCGACTACGCCAGCCGTGACCTGCTGCAAGATATCCTCAGCTCCGAGGAAGAGCATATCGACTGGCTGGAAACCCAACTGAGCCTGATCGACGCCGTTGGCCTGCAAAACTACCTGCAGTCGCAAATGGACGAGTAACCCTGGCCCTCGCCAAGGTGAGCAAACGGCAGCTGCGGCTGCCGTTTTTTATGCCGGCTATTTACTCAGGCCAAGCCCAGCGCAAAGCCGATGCAGCTAAATAGCAGGCAATAAAAAACCGATGCCATGGCATCGGTTTTTGGGTGCAGCACGCTTGTACGAAACAAGCGTCGCGCAGCGCATTAAGCGTTGGCTTTTTGCACCGCGTCTTTGATCAGGGTTTGCAGTTCGCCCTTTTCAAACATCTCGATCAGGATGTCGCTGCCGCCGACCAATTCACCAGCGACCCACAGTTGCGGGAAGGTTGGCCAGTTGGCGTACTTCGGCAGGTTGGCGCGGATTTCAGGGTTTTGCAGGATGTCGACGTAAGCGAACTTCTCGCCGCAGCCCATCAACACTTGCGAAGCTTTGGCGGAAAAGCCGCACTGTGGAGCGTTGGGCGAGCCTTTCATGTACAGCAGAACGGTGTTGTTGGCGATCTGCTCTTTGATGGTTTCGATGATATCCATGGGGCACCTCAGGACTTAACTTACCCGACGCTGGGGTCGGCACGGTGGCGGGCATTGTAGCGAAAAGCCGAGCGTAATGCTCGGCCTTACCCAGGCTTTAATCCACTAAACGACAACCGCACAGTGCCACCTGTGCAGCGGCTAAACGCCACCCGGCATAGCCCGCGCAGTCGCCACAGGGGTTGATCCTGACGCAGACAATCGCTACGCCCGCCTCCACGTCCCCAACCACAGCTGAACCCTTGAGGCGAGAAAACAATGGCGCGCCGGCGCTTAATCGTGCCCGCTGCACTGCAGCCAAGCCTCTGCTCAAGCGACCCAATAGCGCTAGCCACTGGCTAGTGTTTGCGCCCAACGCCCCGTGCTGCGAGTTGTAAGTGCGCACCAGTTGCTTATAAGATCGCCGCTTCCCCGATTCGTCGCATGTGCGGCCCCAAGCCGTAGGTTTAGTCGTTGCCTTGATTTAACAATGGCCATTAACCCTACGCCAAGCAGTCAAAAGGTAGTTAACGATGAGCGCAAGACACTTTCTCTCGCTGATGGATTGCACCCCAGATGAACTGGTGGGCTTGATCCGCCGCGGCATGGAGCTAAAGGACTTGCGCAATCGCGGCGTACTGTTCGAGCCGTTGAAGAACCGCGTCTTGGGCATGATCTTCGAGAAGGCCTCGACCCGTACTCGCCTGTCGTTTGAAGCCGGCATGATCCAACTGGGCGGCCAGGCCATCTTCCTCTCGCCACGGGACACCCAGCTCGGCCGAGGCGAGCCGATCGGCGATGCCGCGCGGGTCATGTCGCGCATGCTCGACGTGGTGATGATCCGCACCTTTGCCCACAGCACCCTGACCGAGTTCGCTGCTAACTCGCGAGTGCCGGTGATCAACGGCCTGTCCGATGACCTGCACCCCTGCCAACTGCTGGCCGACATGCAAACCTTCCACGAGCACCGGGGCAGCATCAAAGGCAAAACCGTGGCCTGGATTGGCGACGGTAACAACATGTGCAACTCCTATATAGAAGCGGCCATCCAGTTCGACTTCCAGCTGCGTGTCGCCTGCCCTGATGGCTATGAGCCGAGTGCCGCACTGCTGGCCCAAGCCGGTGAGCGCGTACAAGTGCTGCGTGATCCTAAAGCGGCGGTGGCCGGCGCCCATTTGGTCAGCACCGACGTCTGGACCTCCATGGGCCAGGAAGAGGAAAGCGCACAGCGCATTGAGCTGTTCAAGGGCTATCAGGTTAACCAAGCCCTGCTCGATCTGGCCGCCGAGGACGTACTGTTCCTGCACTGCCTGCCTGCCCACCGTGGCGAGGAGATCAGCGAAGACCTGCTCGACGACCCGCGCGCCGTGGCTTGGGATCAGGCCGAGAACCGTCTGCATGCGCAGAAGGCGCTGCTCGAATTCCTCGTTGAACCGGCTTACCACCACGCATGAGCCAGTTGCTCCTCAGCCTGCGCGACCTCAGTTGCAGCTATGACGCGCACAAGGTGGTGCAAGACCTCAACCTGCACCTTAACGCCGGCGATATCGGCTGTTTGTTAGGCCCATCAGGTTGCGGCAAGACCACGACCCTGCGCGCCATCGCCGGCTTTGAGCCGGTCAGCGGCGGCGAGATTCAGCTGGCCGGCAAAACCCTGTCCAAAGCGGGTTTTACCTTGGCGCCAGAGAAGCGCCGGATCGGCATGGTGTTTCAGGACTACGCCCTATTCCCGCACCTGAGCGTGGCGCAAAACGTCGGCTTCGGTATACGCCAGCAAGCCAACTGCGCCAAGGTCACCCAGGAGCTGTTAGCGCTGGTCAAACTCGACCACCTCGCCGCGCGCTTCCCCCATGAGCTGTCAGGCGGCCAACAGCAGCGTGTTGCCCTGGCCCGCGCCTTGGCGCCGGAGCCACAACTGCTGCTGCTCGATGAGCCCTTTTCCAACCTCGATGGCGAACTGCGCAGACGCTTGAGTCATGAGGTGCGCGATATCCTCAAGGCCCGTGGCACCAGTGCGATTCTGGTGACCCACGACCAAGAGGAAGCCTTTGCCGTCAGCGATCAGGTCGGCGTGTTTAATAAAGGCCGCTTAGAGCAATGGGACACGCCCTTTAACCTCTACCACGAGCCGCGCACGCCGTTTGTCGCGAGCTTTATCGGTCAGGGTTATTTTATCCGAGGCCAATTGCTCGGCCCGGATTTGGTCAGCACAGAGCTGGGCGAGATTCGCGGCAACCGCGCCTACAACCTGCCCATCGGCAGCGCGGTGGACGTGCTGCTGCGCCCCGACGATATCGTCTATGAGCCACAAAGCCCGCTGCAGGCGAGCATCGTCGGGAAAACCTTCTTAGGCGCTGCCACCCTGTACCGCCTGCAGCTCAGCACTGGCAGTCAACTAGAGGCGCTGTTCCCAAGCCATGCTGATCATCAGCCGGGGCAACAAGTGGGCATTCGCGTGGCCGCCGAGCATTTGGTGGCCTTTGCCGCGCCAGGTAGCGTCGCCGCGCCAGCCACGCTACTGGAATCCGGTGTGCGCCGCGCGCTGTAACGCTGTTTAAGGCAAGAGTAACTGGCCACGGGCGACCAGCACCGCGTGGCCAGCGATCTTCACCCGCTCCCCCGCCAGTTCGCAGGCCAGCTCACCACCCCGGGCCGAGCACTGGTAAGCACTCAGGCGGTTTTTACCCAAGCGCTGCGCCCAGTAAGGGGTAAGGATGCAGTGGGTTGAGCCGGTCACCGGATCTTCATTAATGCCAATGCCTGGGGCGAAGTAACGGGAGACAAAATCCTGGCTATTTCCCGGCGCGCTGACCAACAGCCCCAAGCCCGGCAGCTTGGCGACCGCCGCCATATCGGGCTGCAGCTGGCGCAGCTGCGCTTCATCGGCCAGCAGCACCAACAACTCCTGAATCGCGCCCCCCTCATACAACGCCAAAAGTTCCTCTACCGGCGCGCCCAACGCTTGCTGAACCGCTTGCAGCACTTGCGGGTCCGCCAGTGGCTGGGCCCGCCGCACCGGAAAGTCCAAGACCAACTGCTCAGTCTCTCGACTGACGCGTAAGGGGCCGGACATACAGCTGAACTCCAGACTGTCCCCAGGCTCGCCATACACAGTGAACAACACATGGGCACTGGCCAGTGTGGCGTGGCCACACAAAGGCACTTCGGCCTGCGGGGTAAACCAGCGGATCTGCCAGAGATGATCCTGGCGCACCACAAAGGCGGTCTCCGCCAAGTTGTGCTCAGCGGCGATGCGCTGCATCAACGCCTCATCCAGCCACTGCTCCAAGCGATAGACCATCGCCGGATTACCGCTAAATGGCGTACGGCTAAAAGCATCGACCTGATAAAAATCCAACTGCATGCTCAACCCCCAAATCCGTATCTATGCTCTGTCATCGCGACTCTGCGCAGCATGCCCAAGGCGGCAGACAAACGCCCACCACAGCCGTAAGCCAAATCACAGATACAGTTAAGGCGATTGCACACCATAGGCGTCGAGCAGCTTCTGCAAGCGGCCATCCGCCCGATAACGCTCCAGGCCTCGCTGGAAGATTTGCACGTAGTGCTTACTCGATTCCAGCCGCGGCGAAAACGCTAAATAGATCGGCACATCCGGCTCACGACAGCCGGCCTCGCGTAATTGTCCGCTTTTGCCCATGCGCTTGAGCAGGTTTTGCACCACCCAGGTGTTTTCCAGCAGCACATCCAGACGCCCCCGCTGCAACTTGGTAATGCTCAAGGCCAGCGCGCGCTCACCCGATGCCTGCTGGACCCGCTCCGGATTGCCGCGATGCTCCTGAATATAGGCATTCAGCGTGGCGCCATAGCTGTAATCGTTAATCACCCCAAGGCGCTGCGCCAATAAGGACTCAGGGCCGGCGTAGCGCCAAGTGGAGTCGCTACGCGTATAAAAACAGTTGCGTGCTAGGGCCACCGGGGTGTCGGTGTAGATGAAGTCCGGCGCGTCTTCATGGCCGGCACCGATGGCGGCATTGAAACGACCGCTGCGCACCTGCTGCAGGGTTCGCGCCCAGTTGGTGTTGCGGTATTCCACACTGATGCCGGCCTCAGCGAAGATCTGCTGAGCCAGCTCGACAAAAATACCTGGACGCGACGAGTCAACCTCGCAGTTGATCGGACACCATTGATCACCCGCGATAATCAGCGACTGCGCTTGCACCACAGGAACCGTGGCCATCAAGGCCAATAACAATGGGGCTACCCTGCACCAACGACGAGGCCACATGCACCACTCCATTCCTTTATGCCTATGTCGACGCCCTCTCCTAATCATTCGGGCTCTTGCTCATCTTAGCTGAGGCCAACAGCAACCACAGGTTTTGCGTCTAGGCACGACCAACGGCAGCAAACAGGCCATTAGTCAGCCTAGCTAAGTCTGTGGCCGCCAGCTGCACATCCAAACCCCGCCGCCCGGCACTGACATAGATGTGAGGAAACTGCTGGGCGCTGGCATCAATAAAGGTGCGCAGGCGTTTTTTCTGCCCCAGTGGGCTGATCCCACCGACTAAATAACCGGTAGCGCGCTGCGCGGCGGCGGGGTCGGCCATATCCGCTTTTTTCACCCCGGCAGCGTGGGCCAGGGCTTTTAAATCCAAACTGCCGGTGACCGGCACCACAGCCACCAGTAACTCGCCTTTCTCACTACTGGCCAGCAGGGTTTTAAACACCTGCGGCGGCGGCAAATTGAGTTTGTCGGCGGCCTCCAGGCCATAAGAAGCCACTTTCGGATCGTGGCTATAGCTCAGTACCTGATGTTCGATTCGGTGCTTTTTCAGTAAGTCCAAGGCAGGTGTCACAGCCAGCTCCCCCAAGCGCAACAGCAATAATGACGGCCACTCTAGGGCAATTATGGGCCCTCAGCCAGTACACCAGAGCCTTTGCCCGTAGCGCCCCTCAGCCAGCGCCGCGAGCCTTTGACCAAGCGCTAATAGAAAAAACCACCGGTCAGAATCCCAGCAAATGTTCACTTTCGCGGTTTGACAGGGCTATTTGGCCTCTATATTTTTCATTTACGAACAAATCTCCTTCTGTGCCCTGCTCGAACCACGCAGTACAGGCAATGCCTGTTTTGGCTCTGGCACAGCACGTTTTACCAGACCCAATACAACAACAAGATCCGTACCGACCTATGTCTACTGCCCCAGTTAAACCTACCCTGTTTGGCCAATGCCTGGCTGAGTTTCTCGGCACGGCCCTGCTGTTGTTTTTCGGCACGGCTTGCGTGGCCGCTGTCAAAGTCGCCGGTGCCAGCCTGGGCCTGTGGGAAATCAGCATCATTTGGGGGATCGGCGTCAGCATGGCGATCTACCTGACGGCGGGCATCTCCGGTGCCCATTTAAATCCTGCGGTGAGCATCGCCCTGAGCGTATTTGGCGACTTTCCCAAAGCCAAATTGCTGCCCTATGCCTTGGCGCAAATGGCCGGTGCCTTCTGCGGCGCGGCGCTGACCTACGGCCTGTATAACGCGCTATTTTTCGATTACGAACTTAGCCATCAAATGGTCCGTGGCAGCCAGGCCAGCCTGGAGCTGGCTTCGGTGTTCAGCACTTACGCCCACCCGGCTCTCTCCATCCTGCAAGCCTTTGCCGTTGAAGTGGTGATTGCCGCCATTCTGATGGCGGTCATCATGGCCATTACCGACGACAATAACGGCCTGCCCCGCGGCGCTCTAGCACCGCTGCTGATCGGCCTGCTGATCGCGGTAATTGGTGGCGCCACGGGCCCTCTGACCGGCTTCGCACTGAACCCGGCGCGGGATTTTGCTCCTAAGCTGATGGCTTATTTAGCCGGCTGGGGCGAGATGGCTTTTACCGGTGGCCGTGATATCCCTTACTTTTGGGTACCCTTGTGTGCACCGATAGTCGGCACCTGCATAGGCGCAGCCCTGTATCGTCTGGCCATTGCGCGCAGCCTTAGCCCTACATCCAACCCATAGCGGCGCCTATCACCTCGAATGCAGTCCCGTATGCAGCAATACTCATTTAGCGGAGCGCCAGTCTCCACCCATCTGTGCAAGGCAAAAACATGACTGATCAGGATAAGAACTACATCATCGCCCTAGATCAAGGCACCACCAGCTCCCGGGCGATCATCTTCGACCGCAACGCCAATGTGGTCAGCACCTCACAACGTGAGTTCGCCCAGCATTACCCGCAGGGTGGTTGGGTTGAGCACGACCCCATGGAGATTTTCGCCACGCAAAGCGCGACCATGGTGGAAGCCTTGGCTCAAGCCGGCTTGAGCCATGCCCAGGTGGCCGCCATCGGCATCACCAACCAGCGCGAGACCACGGTGGTGTGGGACAAGCACAGTGGCCGCCCGGTGTATAACGCCATCGTCTGGCAGTGCCGCCGCAGCACTGAAATTTGTGAGCAGCTCAAGCGTGACGGCCTGCAGGATTACATCCGCGCCACCACCGGCTTGGTCACCGACCCCTATTTCTCTGGCACCAAACTTAAGTGGATTCTCGATAACGTCGACGGCGCCCGTGAGCGCGCTGAGCGCGGCGACCTGCTGTTTGGCACCATCGATAGCTGGCTGATCTGGAAATTCACCGGCGGTAAAGTCCACGTCACCGACTACACCAACGCCTCGCGCACCATGCTGTTCAACATCCACACCCTCGAATGGGATGAGAAGATGTTGCAGGTGCTCAACATCCCCCGCCAGATGCTGCCTGAAGTGCGCTCCTCGTCTGAGGTGTACGGCAAAACCAAAAGCGGTATCGATATCGCCGGGATCGCCGGCGATCAGCAATCCGCGCTGTTTGGCCAGATGTGCGTGACCCCGGGCCAGGCGAAAAACACCTACGGCACCGGCTGCTTCTTGCTGATGAACACCGGCGACAAAGCCGTGATTTCCTCCCACGGCCTGCTCACCACCATCGCCTGCGGACCCCGTGGCGAAGTGGCCTATGCCCTGGAGGGCGCCGTGTTTAACGGCGGCTCTACGGTGCAGTGGCTGCGTGATGAGCTGAAAGTAGTAAACGACGCCCTGGACACCGAATACTTCGCCGGTAAGGTCAAAGACAGCAACGGCGTGTACCTCGTACCGGCTTTTACCGGCCTTGGCGCGCCCTACTGGGACCCATACGCCCGTGGCGCCCTGCTCGGCCTGACCCGTGGCGTGACGGTAGACCACATCATCCGCGCGGCGCTGGAGTCCATCGCCTATCAGACTCGCGACGTGCTGGATGCCATGCAGCACGACTGCGGCGAACGCCTCAAAGCCCTGCGCGTAGATGGCGGCGCGGTGGCCAATAACTTCCTCATGCAGTTCCAGGCCGATATCCTCGGCACCCACGTGGAACGCCCGCAAATGCGTGAGACCACTGCGCTGGGCGCGGCCTATCTGGCGGGCCTCGCTTGCGGCTTCTGGAGCAGTCTGGATGAGCTGCGCGGCAAGGCGGTGATTGAGCGTGAGTTCAATCCGCAACTCGAAGCAGGCGAGCGCGAGCGCCTCTATGCCGGCTGGCAAAAAGCCGTGGGCCGCACCCGCGACTGGCAGCCCCATCAGGAATAAGCCCAGTAGCGCAGCGCCACAGGAGCGGCCAATTGCCGTAAAACCTTGTGGCCTGCGTAGCTTTTGCCGATGATTGTCTGATTTTCCGGCAGCGCACATTCAGGCGAGACAACAGCGCTGAGCACGCGCGGCTTACCCGTGGTAGATAAGCATGCGCACCACTGCGCAGGGACTTTCCGTACAGAGCCTAAGGACCGCCATGAATTTACCGCCCCGCCAACAACAAATTTTAGAACTGGTGCATGAGCGCGGATACGTCAGTATCGAGGAAATGGCCCAGCTGTTTGTGCTGACCCCACAAACCATTCGCCGCGACATCAACCAACTGGCTGAGCTCAATTTGCTGCGCCGTTACCACGGTGGTGCGGCCTATGACTCCAGCATCGAAAACACCGCCTACGCCACCCGCGCCGATCAGATGCGCGATGAGAAACAACAGATCGCCGAGGCCGTGGCCAAGCTGATTCCGGATCACGCCTCGCTGTTTATTAACATCGGCACCACCACCGAAGCCATCGCCCGTGAACTGCTCAACCACCAAGGTTTGAAGATCATCACCAACAACCTGCACGTGGCCGCGCAATTGAGCAGCAAGGCTGACTTTGAAGTGCTGCTGGCCGGTGGCACGGTGCGCAGTGACGGTGGCGTGGTGGGTCAGGCGGCCGCAGATTTTATCCAGCAATTTAAAGTCGATTACGCCCTGGTCGGCATCAGCGGGATTGATGAAGACGGCAGCCTGCTCGACTTCGATTACCAGGAAGTGCGGGTCTCCCAGGCGATCATCGCCAACGCCCGACAAGTGATTTTGGCCGCCGACTCCAGCAAGTTCGGCCGCAACGCCATGGTGCGCTTGGGCTCGCTGAGCCTGATCGATTGCCTGGTGACAGACCGCGCCCCTTCCGCCGGTTTTATGCAGTTGCTTAACCAGCACAAAATTCGCCTCGAAGTGGTGTGAATCACCAGCCCATTGCTGCTGCCATCGCCCGCTGGCAGCAGCGCTGACGCCTGCCTGCTATCCGCTGGTCAGACCAACGGCAATTTCGCCGCTGGCGACTAGCCGAGTTCATTTGCCTGCGCTAGTATTTTCACAAACGAACATTGATGTTCATATTAAATACTCAAGCGGAGAGTTACCGTGCCCCATTCCAGCCTGCCTGTTCAGCCCCTGAGCGAATGCTACGACGTCGCGGTTATTGGCGGCGGCATTAACGGTGTAGGGATTGCCGCAGATGCGGCGGGACGCGGACTGTCAGTGTTCCTTTGCGAAAAAGACGACCTGGCCAAACACACCTCCTCCGCCAGCAGCAAGCTTATCCATGGTGGCCTGCGCTATTTGGAACATTATGAGTTTCGCTTGGTGCGCGAAGCCCTGGCCGAACGTGAAGTGCTGCTGAAAAAGGCCCCGCACATCGTCAAGCCCCTGCGCTTCGTGCTGCCCCATCGCCCGCACCTGCGCCCCGCGTGGATGATCCGCGCGGGCCTGTTCCTTTACGATCATTTGGGCAAGCGCGAACAACTGCCGGCCTCGCGCAGCTTGCGCTTTGGCGCCAACAGTCCGCTGCAAAGCGAGATCGGCCGTGGCTTTGAATATTCTGATTGCTGGGTCGATGACGCCCGCTTAGTGGTGCTCAACGCCATCGCCGCCCGCGAGCATGGCGCCCATATTCACACCCATACCCGCTGTGTCAGCGCGCGGCGCAGCAACGGCCTGTGGCACATTCACTTAGAGCGCAGTGACGGCAGCCTGCTGTCGATCCACGCCCGCGCACTGGTCAACGCTGCCGGACCTTGGGTCACCGAATTTATCCATACCGGTCTTAAGCAGCAGTCGCCCCACGGTATTCGTCTGATTCAGGGCAGCCATATCGTGGTGCCACGGCTGTACGAGGCCGAGCACGCCTATATTTTGCAAAACGAAGATCGGCGCATTGTTTTCACCATTCCTTATCAGGATCGCTTCACCCTGATCGGCACCACTGACCGCGAATACCAAGGCGACCCGGCTCAGGTCAAAATCACCGAGGCGGAAACCGATTACCTGCTGGATGTGTGCAACCGCCACTTCAAGACCCAGATCAGCCGCAGCGATATCCTGCACACCTACGCAGGCGTACGCCCGCTGTGCAATGACGAGTCTGACGACCCATCAGCCGTGACCCGTGATTACACCCTGACATTGGCCGGCAATCCCGGTGAAGCGCCATTGCTGTCGGTGTTCGGCGGCAAGCTGACCACCTACCGTAAGCTCGCTGAAGCGGCCCTGGGCCACCTGGCGCCTTACTTCCCCAACCTCGGCCCAAGCTGGACCGCCAGCAGCCCGCTGCCCGGCGCCGAGCAACTGAGCAGCCACAGCGCCTTGGTCGAAGCACTGTGCAGCGGCCTCGCCTGGTTGCCCACCTCGCTGGCCCAGCGTTGGGCCAACAGCTATGGCAGCCGCAGTTGGAATATCGTCAAAGGCGTCAGTTGCCTGACCGATATGGGCGAGCACTTTGGCGCCGGCCTCTACAGCCGTGAAGTGGACTATCTGCGGCAAGAAGAATGGGCCATCAACGCCGAAGACATTCTCTGGCGGCGCAGCAAACTGGGCCTGTTTATGACGGCCGAGCAGCAAAGCCATTTGGCCCTGTATCTGCAAGACAAGCCTAGTTACGCGGCCGCGCCGCAAGCGCAGCAGCTGAGCTAAACCAGCGCGGCCAAGCGGTTAAATCAAGGCAAAAAAACGGGCGACCTAAGTCGCCCTAAATTGCCTTGCGTGCCCCTTACATCCAGCAGATTCAGCTCTTCTTCGCTTTATGCGAATCCTGCCAGATGAAATATCCAATACCGCCAAAGAACGCGACCATCAAACCGACGGTGCCGATACCGGCGAGAACTACGACATCGATAAACATGGCTGCCTCCTAGGTAAAGCCTTGCGGGAATGGCTTCACGGTATCAGGCACGGCGGGGGCGCTATTGATCCAGGTCAAAGGCGAGGGGATGGGATTTGCTGGAGGCGGCGCTTAGCTGATCCAGATCAACGAATCAGCTTCCTGGGCAGCGGATCAGGATTTTTTCGGCTTGTTTTTGCCCTTGCTTTTGGCTTTTTTCTTGGCGCCAGGCAACGGCAAGGCCTGCTCGAAGGCACTGCGCATTTGCTCAAGCTTTTTATCGCGCAGGTCATGGATGCGCTTGTCGCGCTCAGCTGCAAAATCAATCAGGGTGGGTTCAGTGCTCATGGGTAGGTCTGACTAAACGAAAGGTCAAATTCAGGCGTGGCGTGCAGAGGCTGCGCGTCTTCGCCACCTGGTGTTGCCAATGATGCTGAGTTGCGCCGGCCATGACCAGTAGCGATCCGTCGGTAAGCGGCAAAGAGTGGGCGATGCGGTTCTCGCCGACCCGGCGCAAATCAAAGCGCCGCGTGCCGCCCAGGTTCAATGAGGCAATCACCGGATTACGGCCCAGCTCGGTTTCATCATCACTGTGCCAGCCCATGGAATCCTGGCCGTCACGATAGTAATTCAGCAGCACACCATTAAAGCGCTGGCCCAGGCGCTGCTCTAAATCCTCGCGAATGTGCGCCAGCAAGGGCGTCCAGGGCAAGGTTTCATGGGTGAAGCCGGAATAGCCATAGCGCACATCAGCGTCGCAATACCAGGCCACCAAACGCGGCACCGTGACCTCTCGCCCATAGATCACCAAGCGCGGTTGCTGCCACGGCGTTTGCGCCACTAACGCCTGCAACCACTGCGCGGCTGTGGCGGCATCCAGCCAGTCGGGATAAAAGCTCAGCTCGGCATTGGCCAAGGGCAGCTGCGGCTCAGCAAACAAATCCATGAAGATTCCAGCAATCGCTCAGTTAAACCTGCACATCGACCCACAGGCCCTGCCGGGGTAAGTCTTTGACCGCGTCCTGATCCTCTTGCGCCACCTCGCCCTCGGCCAACTCAGCCGGTGTGTAAGCTTGGCGACGCTGACGCCGGCGCTGTTCTTCACGCAGCAGCTCGGTGGCTTCTTCAGGGTGTCGTTTGGCCAGTTCCACGCCACTGTCTTTACTGCCTTCAGCCGCAGCGGTGACCGGCGGAATCTCCGGACGCGGCTTGATCACGTCCTGCTGCACAGTGACAGGCACCAGGCTGTGGGGGATCGGTGGCAACATCTTCAGCACCCTCCTTTGGTCAGGCTAAGACCGGCAAGCGGCCCATCAACAAGGCCGCATCGCTACACTTGGCCCTAGCTAACCACACAAAGTACCTCTCGTGCAGCAATGCGCCTTTGGCCGCGGCGCGAGCTGCGTTACCATAGTCGGCTTTTTTACGCAGGAGACAAGCATGGCGCAGTATGAACCAGGGCAACGCTGGATTAGTGATAGCGAAGCGGAGCTGGGTTTGGGAACCGTTTTAATGCAAGACGGCCGCATGCTCACCATGCTCTACCCGGCCACTGGCGAAACCCGCCAATATGCCGTGCGCAACGCCCCACTGACCCGCGTGCGCTTCTCCCCTGGGGACGAGATCACCCATTTCGAAGGCTGGAAGCTCAGCGTTCAGGAAGTCGAAGACATCGACGGCCTGCTGGTTTACCACGGCATCAACGCCCAGAACGAAAGCATCAGCCTGCCGGAAACCCAGCTGTCGAACTTTATCCAGTTCCGCCTGGCCAGCGACCGCCTGTTTGCCGGCCAGATCGATCCGCTGTCGTGGTTCTCCTTGCGCTATCACACCCTCGACTACACCAGCCGCCATCTGCAATCCAAGCTCTGGGGCTTGGGCGGCGTACGTGCGCAACCGATTGCCCACCAGCTGCATATCGCCCGTGAAGTGGCTGACCGTATCGCTCCACGGGTACTGCTGGCCGACGAAGTGGGTCTGGGTAAAACCATCGAAGCGGGCCTGGTGATCCATCGCCAACTGCTCAATGGCCGTGCCAGCCGCGTGCTCATTCTGGTTCCGGAAAACCTCCAGCACCAATGGCTGGTGGAGATGCGCCGGCGCTTTAACCTCGACGTCGCCCTGTTCGACGCCGAGCGCTTTATCGAAAGCGATGCCAGCAACCCCTTTGAAGATTGCCAGCTGGCCTTGGTCGCACTGGAATGGCTGCGCGAAGACGAACGCGCGCAGGATGCGTTGTTCGCCGCCGGCTGGGATCTGCTGGTGGTCGACGAAGCCCACCACTTGGTCTGGCACCCAGAGAAAGCCAGCGACGAATACCAACTGGTAGAACAGCTGGCGCAAGTCATTCCCGGCGTACTGCTGCTCACCGCCACCCCAGAACAACTGGGGCAAGACAGCCACTTCGCGCGTCTGCGCCTGCTCGACCCGAACCGCTTCCATGATCTTGCTGCCTTCCGCGCCGAGAGCCAGCACTACCAGCCGATTGCCGAAGCCGTGCAAGAGCTGCTGGATCAAGGCCGCCTGTCCAAGGCCGCGCACAAGACCATCCTGGATTTCTTAGGCGACAGCGGCGCTGAGCTGCTCGAGGCGGTCAATAGCGGCGACAGCGAAGCTTCGGCGCGCTTGGTCCGTGAGCTGCTCGACCGGCACGGCACCGGCCGCCTGCTGTTCCGTAACACCCGCGCCGCCGTCAAAGGCTTCCCGGAGCGTGAACTGCACCCCTACCCGCTGGCTAACCCCGACGAGTACATGGAGTTGCCGCTGGGTGAGCACGCCGAGCTGTACCCGGAAGTCAGCTTCCAGGCCAATAACGAAGACGACGAAGAGCAGCGCTGGTGGCAGTTCGACCCACGGGTTGAGTGGCTGATCGACACCCTGAAGATGCTCAAGAAATTCAAGGTTCTGGTGATCTGCGCCCACGCCGAAACCGCGGTGGACCTAGAGCATGCCCTGCGTATCCGCAAAGGCATCCCTGCCACCGTGTTCCACGAAGGCATGAGCATCCTGGAACGGGACCGCGCTGCCGCTTACTTCGCCGATGAAGAGTTCGGCGCCCAGGTACTGATCTGCTCGGAAATCGGCTCCGAAGGCCGTAACTTCCAGTTCTCCCATCATCTGGTGCTGTTCGACCTGCCGTCCCACCCGGACCTGCTGGAACAGCGCATCGGCCGTCTCGACCGGATCGGCCAGAAGCATCGTATCCAACTGCACGTGCCGTACCTGCAGGACAGCCCGCAAGAGCGCCTGTTCCAGTGGTATCACCAGGCCCTGAACGCCTTCCTGGCCACCTGCCCGACCGGCAACGCCCTGCAGCAACAATTCGGCAGCCAACTGTTGCCGCTGCTCGAAGGCGCTGATGACGACAACTGGGAAGCCCTGATCAACAGCGCCAAAGCCGAGCGCGAGCGTTTGGAAGTGGAGCTGCATGATGGCCGCGACCGTCTGCTGGAGCTCAACTCCGGGGGGGCGGGTGAAGGTGAAGCGCTGGTCGAGCAGATCCTCGAACAAGACGATCAGTTCGCCCTGCCGATCTACATGGAGCAGTTGTTCAATGCCTTCGGCATCGACAGCGAAGACCACTCCGACAACGCTCTGATCCTGCGCCCCAGCGAGAAAATGCTGGATGCCAGCTTCCCTCTGGGCAGCGACGAAGGCGTGACCATCACCTACGACCGCAGCCTGGCGCTTAAGCGTGAAGACATGCAGTTCCTCACCTGGGAACACCCCATGGTACAAGGCGGCATGGATCTGGTGCGGGCAGGCTCCATGGGCAATACCGGCGTGGCGCTGATCAAAAACAAGGCGCTGAAACCCGGTACCGTGCTGCTCGAGCTGCTCTACGTCAGCGAGGCCGTGGCGCCCCGTGCGCTGCAACTGGGGCGCTTCCTGCCGCCGGTGGCCATCCGTTGCCTGCTCGATGCCAACGGCAACGATCTGGCGCACAAGGTCAGCTTTGTCACCCTCAACGATCAATTGGAAAGCGTGCCACGCGGCAGCGCCAACAAGTTCGTGCAGGCCCAGCGCGACAGCCTGACGACGTTGATCAACTCCGGCGAGAGCAAGGCCAGCCCACGGCATAGCGAGCGCGTGGAGGAAGCCAAACGCCTTTTGGTCGCCGAAATCGACGAAGAGCTGGCGCGCCTAGTCGCCCTGCAAGCGGTCAACCCCAGCGTGCGTGACAGTGAACTAGAAGCCCTGCGTCAGCAGCGTGAGCAAGGCCTGGCCATGCTCGATAAAGCCGCTCTGCGCTTAGAGGCGATTCGCGTGTTGGTCGCAGGCTAAACACCAGGCGTCCAATAAAAAGGCTGCGCGGATTGCTCCGCGCAGCCTTTTTTATTACCGCGGCCTTAGCTGGCAAAGTGCCTAGGCGTCTTGCTCTTGCATGCCCTGCTGCATCCGCGCGGCATCGGCCACGCAGCTGCGCGACGCTTGCCACAGGGCCAACATGGTCAGCGCAAACGCCACCGGCACCAAGTACAGAGCATCGTGCAGGCCAACCGCCTTAAACACTTCGCTCATATCACTGGCCCCTGCGGCGAGCATGGCGCTCTGGGCGAAGTGATCGGACAACGAACCCACCACCACGGGGCCTAAGCCACCACCCAGCAGATACAAGCCGGCGAAGAACAAAGCCATGGCGGTGGCGCGCAGGCGCGGCTCGATCACGTCCTGAATCGCCGTGTAAACACAGGTGTAGAAGTTGTAGGAGAACAGCCAGCCAAGGCTGAACAGGGCGACGAATGCGGCAATCTCGATACGCTGCGCCAACAGCGCCAACCCGGTGCAAACGGCAGCAATCAGCAGGCTCAGGGCAGCAAACAGCAGGCGCCCACGAGGCCAGCGCTGATGGATCTTATCGGCCAGCAGGCCGCCCAAGGTCAGGCCAAACAGACCGGTGACGCCGACAATAATCCCCGTGGCCACCGCCGCCTGTTGCAGCGACAGCAAAAAGTAACGCTGCAGCATCGGCACCATAAAAGAGTTACAGGCATAGGTCGCGAAGTTAAACGCCAGCCCAGCCACCACCAACCACCAGAAAGTGCGCACCGCCAACACTTTGCGCAAAGGCTTGGCCACCGGCGTGGTTTTGACGGCGACTGATTCGGCCGCGCCCCGGCTCGGCTCTTTAATCAAGAAGATCAACAGCGCCAGCAGCAAACCGGGCACCGCGGCAATAAAGAACGGCGCACGCCAGCTGCCAAAAGCCTGGACCATGGCGCCGATAGTGAAATAGGCCAGCAGCAGACCGAGCGGCAAACCGAGCATAAAGAGGCCCATGGCCCGGGCGCGCTTGGTGGCGGGGAACAGATCGCCAATCAGCGAGTTGGCCGCCGGCGCATAGCTGGCCTCCCCCACACCGACGCCCATGCGAATCAGCAAGAAGCTCCAGTAGTTCCAGGCCATGCCGTTGATGGCGGTCAGACCGCTCCACACCGCCAGCCCCCAGCCCATGATTTTGCGCCGCGAGCCGGTGTCGGCCATGCGTCCCAAAGGGATGCCGGCAATGGCGTAAACCAAGGTAAAAGCGGTGCCCAACAGGCCCATTTGCAAATCGCTTAAGTGCCACTCCAGGCGGATTGGCTCACCCAAAATGGCCGGTATGGTGCGATCGAAGAAGTTAAACAGGTTGGCTAGAAACAGCAGAAACAAGACTCGCCATGCATTAGGGGCTTGCAGGGATTGGGGCATAAATCCATCTCGGCTAATGAGTAGAACCACTGACTGCCATAGGCAATCAAGGCGTGACGATAAAGGCTTCCATGCAAACTAGAGCGCCAAGCACAGGCTGTCTGCGACTATTTACCGAGTCTATACAGCGTGATGCCAAAAGCACGGGTGAACACGCCAATAAATTGTCATTCAAAATTTCAGTGCAGACCCGCTTTTAGTAGGACAAAACCGCGAGTTTTTCCGTTTTTCATGCTAAAAAGCAGAGTACTAATGAAGGTATGGCCATTGGCCTTCTTCAACCCGTGACCCGCCGGACTGCCAACAACATGAAAACAACAAAAACTGCAGCACCCTCCCATAGCGAAGCAACCCTGGCAGATTTAGCAGACACCCTACTGGCCCCGCTCGATGACGAAGAGCCCGCGCCTTTGAGCAATAAACTCCCCGCGGCCCTGCGCCCCGATCTGCCGGTGGAAATCGGCGGCGAACAGTACATGTATTTCACCGAACGCGATATCGATCGCATTCTGGATAACCTCGACGGCTTGCGCAGCCTAGTCTTCCCGCCCCCGGCGGCAGATGAAGAACACGACCGGCGCACCCCGCACTTCCCTTCGGTGTGCTTGATCGGCCTAGGCCGCTGCGGCTCGAACATCGCTCTGGATGTTGCCTCGCTGGTGTACAACGCCCGGCAGTTTTACCTGAGCGAGTTCAATAACGAGGAAACGCCCGCCACCGAGCAGGACTTCCGCCCCAGCCGCTGGATCAAAAGCAACTTGCTGCGCGCGCCGAGCAAAGACAGTAAGCCGGTGTTTCTTATCGAACCGCTGGTGATGCTCGGCGACTTGGATAAAGACATCGCCGGGCGGATTCGTTTTTCCCGTAAAGGCGAAACCAGCGGGTTTTTAAGCGACTACAGCAAGATGAAGATCATGGACCTGTCCGAGGTGCATGCGGGCGGCGCCGGTAACGCACCGATCCTCGGCCAGTACCTGGCCAAGATCATCCTCAATAAAGACACCCAGCACTTCACCAACGAAGACTGGAAGTTTATTCACAGCTACCTGATCGACTCCTGCGGCATCAAGGCTAACCAATCGCGCCTGTACTTCTACATCTTCAGCGCCGGTGGCGGCACCGGCTCGGGCATGGCCTCGGAGTTCGGCCTGGCCCAGCAGTACAGCTACATGAGCAAAACCTTCGACACCAACAACTTCGAGCAGCGCCCCGAGCACCGTGGCCACAGTTTTGTCTTTGAGCCGATCTTCACCAGCGGCATCTGCATCCTGCCGAACATCTCCGACCAGCGCAGCGAAATGTCCGAAGCCTTGCATATCAACGCCGGGCGTTTGCTGTGTAAGTACCTGGCCGAGGAATGGGACTTCTCCTATAACTTCGATAACGAAGAGAACAGCGAAGAAAGCGTGATGCGCCGCATCCGCCCATGGAACGCGATGATGCTGATCTCCAACGACATCATGCGCTACGCCGAAGAAAGCGATGACGGCAACATCCAGAACATCGACGTCAACGCCATGGAGCGCCACGCTAACCAGTACATCTCGCAGCAGATTTTCAACATCCTCACCGCCCAGGCGGTGACCACCGACTACGACCAGAACTATTTCCGCCGCGCCGGCATCGACATCGGCGAAACCATCCGCCTGGATGCCAACGACCTGTTTATGAGCTTGGCCGGCCCGGTGGCCGTGGCCTATGCCGAATCCGTGGTGCCGGAGCAAAGCACCGCGGCCCTGGATAAATTCCGCGTTCTGGAAAAAGAGCCGCCACGGCTGAATATCGACGACCTGTTCTTCCGCTCCATCGACCTGCCGCACTTCAACAAAGTGACCCAGGCCATCGAGGGCATCAGCCTCTTGCCGATCGAGTCGAAGCGTTATCGCGAAGCACTGGAGAACTACAAGAAATCTGATTTTGATGCCGCGCAACTGAGCGACCTGCACTTCTTTAAAAACTGCTCCTCGGTGGTCTCGATCGTCTCGCTGCCGAAAGACTACAAGCTGTCCTATATGGACCTGAACCGGCTGAAAACCCACCTCAACAGCCTGTTCCCCAATACCACGCTCAAGCGCTATGCCCTGGTCATCGGCGCCTCGGCCAACCTGTCGCTGACCACCTTGATCGTTAAGAGCCCGTGCCTGTCGGATGACTTCCTGACCCTCATCGTCGCTTATATCAAGCGCTGCTTCGCCCGCGACCCGCACCGCTTCGATGAGAGCCTGGATAACGCCGTGCTGGACTTTATCGTCAAGGAAGAATTCGATGAGGCGCGGCTTGATTCGATGCTCAACGAGTTTGAAAACCCGGCGAAAATCCTCGACACCAACTGGTACGCGATCAAGCCGATGTACGAGAAGAAGTACCGCGAGCTGATCCACTCGCCGGATAAATTCGTATCGATCAACGACATCCGCCTGAGCCGCGACAGCGTGAAAAAAGCCGTTAAGTACCTGCGCGAGATTTACCGCCATCGTATCGGTAAAACCCGGGTTATCTCGCTCAATCAAATCAAGCCGGATTGAGCGACGAATCCGTCACGATCGGCAAAGCTGTGCTTCACTAATGAGGACGTTTCTCACTAGCAAGGCAGCTTATGATGGATGGCCTAGGCATCCGCTTTATGGCGGATATGCCAGCAACTCAGCAGGTAATTTTGGTTTGCAACCACGAGACTTGGCTCGTGGTGCTTTCCTACCTCATCGCGGCCCTCGGTAGCTTTATCGCCCTGACCATCGCCAGCCACTGCGCCAATACCTTAAGGCTCGGCATGCGCCTGAGCTGGCAGTTGATCGGCGGCCTGTGCCTGGCGGGCGGCATCTGGAGCATGCATTTTATCGGCATGCTCGCGTTCCAAACGCCCATTGCGGTGTCCTATGACCTGTCCATCACCCTGTTCTCTTTACTGGTTGCCCTGCTGGCCGGCTTGATCGCCGTCCTTGTGATGACCGAGAGCGAGCCGAGCTTGCTCCAGCAAATTCTCGCCGCCATTGTCGTCGGCCTAGGCATTTGCGCCATGCACTACAGCGGCATGGCGGCGCTGCGCGCTGATGCGCAAATCTATTACGACGCGCGCTTATTTAGCCTGTCGATTGGCATCGCCATCGGCGCCAGCTTCGCCGCGCTGAAACTGGCCCAGTACATCCATAGCGCAGCTCAGCGCAAAAAACGCTGGCTCAAATACGCCGCTGCCTTGGTCATGGGCGCGGCGATTGCCGCGATGCATTACACCGGCATGGCCGCGCTCAATTTAGTCAGCAGCGCACCGACTCACTTAGCCCTGCGCAGCGCCGACAACAGCTTGCACCTGCTGATCATAGTCGCCGGCATCACCCTGCTGGTACTGGGCCTGAGCCTGACCGCGGCGTGGGCCGGACGTAAGCTGGATGAAAAAGACCGTGACCTGCAGCGGGTCAACGCCCTGCTGGTGCAACTGGATCAGGATAAGGACTCCCTGGAGCTGATCGCCCATTACGACCCGCTCACCGAACAGCTCAATCGCCGCGGCTTTAACCACGCCTTTAGCGCCGCCCTGGCGGAGCACAGCAGCAATGGCCGGGGGCTGGCGGTGATGTTTTTGGACGTCGACCACTTCAAACGGATCAACGATTCCTTAGGCCATGATGCCGGCGATGAGCTGCTGAGCATCATGGCCAAACGTATCCGCAGCGCCATGCGCGAGAGCGATATAGTCGCGCGCTTGGGCGGTGATGAGTTCTGCGTGATTGCCAGCTTAGAAAACAACGCAGTGGCGCAAACCTTGGCGCAGCGCTTACTGCAGCGGATGAAGGAGCCGATCAAGATCGCCGGACGCAATATGCTGATGACCACCAGCATTGGCATCAGCGTATTCCCCCAGGACGGCGACACGGTTGAAGAGCTGATCAAGCATGCGGACCTGGCCCTCTACCAAGCCAAAAATGCCGGGCGTAATACCCTGCACTTCTACAGTCGCAGCCTGACGCAAAAAGCCTCGCAGGAATTGCAGCTCGAAGAAGACCTGCGCCAAGCCATAACGAAAGGCGAGCAACTGCAGCTCTACTATCAGCCGATCATCGATTTGCCCAGCGGGCAGATGGTCAAGCTCGAAGCCCTGCTGCGCTGGCAACATCCGCAGTTGGGGCTGCTTAGTCCCGAGCGGTTTATCGGCATTGCCGAGGCCAACGGCTTTATCGACCAGCTCGACGCTTGGGTACTGCATCAGGCCGCCAGCGACTTGCAGCGTTTAACGGAGCAAGGCTACGGCACGCTCAAGATCACGGTGAACTGCTCGGCCATGAACTTTGCTAGCAACCAACTGCCTGAGCGCATCGAACAGGTGCTAAGCCAGGCCCAAAGCAATCAGCGCCTGGAGCTGGAGCTGACGGAAAGCGCTTTGCTCACCAGCCTCGACAAGGCCATCAACAAACTGCAACGCATCCGCGCCCTTGGCGTGAGCATCGCCATTGATGATTTCGGCACCGGCTACTCATCCCTGGCCTGTTTGCGCCGCCTGCCGCTGGACACCCTGAAGATCGACCGCTCGTTTATCCAGGACATTGCCAGCTCGGTGCAAAGCCGGGAAATCGTCCAGGCCATCATCGTTATGGCCCGCGCCCTCAACCTGCGAGTAGTGGCCGAGGGGGTCGAAGATCTGGCGCAGCTTCAGGTGCTGCAGGAGCAAGGCTGCGATCAAGTGCAGGGCTACCTGTTCAGCAAGCCGCGGCCCCTTAGCCACATCTGTGCCGATTACCCGCCACACTGCGCTGTGCTAGAGCGGGTCTGCGCTCAGGCCTAATGTGCGCCTAAGCCAGTTGCGCACGCCAAGGCGCCAGCCAAGCGAGACTGGCCTGGGTGCCGTCGGCATCTGGCCGATACTCAGCCGCCAGCCAACCGTCATAACCGCTGTGTTTAAGCGCCGCCAGCAGCGCGGCGAAATCCACCCGGCCGCTGCCTGGCGCCCCACGCCCGGGGTAGTCGGCAAACTGCACATGGCCGATGCGCCCGCGCAGTAACTGCAAGCCCGCCAACACATCCAGCTCCTGCCGGGCCATATGGTAGAGATCGTATTGCGCGCGGAGATTGGCATGGTCCACGGCGTCCAGTAAGTCGCTCAGATGCTGTGGCGTGTTGATTAAAAAGCCGGGCATGTCCAGCGGATTGATCGCCTCCACCACCACGCCGATATTAAGCACGGCAAAGGCCTCAGCGGCCTTGCGCAGGTTGCCCACTAAACAGTCCCAGGCTTGGGCAAAACTGACGCCCTCAGGCAAACGCCCGGGCAACACGTTAATCAGCGCCGGACGCGTCATGGCGGCGTAGCTTAAGGCCTGCTCCAGCGCTTGATCGAACTGCGCCTGGCGCTCAGGCACGCAGGCCAGGCCAGGGCCACCGGCTAACAAATCTGCTGCAGGCACATTCAGCAGGCGCAGCGGCAGGCCGCTGCGTTCGAGCAAGTCTTTGAGTTTGAGCGCCGCCAGCTCCTCATACGGAAACTGAATCTCCACCCCATCAAAGCCGGCTGCGGCCGCCGCGACAATGCGCTGGGCCAGAGACAATTCGTTAAATAACAGGCTTAGGTTGGCGGCGATTTTCATTGCACGTGCTCCCGATAGAGTTCGACCAGAGTGGCGGGGTCAGCCTCTAAATAGCCTTGGCCACCATGCTGACGCATCAACTGCGCGGCCAGAGCGCTGATGGGGGTAGCCGCACCGAGTTGCTGGGATAGCTTAACGGCGGTGTCCAGGTCTTTGAGCAGAGTGCGCACATGCCATTTGACCGGCTCAAACTGGCTGGCCGCCATTTGCGGGGCGAGGATTTGCAGCGGCTTGCTGTCGGCAAAACCACCGGCCAACGCTGGCGCCAGCAAGCGGGCATCCACCCCGGCACGCTCGGCCATGGCCACTACCTCGGCAATTACCAGAGCATTGCAGGCGACGATCATTTGGTTGCCGACCTTAGTCACCTGCCCCGCGCCGACCTCCCCCATGCGCGTCAGGCGTTGGCCTAAATGGGCAAGGATTGGCCGGATCTGCTCGATGTCCTGCTCACGGCCACCGGCCATAATCGCCAGCGTACCGGCTGCCGCTCCCGGTGTGCCGCCCGACACCGGCGCATCGACCCAATGCATCCCCGTGCGCGCCAATAGCTCGGCCGCCATCTCGCGGGTGGCGGCGGGTTCAATGCTGGAGAAATCCACCAGCAACTGGCCGGGTTTGGCGCTCTCGGCAATGCCGCCCGGGCCAAACACCACGTCGCGCACGACAGCCGTGTCGGCCAGGCACAGCATGACGATCTCGGCTTGCCCGCAAAGCTGCGCGGGACTGGTGCACAGCCCGGCGCCAGCAGCGGTTAACGGCGCACACTTAGCCGCGGTGCGATTCCATACATGCAGGGGAAAACCGGCGGCCAATAAGCGCTGGGTCATGGGCAGACCCATCAAACCAATACCGGCAAAGGCCAAGGCGGGAAGTGAGGCAGTCATGCGCAGGCTCCGACAGAGTAATACGTCATATTACCCCAGGCGCCAGCGCCAACCGCTACGCAGTCGCTACCAGGCTAAGACGGCCCCAAGCGCCATCCGGCGGTTGGGGCAACGCGGCGTTTAGACGCGGTCTTGGGCGACGTGGTCCAGATTGACCGGCTCGCCGGAAGCGAGGCCGAGCTTGTTACGGATGTCTTCAAACATTAGATCGTATTCCTGATGACCGCGCATGATCAGGCTACGGTTAGTCGGCAAGCCGTGGCGCTGAGCGATGCGGGTCGCCACGCTGGCAAAGTTAAACGCGGTGTCGCGGTGCAACTCGAACTCTTCGCTAAATCTTTTCCCAGCCACCGTTCCGGTTAAACGCAGATGCAGCATCGGACCTTCATTGAGGTCCTCCCGTACTTGGTAGTACAGATCCAGGCTATAGAGGGGGGTGTCGGGGGTAGCTAGGGTATTTGCGGTGTGCCAATGGCCGGTCTGAAACATACCAACAACTCCTGAGGTCGCCTAATACAGAGCTTATTCAGACCCTCTGGGACGCGGCTTGTTTGCAACCGTGTATCAGATCAGTGCAGCGCTGGACGCTGCGCACGCTCCTGAATCAATACCCAAGGCGCAACCACCACCGCCCACAACTGTGGATCACGCTCCAATAAGTCCTGCGCTTGCTCAGCAGTGGTCTTGTGCAGGCTGCCGTCAGCCAGCCACGCGGCGACCTTGGTTTGCTCGTTTTGCGCCACAGCTTCGGCCACAGCGATCAAATCTTGCCCAGCGTCCACCAGCAATAAAACGCCGCGGGCAAAGAAAGGCTGCAGCTCTTGCCAGGTGATGGCAGCTGTCTCGCCAAGCAGTTTGGCATAGAGGGTGCTAGGGATTTCGCTCATGGTTTGCCCTGTGATGTATAGCCAGTTTTGAGAAGCCGAGCATGATAGCTTCTGGCGGTCGGCAGGCAAATTGTAGTGACGGCTAGACCCTAGGCGCGACGCCGTTTTTCTATAGATTTCTTGTAATAAAGCGACAAGCCGCCCTTCTAAACACCGAGGCAGCTTTCCAACCCTACAACCTGCACTCTAAACTGCACCGGTACAGTTGCCAGGTAGGCCCCGGAGATTTCCGGCTCAGTTGCTTTGGCTACAAGATAAAAACAATCAGAACAACTACAAAGGTGGAGCAATATGAACAAGGCTACTAAACAGATTTCCCAACTGTTTGCTGCAATGGCCATGGCGGGCGTGGCCAGTTACTCGATGGCCGCCGACACTATCAAAATCGGCTTAGCGGGCCCCGTCACTGGCGCTGTCGCCCAGTACGGTGAGATGCAATTCGTGGGCGCGCAAATGGCCATCGAGCAGATCAACAAAGCCGGTGGCGTCAATGGTGCACAGCTGGAAGGCGTGGTTTACGACGATGCCTGTGACCCCAAACAAGCCGTGGCCGTAGCCAACAAAATCGTCAACGACGAGGTTAAGTTTGTCGTTGGTCACCTCTGCTCCAGCTCCACTCAGCCAGCGTCGGATATTTATGAAGACGAAGGCATTCTGATGATTACCGCCGCTTCCACCAGCCCGGAAATCACCGCGCGCGGCTACCAGCTGATCTTCCGCACCATCGGTCTGGACAGCCTGCAAGGCCCAACCGCGGGCAACTTCATCGCCGACCACGTCAAGCCGAAAACCGTCGCGGTGCTGCACGACAAACAGCAATACGGTGAAGGCATCGCCACTGCTGTGAAGAAAACCCTGGAAGACAAAGGCGTCAAAGTCGCCCTGTTCGAAGGCATCAACGCCGGCGACAAGGACTTCTCGACCATTATCGCCAAGCTCAAACAAGCCGGTGTCGACTTCGTTTACTACGGCGGCTACCACCCAGAACTGGGCCTGCTGCTGCGTCAAACCCAAGAGAAAGGCCTCAAGGTCAAGTTCATGGGCCCTGAAGGCGTCGGTAACAGCGAAATCTCCGCGATTGCCGGTCCTGCTTCGGAAGGCATGCTGGTAACCCTGCCGAAATCCTTCGACCAAGACCCACGCAACAAAGCCCTGGTCGATGCCTTTAAAGCCAAGAAACAAGACCCTAGCGGCCCATTCGTGTTCCCGGCTTACTCGGCCGTGCAAGTGATCGCTGAAGGCATCAGCAAAGCCGGCGGCACCGACACCGCTAAAGTGGCCGCAGCCCTGCGCGCCAACACCTTCGACACCCCGACTGGCCAACTGGGCTTCGACGAAAAGGGTGATCTGAAGGACTTCAACTTCGTGGTCTACGAATGGCACCAAGACGGTTCTAAAACCGAAGCCAAGTAATCCCGCCTAAAGCCCAAGCCCACTGTCGCTCAGTGGGCTTTGTTTATCAGCAGAATTCCGGTGGCCGACCGTGTCACAAGCGCGCCTTGCGTCGACCTACCGAGGAGTTAGGCCATGCCTGATCTTTATCACTACCTACAACAGCTGATTAACGGCCTGACCGTTGGCAGCACCTATGCGTTGGTCGCCATTGGCTACACCATGGTCTACGGCATCATCGGCATGATCAACTTCGCCCACGGCGAGGTTTATATGATTGGTTCCTACGTGGCCTTTATCGCCATCGTCGGTTTGACCATGCTCGGCCTGGAGAGCCTGCCCATGGTGATGATGGCCGCCTTTGCCGCCAGCATTATTATTTGCAGCGCCTACGGCTACAGCATCGAACGGGTCGCCTACCGCCCTCTGCGTGGCAGCAACCGACTGATCCCGCTGATCTCGGCGATCGGTATGTCGATCTTTTTGCAGAACGAGATTCTGCTGTCGCAAAACTCCAAAGACAAAGCCATCCCTAACCTGCTGCCGGGTAACTTCCTGATCGGTGAAAGCGCCCATTTAGGCGTGACCATTTCCTATATGCAGGTGCTGATTTTTGTCGTCACCTTCCTCGTGATGTTAGGCCTAACCCTGTTTATCTCGCGCTCACGCCTAGGCCGCGCTTGCCGCGCCTGCGCTGAGGATCTGCGCATGGCCAACCTCCTGGGCATCAACACCAACAACATCATTGCTCTGACCTTTGTCATCGGCGCGGCCTTAGCTGGCGTCGCGGCGGTATTGCTGAGCATGAACTACGGGGTAATCAACCCCCACCTGGGCTTCCTGGCCGGCATTAAGGCCTTTACCGCGGCCGTGCTCGGCGGCATCGGCAGCATCCCTGGCGCCGTGCTGGGCGGCTTGCTGCTTGGTTTGGCCGAGGCCTTTGGCGCCGATATTTTCGGCGATCAATACAAAGATGTGGTGGCCTTCAGTTTGTTAGTGCTGGTGCTGCTGTTCCGTCCGACAGGCATTCTGGGCCGGCCTGAGGTGGAAAAAGTATGAGTACCGCCATTAGTAAAAACCTCAAAAGCGCCATTTTCAGCGCCTTGCTGGTGCTGGCCGTGGCTTACCCGGTTCTGGGCCTGAAACTGAGCATTGTCGGGATCAAACTGGAAGTTGAAGGCGCCAGCGCCACAGTGCTGTGGAGCATCGCCGCGTGCGCCTGCGCCATGTTCGTCTGGCAACTGGTGCGTGGCAGCTTGGCCAGCGCCATGGGCGGCGTGAGTCGCTTACCGAAGATGCCGGCCAAGGCCAGCAGCTTCCTCACCCTGCCGGCGACCCAACGCTGGATCATTCTCGGCTTGATCGTCGCCGCATTGATCTGGCCGTTTTTCGGCTCGCGCGGCGCGGTGGATATCGCCACCCTGATCCTGATCTACGTGATGCTTGGCCTGGGTCTGAACATCGTGGTTGGTCTGGCCGGCTTGCTCGATCTGGGTTATGTCGGCTTCTACGCCGTGGGCGCCTACAGCTACGCGCTGATCTCCCATTACTTCGGCCTGAGCTTCTGGGAGTGCCTGCCGCTGGCCGGTTTAATCGCGGCGTTGTTTGGCTTCGTGCTGGGCTTCCCGGTGCTGCGTTTGCGCGGTGATTACCTGGCCATCGTGACCTTGGGCTTCGGCGAGATCATCCGGATTTTGCTGCGCAACATGACCGAGCTTACCGGCGGGCCTAACGGCATCAGCGGCATCGACAAGCCAACGCTGTTCGGCCTGTCGTTCGAGCGCCGCGCCGCCGAGGGCATGCAGACCTTCCACGAGTTTTTCGGCGTCGCCTACAACTCGATCAACAAGGTGATCTTCCTCTACCTGATCGCCCTGCTCTTGGTATTGCTGACCTTGTTTGTGATCAACCGCCTGCTGCGCATGCCCATCGGCCGCGCCTGGGAAGCCCTGCGCGAGGATGAAATTGCCTGCCGCGCCCTGGGCATCAACCCCACGGTGATCAAACTGTCGGCCTTTACCCTGGGCGCCGCCTTTGCCGGTTTTGCCGGCAGCTTCTTCGCCGCTCGCCAGGGCTTGGTGTCGCCGGAATCGTTCACCTTTATTGAGTCGGCGATCATCCTCGCCATCGTCGTGCTCGGCGGTATGGGCTCGCAGCTGGGGATTATCCTCGCCGCCACCGTGATGATCCTGTTGCCAGAGCTGATGCGCGACTTCAGCGAGTACCGCATGCTGATTTTCGGCGCCCTGATGGTGCTGATGATGATCTGGCGTCCACAAGGCTTGCTGCCCATGCAGCGCCCCCATCTGGAGCTGAAACCATGAGCCGGCCGATTTTAGATGTCAGTGGTCTGTGCATGCGTTTTGGCGGCCTGCTGGCGGTGAACAGCGTTAACCTGCAAGTCAAAGAGCGCCAGGTGGTGTCGATGATCGGCCCCAACGGCGCCGGTAAAACCACGGTATTCAACTGCCTGACCGGCTTCTACCAGCCCACCTCCGGCAGCATCAGCCTGGATGGCGAGCGCATCGACGGCCTGGCCGGGCACCAGATCGCCCGCAAAGGCGTGGTACGCACCTTCCAGAACGTGCGCCTGTTTAAGGACATGACGGCAATCGAGAACCTGCTGGTGGCGCAACACCGCCACCTCAACACTAACTTCCTGGCCGGGCTGTTCAAGACCCCGGGCTTTCGCAAAAGCGAGCGCGAGGCCATGGAGTTTGCCGCCTTCTGGCTTGCCCAGGTCAACCTCACCGAGTTCGCCAACCGCCCGGCCGGCACCCTCGCCTACGGCCAGCAACGGCGTCTGGAAATCGCCCGCTGCATGATGACCCGGCCGCGCATTCTGATGCTCGACGAGCCTGCCGCCGGGCTCAACCCCCGGGAAACCGACGACCTCAAAGCGCTGATCGGCGTGCTGCGCGATCAGCACAACGTCACGGTGCTGTTGATTGAGCACGACATGAAGCTGGTGATGAGCATTTCCGACCATATCTATGTGATCAATCAGGGCACGCCCCTTGCCGACGGTCTGCCGGAGCAAATCCGCGAAAATCCGGCGGTGATCAAAGCCTACTTGGGGGAAGCCTGATGCTCTATTTCGAGAATGTCTCCACCTTCTACGGCAAGATCCAGGCCCTGCATGACGTCAACGTCGAAGTCCGCCAAGGCGAGATCGTCACCCTCATCGGCGCCAACGGCGCCGGTAAATCGACCCTGCTCATGACCCTGTGCGGCAGCCCTCAGGCCAGCAGCGGCAGCATTCGCTACCAAGGTGAAGAGCTGATCGGCTTGGATACGCCGCAGATCATGCGTAAAAGCATCGCCGTGGTCCCCGAAGGCCGACGTGTGTTTGCCCGGCTTACCGTAGAAGAAAACCTGATGATGGGCGGCTTCTTCGGCAGCAAGGCTGACAACATGGAGCAGCTGGATAAGGTCCTGCACCTGTTCCCCCGCCTCAAGGAACGCTTCGCCCAGCGCGCCGGCACCATGTCCGGCGGCGAGCAGCAAATGCTCGCCATCGGTCGCGCGCTGATGAGCAAACCCACCCTGCTGCTGCTCGACGAACCGTCGCTGGGCTTGGCGCCGATCATCATCCAGCAAATCTTCGACATCATCGAAGAGCTGCGCAAAGACGGCGTGACCATCTTCCTCGTCGAGCAAAACGCCAACCAGGCGCTGAAGCTGGCGGATCGCGGCTACGTGCTGGAAAACGGCCATATCGTGATGCAAGGCAGCGGCCACGACTTGCTCAACGACCCCAAGGTACGCGACGCCTATTTGGGCGGCTAAATCCTAGCCGCAGCACGACTGAAACCAACCGCCTTTCGGGGCGGTTTTTATTGCCTGCCGTAATCACCCCTGAGATCAACCCAGCGCACACCGATTCTTTGCTTGCGACGTGTTGCGGCTGCACGACTGAAATCCGCCCCGACCGGCGTCAAAACCAAAGCCGTTGATCCCTCTACCGAGCCGGTATGACATGCGTACAGCAATGCTCTAGCTCGGCCTATCAAGCTCGCGCTGTACGATCCGGCTCTGCGTCTACTGCTTAGTCGCATCCATAGCTAAGTACAAATATGCGACTGGCCTTACCACGACTTATCTATACGACCAGCGGGAGATCAGCCATTACTGGTCGCACCGCTACCGCCATACAAGCGCAGCAAATAAATTGTGAAGGCGCGCAAAGTGTCCAGCAATATTAAATAGCTACTATGCAGACTAGAAATTAAGGACTCTCTAGCAAGGAATTTTGTGCTGCCTCTTAATTGCTCCCCTTTTCCCTATCGGGTCTGGGCACTAGCCCAACGGACTTTGCACGCCTGCAAATCCTTGACCCAATACATGGGTAGCAATCTGCGGGGTACGCACGTCGGCGTGGCCAAGCAAAGTCTGCACAGTGCGGATATCGCAGCCGCGCCAGAGCAGCTCGTTGGCAAAACGATGACGACAGTTATGCCAGCTCACCGCCTTGCTCAGGCCGCACAGGCGAACAGCCTGCCTAAACGCGTACAGACCGACGCCATATATCCGCGCAGCCAACAGGTCATAGGACGTTGGCAAGTGAGTAATAACGCTCATAGCCTCCGCATACGTCATTACCCCGGGCACATGCGCAGGACGCTTAGCGCGGATAGTCTCGCCAATCTCCCACTGCAGCTTTTGCAGCACACTGGAATAAACAAAGACGCTGGCACCAAGCCCCACATGCTGCGTTGCCACCGAGACTTTCCGCTCGCTGGCCAGCCAATTAAAAGTGTTGACCTGCACAGGCCCCAGCTCAAGCGGATAACTCATACCGAGAAAGTGCAAGTAACAACGAATCCACTACCAATAGCTCTTTACTGTGCGAATGCTGTAGTGAAGTTCACGAATCACTGCACAAATTGGCTCTTGCAGATGTGGCTTGCTCGGCAGGCTATCCATACGCACTTCAATACTTTTTATCTATACAGCGTTAATAAATTCGCCAAAGCTAGTAGTCAAACGAAAGCATTGTTACAGGCGCCATCTCGAACAAAGTTCCACGCATTACCCCCACGCTGACTAATAAATTTTAGCAATTAAAGGAACTCTCATGACACGGTATGAAAGAGCAAGCCAGATTTGGGCAGTACTCGCGCTAGCAGCAAAAGGAAGGCAGTCATTAACTTACGGGATTTTGTCAAAACTTATTGGGGTCCCAGCAGCTGGAATGGGGAAATTGCTTGAGCCTATTCAATCGTATTGTTTAATTGAAAAATTACCGCCATTAACAATTCTAGTTGTTCAGCAAGACTCAGGGCTTCCTGGAACTGGATTTACTGGGGCTAAAGCAACAGAGTTTGCAAAAGATCAAATGAGAGTTTTTGCATTTGACTGGATTGATCATGGAAATCCTCAGCCAGAGAAATTAGAGCAAGCGGCAAAACAGCAACCATCCAATGGTTAAACTAGCTAACAACTCGATCAACTCGTTCTTTTCACTCACTGAGACCTACGAATCCGGCGCCTTAGCTAAGCGTTAGGCTATTCTGGAGAAAATTTTGAACCAAATAATAAATGCAGCACTAGATAATCGCTGGGACAGTCTGCAGTCAGACGCGGAACTTACTACACCTGACATAGCTATGGGCTCGTCATTTACCATTGGAACAACCACCAGCAATACAGTTGAAATCATTACTAACGGCGGCACATCAATAAATATAAACCGGCAAGCATTTGAAGCCGTCCTTGAATATCTTGTCGCCAATCAACACACAGCGACTAACCCCTGCCAAATCAACTCAAACAAAGATATAAACAAGGCAGGACCATTGTGCGTCTCCTCCCGTAATGCGAACGGGACCAATGTCATGATAATCAACTATCTATTACCTTTACTTGCGCAAATGGGCTTAGTTTCCGTCGACGGTAGCAGGCCGAATACGTCCTGGCTGCGATAGTAAAACGACTATGTGCCCTGCCTAACAAATGGTTAAAACCGTTCGATGCACTCACTGAGACGGGCTAAAGCCCGCTCCTTAACCAAACGTTACATGCCAGCAAAGGATCGCACATGAATCAAGAAATTCTGAATATTGCCTTCGAAGAAGACACAGACACTGATGCAATCCTAAGCATGAAAGAAGCCCTGTTGGCCTTTGGTGAGGAAGTATCATTTCACGAGTTTCCGAAGCGCGGGCCGCAAGCATCAATTTTTCTACTCACCATGAGCTCTGTAGTTTTAGTTTTCGGAGCTTCTTTTGCTAAGAAGCTCGGAGAAAAATCCGCAGAAGCTACTTGGCAATTAGTCGAGAAGGGCTTATCAAAGCTATACGCCAAATATTTCGGTGAGAATCCAGAGCATAGAATTTACTACGTCGCCAGCAGCGAAAAGAAGCTGCCAAAAACAAAGTACTCCCTGACGCTTTCTCTTCTTTGCACCGGCAGCAAAGGCGAGAGTATAAAATTCATTTACGAAACAAAATGGTCGCAAGCTCAGTTCAACAAAGCAACAAGAGCCTATCTTCGTGCAATGCCTGAGTTCACATCCAACGGTACAGGTGTGATACAGGACCTAATCGAAAAGCATCCAACCCGACTTAGCCCTTTCCTTATTGCCTGGGATGCAGGATCAGAAGAGCTTGTATTTGTAAACGTCATGCCCACTGAAACTGGAATATAACAATGCGCTCAACTGCCGCTCACTTCGCTCGCTGGACAGCCAAAAGCTACGCTTTTTCTGCACGTTAGCTTAATCGTTATGTTGCACTTCGAGTATTGATATGTCTGACACTCATTATCGTAGATACACCGACCTTCCATCGCTAATCCAAATTCTAAGCAGTCGCCAGATCACGCTCCTAGCCCCATCGTCTTGGGATGACAAAACCGACTCATTCTTTATCAATACTTATAAGGAAAAACAAAACATGTAAGGACGTCCTTGTTTTTCCGTCCGAAACACAAGCACTAGATAAATCTAATGTCGCGTATGTGATTTATGTTTATCCTAGCGCATAACAACGCTCTTAAATCGTTCGCTCCGCTCTCACTGGAACCAGCGAGTTCACCCCCTTATATTATTTAATAAACTGATAAAGACCGTGTAAAGATAAAACCTAAAGAGAAAGATAAGTGAGTATAAATTATGAGCTATATAGCCAATGACATTCTGTGGTGGAAGGTATCTCTTCTCGGATTTTTTAATGGCTGGCTACCTGGGGTTCTAACCTTTCTTCTAGGCTTAGTAATTTCTAAAATATCCAGCCATCGAAACTTGAGAAATAATCTTAAAAACTCAATACTGAGTATTTTTATTCCTACATTCAATGCTGGTCGCGAGATATCTGAAGCGCAAGTACAGCAGACCATAAAAGAGCTTCGCCTGACCATAAACACATACAGACAAATATATCCAAAAATATTTAATGAGCATGCAGCAAGGCGACTGGAGGACATATTTAGCAAGGGTCCATTCGAACAGAGCGGTGATATTTCCGAAGAATTTAAAGATACGCAGCTAATTATAAATATAATAAAGGAACTATAATAGCCCTGCCAAACATTTCATATATACGCTAGAGAAATTTATTCTTGGCCAGAAACTTACAACAAACAGTTCAAATCGCTCACCCGCTCACTGACAGTGACTGAAGCCTTCCCTTAACCAACACTATGCGCATAGAACAATGACCGTGCCAAATAAAAATAAAGTAATTGCAGAGGCAAAAAAACTCAGGTTCAAACTGGAGCTTTACAAAAATTCAAATATTGGGTTAATCACAGAAGATTTCCCAGTAATGAATTGCAAGCTATCTTCCTTGCTATTTACTTATCATGCACTGAAAAATGGCCACAAATTGTCATCTATGGCGTCAGCGGAAGTGCCCTCAACCACAACGGGGATGAAACAATATCCCACTACTGGCTTGAGTATCAAAAAACAGCAATAGACTTAACGGCGGACCAGTACAACATTATTGAAGACAAATATCTCAATGAGAAAATAATCAGTTGCAGACCATTTAAATCTGTATCCACCGGACGCATTGGCAGCATGAAAAATTACAAGATTTTCAAAATTTCCGGCAGAGATACTTATATATCCGGGCTACCAGAGTTAGCTGAGGACTTTATGCATGAGCTTCATGCTAGTTACGAAACCCTAGAAAGCCTATCTATATGCACATAAAAACCAGTTCAAGTCGTTCGCTTCGCTCACTAGCGACAGGCTAAAGCCCGACCCTTAATAAAATATGAGGCACATTCAGAGCGTCATCATAATGACGCAGGCATTCTCAGTCGCCGCGCCATCAATAAGCATTAAAGTATGCAGCACTAACAGAGAAGATAAGCTTATGCTGGGCAACATAACAAATAACTTATCGCTTTCACCTAACAGCGCGGCGAAACCATCCTTTTCTTTAAGCATCCATGCCGCTATCGTTCTGAACAAGCAGTACCTAATAAGCGGTTCAAATCGTTCGCTTCAATTAAGGCGAACGGCCAACACCGCCCCGTTAGTCAGACATTATATTCAGGGGTTAGCATGAAAGTAATCACCCATATCGGAAAGCTTGACCTGATAAAATTCAATATCTCTATCACCCCCAAGATGCGGTCAACCTACATAACAATTACGGCAATCGCATTAGTTATATTTTTATATGCAACATGGAATAAGGGACTACCCGAAAATCTCCGCGATTTTTTAATTACCCTCATAAGCTCAGCAATTGGCGGGGTGTTTGGTATGCTTTTCGGCATTGCGTTCAACATGGCCACCATTTTATTAATGTCGTCCGAAAAAAATGGAGTCTTGGGGGAGCATACTTATACGCTTCATCCTGAGGGCATTAATGAAAAAACAGCCGCCAATGAAACCCTTAACAAGTGGCATGGAGTAGTTTGTGTAAAATCAGTCCACTCTTATTTATTAATTCAAGTAGCCGCCTGCCTCTTTCATATAATACCCAAGCGAAGCTTTGACACTCCTGAACAGTTTGAAAAGTTTACATCTCAAGCAATGACTTATTGGCAGCAAGCACATAACACTGGAAATGACCAAGCGTCATCTAGTTAGGAACATTGGAATTCGTGCCAAATGCATATAACAATGCGCTCAAATCGCTGAAGCTGGCGGATCGCGGCTACGTGCTAGAAAACGGCCATATCGTGATGCAAGGCAGCGGCCACGACTTGCTCAACGACCCCAAGGTGCGCGACGCCTATTTGGGTGGCTAACGCACCAGCAGCTAAACATAACCGCCTTACGGGGCGGTTTTTTATGTCTGACAATTGCAGTGGCCCATCGCTGCTTAGCGGATGTAGTTACAATACGCTACCAATTGCCCCAGACAGACAGTGACCATGACCGAGCCCCTGCGCCTCTCCAAACGCCTGATTGAACTCACCGGCTGCTCCCGCCGCGAGGCGGAGCTGTACATTCAAGGCGGCTGGGTCACGGTCAACGGCGTGGTGGTGGAAGAGCCGCAGCATAAAGTCAGCGATGAAAGCGTGGTGCTGCTGCCCGGCGCCCAAGCCGAGGCGCTGGAGCCGGTCACCCTGCTGCTGCATGTGCCTGATGGCTTCAGCGCCGAGCGCGCCAGCGATAACCTGCAAGCCACTGCGCAGTGGGCCGACGATCAGTCTGGCATCCGCCCGCTCAAGGGCCATCTGCAACGCCTGAGCCCATGCCTGCCGCTGCAAGCAGGCGCCGCCGGCTTGCAGGTGCTGACTCAGGACTGGCGCGTCGAGCGCAAGCTCAAAGAAGACCAAGCCAAGCTGGAGCAGGAATACGTGGTGGAGGTGCAAGGCACCCTGACCCCTGCCCAGCTCAAGCGCCTTAACCATGGCCTGCTGTTTAACGGCGTGGCGCTGGCGCCCTGCAAGGTCAGTTGGCAGAACGAAACCCGTCTGCGCTTCGCCTTAAAAAATCCCCTGCCCGGCCAGCTGGTGTTTATGTGTAACAGCGTTGACCTCAAGGTCCTGGGTCTCAAACGTATCCGCATCGGTGGCGTGTCGCTGGGCAAAGTGCCTGCCGGCCAATGGCGCTATCTGGCCGGCAAAGAGCGTTTCTAACTTATTTTCAACGGTTGCCACTGCGGCAGCCGCTTTCTTCAGGATGTGTTCATGCAAAACAACGACGTACTGCGCAGCTTGCGCTACACCCTCGATATCAGCGATGCGCAGTTAGCTGAGATCATCCAGCTCAGCGGCCGCACTATCAGCGCCGACGAACTGGCCCCGCTGCTGCTCAAAGAAGACGAAGACGGCTTTCAGATATGCGATGACGAGCTGCTAGCCCACTTTCTCGACGGCTTGGTCTATTTCAAGCGCGGCAAAGACGACAGCCGCCCGCCGCAGCCTTTCGAGCTGCCACTGACCAACAACATCGTGTTGAAAAAACTGCGGGTGGCCTTTGAACTGAAAGAAGACGACATGCACGCGATCATGCAGAGTGTCGACTTCCCGGTGTCCAAACCTGAGATGAGCGCGCTGTTCCGCAAAGCCGGGCACAGCAACTACCGTCCCTGTGGCGATCAGTTCCTGCGTAACTTCCTTAAGGGCCTGACCCTGCGCGTGCGCGGCTAAGCCCTGCCTGGTGCCACCTGCGGTGGCACCAGCGCCTGAAACTGCCAACCGAGGTCCATGGCTCGGTTACTATAGCGGCGGATTTTTCTGATCTGGCTGCCATGTCTTATTCCGTATCACCCATAGGTTTCGTCCGCTCCTGCTTCAAGGAGAAGTTCGCCATCCCCCGCCAACCGCATCTGGCCCCCGCGGCCCGGGGCGTGCTGGAGCTGGTCGCGCCGTTTAATAACGGCGACGCGGTGCAAGGGCTGGAGCAGGTCAGCCACGTCTGGCTGTTGTTTCTCTTCCACCAAGCGCTGGAGGAGCAGCCCAGGCTCAAGGTGCGCCCGCCACGTTTGGGCGGCAACCAGTCGGTCGGCGTCTTCAGCACCCGCGCCACCCACCGGCCCAATGGCATCGGCCAATCGGTGGTCAGGCTGGATAAGGTCGAAGACGGCCGCCTATGGCTGTCCGGCATCGACCTGCTCGACGGCACCCCGGTGCTGGATATCAAACCCTATGTGCCCTATGCCGACAGCGTGCCTGACGCGGTCAATGGCATCGCCGCCAGCGCGCCTGAGCTCATCGAAGTCACTTGGCAGCCCGCAGCCCTGCTGCAAGCCCAGCAACATGCCCAGCGCTTAGGCGAAGCCTTGGTCGAGCTGATCGAACAGTGCCTGGCCCAAGACCCGCGCCCGGCTTATCAGCAGCCCACACCCGAGCGACGCTACGGCGCGCGCCTGTGGGATGTCGATGTGCAGTGGCATTACCCCAAGCCCGGCAGCATCTGTGTGCTGGCGGTAGTGCCCAGCGTTGAATAAAAACACCGCGCATAAAAAAACCGCCCTAAGGCGGTTTTTTAGCACTTACAGCTGCGCTTACTTCTCGACGAAGGCGCGCTCGATCAGGTAGTCACCCGGCTCACGCATACGTGGCGATACGGTCAGGCCGAAGCTGTTCAGCACTTCCGAGGTTTCGTCGAGCATGCTTGGGCTGCCGCACAGCATGGCGCGGTCGTCCTGCGGGTTGATCGGCGGCAGGCCGATGTCGGTGAACAGTTTGCCGCTGCGCATCAGGTCAGTCAGACGACCTTGGTTCTCGAACGGCTCACGGGTCACAGTTGGGTAGTAGATCAGCTTCTCTTTCAGCGCCTCACCAAAGAACTCATTCTGCGGCAGGTGCTGGGTGATGAACTCACGGTAGGCGACTTCGTTCACGTAACGCACACCGTGGCAGAGAATAACTTTCTCAAAACGCTCATAGGTTTCTGGGTCTTGGATCACGCTCATAAACGGCGCCAAGCCAGTACCGGTGCTGAGCAGGTACAGGTGCTTGCCCGGCTTCAGGTCGTCGAGGACCAGAGTACCGGTGGGCTTTTTGCTGATGATGATCTCATCGCCTTCTTTGAGGTGCTGCAACTGCGAGGTCAGCGGGCCATCCGGCACCTTGATGCTGAAGAACTCCAGATGCTCTTCCCAGTTCGGGCTGGCGATCGAGTAAGCACGCATAAGCGGACGGCCGTTGGGCTGTTGCAGGCCGATCATCACGAACTGACCATTCTCGAAGCGCAGGCCCGGATCGCGGGTGCACTTAAAGCTGAACAGAGTGTCGTTCCAGTGATGAACACTGAGGACACGTTCGTGGTTCATGTTGCTCATGCTGATTCCTCAGAAAAACGTGGGGCTAGTTTAAGTTGCGGCAAATTTTATGCGAGAGCAGAATATCTGTTAAGTGGATTATTAAGATATAGGTAATCGGTTATATAGATATGCGATTCACTCTCAGACAGCTCCAAGTGTTCGTCGCCGTGGCACAGCAGCAGAGTGTTTCCCGTGCTGCCGACTCCCTCGCCCTGTCGCAATCCGCTGCCAGCACCGCGCTTAGCGAGCTGGAGCGGCAATCCAATTGCCAGCTGTTTGACCGCGCCGGCAAGCGCCTGAACCTCAATGCCTTAGGTCAGCAACTGCTGCCACAAGCGGTGGCGCTACTCGAACAAGCCAAAGAAATTGAACGTTTGTTAGGTGGTCAGAGCGGCTTTGGCTCCCTGCATGTGGGCGCCACCCTGACCGTCGGTAACTATCTGGCCACCCTGCTGATCGGCAGTTTTATGCAGCGCCACCCCGAGTGCCGGGTCAAACTGCAGGTGCACAACACCGCCCACGTGGTGCAGCAAGTGGCCCACTATGAGCTGGACATGGGCATGATCGAGGGCGACTGCCAGCACCCCGATATCGAAGTGCAGCCTTGGGTTGAAGATGAACTGGTGGTGTTCTGTGCGCCGCAACATCCGCTGGCCAAACGCGGCAGCGCCAGTCTGGATGAGCTGACCCGCGAGGCCTGGATTCTCCGTGAACAAGGCTCGGGCACCCGCCTGACCTTCGACCAAGCCATGCGTCATCACCCCCGCACCTTGAATATCCGCCTAGAGCTGGAGCACACCGAGGCGATTAAACGGGCGGTGGAATCCGGCTTGGGGATTGGCTGTATCTCGCGCCTGGCGCTGCGCGATGCCTTTCGGCGGGGCAGCTTGGTGCCGGTGGAGACGCCGGAGCTGGATCTGCTGCGGCAGTTTTATTTTATCTGGCACAAGCAGAAGTATCAGGCGGCGGCCATGCGTGAGTTTATCGAGCTATGCCGTGAGCTGACCGCCGGCGTAACGCGCAGCGATCAGATTCAATTACCCAACATTGCTTAAAGTTGCCGGCCTTAGCCGAGCAGGATGCAGGCCCAGACCACGGCAATCAGGCTCAGGGCAATAAACTGCGCGGCGCTGCCCATATCTTTGGCGTTTTTCGACAGCGGATGGCGGTCAAGGGAGATGCGGTCAATCGCCGCCTCCACCGCCGAGTTGAGCAGCTCGACGATCAGCGCCAGCAAGCACACCGCAATCAACAGAGCGCGCTCAACGCGGCTGACGTCGAGAAATAACGCCAGCGGGATCAACAGTACGTTGATCAATACCAATTGGCGAAACGCCGCCTCGCCGGTAAAGGCCGCGCGCAAGCCGGCAAATGAATAGCCAGCGGCATTGAAAATCCGTTTCAGGCCGGTCTGGCCCTTAAATGGCGACATAAGGTTGTTCATTCCATAACAATTGGCCGGCTAGTCTAAAGCAGAGCCTGGGGGATTATTCAGCCGGAATCGATTCCAGCTGTTGCAACAACAGGGCCGCTTGGGTGCGGGTGCGCACGTTAAGCTTGCGGAAGATCGCGGTGACGTGAGCCTTAACCGTGGCCTCAGAAACGCTCAGCTCATAGGCGATTTGCTTATTCAGCAAGCCGTCACAAACCATGGTCAGCACGCGGAACTGTTGCGGGGTTAAGCTGGCTAGGCCGGCACTCGCCGCTTTAGCTTCTTCACTTAAGGCAATCGCTTCGTCCGTTTGCGCCGGCCACCACACCTCACCGTCCAAGACCAGACGCACGGCCTGCTGAATGGTTTCCAGGGAGCTGGATTTCGGCACAAAACCACTGGCGCCAAATTCCCGCGAACGGGCGACCACGGATGAATCCTCCTGGGCCGAGATCATCACCACCGGAATGTGCGGGTATTGCCCACGCAGCAGGACTAAGCCAGAAAAGCCATAGGCGCCCGGCATGTTGAGGTCCAGCAGGACCAAGTCCCAATCGGTCTTCTCGACCAAACACGCCTCCAGCTCAGCGATGCTGGCCGCCTCAACCAAGCGGACGTCGGAGCCCAAGCCCAGGGTGAGAGCTTGTTGCAGCGCACTGCGAAACAACGGGTGGTCGTCGGCAATGAGGATTTCAAATGAGGCCATGGTAAGTCCTATTTTCTTTCTGTAAGGAGCGCTGCGAACAGGTTCAGATCTAACTGGATCGTCCTTGGACTGTCGAAGCCTGCACTATGAGCACAACCGCGGCGGCGCAGAAAAGCGCATCAGCATGCCGAGCGCTGTCAGGGTGGTCAAGTACGATGCTTTACGGCAAAGTGCCCGGCCCCTGCTAACGAGACCCAGAAATGCGAAGCCAAGCCCTACGTGCCGACCTCTTAATGCTGATCACCGCCATGATTTGGGGCACAGTTTTTGTGGCCCAAAGCCTGGGCATGGAATCCATCGGCCCCTTCCTTTACAGCGGCCTGCGCTTCGGCCTTGCGGCAGTGATTTTGCTGCCGGTGCTGCACCTGCTGCAACGCAACGACACAAGCGTCGCCCCGGTTAACCGCCAGATGCTCCGTGGCGGGATACTGATGGGGCTGGCACTCGCGCTGGGGATCAACCTACAGCAAGTCGGCCTGATGTTCACCAGCGTGACTAACTCCGGCTTTATCACCGGTCTGTACGTCATTGTAGTACCACTGCTGGGCCTGTTCATCGGCCAGAAAACGGGCATGGGCATTTGGCTGGGTGCCTGTTTGGCGGTGGTTGGCATGTTCCTGCTTAGCGTCGGCGAAGGCTTCCACGTTGCATCTGGCGACTGGCTGCAACTGGCTGGGGCCGTGGTTTGGGGGATGCATGTACTGATGGTCGGCGTGTTCGCCAAGCGTCACGATCCACTGCGTCTGGCCTTGGTTCAGTTCATCACCTGCGCCGTGATCAGCCTGCTGTTGGCAGTGATCTTCGAGACCATCGAATGGCAGTCCATTGTCGCGGCGGCACCTGCGATCCTTTACGGTGGCATCTTTGGCGTAGCGGTAGGCTTCACCTTGCAAGTGGTCGCGCAAAAACATGCGATCGCCTCCCACGCCGCCATCATTTTCTCTCTGGAAGCGGTGTTCGCCGCCATTGCCGGTGCCTGGCTGCTCGGTGAGGCGCTGCACATGCGCGGCTACATCGGCTGTGCGTTGATGTTCGCCGGCATGCTGTTGGCGCAACTGTGGCCGAAAAAGCTGCCCGCTACGGCTTAAAGATACTCGCGCAAGCGTTCGTGCAGCGGATCATCCAGCACCACTGCACGGGGCGCTTTAGCCGCCAGATAATGCTGGGTAAACACATCCAGGTAGCAGTTCAGCGCATCCGCGGCGCGCTGATCGCCGGCCAACTCCAAACAGAGGGCGGCGACTTCAGCGGTGCAAAAGTGGTCATCACGCTTTGAGCGGCGCAGGCGGTAACGCGACAGTTGCTCAGGCTGCAAGCTGAGCACCGGCAAGGCGTCCAGATAGGGACTCTTGCGGAACATCTTGCGCGCCTCACTCCAGGTCGCATCCAGCAGCACGAACAACGGCCGTTTACCGTCCTGCGGTTGCACCTCATGCACCACTCGCTCAGGTGCAGCGTACTCTTGCGGGAACACCAGATAGGGCTGCCACTGCGGATCATTCAGCAGTGCCGGGAGCTGCGCATCCACCTCGACCCGCGACCAGCCGAACGCGCTGGTGTCATCCACCACGTCAGCAATCAGCCAGCCGGTGTTACTCGGCTTGAGCGCCTCCACGTCATGCATCACTAAGCACACCCCTGAGCGCGCTTCGACCTGCGGGCGCCAGGCACACAAACAATGATTCGCGGTTAAACGACAGCCCTCACAGCGTACAGCGCGGCTGCCACGGGCGAGGAAGGGTTTGGCACTGCGCGCCAGCCGGGCGCTGCGCAGTCGGGCCACAGCGTGGGGCATCAGCGCCGCACCTGGGGACGTAGAACACTTAACATCGACACATCCACTCTCAAGAAGCGCGGCAGTCTAACAAAGCTGGCGCGGTGACACAGGCAAAGTCTTAGCCGCTGCAAAACTGCGTGTCCGACAACTGTTGCAGCTAAACTGCCGAAGCGCCGCCTGAAGCGCTAAGATACTTGGCACTGAACCTGAACCGAGCTCATCGGTCAGAGGAGCGAATCATTAATGGAGAAACCGATGCTGCGTTTGATCAGCTTAACCCTAGCCCTCAGCCTGCCCATGTTGGCCCAAGCCGTGACCTTAAAAGACTATGAGCTGAGCAGGTCACTGGACAAGGTTGCCCGTGAAAGCAGTGTTGGCACGCCACGGGCGATCAACGAAGACATTCTCGATCAGGGCTACACCGTTGAAGGCAGTGAACTGATCAATCACCTGAGCGTACGCAGCGAACACGCGGCGAAAATGCGCGAAAACCCACAAGTGGTGCGGGCACAGCTGGCCAATAGCGTGTGCCAAAACCCTGGCTTTCGCCAACTGCTCGTGCGCGGCGCCGGACTGCGTTATGAGTTCACTGAATATAAGAGCAACCGTTCGGTGACCACCGAGCGCTTTAACAAAGCCGACTGCGGCCTCTAAGCCAACGGCCTGGTGCGCAGCCTGCGCACCAGCGCTTAATCGTCGCCGCTGCCGCGCAGCAGGCGACTGATCAAATCTTGCGGGTAACCGCGATAACTGAGAAAGCGCATCTGCTGGCCGCGCTGACGCATATCGCTGGGTAGCTCGCCGGCAAACTTGCGTTGCCACACCTGCTGCAGCTGCTCACGCCAATCGATGCCGCTGTCGCGTAGCGCCTGCTCGATCTCAGCGCGATCCAAGCCACGCTGGCCAAGCTCTTCACGAATGCGCATGGGGCCATAGCCGGCGCGCGCCCGGTGGCTGATAAAAGCCTCCAGATAACGCGCCTCAGACAACAAACCTTCATCGCACAAACGCTGCAAAGCCGCGTCGATTAACTCATCACTGGCGCCGCGTCGGCGCAACTTGCGGGTTAACTCAACGCGGCCATGCTCACGCATTGCCAGCAGATCCATGGCGGCTCGTCGTACCGCTACGGCGGTATCTAAGATAATGGCCATGGTCGGCTTACTCAGCTATCGGCGTCGGCCAGGTCTTCAACACCCGAATTGGCTTTGACCGTTGGCGCCGTGACCAGCAGTTTCTCGCGGATCAGGCCTTCGATGGTGCTGGCCACTTCTGGGTTGTCTTCCAGGTACTTAGCCGAGTTGGCCTTGCCCTGGCCGATCTTGTTGCCCTGATAGCTGTACCAGGCGCCGGATTTTTCCAGCAGGCCCAGCTGCACGCCCAGGTCGATGATCTCGCCGTTACGGTAGATGCCCTTGCCGTACAGAATCTGGAACTCCGCCTGACGGAAAGGCGGCGCTACTTTGTTCTTCACGACCTTGACGCGGGTTTCGCTGCCGACCACTTCGTCGCCCTCTTTCACCGCACCGGTGCGGCGAATGTCCAGACGCACCGAAGCGTAGAACTTCAGGGCGTTACCGCCGGTGGTGGTTTCTGGGCTGCCGAACATCACGCCGATTTTCATGCGGATCTGGTTGATGAAGATCACCAAGCAGTTGGCATTTTTGATGTTGCCGGTGATTTTACGCAGCGCCTGGGACATCAGACGGGCTTGCAGGCCGACGTGCATGTCGCCCATTTCGCCTTCGATTTCTGCTTTAGGCACCAGCGCGGCCACGGAGTCGACGATGATCACGTCTACCGCGTTGGAGCGCACCAGCATGTCGGTGATTTCCAGCGCTTGTTCGCCGGTATCAGGTTGCGAGACCAGCAGGTCGTCTACGTTGACGCCCAGTTTGCTGGCGTAGTCCGGGTCCAAGGCGTGCTCGGCGTCGACGAAGGCGCAGGTCGCGCCTTGTTTTTGCGCTTCAGCGATGACCGACAGGGTCAGAGTGGTTTTACCCGAAGACTCTGGACCGTAGATTTCGACAATACGGCCTTTCGGCAGACCGCCAATGCCCAGGGCAATGTCCAGGCCCAGCGAGCCGGTGGAGATAGCCGGGATGGCCTGACGATCGTGATCGCCCATGCGCATCACGGCACCCTTGCCGAATTGCTTTTCAATCTGACCCAGGGCTGCCGCCAAGGCGCGCTTCTTATTCTCGTCCATTTGTGTCCTCACGTAATCAAGAAGGGCCTGAGCGGCCGCCAACAACTGTATAAGTAGACAGTATTATTCCACAGCGCAAGCCCTTACGCCTACCCCAGGGTTGGATTTTCTTCGGCTAACAGGCGCAACAGCCCGCCTAGAGCGGCCGCCACGGTTTGTTCACGCACCGCTTGGCGATCACCGCGAAACTGCCGGCGCTCGGTATAACAGTGATCGCCATCGCCCCAGGCCAGCCAAACCGTACCCACCGGTTTTTGCGCCGTACCGCCATCGGGCCCGGCAATGCCACTGACCGCCACCGCATAACGGGCGCCACTGTGCTTCTGGGCGCCACGGACCATGGCTTCGACCACTTCATGGCTGACCGCGCCAACGCTGGCGAATAATTCCGCCGGCACTTGCAGTTGGCGGGTTTTCTGTTGATTGGAGTAAGTCACATAGCCCGCTTCAAACCACGCGGAGCTGCCCGCAATACGGGTAATCGCCTCGGCGATACCGCCGCCAGTGCAAGATTCTGCAGTACTCACCTGAGCTTGTTGAGCCAGTAAGCGTTGCCCCAGTTGCTCGGCCAGAGCGGTTATAGGTAGCTCATTACTCATCATCTGCACTCCACAGTAATCACTAGCTGGATCGCTACCCTACACCAGCTGAGAAGGCGATTCAGCCAAGCGGCTATGAGCTGCGACGAAACTCCAACCGCGCTTGGCTAGACTCCAGCTGCTGAGACAAAACTGCTGGCCCTGATAACCTAAATTTGGAACTTGGTCCTTTAAACGGCAGTCATTGGGGCTTAGCCGCCAAGACGGCAGCCATTAACAGATGACTGTTAATGCCAAATTATTCGGGACTCGTTATGCAAACTCTAAAGCTCAGCCTCGCCACCCTGGTCTGTACCCTGCCCCTCGTCGCCTGCGCCGCCACCCCTGAAGCGCTTAAGCCCTTCCCGGCGCCGGCCGATGGTTACAAACGCTTTGTTATTGAGCTGCCAAGCTTAAGTAATGAAGACGAACGCAAGGTGGAATTGCTCGCCGGCAAAACCATGGAAGTCGACTGCAACCTGCATCGTTTAGGCGGTCAGTGGCAGCAAGAAACCGCCAAAGGCTGGGGCTACAACTACTACCAACTGAACAACGTCGGCCCAGGTATCAGCACCATGATGGGCTGCCCGGATAACAGCCGCAAAGAAGCCTTTGTTCCGGCTGGCGGTGAACCCCAGCTGCTGCGCTACAACAGCAAGCTGCCGCTGGTGGTCTATGTACCGGCGGACTTAGAAGTGCGCTACCGCGTGTGGTCCGCACCGGCCGAAACCAGCAAAGCCACCCAGCAATAAGCAGGTATTGGCTAGCCGCGTGCAGCACAAACTGCAAGCGGCGCTGCCCCCTGATTTAAGCGCTGTCGCCTGTTCAAATCGGCATAGCAATGCAGATACAGTAGCGAGGTAAAGGCATATTGCCATTACACCACTACTATTCAGGATCTGCCCGCATGTCAAAATCATTACTTCTCTGCGCCAGCCTCAGCTTAGCCCTGCTCGCTGGTTGCGCCTCTGTGCCGATGGCCAGCACCGAGCAAGATCAACAAAGCAAAACCTTCAGTGCCCCACCGCCTGATCAAAGCGGTCTGTATATCTTCCGCGATTCAATACTCGGTGCTGCGCTTAAAAAGACCGTTAAAGTCGACGGCGAAGTGATCGGCGAGACCGCCAGCAACACTTACTTCTATCGCCTGATCAAACCCGGTCAGCACCTGCTGTCCACCGAGTCGGAGTTCAGCGATAACAGCATTGAGCTATACACCGAGCCAGGCAAAAACTACTACGTGCGCCAATCGATCAAGCTCGGTGTATTTGTTGGCGGGGCCAAACTTAAGGTAGTCGACGAAGCTGAGGGCCAAGAGGCCGTGGCCAGCACCCAGCAGGCTCAGTAGGCTCAGTAGGCGAACGACCAGCGGTTGCAGGTTGGCAGCTTGTAACCGCTACTCACCTGCCCCATATAGCAATCAGCTGCTCAACACCGAGCAGGTATCTGTATGCGTGTCGCCAGATCCAGCCTGGCAACCTTAGGCAGCGGCAAGAGCCGCGGCCATCACTGATTGTTAAGGAAAGCAGGATGAGCAAAGTTCTACTGATCGATGGCGGGAAGGAATTCGCCCATTCCAAGGGCCAATACAACACCACCTTGCACAACACCGCTGCGGCCTTTCTCGAAGGCGCAGGCCATGAAGTTAAAACCACTTATGTCGATGGCGGTTACGACGCCGCCCAAGAGCTGGAGAAGTTTCTCTGGGCCGACGTGGTGGTCTGGCAGATGCCCGGCTGGTGGATGGGAGCGCCCTGGACCTTGAAGAAATATATGGACGAGGTGTTCACTGAAGGCTACGGCAGTCTGTATGCCAACGATGGCCGCACCCGCTCTGACAATAGCCAGAAGTACGGCAGCGGCGGCTTGGTGCCGAACAAGCGCTACATGTTGTCGGTGACGTGGAACGCGCCGCAGCAAGCCTTTAGCGACCCGACTGACTTCTTTGAGGGCAAAGGTGTGGACGCGGTGTACTTCCCGTTCCATAAAGCCCATGAGTTTTTGGGCATGACGGCGCTGCCGACCTTTATCTGCAATGACGTGATGAAAGTGCCGAATATCGAAGCCGACGTGCTGCGCTATCAGCAGCACCTGGCTCAGGTCTTCAGCGCTTAAGCGCTGTCATTCGGCCGGGCACCAAGCCCGGCCGTAACCCTATGGGGCGCCGAACATAGCGGTCCAGTAGATGCCCGCATCGCTCTTAGGATCGGTGGCGTAAGCCGCGCCAAACTCCTTGTACTGCGGATTCATCAAGTTGACGCAGTGCCCGGGACTGGCCAGCCAGCCCTGAACCACCTTACTAACCGCATCTTGGCCGGCGGCGATATTCTCGCCGACGTGCTGACCTGAGTAACCGGCCAGCTCGGCCCGATCCCCTGGCGTGCGCCCATCAGTGCCCCGGTGAGCGAAGAAGTTGCCATTGGCCATGGCCCGGCTGTGCTCTTGCGCCACGTCGGCTAAAACCGTCTGCCATTGCAGCGGCGCAGCGGCGGCGTAAGTCAGCTCTCCGCACTGGCGGGTGCTGTTGCGCGCTTGGTTGATCTGCTCAAGCAACTTCTGGCCTTCTTCCTGCCAGGGCGCCAGCTTGCTTTTCAGCAACGGCTGGGCCAACACCACACGCCAATCGCGATCCACCCGACTCACGGCGATATCAACAAATTGCGGGTTAAGTACCACCTTGCAGAAGCTCTCCTGCAAGGTCTGCATGGCCGATGACGCATCCCGTGGCCCCGACAGCGTGATGGCCTGCACATTGACCATGGGGTAGCCATTGCGCGCTAAGGCGCTCTGCAAATCGACCTGGCCGCTGGCGGGCAAACTCAAACGGTTGTCTGCAGCCAGGGGCGGTAATTCTTCCGAGGCCTGGGTCTCGCAGCGCTGTACCTGACTGCGGTAGTCGTTGATCAACTCGATCAACTGCGCCTCATCAGCCGCCTGTACCTGCAGGCTGGCCGCCGCTACTGCCAAGGCCAATATGCCCCGAATGGAAAACCCCGTCGCCATGCGTACCCCTTAGTCTGTCAACGCCAAGCATCTGTCACGGTTAATAGTGACTAGATCTTGGCCCAGTCGGGCGCCTGATGCCAGTGCCACAACAGCACAGCACGACCTTAGACACGCAGACTAATGCCGCCCTTCTCCTGCAACCAACTGCGGTAGGTGCTTAAGGAGTCGGTCTGCTGGCCGGCGTTAAAGCCGACAAATTTGAGCGCCGCAGCTTGTTCCGACGCCAACAGCTTATCGAGCTGGCCCATCAGCTTAGCTGCGTCATCGCGGTCCAATTCGGCCACATCGGGCAGAGCTATCTGGCTGGCCTGACTGCTGCTCGGGCTCGCTGCGCTATGGGCGCTGAGGCTGCCGCCCTGCTGGGCTTGATAAGCGCGCAGTAAACCGCCTTGGCTATTGCTGACAAGCTGTTGGGCATAGCTGCGCAATTGCGCCAGGGCGTCGCTCTGCGTGGTCGTGTCCGCGCTTTTTGCCGGGCTGCTGCTCGCGGTTTGCGCGGCGTTACTCAGGTAGCGGCTCAAGGGCAAGCTGGAGGAAATAGTGGTCATGGCTAGGCTCTACAAAATAGCAGTACGCAGACGCTCTGCAGAAAACACGCCAATCGAATAAAAGCCTTACAAATTAAATACTTATTTTTATAGCCCTGAAGCCCATAAGGCTAAGAGGCAAAAACTTGCCGCCTTTGCCAGCGCCAAAACGACTGCGCCCCGACAACGATTGCCGGGGCGCAGGCCTTAGAGGTAAGGCAGCCGCACCGGCTGCCTAGGACGATTAGTTAGAGCGCGCGTAACTGCTCATCAGCGAGGAAGTCTTCGCGCAACAGCGCGTCTTGGCCGGATACATGATGGGTGGCGGCCTGCAACACGGTGGCGCGTTTACTGCGCAATTTGCCAAATTGATGGTCAAGGGCATTGTGCAGTTTGTCGATGGAGCCCTCGATGGCTTGCTCCAGCGAATCGGCTTTATGGGTCACGCTGACCGGCTGCCGGCCTTTCGGGCGGGCTTCGATTTGGCAGCGTTTGTCTTGGGCACCAGCTTTGCCGGCATTGTCATCGTGAAGGTGAACTACGACGCGGGTGACGTCTTCATCAAAACGCTCAAGCTTGCTGGAAACACTGGCACTGACCCAGTCAACTAAGCGTACATGGCCGTCGATATGATTATCGCTGTGAACTTGGATTTGCATAAAGCTTTCCTTCTTCAACGGTTCGCGAATAACGCCGCCGTCTGACCTGTAAAGCTCATCAGGCGACAACCTCAGACTACGCCATTGCGCCCCCTGTTGGGCAAGTGCCAAACGTTGATCCAGGCCGCTTGTATGTCGAAAAAAGCCCCAGCGCCCTGCGCTAACGCAGATGGGCTGGGGCTTTGGACATTTTGTCGGCAATTCAAACAATTCATTTCAGCCGATACAGCCGAGCTTTTGGCACATTTGCCCTAGCTTATGCAGCACTTAACTCTTCAAGCGATAGCCGGTTTTGAAAATAAAACCCACGGCAAGCAAACACAGCAGCAAAAAGCCGAGGATCATCGCCAAACTCAAGGCGACATTGACGTCAGCCACACCGAAAAAGCTCCAGCGGAACACACTGATCAAATACACCACCGGGTTAAACAGGGTCACCGTTTGCCAAGCCGGTGGCAGCATGCTGATCGAGTAGAAGGCGCCGCCGAGGAAGGTCAATGGCGTGACGATCAGCGCCGGGACGATCTGCAACTTCTCCCAGCCATCGGCCCACACGCCGATGATGAAACCGAACAGGCTGAAGGTCAGCGCGGTCAGCACTAAAAACGCCAACATCCACACAGGATGGGCGATCTCGAAACTGACGAAGCAGCGCGCCGTGAGCAAAATAATCAGGCCCAAGATGATCGACTTGGTCGCCGCCGCCCCGACGTAGCCGAACAGAATCTCCACATAGGAAACCGGCGCCGACAACAACTCGTAAATGCTCCCTGAGTATTTCGGCATGTAGATGCCAAACGAGGCGTTGGAAATGCTCTCAGTGAGCAGCGCCAGCATGATCAGCCCCGGCACGATAAAGGCGCCATAGCTGACCCCTTGGACCTGGGTCATGCTGCTGCCGATGGCCGAGCCGAACACCACAAAGTACAACGAGGTGCTGATCACCGGGGTGGCGATGCTTTGCAGCAAGGTGCGCCAAGTACGCGCTAACTCAAACAGGTAAATCGCCTTAACGGCATAGAAATTCATGGCAGGGATTCCGCTTAATTCGTCAACAGTGGGGCTTAGCGTTCGCTTACCAGCGACACAAAGATCTCTTCCAGAGAGCTTTGGCTGGACTGCAAATCTTTAAAATCAATGCCGTGCTGGCTGAGGCTTTTCAGCAGTTCGGTAATGCCGGTGCTGTCGCTTTGCGCATCGAAGGTAAATACCAAGGCGCGACCTTCGTCGACCAGTTCTAGGGCATAGCCGGCTAATGCGTCAGGGATGCAGGCCAACGGCTGCTGCAGATACAGGGTCAGCTGTTTTTTGCCAAGCTTGTGCATCAGCACCTGCTTGTCTTCCACCAAGATGATCCGGCCCTTGCTGATCACCCCAATGCGGTCGGCCATTTCCTCGGCTTCTTCGATGTAATGGGTAGTGAGGATGATGGTCACGCCGCGCTCACGCAGGCCGCGCACCATGTTCCACATATCGCGGCGCAGCTCCACGTCGACCCCGGCGGTGGGCTCATCGAGAAACAGAATCTGCGGCTCATGACTCAGCGCCTTGGCAATCATCACGCGCCGGCGCATACCGCCAGACAGCTCAAAAATCTTCGCATCGCGCTTATCCCACAACGACAAATCGCGCAGCAGACGCTCCAGATAAGCATTGTCAGGTTTCTTGCCAAACAGCCCGCGGCTGAACTTGACCGTGCTCCAGACGGACTCGAACACATCGCTGACCAACTCTTGCGGCACTAGGCCGATCTGCGCACGGGCGGCGCGGTAGTCTTTGATGATGTCCTTGCCGCTGACCAGCACGCGCCCGCTGCCGGGATTGACGATGCCGCAGATGATACTGATCAGCGTGGTCTTGCCGGCGCCATTGGGGCCGAGCAAGGCAAAGATCTCGCCTTGACGAATGTCTAGGTCAATCCCTTGCAGGGCCGGATGGCCACTGGCATAGGTCTTATTGAGCTGTTGGATAGAAATGACGGCCGACACGGCAATGCCTCAGCAGGAAAATCGCCGATTGTAGGACTGATAGCCCAGGAAAGGTAAATAGCCTTGGAATGACCCGCCGTGTGGCCGCTTTCGATTGAGTTGTCGGGCAGCGCGCTGCTAGGCTGCACTTTTGTTTTGTGCAGAGAAAAGGACCTGATCATGCACCCTCACCGCCTCCTCAGTTTGGCGCTCATAACGCTGTTAGCCGGCTGTAGCAGCGCTCAACGGGCTGATGACATCGAGCAGATCACCGGCAACTGCAATGCCGAATCGCTGCGCGCGCAGCTGGGCCAGCAGATCAGTGTCGAGCGCGTCGAGCAGTTGCAATTGCAAGCCAATGCCAAGTTAGTGCGGGTGCTGGCGCCCGGCGATATGGCGAGCCAGGAGTTCAACCCACAGCGCCTGACCATCGACATCGACGAAAGCGAAGCCATCCTCCATCTGCACTGCGGCTAACGCTCCTGCGAGTTAGCGGCACGGCTGGCGTGGCCTGAGCGGTTAACGCCAGCGTGCAGACCGGGCATACTGACGCCCTTCTCAACCACGGCAGCTCTGCGCCTTCATGCGTATTCACGTCAGTTTTATCGACCGCGTTGGCATCACCCAGGAAGTCCTGGCCCTTTTGGGTGGGCGCAATCTCAACCTCGATGCCGTGGAGATGGTGCCGCCCAACGTCTATATCGACGCCCCGACCCTAAGCCCCAGCGTGCTTGAGGAACTGCGCGAGGCGCTGTTTAGCGTGCGTGGCGTGCAGAACGTGACCATCGTCGACATCCTCCCCGGTCAGCGGCGTCACCTGCAGCTGGATGCCTTGCTGGCGGCGATGACCGACCCGGTGCTGGCGGTCGACAGCCAGGGTCGGGTGCTGCTGGCCAACCCAGCGCTGATCGAGCTGTACGGCAGCGAGCCGGAGGGCTTGAGCCTGGGCGAGCTGTTTGCCGATGAGCCCTTGCAAAGCGAGCTCCTGAACCAAGGCTTTCGCCTGCCGATGCGCGAGATCACCCTCAAAGGTCAGGCCCTGCTGCTCGACGCCCAGCCCATCACCGAGGATGTCGGCGGCGCCAGTCGCCAGTTGGCCGGCGGCCTGCTGAGCCTGTATGCGCCCAACCGCATCGGTGAGCGCTTAGCCGCGCTGCACCACGACCATGCGGAAGGTTTTGATGCCCTGCTCGGCGACTCGGCGCCGCTGCGTAATCTCAAGGCTCGGGCGCAGCGCGTGGCCGTGCTGGATGCGCCACTGCTGATCAACGGCGAAACCGGCACGGGCAAAGAATTGGTAGCCCGCGCCTGCCACGCCCTAAGCGCGCGGCATGCGGCACCGTTTTTGGCGCTGAACTGCGCGGCCCTGCCGGAAAACCTCGCCGAAAGTGAACTGTTTGGCTATGCCCCCGGCGCCTTCACCGGCGCCCAGCGTGGCGGCAAACCGGGGCTGTTGGAGCTGGCCCACCAAGGTACGGTGTTTCTCGATGAAATCGCCGAGATGTCGCCCTATCTGCAAGCCAAGTTGCTGCGTTTTTTAAACGATGGCACCTTCCGCCGCGTCGGCGGTGAGCGTGAAGTGAAGGTTAACGTGCGCATCTTAAGCGCCACCCACCGCGATCTGGAGCAGATGGTCAGCGCCGGCAGCTTCCGTGAAGACCTGTACTACCGCCTCAATGTCTTGAATCTGGAAGTGCCGCCGCTGCGCGAGCGCGGTCAGGACATCCTCCTGCTGGCCCGGCACTTTATGCAGCAGGCCTGCGCACAGATCCAACGCCTGCCCTGCCGCCTGACGCCCGACACCTACCCGGCGCTGCTGAGCAACCGCTGGCCAGGCAATGTGCGCCAGCTGCAGAACGTCATCTTCCGCGCCGCCGCCATTTGCGAAAGCAATCTGGTGCAGATCGATGATCTGGATATCGCCGGCACTGCCGTGGCCAGCCAGCAAGACGCAAGCGATGTCACCAGTCTGGAAGCCGCCGTAGCCCAGTTCGAGAAGAACCTGCTGGAAAAACTCTACCCCAGCCACCCCTCTACCCGACAATTGGCCCAGCGCCTGCAAACCTCACACAGCGCCATCGCCATTCGCCTGCGCAAATACGGTATCCCAGGCAAAAGCTAGGGCGGCCCAGCCAAGCGGGCAGGCTTAGACGCGCGCGGTCAGCCAGAGCGGTCAAAGCACTGAGCAATGACGGCAGGCGCGTCCACTAGAGCCCAGAACAGCGCTCTGCCGCGCAGACTGGGCGAGTGCTGGACTTGCTCGTACAGCACCGCAGTGAAGCTGGGTTTAACACGTCTGCGCAGTAGCGACTGCGCCCAATCAACGTGCAAGGCCAGAGCGGTGATATGGGCATAAGCGCGCCCAAACGGCCCTCAACACAACCCCTCCAAGGCCCTGCGCCCAATAAAAAACGGCTTAACCGTTACCGGTTAAGCCGCTTATTTATCGACCCTCGTAGCGTTTATCGCTTCGCGAATTTCTGCAGGTTGGCCATCATTTCTTTCATGGCTTCGATATTGTCTTTGGGGTGCGCGGCGCCCTCAAAGTCGCAGATCTTGGCGAAGTTGTCCGCGACATCTTCCGGGCTGAAGCCGGCTTGTGGATCAAAGCCTGCGCCCAAGCTGCGCTCCCAACGCACCTTACCGACCCAACCGCCACCGACCTCAAACAAGCCGGCGCTGTCTTCACAGGCGCTGCTGCCCAGATAAACCACCAGCGGGCTGACCAGCTCAGGCTTGAGTTGCTCGAACACCTGCGGCGGAATCAGACCTTCAGTCATACGGGTGCCGCCGGTAGGGGCAATGGCGTTGACCAGAATATTGTTCTTGCGCCCTTCCAGCGCCAAGGTACGGGTCAAGCCGTACAGACCGAGCTTGGCCATGCCGTAGTTGGACTGGCCGAAGTTGCCGTAAATACCGGAAGTCGAAGCAGTGAAGATGACCCGGCCATAGCCCTGTTCACGCATATGCGGCCAAGCGGCACGGGTGACTTTGTAAGCACCTTCAACGTGGACCTTGTAGACCAGATCCCAATCGGCATCTTCCATCTTGTGGAAGGTTTTATCGCGCAGGATGCCAGCGTTATTCACCACCACATCGATGCGGCCAAAGGTGTCGAGGGCGTGCTGCACGATCTTTTCGCCATCGGTCACCGAATCGTGGTTGGCCACGGCAGTGCCGCCAGCGGCACGGATTTCCTCGACCACTTTGTCCGCCGCCGAAGCGTTAGCGCCCTCACCGTGGGTGCTGCCGCCCAAGTCGTTGACCACCACTTTAGCGCCATGTTTAGCAAACAGCAGTGCATGGGCGCGGCCCAAACCGCCGCCTGCGCCGGTGACTATCACTACCTGATCGTTAAAACTAATGGCATCACTCATGTCTTGATCCTCGACTGTTAATCATTCCTTGGAGTGTCCAGCAAGCGAGTTGCGGTCACAATAAAAACAACCCCGGCTGAATAGCACAAAATAAGACAGCAGGATAATTCCCCGTGCAGCTCACACCTTGGTCGTACCTTGCAGCAGGCTCAGGTGGTTGTATAGGTGTAAAACATGCGCCTCGGCATATTCGCCGTGGCTAAGCTGGCCGTAGGCGAAGTGCGGCTGCAGCTTGCCCGCATACTCGGCAAAATCACTAAAGGCCCGCTGCAAACGGGCCAAGGCCTGATCCACGCTGGCCGGTTGATCCAGCGCAGCAGCACCAGGGATCGGCTCATCCAAGGGATGACGCATCGCCCCACGGGCGGCGAACGCATTAAAGGCCAACGGCCCGACGCTGCGACGGAACCACAGGGGTTTAAGCTCTGGATAACCCTGCATGGAATATTCAATGCTCTGCGCGCAGTGATTGAACACTTGCGCCGGGCTCCAGCCCTGACGGCTAACTAGCGGCTGCCCCTGCAACTGGCTCAACAACTGCTGGGCACCAGTAATGTTCAAAGCTGCTGGACGCTGCGCACTGGGCAATGCGTAAAAACCGCCAGCGGCGATCAGTACACTGCTACCCGCCGCTAAGGTTAATAGCTGTCGTCTGCGCATCCAAAGCTCCGTATCCGCTGCAAAGCTAAATACGCTCAGGCCTGCTCGGCCGCCAAGCGCTGACGAAACTCCAGGTAGTGCTGCAGCACCACGGTCGGAGCTTCGACCTGAGGGTAATGGCCAATACCGTCGAGCAATACCGTATCGGCATCGCTGATCAGCTCACGGTAGCGCGCCAGCATATGGGCGCCGGAGATCGGATCGTAACCGCCATCAATCAAACGCAGCGGCACCTCGCCACGCTGCATCGCCGCCAGCCAACGCTCGCGCTGCACGCGGCGCTCAGGGATATACGTGATGAGCCGGTGCATCACTGCCGGGCCGTTGTTCACGGCAATCAGCTCCCAGAAGTCATCCAGGGCCGCAGCGCTGGGTTGCGTCTGTGGGCCGAAGATGCGGGCAAAACTGCTGGCCAGTTTGTGCCGGTTAAATAGCCGTCCGAACAGCGCCCCGAAGGGGCTCAGCAAGAGTTTTTGCACCAGCACCGGGCGATGGGTTTCGGGAAACAACCCCCCATTCAAAAACACGCAACTGGCCAGCTGCAGGCGCTGCTGATAGTGGCGCGCCAGCAACTCTTGGGCGACGCTGTCGCCATAGTCGTGGGCCAGCACGTGCAGCGGCGCCTGAATATCCAGATGGCTGAGCAAGGCCTGCTGCAAGTCGGCTTGTTCCAGCAGGCTGTAGCGATGGCCACGAGGCTTGGCAGAGTCACCAAAGCCCAGCATATCGGCGGCAATCAAACGATAGCGCTTGGCCAAAGGCATCCACAGGTGGTGCCAATCCCAGCTGGACGTGGGGAAACCATGGATCAGCAACAGCGGCTCAGCCTGCGCCGAGCCCGCCGTCCAAAAACGGATGGCATGACCGCAAAACTTAAACTCGCGACCATGCTCACGCCACTCTGCCAGGCTGATACCTGGCAGCTGACTCATGCGTCGTAGCCTGGCATTTGCAGATCTAACTTGCGCAGCAGTGCCGGCCAGGCCAAGGCCCCGCCCATGCCATAAGACGATTTCATCACCGCCGTAATCATGCCGCGAGCCCCTACAAGGATAGGCTCCGGAATATGGATCAGCTCAACGCCGCCGCCCTGGGCCAACACTTGCACTTCACAGGCGCGCTGGAGGATGAACATGCCGAGGAAGGCATCGGCGATGCTGCCAAAGGCGGTGAGCAAGCCATGGTTGGGCAGAATCATAAAATTCTTGTCGCCCAAATCGCTCTGCAAGCGGGCCTTCTCTTCATGGTGCAGGGCCACACCTTCATAGCCGTGGTAAGCCAAGCTGGCGAGAACAAACAACGACTGCTGCGACAGCGGCAACAAGCCTTGCTTTTGCGCCGACACGGCAATCCCCGCCGGAGTGTGGATATGCAGTACGCAGCCGACATCCTCACGCACTTCATGCACGGCGCTGTGAATGGTGTAACCGGCAGGGTTGATCTCAAAGGCGCTGGCCATCAGCTTTTTGCCGGCCAGATCGACCTTGACCAAGCTCGAGGCCGTGATTTCGTGGAACATCAACCCATAGGGGTTGATCAGGAAATCTTCAGTGCCCGGCACCTTGGCCGAGATATGGGTGAAGATCAGATCGTCCCAGCCATGCAGGGCGATCAAGCGGTAGCAGGCAGCCAGATCAACTCGCGTCTGCCATTCGGCAGCACTGACCTGATCTTTAACACTGGTGATAGGCAAACTGTGAGCAACAGTCATCGGCAATACCTCGGCGTTTTATTGGTTTTCTAAGGATTAACCACGCCCGCAGTCTAGCCATATCCACCGAAGCAGTGAGTCGCCCTAGCGGCCAGCGTGCTGACCTTACGGGTCAGAACACGCGGCAGCCAAGGCCCGAAGCCGGTCGTCAGGTCGTCAGGTCGTCAAAGCTTGGGCAAATTGCGCCAGCCACGGCTCGGCATCTGTCTCTGGCGTGACGCTTTCGCTGGCATCCAGGCGCAGCATCGGCTGGATCTCCTGCACGCCAAGCTCGGCAAACAGCTCACGGATCAGCTCGCCACCACCGCAAAAGGTGTCGCCATAGCTGGCATCACCCAAACCAATCACCCCAGCCGGTAAAGCACTCCACGCCGGGAATTGATCGCGGATCTCGTGATACAGCCCTTGCAGGTTATCCGGCAACTCGCCCATGCCAGTGGTCGAGGTCACCGCCAATAAGGCTTCAGGGGCAAACGCTTGCAGCTGGGCCAAGCTTGCGCCGGGTTGGTAAAACACAGTAAAGCCAGCTTGGCTGAGCAGGCTCTGGGCGTGACGGGCAACCTCTTCGGCGGTGCCATAGACCGACCCGGAAAAAATAGCGACTTTCATGAACACTCCGCAGCAAAAGGACAGCAGTAATAGCCCGGCATTATGCCGCAAGCAGGCGCGGCATGAACTTGGCCTCAGCACGGCGGACTAAACGCCGCGAACTTGCTGCCATAAACTTCCCTCCAGCGCCAGGAAGCCCCTGAACGGCGTACAGTCAAATTGGCATTAGCTCTGCCCGACGAACGGTTAAAACAAAGCGGAATCATTAGTGTCCTAAACACATCGCCGTATTCCCTGTGGGGGTTTGCCATGCAAGCGCAAAAACTCCTGACCAAAGCCGAGCTGGACTTTATCCGCCAACTGAGTGGTATTGCCCCAGCCCCTGAGCCTCAGGAGCAGCAACGCCTACAGGTAGATGTAGGCAGTCAATTCCGCGAGCTGTTGTCCCGTTGCGCTGCCAACGATCAACTGAGCCTGCATGCCCATGTAGCTAACCAGCACTTGGCCTTTGATCTGCACATCGGTGTGGACGAGCAAAGTGTGCCCTTCTTAAAACTGCGTGCCCCGCAAATTTTTGACGAAGGCGACAGCGAACGTGGCTGGCGTTCGGAATTGTCAGAACCACTGCCGCTGATGAACAAAGCTGGCCGGCGCAATGGCCTGTGGTTGTATCAGCTGTCCAACAGCGGCGCCTTGATCAAATGCACGGGCCAACGCAAAGCGCCCAAGCAATTTAACGCCTTGCTACCGGTGCCTAACGCCGAGCCTATCGCTATCTCCGGCGCCTTTGTCCGCGCGACCGACAACGATCTGCACGCCTACTGGCTGCACGCCCTCGATGCCGAAAGCGATGAGCGCCTGCGCGAATTCATCTTTGCTCAGCACTGCGCTCAAGACCTGCACTAGCAGCGCTACGCCCAAGTCACTTGATCCGCCTAATCGCCCACTATTTAGCTGGGTGAGTGCTGCCCCCGTTTGTCGGACAGCGTGGCTGGTATAAACTTGCGCGCGGTTCAGCCGATGTTGCAGCCTAACTGGTCAGGTTCCCGGCGTAACTTGGCTGAACCCTCCCCCTTATTCCCAGTACCGAGGCGAGCATGAGCCGCGATGACGCTCCGATTTTGATCACCGGTGCCAGTCAGCGCATCGGTCTGCACTGCGCACAGCGCCTGCTTGATGACGGCCACTCGTTGATCATCACTTACCGCAGCCCGCGCCCTGGGCTGGAAAGCTTGCGTGAGCGCGGCGCCCTGACCTTGCCGGCCGACTTTGCCAGCAAAGAAGGCATCCTCGCCTTTATTGATACCCTGAAAATCCACACCGACAGCCTGCGCGCGATCATTCACAACGCCTCGGCCTGGCTCGCCGAGCCGGCCGGGCAGGAAGCGGAGGTTTTTACTGAGCTGTTCCATGTGCATATGCTCGCCCCCTACCTGCTCAACCTGCACTGCCAGAGTTTGCTGGAGCGCTCTGCGTCTGCCGACATCATCCATATCAGCGATGATGTGGTGCGCAAGGGCAGCGCCAAGCATCCCGCCTATTGCGCCAGCAAGGCCGGACTGGACAGCCTGACGCAGTCCTTTGCCGCACGCTTTGCTCCCCGAATCAAGGTCAACGGCATCGCCCCGGCGCTGATTCTGTTTAACCCAGAGGATGACGCCGAATACCGACAGCAGGCGCTCAGCAAATCGGCCTTGGGCATTGAGCCCGGCGCCGAGGTGATCTACCAGAGCGTGCGCTATCTGCTGGATAACCCCTATGTCACCGGCAGCACCTTAAGCGTTAACGGCGGCCGCCAGCTCAAATAGCTCGCGGCGCAGCCCGGCGCCAACGCGACGCAGCAGACAAAATACAAATTGGCAGATGACCGCACCGACAATGCTCGGTACCTTTGCTGCATACGGCGACTGACGCCGGCAACGTACAACTGATCGCACGGAGTTATTTATGCCGCGACTGGAACCTGGAATGGCGCGCATCCGCGTCAAGGACCTGCGCCTGCGCACCTTTATTGGCATCAAGGAAGAGGAGATCAATAACAAGCAAGATGTGTTGATTAACCTGACCATCCTCTACCCCGCCGTAGAAGCCGTGCGCGATAACGACATCGACCACGCCCTGAATTACCGCACCATCACCAAAGCCATCATCCAGCACGTGGAAGGCAATCGCTTTGCCCTGCTGGAGCGTCTGACCCAGGAGATTCTCGACTTGGTCATGGCCAATCCGGCCGTGCGTTACGCCGAAGTCGAAGTGGATAAACCCCACGCCCTGCGCTTTGCCGAGTCGGTATCGATCACCCTCGCGGGTCACCGTTAAAGAGCACAGACAGCATCTTGCTTAACCGGCTTACCCGCCCTGCCCCTCAGCCTAGCGCCGTTGCCGCCGGGCTGGGGAAGCTCTTATCATCGCCGCCACATCTTCCTGCCTGCAGAGACCCCCACCATGACTGAGCAAGAACGCCTTGAACTCGAAGCTGCTGCCTTTCGTAGCCTGGTCCAACATCTGCGCTCCCGGCCCGATGTGCAAAACATTGAGCTGATGAACTTGGCCGGCTTCTGCCGCAACTGCTTGTCGAAATGGTTCAAGGCCGCCGCCGATGACCAAGGCATCGCCATTAGCGCCGAAGAGGCCCGTGAAGAGGTGTACGGCATGCCGTATGCCGAGTGGAAAGCTAAATACCAGAAAGAGGCCAGCACCGAGCAACAGGCGGCCTTTAATCAAGGAAAAACCCCATGAGTGCCCTCAACACCTTCCGCAGCCAACTGCGCGAGCCTGAATTTGCCTTCGCCCAAACCCTGGCGTTTATCGCTGAGCATTACCAGTACCAGCCCAGCGCTTTCACTAACGGCGCAGTAGCAAACGCTGCCGGGCAAAACGAAGGCTCGTGCAAAACCCTGGGCCTGGCTCTGCTCGAGGGCTTCAGCCTGGAAGAAACCCTGCTGTGCTTTGGCGAACATTACCGCAGCGTGTTGGCCACCCCAGAAGGCAATGATCACGGCAATATCCGCGCCCTGCTGAAAACCGGCCTAGCGGGTGTCAGCTTTGCGCAGCAATCCCTCCAGGCTAATAGCCATTAAGCCTATGTAAGACTCTGGCGCACAGCCTGCTTGTGCGCCAGAATTCTGCTGTCAGACAAATGACACTCAGCTGTTTAACTCTCTGTGCATGCATCTGGTATCTGCTTAGCCAATTTCCAAAGAGGCTTAGCGAATGGCAGAACATCACTGAGCTTCAATCCGCGCGCCATTAAGGAAGTTGGTCCGCCCGTCAGCCGCCTAGCCTTAGGCGACATGGAGAGCGTGAGATGCAACAGGCATTGGTATGGAAACCATGGTTTAACCCTGGCGTTGAGAATCTGCGCCTGAGTATCGATGAGCAGGGTATTACGGCCACCAGCCATCTGATGCAAAGCCTTCAAGGCAGCAGCATTGCCGCTAACTATGTGCTCAATTTCGACGCCAACTGGCGCTTTCACAGCCTCTGGATCAAGGTCGACAATCAAGGCCAGCGCAGCCTCAGCCTGCGTCGCGACGAGCAAGGCACCTGGCTGCCCAATGAACGTGCGCGCCCAGACCTGGCAGCCTGCCAGCAGATTTTCCTGTCCGATTCGCCCTTTACCCACACGCCCCTGCTCATGCGCTGTGGGTTAAGCGAAGGGCAAAGTGAGGTGCTGCCAGTGGCCTTCGTCAATCTCCTTACCCTAGGCGTAGAGGCCCGCCAACAGCGTTATCAACGTCGCCCGCAAAGCAACGGGCAGAGCCACTACCGCAGTGAAACCCAAGGCCTGCGCAGCACTGAGCTGAGCGTGGATCCACAAGGCTTAGTGATCAAAGCCTCCGGCCAATTTATGCGCATCAGCTCCCAGCGCTTAAAGCTCAGCGTCTTGGTGTAACGGCGCGGCGGCCAGGCTGCGCTTGAGTGCGGCCACAAAACCCGCCAGCAACACCGAGGCGGCGGCGTCGCGACGCTGGATGATGTGGATCGCACGGCTGATGGGGAAATCTTCCAGCGTACGGCGCAATACCTGGCTTAGGTTGGCAGTAAACGGCGTGGATTCTGGCAGCAGCGCCACCCCGACATCCGCTTCAACCAGTGCCAAGGCAGTGCTTAGATAACGCACCTCACAGGCGATATCGAGCTGTTCAAGGGGCACGGACAAGCGCTGTAACGCGGCGATCAATAAGCTCTGCACGCTACTGCCAGGCAGGGTGACGATTTGCGGATGGGCGATGACATCGAGCAAGCTCAAGGCCGGCACCTGCGCCAACTGATGCTGTTTATTCACAAATAAACACAGGCGATCGGTTAATAACGGCTCAAACAACAGCGCCTCATCTTCAGCCTGCTGAGTGCTAATGGCCACGTCGACTAAACCATTGCGCAGCGCCTGTTGAATTTCGTCGGCGTTTAAATCCAGAACCGTCAGTTTGACCCGGGGATAGTCGCGCTTAAACAGCTTGATCGCCTCCGGCAGCACGCGACTGGCCATGCTGGGCAGGGTCGCGATACGCACTTCGCCAAACACTTCGGTGGCTAAGTTTTTGCCCACCACCAAGGCATTCTCATAGCTGTTAAGCACCGCGCGCAGCGGCGCAATCATCTGCTGGCCCTGCTCGGTGATCTGCACTTCACGCTTGTTACGGCGGAACAACTGGACGGCCAGTTCGTTTTCCAGCTGCTGAATATGCACGGTCAGGGTCGAGGCCGAGACGTGCAGCAACTGCGCCGCGCGGCTGAAGCTATTGAGTTCGGCCACCGCCAGAAACGCCCTGATATGGCGTAATCCTTGTTTCACCCACTCCCTCCTTGTTGACCATGCTGGCTCAGCACTCAGGGCCAGTGCTCGCCCCCAGCGGAGCAGTACTGCGGCTGAGCTTCGATTTTCCTCAATACACAATCCACAGAATATCAATTCAACCCCGCCAGCAACCTGCCTAACATCCAAGCAAGCGCCGCAACTCCATAAGGACAATTATATGCTTGCCGGACTAGGTCTCCTGACCATCACATTGTTATTTGCCAGCATCTTAACCAAAAGACTCTCCGCCCTAACTGCGTTAATCAGCCTGCCGATTATTGCCGCCTTGCTGGGTGGCTTTGGCTTAGAAACCAGTCAATTCATCATTGCCGGTATTAAAAACATCGCGCCGATGGCCGGCATGTTTGTCTTTGCCATTTTGTTCTTTGGCATCATGACCGATGCCGGCATGCTCGATCCGATCATTAATAAAATCCTCCGCACCGTGGGTTTAAAACCCGCGCGCATCACCACCGGCACGGCGCTGCTGGCCCTGCTGATTCATCTGGATGGCTCCGGCGCGGTGGCCTTCTTGATCACCATCCCGGCCATGTTGCCGCTCTACGACAAACTCGGCATGGACCGGCGCATCCTCGCCTGCGTGGCCTCCCTGGCCTGCGGGGTGAACTTCCTGCCGTGGACCGGCCCGGTGATCCGCGCTTCGGCGGCGCTGAACATCCCCGTCACGGAGATTTTCACCCCACTGATCTTGGTCCAGGTGGTCGGCCTAGTGTTCACCTTTAGCGTCGCCTGGCTGCTGGGCAAACGTGAAGAAAAACGCTTGGGGCTGGCCGATGTGTCGAGCACGGCAGAGTTTTTGACTTACCAGATCAGCGAGCAGGACCAAGCCCTGCGCCGGCCCAAACGCTTCGCCATTAACCTTGTAGTCACCCTGCTAGTGCTGGGCATCATGGTCTCGGGCAAGGTCGATCCGGTGGTGATGTTTATGGTGGGCGTGGTGTTGGCCCTGCTGCTCAACTACCCCGACCTTGAGCAGCAGCGCCAGCGTATCGAAGCCCATGCCAAGGCGGCGCTGAGCATGGTCAGCATCCTGCTCGCCGCCGGGGTGTTTACCGGCATTATGAGCGGCACCGGCATGCTCACGGCCATGGCGCAACATGCGGTGGACTTTGTCCCCAGCGGCGCCGGTCAGCATATCCCCTTCGGCCTCGGCCTGCTGGCCATGCCCCTGTCGCTGCTGTTTGATCCGGATTCGTTTTATTTCGGCGTGCTGCCGGTGATTGCGCACACCGCTCAAGCCTTCGCCATTGAGCCGGTGCAAGTGGCCCAGGCGGCGGTACTCGGGCAGATGACCACGGGCTTTCCGGTAAGCCCACTGACCCCGGCGACTTTCCTGATTGTTGGCCTGTGCAAGATCGATCTGGCCGACCACCAAAAATTCAGCATTCCCTTTTTATTCGCGGCTTCGGTGGTGATGACCTTCACCGCGGCGGCCCTTGGCGTATTTCCGTTTTAGGAGAGCAGTATGCAGACGCTGAAAACCATCCGCATCGGCAGCGGAGCAGGCTACGCAGGTGATCGCATCGACCCGGCCGTGGAGATTGCCGAGAAAGGCAATGTCGATTACCTGGTATTTGAATGCCTGGCCGAGCGCACCATTGCCCTGGCCAACCAAGCCAAGCTGCAAGACCCCGAAGCCGGCTACGACCCGCTGCTGGAGGCGCGCATGCACGCCGTGCTGCCGCATATCGTCGATAGCCAAGGCCACAAGCGCTTCAAAATCATCAGCAATATGGGCGCGGCCAATCCACTGGCAGCGATCAAACGCATCAAACTGATCTGCCAGCAGCTGGGCTTGCCCCAACTCAAGATTGCCGCCGTGCTCGGTGATGACGTACTGGAGCAAATCCAAGGTCAGGGTTGGCTGCTGGACAACGGTCTAACGCTGGAGCAGCTAGGCAGCAACCTGATTGCCGCCAATGCTTACTTGGGGATCGACGGTATCGTCACGGCCCTGCAGCAGCAGGCCGACATCGTGATTACCGGGCGCGTAGCCGACCCCTCGTTATTCCTCGCTCCTCTGGTGCATGAGTTTGCGTGGTCGACCAGCGACTGGCCGCTCCTCGGTAAGGGCACGGTGGTGGGGCACTTATTGGAATGCGCCGGCCAGCTTACCGGCGGCTATTTCGCCGACCCAGGGAGCAAGGATGTACCTGATTTAGCCCATCTCGGTTTCCCCATCGCCGAAGTGAACGCTCAGGGCCAGGCGCAACTGAGCAAAGTGGCAGGCTCCGGCGGCCTGCTCAGCACCGCCACCTGCACCGAGCAACTGCTGTATGAGGTGCATAACCCCAAGGCTTATCTGACCCCGGATGTGACGGCAGACTTCTCTGCCGTGCGCTTCAGCCAACAAGGCGCTGAGCAGGTGAGCGTCAGCGGCGCCAGCGGTGCACAACGTCCGGATACACTCAAAGTCACCGTGGGCTTCAGCGATGGTTTTATCGGCGAGGGGCAGATTTCCTATGGTGGCCCCAATGCCCTGGCCCGCGCGCAACTGGCCAGAGACATCGTGCTCACACGCTTGGCAAAACTACAGATCGATACCCTCGATATCCGCGCTGACTTGCTGGGGCTTAACTCGCTGCATGGCGATGTCGAGCCCAACGCCAATCACACGCCGTGGGAGATTCGCCTACGTATCGCCGCCCATTGCCGCAGCCAAGCCCAGGCCAACGCCGTGGCCAATGAAGTGGAGTCGCTCTACACCAACGGCCCCTATGGCGGTGGCGGCGCAGTCAAGACGGTGAAGCCAGTGCTGGCCGTCAGCGCCCTGTATCTGCCGCGCGAGAGCGTTACCCCCCAGGTCATCATGGAGCACAGCGCATGAACTTACGCGAGATTGCCCACAGCCGCACTGGCGACAAAGGCGACACGGCGAACATCTCGGTGATCGCCTTCAACCCACAACAGGACTTTGCCTTGTTGCTACGCGAGTTGACCACGCAGCGCGTTCTCGCCGAGCTGACACCCGCGCTTACACATTTTCAGGCGACCCTGGTGACGGTTGAACGCTATGAACTAGCCCAGCTCGGGGCCCTGAACTTTGTGGTGAAAGGTATCTTAAAGGGCGGCGTGACCCGCTCCTTGTCACTGGATGCCCATGGCAAATCCCTCGGCTCACTGCTGCTCAATATGCAACTGGCGCCCTGAGCGGGCTGGCGCGGGACTTTCGCCCATAGGCCAAAGCCGGTAAGGTCGCGCCAGTTCAATTCTGTGGAGATCTTGCCATGCCCGCCCCTGTGCTCAGCGGCCCGCAATACTTAAACGCCGGCCTTAAGTTAGTGCTCAGCCCCGGTCTGCGCCTGTTTGTTCTGCTGCCTCTGCTACTTAACCTGATCCTGTTTAGCGCCATGATCTACTTCTCGGTGCAGCAGTTCAGCGGCGTACTGGCCACCTTGATGGGCAGCCTGCCGAGCTGGTTGAGTTTCCTTGAATACCTGATGTGGCCGCTGTTTGTGCTGCTGTTGCTGGTGGTGGTGTTCTTCTCCTTCACCATGCTGGCCAACTTAATCGCCGCGCCGTTCAACGGCTTTCTCGCGGAAAAAGTCGAAGTCGTGGCCCGTGGCCAAGACGACTTTCCGCCCTTTAGCTGGGCCGAACTGGTGGCCATGGTGCCGCGCACCATGGGCCGTGAGATGCGCAAACTGGGCTACTTTTTGCCCCGCGCGATCGTGCTTCTAGTGCTGACGTTTATCCCGGTAATCAACCTAATCGCCACACCGCTGTGGATTCTGTTCGGTATCTGGATGATGGCCATCCAATACATCGACTACCCTGCCGACAACAACAAGATGAGCTGGCAAGACATGCTCGCCTGGCTGCGTCAAAAGCGTTGGCAGAGCCTAAGCTTCGGCGGCATCACTTATCTGGCGCTGATGGTGCCCGGGCTAAATATCCTGATGATGCCCGCAGCCGTGGCTGGCGCTACGCTGTTTTGGGTGCGTGAGCGCGGTTAGGTACGCCGCCGTCACAAAATCGCCTCATTAGTTTCACAAACACAACATGGCAGCAGCCGACACTGCTGCCATGAACACGCCCCCGCTCTACATCGCCCTAGTAACCGAAACCTTCGCGCCGGAAGTTAATGGCGTGGCCAATACCCTGGGCCGCTTATGCGCCGGCCTGCGCGCCAGCGGGCAGCACGTGCAATTGGTGCGGCCACGGCAAGGCCAGGAGGCCAGCGACAGCAGTGCTGAGCAAATACTCGTGCGCGGCTGGCCGATCCCCGGCTACCCCGGTTTGCAGTGGGGCCAGGGCGCTCTGAATAAGTTGCTGCGCAACTGGCAGCGGCAGCGCCCGGATGTGCTGTATATCGCCACTGAAGGCCCCCTCGGACTCTCAGCCCTGCGTGCGGCTAAGCGTCTGCACATCCCGGTGGTCAGCGGCTTTCACACCAACTTTCAGCAGTACACCAGCCACTACGGCGCCGGTCTGTTAAGCCGCGCGCTGACCCACTACCTGCGCTGGTTTCATCACCGCACGGCAGTCACCCTGGTGCCCAGCCACAGCCAACGTATCGAGCTGCAGCGCCGTGGTTTTAACAACCTGGCCTTGCTCAGTCGCGGGGTGGACAGCCAGTTATTTCATCCGGGTAAACGCAGCGAGCTACTGCGCCGCGAATGGGGACTGGCGCCTGACGATGTGGCGATAGTGCATGTCGGCCGTCTGGCTGCGGAGAAGAACCTCGACCTGTTGGTGAAGAGCTTTAACAGCCTGCAGCTGGAGCAACCGCAGCGCCCGTTAAAACTGATTGTGGTCGGTGATGGCCCCTGTCGCGCCAGACTGCAACAACGCCTGCCGACGGCACACTTTTGCGGCCTGCGGCGTGGCGAGGATTTAGCCAGCCATTACGCCTCGGGCGATGTGTTTTTGTTTCCGAGTCTTTCCGAAACCTTCGGCAACGTGGTGCTCGAAGCCATGGCCAGCGGCCTCGCGGTGGTGGCCTACGATCAGGCCGCGGCCGCACAGCATATCCAGCATGGCCATACTGGCGCCCTTGCCGTCAGTGGTGACGAGCAAGGTTTTATCGATGCCGCCAGTTGGCTGCTCAACGACGCCACGACCCTGCGCCGGGTGCGTCTCAATGCCCGTCAGCATGCCGCGCAGCAAGGCTGGCCGGCGATTGTCACGGCGTTTGAGCAACATCTGCGTCAAGCCATCAGCCGTTATGCCCAGCCTGGGCTGGAGAACTTACAAGAGCACCGGTAACGCGCCAACCAAACGCACCCCTTGCGGGCTGATCTGCGCGCCATAGGCCAACACCTCGACCCCAGCGGCTTTGGCCTCAGCCAAGGCCGCGGCGTAGGCCGGATCGATCTCCCCTGCCGCACGCACCGCACCGATCCCACTTAAGTTGACGCAGTACAGCTGCACCGCGCGGATACCGCTGCGAGCCAAAGCCGCCAGCTCACGCAGGTGTTTGCTGCCGCGCTCGGTACGTGCATCGGGGAAGGCCGCCACATCGTTGTCGGCAAAGCCCAGGGTGACGCTTTTAACCTCCACATAGGCCAGACCTGAGGAGTACTCCAGACGGATATCGATGCGGCTGCGCTCAGCACCATAAGGCACCTCGCGCTTGAGCGCGGTAAAGCCATTGAGCTCAGTGATCACCCCGGCGTGCAGCGCCTCTTCCACCAGCGCGTTGGCCCGCGCCGTGTTGATCACGGCCATGCGCCCATGGGGGGTGCGGCCCAACTCCCAAGTACCGGGCAATTTGCGCTTGGGGTCATGACTGCGACTGAACCAAATCTGCGCGCCCTCGCTCATGCAATTGAGCATGGAGCCAGTGTTGGGGCAGTGAATGGTCATTAGCTCGCCACTGGCGGTTTCGATATCGGCAAGAAAGCGCTTATAACGGCGCAGCAAGCGGCCTTCTTCCAGTGGTGGCTCAAACTGCATGGGACCGCCAGCTTTTCAGGCCACGGGCAATCCGCTCCACCGCCTGCTGCAGGCGCGGTAAATCCTGCGTATAGGCAAAGCGCACGTGACAGCTGGCCAGGTGCCGACCGAAATCCAGCCCCGGAGTGAAGGCAACTTTTTCCGTCTCCAGAAAGTGCTGGCAGAAAGCATAGGCATCGCCGCCAAACGCGCTGATGTCGGCATATAAATAGAAGGCGCCCTCGGGCTCCACAGCGATCTTAAAGCCCAACTCACGCAGAGCTGGCAGTAAGTAATCGCGCCGCTCGGCAAAGGCTTGCCGGCGCTGCTCGAAGATTTCGATAGTGGCCGGCTCGAAGCAAGCCAGAGCGGCGTGCTGAGCCATGCTCGGCGCACTGATATACAGGTTCTGCGCCAGTTTCTCCAGCTCCGGCACCGCCGCCTCGGGCGCGACCAGCCAGCCCAAGCGCCAGCCAGTCATGCCGAAATATTTTGAGAAACTATTGAGCACGAAGGCATCGTTATCCACTTCCAGCACACTACTGGCATCCAGCCCGTAGGTCAGGCCGTGATAGATCTCATCCACCACCAAGTGGCCACCGCGCTGCTTCAGCGCTTGCGCTAAAGCCGCCAACTCAGTGGCGCTAAGCACCGTACCGGTGGGGTTAGCGGGCGATGCCACAAGGGCCCCAACGCTGTCTTTATCCCAATAGCGGGCGACCAAGTCGGCAGTCAGTTGATAACGCACCTCCGGTCCGACGGGCACCAACTGCGCGGCGCCCTCCACCAAGCGCAGGAAGTGGCGGTTGCACGGGTAGCCGGGGTCGGCCAACAGCCAATGCTTGCCTGGGTCAACCAGCAAACTGGCGGCCAACAGCAAGGCACCGGAGCCGCCAGGGGTGATCAGAATGCGCTCAGGGTTGATGCGCAAGCCATAACGCTGCTGATAAAAACCGCTGATCGCTTCGCGCAAAGCCGGCAGTCCGCGCGCTGCGGTATAGCGCGTATGCCCGGCGGCTAAGGCCGCCTGGCCGGCTGCCACAATGGGCGCGGCGGTGGTGAAATCCGGTTCACCGATTTCCAAATGAATCACATCATGACCTTGCGCCTGCAGCTCATTGGCCCGCGCCAATAAGGCCATCACGTGGAAGGGTTCGATGGCACGACTGCGCGCACTGTAGGTGGTGGTCATGTACTTGCCTGCTTGAACAATGAGGCGCGGATTCTAAACCATGGTCTGTGAGAAACGTCAGCAAGCACGACAACCGGGAGTAGCATCCTTGCAACTGTTCTGGTAAGTTCGCCGGCTTGCAGCCGCAGGGCCGAGCAAAATCGGCAAGGGACACCGTCCTGCGCAGTGGATTAGAGAGAGTGAGAGGCGGTCATCCATGCCCACCAAAGCAAAAGCAAAAAGCAGCCAACTGACTCGTGGTTTCGAGCCCTATAAAGAATCAAAGGGCGAGGAGTACATGAGTGAGCCGATGCGCGCCCACTTCACCGGCATCCTAAATAAATGGAAGCTGGAGCTGATGCAGGAAGTCGATCGTACTGTGCACCACATGCAGGACGAAGCCGCTAACTTTCCTGACCCAGCCGATCGTGCCAGCCAGGAAGAAGAGTTCAGTCTGGAGCTGCGCGCCCGTGACCGTGAACGCAAACTGATCAAAAAGATCGACGAGACCCTGCAGTTAATCGAAGACAACGATTACGGCTGGTGTGATTCCTGCGGCGTCGAAATCGGCATCCGCCGTTTGGAAGCCCGCCCCACCGCGACCCTGTGCATTGACTGCAAGACGCTGGCGGAAATCAAAGAGAAACAGGTCGGTTCCTGATCTGAACCAGAGGGTGCTTCGGCACCCTCTGTTGTTTCTGCCTGTTGCATTAGCCACTCGCCAAGTGCCGCTTCAGCCACTTGGCGGGCGACTATCTTCTAACCTGATACGTCCCCCTGCCCTATGCGCACACCGGCCTATATCGGGCGCTTTGCCCCCACTCCCAGTGGCTACTTACACTTCGGTTCCCTAGTGGCGGCCCTCGCCTCTTACCTGGATGCTCGCGCCGCCAACGGCCGTTGGTTAGTGCGCATGGAAGACCTCGACCCACCACGGGAAATGCCCGGCGCCCAAGCGGCTATTCTGCACACCCTGGAGAGCTACGGGCTGCACTGGGACGGCCAAGTCGAGCGACAAAGCCAGCGCCACCAGGCTTATGCCGCGCAGCTCGAACAACTGCTGCAACTGGGTTTGGCCTACGCCTGCACCTGTTCGCGCAAGCAACTGGAAGGCACCCAGGGCATTTATCCCGGCACCTGTCGCGATGCCCAGCATGCCGAGGCAGACGCGGCCATCCGCCTGCGCGTACCAGAGCTGGTCTACCGCTTTGTCGATCGCGTGCAAGGTGAATTCAGCCAGCACTTGGGCCGCGAAGTGGGCGACATGGTGATCCGCCGCCGCGATGGGCTCTACGCTTATCAATTGGCGGTGGTCATGGATGACGCCTGGCAAGGCATCACCGATGTGGTGCGCGGCGCCGACCTGCTCGACTCCACGCCGCGCCAGCTGTATCTGCAAGAGCTATTGGGCCTGCGCCAACCCCGTTACCTGCACGTGCCGCTGATTATTCAGCCCGACGGGCACAAGCTGGGTAAGAGCTATCGTTCGCCGCCACTGGCCGCCGAACAAGCCACGCCGCTGCTGCTACGCGCCCTGCGTGCCTTGGGCCAAGCGCAGCCTGAAGACGGCGACTACGCCACGCCGGAAGAACTCTTGGCCTGGGCAGTTAGTCAGTGGCAGCCGGATAACATCCCCCGCTGCCTGACCTTGGCTGAAGCGCAACTGCGCTAAGCGCAGCGTTAATCCGCTTCCTCAGGAAGACTGCACAGCAACTCGGCAAGCTCGGTGTAGTCCTGCTGCACCGCCGCCTCGGCCTTGGCGCACAAATTTTGATAACGCCGCAGCACCTGTTCGCCCAAGGCAGTCAGCTGAGTGCCACCACCGCGTTTGCCGCCAGCCAGGGTGCTGACCAGCGGCTGGGTGAAACTACGGTTCATGGTCTCGACTAACAGCCAAGCGCGCCGATAAGACAGGCCCATCACCCGCGCTGCCGCGCTGATCGAACCGTGGGCGGCAATCGCCGCCAGCAGCTCGGCCTTACCCGGTCCCATGGCGACATCTGCGCCATGGTGCAGACGGATTTTCAGCCCCAAGCGCGCCTGGCTCATCGGCCTTACAGCGCCGCGTTAACCAGTTGCTGGGCTTCGCTGAAGATGCGCTGCAAGTGCGCCTCATCGCGGAAGCTTTCGGCGTAGATCTTGTAGATGTCCTCAGTGCCCGATGGCCGTGCGGCAAACCAGCCACCCTCGCTGATGACCTTGATCCCACCGACGCCAGCACCATTGCCCGGTGCCTTATCCAGCACCTGCACAATCGCATCGCCAGCCAGCTCGGTGTTGCTCACCTGCGCCGCGCTGAGCTTGCCCAATGCCTGCTTCTGCGCCGGAGTCGCAGCGGCGTCTTGGCGATCGGCATAAATAGCCCCGAACTCATCGCTCAGGCCTTGGTACAGCTGGCCTGGATCACGCCCCGTCACGGCGGTCATCTCCGCGGCCAACAAGGCCAGAGCGATGCCGTCCTTGTCGGTGGTCCAGACCTGGCCATTGCGCCGCAGGAAAGTCGCCCCGGCGCTCTCCTCGCCGCCGAAGCCCAGGCTGCCATCGAACAAGCCGGCGGCGAACCATTTAAAGCCCACCGGCACTTCCAGCAGCGGTCGGCCCAAACGCGCGGCTACGCGATCGAGCATGGCGCTGCTGACCAGGGTTTTGCCCACGGCCGCCTGCGCACTCCACTGCGGGCGATGCTGGAACAGATAGTCCACCGCCACACTCAGAAAGTGGTTGGCCGGCAGCAAACCGACGCTCGGCGCCACGATGCCGTGCCGGTCGTAATCGGTGTCGCAGGCGAAGGCGATGTCGTAACCGTCTTTAAGGCCGATCAGGCGCTGCATGGCGTAGCTGGAGGATGGGTCCATGCGGATTTGACCATCCCAGTCGAGGCTCATAAAGGCGAACTGCGGATCGATCACCTGACTCACCACATCCAGGTTCAGCCCGTATTTTTCGGCGATGCGCGCCCAGTAATGGACGCCGGCGCCGCCCAATGGATCAACCCCCAAGCGCAGGCCCGCGGCGCGAATCGGCGCGAAGTCGATGACGTTGTCCAGATCATTCACGTAGTGGCTGAGGTAGTCATACTCATGCACGCAGGCCGCTTGCCGCGCCTCGGCCAACGGCAAGCGTTTGACTTCACGCAGAGCGGACTCCAGCAAAGCATTGGCGCGGTTTTGCACCCAAGTGGTGATGTCGCTGTCAGCTGGGCCGCCATTAGTGGGGTTGTATTTAAAACCGCCGCAATCCGGTGGGTTGTGCGACGGCGTAATGACGATGCCATCGGCCAAGGCGCTGCTGCGGCCACGGTTGTGCACCAGAATGGCTTGCGACACAGCCGGCGTCGGGGTGAACTCAGCGCCCGCCGAAAGCATGGTGGTAACGCCATTGGCGGCCAATACTTCCAGCGCGCTTTCCAGCGCCGGCTGCGACAGAGCATGGCTATCGGCGCCGATAAACAGCGGGCCGCTGATGCCTTGGCTGGCGCGGTAATCACAAATGGCCTGGGTGACCGCCAGCACGTGCTGCTGGTTAAAGCTGGCATTGAGTGAGCTGCCACGATGGCCCGACGTGCCGAAGGCCACACGCTGGCTGGCAATGCTGGGGTCAGGTTGCTGCTCGTAATAAGCGGCCAGCAATTGGCCAATATCGGTCAGCATTGCCGCCGGAGCGATTTGCCCGGCCAGAGGGTGAATACGCGCGCTCACAAAAACTCCGAAGATTTCAGGACCGAAAAGAGCTGCAAGCTTATCAGGGCCGAGCGCTGAAGGCAGCGGCGCAGGTCGAATCAGGCTATGCTTGGCAGCTATTTTTTGCCCGAGGTCACCCCGATGAAAACCCAACTCGAAGAACTGATCAGCAAAATAAGCTCGGGCTGCATGCTGGCAGAAGATGTCGCGCGGATTGCCGACGAGGCCGCCCAAGCCTACGCCGACCCGCAGGCCTTTCTCGCCGCCAATCCGGATATCAACTACGACGACAGCTTTCCCATTGCGCTCGGGGAATGGATAGTGATCGGCAGCCTGCCCGAGACCGTGCTGTTCCAGGCCGACAGCTACGATGCACTGTTCCAGCAGATTACTGAATCCTTTGGCCCGCAAGTCAACTTCGTGCTCAAGCCTAAGCAACTGGTGAAGGTCGAACCACTGAAGGCGCTGAATCGCATTCAGGTGCAGCTCTCCAGCCTGTCGCCAGAGACCAAGGGCTATGTATTAGTGGATTTCAGCGAAGCGCTGGATGACGAGCTGCAAGCCGTGCTGGTGTACAGCACTGACTTGCCACGGGTGATGGAGTTGGCCGTGGAGGTGGGTATCTACGCCGCACCGGCCTACGCCACGCTCAAGGCCTCGCTGGCCGAAGAGTGAGCCCGACAGTGGCGCGCTTAAGCCTAAGCGCGCCAGCTAAGCAGGTTTTAGCGTTTACGCAGAATCACGCTGCCGATCGAGTAACCGGCACCGAACGAACTCAGCACGCCCAGAGCACCTGCCGGCAGGTCGTCCTGATACTTGTGCAGGGCAATAACCGAGCCGGCCGAGCTGGTGTTGGCGTAGGTGTCGAGAATCACTGGCGCCTCATGGGCCTCGGCATCACGGCCAAGCAGCTTGCGGATGATCAGCAGGTTCATGTTGAGGTTGGCCTGGTGCAGCCAGAAGCGCTTCACATCCGCCACATTCAGTTGGTTCTCTTGCAGGTGCTCAGCGATCAGATGGGCCACCATCGGGCACACATCCTTGAACACCTTGCGCCCTTCCTGGACGAACAGCTTGTCGCGGCTGCCGCTGTGCTCTTCGTCGCAACGGTTGAGGAAGCCGAAGTTGTTGCGGATGTTGTTGCTGAACTGGGTGGTCAGCTTGGTGCTGACGATGTCGAACTGATGCTTGGATGTGGCTTGATCAGCGCGCTCAACAATCACCGCCGTGGCAGCATCACCGAAGATAAAGTGGCTGTCGCGGTCACGGAAGTTAAGGTGGCCGGTGCAGATTTCCGGGTTCACCATCAACACCGCACGGGCTTGGCCCAGTTGCACACTGTTGGCGGCAGCTTGCAAGCCAAAGGTGGCCGACGAGCAGGCCACGTTCATGTCATAACCAAAACCTTGAATACCCAGCGCCGCTTGCACTTCAATGGCCACGGCTGGGTAAGCGCGTTGCAGGTTGGAACAGGCGACGATCACTCCGTCGATATCGGCGGCAGTACGCCCGGCCCGGACCAGGGCCTCTTTCGCCGCTTCCACGGCCATCTCGCAGAGAATGCCCCACTGCTCGTTGCTGCGTTCGGGGATGCGCGGCGCCATGCGCTGCGGATCGAGGATGCCGTCTTTGTTGATAACGAAGCGGCTTTTGATGCCTGAGGCTTTTTCAATAAAGGCGCTGCTGGATTCGCTCAGGGCATCAATGGTGCCACTGGCGATGGCTTCAGCGTTGTCGGCATTGTACTGCTGCACATAGCTATTGAACGAAGCCACCAACTCATCGTTGGAAATGCTATTGGCCGGGGTATACAGGCCGGTACCGCTGATAACGACGTTGTGCACAGTCAATCCTCTTATTCTTGGCCGTCTTACGCGACCAGAGCTGCAATAGATCCGAGGCACATGGGCCTGGGACAAAAATTGGGCTGCCAGGGCGAACATTGGCGATAAACCACACCCTGCGGATAGGACCAGAGTTTGCCACAGCTAGGGGGTGTAAGTCCGCTCAGCAGGTCGGGAGATATGCTGCAAACTAATGGCTATTAAGACAAATATCCTCAACTTTCAGCACATCTAGAGCAAATTCTGCATATGCACGCTTCAGCCTTGGCATCAGACCATTGGCTAAAAATCGGCCCTGGCCGTGGCCCTGCGCTTGACTCAGCCGACGTGACATGAAAAAAAGGCGGCTCTTTTGCCTGCCTGTATGACAAATAGCAGCTCTTTAAAGCGATCCGAACTCGCCACGCCATCCTGTGCAAACAGGTTTGCCGACGTGGCAATGCGGACGCAGCCGCTGCGCTGTTTCCATGACCAAGGAGCCAACCGGTTGCTCAAGCTGTTACTTGCACTCCTGCTGGTATTGAGCCAGAGCGCCCTAGCCGCCGAGCCGCCCCTTCGTTTCGCTGTCAGTGATGGCTGGGCCATGCCCATAGCTGAGTTCGTTAACGGTCGCCCGGTGACCGGAATCTTGATTGATCTACAGCGCCGCATGGCGCAAAAAGTCGGACGCCAAGCTGAGTTTGTGGTGTTGCCGCGCTTACGCCTGCAACGTGCCCTGGACGCTGGAGAAGTCGACGTGCGCTGCTATGTCAGCCCCACCTGGCTGAATAACGACCACTACAACTACATCTGGAGTCTGCCGTTTATGACCCAGCGCGACGTGCTGGTCAGCACCCAGCCCGGCCAGCGCAAGCCTTCCGAATTAAGCCCACAGCGTTTCGGCACCGTGCACGGCTACAGCTACCCCGAGCTAGACGCGCTATTTGCCCGCCAACAGTTGCAACGCGACGACGCCCGTACCCAAGAGCAAGTGCTGCTGAAACTGAGTGCCCAGCGCTACGACTATGCAGTGACCAACGACCTCTCGCTGCATTGGTTTAATCGCGCCCTGCCAGCCGAGCAGCGCCTGCATATACACAGTGAGCTGGCCAGTGATCCGGTGGCCTGCATTGTCCGCAACGATGAGCAGGTGCCGACCATGCGCCTGCTGCGCGCCATGGTGCAGATGAAAGAAGCAGGCGAGTTCGACGCCATCCTGGCCCGCTATCGCTAAGAGCACTCGCCGTGCCGGAGCAAGTCCCACGCCCGCCCCGGGCCAGGTCGATGCCGCGCAGTCTTAGTCCAACGCAACAATATCGAAGCCTTTGCTGTTGCTGCTGAGGATACGAAAACGCTGCTGCGAACCCGCGCTCACCTTGACCGCTAACTCACGATTCAAGCGACCCTTGCCACACAGGGTGTCGTCTTGGGTGTCGATGCCGATGCCCAGCACCCGAGTGCCGGCGGGGACCTGTAAGCGCAGCACTTCACCCGTGCCGATCCGCGCCGCTAACTGGCGATCCAGTTTGACCGCGATATAGCAGCCTGCGCCCATTCCGCCACTGTCGCGCGTCACCTCAAGGGTACCGCCGTTGCTCAGCGTTTGTTGGTAGGCCAAGGCTCGCTCACTGGGCACGCTGCGCACCTCATCGGCGGCGGTGCGCCAAGATGAACAGCCAGCCAGCAGAGTCAGAATCGCAAGGCTTAGGATCAGTCGCATAAAGGCCCCCCATGGGCGCGCAAACTTGGCCAAGACAGCCGTGAGCGTGAGTATTGACGCGCTTACGGGAGTGCTCAAGGGCGGCCTCGGTAAACTTCGAAGTGCCGCCCAAAACACGCTGCAATCAGGCCGCTAAACGCTTTTGCAGGCGTGCTTGCAGCTCAGTCAACACCTGCGCATCGCCCTTGTTCGCGGCGTGAGCCTCAAGGGCCTGGCCTTCATAGCGCGGGATGAGGTGCATATGCAGATGGAACACTGTCTGCCCGGCCGGCGCGCCGTTGAACTGGGCCAGTTGCACGCCCGCTGGGTCCAGCTCTGCCACCAACACCTTGGCCACTCGCTGCACCACGGCCATGACTTTGCTCAGGCTGTCGCCATCCACTTCCAGCAGGTTACGCGCGGCGGCACGCTTGGGAATCACCAAGGTATGACCGTAGGACTGCGGGAACACATCGAGAAAGGCTAATACCTCTTCATCCTCATACACCTTGTAGCAAGGCGCTTCGCCGCGAATGATCTTGGCAAAAATATTCTGTGGGTCGTACTCGCCGTGCAGGCTCATGGGCATTACTCCAAGTGGTCGATCAGATCGTCACACCATACCGATTTACGCCGCCAACCGACATCCAACAGCTTGTTTTTGCCCACAATCGTCGGTTCGCATGCGCCTTTAAAAACACCGCAAAACAGGCCGTGCAACATCAATTGGCCACGCCAGCGTGTCAGCCAAACAAGCCTAGAAGTTCCCTGGCACGCTAAAAATTGAATACCTGAAGAAATTTCTAATACCGTTATTCTGGTCCTCCGTCATTACCCCCCGGAGTAGCCCATGACTGACCTCAGTGCTTTTCCCATTACCCATAAATGGCCGGCGCTACACCCTGAGCGCCTGCAGCTGTATTCCCTACCGACGCCCAATGGCGTGAAGGTGTCGATCTTCCTTGAGGAGGTGGGCCTGCCTTACGAAGTGCACCTGGTGAGTTTCGAGAACGATGATCAGTTCAGCGATGAGTTCCTGTCCCTGAACCCGAACAACAAGATCCCTGCAATCCTCGATCCCAATGGCCCCAACGCTAAGCCACTGAGCTTGTTTGAGTCCGGCGCCATTCTGGTTTATCTGGCCGATAAAACCGGACAACTGCTACCCAAAGACGGTGCGGCACGCTATGAAACCCTACAATGGTTGATGTGGCAGATGGGCGGCGTAGGCCCGATGTTTGGCCAATTAGGCTTCTTCAATAAATTCGCCGGCGCCAGCTATGAAGACAAACGCCCGCGAGAGCGTTACGTGGCCGAGGCACAGCGCTTGCTCGGCGTATTAGATAAGCGCCTGGCCGGGCGCCAGTGGATCATGGGCGAGCAATTCAGTATTGCCGATATCGCTGTGCTGCCCTGGGTGCGCATCCTCGTCGGTTTTTATGAAGCCGGCGAGCTGGTCGAATTCGAGCGCTTTGACAATGTCCGGCGGGTACTTGAGGCGTTTCTCGCCCGCCCTGCAGTCATCCGAGGCCTGAATATTCCAGAGCGCCCCTAAACTCGCCGACCCCTGCCGTGATGCCGAATTGCCTGGACTGTGCTGCCGAGCAATTCGGCAGCGCGGAGTTACGCCCAGACGCACGCATCAATCAATACAAGCCCCTAAATCCAAGGTTGTAGCGCAAAAATCATTTTAACTGATGTTCAATATCGCGCATCAGGACTTTATTGTGTGTCGCCTGCCATTCCTATACTCGCCCCCTATGCCCGCACACCCGCGCTTTTTTTGGACTACGACCATGACGCAACACAACTCTGCTCTCGAGCACAAAGATCAAAGCCTGCTGCAGCAATGGCTAGCGATACTCTCTGTAGCCATCGGTGCATTTGCCTTGGTGACCAGCGAACTCCTCCCCGTTGGCGTTCTCAATGACGTGGCCAGAGACCTCGCCATCAGCTCCGGTCAAGCCGGTTTGATGGTTACCCTACCGGGAATCACTGCAGCCCTTTCGGCCGTTCTCCTGTCGATCGGCATCGGTGCTATGGACCGACGCAAGCTGTTGATCTTCCTGACCCTGGTGATGGTGCTGGCCAACTTCACCGCGGCCTTCGCCAATGATCTGCCCACTCTGCTGTTCGGGCGTATCTTGCTCGGTGTGGGTATTGGCGGCTTTTGGGCCACGGCCATTGCCTTGTCGGCACGCTTAGCACCACGCGGTGTCGGCGTAGCCAAAGCCAGCGCAATCATCATGGTCGGGGTCACCCTGGCGACCGTAGTTGGCGTGCCCTTGGGTACTTGGCTGAGCGGCTTATTCGGCTGGCGCATGACCTTCCTACTCACTGCCGTGCTGGGTATTCCGGTGCTGTTAATGCAGGTGTTTACCTTGCCGGCACTGACCCCGAAAAAAGCCATCAGCTTTAGCGACTTGCCCGCTCTGTTGTTTATCCCAAAAGCCCGGGTGGGCATGATTGCAGTGCTGTTGATTGGCTTGGCACACTTCGCCGCCTTCACCTATATCGCGCCGTTTTTCAAATTCAGCTCGGGGTTTAATGGCCAAACCATTAGCTCGCTATTACTGCTCTATGGCGGCGCTGGGGTACTGGGCAATATCTTTGCTGGCTTCGCCGCCAGCCGCAACGTGCGCAACACCTTCATACTGGTAGGTGTAATGGTTGGCGCTTGTATCTTCCTGATGCCACACTTGGGCACCCACCTCAGTGGCGCGATTATCCTCACCGCCATATGGGGATTCGCCTTTGGCGCCTTCCCGACCTGCGCCAATATCTGGATGTTTGTCGCGGCACCTAATGACGTGGAACGTGGCATGCCACTGTTCGTCGCGTTGTTCCAAGTCAACATTGCCTTGGGCTCGTACTTCGGCGGGCGCTTGGTCGATCAAATGGGGATCAACAGCCTGTTGCTGTTTGCCACCGCCCTAGTGGTACTGGGCTTGCTCAACGTCTTGGCCTTTGGCCGCTCAGTGAAGAACCCACAGCTCGCGCCTAACACCTAATTTTTTTTGCAAACACCTGCAAGGGTTGCCTGGATGCGGCCACTTGCAGGTGTTTTTTTATCCCCGGCAAAAAGCTCAGCGCCGCCCACTCAGGCTTAGTGCACCTTGACCTAAGCAGGCTTTACCCGCATTTTTAGCGCTCTTGGACGTGAGATTTGTCATGAACAGAGTACTAACTGTTGCGCTAACCCTAGGCCTGTTGAGCAGCCTGACGGCGCAAGCCGCGCCGGTTTATGTGGATAACCAAACGCTGTGGTCGATCCACGAACTTTATTTTTCAGCCCCTGATGAGGAGAGTTGGGGCGAGAATCCACTGATCGACAACGTGCTCGACAGTGGCACGCGCCTCAAGATCGCCGGCCCTGCGCCAGGCTATCGTGACGTCCGCCTGGTCAATGAGAATGGCGCCTCCTGCGTGTTGCGCGGCATTCGCTTTAAGGCCGAGCAAAACTGGCGCATCACTGACGACGACCTACTCGACTGTCAAGCGGGTCGTTAACCGACAACGGGCCACAGCGGCCCGTGGCCTACCCGCTCACTAAGCCTCGACCTGACTCCACTGCTTGGCCAAGCGCTTATCCGAGATCGCCTGTTTAGTGCCGAGCTGCTGCGCAAACAACGACACCCGATACTCTTCCAAGAGCCAGCGATACAACTCCAGTTGCGCGTCGCGCTTGCCTTCCTTGCGGTGTTTATCTAAACGCGTTTGATACTGCTGCCAATAACCGCCCAGCTCGCCACTGTAAACTCGATCACGCTGCACTTGGGCGCCGATCTTATCCAAGCGCTGTTCGATGGCTTTGAGATAACGCGGGATTTCTTTGAGCCACCCTGCAGGCGTGGCGCGGACAAACCCGGGATAAACCAACTGACTCAGTTGCTGCTTGATGTCGTTAAGCGCCATGGCCTGGGCCAGATCAATCTTGCCCTTAAAGCGTTTTTGCAGATTGTGCCAACCCTTGAGGATTTCCAAGGTTAGCCGCGCCAAACGCTCGGCCTCGGCCGGCCACTCAGCGCGCTTACTTTCTGCCAGTGCGGCTAAGCCGGCGCCATCGCGGGGCAATGGCTGCGCACCTTCAAGGATGCAGGTGTCGAGACTGGCCAGCAGGATATCTTCCACCAGCGCGTCGATACGGCCCAGCTCGCGATAGAGCAAGCCCAGCTCAGTAAGCCCCGGCAACTTGCCCCGGAGAAACTTGGCCTGCTCGTTGAGCTGTTGCAGCAGCAATCGCGGCAAGGCACGGCGATGCTGGAAGTCGGCCTCGGCCTGGGTTGAGAAACGGCCTTCTTTAACCACCCCGGCCTCCTCCACCAGCGCCGGGTAAACCGTCATGGACAGGCCGGCGACCTTTTGCTGAGCCTTCTGCGCGACGTTATTAAAGGCTTTGGCCTCCACCGCTTTCTGACTCTGGTCACTTTGCGGCAGCGCCAAGCCGGCCTGGCCTTCGGCGCTAAAGCGTGCAGTCAGCTCAGCCAGATCGCGGCCCTCACCGAGCACTTTGCCTTGGTTGTCGACCACCTCGATATTCATGCGCAGATGGCTTTCGAGCTGCGCATCAGCATCGGCCCAGGCTTCGTCGCTGATGCGTACGCCGGTCATGCGCAGCAACTCGCGGCCCAAGGCCTGGGGCAGGCTGCCATCGGCAAAGGTGATTTTGCTCAAAGCGGCGCCGACAAAATCCGGCACCGGCACAAAGTTCTTGCGCAGCGCCTTGGGCAGGTTGCGCACCAAGGCCATGCCCTTGGCCTCCAGCAAGCCCGGCACCAACCACTGCAAACGCTCCGCTGGCAATTGCGGCAACAGCGCCGCCGGGGCGCGCAGGGTCACGCCGTCGCGGGGGTGATTGGGTTCAAAGTGATAGCTCAGGGGCAACTGCAATTCGCCCAGACGCAATTGGTTGGGGTACTGCGTTGCCGTCACTTCACGGGCATCGCGGGCCAGCACGTCCTCTTCCTGCATGATCAGCAGGTGCGGATTCTTCGCGCTTTCGGTTTTGTACCAACTGTCGAAGGTCGCCGTCTGGTGGATAGACTCAGGCAGGCGCGCGTCATAGAAGGCAAACAGCACCTCTTCGTCAGCCAAAATATCGCGGCGGCGCGCCTTGGCTTCCAGCTCATCCAAGCGCTCGAGTAACTGCCGGTTCGCCATCAGGCATTTAGCCCGCGAGTTGATTTCACCGCCAACCAAACCTTCGCGGATAAACAACTCACGGCTGGCCTGCGGATCAACCGGGCCAAAGTGCACAGGACGACGACCGACCACGATCATGCCGTAAAGGGTGATTTGCTCATAAGCCACCACCTGCCCGCGCTTCTTCTCCCAGTGCGGTTCCAGATGGTTCTTCTTGATCAGGTGGCCGGCCAAGGGCTCGATCCAGTCCGGCTCAATTTTCGCCACCATGCGCGCATACAGCTTGGTGGTTTCGACCAGTTCAGCGGCCATCAGCCAGGTCGGTTTTTTACGCCCGATCACCGACGATGGATGGACCCAGAAGCGGCGCTGGCGCGCACCTAAGTAATCGCCATCTTCCGTCTTCTGGCCAATCTGGCTGAGCAGGCCGGCGAGGATCGCCTTGTGCACCGCGGCATAACTTTTACTGCGCTGCGCGGCTTGTTCCTTCTCTGCCAGCTCCTGGGATTTTTGCGCGGCACGCAGTTGCTGATCGCCCTTGGGCGCGGCAGATGCCGGTTGCGGCTTAGCCGAGCTAGCGCCCTGACTTTTACTGCCTAACTGCAAATCGCGGCAGAGCAAGACCAACTGCCGATGGGCATCGCGCCACTCACGTAAACGCAAATAATTGAGGAAGTTCTTCCGGCACCAACTGCGCAGCGCACTGCTGCCGAGGTTCTGCCGTTGTTCTTCAAAGCCGCGCCAAAGGTTGATCAGCGCAGCAAAGTCGGAGTCGACATCCTTCCACTGCGCGTGGGCTTGATCCGCTGCCTGCTGCCGGTCACTGGGGCGCTCACGCACATCCTGCACCGACAGCGCGCTGGCAATGATCAAAAGCTCTTCCAGACTGCCCTGCTTGGCGCCTTCGAGCACCATGCGGCCCAAGCGCGGGTCCACAGGAAGGCGCGCCAACTGGCGGCCCAAGGCAGTGAGCTGACCTTCGCGGCTAACCGCCGACAGCTCTTGCAGCAGGTTAAAACCATCACTGATGGCCTTGCCATCTGGTGGTTCGATAAAGGGGAAGTCCTCGATCTGACCTAAGCGCAGATGGAGCATCTGCAAAATCACTGCCGCCAAGTTAGTGCGTAGAATTTCCGGATCGGTAAAGGCCGGGCGCCCGTTGAAATCCTCTTCGCTATACAAGCGGATACAGATGCCCGGCTCCACCCGCCCGCAACGACCTTTACGCTGGTTGGCGCTGGCTTGGGAAATGGCCTCAATCGGCAAGCGCTGGACCTTGGCCCGATAGCTGTAACGGCTGATCCGCGCTGTGCCGCTGTCGATCACATAGCGGATGCCCGGCACCGTCAACGAGGTTTCCGCGACGTTGGTGGCCAACACGATTTTGCGCGCGCCCATGGGGGCGAAAATCTTCTGCTGTTCGGCTGGCGTCAGCCGTGCATACAGTGGCAACACTTCAGTCAGACGCAGGTTGGCCTTACGTAACACCTCGGCGGCGTCGCGAATTTCCCGCTCGCCGGGGAGGAACACAAGGATGTCGCCTGGACGCTTGCCTTCGGCTTTTTCATGGGCGCTGATCTCATCCAGCGCAGCCAGAATCGCCTGATCCACCGACAGGTCTTCCTCGACCCGGTTGCCGTCTTCGTCCTGCTCCGCCGCCAGCGGCCGATACCAGGTTTCCACCGGGTAGGTACGCCCGGACACCTCGACGATCGGCGCACCGCCGAAGTGTTCGGAGAAGCGCTGCAGGTCGATGGTGGCGGAGGTGATGATCAGCTTCAGATCCGGCCGACGTACCAGCAGGGTCTTTAAAAAGCCCAAGAGGAAATCGATGTTGAGGCTGCGCTCGTGGGCTTCGTCGACGATCAGCGTGTCGTATTTTTCCAGATAGCGGTCGTGCTGAGTTTCGGCGAGCAAGATGCCGTCGGTCATCAGCTTGATCAGACTGCGCTCGTTGCTTTGATCCTCAAAGCGCACCTGATAGCCGACCAGCTCACCCAACGGCGTGCCGATCTCCTCCGCCACCCGCGTGGCCACAGTGCGCGCGGCCAAACGCCGGGGCTGGGTGTGGCCGATCAAGCCGTGCACGCCGCGACCCAGTTCTAAGCAGATTTTCGGCAGTTGGGTGGTTTTGCCCGAGCCGGTTTCCCCGGCGATCACCACCACCTGATGCTGGCTGATGGCGGCCTTGATTTCGTCGCGCTTGGCGGCAATCGGCAAAGCTTCGTCGTAACGAATCGCCGGCACACTCAAGCGCCGCGCCTCGACCTTGGCTTTGGAGGCATTAAAACGCTCCAGCCACTGGGCCAGTTTGCCCTCATCCGCAGGCGTCTGTTTACGCAGCTCAAGCAGCTGCCGGCGCAAGCGGTGACGATCGGCAAGCAAGGTCTGGTCGAGGTTTTTCAGCAGTTGTTCAAAGGCGGGCGTGGCGTCGGTCATCAGGCTATCGCGGGCAATCTCAAAGGCGGCGATTGTCGCAGATTTGCCGGGCAAGGTCAGGCAGGCCCAAAAATCTGGGGGCCACGGCCAGATACCAGGCGCTTAGACGGCCCCTCACCATCCATCGCGGCGCTGATCATCCGAGCGAAGCTAGATTGTGAGCGCTGTTTCGGCATGCCAGAATCGCCCCCGGGCATACCAGGGCATCGCACATGACAGCGCCAGCACAGCCGGTGGAAAACCGCTCGGAACTCGTTAGACAGAAACTTGAGCAAGAGCTGTTCGATGGCGCGCTCATTCCCGGGCAAATCCTGGACGAACGCTCGCTGGCTCAGCGCTTCGGCGTTTCACGCACGCCCGTGCGCGAGGCGATCCTGCAACTTGCGTCACAGCGCCTAGTAAAAGTCATTCCCCGCGTTGGAGTGGTGGTTACCAAGCTCACCATCAAAGAGCTGCTGGCTCTGCTGGAGATGCTCGCGGAGCTGGAGGGTATTTGCGCCAAGTTCGCCGCCAGCAGAATGTCCAAGGCTGAAAGAGCTGCCTTGCAGGCCACCGTCATAGCCTGCGAACAAGCGGCCGAAGCGGGGGATTCCACGGCCTATAGCAAGGCCAACAAAGGTTTCCACGAAAGCATTTATCACGGCGCCAAGAACCACTGGGCAACTGAGCAAATCCACGCCCTGCGCCTGTGCTGCTCGGCCTACCAACAGTCGCGCCTTGAGCTGCCTGGACGCCTGGCTAAATCCTTGGCCGAGCACCGCAAGGTGCTGCAGTGCATCCTCACGGCCGATGAAGACGGCGCTCGCCTGGCGATGATTGAGCATATTTCCTTAAGTGGTAAGGACCTCGTCAACTTCATCAGTGCGCTCAATCCCGCCCTGTTATCCGAATGAGCTTACAGCCCCGCCACGCTCACCCGTGGCGGGGCAAGCAGTCAGCGCAGACCGAGCACAGAGGCCAGCCACAGGCTGGCGTTCCAAAAGCCTAAATTGTGTGTTTGGTAATACTCCTTGGGCGCCGTGGCGCGGATACCGCCAGTACTTGCAGGCTCCAGCAGCTGCACGAGGCCGTCTTTTTTATTGTAAGGAGGCCAATGCGGCAGCCCCGCGCCATTGGGATTGCCCGTCGCGGCAAAGTTGCCCCAGTAACGCCCCATTGCCTGCGCCAATGCCTGCTGCTCCGGGGTGAATTGCGGCACCTGCCCGTTGAAATCATCAAACTGGAAGAGATAGGCCAAGTCCGAATCATGGCCGCAACCTAGTTGCGCGATGAACTGCGCGTGCACATGACTATCCGGCGCATTGGGGTCGCAGCTCTGATAGGCATACACGGGCGCCAGTTTCACGAGGGCGTTGCGGTCTTGAGTCAGGCCCGCCGCAAACTGGGCATCATCAACCATCTTCGCCATCCGCAGGCCTGGGTTGGCAAAGTCGGCTTGCGGATACTGCCACTTGACCAAAGGCCCCAAGGTCTTGAAGAACTTGGCCACGCGATCATCTACTTGCTGGGTGTCGGTCACCACATTGCGGTTGTTCTCATTAATGGCCACGAACAAATTGGACTCATCACGGGTGTGGCCAATGATGGTCGGCACCTTGTTGGAGGTGCCGTCCTTAAAGATCTCCAGCCACTGTTTAGGTAACACCACGCCGTCTACCACAGGGGTAAATTGCAGACCGAGCTGCTGAATCAGATCCCAGCTGGTGTGTGATGCATCCAAAATTTTCTGTGCAGGAAGCTCACGCAAACACTCAGCCTGCCCCACCTCATCGCTGCAACCGACCTCCTTCAGGAAGCCAGCCCTGGCCGCTGCAGCCTGTTCGATGGTTGGCAGTTTCAGCGTCGCCGGCGCACTCATGGAAATAGCCCGCTGGAACAACCCGGCCGCATAGGGCGAAGCCACCAACGCGAGGGTTTGCTCACCGCCGGCCGACTGGCCGAACAGCGTTACGCGATGGTTATCACCGCCCAGCACCTGGATGTTCTGCTGCACCCACTTCAGCGCTTGAATGCTGTCTTGCAGGCCATAGTTACCGGCTGAGCCGCTGGCCGACTCCTTGGCTAACGAAGGCAGGGCCAGCCAGCCCAGCGCACCAAGGCGATAGTTAACGGTGACGACAATGACGTTCGCCGTCTCGGCCAAGTTCGCGCCCTGGAAGGCGTTACCCGAGCCATTGATAAAGCCCCCACCATGCAACCACACCATCACCGGCAGCGGCTCGTCATCAGCATGCGGCGGCACATAGACGTTCAGGTACAGGCAGTCCTCAGAACCAGCCTGGGCCTTGGAGTACTCGGTCTTCGCCTCCAGACAGGCAGAAGCAAACGTCGTGGCATCGCGCACTCCGGCCCACGGTTTGACGTCAGCGGGCGGACGTAGCCGCATGTTCCCCACTGGCGCAGCCCCGTATGGCACGCCTAAACACTGCAAACGCCCAGCAGGGCCGGCCGTGCATTGCAACTGACCATCGGCAACCTCAACCAGACCGGTGCTGTCCGCAGCAGCCAGCGCTGAAACTGGTATACCAACTATAAGAGAAATTAGCAGAGAACGGCCAAGCGCTCGCGCTGCCGTGTTCGCCTGATGCCAGGCAGCTTTTAGCTGAATCGACATGGGTTACCTCTTGTTCTTGACTGATATTGGCCACAGGGTTGGTGATGCCGCGTAACCCATATGCGGGCACGCCAGGCTCATACTGGCATGCGCAAAAACAGACTGGCACACCAAAATAACAATCTGGCATACCAATAAACTATGGCCGCACGCCAGCGCCATAACGCCAAGAGTCCCCGGCAGGCAGCGGCGGCACGATGGCTCAGCAGACAGGTCGTAACGAGGGCCAAGAACAACATGGGGTAGCGCAACAGCCACAACGTCTGCGCGCCGTGGCGCGGCCTTGGGCTTAAACCCAACCGGCGCAGTCAGAACGGGATCGGCTTAGTCGCGGCAAGCCGCTGCACCGCCCAAAGACTGAATGGCGTATATATCCAATCACTTAAGCAAGGCAGCATGAGCAGAGTCTGTGCGTGCTGCACCGGGGAGATACAACCAGCAAAGCCCCTGCTGGCAGTAGAGTGCAGAAAGCACAAAGCCCATCCGGAGATGGGCTTTGGCTCGGGTAACGCGGCGCTTAGATAGCGGCTACGTCATCCGCTTGCAGGCCTTTCTGCCCGCTGGTGACGGCAAACTCAACCTTCTGCCCTTCGAGCAGTGTGCGATGGCCTTCACCGCGAATGGCACGAAAATGTACGAATACATCCGCACCGCTTTCGCGCTGAATAAAGCCATAACCTTTGGAATCGTTGAACCACTTAACGGTGCCAGTCTCGCGATCAGCCATTACCTAATTCTCCAGCGTGCATTTTTATTTTGGTGAGTGCTTGTTCAAGAAGCGTCTAGCACTTCCAGAAGCACAGTATAAAAGCGTGGATTGCCGTGCAAAGCAATAGCCGAACAACAGTGCTTAAAAATCATTTAAGCCTTGGTCGCGGCTTAGCCTGAGCCCTGCTGGCTCAGGCACCACACCCCTACTCAATGCGCCTTACGCCTGCGCCACAACCATAGCAGCACCACGAGCAAGGTCAGCGCCAGCGGCACCAAAGCAATATTGAGCAGCTTAAGGTTGCGGCCCAAGGCCTCGATATTGGCGTTGAGCTGGTAATGCACATCGCGCAGTTGTTTACGCAACTGCAGCTTTTGCTGGACGAATTGCTGCACGGCCGCCTGCTGCTCCGGCGTCATCTCCAGAGGCTTATTCGGATCTTGGTTTTGCTGCAGTGCCGCCAGCTTTTGCTCAGTATCCGTCAGACGTGCTTGCAGGGCTTGTTCCTTCTCGCGGAACTGGGTTTCCGCCGCCCGTTGCAAGGCTTCTACTACGGTGAAGGGGCGACTGAAACGGCCACGGGAGCGCACACTGATCAGCTCATCGGAGCCGGCCAAATTATCCAGGGCATTGATCGCAAAGCTGGCGTTATCAGCCCAAGGCTGCGGAATACGCTGGCCAAAGAAATCCTGCACCTGCACCCACATGCGGTCACTGAGCATGTCGGTATCGGCCACCACAATCACGTTGATGTTAGCCGCCTGCTTGAGGCCGTCCTTATGCCCTTCGATACCGTTGGGATAGGCCGACTGCGCCGGCCCGCTGATGCGCGCAGCAATGCTGTAGTGCTTGCCGGTGGGCTTCAGCTCGCCGATCAGTTCTTCGGGGTTGCTGAGCATGCCGAAGCGTTTGACGTCATAGGGCATGGCGTATTCAGAGCTGCTTAGCAACGCCTGGAAGTGCGTGCTGGCTCCGGCCAGCGGCTCAAGAATACCCGGCGTGGCGAGGGTGATGCTCTCCAAGCCGGCGCTGCTGACATCGCTCTGCTCTATGGCGTTTTTCGGCAGATCAAGCCATGCCGCATGACGCACCGCACGTTCGCCCTGCCCCATACTCACCGACATGGCATAGGCACCGTCGCCCAATACCTGATCCGGCAACATGCGCAAGCCCCATGCCTTAAACAGCTCAGGCAGGTCGGAGCTTTTATCAATGGCATCGCCGCCGGCTAAATCGGCTTGGTTATCTGCCTCGCTAAAGGGGTCGACAAAGGCCAGCAACTTGCCGCCGCGCAGGACGAACTGGTCGATGGCATAGCGGGTTTGCTCCGGCAACTGCTTGGGATGAATCAGCAGCAACACCGAGACGTTGTCCGGGATCTGATCCGCATCGCGCTTGAGGCTCTCGATCTGGAACAGCTGCCGCACTTGCTCCATAAACATCCAGGCCGGGGTCGGCTGCCGCGCCATCATGTCGAAACCGCCATTGATCGGCAGCCCCGACAGCACGCCCACCACTGGCCGCTCAGGCTTGGCCAGGCTTTGCACCAAACGACTCAGCTCGTACTCGAGAAACTCCTCCTGATCGAGGGCGAAGAACGGGATGATCTGGCTGTCGCCGCCAGCGTTCTTCCCGGCCAGGCCGAAGTACACGGAGTCGCCGCCCTGCTGCAAGGGGATGCCTTGCAAACCGGCTTCAGCGGCTTGGTCTTCCTCGGCGGAGAACGGCTGCGGATCGATGATGCTCAGCTTGAGCTTGTCGCCGGCCTCATGCTGATAAGCCTTGAGCATTTCCGTCACACGCTTGGCGTAGGTACGCAGCGCCGGCAGATCTTTACTGGCACTGTCGGAGAAGAACAGCTTCAGCTCGATGGGCTGATCCAGCTCGTGGAGGATCTTCTCGGTGCCGCTCGACAGGGTGTACAGCTTTTGCTCGGTGAGGTCCAAGCGCAGTCCGCTCAGGCCAAAGCTGGCAAACAGGTTAAAGGCCAAAAACGCCAGGGCAATAATGACCAAGCCCAGGCTGGATACCATTAGCTTTTTCATGGGCGCTCTCAATCCGCTTTTTTCAGGTCGATGACTACCGCCGTTGCCGCCAGCCAGGCCGCAATCAGGCTGAGGAAATACAGCAAGTCGCGCAGATCAATCACGCCCTTACTGATCGCATCGAAGCGAGTTAAGAAACTCAACGACGCCACCGCGTCGAGCAGCCACTGCGGCGCCCACTGGCTAAAGCCATCGAGCACCATGGGGAAGCCACTGACGATAAACAAGAAGCACAGGCTCACCGCCAGAATAAAAGCGATCACCTGATTCTTCGCCAGCGCCGACATGCACGAGCCAATCGCCAAATAAGCGCCCGCCAGCAGCCAGCTGCCGATATAGCCGGTGAGGATCGCGCCGTTATCCGGCTCACCTAAGTAGTTAACCGTAATCACCATGGGGAACGTCAGCAGCAGCGCCAGGCCGGCGAACACCCAGGCGGCGAGGAACTTGCCGGTGACCGCATCGAAGCGGGTGATCGGCAAGGTCATCAGCAGCTCGATGGTGCCGCTCTTGCGCTCCTCCGCCCACAGGCGCATGGCAATGGCCGGCACAAGGAACAGATACAACCACGGATGGAAATTAAAGAACGGGGCCAAGCTGGCCTGACCGCCCTCAAAAAAACTGCCGAGGTAGAAGGTAAAGACGCCGGACAGCACCAGGAAAATCAACAAAAACACATAGGCCAAGGGCGTGGCGAAATAGCTCGCTAGCTCGCGCTTGAACACGACCGACAACTGACTCATACCGACTCCCCCCGGGTCAGGTTGCGGAACACGTCATCCAAGCGGCCGCGCTCCACACTTAACTCACTCACCGCCCAGCCGCGCTGCGCAATCAGCTTATTCACCTCCGTCACAATCACCGCGCCGGGCTCGGCCAGTACCGTCAGGCTGTGCTCTAGCTCGTTGACCTCCACCCCTGCCACTCCCGGCAAGGCAGCCAGAGCCGCGTGGTCCAAGCCCTGCGTCGAGAGCAAATTAACCGCCTGGTGATAGCGCGAGCGGCTGGCCAGTTGTTGCGGCGTGTCATCGGCGAGCAGTTTGCCGTGGGCAATCACCACGGCGCGGCTGCACAGCGCCGAGACTTCTTCGAGGATATGGGTGGAGATAATGACGATCTTGTCCTGCGCCAGACTCTGGATCAGTTGGCGCACCTGATGTTTTTGATTGGGGTCCAGGCCATCGGTGGGCTCGTCGAGGATCAGCACCTTAGGCTCATGGAGAATCGCCTGGGCTAAGCCGACGCGACGTTTAAAGCCCTTAGACAGGGTGTCGATGCTTTGTCCCAGCACGCCCTCCAGCTCCAGCAGCGCAACGGCCTTGGCCACTTGCTCACGTTTAGCCGCGCCCTTAAAGCCGCGCACCGCCGCGATAAACTCAAGGAAGCCACGCACCGTCATATCGCCATAACAGGGCGCCCCTTCGGGCAGATAGCCGATCTGCTGCTGCGCCTTGAGGCGCTGGCGCTGGATATCAAAACCCTGAATGCTGGCCGAGCCTGAAGTCGGCGCCAGAAAGCCGGTGAGCATCTTCATGGTGGTGGATTTACCGGCGCCGTTAGGACCGAGAAACCCCAGGACTTCACCGGGCTTAACGCTGAACGACAGATCATCGACAGCGGTGTGCTGGGCAAAACGTTTGGTCAGATTGCTTATTTCGATCATGGACACATCACCTTTGCGGTAACAGGTCCTGCTTGCAGCCTCTGCCACCGCAGGACTTCAGAATGCCGGCGGACTATAAAAAGCCTAAGAGCGCTGCGCAAGTCACTGCGCCCCAGGCTTTGTATCCGTTCACTACACTCTGGCCACAAGCGGCGCACGACCGAGGGCAAAGCCCGTTCAAACGGCAGGCAGCCGGTGTGCGTACAGCGGCTGCGCCGGGCTTATTCGTCGAGAAATTGCTGCACCGTCGCCACCGTCGGCAACGGCGCTTCCTCATGGGGCACATGACCCAGTTCAGGGAACATCACTAAGCGGCTGCCTTTGATATCGCGCTTAAAGTGCTCGGCATTGATGGGTGGAATCAAGCCATCCAAGCCGCCCCAGAGAATCAGGGTGGGCACTTTGATCTGGGCGATACGCTGGTAACTGTCGCCCGCCTCGGTCTGCTTGAAGCGCTCGATCAAGGCTTGGCGATTGCCGGCACGCAAGGTCAGCTCGTAATAGCGATCGATCAGCGCTGCGCTGACCTTACTTGGGTCGCCATACACATTGCGCACGCTGGACTCAATCATCGAGCGCGGCAGCATCTTGGTCATCAGCGGTGCCAAGGCTGGAAACTGCGCCAAGCGAAAGCCAATCGGCACCTTGTTCGATGAACGTGGGTAGCCCGCGGCGTCCACCAGAATCAACTTACTGACTCGCGCCGGCTCAGCCACAGCGAATTGCCAGGCCAACTGCCCACCCAAGCTATTGCCCGCAATCACCGCCTGCGTCACCTGCAGTTGATTGAGCAAATGCACCAGGAAATCGGTGTAATGGGCGCTGCTGTAATTGCCATCGGGGAAGGGTCCAGTCAGGCCAAAACCAGGCAAGTCCAAACTAATCACCCGGTGTTTATCCTGCAGCACCGCTGCCCACGCCTCCCAGGTATGCAGGCTGGCCGAGGTGCCATGCAGCAACACAATGGGCGTGGGATCATCGCGCCGGCCTTGGTCACGCACGTGCACCAACATCCCATCGACCGCCACAAACATTGACGGCGCTGGCGCCCAGCGCGGCTTAAGATCCGCCACCGAACGATCAGGCGCCCAACTGCTGAGCAGGCCGTAGGCCAATGCCACAATCAGTAGTGCGATCAGCAGTAAGACCAGCTTGGTTAAACGCTTCATGGACGATTCCCTTCTGCTAAGCCTGAGAAGCAGCAGGCAATACTAGTCCAATGGCGGCAACAGGCCCGAACAGAAAAAAAGACTTGTGTGCACCATTGCGCAGTCGCGGCTGAAAATCTTCGCGGCGGCGCCAGCTAATCGAGCCCGCCGCAGCGCCACTGCTGGCTTTCTGCGCGCGGGTTGCTGATTGACGTAGCGCCAGACTTATTCAAGGCAAGAAAAAACCGCCGGTTTAGCCTGGCCAAACCGGCGGTTGCGTGGGCGGGACGGACCTGTCCGGTGCTTAGACCAACGTAGTCAAGGCATCGCGGCTAAAGGGCAGGATGTCCTGCTCACGGCCCTCGCGGACTTTCAAGGCCCAGTCCGGATCCACAATCAGCGCACGGCCGACGGCAACCAGATCGAACTCATGCTGGTTCAAGCGTTGCAGCAGGTTTTCCAGACTGGCCGGCTGCGCCACCTTGTCTGTGTTGACCATAAACTGCATAAACTCTTCATCGAGGCCGACACTGCCCACGGTGATAGTGGGTTTGCCAGTGAGCTGGCGAGTCCAGCCGGCTAAGTTCAGCTCGCTGCCTTCAAACTCAGGTTCCCAGAACCGCCGCGTCGAGCAGTGGAAGATGTCCACGCCGGCGTCGGACAGCGGCTTCAGGAAGGCGGCCAACTCATCCGGGGTTTGCACCAAACGGGCGGTGTAGTCCTGCTGCTTCCACTGCGACCAGCGCAGGATAATCGGGAAGTCCGGGCCCACCGCGGCGCGCACGGCCTGGATCAACTCAATGACAAAGCGCGAACGGGCAGCCAGATCACCACCGTATTCATCGCTGCGCTGGTTGCTGCCGGCCCAGAAGAACTGGTCGAGCAGATAACCATGGGCGCCGTGGATTTCCACCCCATCCATGCCGATACGCTGGGCATCCTTGGCCGCTTGGGCAAAGGCCGCAATCACCTCGCGGATATCCTCCTGGCTCATGCCATGCACGATCAGCTTGCCGTCTTTGACCTTCTCACTCGGCCCATAGCCCGGCACGCTTGGCTCAGGCTCGGTGCCGGCACGACGCACACTGCCGACATGCCAGAGCTGCGGCACGATTTTGCCGCCTTCGGCGTGCACCGCCTCGACCACTTTCTGCCAACCGGCCAGGGCATCCTCACCATAGAAACGCGGCACGTTGGCGTAGCCATTGGCCGCTTTGTGATTGACCGTGGTGCCCTCGGTGATGATCAAACCCACACCGCCAGCAGCGCGGCGGCGGTAATACTCGATCACCTTGCTGTTAGGCACACCACCTGGAGAGAAGGTGCGGGTCATCGGCGCCATCACCACTCGCGAGGGTAAGTGCAGGTTGCCGAGGGTGATAGGTTGAAACAGTAAATCCACAGAAGCGCTCATCAGCATTCCTTACAGCCACAGGGCCGCGACTAAGTGAAAAATCCTAAGGGTGGAAATCCAAAGCTAGGCCCGCAGCAACAGCGGCAGGCGTTGTATAAAGGCATTGACGGCGCGGGCATCGCTGGCCACTTTCATGCGGGCCAAGGCGCCTTGCCAGGCGTAGCTAATAAAACTGGCGAGGTTGCCGCAGTCTTCCTCTGCGCTCAGCTCACCGGCGCCCTGCGCCTCCAGCAAACAGTCCTCAAGCAAGCGGCAGGACTGTTGCAGGATCGCCTCCACCGCGCGGCCCAAAGGCGGCGCCAGCTCGGCCATTTCAAAACTCAAGCTGCCGATAAAGCAGTGATACTGCAGACGTTCGGCCTGGCTGAAGTGCTCGGCCAGCTCTTGGTAGTAACGCAGGATGCGTGTGCGTGGGCTCAGTGCCGGATTAGCCAAGGCCTGGGCATAGCGCTGCAAGCGTGGGCCATAAACCTGCTGCAAGGCCTGCACGGCGAAGTCTTCTTTGCTGGCAAAGTAGTGATAGAAGGAGCCCTTGGGCACCCCGGCCGCCTGGACAATCTCCTGCACCCCGGCGCCGTGATAACCACGTCGGGTCATCACCTCAGCGCCTTTGGCGAGGATCAGGTCACGCTTGTCTAAACGATTTGAGCTGTTCATCAGCCAACAATATGACCGGTCGTCTCGCTCGCCTAGCACTATTGATCGGCGTGATCAGGCAACACAGCTGAGCCTATAACTCAGGTGGGGAAATGCAGGGGATTGGCCACGCACGCCGGGCCTTGGGCCCAGCCATTGAGCCGGCGCTAAGCGCGGCTCAATGCAGGCAGATCACTTAGCCACGGGCGGCTTGGATGATCTCGATATAGGGCTCAGCAAAGCGCTGATCCTGCACCAGGGCAACAAAGTCATGGCCTTGGCCATCACGGGCGTTGAGGTCGTAGCCGGCTTCAACAAAGAAGCCGACAAAGCGGGCGAAGTCATCGACGCGCAAACCACGGTAAGCCTTAATCAGTTTATGCAGCGCAGGCGGCGTCGCATCTGCCGGCTCGAAATTAAGGAACAGCTTGATCGGCTCGTCACCAATCTCTTCGCCAATCACCTGCTTCTTGTCTTTACGCATGACTCACTCCAACTACCAGGCCTCACGGGCAGGCAGTTTAACTCCGGCGCGGGGCCGCACTCAACGCAAGCGGCGGCAGAATTATCCACAGGTCGCTGGCACTGCCGCGCCTTAACGCGCTTACAGCCCTTTTACGGCGTAGATGCCCGGCGCATTGCGCCAGTAACCTTTGTAGTCCATGCCGTAACCGAAGATATAGCGGTCCACGCACGGCAGGCCGACGTAGTTGGCCTTGAGATCAGGGCGCGCTTTGCGGTTGTGATCCTTATCGATCAGCACGGCGGTGTGCACCGCACGGGCGCCGGCGTGGTGGCAGAAGTCGATAATCGCACCCAAAGTGTGCCCTTCATCGAGGATGTCATCGATGATCAGCACGTCGCGATCGATAAAGGAAATTTCTGGCTTGGCTTTCCAAAACAGCTCGCCGCCGCTGGTTTCATTGCGGTAGCGAGTGGCGTGCAGATAGGACATTTCCAGAGGGAAATTCAGTTTCGGCGCCAGCTTGCCCGAGAAGATCAGGCCACCGTTCATCACGCAAAACACCACCGGGTTACGCTCGGCCAAGTCCTTGTTGATCTCTGCGGCGACTTTGTCGATAGCCGCTTCCACTGCGGCTTCGTTGTACAGGCAATCAGCTTCAGCCATCACCTGGCGGATGTGAACGAGATCGGCGGACATGGGTTTTTCCTCTTGGGAACAGGACTTAGAGCAGCAAAAAACTGATCGATGCGTCAAAATAAAAGCCGGCAAAGGTACGCACCTGTTAAGCACAGAGCAAGCCCCGCAGGAGCAACGGCAGCATTAATTGCAACAGGCCTCAGGATAGGCGGCATTTAGCTACTTTTGACCACTTTTGCCCGCACTTGGCTCAGCCAATGCATTAATCTATTGCCATTTTTTACGCCTGCCGCTCCGGAGTGCCCTGCCCATGCCTGTCCAAGAAATTCGCCATCCGCTGATCCGTCACAAAATCGGCCTGATGCGCCGCGCCGATATCAGCACGAAAAACTTCCGTGAACTGGCACAAGAAGTAGGCGCCCTGCTGACTTACGAAGCGACCAAAGACCTGCCCCTGGAGCAGTACGAAATCCCCGGCTGGTGTGGCCCGGTACAAGTGGAAAAAATCTCCGGCAAGAAGATCACCGTGGTACCGATCCTGCGTGCGGGGATTGGCATGCTCGAAGGCGTGCTGAGCTTGATCCCAGGCGCCAAGGTCAGCGCCGTGGGCGTCGCGCGCAACGAAGAAACGCTGGAAGCGCACACCTACCTAGAAAAACTGGTCCCGGAAATCAACGAACGTCTGGCCATGATCATCGACCCGATGTTGGCCACTGGCGGCTCCATGGTCGCCACCATCGAGCTGCTGAAAAAAGCCGGCTGTAAAGAAATCCGCGCCATGGTTCTCGTGGCCGCGCCGGAAGGCATCAAGTTCGTCAACGACGCCCACCCCGACGTCACCATCTACACGGCATCGGTTGATCAGTGCCTCAACGACCAGGGTTACATCATTCCGGGCTTGGGCGATGCTGGCGACAAAATCTTCGGCACCAAACAAAAGGACGCCTGATTGATGCAAGACGAATTTAACGACCCGCTTTGGCGCCAGCTCCTGTCTGGCGCGCAGATGCTGTTTGTCGCCTTTGGCGCTCTGGTGCTGATGCCGCTGATTACCGGCATGGACCCGAACGTGGCGCTGTTTACGGCGGGTCTGGGCACGCTGCTGTTCCAACTGGTGACCCGCCGCCAAGTGCCGGTGTTTCTGGCCTCCAGCTTTGCCTTTATCGCGCCGATTCTGGCTGCCAAAGGTGAGTTCGGCATGCCGGCAGTGCTCGGCGGGATAGTCGCAGCAGGGTTCGTCTATATGCTGTTAGGTCTGGTGGTGCAGATCAAAGGCCCGGGCTTTATCGATCGTTTATTGCCGCCGGTGGTGATTGCTCCGGTGATCATTTCCATTGGCCTGGCCCTGTCGCCCGTGGCGGTGAACATGGCCATGGGCAAGTCCGGCGATGGCGCCACGCAGCTGGTGCCTTACACCACGGCGATGATGATTTCCATGAGTGCGCTGGTCACCACCTTGCTGGTGGCGGCCTTAGGCAGCGGCCTGTTGCGCTTGGTGCCCATCCTCGCGGGGATCATCGTCGGTTGCAGCGTTGCGGCCTTTTGCGGCGCCATCGACGCCAGCCATGTACAGCACGCGCCGTGGCTGGCGATGCCGGCCTTTATCGCGCCTGAGCTGCACTGGGGCGCGATTCTGTACATCGTGCCGGTGGCGCTCGCACCCGCCATTGAGCACATCGGTGGGGTGATTGCGATTGGCAGCGTCACCGGCAAGAACTTCGTGAAGAAACCTGGTCTGCACCGCACCCTGCTCGGCGACGGCATCGCCACTTCGGCCGCCGGCCTGTTTGGCGGCCCGCCCAACACCACCTACGCCGAAGTCACTGGCGCGGTGATGCTGACGAAAAACTACAACCCGAAGATCATGACCTGGGCCGCAATCTTCGCCATCGGCCTGGCCTTTATCGGCAAGTTCGGCACGGCGTTGCAGAGCATTCCGGTACCGGTTATGGGCGGCATTCTGTGCTTGCTGTTCGGCTCGATTGCGGTCGTGGGTTTGAACACGCTGATCCGCCACCAGGTCGATCTGTCGCTGCCGCGCAACCTGATCATCGTCTCGGTGACCTTGGTGTTTGGCATCGGCGGCATGGTGATCGGTAATCAGGAGTTCGCCCTGTCGGGGATTTCCCTGTGCGCTATCGCGGCCCTGCTGCTGAACCTGCTGCTGCCCGGTGGCGACGGTTGGCGCAAGAGCGTCAACATAGGCGAAGCCGAAAGCTAGCGGCACAAAACACCTGAAGCGCGGTGCAGCCATCAACTGCGCCGCTCCTTGGCCGTGCAGCACTGCGCGTTACAACGCCTCAGTATTTAATCCCGCACGCAACACCGCCGGCCCCGTCAGGATGATCCGCACCAGATCAGCCTGGCGGTTGGTCCCGGCCTTACTCGCCGCTGCCTTGAACTGCGCCCGCACGGTGTGCAAAGAAAGCTGCTGACGCTCGGCATACTCTTGCGGAGTCAGGCCGCGCACCAAGGCCTCACTGAGCCGCGCCTCCGCCGGCGTCATGCCGTAGATACTGCGCAGCAGCAGGCTCAACGAGCCCATGCTGGCCTGTGGATCACTGATAAACACCACCGCCGCGCTGTGCTGACCTAAGGGTGAAGCCCAGCCCGGCAATGGCGCGATGACCACATCCAGCGCGCAGCCATTGGGATGACGCAGGCGCATGGAGCCACCGCCTTCACTGCCCCGCTTACGCCCTGTCTGCACGGCGGCATGCAGACTGCGTTGCAACACGGCGTCATCGGCGGGGGACACGGCCTGCAAACAATCTTCACAGGCAAAGCGCAGCAGGCCGCTATGGCCAGCCAGACGCTGGGCCAAGGTATTAGCGAAGAGCACCTTGGCCCGCTCATCCATCAGCACCACGCCAAAGGCGCAGCTTTCCAGCGCGCCGAGCGAGGCGTGCGACAGCACTTCCAGCTTGTGCAAACGCTGATGCAGAGCGAAGGCGGCTTGTAGATGGGGCATCAGCAGCGCCAGCAGTTGCTGTTCTTGTGCGCTGTAACCACCGGCGTTTTTGTTGCGCACGAGGGTCACGTTCATGGAGCGGTCTTCCCGCTTGGAGACAATCGCCGCCGTGGAATAGAACAACTGCTGGTGACGCAACCAGTCGTTGTAGTACTCGGTGTGGGGGAGCTGGGCATCCGGGTACAGACTCGACGAGGTGACGATCTGGCCGGCCTGATGCAGCAAAGGGTCTTCAGTCCACACGTTGTGCTGGCAGTAGTAATTGGCGAAGTCCGCCATGGCCATCGGATCGAGGCCGTGGAAGGTGGCGATGGAGCCGCTGCTGGAGTCGATCTCGGCGCTGCGATCAGTGAAATCATGGGCCCAGATCATGGCCGCGCTGGAGTTAAAGCGGGCGGCTAGTTGCCGCAAAAAATCCGCCCAGCGCTGACTATCCAGTGCCGCCTCGTAAATGCTGCCAATCAACGCCCCGATGCCTGGCGGCTCTATTGCGGTCAAGCAGGCACCCCATAGGCTAATTCACGATTGGCAAAAGTATTAGCCCATACAGGCTAAGCGCACAATCGCCTCCTTAGCTAATTGTGGGGATGTGCCCATATCTGCGCTCAGAAACAATAGGCGCACCGGCCACGCCCACAACTACAGCTGCCACGGCCGAGTACAAGACGTCCCGCCAATCGCTCAAAGGATGCTACTCATGCTGCGCACATTGCCCCTCGCCCTGGTTTGCCTGCTGCCGACAACCGCCTTCGCCCTGGACTATCCACAACCTAGCAATGCCAGTGAGCGCGCAGCCATTGAGCGTTATAAACAGGACCGCCCACTGCTCACCTCAGACAGCTTGTTCAACGTGCCCAACCCTGTCCCCAGCTGGCCTTGCGCCGTGCCTGAGGTCGAGCAATACCGTCTGGCAGGCCTGCATATGGCGCACCCACAGCTCAAGGCCGAGATCGACAAAGCAGCCCGTAAACAACTGCGCGAAAACGGCATGGCCGCCAGCAGCATGCCGGTCACCACTTACAGCAATGTGCGCATCATTCCGCTCAAGGCGCAGTGCACGGCAGGCAAACTCTCAGGCGAAGTGCAATTGCTGGTTTTCGCCACCAGCCAGATGGTGACTAAAACCACCGATGCCAATGGCACCTCGACCACCATCATCGACTCCGACAACGTCACCCTCACCCAGCAACGGGTGGATGCCACACCGGCGAATGCCTCCTCGCGCAGCATCACCAAGAGCAAAGTGAAGATTTCTTCGCGCTCGGATAACCCGCAAGTGGACGCCATGATGAAACAGCTTGGCCAACAAAACATCGAGCAGAAGCCGAGCTTGAGCACCACCTACATAGGCGCTTACGGCAGTGTGGCCAGCTTCAGTGAAATGGAGATTCAAACCCCGGGCTTATTCGGCGGCAAGTCCACCCCAACCCTCAACACCTCGTTCACCACCATGTTCGATGAACACCGTGGGCAAATGACCACCTACACCAACGGCCAATTAGGCATGAGCATGACGACCAAAGATGGCCTGCCCCATGGTGAGCAAGTCACCTACATGGATAACTTCCTGAAGAAAAGTAATCTGCGCATGGACCAAGTACCGGGCATGGAAGGTGCCGAGGAGGTCAACATCAACGGTGTGGAGTTGATTGTTAAGCGCAGCTGCTTCCAAAACGGCGCGCCGGTGAAAATGTCCCCATGCAAGGTGCTCTGACCATGCGCCGCCCATTACTGGCCTTAGTGCTGTGCAGTAGCACCGCCCTAGCCCTGGAGGTCACGGATAGCCAGCGTTTCACCTGCCAACAGGGCGACTGCTTCGCCGGCGACGGCACGGTCTGGGATGCCTTGCTAGGGGTGAGCATGCAAGGCCCATGGGCCAAAGGTCGCACCCAGCCGGGGCAGACCTACACGCTGAGCCTGCCCAGCGCGCCGGGGAGCTATTTCAAGCAGCGCTATGGCCAGGATGGTTTGCTCGAAAGCGGTGACAGCCCACGCAGCGTCGGTGTGCAAAACGCCGTGGTGGGTTTTTTCAACGGGACCTACACCCGCATCCAGCATCCGTTTATGCGCGGCGCGCAGATCGCCGTGATCGACAAGGGCCTGTACAACACAGGCACCGGATTTGAATATCGCGGCCGCTTTCAATACCTGCCCGCCAAAGGTGGCGAAGCCGGACGCTGGGCCAGCGGTTACTACGTGTTCTACGGTGACAAAGTCGACACCGAAGAACAGCAAAGCGAACACGGCATGTTTATCAGCGATGAGACGCCCGGCGGCACCCAGGTGCGTTTTGTCAAAGCCGACCCGAGCTACCTGCCGTTGCTGCAAGAAAAGTATCAGCGTGACCTGCAAATCGCCCAAGGGGAATTCCGCCGCCAAGATAGCCAGCGCCAGTGGCTGCAAGCCTTATCCCTGCTCAGCAGTGTGGCGGTAGCGGTGACGACCAGCGGCAACCCCCTCGACGGCATGAGCAGCGGCCAAGGCGCAGGCGCTGATCCGACAGCTTTGCTGACCAGCGGCCTGATCAACCCGGCCGGCTATAGCGGTAACGTCAGCGATGACATCGCCATCAACCTGGTCTCGGCGATGTTTAATAGCGACGCGGCACAGCTCGACGTCACCCAGCTCGCCCTGCAAGCCGTAGGCATGGCCGTCGATGACCAGCTACTGGCCGGGCAGCTGCAAAAGCTGGTGGAGGCCAGCTCCGACGGCTCCACCGCGGCCAATCTGGTCGATGCCCTGGGCTCCAGTGCGATCAGCCAGAGCACGGCCAGCGTCGGTGCGGCCGTCAGCCAAAGCAGTGGCAGTGCCGAACTGGGTGCACTGACCAATGCACTGCTGACGGCAGCCGTGACCTCAACCGACAACCGTCCCCCTGCGGCGCCGGCCGAGGCCACTACCAACCCGCCCAGTGTGGCCGCCAACCACTCATCCCTTGAACAGGCGGGGCCCGTGACCCGCGTTAACGCGGCACCGCCGGCAAACTCAACGCCGCGCCAGGCCAGTGCCGGCAATCCGGCGGCGCCCGGCAAGCATATTGCTCAGCTCGATCGCGTAGCCTTCCCGGCGGGCCTTGAGCTCGGCTATGGCCAATGGTTTGCCAGCAACGATGGCCTGTACCTGCCGCTGAAAGCCAGCGCCGACGGCCGTATCTTCGCCGCTAAGCTGACCCGCGGGCGTGGCTCACCCGCCGGCTGGCTGACCAGCGCCCTGCCCGCCGGCGCCAGCTTTGCCCTGAGTTCGATGGCAACCGAAACGGCCAATGCGTTCAGCGTGAACTGGGCCACCGAGAAGACTTATGGGGCGATCAATCTCAACAACAACGGCACCCAAAGCCAGGCGCGCAATGATGCCGGCCCGCTACAATTTATCCCCGGCGGCGCGCAAAGTCAGAGCATCGATGCATGGGCACTAAGCTCGCGCCACATCTACCGCAAAAGCTCAGGCGGCAACGCGTCACAGGATTTCAGCCAGAACTACCGGCAACTGGCGCAAGTCAGCGGCCGCGCCACGGTGGCTGCGGCAGCGCAAGATGGTGCGCGCTTATTTATTGCCGACGGCCTGCACAGCATCCTCGAAATCAGCGCCACCGGTACGCTTAAGCGCCACGACCTGGCAAGCCTGGGCAACGGCACGCTGCATACCCTGATCCACGCCCATGACCGCCTCTGGATTGGTTATGGCGAGCGCATCCTGAGCCTTGACCGGTCCGGCAAAATCAGCCCGTTCAGCACCATGAGCGGCATTATCGCCACCAACACCGCGCAGTTTTGCCTGGCGGGCAGCACCCTGTTTACCGCCGATGGTCAGGTGTTTTATGGCGTCGACGTAACGCCTTCCAGACCACGGGGCTACTTGCATGACGCTGCAACGCTCAAGGAGGCTGATATGCAGGACCTGCTGCAAATGCAGACCGCGTTGCGCGGCGGCATGTACTGCGGCGTCGACCAAGGCAGCCAGGTGATCTACGCCCTCGGGAGCACAGCCATAGGCTCGTTGACGCCACAGTTGTTCAGCATCAGGCCGCTGTAAGCGGTGCAGGCTGATGATCGGCAGTCAGCCAGGTCAGTCAACTTGGCCCTGGGGCAGCGCGACGCTGCCCCAGGCGTGCCTCAGACCTCGCGTCCAGCCCAGGCTTGTAAGCGCGCGAGGCTTTCGCGGTAAGGCTTAAGCCCCATCGCCAGCAAGATGATCGACGCGACTACAGCCAGCACGCTGACGATTAACAGCGAATAGCGCAGGGCCTGATCGTCGGCGAACACATAGTCCGTCACCAGCGCCACCGCCGTAGGGCCAATGCCAAGGCCGAGCAAGGTAATCACAAACAGGTAGATGGCCGATGCTTGACCGCGCATGGAGTTGGGCATGATGTCTTGGATGGCCGCAGGCGCCACGCCAAACGGCATGCTCAGGAAAAACACAGTCGGAGCCAGCAAGGCGGCGGCCCATACGGCGTTATCCATCAGCGGGAAGGCCGCGACGCTAGGCAATGCCCCCAAGGCGGCATACAGACCTACGCGCATGTTGGCATCGGCACTGCCACGCTTGGTCATCCAGTCAGCCAAACGGCCACCGAAAACAATCCCTAGGCAACCAAATACGGCCACGATGCTGCCGTAAACGATCCCCACCTGGCCGGCATCCCAGCCATAGGTACGGACAAAGAACGTGGGCACCCAGGCCGCACTGCCGTAACCCGCAAAAGACAAACCGGCGAAACCGACGTTATGGCACAGCACGGTGCGCCGATTAGCGCGAATGTAGCGGCCAACTTCTGCCAGAGGCACCGCCACCCCTGCCCCAACGCCACGCCGTGCGGGCTCTCTGACGGCAAGCATGAGCAAGGTGAAGAGCACGCCAGCACCGCCCAAAATCAGGAAGATCAACTGCCACGGACGCACTTCGCCGAATACCGGCAACAGCACATTGCCTTGAGCCGAAGCGAACTGAATCACCAAACCGCCGAGTAAGAAGGCGATGCCCGAGCCCAGGTAAACGCCCATCGAATACACGCTAATGGCCGTGGCGCGGCGTTCAGCCGGGAAGCTATCGGCGATCAGCGAATACGCCGCCGGCGACAACGCCGCCTCGCCTACGCCTACGCCGATCCGACAGATTAAAAACTGCCAATACAGCTTGGCCATACCGCAGGCGGCGGTCGCCGCACTCCAAAATAAAACGCCGATGGCAATCAGGCCGCGACGACTTTTAGTGTCGGCCAAGCGTCCCAGCGGGATGCCGCAGATGGTGTAAAACAGCGCGAACGACAGGCCCATCAGCAAGCTCATTTGCGTGTCGCTGATCATCAGGTCGCGGCGAATTGGCCCCACCAGCAAGTTAAGAATTTGCCGGTCGATAAAGGACAGCACGTAGGCCACCATCAAAATGGCCACTGTTATCCAAGCCCGTGAGCTGGAGGGATAATTATTATTTTGCTTGAGCACTGGCAGTTCCTCGACACCGCAACCGCGGCGCACGACATTTAGGGAACGCCCAGCTTAGGCGCAGACGCTGGGCGCTGAGTATCGCCCACAGGGACTATCAGCGCCGCGCGCGCCATTCACTCTTTGGAGTGACAGGCGCGCTCAACGGGCTTATTCCGCGCGCTCACACAACTGGGTCAAGGCCGTGACCCACTCAGGATGGTCATTGACACAAGGCACCAGCTGCAAGCTCTCGCCACCGGCCTCGACAAACTGCTCTTGGCCGCGAATACCGATTTCTTCCAAGGTTTCGATGCAGTCGGCCACGAACGCCGGGCACATCACCAGCAGCTTCTTCACCCCTTGCTTGGCCAAGGTATCGAGGGTTGCATCGGTGTAGGGTTCGATCCACTTGGCCTTGCCCAAGCGCGACTGAAACGCCACCGACCACTGCTCAGGGCGCAGGCCCATGCGCGCGGCAAACTGCTCGGCAGTGCGCAGGCATTGGCTGCGGTAACACTTCTCCAGCACCTGCGGGCTGACCCCGACACTGCTGCTGGCGGTGAGGTCGTGCTGCGGATCAATGGGGTCGACCAGCTTGCGAATGTGGCTCTCGGGGATACCGTGGAAGCTCAGCAGCAAATGATCGAAATCCTGTTGCAGATAGGACTTGGCGCTTGCCACCAAGGCGTCGAGGTACACCGGCTGGTCGTAGAACGGCGCCAAGGTGCTGAACTGAATATCCAGCTGATGCTGCGCCACCACGCGTTTGGCCTCCTGCACCACGGTGGTCACCGTGCTGTCGGCAAACTGCGGATACAACGGCGCCAACGTCACCCGGCGAATGCCTTGTCCGGCTAAACGCTTCAGGGTGCTTTCAATCGACGGTTGGCCGTAACGCATGGCCAGCTCCACCGGACCGTGCGACCAAGTAGCGCGCATGGCCTGTTGCAGGCGCCGGCTGAGCACCACCAGCGGCGAGCCCTCGTCCCACCAGATCGAGGCGTAGGCATGGGCCGAGGCAGCTGGACGTTTAATCAGGATCAGCGAAACCAACAGACGCCGCACCGGCCACGGCAGATCGATCACATAGGGATCCATCAAAAACTGATTGAGGTAACGGCGCACGTCCGCCACCGAAGTCGAGTCCGGCGAGCCGAGGTTTACCAGCAACAGCGCATGATCGGTCATGGCAGGTCCTAACAAATGGCGACCCGGCAAAGCACCGGGCCTAAACATATGGGTAACAGCTAATGGGGCGGCATTATAAGGAGCCGACTGGTCTTAGGCTGTAGATGAAAATCAATCAGGTCAATTAGGCCCTTACTATAACTGTCCGACAGCCACTGCGCGGCGCAGTGCAGCCCCCAATCCTCACTTGCGGATAAACTGCATGGCACTCGCCTTCATTTAGGAAGCCCCATGCAACTGCTTTGGCTACGTCACGACCTGCGCCTGCACGACAACAGCGCCCTGCACGCCGCAGTGGCCAGCGGCCCGGCGCTGGCGATCTACCTGATCACGGCCGGGCAGTGGCGTCAGCACGATGAGGCGCCGGCCAAGGTGGATTTTTGGCTGCGTAACTTGCGCCTGCTCAGCACACAACTGGCGAGCCTCAACATACCGCTGCTGATTCGCCAGGTGGATGATTACGCAGGCTGTGCCGCAGTGCTCAGCCAAGTCTGTCAGCAGTACGCGGTGACGGCGCTGCATTTCAACCAGCAGTACCCACTCAATGAGCAGCGCCGCGACCAGAGCGTGGTCGCGGCCTTGCAAGCGCAGGGCATCAGCGCTCACTCTTATCTGGATGCCGTGCTGTTTGCCCCCGGTACGATTTTGACCAAGAGCGGCGGTTTCTTTCAGGTTTACGGGCAGTTTCGTAAAGCCTGTCAGCAACGCCTGCAACTGAGCCTGCCGGCAGTGCTCGCCCAGCCTGCGCGGCAAACCAGCACTGGCATCAGCAGCGATGCCGTACCTGAACAGGTCGCCGGCTTCAGCTTTAGCAATCAGCGCATTCGCGTACTCTGGCCGGCAGGTGAAGAGCAGGCGCAGGCGCGCTTAGAGGATTTTTGCGCCAGCTCCATTGATCACTACGCCGAGCAACGCGACCACCCGGCCGTGGCCGGCACTAGCCAACTCGGCGTCTATTTAGCCGCTGGCGTGCTGTCGCCACGGCAATGTCTGCACGCCGCTCTGCGCGCCAACCAAGGGGAATTCGCCAGCGGCAATGAAGGCGTTAGCACTTGGCTCAACGAGCTGCTGTGGCGTGAGTTTTATCAACACATCCTGGTTGGCTACCCACGCCTGTCGATGCAGCGCGCCTTTCGCCCGGAAACCGAGGCCCTGCCCTGGCGCCATGCCCCGGACGAGCTACTGGCCTGGCAACAGGGCCGCACCGGTGTGCCGTTGGTGGATGCAGCGATACGCCAATTGCTCGCTTGCGGCTGGATGCACAACCGCCTGCGCATGGTCGTAGCGATGTTTCTGACGAAAAACCTGCTGCTCAACTGGCGCGAAGGCGAACGCTTTTTTATGCGTCATTTGATCGACGGCGACTTCGCCGCCAATAACGGCGGTTGGCAGTGGAGCGCGTCCACCGGCACTGATTCGGTGCCTTATTTCCGGATTTTCAACCCTTTTAGCCAGGCGCAAAAATTCGACCCGCAAGGCAAATTCATCAAGCACTGGCTGCCCGAGTTAGCGCACCTGCCACCCAAGGTGTTGCATAACCCCAAGCTGCTGGCGGCAAGCAAGGAGCGTGGCGAATATCCCGCGCCGATGGTCGACTTGGCAGAGAGCCGGCAGCGCGCCCTCGCGGCGTTTAAAAGCCTCAAGCATCTACCCAGAGACTAATACCTGCGGCGCGGACCTCAACGTCACTTGCGGCGTAGTGCAAACTGTCGGGCTGCGCCATGACGTACACTGTGCGCCATGAGCTCAAGCATTCCCCACCTCCAACTGCCCGCCGAACCCGCCGTCAGCTGCAGCAACTGCGCCGCCTGTTGTTGTCAGCTGGAAGTGCTGTTGATCAGCGACACCGGCGTGCCGCCGCGCTTTATCGATACCGATCAATGGGGCGGTGAAGTGATGCTGCGCTTGGATGATGGCTGGTGTGCGGCGCTGGATCGCGACAGCATGCGCTGCACCATCTACGCCCAACGTCCGCTGATTTGCCGTGAGTTTGCCGAAGCGTCAGAAGAGTGCCTGCAAGAACGCAGCAACCTCACGACTATTTACCGCTAAAACTGCACGCCTAAAAAAACCGGGCTAAACCCGGTTTTTCTGCCGCCTACAGCTTGGCTGCCTAGAACTTGATGCGGTAATGCAGGGTGTAGCTTTCCACCCCGTCGTTCGGCTCTTTGATCCCGGCGTTGGAATAGTGCATGGCGCGCACGCCTATCTCCTGGCCATTAAAGCGCAGGCCCAGACCGATGCGATCTTCAAACTGGAAGGACGAGCCGAGCTTATTGGACTCAAGCTCCGTGCTGGAGAAGGCGGCTACGCCGATCCCCGCCTCGATATAAGGTTTGACCGTTTCACCGGCAAATTCATAAACGAACACCGGGCTTAACGACAGGCTGTGATTGCTCGCGGTGTCATCGCCATCCCAGTAGGTGTAAGCAGCGTCCCAGTAACCGCTGAGGTGACCGACACGGCTATTGAACCAAGTGCGGTTGAAATCGAATTGAGTGCCCAGTCGATAGGTCATGGTGGAATCACCGGTTTGACCAATATCTAAACTCAGATCCAACGCATGGGCCGCGCTGGCTTGGCCTAAAGCTAATGCAGCAAGTCCCGCCAGAGTGAAGACTTTAATCATGGCAAATATCCCTTTACCTGTTATCAATTGCTCTCTGCACGTTTGCCGGAGTTGACCGGCTCAGCCGCTAAAAAATATAGCACCACAACCGCACAAATCCATGCCCTACATTCAAACAAAAGAATTAGCATTGTCAGGATATGCCCGAAAACTGTCTTATTTACACAGGTAAAAACCTTAGATTTCTCCTATTCGCCTGACTAACAGAACAAATCCAAACCTATAATTCAGCCTGGGCCCGAGCAGCGAATCGCCACTGGCCAGCAGTAAAACCAACAGGATTGACGAGATTTGCCAGGGCTGCGCTAGCGCAGCAAGGCCTTAACTGGGGCGGTTTGCCCCCACAGCGCCGGCATCACGGCCTGCATATTTAACGGCGCGGCGCTGGACCAAAAAGCGGTGGCAGCCGCAGGCCCGCTACTCAGCAGATCCCCTGCCGCCAACAGGCGTTGCACCTGTCGCGCCACGGCGGCGCCGGTATCGATCAGTTGGATCGACGGTGGCACCAGGCTGCTCAGTAAAGGCTTGATAAAGGGGTAATGGGTACAGCCGAGGATCAAGGTATCGCAGCCTTCGGCCAGCAGCGGCGCGACAAAGCCTTGCAGCAAGTCACGGGTCGCCGCACTGCTTAAATCGCCGGCCTCAATACGCTCAACCAAGCCCGGACAAGGCTGGGTGACCACCCGCACATCGTGGGCAAAGCGATCCAATAAAGCGGCAAACTTGGCACTTTTTAATGTGCCGGTGGTGGCCAGCACCCCCACCACGCCACTGCGAGTGGCTGCCGCTGCCGGCTTAACCGCCGGTTCCATGCCCACCACCGGCACCTGCGGATACAGCTCGCGCAGTTGCGCCACGCCGGCCACGGTGGCGGTGTTGCACGCCACCACCAGTGCCTTGGCACCTTGCTTCAAGAGAAACTCAGCTAAAAAGCCACAGCGCTCGCGGATAAATTCCGGGCTCTTTTCGCCATAGGGCACGTGACCGCTGTCGGCCACATACAGCAGCGACTCATGGGGCAGCAGCGCGCGGATTTCGCGCAGCACCGACAACCCGCCAACGCCGGAATCAAACACCCCAATGGGCGCGTTAGAGGCCATGGTGGCTCCCGCAGACGACGCATCCCGGATCACGCTTGACCCGTAATTCGCGAAAACGCGTGCTCAAGGCATCGATCAGCAGCAAACGCCCCACCAGCGGCTCACCGAAGCCGGCCAGCAGCTTCAGGGCCTCCAGCGCTTGCAGACTGCCGACCAGCCCCACCAGCGGGCCCACCACACCGGCTTCGCTACAGGTCAGCTCAGCCTCGCTGCCGTGACCATACAGGCAGTGATAACAAGGGCTGTCGGCGCGCCGTGGATCGAACACCGACAGCTGGCCTTCTAGGCGGATCGCCGCACCACTGACCAACGGCACCTGCGCCTGCACACAGGCCGCATTCACGGCCTCACGGGTGCTGAAGTTATCCGAGCAATCCAGCACCAGATCCACCGCAGCCACGGCCACGCCTAAGGAGTCCGCATCTAAGCCTTGACCATGACCGACGATTTGCAGCGCCGGGTTTAGCGCCAGCAAGCGCTGACGCGCTGAGTCCAATTTACTCAGGCCAATACTGGCGCTGTCGTGGATAACTTGGCGCTGCAGGTTGCTCAGATCGACCGTATCGAAGTCGGCCAGATGCAGCTCGCCTATCCCCGCTGCGGCCAGGTACAACGCCACCGGCGAACCCAATCCGCCGAGCCCGACGATCAGCACGCGGCTGTTCTTCAAACGTAGCTGGCCGTCGATATCCACCTGTTGCAGCAGAATCTGCCGGCTGTAACGCAGCAGTTCTTCGTCACTTAAGTGGGTTGCATTAAGCATGGGCAAACTGTCCTAGGCTGATCCGCTCATGGCCGCCGAGATCGCGCTGACTGGCCACCTGTACAAAGCCACGGGCACGGAGCAAGTCGCGCACCGCCGCCGCTTGATCAAAACCATGCTCCAGCAGCAGCCAGCCGCCGGGGCTTAGAAACTCAGGGGCTTGGGCGATGATCAGGCGGATGTCGTCCAGGCCATCGGCACCAGCCACCAGCGCACTGCTGGGCTCAAAACGCACGTCACCCTGACCCAAGTGCTGGTCATCGGCGGCGATATACGGCGGGTTGCTGACGATCAGGGCGTAGCGCTGGCCGCTCAGTTCACTGAACCAATGACTCGTCACAAAGCGCGCATTGGCCAGTTGCAGACGCTGGCCATTGCGCTGCGCGAGCTGCACCGCCTCGCTGACCCGATCCACCCCGGTCACTTGCCAAGCCGGACGCTCGCTGGCCAAAGCCAAGGCAATCGCCCCCGTGCCAGTGCCTAAATCCAAAACCTGCGCCGGTGTGGCCGGCAGCAGCGCGAGAGCGGCCTCCACCAGCAGTTCGGTATCGGGACGGGGGATCAAGGTGTGCGTCGCCACTTCCAGCTGCAGGCTCCAAAAGCCTTGCTGGCCGAGGATATAGGCCACCGGCTCGCCTGCCCGGCGACGCTCGATGGCCGCTGTGAATTGGGCTAACTGAGCATCCTCCAGCTCGCGCTCAGGCCAGGTGTGCAGGTAGCTGCGCGGCTTGCCCAAGGCATCGGCCAACAGCAGCTCGACATCCAAGCGCGCGCTGGGCGAGTCGGCCAACTCTGTGTGGGCGAGCAAATCCTCGATGCTGCGCATAACTCGGCGATCCCTTAATGATGCAGGCGAGTTTAGTCGCCGAGCGCGGCCAACTGATCGGCCTGATATTCCACCAACAACGGCTCGATGACAGCCTCGACGCCACCGGCAATCACTTCGTTGAGCGAATACAAGGTCAGGTTGATGCGGTGATCGGTCACCCGCCCCTGGGGGAAGTTATAGGTACGGATGCGCTCGGAACGATCACCGGAGCCGACCAGCAATTTGCGCGAGTCAGAAATTTCTTTGTGCGCGGCGGCTTCCTGCTGGTCTTTGAGCTTAGCCGCCAGCCAGGCCATGGCCTTAGCGCGGTTCTTATGCTGCGAGCGCTCTTCCTGACATTCGACCACAGTGCCGGTGGGAATGTGGGTGATACGGATCGCCGAATCGGTGGTGTTAACGTGCTGGCCACCCGCGCCGGAGGAACGGTAGGTGTCCACGCGCAGATCCGCCGGGTTGATATCAATGGCCATCTGCTCATCGGGCTCAGGCAATACCGCCACGGTGCACGCCGAGGTGTGGATGCGGCCTTGGGATTCGGTTTCCGGCACACGCTGCACACGGTGGGCGCCGGACTCGAATTTGAGCTTGCCGTAGACGTTGTCGCCTTCAACCCGGGCAATCACTTCTTTATAGCCGCCGTGCTCGCCTTCGCTGGCCGACAGCACTTCGACGCGCCAGCCTTGCTTCTCGGCGTAGCGCGAATACATGCGGAACAGGTCGCCGGAGAAAATCGCCGCCTCGTCACCGCCAGTGCCGGCGCGGACTTCGAGGAACACGTTGCGGCCATCGTTAGGGTCTTTAGGCAGCAGCATGCGCTGCAAAGTGGCTTCCAGCTCAACCAACTGTTCCTTGGCGCTGGCCACTTCTTCTTCCGCCATTTCGCGCAAATCAGGGTCGCTGTCTTTGAGCATTTCCTGGGCGCCAGCTAAATCGGCTTGCACCTTACGTAGCGCAGCAAAGGCCTGATTGACTGGTTCAATTTCCGCGTACTCCTTGGAATAGGCGCGGAATTGGGTCTGATTGCTAATCACCTCGGCATCGCCAAGCAGCGCAGTCAGCTCTTCGAACCGATCCTGCAACAGGTCGAGTTTTTTAATCAGTGACGCTTTCATTGCAGACCTTTACTTATTGAGCGCTGGATTTATTAATCGCGCTGAGCGAGGCGCCCTCATCGAGGGCAAACAGTTCTTGAGCGACGCCCAGCGCATCGAAGCGCCCGGCGGCAGAAAATTTCTTCAACTGCACGCTGGGTGCATGCAGCAGTTTATTGGTCAGGCCACGGGCCAGTTGCGCCAACACCTCATCGGCACTGCTGCCGTTGGCCAGCAGGCGCTGAGCCTTTTGCAGCTCTTCGTCACGCAGGCGCTCGGCCTGTTGCCGATAGGCCTTGAGCACATCCACTGCCGCCAGCTCGCGCAGGCGCTGCATAAAGTCCTGGGCACCGGCGCTGACCAGCTCTTCCGCGGCTAAGGCAGCCCCCTGGCGACTTTTGAGGTTTTCTTCGATGACCTCATGCAGGTCATCGACGGTATACAGATACACATCATCCAGCTCGCCGACTTCCGGCTCGATGTCGCGAGGCACGGCGATGTCGACCATAAAGATCGGCTTGTGCTTGCGCTGTTTCAGCGCGCGCTCTACCGCGCCCTTGCCGAGAATCGGCAACTGACTGGCGGTGGAGCTGATGACGATATCGCTGTTGACCAACTCGGCGGGAATATCGGCCAGCAGCACGGCGTGGGCGCCAAATTGTTCAGCCAGATTACTGGCGCGCTCCAAGGTGCGGTTCGCCACCACGATGCGCTTGATGCCTTGGTCGTGCAGATGCCGCGCCACCAGGCTGATGGTTTCACCGGCGCCGATCAGCAGCGCCTGGCTGCGATTGAGGTCGGAGAAGATTTGCTTAGCCAGGCTGACCGCCGCAAAAGCCACCGAGACCGGGTTCTCACCGATGGCGGTGTCGGTACGCACGGTTTTCGCCGTGCTAAAGGTCGCCTGAAATAAGCGTCCCAATAACGGCCCTAAGGTGCCGGCCTCACGGGCCACGGCAAAGGCCGACTTCATCTGACCGAGAATCTGCGGCTCGCCCAGCACCATGGAATCCAGGCCCGAGGCGACGCGCATCATATGCCGCACGGCTTCGTCATCAGCATGGATATAGGCGCAGGCGCGCAATTCTTCGAGGCTCAGATGATGATAGTCGGCCAACCAGGCAAGCACTTCATCGACGCTGAGTTGATCCTGCTCCAGATACAGCTCGCTGCGGTTGCAGGTCGAGAGGATCGCCGCCTCACGACTGCTGGTGCTGCGGCACAGCTGGCGCAACGCTTCAACCAATTGCTCGGGTGTAAAGGCCACGCGCTCGCGCACGTCTACCGAAGCGGTCTTATGGTTGATACCGAGAGCAATAAAGGCCATGCGTGGTCGCTGAGAGTCTGTAGGAAGCGCGCAATTCTCCTACTTCGGCCGTGCGAGAACAACTCCTCCTGCCTATTGTCCTAATAGACAGTTTTATCCGATCCACCATGAATGGCACCCCATGGGCTTGCCCAACGGCTTGTGTCATGATGCCCAAACCGCAGGTTGGCCACATAACTCTCCCCATGAATAGAACTCTCGCGTTGCTGACTGCTGCTGCTTTGTTAAGTGGCTGTCAGACCCTTGCACCCTCCTCCCCGGATGGCAAACCGCCGGTGGAAGACCCCAGCGTTACCAGCGCCACGGCCCAGCCGCAGCTGTACCGCCCGTTTAGCGAGGCCACGCTGTACGCCCTGCTCAGCGCCGAACTGGCCGGCCAACGCAACCGCTTCGACCTCGCCCTCGACAACTACACCGAGCAAGCCTTGCTCACCGGTGATGCCGGTGTCGCCGAGCGCGGCTTTCGTATTGCCGAGTACTTAGGCGCCGACCAAGCTGCGCTGGAGACGGGCCTGCAATGGGCCAAAAGCGCCCCGGATAACATCGACGCGCAGCGCGCCGCCGCCGTGCAGCTGGCCCGCGCCGGACGCTACGACGAATCCATGGTGTTCATGGAGAAAGTCCTGCGCCACCAAGGCGACACCCATTTCGATTTCCTCGCGCTATCTGCCGCTGAAAGCGACCCGGACACCCGTGCCGGCCTGCTGCAAAGCTTCGACCGGCTGCTGGTGAAGTACCCGGACAACAGCCAACTGCAATTCGGCAAGGCCCTGTTACTGCAACAGAACAATCAACCTGAACAAGCCCTGGCCCTGCTGGAACAGCAGTCCAGCAATGATCGCCCGGTCGCGGCGATCCTGCTTCACGCGCGCCTTCTGCAAGGCTTTGAGCGCAGTGATGAAGCCCTCGCCCTGCTGAAACAAAGCATCAAGCAGAACCCGGATGAACGCCGCCTGCGCCTGAGCTATGCGCGCATGCTGGTCAGCGAAGACCATATCGACGAAGCCAAGCGCGAGTTCACCGCCCTGCTCCAGCAAAATCCGGAAGACGACGACCTGCGTTTCTCCTTGGCGCTGGTGTGCCTGGAGGGCGAAGCGTGGAAAGAAGCCATCGTCTACCTCAACGAACTGGTTGAGCGCGGCGCCCACGTCGATGCCGCACATTACAACCTGGCCCGCGCTTACGAAGAGCTCAACGACCTGCCCAAGGCACTCGCCGAGTTTGCCCTGGTCGGCCCCGGCAACGAATACCTGCCTGCACAATCGCGCCGCACCGAACTGTTGTTTGAGCATCAGCGTGCCGATGAAGCAGCCGCCCAACTCAAGCAAGCGCGTCTGGATCAGCCGGATTACACCATCCAGCTGTACCTGATCGAGGCTGATGCCTGGTCGCGTAACGAGCAACCTGAGCGCGCCTGGAATGTTTTGCAGCAAGCCCTACAGGCTTACCCAGAAGACCTCAACCTGCTCTACAGCCGCGCCATGCTGGCGGAAAAGCGCGACGACTTACCGCTGCTGGAAAAAGACCTGCGCTTTATTCTTGAGCGCGAGCCTGATAATGCCATGGCCCTCAACGCCCTCGGTTACACCTTGGCGGATCGCACCACACGCTATGACGAAGCCAAGCGCTTAATCGACCAGGCCCACCAGCTTAACCCGCAAGACCCGGCCGTCCTCGACAGCCTCGGCTGGATTAACTTCCGCCTGGGCAACTTGGCCGAAGCGGAAACCTGGCTGCGCCGCGCCCTCACACAAATGCCCGACGCGGAAATTGCCGCACACTTGGGCGAAGTGCTGTGGGCCCAAGGTAAACAGAACGAAGCCCGGCAATTGCTGGCGGACGCCTACAAGCAAGACCCCGATAACGATATTTTGCGTAACACCCTGCTACGCCTGACAGGAACCGATAAGCCTTGAAGTACCTACGTCACCTCATCCTCTGCGGCCTGCTGGCCACCCTCGCTGGTTGCGCCGGCTTTGGCACCCATGAATCCCTGGAAGGCCAAGGCAACAGCCAGACCTGGAAGGAGCACAAGGCGCAATTGAGTAAACTGGATGCCTGGCAAATCAACGGCAAAGTAGGCATTCGCGCGCCGCAAGACTCCGGCAGCGGCACCCTGTTTTGGCTGCAGCGCCAGGACTACTACGATATCCGCCTGTCTGGCCCACTGGGCCGTGGCGCCGCACGCCTGATGGGCCACCCCGGCAAGATCACGCTGGAAGTGGCCAACCAAGGACGCTACGAAGCGCAGTCGCCGGAACAACTGCTGCACGAACAACTGCACCTCAACCTGCCGGTCTCGCACCTGCTCTGGTGGATTCGCGGCCTGCCCTCGCCTGACAGCAAGAGCCGCCTCAATCTCGACAGTCACAGCCGCCTCGCAGGCCTTAGCCAAGATGGCTGGCAAATCGAATACCTGAGCTATACCGAGCAAAACGGCTACTGGCTGCCAGAGCGCCTTAAAGTCAGTGGTGAAGATTTGCAAATCACCCTGGTGATCAAGGACTGGCAGCCGCGCCAGCTCGGCCAATGAGTACCCCCGCGATTCCTAGCGCAGCCACGCTGCGCTTGCCGGCACCGGCCAAGCTGAATTTGATGCTGCACATTTTGGGGCGGCGCGCCGACGGTTATCACGAGCTGCAAACCCTGTTTCAGTTTCTCGACTTCGCCGACGAGCTCGGCTTTGCCTTGCGTGACGACGGCGAAATTCGTTTGCACAGCCCTGTCGACGGCGTCCCCCACGACAGCAATTTGATCGTGCGGGCCGCGCGCCTGCTGCAACAACACAGTCAGTGCCCACTGGGCGCGGATATCTGGCTGGATAAACGCTTACCGATGGGCGGCGGCATTGGTGGCGGCAGCTCCGATGCAGCGACCACATTGCTCGGCCTGAAACATTTGTGGCAACTGCACTGCGACGAAGATCAACTGGCTGAGCTTGGCCTGCGCCTAGGCGCGGACGTGCCGGTGTTCGTGCGTGGACGCGCCGCCTTTGCTGAAGGTGTCGGGGAAAAACTCCAACCAGTGACTCTGAGCGAGCCCTGGTTTCTCGTTGCGATTCCGCAAGTACTTGTTAGCACAGCAGAAATTTTCTCTGATGCGGAGTTGACACGGGATAGCCCGCCCATTAAAGTTCGCAGCCTTCCTGAGGGGGGCGGTCGTAATGACTGTCAGCCGGTGGTAGAGAAGCGTTATCCAGAAGTTCGTAACGCTTTGATCTTGATGAACAAATTTGTTCCAACAAGATTAACCGGCACTGGATCTTGTGTGTTTGGGAGCTTCCCAAACGAGGTTGAAGCTGATAGAGTTCGCCGCCAACTTCCAGGCACTTTGCCAAGCTTTATAGCTCAAGGACGTAACATCTCGATGTTGCACCGAAAGCTCGAAGAGTTGGGCAGGAAGTAATACGTTGTACGGGTTGTAAGTAGGGGCGTCGCCAAGCGGTAAGGCAGCAGGTTTTGATCCTGCCATGCGTTGGTTCGAATCCAGCCGCCCCTGCCATTCCGTCCTGGAGCGGACACAACACAAAGCGTATTAAAAACACCGGATACAGGGGCGTCGCCAAGCGGTAAGGCAGCAGGTTTTGATCCTGCCATGCGTTGGTTCGAATCCAGCCGCCCCTGCCATTTTCTATACTCATCCAGGTATACCCTCAGCCGGCAGGTACTGCGCGTGTCCAAGATGATGGTCTTTACGGGGAACGCTAACCCCGATCTGGCGCGACGTATCGTACGTCAGCTGCACATTCCCCTCGGTGATGCCTCTGTAGGCAAATTCTCCGACGGCGAGATCATGATTGAAATCAACGAAAACGTCCGCGGTAAAGACGTGTTCCTGATTCAACCAACGTGCGCGCCAACCAATGACAACCTGATGGAATTGGTCGTGATGGCAGATGCCTTCCGCCGCTCCTCAGCGACTCGAATTACTGCTGTTATCCCCTACTTTGGTTATGCCCGCCAGGATCGCCGTCCGCGTTCTGCGCGCGTGGCAATCAGTGCCAAAGTCGTGGCTGACATGCTCGCTAACGTAGGCATCGACCGGGTTCTGACCGTCGACCTGCACGCGGATCAGATCCAAGGCTTCTTCGATATTCCAGTGGATAACATCTACGGCTCCCCAGTTCTGGTGGACGATATCGAAGACCAGCGCTTTGAAAACCTGATGATCGTGTCTCCGGACATCGGCGGTGTTGTTCGCGCCCGTGCCGTAGCTAAATCCCTCGGCGTTGACCTGGCCATCATCGACAAACGTCGTGAGAAGGCTAACCACTCCGAAGTGATGCACATCATCGGTGATGTTGAAGGCCGCACTTGCGTGCTGGTTGACGACATGGTCGACACTGCCGGCACCCTGTGCCACGCAGCCAAGGCCCTGAAAGAACACGGTGCCACCAAAGTTCTCGCCTATGCCACGCACCCGGTACTGTCCGGCCGTGCCATTGAGAACCTGGAAAAATCGGTACTCGACGAGCTGGTGGTGACTAACACCATCCCGCTGTCGGCAGCAGCACAAGCCTGTGGTCGTATCCGTCAACTGGATATCGCCCCGGTGGTCGCTGAAGCGGTACGCCGCATCAGCAACGAAGAATCGATCAGTGCGATGTTCCGCTAAGGCGTCCACCCACTGACCGTCAATGCCCAGCCCTAATGGCTTGGCACCCTACCCAACCGTCCCGTCGCTGGTCGCAAGCGTAACGGACGGTTTGGTTATTTTGGAGAAATACAATGACTGAATTTACCCTGAACGCCGAAATCCGTTCCGACCTGGGGAAAGGTGCGAGCCGCCGCCTGCGTCGTAACGTAGCCCTGGTTCCTGCCGTAGTTTACGGTGGCGAAGCCGCTCCACAATCCATCAGCCTGGTTGCCAAAGATTTTGCCAAGCTGCTGGAAAACGAAGCTTCCTTCAGCCACGTACTGAGCCTGAACGTAGCTGGCAAAGCTGAAAACGTTCTGATCAAAGCACTGCAACGTCACCCATCGAAAGGTTTCGTTCTGCACGCTGACTTCGTTCGCGTTGTCGCTGGCCAGAAACTGACTGCCCACGTTCCTCTGCACTTCATCAACGAAGAAACTGCAGTTGGCGTGAAACAACAAGGTGGCGAGATCTCCCACGTTGTGGCTGAAGTTGAAGTTTCCTGCCTGCCGAAAGATCTGCCTGAGTTCATCGAAGTCGACATGGCTGCCGTTGAAGTCGGTCACATCGTTCACCTGAGCAACCTGAAACTGCCGAAAGGCGTTGAGCTGGTTGCTCTGGCTCACGGTAACGACCTGGCCGTGGCTAACATCCACGCCTCGCGCGTTAAAGAGGAAGGTGCTGCCGAGTAATTCTCGCAGCAGCGGAAACCAGCCTAGTCTTGCTAGACTAGGCGATTTCCACAGAAGGGCTCCCGACATGACTGCCGTACAACTGATCGTTGGCTTGGGTAATCCAGGACCGGAATACGACCAGACCCGGCATAACGCGGGGGCCCTTTTTGTTGAGCGCTTAGCCGCCAGCCAAGGCGTCAACCTGAGTCTCGACAAAAAGTATTTTGGCCTGGTAGGCAAGTTCAGCCATCAAGGCCGTGATGTTCGTCTGCTCATCCCCACCACCTTTATGAATCGCAGCGGCCAGGCCGTAGCGGCGTTGGCGAATTTTTTCCGGATCACTCCGGAGGCGATTCTGGTGGCGCACGACGAACTCGATATGCCGCCCGGCATCGCCAAACTCAAACAGGGTGGCGGGCACGGCGGACATAACGGGCTGCGCGACATCATTGCGCAACTCGGCAATCAAAATAATTTTCACCGCCTGCGGCTTGGCATTGGCCATCCCGGGCACAGCAGCATGGTCAGCAACTTCGTGCTGGGCCGTGCGCCACGTAGCGAGCAAGACCTGCTGGAGCAGAGCATTGATTTCGCCATGGACTGCCTGCCGCAAATCCTTGCCGGTGACTGGTCCAAAGCCATGCACAAACTGCACAGCCAAAAAGCTACTTCTTAATTCTTAGCGCTATCCTCGAGGGAAATATCATGGGATTTAACTGTGGCATCGTCGGCCTGCCCAACGTCGGCAAGTCCACCCTGTTCAACGCCCTCACTAAGTCGGGGATCGCGGCTGAGAACTTCCCGTTCTGCACCATTGAGCCGAACAGCGGCATCGTGCCGATGCCCGACGCTCGCCTGGACGCTCTGGCTGAGATCGTTAAACCTGAACGTGTACTGCCGACCACCATGGAGTTCGTCGACATCGCCGGCCTGGTTGAAGGCGCCTCCAAAGGTGAAGGCCTGGGCAACAAGTTCCTCGCCAACATCCGCGAGACCGATGCCATCGCCCACGTGGTGCGCTGCTTCCAAGACGATAACGTGATCCACGTAGCCAACAGCGTCGACCCTAAGCGCGACATCGAGATCATCGATCTGGAGCTGATCTTCGCTGACCTCGACAGCTGCGAGAAGCAACTGCAAAAGGTTACCCGTAACGCCAAAGGCGGTGACAAAGAAGCCGTGGCGCAGAAGAACCTGCTGGAAAAACTCATCCCCCACTTCACTGAAGGCAAGCCTGCGCGCACCTTGATGAAGAGCCTCGGCGATGACGAGAAGCAACTGGTGCGCGGTTTCCACCTGCTGACCAGTAAGCCGGTGATGTACATCGCTAACGTCGCCGAAGACGGCTTTGAAAATAACCCGCTGCTGGACATCGTCCAGGCCATCGCCGACGCCGAGGGTGCGCCAGTGGTGCCGGTGTGCAACAAGATCGAAGCGGAGATCGCCGAGCTCGACGAAGGCGAAGAAAAAGACATGTTCCTCGAAGCCCTGGGCCTCGAAGAGCCAGGTTTGAACCGCGTAATCCGCGCCGGTTACGAGCTGCTCAACCTGCAAACCTACTTCACCGCCGGCGTTAAAGAAGTGCGCGCCTGGACCGTGAAAGTCGGCGCCACTGCGCCACAATCGGCGGCCGTGATTCACACCGACTTCGAAAAAGGCTTTATCCGCGCCGAAGTCATCGCCTACAACGACTTCATCCAATACAAAGGCGAAGCCGGCGCGAAAGAAGCCGGTAAATGGCGCCTGGAAGGTAAGGAATACATCGTCAAAGACGGCGACGTGATGCACTTCCGCTTTAACGTCTAAACAGGCGTGCAACACACAAAACCCCTTGAGCGCTAACACCTCAAGGGGTTTTTTATTGGCGGCCACTGTCTGGATCAGAGTCGCCTGTAGCGCTATTGAGTAAGCCTGCCTGTTCAGCGACAGCCCGATCGAGCTGCCACCGCCGCAAACATCGCCGGGCCATGCACTGCCCCGCCGCCCGCCAGACATAGAGCCAATATCCCGCAGCCCCACGCAACACAGGCTAAGCCCGCGCAATGGCGCCACTGCAACCTCAATCACCCACAGCTGCAGATTCCACCAGCACGCAGAGACACCTACTTAAAGGTCACATCGATATTGGCCGACGCGGTGAACGGGCCCACTCGAGGACTGGTACTGAGCCAACGCAAGCTGGCTAGGAAGTTCTTGGTGACATTGCTGCCGTTAATCAGGCCCATGTTCACCGGCGTGTTCATTGGGATGTAAGTGCCCGGCGTGTCTTGTTGCGACAGCTGAATACCAAAGCCGCTGTCACTGGTGGGCATGATGGTGTTGGTGTCGCGCACCGGGTTCACCGAGCTGAAACTAGCCTCTAGAACTTGCCCCTGACAATCTTGGCCGCTATCCGGGCCAGACATATCAGCACTAACCGCAAAGGGAATTTGCTTTTCGATCTTGCCGACTACGGCGTTCTGCCGAGGAATGCTGCCAAAGTTGACCACCCGCCCATTGTTGGCACTCACCGTCACGATAGGGTTGCAGGAGATAAAGCGAATGTTGCCAAGGCCGGAGATGTAGGTGTTGAAGTTTTGGTTGGCGTTATTGTTGAGACCACCCACACCATCGACTTGAAACACTGAGTAGCTGCCAGTGTTATTGATCCGCCCGCCCGCGGGCGGCAGGTTACCGGTGGCTTTGATATACACCGAATAAGACACCGTAATGCTGAGCGGGCGGGCCGGCGACGCACATCCACCACCAATAGGGCGGCAGGCAGTGCCGGGCCCTACATCCTCGCGCACACCACTGGTGAGGCGGTAATCGATACTTTTATAGTTCACCCCAATTTCAATTGAGTTGTGGATGGCTGCCAGATTTCTTTTGGGGTCCCAATACAGGTAAGCGTTCTCGCCCTGGGGCTTTTGCCGATCGTCCACACACTGGAACGTCGACGTGAATGTCGGTGAACGCCATAACAATGCGCCTGGCGCCGTGTTGGCGGTGGAGACCTTGATCTCATGATCCAGCACAATGTCTTGGCGGACACTGCCATTCTGCTTGCAGGACAAGGCATAACTATTCTGCGAGAACATCCCCAGCGTTACTAACAAACAGACTGCCAATCCAAACCCTGCATGCTTTGTGCGAAAAAACATATCTGTTCCTCTATGGCTTCACGCAGGTCAGCGAGAGCTCTTGATACCCCATGGACTGCTCGTCGGTCGCCGCTAACTCAGGCACAAGCAGTGAACAACTGTCACTGGCGTCGCTCCCCCACTTGACCAACAGGCGCTCGCCCGAAGCCACCCCAGAGACATAAATATCGCCATTGGTGCCTACGGTACCGCTGCTTATGCCGGCAGCATTGAAGACGTTCGCGCCTAATGGCGGGACGCTGCTGCCCTCCATCTCGCTGTGCACTAACAAACTCTGGCCGACGTGCGTTTCAAAGTTGACGCGGGTAATGGCCCCCCGGGTAGGCACTACATCTTTAGCGGCCAGAGGGATATCCAAGCCACTGCCAATATCCTCGGTACGCAGCGCAACGCGGTTGTGCCGGTATGGTGTCGCCGAAGTCATCACGGCATAACCGGCACCATCAACAGCCACCCCTGGCTGGTTTTCCACGCGAACACCTTTGGCACCTTTAGCATTGACCAAGACGAAGGTGTTTTGCAGGGGCTGGCTCAGCGTTATCCCGCCGGCATGGGCGACTATGCCGCCCGACACACTGAGACTGGTCTGCTGATAATCATTGCTGTAGCTGTAGCCCGCGTTAATAACGCC